>AP024866.1 GCA_024346835.1 Vibrio comitans
GTGTCATCTTCGCTTTGGACTCAATGTTTGCAGCAACTTCAGGAAGAACTTCCTGCAACCGAATTCAGCATGTGGGTGCGTCCGCTCCAAGCTGAGTTAAGTGGTAACACACTGACCTTATTTGCCCCAAATCGATTCGTATTGGATTGGGTTCGCGATAAGTACATCAACAGCATCAATCGTCACCTGCAAGAATTCTGCGATAACGATATCCCTAGCCTCAGATTTGAGGTGGGCAGTAAGCCTGTTTCTGCACCGCCACCAGCGGCTAAAAAGTCGGCCGCTGATGTTGCTGCTGAGTTTTCTGCGCCTGCGCAATTAGCACGACGTAGACCTGTGCATAAAACCTGGGATAACGATAGTGATGTGTCTGACATTACCTACCGCTCTAACGTGAATGTGAAGCACCGCTTCAATAATTTCGTTGAGGGTAAATCGAACCAGTTGGGTTTAGCTGCTGCACGACAAGTGTCTGACAACCCTGGCGCTGCCTATAACCCATTGTTCCTATATGGTGGAACGGGTTTGGGTAAGACTCACCTTTTGCATGCCGTAGGTAATGCCATTGTAGATAACAAGCCAAATGCCAAAGTGGTGTACATGCACTCTGAGCGTTTTGTGCAAGATATGGTTAAAGCTCTGCAAAACAATGCGATAGAAGAATTTAAGCGTTATTACCGAAGCGTCGATGCCTTGCTAATCGATGACATTCAATTCTTTGCGAACAAAGAACGTTCCCAAGAAGAGTTTTTCCATACCTTTAATGCGCTATTAGAAGGCAACCAACAAATTATCCTTACCTCGGACCGTTATCCTAAAGAGATTACCGGGGTTGAAGATCGTCTAAAGTCTCGCTTCGGCTGGGGCTTGACGGTGGCAATTGAGCCACCAGAGCTTGAGACTCGTGTTGCTATCTTGATGAAGAAGGCTGAAGACCATCAGATTCATTTAGCTGATGAAGTGGCATTCTTTATTGCTAAGCGCCTGCGTTCAAATGTTCGTGAGCTTGAAGGGGCGTTGAACCGTGTTATCGCGAATGCGAATTTCACTGGTCGTCCTATCACTATCGATTTTGTTCGTGAAGCGCTGCGTGATTTATTGGCACTTCAAGAGAAGCTCGTCACCATAGACAACATTCAAAAGACCGTCGCGGAATACTACAAGATTAAGGTTGCTGACCTCTTGTCTAAGCGTCGTTCTCGTTCTGTTGCTCGTCCACGTCAATTGGCGATGGCACTAGCAAAAGAGCTTACCAACCACAGCTTGCCTGAAATTGGTGATGCGTTTGGTGGTCGTGACCATACTACGGTACTGCACGCATGCCGTAAGATTGAACAGCTTCGCGAAGAGAGTCATGACATCAAAGAAGACTACTCTAACTTAATCCGTACACTTTCATCGTAATAGGTAATTAATAGAATGAAATTCACTATTAATCGTCAGCTTCTGATCAAGCCCCTGCAACAGGTTTCTGGTGCGCTAGCAGGTCGTCCTGCTTTACCTATTTTGGGCAATGTCTTGCTCAAGGTTGAAAATGGCTTCTTATCTATGACGGCAACTGACCTTGAAGTAGAGTTGATCAGTCAGGTTCAGTTAGAGAATGACTTTGAGCCAGGAAGCATTACCGTACCTTCTCGTAAGTTCTTCGATATCTGTCGTGGACTGCCAGATAATGCGGATATTACCCTTTCACTTGATGCGGAACGCGTAGTTGTTCGTTCTGGTCGAAGCCGTTTTTCTTTAGCGACGCTACCTGCGATCGATTTTCCAAATATTGAAGATTGGCAGTCTGATACAGAACTGACCCTGACTCAGGGTAACCTAAGAGCGTTAATAGAGAAGACGCAATTCTCTATGGCGAACCAAGATGTTCGTTACTACCTCAATGGTATGTTGTTTGACATCGATGGCGATACCTTGCGCTCTGTGGCAACCGATGGTCACCGCATGGCGGTTTCTGAAACAACACTCTCTGACAGCCATCCTCAACAGCAAGTGATTATCCCACGCAAGGGTGTCCTTGAACTGATGAAGATTCTTGATCAGCCAGATGAGTCAGTTACCTTGTTGATTGGTTCTTCAAACATTCGAGCAAGTGTCGCAAACTTTGTGTTCACCTCTAAATTGGTCGATGGGCGTTTTCCTGACTATCGTCGTGTAATGCCACAAAATACCACTAAGACAGTGATTGCAGATTGTGAAGACTTACGCCAAGCATTTTCACGTGCCGCTATTCTTTCAAACGAAAAATTCCGTGGTGTGCGAGTGAATCTGTCGAGTGGCACTATGCAGATCACAGCTAACAACCCTGAGCAAGAAGAAGCACAAGAAGTGGTTGATGTTGATTATCAAGGCGATGACCTAGAGATTGGCTTCAACGTTAGCTATGTGTTGGATGTATTAAACGCAGTGCGTTGTGAGAAGGTATCCCTTTCTATGTCTGATGCGAATGCGAGTGCCTTGATTGAGAATGCTGAAGACTCAAGCGCTCAATACGTGGTAATGCCGATCCGTCTATAACGGTATGCCTCTTACTCGTCTTGTTATTAAACAGTTTCGAAATATTGAAGCCTGCGATGTTAGCCCATCGCCAGGCTTTAATTTTCTTATAGGGGCTAACGGCAGCGGTAAAACCAGCTTGCTAGAGGCCATCTACCTACTTGGGCACGGTCGCTCATTTAAAAGCTCGATTACCGGTCGCATTATTCAGCATGATTGCGGTGAATTGTTTGTCCATGGCAGATTGCAGAACCCACAGCAGTTTGAACTCCCTATTGGTATTAACAAGCGTCGTGATGGCAGTACAGAGGTTAAGATCTCTGGTGAGTCAGGGCAAAAGCTCGCTGAGCTTGCCAAGGTGTTGCCTTTACAGCTGATTCACCCAGAAGGCTTTGATTTACTTACCGATGGACCGAAACACCGCCGCGCATTTATTGATTGGGGAGTGTTTCATTGCGAACCTCAGTTTTATGAAGTGTGGGGGCGAATAAAGCGCCTTAACAAGCAGCGCAATGCCTTACTAAAAACAGCCAGTAGTTATCGAGAGTTGCGTTACTGGGATCAGGAACTAGCTAAACTGGCTGAAATGATTTCCACTTGGCGCGCCCAGTATGTGGCGCAGCTAAAAGAAGTGGCAGAACCACTGTGTAAGGATTTCCTCTCAGAGTTTGATGTTTCTATCTCTTTTTACCAAGGGTGGGAGAAAGGAGCAGATTATGCCGAATTATTGGAAAGAAATTTCGAGAGAGATCAGCACCTTGGCTATACTTTTAGTGGACCAAATAAGGCTGACTTAAAAATTAGGGTCAAGGGTACGCCAGTTGAAGATATCCTGTCTCGTGGACAACTAAAATTATTGGTATGTGCACTGCGAGTTGCCCAAGGCCAACACCTAACAAAGTTAACCGAAAAACAGTGCATATACCTCATCGATGACTTTGCATCAGAGCTTGATAGTCAACGAAGAGCACGCTTAGCAGACTGCTTAAAGGAAACTGGAGCACAAGTATTTGTAAGCTCTATTACAAAAAGCCAAATTGATGAAATGAACAGCGAAAATAGCAAGATGTTTCATGTGGAACGTGGCAAAATAGAGCTAGTAGAATAGGGGGTTTATTATGCGTCGACCCCTTTGTTGTAGCTGAGCAAATTATACAAATTTGACGAAAAATCGAGATTTAAGCCAATGAGGGATGAAAGCCCCTCAAATAATAGGTTTAGGTCTTACAATGCTACTTTAACGGCTAGGTATTTTAGATTCCTAGCGTAGTAGAACATATTCAATATAGATGGCTATTATCGGTATTTACGAGCTCACCAAAGCGTCACTTTGGTTTGGCCGTAACATGGATGATACATAGACCCAAATAGAGAGTAACTCATGGCAGAAAATTACGATTCATCGAGTATTAAAGTACTAAAAGGCCTAGATGCGGTTCGTAAGCGTCCAGGTATGTACATAGGTGACACAGACGACGGAACAGGTCTTCACCATATGGTATTCGAGGTAGTGGATAACTCTATTGATGAAGCGCTAGCAGGTCACTGTAACGACATCATAGTTACCATCCATGACGACGATTCTGTTTCTGTTCGAGACGATGGTCGTGGTATCCCGACTGAAATGCACGAAGAAGAACAAGTGTCTGCTGCAGAGGTTATCATGACCGTTCTGCACGCCGGTGGTAAGTTTGACGATAACTCGTACAAGGTATCGGGCGGTCTTCACGGCGTAGGTGTTTCAGTTGTAAACGCATTGTCTAAGCAAGTTACTCTGACGATTCAGCGTGGCGGTCAAATTCATACTCAAACTTATCACCATGGTGAGCCTCAAGCACCATTGGCGGCAGTAGGTGAAACTGATAAAACGGGTACAGAAATCCGTTTTTGGCCAAGCGAAGATACCTTCTCTAATATTGAGTTCCACTACGATATCCTAGCTAAGCGACTACGTGAGTTATCTTTCCTTAACTCCGGCGTATCGATCAAATTAGTTGATGAGCGTGAAGAAGATAAATCTGATCACTTCATGTTTGAAGGTGGTATTCAAGCGTTTGTTGACCACCTAAATACCAACAAAACACCTATCATCCAAAAAATCTTCCACTTTGATAGTGAGCGTGAAGATGGCATCAGTGTTGAAGTGGCTATGCAGTGGAACGATGGCTTCCAAGAGAATATCTTCTGCTTCACTAACAACATTCCTCAGCGTGATGGTGGTACTCACTTAGCGGGTTTCCGTTCAGCGTTGACGCGTACTCTTAACACTTTCATGGATAAAGAAGGTTTTTCTAAGAAAGCCAAAGCAGCAACATCTGGTGATGATGCGCGTGAAGGTTTGACTGCGGTTATCTCAGTTAAGGTTCCAGATCCGAAATTCTCAAGCCAAACTAAAGACAAGCTTGTTTCGTCTGAGGTGAAGTCTGCCGTTGAATCTGCAATGGGTGAGAAGCTATCTGAGTTTCTAGTTGAGAACCCAGGTGAAGCGAAAATAGTGTGTGGCAAGATCATTGATGCAGCGCGAGCTCGTGAAGCAGCGCGTAAAGCACGTGAGATGACTCGTCGTAAAGGCGCATTAGATTTAGCAGGTCTGCCAGGTAAACTAGCAGATTGCCAAGAGAAAGACCCAGCGCTTTCTGAACTATACATAGTGGAGGGTGACTCTGCGGGCGGTAGTGCTAAGCAGGGTCGTAACCGTAAGAACCAAGCGATTCTTCCACTTAAAGGTAAGATTCTAAACGTTGAGAAGGCACGTTTCGACAAGATGCTTTCTTCTCAAGAAGTGGCGACACTGATTACTGCACTTGGCTGTGGTATCGGTCGTGACGAGTACAACCCAGATAAGTTGCGCTACCACAACATCATCATCATGACCGATGCCGATGTGGATGGTTCACACATCCGTACCCTACTGCTGACCTTCTTCTACCGTCAAATGCCTGAGCTTATTGAGCGTGGCTACATCTACATCGCTCAGCCACCACTTTACAAAGTGAAGAAGGGTAAGCAAGAGCAATACATTAAAGATGAAGACGCGATGACTCAGTACCAAACGGCACTGGCTTTGGATAACGCTGCATTGTATGTAAACCCAGAAGCTCCGGCTCTTTCTGGTGAGCCTCTAGAGGCTCTTGTGACTCAGTTTAACCAAGCAACTAAGCTAGTTGAGCGTATGGCTCGCCAACTACCAAAATCGCTGGTGGAAGAGTTCATTTATGTACCTCGTTTGACAGCCGAAGAGTGCCAAGACGAAGCTCTAGTAACCGCTTGGGGTGAGCGTTTAGTCTCTCAACTTAATGCTAAAGAAGTGGGTGCTAGCCAGTACAGTCTTGAGGTTGAAAAACACGCAGAGCTGAACGTATGCCTACCTAAGGTTGTAGTACGTACTCACGGTGTTCATTACGAATATGTGGTTAGCCTAGAACTACTTGCGACAAAAGAGTACGACAAGTTGGCATCACTTTCCGATGCACTTGATGGTCTTCTTGAGGAAGGTGCTTATGTGAAGCGTGGTGAGCGTACTGCACAAGTCACCACTTTCCAAGAAGTTCTTGAGTGGCTAACTAAAGAGTCTCGTCGTGGTCTTTCACTACAGCGTTACAAAGGTCTAGGTGAAATGAACCCAGATCAGCTTTGGGAAACAACCATGGACCCAGACACTCGTCGTATGATGCAGGTGACTATTGAAGACGCTGTGGGTGCAGACCAGTTGTTCACCACTCTAATGGGTGACCACGTAGAACCGCGCCGTCGCTTCATCGAAGATAATGCCCTGAAAGTAGCGAACCTAGACGTTTAATCACGATTAGCTCGCGGATAATTATTTAGAAAGCACTGCCATTTTGGTAGTGCTTTTTTCTTATCTAACATTATGAAAAATAGATAAATTTAAAATTTTTTCAAATTAATCCCTTGAAACAGATTTTGCTCATCCTTATATCTAGTTGTGAAGAGGATGCCTGATGGGTCTTCTGAACCGCTTAACTCGCTTCGCTCAAGAGAGGAAGGACAGAGAAAAGCACACAACTTAAATCTGTTGAACCCATGTCCGAGATGGAATGGAAACAACACCCTTAACTCGCCACTCTGAGTTAAGGCTATTGCTAATGAATAGGATAGTATTATGAGAACTGTAGATTTCACTCCTTTGTACCGCAACGCTATTGGCTTTGATCGTCTGTTTAACATGATGGAAGCATCATCAGCTAAGAACACTTCCGCGGGATACCCTCCATACAACATCGAACAGCAAGATGAAAACAACTACCGTATCACTATGGCAGTAGCTGGCTTTGCTGACGATCAGTTGGATATTACTCAAAAAGAAAACGTGCTAATCGTGCGTGGTGAGCGTCAAGCTGAAGAAGGTAAAAAGTACATTTACCAAGGTATTGCTGAGCGTGATTTTGAGCGTAAATTCCAATTGGCTGACTACGTAAAAGTGGTTGGTGCGACAATGGAAAATGGTTTGCTTCATATCGATCTGCAAAGAGAGATTCCAGAAGCAATGAAGCCTCGTAAGATCGCTATCAATGGTAGCAAACTTATTGAGAGCAATGCTGACTCAGCAGAGTAAGTTAGCGACAGAACAAAGCAGTGAAAGAGCGCCTAAGGCGCTCTTTTTTATTGCTTAGGTGTCAGAAATGAATCGATAGCCGGTGCCTCTGACAGATTGAATGAGTTTTGAGTGGTTGCCCAGCTTTCTTCTTAATGAGCGTATTATCGTATCCACGACATTACTCGAACCATCGTGTTTAATTCCCCATACTTCTTTAAGTAAAAGTTTTCGTGAGACGACTTCTTCCTGGTGTGAGATTAATAAAGCTAGAGTCTCAAACTCCAAAGGTGTTAGGTTGATTTGAGAGTCATTAATGCGGATCTGTCTTGCATTAACGTCAAACCATGCTGGAGATGCCTGGATGGATTCTTGACTACTGAGCTCATGCAGTAATCGTTTAGAGACCCAACCGTTGACGGATTCTTCTCCCATATCGAGCATTGCTGAGTAATAAGTTTTGTCACCAATTTCAACTTTCATATCAAGGACTTGAAATCCCAACTCTAGAGCCGCTGGAGCATAGGGCTGGAGGTCTTGGAGTGTGAGATATACTCGTTTTAGCTGTGGCCTCATTTCTAAATAGATTCGTTTTATATCAAGCCAACATGCAGCTTGCACACCACTTAATGACTCACCTTTGTCTAGAGATAACCATCGGCGGATAAAGATGTGTTCTGCACTGCAGTCTTGCGTCACAGTCTGATTTAAATGGGTAACCCAAGCCTTGGTGATAGGATCATCATTGAGCTGGTGGGCAAGTATTTCTGTGGTTTTTAATAAGCAATAGAATCCGACAATCTGCCCTTGTGTATTTTTCACACAATGGAAAGCATTAATATGTTTACACCACCAGTGTTCATAGAGAGATAAAGCCTGCATGGGCTCGTGCTTTGTCACAATATCCATCACCTTTGACTTATCCGCCTCGCATGCAGCTTCAATACTGTATTCACGTCGGTCGTTGGGAGGAAAGAAAGCGTTACGAATAACGTTATTTTCTACCAGATAGATGATATCGGCAGTGTATCTCCACATTTGACCCAAACTTGCGACCTTAAGCTCTGAGCGGATCTGTTGGCTTGCCCTATGACGAAAGAGGCTAAACTGCTGTGGTGAGCGAGATTTTAGGTCTGAGCTCAACGTCTTTTTGAGCACCTCATGTAAGCTTAAACCATCTTCATTAACCTCTACGAAATCGATGAGGGTTAAATCCTCGTACAGCTTTCTGGCTTGGGTGTCAGTACAAAGCAGCATAGCTTTAAGTAATGGCTCCGTCATGCGTCTGATGATCGAGCAAGCGAGTAAGGCTTGCTGTAGCTCTTTATCGCTAACGTCTTCAATAAAAAACCGGACTAAGGAATGAATGATATTGTTAGGAGGCTGTTCACTGAGTTGGCGCTGTGGGCGCTCTAATACTGCATTACTGGCTAATCGCAATGCAAGAGGGTGGCCATTAGCAAATTGGTTGATTCCCAATGCGACACCCGTCGAATGCCCCTGACTCTGTAAGAATTGCATTGATTCATTAAAGGATAAACACTCTAGTTTTAGGCTGAGGTAGTGAAGCTCGCCCGTAGGGTTGATTATCCATTGGCTTGCGGGAACGAGTCGACCACAAAAAATGATCTTAATTTTGTCTAAAAGCGCAGGCATACACTCTTGTCTAAGCCATGATTCAATCAAATTTATTGACTCAAATTGGTCAAGCAACAAAACCGGTAAACTTTGATTGGGCGCTAAATCTAGAGCGGCAGAGATAGCGCTTAGACTTTCATCATGGCTATTGGTTATCTGTTGAAGATATTGAAGAAACGCTCTTGGCGTTGGTTCTATCTGTTGGCAATTGAGCTTAAAGCAGCGATCTGGATAGAGAGTCGCGAATTGGTTGAGTAAGGTACTTTTCCCCACACCAGCGATCCCGTATACACCAATAACATCAGGGCCGTTGCACTGCATACTTTGAGCTAAGAAACTGAGTTCTCTGGATCGGGTCTCATTGATGACTGCTATATCCATAGTCCTTGCCTAGGTGAGGGTGATAAGTGTACCTATTCACGTTACTTCATGTAAATCTCATTAAATCCTCATAATTATAGTTGCTATCAAACTTTATCTTTATAGATGTCTTTGAGCGGTGAAATGTGAGGAGTTCCTATGAGTAAATTACTGGTTAGCCTACTGCTAGGGGGCTATTTGATTAGCTTTAATGTCAGCGCTACGGATAAAAAGATACAGCAAGCTGAGAGTGCTGCGCATAGCGATTTAAGCTCAAAAGCAACTATCCTTGATACAGACGGTAAAGTCCTGAGAGAGGGAAGCCCACACTGGCATTGTGTTCCTGGTGTACCGGTTATACCTGGTGACATGCATCCAATGTGTAATGATGCGGTATGGTCAGAGTTGCTTAAGGCTGCAGCTCTAGGACAGCCGTTTGAAACCGATCGTATTGGTATTTCATACATGATGCAGGGCGATGCTTATGTGAGTAATTCCAACCCAGCTGCAACCGATCCTGATAATGGTGACGTATGGGTAAAAGAGGGGCCTCACTTGATGATTGTTGTGCCCAAAGAGCTTCTCAAGGGCATCAGTGATGACCCTTTTAATGGCGGTCCCTATGTTATGTGGAAGGATACCCCTTACGCTCACATTATGGTGCCAATCAAGAACAAATAATTAAGGAACAGAGTTATGTCGACATTATATGAGAGACTGGGCGGTTCAGACTCTATTACTCAAATATCGAGTGATATTGTAGACCTTCATCTTGCCAATAAAGCGATCAGCACTCGGTTTGCCAATTCTGAATTATCGCGCCTAAAGCAATCGGTAGCAGAGTTCTTTATAACGGGCACAGGAGGCCCAAATCTGTATAAGGGAAAAGATATGCTTGCCGTGCATAAAGGAATGAATATCTCTGCTGTTGAGTTTGTTGCGGTTTTGGATGATGCGCTAGCTGCGATGAATAAGAATGGTGTCGGGCAGAGAGAGCAAGAAGAAGTGCTATTTGTTCTCTATAGTATGCGTTCAGATGTCATATTGGTTTAATTATAATAAACGACGATGACCCTCTTTGGTGATCGTCGTTTATCTATTATCGATAACTCATTATCAGTTGCGATAAGCCTTTTCGACTTCTTCAGCGATGATTTGGATTCCCTTTTGCATATCCTCATCATTTTGTACGTAGTTCATTCTCAAGCATTGGTGAGAGTGATCCCACAGGTCTTCTTGACCAAAGAAGAAGTACTCACCTGGAACAATTAAAACCCCTCTAGCTTTCAGGCGCTTGTACAGTTCCATTGTGGTAATCGGTAATTCATCAAACCATAGCCAAAGGAACATTGCTCCTTCGGGTTTATGGATCCTAAATCTAGGATCGGTAATGGCAGATTGCAGCAGGGATACCGCTCGTATTGATTTTTGTTGATAGAAAGGCTTGATGACGTCGTCGCTCAATCGCAATAGATCATTTGACTCAATCATATGTTGAGCCACAGCTGGACCAATACTGCCAGGGGCTAATCCAATGATGCCATTGATATTGGTTAAGGCTTGTGTAGTTTCCTCATTCGCGATTACGATACCGCATCGTAGACCCGGTAAACCTAGCTTGGAGAGACTCATACATAATATGGTGTTGTCGTTCCAAAATGGTGTCGCCTCTTCAAATACGATATTAGGGAATGGGGTGCCATAGGCATTGTCTAATATCAGAGGAATATTATGCTTACGTGCCAATTCATCGAGCTTGTAAACCTCTTCATCGGTCAGTAGGTTTCCAGTTGGGTTAGTTGGTCTAGATGCGCAAATGGCCGCGACAGATTCATCAATTTTCAGCTGTGAGAAATCTACGTGATACTTAAATTGTCTATCGTCTAGCAACTCAATCTCAGGCTTATAAGAGATAAAGATGTCGTCTTCAATACCAGAGTCACAATATCCAATATACTCGGGTGCTAGTGGCAGTAGTATTTTCTTATGGCTGCCATCTGGCTGCTTACCTGCGAGCAGGTTAAAGAGATAAAAGAATGCACTTTGACTGCCGTTGGTCAGAGAGATATTTTTTTCACTAATCTCCCAGCCATAGGTCTCTCTGAGTAGCTTTGCCAAACCTTTTACAAAGGTGTCTTTGCCTTGTGGACCGTCATAGTTGGCCATGGCAGAAACCAGTTCTCCATTTGCGAGCATTTGAGCCGTTACTTCTGAGAAATAGTCCAATACTTCAGGAATAGCCGCAGGGTTACCACCACCAAGCATCAAGGCGCCAGGCGTACGCAGGCCATCATTGAGATCACCCATTAATTGAGTGATGCCTGAGTTACGGTTAAATTTCTCACCGAATTTTGAATAGGTTTTCGAAGAAGACATGCTAGGCCCTGACTATTTCTAAAAAGTATAGGAAGAGACAAACCTTAGCCTAGAGATAGGGGGTTACTCAATAGCTGGAATAACTATTTGCAAAGAAAAAGCCCAGCGAGAGCTGGGCTTTAAAAGGATTATTTCTGCAGAAGAGAAATATCAGCAATCTGCAAGAACAGGTTACGCAGTTTATTCAGTAGCGTTAAGCGGTTCTTTTTCAATGCTTCGTCATCGGCCATAACCATAACGTTATCGAAGAAAGCATCAACAGGCTCACGAAGATCGGCAAGCTTGCTTAGGGCTTGTTGGTAGTTACCCGTTGCAAACGCAGGCTCTAGTGCTTCAGCCATAACTTCAACATTTTCTGCTAGAGCTTTCTCTGCATCTTCTTGTAGAAGCGCAAGGTCGATCTCTTCAGCTAGCTCACCATCGAATTTCGCTAGGATATTACCTACGCGCTTGTTCGCTGCCGCTAGTGCCTCTGCCGCTTCAAGGTCACGGAAGTGAGATACTGCTTTAACACGTTGATCGAAATCAGCAGGTTTAGTTGGGCGACGAGCCAGTACTGCTTGGATGATATCAATACTGAAGCCAGCATCTTGATACCAAGCACGGAAACGACCTAGCATGAAGTCGATGACATCTTGCTCAACGTTGTCGTTAGTTAGCTTGGTACCAAACTGGATCTTAGCTTCACGAATAAGGTCAACAAGGTCTAGGTTGTAGCCATTTTCTACGATGATACGCAACACACCTAGAGATGCGCGACGCAGTGCAAATGGGTCAGAGCCCTTAGGTGCTTGACCAATACCAAAGATACCTACAATAGTATCTAGCTTGTCAGCCATAGCGACGGCTGAAGAAATACCAGTGCTAGGTAGATCGTCACCCGCAAAGCGAGGCATGTACTGCTCGTAAAGAGCCAGTGCTACTTGCTCATCTTCACCGTCATGAGTTGCATAGTGCATGCCCATTACGCCTTGGGTATCGGTAAATTCGAATACCATAGAGGTCATAAGGTCACATTTAGCCAGTAGGCCAGCACGCGTTGCTTTCTCAACATCGGCATCAATTTGCTTAGCAATGTATCCTGCTAGTGCTGTGATACGGTCTGTTTTATCTTTGATCGTACCCAGTTGCTTTTGGAATACCGCTTGTTCTAGCTCAGGAAGACGGTCGATCAACGGACGCTTACGGTCAGTGTTGAAGAAAAACTCTGCGTCAGCGAGACGAGGGCGAACAACCTTTTCGTTGCCTTCGATAACGTGGCGAGGTTCTTTTGACTCGATGTTAGAAACAAAGATGAAGTTTGGTAGAAGCTTCTTGTTTTCATCGTAAACAGGGAAGTACTTTTGGTCGCCCTTCATGGTGTAAACCAAAGCTTCAGAAGGCACCTTTAGGAATTCTTCTTCAAATTTCGCAGTCAGTACAACCGGCCACTCAACCAGAGACGTCACTTCTTCTACCAGGTCATCTTCCAGGTCAGCAATACCGCCAACAGCTGCCGCAGCTTTTTGAGAGTCAGCTAGGATGATCGCTTTACGCGCATCGTAATCCGCCATTACTTTACCGCGCTCTTCTAGAATCGCAGGGTATTGCTCTGCCGAGTCGATAGTGAACTCTTGCTCACCCATAAAGCGGTGACCACGAATAGTGCGGTCAGAAGCTACGCCAAGGATCTCACCTTGAATAAGCTCGCTACCCATTAACATAGTCAGTGTTTTTACTGGACGAATAAACTGAGTGGTTTTGTCGCCCCAACGCATTGGCTTAGCGATAGGTAAGTTAGACAGTGCTTTAGCGGCTAGATCAACAACGATATCAGTTGTTGCTTGACCTTTTACTTCCTGCTTAAACAGTAGCCATTCACCTTTGTCTGTTTTAAGGCGCTCAGCTTGGTCAACGGTAATACCGTTGCCGCGTGCCCAGCCTTGTGCTGCTTTTGTTGCATTGCCTTCAGCGTCGAATGCAACAGAGATTGCAGGACCGCGTTTCTCTACTACTTTGTCAGCTTGGCCTTCAGCTAGAGCTGAAACCTTAAGTGCTAGACGACGAGGAGCGGCATACCATTTAATACCTTCATGAGTCAGACTTGCGTCTTTAAGCTCAGCTTCGAAGTTTGCAGAAAATGCTTCAGCAAGAGTACGAAGCTGTGTTGGTGGTAGCTCTTCAGTACCCAGTTCAATTAGAAATTCTTTTGCCATGATTACTTCTCCTCACCTTGTTTTTTACACATAGGGAAGCCAAGTGCTTCACGCGATGCATAGTATGCTTCTGCAACTGCTTTCGTCAGATTGCGGATGCGGAGGATGTAGCGTTGGCGCTCTGTTACAGAGATAGCTTTACGCGCATCAAGAATGTTGAATGCGTGGCCAGCTTTTAGAATACGCTCATAAGCAGGAAGCGGTAATGGCTTCTCTAGCTCTAGGAGTTCTTTACACTCTTTTTCACATTGGTCGAAGAATGTGAATAGGAAATCAACGTCAGCGTGTTCGAAGTTGTAAGTGGATTGCTCTACTTCGTTTTGGTGGAAAATATCACCGTAGGTCACGTTAGAGCCATCAGGAGCAACGTTCCATACTAGGTCATAAACAGAGTCTACTTCTTGAATGTACATCGCTAGACGTTCGATACCGTAAGTGATTTCACCGGTAACAGGCTTACATTCAAGACCACCTACTTGCTGGAAGTAGGTAAACTGAGTCACTTCCATGCCGTTTAGCCAAACTTCCCAGCCAAGACCCCAAGCACCCAGTGTTGGGTTTTCCCAGTTGTCTTCTACGAAACGAATATCGTGAACTAATGGATCGATACCAAGTACTTCAAGTGAGCCAAGGTACAACTCCTGAATATTATCTGGAGAAGGCTTTAAAGCTACTTGGAATTGATAGTAGTGCTGCAGGCGGTTTGGGTTCTCACCATAGCGTCCATCAGTTGGACGACGAGATGGCTGAACGTATGCCGTAGACATTGGCTCTGGGCCAAGTGCACGCAGACATGTCATTGGGTGAGAGGTGCCAGCACCTACTTCCATATCTAACGGTTGAACAATAGTACAACCGTTTTGAGCCCAATAATCCTGCAGCGCGAGGATCATTCCCTGGAAGGTTTTGATATCGTATTTTTGCATAGTCGTTTCGCGCGATTCTTTTGTCTGAAAATGAAATAACTTCAAATTATACCCATGAATTGCGATGGGGAGTAGCGAAAAAAGCATCAATACCGCGTTGAGAGGGGCTTTAACAGCAAGAAGGTGGCTTATCTTGCTTTTTATGGGGTAATTGGTGCTTGATTCTCACCTAGTGGATGACTAAAATCCTCGCATCTTTGGGGAGTAGCTTACCGTGGCAATCAATTGTCCGGTTCGTCCGTCAACATAATTGATGCAAAATCATCATGGCGTTCGAGACACTTGTTTAGCAAGACCTTAGATAAGTATCATGAACCTAGGTGGGGGAGTGAGACTTGTCTATTGTTTGTTATCCCCCACCTCTAGAGAGAACCCTTTGAGCGTATTAGCCATTTCTATCACCACCGTTGCCTTAGCGGAAATTGGTGATAAAACCCAACTTTTATCTCTGCTTTTGGCCAGCCGTTATCGCAAGCCTTTGCCTATTATTGCTGCCATTTTTCTAGCAACCATAGCTAACCATGCGGTAGCCGCTTGGCTTGGCGTACTTGTCTCTGATTTGTTGAGTCCGTCGATTCTAAAGTGGGTTGTTGTTGCAAGCTTCATCGCAATGGCGTTATGGGTGCTAATCCCAGATAAGTTGGATGAGGATGAGTCGATATCCAACAAAGGACCATTTGTTGCCACCTTTATTGCTTTTTTCGTTGCAGAGATTGGAGATAAGACTCAGATAGCAACCTCAATTTTAGGGGCGCAATATGCAGATGCGTTGATGATGGTTGTGCTTGGTACGACGATTGGAATGTTACTTGCGAATGTACCGGTTGTGATTATTGGTAAGTTATCGGCAGAGCGTTTGCCATTGGCAATGATTAGAAAGGTAACTGCTGCACTGTTTGCAATACTTGCAGTAAGCGCAGCCATTTATTAGGGCCTGTTGACCTTTTGAGTTGATTTTTGTAACGATTTGTTTAAATACCCAACAAAGCGCTACCCGAAGGGCTCGGCCAGAAGCCATTTACTCGTCGTTGAGCGTCTTTTGCTTAGATGACTAGGCGGCAAAACACTCGCCTTGATTAAATGGCTTCTGGTCGAGCAAAATTTAATCGCAAAAGGTCAACAGGCCCTAGAGAGACGAGATTAAGCCAGCCCTTTTTTAATCAGGTATTGAAATGGGGCTGTGTCGGTTTTTTCCGCTATGAGTTGATGATCCATGAAGCGACAGAAGCTTGGAATATCACGCACAGTAGAAGGGTCATCTGCTTTAACTAGCAATACTTCGCCATCTTGCATGTTACGAATGGTTTTTCTGACCATCATAACGGGCTCTGGGCAGCGTAAACCTTCTGCCTCTAGGATGTGATTTGCAACTTCTGGATTAAACGACATAGCTTCCTCTCCCAAAAAATGAGACCGCGATCATACTCGAGTATAAAAAATATTCAATATCAACTTGGCAATCTTAAGTTCAGGGTGTATTGTTAATTTAACTTAGATTTAACAACTTGATAACAGTCAGGTTGAGCAGATATTCCGACACTATCCCTTTTTCTTGGGCTTCCCCGCACTCCGATGCGGGATTTTTTTGTCTAAAATTCAGTATCCTACCCAAACCGGTTATTTGTAAACACGAATTGACTTAGCTGATACTATAAACAATAAGCTTTGTTGGTGTTTGAGGTTACATGGAACTAGAAGATATTTATCGCAGAGATCTTAATCTACTTATAGCCTTACGGGTTTTGGTAGAAGAGGGAAGTGTGAGTCGAGCAGCCCTTAGGCTCAATCTCAGTCAATCGGCGATGAGTCGCGTTTTAGGGCGACTAAGAGAGCTGTTAAATGATCCATTGTTTACTCGCAATGGACAAAACCTCATAGCCACAGAAAAAGCGTTATTAATCAATGAGCAGATTCAGTTCCCGCTAGAAGCGATAAGGGATCTGCTTACTCCTACGGACTTTGACCCCTCAATGTGCACGCAACGCTTTGTAGTGGCGACGACGGACTATGCAATGCAAACCATACTGCCGTTTGCTTTGCCTAAGATCTATGAAGAAGCGCCGAATATATCCTTGGACTTTCAACCACTGCAGCACGACAACATCTACCATCAATTGACCGCAGAAAGAGCGGATATGGCGATCTGCCGACCTGTT
The DNA here is from genome assembly GCA_024346835.1 of Vibrio comitans. GTDB lineage: Bacteria > Pseudomonadota > Gammaproteobacteria > Enterobacterales > Vibrionaceae > Vibrio > Vibrio comitans. Next base: position 16,706 of record AP024866.1, read on the forward strand.
TCCGAAATAGAACCATTACGCAGAGAGGTGCTAGGTAAAGTGGGCGTTACCTGCCTGCTATCAAAGCACCATCCTTTAGTGGATAAGCCTCTGACGATTAATGATTTTTTGACCCTGCCGCATGCCATGATAGCAATAAGCGATGGTGTTAAATCCTTGATTGATGAGAGCTTGAAGCCTCATGGCTCAATGAATTTGATAATGCGTGCTTATCACCTAGAGGCAGCACTAGCGATTGTGGATCGGCTACCTTTGGTGATTACTGTTCCTGCCGATTTAGCTTATCTAGTATCAGAAAGACATGACTTAGTGATCAAGCCGTTGCCATTTGAATTTATCCCCTTTGATTATTCTCTTATCTGGCACTCGAGATGCGACACCTCACCAGCGCAAAAGTGGCTAAGAGGAATACTGAAAAAGGAATGTGGAAGGTTAATAGAAAAGAGGGTTATGGACTTAGGGTTGGAGTAAGCCAGCGAATCTCTTCACTGGCTTATAGAGTGCTGCCCCCAGCAATCTAACTTACTTTAATCACAACGCGACCCGTAATTTGGCCATTGGTGATGTCATTGGCTGCTTGAATTGCATCTTCAAGGTTGATGAGCTTAGTTGCTTGCTCGAAGTATGATGCAGGAAGCAGTTCCACTAAACGTTCCCAAGCTTGAATGCGTTTTTCTCTTGGGCACATTACTGAATCAACGCCTTGCAAGCGTACATTACGTAAGATAAACGGCATAACCGATGTTGGAAGGTCGAAACCGCCAGCCAAACCACATGCTGCCACTACACCGTTGTAGTTAGTCTGTGCCAATACTTTTGCCAGCATATTGCTACCTACAGTATCTACTGCAGCAGCCCATACTTGGCGCTCTAGTGGTTTTGCAGGTTCTGCAAATTCAGAGCGTTCAACGATGCGAGACGCACCTAGACTTGTGAGTAAATCACCGTTTTGAGAAGCACGGCCTGTTACCGCAGCAACAGAATACCCAAGTTGGTTTAGTAGGGTTACAGCTACGCTACCTACACCACCACTAGCACCTGTTACTAGAACCTCACCGTCTTCAGGTTTTACGCCACCATCAACGATGGCTTGTACACAAAGCATTGCCGTGAAACCCGCAGTACCAATACTCATGGCTTGCTGACCAGATAAACCCTCTACCAGTGGTACTAGCCAATCACCTTTAAGGCGTGCTTTCTCTGACATGCCGCCCCAATGGTTTTCACCTACGCCCCAGCCAGTTAGTACTACTTTGTCACCAGCTTGGTAGCGAGCGTCTTCAGAAGTTGTCACTGTACCGACTAGATCGATGCCCGGAACCATAGGGAAGTTACGAATGATTTTGCCCTTACCTGTAATCGCTAGACCATCTTTGTAGTTTAGAGATGAGTAATCTACCGCGATTTCCACATCACCTTCTGGTAATAGTGATTCATCAACTTGCTCGATAGCAGCAAGGGTTTTTTTGTCTTCTTGGTTCAGAACAAGTGCTTTAAACATTAGTAACTCCAAAGGGTTAACGTTCTTAATTGCTGATAAGTGTAGAGAAGATTGGCGGATAAAAAAAATGATTTGTTATCATTATAAATATGCGTTTTGTGCATTAATTATGGTTGATTTATGATCTGAGTGGTAGTGCGACTCCAGACAATACTAGAGTCGCCTTTAGAAGGGGGCTATGGTCGTTCAAATACGGTTGCGATGCCTTGGCCTAAACCAATACACATAGTCGCTAAGCCATATTTCGCATCTTTACTCTCCATTAAATTAATCAATGTTGTAGAGATTCGAGCACCAGAACAGCCTAATGGATGTCCAAGGGCAATAGCACCACCATTGAGGTTAACCTTTTCGTCCATTACCTCAAGCAGTCCAAGGTCCTTGGCTACCGGAAGTGCCTGTGCCGCAAAGGCTTCGTTAAGCTCTACTACGTCCATATCGGCAATGGTTAGCCCTGCACGCTTTAGAGCTTTCTTAGTTGCCGGAACAGGGCCGTATCCCATTGTGGCTGGATCGCAGCCAGCAATCGCCATTGATTTAACCTTGGCTCGAATAGTCAGGCCAAGCTCGTTAGCTTTTTCTTCACTCATTACCAGCATTGCTGAAGCCCCATCCGACAGAGCTGATGATGAGCCCGCGGTTACCGTACCATTAGCGGGATCAAAAACAGGCCTCAGTTGCGATAGTCCCTCTACGGTGGTTTCGGGACGAATTACCTCATCGTAGTCGAGTGAAATGAGAGAACCATCTGCAGCGTGTGCTTCAGTGGCATAGATCTCTGACTTAAATGCACCGCTGAGGGTAGCTTGGTGAGCTCTCGCATGCGAGCGAGCCGCAAATTCGTCCTGCTGCTGTCTTGGTATACCGTGCAGCTTACCCAGCATTTCGGCAGTAAGCCCCATCATACCGGAAGCTTTAGCGACACTCTTACCCAAACCATCATGGAAGTCGACGCCATGATTCATAGGGACGTGGCCCATGTGCTCAACACCGCCAATGATGCAAATATCAGCATCGCCCACCATGATAGAGCGACTGGCATCATGCAGCGCCTGCATCGAAGAACCGCATAGTCTATTTACTGTCACCGCTCCAATTTCAATAGGGAGGCCAGCAAGTAGAGAGGCGTTTCTGGCAATATTGAAGCCTTGTTCAAGGGTTTGTTGCACACAGCCCCAATAAATATCTTCTATTTCACTAGGGTTAACCGCTGGGTTTCTTTTTAGTAGTCCCTTCATCAGGTGAGCCGAAAGTTCTTCTGCTCGAACATGGCGAAAGGCACCGCCCTTAGAGCGTCCCATCGGTGTACGAATGCAATCAACAATTACGACGTTTTTCATTTTCTAATCCCTCTTATTGATTACACGCTGGTGGCTTGTTGGTTTGCGTAAAAGCTATCGCCAGAGTCGGCCATTGAGTAAAGCAGAGTTGGTGCTTTATACAGTGGGCCTAACGATTGATATTGTTCACATAGCGCTAGATAGTTTTTGATTCCTAAGCTGTCTAGGTAACGGAATACGCCTCCCCTGAATGGTGGGAATCCTAGGCCATATACCAGAGCCATATCGGCTTCTTGTGGCGAGGCAATAATGTTTTCCTCAAGACACAGTACAACCTCGTTGATCATTGGAATCATCATACGATGGAGCACCTCTTCATCACTGAATTGCTGATTAGGTGCATTTAGAGTTGCTAAGTACTCACTAACCTCAGGGTTGAAGTACTTCTTAGGTTTACCTTTTCTATCCGGTTGATACTCGTAGAAGCCTGCCCCATTTTTTTGCCCGTAGCGTTTTTGTTCAAACAGTACATCAATGGCATCAGTACCTTGCTTAGCCATTCGTTCTGGGAAACCACTGGCCATAACTTGCTGGGCATGATGCGCCGTATCTAGTCCAACAACGTCTAGCAAATAGGCAGGTCCCATTGGCCATCCAAATTGACGCTCCATCACTTTATCGACATGCTGAAAGTCAGCACCATCGTTAACTAACTGACTAAATCCATTGAAATATGGGAATAGAACACGGTTAACAAAGAATCCAGGGCAATCATTGACCACTATGGGTGATTTACCCATTTTGGCGGCATAAGCCACAACGCGATTAATGGTCTCGTCAGAGGTTTTCTCACCACGAATAATTTCCACCAGAGGCATTCGATGCACGGGGTTAAAGAAGTGCATGCCGCAGAAGTTTTCTGGGCGTTCCAATGATTTCGCTAGAAGTTTAATAGGAATGGTGCTGGTGTTAGAGGTAATTACCGCATCTTTGTCTGCGTGTTGTTCGACCTCAGCCAATACACTTGCTTTGACTTTTGGGTTTTCAACAACGGCTTCAATGATGACATCGGATTGCTCAATACCTGCGTAGTGAAGGCTTGGTGTAATAGAGGTGAGAACTTTAGCCACTTTATCAGGTTTAATACGTCCTCTTTGTAGACGGCTATTCAGTAACTTTGAGGCTTCATCCAAGCCTAGATCTAAAGAGGGCTGTGCAATGTCCTTCATTAATACAGGAACGCCTTTGAGTGCGGATTGGTAGGCAATACCACCACCCATAATGCCGGCGCCAAGCACTCCTGCTCGCTGTGTGGGTTTATCTGAAGCTTTAGCGGCTTTTTTAGCGAGTCCCTTTATATATTGATCATTGAGGAATAACCCGACGAGCGAGGTCGCGACCTCTGTTTGAGTCAGAGTAATGAAGTTTTCTCTTTCTATATCGAGTGCTTCATCACGAGCAAATCTAGCGGCACTTTCAATGGTTTTAACGGCCATCATTGGTGCGGGATAGTGAGGGCCTGCCTTTTGAGCAACAAGTCCTTTAGCTGTTGTAAAGCTCATCATTGCTTCTAGTTTCCCTAGGCTTAATGGTGAGGTTTTTTGTTTGCGACGATCTTGCCAATCGATGGCACCACGGTTGGCATCATGTATAAGTGAAACAGCAGAATCAAACAGCTTATCTGTGTCTACGATGGCATCTATTAAACCTATTTTTAGTAATTGTTCCGCTCGCTTTGAGCTTCCAGCAGTAATAATTTCCATTGCGCTGTCAGCACCAATGAGACGCGGCAGTCGAACCGTTCCACCAAACCCTGGCATGATGCCTAGTTTGGTTTCCGGTAGCCCAATGTTGGCTGTCTTATCCGCTAAGCGAAAATCTGTAGCTAAAATGGCTTCACAACCGCCACCAAGAGCATGCCCTCTAATGACTGAAATGGTGGGAACAGGCAAGTCTTCAAGGTTATTAAAGATGGAATTAGCGAACTGCAACCACTGACTTAACTCTTCTTTTGGCTTAGCAAATAGTCCAAGAAACTCTGTAATGTCAGCACCAACGATAAAGGCATCTTTATCACTCGTAACAATCACACCCTTGAGGCCTTGAAGTTGTTGTAGTGATTTAATGCCAATATCTAGAGATTCTAGTGTTTTGAGGTCTAGTTTGTTGACGGAGTTCGCCCCACTAAAGCATATTTCAGCTATGCCATCTTGATGTTGTTTGACCGTGAGGGTCTCTGCTTGATAGATCATCCGTGTTCTCCATGAGTCGGGTCAGCCTTAAAGGCGAGCTAAAGATCGTGGTAAGACCAGTTAAGTTTGACGATATAACAAGCAAAATTCAATACATTTGTTCAACAAGTTGTTAACAAGTGTTGTTCCGGTCACTATTAATCGAAATGCGTTCTCGTGATAAACTCACAGGATTACCTAAATAAAACATAGATCTAATGAACGCCTCTCCTTATCTAATACCCGCAAAATCGACGATTTTTGAAGAAGAGATCAAGAAGAGTCAGTTTATTACCTACTTGGCTCACACTCCGTCTATTGAGCAAGCCAAAGCATTTGTAGATGAAATAAAGGCGAAACATAATGACGCGAGGCACAATTGCTGGGCATTCGTTGCTGGGCGCCCTGAAGACTCAATGAAGTGGGGGTTTAGTGATGATGGTGAGCCTTCTGGTACAGCAGGGAAGCCTATACTGGCTCAGCTGACAGGTTCAGGAGTGGGTGAACTCACTGCAGTAGTGACTCGTTACTATGGTGGTATTCGCTTAGGGACTGGTGGGCTTGTTAAAGCCTACGGTGGAGGGGTTCAACAAGCCCTTAAACTACTAGAGACAATCGAAAAGAAAATCACAACGCAGTTAATAGTAGAGGTTGATTACTCTCTCATATCATTAACTCAGTCTATTATGGCGCAGTACGAGGCAGTGGAAATATCAGCCTCTTACGATATCAAGGCTAAACTGATTGTGGAGATTGAAGTCCTTAATGAAAGTGACTTTATCCAAACCATGACTAACAAAACAGGGGCGAAAGCCTTAGTTTCAAGGATGAGCTAACCCAAGTATGCAGTTTCGTTCCATTATTCGAATAGTAGGTCTGCTACTTGCGCTGTTTAGCGTATCTATGTTGGCACCTGCAGGGGTTGCTCTAATTTACCGAGATGGTGCGGGTGTGCCCTTCGTGGTGACCTTTATCATTTTGTTGATATGTGGCTTTGCCTGCTGGTTCCCCAATCGGCATCATAAGCGAGATTTAAAGGCACGCGATGGCTTCCTTATCGTTGTTTTGTTTTGGACGGTTATCGGCAGTGCTGGTTCGCTTCCTTTCCTCGTTATCGACAATGCGGCAGTAAGTGTTGCCGATGCTTTCTTTGAATCCTTCTCTGCATTAACCACGACCGGTGCCACCGTAATTGTTGGGTTAGATGAACTACCTAAGGCAATGCTTTTTTATCGGCAGTTTTTACAGTGGTTTGGTGGTATGGGGATCATTGTATTAGCGGTGGCTATATTGCCGGTTTTGGGCATCGGTGGCATGCAGCTTTACCGTGCAGAAATACCTGGCCCGGTAAAAGATAGCAAAATGACGCCAAGGATTGCGGAAACGGCTAAGGCGCTTTGGTATATCTATCTGAGCTTAACCGTAGCATGTGCTATTGCATTTTGGATGGCCGGTATGACTTTCTTTGATGCGGTTGGGCATAGTTTTTCTACCATCGCGATTGGGGGGTTCTCTACTCACGATGCGAGTATGGCTTACTTCGATAGCTACGCGGTGAATATGATCACCGTAGTCTTCTTGCTTATCTCTGCATGTAACTACTCTTTGCACTTCGCAGCATTTGCCTCCGGTGGCGTCCATCCTAAATACTATTTAAGAGATCCTGAATTTAGAGCCTTTATAGGTGTTCAGGTCATTCTGTTTGCTATTTGCTTCTTGGTGCTACTCAACCATCATAGTTATGACACTTATTATGAAGCGTTTGACCAAGCCTTGTTCCAGAGTGTGTCCATCTCTACGACAGCCGGATTTACTACTACGGGTTTTGCCGAGTGGCCACTGTTCTTACCTGTGCTTTTACTCTTCTCTTCTTTTATAGGCGGGTGTGCAGGTTCAACGGGTGGTGGTATGAAGGTAATACGAGTATTGCTATTAACGTTGCAAGGATTTCGTGAACTAAAGCGTCTTGTTCACCCTAGAGCCGTATTTACGATCAAACTGGGTAATAAAGCGCTCTCATCGAGAGTCATTGATGCCGTCTGGGGCTTCTTCTCTGCATATGCGTTGGTGTTCGTCATTTGTATGTTAGCGTTGATTGCAACAGGCATGGACGAACTGACAGCATTCTCTGCAGTCGCATCTACATTAAATAACTTAGGCCCTGGTCTGGGCGAAGTGTCACTGCATTATGGTGATATAAGTGACTCTGCGAAATGGGTCTTGGTTGTCTCTATGTTGTTTGGTCGACTAGAGGTCTTCACACTATTGATCCTATTTACTCCTGCATTTTGGAAAAGCTAAAGGAAGAATCATTGAAAAAGGCAGCATTGTTGTATTCCACCTGCGATGGACAGACTCGTAAGATATCCGCTCATATAGAGAGTGAACTAGAAGGGTTTGAATGCGAGTCTTTTGATCTAGCCTCGATAGATACCTTGGATTTACTCAAGTTTGACCGTGTAGTGATTGGTGCTTCTATACGTTATGGGCACTTGAACAAGAAACTGTACCAATTCATTCAAAAGCACTTAGTACAATTAGAACAGGTGAATGCCGCGTTCTTCTGTGTGAACCTAACTGCGAGAAAGGAAGACCAAGGTAAAGATACTCCAGAGGGGAGTGCGTACATTAAAACCTTCCTAAAGAAATCACCATGGGAGCCCAAGCTAATAGGAGTCTTTGCTGGAGCTCTACGTTATCCACGCTATAACTTCTTCGACAAATTTATGATTCGCTTCATTATGTCTATGACGGGTGGAGAAACAGATACAACTAAAGAAGTTGAATATACCAACTGGAAAAAAGTCTCTTTATTCACGAAAAAAGTGGCAGAAATGGACAGTAAATAGTCACTTTTGGCCTTTGGTGATGCAAAATTAGCCGAACGACAATAAATTCAAAAAAAACGTCAAAAAAGGCTTGCCAATGTGACTCAGCTCTCTATAATGCGCCCCACTGACACGGCAACAGCGACAACGCTTCGCAGTGTTTCAGTAGGCTAAGTAGCTGAATCATTTGAGTTTAACTTCTCTTCGAAAATAAATTCAAAAAAGTGTTTGACACTGAGATTCAAATCGCTAGAATGGCCGTCCGCTTGAGAGGTAAGCCTCAAAAGCAACGCTCTTTAACAATTTAAACCTATCAATCTGTGTGGGCACTCGTTGATGATAATCGAAAAGATTTATCAATGAACTGAGTGACCAATACAATGATTTTTAATCATTGGCACAGTCAATTCATTATCGTTCTGTTGGAACGATAATAGCTTTAAAATTACTTCTTACTTTCGAGTAAGGAACAGTTTTGAAGTCAGTATTCATTGAGCCGGTCGCAAGACCAAAAAAACTTTAATTGAAGAGTTTGATCATGGCTCAGATTGAACGCTGGCGGCAGGCCTAACACATGCAAGTCGAGCGGAAACGACAACATTGACCCTTCGGGTGATTTGTTGGGCGTCGAGCGGCGGACGGGTGAGTAATGCCTGGGAAATTGCCCTGATGTGGGGGATAACCATTGGAAACGATGGCTAATACCGCATAACGTCTACGGACCAAAGAGGGGGACCTTCGGGCCTCTCGCTTCAGGATATGCCCAGGTGGGATTAGCTAGTTGGTGAGGTAATGGCTCACCAAGGCGACGATCCCTAGCTGGTCTGAGAGGATGATCAGCCACACTGGAACTGAGACACGGTCCAGACTCCTACGGGAGGCAGCAGTGGGGAATATTGCACAATGGGCGCAAGCCTGATGCAGCCATGCCGCGTGTATGAAGAAGGCCTTCGGGTTGTAAAGTACTTTCAGTCGTGAGGAAGGCGTTGAAGTTAATAGCTTCATCGTTTGACGTTAGCGACAGAAGAAGCACCGGCTAACTCCGTGCCAGCAGCCGCGGTAATACGGAGGGTGCGAGCGTTAATCGGAATTACTGGGCGTAAAGCGCATGCAGGTGGTTTGTTAAGTCAGATGTGAAAGCCCGGGGCTCAACCTCGGAACCGCATTTGAAACTGGCAGGCTAGAGTACTGTAGAGGGGGGTAGAATTTCAGGTGTAGCGGTGAAATGCGTAGAGATCTGAAGGAATACCAGTGGCGAAGGCGGCCCCCTGGACAGATACTGACACTCAGATGCGAAAGCGTGGGGAGCAAACAGGATTAGATACCCTGGTAGTCCACGCCGTAAACGATGTCTACTTGGAGGTTGTGGCCTTGAGCCGTGGCTTTCGGAGCTAACGCGTTAAGTAGACCGCCTGGGGAGTACGGTCGCAAGATTAAAACTCAAATGAATTGACGGGGGCCCGCACAAGCGGTGGAGCATGTGGTTTAATTCGATGCAACGCGAAGAACCTTACCTACTCTTGACATCCAGAGAACTCGCTAGAGATAGCTTGGTGCCTTCGGGAACTCTGAGACAGGTGCTGCATGGCTGTCGTCAGCTCGTGTTGTGAAATGTTGGGTTAAGTCCCGCAACGAGCGCAACCCTTATCCTTGTTTGCCAGCACGTAATGGTGGGAACTCCAGGGAGACTGCCGGTGATAAACCGGAGGAAGGTGGGGACGACGTCAAGTCATCATGGCCCTTACGAGTAGGGCTACACACGTGCTACAATGGCGCATACAGAGGGCAGCCAACCAGCGATGGTGAGCGAATCCCAAAAAGTGCGTCGTAGTCCGGATTGGAGTCTGCAACTCGACTCCATGAAGTCGGAATCGCTAGTAATCGTGAATCAGAATGTCACGGTGAATACGTTCCCGGGCCTTGTACACACCGCCCGTCACACCATGGGAGTGGGCTGCAAAAGAAGTGGGTAGTTTAACCTTCGGGAGGACGCTCACCACTTTGTGGTTCATGACTGGGGTGAAGTCGTAACAAGGTAGCCCTAGGGGAACCTGGGGCTGGATCACCTCCTTATACGATGATTACTCACGATGAGTGTCCACACAGATTGATATGGTTTAGAAAGTAAAGAGATTTAGAAATGTCCCCCAAGACATTTCAACTTAGTGTCCCGTTCGTCTAGAGGCCTAGGACACCGCCCTTTCACGGCGGTAACAGGGGTTCGACTCCCCTACGGGATACCATTGGGTCGTTAGCTCAGCTGGTAGAGCAGTTGACTTTTAATCAATTGGTCGCAGGTTCGAATCCTGCACGACCCACCATTTCCTTTCCACAAAGGAAGTTGTTTGAATTCACTTTTAAAGTGAACACAAACAGCAAACAATGTGGGCGATTAGCTCAGTTGGGAGAGCACCTCCCTTACAAGGAGGGGGTCACTGGTTCGAGCCCGGTATCGCCCACCATCTTTAAGCGCTCTCTCGAGTGTGTTTAAAAATGGTTCATTTGTTTGAATCTCGCTCTTTAACAATTTGGAAAGCTGACGATAAATAATGTGATTTCATTATTTATCAAATTTAAAAGTTCTCAAATCCTAATGATTTATCATTAGGTACCAACACACATTCAAGTGTTCTTGGGAATGTATCCTTGCCAGAATGCATTCAAATTTGAGTCCGGCAAAATCGAATGTTATCTCGCTCATAATAAAGAGATAACGCACCTTGGAAACGTCATACTGCAGCGTAGCAACTGCATTGCGTAAGCAAGACCCTTTGGGGTTGTATGGTTAAGTGACTAAGCGTACACGGTGGATGCCTTGGCAGTCAGAGGCGATGAAAGACGTAATAACTTGCGATAAGCCCAGATTAGGTAGTAATAACCATTTGAGTCTGGGATTTCTGAATGGGGAAACCCACGTGCATAAGCACGTATCGTTATGTGAATACATAGCATAACGAGGCAAACCCGGGGAACTGAAACATCTAAGTACCCGGAGGAAGAGAAATCAACCGAGATTCCGAAAGTAGCGGCGAGCGAAATTGGATTAGCCCTTAAGCTTTTAATGCGTCAGGTGAAGAGTCTGGAAAGTCTCGCAGTATAGGGTGATAGCCCCGTAACCGACAACGCATTTTAAGTGAAAACGAGTAAGGCGGGACACGTGATATCCTGTTTGAACATGGGGGGACCATCCTCCAAGGCTAAATACTACTGACTGACCGATAGTGAACCAGTACCGTGAGGGAAAGGCGAAAAGAACCCCTGTGAGGGGAGTGAAATAGAACCTGAAACCGTGTACGTACAAGCAGTAGGAGCGCCTCGAAGCGTGACTGCGTACCTTTTGTATAATGGGTCAGCGACTTATATTCAGTGGCAAGGTTAACCGTTTAGGGGAGCCGTAGGGAAACCGAGTCTTAACTGGGCGTTCAGTCTCTGGATATAGACCCGAAACCAGGTGATCTAGCCATGGGCAGGTTGAAGGTTGAGTAACATCAACTGGAGGACCGAACCGACTAATGTTGAAAAATTAGCGGATGACTTGTGGCTAGGGGTGAAAGGCCAATCAAACCTGGAGATAGCTGGTTCTCCCCGAAAGCTATTTAGGTAGCGCCTCGGACGAATACCAATGGGGGTAGAGCACTGTTAAGGCTAGGGGGTCATCCCGACTTACCAACCCTTTGCAAACTCCGAATACCATTGAGTACTATCCGGGAGACACACGGCGGGTGCTAACGTCCGTCGTGGAGAGGGAAACAACCCAGACCGCCAGCTAAGGTCCCAAAGTATAGCTAAGTGGGAAACGATGTGGGAAGGCTCAGACAGCCAGGATGTTGGCTTAGAAGCAGCCATCATTTAAAGAAAGCGTAATAGCTCACTGGTCGAGTCGGCCTGCGCGGAAGATGTAACGGGGCTAAGCTATACACCGAAGCTGCGGCTGCATACTTTGTATGCGGGGTAGGGGAGCGTTCTGTAAGCGGTTGAAGGTGGTCTGTAAGGGCTGCTGGACGTATCAGAAGTGCGAATGCTGACATGAGTAACGATAAAGGGGGTGAAAAACCCCCTCGCCGGAAGACCAAGGGTTCCTGTCCAACGTTAATCGGGGCAGGGTAAGTCGACCCCTAAGGCGAGGCCGAAAGGCGTAGTCGATGGGAAACGGGTTAATATTCCCGTACTTCTTATAATTGCGATGGGGGGACGGAGAAGGCTAGGTGGGCCTGGCGATGGTTGTCCAGGTTCAAGTATGTAGGCGGAAGGTTTAGGTAAATCCGGACTTTCTTAACGCTGAGATACGATGTCGAGCTGCTACGTGCAGTGAAGTCATTGATGCCATGCTTCCAGGAAAAGCCTCTAAGCTTCAGATTATAAGAAATCGTACCCCAAACCGACACAGGTGGTCGGGTAGAGAATACCAAGGCGCTTGAGAGAACTCGGGTGAAGGAACTAGGCAAAATGGTACCGTAACTTCGGGAGAAGGTACGCTCTTGGCGGTGAAGTCCCTTGCGGATGGAGCTACTAGGAGTCGCAGATACCAGGTGGCTGCAACTGTTTATTAAAAACACAGCACTGTGCAAAATCGTAAGATGACGTATACGGTGTGACGCCTGCCCGGTGCCGGAAGGTTAATTGATGGGGTTAGACTTCGGTCGAAGCTCTTGATCGAAGCCCCGGTAAACGGCGGCCGTAACTATAACGGTCCTAAGGTAGCGAAATTCCTTGTCGGGTAAGTTCCGACCTGCACGAATGGCGTAATGATGGCCACGCTGTCTCCACCCGAGACTCAGTGAAATTGAAATCGCTGTGAAGATGCAGTGTACCCGCGGCTAGACGGAAAGACCCCGTGAACCTTTACTACAGCTTGGCACTGAACATTGAGCCTACATGTGTAGGATAGGTGGGAGGCTTTGAAGACGGTACGCCAGTATCGTTGGAGCCATCCTTGAAATACCACCCTTGTATGTTTGATGTTCTAACTTAGCCCCCTTATCGGGGGTGAGGACAGTGCCTGGTGGGTAGTTTGACTGGGGCGGTCTCCTCCCAAAGAGTAACGGAGGAGCACGAAGGTGGGCTAAACACGGTTGGACATCGTGTGGTTAGTGCAATGGCATAAGCCCGCTTGACTGCGAGAATGACAATTCGAGCAGGTGCGAAAGCAGGTCATAGTGATCCGGTGGTTCTGAATGGAAGGGCCATCGCTCAACGGATAAAAGGTACTCCGGGGATAACAGGCTGATACCGCCCAAGAGTTCATATCGACGGCGGTGTTTGGCACCTCGATGTCGGCTCATCACATCCTGGGGCTGAAGTCGGTCCCAAGGGTATGGCTGTTCGCCATTTAAAGTGGTACGCGAGCTGGGTTTAGAACGTCGTGAGACAGTTCGGTCCCTATCTGCCGTGGGCGTTGGAAGATTGAAGGGGGCTGCTCCTAGTACGAGAGGACCGGAGTGGACGAACCTCTGGTGTTCGGGTTGTCATGCCAATGGCATTGCCCGGTAGCTAAGTTCGGAATCGATAACCGCTGAAAGCATCTAAGCGGGAAGCGAGCCCTGAGATGAGTCTTCCCTGGCACTTTAAGTGTCCTAAAGGGTTGTTCGAGACTAGAACGTTGATAGGCAGGGTGTGTAAGTGCTGCGAGGCATTGAGCTAACCTGTACTAATTGCCCGTGAGGCTTAACCATACAACACCCAAGGGGTTTTGTGGACTCAAAGAAAGAACTTTGAATGTGTATATGACTTTTAAATAACAGTTTTCCGAATTTTAAAATTTGCTTGGCGACCATAGCATTGTGGACCCACCTGATTCCATGCCGAACTCAGAAGTGAAACATAATAGCGCCGATGGTAGTGTGGGGCTTCCCCATGTGAGAGTAGGACATCGCCAGGCTTTAATTAAGTTTTCAGATTTAATAATCTGAAAGCAAAAACTGGATAAGGCAATCTATAAGACCTTAACTAGTAACAATTTGTGGAGAGATGGCTGAGTGGTCGAAAGCACCGGTCTTGAAAACCGGCAACCGTTAATAGCGGTTCTAGGGTTCAAATCCCTATCTCTCCGCCACATTACAAAAAACCGCTGATTCGTCAGCGGTTTTTTTGTATCTGCTGTATTTCAATTCCTCCGATACAAATACCCAAGTCATTTGCTGCTATTTTCTGCAATCTAACCTTTTACACGATATCTGATGCATATGTTTGCTATGCTATCGATCTATATCACATAAAAGCACCTATAAGTGACAGGTGTAACTTTTGAAATGTAATCTATTTTACTGAGGAGAAGTAGGGGATGGGACAGTTTGCAACCCTTGGATTTATCGCAATTGGTGGCGCTTTTGGTGCTTGTTCGCGATATTTGATTTCTGAACTGTGTGTCGTATTGCTAGGACGTGGTTTTCCGTATGGTACCTTGACTGTCAATATTGTCGGTTCATTTATCATGGGGACGCTTATTGCCCTCTTTGAGAATGAAGTGATTGCTGTTGATCCTTGGCGTCAAATCATCGGTCTTGGCTTCTTGGGAGCTTTAACTACTTTCTCTACCTTCTCAATGGATAATGTCCTTATGTTCCAACAGGGGGACTACTGGAAGGCTGGGTTGAACATTGTACTTAATGTTGTATTCAGTATCTCTGCTGCAATGATTGGATTCCATTTAGTGTTCAAAAATTAACATGTCTGCTTTGTTCTTCTCGTAGTTTATATATAATAGAACTGCTTGTCGGAGTGCTGAAGTGTTAATCACAAGATGCTGAGACCGTGAATACGGAATTCGTTGAACCTGATACAGGATAATACCTGCGAAGGAAACAAGGTGGTCATTTCGAAAAGCTATTGGGTTTTTACCTGATACTTGCACCATCAAACTATCCGACAAGCTGTGTTTTTTACAGAAGGATAGGGCGATGAATTCCCCGCTAAATAGTTTTATAAAATCCCCAACGATAACACCTGCTTTTGAAAAAGCGTTTTCACTTGTTGTAAGCAAGGCTATTACGGCGGGCTTTAACAATGTGATTACTGCGATCTCTGGTGGGGATAGCTACGTTGTCGCCACTCCAAATCAAACATTTAAGCTTGTTGTTGATAACAATGATGAACAACAGTTTTCTGCGACTATCGTCGATTCAGACAACCACCAACTTGCCTCCCTTGTAGTTCTTCATACTAAAGGCCAGGACTCAATCACTCTTAGTGATGCTAGTTCCTTTAAGTGGACATATAAACCTGAAGACTATCCAACCTGTAGTGATAGCTATGTAGCATGGCTTCTTATCGCTTTGTCTTTAGAATTCACTATTGAAGATGCCGCTCTTATTGCCAGAAGCGCCCAGCATGTTTCATGTGAAACATGGCCTAGCCACATTAAATTCTTTCCTCAGCTAACAGCGACTCACCAACAAGTTGCTACGCGAAACTCGACCCGATGCTTTGGGCTGTATCCTGTACTAGATAGCCTTGAACTAGTCGATGAAGTTTCCCAAAGCGATGTAAACATTCTACAGCTGAGAATTAAAGATAAGTCTAATGATGCAGTATCTGAAGATGTCAGACGCGCCATTCAGATTGGTAGAGAAAGAGGCGTGGATGTTGTCATTAACGATTACTGGGAACTTGCATTAGAGCACGATGCTACTTGCATCCATTTAGGTCAGGAGGATCTAGCAGAATTAGCTGATAGCCGCCTACTAAGTAGTAAAGTGGGTTTAGGGATATCAACACATGGTTACTATGAAATTATCAACGCGTTGCAGTACAAGCCGTCCTATTTAGCATTAGGGCACATCTTTCCCACTACAACCAAAGATATGCCATCTTCCCCCCAAGGCTTAATAAAGCTCAACCTATACCAAGCTCTAATTACTTCAATCGGTGAGCAAAGGGGAGAAACACTGCCTTCTGTAGCGATTGGCGGTATTAATCTAGAGCGCGCACCATTAGTGATCGAGTCAGGTGTAACGAGTGTGGCCGTGGTTAGAGCGGTAACGCAAGCGCACGATAAGCATGAAGCGGTTGCACATTTCCAACAGCTATTTAAAAAAAAGCATCAATTCGATGAGGCAACTCATGCTGTCTGATCAGGAGTTTTTGCGCTATCAACGTCAGATTATGCTGCCTGAACTGGGTGAGAATGGGCAGCGATTATTGCTCGACGCTAAGGTGCTTATTGTTGGGTGTGGTGGTTTAGGCAGTGCTGTAGCGCTGCAACTTGCCGGCGCAGGTATTGGTAAACTAGTGCTTTGTGATGATGATAGTGTTGAGTTAAGCAACTTACATCGTCAACTAAGTTACAGAGAATCGGACCTTGGTCAAGCAAAGGCGGCAGCCCTAGCGGGGCAGATTAAACAACTCAATCCATCGATTAGTACACGTAGCGTAAACAGACGTATGTCTTTAGATTTGCTGAAGATCGAAATCAGCTTAGCCGATCTCGTCATCGACTGTAGTGACAACTTCCCTACAAGACAAGATATTAATCGAGCCTGTACGACGAGCCACACCCCGTTAGTGTCGGGTGCGGCAATAGGATGGGATGGTCAAGTTGCTTACTTTGATGGTCAGCAAAATAGCGCGTGTTATCACTGTCTATATCCGTTTAGCGAATCCAATCAAGCGACTAAATGTAGCGAAGCCGGAGTAATGGGGCCGAGTGTCAATATGATTGGAAGCCTTCAATCTATGCTCGCAATAAGAGCAATTGCAGAGCCAACAACACTAAACACCGGTGAATTGATTGTGTTCAGCGGGAGAGACATGAGTCATCAAAAGTTTGTCATTGAGAAAGATGAAAGTTGCGCGGTATGTAGTGAGGGAAACAACAATGAATGAAGTAATGGTAACCATAAACGACAAGCCGACCAATATTGGTATGGAGTCTAAACTTATCGACGTTTTAAATAAGCAAGGTATCCCTTCAGAGGGCTGTGCTATTGCGGTAAACAACAAGGTGGTTCCTAAATCAAAATGGAACACTATTCATATACAAAAGGGTGACACACTTTCTGTGTTCCGCGCGATAGCTGGAGGATAACAATGCTTAAGATTGCAGATAAGACATTTAAATCAAGACTGTTTACGGGTACCGGAAAGTACGCGAATAACACATTAATGGCATCATCCATTGAAGCCTCTGAGTCCGAGTTAGTGACTATGGCATTGAAACGTGTCGATGTATTTGATCAGCAGGATGACATCTTGAAGCCTCTGAAGGATCTTGGCGTGAATCTACTACCAAATACTTCGGGTGCAAAGAATGCAGAGGATGCAATATTTGCAGCTCATCTTGCTAGAGAGGCCCTACAAACAAATTGGCTTAAATTGGAAATTCATCCGGATCCAAAGTATTTAATGCCAGATCCAATTGAGACATTAAAGGCTGCAGAGCAATTGGTTAAAGATGGTTTTATAGTGTTGCCTTATTGTCATGCTGACCCTGTTCTGTGTAAGCGATTAGAGGAAGTAGGTTGTGCTGCCGTTATGCCTCTAGGGGCGCCAATCGGCACCAATAAAGGATTGGCTTCTATCGATTTCCTTAAGATTATTATTGAGCAAGCTAACGTTCCTGTTATTGTCGATGCAGGTATCGGCGCACCATCTCATGCAGCACAAGCCATGGAACTGGGTGCAGATGCGGTATTGGTTAACACTGCAATGGCGACAGCCGGTGACCCAGTTGCGATAAGTCGAGCATTTAAGTTAGCGGTTGAAGCTGGCAGAATGGCTTACGAAGCGGGCTTAGGTACACAGCAGTTAAATGCGGTAGCTTCTAGCCCTATGACGGCATTCTTAGATTCTCAGTACGAGGCTAAGTTATGAGTTTTGTAGATGTATTTAAATCTACAGACTGGAGTGAGAGCTACCTATCCATTATGTCTAAGACGGCAATGGATGTTGAAAAGGCGCTAACCAAGCCTAGGCTAGATATTGAGGATTTTAAGGCGTTAATCTCGCCTGCAGCAGAGCCGTATTTAGAGTCTATGGCACAGCTTTCTTACCAGAAAACAAGGCAACGATTTGGCTCTACCGTAGGGCTGTATGTTCCTTTATATCTATCGAATCTCTGTTCAAACGATTGCACTTATTGTGGTTTTTCCATGAAGAATAAGATCAAGCGTAAAACACTTAATGTCGATGAGATTGGTTTGGAAATCGATGCACTTAAGCAA
This sequence comes from Vibrio comitans, assembly GCA_024346835.1. Lineage (GTDB taxonomy): Bacteria > Pseudomonadota > Gammaproteobacteria > Enterobacterales > Vibrionaceae > Vibrio > Vibrio comitans. The sequence continues at coordinate 34,703 of AP024866.1, forward strand.
ATGAAGTTTGATAGTGTATTGCTGGTGACGGGCGAGCATCAGAATAAAGTTGGAATGGATTATTTCCGACAGGTGCTTCCTGAAATTAAAAAAGACTTCAATTATCTTGCGATGGAAGTACAGCCTCTGGAGCAAGATCAATATGCTGAGCTGAAGACCTTGGGTTTGGATGCGGTCATGGTTTATCAAGAAACCTATAACCCATCGACTTATGCTGAACATCATCTTAAAGGCTCGAAAACAGATTTTTACTATCGTCTAGAAACACCAGATCGATTAGCAAAAGCGGGCATAGATAAGATTGGTATCGGTGCCCTTATTGGCTTAGATAATTGGCGGGTTGATAGTCTGTTTGTTGCCACTCATTTGGATTATCTAGAAAGAACCTACTGGAAGTCTCGCTACAGTATTTCTTTGCCTAGACTAAGACCTTGTGAAGGTGGGGTGCAACCCAAATCAATCTTGAATGATAAGCAGATGGTACAGCTTATTTGCGCGTACCGTATCTTCAATCAGCACGTTGATATTTCTCTTTCTACGCGAGAGTCAGCAAGCTTTAGAGATAATATTCTTCCACTCGGTGTGACGACAGTTTCAGCCGCATCTAAAACTCAACCGGGAGGATATGCTGTTGATACTGAAGAATTAGAGCAGTTTGAAATCTCGGATGAACGCTCAGCTTCAGAAGTAGAGTTGGCAATTCGAAATAGAGGACTAGAACCGGTGTGGAGAGACTGGACTTCGATTTACTCGGGGTAAAGATTTCTAGATAGGTTCCTAAATAGATTCCTAGATAGGTGTTTCACGTGAAACCAAATTAAAAAACCAGTGACGATGCCACTGGTTTTTTGTTTGTTACCCTTAAAGAATATTACAGGGCAGTAGTCGCTTGTTGAAGCCACTGCTTAACTTCACCATCTACCAGCGGGGAAAGGTCGTTCCATACTTTCTGATGATATGTATTTAGCCAATCAACTTCGTGTGAAGAAAGAAGAGTCAGGTCAATATTGCGCTTATCGATAGGGCAGCGAGTCAGAGACTCGAAACCTAATACAGAGAAATCGCCTTTGGTTTCAACCTCAACAACAATCTCTAAGTTTTCAATACGAATGCCAAACTCATCTGTGCGATAGTAACCAGGTTCATTGGACAGAACCATACCAGCCTCTAAAGCAGTATCATTGTATACCTTAGCGATACGCTGAGGCCCTTCATGCACACTAAGGAAATGCCCAACGCCATGACCGGTGCCATGGTCGTAATCAAATCCATTCGCCCATAAATGTTGGCGTGCGAGAATATCTAATTGGTGTCCTTTTGTTCCTTTAGGGAATCGAGCTTGAGCTAAGCCAATATGCCCCTTTAGTACAAGAGTGAACTGTTTTTTCATTTCTTGTGTCGGATTACCAATTGCGATGGTTCGAGTAATGTCAGTCGTACCATCTGGATATTGGCCACCTGAGTCAACCAAGTACATTGAGTTGTTAGACACAACACCTGGGGTAGGCTCGTTGTTGTGGTTGTAATGACACATAGCTGCATTGTGAGCGGCTGCAGAAATAGTATCAAAGCTCAGGTCGGCTAATGATGAATCTTCTTTTCTGAAGCTCTCTAGCTTATCTGATAGTTGAGCTTCGTTGAGGTACTCGCCTTTGTCATTTTGCTTATCGAACCAGGACAAAAACTTAATCATCGCGACACCATCGCGAACGTGGCTGTTCTTCATTCCTTGTGCTTCAACACTGTTCTTAACCGCTTTTGGAATTAGGCAAGGGTCGGCAATTGGTAATACTTCCGCACCAACTTGATTAAGCACTAGCTCAAACCAAGCGTTACTGGTTGCAGGGTCAAGTATTACCTTGCGGCCTTTAAGGGCCGTGAGGCGAGCTTCAATTTCTGATGGAGAGTAGACCACAACACCAGCCCCAACATGCTCACTAAACTGCGAAGGCACACGGTCAGAATCGATAAAGAACTCAACTTCACTATTGCTATGAACAATGGCATGAGAGAGGGCGACAGGTAAACGAGAGATATCGCTACCGCGAATATTCAATAACCAACAAATTGAATCAAGCGCTGTAAGAACTGCGCTATCTGCTTTTTGTGCTTTTAGCTCATCCGCAATCAAAGCACGCTTTTCTTGACTACCAACACCAACCCAATCTTTTTCCATCAAACGTAGTGTAGAAAGTGTGGCCTGTGGTCTATCACTCCACAATGTATCGATTGGGTTGCTATCGATGTACACGATCTCATAATCTTCAGAAAGAGATTGCTTAGCTGAGGCTAACCAACGACCAGAATGCATTCTAGGGTCAATACCAACCTTACTGCCTTTTTCTAAGTTTTGAGTCACCCAAGCTATAGGTGGGTTTTCCACTAGATGTTGGTAAGAATACACATCAGAAGGAGTCTGCTTCGTTACTTGAACGGTATAACGACCATCAACAAAAATAGCCGCATCATTAGTAGAGATTACTGCAGCTCCTGCTGAACCTGTAAAGCCTGTCAGCCAATGCAAGCGTTCATTGTGCTCTGGGATGTATTCACCAAGAAATTCATCTTCGTGAGGAACAATGAAGGCGTCTAATCCGTTTGTACTTAACCAGTTGCGAAAATCTGCAACACGGCTTTTGATCTGAGCTGGCATAATCTCTCCTTTTCGTTACTACCTTTATGCGCATGGCGATTAAGCTACTCTTTTTAAGTACTGTGTGCAATTTCAGAGTGTGGAAAATGACGTTACATATCGCAAATGAAAACTGTTCTAGTTACGGTAAAAAGAGTATATTCTATATACAGACACTATTTTCGTCCCACCGCGAGTTTTGATTTCTTCAAAACACAACAAGTTCTTATTGAAGTGAAATAATATGGCATTAACGACTTATGAATTAGCTCGTATAATGGAGCAGATGGAAGAATCTCCAGAGAAAGTAATGTACGGTAAATTACTGAGCGAGCTTGGTAATCAAAGTGAAGAAAGAATTAGAAGTGCAGCAAAGCAATTACCATTGCACACTCTAAAAGATATCGTTTATCAGTTTCAAAGAGTTATTGAATCTCGAAAAGGCGAGCAGGTTGATTTACTCGCTCAAGAACTCGTAAAAGACGGTATCTCTGTCGAAGACTTAAAAGCATATATGAATAAATAAGCTCCTATTAAGGAGCTTATTGTTTGTGATTATTGTGTGAGTCGCTTAGCCAAAATATGATCGGCAGACAGTATTCCCGCCCCCCAAACTAGGTTAATTAAAATCATTAACCCCCAAAGTTGATGATCATAAAATCCTTTTTCCCAAAGTACAGGATAAGACACTACGGCCATGATATTAAATAGGAATAATATCGCTGCAAATGGTCGTGTAAATAAGCCTAGCGCTATAAAAACAGGAATAATAAGCTCAGTGGCTGTTCCTACATAAGCTGCTAGTTCCCAGGGGAGAATGGGTACCTGATATTCGTATTCGAATAAAAACAGCGTACTGTCCCACGTTCCTATCTTCACCAGTCCAGAATTAAAGAACACCCAAGCGACCCAAAGTCGACAGAAAAGAAGAAGGGCAGGTACCGCCAAGCCTTGAAGATTTTCGACCAGCCCTGCATAAACTTGGTATTTGGATTGGATTGTACTGTTCATATCAACTCCTTAGCTATACAAAGCCGGCGATCAGCATTCGATCTACCAATGACGGTATAGAAGGAAGTAGCTGCTCGTTGATTTCTGATAATGGTTGTTTGTTTTCGATTGCTCTTAGTAGCAGATATTCGTTGTGTTCAAGTTGATAAAAATGAAGTGTTCCATTTCGCGTTGCTTGAACATAACCATATTGAGATTGGTTGAGCTGTAAATCACTGAACGAGTTTCTATCGATGGCCTCGATCAGATCAAATATCGAGTAACTTGATTCAAAGCTACGGGCGCTTGTTTTAGAAACCAAGCGTAGTTTTTGCTGCTGTTGGTCGTCCAACTGATTCAAGGCAGAAAGAGGGCGGTGTGCATTCTCAATTGCGTTGTGTAGGTTAAGTTTTAGTTCATCGCCTAAGGCTTCAAACCTTGCGACCTCATTGATATAAGGGGCGGCTTCAATGACTTTTGGAAATGTAGATATCGTTTTATCAAACCCTTGGCCATAACTGGACACGTTGCCACTTGATGATGGGTTATTTAGAACGTGAGATCTTGCTATCTGCTCGAAACATTCTTCCCCCACTAGAGCCAATGTGTAGGGATACATCGCCTTCAGGACATCGGTAAAGCTATGTATTACATTGTTTCTATAGATCTGAATGCGCTGCTCATCAGTGAAGTGGTCACTATGAATGTGGCAATCAGAGACTTCCCCTTGATAGTTCAAAGAGCGGGCAAAGTTGCTTTGCAATTCAGACAGGCTGATCATGAGGCCTCCCTAACCTGTATCGATCTCCTGGCAATTACCGACGCTTTTTCTGCCTCGGATAACAATACTTCTGGGGTCGGTATATCCATATCCCACTCTATAAGGGTGGCTGTGTTTGGGTTGGATTGACTCCATACTCGATAGAGTTCCCATACTTCATCACACACCTTAGTACTGTGTGTATCAATCCATATCTTCGAGCCCTTAATTTCTTTGACGGTGAATCCAGCAAGATGAATCTCTTGAACCGCTTGTTGGTTAATGGCATTCAGGTAATGAAGGGCATCGAAGCCATGATTTAATGAAGAAACATAGATGTTATTCAGATCGAGTAGCAGTTGGCATTCAGAACGCTGTTGTACTTCATTTAGAAACTCCCACTCTGAAATGGTGGAGTGCTTGAAGCGCAAATAACTGCTTGGGTTCTCAATGAGTAATGGGCGCTTGATAGCATCTTGAACCTGAAGAACATTTCGAACAAAAACCTCTAGTGCTTCTTCTGTATAAGGGAGAGGGAGCAAGTCGTTAAAATGCACACCACCATTCTCACTCCAACTTAAGTGATCGGAGACGAGCGATGGCTCGATTTCATCAACTAACTGAACCAACGACTGTAGGTGGGATGTGTCTATTTCATTCACTGAACCTAGAGATAGTCCAACGCCGTGACAAGATACTTGATGTTGCTGGCGAATGCTTCTAAGTTGCTGTCGTGCTGGTGAGTTGATTTCAAAGTAATTCTCACTATGCACTTCCAACCAAGAAACGTGGCCAGGGTTATGTTCAAAAAAGTTAAGATGAGGGTGACGTAAACCCACTCCAATACTGTTATGAATCCCCATATTGTGCATAGTCATTGTCTCCGAAGATTAGTGAAAAAAGAGGGGCACGATTGATAGGTGTGCCCCAGACCTTATATCTAATTCGAGCTAGATTACGAAGATGATGTGCTACCACCGGCTAGCTTGTCACAAAGGCCTTTAGGTACCACGACAAAGGCGTCTTTCTGGTGATCTTCTTTTGATGTGCCAGCACATGAACTGGTTTTCGTTGCGCAGTCATTTTTGCCTGCTTTTGATACGCCGTAGCATTTCTCTTTTTCAGCAGCGACCGCATGCGTTGCGGTCAGCATAGTGCCACCTAGAGCTAATAAACCAGTAACTGCCGCTGTAACTGCAAGATTAGACTTTTTCATAATTTCATCCTCGATATGATTCTAAGTTGTCTGAGCAATCGCCGGTTAATGTTAACGGTTTGTTGCGAGTGCCTGTTAGATAGGACGGGTTGGATCACGAAAATCTTTCAAAAAAATACAATGAATTATGAGTTGTTAGCTATGGCATTGAAAATAAACAGGTTTTAATTTGTGTTTTTCTTGGAAGAAACGCCAAAAACACAGGTTAGAGATTGTACCTGTAACCCTGTATACTGAGCTTTAATGTATAAATAAACAGTAATAGATTGGAAAGGTACGATGGACGCATCATTATTACTCGACGGGCTCAATGATAAACAACGAGAAGCCGTTGCAGCCCCATTAGGCAACCTATTGATCCTAGCAGGCGCGGGCAGTGGCAAAACCCGAGTGTTGGTTCATCGTATCGCTTGGCTGATGTCTGTAGAGCAAGCATCTCCATTTTCGGTTATGTCGGTAACCTTTACCAATAAAGCGGCCGCAGAGATGCGCAGTCGTATAGAAGAGTTGATGCAAGGTACCGCTTCTGGAATGTGGAATGGTACTTTCCACGGAATTTGCCATCGAATCCTTCGCGCTCATTACCTTGATGCTAAGTTGCCAGAGGATTTTCAGATCATTGATTCTGATGATCAGCAGCGCTTGCTTCGACGTTTGATAAAAGCTCAAAACCTAGATGAAAAGCAATGGCCAGCAAAACAGGCGGCTTGGTGGATTAATGGTAAGAAAGATGAGGGGTTAAGGCCTCAACATATCGATAGCTATCACGATCCAGTTACTAAGACGTGGCTACGCATCTATTCGGTATACCAAGAAGCGTGTGACCGAGCTGGCTTAGTCGATTTTGCTGAAATTTTGCTGCGTTGCCATGAGCTTCTGCGCGATAAACAACATATACGTGAGCACTATCAGGCTCGTTTCAAGCACATCTTGGTGGATGAATTTCAGGATACCAACAACATTCAGTATGCTTGGTTACGTATGATGGCGAGTCCAGATTGTAATGTCATGATTGTAGGCGATGATGACCAATCTATTTATGGCTGGCGTGGCGCTAAGATAGAAAATATTCAGCGCTTTCTTAATGAGTTTAAGCAAGCGTCAACCGTACGCCTTGAACAAAACTACCGTTCTACTAAAAACATACTTACGGCTGCTAACCATCTGATTGCCAACAACGTTGAGCGCATGGGTAAAGAGCTGTGGACCGATGGTAGCGATGGTGAGCTTATCTCGGTGTATTCAGCTTACAATGAGTTAGATGAAGCTCGCTTTGCAGTCAATAAGATCAAAGAGTGGCAAGATACGGGTGGTGTACTAAAAGATTCGGCAATCTTGTATCGAAATAACGCCCAGTCACGTGTGATCGAGGAAGCCCTGATCCAAGCGGGAATGCCTTATCGCATTTACGGTGGAATGCGATTCTTCGAACGTCAGGAAATCAAAGATGCTTTGGGCTATCTACGCCTAATGTCGAACAGAAACGATGACGCAGCATTTGAAAGAGTGGTTAACACACCGACTCGTGGTCTAGGGGAAAAAACCCTTGAAACCATTCGCTTTGCTGCCCGAGATCGTGGCGCTACATTATGGCAAACCAGTAATCAGCTTTTAGAAGAAAAGGTCTTTGCAGGTCGAGCTGCTGGTGCTCTAGGGCGCTTTGTCGAGTTAATTAATGCTCTAGAAGATGATACCGCTGCAATGGACATGCATAAGCAAACTGACCATGTCATCAAGGCCTCCGGTTTGTTTACTATGTATCAGCAAGAGAAGGGCGAAAAGGCTCAGGCTCGCATAGAAAACCTTGAAGAACTCGTCACGGCTACGCGTCAATTTGAAAAGCCTGAAGAGGCTGACGAGATGAGTGACCTAACGGCTTTCCTTACTCATGCAGCTCTTGAGGCAGGTGAGGGTCAAGCTGATGAATTTGATGATGCGGTGCAACTGATGACCCTACACAGTGCTAAGGGTCTGGAGTTTCCTTTAGTATTCATGGTGGGTGTAGAAGAGGGCATGTTCCCAAGCCAAATGTCATCGGAGGAAGCGGGTCGACTCGAAGAAGAGCGTAGACTCGCTTATGTGGGCATGACTCGAGCGATGCAGAAATTGTATCTCACCTATGCTGAGATGCGTCGTTTGTATGGGCAAGATAAATACCACAAGCCATCTCGCTTCATTAAAGAATTGCCGGAAGCGTGCGTTCAAGAAGTACGTATGAAGGCGCAGGTGAGCCGACCAACCAACAGTGGTAGATTCAGCCAAACGGTTAAGAAAGAAAGCTTTAATGAGACAGGCTTTAGTTTAGGACAGCGAGTTAGTCATCCAAAGTTTGGAGAGGGCACCATTATTAACTTTGAAGGTAGTGGCGCGCAAAGTCGTGTTCAGGTTGCCTTTAATGGTGAAGGAATAAAGTGGCTGATTACTCAATACGCTAAACTCGAGAGACTGTAATTTTATAAAGCCCCAGTATTATGAACTGGGGCTTTTTACTTTCTAGACGATGTAATAATCTTTTATGCCTTGCAACAGATTACTCACTGCAACAGCAGCTAAAATTAATCCCATTACACGACTGATGATTGCGGCGCCCACATTACCAATCCACTTCTGAATGTGAGTCGCCCCAAGTAGCAAGAAGAGGGTGATGAGCAGCACTATTAGCATGACACCTGCGGTCATAGCCTGATCGATAAAGGCATGCCTGTGATTATCAGTAAGCATCACGATAGCCATCATAGCGCCAGGAGAGGCAATTGAAGGAATAGCCAAGGGATATACGGCCAAATCAGCAAGCTGCGAACGATCGATTTCTTTCGACATTTTACTTTCTTGTTCAGGCTTACTTTCCCCAAAGATCATGGTTAATGCAAACAAGAGCAGAACCAAACCTCCTGCTGCCTGGAATGCAGGGAGAGGGATCTGCATAGCCTCTAGCAACACTTGTCCAGCAAGTAAAAAGAACAGTAGTACACCTGTTGCAATTGCAACGGCTTTAATTGCGACTAATCGGCGCTGTTTCTTGGCTAAATGTTGAGTCTGTGAGAGATAGACAGGCACAGAGCCAACAGGATCGATGACCGCCCACAGGACGACAAATTGAGTAACTAGGATGCTGAGCAAGAAAGTTATCTCCTAAAGTAGGATGAAGGAAGGGCGCTTTTCTTAGTATATTAGTTGTAGTTGGGGGCTGGTGATATGAATAATACCAATCACAGTAAGTGATCAGAAACAGCGCAGGAAAAAGTCGTTATCCAGTGCTTTAACAAGCTAGGGTGGGTAGTTATTTTAAAATATGTCGCATAAAGAAAAACCCCGAGAGCTTGCGCTCTTCGGGGTTATAGTCTTACTCGCAGCAATCCGGCTACTAAGTGTGCTCCATGCATCAAATCCATGATAGTGTGCTGTTATCCTTCAGCGTATTCCTTTTCTCGCCATCCTAGCGGTGTCCATATGACCTTATCCTGGTCTGCTAACAATCCTCGTTAGCGCACTTCACTTAATCCCTGAGCGGTGTCCCTTACATCATCCTGATGTTTAGTCCTTGCCTCATCCAGAGGTGTCCATTGTCTTTCCTTAGTAGTAACCATCCTAGTTACTATTGTGTCCATTCAATGTCCAATTTGCTTTCCATGCCGACTATTCATCCTGAATACCCGAATCTTCATCCTGAAGAACACCTAATCCTTGGTGATTTCCTTTTCCGTGTCAGCTTCCTTCCGACCCTTGTTATATTATGCTTTTCTCTCTTTTGCTCAATGGGGTGTCAGCAAAAATATTTTAATCGTAACAACAACTCACAAGCCTATACCAATAAAAACAATGACTTATGTTTGTTTTGGTCTGTTTTCGGCAGATTTTAGCTTTGATCGCGCACATCTTTGTGAGAGATCTCTTACAAATTTCGGGCGAATGTCGTTATTGTCTTACCGTTTGATTTTCTCCAATAGCGACACCTTCTCGTCTCGGATCCGCTGCGCCGGTTAAATCTTGCTCAATCTTGATGATGTGCAGGCCTGAATTCAAAGGCTTTAATTTGGTTTTATAACCCCATTGCTTAAATTCTTGCTCATACTGCTGTGCGCTAGTGTCTTGTTCAAATTCAACCGTACCAAAACGGTTGGAAATATGGGGCAATTGAACCACTTCTTCTAATGGTAACTGCCAAGTTAAGTGAGCGATCAGAGCTTGCGCTACATACCCAATGATGTAGCTGCCACCAGGAGAACCAACGGATAAATAAGGAGAACCATTCTTCAGTACAATCGTTGGTGACATTGAAGAACGTGGCCTTTTCCCTGGAGCAATGTGGTTAGCTATGATCTGGCCATCTTGATGATGTTTAAAAGAAAAGTCCGTCATTTGGTTGTTAAGTAAGAACCCTCTGACCATGATTCGAGAGCCAAACACGTTTTCGACACTACTGGTTAAGCTGACCACGTTTCCTTGTGCATCAACAATATTAAAGTGGGTTGTCGAGGGAAGTTCTATAGATTGGTCATCGGCGTAGCTTAGGGCTACTTCCCATGGAGGAGACCCAGCACTGACTGATTTGAGAGGAGCTTTGAGGTTTATCATTTTTGCGCGCTGTTTAAGGTAGTCTTCATTAATGAGCCCTTGAGAAGGGACAGACACAAAGTCGCTATCGGCCAAAAATTTCGCTCTATCTGCAAAAGCCAGTTGGGTGGCGTCACCAATGACCTTATAGCTTTTAGCGCTGGTTGCTCCCCATTCATGCAGCGGGAACTGCTCAGAAAGTTTGAGTATTTGACCGACGGCGATCCCTCCTGAACTCGGTGGGCCCATTCCGCAAACGTCGTACTGTAGGTAGTCTACACAAATAGGGGTACGTTCTATGACTTCATATCTGGCAAGGTCTTGCTTTGCCAATACCCCGGTATTCTTGGGATGATTGGCGACTGCTGCAACAATATCATTAGCGATATCACCCTGGTAAAAAGCATTTTCACCATAGGTGGCCAAAAGCTTTAGAGTGTCGGCATATTCCTGATTAATGAGTACTTCGCCTGCTTGTTTAGCGCTACCATCTTGATTGAGGAAGTAAGCCTTGGCGTTAGCGTCAATTGACAGGTGCTCTTTATCCCTTTCAATCAAACTGGCTAATCGAGGGCTAATGGTAAACCCTTGCTCTGCCAACGCTATTACGGGTTCAATCAGCCTTGGCCATTTGACGCTGCCATGCTTTTGGTGCATTTCCCACAATAGCTTTATCGCACCAGGTGTCCCTACCGAAAGTCCACTTACAACTGCGTCATAGAATTTTAACGGTTGACCATCTTTGCCAATAAAATGTTCTGGTTTTACGGCTAAGGGGGCAGTCTCGCGAGCATCGAAAGTGGTGAGATTTTTTTTCTGCCCATCCCAGTAAACGAGAAAAGCACCGCCGCCTATTCCCGATGATTGGGGCTCAACGAGTCCTAGCACCAATTGTGTCACCACCATGGCATCAATTGCATTGCCACCATCCTTTAGTACTTGGGCAGCATATTGGCTAGCGATAGGGTTTGCGGCTGTAACCATCCATTCTTTGCTTTGCTGCGCTTTCTTCGCTTCCCAACCGGTAGGTGTTTCGGGAGCGACAGCATCGCTGGCTTGATTGGCGATGACTACAGAAGGAACCATGCAGGCTAAAGTGAGTAGGGATAGTGTTCGAAGAGTCATTAGGTTGCCACGCTATTGCAGTAAAGTACTGAAAGCGTGGCATTTAATTATAATTTTTCAAATGAAAACGAACGTTTTGAGAGATCAGTTCGTTAGGAGCTGGGTGACCGCTTGCCAAAGAATGGCTGTACCTAAGATAGAAAACAGCAGACAGCATATGACATCTATATAGATGGCAACGCGAGCCAGTACTAGCTGCAGTCTTTTTGTCGACAAGGCCCAAGCCAATAACGCGAACCAAAACAGTGACAAGCTCCAAAGAATAACTAACGCTGCGACTTTGCCTTCTACAGACATGCTTGCCGGTACTAATGTCGACATCAAACTGACGAAGAATACTAAGGCTTTTGGGTTCAATAGGTTAGTAGTTAGCCCTCGTGTGAAGGCTTGCTTCTTGCTATTGAGGGTAAAGTCTTTACCTGGCTTTTTGTCTTGAGAAGACTTTCGAATGCTTTGGATTATCGATTTAATACCGGTTAATCCTAGATAAGCTAGATAGCTACCACCCATCAGCTGAAGCAAAAGAAACAGTGTTGGGTGTGAATGAACTAGGTAGCTGATTCCTGTTAGGCTGAGGATTGAATGAATCAAAATGCCAATGGAAAGACCAAATGCAATGGCGATGCCAGTTTGTCTGCCGTAGCGTGTTGAATTTTGCACCACTAGAGCAAAATCAGGACCAGGGCTCATTAGAGCAATAAAATGCACGCTAGCTAGCGTCAGCAACACGTTAACTTCGTTCACTTTCTATTGTTCCTAGCGTTTTTGATGCCGTCGAAACTAAATACAACCAATGCTGCCCAAATGAACAAAAATGTCACTGCTTTATTGATACTAAAGTGCTCACCGTAGACCGTGATAGCCAGGATAAACATCAGGCTTGGACCTATGTATTGGAAAAAACCTAATGTAGATAGCTTGATGCGAGTTGCTGCACCTGTAAAACAGAGTAGTGGGGCGGTAGTGACGGCTCCAGCAAGCATGAGTAGCGTATTTAGGTCCCAGCTGTTAGTAAACATGTTAGATGTATCGCTGTTTGTGAAGAATGCCCAGTAGATGGTGGCAAGAGGCAATAGAAATAAGGTTTCAACAAACAGCCCAGTTTGCGCGTCAAGGTTCACTTTCTTTCTTAGCAATCCATAGGCGCCAAAGCTGCAAGCGAGGGCAAATGAGATGTAAGGAATTGAGCCGAAGGCAATTAATTCAATTGCCACACCACAAAATGCCAATGCCACAGCAATCCACTGCACTGCACGCAAGCGCTCGCTAAGGAAAATCATCCCAAGCATAACGTTGATGATAGGGTTGATGTAATACCCAAGGCTGGCTTCTAACATATGGTTGCTATTAACTGCCCATATGAAGATTAACCAGTTCACCCCGATCAGAAGAGAAGAAGTGAGTAAATATATCAGTTTGGTTTTACTTTTTAGTATTTCTTTAAAAGAATGCCACCCTTGCCCAAAATGGATTAAACCAGCAAGCAAGAAGAACGACCAAATGATCCTATGCATCAGTATCTCACTGGCTGGAACCGCAGATAACGCCTTGAAATATATAGGTGCAATTCCCCACATGGTGTATGCCATTACGGCAAAGATGACACCTTGACGAGTGCGCTGTTGAGCTAGGTTATCCATAGATTCTCGAGATACTGATCGGAAAACAGCAGAGTATAGAGAGCACTCACTCTAAGAGCCAGTAAAATGCGGTTTCCATCCTAGATCATCCCCTTTACAATGTAGCGCTGATTCATCAACCACTACTCACAGGTAATACATCTTACATGCCCACCCATTTGTCTATGATTGAGGAATCCGATACTCAAGTAACACCTCAGAGCGTGCTGGAGGATGTGTTTGGCTATCAGGAGTTTCGAGACGGCCAACAACAGGTGGTAGATGCCGCACTCGCTGGAAAGGACACTTTGGTTATCATGCCTACTGGTGGTGGTAAGTCCATGTGTTACCAAGTCCCAATGCTGGTGGCTTCAGGAATGGGCTTAGTGATCTCGCCACTGATTTCATTGATGAAAGATCAAGTCGATCAATTGAAAGCCAATGGTGTAGCCGCGGAGTGCATTAACTCAAGCATGACCCGTGAGGAGTTGTTGTCGGTATACAACAGGATGCATCAAGGCAAGATAAAGCTTGTCTATGTATCCCCTGAACGCGTGCTAATGCATGAGTTCATGGAGCGCTTGCAACATCTAGAGATAAACCTAATCGCCATTGATGAAGCGCACTGTATCTCTCAATGGGGGCATGACTTTAGACCTGAGTATGCGTCTTTGGGTCATTTGAAGCAGCAATTTAGCCATGTACCGTTTATGGCACTGACCGCTACGGCAGACGATACGACACGACTTGATATTAACGGCAGACTGCAACTTGATGACCCTCTTTGTTATCTCGGTAGCTTTGATAGACCCAATATTCGTTATACCTTGGTGGAAAAGGCAAAGCCGGTTGCTCAAGTTATTCGCTACCTCGCGACTCAGAAAGGCCAATGCGGCATCATTTATTGCGGTAGCCGCAAGAAAGTCGAAATGGTCACCGAAAAACTCTGTAATAACGGTATTCGTGCCATGGGCTACCATGCTGGAATGGATCCTGACGAGCGCGGCTACGTACAAGAAGCATTTCAAAAAGATGATATTCAGATTGTTGTAGCAACCGTTGCCTTTGGTATGGGGATCAATAAGCCGAATGTGCGCTTTGTTGTGCACTTTGATATTCCTAGGAACATTGAGTCCTACTATCAGGAAACCGGTCGAGCAGGGCGAGATGGTTTGCCCGCTGAGGCGATGACACTGTATGACCCATCCGACATCAACTGGCTACGACGCATGCTTGATGAAAAAGAGGATGAGCAGCAGAAAAAAGTAGAGATGCACAAGCTAAATGCAATGAGCGCCTTTGCTGAAGCCCAAACCTGTCGCCGACAAGTGCTACTGCATTATTTTGGAGAGTATCGAGAAAAAGCCTGTGGCAACTGCGATATCTGTATCGACCCGCCGAAAACCTTTGATGGCACTGAGGCGGCGAGAAAGGCGCTTTCTTGTGTGTATCGCGTTAATCAATCCTTTGGTATGGGGTATGTGACAGAGGTGCTTCGTGGCATGCAGAACATACGTATTCGTGAGAATGGTCATGACAAGTTAACAACCTATGGTATTGGCCGCGATAATAGTCATGACTACTGGGTGAGTGTTATGCGTCAATTGGTGCATAAAGGCATGCTGACACAAAACATTGCTCGAAACTCAACCTTGCAACTGACAGAAGAGGCGAGACCGCTATTACGTGGTGATATGGAACTGGAGCTTGCTGTGCCAAGACTGGATCTCACCGTTTCGGCCAAATCCGACAAGACTCCAACAAAACATTACGATAAGAAGTTGTTTGCGAAACTGCGAAACCTTCGTAAGCGCGTTGCTGATGAGGAAGGACTGCCTCCTTATGTGGTGTTTAATGATGCTACCTTAATTGATATGGCCGATATTCTGCCAACCTCGTATGGTGAAATGCTTGCAGTAAACGGAGTAGGGCAACGTAAGCTCGACAAGTATGCTGATGCTTTTCTTGACCTAATTCAGGAGCATATTACTGGTGTCTAGCTTTACTCTTCGTCATTTTGATTCACAAAAAGGCCGCCTGTCTTTGGTGACTCCCTCATTTGACCATGATGATTTTCCCTCCGTTGGGCAGCAATTTATCGACCTTATCGATGCAACAGTATTAGAAAAACAGCAAGATGCTGATCTTCACTCTTGGTTGATTGATTTTGAAGGTTGTCAGCTAATGTTGCGCGCGGAACACTATAGTGAGTCCATGTGGTTAGAGGCGCTATCTGCTGGTCAGTCTGAAGAAGAACTAAAATACCTTGCAGGGTTAGTTGCTAGGGGTATTTAGTTAGAAAGGTTTCACATGAAACCATAGTGCTGTTCATCTATTGCACAATCTGAATCGTTATGTATAATTCCGAGCCCGCCATTTTGGTGGGCTTTAAATTTTGAGATGAAGCGACTTGCTTCGAATGGGTTCCCTCGCCCCCATCTACTAAAAAGGTACAATATGAACCGTTTTAATCCATCGCAACTGCGTAAAGCGCTTTTCTTTTTAGCGTCATTCCACCTGATCATCATTGCCTCGAGCAACTATCTCGTTCAACTGCCGTTTACTGTTTTTGGTTTTCACACCACATGGGGCGCATTTACGTTTCCCTTTATCTTTTTGGCAACTGACCTGACCGTTCGTATCTTTGGTGCGCCACTTGCGCGTAGAATTATCTTTTTGGTAATGCTGCCTTCGCTAGTAGTGTCTTATCTACTCTCAGTCGTGTTCTTCGAAGGGCAATTTCAAGGCTTTACACCTCTTGGAGAGTTCAACCTGTTCGTGGCTAGAATTGCTATTGCATCGTTCATGGCTTACCTGTTAGGACAGATCTTGGACGTGCATGTGTTTAACCGTCTGCGTCAAATGAAGCAATGGTGGATAGCCCCAACGTGCTCCACTTTATTTGGTAATGCATTAGATACATTGGCTTTCTTTAGTATTGCTTTCTATAACAGCCCTGATGCGTTTATGGCACAGCACTGGCAAGAGATAGCATTAGTCGACTATGTGTTTAAACTTGTAATTAGCTTGGGCTTGTTTGTTCCTATGTATGGTGTCTTGCTGAATTACTTGATTCGAAAGTTGACTACCGAATCAGACCAAAGAATTGCTGCAGAGGCATAAAAAAAAGAGCTCCCAATGGGAGCTCTTTTTCGTTTCAGTATTAGTGTTTAGAGCAGAACTGCGTCCATAGGCGATAGGCTTCTTGATCGGCTAATTGCTTATCTTTTAGTTTGGTAAAGAGTAACACTGCAATGGAAGCGACTACGTGATTAGCCATCTGAACTTTATCGGTCTCTATAGTGCCAAGAGGGCACTGCTTTGGCGTGACGATTTGTTCATTGTACATCTCCTTCCAGTAGTGCGAATGTAAGCCCTTACTATCGCTTGTCCAAATAGTTTGGCTTACTTTTGGATTGTACTCAGACTCACCAGACACTCCCTTAAACGAGGCAATTGAGCAGTTTGAATGGCCAATATTGGTTTCTATCTCTGCATGTAACTCCTGAAACCCTGGGTGGAAACTGCCCCTGACTCCATACTTTGCACTACCCGGGTTTAATCCTCTTACCACAGTATTAATTGGTGTTCTCAAGCCATAGCGTTTCTTCCAATCAAGCATCTTTTCTGCGATAGGGGCGAAGTGAGATAGTGGTAAGTAAGCGATGTTTGAAGATTGTAGCAACGAGGTAGCATGCTCAATATCGTTGGCTGTTTTGATATCGAGTGATTGCAAATAGTGTTGGCTATGCACGCGGTCTGAACCAGCGTCAAGATGACCATGGATCAGCACTTTATAACCCTCATCAGCAAGGATAGCGGCGGCAATCAGGTTCCATGGCAGGGATTGCTGATTGCCATTGATATCTTCTTTGCTTTTCTTTCCTGCATAACAAGGCCAGTCGATATCGACTTCGATTTTAGGCAGTCGCTGGTGGAAGGCTTTAGTAAAACCGGCAATCTCTGCTGCTGTCTCGTTGTTAACTCGGATGAGCATCATCAACATCGCCATTTGATCATCGTCGATCTGGCCATCAAGATATTGATCCATCACGGTAAAGGCTTGATCAAACGAGAGGGGCTTACGACCACGCTCTCCTCGGCCAACACAGCGGATGCACTCCAATATTATGCTCATCTCTCAAGCTCTCCTTGCTTCGATTTTGTTCTCAAAATATTTGTATGTAAAAAAGCCCAGCTTAATAAACTGGGCTACTTAAATTATATCTGCTTGACTTGCAAAGGCCAGTTTTGGTCTGACTGCCGATTGGCTTCAATTTCAAGTTCCGCGACGGTCAATGGATTGGCATTACACCAGTTGGCATCAATGGATAAACAAAGCTGTTTACCTGTCGCTTGCAGCTCGACTGAGGGCTGCAGATTCACATTACGCCTATGAGTCAGTATTACTGACAAGCGTAGAATTCTTAAGATGTTCTCCGCGCTCTGCTTACTGACGGCCTGTTGTTCAGGTAAAGAAGACAAAGCATCTTTGTAGCGTAGCGTAACATCAGCGAGCAGATTCTTTTGTGCTCGTGTATAGCCAGGTAAATCAAGATGCTGCAATAGGTAGGCGTTATGCTGTCCTGCCTTCTTAAAATCGATAGTCAGTCCAATCTCATGTAACTGAGCAGCGGCTTGTAGTAACTCAGTTGCTACGGACTCAGGAAGGAATTCATTGCCACATTGCTTGACCAGTTTGCTCGCTGTCGCGGCAACTTGCTTCGCATAGCCTTGATCGAGTTGAAAGCGCTGTTGAACACTGCCCAAGGTTCGCTGACGAATGTCTTCTTGATGCAACTCGGTGATCATTTCATAGACCATACCTTCGCGAAGAGCACCGCCTGCAAGGGTCATTTCATCAATATCTAAAAGCTCAAAAATCGCTAATAAGATAGAAAGACCACTTGGGAATACAAGGGCTCGCTCAAGGGTGAGACCTTCAATCTCAAGCTCCTCTAAGGCATCCGCTCGCATGGCTTGCTTCTGTAAGCGCTTCAATTTGGAGTGAGTAATCACTTCGTCCATGCCTTGCGCTAGCATTATCTCTTGCAGTGCTTGAACGGTCCCGCTTGCACCAACACACAAATCCCAGCCAAGCTCTGTGTATTCACTCAGAACAGGAGACAAGGTTTGCTTAGCTGCCTCTATAGCACGTTGGAAATTGTCAGCGGTGAGTTGTCTGTCGTTGAAGTGTTGCTCTAACCAAGTTACACAGCCCATTTGTAGGCTGTTGAGTACCTTGGCATCAAAACCTTCACCAATAATTAGCTCAGTACTGGCGCCACCAATATCAACAACAAGACGCTTGCCTTTACCACCAGAGGTGTGAGCAACACCTTTATAGATAGTGGCAGCTTCTTCGTCCCCAGATATGACCTGAATATCTTTACCTAGAATCTGGTTAGCTTTACTCAAGAACTCATCAATATTGGTTGCGACACGAAGTGTGGCGGTGCCCACAATACGAATGTTTTGTTCTGGGATGTCTTGCAAGCGCTCAGCAAATAGAGACAAACAGTCCCATCCTCTTTGCATTGCTTCCTGACTTAACGCGTTGCTGCTGTCTAACCCGGCAGCTAGGCGAACCTTGCGCTTAATCTTGGCCATAGTACGGACGCTTCCATGTACGTGCTTAACAACAAGCATATGGAAGCTATTCGAGCCAAGGTCAATGGCGGCATAAAGAGGAGATGAGTCTGTCATAACCTAAATTAGCTGTTTCCTGATGTTCTGTTATGAGGTCGTGATGGTCTGCTGTTACGTCGCTGATTGTTATTGCGACCTTGAGGTTTGCCAGAACCTTGACGACGATTGTTTGGTGAGCGCTGAAGGCGAATCGGCTTCGGCAACTCTTGAATCAAAGCTTCAGGGTCATAATCTGATGCTGGAATAGAGTGATCGATGTATTCTTCGATTGCAGGTAGGTTAACTGCATACTCTTCACAAGCGAAACTGATTGAATGGCCGCTTTCACCAGCACGCCCTGTACGGCCAATACGGTGAACATAATCTTCAGCATCATCCGGAAGGTCGTAGTTAAATACGTGTGTTACCAGTGGAATGTGTAGACCACGTGCTGCTACATCAGTCGCAACTAAGAAGTCCAACTCACCCGTAGTAAACTGCTCTAGAATTCGCTCGCGTTTTTTCTGCGGAATGTCACCGGTTAAAAGACCCACACGATGTTCATCGGCTGCTAGATAGCCCCAGACTTGCTCACATTTGTATTTTGTATTGGCAAAAATGATCGCTTTCTCAGGCCAATCTTGCTCAATCAACGTCATCAGTAGAGCGATCTTATCTTCATTTGAAGGGTGGAACAGCTCTTCTTCGATACGAACGTTGGTGCGACGCTCTGGTTCTACTTCCACATGCTCAGGATTGTTCATGTGCTCAAACGCCAATTCTTGCACGCGGTAAGAAAGGGTTGCAGAGAAAAGCATGTTAAGACGATCTTTCGGCTCTGGCATGCGGCGGAACAAGAAGCGAATGTCTTTAATAAAACCAAGATCAAACATACGGTCAGCTTCGTCGAGAACAACGGCTTGGATATGATTAAGGTTAAAGGCTTTTTGCTTGAAGAAATCGATGATACGACCAGTAGTGCCGATCAAAATATCAACACCTTGTTGCAGTTCATTTAGCTGCTTGTCGTAGCTTTCACCACCATATGCAAGCGCCGCTTTAAGGCCAGTGCTTGCAATCAAAGCTTCAGCATCACGATGGATCTGAATCGCCAACTCACGCGTAGGTGCCATAATAATGGCGCGCGGCTGGTTCACTGCTCGAGACTCATCGGCAGGGTTTTTTAGTAGGTAATCAAAAGTAGCGGTTAGAAAGGCTAAAGTTTTACCAGTACCCGTCTGAGCTTGCCCCGCAATGTCTTGGCCAGTGAGCAGTACTGGCAGCGCTAACGCTTGAATCGGAGTACAATACTCAAATCCTTTTGCTTGCAACCCAGAGATAAT
The DNA here is from genome assembly GCA_024346835.1 of Vibrio comitans. Lineage (GTDB taxonomy): Bacteria > Pseudomonadota > Gammaproteobacteria > Enterobacterales > Vibrionaceae > Vibrio > Vibrio comitans. The sequence continues at coordinate 54,570 of AP024866.1, forward strand.
CTGAGGGTGCAAATCGAAGTCGGCGAATTTTTGCTCTGTGATGTGTGTCTTTTTCATGAGCATAGAATATCAGCTTACGCTTGCATTAAGAAAGGAAATCCATTCCAATAGGCAATCTAATTGCTGATAATCATCAAATCGGCAGCAGAAAATTGATTTGGAGCTAAAGATGAGCGATAAGATTTTGCAGCTTTCTGACGATGGTTTTGAAAGTGATGTAATTAAAGCTGCAGGCCCTGTGCTGGTAGATTTCTGGGCAGAATGGTGTGGTCCTTGTAAAATGATTGCCCCTATTTTGAGTGAAATCTCAGAAGAGTACGCTGGTAAACTTACCATTGGTAAGCTGAATATCGATCACAACCCAGCAACGCCACCAAAATATGGCATTCGTGGTATCCCAACATTACTGTTGTTTAAAGACGGCAATGTAGCGGCAACCAAGGTAGGTGCGCTTTCAAAGACTCAACTTAAAGAGTTCCTAGACGCAAATATCTAAAAATGAGAAAAACAAATTAACCGTGTATTTTTTAATGCACGGTTTTGTTTTTTCTAGAAGCTAGACTAGGCTTGTTTTTAGTGCTAGTTTATTGCACGTAAATCATACAATTTTCCTTTTCTTGGTCGATCCTGAGACCAAATCTCTCTAACTAACACATACAGATCCTATTTTGACTACTAAATCTAATACAAAGACCACCACAAAATCGACCACTATGAATCTAACAGAGTTGAAGAACAGACCTGTCTCAGACTTAGTGAAACTTGGTGAGAGCCTTGGTCTTGAGAATCTTGCTAGATTGAGAAAGCAGGACATCATATTTTCTACGCTAAAAGCGCACGCGAAAAGCGGAGAGGATATCTTTGGTGACGGCGTCCTAGAGATTCTACAAGACGGATTTGGTTTTCTGCGCAGCTCAGACAGTTCATATCTAGCTGGCCCAGATGACATCTATGTATCTCCAAGTCAGATTCGTCGCTTTAACCTGCGTACAGGTGACAGCATTGCCGGTAAGATTCGTCCACCTAAAGATGGTGAGCGTTACTTTGCATTGCTGAAGGTTAATACTGTTAACCACGATAAGCCTGACAACGCACGTAATAAGATTTTGTTCGAAAACCTGACTCCACTGCACGCTAACGAGCGTATGGTAATGGAAGTGGGTAACGGTGCGACTGAAGATATTACAGCTCGTATCCTAGATTTGGCTTCACCTATTGGTAAAGGTCAGCGTGGCTTGATCGTTGCACCGCCAAAAGCGGGTAAGACAATGTTGCTACAAAACATCGCGCAAAGTATTGCCCGCAACCACCCAGAGTGTGAGTTGATGGTATTGCTTATCGATGAGCGTCCGGAAGAAGTAACCGAGATGCAACGCCTAGTTCAGGGTGAAGTTGTCGCTTCTACGTTTGATGAGCCTGCGTCTCGTCACGTACAAGTTGCTGAGATGGTAATTGAGAAAGCGAAACGTCTAGTTGAACACAAGAAAGACGTGGTTATCCTTCTCGATTCAATCACTCGTCTAGCGCGTGCTTACAACACAGTAATCCCTTCTTCAGGCAAGGTTCTAACAGGTGGTGTGGATGCGAATGCACTGCATAGACCTAAGCGCTTCTTCGGTGCGGCTCGTAACGTAGAAGAGGGTGGTAGCTTAACTATTATCGCAACAGCGTTGGTAGATACCGGCTCTAAGATGGATGAAGTTATCTACGAAGAGTTTAAGGGTACAGGTAACATGGAACTGCACCTAAATCGTAAGATTGCTGAAAAGCGTGTCTTCCCTGCGATTGACTTCAACCGTTCAGGTACTCGTCGTGAAGAGCTGCTTACTAAGCCAGACGAGCTTCAGAAGATGTGGATTCTTCGTAAGATCGTACACCCAATGGGTGAGACTGATGCGATGGAGTTCCTGATTGATAAATTGGCAATGACCAAGACTAACAATGAGTTCTTCGACGCAATGCGACGCCAGTAACAGATTTCTTTAGAAATTTGTAATTAACTGAACTTATCGTATGATACGCCACCTAATTAGGTGGCGTTTTTTTAATCACGACGATAATTATATGCCAGGACGGCATGGTACCACTAAGCTGGTACACAGGATTACAGGGAGTAAGAGTATGCACAAAAGGCTATTGGCTACGTTGTTAACTGCCATGCTTGGCTGCTCGTTTGCAGTACAGGCCATTGAACTTAGTGTTGAAGATAAGCAGCAAATGCTATCTGATGCTCAGTCCCAGAAGAGTGCGCAACGTATAGTGTCGCTCGCCCTATCCGAACAATCCGATCAGGCAAATTTCAATCTGCTTCGAATTAAGCAGCCACAACAAGAAGTTGTTAGATTTCTCGCTATTAAGGCTATCTCTGAAAGCGCACCTCAATACACCTCTGATTTAGCCGTCTTTGTTGATGCCCAACGCAAGGTAACCCCTTCACTAAAAATAGTGGAAGAAGGGGATGGTTTTCGATTTGTTTCGCCAGCATTTTCTTATCAGTTAATGGCACAACGTCTTATTGACGATTGGAAGCTAAATGACCAATTGATAGCTTTGTATGTGGGTGTGGAGAATGAGCAACTTGATTTACGCTCGTGGCTAACGGAGAGCCCAGAGCAGACTTCACAAAGAGAAAAACTACTTATTAACAACATAGATAAGATCTCTGATGAAGGCTTAACATACCTTGTTGGTCAGATTACAGATAATAGCGTGTTATCTTGGCTCCCAAGTTCAGATCTGATGGTCGCAATGGCCACGACATCCAATAACCCTGATCTCTACAATATTATGTGGAAGATGAAAGCGGATAGCGCATTAAGCCGAGAGCTAGAAAGGCTAGGGCAAGAGGGTAGTGACTTTTCAATACAGCAAATGATCGTGGCAAGTCAGAATCCTTCCTTAAGCGAGCGTAGTTTGCAACTGCTAGCCAAATACGCGCCTACCTCGCAACCAGCAGAAGATTTTTTGGTCTCTAGGATGAGGAATCAGGGTGATGCTCAGGTGATCACTGAAAGCCTCCAAGGCTATGGGTACAATAGTTGGTTTAACCAGTGGGCAAGTAAGTACCCAGAAATATTTAATCGTTAAATTTGTTAGCGGAAGGTGATGGGCTTTTTGCTATACTGCGCCCATCTTTTTAGGCTAAATGGATTGTTATGAGCTGCAAAGACTTGCGAGACTTCCTTGCCCTTCTGGAAAAAGAAGGACAACTAAAGCGCATCTCCCATCCGGTCGATCCCGACTACGAAATGACAGAAATCAGCGACCGAACATTGCGTGCTGGTGGCCCTGCATTATTGTTTGAGAACCCAGTTGGCTATGATGTGCCAGTCTTAACCAATCTATTTGGTACTTCCAAACGAGTCGCTCTTGGTATGGGGCGTCAACAAGTCAGCGATCTACGAGAGGTAGGCAAACTGCTGGCTTATCTTAAAGAGCCGGAGCCACCTAAGGGCTTTAAAGACGCCTTAGATAAACTTCCTGTATTCAAACAAGTCCTAAATATGCCGGCAAAACGCCTTCGCAAAGCGCCTTGCCAAGATATCGTCTGGCAAGGGGAGGACGTTGATTTAGATAAGATCCCCGTAATGAGTTGTTGGCCTGAGGATGTTGCTCCACTACTAACGTGGGGATTAACGGTGACTCGTGGACCCAATCAGAAGCGACAAAATCTTGGGATCTATCGCCAGCAAAAACTCAGTAAAAATAAAGTCATTATGCGTTGGTTAGCGCATAGAGGCGGTGCTCTAGATCTTCGTGATTGGTCAGAAGCCAATCCAGGAAAGCCATTTCCTGTTTCGGTGGCTTTTGGTGCTGACCCAGCAACCATTCTTGGTGCGGTAACACCTGTACCCGATTCGCTCTCTGAATATGCCTTTGCTGGTTTGTTAAGAGGTAGCAAAACTGAAGTGGTTAAGTCAATCAGTAACGACCTAGATGTTCCAGCCAGTGCTGAGATTGTGCTAGAAGGTTATATCGACCCTACTGAATTTGCAGATGAAGGCCCTTACGGTGATCACACCGGCTATTACAATGAAGTAGAAAGCCACAACGTATTTACCATTACGCATATTACAATGCGTAAAGACCCTATCTATCACAGTACCTACACAGGGCGCCCGCCAGATGAACCTGCGGTATTGGGTGTCGCTCTTAATGAAGTCTTTGTCCCTATTCTGCAAAAGCAATTTCCAGAGATAGAAGATTTTTATTTGCCTCCAGAGGGGTGCTCTTATCGCATGGCGGTTGTGACCATGAAAAAGCAGTACCCGGGTCATGCTAAGCGCGTGATGATGGGAGTGTGGTCTTTCTTACGTCAGTTTATGTACACCAAATACGTTTTGGTATGTGATGAAAGCGTCGACGCTCGAGATTGGAACCAAGTTATCGCGACAATGACAGAGCACATGCAGCCGAAACGCGACATTGTGATGATTGAGAACACCCCGATAGACTCTCTTGATTTTGCTTCACCAGTCGCTGGGCTAGGCTCGAAAATGGGACTAGATGCAACCATAAAGTGGCCAGCAGAGTTAGCAATGTCTAATGGCGACGTCTCTAGCACTTTCTCCGCTCTGCAGCAGGAAAAAGCCGAGCAACTATTTGACGGACTAAAACAGCAACTTCCATGCATAAAGGATTGTTATTTACCAACTGAAGCAGGCTTTGGCGGAATGGCTATCCTATCTATAGATAAGCAACAAGCTCATCAAGGAATAGAAGTGATCGATGCCGTGTTAGCGGAGTTTTCTCATTATACTGAGATGAAGTTTGTCATTGTCTGCGATCAAGACGTCAATGTTAGAGACTGGAATGATGTAATTTGGGCTATTACCACCCGTATGGATCCCGCTCGTGATAGTAAATTTATCGATGGGCCACAATCTCAACTCGGTATAGATGCGACTAACAAGTTGCAAGGCGAGGCGACGAGGGAATGGGGTAGGCCTATCCATAAGGATAAAGAACTCGTTGCTCGTATTGATAAGATCTGGGAACAACTCAACATCTTATGACGTACAAGGTAGAACTTTTACCCAGTGGTGTAATATTTGAGATAGAGGAACAGCAAACCATATTAGACGCTGCTCTATCTCAGAACATCGCATTCCCTAATCGGTGCCAAGTTGGAGCGTGTGGAATGTGTTTATGCCGATTAAAGACTGGTACAGTAGCGTATCAGTTAGAACCTATGCTAACAGAGAAAGAGCAAGCCCAAGGCTGGGTCTTTGCTTGCCAAGCGTTTGCTAACACAGATTTAGTACTTACTTTTGATGAGTAAGGATATAGAGGAAGATATGACCATTCGTTGCAAAGTAAAATCAATCAAGCCCCTAGCCAGCAATACATTCCGAGTATTGCTGCACCCTGAAACTCCAGTTGAGTTTGAAGCGGGGCAGTACTTGATGGTCGTAATGGGTGAGAAAGACAAGCGTCCTTTTTCAATTGCAAGTAGCCCTTGTCGACATGAGGGAGAGCTAGAGCTTCATATTGGTGCTGCAGAAGAAAATGCTTATGCTCTTGAAGTGGTTAATCGTATGCATGAAGCGCTAAGCAATGGTAGTGACATTGTTATCGATGCTCCTCATGGCGATGCAGCGCTTAAAGTCAGTGACCGTTCTATGCTTCTTATTGCTGGTGGAACTGGCTTCAGTTACGTGCGCTCTATTCTTGATCACTGCATCAGCCAAAATATCAATAACCCAATATATTTGTATTGGGGAGCAAGAAGTAAATCTCAGCTATATGCTTTTGATGAATTGACGGCCATTGAACAGCAGCACTCAAATATCCACTTTATTCCTGTAGTAGAAGATGATGAAGGTGTTTGGACTGGAAAAACCGGTAATGTTCTTCAAGCCGTGATGCAGGATTTTTCGGACCTATCTGAATACGACGTTTATATAGCGGGTCGATTTGAGATGGCAGGTAGTGCAAGAGAACAATTTATCTTTAATAAGAAAGCTAAGGTCGAACAAATCTATTCTGATGCGTTTGCTTTCATCTAAAGCTAGCAAAATCGTTCCAAACCTAATAAAACAGCCCGCTTTTTAAGCGGGTTGTTTGTTTGTTGAACGCAAAAAAAGAAAGTGCAAAAAACTTATAAAAAACGCTTGCCAATGTGACGCGTATCTCTATAATGCGCCCTCACTGACACGGCAACAGCGGAAACGCTTCGCAGTGTTTCAGTAGGCTAACTAGCCGAACCAAATTGAGTTTAACTTCTCTTAGAAAATTAAATTCAAAAAGTGTTTGACACTGAGGTTCAAATCGCTAGAATGGCCGTCCGCTTTGAGAGACTCCTCACAAAAGGAATCATCGAAAAGCAACGCTCTTTAACAATTTAAACCTATCAATCTGTGTGGGCACTCGTTGATGATAATCGAAAAGATTTATCAATGAACTGAGTGACCAATACAATGATTTTTAATCATTGGCACAGTCAATTCATTATCGTTCTGTTGGAACGATAATAGCTTTAAAATTACATAGTAGTTTTGAAGTCAGTATTCATTGAGCCGGTCGCAAGACCAAAAAAACTTTAATTGAAGAGTTTGATCATGGCTCAGATTGAACGCTGGCGGCAGGCCTAACACATGCAAGTCGAGCGGAAACGACAACATTGACCCTTCGGGTGATTTGTTGGGCGTCGAGCGGCGGACGGGTGAGTAATGCCTGGGAAATTGCCCTGATGTGGGGGATAACCATTGGAAACGATGGCTAATACCGCATAACGTCTACGGACCAAAGAGGGGGACCTTCGGGCCTCTCGCTTCAGGATATGCCCAGGTGGGATTAGCTAGTTGGTGAGGTAATGGCTCACCAAGGCGACGATCCCTAGCTGGTCTGAGAGGATGATCAGCCACACTGGAACTGAGACACGGTCCAGACTCCTACGGGAGGCAGCAGTGGGGAATATTGCACAATGGGCGCAAGCCTGATGCAGCCATGCCGCGTGTATGAAGAAGGCCTTCGGGTTGTAAAGTACTTTCAGTCGTGAGGAAGGCGTTGAAGTTAATAGCTTCATCGTTTGACGTTAGCGACAGAAGAAGCACCGGCTAACTCCGTGCCAGCAGCCGCGGTAATACGGAGGGTGCGAGCGTTAATCGGAATTACTGGGCGTAAAGCGCATGCAGGTGGTTTGTTAAGTCAGATGTGAAAGCCCGGGGCTCAACCTCGGAACCGCATTTGAAACTGGCAGGCTAGAGTACTGTAGAGGGGGGTAGAATTTCAGGTGTAGCGGTGAAATGCGTAGAGATCTGAAGGAATACCAGTGGCGAAGGCGGCCCCCTGGACAGATACTGACACTCAGATGCGAAAGCGTGGGGAGCAAACAGGATTAGATACCCTGGTAGTCCACGCCGTAAACGATGTCTACTTGGAGGTTGTGGCCTTGAGCCGTGGCTTTCGGAGCTAACGCGTTAAGTAGACCGCCTGGGGAGTACGGTCGCAAGATTAAAACTCAAATGAATTGACGGGGGCCCGCACAAGCGGTGGAGCATGTGGTTTAATTCGATGCAACGCGAAGAACCTTACCTACTCTTGACATCCAGAGAACTCGCTAGAGATAGCTTGGTGCCTTCGGGAACTCTGAGACAGGTGCTGCATGGCTGTCGTCAGCTCGTGTTGTGAAATGTTGGGTTAAGTCCCGCAACGAGCGCAACCCTTATCCTTGTTTGCCAGCACGTAATGGTGGGAACTCCAGGGAGACTGCCGGTGATAAACCGGAGGAAGGTGGGGACGACGTCAAGTCATCATGGCCCTTACGAGTAGGGCTACACACGTGCTACAATGGCGCATACAGAGGGCAGCCAACCAGCGATGGTGAGCGAATCCCAAAAAGTGCGTCGTAGTCCGGATTGGAGTCTGCAACTCGACTCCATGAAGTCGGAATCGCTAGTAATCGTGAATCAGAATGTCACGGTGAATACGTTCCCGGGCCTTGTACACACCGCCCGTCACACCATGGGAGTGGGCTGCAAAAGAAGTGGGTAGTTTAACCTTCGGGAGGACGCTCACCACTTTGTGGTTCATGACTGGGGTGAAGTCGTAACAAGGTAGCCCTAGGGGAACCTGGGGCTGGATCACCTCCTTATACGATGATTACTCACGATGAGTGTCCACACAGATTGATATGGTTTAGAAAGTTAGAGCAGGAAAAACTTCCAGATGGGGCTATAGCTCAGCTGGGAGAGCGCCTCGCTGGCAGCGAGGAGGTCTGCGGTTCGATCCCGCATAGCTCCACCATCTTTAAGTGTTTTTGTTCTTTTCTCTAGAAAGAATAGAGAATATTTAAAAATGGTTTCGTAAGAAACTTGCTCTTTAACAATTTGGAAAGCTGACGATAAATAATGTGATTTCATTATTTATCAAATTTAAAAGTTCTCAAATCCTAATGATTTATCATTAGGTACCAACACACATTCAAGTGTTCTTGGGAATGTATTCTTGCCAGAATGCATTCAAATTTGAGTCCGGCAAAATCGAATGTTATCTCGCTCATAATAAAGAGATAACGCACCTTGGAAACGTCATACTGCAGCGTAGCAACTGCATTGCGTAAGCAAGACCCTTTGGGGTTGTATGGTTAAGTGACTAAGCGTACACGGTGGATGCCTTGGCAGTCAGAGGCGATGAAAGACGTAATAACTTGCGATAAGCCCAGATTAGGTAGTAATAACCATTTGAGTCTGGGATTTCTGAATGGGGAAACCCACGTGCATAAGCACGTATCGTTATGTGAATACATAGCATAACGAGGCAAACCCGGGGAACTGAAACATCTAAGTACCCGGAGGAAGAGAAATCAACCGAGATTCCGAAAGTAGCGGCGAGCGAAATTGGATTAGCCCTTAAGCTTTTAATGCGTCAGGTGAAGAGTCTGGAAAGTCTCGCAGTATAGGGTGATAGCCCCGTAACCGACAACGCATTTTAAGTGAAAACGAGTAAGGCGGGACACGTGATATCCTGTTTGAACATGGGGGGACCATCCTCCAAGGCTAAATACTACTGACTGACCGATAGTGAACCAGTACCGTGAGGGAAAGGCGAAAAGAACCCCTGTGAGGGGAGTGAAATAGAACCTGAAACCGTGTACGTACAAGCAGTAGGAGCGCCTCGAAGCGTGACTGCGTACCTTTTGTATAATGGGTCAGCGACTTATATTCAGTGGCAAGGTTAACCGTTTAGGGGAGCCGTAGGGAAACCGAGTCTTAACTGGGCGTTCAGTCTCTGGATATAGACCCGAAACCAGGTGATCTAGCCATGGGCAGGTTGAAGGTTGAGTAACATCAACTGGAGGACCGAACCGACTAATGTTGAAAAATTAGCGGATGACTTGTGGCTAGGGGTGAAAGGCCAATCAAACCTGGAGATAGCTGGTTCTCCCCGAAAGCTATTTAGGTAGCGCCTCGGACGAATACCAATGGGGGTAGAGCACTGTTAAGGCTAGGGGGTCATCCCGACTTACCAACCCTTTGCAAACTCCGAATACCATTGAGTACTATCCGGGAGACACACGGCGGGTGCTAACGTCCGTCGTGGAGAGGGAAACAACCCAGACCGCCAGCTAAGGTCCCAAAGTATAGCTAAGTGGGAAACGATGTGGGAAGGCTCAGACAGCCAGGATGTTGGCTTAGAAGCAGCCATCATTTAAAGAAAGCGTAATAGCTCACTGGTCGAGTCGGCCTGCGCGGAAGATGTAACGGGGCTAAGCTATACACCGAAGCTGCGGCTGCATACTTTGTATGCGGGGTAGGGGAGCGTTCTGTAAGCGGTTGAAGGTGGTCTGTAAGGGCTGCTGGACGTATCAGAAGTGCGAATGCTGACATGAGTAACGATAAAGGGGGTGAAAAACCCCCTCGCCGGAAGACCAAGGGTTCCTGTCCAACGTTAATCGGGGCAGGGTAAGTCGACCCCTAAGGCGAGGCCGAAAGGCGTAGTCGATGGGAAACGGGTTAATATTCCCGTACTTCTTATAATTGCGATGGGGGGACGGAGAAGGCTAGGTGGGCCTGGCGATGGTTGTCCAGGTTCAAGTATGTAGGCGGAAGGTTTAGGTAAATCCGGACTTTCTTAACGCTGAGATACGATGTCGAGCTGCTACGTGCAGTGAAGTCATTGATGCCATGCTTCCAGGAAAAGCCTCTAAGCTTCAGATTATAAGAAATCGTACCCCAAACCGACACAGGTGGTCGGGTAGAGAATACCAAGGCGCTTGAGAGAACTCGGGTGAAGGAACTAGGCAAAATGGTACCGTAACTTCGGGAGAAGGTACGCTCTTGGCGGTGAAGTCCCTTGCGGATGGAGCTACTAGGAGTCGCAGATACCAGGTGGCTGCAACTGTTTATTAAAAACACAGCACTGTGCAAAATCGTAAGATGACGTATACGGTGTGACGCCTGCCCGGTGCCGGAAGGTTAATTGATGGGGTTAGACTTCGGTCGAAGCTCTTGATCGAAGCCCCGGTAAACGGCGGCCGTAACTATAACGGTCCTAAGGTAGCGAAATTCCTTGTCGGGTAAGTTCCGACCTGCACGAATGGCGTAATGATGGCCACGCTGTCTCCACCCGAGACTCAGTGAAATTGAAATCGCTGTGAAGATGCAGTGTACCCGCGGCTAGACGGAAAGACCCCGTGAACCTTTACTACAGCTTGGCACTGAACATTGAGCCTACATGTGTAGGATAGGTGGGAGGCTTTGAAGACGGTACGCCAGTATCGTTGGAGCCATCCTTGAAATACCACCCTTGTATGTTTGATGTTCTAACTTAGCCCCCTTATCGGGGGTGAGGACAGTGCCTGGTGGGTAGTTTGACTGGGGCGGTCTCCTCCCAAAGAGTAACGGAGGAGCACGAAGGTGGGCTAAACACGGTTGGACATCGTGTGGTTAGTGCAATGGCATAAGCCCGCTTGACTGCGAGAATGACAATTCGAGCAGGTGCGAAAGCAGGTCATAGTGATCCGGTGGTTCTGAATGGAAGGGCCATCGCTCAACGGATAAAAGGTACTCCGGGGATAACAGGCTGATACCGCCCAAGAGTTCATATCGACGGCGGTGTTTGGCACCTCGATGTCGGCTCATCACATCCTGGGGCTGAAGTCGGTCCCAAGGGTATGGCTGTTCGCCATTTAAAGTGGTACGCGAGCTGGGTTTAGAACGTCGTGAGACAGTTCGGTCCCTATCTGCCGTGGGCGTTGGAAGATTGAAGGGGGCTGCTCCTAGTACGAGAGGACCGGAGTGGACGAACCTCTGGTGTTCGGGTTGTCATGCCAATGGCATTGCCCGGTAGCTAAGTTCGGAATCGATAACCGCTGAAAGCATCTAAGCGGGAAGCGAGCCCTGAGATGAGTCTTCCCTGGCACTTTAAGTGTCCTAAAGGGTTGTTCGAGACTAGAACGTTGATAGGCAGGGTGTGTAAGTGCTGCGAGGCATTGAGCTAACCTGTACTAATTGCCCGTGAGGCTTAACCATACAACACCCAAGGGGTTTTGTGGACTCAAAGTAAGAACTTTGAATGTGTATATGAACTTTTAAATAACAGTTTTCCGAATTTTAAAATTTGCTTGGCGACCATAGCATTGTGGACCCACCTGATTCCATGCCGAACTCAGAAGTGAAACACAATAGCGCCGATGGTAGTGTGGGGCTTCCCCATGTGAGAGTAGGACATCGCCAGGCTTTAATTTTGAATAACCCGCTTTTGAAGCGGGTTTTTTCGTCTTTCTAGACGACAAATTGCTGGTATGGCTCAGTTGGTAGAGCGCACCCTTGGTAAGGGTGAGGTCCCCAGTTCGACTCTGGGTACTAGCACCATATTTTGCTATTAGATATTCAGTCTGATTGCACACAAAATTTGCTTGGCGACCATAGCATTGTGGACCCACCTGATTCCATGCCGAACTCAGAAGTGAAACACAATAGCGCCGATGGTAGTGTGGGGCTTCCCCATGTGAGAGTAGGACATCGCCAGGTTCTAATTTACACCCTAGCCAATCGGCTGGGGTGTTTTCGTTTATAGGTCTGAAAAAAGTAGCGTGTGTTTGCGGATCGCCGCACCGCCCATGTCTGAGTAGGACATCGCCAGGTTGGCATTCAAAAGCCTCGTCATTAGACGGGGCTTTGTCGTATCTAGGATTTAGAAAAGTAGTGTGTGTTTGCGGATCGCCGCACCGCCCATGTCAGAGTAGGACATCGCCAGGTTAGTATTCAAAAGCCTCGTCACTAGACGGGGCTTTGTCGTATCTAGGATTTAGAAAAGTAGCGTATGTTTGCGGATCGCCGCACCGCCCATGTCAGAGTAGGACATCGCTAGGTTTGAATTCAAAAGCCTCGTCATTAGACGGGGTTTATAAACATAAAAATCCTTCTATTGCATATCAGTTATGTTCCGCTTTCATTGGGAGTAGAGAGAGGGTTAGGGTAGATTTGCCTCTCTTCTGGTTAAGAGAGACTCTATGAATCGTTTTTTGCTAGCTTGCTTATATCTTGTCCCTGCTATTACCTTTGCTCAGTCTGACGCTAATCAATCCAAACCGGTCGACATGGCGGATCCAACTGCCGTCTACTCTAGTGTTGGAGCGCATTTATATACTAATGGTGACTTTGACCTCTCTGCAGGGTTTGCATGGGGTAAGAACATGCTAGCTGTAGAGTCTAAGCAAGGTATGGATGCGGTTAATGTACGTTACGCCCATATGGACTTATGGCAAGGTATCGGCGTTTACGCCGAATCAACGTTACAGCTGGATAATGATTTTGGCACTTCTGCAAGCATTGGCGCTGTATCAACTCTAAAGGTTGGAGAGGTTTGGACCATTTACCCCATTGCCACTTTAGGTTCCATAGAGGTCATTGATGACGAGTGGATCGCTACTGGAACCGTTGGGTTTTATAACCGATTTAAGCTCGGGTCAGGTTTTTCACTGGGTGTTGACCCATTTTACACTTTAGGTGAATCGGATTATGAAAGCATCTATGTTGATACTTTCATTAGTTATCAATATAAGAACCATCAAATTCGTCTTGGTTACAACGGCTCTGAAAGCAAAAGTAAGGTACTAAACAGCAATACTGATTTTGATGGTGAAGGCTATTTAGAATACAAAATGGCCTTTTAAACAGGAGCATTAACTAGCAATATAATTTGCTTCGGCCACGCTCCATAGAGCCTTTATTAGGGGATTGTTAAGCTGAGAACGCTTGCAACAAACACCTAGCTTAAAAGGTTTTACAGGTTCTACATCCAGCTTCTGGATGTGATCTTTTACCGGGCTGTTATTAATAACCACATCCGGTGCGATTCCTATACCACAACCTAACGCCACCATACTAACGATGGCTTCATGCCCCGCAACTTGCGCATAAATGTTGGGTTTGATTTTACTTCGTTTAAACCAGGTATTGCAGCGATCACGTGCGGTGCCTTCTGATGGAATAATAAAGGGGATTTCGTTCCAGTTGACTGGCTCTGTGAGCATGCTTTCTATATTGGCAACTCCCTTAGGAGCTATAACAGACAAGGAGATTTCGCTGATGTTCTCAAATGCAATCCTAGAGGGCAATTGGTCACTTTCTGCAGAAATAGCGATATCGGCTTCGTCATTTAGCACCTTCTCTATCGCTTGTGCAGGGTCCCCTGTACTGAGTTTATATTCGATCAATGGATGCAGTAATCGAAACTCTGAAAGCAAGCGAGGTAGGTGGCTATAGCTTGCTGTTACCGAGCAAAACAGTCGTATCTCCCCCTTTAATACATCCTTATGATCAGAAAAGTTAAGAGTAAAGGTTTGCCATTGATTCACGATATTGTGCGCAACAGGGAGTAGCTCTTTGCCTGCGGTGGTTAGCTCAACACTTCTATTGTCTCGAATGAATAGAATCTGCTCTGCCTCTTGTTCTAAGCGCTTTATTTGACGGCTCAATGCCGACGGGCTCATGTGCATGGCGGACGCAGTCTTGCTGAAGTTCTTACTTTCAGAAAGATGTAGAAAAATCTGTAGGCTTTTGATGTTCATTTGAGTAATCTTCTTGTTGCATAATTTGCAATGATTAGTTGTAAATATATCACTTTAAGCAACTTTCAACCTGAATTAGTATGAACTCAATTGGCAAATAAAGCCGAACTATGGAAAGAATTTTAAGGAGAGCCCGTCATGGCTAACTATTTCAACACGCTAAACCTACGTGAGCAATTGGACCAATTGGGTCGTTGCCGTTTTATGGACCGTTCTGAATTTGCTACAGAAGCTGATTACCTAAAAGGTAAGAAAGTGGTTATCGTAGGTTGTGGTGCTCAAGGCCTAAACCAAGGCTTGAACATGCGCGATTCTGGCCTAGATGTATCTTATGCACTACGCCAAGCTGCTATTGATGAGCAACGCCAATCTTTCAAAAACGCAAAAGAGAATGGCTTTGAAGTAGGTAGTTACGAGACTCTAATTCCTCAAGCAGACCTAGTTGTTAACCTAACTCCAGACAAGCAACACAGCAATGTTGTTGAAACAGTAATGCCTCTAATGAAAGAAGGCGCTGCACTAGGCTACTCTCACGGCTTTAACGTTGTTGAAGAAGGCATGCAGATTCGTGAAGACCTTACAGTAGTGATGGTTGCACCTAAGTGCCCAGGTACTGAAGTTCGTGAAGAGTATAAGCGTGGTTTCGGCGTACCAACATTGATCGCTGTTCACCCAGAAAATGACCCTAAAGGCGAAGGTTGGGATATCGCTAAAGCTTGGGCTGCAGGTACAGGTGGTCACCGCGCAGGTTGTCTAGAGTCTTCTTTTGTTGCTGAGGTTAAGTCTGACCTAATGGGTGAGCAAACTATCCTTTGTGGCATGCTACAAGCGGGTTCTATCGTATGTTACGAGAAGATGATTGCTGACGGCATCGATGCTGGTTACGCAGGTAAGCTTCTTCAGTACGGCTGGGAAACAATCACTGAAGCACTGAAGTTCGGTGGTATCACTCACATGATGGACCGTCTATCAAACCCTGCTAAGATCCGCGCTTTTGACCTTTCTGAAGAGCTTAAAGATCTTATGCGTCCGCTTTACAACAAGCACATGGATGACATCATCCAAGGCGAATTCTCTCGCACTATGATGGCTGACTGGTCAAATGACGATGTTAACCTATTCAAGTGGCGTGAAGAGACAGGTGAAACTGACTTCGAAAACTACCCAGAGTCTGATGTAGAGATCTCTGAGCAAGAGTACTTCGATAACGGTATCCTAATGATCGCTATGGTTCGCGCTGGTGTTGAGCTTGCGTTTGAAGCAATGACAGCTTCAGGCATTATCGATGAATCTGCTTACTATGAATCACTGCACGAGCTTCCGCTAATCGCGAACACAGTTGCACGTAAGCGTCTATACGAAATGAACGTTGTTATCTCTGATACAGCTGAGTACGGTAACTACCTATTCGCAAACGTAGCAACTCCGCTTCTACGTGAGAAGTTCATGCCTTCAGTAGCAACAGACGTTATCGGTAAAGGCTTAGGCGAAGCATCTAACTACGCTGACAACCAACGTCTAATCGAAGTGAACGAAGCAATTCGTAACCACCCAGTTGAGTACGTAGGTGAAGAACTACGTGGCTACATGACTGACATGAAGCGTATTGCTGTTGGTGGTTAATCGTTAATTAAAAGTCCGCCGATGAGTTCGGCGGTACTGTTAACGTAAAAAAGGCTTGGTATGAAAATACCAAGCCTTTTTGTTTGTGCGTGAGGTGGTTATTCGCCTTTAGTCGAAAGCTTCTCTTCTAGATCGGCCATCTTCTTTTCCATCTCGTTCAGCTTTTGACGAGTGCGAAGTAATACTTGGGTTTGAACCTCAAACTCTTCACGACTGATCACGTCTAGCTTGTTTAGTTGAGCTTGAATGACTTGACGGACTTTTTGATCAACGTCAGTGCCTAGGTCTTTCACTGGCTGAGGCATAGATTCATGAATTTGCTTTGCAATCTGCTCTAGTTTTTTAGGGTCGAACATAGGGGCGTTTCTCCAAAATCGTTTGTTATATTCTAAGCAATTCATCGTCTCTTGTCGCAAACAATATCGAGACAGATATTTGTTTTTGATATAAAAAAAGGCTCATTTCTGAGCCTTCTTACGTTAATTACCTTGGATTAGTTTGATTCAACGATTTCGTTTTCATCAAACTCTGGCAATGGCTTGTGCTCGGAAGCAAGGAAGCTGTAGATAACTGGCAGTACGAACAAAGTAAACACAGTACCAATGGCAAGACCGGCAACAATTACGATACCTATACTAAAGCGCTGTGCTGCACCTGCACCTGTTGCGTACATTAGAGGTATCAAACCTGCAATCATTGCTGCAGTGGTCATTAGGATAGGTCTCAGACGTACCTTAGCTGCCGCCATCACTGCATCAATACGATTACGTTGATGATGTAACTGCTCTTCTTTTGCTACCTCACAGATCAAGATGCCGTGTTTGGTAATAAGACCAACCAGCGTAATCAATCCTACCTGTGAGTAGATGTTCATAGTTGATAGTCCCCAAGCCAACGCTATCAACGCTCCACTAATCGCCAGTGGTACGGATACCATGATGACTAGTGGATCACGTAGAGACTCAAATTGTATCGCCAGTACCAAGAAGATGATCGCGATTGCTAACAAGAAGGTAGTGTATAACGCGCTTCCTTCAGTCACAAATTGACGAGATTCACCCATATAGTCATGGTTGTATCCACTTGGTAGTTTTTCCGCTGCTGTAGCTTCAAACCATGCGATTGCATCACCCATAGCAACACCAGGAGCTGGAACCACACCCACAGTTGCTGAATTCAACTGGTTAAAGTGAGGTAAAGACCTAGGCTGAGGAATAACATCGATGGATATCAAACTGCCCAATGGTACAGAGTCGCCTGTAGATGAACGTACGTAATAGTTGTTCATTGATTCAGGGTTCATTCGGAACTTACGCTCTACCTGTGGGATAACCTCGTATGAACGACCATACAAGTCGATACGGTTAACATAACCATCAGCCATCATAGTACTTAGAGTGATACCAATATCTTGCATGGTAACGCCATAAGCACCTGCTTTGTCTTTATCTATGGTGATCTTCATCGTCGCTGAATCATAGTTCAGGTCGAGATCTGAATAGACAAACTGTGGGTTTGCATTTACTTCAGCAAGTGTGTTGGTCGCAATCTGGAACAAACTCTCGAAGCTGTTTGGTGTAGTGATAACAAACTGAATCGGAAGGCCTGAACCTGCACCAGGAAGCTCTGGCATCTGGAATGCAGTGATTGCCATACCAGGTACATCTGAGATTAAGCCAGAAACGCGGTTAGTGATCTCAGATTGGCTCGCTTCACGCTGACTCCACGGTTTCAAAGACGCGATACCAAATGCCTGATTTGAGTTAGGTACACCGGTAAAGATCTGTGCATAGGCGACTTCTGGCTGCTCGTTGAGGATATCATTGACATCATTCATGGTGTTCTGCAGGTAATCCAGGTTCGCATTCGATGGGCCTGTACCCATCATCATAACCACACCCTTATCTTCTGACGGTGCCAATTCACTTGGAATAAACTTGAACAGCAAGGGTAAGCTACCGAATACAATCAATGCAAAGACAATGACTACGCTTCGGTGCTGCATAACTGAAGCAAGTGCAGCAGCATAAGACTCACTTAGGGCATCCAGTTTCTTATGAACAAATTGCTCAAAGCGGTTCGGTTGTTCATTCTGCTTAAGGATGGTTGCGCACATCATAGGACTTAGCGTCAACGCGATAATCCCAGAGACAAATACCGCTCCTGCCAAGGTGAGAGCAAATTCCTTAAATAAAGAACCTGTTATACCACCCATTAAGGCAATTGGAGCGTAAACTGCACCGAGAGTCAGAGTCATTGCAATAACTGGAACTGCGATCTCTCGAGTACCGATAATCGCGGCCCTAAACGGGGTTTCGCCCAGCTTAATATGCCGGTCGACGTTCTCCAGTACCACGATGGCGTCATCCACTACCAAGCCGATTGCCAATACCATTGCCAACAAGGTCATCAAGTTCCAAGAGAACCCTAAAGCTTGCATGAACATAGCTACACCAATAAGTGATAGCGGAATGGTCACGATAGGGATCAGTACTGCACGGTAAGAGCCCAAGAACAAGGTGATTACGACCAATACAATTAGAGCCGCTTCAAGAATGGTTTTTGCTACCTCTTGAATTGATTCGTTGATCGCAACTGTTGAGTCATACATTACCTGCATCTTGATATTGGTAGGCAGGTTTTTTTCGAGTTGTGGCAAAAGCTCTAGAACATCAGCAGCGATGTTAATTGGGTTAGCACTTGGTGCACCGTTGATTGCAGCTACAACCGCCTCTTGACCATTGGCACTTGCGCGATAGATATCGTGACTCTTCTCACGGGTTACCTTTGCTATATCGCTAAGGCGAACCACTTGACCACCGTCTTGTTTAACAACGAGGTTTTTTAGCTCTTCGACGTTGGAAACCTGAGTGTTGGCACTACCATTGTAGAGAACTAAAGCACCTGTTGCCTGACCCGTTGCAGACTGGAAGTTGTTAGCATCTAGTACACCCATTACGTCAGTTGCGGTGAGTTGCAAGCCGGCCATTTTTTCAGGATCTAGCCATACACGTAGTGCGTACTTCATACCACCGTAAAGGTCGATTTTGGATACGCCATTCACGGTAAATAACTGAGGGTTAATAACGCGTTCAAGGTAGTCAGTGATTTGGCTTGAAGCCAGCTCATCACTAGTGAAACCTATATACATAACCGCGGTTGTCGAACCTGTCGACATGGTTACAGTAGGATCTTCCGACTCCTTAGGAAGCTGAGAACGAACCGAGTTGGTTTTAGCGAGTATGTCCGCTAACGCGGCATTCGGGTCAGTGTTTAGCTTCATGGTGACAGTAATGGTAGAGCTACCAAGCACTGATTGAGAAGTCATAAAGTCGATATTGTCAGCCTGAGCGATAGCTTGCTCAAGTGGCTGAGTAATAAAGCCCTGAATCAGATCAGCACTAGCACCGTAGTAACTGGTTGATACCGTAACCACAGTGTTGGTCATTTCAGGGTATTCACGCACCTGCATCTTGAAGATGGCTTGCATACCTAGCAGGGCTATCAAAAAGCTGATAGAGACCGCGAGTATTGGGCGCTTTATGAAAATGTCTGTAAATCGCATTATTTATCCCTTACAGCATCGGAAGTTCAGCAGGTGGAGTAGTAGCGTCACTTTCCACAATCTTCACTTTAGACTCATTACTTAGGCGTACTTGACCAGAAGTCACAACCACTTCACCAGGCTTAACACCATCTAGAATTCGCACTTTATCTTGGTCGCGCTCACCTGTCTTAATGACACGCTGTGCAACACGATGAGTTTCTTCATCGAGAACGAATACGCTATCGCCGTATAGGGTATAGGTGATGGCTACTTGAGGCAGTACAACCTGATCTTGAAGTTTTGGTAATACAATTTGTGCGCGAGCGAACATGCCCGATCTCAATTCACCTTGAGTATTTGGGATCTCAGCCTGCACTTGTAGCAAACCACTCTGATAGTTAATTGCTGGCTCTATCGCAGAAATAGTGCCATCAAAAATGCTACCTGGGTAAGAGTCAACTTCGATGCGAATCGCCTGACCAATGTTGATACGAGAGATATCATTTTGCGAAACAGTAAAACGCATACGCATGACACTAATGTCTTCTAAGCGAGCGATTCGGCTGCCGGCTTGCATGTACTCACCAAGGTTAACACCGCGAATACCAATCACGCCTGAAAACGGTGCATTCACGTCTCTGCGATCGATCGTTGCTTTTAGGCCAGCAATATCGGCTTTCAACGACAAGTAGGAGGCTTCAGCATCATCGAAGTCTGCTTGAGAGATAGCGCCTTTCTTAATCAGGCCTTTGTAACGTTTGTATTTTGCTTCTGAAGCAGGGAATCGCGCTTGAGCACTTTGTAGATTCGCTTTTTCAACATCAGAGTCCAGTTGCACCAAAGAGGCACCTTTAGAAACCTGCTGACCTGAGACAAAGTTGATCTTGGTTACGATGCCACTTGCCTCTGCAGTCAGTGTTACCCCCTGCAGTGGTTCAATGAATCCAATCGCGTCGATGCTTGGCGTCCACTCTTCAGCAGAGGCCGTCATTACGGTAACTGGATACTCTGGCTCTGGGCGATTCGCCATGTATTCCGCTATCTTCTGCTGTTTGAAGATATTGAAGCCAATCACGCTACCGAACAGGGCGATAGCAATAATAAGCATGATTAGTGTCCACTTTTTCATGGAACGGTTCTCCAGTTATTTAGTTGTAATGGCGTCCCAGCTTGCTTGGATGGCCAGTTGATAAGTTTTGCTGTCGATGGGTTCTATTCCTTGGAAATGTTTGCGAGTTAATGCAACACAGCTTTCCAGACTTAGGCTATATAAAACCGAATCGGGTAAATTTTTAAGTTCTTCGGACTGTCTGCCCTCTTCAAAGACATTGAGCAGCCGATCAAACAGTTTTTTCTCTAGGTTTCGAATTTCATTGCTTAAAGGCGAAGGTAACGACTCATATTGCATTCGAGTTTGTAATAACCCGAGTTGCGATCCCCCAATACTCCATACGTTGTGGCACATAGTTTCGTACCTTTTATAGAGAGACTGATTAGGGAGCACATCCTTCTGAATAATGTCGGCGACCTGCTTTGTTAGCCAGAGTCTAACCTCTGCGATTACGCTATCCTTGTCTTTGAAGTAGAGATAAACAGTGCCTGCCGCCATCTTGGCTTCTTTCGCAAGTTTTTGAATCGAAAGGCCGTTGAAGCCATCACGACCCAAAATAGTCACAGCAGCTTCTAAGATGTCTTTGCGCTTGGTTTTTGATGCCATAGATATAACATTCCCCACCCAAATGAATGAACGTTCATTCATTCTAATGATCGATTAACGAAATGCAACCATTTGTAAGCATAGGTAAGCATCTGGAAAAGGAAAATTCGATTGGAAATGAGCAAGGTGACCAGTATGATTAGAGCCCTTTTTTGTATCTCGGTGGCGTTATGAGACTGAATCCACAGCAAGACCAAGCGGTAAAATTTGTGTCAGGGCCTTGCCTGGTATTGGCCGGTGCAGGCTCAGGTAAAACTCGAGTCATTACTAACAAGATTGCCTATTTAGTTCAGCAATGTGGCTATAAGGCTCGCAATATCGCAGCGGTGACTTTTACCAACAAAGCAGCACGAGAGATGAAAGAGCGTGTTGGGCAGACTTTGGGCAAGAATGAGTCAAAAGGCTTAATGGTTTCTACTTTCCATACCTTAGGTCTAAATATCATTCGCCGAGAATACAAAGCACTAGGCCTAAAGGCCGGCTTTTCTCTTTTTGATGACCAAGACCAGCTTTCGATGCTCAAAGAGCTTACGGAAGACTTGTTAGATGGTGATAAAGATTTGCTCCGTCAGCTAGTCAGTACCATTTCAAACTGGAAGAACGACATGCTGACGCCAGCTCAAGCAAGAGCCTCGGCGCAGGGTGAACAACATACGTTATTTGCCGACTGTTTCGAGATGTACCAGCGCCAAATGGTTGCCTACAACGCCTTAGACTTTGATGACTTGATTCTGATGCCTGTATTGCTTTTAAAGCAAAACGAGGAAGTGCGAGAGCGTTGGAGAGCTCGTATTCGTTACCTTCTAGTAGATGAGTACCAAGATACCAACACCAGTCAGTATGAGCTTGTTAAGCTGTTGGTTGGTGAGCGTGGGCGATTGACTGTGGTAGGCGATGATGATCAGTCTATCTATTCTTGGCGTGGTGCTAAGCCTCAAAACTTGGTTTTGCTTGGTGAAGATTACCCAAGCTTGAAACTGATTAAACTGGAGCAGAACTACCGCTCTACCAGTCGCATCCTGCGCTCGGCAAACATCTTAATTGCAAACAATCCACACGTGTATGAGAAGAAACTCTTCTCAGAGATACCTGATGGAGAAAAGCTCAAAGTACTCTTGGCCAAAAATGAAGACCATGAAGCCGAGAGAATTACAGGTGAGATAATTGCTCATAAGTTTGTGAACCGCACCCACTACAAAGATTACGCCATTCTCTATCGCGGCAATCATCAATCGCGTCTGATTGAAAAGTCGTTAATGCAGAACCGAGTACCTTATCGTATTTCTGGCGGGACTTCGTTTTTTGCTCGAGCTGAGATCAAAGATGTCATGGCCTACCTAAGAGTGCTTGTGAACCCGGATGACGATAATGCGTTTTTGCGTATCGTGAATACGCCACGCAGAGAGATAGGCCCTGTCACCCTCGAGAAATTAGGCAGTTATGCCAACATGCGCGGGAAGAGTTTGTTCGAGGCATCGTTTGAGCTTGGATTAGAGCAGACCCTCACTGGTAAGGGTTTAGAAAGCCTGCGCCGCTTTACGGAATGGCTCGTCAGGGTGGGAGACAACGCTGAGCGTGGCAATACCGTTGAGGCCGTTCGCAGTCTAGTGCGTGATATCAAGTACGAAGACTGGCTGTATGAAACGTCTTCTAGCCCTAAAGCAGCCGAAATGCGCATGAAGAATGTGTCAGATCTTTATTCTTGGATAGTGGCCGATCTTGAAGGGGACAACTACGACAAAGAAGAGAAGACTCTTAAGGAAGTTGTTCAACGCTTAACCCTGCGTGACATGATGGAGCGTGGAGAAGATGATGCTGAGGCCGATCAGGTTCAATTGATGACCTTGCATGCATCAAAAGGACTCGAGTTCCCTTATGTCTATCTGATGGGGGCTGAAGAGGGGATCTTGCCACACCAAACCAGCATTGATGAAGATAACGTCGAAGAAGAGCGTCGCTTAATGTATGTCGGCATTACTCGTGCCCAGAAAGAATTGAGTTTTACTGTGTGTAAAGAACGTCGTCAATACGGTGAGCTTATCAAGCCAACCCAAAGCCGATTTTTAGATGAGCTTCCATTCGATGACTTAGAGTGGGAAGCCAAGAAGAAAGAACAAACCAAAGAAGAGCGTATGGAAAAAGGACAGGCCCATATTGCAAATCTAAGAGCAATGTTCAAAAAGTAATTGATTTAAAATTAAAAAAGATGGCCTTGGCCATCTTTTTTGCTTGTATCAGCAGGCCTTTCTTTTAAAGGTCGGCAATCATATGGTCGATAGCGGCAATGATTTCGTCATCGCTACAATCCATACAAGCACCACGTGCAGGCATTGCGTTGAAGCCGTTGATAGCGTGATCTGCCATCGTTTCTTTACCTTGAGCAATACGTGCGCTCCAATCTGCCGCATCGTTGATTTTAGGAGCACCGCTCACACCTGTACCATGACAAGCTACGCAGAATGTTCCATAGATAGTTGCGCCGTCTCGAGGGCCTGAGGCAACTTCTTGCTCTGGTTCTGCTCCAGCAAGATAAACATCGCCCACTGGCTTAATTCGCTCAGCAATCGCATCATAATCTTCTTGGCTCGAAGAGGCGAAGCTAGCTCCGGAGAATACAAGCGCGGCTGTAAATAGGGTTATAAGTTTACGAGACATATCCATTAACTCTCTTTTAATTCCTGAGTAAGCGCCAACCAGATGAACATTTGTACGCAGTTCGCACAAAATGGAACAACTAACTGTTAAGGTGTTGTAAATGTTGAGTGATTATATATCTTATGATTGTTGCATTAAACCATATCTTTACTGGGGCGAGGGTTAAATCACATCTCGAAACCTACTATAAGTGATCGTTTTCGTAGAAAAAAAGCGCAAACACAAAAAAAATCTGAAAAAGTACTAGACGGCAAAGTGTGATATCCGTATTATTCCACTCCGCCGATAGGGCATGCGCCCGTAGCTCAGCTGGATAGAGCGTTGGCCTCCGGAGCCAAAGGTCGAAGGTTCGAATCCTTTCGGGCGTACCATCCGGAAGCTTGTTTTGAGAAACAGCATATTGGCAAAAAATAGTGGTGGCTATAGCTCAGTTGGTAGAGCCCTGGATTGTGATTCCGGTGGTCGCGAGTTCGAATCTCGTTAGCCACCCCATTATTTCGGTAACTTCGGTTTCCTATTTCGATTTTAAATCGGGATGAAATTTGTCGGTGAATAGCGCAGCTTGGTAGCGCATCTGGTTTGGGACCAGAGGGTCGGGGGTTCGAATCCCTCTTCACCGACCACTACAATTGGTCATGGCAAATATGCGATGGCAATAAAAGATCAGTGGTGGCTATAGCTCAGTTGGTAGAGCCCTGGATTGTGATTCCGGTGGTCGCGAGTTCGAATCTCGTTAGCCACCCCATTGATTAAGGTAACCTCGGTTCCCTGTTTTGATTTAATCAGAACGAAACATAAGTCGGTGAATAGCGCAGCTTGGTAGCGCATCTGGTTTGGGACCAGAGGGTCGGGGGTTCGAATCCCTCTTCACCGACCATCATACGAAGCCCTACTCGAAAGAGTAGGGCTTTTTTGCGTCTGGAGCTGAAAGCCCAGTCGCATCGAATCCCTCTTCACCGACAATCATACGAAGCTCTACTCGAAAGAATGGGGCTTTTTTGGATCTGAAGTGTATGGTTTTAAGCACAAAAAAACGCACTTTCAAGTGCGTTTTTCGGTTTGTCTAACTCTGACTAATCCATCATGTATTTACGTCGAATATCGAGTAGGGCAAAGATACCGAAGATTAAGATAGACCATTTTTCCCAAGACGTAAGTTTCACTTTGTCTCCAAAAGCACCAAGGAATATTGCCGATTGAAGACCATGCATCATGAGTAGGAATGCGGTCATGATGTAAAGTGCGATAGCGGCTTTACCCGGAAACGGATGAAAAATATTAAAAATCAATACAAACCACACAAAGGCGATTGCGGCCTTTGCTAGCATTAAAAGATATTTCATTACTGCTCTCTTATAAATAGTTGAAATCTAACTTGTCCCGCCACTTTTTCACGATGTAATTGCCAGTTTTCTGGCAGGGCAGGCATCTCCAATTCTTTTTCAGTCTCAATGTAAATCAATGCTTGATCGTTGAGCCAGTGATTGTTTTCCAACAGTTCTATGCTTTCTGCTAGTAAACCTTGTCTAAATGGAGGGTCGATAAACACAATATCGTATGGCTGCCCTTCTTGTTTCAAGAAGTTTAGTGAATTTTGATTCAATACGTTGATGTTTGTCGCTTTAACGGTCTGTGCGTTTTGTTGAAGCTGTTGAAAAGCTTGGCTATTTAACTCTATCAAGGTGACTTCTTCCGCCTGTCTTGAAGCCGCTTCAAATCCTAGCCCTCCAGAGCCTGCGAACAGGTCTAGGCAACGTGCATGTGGAATGTCATTGGCAATCCAATTGAACAAGGTTTCCTTCACTCGATCTGTCGTTGGACGTAATCCTTCTGCATCATGAACAGGTAATTTTCGTCCGCGCCACAAGCCACTGATGATGCGGATTGAGCCTGAACCCTTGCTATTTTGTGAAGAAGAGGTGCGTTGATGTTTTCTCATGCTGTTTTTGGCCATCGAATAAGTGGTATCATACCCTATTGATTATTTTAAAATTGTACTCGTAAACACGAGATTAATCATCGCTAATTGAACGTACCGTGCCGATTGGCACGGTATATATGCACGAATCATAAAGTAACTGGGATAGTCTCCGATGACGGATAAGAAAAAACGCGGCTTATTGTCTTGGCTTGGTTTTGGTGAAGAGGAACAAACACAACCAGAACAAAAAGAAGCGGACATTAATGAACAGCAGCAGCCTGAAGCTGAAGTTGCTGAGCAGGAAGCTACGCCGACCGAAACGCTTGAGAACGAAGTCGTAGAGTTAGAGCCTGTTGAAGAACAACCCGTTGAACAAGAAAGCGAGCAAGAGCCGGAACAGCTAGAAGCAGAAGAAAAAGCACCTGAAGTTATTCAACCTGAGGTTCAGGAAAAGCCAACAGAAAGCTTCTTTGCTCGACTAAAACGCAGTCTTGCTCGTACTAAAGCAAATATTGGTGCGGGTTTCTTTGGCCTGTTTAAGGGCAAAGAGATTGATGATGATTTGTTTGAAGAGCTGGAAGAGCAACTTCTGATTGCTGATGTAGGCATGGAAACAACCATGAAAATCATCGATAGCCTCACAGAGAAAGCCTCTCGCCAGCAGTTAAAAGACGGTGAAGCGCTATATGACTTACTGAAGTTGGAACTTGCCGAGATATTAGCGCAAGTAGAGCAGCCGTTGCAGATCGATGAGCAAAAAACACCATACGTTATTTTAATGGTGGGTGTGAATGGTGTCGGTAAAACGACAACTATTGGTAAGCTAGCCAAGCAATTCCAGTCTCAAGGACAAAAAGTGATGCTAGCTGCGGGTGATACCTTCCGTGCTGCGGCAGTAGAGCAACTTCAAGTATGGGGACAACGCAATGATGTTCCTGTTGTTGCTCAACACACGGGAGCAGATAGTGCTTCTGTTATCTATGATGCAATCGAAGCAGCTAAAGCTCGAGGCTACGATGTTGTTATTGCAGATACGGCCGGGCGCCTACAGAACAAGAGCAACCTTATGGAAGAGCTTCGTAAGATTGTTCGCGTAATGAAGAAAATTGATGACAGCGCTCCACATGAGATCATGTTGACGTTAGACGCTGGTACTGGTCAAAACGCAATGAGCCAAGCGAAACTATTCAGCGATGTAGCTCCGGTAACTGGGATTACGTTGACTAAACTGGATGGTACAGCAAAAGGTGGTGTTATCTTCGCTATTGCCGACAAGTTTAAGATCCCAATTCGTTATATCGGTGTGGGTGAGGGTATTGATGATTTGCGTCCATTTGAGACTCAGGAGTTCATCGACGCATTGTTTAGTAGAGAAGATTAGTACCTCACAGCAAGGACGATTTAGTGATTAACTTTCAACAGGTTAGCAAGGCTTATCGCGGCGGCCATCAAGCTTTGCAGAAAGTGGACTTTCATCTAAGAAAGGGCGAGTTGGCCTTTTTAGGTGGTCACTCTGGGGCGGGCAAAAGTACTTTGCTCAAACTGATTTGCGCTATGGAGCGTCCTACCGACGGTAAGATAGCGTTCAATGGCCATGACATTACGCGTATTGGTGATAAAGAGATCCCTCTACTTAGACGTAATATCGGCATAGTCTTTCAAGATCACCGCCTTCTGATGGACAGAAGTGTCTATGATAATGTGGCTTTGCCTATGCGCATCGAATCCATCGCAGAGAACGAGATTAAACGTCGAGTAAATGCGGCCTTGGATAAAACTGGCTTGCTAGATAAGGCACGTTGTCTACCTACCCAATTGTCGGGTGGAGAGCAGCAGCGAGTAGGTATTGCTCGCGCTGTAGTCAACAGACCGACATTATTGCTTGCTGATGAGCCAACCGGAAATCTAGATCCAGAGCTCTCCAATCGTATCTTTAGGTTATTTGAAGAGTTTAATCGTGCGGGCGTTTCTATTCTTATCGCGACTCACGATGTCGGTATGATGGAAACTCGAAAGCAATATCGCCGTTTTGAATTGAACCAAGGATTTTTGAGCGAGGCAGAAGGTTATGGCCAATAAGAGTTCAGTACAAAAAATTGGGTACTTTCGCTCTCACTATCTAGTCGCCAAAGGTTCACTAAGTGATATCGCTCAAAGGCCTTTGGGGAACCTGTTCACTTTAGCGGTTATCGCGATAGTACTCGCGTTGCCATCTAGCCTTTATGTTGTAGCAAAGAATATTCTAGATGCCGCAGAACAAGTGAGTCAGCCTGCTGCGGTAAGTGCTTACTTACAAGAGGGTACACCAGAAGCGCGCATTATGCTGATTAAGGATCAGCTTGAAGGCGATGATGCGATAGCGAGTGTCGAATACATTTCTTCACAGCAAGGGTTGCAGGACCTTAGTTCGCACTCTGGGTTTAATGATGCTATCAGCTTGCTAGATGATTATGCATTACCGGCACTATTGGTGATCCATCCTGCACAAGCTTCTGATACCACGCAACAACATATCCTCGACCTTGCTAATGCAGTTGAGGTCTTCACGGATGTGCGAGTGGATCAAGACTGGTTACAACGCTTTGATGCGATTAAGGCGCTTAGTAGTGCGCTTGCTCTAGCACTTGCCTGCATGATGTTGGTCGCTGTGGTGCTTATTATTGGCAATACCATGCGCTTTAATGTGTTAGCGAGAAAAGAAGAGATTCAAGTAATGAAGTTTCTTGGTGCGACCAATAGCTTCATTCTTCGCCCTTACCTTTATACCGGGATGTGGTTTGGTTTATTGGGTTCGTTGTTTGCGTGGTTAATTACTTTAGCGTTGTCACTTTTCTTGGGAAGTACGGTTCAATCAGTCGCATCGTTATATGACAGCAGTTTCGTTTTGAGTCCTTTGAGTTTTGATGAATCAATTATCTTATTGTTAATTGGTAGCTTTCTCGGTTTATTTGCAGCTCAAGCCTCAGCACGCCGTCATCTTTCTGAAATTGAACCTGTGTAGAATTTACTTGTCTCAGTAGGTGGGAAGAGGCTGAGTGTATGTCTCAGCTCACAGTCGAGGGGTTGCCCTCGATGAATTTCTGTGCATAATGTCCAGTCCGCTGTTTTTTTAGCAGTAGCTAATTTAATAGCGAATAGGTTGTAAAGTTCGATGAATGAGGGATTGAATGGCTAATAAAACGTTTTCAATGGCACTAGTATCTCAAGATAGCTTAGATAGCTACATCAGATCTGCAAACGGTTACCCAATGTTGACCGCAGAGAAAGAGCGAGATCTTGCCGAGCGTTTACATTACAAAGGTGAGATTGAGGCTGCGAAAGAGCTGATTTTGTCTCATTTGCGTTTTGTTGTTCATGTTGCTCGTGGTTATTCTGGTTATGGTCTTCCTCTAGCTGACTTAGTTCAGGAAGGTAATATCGGATTAATGAAAGCGGTGAAACGATTTAACCCTGAAGTGGGTGTTCGTCTTGTTTCATTTGCTGTTCATTGGATCAAAGCTGAAATTCATGAGTACGTATTGCGTAACTGGCGTATCGTTAAGATTGCGACCACAAAGGCTCAACGTAAGCTGTTTTTCAATCTGCGCAAAAACAAAAAGCGTTTAGGTTGGTTTAACAACGGTGAAGTTGAAACGGTAGCAAAAGAGCTAGGTGTGTCACCATCTGAGGTTCGTGAAATGGAATCTCGCTTAGCTGCCCAAGATGCAACCTTTGAGTTTTCAGCAGATGACGATGACAGTGCGAACTTCAACCCAGTAGCGCCTGCTCTTTATCTTGAGGATAAAGAATCTGATATCGCAGACAATGTTGAAGCGGACAACTGGGAAAGCCATACCAATGCTCGCTTAGCAAATGCTCTAGCAACTTTGGATGAGCGTAGCCAGCACATTGTGCGCGCACGTTGGTTAGATGATCAGAAGCAAACGTTGCAAGACCTAGCTGATACCTACAGTGTTTCTGCTGAGCGTATTCGTCAGCTAGAAAAGAATGCGATGAAAAAGCTTAAATTAGCGGTCGGCGATCTCTAAGTTAAACAAAGAATTTTAAAGGCCAAGATCGCGAGATCTTGGCCTTTTTTATTGGGATCGGTTTCTGTGTTTCATGACAAGCTTAATCTGTGGATAACTCTGTGGGATAAATTTCGATAGCATGTCTTTAACTCAGTTAAAGCAAGGGTTATCATCGATAAATCGAGTGGGGATAGATAATTTAGAATCAACACATTATTAAGGATCAATACTAGATATAGTGGATCATTTTTAATCAAAACACTTTATCAACGTAATCCACAGATTTACCCACAGCTGGTGGCTATTTGATCACTGTTATCCCAATGCTGGGTATGAAATTTTTCAGAGGCTTTGGATAGGATTTTTTGAGGACAAATAAATAATGGAAGAAGTACAACGAATTAGTGTGAATGAAGCACACCAAATGCAGACCACCCAACAAGCGAGATTGGTAGACATTCGTGACATCCAAGCCTTTACAGTGGCTCATCCTGTAGGAGCGTACCACTTGACCAATCAGACTATCGCAGAGTTCATGAACTCAGTGGAGTTTGAAGACCCTATTCTGGTTTTGTGCTACCACGGTATTAGCAGTGTTGGGGCTGCTCAATATTTGTTAAACCAAGGCTTTGAACAAGTATTTAGTGTTGATGGGGGATTTGAGGCTTGGCAGCGACAGCAACTGCCAATAGAGGCGCATGAATGATTCGCCTTATACAACTTAATAATCCACGAATAGCACAAGCATTTATTGATTACATGGCATCACAACGGATCACTGTTTCACAGATGCCAGAAGGTGATGGCCAGTTTGTACTCTGGCTACATGATGACGCTGAGTTGCCTCGGGTGCAGCAAGAGCTTGAGTTGTTTCTCAAGAACCCTAACGATAAGAAGTACCAAGCGGCTTCTTGGGATATGGCTGAGACGCGCACTCAAAAGTTTAGTTACTCAACGCCGAGTTTCTTGCAGATGATAAAGGCCAAAGCAGGGCCGATGACGCTGTTGGTCATGCTTATCTGTGTTGTGATTTATGGTTTGCGTTTATTAGGAATGCAGCAGCAGGTATTCTCCTTGTTGCACTTTCCGGCAATGGCCGATCAACAGTGGCAGATCTGGCGCTATGTTTCCCATGCTGTATTGCACTTCTCCGTTTTGCATATCACCTTTAATTTACTATGGTGGTGGCAATTAGGTGGAGATATTGAGCAAAGATTGGGACGAGGTCGTCTGACTAAGATCTTCTTGGTTTCTGCTCTTTTGTCGGGCTGTGCGCAGTACTGGATTGAGGGTGCAAACTTTGGCGGCCTAAGCGGTGTTGTGTATGCCTTGGTTGGATATATATGGGTACTCTCGGTAAGAGCTCCGCAGTTTGGTTTAGATATCCCTAAGCCTATACTCGCCTTCATGTTGATTTGGTTAGTGCTTGGCTTTGTACAACCGTTCATGGCGATTGCAAATGCTGCGCATCTTGCGGGATTGGTTGCTGGGTATTTATTGGGTTGGCTTGATAGCGTAAACCGAACTCACAACACTTAATTGACGATCCGCGTTACCTTATTGGCACCGTGATTGGTACAATTGCTCCAATATTTTATTTATACAGCTGCCATTGGTTGGTAAAGAGTTACGAAGTAAGTATGACTAGCCCTATAAGGACATTTCAGCAGGCCTTGCTAAACATCAATTGGCAAAGCCCTAGCGACTTTCAGTTCCCGGATAACAATGCAAAGCACTGGTTGTTAGAAGAAGACTCTCTATCTCACAGATTGTCTCTCTCTTGCTCTGATTTGAGTGTGGAGCTATTTACGAGCAACAAAGTACAACCTGAGAAGCTCTCAGATCAAGAATCCCAAGTGTTAAACAAAGAAGTTTGCCTGCTACGTGAAGTGATTCTTAGAGGAGATCGTCAAGATTGGGTATATGGCCGCACGCTAATACCTCAGAGCTCACTGCAATCCCATTCTCATGATTTTGAGAATCAAGGAGAGTTGCCATTAGGGGTAACGGTATTTAGTTCCGAAGGCGCCTATCGCGATGGCTTGCAGGTTGGTGTTATTGAGGTAGAAGGTAAGCCTCTACTAGCAAGACGCTCTAGGCTGTGGATGAACGGGGCACCTATGCTAGTTGCAGAGTTGTTCTTGCCCAAGTCCCCAGTATATTCAGACAAGGAATTCGATTAATGGTCTCTAAAATGAGAGCCTACTACCAGTTGATGAGAATGGATCGACCTATAGGTAGTCTATTGCTTTTATGGCCAACATTGTGGGCCTTGGTAATGGCATCGGAGGGAAGGCCACAGTGGACCGTATTGATTGTATTTTGCTTAGGCGTTTTTTTGATGCGCTCAGCGGGATGTGTGATCAACGATTTTGCGGATAGAGATTTGGATGGGCATGTTGAGCGTACCCAGTTTCGTCCTATCCCTAGTGGCCTAGTTTCAGCAAAAGAAGCATTGGCCCTATTTGGCGTTCTAAGTATTATCTCTTTTGCGTTGGTACTGACCATGAACACGCTGACTATTCAGCTTTCGTTTGTGGGGGTCGCTTTAGCAGCACTTTATCCATTCATGAAGCGCTTTACTCACTTACCTCAACTGGTATTGGGAATGGCCTTTAGTTGGGCGATTCCAATGGCATGGGCCGCCGAATCTGGCCACATAGCGCCTTTGGCTTGGTTGCTATTTGTTATCAATATGCTTTGGACTATCGCCTACGATACCCAATACGCCATGGTAGATAGAGATGACGATCTGAAGATAGGCATTAAATCTACGGCGATACTATTTGGGCGTTTTGATAAATTGATCGTAGGGATCTTGCAAGCTATCACCATCATTTTGCTTTTGATTGTTGGTGAGAATGCGGCTCTTGGTGCGGCTTTCTATTGGGGAGTGCTGGTGGCTGGTGGGCTGTTTGTTTACCAACAGTGGTTGATAAAATCCAGAGATCGCGCTCTTTGTTTTCAAGCGTTTCTCAACAATAACTATGTTGGAATGGTCATTACGATTGGACTGTTCGTTACTTACTTATAAAAAATCCCGGACTGTTCAATAGTCCGGGATTTTTTTAGTCTTTATACCGCTTGAGCGATACCTTCTTTGATTGTGAGTTTCACTTCCGGAGAAAGTATTTCTAATAGGCCTTGAGCCAACTTCTCAGTACGCTCGATATCGCACTCACCCTCTGCATTCAAGTAACCTTGCTCTTTTAGGGTACTGAATAACGCTGCGAATACGCCCTTATCAAAGAACTCTGGCGCATTGATACCGTGCAAGCGACCAAGGCGCTGTGCGATATCCTGACATCTCATCTCCAATTCTGCTTGAGCGAGCTCAGGTTGAGCAGCCAATAGATTAAGCGCAATACTGTAGCGCTGTAGTGTCTCGGAGATAGTGCGTGACAGTAATTGCAGGGTATGGATGTTGGTCTGATTCAGATTAACCATGTCGCCCTCTACCTCAATCAGTTGCTGAGATAGAAACTCCTGCACTATTTGTTCAACTTTGTCTTCCAATTGCTCACTGTCGTAAGAGAGGAACAGTTCTTTTTGTAAGAACGGATACAAAACAGCGATATTACGTTTCAATCTCGTAATCGTGCAGTCAGGTAACTGGATGATTAGCTGTGCGAGTAGTGAAGGTAGCGCAAGCATATGAATAATGTTGTTACGGTAGTAAGTCATCAATACCGATTGATGGCGATCTAGGGAGATGATCTCTCCCATGCTGTCCGAGTCGACTACAAATTTGTCCAGTGAGGTAGCGTGTGCCACTAGCTCTTCGGCACTGCTATCAGGCATGGTGGCGAAGCTGGTGTATGGCACATTGCGTAGAATACTCAGGTAGCAATTAATCTGATTGATTAAGCTCTCTTTAGTTAGTGCCCTTTGTCTTGAGGCTAATAGAGCCGTTGCCGTTAAGGTCAATGCGTTTGCCGCGGCAGCATCATTGATATGAGTCATCATCTTTTCAGCGATGGCATTGACCGTTGGAGTCATCCACGTTGGCTTAGTACCTTCTGCGGCACCGATGCTTTCACGCCATTCAGGTACATTCTCATTAAGATACTGATTCAATGGGATAGGCTCGCCAAAGTTTACGTAGCCTTGGCCAAAGTTACGTAGCTTTCTAATCGTGCGCAGTACTTGTCCTGCATTTTCCTTCTCTTTGCGTTTACCGCGAAGCTCCTTAGCGTAGGTGGAAACCTCCATTACATGCTCATAGCCTATATATACTGGGACTAAGGTTACCGGGCGGTTTAACCCTCTGAGCATTGCCTGTACTGTCATCGCTAACATGCCGGTTTTGGCTTGCAGTAATCGGCCTGTGCGAGAGCGACCGCCCTCACTGAAGTACTCAACGGAATATCCCTTGGCAAACAGCTCAGCTAGGTACTCTCGGAAAATGGTGGAGTACAGCTTGTTACCTTTAAAGCTACGGCGAATGAAGAAAGCGCCGCCACGTCTAAAGATAGGACCTGCTGGGAAGAAGTTCAGGTTTACACCTGCTGCGATATGCGGAGGTACCATCCCTTCATGATAAAGAATGTATGAAAGTAGCAAGTAATCCATGTGGCTTCTGTGGCACGGAACATAAACAATCTCGTGTCCATCTTGCGCCAGTTTACGCACTGTCGAAGCATTGCTGACATTGATGCCCTGATAGAGCCTGTTCCACAGCCATGTCAGGACAAAGTTACCTTGCTTGATCAGTGAGTAAGAGAATTTAGCGGCAATTTCGTCCATTATCTTCAGGGCGTGTTGCTCAGCTTTTTCTACACTAATATTTTTAGCCGCAGCTTCATCAGCGATGGCCTTGTTGATTGCCTCAGATTTAATCAGCCTTTCAAATAGAACATCTCTACTTGGTAAGCTCGGCCCTGATGCCGCTAATTTTTGTCTAGAGAAGTGAATGCGAGCTACGCGCGCCAGTTTCTGAGCTATGGTTTCATCAGAGCCTCGAGAGTCTGCCATGTAACGCATAGACACTAGCGGGCTGAAACGAATCATACAATCGCGTCCAGAAAAGAGTACTGCTTGCATTTTATTCCAAGGAGAGAGGTTTTCTAGATAAGGCTTATCTTGCCCCTCTTTTCCTGGTTTGCGTCCCCACATCACGGTGGTTGGGATAAGTTGCACATCAAGATCTGACTGTTCACGATGCAATTTGAGAAGTTGCGTAAACAGGCTTTGAGATCCTAGTGAGTCAAGAGTATCGTTGTCTCGGTCGCGTTTGCCTGTAGAGATAAATACATAGCGCCTAAAGCTTTTGCCTCCAACTTCAAGAGGTTGGAGTGGATCAGGTAAACCAAGTTGAATAGCTCGACGACGAACAGAAAGAAGGTCGACATTAGATTCGAACGGCAACACATAGACAATAGGTTTCTCTATATCTATGTTGAGATCGCTAATAGGGGAAGGGGGTACGACATTACCCTTAACCAATACTTTCAAAGGAAAGCGTAAAGCTGTTTGCGTCAGTGTATGACCAGAAGACATATTTATGATTGTCCCAATTTATATTTGGCGTCCAAGACTCTTCAAGACTAGGTTGTAAAATAAGCGTCGCAAGAATAGCAGAACTGGTCGAACCTTTTAACCAGAATTGTTTTAATGTTAGGTTAATAAATGAAAAAGCACAGCAAGATAAAAAGAATAGGTGATCAATGAAAGGTAATACAGGATTCAAACGCGTTATTAAAGCAACGGGTTATTCTATTCAGGGGCTTAAAGCTGCTTTTAAACATGAAGCCGCGTTTCGTCAGGAAGTTTTCTTAGCTCTCTTTCTCATTCCTATTGCATGCATTCTTGATGTCAGCCAAACGCAGAGAATGTTGATGATATTGTCACTATTCATCGTGTTGATCGCCGAGCTAATGAACTCAGCTGTTGAAGCTGTAGTCGATCGTATTGGTTCTGAGATCCATGAATTGGCCGGTAGAGCAAAAGACATCGGTTCAGCTGCTGTGTTTGTTGCTTTGGGCCTAGTTCTATACATTTGGGTTGAAGCTTTGTTCTTTTAACTTAAATTTCAGCTTATTAGGGCTAACTGGTTGATTATTTAACCATGCTGTATATACTCACAGTGAACTGTATAAAAGAACAGGTGATGTATGAGACCCTTAACCCAAAGACAGCAGCAGGTATTCGATCTTATCAAGGCGAAAATCGAAGATACTGGCATGCCACCGACAAGAGCCGAAATTGCGCGCGAACTGGGGTTTCGTTCAGCGAACGCTGCCGAAGAGCACCTAAAAGCTCTAGCTAAAAAGCAGGTCATAGAGATCATCCCTGGCGCATCGCGCGGTATTCGAATACTTCTGCAAGACAGTGCTAACGATGATGGCTTGCCATTAATTGGTAATGTAGCGGCTGGTGAGCCGATCTTGGCTCAAGAGCATATAGAATCGCACTATCAGGTCGATCCCCAAATGTTTAAGCCTAAAGCTGACTTTCTGCTTCGTGTGCATGGCGAAAGTATGAAAGACATAGGCATTATGGATGGCGACCTTCTGGCTGTACATAAAACTCAAGATGTCAGAGACGGACAAGTAGTCGTAGCTCGTGTCGATGAAGATGTAACCGTTAAAAGGTTGGAGCGCAAAGGGTCTACAGTTTTACTGCACCCTGAGAATGAAGAGCTTTCTCCAATCAAGGTTGACCTAACACAGCAACATCTTGCAATCGAAGGGATAGCGGTAGGGATCATCCGTAATAGTACTTGGATGTAATACCAATACCCTAAAAATTATGATTCACTGTATGCAGCGCCCTTTATCGGAGCGCTGCTTTTTTTTGCCTAAAATACCTCAAGGATTGTCATGCAAAACCCCGTTATTCGCTCTCTGATGGATCTCAGTCTGCATAAGAGAATACTCGCTTTAGCGATACCTATGGTTTTGTCTAATATCACCGTTCCTCTTTTGGGGTTAGTTGATGCCGCTGTAGTGGGTCACTTAGAGCATTCTTGGTATCTGGGTGGTGTTGCTTTAGGAAGCACGATGATCAGCATGGTGTTTTGGCTGTTTGGCTTTCTACGTATGTCGACAACTGGTTTATCGGCACAGGCAAAAGGAGCAGATGATTCTCGAAAGCTAGCCCTTGTACTACTGCAAGGCATTTTTATGGCGCTGGCCTTTGCGCTGATCTTCTTGGTATTACACCGAGGGATTATCAACCTAGCTTTAGGATTCAGTGATGCCAGTGAGCAAGTTCAATTCTACGCCAATGAATATTTCATAATTAGAGCTTGGAGCGCTCCGGCTGCGATGGTCAATTTCGTGCTACTTGGTTGGCTACTAGGAAACCAAAACGCAAGAGCCCCAATGTGGATGGTCATTATCACCAATGTCACTAACATTGCATTGGATATCTTATTTGTGGTGATTCTTGATTATGGTGTTGCGGGTGCGGCTTCCGCATCTGTAATTGCTGACTATACTGGCGCGTTAGTGGGCATTTACTTTTGCCATAAGTCTTGGAGTAGTGCCGTATCCTTGAGCTCCAAGCAGATACTATCCCTGGGTATAGACAAACTGTTCACTGGCTTGTCGCGCTTTGTTCGTTTGAACCGAGATATATTTTTGCGCTCCCTTTGCTTGCAAGCTGTGTTGGCATTTATGACCTTCCAAGGTGCTAATTTTGGCGACGATATCGTGGCAGCGAATGCGGTATTGATGAGCTTGGTACTCATGGTGTCCTATGCAATGGATGGCTTCGCTTATGCCATAGAGGCGATGGTAGGAAAAGCCATAGGGGCGAAAAGTAAGAAGGAGCTATCCCTTTCAATTCTAGGTACCTTCTTTTGGGGGCTTATCATCTGTAGTGGGTTTGCCTTATTGTTTGGTGCTGGTGGCAATATTATTGTTGGCTTGATTAGTGATATTGATAGTGTCAGGGCGACGGCCCGTGAATACTTACCATGGCTAGCCATCATGCCTATCGTATCGATGTGGTGTTATCTCTTTGATGGCATATTCATTGGCGCAACACGCGGTAAGGAAATGAGAAATAGCATGTTTGTTGCAGCGCTAGTGTTCTTCGCACTTTATTTTGGCTTTGCTTATCTTGAGAACCACAGTCTTTGGATTGCTATGTTGGGCTTTATGGCTATGCGTGGAGCCACATTGGCTTGGGTGTTTGTTCGCTTGTGGAACAAAGGGCAGTTTCTAGAAACTGCCCATGCTTAATCGCAATTAGAATAAACGGTTTAAACCATTCAGAGCCGCAACTCGGTAGGCTTCCGCCATAGTTGGGTAGTTGAAGGTAGTATTCACAAAATAGTCGATGCTATTTGCAGGCCCAGGCTGCTCCATGATGGCTTGGCCGATGTGAATAATCTCAGCGGCTCTTTCACCAAAGCAATGGATACCCAGTATTTCTTTGGTTTCTCTGTGGAAGAGAATCTTCAAACTGCCAATGTCTTTACCTGAAATCTGAGCGCGTGCCAAATGCTTAAAGGAAGCGCGTCCCACTTCATACGGCACTTTTGCGGCGGTGAGTTCTTGCTCTGTTTTACCGACAGAACTGATCTCTGGAATGGTATAGATACCGGTAGGAATATCTTCAATCAGTCGCTGCGTTGCCTCACCCTCGGCAATCGCCTTCGCCACAAAGCGGCCTTGGTCATAGGCGGCACTTGCTAGGCTTGGGTACCCAATGACATCACCAACCGCGTAGATATGCTCAACGTCGGTTTGATAGTTACTATTGATCTTCAACTGACCGCGTGAATCGGCTGATAAGCCCGTAACATCTAAGTTGAGAGTATCCGTATTACCTGTTCGACCATTCGCGTACAACAAGCAATCGGCTCGCATTTTCTTACCAGACTCTAGATGGACGATAACCCCGTCATCCGTGCCTTCAATCTCTGCGAATGACTCACCGTTGCGTATGACTACACCATTACTACCAAAGTGATAAGAAAGAGCATCAGAGATCTCTTTATCTAGGAAGGAGAGTAGTTGATCGCGAGTATTGATAAGGTCGGTCTTGACGCCTAGACCACGGAATATAGAGGCGTATTCACATCCGATAACCCCTGCACCATAAATAATAATGTGTCTTGGCTGATGATGCAGAGACAAGATGGAGTCACTGTCATAGATACGCTGGTGGTTGAAGTCTACATTAGTTGGATGATAAGGACGTGAACCTGTCGCAATTACAAATCGGTCAGCAGTATATTGCTTAACTCGTCCATCCTCTCCAGTGACTTGCACACTATGAGCGTCGGAAAACTTGGCTTCGCCAAAGATCAGTGTGCATTGATTTCTATCGTAGAACCCTTGCCTTAGTGTGGTTTGTTTGTCGATAACGGTTTTAGCATGATCTAAGATGTCATCAAAACTGGCATCTAGGCTACGATTGTTTTTACAAAAGAGAGGGTTGTTATTGAATTCAATGAAGCGGCTAACGGCGTGCCTTAGTGCTTTGGATGGAATAGTACCCCAATGAGTACACCCGCCTCCGACACTTTTTTCTTTCTCAATAATAGCAACATTGAAGCCAGCCTTGGTCAATCCCATAGCTGCCCCTTCGCCTCCGGGGCCACTACCAATTACGATTACATCAAAATGCGATGAAGAACTCACTGAAACCTCCTTGTTTTGTTAATGGCATTTTAAACCTTTGTTGACATTGGTAAATCATTTAGTGGTGGCTAAGTGGTCAGTCTCACAATAAAGATCACTTTGTGGGTAGTGAGAGTTTGCAAATAGAGAAGCAGTTATGTTTTATTGGGGCAGGTCAAAAAGAGTATGAATGGAATATGGGCGTTAGGGCAGAGCAAAAACAAAAAACCAGAAGAGCGATTATCGACTCAGCGTTTGGACAGTTATCTGCTGGCAGAAGCTTTTCTAGTATGAGCCTTCGGGAAGTGGCTAGAGAGGCAGGTATTGCACCAACGTCTTTTTATCGACATTTTGATGATATGGACCAGTTGGGTATCGTCATGGTAGATGAAGCGGGTTTGTTGTTACGACAGTTGATGCGCAGAGCTCGCGAAAGAATTCAGCCTGACCGGAGTGTGATTCAAACTTCAATAGAAACGTTTGTTGAATTTATCGAGACGAACCCAGATATCTTTAGACTCTTATTGCGTGAGCGCTCGGGGACATCGGAAGAGTTCCGTGCTGCAGTAGCCCGAGAAATTCAGTTCTTTTGTGCTGAACTAGCGGACTATTTAAATGCGCAACAATTGCCTAGAGAGATTGCATCGCTACAGGCTGAAGCTATTGTTACTTTAGTATTTAGCTCTGGTGCGGAGTTTCTAGATATTGAGCCCAACCAACGTGCGGCACACAGACAAAGACTGGTTGATCAAGTACGAATGATCTCTTTGGGTGCCCACGCTATGAATCAATTTCAAAACAAGAATGATTAAGAGGATTCTATGACAGATAAGAAAGAGGCGTTGGCTTCAGATAAAAAGTCACTTTTGTTAGCGCTGGTTTGTGGAATGAGTGGCAGTGCTTTACTGTCTTCTCTATCAGTACCAGGTTATTCCTTTTCAATTTTCCCATTAATCTGCTTGGTGCTAGCCGTCCAAGTGATTTATCAAAACTATTTAAGTAAGCCTGTCGATGAGGACTTCCCGTTGCTAGGGTTAGGTAGTTTCTTTATTGGTTTCTTTGGACATGGCGCATTTCTAAAAGCGCAATATCCAGAAGCAGGCTCAAATTTCTTTTCAATCGTCTTTACCTTGCTGTTGCTACTCTGGGTAGGAAGAAAGCTAGGTTACCTAGGAAGATAAAAAAAAGAGCGGATATCCGCTCTTTTTTATTGGTTAGGCTTTGCGCTCAAGCATTATTCCCATTTCCATATGATGGGTATAGGGGAATTGGTCAAACAGGGCATAACGAGTAATGTTGTGAGTTTCGGATAGAATCTCTAAATTATCTTTCAATGTGTCTGGGTTGCAGGAAATGTATAAAATACGTTCGTAACCTTGAACCATGCGACAGGTACCTTCATCCATACCTGAACGAGGTGGATCAACAAAGATGGTATTGCAGTCGTAACTGCTTAAATCAACATTAGCCTGTTTAAGACGACGGAACTCACGCTTACCTTCCATCGCATCAGTAAAATCTTCAGCAGACATGCGTATGATCTGAACATTGTCTATTTCGTTGGCTTTAATATTGTATTGGGCTGAGTCTACAGATGGCTTAGCCAACTCAGTAGCCAATACACGATTAAAGTTTTGCGCTAACGCTAGTGAGAAATTACCGTTACCACAATAAAGCTCTAACAAGTCACCCTTAGATTCCTTGGTGCAGTCTACTGCCCACTCCAGCATTTTCTCAGCAACACGGCCATTAGGTTGAGTAAAGCTATTCTCAACTTGCTGATATGTGTAAGTCTTACCAAACACATTTAGCTTTTCAATTACGTAGTCTCTATCTAGGACGACCTTCATCTTCCTAGCTCTACCGATCAGATTTAAATTAAACCCTTCATCATTGAGACGCTGCTTAAGAGCCTTGGCTCTTTCTTGCCACTCATCATCAAGTTGCTTGTGATATAGAAGTGAAATTAGAATTTCACCACTAAGTGTAGAAAGGAAGTCTACTTGGAAAAGTTTATGACGTAGCACGTCGTGTTCTTTTACCGCTTCAACTAATAGTGGCATCAAGTCATTGATCAAACGGCTAGCAACAGGGAATTGGTCAACACGGTATTTTTCGCGTGTCTGTTGGTTAAACATCACGTAGTACAGGTCTTCACCTTCGTGCCAAACGCGGAACTCTGCTCGCATTCGGTAATGCTGCTCATCAGAAGTGAAAACTTCTAATGATGGCATCGTATATTCGCTAAACATCTCTTGCAGACGTGCGGTTTTATCGTCTAACTGCACCTGATAAGACTCAGAGTTTACATTTGGGTTGGCCATTCACTTTTCCTGACTTGAAACAAGAGGCGCAGATTCTATACTCATCAGCCTCCGGAGTATAGATTGTGTGCACTAGATATTTGATTCAATAATAGTTGTCTGCGCATAAAACCGTGCTGTAATTTTTACTTCGTTATAATATTAGATGACTTAACTATGTCGTGTATTTTGATAGAGTAGCCTCCCATTAATAATCCAAACCTGACTAAGAGCGCCAATGCCTGAAACAAGAATCTTAATGTTTGACTCCGGAGTGGGTGGCATTTCTGTATTTAAAGATATAAAGGCAAGGCTTCCTTGGGTGAGTGTTACCTATGCATTCGATAATCAGGCATACCCTTATGGGGAGCTAGCGCAAGATGAGTTAGTTGATCGAGTGGAACAGTATGTTCAGCACTTTATTGAGACTCAGAGCATTTCTTTAGTCGTGATCGCGTGCAATACCGCAAGTACAGTCGTCCTTCCTAGACTAAGAGAGAAATTCTCTATTCCTATCGTGGGTGTTGTTCCCGCTATTAAGCCAGCTTCACAACGCGCAAACCTTGGTGTTGGTCTTATTGCTACTCCGGCTACGGTGACGAGAGAGTACACCCATGACTTAATAAAAGACTTTGCTAAGGATAAAGACGTCAAAATGGTCGGTACTACTGAGCTGGTGGATATGGCAGAGCAGAAACTCAGAGGGGTCGATGTTGACCTAGCAGTATTGGACCAAGTGTTACAGCCTTTGAAAGGCAATATTGATGTTGCTGTATTAGGATGTACCCACTTCCCGCTATTAAGAAACGAAATTTGCCAGGTGTTAGGTAATGATGTGACGTTAGTGGATTCAGGTGATGCGATATCAAGAAGGGTAGAGTTTTTACTTAACGAGAGTTCAATAACTCATTCTAACGGTGATTTGAGCTACGATGTGTTTTGTAGCGCGGAGCCGTATTCCAGATCAGCGCTACAATCCTCTTTTACTGAGTTAGGTTTTTCCCTGATTAAGATTCAGCCGCTGTAGGGTGCTTAGGTTCATTGGCGACACGGACCTTAATCGTTCTTTGCATATACTCATGCTCATTAAGAGATGCAATCATTGCATCAGCATCGTCATTCTCTACTTCAACAAAACCAAAACCACGACGTTTACCCGTTCGCTTGTCTTTCATTAGACGCACGCTATAAACAGTGCCGTATTCTTCAAATAGCTCCTTTACATGAGATTCGCTCGCTTTGTAGGAAAGGTTGCCCACATATAAGGTGGTGTTCTCATCACTCGAAGCTGATTCGGAGGAAGAAGAATAAGAAGAATAAGAGGGATTAGAGTTTGAAGTAGTACGAGCAGGTTTCTGCCATAAGATTAGGGCAGTTGCGGCTACGCCTAAACAGAAAGCAATAGCAGGATGTAAAGGCATGAGAGATACAAGTGCTGAACCAGCTACTGCAAGGATGATGACAATCAATAGAGACTTGTTTGAGTTCATAATTCGCTTATCACTATATTGGTGAATTGATGGATGTGAAATTCATTAACAAAACAGACACATAGATATTACGCACGCCACAATAATTTTTCCAATTTTATCCTCTGATCACGTCTAATATGTCGCAAAAACCGTTTTTGTCTGTTTTATGAACGCTTGAAATAAAACTTTAAAAAAGCCCTTGCCAATGTGACTCAGCTCTCTATAATGCGCCCTCACTGACACGGCAACAGCGGAAACGCTTCGCAGTGTTTCAGTAGGCTAACTAGCCGAACCAAATTGAGTTTAACTTCTCTTAGAAAATTAAATTCAAAAAGTGTTTGACACTGAGGTTCAAATCGCTAGAATGGCCGTCCGCTTTGAGAGGCTCCTCACAAAAGGAATCATCGAAAAGCAAAGCTCTTTAACAATTTAAACCTATCAATCTGTGTGGGCACTCGTTGATGATAATCGAAAAGATTTATCAATGAACTGAGTGACCAATACAATGATTTTTAATCATTGGCACAGTCAATTCATTGTCGTTCTGTTGGAACGATAATAGCTTTAAAATTACATAGTAGTTTTGAAGTCAGTATTCATTGAGCCGGTCGCAAGACCAAAAAAACTTTAATTGAAGAGTTTGATCATGGCTCAGATTGAACGCTGGCGGCAGGCCTAACACATGCAAGTCGAGCGGAAACGACAACATTGACCCTTCGGGTGATTTGTTGGGCGTCGAGCGGCGGACGGGTGAGTAATGCCTGGGAAATTGCCCTGATGTGGGGGATAACCATTGGAAACGATGGCTAATACCGCATAACGTCTACGGACCAAAGAGGGGGACCTTCGGGCCTCTCGCTTCAGGATATGCCCAGGTGGGATTAGCTAGTTGGTGAGGTAATGGCTCACCAAGGCGACGATCCCTAGCTGGTCTGAGAGGATGATCAGCCACACTGGAACTGAGACACGGTCCAGACTCCTACGGGAGGCAGCAGTGGGGAATATTGCACAATGGGCGCAAGCCTGATGCAGCCATGCCGCGTGTATGAAGAAGGCCTTCGGGTTGTAAAGTACTTTCAGTCGTGAGGAAGGCGTTGAAGTTAATAGCTTCATCGTTTGACGTTAGCGACAGAAGAAGCACCGGCTAACTCCGTGCCAGCAGCCGCGGTAATACGGAGGGTGCGAGCGTTAATCGGAATTACTGGGCGTAAAGCGCAT
The DNA here is from genome assembly GCA_024346835.1 of Vibrio comitans. Classification (GTDB taxonomy): domain Bacteria; phylum Pseudomonadota; class Gammaproteobacteria; order Enterobacterales; family Vibrionaceae; genus Vibrio; species Vibrio comitans. Next base: position 98,628 of record AP024866.1, read on the forward strand.
GCAGGTGGTTTGTTAAGTCAGATGTGAAAGCCCGGGGCTCAACCTCGGAACCGCATTTGAAACTGGCAGGCTAGAGTACTGTAGAGGGGGGTAGAATTTCAGGTGTAGCGGTGAAATGCGTAGAGATCTGAAGGAATACCAGTGGCGAAGGCGGCCCCCTGGACAGATACTGACACTCAGATGCGAAAGCGTGGGGAGCAAACAGGATTAGATACCCTGGTAGTCCACGCCGTAAACGATGTCTACTTGGAGGTTGTGGCCTTGAGCCGTGGCTTTCGGAGCTAACGCGTTAAGTAGACCGCCTGGGGAGTACGGTCGCAAGATTAAAACTCAAATGAATTGACGGGGGCCCGCACAAGCGGTGGAGCATGTGGTTTAATTCGATGCAACGCGAAGAACCTTACCTACTCTTGACATCCAGAGAACTCGCTAGAGATAGCTTGGTGCCTTCGGGAACTCTGAGACAGGTGCTGCATGGCTGTCGTCAGCTCGTGTTGTGAAATGTTGGGTTAAGTCCCGCAACGAGCGCAACCCTTATCCTTGTTTGCCAGCACGTAATGGTGGGAACTCCAGGGAGACTGCCGGTGATAAACCGGAGGAAGGTGGGGACGACGTCAAGTCATCATGGCCCTTACGAGTAGGGCTACACACGTGCTACAATGGCGCATACAGAGGGCAGCCAACCAGCGATGGTGAGCGAATCCCAAAAAGTGCGTCGTAGTCCGGATTGGAGTCTGCAACTCGACTCCATGAAGTCGGAATCGCTAGTAATCGTGAATCAGAATGTCACGGTGAATACGTTCCCGGGCCTTGTACACACCGCCCGTCACACCATGGGAGTGGGCTGCAAAAGAAGTGGGTAGTTTAACCTTCGGGAGGACGCTCACCACTTTGTGGTTCATGACTGGGGTGAAGTCGTAACAAGGTAGCCCTAGGGGAACCTGGGGCTGGATCACCTCCTTATACGATGATTACTCACGATGAGTGTCCACACAGATTGATATGGTTTAGAAAGTTAAGAGATGCCTATGTCCCGTTCGTCTAGAGGCCTAGGACACCGCCCTTTCACGGCGGTAACAGGGGTTCGACTCCCCTACGGGATACCATCTTTAAACGCATTTTCTTATTAAGAAAATTAAGTGTCTTTAAAAATGGTTTTTTCCTTTATAGGAAACAAACTTGCTCTTTAACAATTTGGAAAGCTGACGATAAATAATGTGATTTCATTATTTATCAAATTTAAAAGTTCTCAAATCCTAGTGATTCTTTTTAAGTAAAGAGTGATTAGGTACCAACACACATTCAAGTGTTCTTGGGAATGTATCCTTGCCAGGATGCATTCAAATTTGAGTCCGGCAAAATCGAATGTTATCTCGCTCATAATAAAGAGATAACGCACCTTGGAAACGTCATACTGCAGCGTAGCAACTGCATTGCGTAAGCAAGACCCTTTGGGGTTGTATGGTTAAGTGACTAAGCGTACACGGTGGATGCCTTGGCAGTCAGAGGCGATGAAAGACGTAATAACTTGCGATAAGCCCAGATTAGGTAGTAATAACCATTTGAGTCTGGGATTTCTGAATGGGGAAACCCACGTGCATAAGCACGTATCGTTATGTGAATACATAGCATAACGAGGCAAACCCGGGGAACTGAAACATCTAAGTACCCGGAGGAAGAGAAATCAACCGAGATTCCGAAAGTAGCGGCGAGCGAAATTGGATTAGCCCTTAAGCTTTTAATGCGTCAGGTGAAGAGTCTGGAAAGTCTCGCAGTATAGGGTGATAGCCCCGTAACCGACAACGCATTTTAAGTGAAAACGAGTAAGGCGGGACACGTGATATCCTGTTTGAACATGGGGGGACCATCCTCCAAGGCTAAATACTACTGACTGACCGATAGTGAACCAGTACCGTGAGGGAAAGGCGAAAAGAACCCCTGTGAGGGGAGTGAAATAGAACCTGAAACCGTGTACGTACAAGCAGTAGGAGCGCCTCGAAGCGTGACTGCGTACCTTTTGTATAATGGGTCAGCGACTTATATTCAGTGGCAAGGTTAACCGTTTAGGGGAGCCGTAGGGAAACCGAGTCTTAACTGGGCGTTCAGTCTCTGGATATAGACCCGAAACCAGGTGATCTAGCCATGGGCAGGTTGAAGGTTGAGTAACATCAACTGGAGGACCGAACCGACTAATGTTGAAAAATTAGCGGATGACTTGTGGCTAGGGGTGAAAGGCCAATCAAACCTGGAGATAGCTGGTTCTCCCCGAAAGCTATTTAGGTAGCGCCTCGGACGAATACCAATGGGGGTAGAGCACTGTTAAGGCTAGGGGGTCATCCCGACTTACCAACCCTTTGCAAACTCCGAATACCATTGAGTACTATCCGGGAGACACACGGCGGGTGCTAACGTCCGTCGTGGAGAGGGAAACAACCCAGACCGCCAGCTAAGGTCCCAAAGTATAGCTAAGTGGGAAACGATGTGGGAAGGCTCAGACAGCCAGGATGTTGGCTTAGAAGCAGCCATCATTTAAAGAAAGCGTAATAGCTCACTGGTCGAGTCGGCCTGCGCGGAAGATGTAACGGGGCTAAGCTATACACCGAAGCTGCGGCTGCATACTTTGTATGCGGGGTAGGGGAGCGTTCTGTAAGCGGTTGAAGGTGGTCTGTAAGGGCTGCTGGACGTATCAGAAGTGCGAATGCTGACATGAGTAACGATAAAGGGGGTGAAAAACCCCCTCGCCGGAAGACCAAGGGTTCCTGTCCAACGTTAATCGGGGCAGGGTAAGTCGACCCCTAAGGCGAGGCCGAAAGGCGTAGTCGATGGGAAACGGGTTAATATTCCCGTACTTCTTATAATTGCGATGGGGGGACGGAGAAGGCTAGGTGGGCCTGGCGATGGTTGTCCAGGTTCAAGTATGTAGGCGGAAGGTTTAGGTAAATCCGGACTTTCTTAACGCTGAGATACGATGTCGAGCTGCTACGTGCAGTGAAGTCATTGATGCCATGCTTCCAGGAAAAGCCTCTAAGCTTCAGATTATAAGAAATCGTACCCCAAACCGACACAGGTGGTCGGGTAGAGAATACCAAGGCGCTTGAGAGAACTCGGGTGAAGGAACTAGGCAAAATGGTACCGTAACTTCGGGAGAAGGTACGCTCTTGGCGGTGAAGTCCCTTGCGGATGGAGCTACTAGGAGTCGCAGATACCAGGTGGCTGCAACTGTTTATTAAAAACACAGCACTGTGCAAAATCGTAAGATGACGTATACGGTGTGACGCCTGCCCGGTGCCGGAAGGTTAATTGATGGGGTTAGACTTCGGTCGAAGCTCTTGATCGAAGCCCCGGTAAACGGCGGCCGTAACTATAACGGTCCTAAGGTAGCGAAATTCCTTGTCGGGTAAGTTCCGACCTGCACGAATGGCGTAATGATGGCCACGCTGTCTCCACCCGAGACTCAGTGAAATTGAAATCGCTGTGAAGATGCAGTGTACCCGCGGCTAGACGGAAAGACCCCGTGAACCTTTACTACAGCTTGGCACTGAACATTGAGCCTACATGTGTAGGATAGGTGGGAGGCTTTGAAGACGGTACGCCAGTATCGTTGGAGCCATCCTTGAAATACCACCCTTGTATGTTTGATGTTCTAACTTAGCCCCCTTATCGGGGGTGAGGACAGTGCCTGGTGGGTAGTTTGACTGGGGCGGTCTCCTCCCAAAGAGTAACGGAGGAGCACGAAGGTGGGCTAAACACGGTTGGACATCGTGTGGTTAGTGCAATGGCATAAGCCCGCTTGACTGCGAGAATGACAATTCGAGCAGGTGCGAAAGCAGGTCATAGTGATCCGGTGGTTCTGAATGGAAGGGCCATCGCTCAACGGATAAAAGGTACTCCGGGGATAACAGGCTGATACCGCCCAAGAGTTCATATCGACGGCGGTGTTTGGCACCTCGATGTCGGCTCATCACATCCTGGGGCTGAAGTCGGTCCCAAGGGTATGGCTGTTCGCCATTTAAAGTGGTACGCGAGCTGGGTTTAGAACGTCGTGAGACAGTTCGGTCCCTATCTGCCGTGGGCGTTGGAAGATTGAAGGGGGCTGCTCCTAGTACGAGAGGACCGGAGTGGACGAACCTCTGGTGTTCGGGTTGTCATGCCAATGGCATTGCCCGGTAGCTAAGTTCGGAATCGATAACCGCTGAAAGCATCTAAGCGGGAAGCGAGCCCTGAGATGAGTCTTCCCTGGCACTTTAAGTGTCCTAAAGGGTTGTTCGAGACTAGAACGTTGATAGGCAGGGTGTGTAAGTGCTGCGAGGCATTGAGCTAACCTGTACTAATTGCCCGTGAGGCTTAACCATACAACACCCAAGGGGTTTTGTGGACTCGAAGTAAGAACTTTGAATGTGTATATGACTTTTAAATAACAGTTTTCCGAATTTTAAAATTTGCTTGGCGACCATAGCATTGTGGACCCACCTGATTCCATGCCGAACTCAGAAGTGAAACATAATAGCGCCGATGGTAGTGTGGGGCTTCCCCATGTGAGAGTAGGACATCGCCAGGCTTTAATTTTGATTGAACTCAAATTGAGTTCAGTCACCATAAGATTTTAAGAAATTTCTTAGAGTTTTATGTTGACTTTCAAAGTAGAGAGCGTATTATACGCACCTCGCTTAAGTGCTAAGGCACTGAAAGCAAAGCTCTTTAACAATTTAAACCTATCAATCTGTGTGGGCACTCGTTGATGATAATCGAAAAGATTTATCAATGAACTGAGTGACCAATACAATGATTTTTAATCATTGGCACAGTCAATTCATTATCGTTCTGTTGGAACGATAATAGCTTTAAAATTACTTCTTACTTTCGAGTAAGGAACAGTTTTGAAGTCAGTATTCATTGAGCCGGTCGCAAGACCAAAAAAACTTTAATTGAAGAGTTTGATCATGGCTCAGATTGAACGCTGGCGGCAGGCCTAACACATGCAAGTCGAGCGGAAACGACAACATTGACCCTTCGGGTGATTTGTTGGGCGTCGAGCGGCGGACGGGTGAGTAATGCCTGGGAAATTGCCCTGATGTGGGGGATAACCATTGGAAACGATGGCTAATACCGCATAACGTCTACGGACCAAAGAGGGGGACCTTCGGGCCTCTCGCTTCAGGATATGCCCAGGTGGGATTAGCTAGTTGGTGAGGTAATGGCTCACCAAGGCGACGATCCCTAGCTGGTCTGAGAGGATGATCAGCCACACTGGAACTGAGACACGGTCCAGACTCCTACGGGAGGCAGCAGTGGGGAATATTGCACAATGGGCGCAAGCCTGATGCAGCCATGCCGCGTGTATGAAGAAGGCCTTCGGGTTGTAAAGTACTTTCAGTCGTGAGGAAGGCGTTGAAGTTAATAGCTTCATCGTTTGACGTTAGCGACAGAAGAAGCACCGGCTAACTCCGTGCCAGCAGCCGCGGTAATACGGAGGGTGCGAGCGTTAATCGGAATTACTGGGCGTAAAGCGCATGCAGGTGGTTTGTTAAGTCAGATGTGAAAGCCCGGGGCTCAACCTCGGAACCGCATTTGAAACTGGCAGGCTAGAGTACTGTAGAGGGGGGTAGAATTTCAGGTGTAGCGGTGAAATGCGTAGAGATCTGAAGGAATACCAGTGGCGAAGGCGGCCCCCTGGACAGATACTGACACTCAGATGCGAAAGCGTGGGGAGCAAACAGGATTAGATACCCTGGTAGTCCACGCCGTAAACGATGTCTACTTGGAGGTTGTGGCCTTGAGCCGTGGCTTTCGGAGCTAACGCGTTAAGTAGACCGCCTGGGGAGTACGGTCGCAAGATTAAAACTCAAATGAATTGACGGGGGCCCGCACAAGCGGTGGAGCATGTGGTTTAATTCGATGCAACGCGAAGAACCTTACCTACTCTTGACATCCAGAGAACTCGCTAGAGATAGCTTGGTGCCTTCGGGAACTCTGAGACAGGTGCTGCATGGCTGTCGTCAGCTCGTGTTGTGAAATGTTGGGTTAAGTCCCGCAACGAGCGCAACCCTTATCCTTGTTTGCCAGCACGTAATGGTGGGAACTCCAGGGAGACTGCCGGTGATAAACCGGAGGAAGGTGGGGACGACGTCAAGTCATCATGGCCCTTACGAGTAGGGCTACACACGTGCTACAATGGCGCATACAGAGGGCAGCCAACCAGCGATGGTGAGCGAATCCCAAAAAGTGCGTCGTAGTCCGGATTGGAGTCTGCAACTCGACTCCATGAAGTCGGAATCGCTAGTAATCGTGAATCAGAATGTCACGGTGAATACGTTCCCGGGCCTTGTACACACCGCCCGTCACACCATGGGAGTGGGCTGCAAAAGAAGTGGGTAGTTTAACCTTCGGGAGGACGCTCACCACTTTGTGGTTCATGACTGGGGTGAAGTCGTAACAAGGTAGCCCTAGGGGAACCTGGGGCTGGATCACCTCCTTATACGATGATTACTCACGATGAGTGTCCACACAGATTGATATGGTTTGAAAAAGTTAAGAGTTTAATGTTGGGTCTGTAGCTCAGCTGGTTAGAGCGCTCGCCTGATAAGCGGGAGGTCGGTGGTTCAAGTCCACTCAGACCCACCAATTTCTTTCCCAAAAGATATTGGATGAAACATTAAGTTTTGGGGCTATAGCTCAGCTGGGAGAGCGCCTGCCTTGCACGCAGGAGGTCTGCGGTTCGATCCCGCATAGCTCCACCATCTTTAAGCGTATTTGCTTAAGTACTCTTAAAAATGGTTTCGAAAGCTATTTATTAGCAAAGAATCATGCTCTTTAACAATTTGGAAAGCTGACGATAAATAATGTGATTTCATTATTTATCAAATTTAAAAGTTCTCAAATCCTAATGATTTAATCATTAGGTACCAACACACATTCAAGTGTTCTTGGGAATGTATTCTTGCCAGAATGCATTCAAATTTGAGTCCGGCAAAATCGAATGTTATCTCGCTCATAATAAAGAGATAACGCACCTTGGAAACGTCATACTGCAGCGTAGCAACTGCATTGCGTAAGCAAGACCCTTTGGGGTTGTATGGTTAAGTGACTAAGCGTACACGGTGGATGCCTTGGCAGTCAGAGGCGATGAAAGACGTAATAACTTGCGATAAGCCCAGATTAGGTAGTAATAACCATTTGAGTCTGGGATTTCTGAATGGGGAAACCCACGTGCATAAGCACGTATCGTTATGTGAATACATAGCATAACGAGGCAAACCCGGGGAACTGAAACATCTAAGTACCCGGAGGAAGAGAAATCAACCGAGATTCCGAAAGTAGCGGCGAGCGAAATTGGATTAGCCCTTAAGCTTTTAATGCGTCAGGTGAAGAGTCTGGAAAGTCTCGCAGTATAGGGTGATAGCCCCGTAACCGACAACGCATTTTAAGTGAAAACGAGTAAGGCGGGACACGTGATATCCTGTTTGAACATGGGGGGACCATCCTCCAAGGCTAAATACTACTGACTGACCGATAGTGAACCAGTACCGTGAGGGAAAGGCGAAAAGAACCCCTGTGAGGGGAGTGAAATAGAACCTGAAACCGTGTACGTACAAGCAGTAGGAGCGCCTCGAAGCGTGACTGCGTACCTTTTGTATAATGGGTCAGCGACTTATATTCAGTGGCAAGGTTAACCGTTTAGGGGAGCCGTAGGGAAACCGAGTCTTAACTGGGCGTTCAGTCTCTGGATATAGACCCGAAACCAGGTGATCTAGCCATGGGCAGGTTGAAGGTTGAGTAACATCAACTGGAGGACCGAACCGACTAATGTTGAAAAATTAGCGGATGACTTGTGGCTAGGGGTGAAAGGCCAATCAAACCTGGAGATAGCTGGTTCTCCCCGAAAGCTATTTAGGTAGCGCCTCGGACGAATACCAATGGGGGTAGAGCACTGTTAAGGCTAGGGGGTCATCCCGACTTACCAACCCTTTGCAAACTCCGAATACCATTGAGTACTATCCGGGAGACACACGGCGGGTGCTAACGTCCGTCGTGGAGAGGGAAACAACCCAGACCGCCAGCTAAGGTCCCAAAGTATAGCTAAGTGGGAAACGATGTGGGAAGGCTCAGACAGCCAGGATGTTGGCTTAGAAGCAGCCATCATTTAAAGAAAGCGTAATAGCTCACTGGTCGAGTCGGCCTGCGCGGAAGATGTAACGGGGCTAAGCTATACACCGAAGCTGCGGCTGCATACTTTGTATGCGGGGTAGGGGAGCGTTCTGTAAGCGGTTGAAGGTGGTCTGTAAGGGCTGCTGGACGTATCAGAAGTGCGAATGCTGACATGAGTAACGATAAAGGGGGTGAAAAACCCCCTCGCCGGAAGACCAAGGGTTCCTGTCCAACGTTAATCGGGGCAGGGTAAGTCGACCCCTAAGGCGAGGCCGAAAGGCGTAGTCGATGGGAAACGGGTTAATATTCCCGTACTTCTTATAATTGCGATGGGGGGACGGAGAAGGCTAGGTGGGCCTGGCGATGGTTGTCCAGGTTCAAGTATGTAGGCGGAAGGTTTAGGTAAATCCGGACTTTCTTAACGCTGAGATACGATGTCGAGCTGCTACGTGCAGTGAAGTCATTGATGCCATGCTTCCAGGAAAAGCCTCTAAGCTTCAGATTATAAGAAATCGTACCCCAAACCGACACAGGTGGTCGGGTAGAGAATACCAAGGCGCTTGAGAGAACTCGGGTGAAGGAACTAGGCAAAATGGTACCGTAACTTCGGGAGAAGGTACGCTCTTGGCGGTGAAGTCCCTTGCGGATGGAGCTACTAGGAGTCGCAGATACCAGGTGGCTGCAACTGTTTATTAAAAACACAGCACTGTGCAAAATCGTAAGATGACGTATACGGTGTGACGCCTGCCCGGTGCCGGAAGGTTAATTGATGGGGTTAGACTTCGGTCGAAGCTCTTGATCGAAGCCCCGGTAAACGGCGGCCGTAACTATAACGGTCCTAAGGTAGCGAAATTCCTTGTCGGGTAAGTTCCGACCTGCACGAATGGCGTAATGATGGCCACGCTGTCTCCACCCGAGACTCAGTGAAATTGAAATCGCTGTGAAGATGCAGTGTACCCGCGGCTAGACGGAAAGACCCCGTGAACCTTTACTACAGCTTGGCACTGAACATTGAGCCTACATGTGTAGGATAGGTGGGAGGCTTTGAAGACGGTACGCCAGTATCGTTGGAGCCATCCTTGAAATACCACCCTTGTATGTTTGATGTTCTAACTTAGCCCCCTTATCGGGGGTGAGGACAGTGCCTGGTGGGTAGTTTGACTGGGGCGGTCTCCTCCCAAAGAGTAACGGAGGAGCACGAAGGTGGGCTAAACACGGTTGGACATCGTGTGGTTAGTGCAATGGCATAAGCCCGCTTGACTGCGAGAATGACAATTCGAGCAGGTGCGAAAGCAGGTCATAGTGATCCGGTGGTTCTGAATGGAAGGGCCATCGCTCAACGGATAAAAGGTACTCCGGGGATAACAGGCTGATACCGCCCAAGAGTTCATATCGACGGCGGTGTTTGGCACCTCGATGTCGGCTCATCACATCCTGGGGCTGAAGTCGGTCCCAAGGGTATGGCTGTTCGCCATTTAAAGTGGTACGCGAGCTGGGTTTAGAACGTCGTGAGACAGTTCGGTCCCTATCTGCCGTGGGCGTTGGAAGATTGAAGGGGGCTGCTCCTAGTACGAGAGGACCGGAGTGGACGAACCTCTGGTGTTCGGGTTGTCATGCCAATGGCATTGCCCGGTAGCTAAGTTCGGAATCGATAACCGCTGAAAGCATCTAAGCGGGAAGCGAGCCCTGAGATGAGTCTTCCCTGGCACTTTAAGTGTCCTAAAGGGTTGTTCGAGACTAGAACGTTGATAGGCAGGGTGTGTAAGTGCTGCGAGGCATTGAGCTAACCTGTACTAATTGCCCGTGAGGCTTAACCATACAACACCCAAGGGGTTTTGTGGACTCGAAGTAAGAACTTTGAATGTGTATATGACTTTTAAATAACAGTTTTCCGAATTTTAAAATTTGCTTGGCGACCATAGCATTGTGGACCCACCTGATTCCATGCCGAACTCAGAAGTGAAACACAATAGCGCCGATGGTAGTGTGGGGCTTCCCCATGTGAGAGTAGGACATCGCCAGGCTTTAAATTACATCTAACTAAAGCAACGCGAGTAAGACTTTAGCTAGATAACAAATTGGTGCGGAGTGGTAGTTCAGTTGGTTAGAATACCGGCCTGTCACGCCGGGGGTCGCGGGTTCGAGTCCCGTCCACTCCGCCACTTATTCTGATGACCTCGCTTTATGCGAGGTTTTTTCAGATTTAAGAAACTGAAAAATTTTAGGGGTGTAGCTCCAATTGGCAGAGCAGCGGATTCCAAATCCGCGTGTTGGGAGTTCGAATCTCTCCACCCCTGCCATATTAAAGGCCTTAGTCGAAAGACTAGGGCCTTTTTTTGTATCTTCAGTTTCTGCAAAGGAGAGGTTGAGAGTTAGATCGCTAGCCCGCTTGTAGGCAAATCTCATAGAATCCCTGGAATGCAGCCCCAATCCACCCCTGTCATATTAAAGGTCTTAGACTAGGCATCCCCGACGAAAGACTGAGGTATTTTTGGTATCTGTTATTTCTGCAAAGCTGTGTGGGAAGTAGAGAGCCAACAAAAAGGCCCCTATGTTTCCATAGGAGCCTTTTATATATCGAATGTGCCATCCAAGTATTAGAGCAACTGCTTGAGGACTCTATCAGCCTGTACGCGCGTAATTTTTCGCAATAGTTTCTGCACTGCTTCTGGGTAATGTTCAATCTTTTCAATATGTTTGTAACTTCCGATACGCTGGGTATTCTCGAAAATATTCTCAAACTCTTGTTCAAATTGAGACTTTAGATAGCCTTGCGGATCTCTAACAAGCAAGGCGTTTTCCAAGTCTAACTTCCAAGCTCTAGGATTTAGGTTGTTACCAGTTAACAGCATGTTCTGCTTATCTACCCATAGTCCCTTTAAGTGATAACTATTGGCGTCATGCTTCCAAAGAAGGATGTCTAACTTGCGGCAAGCGATATTCGCTTCATTTGCCTTCAAGAAACGGCGCAGATTCATCTCATACAGATACGGTAATCCACCCACTGTTTTGAACTCTTCTTCGGGATCGATGAAAAAGTCGTTGGCGGTTTTGTCACCTACAACAACCGTTACTTTCACGCCACGTCGCAAAGCTTTCTTAAGCTCCTTTGCAACACTTTTAGGGAAGTTAAAGTAAGGGGTACAAATGGTAATTTCTTCTTTGGCATCTCGCAGTAATTGTACGATAGCCATGTTGAGAAGGTTTCTACGTTTACCAACACCAACAATAGGCGTAATTGCTATCTTGTCTTCTGTGACATCTGAGCTTTCGAAACGGTAGTTGGTTACCGCTAGGCTTGCACGCAATTGGCGAATTGCACTTTTTAAAGATTTGGTTGTTGGACGATTCTGCTCTGTCAGTGTGTTAACTGCAGGATTCTTAATCAGTGCGTCCATAATGTAGGTAGCCATAGCATCGGCAATTGCTGGGCTATTGATCAGATGGTATCGATCAAAACGATATTTTTCTTGGTGGTGTAGATAGATATTGTTAATGCTTGCACCACTATAAAGAACCGTATCATCAAAGATAAAGCCTTTAAGGTGTAATACACCAAACACTTCTTTACCACGAACAGGCACACCGTAAACTGGGACGGTATGCTTGTGAGACTCAGCCATCTTTGTGTACATAGCTGCATTGCCATCAGATGACTCTGCACCTATCAAGCCACGTTGAGCTCTATGCCAATCTACACAAATCTGAACATCTAATCCTGGATTAGCTTGTTTTGCCTTGTAGATCTCACCAAAGACCTCTCGTCCTGCTTCGTCGTCCTCAAGATACAGGGCGGCAATGTAGATACGCTTCTTGGCTGTTTTGATAAGCTCTAATAGCTGTGCTTTGAACTCTTTAGCCGAATAAAGTGTTCTAAAGTCTTTTGGATCAACGGGAACTGCTTTTAGTCCATCGATGACATTCTTAGCTAAAACCATTATGAATATTAAGTCCTGTAAAGGGCTGATTTAGCCTGTTATTTTACCAAATTTGCAGCTTTAGTGCCTAGATGAATTGGTAAACAATTATCTTGAAATTAGTTATCTGTGATATTGCATGATAATTAGTGGCTTTCCCGTCTGAGTGTAGCGCAAATATAGCTTGGCCAATGTAGAAGGGAGGTCTTCAACTGGAATAGTTGTAAATCCGTGAGCGCTGTACAGTTGTTCTAGATGTTCATAGGCAAAGCAGAAAACCTTGTCATGCAGAATATCGCGCTGGCTGAAGCGCAGAAGCTGTGAGGCAATACCTTGATTACGCATTTCAGGAATAACGAGCATACCTGTAAGCAACTGCCACTTGTCCACTTCTCGATATCGTACAACCCCCACAATCTTAGAGTTTTCCTCGGCCACTATGATCTTCTCACCTGCCTTTATCTTTGTAGAAGGGTAGTGGGATTTGTATAACTTCTTGAGGAGCGGCAAACGCAACGGCTCCAGATCTTTGATAATCAGACTGTTCATTTATTAACTGCGGAATTGAGCTTGTTCCAGTATTATAAGGGAAAGTTGCAAATACTACCCTTTGGAATCCCGACAAGGGAATGGAACAATTAATTCTATGATGCATATTACCCCTCAAGCAGAACTCTCTCGCCACCATACATTTTCGATTAAAACAGACTGTGACTTTCTTGTAGAGGCGAGTTCAGTAGAAGATCTAATTGAGATCTATAGTAATCCGGAGTGGGAAGACCTGCCTAAGCTTCCTTTAGGCACGGGAAGTAACATGCTGTTTACCGATCACTTTGCTGGGGTAGCAGTTTTAAATAGACTGAAGGGTAAGCAAGTCACTGAAGATGAGAGCTTCTATTTTCTTGAGGTTGCGGCTGGTGAAGATTGGCCAGCGCTAGTTCAGTGGACCGTCGAAAATGATATGCCAGGTTTGGAAAACCTTGCTTTGATTCCTGGCTGTGCGGGGACGGCACCTATTCAAAATATAGGGGCTTATGGCATAGAACTGAAAGACGTATGTGACTTTGTAGAGTACCTAGATTTGCAGTCATTCACTGTAAAACGACTGACTGCGGAGCAGTGCCAGTTTGGCTATCGAGACTCGATATTTAAACAACAACTATCTGGTAAGGCACTGATTACAAGGGTTGGCTTTAAGCTACCAAAAAACTGGAGCCCAAAAACGGGCTATGGTGCGCTGCAGCAGTTAATTGAAGGTGAACCAACCGCGAAAAAAATCTTTGATGCTGTTTGTCAGGTCCGCCAATCAAAATTGCCTGATCCAAGGGTCATGGGCAACGCAGGAAGCTTCTTCAAAAACCCAGTTATCTCTAGTTCTCAATTTGATGAACTAAAACTACACTATCCCAGCATAGTTGGTTATCCAGCGGGCGATGATATTAAGGTTGCTGCAGGTTGGCTTATTGATAATGCAAACCTTAAGGGGTACTCCCATGGTGGTGCACGGGTTCACGATCGGCAGGCTTTGGTTATCGTCAATTTCAATGATGCAACGGCTTTAGATGTATTGTCTGTGGCTTGGCATGTGAAACAAACGGTATGGCAGAAATATCAAATTGCCCTAGAGCATGAAGTTCGCTTTATGGGGCGCACTCATGAAACTAATCTAGATGCTATTTTTGAAGGTAAAGCCAATGAAAGACTTTAGCTTTAAACTTAATATTATTCAGTACCTTAGCAAAGGTGAGTTTTGCTCAGGAGAGCAACTTGGTGAGCACTTTGGTGTCTCTAGAGCGGCAATCGCTAGGCATATTAAAACTATTCAAGAGCTTGGTATTGATATCTATAGTGTCAAGGGTAAGGGATATAGACTCGAACAACCTCTAGATCTATTGGATAAGCAGTTATTGGTTGAAAAACTGGGACTACCGATAGAAGTCATTCCTGTTATTGATTCGACAAACCAGCATATGTTGGGACAAAAAGAGCTTCAATCTGGCAGTGTCTGCGTGGCGGAGTATCAAACTCAAGGGCGCGGGCGCCGTGGGCGTGAGTGGGTATCTCCTTTTGGTTCTAATATTTATTACTCAATGTACTGGCGACTTGAGGCAGGTCTTCCTGCTGCCATGGGGATTAGCTTAGTTATCGGTCTAGCGCTGGTCGATGCGCTTGAAGAGCTCGGTATACAAGGACTCAAGCTTAAGTGGCCAAACGATGTGTACTTCGATAATAAGAAACTCGCAGGCATATTGGTTGAGTTATCAGGGCAAGCGGGTGATGCCGCTAACCTAGTGATAGGTATCGGACTTAATGTATCAATGCCTGAGCATGTACAAGGCATTGGTCAGCCTTGGACTAGCCTAAAAGAGATTGCAGGTGATCAAGGTATCTCTCGAAATGAGATTGTGATTGCAATGACAAAGAAATTGCATGATGCGATTGATATCTATGAACAACAAGGATTGAAGCCATTCTTAACACAATGGAACCAATACGATAATTTCTTAGAACAGCCGATTAAACTGATTATGGGAAATCGAGAGGTTACCGGTATATGCAAAGGTATCGATCAACAGGGCGCTTTGCTGCTCGATACTGGCAATCAGGTAGAATCATTTATTGGTGGAGAAATATCTGTTAGATCAGCTTCTTAGTAGAATCTGATCAACTTTATGGTCAACCCCTTTTCTTAGGATAAGGTTCGCTCTAACTCTAGTTGGCAGTATGTTGGAGACTAGGTTTTTACCATTAATATCTGCCCAAATAGAGCAGGCCTTATTGATGGCCTGTTCTTCGCTCAGTTTGGTGTAATGCCCAAAATATGAGTTGGGTTTTTTGAATGCCCCAGAACGAAACTTCAAAAATCGCTCTACATACCACTGCTGAATCAAGGCGCTATCGGCATCCACATAAATGGAAAAATCAAGGAAATCAGAAACAAATACGCGATGCGGTTGTTCTGGATAATCCATACCTGATTGAAGTACGTTTAGCCCTTCTAAGATTAAAATATCCGGTCTATCAACAACCTCAACTTCATCGGTGATGTTGTAGGTGAGGTGAGAATAGATAGGAGCTTCTACTCTTTCTTTACCAGCTTTAACATCTGATACGAAATCAACGAGTTTTTGAATGTCGTAAGACTCAGGGAAACCCTTGCGGTGCATTATCCCTTTTTCTTCCAGTACTTCGTTGGGGTATAGAAAGCCATCGGTAGTAATCAGCGCCACTTTAGGGTGATCTCCCCAGCGAGAGAGCAGTGCTTGCATTACACGAGCTGTTGTACTTTTACCTACAGCGACGCTACCGGCGATTCCTACAATGAACGGACTATGGCCGTCCTCTTTGTTCAAGAAGGTGTCTAAAACTCGCTGACGACGCTGCTGGGAGCCAGCATGCAGGTTAAGAAGACGAGAAAGGGGAAGGTATATTTCTTCTACTTCCCGAGTATCTAATTTTTCATTGATACCGCGCAGCTCTACAATGTCCGAATCAGATAAAACCATAGGTACAGAGGCTCTCAGCTCTGCCCATTGGTGTCGGTTGAAATTTATGTGTGGATTCATTGATTTGAGCCTTCCTTTTCTGCGTCGACTCAACATACATGAAGAGATAAATATTTCAATTGTACGACGGCAAAGCTGTGGTGATTTCCCTTGGATCTGCTGAAAAATTAGCCGTAGCTCAATGTAAACGCAAAAACTGATGATTTTTTGCATTTTCTTATTGCAAGGTTCGAAATCATCCCATAGAATGCGCTCCACTTATGTGCCGACTTAGCTCAGTAGGTAGAGCAACTGACTTGTAATCAGTAGGTCACCAGTTCGATTCCGGTAGTCGGCACCACTTTCTTTATGAAAGCAAAATTTGGTGGGGTTCCCGAGTGGCCAAAGGGATCAGACTGTAAATCTGACGGCACTGCCTTCGATGGTTCGAATCCATCTCCCACCACCAATTTCTTAAGGAAATAGCTCGAAGAGTTACGTGTTGCGGGCATCGTATAATGGCTATTACCTCAGCCTTCCAAGCTGATGATGCGGGTTCGATTCCCGCTGCCCGCTCCAACCTATCGTGTGCTGATATAGCTCAGTTGGTAGAGCGCACCCTTGGTAAGGGTGAGGTCGGCGGTTCAAATCCGCCTATCAGCACCAGCTCTCAAGCAATTATTTCCTTTTGATATATACTTTACATCCAATTTATTTGGTTGCGTGGTCTACAAAGCCACTTTATAAACCGTACCTAGAGGAACACGCTCGTGTCTAAAGAAAAATTTGAACGTACGAAACCGCACGTAAACGTTGGTACTATCGGCCACGTTGACCACGGTAAAACAACTCTAACTGCAGCTATCTGTACTACTCTTTCAAAAGTGTACGGTGGTGAAGCTAAAGACTTCGCATCTATCGATAACGCTCCAGAAGAGCGTGAGCGCGGTATCACAATCGCAACTTCTCACGTTGAGTACGATACTCCAGCTCGTCACTACGCACACGTAGACTGCCCAGGACACGCCGATTATGTTAAAAACATGATCACTGGTGCTGCGCAAATGGACGGTGGTATCCTAGTTGTTGCTGCAACTGATGGTCCTATGCCACAAACTCGTGAGCACATCCTACTTGGCCGTCAGGTTGGTATCCCTTACATCATCGTATTCATGAACAAATGTGACATGGTTGATGATGAAGAACTACTAGAACTAGTAGAAATGGAAGTTCGTGAACTTCTTTCTGAATACGACTTCCCAGGTGATGACCTACCAGTTATCCAGGGTTCTGCTCTTGGCGCTCTAAACGGCGAGAAAGAGTGGGAAGACAAGATCGTTGAGCTTGCAGAAGCACTAGATTCTTACAT
Source organism: Vibrio comitans (assembly GCA_024346835.1). GTDB lineage: Bacteria > Pseudomonadota > Gammaproteobacteria > Enterobacterales > Vibrionaceae > Vibrio > Vibrio comitans. The sequence continues at coordinate 115,544 of AP024866.1, forward strand.
CCCAGAGCCAGAGCGTGCTGTTGACCAACCGTTCCTACTACCAATTGAAGACGTATTCTCAATTCAAGGTCGTGGTACTGTTGTAACTGGTCGTATCGAGCGCGGTATCCTACGCGTAGGTGACGAAGTAGAAATCGTTGGTATCAAAGAAACCACAATGACTACTTGTACTGGTGTTGAAATGTTCCGTAAACTGCTTGACGAAGGTCGTGCTGGTGAGAACGTTGGTGCACTACTACGTGGTACTAAGCGTGATGACGTTGAACGTGGCCAAGTACTTGCTGCTAAAGGTTCTATCAACCCACACACTAAGTTTGAGTCTGAAGTATACGTACTTTCTAAAGACGAAGGCGGCCGTCACACTCCTTTCTTCAAAGGTTACCGTCCACAGTTCTACTTCCGTACAACTGACGTAACAGGCGACATCACTCTACCTGAAGGCGTAGAAATGGTAATGCCAGGTGACAACGTTCAAATGACTGTTGAGCTAATCGCTCCAATCGCAATGGACGAAGGTCTACGTTTCGCAATCCGCGAAGGTGGCCGTACCGTTGGTGCTGGTGTTGTTGCTAAGATTTTCGATTAATAATTGACGAAATCTAAACAAAAGGGCATCATTTGATGCCCTTTTTCTGCGCTACTGTTTATGATTAGAAGATAAATTGGTCTTTTTATCGTCTAACAAGCAAAGAATTTTGAGAATTTTCATTTCTATTGTGGGTTTTATAGCCTGTATTAGAAAGAAAGTTCGGAAAGAAGGTGTTGATTTTCAACACTAATGAATAGGCCCTGCAACAGCGGGGTTATTGTCGTCTATAGTAAGACTTGTCACAGGTTAGTTTTATGAAAGCAAATGCAGAAACTCCTGATAGCTCAAGTGCAGCAGACATCTTCAAGTGGATTGTCGCTTTTGCTCTGCTAGCCGCTGCTGTTGTGGGAAATTACCTGTATGGTGAAATGTCTGTAGTAGCTCGCGCTGCTGGTGTGGTTGTATTAATTGCAATCGCTCTAGGTGTAGCCGCTACGACTACTAAAGGTAAAGCTGCGATCGTATTTGCACGTGAATCTCGTATGGAGATCCGCAAGGTTGTTTGGCCAACTCGCCAAGAAACTATGCAAACTACTTTGATCGTATTGGCTGTAAGTATTGTTATGGCTCTAGCGCTTTGGGGCATTGACGGAATTATGGTTCGTCTTGTTGCTCTAGCGACTGGGGTGTGAGGGTTTTAATTCATGAGTGAAGCTCCAAAGAAACGTTGGTACGTGGTTCAAGCCTTTTCTGGTTTTGAAGGCCGCGTAGCAAACTCTCTTCGTGAACATATCAGAATGCATGATATGGAAGAACTGTTTGGCGAAGTATTGGTACCAACTGAAGAAGTTGTCGAGATGCGCGCTGGTCAGCGTCGTAAGAGTGAACGTAAATTCTTCCCAGGTTATGTTCTTGTTCAAATGATTATGAACGATGAGTCATGGCACCTAGTACGTAGCGTTCCACGCGTTATGGGCTTTATTGGTGGAACTTCAGATAAACCTGCACCTATCACGGACAAAGAAGCTGACGCTATCTTGAATCGTCTTGAGAAAGCAAGTGAAGCTCCTCGTCCTCGTACAATGTACGAAGCGGGTGAGATTGTTCGTGTAAACGATGGTCCATTTGCTGACTTCAACGGTACTGTTGAAGAAGTGGACTATGAGAAGAGCCGTCTAAAAGTGTCTGTATCGATCTTCGGTCGTGCAACACCGGTAGAACTCGAATTCGGTCAAGTTGAAAAAGTTGACTAAAAAATAGGCTTTAGGGCTTGTTTGAGGCGTGAATTGTATCTATAATTCGCGCCTCTTTACTTCCTTACGTGAAGTAAAGCGTTTTTAAAAACTACGGGGAGCTGGCCGTAAGGCAGCGTTACTACCCAAAATTAGGAAATATCATGGCTAAGAAAGTTGAAGCTTATATCAAACTGCAAGTTGCAGCAGGTATGGCGAACCCGTCGCCACCGGTTGGTCCTGCTCTAGGTCAACACGGTGTGAACATCATGGAATTCTGTAAAGCGTTCAACGCAAAAACAGAATCTGTTGAGAAAGGTCTACCAATCCCAGTTGTTATCTCTGTATACAACGACCGTTCTTTCACGTTCGAAACTAAGACTCCACCTGCTGCAGTTCTTCTGCTTAAAGCAGCTGGCATTAAGTCTGGTTCTGGTCGTCCGAACACTGAGAAAGTTGGTACTGTAACTGACGCTCAAGTTCAAGAGATCGCAGAAACTAAAGCTGCAGACATGACTGGCGCTGACATCGAAGCGATGAAGCGTACTATCGCGGGTACTGCTCGTTCAATGGGCCTAGTGGTAGAGGGTTAATAAGATGGCAAAACTTACTAAGCGTATGCGCGTTATTCGCGAAAAAGTTGACGTAACTAAAGAGTACGAAATCAACGAAGCTGTTGCTCTTCTAAAAGAACTAGCAACTGCTAAATTCAATGAAAGTGTTGACGTTGCTGTTAACCTTGGCATTGACGCTCGTAAATCAGATCAGAACGTACGTGGTGCAACTGTACTACCTCACGGTACTGGTCGTGAAATTCGCGTTGCTGTGTTCACTCAAGGTGCAAACGCAGAAGCTGCTAAAGAAGCTGGTGCTGACATCGTTGGTATGGAAGACCTAGCTGAGCAAGTTAAAAAGGGCGAAATGAACTTCGACGTAGTTGTTGCTTCTCCAGATGCAATGCGCGTAGTTGGTCAACTAGGTACTATCCTAGGTCCACGTGGTCTAATGCCAAACCCTAAAGTTGGTACTGTAACTCCTAACGTTGCTCAAGCGGTTAAGAACGCTAAAGCTGGTCAGGTTCGTTACCGTAACGACAAAAACGGCATCATCCACACTACTATCGGTAAAGCATCTTTCGAAGCTGCACAGCTTCAAGAGAACCTAGAGTCACTTCTAGTTGCTCTTAAGAAAGCTAAGCCGTCTTCAGCGAAAGGTACTTTCCTGAAGAAAGTAAGCATCTCTACTACTATGGGTGCTGGTGTTGCTGTTGATCAGGCTAGCCTGAACACTCAAGCAAGCTAATACTTGCTTAGGCGCGGAATTGGTGTATAATTTCGCGCCTAATATTTGTGGTTGGGGCTGACTCAAACATCTCGATGTAAGAGTGAGTCTCCGTCCAAGACCGTAGGTGTTACAAGTTATTTTTAGCTATGTAACTTAATAGTAAACCTACGTAGATGGTGCCCGAACTGACAGAAAGCCAAACTTGCAAAAGATTGCCTTTCTTCTGGGACTGCACCGTTTTTACTCTCACCAATTTTGGTGAGTGGTGTAACGACAACCAGGAGTAAATCCAAAATGGCTTTAAACCTTCAAGACAAAAAAGCAATTGTTGCTGAAGTCAACGAAGCTGCCAGTGGTGCACTTTCTGCAGTTGTAGCTGATTCTCGTGGCGTTCCTGTTGGCGCAATGACTTCTCTACGTAAACAAGCTCGTGAAGCTGGCGTTTACATGAGAGTTGTGCGTAACACACTAGCACGCCGTGCAGTAGAAGGTACTGAGTATGAGTGTCTAACTGACACTTTCACTGGTCCTACTCTAGTTGCATTCTCTAACGAGCACCCAGGTGCCGCAGCGCGTCTTTTCAAAGACTTCGCTAAAGAGAACAAAGATTTCGAGATCAAAGCTGCTGCATTTGAAGGCGCGGTTACTGACGCAGACGTACTAGCGACACTACCAACTTACGACGAAGCTATCGCACGCCTAATGATGTGCATGAAAGAAGCTTCTGCAGGCAAGCTGGTACGTACTATCGCTGCACTACGCGATCAAAAAGAAGAAGCAGCGGCTTAAGCCTTGCTTTTTACTGGTTGCAAAATAAACTTATTGTTGACTTAAAAGAGAATTGTTATGTCTATTACTAACGAGCAAATCCTAGACGCAGTTGCAGAAATGTCTGTAATGCAAGTTGTTGAGCTTATCGAAGCTATGGAAGAAAAATTCGGCGTATCTGCTGCAGCTGCAGTAGTTGCTGGCGGCGCAGCTGGCGGCGACGCTGCTGAAGAGCAAACTGAATTTGACGTAGTTCTTACTGCTATCGGCGGTAACAAAGTATCTGTTATCAAAGCAGTACGTGGCGCTACAGGTCTAGGCCTTAAAGAAGCTAAAGCTCTAGTTGATGGTGCTCCAGCACCGCTTAAAGAAGCTGTTTCTAAAGAAGAAGCAGAAGCTCTTAAAGCTACTCTAGAAGAAGCTGGTGCTTCTGTTGAAGTTAAGTAATTATTACTTAATTTCTTAGCCGAATGGCTAATGGCTGGTGGTTTATTAACCACCGGCCTTTTTGCGCTGTAGGGCACGGGTGTTTTTTCTCTGTTTAGCTACCTGTATCCGCGCATAACACTTCGATTATTTTGTCGAAGTGTTTGTATATTAAACAGTTGTTAGTCTCTGTCTTTTATTTTTGAGCGAATATTAGACAGTTGGGTCACTTATCAGCGAGCTGAGGAACCCCATGGTTTACTCTTATACCGAGAAAAAGCGCATCCGTAAGGATTTTGGTACTCGTCCACAAGTTTTGGACGTCCCGTACCTGCTATCGATCCAGCTTGATTCTTTCGATAAATTTATCGAGCAGGATCCTGAAGGACAATACGGTCTAGAAGCTGCTTTTCGTTCTGTTTTTCCAATTCAGAGCTACAACGGCAATTCTGAGCTGCAATACGTTAGCTACCGTCTTGGTGAACCAGTATTTGATGTTAAAGAATGTCAAATCCGCGGTGTCACTTATTCAAAACCGCTGCGCGTTAAACTGCGTCTAGTTGTATTCGATAAAGATGCACCAGCTGGTACTGTAAAAGATATTAAAGAACAAGAAGTCTACATGGGTGAAATTCCACTCATGACAGACAATGGTACCTTCGTGATCAATGGTACCGAGAGGGTTATCGTATCCCAGCTGCACAGAAGCCCAGGTGTATTCTTCGACAGCGATAAGGGTAAGACCCACTCTTCTGGTAAAGTTTTATATAACGCACGTGTTATTCCTTACCGTGGCTCATGGTTAGACTTTGAGTTCGATCCTAAGGATAACTTGTTCGTTCGTATCGACCGTCGTCGTAAGCTTCCAGCGTCTATTATCCTACGTGCATTGGGTAAATCGACTGAAGAGATCCTAGATCTGTTCTTCGAAAAAGTACGCTTTGAAGTTCAAAACCAAACTCTAATGATGGAGTTGGTTCCTGAGCGTCTGCGTGGCGAAACTGCTTCATTTGATGTTGAAGCAAACGGCAAAACTTACGTTGAAGCTGGCCGCCGTGTTACAGCTCGTCATATCCGCTCTCTTGAAAAAGATGGCGTTGAGTTCATTGAAGTACCAGTTGACTACATCGTAGGCAAAGTGGCTTCAAAAGATTACATTGACGAGAGCACTGGCGAAATCGTTGTTGGCGCGAACCAAGAGTTCAGCCTAGAAAGCCTAGCTAACCTTGCGCAAGCAGGTCACACTAAGCTAGAAGTTCTGTTCACGAATGACCTAGATCACGGTCCATTCATGTCAGACACGCTTCGCAGCGACAGCACTACAGACCGTATCTCTGCATTGGTAGAAATCTACCGCATGATGCGTCCTGGTGAGCCGCCAACGAAAGAAGCTGCTGAAGCTCTATTCGAAAGCTTGTTCTTCTCTGAAGAGCGCTACGACCTATCAACTGTAGGCCGTATGAAGTTCAACAGCTCTATCATGCGTGAAGACGCAGGTGAGCAAGGTATTCTTGACGAAACTGATATCATTGAAGTGATGAAGAAACTCATCTCTATTCGTAATGGTAAAGGCGAAGTTGATGATATCGACCACCTTGGTAACCGTCGTATTCGTTCTGTGGGCGAAATGGCTGAAAACCAATTCCGTGTTGGTCTAGTTCGTGTTGAGCGTGCTGTTAAAGAGCGTTTGAGCCTTGGTGATCTTGATGCAATCATGCCTCAAGACCTGATCAACGCTAAGCCAATTTCTGCGGCAGTGAAAGAGTTCTTTGGCTCTTCTCAGTTGTCTCAGTTTATGGATCAGAACAACCCGCTTTCAGAAGTTACTCACAAACGTCGTATCTCTGCGTTAGGTCCTGGTGGTCTAACTCGTGAGCGTGCTGGCTTTGAGGTTCGTGACGTTCACGTTACGCACTACGGTCGTCTATGTCCGATCGAAACTCCTGAAGGTCCAAACATCGGTCTAATTAACTCACTATCTGCTTACGCACGTTGTAATGAGTATGGTTTCCTAGAAACTCCATACCGTCGTGTTGTTGATGGTGTAGTAACTGAAGACGTTGATTACCTATCTGCTATCGAAGAAGGTCAATACGTTATCGCTCAGGCGAACACAGTACTGACTGAAAGCAACACCTTTACAGACGAACTGATCACTGCCCGCTTGAAGGGTGAATCAGGTCTGCACCCACGTGAAAACGTGAGTTATATGGACGTTGCTACGAACCAGGTAGTATCTATCGCTGCATCTTTGATCCCATTCCTAGAGCACGATGATGCAAACCGTGCATTGATGGGTGCAAACATGCAACGTCAGGCAGTTCCAACGCTACGTGCTGATAAGCCACTAGTAGGTACTGGTGTTGAGCGCAACATTGCGGTTGACTCTGGTGTTACTGCAGTAGCTAAGCGCGGCGGTATGGTTCAGTCTGTAGACGCATCTCGCATCGTAGTTAAGGTTAACGAAAATGAATTGGTACCAGGCGAAGCCGGTATCGACATTTACAACCTAACTAAATACACGCGTTCTAACCAGAACACTTGTATTAACCAACGTCCTACCGTGCTACCTGGCGAACCAGTAGCAAAAGGTGACGTTCTAGCAGATGGTCCTTCTACCGACCTTGGTGAACTGGCTCTTGGTCAGAACATGCGTATCGCATTTATGCCTTGGAACGGTTACAACTTTGAGGATTCAATCCTAGTTTCTGAGCGTGTAGTACAAGAAGATCGCTTTACTACTATCCACATCCAAGAACTATCTTGTGTGGCTCGTGATACTAAGCTTGGCTCTGAAGAGATCACTGCTGATATTCCAAACGTAGGTGAGGCTGCTCTATCTAAACTAGATGAGTCAGGTATCGTTTACATTGGTGCTGAAGTTAAGGGTGGCGACATCCTAGTTGGTAAGGTAACTCCGAAAGGCGAAACTCAGCTAACTCCTGAAGAAAAACTGCTACGTGCAATCTTCGGTGAAAAAGCATCTGACGTTAAAGATACTTCACTACGTGTACCTAACTCTGTTTCAGGTACCATCATCGACGTTCAAGTGTTTACACGTGACGGCGTTGAGAAAGACAAGCGTGCTCTAGAAATTGAGCAAATGCAGCTGAAAGAAGCGAAGAAAGACCTTACTGAAGAATTCCAGATTCTTGAGGGTGGCCTTCTTAACCGTGTTCGCGCTGTATTGATCGCTGGTGGTTACTCGGAAGCGAAACTTGACAGCATTAACCGCAAACAGTGGTTAGAGCAGACTCTTGAAGATGACGCACTGCAATCTCAACTTGAGCAACTTGCAGAGCAGAACGACGAGCTTAAAGCTGACTTCGATAAGAAGTTTGAAACTAAGCGTCGTAAGATCACTCAAGGCGATGACCTAGCACCTGGCGTTCTTAAGATTGTTAAGGTTTACCTAGCGGTTAAACGTCGTATCCAGCCTGGTGATAAGATGGCGGGTCGTCACGGTAACAAGGGTGTTATCTCTAAGATTAACCCTGTTGAAGACATGCCTTACGATGAGAAAGGTCAACCGGTCGATATCGTTCTTAACCCACTGGGTGTACCTTCGCGTATGAACATCGGTCAGATCCTAGAAGTACACTTGGGTCTAGCTGCGAAAGGTATCGGCGACAAGATCAACCAGATGGTTAAAGAACAACAGGAGCTTGCTAAGTTCCGTGAGTTCTTGCAGAAGGTTTATGATCTAGGTGGCACTCGTCAAGATGTAGATATTGCTGAGCTATCGGACGATCAAGTTCGCACGCTTATCAAGAACCTACGTGGCGGTCTACCAATCGCGACTCCAGTATTTGACGGTGCATCTGAGAGAAACATCAAAGATCTACTTAAACTGGGTGACCTACCAGAATCTGGTCAGCTAACTCTGTTTGATGGTCGTACTGGTGATTCGTTTGAGCGCCCTGTAACTGTAGGTTACATGTACATGCTGAAACTGAACCACCTTGTTGATGACAAGATGCACGCACGTTCGACGGGCTCTTACAGCCTAGTAACTCAGCAGCCACTTGGTGGTAAAGCTCAGTTCGGTGGTCAGCGTTTCGGTGAGATGGAAGTATGGGCACTAGAAGCATACGGTGCTGCTTACACCCTTCAAGAAATGCTAACCGTTAAGTCGGATGACGTGAATGGCCGTACTAAGATGTATAAGAACATCGTAGATGGCAACCACGCGATGGAACCAGGCATGCCTGAATCGTTCAACGTATTGTTGAAAGAGATTCGCTCGCTAGGTATCAACATCGAGCTAGAAGACGAAGAGTAATCCCTTTCTTTTAAAGAAATGTGGTTATTGGTAAGAAGGTGCTCACCGGCAGGTGAGCTCCTTTTAACTCCTTACAGGAGCTGATCGTGAAAGACTTATTAAACTTTCTAAAAGCACAGCATAAGACTGAAGAATTTGATGCAATCAAAATCGGTCTATCTTCACCAGACATGATTCGTTCATGGTCTTTTGGTGAAGTTAAAAAGCCTGAGACAATCAACTATCGTACGTTCAAGCCTGAGCGCGATGGTCTGTTCTGTGCACGTATCTTTGGCCCAGTTAAAGATTACGAATGTCTATGTGGCAAATACAAGCGTCTGAAGCACCGCGGAGTTATCTGTGAGAAGTGTGGCGTAGAAGTTACACAAACTAAAGTTCGCCGTGACCGCATGGGCCACATCGAGCTAGCGTCGCCTGTAGCGCACATTTGGTTCCTAAAATCACTACCGTCTCGTATCGGTCTACTAATGGATATCCCACTGCGTGATATCGAACGCGTTCTTTACTTCGAAATGTACGTAGTAACAGAAGCGGGTATGACTGATCTAGAAAAAGGTCAGATGCTTACTGAAGAAGAGTATCTAGACAAACTAGAAGAGTGGGGTGACGAGTTCACTGCTAAGATGGGTGCAGAAGCGATCAAAGATCTGCTTTCTACCATGGATCTTGTGCAAGAAGCTGAACTAATGCGCGAAGAGTTAGAAACAACTAATTCTGAAACTAAGCGTAAGAAAGTTACTAAGCGCTTGAAGTTGGTTGAAGCATTCGTAGCATCAGGTAACAACCCTGAGTGGATGATTCTGACTGTACTTCCAGTTCTTCCGCCAGATCTACGTCCTCTAGTACCACTAGATGGCGGTCGCTTTGCGACTTCTGATCTGAACGACCTATACCGTCGTGTTATCAACCGTAACAACCGTTTGAAGCGTCTACTAGAGCTATCTGCTCCGGACATCATCGTACGTAACGAAAAACGTATGCTGCAAGAGTCTGTTGATGCGCTTCTAGATAACGGTCGTCGCGGTCGTGCCATTACAGGCTCTAACAAGCGTCCTCTGAAATCTCTTGCTGATATGATCAAGGGTAAACAAGGTCGTTTCCGTCAGAACCTTCTTGGTAAGCGTGTAGACTACTCTGGCCGTTCTGTAATCACAGTAGGTCCATACCTTCGTCTGCACCAGTGTGGTCTTCCTAAGAAGATGGCACTTGAGCTATTCAAGCCATTCATCTACAGCAAGCTTGAGCTTCGTGGTCTAGCGACAACGATCAAAGCGGCTAAGAAAATGGTAGAGCGTGAAGAAGCGGTAGTTTGGGATATCCTAGACGAAGTTATTCGCGAACACCCAGTACTATTGAACCGTGCACCTACACTTCACCGTCTAGGTATCCAAGCGTTCGAACCAGTACTAATCGAAGGTAAAGCGATTCAGCTACACCCACTTGTGTGTGCAGCGTACAACGCCGACTTCGATGGTGACCAGATGGCGGTACACGTACCTCTAACTCTGGAAGCTCAGCTTGAAGCACGTACACTGATGATGTCGACAAACAACATTCTGTCGCCAGCGTCAGGTGATCCTATCATCGTACCTTCTCAGGACGTTGTATTGGGTCTTTACTACATGACTCGTGACAAGATCAACGTGAAAGGTGAAGGCATGTACCTTGCTGGCCCAGAAGAGGCTGAGAAGGCATACCGCACTAAGAGCGCTGAACTTCACGCACGTGTAAAAGTTCGTATTACTGAAACCATCAAAGATGAAGACGGTAATAGCACGACAGAAACTAAGATGGTAGACACTACTGTCGGTCGTGCAATGCTATGGCAGATCGTTCCATCGGGCCTACCGTTTGAACTAGTAAACCAGAAGCTAGGCAAGAAGCAGATTTCTAAGCTTCTAGATGAGGCTTACCGTAAGCTTGGTCTTAAAGACACTGTTATCTTCGCTGACCAAATCATGTACACAGGTTTTGCTTACGCGGCACTATCTGGCGTATCTGTTGGTATCGACGATATGGTTGTTCCTCAAGCTAAGTACGATGAGATCGAATCAGCTGAAGAAGAAGTACGTGAAATCCAAGACCAGTACCAATCAGGTCTGGTAACAGCGGGTGAGCGTTACAACAAAGTTATCGATATCTGGGCGTCTACGAACGACCGCGTTGCGAAAGCGATGATGGATAACCTATCTTCTGAAACTGTGGTTAACCGTGACGGTGAAGAAGAACAACAAGAGTCGTTTAACAGCATCTACATGATGGCTGACTCCGGTGCTCGTGGTTCTGCTGCTCAGATTCGTCAGCTTGCTGGTATGCGTGGTCTGATGGCACGTCCAGATGGTTCAATCATCGAGACGCCAATCACAGCGAACTTTAAAGAAGGTCTAAACGTACTTCAGTACTTTATCTCAACGCACGGTGCTCGTAAGGGTCTTGCGGATACAGCACTGAAAACAGCGAACTCTGGTTACCTAACGCGTCGTCTAGTAGACGTTGCTCAGGACGTAGTAGTTCACGAACATGACTGTGGCACTCATGAAGGCGTTGAAATGATGCCTCATATCGAAGGTGGTGACGTTAAAGTTGCACTTTCTGAGCTAGCTCTAGGTCGTGTTGTAGCTGAAGATGTTATTAAGCCTGGTACTGAAGAAGTACTGATCCCACGTAATACTCTAATTGATGAGAAGTGGTGTCAGATCATGGAAGAAAACTCTGTAGACAGCATGAAAGTGCGCTCAGTAGTTACCTGTGATGCAGACTTCGGTTGTTGTGCACTGTGTTACGGTCGTGACCTAGCACGTGGTCACCTAGTGAACCAAGGTGAAGCAGTAGGTGTTATCGCTGCTCAGTCTATCGGTGAACCAGGTACACAGCTTACCATGCGTACGTTCCACATCGGTGGTGCGGCATCGACAGCGGCTGCTGAAAACAGCATCCAGACTAAGAACGACGGTACACCTTTCCTTCACAATGCTAAGTACGTTGTGAACAAAGAAGGCAAGCTTGTAATCACTTCTCGTGCGTCTGAACTAACCATCGTTGATGAGTTGGGTCGTACAAAAGAGAAGCACAAACTTCCTTACGGTACAGTTCTTAACATTAAAGAAAGCGATCTTGAATCAGCGAAGCTAGATTCTGGCTTTGTAATTGCAAACTGGGAAGCGCACACACTGCCAATCATCACTGAAGTGGCAGGTAGCATCCAGTACGTTGACATGATTGATGGCGTAACAGTTTCTCGTCAAACAGATGACCTTACAGGTCTATCTTCAAGCGAAGTAACTGACCCTGCAGCACGTCCTGCTGCTGGTAAAGACATGCGTCCAGCTATCAAACTTGTTGATGCGAAAGGTAACGATGTAATGATCCCTGGTACTGATATGCCAGCTCAATACTTCCTACCTGGTAAAGCGATTGTAAACATCGAAGATGGCGCTGAAGTAGGCGTTGGTGACACTCTTGCACGTATCCCTCAGAAATCTGGCGGAAACAAAGATATCACCGGTGGTCTACCACGCGTTGCTGACTTGTTTGAAGCTCGTAAGCCTAAAGAGCCTGCGATCCTTGCTGAGCACACAGGTACTGTGTCGTTCGGTAAAGAAACGAAAGGTAAGCGTCGTCTAGTAATCACTCGTGAAGGCGGAGACGCTTACGAAGAGATGATTCCTAAGCATCGCCAGCTGAACGTATTCGAAGGTGAGAAGGTTGAGCGCGGTGATGTAATCGCCGACGGTCCTGAGACTCCGCATGATATCCTACGTCTACGTGGCATCCATGCTATGACTCAGTACATCGCTAACGAAGTACAAGAAGTTTACCGACTACAGGGCGTTAAGATTAACGATAAGCACATTGAGACTATCGTTCGTCAAATGCTACGTAAGTGTACTATTACACACGCTGGTGACTCTGAGTTCCTACCTGGCGAGCAAGTGGAATACTCACAAGTTAAGATTGCTAACCGTGCACTAGAAGCAGAAGGTAAAGAGCCAGCAGGCTTTGAGCGTGAGCTACTAGGTATCACTAAAGCATCTCTAGCAACTGAGTCGTTCATCTCTGCGGCATCGTTCCAGGAGACAACTCGCGTACTAACAGAAGCTGCTGTTTCTGGTAAGCGTGATGAGCTTCGTGGTCTGAAAGAAAACGTAATCGTGGGTCGTCTGATCCCAGCGGGTACAGGTTTCGCTTACCACCAAAACCGTCAAGCTAGCCGTGAAGAGCAAGCTGGTCCATCTGCTGAACAAGCAACGGACAACTTGGCTGCACTTCTAAACGCAGGTTTCTCTGACGAGTAATCGAGCTGTATAGCTGATAGCAAAAAGGCACCCTAGGGTGCCTTTTTTAATATCTGTAGATTACGAATTTTTCAGAAAGCCAGTCACTTGTGAGAATATTTTAATCGAGAAAACCTAGAAAGCTGTCGAGGCTCCCTAGGTAATATACAGAGCGCAGTTAGCTAAGCGCCAGGAGGCATTGCTAAGCTATCGGCAATCAATTGAATTAGCTTATCTTCTACTTCAAAGCGAAGCTCTAGGACTTCTCCGACTTTAGACATGTCGCTTTCAAATGATTCGAGTTCCTCGTCTTCACCAATTTCTGCATATTTATCAGTAAAGCTGAGAAGCGGTTCAGTTGTGAGCACAATCTTCGCGTAAGTTTGGCTGATCTCTTCTGTGGTTTGAAAACCCGTGGAGTTCCACTTATCCATTACCATGTCATAGATCTTAAAGTGACCTTCAGAAATATAATCTACAAGATGTTGAGAGAAATTTTGAAGCTCATCTTTAGTGGGCAGCGTGATGACGTTGGATGGAGATGAAGAAGGTTGCAATGCTGCTAGTTTTACATATTCGACAAGCAATGCTTGGCGCGTCTCTAGCCAATGGTCAATGACTTCACTAGAGCCACCCCATTCTTGTTGTACTTGTTTGAATTTCTTTAGCATGACCATGTCCTCATGATCCTTTACCGGTCAGGTAAAGCTCTCGAACACAACGAGAGGGTTCCATATTAATAGCAAAATTGTGTGTTATACCAATAGCTTTGAATCAATTCGTCTATACGACTGGTATAGATTTAGATTGCCAGTAAAATGGTAGAACTGCAAGCAAAGAGATAACGGGATGTTAAAAAAAAGTAAACATCAAGCGGTTGGCTATTGGTTAGTGGTCAATGGTAGCGATGTATGGTTGAAAGATGACCAACTGCCTTTTGGCAGAGCTGATGATGTAGGCCAAGGGTTTTCATTGCCAACTGAGAGTGCCATTGAAATTGGACGCTATGAAGGACATCCAGTGTACTGGTTGAATGATTCAGATGTTGAAGCCTCGTTATCTATGGTCTCTTTGCGCGAGCTGTTACATCTAGCAGACGACTTATTCTTGCTGGTAAGCAAAGCGGTACAATATGGCCATATGACGCAAACGATGCGTTTCTGCGGCCAGTGTGGGGGGAGAAACAGCCTCAATCACAACCAACTGGCCATGCAGTGTCAGCAATGCCGAACTTTGCATTATCCGCGTATTTTTCCGTGCATTATTGTAGCTGTTCGCAAAGAATCGCAGATACTTCTCGCACAGCATCCAAGGCATAAAGGAAATATGTATACCGTTATTGCCGGATTCCTTGAGGTTGGTGAAACATTAGAGCAGTGTGTCGCGCGAGAAGTAAAAGAAGAGACGGGTATTGATGTGCAAAACATCCGCTACTTTGGAAGTCAGCCGTGGGCGTTCCCAAGTAGTATGATGATGGGTTTTTTAGCCGATTATAAAGAGGGCGATATTAAGCCTGATTACACAGAATTAAGTGATGCAAAGTGGTTTAACATCGATGCATTACCTGAAGTGGCTCCAGAAGGAACCATCGCGAGGGCTTTGATTCAATCAACCGTAGATTCTATATCCTCAGAACAGTAGGCAAAAAAATACCCTCCACAAGTGGAGGGCAACGGTAAACTGTTATGAGCAAGCGCTGCTCTTATTCTAGATTGTTGTATTCTTCGCTAGAGAACAAATTATTAACATGTGGTTGCAAACTGAGCAAAGGATTTCCTTTGTCTAAGTGTGCAGAACATGATCAACCGCTCAATCCTCAAATATTGCCAATAAGTAAAAAGTGTTAAGATAGCGCTTTCGTAGTAAGGGACTAAGACCTAGAAAATGACTGAATTAAAAAATGATCGCTACCTGCGTGCTTTATTGAAGCAACCTGTTGATTACACGCCTGTATGGATGATGCGTCAAGCAGGTCGCTACCTGCCAGAATACCGTGCAACAAGGTCTGTTGCCGGAGACTTTATGTCCCTGTGCAAAAATGCTGAACTTGCTTCTGAAGTGACTTTACAACCGCTGCGTCGTTTTCCTTTAGATGCCGCGATTCTATTCTCTGACATCCTTACCATCCCAGATGCTATGGGGCTAGGTTTGTACTTTGAAGCAGGCGAGGGGCCTAAGTTTGAGCGTCCGATCACCTGCAAAGCAGATGTAGAGAAGATCGGTCTGCCTGATCCTGAAGGTGAATTGCAGTATGTAATGAATGCGGTTCGTCAGATTCGTAAAGATCTACAAGGTGAAGTGCCTCTGATTGGTTTCTCTGGAAGCCCTTGGACATTGGCGACTTACATGGTCGAAGGCGGAAGCTCTAAAGCATTCACTAAGATCAAAAAGATGATGTACGCAGAGCCTGCGACATTGCATCTACTGTTAGATAAGTTAGCAGATAGCGTGATTGAGTACTTAAACGCTCAAATCAAGGCTGGAGCGCAGTCTGTGATGGTCTTTGATACTTGGGGTGGCGTATTGACCCCTCGCGACTACAACGAGTTCTCATTGCGTTACATGCACAAGATTGTGGATGGTTTGATTCGTGAAAATGAGGGCCGTCGTGTGCCAGTGACCTTATTCACTAAGAATGGTGGCATGTGGTTAGAGTCTATTGCTGCAACTGGCTGTGATGCTGTTGGTCTTGATTGGACCATTAATATTGCCGATGCAAAGAAGCGTATTGGTGACAAGGTTGCTCTGCAAGGCAACATGGATCCATCAATGCTCTATGCACAACCAGAGCGCATCCGCCAAGAAGTTGGGACAATTCTTGAAGGCTTTGGTGAAGGAGGTACAGGCCATGTGTTTAACTTGGGTCATGGTATTCACCTAGACGTACCACCTGAAAACGCAGGTGTGTTTGTTGAAGCAGTGCATGAGCTATCCAAGCCATACCACAAATAACTAAAAAGCCCCTCAACTGAGGGGCTTTTTGCATCTAGGGCTGGTGGTGTTTAGTTTTGATAACGACAGCCTTTAGGCAAGCTTTTATCTTTCATTGTCTTGTAGCGTTTGTGCAGCCACATCCATTGATCAAGCTTTCGGAGAATCGCTTTTTCTAGAGCTCGGTTCATGTAGGTTGCACCCGCTTCGAGATCGTCTTTCGGGAAGTTCTCATGAATCGGGTTATCGAAGTACAGCTCCCATTTCCCATCAGTGTCACGAAAGCCCGTCATGGGAATAATGGCGCAGTCGGTCATTTTCACCAGGATATTGGCTCCGGTTACTGTGCAAGCATCTTCAATGGCAAAGAAGGGCACAAATACTGACTTATTCGGGCCGTAATCGTGGTCTCCCAAATAGAAAAGGCGCTCACCGCTTTTCAGAGTACGGATCATCTCTTTGAGGTTTTTACGGTCGATAACCTTATTGCCATTGTGTGTGCGGCCCCAGTACTGAATAAAATCGTACGCAGGATTTGAATGTGGGCGGTAGACGCCGTGGCCAGGGTACCCTAAAACGGCAAAGGCACGCGCACTCACTTCAAGGTTGAGGGCATGAGGGTGGCAAACTAACACACCTCTCTTCTGTGCGGCAAAAGCTTTGATTGGCTCTGCATTATGCACCTTAAGATGGCGCTTCAGCCTCCACGTAGGCCAAAACCAAGTGATGCCTGTTTCAAACAGAGCGAAGCCTGTGTTCTTGAAGTTCTCGATTACAGTGCGCTGTATCTCGTCCTGAGGCATAGTAGGAAAAGCTAGCTCAAGGTTTCTATGAGCTACTTTTACTCGACTCTTTGCAAACGGCATCGCCATTCTTCCTAAGCTTCGGCCTAATAACAACTGGGCACGAAAAGGAAGAACATTAACCAGCAGAGCTAAAAGCCCAAACCCAAACCATACACCCCAGTATTTAGGGTGCAGAAGCGCGATGCTAAAGGTGGGACCGTCGTATTTACTCATAAATTCCTTTAAAGCTGATTTGTTAGTTACTAGATTTACCGATCCAATAAGCCACGGAATTATGGGCAAATTCAAATGGAGTAGTATGAATCATCACTAATAGCGAGGCATTGTAAGTGAAGCCTAATGTGCTCACTACCAGTGATTGTGCAGCTCTTAAATACGATTAATACATTGAGCTTGTGTTATTTCTTGTATCGATAGCCTTTCGGTAGGCTTTCATCTTTCATTGTCTTGTAACGCTTGTGTACCCACATCCATTGATCAACTTGACGTAAGATGACTTGCTCGTAAGCTTGATTCATTAACGTAGCACCCGCTTCAAGATCTTTCTTGGGGAAACCTTCATGAATTGAATCTGCAAGGTTCAATTCATAGTGCCCCTTGTCGTCTCTAAAGCCTGTTACAGGGATCATGGCGCAATTGGTTAGACTGAATAGCATATTGGCTCCAGTCGTTGTACAAGCGTCTTTTACAGCAAAGAAGGGGACGAATACAGACTTATTTCGACCATAGTCATGATCGCCTAAGTAAAATAGACGTTCGCCACGCTTTAGTACACGAATCATCTCTTTTACATTCTTGCGGTCGACTAGGGTATTGCCGTTGTGAGTCCTTCCCCAATATTGGATAAAGTCATAGGCGGGATTGTTATTTGGACGATATACGCCGCTACCTGGATAGCCTAATACAGCAAAAGCGCGGGCACTGATTTCTAGGTTTAAAGTATGCGGGTGACACAGCAGTACACCACGCCCTTCATCTTCAAAATCAATTGCTTGCTGCAAGTTAACCGTGCGTATGCGGCGCTTGAGTCGCCAAGTTGGCCAGAACCAAGTTATGCCCATTTCAATAAAGGCGAGCCCAGTATTCTTTATATTCTCTTCTACAATACGCTCAACATCTTCAGCCGTTTTGTCTGGAAAGGCGAGTTCAATATTACGCCTTGCAACCTTAACTCGGCTTTTTGCCAGTTTGCTTGAGTATTTACCAAACGCGCGTCCCAATTTATAAAGAACGGCATAAGGAAGCAGATTTACAAGTAGGGCTAAAACACCAAAACTAATCCAAACACCCCAGTATTTAGGGTGGAGCAATTTGAATGAAAACTTAGGCGGAGCGTATTTATTCATGATCCTCTTCCAGGATATTAAGCTAGTTGCTGACTTAACAGTGTCCAATACTCGTCAAAATCAGCGGATGGTTTAATTTCAAAGTCACTGCGTACAAAGCGATTTAAGCGACCCTCAACGTAACTGAGCACGATAGCAGCTAGGACTTTCTCATCCACAGCAAAGCCTTTGCCTTCGCGCAGCATTCTTTCTCTTAGAATTTGCTTAAGTTGGCTTTCGATTTTACCAAAAAGCTGGTTGATGCGTTCTCTAAGTCTTTCATTTTCAAACATTAGCGCATGACCGGAAAGGATGCGAGAGAGACCCTTGTTATGCTCGGCAAAAAGAAGAATGAATCGCAGCACTTCATGCAATCGATTCATGGTGTCCTTTTCTTGGTCCATGATCTGGTTAATACGAGCTAAAACTGATTGTTCTATAAACTCGATTAACCCTTCAAACATGCGAGCTTTACTTGGGAAGTGTCGATAGAGAGCTGCCTCTGATACGCCCACTTGTTGCGCTAATTTAGCAGTAGTAATTCTGGAAGTACCATCGCTGGATTCCAACATCAAAGCAAGTGCTTGTAAAATCTCGTCGCGACGATTTGAACTACGTTTGCCTGTCATTAATCACGTCCTTTTTCTGTCTATTCTTTGACTGTAGTAATTACGTTAGGGTGTTAGTTTTTACCAGAATGACCAAAGCCACCTTCACCTCTATTAGAGGCATCAAAGTCTTCAACCAAGTTAAACTCGGCCTGTACCACAGGAACAAAAACTAACTGAGCGATGCGATCCCCTGGTTCTATGGTAAAGGTATCTTGTCCACGGTTCCAAACAGAGACCATCAATTGCCCTTGGTAGTCTGAATCAATTAAGCCAACGAGGTTGCCCAATACTATGCCGTGTTTATGTCCAAGACCTGAACGAGGCAGAATAGTCGCCGCTAGGCTTGGGTCGCCTATATGAATCGCTAGTCCAGTCGGCACAAGGTGGGTTTGGCCTGGGGTGACAATTAAAGCCTCATCTAGGCAGGCGCGAAGGTCTAAACCTGCTGAGCCTTCAGTAGCGTATTGAGGTAATGGGAATTGCTTGCCAATACGAGAGTCTAGGATCTTTAAATCGATTTTTTTCATTGCTTGATGCTTATTGAGTAAGTTCGTTAATCTGCTCTAGTATGCTTTGAGCTAATGCTTGTTTGCTCGCTAGAGGGAAATTCTTTTGGCCGTTTGGCCAGTATAAATTCAACGCATTGTCGTTTGAGTTGAAGCCGATACCTGCTTGAGAAACATCATTGGCACAGATGAGGTCGAGGTTCTTTCTCGATAGCTTATCCATTGCATATTTCTCAACATCTTGCGTTTCAGCGGCAAAACCTACGGTGAATGGTCTGTTTTGCTTAAGGCTAGCAACACCCGCAATAATATCGGGATTCTTCACCATACGAACGACAAGCTCATCACTGCCATCGACTTTTTTCATCTTCTGGTCGGCGATCTCAGCAGGTCGATAATCTGCCACCGCAGCACAACCGATAAACACATCGCTCAGAGGAGCTTGTTCCATAGCAGCGTGATGCATTTCTTCTGCGCTCAATACATTAACGCGCGTTACATTAGCGGGTGTCGCTAGATTTACAGGGCCACTGATTAGCGTCACCTCTGCACCTAATCTGGCTGCTTGCTCTGCCAATGCATAACCCATCTTTCCTGAGCTGTGATTAGAGATAAATCGCACAGGATCAATGGCCTCTTGAGTTGGTCCAGCGGTAATTGCAATCTTCTTACCTTGCAATAGTTTAGGCTGAAATTGAGCAATGCATCGCTCAACCAACTGCATTGGCTCTAACATTCGACCTGCACCAATATCCCCACAGGCTTGTTCGCCAGAAGCTGGACCCCAGATGGTCATTCCTCGGCGTTGTAGTGTGGCGATATTCTCTTGCGTCGCAACGTTCTTGTACATCTGCTGATTCATCGCTGGAGCAACAGCAACTGGCGCATCAGTGGCTAACACCACTGTTGTCAGTAGGTCATTACCCATACCAGCAGCCATACGTGCAATAAGGTCTGCGGTTGCAGGAGCAAGTAGTACCAAATCGGCCCATTTTGCAATTTCGATATGCCCCATAGACGCTTCTGCAGCTGGGTCTAATAAGCTTTCAGATACAGGCTGCCCCGAGACGGCTTGCATGGTCAATGGTGTGATAAATTCTTTGGCTGCTTTGGTCATGACAACTTTGACCTGAGCGCCTCGTTCAGACAAGCGTCGAGTCAATTCAGCACATTTGTAGGCTGCGATACCACCGCTGATACCGAGAACTATTTTTTTCCCTTCAAGAGGTTGCATGCTCATTTTCTCAATTAAATTAATAAGGTAACCATACCATATATTGGGCTGGAGTTAGAGTTTGACAAGTCGACTGATTGCTTGCGATTTGGATGCAATTTTTGTTTTGCCTCACTCTCGGTATGGCGATTTTGCATCAATACTTCAACGCTAACCATGATCAGCAAGGGGATGAGATGACATTAAAAGCACTGCCTAAAGAGTCGCTTCCTCGAGAAAAGCTAATCAACCATGGTCCGAGCTCGTTAACAGATGCTGAATTGCTGGCTATTTTCTTGCGAACTGGATGCCCGGGGATGAATGTCTTAGAACTGGCCGATCACTTGTTAAAGTCCTTTGGTTCATTACGGCACATATTAACCGCACCTCAAGATAAGTTTTGCCAGCACAGAGGACTAGGGCAGGCCAAATATGTGCAATTGCAGGCCTTTATTGAAATGACCCAGCGCTATCTGGCCGAGACTCTAGAAAAGGGTGACGCACTGACTAGCCCCCAACAGACAAAGCTGTTTTTGCTGAGTTTATTGCGCGATAAACAACGTGAGGTTTTTTATGTGTTGTTCCTCGATAATCAGCATCGAATCATTAATCATGAAAGCCTGTTTGAAGGTACTATAGATGCGGCGAACGTTTACCCTAGAGAGGTGGTTAAACGCTCACTGCAACACAATGCCTGTGCTTTGATTCTCGCACACAATCATCCTTCGGGTGTTGCTGAGCCTAGTCAGGCCGATAAACGCATAACGCGTCGTTTAATCGATGCACTTGCGCTGGTGGATATTCAAATACTGGATCATTTTGTCGTCGGGGATGGCGAAGTAGTGTCGTTTGCAGAGAGAGGATGGATGTAGCCAAGCTACACCGCTGAACTATCGACGCTGCATCTCTGCCCACCAATTTGAGTCAGCGACAATTTGCCCTGCATCATCAAGCTCAGGATAAGGTAGACCTTTCCTTTTTGCGACCTTGGCTAGCACAGGATGACCGCGTTCAAACAGTGTCCTATGAATAATGCTGTCGGAGAGTGGTTGGGGTGGGTTGTTGTACATATCTTTGTTTTGGCGCTGACGCTGAGCCTCGAATAAGATCAATGCGCTTGCCACTGAAACATTCAGGGACTGCACCATTCCTACCATAGGAACAATGATGTCTTGGTCGGCCATCTCTACAGCCATTTTACTGGTTCCGTCTTTTTCGCCACCGAGGACGATAGCAGTCGGTTTGGTGTAATCGACTTCTCGGAAATCGACAGCGGTATCTGACAGGTTAGTCACAAGGATTTGCATCCCTTGTGCTTTTAGCGTTTGGTAAGCTTGTTCTGTGGTGTCGTGCGTCTCTACTTCCACCCAGTTGCGGGCACCGGCGGAAGTGTGGCTCAAGGTACGCATTTTTTCGTTGGGCCAAACAGCATGTATCTTATGCAACCCAACCGCATCTGCAGTTCTTATCACTGCAGATACGTTGTTGGGTTTGTGCACTTCCTCTAAGCAGAGGGTTAAATCCGGCTGTCGAGCTTTAAGAACGGAAACAATTTTTTGATAACGTTCTGGACTCATTTTTACCTACGACGACGACGAACTTTAAGCGCATGTGGCATCACTCGAATTTTCTTCATGATGCCAGCAAGGTGAACCCTGTCCTTAGTAGTTAAGGCAACGGTCACTGTGTACAAACGGCCATCTTTTTCTTCAGTAGAAATACCATGGATGTTCGACCCAGTGCGAGAGATAACATTGGTTAACTCTGCAAGTGCACCTTGGCTGTTTTGCATATCAATCTGTAGCTCGGTAATGAACTCTTGCTCGTGGTTCTCTGACCATTCAACTGCCATGTACTTATCAGGTTCTTTCTGATAACCACGGATATTTGGACAGGTTTCTCTATGGATAACCAAGCCTCTACCCGGGGATACGTGTGCCAAGATATGGTCACCAGGAATTGGGTGACAACAGTTAGCATAAGTCAGAAGAATTCCGTCTGCGCCCTTGATAGAAAGTTTCTTATCTGAGCGTGGCTCTACAGAACTAGTCTCGGTAAGCAAATCAGCATCACCTAACAGTCTGCGTGCAATGATGATACTCATCAGTTCGCCTAGACCGATAGCCGCTAGCATATCGTCCACTGACTCTAGTTTGAGGTCACTAAGCACCTGAGCGATATTCTCAGGGTAGATAGTATCGATAGAGTGGCGACCTAAAGCGTGATTCAACAAGCGACGGCCCAGTGCAATAGACTCTTCACGGCGCATGGTTTTAAGAACCTGACGGATCTTAGTGCGAGCACGAGAAGTTACTACATAGTTAAGCCAAGCCGCGTTAGGTCTTGCCCCAGGTGCACTGATGATTTCGATCGTTTGACCGTTCTTCAGGGATTTACTCAGAGGGTATGGATTTCTGTCAACGCGCGCACCCACACAGGTATTTCCTACATCGGTATGCACGGCATAAGCAAAGTCGACAGCAGTCGCGCCTACAGGAAGCTCTACGATGCGACCTTTAGGTGTGAACACGTAGATTTCATCTGGGAACAGGTCAGACTTAACGTTCTCGATGAACTCAAAAGAGTTACCGGCGCTTTGCTGAAGTTCAAGTAGACTCTGCATCCAGCGCTGAGCTTTAATTTGAGCAGTAGTACCAGAGCGTTGGCCATTATTTTTGTATGACCAGTGTGCGGCAACACCCTTGTCCGCCATTTGATCCATGTCTTCAGTACGAATCTGTACTTCAACAGGAACACCGTGAGGACCAACCATTGAGGTGTGTAGCGATTGATAGCCGTTGGCTTTTGGTACCGCAATGTAGTCTTTCATTCGGCCAGGACGAGGCTTATACAAGCTGTGTGCTTGGCCTAGTACTCGGTAGCAGGTGTCGGCACTATCAACAATCACTCGGAACGCGTAAATATCCATAATGGTATGGAAACGCTGTTCCTTGGTCTTCATCTTGTTGTAGATAGAGTAAAGGTTCTTCTCGCGACCTAAGACCTTAAATTGGATACCGCACTCATCCAAGCGTCCCTCGATTTCAGAGTGAATGCGTTGGATCATTTCCTTACGGTTACCACGAGCGGTTTTCACCACTTCTTTCAAAACGCGATAACGGTTTGGATAGAGCGCCTCAAAGCCAAGCTCTTCAAGCTCAGTCTTGATGTTGTGGATACCCAATCTATGAGCCAGTGGTGAGTAGATCTCTAGAGTTTCACGAGCAATGCGACGACGTTTATCTGGGCGAAGCGCGCCAAGCGTACGCATGTTGTGCGTGCGGTCAGAAAGCTTAATCAAGATAACGCGAATATCCTGAACCATAGCTAGAACCATCTTACGGAAGTTTTCCGCTTGAGCTTCTTTACGGTCTCGGAATTTTAGCTTGTCGAGTTTCGAAACACCATCAACGAGTTCAGCTACCGCGGTACCAAATAGATCTTCTAATTCTTCTTTGGTGACTTCGGTATCTTCAATAACATCATGAAGAAGTGCTGCTTGGAGGGTTTCAAGATCGAGGCGCATTTCTGCAAGGATTCTTGCAACGGCCACTGGGTGGATAATGTAAGGTTCGCCACTAGAGCGCGTTTGCCCTTCGTGTGCTTCTTTTGCTACCGAATAAGAATGACGTAGAGCCTCAACTTGAGGCTCTGTTAAATATTCTTTGGCAACATCTTTAAGGCTATCAAATAGATACAAATTACGGGCCCAAAAGGTTACGAGGTGTTGTGCAGATTAGCGAGTGTGAGCGATGCTGCTTACTGCTGCTAATTCTGCTGCTTCCTGCTCTTGTTGTTCTTGACGATCTTTAGCGTCCAAGATTTCCTTAGTAATCAAACCTTCTTCGATTTCGCGAAGAGCGATTACTGTTTGCTTATCGTTCTCTTCTGGCACAAGTGCATCTTTACCGCCAGTTTGCATTTGACGTGCGCGACGAGCAGAAATTAGAACAAGGTCGAAACGGTTACCAACTTTTTCAACAGCATCTTGTACAGTTACGCGTGCCATGAGGACTCCAATTACTAAATTACTATTTTAAATGACGGGAAATTATACAGCTTTCTAGATTACTCTGCTAGTAAAGCTGATAGCATTCCACTGTATTTTGCTGTTTGTTTGTCTTGTTTAAGGCGTTCTGCACGCAGAATGGCTCTAAAATCCATCAAAGCAGCGTCGAAATCGTCATTAACTATGATGTAGTCATATTCATCATAGTGTGACATTTCCGATTTCGCCTCACTCATTCGCTTAGCGATAATTTCTGAACTGTCTTGACCGCGCACATTTAGGCGGCGCTCAAGCTCACCATTCGATGGTGGAAGAATAAAGACGCTTTTCGCGTGTGGCATCTGTGAGCGAATCTGACGAGCACCCTGCCAGTCAATATCCAAGAACACATCAATGCCTCTTTCTAGGTTCTCTTCAATCCAAACACGAGACGTACCGTAGTAGTTACCAAATACTTCAGCGTGTTCTAAAAAGACACCTTGCTCTATCAATGTTTCAAATTCATTGCGCTCAACAAAATGATAGTGAACACCATCTTCTTCACCAGGGCGAGCTCCGCGCGTGGTGTGAGAAACAGAAACCTTCATTGCGTACACCGGGTTTTTTTCCAGCATAGCTGATATCAGGCTAGATTTGCCCGCTCCGCTAGGTGCAGAAACGATATATAGGGTGCCTTTTCCCATTCGTAGAGCTCCGAAATAGTGATGAACAGTGTTATTGAATAAGCATCAATAAAGATAGCACTAGAGTTAACATCTCGATAACCCTAGAAAAATGGTTGCGAAGGATAGCACGGAAAAACGCCAGATCACAACTGCGAATAATATTCAGAACGATAGCCTGTAAGATTCAATGTGGCTAACGGAGAGAATCTGGAACCTAGCTCCAAACGAATCAAACCTGCAAATATCCCGTGATTCATACACTAACAAGCAAATCGCTTTAGCGTCTTAGGTCGAGTATGAAAAAACGGTTTAGTCTGTTGTTGGTGTTTGTGTTGTCAATTGGTTTGAAGGAATCGCGAATTTGCCAAATTTGTATTTAATGGAGGGTTATCTCACATCCTGATAAGGAACCTGACTGTTGAAAATAAAAAAAATCTATTTACGCCCTAAAACTGCATTTTTTTATAGAGCTTTTGTCATTCTACTTGTGGCGTGGTCATCCTATGTGGCGATAGATCTTCTTGCGAATGACTTTGGGCAACCTCAGACAACTAGAACCGGTGTCGAGATTAATTTTTATAACTATCTATTTCGCTATCTGGTTATAGCTGGTGTTGGAATATATACGCTTTTATTCGTTGTTCGAACGAAGAATCATTAGCAACAATGAGTTGTATTATCTCGCATAAAAAAGGCCCATAAATGGGCCTTAAAGATATTGAGTGACTTAAAGTCGACTACTCAATATTCTGAATCTGCTCGCGCATTTGCTCAATCAGAACTTTAAGTTCAACACCAGAAGCGGTGATGTCTGTGCTGATAGATTTAGAGGCTAGGGTGTTCGACTCACGGTTGAACTCTTGCATCATGAAGTCTAGACGGCGGCCAACAGCACCACCTTTTTTCATTATGCTGGTGGTTTCTTTTACGTGAGAGTCTAGGCGGTCTAGTTCTTCTGCAACGTCAGATTTTTGAGCCAATACAATAAGCTCTTGCTCTACGCGAGATGAATCTAGCTCGATAGACGCTTCTTCAAACTTGCTTAGTAGGCGGTCACGTTGCCACTGTAGAATTTCTGGCATGCGCGCACGTACACGAACCACTTCTGCTGTGATCGCTTCTAGACGCTGATCGATCAGAGCCTTCATGTTTTCGCCTTCACTTGCACGTGCTTCGATGAAGTCAGCAATTGCACCCTCAAAGCCAGCCAGTAGGTCTTTGTTTACTGTGTCCATGTCTTGCTCAGGTGTTTCCATCACACCCTGCCACTGCATTACTTGGAATGGGTTAATGCGGCTGGTTTCGCCTGTCATTGCCATTACTTGGTTTGCCGCGTTGATAACCTGCTTTGCTAGGTCTTCGTTGATGGTTAGCTCACCCTTAGCACTTGGGTTTGCTTCAAAGCGTAGGTGACATTCTACTTTACCGCGTGCTAAGCGCTTACGAAAACGCTCGCGAAGGATTGGCTCTAAGCCACGGAACTGTTCAGGCAAGCGGAAATAGGTTTCTAGGTAACGTTGGTTAACTGAGCGAATTTCCCATACTGCGTTGCCCCAGTCGCCTTTAACTTCTTTGCGCGCGTAAGCGGTCATGCTGTAAATCATTAAAATACCTTTATTCATCACATAGGTGTGCGTCTATATTGCGGGCAATCTTAGCACATATCCGCACTTCTTCGCACAAAACCGCGCTTGTTGATACAAAAGCAAGCTTCCCGGTATGGTCGCATCCTGTTGCATGATCCTATATAATCTCGACCCAATCCCATACCCAATTATTCAGGTGACTCTCAATGCGTCCAAACGATCGTGCAGTAGATCAGGTTCGTCCTATTAAAATGACTCGCAACTATACCGCTTATGCAGAAGGTTCTGTATTAGTGGAGTTTGGTAATACCAAGGTATTGTGTAACGCCTCTGTAGAAGAGAATGTTCCGCGTTGGTTGAAAGGCAAAGGAAAAGGTTGGGTAACAGCAGAATACGGCATGCTACCTCGCGCAACGCATACGCGTAACCGTCGTGAAGCAGCAAGTGGTAAGCAGGGTGGCCGTACAATGGAAATCCAACGTCTTATCGCACGTAGCCTTCGTGCTGTTGTTGACTTAGAAGCAATGGGCGAGATCATGGTCACTGTTGACTGTGATGTCATTCAGGCTGATGGCGGAACTCGCACGGCATCTATCTCAGGTGCAAGTGTTGCTATGGCTGATGCGTTCCAAAAGCTAGTAGCACAAGGCAAACTAAAAGCTAACCCTATGAAGGGTCACGTATCTGCCGTTTCAGTAGGTATCGTTGATGGTCAAGGCCTGTGTGATTTAGAATATGTTGAAGATTCAGCTGCTGATACAGACATGAACGTTGTCATGACTGAAGAAGGTAAAATGATTGAGGTTCAGGGCACCGCAGAAGGCGAACCGTTCTCTCATGAAGAATTGATGGAGTTGCTGTCTCTGGCTCAAAAGGGCATTGCAGACATCATCGAAGTGCAGAAGGCTGCACTGGCAGAATAGTTTTTAAATAGCTCCTTTCGGGGCTATTTTTTTGTCTCCGAAAGGGGATATATTTATAAATGAAAATGATTTAATAGTAATAAAGAGAGAGAAGAATGAAAGCATACCAGCGTGAATTTATTGAGTTTGCACTTGAGAAACAGGTTCTTAAGTTTGGTGAGTTTACTCTGAAGTCTGGCCGCACTAGCCCTTACTTCTTTAACGCTGGCCTGTTCAATACTGGTCGTGATTTGGCGCGCCTAGGTCGTTTTTATGCAGCTGCACTTGCGGATTCTGGCATTGATTATGATGTGCTATTTGGCCCTGCGTACAAGGGTATTCCAATCGCTACAACGACAGCAGTAGCACTAGCTGACCATCACGATACAGATAAGCCATACTGCTTTAACCGTAAAGAAGCAAAAGATCACGGTGAAGGTGGCAACCTAGTAGGTAGCCCACTAGAAGGCCGTATCATGCTGGTGGACGACGTGATTACCGCGGGTACAGCAATCCGTGAATCAATGGAAATCATCCAAGCAAACGGTGCAGATCTAGCAGGCGTTTTGGTTGCTATTGACCGCCAAGAAAAAGGTAAGGGTGAGCTGTCAGCAATCCAAGAGGTTGAACGTGATTTCGGTTGTTCTATCATTTCGATTGTTAGCCTGACTGACCTAATCACTTTTCTTGAAGAGAAAGGTGACAATGCTGAACAGCTTGAGTCAGTAAAAGCTTACCGCGCTCAATACGGCATCTAATCGAGCCATAAGTTAAAGTCTAAAACGCCACTCTCGAGTGGCGTTTTTTGTTTTAGTAGCCTTTATCAAAGTCGACGATAGCCTTCAGAGGTTCTTCATTTAACCAACGCTGATAGTTATCTTTAAAAAGCCCCATCACCTGATTTGGGAAGCTGTGCGCCGCAATGTGGGGTGTAACAGTCACCTTCGGGTTTTGCCAGTAGGGGCATTGCTGAGAGATAGGCTCATTGATAAACACATCCAAATACGCGTGCTCAAGGTAACCATCCTCTAAAGTGCTAAGTAGCCCTTCTGTTTCAATGGCATCACCCCGGCCGACGTTAAATAACAGTGCCTGCTTGCAATGGCTCAAACTCTGCTTGTTGAGCACACCCTTAGTCTGTGCAGTCTTAGGCAATACGGACACAACAATATCTGCCAAACTTAATGCATGGTTAAGCTCTGATATCGGAAAGACAGAATCAAACTGACTATTATCAGGAGCATTACCGCTAGAGTTCACACCAACAGTGGTTAGGCCAAATGCTTTTGCTACGTTGGAAAGATGGGCTCCAATAGAGCCAGTCCCTAGGATTACTATGGTTTTTTCGTTCAAGCAAGCGTATGGGTAAGGTTGCCACACTTGCTCAGCTTGCTGTTGTTTATAGGTAGCAAAGTGACGAAAGTATGCAATGGAGTAGCTTAAAACATATTCACTGATTGGCTGCCCGAAGATACCTTTAACGTTAGTGAGTTGATAATCACTGCGTGGTGCAGGCTGAGTTAACGCATCCACACCGGCGTAGATGGACTGCACCCATTCAAGGTTCGGGAAATCGTTAATTATTTCAGACGCCATCGGTGGGGAAGCAAGTAGAATATTCGCCAGCGATGGATCTTCGGTAATCTCAAGTTGTGGCAAATCGGCACTTTTTAGCAGTTCTAGGTACTCTTGCTTGTTTTTAGACAATACATATAGGTATTGAGTGGCAGTTTTCATTGAAAGCGCGTCCCTGTTTCTTTGTTATTTGGGTGTTATCAAGTACACTTTTGCTGTTTTCCCACAATTGTGAGTCGTTATGTTACAGAATCCTCTTCAGGTTCGTATTGATAAGCTAGAACCTTGGCAACAAATCACTTTTATGGTCAGTTTGTGTGAACGTATGTATCCAAACTATGCCATGTTTTGTCAGACAACGGAATTTGCCGAGGCACGAATCTACCGAGATATTCTCGATAGCATTTGGGAGCTACTTACAGTTAAGAGCGCAAAGGTAAACTTTGAACGTCAACTAGAGAAGCTAGAAGAGCTAGTCCCTAACTCAGAAGAGTTCGATTTCTACGGCGTTTACCCTGCCATTGATGCTTGCATGGGATTGGCTGAGCTACTCCACTCTCTGCTTGATCGTGACCTATTACCTGAGTCAGTACAGAAAATTAGCCAGAACTCGGTAATGACAGTGGCCGATCTTGAAGTTGCTCAGGGCAGTGAAGAGATCACCAACGACAACCAGAAAGAAAATGAAGCTGTGTGCGATGAGTGGGATGTGCAGTGGGCTATCTTCCGCCCTCTACGTGAATGCACAGAGCGCGATGTAGACTTGATTAAAGATTTACGTGCTGAACTTCGCGAAGAAAGCGTCAGCAACATTGGCGTTCAGTTATAAACTGATGGCCCAGTTAACAAAACGGGAGCCCTATGGCTCCCGTTTTTTATTTATTTTTCTGTAGGCTCAGCCGGTGGCTGCTTCTCCTCAGCTTTTGCTTTTTCAATAGGTTCTTCATCGGTATTGATGATTACGCCTTTTTTCTTGGTCCACTGCTCCCAACGCTCCTGAGCCAGTACTTGCATATCGCGGTTTTTATCTGCTTCGTCGACGATTTGCTTTCCTAATAGAAACTCAAAGATATCTTCAAGGGTTACTATGCCTTGCACTGTACCGTATTCATCGACAACCAAAGAGATATGCAGCCTTTGAGCTAGCATGTTCGCAAATACCTTAGGCAGGGCGCTATTGTTCAAGAATACGTGAATAGGGCGCATTACGCTGCCAAGAGCCTCTGTGCCTCTGCCCTTCTGTTGTAGCTTAAACAGCTCCAATCGGTGTACAAAGCCGCAGATATTGTCTTTTTGCTCTATATAAACCAGTGGGCGCGAGAAAGGCGTATCGTGGTGGGTTGCCAAGAACTCATTAATAGAGAGTGCTGCATCAACACGAAATACCACAGGTCGCGGTGTCATTGCCTTAGTTACCGGTACATTTGGCAAATTCAGTAGGTTGTTAAGGATTCGAATTTCATCCTCACCAAACTCATCTGAATCCTTCGCTAGGATAGCCATCGCTGAGATCTCGTCACGTAGCTTTGGCTCTACGTTGCCACGAGATAGACGCTTGGTTATCTGCTCAGAGAACCAAACGAAAGGTCGCAACATCCATACCATCCAATTTAGTACTCCTGCAGAAGCGGGTGCTAGTTGGCGCCAGTAGGTCGCACCAATAGTCTTTGGCACAATCTCTGACAGAATCAGAATGCCAAGCGTAAGCACTGCAGAAAATACACCTAGCCATTGGCTTCCAAATACCACAGACGCTTGTGCACCTGCGCTAGCTGCGCCGATGGTGTGAGCGATAGTATTTAGCGTCAGAATCGAAGCCAGTGGACGATCGATATCAGACTTAAGCTTACTTAGCTTGTCGGCAGCAGGGTGTCCTTGCTGTCGTAGCTGAGCAATATAGCTTGGTGAAATACTCAAAAGCACAGCTTCTAAAACTGAGCAAATGAACGAGACTCCGATAGCAACGGAGACATAGATTGTAAGAAGTAACATGGTACCCTAGTGAATTGTTTATGAAACAAGCGGATTATGACAGTCATTTTCAGTAAATGATAGCCTGCTGAATAGGTTGAAAGTGTTGAAAATACAAGCATCAACCCCTTCAGATTAGGTCAATTTGTGAGTTGAATTGCAGAATGAGCTAAAAAATGTTCGCTTGAACCTAAAGAACGCCCGCAACCCTTTGCCAGATGGGGGCTTTATGATTTAGAGTGACCTTGTTTTCAAACACTTTAGAAGGGAAACCCCAATGAACAAGACCCAATTAATCGATGCAATTGCTGAAAAAGCGGATCTATCAAAAGCACAAGCAAAAGCAGCTCTTGAAGCTACTCTTGAAGGCGTAACCGATGCTCTTAAAGAGGGCGACCAAGTTCAACTAATTGGTTTTGGCACATTTAAAGTATCTCACCGTAATGCACGCACTGGTCGTAACCCTAAGACTGGTGAAGAGATTCAAATTGCAGCTGCAAATGTTCCTGCATTTACTGCTGGTAAAGCACTGAAAGATTCAGTTAATTAATGTAAAATACGCCGAGTGACATCGCTCGGCGTATTTTTTTATGAAACACTTCATTGCTTCTGCTTTAGCTATTCTAACCCTAGCGGGTTGTTCTTCTGCTACGACTCCTCTACGTCAATCTGCCCAGATTACTGAATATTCGGGTGGCGAAATTGATGACACAAAAACCTCTCTATTTTGGCTCACTGAGCGTTTTGATTCGCCAGAATCAAGCTCTGATGACGTGATTTTCAAAGATAACACTTGGTACAAAAGTAATTACACTTGGGATAGCGACAACCTTCGAGAAATATCTCGCACAGGTGAAAGGCTATCTAGCTCTGGTGATCTAGTTCCTTTTCAAATGACTTTGCGCTTCAGTGGTACTGGAGAAGCGGTTTATCAAAGATTGCGAATCAATGGCAAGGTTATGCCTATGCGTAAGCAACAAATTGATGATGTTAAGCAACAGGCAAGTGATTTGATAGCCAAAGGGAAAGACCAGCACAAACAGGGGTTAGAGCTGATACAAGGCTATTGGGAAGAAGGTGAATTTGTTACTTGTGAAGGAAAGACATTCACCAGTATCGAGTTCAACGAACAATTGCCATCATTCGTCATTGAACGATTAATTGACGAAGACCACTTTGCAGCATTTATCGGTGAGTACAAAGCCAAGAAAATTGTCGTTGATAAAATGCTAATGCTCAAGAACGGCGGTTATGAATGCATTGAGCGACCGTCCTTGCAAAGCTAACGATTCAGGCTAGAGAATTAATAGACTGGTTGAAGCTTCTGTATATTGATGTGCTTAGTTCTATACGCCATTGGTGTCATGCCTGTCTGTTTTTTGAAGACTCGGCAGAAATAAGTGTCATCTAAAAAGCCAGATTCTACCGCTATTGTCGCTACCTTATAATGCCTTCTATTCACCAATAGATTTTTGGCGCGCTCGACTCTTTTAAACATCACATACTGTTGATAGGACATCCCTAAATTATTTCGAAATAGCTTTGGGAGATAAAACACTGAGCAGTCGCACGCTTCAGCTACAGATTCTGCGGTTAAAGCTGCTGTGAAGTGTTGGTTTACATAGTCCACTGCTTTTTCGATCTTGGTCATAGTCCCTTTCCTTGTATGGTAGATGAACCAAGGTAATGGAGTTGGAAAGGGCAGGCTATTCGATATTTTTTGATATGTGCAAAAATGAAATATATTGCACTAATTTGCAATAAAATTGAGACGGGTTTAAATCGCTTCGTTCAGAATCTGTGCTTCTTCGCTTTTGTTGAGTTCATATCTTAAAAGTCGAAAATCATAGGCATCATTGTCGAGCATATTCCTAACAAAGGCGTTGTGATAGAGGTGACCAATGGTTGTTTCGTAGATAGCGCCATTCTCAAACAAGATCTCTGGTTCTATATATAGATCCCTAAACAATAGAGATAGGCTAGCTTCGTGGACAGGGGCTTTGAATATCGTACCTGAAGGTAGCGTAGCGATGTACTCATGCACATGCTTCCAAATGAACAGATTTATCGCAGATAGGCTGACGATCGTTAGTTTGTTGTCTGATTTCTCATAGACATAGGCTGAGACAATAGCCCCTTGATGATAGAAAATTCGTACCCATGGATCGCTAACATTGAGCAAGTTCATTAGCTCATCTAGGCTAATTGAGTCTTGCAGAATGTGTGAGTGAGAACTTTGCACCCAGTCTCTCTGGTAGTCAGTCAATCGAGAGTATTTAACAGCAACTTCGTCAGTAACAGGATAGTCGAAGAATGTATTCTGCTTCTCAATCAGCATCTGATTGCTTTTTGCCCGATTAATGAGTGGCAGTTCTGCAGGGGCGTATTCGTAATCAACGTAGAAAAAATGTGCGAGACCTACACGACGCAGTATTGATGGTGTTACTTTGCCATGTTCCCATAAGCTAATCATTGATTGAGTGACGTTAGCAAATACACGATGTTGTTCACTGAGTTGATTGGCAAGTTCTCCTTGGGATAGGCCTGCTTCTACTCTTAGATATCTAAGTCGCTCGTGAAAGTTTTGCTTGTTCATGATTATTGATAACGCTTGAGGTAGGTATTCGTAAAACTGGTAAGACCATTATACCATTTTGGTCTTCAATGAAATAGAAAGAAACCTTTAGGGAATGTATAAACGCAGTGTATGAATATGAAAAAAGCCACCTCATAAATTGAAGTGGCTCCAGTATTTTTCGGCTTAGAGCGTAATTACTTTTGCTGCTCGCGAGCAATCGCACGATAACCAATATCATTGCGGTGGAACATACCATTCCAGCTAACTTGTATGGCTAGAGCGTAAGCTTGCTGCTGCGCTTCTGAAACTGTGTTACCTAGTGCCGTAGCACAAAGAACACGGCCACCGTTTGTGACAACTTCGCCAGCTTCATTATTAGCAGTGCCTGCATGGAAAATCTTTTGGTCTTCCGCATCAACTGATGGCAGTGAAATCACATCGCCTTTTGCGTAATCAGCTGGGTAACCACCTGCTGCTAGTACAACACCAATTGAAGCACGTGGATCCCACTTAGATTCTGCTTCGTCTAGCTTCTCATCGATTGCCATTAGGCAAAGCTCAACAAGGTCAGACTCCATGCGCATCATGATAGGTTGAGTTTCAGGATCACCGAAGCGACAGTTGTACTCAATCACTTTAGGAGTGCCATCTTCTGCAATCATTAGACCTGCGTATAGGAAGCCTGTGTAAGGTGCGCCTTCAGCGTCCATGCCACG
Source organism: Vibrio comitans (assembly GCA_024346835.1). Lineage (GTDB taxonomy): Bacteria > Pseudomonadota > Gammaproteobacteria > Enterobacterales > Vibrionaceae > Vibrio > Vibrio comitans. The sequence continues at coordinate 149,733 of AP024866.1, forward strand.
TACAGTAGGGTAGATAACTTCTTCTAGAATACGATTGTGGATCTCTGGCGTTACTACTGGAGCCGGTGAGTAAGCACCCATACCGCCAGTGTTAGGGCCAGTATCTTTATCGCCAACACGTTTATGATCTTGGCTAGTTGCCATAGGTAGTACGCTAGCGCCGTCAACCATAACGATGAAGCTTGCTTCTTCACCTTCTAGGAATTCTTCGATAACTACGCGGCTTCCCGCTTCACCGAATGCGTTGCCTGCAAGCATGTCCTTGATTGCGTCTTCAGCTTCAGTAAGGGTCATTGCAACAATAACGCCTTTACCTGCTGCAAGGCCGTCCGCCTTAACAACAATAGGTGCGCCTTGTTCACGAACGTAAGCAATTGCTGGCTCAATTTCAGTGAAGTTTGCGTAAGAACCTGTTGGGATATCGTGGCGAGCTAAGAAGTCTTTAGTAAAGGCTTTAGAACCTTCAAGCTGAGCTGCAGCTTGAGTTGGACCAAAGATAGGTAGCCCTGCTTCACGGAAGGCATCGACAACACCGATAACTAATGGTGCTTCCGGGCCTACGATAGTCAGCTCAATGGCTTTTTCTTTTGCAAACGCAACAAGAGCGTCGATGTCTTCAACACCGATATTTACATTCTCTAGTTTAGGCTCTAGAGCTGTACCCGCGTTACCTGGAGCAACGAAGACAGTTTCAACGTTTGGGTTCTGTGCTGCTTTCCAACCAAGTGCGTGCTCGCGACCGCCAGCACCGATGATTAATACGTTCATGTTTAATCCTCAAGTTTTAAATTCTTAAAAGCCCCTCATAGTTGAGAGGCTTGATAATTTGCTAATCGTCTAAGTAATACGAAGTGATTAGTGGCGGAAGTGACGCATACCAGTAAAGATCATCGCCATGCCATGTTCGTCAGCTGCATCGATAACTTCTTGATCGCGCATTGAACCACCTGGTTGAATCACACACTTGATACCTGCGTCAGCAGCAGCATCGATACCATCGCGGAATGGGAAGAAAGCATCCGATGCCATTACGCAACCTTCAACTTGTAGACCTTCATCAGCGGCTTTGATACCCGCGATTTTCGCAGAGTAAACACGGCTCATTTGGCCTGCGCCTACACCGATAGTCATGTCACCTTTCGAATAAACGATCGCGTTAGATTTCACGTACTTCGCTACTTTCCAGCAGAATAGAGCATCTTTTAGCTCTTCAGCTGTTGGTTGGCGCTTAGACACTACTTTAAGATCTTCTGCTGACACCATACCTTGGTCACGGTCTTGAACTAGCAGGCCACCGTTCACACGCTTAACGTCAAAGCCTGTGGTCTTGCTTGTCCACTCACCACACTCAAGTAGGCGAAGGTTTTTCTTAGCCGCAACGATTTCTACTGCTTCAGCAGAAACAGAAGGTGCAATGATAACTTCAACGAATTGACGCTCAGTGATAGCGGTTGCTGTAGCTGCGTCTAGCTCGCGGTTGAATGCGATGATGCCACCAAATGCAGAAGTAGGGTCTGTTTTGAACGCGCGGTCATAAGCTTCTAGGATGTTTTCGCCTAGCGCTACACCACATGGGTTAGCGTGCTTAACGATAACACATGCTGGCTCGTCAAATTCTTTCACACACTCAAGAGCAGCGTCAGTATCAGCGATGTTGTTGTAAGACAGTGCCTTACCTTGAATTTGGCGAGCTGTTGATACAGACGCTTCTTCTGGGTTTGCTTCAACATAGAATGCAGCTGCTTGATGGCTGTTCTCGCCATAGCGCATGTCTTGCTTTTTCTCGAACTGTTGGTTGAACGTGCGAGGGAATTTCGACTCTTCGTCACCTTCTTTGTTTTCACCGTAAGAAGGAACCATAGTGCCAAAGTAGTTAGCAATCATGCCATCGTAAGAAGCAGTGTGCTCAAACGCTGCAATCGCAAGGTCAAAACGAGTCTCAAGAGTCAGAGATGCTTCGTTTGCATCCATTTCTGCAATTACGCGATCGTAATCATGAGCGTTTACAACGATGGTCACGTCTTTGTGGTTTTTCGCTGCAGAACGAACCATTGTTGGGCCACCGATATCGATGTTCTCAACTGCATCAGCAAGGGTACAACCTTCTTTTGCTACGGTTTCAGCGAATGGGTATAGGTTAACAACAACCATATCGATAGGATTGATGCCGTGCTTTTCCATCACATCATCGTCTTGTCCACGACGACCAAGTACACCGCCGTGTACTTTAGGGTGAAGGGTCTTAACACGACCGTCCATCATTTCTGGGAAGCCAGTGTAGTCAGACACTTCAGTGACTGCTAGGCCTTGTTCTGCAAGTAGGCGAGCTGTACCGCCAGTAGAAAGAAGTTCAACATTGCGTTCAGCTAGGGCTTTAGCAAATTCTACGATGCCAGTTTTATCAGATACGCTGATAAGAGCGCGGCGAATTGGGCGAGCGTTACTCATGCTTCCATATTCCTCAAGTACTTAAGATTATCCGCTACCGACAGAATAAATGAGAAGCCCCGAATCATTAGCTCGATCGTCTGGTGCATACTCACAACTTCTGCTGATTTTGGAATCAAGTTGGATGAAAAGATGTTTGTCAAAGTTGAGTCTGCATCATGACCATGAAACAACTTTGACAAAAATCTTCGGCGTGCAAAAAAACATCAATTCGAATGGCGCGTATTCTAGCGAATAATTTTCTAAAAAGCTCGCGCAATCGTTTGGCATTTGCATTTTATTGTCAAAAAAGTGTCATTTGGGAAAGTTAAGACGATGAAGGTAGAAAAAAGTAACTTAGATTTTTCTAGCAAATATGTTGCAGTAAGCCCTTGACCTTGGAGTTATATCCAAGGTTTATACTAATAGGGTATCAAAATATTGAGTGGGTATTGGAATGTATAAGATTGGGGAGCTGGCTAATCGATTTGATATAAAGCCAGACACATTACGCTTCTATGAAAAACATGGACTGTTGAAGCCTAGTTCACGCAGTGAATCAGGCTATCGCGTATACACCCATGAGGATGCCGATAAGCTTGGCTTTATCATCCGTGCGAAACGAGTAGGCTTTTCATTGCAGGAGATAGCGGATTTACTCTCTATTCAGCTCGACAAAGAAAGCCATAGCTGTAAAGAGGCGCGTGACATTGTTGATATGAAATGTCATCAGGTTGAACAGCGTATTAAAGAGCTACAAATTTTTCAGGACTCTTTACAAAAGCTCAGTGCATCATGTTGTGGGGGAAGTGAACCTGCGACCCATTGTTCTATTCTAGAAGCACTAGAAAGTGCTGATAGCCATGCTTTGAAGGAGGCATGATGAGCTTATTACTCAATTTTATAGACCTTTTCTTAGAATCAGCACCATGGATGTTACTAGGGTTGGTCATTGCAGGACTGCTTAAAGAGTGGATTCCAACAGACCTATTAACAAAACATCTTGGTGGAAAAGGCCCTAAAACAACGATTAAAGCTGCATTTATTGGCGCTCCATTGCCTTTGTGCTCTTGTGGTGTCATTCCTGCAGCTATGGGGTTAAGACGCAGTGGTGCTTCGAAAAGTGCCACAACCTCTTTTTTAGTTGCGACTCCTGAAACAGGTATCGACTCTATTTCGGTTTCTTACGCGCTTCTTGGGCCATATATGGCAATCATTCGCCCTATTGCCGCTATTTCTAGTGCAATTGTAGCGGGTTTGCTGGTAGGCAAGGAAGAGGAAGAATTCGATAAGAAACAAGCAATAAGCAGAGAAAAAACGCCCGAAGTATCCTGTTGTAGCAGTAAACGAGTGCAGCAGAAAGTGGAGGTCAAAACGAGTTGCTGTTCCAGTAAGCCCCAAGCCCCGCTCAACAAATCAGCGGTTGAGAAACTGCAAAGTGGACTTAAATTTGCGGCAACGGATTTAGTGAAAGATATTAGTACTTGGTTACTTATCGGGCTGTTTTTTGCTGCTCTGATCCAAACTTATGTAGAAACAGACTTCCTCGCAGAGTGGGGAGGAAGCATTTGGAGTATGTTAGTGATGGTTGCTATCAGCGTGCCTATGTATATCTGTGCGACAGCATCAACGCCTATTGCAGCTGGTCTATTGATGTCAGGCATTAGCCCGGGCGCTATTCTAGTGTTTATGCTTGCGGGCCCTGCAACCAATATTGCTACTTTAGGCGTGGTAGGAAAGGAGCTTGGTAAACGTTCGCTAGTGGCTTATTTGGTGGGAGTTGTTGGAATGGCTATTGTGTTTGGGTTGTTGACCGACTATTTAGTTGAAGAGTTTTCTTTGAGTGTAGCTCCATTGTCTGCGATTAATCATGAAGTCTTGCCATATTGGTTATCTGTTAGTTCTGGGGTGTTACTGGCAGGATTAATGCTGCGTTATTACTGGAAAAAGTATTCTAAGATGACAGTGAAAGCTAAGATAGCCCATTGATTCATAAATTAAAATTCTCATAGGTTTGCGCTAGGCAAGCCTTTTTTCTTTCTGGAGTGTATAACCTTAGTGCAAATAAAAAGTGCTAATTTGAGATAGGCTTACTTTCATCAATTGTACGCGTTGGCGTCAAATGGTAGGTGTTTAATTTTTGAACGGTCTATAATCCGCCTCGTTCCTGTTTAACACCTAGCGAGAAAATTAATGAAGAAGTCGATTATTGCTTTGTCTGCCTTGATGGCACTCCCTGTTTTGGCTGCTGAGTCTGAGTACATTTTTGATGTAACTACGGATTCAGTTGAGCAACCAAATGAGTATTTCATCGAAGTTGAACCCTTGTTCCCTGATACAGGAGCGGTTAACCAAGAGTCAGATGTGATAGCAAGTGTTGATGATTCAGAGCGCTTGACGTGTGCTACAGACGAGAGTGTGCAGGAGTTAGCTTCTGACAAGTCGACAACGTTGGACTGCTTAGAGCAAGGTGAAAAGAATATTCAAGAACTGTCTTATCAAGAGATTTTAGATGAAGGTTGGATTCTTGCTGACTCCACAGTGTCTGCTAGTGATGACAATGGAAGAGTAGAAGAGATTTTAGTTGAGTTTAAGAGAGCATAATTTCTTAACGGACTTAAAAGAGCGCGTATGACTCATTAGTGAGTTATACGCGCTTTTTTGTTTTTGTCATAATATAGTCGATTGTCCATTTATTACTGATGATTCAATCGTGAACCAACATAAATACACTCTCTATGGTATAGCGGCCATTCTCTTATGGAGTAGCGTGATAGGCGTTGCTCGAAAGGTCGCGGAACAACTCGGACCTATTGGTGGTGCGGCTAGCATTTATACGGTCGCTACGATCATTTTAATGTTTGTTGTTGGCAGTCCACAGCTGAAAACATTATCTAAGCGGTATGTCATCGTTGCTGGTGGCTTATTTGCGGCCTACGAAGTGTGCTTATCTTTAGCCATAGGTATGGCGAATGACAGGCAACAGGCACTTGATATGGCTGTGATAAATTACCTATGGCCAGCACTAACGGTACTGATTGCGGTAATTAGCAGTAGCAAGAAAACCAACCCTTGGGTGTACCCAAGTGTGGTGCTTGCCTTTATCGGCGTTGCATGGGCGATCACTGGCGATCAATCACTCTCTTTTACTCAGCTAGCTGAAAATGTACAAAGCAACCCTGCAACCTATGCAATGGCGTTTATTGGTGCCTTCCTGTGGGCGATCTACTGCAATATTACCAAGCGCCTTTCAAATGGTAAGAATGCAATTACCTTATTCTTTGCTATGACTGCCATTGTGCTGTGGATCCATTATGGCTTAAGCGCTGAACCTGCTATCTCTCTTAATCTAGAGTCTAGCTTTTACTTGCTACTTGCTGCCGTGATCATGGCTAGTGGTTATGGGCTATGGAACAGCGGCATCATGAAAGGCAATATGCTACTTCTTGCTACCTTGTCCTACTTTACACCTATCTTCTCTACTTTATTTTCTTCAATTATCTTAGGTGTCGCACTATCTGGTAGCTTTTGGCAGGGGGTTGTTATGGTTGTGATTGGCTCATTGGTGTGTTGGCGAGTAACCAAATAACCGTATTGATAAGAGTGAATTTTACTTGCTGACAGGTGTGTACCCTTTTGGAACTACAGAGCTCAATAACTATATAAATGAAACTCTATGAGATCATTAATGGATTTATGTTCTCAAAGAGAAATCAAAGCTACATCAGGTAACTCAGCTCGCAACTCTCTCTGAGCAGGTGTACTAGCTTTTGGTAATATCAAACCCAATAACTATATTTATGAAATGGGTTGAGATCATAAATGATAGCTAAAGTGCTGGTGTGGATAGTTCTGTAGAATCTGCATAAAAAAGTTTTTATTTGTGGTTAGCATCGAATATGACCATAGAACAGGTCTACACCCTTTTGGACTGCATAAACCCAATAACTATAAAAGTGGTAATTATAGTGATCATTTTTGATGGTTTAGATATAAAAAAAGGCTTACCAAATAATGGTAAGCCTTTTCAATTCATATACTTAAACTAATTTATATTAGTTCATGCCGTATTTTTTAAGTTTCTTACGAAGTGTACCACGGTTGATACCCATCATAGATGCAGCGCGAGTTTGGTTGCCGCGAGTATATTGCATGATCATGTCTAGTAGTGGTTGTTCAACCTCAGCTAGCACTAGTTCATAAAGGTCGTCTACATCCTGACCGTTTAATTGTGCAAGATAGTTTTTTACTGAAACTTTTACTGAGTCGCGAAGTGGTTTTTGCGCGATTTGGTCTTGAGCAGTTACAGTAGTAACCGTTAGTGCTTCAGAAGTCAGGTTTTGTTCGAACATATTCAGTCTAGCTCTTCTCGTAATTATGATGCAACCATATCCCTATCAAGGATAGGAATTGAAATACTCTTCTAATGCATCTAATTGCTCTTCTGCAACTTCGATAGCATTGAAGATACGGCGAAACTCACGCGCTTGTTCATGCTCTTTTAAGTACCAACCCACATGCTTTCTAGCAATGCGCGGACCTAAGAACTCACCATAAAATAAATGAAGTTCATGAACGTGACCAAGCATGATGTCTTTCACTTCCTGCATAGGAGGCTCGGGCATCGTGGTGCCGTTTTCTAAATAATGTTGGATTTCTTGGAAAATCCATGGACGACCCTGGGCAGGGCGACCAATCATCAAGGCGTCTGCACCGGTAAACTCCAGTACATGCTTCGCTTTTTCAGGACTATCTATATCACCATTGGCAATGACAGGTATCGAAATAGCTTGCTTAACCGCTTTGATGCTTTCGTATTCTGCCTCTCCCTTGTACATACAAGTACGCGTCCTACCATGTAAGGCGAGAGCTTGTATGCCGCAGTCTTCGGCCATTTTAGCGATTTCGACACAGTTCTTATGTTCTGTATCCCAACCGGTTCGAGTTTTTAGTGTCACTGGGACATCTACCGCATCTACTACTGCTTTCAGAATTTGCTGAACAATCTCTGGATGCTTAAGTAGTGCTGAACCTGCTAGTTTCTTGTTCACTTTTTTAGCTGGGCAACCCATATTGATATCGATGATTTGAGCACCGTTATCAACATTAAATTGCGCTGCCTCTGCCATTAACTTTGGATCCGATCCTGCAATCTGTACTGAGCGAATGCCCGATTCAGCTTCATGTACTCTTCGTTGCAGTGATTTCGATGTATTCCATGTTTTAGGGTTGGCTAGCATCATTTCACTGACAGCCATACCAGCACCATATCGTAGACACAACTCTCTAAACGGTCTGTCTGTAACGCCAGCCATAGGTGCTACAATCAAATTATTCTTAAGTTGGTAATTTCCGATTTTCAAATCATGGTCACATTATTAACAGCAAGGGCGCGCATTTTACGCATTTTTTCGGCCGGTGAAAAGCCTAATATTTGAGCATTTTAAAAAATATTTCATAATTCGAATGTTTTTTGCTCAAATTTTGACGTGTCTCAACTAGTGTGCTTTTTTCCAGAGATACGACACCACTCTTGCATCTCTGCAATAGGAGCTATATCGAACTGATCACGGTAATAGTTAGCAACATCTTCGGCTTGAGTATCTAGCACACCAGACATGGCTAGCTCGCCTTGGTCTTTAACTAGAGACTTAATCACACCAGAAAGGTCACGTAATGGACCTGCTAAAATATTAGCGACAACAACATCAGCAATTAGGTTTTCAGGCTGATCTTGCGGTAGGTATAACTCAAGTTGGTCTTTCACACCATTGCGTTCTGCATTCGCTTTCGATGCAATGATCGCTTGTGGATCAATGTCGATCCCAATCACCTTTTTGGCACCTAGTTTGATCGCTGCGATCGCAAGGATGCCTGAACCACAACCAAAGTCGATCACAGTCTTGCCTTCAAGGTCTAGTCCTTCTAGCCACTCTAAGCATAGAGAAGTAGTAGGGTGTGTGCCTGTACCAAAAGCTAAACCTGGATCGAGCATAACATTGACTGCGTCAGGCTCTGGGATCTCACGCCAACTTGGGCAAACCCATAGACGCTCACCAAACTTCATAGGGTGGAAGTTGTCCATCCACTCACGTTCCCAGTCTTTATCTTCAAGCTGCTCAACTTTGTGTGCGAAACCTTGCTCTAGAAGGCTACTAGAAGCCATTTGCTCTAAAATCCACTGTGTGTCTGCTTCTGCATCGTACAGAGCTAGGATATCGGTTTCGCCCCAAAGACGAGTCTCACCCGGCAGGGGCTCAAATACAGGGGTATCTTTAGCGTCTAGAAAGGTAACGGATAGGGCACCGGTTTGTTCCATCAACATATCACCGATTTGCTCGGCATTTTTGTCAGTGGCGTTAAGCTTGATTTGAATCCAAGGCATGGAGTTCACTCTGAGTATTAATAATTGGCGTGGATTTTAGCAGTAAATTTAACCAACTTCATCTATGCAAACAAAAAGGGTCAGAACCAGCATGACCGGTTCTGACCCTTTTAATAAGTCTTAAAACTTATTGTAGACCGAGCTTCTTCTCTAGGTAGTGGATGTTTGCGCCACCGTGCTGGAAGTTTTCGTCGTTCATGATGTCTAGTTGAAGAGGGACGTTAGTCTTGATGCCTTCAACAATCATTTCACTCAACGCATTTTTCATACGTGCAATCGCAACATCACGGTTCTCACCAAAGGTGATCAGCTTACCAATCATTGAATCGTAATGAGGTGGCACTGTGTAGCCCGTGTAGATATGAGATTCCCAACGAACACCCATGCCGCCAGGAGCATGGAAGCGTTCGATCTTGCCTGGACAAGGTAGGAAGCGTACTGGATCTTCAGCATTGATACGACACTCGATAGCGTGGCCACGTAGCTTGATATCATCCTGAGTGAAAGACAGAGGCTGACCTGCAGCAACACGAAGTTGCTCTTTGATTAGGTCAACGCCTGTAACCATTTCAGTTACTGGGTGCTCTACCTGAATACGGGTGTTCATTTCAATGAAGTAGAACTCGCCATTTTCGTATAGGAACTCAAAAGTACCTGCACCACGGTAGTTGATTTCAAGACAAGCACGAGTACAGCGCTCACCAATGTACTTACGCATATCATCAGTGATGCCTGGAGCTGGAGCTTCCTCAACAACCTTCTGGTGACGACGCTGCATTGAACAATCACGCTCACCAAGGTGGATAGCACCGCCTTGTCCGTCAGCAATAACCTGAACCTCAACGTGACGAGGGTTTTCTAGGAATTTCTCCATGTAAACCATATCGTTGTTGAAGGCAGCTTTTGCTTCTGCACGAGTCATGGCAATGGCTTCGATTAGCTCAGGCTCAGAGCGAACCACACGCATACCACGACCACCGCCACCACCAGATGCTTTGATGATTACTGGGTAACCAATGCGCTTAGCGTGAGCTTTGTTGGCTGCTTCGTTGTCGTCTAGAGGGCCATCAGAACCAGGAACACAAGGTACGCCTGCTTTTTTCATAGCGTTGATAGCCGCAACTTTGTCACCCATGATGCGAATAGTTTCCGCTTTGGGGCCAACAAAGATGAAACCTGATTTCTCTACCTGCTCTGCAAAGTCAGCATTTTCAGATAGGAAGCCGTAACCAGGGTGAATCGCCACAGCGCCAGAAACTTCTGCCGCTGAGATGATACGTGGGATGTTCAGGTAGCTGTCGATACCACGAGCAGGACCGATACAGATAGACTCATCAGCAAGTAGAACGTGCTTAAGGTCACGGTCAGCTGTTGAGTGTACGGCTACGGTTTTAATACCTAGCTCTTTACATGCGCGAAGGATACGAAGCGCAATTTCGCCTCGGTTCGCGATGACTAATTTGTCTAGCATAATATCGACCTCTATTATTCGATAACGATAAGCGGTTGGTCGAACTCTACTGGGCTTCCGTCTTCAGTAAGGATTGCAGTTACAACACCAGACTTATCAGCTTCGATTTGGTTCATCATCTTCATCGCTTCTACGATACAGATAGTTTCGCCAGCTGTTACAGATTGGCCAACTTCAACGAATGGTTTTGCATCAGGACCTGGTGCACGGTAGAAAGTACCTACCATTGGAGAAAGAACCTTGTGACCTGCAGGTTCTGCAGGTGCCGCAGGTGCTTCAACTGCCGCTGCTGGAGCTGCCGCTGGGGCAGGTGCTGCAGCAGGAGCAGGCGCTGCTGCGTATTGAATTGGAGCTACAGGTGCATTGCCGTGACGGCTGATGCGCACAGATTCTTCACCTTCAGAAATCTCTAGTTCAGCAATTCCTGATTCTTCTACAAGTTCGATTAGTTTTTTTATTTTGCGAATATCCATGATTCTTCTCTTGTCTTGTGTGTGGCCTCTCGCATTGTTCGAGATGGCTTAGATTTATTTTGCCTGAAGCTGATTAACTGCTGCAGACAATGCGAATTGGTAACCTTGTGCTCCTAGCCCACATATTACGCCAACTGCTTTATCTGAAAGATATGAGTGGTGACGAAATGGCTCTCGAGCATGTACGTTGGATAAGTGAACCTCAATAAACGGAATACTGACCCCAAGTAGTGCGTCTCTTAAAGCGACACTAGTGTGGGTGAATGCGGCTGGATTGATGATGATAAAATCAATCTCTCCCATTCCTGCGTGGATAGCTTCAATTAACTCATATTCTCGATTCGATTGAACATGAGTGAGTTCTACATCCAATTGCTCTGCTTGCTTATGCAGGTTATTGACTATGTCATTTAATGTAGCGTGACCGTAAACCTCAGGCTCTCGTTTACCGAGTAGATTTAGATTTGGGCCATTCAGGAGTAGAACGCGTGATTTTGTCGCCATCTTGTCGCTATCTTCCGTAATTGTGAGTTGTTCACTATTGCCTTTAATTATTTTACGAATCCTGAAGAATTTCCAGTCAGATTTCTGTAAAAAAGCAAATTAGCGCATGATTATAGCTAATTCAGCGAAATTAACAGCAATTTACTGGTCTAATCACAGGTGGTGAGGGATAGTCTAGTGACGATTTAATGTTAGGTTAATGTTAAATCGACTAAATAATCTTCACCTAATGAATATAGGCTAACTGTCTATTTTCATTATGTTTAATTTGTAACCGTGTTTAAACAAAAAAGCCGTCACGATGTGACGGCTAATGATTTTGAAATAAGTGGTTAAACCAGTTCTGGAACAGTTCTGGGCTAGTTCTAAACCAGTTCACCTTTCTCTGAAATGAGTTTTTCAACCACACTTGGGTCTGCCAAAGTGGAAGTATCGCCTAGATTACTGGTATCACCTGTTGCGATCTTCCTTAATATTCTTCGCATAATCTTACCTGAACGAGTCTTAGGTAAAGAGTCAGTCCAGTGCAAAGTATCCGGTACTGCGATAGGGCCAATTTCTTTGCGAACCCAATCTTTCACTTCTTTGTGTAGCTCGGCGCTTGGATACTCTCCCGCATTTAGGGTGATGTAAGCGTAAATTGCCTGGCCTTTGATGTCATGAGGTACACCCACAATCGCCGCTTCGGCAATCTTATCGTGTGCCACCAGTGCTGATTCTAGCTCTGCAGTCCCCATGCGGTGACCTGAAACATTGAGTACGTCATCTACACGACCAGTAATCCAGTAATAACCGTCTTCATCTCGTCTTGCTCCATCACCTGTAAAGTACATGCCTTGGAAGGTTGAGAAGTAGGTTTGCTCAAAGCGGTCATGATCACCATATACAGTGCGCATTTGGCCCGGCCAAGAATCTAGGATGACTAGGTTGCCTGAAGTTTCACCCTCAATGATGTTACCCATGTTGTCCACAAGTGCTGGTTGTACACCAAAGAATGGGCGAGTTGCAGAACCAGGTTTTAGCTCTGTTGCACCTGGTAGTGGAGTGATCAGTATTCCACCTGTTTCTGTTTGCCACCACGTATCTACGATTGGCGATTTTGCGTCGCCTATGGTGTTGTAATACCACTCCCATGCCTCAGGGTTAATAGGTTCACCTACCGAGCCCATGATACGAAGGCTACTTCGATTAGTTCCTTGAATTGCTTCGTCGCCTTTTGCCATTAATGCACGGATGGCTGTTGGGGCAGTGTAAAGAATGGTGACCTGATGCTTGTCGACGACCTCACTCATACGGCTGGTATTTGGGTAGTTTGGCACGCCCTCAAACAGGATAGTTTTAGCACCGTTGGATAAAGGTCCGTATACCAAGTAAGAGTGACCAGTGATCCAACCTACGTCTGCGGTACACCAGAACACGTCTTCTGGCTGATAATCAAAGACATATTTGAAGGTCATAGTGGCATACACTAGATAACCACCAGTGGTGTGCAGAACACCCTTAGGCTTACCAGTGGAGCCAGAGGTGTATAAAATGAATAGTGGATCTTCAGCGCTCATTTCTTCTGGTGGGCAGTTGGCATCGACATTGGCAACGGCATCATGCCACCAAACATCAACATCAGCGTTCCAATCAACATCCGCACCAGTGCGCTGGAATACAATTACCTTACTAATGGTTGTAACGTTAGGATTACGTAGAGCTTCATCTACATTCTTCTTCAGAGGTACGGCACGACCACCGCGAACACCTTCATCGGCAGTAACAACAACCTTTGCATCAGAGTCGTCAATACGACCAGCAAGTGCCTCTGGAGAGAAGCCACCAAATACAACCGTGTGCACCGCGCCAATTCGTGTACAGGCTAGCATTGCAACCGCAGCCTCAGGCACCATCGGCATGTAAAGACACACTACATCACCTTTTTTGACACCTTGAGCCTTTAAAGCGTTAGAGAATAAACACACTTCTTTATGCAGTTCGTTAAAGGTAAGTGTCTTGTCATCGGCAGGGTCATCGCCTTCCCAAATGATAGCCACTTCATCACCACGATCAGCGAGATGGCGATCGATACAGTTGGCTGATACGTTTAGTGTGCCGTCTTCAAACCACTTGATACCGACATGACCAGTATCAAATGAGGTTTCCTTGACCTTAGTGAAGGGCTTAATCCAGTCGACGATCTTGCCATGCTCTGCCCAGAATGCTTCTGGGTTTTGAACGGACTGCTGATACATGCTTAGGTAGGTATCGTTGTCTGCATGGGTTACGGATTTGATGTTCTGTTTAACCGGATAAATGTGGGCTTCACTCATTGCTGATCTCCTTGTGAACTCTGCCGCTATTCGTTGTGACAGTCGCTCAATATCTGACGGTCTGTTTGGCATTTCGAAGTAACTGTTATAACTGTCTATTACCTGCGGAATTTCCACAATTAGACTTTAGGATGAGAAGGTAACTATCGCTGTGAAATTAAAGGGTTATTTCAATAACTGAGAACTAAATCGCTACTTGATATGTGGCATATTGAGGCTTGGAAGGTCACCTTTAGTGAGGCGAACGAATACCAGTGCTGCCGTAATTGCATCTTGAAGGGCGTTGTGGTGGTCACGTATAGGTAAGTCTAAATGCCGACAAATGGCCTCTAGGCTTAGGTCGAAATAGGCGTTCTGTAGATGCTTTTCGAGTTTCTCTTGATAGATATGGCTAACTTCTATGATGGTGTTAGGAAGGGGAAAGCCAAAGTGTTTCTTGAACGCAATATCAAGAATCCGCTTATCGTAGCGAATGTGATACCCTACGATAGGGCGGTTGCCAATAAAGTCGAGTAATTGCAATAAGGCTTCTTTTTCTTCAAGGCCATCGCCGAGATCTTGATGACGGATTTGGTGCACCTTGATGGAGTTCTCATCCAATGATTGGGGCGCTTTGAGTTTCACATGAAACGGAGTGCTAGTAATGACTCGATTATTAATAATCTTGGTTGCAGCAATCGTCACAAGCTCAGCTCGTGTTGGTTCTAGGCTGGTGGTCTCGCAGTCTATAGACACATACTCGTTGCTATCACTTTCGGAAAATAGTGATCGAAAAGGGGAGCCCTTTAGCTTCCAGTGCCAGTAGTATCTCGTTAGCCTGTTCATGGTCAGTCCCTGATCTGGTAGTGATAGCTAAGGAACTGCTTAAACTTCTTCACCACATGCAGACTGTGTCTGAGTAAGTCACGCTCGGTTCTATCGAGTGAGTTGAGATCTAAGTTGTTGGAAGAGTCTTGATGAGCCAGTTGCTGTGCTAGACGCAGCTTGAAGAATAGTTTTAAAGATTCGCTGAGGTTATCGGCAGTATCATCTTCTAGGCAGCCTAGTTCATGTAGAGCTTCGATTCTTTCAAAGGTGTTCCGTTGGCGAAGGTCGTGCTCCAATGCGAGCGCGCGAATACCATGGACAATGGAGAATATTCCCCCTTGCTTGATATCTAGCCCTTCTTTACGAGCTTTAACATTGCCAAACAAGGTTAAAGGCACGGAGAATTGTAGAGCTGGTCTAACAAAATCTGAAAGCGTAAGCATACGCCCCGTTAGCGCATCGTGCAGTGAATTGAGAACGGGCTCTACTAAGAGTTTATTACCTGCAACGGGCAAAGCGTCTGAAAAGATGGCCAGTTGCATCACCGAATCGGCATTACTGACCTCAATCCATTTAGCCACTTTTTTCTTCCATTCGCTTTGGCTAGAGACCCAGAGTGGATTGTTGACCATCACCTTCCCAGGACAGAGAGGGTAACCAAGCTCCAGCAGAGTCTCGGTGAACTTATCCATTGTTGCGCTACATTCAGGCCAGTCAAACCCATCTTCAAGGATCAGAGCATTGTCTTGGTCTGTTTTTAGAACCTGTTCTCCACGCCCTTCTGAGCCAAGAACAAGCAGGCAACAATGCTGCTGAGCGTCTTCGGGAACGACTAACTGGAAAGCTTTCTCTATGATCTGTTCATTGAGTACAGAAATTAGCTCCATGATAAATCGCGTACGGATGCCGTTGACCAGTAGGCTTTTAACAAAATCATGCTGCCTTTGAGAGGCTTGCGCCAGTTCATCAATGTTTTTAGCGCGGGCAATACTCAAGCTGAGGACGTGAGAGTGGGAGGAAAAGGCACTTAAAATCTGGGTCAGATCCAGCATGCCTACAGCTTGCTTTTCATTGACCACCATTACTCGTTTCATCTTATTTCTAGTCATGGTGAGCATGGCATTAAATACAAAGTCGCCCTCATGCACCTCAAATACAGGAAACGTGGATATCTCAGACACTGGTGTTTGCATGCTTTTGTCTTCAAGCACAACAGAATGTAAGAGATTAGTGCGGGTAACAATGGCATACGGTGATTGGTAAGGATGCAGCTCTAAACGCGGGTCGCTCTCAGAGAGTTTGACTAAGGCGGCATCGATATCATCATTATTCAAAAGAGCGGTAGCTTCTTTAATTGAGGTATCAGGAGCCAACACTAGCGGAGGATGATAGATAGAGTCGTCGACCTTGGTGAGTATGAACTCAGCCAAATTTTGCTGCTTTTTAGCGTCTTTGATCAGTTGTTGACGTTTGGATAGACTGCTATCGAAGTATTCGGCAAAGGATTGATTGCTATTGAATAAAGAGAGAAAAATCTCACTTGGCAGCAGGTAACACAGTACATCCTCAAGTGCGACGTATTGATGGCGCACCTTTCCTTCAAACAATGAGCGCACATCAAATAAGTCGTCGTGACCATAGTGAGCAAAGACTTCTTGTTGATACTTTTCTTCGACCGAGCCTTTTATCAACACGAATAAGTGTGTTGTCGACTGTCCAGCATCGAGCATAACATCACCAGCGCGAAAGTAGGCGATATCTAATGACGTCTTTAACCGCTCTACCTCTTGCGGTGTGAGGCGGTCAAAGGGAGGGTGTTGTGTATTAAATTTTTCAGGCATGAAGACGTAATCCTTTGGCGACAAACCCTAACCCTACTAGTGTGACAAATCCTCAAATAAGCTCCAGACGACTTTGGTCTAATAAGGAAAAGGTGAAATTGAAGTTATCCCTTTTTATTCCATTAGGTTCACTTCATAATTGCCGCGAGTATTGCTTAATCTAGGACAGCTTAATGTTGAAACCCTCTCCATACGCGTGGCTATCTCAGTATTTTCTGGGGTTCTTTTTTGCCTATGGCGTTTATCTCCCATTCTGGGCGCTTTGGTTTAAAGACCAAGGGGTTTCTGCCTCAGATATTGGCCTGTTGCTTGGTATAGCCTTTGCTACCCGATGCGCCGCAAACCTTATTATTACGCCTCGCATTCATAAAATTGAGCACTTAATGCCAGCTCTTCGGGTACTTAGCTTGGCCTCGCTCGCGTTCATTGCATTTCACTTTTTTATCGGTGGAAGTTTCTGGTTGATGGCTGTGGCAACCATCCTCTTTAATGCTTGTTGCGGGCCGATTGTTCCTATTTCAGATGCAATGGCCAATCACTACGCTCGCTTGAAGATGCTCGACTATGGTCGAACTCGTTTATGGGGTTCGATAGCCTTTATTGCAGGCTCAACAGTAGTCGGATTCCTAGTTGCTCACTTTGGTATTGATTTCATTGTGTATACGGCTTTGGCCGGTATTGCATTCTCTATCGTGGCATCAATGCGCAATCCAAACCCAATGCCGGTTACTCAAGGCAATGTACAATCAGTCAGACCTAAACTCAGTAGTTTGCTTCGTGAATGGTCAGTGATTAAGTTCATTGGTTTGATTGCGCTGATCCAAGGAAGTCACGCGGCTTACTATGGTTTTAGTACCATCTACTGGAAAGAAGCAGGTTACAGTGCCGATATCATTGGCTACTTATGGAGCCTAGGTGTTGTGGCGGAAGTATGTATTTTTGCTTTCAGCAATCGTTGGTTTGGTAAGTGGACGCTGCGCTCTCTGTTCTTGGTTGCTTCTATTGGCGTCATCGTACGTTGGGGTCTAACTGCATCAACCACCATGTTATTCGCATTGGTACTTATTCAGTTGCTACATGGTGTTACCTTTGCGCTAGCTCATATTGCTGCAATTCGCTACATTCAAGATGCAGAGCAACATAAGATGGTGGCACTGCAAGCTCTCTATAATGCTATACCACTTGGTATTGTTATGGCGACGATGACCGCACTCAGTGGTTGGGGTTATGAGCTTTGGGGGGCAAATGTCTTCTGGGTGATGGCAGGAATGGGTGTGCTCGCTATGTTTGTTAAATTGGACCCTCAGAAAGGGAATGTTGAAGAAGTGGGGATTGAGCCACAAAAACAAGCTAACTGATTGAGCTATAAAGCGATCTTTGACTAGTCTTATAGCATCTAATTCTATGCGTTCTTGATAATAGAACAAGGGATTAGGTGCATTCAAAACTAAGACTGGTTAAGGATTGTTTATGCAAGGATGGGTTGTCGTTCCCGCATCGCTGCTCTATTTAGTACTGCTTTTTTTAGTAGCATGGTACGGGGATAAACGTCCTCAGTGGTTAGCCTCATGGCGCCCCTGGGTTTATAGCCTTTCTATTGCGGTTTACTGTACCTCTTGGACTTTTTTTGGCACCGTAGGCCAAGCTGCAAATAATCCTTGGGCATTCCTGCCCGTTTATCTCGCCCCTATTATCGTATTTGTCTTTTTCTGGCGCGTATTGGCGCGCATGATCTTAGTGGCAAAACGCGAGCACATTAACTCGATTGCTGACTTTATCGCGGCTCGCTATGGCAAATCTCAAGGCTTGGCGGTATTCGTCACTTTAATCTCTGTCGTCGGCATTTTGCCTTATATCGCATTGCAGATGCGGGGCATTATGATGGGGCTAGAGCTGGCAGCCCCAGAAGTACTAGGAGAGGGGGGCAATCAAAAGTATCTGGTTTCTTGGTTGATGGTGGCTGCCCTTGCTACTTTTACTGTGTTATTTGGTACCCGTCATATCGATAATACAGAGCATCACCGTGGAATGATGATGGCCATCGCTTTCGAATCCATCGTTAAGCTAGTGGCCTTTTTGTTCGTCGGCTTATTTGTCATGTTTGTGGTGCTACAGCGAACGGATATAGAGCTTTGGCAAGCGGCAAAGCAAACCTACGAATCACCTAACATCCCTACCTTATTGATTCATACTCTGCTGACCATGATGGCTATCTTCTGTCTTCCTAGGCAATTCCATACCACTGTAGTTGAGAATGAGCGTGCTCATGATTTGCATACCGCAAGGCGAGTCTTTCCTGCCTATTTGATGTTGATGGGGCTATTTGTACTGCCAATTGCTTGGGTCGGCTCTAGTTTATTACCTGGCAGTCCAGCAGACAGTTACGTCATTAGTCTACCACTGGCATTAGGGGCAGACAGCGTTGCTTTGTTTGCTTTTATTGGTGGTGTTTCGGCAGCAAGTGGCATGGTGATAGTTTCCACTATTGCTTTAGCTATCATGGTGTCTAATGACCTCGTCATGCCGCTGCTTCTACGCAGAATGAAGTTGTCTCAACACAACTTTAGACATTTCTCTGGACGCTTATTAGTGATCCGTCGAATCCTAATTGTCATGCTGATAGTGGGTGCGTGGTTCTTTTATCAAGTGTTGGATAGTATCGGCAGTTTGTCTGCGATTGGCTTTCTTTCTTTTGCTGCTGTTACCCAGTTCGCGCCTGCGTTGCTTGGAGGAATGTATTGGCGACACGGAAACCGCAATGGGGTGTACGTTGGCTTGGTGGTAGGTTTTGTTCTGTGGCTTGTCACTCTGATGAGCCAAACCGGCATTCTTGCGGGAGATGCTGGCAGCAACGTTCTTATCTGGATGATTTCACCTCCAGAGCTATTGGCAAGCCTAGATATCAAAAATTCTGACTGGGGCATGCTACTCAGTATCAGTGCCAACAGTGTGTGTTATGTCGTCGTGTCGTTACTAACGCGTCCCAACATTAGTGAGCGCTTACAATCCGCGGCTTTCGTTGGCTCACCATTACCTGAATCGGACAATATTAGCCTCTATCAAAGCCGGGTCACCGTTGCAGAGCTTGAGTTGGTAGCTTCTAAATTTGTCGGCAGGCACAGGGTTCGGAGTGCCTTTAATCAGTTTTGGAGTCAGCAAGAAGAGGTACTGATGCCAAATCAGTATGCCCCTTCAACCTTGATACGGCATACCGAACGGGTGCTGGCTGGTGTATTTGGTGCATCCTCAGCTAAGTTAGTGCTTACTTCTGCTTTGCAGGGCAAAAACATGCAGCTTGAAGAAGTGGCCACCATTGTGGATGAGGCTTCAGAGCTGTATGACTTTAGTCGTAGCTTGTTGCAAGGAGCCATTGAGCATATTGAGCAAGGGATAGCGGTTGTTGATAAACAGCTGAGGCTGGTGGCATGGAATCAGCGTTATTTAGAATTATTTGAGTTTCCTCCTGGTTTAATTCAGGTCGGTAGGCCTATTGCTGATGTTATCCGTCATAACGCAGAGAAGGGGCTGTGTGGGCCTGGAGATCCAGAGATTCATGTTCAGCGCCGAATAGAGCACTTAGAAAGAGGCACTAGCCACACATCTTCTCGCCAGCGTGCCGATGGGCGAGTTATCGAAGTGCAAGGTAACCCCATGCCTAGTGGTGGGTTTGCAATGAGCTTTAGTGATATTACCGTTTACCGTCAGGCAGAGCAGGCATTGAAGGATGCTAATTTCACCCTAGAAGAAAGGGTACAAGAACGAACTCATGAGTTAGAGCAACTGAATCGCCAGTTGACGATCGCAACCCAGCGATCAGAACAAGAATCACAATCTAAATCTCGCTTTCTTGCCGCGGTGAGCCATGACCTAATGCAGCCGTTAAATGCGGCCCGATTGTTTACTTCATCATTATCAGAGGTGGCGAAGGATAGTGAAACACAGCAAGTGGCACGTCATATAGAAAGTGCGATGGAAGCCGCCGAAGTACTCATCAGTGATTTGCTTGATATATCTCGTCTTGAGTCGGGCAAGCTAGAGGCAAAGGTGCAGTCCTTTGCGTTGAGTAAGGTGTTGTTTAATCTTGATGCTGAATTTGGTGTGATTGCTGAGGAGCAAGGTATTAACTTTAGAACGATACCCACTTCATTGTTTGTTGAATCAGATCCAAAGCTATTGCGTAGGGTAATCCAAAACTTCTTAACCAATGCTTTTCGCTACAGCCCTCAAGGAAAGGTGGTACTGGGAGCGCGAAGAGAGGGGAACTCTCTTTCTATTCAGGTTTGGGACAACGGAATTGGCGTTGAAGAAGATAAGCAGCAATTGATATTTGAGGAGTTTACTCGCACCAACCAAATTCGTTCAGATAAAGGATTAGGCTTGGGGCTCGCGATTTCAAAAGGGATCGCACAGCTTTTGGGACACACAATATCCCTGCGTTCTTGGCCTAGCAGGGGAAGCGTCTTTTCGATCACTGTGCCAATGGCACAGAAGGTGGTGATTGAGGAGGTTCCTCCAGTAGCCCCTATTGCAACGGCGACTCCGCTCAGCAATTTGCGAGTGCTATGCGTTGATGACGAGGTTTCTATTTTGGAAGGAATGGAGCATTTGCTACAGCGTTGGGGTTGCGAGGTGAGATTGGCAACGGATCTAGAGCAGAGCCTGTTGCAGTTGGATAACCATTGGCAGCCTGATGTGATTCTTTCCGACTATCGTTTGGAAAATGGTAGAACAGGTTTGCAGGTCTTGCAGCGCTTCAAACAAGTAATGGGAGCAGAATTCAATGGTGTCATTATCAGTGCGGATAGAGCGCCAGACATTGTTGAAGAAGTTAAGAGCGAAGGGTTTGAGTTTCTGCCTAAACCGGTTAAGCCATTAAAGCTTCGAACCCTTCTCAATAAATTTGAACGTCACTTATCTTCGGTAAATAATGTCTCGTAAACCACAAAGGTGGTCTCAGTCTCTCCATAGTAGAGAGTATCTTCAGCCTGAATAGCAACACGAAGATTCTTTGCTTCAATATTGTTAGCGGGCAATGAGATAGCCCAGTTACGCATATCTTGGTTAGTCGGTGTCATCTCTACAGGTTGGCTATCGCCATTTTCAGCCAATGCGACTTTGATACCCTGTAGTGGGAATTTGGATCTTAGGGTTAAATCTAGGGTGTCTGCAGTGAGTTTCTCTGAACGAAATTGCACCTTGAATTCACCATTTTCAAAATCACACAAACCACTGGTATAGCGACAATTTGATTTACTGATTAGTTTGTAGCTTTCGCCTTGTTTGGCTGCATGAGGTTTTTCACTCACGGCCATATCGACACCAAAATAAGTGATTACAGCTAATATAGGGGCAACCAGTAAAGCAACGATAAAGTGTTTGTTTTTGAACATTTTTGCATCCTAGCGACAATGTAAAATTCTAGAGAGAGTTTTAAACTCTTCTCTTTACAATACTCGACTTACTTTATTAAAAAAGCCCCCGAAGGGGCTTTTG
Source organism: Vibrio comitans (assembly GCA_024346835.1). Taxonomy (GTDB): domain Bacteria; phylum Pseudomonadota; class Gammaproteobacteria; order Enterobacterales; family Vibrionaceae; genus Vibrio; species Vibrio comitans. The sequence goes on from AP024866.1 coordinate 171,449, forward strand.
TGGACTAGATTGGATAGATTGTATTAGTGGTCTTGAGCTGAACCTGCTCCTGCTGGAACTCGAACGTGCTCAACAAGGTCTTTCACTTCTTGTGGAGTTTCGGCTGTTACTTTCGATACAGCGAATGCCACGATGAAGTTGAAGGCTGCACCAATCGCACCAAATGCGTTAGGCTCAATGCCTAGGAACCAGTTGCTACCCCAGCTTTCTAAGTATTTCCAATCCGCAACAAACAAGATGCCTTTGTGCTGGAATACATAGAACAGAGTAATACCGATACCTGCGACCATACCTGCAATCGCACCTTCTTTGTTAATGCTCTTACTAAATATCCCCATCATCAAGGCCGGGAAGATGGAAGAGGCGGCCAGACCAAATGCCAGTGCTACTGTACCGGCGGCAAAGCCCGGTGGGTTGAGTCCCAGATACCCCGCGACCCCAATTGCCACCGCCATGGATATCCGACTGGCGAGCAGTTCTTTCTTCTCTGAAATGTTGGGGTTTATTACCCCTTTTATCAGATCGTGCGAGATGGAGGAGGAGATAGCCAGTAGTAGACCTGCTGCAGTAGAAAGTGCCGCTGCAAGACCACCTGCTGCTACTAGAGCAATAACCCAGTTAGGTAGCTTAGCAATCTCAGGGTTTGCCAATACCATGATATCTCTGTCTACTTTTAGCTCATTAGTTTCTGCGCTAGAAGTGTATTGAATCGCACCATCAGCATTCTTATCCTCAAAGCCTAGAAGACCTGTTTTCTCCCAGTTTCTAAACCAATCAGGACGCTCGTCATAAACAAGATTCTGACCAGATGGAAGGTTTACGGTTTCCATTAGGTTTAGGCGAGCCATAGCTGCTACAGCTGGTGCTGTAGTATATAGAATCGCGATAAACACCAGTGCCCAACCCGCTGAGGTTCGAGCATCACGTACCTTAGGTACAGTGAAGAAACGGATAATTACGTGTGGTAGACCCGCAGTACCGATCATCAGTGACATGGTGTACACAAACATATTGAGGGTATCGCCCCGCACATGTGTCGTGTATTCAGTAAAGCCGAGTTCGGTCACCACCTGGTCAAGCCGGTCGAGTAGATAGACATCCGACCCCGTCATGGTACTACCCAGTCCTATTTGAGGAAGAGCGTGACCCGTTAGTTGTAGAGAGATAAATACCGCTGGAATAGTGTAAGCAAGAATGAGTACGCAGTATTGAGCAATCTGGGTGTAAGTGATGCCTTTCATACCACCCATAACCGCATAGATGAATACAATACACATACCTACGCCAAGCCCGGTTGCGTAGTCCACCTCAAGGAAGCGACCAAATGCAACACCCACCCCTTTCATCTGACCGATAACGTAAGTTACCGATGCGATGATCAAACAGGCTACGGCTACAACGCGTGCTGTTTTGGAGTAAAAGCGTTCCCCTACGAACTCAGGAACCGTGAACTTACCAAATTTACGTAGGTAAGGAGCAAGTAGTAATGCGAGAAGTACATAACCACCCGTCCAGCCCATTAGGAATACTGAACCACCGTACCCCATAAAGGCGATAAGACCCGCCATTGAGATAAATGATGCTGCAGACATCCAGTCAGCTGCTGTTGCCATACCGTTTGCAATTGGGTTTACCCCGCCACCGGCAACGTAGAACTCTTTGGTGGTGCCAGCTCGAGCCCATATCGCTATACCGATATAGAGTGCGAAGGTCGCCCCTACAACAAGGTATGTAATTGTCTTAAGATCCATCTTTGTCGCTCCCTATTCTTCTACGTTAAATTCGCGGTCAATCTGACGCATCTTCCACGCATAGTAGAAAATAATGCCTAAGAAACAGTAGATGGCACCCTGCTGTGCAAACCAGAAGCCTAACTTATAGCCACCGATTTGGATTTGGTTGAGTTGATCCACAAATAAAATACCGCAGCCGAATGACACGACAAACCAAACAATCAACAGACTGATCATGAGTCGAACATTCTTGCTCCAATAGGCTTTGGCTCGTTCTTCATTTTCAAACGCCATTGCCGTCTCCTTACGTTCGTTTGTTAATAAAATGTTTCAAGCATACGATAGCAGTGGGGTTGTAATAACTCATTTGAACTTTGGTCTTGACGATAATTTTAATTAAGTACTTTAAAATCAGATGTTTAAAAATATTGCAGGGAAAAGTGTGAAGTTGATTTTGCGTGGTATTAGCCAAAGGTCTAATACGAATGAGGGGAGATGTTGCTTTTATTTACCAATCAAGAGGTTGTCTTAGCATCATGATTCAACTTCAGATTGTTGAAGCAAGATAACCGCTTGAGTGCGATTGGTGACGCCAAGCTTGCGAAAGATTGCAGTCATGTGTGCCTTAATGGTGGCTACAGAGACATCAAGCTCATAGGCAATCTGCTTGTTTAGAAGACCATCCGCTAGCATGGCCAATACTTTGTACTGTTGTGGCGTAAGGGAGGCGAGTTTGTCTGAGATATCACTATATTGCTCTGCTTGCTTAGCGAGGTCTGCAGGAAAGAACTGATCACCACTGAGCACTTGATTGAGCGCATTGATAAGGCTTCGCATATCACTGGATTTAGGTATGAAACCAAATGCGCCGTGACTCTTTACTTGGCTGACAACAGAGGGTTCTTCGCTTGCAGAAATCACGACCACCGCGATATCAGGAAATTCACTACGTAGCTGCATCAGTCCAGACATGCCGTTTGCTCCAGGCATTTTTAAGTCTAAGAGAACTAAGTCTACGTCTTCTTGTTTGCGAAGTAATTCAAGCAGGGTATCGAGTGATTCGGCCTCTAAAAGGTTGGCTCCACTAATCGCCATATGTACGGACTGAAACAGAGCGTTTCGAAACAGAGGATGGTCATCCGCGATAACAATAGTGTAAGTGGCGTCCATATCACTTTTACCCAGTATTCATTAGTGGTTTAAGTGATTATTGATGGTTTTAATTTAATGAACAAGATTTGGTCACTAAAACTCTGAGTTGTATCGATATTTATGCGCTTAGATGGATAAAACGCCCATCAATTGGTTTGATGGGCGTCTATTTTAGTTTATAGATTAAAGCGTTGTAGGTGATTTAAGAAGGGATCAGCCTTCACAAAACCAGTCAGCCTTGCCGATGGAAGGTGTTCCCCTTCCGCGTTCCAAAACTCTATGGTGGGTAATCCGAGCACTCGCATGTGCTCCAACATTTGAATATCTCTAGGCTGATTCTTGGTAACATCTGCTTGTAGCAATACAAAGCCTTTGAGCTTTTGCTCTACGTTAGCTTCATGAAAGGTGTATTTCTCAAACTCTTTACAGGCTACGCACCAGTCGGCATAAAAATCTAGCATTACCGGTTTACCCGCCTGTTTAGCTTTCTCCAATTCTTGCTGAAGATCTTGAACCGTAGCCACTTGGATAAATTCAATCTCAGATTGTGGCGCTTCGATGCTGCTCTCTAATCCCAGTAATTTGTTCCATACTGGTTGAGCGGAGCCGATTAACCCTAAAATCGCAATGATACCAATCAGACTCTGCTTCCAACTGCCAAACGGCACTTGATTCTTGGCGTGATAAAGCCAAGCAAAGAAAGAAACGCCAAGAATCGACCACAATGCAGAAATCCACTCAGCACTTAGGATTCGCTCAAGGAAAAATAGCGGCGCGGCTAGTAAGACAAAGCCAAATAAGGTCTTAACCTTGTCCATCCACAATCCAGCTTTTGGCAAGAAACGATTGCCAAATACTGCAAGCAGGATTAAGGGGATTCCCATCCCGAGAGCTAATGCATACAAGGTTATCGCTCCGGTGAATAAGTCTCCCGTTTGCGCTACGTACAACAGTGCACCCGATAACGGGGCTGTGGTACAAGGCGAGCATACCAATCCAGATATTGCACCCATAGCAAAAGCACCAAACCAATGCCCACCTTTTTGCTGGTTACTCATTTCATTGAGTTTGGTTTGAACGCTACTTGGCAGTTGCAGGTTATATAAACCAAACATAGAGAGAGACAGCAGCACGAACAGCACACTAATGGTGATTAGCACGGCTGGATGTTGCAGGGCAGCCTGAAACTGCAAACCAGCAGACGCAACTACTAAGCCAAGTAGGGTGTAGGTGAGCGCCATTCCCTGAACGTAAACGAAGGAGAGTGCCAGTGCGCGAGCAGCAGACAGCTTGCCATTACCCAAAACGATGCTGGTCAAAATAGGGTACATGGGTAACACACATGGGGTGAAAGCTAGCCCTATACCGAGCAGTAAAAAAATCAAAGGTGTCCATATCGAATCGCCTAGCAACGCTGCCATATCACTTTCGCTTTTGGGTAGCGATGATTCTGACGGTAAATTGGAGGTGCTGTTGGCATCGACTAATTGTACGTTCTCAGTGCCTGGAATAGGCTCTAGGTCAATCACCTTAGTTTCTGGTGGGTAACAGAACCCTGCTTTGGCACACCCTTGATATTGAACGATGAGCTGGGCATTACTGCCTTGCTCTATGATTGGCACGGTAATAGTGACAGGTTCGGTATAGATATTGACCTTGCCAAAAAATTCATCGTTGTAAGGTGTTCCCTCTTTGAGAGAGAACTCACCTAAGGTGGCATTGTCTGCGCTGACATCAAATCGAGATTGATAGAGGTAGTAGCCTTCCGTGACTTGCCACGTGAGGCGTACTTGTTTTCCTTGTTGAACGAAATCAAACGGGAATGCTTGCTCAACACGTAAAAAGCTAGGCTGACCAAAACTGGGTTGCTCAAAGCCATTTTGAACAGGTGAGCTTGATTCACTGTTGAATGAGGCAACAGAAGCCTGAGAAAAACAAAGCAACAAAAATGAGAGTAAGACAGTGCGCATAGTGTCCGGCATTTTATGAACAGATAACTAGTAGACCTGATAGTAGCGGAATAAGTTTCGTTCGCCTACACGGTGTTGGTGGATCTGAGGGGTTATTAGTGCTCATAAAAAAGGGGCGCAAATAGCGCCCCAAGATAAGTGAGAGGTTGTATTTAGATAAAGAAGCTACCAAATACAAAGCCTAGGGTTACTGCAGTGGTAATGGTGGCAACGCCTGGCAAGAAGAATGGGTGGTTAAACACATACTTACCAATGCGAGTTGAGCCCGTGTCATCCATCTCAACCGCCGCCAACAGTGTCGGGTAGGTTGGTAGTACAAACAGAGCACTAACCGCGGCAAAAGATGCCACTGCGGTTAACGGTGCAACACCAATAGCTAAAGCGGCAGGCATAAGAGCAACGGTCGTTGCGCCTTGCGAGTAAAGCAACATAGAAGCAAAGAATAACACTAGCGCTAGCATCCATGGGTAGTCAGCAAGAAGTGAACCTGCAAACTCTTTAATGTCGTTAACGTGCGCGTTAACAAAAGTAGAGCCTAACCAAGCCACACCAAGTACACACACACATGCAGTCATACCAGAGCGGAAAGTTGCAGCTGCAGGGATCATGGCCGCATCAATCTTAGTGGTGAGTACAATCACCGCCGCCGCACCTAGCATAACGGTCATGATCGCTTCGTTACGACCTAGCGTTGGGTTTTCAATTAGACCCACAGAGCCTGAAATAGCCGCTGCGTACAAGACTACAAATACGATCGCACCTAAGAAGATGTAAGTTGCGCGTTTTGCTGTCGGCAGGATCTCACGCTTTTCACCAGTGTTCAGCTTGATCAGGCCTTGCTCTAGACGTTCCTGATAAACAGGGTCATCTTTCAATGGGCAGCCAATAAAGTTAGCAACGAACGCACCGACCATACAAGCGATGAACGTCGTCGGAATACAGATAGCAAGTAGGGTCAAGTAATCCACACCTTGAGGCTCTAACATAGCTGCAAAGGCAACAACAGCTGCAGAAATTGGAGAGGCTGTGATAGCAATCTGAGAGGCAACTACGGCAATAGAAAGTGGTCGAGAAGGACGAATGCCTTGGCCTTTGGCTACTTCTGCAATAACCGGAAGCGTAGAGAATGCCGTGTGCCCTGTACCTGCCATTAGCGTCATTACAAAGGTAACGATAGGCGCATAAAAGGTGATTCGTTCAGGGTGCTTACGCAAGAAATCTTCCGCAATCTGCACCAACCAATCCATACCACCGGCTACCTGCATTGCTGCGATTGCGGTAATCACCGACATAATAATTAGAATTACGTCGATAGGGATAAAGTCTTGGCTCGTTGGAATACCAAGACCAAGAGACAATGCGATGACACCCAAGCCACCGGCTAAACCTATGCCAATACCGCCAATTCTGGCGCCTAAATATATGAACACTAGAACAACTAACAGTTCTACCATTATCATTTGTTGTTTTCCTTTAATTGGATTTTGTTGGGGGTAATTGTAAACAACCTCAAAGTGGGGGCCTTGAGATCGAGTGTTTAGGAAGGGTAGACCAGACCTCGCTGAGTTTCCCCTTCCTAGTAGAGCAAAATCTAGCCGAAGCGCTTCGCTCTATATTGTGGCTTCATTAGATTCTCAACAGAGAATATATCTTCTAGTTCCGCCTCGGTGAGCAGTCCTCTTTCAAGCACTACCTCACGCACATTCTTGCCTGTTTCTGCGCAGATCTTACCAACGATGTCACCTTCATGGTGGCCGATATAAGGGTTTAGATACGTCACAATACCAATGGAGTTGAATACGTGGCTTTCACACACTTCTTTGTTCACTGTGATGCCATCGATGCATTTATCGCGAAGGTTAACGCAAGCGTTGGTTAAGATATCTAGAGACTCAAACATGCTTTGAGCAATAACCGGCTCCATTACGTTAAGCTGTAATTGACCGCCCTCAGCCGCAAAAGAGATCGTGTTGTCGTTACCTAGTACTTTAAAGCACACTTGGTTCACAACCTCAGGAACGACAGGGTTTACCTTAGCTGGCATGATTGAAGAACCTGCTTGAAGCTCTGGTAGGTTGATTTCATTTAGACCCGCACGAGGACCAGACGACAATAAGCGCAAGTCGTTACAGATCTTAGAAAGCTTAACTGCAAGACGTTTTAGTGCACCATGCATCATTACGTAAGCGCCACAGTCTGACGTTGCTTCGATAAGATCTTCTGCAGGAACGCACTCTAAGCCTGTTACATCAGCAAGTGCTTTTACTGCTAGCTCTTGGTAGCCTTCTGCCGCATTAAGGCCTGTACCGATTGCGGTTGCACCTAGGTTCACCTCTAGCAGTAGCTTGGCTGTGTATTGTAGGTTGCGGATTTCTTCAGCAAGCGTCACTGACCATGCACGGAATTCTTGGCCAACCGTCATAGGTACGGCATCTTGTAGCTGTGTACGGCCCATTTTTAATATCGTGTTGAACTCTTCGCTCTTGAGGTCAAAGGCACCTTTAAGATACTCAATAGAGTCGATCAGTTTGCTTACGCTGTTGTATACCGCGATACGGAAGCCAGTAGGGTAGGCACAGTTAGTGGATTGGCTCTTATTCACATCATCATTTGGGTTGATGAAGTCGTACTGGCCCTTCTCCTTGCCCATCAATTCAAGGGCTAGGTTGGCAATCACTTCATTAGTATTCATGTTGACTGAAGTACCTGCGCCACCTTGGAATACATCAGAAGGGAACTGGTCCATACAGCGGCCTGTCTCTAGAATGACATCACAGGCATCGATAATGTGTTGGGCAACATCGGGTTGAATAACACTGAGTTCTTTGTTGGCAATCGCAGCGGCTTTTTTGGTCATGACCATACCGCGAACGAATTCGGGTACATCAGAGATGGTCATATTTGAGATATTAAAGTTTTCGATTGCGCGTAGGGTATGAATGCCGTAATAAGCGTCGGCAGGAACATGGCGTTGGCCAAGGAGATCTTCTTCTATACGAGTTGCTGACAGTGTAGTAGTTGTTGTCATAGCATGGACCTTTATTCATCTTGGTTTTTTATCTAAAAGGCGTGCGTTGAGAGCCAATTAGTTCAATGACCAATTCTGTTTAATGAGTCCATTCAGCAGATTATTATGGTTCTAAAATCAGACTAGATTTTATCTGGTCCAATAATACTGTAATCCACAAAAAAAAATCATAATTTGATCACTTTTGTAGCGTAAAAATAGAGAAGTTTTTTATTACCTGCATCATTAAATTTATTTCACCATGAAACTATACGCAGGCTTCTACCAATCACAGTAAGTCAGCGGTCGGAAATAGCGCAGGAAAAACGCCATTATCGAGTGTTTTAACAAACTAGGGTGAACAGTTATTTACTACGATTGCTATTATGCACCTAAAACTATATATCAATTGAGCTTACCCCCTTTTTGCGCGTAAACTGAGCATCTGAATTCGAGGAGGATACGTGTTTCCTATTTTATTGTTGTTATTCATCTTGGTGCCAATAGTCGAGATTGGTCTATTTATTCAAGTAGGTGGTTTTCTCGGTGTTTGGACTACGATATTCCTTGTCATCTTGACGGCGCTGATTGGTGCATCACTGGTACGCAGTCAAGGTATTGCGACGTTACTTTCTGTGCAGTCTCGTCTGCAACAAGGCGAAATGCCGGCTCAACAAATTATTGAGGGCGTGATGCTAGCTGTGGCGGGTGTGCTTCTGTTGACTCCTGGCTTTATGACCGATGCTTTGGGTATGTTGGTGCTGTTGCCAAAACCAAGAGCTATTATCGCTCAGCAATTAATGAAAAGAGTGCAAGTGAATAGCATGCATTCAGGCTTTCAAAGCCATACGCACTTTGAGCAACGCGGACCGTTTGATAGCCATCAGAAGGATGATGGTAATGTATTCGAAGGCGAGTTTGAGAAAAAAGACGATCAAGATAAAGACCGTCTTAACTAAGTTTGCTAATCCGGCGCTGTATTATACAGCGCCATCAAATTCCATCTGACGCCATGCTTCAAACGCAATAATGGCGACTGCATTCGACAAATTCAAAGAGCGACTGTCTGCCATCATTGGAATGCGAATTCTTTGCTCCATAGGCATTGATTCGATGAGTTCTGCTGGTAGACCACGAGTTTCTGGACCAAACAACAGTACATCCCCTTGCTGATAGCTAGCATCGACATGGTGACCTGTAGTTTTAGTTGTGCAGGCAAATATTCGATAGTCGCCATCGCGCTCATTTAAGAAATCAATAAACGCTTGATAGTTTTTATGACGCTTAACGCGTGCGAGGTCGTGATAATCAAGGCCGGCACGTCTTACTTTCTTTTCTTCTAAGTCAAAACCCAGTGGTTCAATAAGGTGCAAGTTGGCACCGCAGTTTGCGCAAAGTCGGATGATGTTGCCGGTGTTCGGTGCGATTTCTGGTTCGTATAAAGCGATGTCAAACATAAGTCGTCATGTATTGATAAATAATGCAGGCAGTATATACCTAAACACGTTTTAGGTGCACTGCCCACAATTTAACTAGGCTTGAATAGGCAGATTAACGGTCATCTTCAGTCCACCCAGTGAGGTGCCTCGCTCCGCTTTGATCGTACCATTGTGTTGCAAGATGGCGCTTTCAGTAATGGCAAGTCCGAGGCCTGTACCACCGCTTTCCCTATCTCGAGCGGTTGAGACGCGATAGAAAGGACGGAATATGCTTTCGAGCTCCTCTTCTGGTACCCCAGGGCCATCATCTTCAACAGTGAATGTTAATTGTTGGTCGGTGACTGAGAACTGTACTTCTATTTTCGATTGACCATAGCGAATGGCATTGCGCACGATGTTTTCAAACGCACTGGAAAGCAGTTTTTCGTTACCTACTAAAGTTACTTCGGGAATCGATTCGAAGTTTAAGCTTATCTCGCTCTGCTCTGCTTCAAATTGAGCATCTAATAGCATTTCTTCCCACAACGACTGAGCCTGCAATTGCGTTCGATTGTGATGGCTGTCTATTTGCATGCGTGACAGCCCAAGCAGATCTTTTATCATCTGCTCCAATCTTTCTGCTTCTGTTTCTATACGTTCTAGTTCCTTGGAGGAACCTTGCTTTCGTGTTGCAAGGGCATTGGCCATTCTTAAGCGAGTCAGTGGCGAGCGAAGCTCGTGAGAGATATCAGATAGCAGCTTTTGCTGACCCGAAACCATTTGATTAATGGACAGTACCATTTGGTTAAAGCTGGCGCCGGTCTGTTTGAATTCGCTGGTGCCTTGCTCAAGGCTAGGGTCTACCTCAAATTGCCCGTGTGTGACTCGTTTAGCGGCGAGCTCTAATCTTCGAGCGGGTAGGCTCAAATTCCAAGCGCACAACAATAGCAATGGGGTGCTCACGACCATAATAAACAGCAGTAGTTTTAAAGGGGCATCTAAGAATTGGTAAAGAAGTGGTGGCGGAGTGTTAGTAGTAAATCCCGCATAAATAACGAAGTCATTACCGCTTATGCTAATTGGAAAAGGACCCGCTACCATAAAACGGCCAAACAACTGCTGACTTGGCTCTGCAGCATTGATGTATTGCGCCGCCATTGTCTGAAGTGCGTGGCGTCTCGGGCCATGCTCTCTACTGACCAGTGTTCCTTCGTTGTCCACTAAGTAGAGGCGAAAGTCTTTACTGCCAAATCGGCGCTCTTCCAATTTTCTTAGCGTACGTACTGGATTGGTACTTTCACTGAGGTCACTCTCTACTACGGAAACTAGACGATTTATTTTGTCTAGAGAGTCTTTATTGATGGAGTGTGACTTTCTCGGGTCGAGCATCTGCAAGCCAATAACGGCAAGTAGCACCAGTAAAATGGTGAGCCAAAAGATCGCGAAGATACGTCCATAGAGACTATTAAACTTGGGTAGTCTCATAGTGCAGTCTCAACAAAGAGGTAACCCTTGCCTCGCAGGGTTTTTATGCGAGGTTTTCCATCTTTGCGCTCAGGAAGCTTTTTCCTCAGATTGGATACATGCATGTCTACGGCTCTATCGAATGCCGCTAAGCGCTTACCTAGAACTTCAAGACTGATGTTTTCTTTGGTCAGTACTTGCCCAGGATTACGCAGAAAAAGCTCCAGTAGGGCGTACTCTGTGCTAGTAAGATCAAGAAGAACCTCTTCACAATACGCCTCTTGTGCCCCAGGGTTTAAAGAAATGTCATCAAAGGTGTTGTTTGACGGCGAGGTTGCTGGCGTATTTTGTGTGCGACGTAATATAGCGCGGATTCGAGCCAACAACTCTCTATCGCTAAATGGCTTTGGCAGAAAGTCATCAGCACCAAGCTCGAGGCCAATAACTCTATCTACCTCTTCTCCTTTAGCGGTAAGGAATAAAACCGGGGTTTGCCACTTCTCTCGAAGTTGCTTTAGCATTTCCATACCGCTCATTTTGGGCATCATGATATCAAGCAGAATTAGATCGATATCTTCATTGACGGCTTCAAGCCCCTCAACACCGTTATGAGCTTGAGAAACAGTAAAGCCTTCGTAGGTGAGAATGTCTTCTAGTAAAGCCGTTAGCTCGGTATCGTCATCTACTAATAAAATATGTGGCATCAGGTTCTCACTCTACGGCTATGTTTAATACTTAGATTGTAAGGCGGATTGTATAGGGCTTGGATTTGATTTACTTATCTTTACGTTTCGTATACCGCACTTTACACGCCTACTATTATTCTAAATGCATCTGCTGAAAAACAGCAGCCGATGTCTAAATTATCGAGGTATATCTCATGGCAATGAATAAAAAATGGTTAGCAGTAGCAATGATGGTTCCACTGACACTAGGTAGCGCATCGGTGCTAGCAAAGAGTCAGAAGGGTGGTGAGAAAGGTCAGAAAGGTGGCCAATCTTGTATGATGCCTATGGACGGTAAAAGCGCATTCCGCGGTTTAGATCTAACCGATGAGCAAAAAGCAGAACTGAAAACAATCCGTGAAGATGTTCGCTCTTCAATGAAAGCAAAAGGCGAGTCTAAGCGTGAGACGATGAAAGCAATGAAAGCGCAGGAGCAAGAAATGGTTCTAGCTGCTGATTTCAATGAAGCTGAAGCACAACAACTAGCTGCATCTATGGTTGAAGAGCGCACAGCTATGCAAGTTGAGAAAATGCGCACTATGCATCGTATGATGAGCGTGTTGACTGACGATCAGAAGCAGCAACTAGTAGAAAAAAGAGCAGAGCGCGCAGCAAAATGCGAGCAAAGAATGCAGGAAAAAATGTCTAAAAAAGACAGTGAGTAACTCGTAAGCAAGACTTGACTGTACAGCAGCAAATCACTTGAGCACAGAAAGCGCGGCCATTACTGGTCGCGCTTTTTGTTATCTTTAGACTCCTCAGAGTGAGTCGGTTCTGAGCGATAGGGTACGCAGCTTCGCTTGTTTTCAGGTGTTAGTCCTAGACTTAAACACCAATCATCGTACCGTTTTAGCATTTTTCGTAACCATTTTTTCATTTGCTAGTCTAGATTCCTCTTTTGTTGCCAAAGCACCCATCGACGATATTTCAGTGTATAATTCGCACAAACCTTTCTCATTGAAGATTATGAAGCAAGAGTATAAGAAATTAGTCACCATCGCTGCGTGGTCAGCCACAATAGTGGCTACTGTTTTACTTATCGTGAAAATTGCAGTGTGGTGGGTCACCGGATCCGTTAGCTTGTTAGCGTCAGTAGTGGATTCATTGCTGGATATTGCCGCCTCCTCTATAAACCTTGTGGTGCTTAAATACGCCCTGCAACCAGCAGATAAAGAACATACCTTTGGGCATGGTAAGGCAGAATCTCTCGCCGCACTGGCTCAATCTATGTTTATTTCCGGTTCGGCTCTGTTCTTAGTTCTTAATGGTATTGACCGTTTCTTCCGTCCTCATGAGATCAACCAACCTGAGCTTGGTATCTATGTCAGCTTGTTTGCCATGGTGGTGACCTTTGGCTTAGTTACGTTCCAAAAGTACGTAGTAAGACAAACCGGCAGTCAGGCTATTGCAGCGGACTCGCTTCATTATCAATCTGATCTCTATATGAATGCTGCCATACTGCTGGCATTGGTATTGAGTATGTATGGTTTAGGACAAGCGGATGCGGTATTTGCAATTGGTATCGGTATCTTCATTCTGTATAGCGCGTTTAAGATGATCGCAGAGGCGGTGCAATCCCTGCTAGATAGGCAGCTTCCAGAATCTGAGCTTGTAGAAATTGAGACAATAGCGACTTCAGTAGAGAGGGTGCACGGCATTCATCAATTGAGAACGCGCTTGTCGGGTCCAACTCGGTTTATTCAGTTGCACTTAGAGCTGGATGATCACCTACCTTTGATTGAAGCTCATCAGATAGCTGATGAAGTTGAAGCACGCTTAATGAGCCACTTTGAAGGGTGTGATGTTTTAATTCATCAGGATCCTGTTTCAGTTATTAACAATGTAGAGCAACACGAGAAGCAACAAGGGTGGTAAGGTGTAAACACTGAATTTTTTAGGAAATTTAGGTAGAATTAACTATCTTGGTTAGGTGAGTGGTTAAACTTTATGATTCTGATTTGAATCAATCTTAACTCTACAGGAAACTGTAATACTCTTACCAAGTTGAAATTTTGTTAGCTTCGTTCACCAGAGTCAAGAAGGGTGACTCGAACGAGGTGACTAGAATTCTTGCCGATGACAAGGCAATTTAAATTAAAAATAAGATCAATCCCAAATATTGAGGGTCAACATGATTAAAAAAATTGGTGTACTAACAAGTGGTGGAGACGCACCTGGTATGAATGCTGCAGTACGCGGGGTAGTACGCACAGCATTGTCAAAAGGTGTTGAGGTATACGGCATTTATGACGGCTACCAAGGTCTCTACGAGAATCGCATTGAAAAACTGAATCGTTCAAGCGTTTCTGATGTGATTAACAAAGGCGGTACCTTCCTAGGTTCAGCGCGTTTCCCTGAGTTCAAAGACGAAACAGTGCGTGCTAAAGCTATTGAGAACCTAAAGGAACATGGTATTGAAGCTCTTGTAGTAGTTGGTGGTGACGGCTCTTATATGGGTGCGAAAAAGCTAACTGAGATGGGTTACCCATGTATCGGTCTTCCTGGCACAATCGATAACGATATTGCAGGTACTGATTACACCATCGGTTACCTAACGGCACTTAACACGGTTATCGATGCGATTGACCGCTTACGTGATACTTCATCTTCTCACCAACGTATCTCTATTGTTGAGATCATGGGTCGCCATTGTGGTGATTTGACTCTAATGTCTGCTATTGCGGGTGGTTGTGAATACATCATCACTCCTGAGCGCCAATGGAGCAAAGAAGAGCTAATTACTAGCATCGAAGAAGGCATCGCTAAAGGTAAGAAGCACGCAATCATTGCTTTGACTGAACTGATGTTTGATGCAAATGATCTAGCAAAAGACATTGAAGCAGCGACAGGTCGCGAGACTCGCGCTACTGTTCTTGGTCATATTCAACGTGGTGGTCGCCCAACGGCATTTGACCGCGTACTGGCTTCTCGCATGGGTAACTATGCCGTTCACCTTCTACTTGAAGGTCACGGTGGTCGCTGTGTGGGTATTCAAAAAGAAGAGTTGGTTCACCACGACATTATCGATGCAATTGAAAACATGCGTCGTCCAGTTCGTGATGACCTATACACTGTTGCTGACGAGTTGTTCTAGGCTCATTCGGTAAATAGTAGTAATCGATAAAACCGTTGCTTTGGTAGCGGTTTTTTTATGTCAGTTAAAAATGAACAGGCACAAAAAAGGCCAGCCTAGGCTGACCTTTCATTCAATATGTCTAACAAGACAAATTAAGCTTTCGCTTCTGCTGCTGCTTTAGCGATAGCTGCAAAGCTTTTCGCGTCAAGAGCCGCGCCGCCAACTAGAGCACCATCGATGTCTGGTTGTGCAAAGTATGCAGCCGCGTTTTCTGGCTTAACAGAACCACCGTACTGAATAACAACGTTCTTAGCGACGTCTTCGTTCTTCTGTGCGATGTGAGCGCGGATTGAAGCGTGGATGCGCTGTGCATCGTCAGCTGTAGCTGCTTTACCAGTACCGATAGCCCAGATTGGTTCGTAAGCGATGATTGCACCGTTTAGAGCTTCTGCACCTAGTAGGTTGATTACTGCGTCGATTTGACGAGCACAAACTGCTTCAGTTTCGCCAGCTTCGTTTTGAGCTTCAGACTCACCGATACAAAGAACAGGAGTTAGGCCGTTTTCTTTTAGGAATGCAAATTTCTTAGCAACAAACTCGTCTGATTCATTGTGGTATTCACGACGCTCAGAGTGACCAATGATGATGTGAGTTGCCCCAAACTCTTTAAGCATAGCTGGAGACATGTCGCCAGTGAAAGCACCTTGGTTGTTCACGTCAGTGTTTTGAGCACCTAGGATGATAGCGCTACCAGCATCAGTAAGAGTGCGCTCAGCTAGGTCGATGAATAGTGCTGGTGGCGCTACTGCCACGTCAACACCCGTTACGCCTTCTAGTTCTGCATTCAGACCAGTTAGCAAGTCAACAACCATCTCTTTGGTGCCGTTGAGTTTCCAGTTACCCATAACTACAGGATGACGCATAAAAATACTCCCTTCTAAATTAGTAAAAAATATACGTTGTAGGTGAAAGAATATAACAGATAAAAACGGTTATATCATGATACGAATCATTTCTTGACCTAGGATGACTGCATAATTATTGGACTAGTGATCTGGCGGGCAAAAAAGCAGATCAACTACTTAAAAAGCTTGTGTCTAGTGTATGGTTTAGTGTTCACGGAGGATGTGTCATGCCCAATTTAGTAATGGAATATACCGATTCCTTAGAAGACAGACTAAACACCCAAGGCTTGCTTCAGGATATGCATCAAGCATTGATTGATAGCGGTTTATTTGAACTAAACTCAGTAAAGTCAAGAACCCTGCGTTGCCATTCATGGCTCATCGGTGATAGTGAGGATCAACACGACTTTATCCATGTGACAGTTGAGTTACTTTCGGGAAGAACAGTGCAGCAGAAACAGGCTTTATCGCAAAGCGTATTCTCAATACTGACAGAGCAAGCAAATTGGGTTGGAAGCGTCACGGTAAATATCAGAGATATGGATAGAGATTGCTTTGCCAAGCACACTACTATTTAGACCCTAGGATTACTCATGGACTTTAAGTTTTTATTATTCTCTTTTGAAGGTCGTATCGGGCGCAAACAATTTTGGATTTGGAACATTTGCTATTACTTGTTCTTATCTATGGTGGCCACCGCAATCGCTCAAGTCTCACCTGGCACCGCGTTATACGCCGTCCCAGTAATGGCGATAATCTTGCTGTATCCCGATTTAGCAGTGACGGCGAAGCGTTGGCATGACCGAAACAAGTCAAACAAGTTTTTATTGTTGAATGTGCCACTGATTATTGGTCGCTCATTAATTCCAATGTCGGCGCAAATGGAAACAGGGGAAGGCATCTCACGAGTTCTATCATTGATTGCTTTGGTATGTGGACTTTGGATATTTGTAGAGTGTGGCTTGCTGAAAGGCAGTGAAAAAGAGAATGATTATGGAGCACCATTTGAAAATGGTGAGGCATAAAAAAACGCAGCTTTAAGCTGCGTTTTTTTATCAAATGAAGACTTAAAGGATGTGTCCTTTGATCTCTTCATCTTTACGCTCAAGATAATGAATCGACTTGATGCGACGGATAGTACGGCAACGACCTCTGATAAGCAGAGTTTCTGTTGTCGCAATATCACCTTGGCGAGTAATACCTTCTAGAAGGTCGCCTTTAGTGATACCGGTTGCTGAGAACACAACGTTGTCGCTGCGCGCCATATCAGACATCTTAAGAATTACATTAGCTTCTACGCCCATTTCAGCACAGCGCTTAAGTTCTTCTTCACCGTGAATGCGGTTTTCTTCGCTATCGCCTTTAACTTCGTGACGAGGAAGTAGGCGACCATGCATGTCACCATCTAGAGCTCGAATTACAGCAGCAGAAACCACACCTTCTGGAGCGCCACCAATGCAGTACATCATGTCTACTTCGCTGTCAGGCATACAGGTTAGGATAGATGCAGCAACGTCACCATCTGGCACAGCGAATACGCGTACGCCCATCGCTTGCATGTCAGCGATAACTTGATCGTGACGAGGTTTAGCTAGAGTCACTACAGTCAATTCTTGTAGCGATTTACCTAGAGCTTTAGCTACGTTGTTTAGGTTGTCTTCCAGCGATACTGCTAAGTCGATTTGACCTTTCGCACCAGGGCCAACAACCAATTTTTCCATGTACATATCAGGTGCTTTTAGGAAGCTACCTTTTTCGCCTGCCGCTAATACAGCCAATGCATTCGATTGGCCCATTGCTGTCATGCGCGTTCCCTCGATAGGGTCAACAGCGATATCTACAGCGTCACCACCAACACCCACGTTTTCACCGATGTATAGCATAGGTGCGTCATCGATCTCACCTTCACCAATAACGATCTCACCGCTAATTTCTGTTTTGTTCAGTAGGCTACGCATAACTTCAACGGCTGCATTATCTGCTGCGTTTTTGTCTCCGCGTCCAAGCCATTTGTAACCAGCTAGGGCTGCGCCTTCTGTTACACGAGAAAATGCCATCGCCAAATCGCGCTTCATATCGACTCCAATCAAGAGGGTTCAAAAAATCGCCGAGATTCTATCATACCTTCACGGTAACGTTTGCTTAATTTGCTCAACTTTAAGCCAGAACCCAGAGGTTTATTGATTTCGTCCCGCATTTACTCGCTGCAAGAGACAAAGATTGCTTTGAGAGTGTCAAAATTTGATTAGGATCGCTCTTTTTTTGCTCACTTGAACCAGAATTAAATTATTAGGTGTGTTTATATACATGTGTGTGGGTAGAATGGTTGGGAAGCCAGTCTTTACATATGGATAACGAATTAGGTAGGCCAAGATGTCTTTAGAAGTATTAGAAAAATTAGAAGCCAAAGTGCAAACAGCAGTAGACACAATCACTCTGCTACAAATGGAAGTTGAAGAACTTAAAGAACAAAAGCAGCAGCTTGCCAATGAAGCCGAGCAGTTACGCAACGAAAAAGTTGAAACTGAACAACGCGCTCACCAAGTTCAAGCAGAGCACGATGCGTGGCAAGAGCGCATTCGCAGCATGCTAGGCAAAATGGAAGAAGTAGAATAAACCCTACCAAGCCATTGCTTATAAAAAACGCCGGCTAATTAGCCGGCGTTTTTTTGTTTCTAGCGAGTCAACCAAGAACGAGGGTTCTGGGTTTGGCTGTTACGCCTCAGCTCGAAATAGACGGAAGAGCGAGATTGTCCTCCAGTATCTCCGGCAAGCGCGATGGTTTCACCCGAGGTGACTTTATCGCCTTCTTTCTTGGTCAGTACTTGGTTGTACCCGTATAGGGTCATATCGCCTTTACCATGATCTAGCAGTAGCACTAAGCCATAACCACGTAAGTAATCTGCAAATACCACGGTGCCGGGATAAACGGCTTTAACAGGTTGCTCGTACTGAGCACTGATCACCATGCCCTTCCAATTGACTTGACCACTTTGCTTGGTGCCATAGTTGTGTAACACCGAACCTTTAACTGGCCAAGGTAGGCGCCCTTTCTGTTTGGCTAATCCATCCATTGGAACTGAATTACGCTTTGCGGCTTTTGCTATCTCAGCTTTCAATCTCGCTTCATTGCGCTTTAGTTCATTGAGATAAGCGCTGTCCCCAGCAATACCACGCTTGATTTTAGCGACCGTTGATTTACGACTGGTTTGTGAAGAACGCTGTTTATTTAATTGCTCTGATTGCTGAGCAAGAAGCGTCTCTATCTGTTGCTGTTCAGCAATCAGCTGCAGGTTTTTTTGCTCTAGCTTAGCGTTAGTTTGTTGCAGCTCAGTGATGACTTCGGCACGTTGTTTTGCCAAGTGCTGATAATACTGGCTAATACGATCTTTTTCTTGAGTGCTTTCATGACTTAGAAAACTCTCAATCTTGGCGTTGGTGTGCATCATGTAATATGACTTAACCAGCTTCTGCAAGGCCGCAGCTTGAGCTTGGGTTTTTTCTAACAGTTCTTGATGTTGCTGATCGTAAGCTTTGAGGTTGGCTTCAGAACGTTTCAATGAAGAGCGTGTTTGCGCTAGATTCTTGCTCGCATTGGCAATAGAAAGCTCATCGCTTTTCAGTTGTTTTTGTAGCTTATCGAGTTCTTTCTGTTGCTGAGAAAGGCTTTTTTGCTGACGAGTTATTTCTCCCTTTACTCCCTTTAGTTCTTCAGTGCTAGCTGAGGCAGGAGTTGAGACAAATATCGAAGATGATAGACATAACAAAACGCCAGCGCACAGGACACTGACGTTTTTTCTATTCAATAGCTTTGGCTTTTGAGGAATTAGATTCATCCTAAATCTTTAATCTTGGCTTTCTTTGCCACAGCATACACCGTGGCAAAGAATTGATAGCAAAGATTATTTCAGATTTACAAGAACCTGACCAGACATCTCCGCTGGGATTTCCATATCTGATAGCTCAAGCATAGTTGGAGCTAGATCAGATAGCTTACCGTTTTCTTTGAACTCTAGGTCTTTACCGCCAACGTAGATAAGAGGAACTGGTAAGTTAGTGTGTGCAGTGTGGATGCCACCTGTTTCAGGGTTAACCATCATTTCTGCGTTACCGTGGTCAGCTGTGATTAGCATTTGGCCATCAACTTCGTTGATTGCGTCAACAACGCGACCTAGACATTCGTCTAGTGCTTCACTTGCTTTAACTGCTGCATCGTAAACGCCAGTGTGGCCAACCATGTCACAGTTAGGGTAGTTACAAACGATAGCGTCGTATTTGCCAGACTTGATAGCTGCAACTAGTTTGTCAGTCAGCTCTGGTGCGCTCATTTCTGGTTGTAGGTCGTAAGTTGCTACTTTAGGAGAAGCCACTAGTTGACGCTCTTCACCGTCAAACTCGCTTTCTTTACCGCCATTGAAGAAGAAAGTAACGTGTGCGTATTTCTCTGTTTCAGAGATACGTAGCTGAGTTTTACCTTCTTTAGATAGCCACTCACCGTATGTGTTCTCTAGAGACGCTGGTGGGAACGCGCAAAGTAGAGGAATGTCTGCTGCGTATTGAGTCAGCATTACAAAGTCTACAGATGGGAATACGTTACGAGCAAAGCCATCAAAATCAGGCACGAAGCTACGAGTGATTTCGCGAGCACGGTCAGCACGGTAGTTCATGAAGATAACTGCATCGCCATCAACGATCGCTGCTGATTCTTCTGAGTCAGTTTTGATTTCAGTTGGTTTAACGAACTCATCGTTTTCGTCACGAGCGTAAGCCGCTTCTAGACCCGCTACAGCATTGTCGAATGTGAACTCTGACTTAGCTTCAGTTAGCAATTCGTAAGCTTCTTGAACGCGATCCCAGTTGTTATCACGGTCCATAGCGTAGTAGCGACCTACTAGAGAAGCTACGCGGCCCTTGCCCAATTTAGCGAATAGCTCTTGGAAGCGTTGTAGAGAACCTTCCGCAGAGCGAGGTGGAGTATCACGTCCGTCTAGGAAGCAATGTAGGTAGATTTTTTCAGCGCCGCGCTCAGCTGCCATTTCTACAGCTGCGTAGATATGGTCTTCGTGGCTGTGAACACCACCTGGAGACATAAGACCCATAATGTGAACAGCGTTACCAGACTTGATAGCCTTGTCCATTGCGTTTGCAAGAGTTTCGTTCTGTTGGAACTCTTTGTCAGCGATAGACTTAGTGATACGAGTAAGGTCTTGATATACAACGCGACCAGCACCGATGTTGGTGTGACCTACTTCAGAGTTACCCATTTGGCCATCTGGTAGACCAACATCCATGCCTGAAGCAGAGATTAGAGTGTTTGGTTGGTTTGCAATTAGACCGTCAAGGATTGGAGTCTTTGCGTTTGCGATTGCGTTGTCTTGTTTATCTTCGCGGTATCCGTAACCGTCAAGGATCACTAGAGCCATAGGCTTCTTAGCTGACATAGTTTGGCCTCGTTTTAATTTTCAGTAGCTTTAATTAGCGTAATTTTACTACAGAATACCCTAATTGAAGCCGTTTAAGATCAAATTAATTTATCGATCTCGGCTTTGAATTGGGCAGTAAGATTGAAATTTATACAATATGAGTAACTAAATTTCAAAAAAGGTTTGGATTTACGATCATTTAGGTTGCATTCAGGTTTAAATATTAGAACCTTTGAGTGAATAGTGCCGTATTCGTGATCTAGGTTTCCTTTTTAAAAAGCGATCACATCAGGCTCTGTCTCGCATCCTGCGCCTGTGATGGTATACTGCGCGTTAAAATTTTCGCTTTATGATTTAAAAAAGAGTATCCGACGATGCAAGAAATTTTCGATTTCGTTCAGCAGAACATGATTCTGTCTGTAGTTTGGGCTGGTCTTATCGTGGCCTTAGTGATGAATATCATCAAGTCTTCTACTGCAGGGTATAAAGAAGTTGATACTCAGGCTATGACGCTACTGATCAACCGTGAGAACGGTGTGGTTGTGGACGTTCGTACCAAGGATGAGTTCAAAAAAGGGCATATTACTGACTCAGTTCACATTTTGCCTTCAGAGATCAAAGACGGTTCTTTTGGAACGCTTGAAAACAAGAAAAGCGACCCAATCATTGTTGTATGTAAGACAGGTCAAACTGCAGTCGACAATGCAAACCTGCTAGCTAAAGCTGGCTTTGAAAAAGTTTTCGTGCTGAAACACGGCTTAACTTCTTGGAGCGATGCAAATCTGCCTCTAGTGCGCGCTAAAAAAGAGCCACGTAAGAAAAAGCAGAAAGCGCTGACTGAATAATGTAATGATTGGATGCGATAATGCGCATCCATCACAGAAATAGACAAATTTTAAGGAATAAAAATAATGACTGATGCAGCAGCAACTCAGGCTCCACAACAGAACTTCACTATCCAACGCATCTTCTTGAAAGACCTTTCTTTCGAAGCGCCAAACTCTCCTACTATGTTTCAAAAAGAGTGGCAGCCAGATGTAAACCTTGACCTAGACACTAAAAGTGCTCAACTAGGTGAAGGCGTATACGAAGTAGTTCTTCGTCTTACTGTGACAGTTAAGAATGCTGACGAAACAGCTTTCCTATGTGAAATTCAACAAGCGGGTATTTTCTCTGCAGAGAAAATGGAGCAAGGTCAACTAGCACATTGCCTAGGCGCATTCTGCCCTAACATCCTATTCCCATACGCTCGTGAAACTATCTCAAGCCTAGTTGTTAAAGGTACGTTCCCTCAACTGAACCTAGCGCCAGTTAACTTTGACGCATTGTTCATGAACTACCTACAGAACCAACAGCAGCAAGAGCAACAACCTCAAGCTGACGCTTAATTAAACGACAAACTCAATCTTGTTTGATTGAATTTATCGGCAAATAAAAGTGCACACTGCATCTAATTAACTGATGCGCTGTGCATTTTTTATTTATACTATCTTTCAAGATCAGTAGTCTTTCTAAGACAAAACTACTAGACCTTCTATAACGCATGAATGGATTGAAATATGGCAGCATCAAATAGTGACCTAAAAGATGTATCAATGACGGTAATTGGTGCAGGTTCTTATGGCACCTCACTTGCGATCTCTCTAGCACGTAATGGTGCGAAGGTCGCCATCTGGGGTCATGAAAAAGAGCACATGCAGCAACTTCAAGCGGACCGAATGAACAAAGAGTTCCTGCCTGACATTCCTTTTCCTGATTCGTTGATTGTTGAGTGCGACCTTGAAAAAGCCGTTGCGGCGAGCCGCGATTTGTTAGTGGTTGTGCCAAGCCATGTGTTTGGTATTGTGCTTGATAGTCTAAAACCTTATTTGAAAACGGATAGCCGTATCTGCTGGGCAACCAAAGGCCTAGAGCCAGAAACAGGCCGTCTATTAAAAGATGTTGCCCAAGACAAGCTAGGCAATGACTATCCATTAGCTGTGCTATCTGGCCCTACTTTTGCTAAAGAGCTTGCTATGGGCATGCCAACTGCTATTGCGGTGGCGTCATCTGATCCAAGTTTCGCCACTGAGCTGCAAGAGAAGATCCACTGTAGTAAATCATTCCGTGTATACGCAAATGATGACTTCATTGGTATGCAACTAGGCGGAGCTGTGAAGAACGTTATTGCTATCGGCGCAGGTATGTCTGATGGTATTGGTTTTGGTGCTAATGCTCGCACAGCATTGATCACGCGTGGTCTTGCTGAAATGACGCGCCTAGGTGCAGCTCTTGGTGCTAAGCCTGAGACCTTTATGGGAATGGCTGGACTGGGTGATTTAGTTCTGACTTGTACCGATAATCAGTCGCGAAATCGTCGTTTTGGACTAGCGTTAGGTAAAGGCCAAGACGTAGATACAGCCCAACAAGAAATTGGTCAGGTTGTAGAGGGCTATCGAAACACTAAAGAAGTGTGGATGCTTGCGGGTCGCGAAGGGGTTGAAATGCCAATTGTTGACCAAATCTATCAAGTTCTTTATCAAGGTAAAGATGCGAGAGAAGCCGCTCAAGATCTACTGGCTCGTGACAAGAAAGCAGAACGATAACGTTAATTACAAAGGATTTTTTGATGGATAAGTGTGAATCTAATTCGGTGTGGGAATGCATCGTTAAAGAGGCTAGAGAGCAAGCTGAACAAGAGCCGATGCTGGCCAGTTTTTATCACGCTACCATCATTAATCACGACAGTTTTGCAGCAGCCCTTAGCTACATCCTTGCCAATAAACTTAAGACAGCATCCATGCCGGCTATGGGTGTTCGTGATGTTATTGAAGAGGCGCTTGCCGCCGATCCTAGCATTACAGATTCAGCCGCCTCCGACATCTGCGCTACCGTAAACCGTGACCCTGCTGTCGCTATGTATTCAGCGCCTTTGCTTTATTTAAAAGGCTATCACGCACTGCAAGGCTATCGCATTGCTAACTGGCTGTGGAAGCAAGGCAGAAAGGCGCTAGCAACGTACCTACAGAATCAGATCTCTGTTGCTTGTCAGGTGGATATTCACCCTGCGGCTAAAATCGGTAAAGCTATCATGCTCGACCATGCGACGGGTATCGTTATCGGCGAGACCGCTGTTGTAGAGGATGATGTCTCTATTTTGCAGGATGTCACCTTAGGGGGGACAGGTAAAGAAAGCGGCGATCGTCACCCGAAAATTCGCGAAGGGGTAATGATTGGTGCTGGTGCCAAAGTATTGGGCAATATTGAAGTAGGCGAGGGTGCCAAGATTGGTTCATGTTCTGTAGTGCTACAACCTGTAGCCCCACATACAACAGTGGCGGGCGTGCCAGCCAAAGTGACCGGTAAGCCTAAATCAGACAAGCCTTCAGAAGATATGGACCAAAACTTTAACGGTCGTTCTCAGAGCTTCATTGGTGGTGATGGTATCTAGCTTTTTGCTTTCCATCGACAAATTACAAATAAGTTCAGCCTACGGTTGAGCTTATTTCGTTTAGAGTGTTACGACGAAGCATAACGGCATACAAGTAGCCCATAATTCCCCCTAATACATTGCCCACAGCCACTCCCACAAATAGCCCGGTAATTCCAAACCATTGGCTACCCAGCCAAGCGCATGGCAAGGTGAAAACGAACAAACGTAAGCAACTCCAGACAAATGCCAGCATAGGCTTGTGCATCGCATTTAAACTGCTCACTAGCAACATGATGATCCCTTGAAATCCGTAGCTAATTGGCACGCAGACCAAGTACAGCCATAACAAGTGACGCACGCT
The DNA here is from genome assembly GCA_024346835.1 of Vibrio comitans. Lineage (GTDB taxonomy): Bacteria > Pseudomonadota > Gammaproteobacteria > Enterobacterales > Vibrionaceae > Vibrio > Vibrio comitans. The sequence continues at coordinate 196,095 of AP024866.1, forward strand.
CTCCTCCTGACTAAATAGGCTTGCGAAGGGGACGCTCAGTGGCACCATCATAATAAAGATAAGTAATTGAAATAAGATTGAAAAGCGCATGCACATAAACAGCGCTTTAAAACTGCGCTCATGGTTACTCGCCCCCAGATTCTGTGCCATAAACGGAGTGAGTACGGAGGTAAGCGCCATTAATACGATCAACAGCAGTGACTCTATACGCTGCGCCGCCCCGTACGCCGCCACAGCTGCGGTGCCATGGCTTGCGAGTATCATCATTAAGATAGCGGAACTTAAGGGATTTAATGCGTTAGACAGAGCCGCAGGAGTGCCGATTTGAAGGATGGATTTCCAATCGCTAAGTAACTTGGTCAGCTTAGGCCTAGCAAGCAATTTCACTCGAACAACCAGAAAATAAAACGCACCGATTAATGCCGAAAACCAACTGATACCACTGGCTATGGCAGCTCCTTGGATACCCAGTTCTGGGAACGGGCCAATGCCAAATATCAGTAAGGGGTCTAATACGCCATTGACCACACCTGCGCCAATCATGATCTTGGCGGGAGTCTTAGTATCACCACATGCTCTGATGGCGGCATTGCCACTCATTGGGATAACCAGAAGTGGTACGGTTAGGTACCACACGAACATGTATTGATCTATCAATGGCAACAGCTTGGATTCAGCGCCCAGCAGAGTAAATAGTGGGTCTATAGTCTGCAGTCCGATGAATGACGCGATACTGACAAGAACGATGGCGAGCAATATGCCATGACTCGAAAACCGAGCTGCTTGCTCAGGTTGGTTTTGGCCTAAGAAGCGGCCAACATGAGTCGATAACCCCATACCAATACCCATGGTGATACAGTTCATGGCAAAGGTCACAGGGAAGGTGAAACTGATAGCGGCAAGCGCCTCGGTTCCTAACAGAGATATAAAGAAGGTATCAACGAGGTTGAACATCAAGATAGCAACAATACCCAGCACCATAGGTAGCGTCATTTCGCGCAAAACCTTGTCGATAGGAGCGGTTAAAAGGCCGTGTTTATCTTGCATGGAGACTCTGTCTTTCTGGTTGGGCGTTAAGAATACATTGTTACAAGACATTCAACCAGAGAAGCAAGGTTCGACCTAAGTAATCTTAGGGCCTGTTGACCTTTTGCGATTAAATTTTGCTCGACCAGAAGCCATTTAATCAAGGCAAGTGTCTTGCCGCCTAGTCATCTAAGCAAAAGACGCTCAACGATGAGTAAATGGCTTCTGGCCGAGCCCTGCGGGTAGCGGTTTGTTGGGCATTTCTACGGCGTTAGTCCCTTTTCATGTGGAACCACCACACCTAAAAGTGACTGCCTTGTATAAATACCCAACATATCACTACAAAAATCAACTCAAAAGGTCAAAAGGCCCTAGTGCACACTTATATGAAGTTTTTGTAAAAAACTCACCTCTCACCCTTGGGATCATGGGGTTTGTCCCCAACATATTCTTCACTAGCCAAGAAACGGCATTTTATCATTCGTTGGAAAAACACATTAGGAGAATCAATCGATGAATATTCGTCCATTACATGATCGAGTTATCGTTGAGCGTCAAGAAGTTGAATCAAAATCTGCTGGCGGCATCGTACTAACTGGTTCTGCTGCTGAGAAGTCTACTCGCGGTAAAATCCTAGCTGTCGGTAAGGGTCGCATCCTAGAGAATGGCAGCGTTCAACCTCTAGACGTTCAAGTTGGTGACACAGTGATCTTTGCTGAAGGTTACGGCACTAAGACTGAAAAGATTGATGGCAAAGAAGTGCTTATCATGTCTGAAAACGACATCATGGCGATTGTTGAATAAGTAACCATTATCTGAATCAACAACTATAAAATAGAATTTAGAAAGGAATATAAAAATGGCTGCTAAAGACGTTAAATTTGGTAACGACGCACGAATCAAAATGCTAGAAGGTGTAAACGTTCTAGCTGATGCAGTAAAAGTAACGCTAGGTCCTAAAGGCCGTAACGTAGTTCTAGACAAATCTTTTGGCGCACCAACTATTACTAAAGATGGTGTATCTGTAGCTCGTGAAATTGAACTTGAAGACAAGTTCCAAAACATGGGCGCGCAAATGGTGAAAGAAGTTGCTTCTCAAGCAAACGATGCTGCGGGTGACGGTACAACGACTGCAACAGTATTGGCTCAATCTATCATCACTGAAGGCCTTAAGGCTGTAGCGGCTGGTATGAACCCAATGGATCTTAAGCGCGGTATCGACAAAGCGGTTATCGCAGCTGTTGAAGAGCTAAAAGGTCTATCTCAACCATGCGCTGATACTAAAGCTATCGCTCAGGTAGGTACTATCTCTGCAAACTCTGATGCGACTGTAGGTAACATCATTGCAGAAGCAATGGAAAAAGTAGGCCGTGACGGTGTTATCACTGTTGAAGAAGGTCAGGCTCTACAAGACGAGCTAGACGTTGTTGAAGGTATGCAGTTCGATCGTGGCTACCTATCTCCTTACTTCATCAACAACCAAGAAGCAGGTAGCGTTGATTTAGACAGCCCTTTCATTCTTCTTATCGATAAGAAAGTATCAAACATCCGTGAGCTACTTCCTACTCTAGAAGCCGTTGCTAAGGCATCTCGCCCTCTACTTATCATTGCTGAAGACGTTGAAGGCGAAGCACTAGCAACGCTTGTTGTGAACAACATGCGTGGCATCGTTAAAGTAGCGGCAGTTAAAGCCCCTGGTTTTGGTGACCGTCGTAAAGCTATGCTTCAAGACATCGCTATCCTAACTGGCGGTACTGTGATTTCTGAAGAAATCGGCTTAGACCTAGAGAAAGTAACTCTAGAAGACCTAGGTCAAGCTAAGCGCGTAACTATTACTAAAGAAAACTCAACCATCATCGATGGTGCGGGTGATGAAGTGGCAATCAATGCGCGCGTTACTCAAATTCGTCAACAAGTAGAAGATGCAACTTCTGACTACGATAAAGAAAAACTTCAAGAGCGCGTTGCTAAGCTAGCAGGCGGTGTTGCAGTAATCAAAGTCGGCGCAGCAACTGAAATTGAGATGAAAGAGAAGAAAGATCGCGTAGAAGATGCACTGCAAGCGACTCGCGCAGCAGTTGAAGAAGGTGTAGTTGCAGGTGGTGGTGTTGCACTAATTCGCGTTGCATCTAAGTTGACTGATCTAACGGGTGACAACGAAGAGCAGAACGTAGGTATCCGCGTTGCTCTACGTGCTATGGAATCTCCAATCCGCCAAATCACTAAGAACGCAGGTGACGAAGAGTCTGTAGTTGCGAATAACGTTAAAGCGGGCGAAGGTAGCTACGGCTACAACGCAGCTACTGGTGAGTACGGCGACATGCTAGCGATGGGTATTCTTGATCCAACGAAAGTAACTCGTAGCGCACTTCAGTTCGCAGCTTCTGTAGCAGGTCTAATGATCACCACTGAAGCTATGGTAACTGATAAGCCACAAGCTGATGCTCCAGCAATGCCTGATATGGGCGGTATGGGTGGCATGGGCGGTATGCCTGGCATGATGTAATCACATCAAATACCTAAAAATAGAAAACGAGAGCTTCGGCTCTCGTTTTTTTTTGCTCTAATTTGCAGTAATTATAACGCCTCACTGAACCATACAAAATATCTATGAAAAGGCGTAGTTTAGTGGCGTAGTACTGTTTAATTTGAGGAGTAGAAACTCAGCGTACAAATCATGATCCTGACGCGGTTTTGTAGATATGCAATCCGTGATACTTACTGCATTTATTTCTATCCATTTGTTTATAAAGAACTTTTATACAATCGATCACACTCTGTAGCTATCGATTGTTTCTACTATGTTGCTCGACCAATTGACGAACAGTAGTAAGGAGTCGTCTTCGGTTTACTATTTTTAATAACTAGTGGAAGGGATTATGGAGTTCAAAATAAATACACTCGCTAAGGCAACGATGCCGATGCTAGTGACGTCAATTCTTTTGATGGGGCATGCGCAAACCAACGCTGCTTTTGCCTCTGACTTGTACGTGCCATCAGAAGACGAGGTTGTTGTTTATTACAACCGAGGAACTAGTGATGAGAGTGAGTACCAAGACTGGGGCATGCACCTATGGAATGGTGAAGGCTGTACTAGCACTGATTTAGAGGCAATGGGCATCAACTCAACAGGTACCAGTTGGGATGCTCCTTATCTAGCAGACGGCTTTAACCAAACTTATGGTGCTTACTACATTTTTAAAGTCGACATGAATGCGAGTGACCCTCACGAGTGTATGAACTTCATTTTGCACAAGGGCGATGAAAAAGCCTTTGGTAGCGCAAATCACAAGGCTCAACTGAAACAGCTTGATGATAGCCGCAGTATTTTTGGCTTCCACGGTTCTAGCCAACTTTACTATGAGCCTACTGCTGAACGCCCAATTGCGATTGACGGTCAAAAAGCACATTGGTTAGATAAAGAGACGATTGCTTGGGAGGACGCCGCAAGCGCTGCTCGCGTCGAGCTGAGATTTTCTCCTACCAATGATATCAAGCTAGATGAAGAGAATAACGAGATCACTGGAGGACAGGCTGTTGAGTTAGCTATTACCGGTGGTTTAAGTGCGGAGTTACAACAGCGCTTCCCCCATCTAAGTGGTATGACGGCAACTGAGATTGATGTTACGGATGAAGATTTAGCTCGCACTCTTAAGAGCCAAGTTGTACTGGTCGCTTATGATGATCAAGACAAGGTGATGGCTGCAACTGAAGTGCAAAAAGCGGGCGTCTTGGATGATGTGTTTGTTAATGAAGATGCGGGTAATGCCATTTCCGAAGAACTGGGCGCAATCGTTAATGGTTCAAGAACTGAATTTAAGCTTTGGGCTCCGACAGCGCAAAATGTCACTCTGCATATCTACAATACAGTGAAAAAGCAGACCAAACGTATTCAGTTAGTTGAGAATCCAGAAACGGGTGTTTGGGAGTCTGAAAGAGTCAATGGTGTTGTCGGTAAGTACTACCGCTACGAGGTGACAGTTTACCATCCAACAACCAAACAAATAGAAACAGTAATGGTGACTGACCCATACTCGTTAAGTGTTTCTACTAATTCAGCATACTCGCAGGTCGTCGACCTAAAGAATGATAAAAAACTGAAGCCTAAAGGCTGGGATAACTACGAAAGACCAGAAACACCTGTTGGCGAAGGTGGCCAGTACTTGGATGAATACCATGTCCTATATGAATCACATTTAAGAGACTTTAGCTTTAGCGATACGCAAGGCAATCACAAACTCAATGGCAAATACCTAGCGCTTACAGAAGAAGAGCGTGAGTCAGTAAGTCATCTTAAAGAGCTGCAAGCTGCAGGCTTAACCACGCTACATATCTTACCTGCCTTTGATATTGCTACGGTCAATGAAGCCGAAACCATAGACATTAACGATACTGTGGGTGAGCTTTGTACGGTAAGACCAAGCGCAGTGGTATGTGGAACAGAGGACTCTTCTCAAACCCTAGAGAGTGTTCTGCAAAGCTATGACCCGACAACGGGACAAGCACAGCTATTAATGAATGATCTGCGTGACTTAGACAGTTTCAACTGGGGCTATGACCCGTTCCACTACACGGTGCCAGAAGGCAGCTACGCAACAAATGCTGAGGGTACAGCTCGAATCGTTGAATTCCGCGAGATGGTGAAAGCGACTCACGAGATGGATCTTAAGCTGATCATGGATGTGGTCTACAACCACACCAACGCCTCTGGAACGAATGATAAATCGGTACTAGATAAGATAGTCCCTGGATATTACCACCGCTTGAATGTAAACACCGGTGGCGTAGAAACCTCTACCTGTTGTGACAATACGGCGACTGAAAACCGCATGATGGGTAAGCTGATGATTGATTCATTAGTCACCTGGGCTGAAGACTATAATGTCGATGGCTTCCGCTTTGACTTGATGGGGCATCAGCCAAAGGATCTTATGGTTGAGGCGCTAGAAGAAGTGCGTAAGGTTCGCCCTGATATCTTGTTCTACGGCGAAGGTTGGGACTTTGGTGAGGTATCGAACAACGCTCGCTTTACCCAAGCAACGCAACTGAACATGGCCGGTACGCAAATCGGTACTTTCTCAGATCGTCTGCGTGATGCGGTACGTGGTGGTAGTCCATTTGATGGTGATGGTACGGGTCTGCGTAAAAACCAAGGCTTCGCTAATGCAGCGTATCCCAATGAACGTCGCGACATGAGTGAAGAAGAAACCAATAATTTACTTCACAATCAAGATCTTGTGCGCTTAGGAATGGCAGGTAACTTAGCTGACTATGTCATGGTTGATTACACCGGTGCTACCAAGAACGGTAAAGGTATTGACTACAACGGCGCACCTGCAGGCTACACAGAGTATCCTTCCGAGAATATCTCGTACGTTTCTAAGCATGATAACCAAACCTTCTGGGACAATAATGCTTATAAAACCGCGACCGGAATCAACTCTGATGAGCGTGCTCGGATGCAAACAGTCGGTATTTCTACTGTGATGATGGGGCAAGGTATTCCATTCATCCACATGGGCTCTGAACTGTTGCGCTCTAAGTCAATGCAGCGAGACTCTTATGATTCTGGTGATTGGTTTAACCGAGTGAAGTTTGATGGCTCCGATAACAACTGGAACGTAGGCCTGCCTCGTGAGGACAAAGATGGTGCTAATTGGGCATTAATTTCTGAGATTATTGCAGACACGACCAACGAACCGAATACCCAAGATATTGAATTGGCAAAACAACAGTTCCTTGAGTTGTTGAAGATTCGTAGTTCAAGTGACTTGTTCCGTCTTAACTCAAAACAAGAAGTCATGAAGCGTGTCGACTTCCGCAATGTAGGTGAAGGGCAAACACAAGGCCTCATCGTTATGTCTATTGATGATGGGTTCTATGCAGGTAAAGACCTTGATCCAAATCTTGATGCAGTCGTTGTCATGATCAATGCGACAGCAGAAGACCAAAGCTTTGACGTTGAGGGTGCTGCGGGCTTCCAATTGCATGAGGTTCAGGCTAATTCTGCTGACTACATAGTGAGAGATGCCTCTTTCTCTGCGGGTACCTTCTCTGTACCAGCACTGACAACCGCTGTATTTGTACAACCTCAGTATGGCGCGCAAGGTACAGGCTTACCGGTATCAGAGAAAGACCAAGACCTACCTCCATTTGGCGCATCAACAGTATACATTGCAGGTGCCTTTGGTGAGGCGGTTTGGGATCCTGCTGGTATTGAAGCACCTTATACGACAGGCGGTGTATACAGTGTAAAATTGGGTCTAAGTGCGGATACTGGATACAAGTTCACTCTGGGAGATTGGAACAGTGCGATGGGCTGTGAAGGTCAAGACTGTCCATCTAATTTCACTGAGATTGGCATGTATGAATTTGCGTTAGATGCGAATGACACCTCGAACCCTATGGTTCTTGATGCCAGACTGGTCAAGTCTTATGCGAATAAAGAGTGGTATATCCCTGGCTCAATCTCTGGCGACTGGGATCATTCTGAAGAACGCAAGATGACCTTTGGTGAGCAAGACGGTCTAGTGCTGTTCGTCACAGGAGAATTAGCAGCGGGTGAAGCTTACCAATTTAAGCTTACTTGTGGAGACTGGGGTCAGTGCGAGCATGGGTTTGCCGATGTATCTGCTGATGTAGACTCTCTGCCAATCTTTGATATGGGCGGGAATATCGCGTTCGCTCCAGAGGCAACAGCTTCCTATCAAGTCGCGTTTGACTTCTTACAGAAGAAGGTACTGATTAGTCAGCTATAACCCCAAGTAATGACTTTTGTTGCAAAGCGTCACTTTTTTTGAGTGGCGCTTTTTTTATATCTAGGCATCCACTGGCTTTTCTTGCACACTGTTTTTATTCAGGTAGTTAGGGAAGAGCGATGCGTATAGACAAACTGAAATACAAGCAAGGAATGGCTGAGTTATCTGTATCAGACTGGCAGATTGAGCAGGGTCAACACTGGGGAATATTCTCCTCACAAAGTCAGTGTTCGGCCTTGATTGTGCAGCTTCTCAGTGGAGAATTGCAGCCTACCTCAGGAAGTATTGCTAATGTCCCACAGCGCATTGCGTGCGTATCTTTGTTGCAGCAGCAGCACTTGCTTGAACAAGAGATCGCTAAAGACGAAACCGACTTTCAAGACAGCATCGATTACGGAACGGCGGTAGAGCAGCTTGTTCTTGAAATGGGTTGCTCGGAGGCCGAACTGGAAGAAGTTATACAGCAGACAGATCTAGGCTCACTGCGTCAGCGTCAGTTTCGTCAACTGTCTACCGGCGAAACCAGACGAGTGATGCTTGCAAGGGCTCTAGTGACAAAACCACAACTTCTAATATTGGATGAGCCCTATTCCGGTTTAGATATCGAGCATCGGCTCGCATTGAGTCAATTACTTAATGAATGTGCTAAGCAGATGCAATTAATCGTAATTACTTCTCGAGAAGATGAGTTGCCTGCCTGTATTACTCATGTTGCTTTATTCGATCATCAATCCCTAACGCAAACCATGACCCTAGACGAGTGGCATAACCATCCGATAAAACAGCACATCAAGAAACTCTCGTTGCAAAAGAGCGGTGGGGTGTATGAACTCATGGAGTCCCATCATCAACAGCAGTCTTTACCTGACCCCTTAGTGGACATGAAAGACGTTAAGGTAGAGTACCTTGATGGCTTGATCTTCAAAGACTTCACTTGGCAGGCTAAGGTGGGGCAGCACTGGCAAATACGTGGTCCCAACGGATGCGGAAAGAGCACCTTACTGGGATTGATCATGGGAGACCACCCTCAATGCTATAGCAATGATATTACCGTATTGGGGATGAAGCGAGGTTCGGGCGAGAGTATTTGGGACATAAAGAAGCAGATTGGTATTGTCTCGTCAGCACTGCATTTGCAGTATCGAGTGAATTGCAGCTCTCTTGATGTTTTGCTTTCAGGCTTCTTTGATAGCATTGGTTTGTATGAGCAGCCTAGCAAAAAGCAGATACAAGTGGCCCAGCAGTGGCTTAAAGTACTTGAGATGAGTGAGTTCGAAAAAATAGGTTTTAAGAGTCTCGATTATGGGCAGCAGCGCTTGTTGCTGATCGGCCGATCTTTGATAAAACAGCCTGCATTACTAGTGCTTGATGAACCCTATCAAGGCCTAGACTACATTAACCGAAAGTTGGTTTTGTTCGTATTGAATCGAATCGCTAAAACGAATCTGAGCCAGTTATTGTATGTGACCCATTATGCTGAAGATGCATTAGATGCCATTGAGCACTTTATTGATTTTGAACCTCAGTCAGAAGGTCATCGTTTGGTCATTAGCTAGTCATTAAAGCCGATAAATGTGTGCACTAGGTCAAACTTTACTGGCTATTTTTCCCGCAAACGAGTACCTTTGCGCGGTTAAATATTTAATGCATAAGGGCCTGCTTTGATTTCCACAGCTAATATCACTCAACAATTTGGTGCTAAGCCACTATTTGAAAACATCTCGGTTAAATTTGGCGAAGGTAATCGCTACGGTCTGATCGGAGCAAATGGTTGTGGTAAGTCCACGTTCATGAAGATCTTAAGCGGTGAGCTTGAGCCTTCTGGTGGTAACGTGAGTTACGATCCGAACGAGCGTGTAGCAAAGCTAAATCAGGACCAGTTTGCTTATGAAGAATTTACTGTAATCGATACAGTGATCATGGGCTACAAAGAACTGTGGGCAGTAAAACAAGAGCGTGACCGCATCTACTCAATGGCTGAAATGAGTGAAGAAGATGGCATGAAAGTGGCCGACCTAGAGGTTGAGTTCGCAGAAATGGACGGTTACATGGCGGAAGCTAAAGCGGGCGAGTTGTTGCTTGCTGTAGGTATCCCAGAAGAGCAACACTTCGGCTTGATGAGCGAAGTTGCTCCGGGTTGGAAACTGCGTGTGCTTCTTGCTCAAGTCCTTTTCGCTGACCCGCATATCATGCTTCTTGATGAGCCTACCAACAACTTGGATATGGATACTATCCGTTGGTTGGAAGAGACGCTAAATCAGCGCAACTGCACCATGATCATCATCTCGCACGACCGCCACTTCTTAAACTCTGTATGTACCCATATGGCTGACTTGGATTACGGCGAAATGCGCCTATACCCTGGCAACTACGATGAATACATGACGGCGGCAACACAAGCACGTGAGCGTCTGTTGTCTGATAATGCAAAGAAGAAAGCACAAATTGCTGAGCTTCAAACCTTTGTTTCTCGTTTCTCTGCTAACGCATCTAAAGCGAAGCAAGCGACCTCTCGTGCGAAACAAATCGATAAGATTGAATTGGATGAAGTGAAAGCTTCTAGCCGTCAAAGCCCATTCATTCGTTTTGAGCAATCAAAAGAGTTATTCCGTAATGCATTGGTTGTTGAAAACCTAACTCAAGGCTTTGAAGAAGATCTATATAACAACTTCAACGCTATCTTTGAAGTGGGTGAGCGTGTTGCCATTATTGGTGAGAACGGCGTGGGTAAAACCACACTATTGAATACTCTAGCGGGTTCAATCGCTCCACGTTCTGGTGAGTACAAATGGTCTGAAAATTCGAACATTGGCTACTATGCCCAAGACCATGCCCATGACTTCGAACAAGACCTTAAAGTATTTGACTGGATGGCACAGTGGCGTCAAGAAGGCGACGACGAGCAGGTAGTGCGCAGCTTCCTTGGTCGTATGCTATTTGGTCAAGACGACATTAAGAAGTCTGTTAAAGTACTCTCTGGTGGTGAGCAAGGTCGTATGCTTCTTGGTAAGATCATGATGCATAAACCAAACATCCTACTTATGGATGAACCAACTAACCACATGGATATGGAATCCATTGAGTCATTGAACTTGGCGCTTGAGAACTACAAAGGCACCTTGTTCTTCGTTTCTCATGACCGTGTATTTGTAGACTCTTTGGCAACGCGTATCCTCGAGATTAAAGACGGTAAGATCAACGACTTCCGTGGCACCTATGCTGAGTTCTTGAAAGCTCGCGACTAAAACGAACTGGTTTTCTTATTTAATGAGCCCCTGCAGAAATGCAGGGGCTTTTTTTTAAATTAATGATAAACATACAAAAAATCTATGGTTTGCTTGTTGTTTACCCTCTATGTCTTATGCTTATCGAAGTAGCACCTTTCGGCGACTCAAAGCTAGGGTGTATGTCGGAAAAAATAAGAGATGGATTTTATAATGAAAAAACTATTATCAGTATTAGCAGTGGCAGCAGCAGTGGCATCTCCGGTGGCACTAGCTGAAAGTTCTCCAGTAATGTTTTCTTCGCTCAATGGCTTTAATGCGCCAGATTCAAATGCAGTGGGCGGCGTTCGTCTAGCTGTATTACACGGTAAAGTGCAGCAGGTAAAAGGGGTGGATTTCCCATTGCTTGGCTTATCAGAGACAGATTCAACAACAGGCGTTAACTTTGGTTTGTTCTTGGGGGCGTCAAAAGTAAACCAACAAATGACGGGGGTATCTTTGGGGGTTTTTAACTGGAATATGGGCAATACGACGGGCGTCAATGCCGGTACTGTGAACATCACTAACGATGTGAAAGGTTTGAACCTAGCGGCAGTAAACTACGCAACAGGGCACACAGTTGCTGATGTCGCATTTGCAAGTATTTCAGAAAGCTCAAACTTCCAGCTAGGTTTCTTCAACATGACTGAGAAGATTGACGGTGTGCAGATCGGTATTATCAACTGTGCAAGCAATGGCTTTTTGAAGTGTTTCCCAATCGTTAACTTTGCTAAGTAACTAGGATTAGAATCAATGCCCTGATGGAAGCATCCATCAGGGCATTTTTGATCATTCAAGGTGCAGATCAAGAGGGGTTTTGCTGTCCCTACCGCCAATCTCTCGGGTCAAGGATGGCACCAGATAACCAGAGACCTCTTTCATTAACCCTGCCATCAATGCCTTTGCTTTTTCATCACTTATGTAAAAGTGTGCAGCGCCCTGCACCTTGTCCAAAACATGCATATAGTAGGGCAGAATACCGACGCTAAAGAGTTGCTCGCTTAGTCTTTTCAGTATCAATACATCGTCATTCACCCCTTTCAGCATAACCCCTTGATTGAGTAGGGTGACACCACTTAGCTTCAACCTAGACATAGCAGTAGCGAATTCTGCGTTGATCTCGTTGGGATGATTAAGGTGAGTCACTAATACTGTGTTCAGTCGGGTTTCCTTTAGCATTGTGCACAGTGCGTCGGTGATTCTGCTAGGAATTACAACGGGTAATCGAGAGTGTATTCGCAATGTGCGTATATGCTCAATCTTCTCTATCTCTTGCACAAGCCATTGCAACTCATGGTCTTTAGCCATTAACGGGTCGCCACCCGATAAGATCACTTCATTGATCTCTGGATGTTGAGCTATATAGTCGAGGTTTTGTTGCCAGACGGACTTAGAGCCCTTGTTTTCTGAATAGGGAAAGTGGCGGCGAAAGCAGTAGCGGCAGTTAATGGCGCAACTTCCCTTGAGAATAAGTAGCACTCGGTTCTTGTATTTGTGCAGTAAGCTCGGCTGCTGATTGTCCTGCTCTTCGAGGGGATCGGTGGTAAACCCATCTACCTGTGCAAACTCTTCAGCTATAGGCAAAACTTGCAGTAAAAGCGGGTCATTGGGATTGCCTTTTTCCATTCTCTCGACAAAGCTTAGAGGCACTCGCTGAGCAAAAAGTTTGCGCGCTGCGAAACCATCAGCATAATGTTGAGGGTCAATTGCTAGCATTGAGAGCAGTTCAGCTGGATCTGAGATCCCATTCGCCAGTTGTTGTAACCAGTTTTGTTCAACAGATACGGCTTTTTGGGTTATTATATGCGGCATTAAAACTTACTCTAAGAATCTAAAGAGGAAAAAATGGCTACTGTAAGTACCAATGAATTCAAGGGCGGTTTAAAGTTCATGCTCGATAGCGAGCCGTGCACTATCCTAGAAAACGAATATGTTAAGCCAGGTAAAGGCCAAGCGTTCAACCGCGTTAAAGTACGTAAACTAATCTCTGGTAAAGTTTTAGAAAAGACATTTAAGTCTGGTGAATCTGTAGAGTTAGCTGACGTACTGGATATCGACCTAGATTATCTATATTCAGACGGTGAATTCTACCACTTTATGAACAACGAGACATTTGAACAAATCGCTGCTGATGAAAAAGCAGTAGGTGAAAATGCTAAGTGGTTGGTAGAAAACAACACTTGTATGATCACATTGTGGAACGGTAACCCAATCGCTGTAACTCCACCAAACTTTGTAGAGCTAGAGGTTGTTGAAACTGACCCAGGTCTAAAGGGTGATACTCAAGGTACTGGCGGTAAACCAGCTACACTGTCTACAGGTGCAGTAGTTCGCGTACCTCTATTCATCCAAATTGGTGAAGTAGTTAAGTGTGATACACGTTCTGGCGAATACGTTGGTCGTGTAAAGTAATCACTGATTACAAAGCATAAAAAAAGAAAGGCCGCGGTTCATAGAACAGCGGCCTTTTGTTTATTTATGTCTAGCCTTAAATCATGAATACGAACACAACAGCCAATCCACTTAGGAAGGCAGCAGTGAAGTAAACTGCAACTTTACCAGCAACACCTGTGTGTAGCTTAAGGTCGTGCATTCCATGGTGTAGACGGTGCATTGCATGCCACATAGGGAACGCAATGGTACCAATTACGAATAGACCGCCAATAATAGTGGTAACGAAGCTAGAGACTCGCTCATAGCTCATAGCTTCAGCATCAATGATGCCTAGTGGCACTAAGATACCTAAAACAAATACGGTTACTGGGGTGATCATGGCAAACCATGAACCACCGGCACCAAATAGTCCCCACCATACGGGTTCGTCTGAACGCTTAGGGTTTCGATTAATCACATTCGACTCCTTATACAATGATGAGAACAACGAGAGAAATAAACGCTACAGCAGCCCACTGAGCAAGTACGATGGTTTTCTTGTCTATCGCCTTACCCTTGAAGCGCATTGGCATAACCTGAGGCATCATATTAAAGAAGGTATGAGCATGAAACAGACTGCCGGCTAATGCTAAGATATTGATTAAAATAACGATAGGGTGGCTCATGAACTCCAGCCATGTTGCCCAAGAATCCGGCCCTTTAACCAAAGCTCCCAATCCAAAGGTAATGAATAGGGTGAACAGAATCAAAGGTAGAACTGTCGCTTCTCGCAGCATGTAGAAGCGGTAGAAAGAGTGATCTTTCCACCATGTGCGCTTCATCTCGCGAACATAAGGTTTACGATTACTCATTACACATCCTCCGGCTTCAACATTGCGATGACAAAATCTTTTGAAGATTCAATCTTGCCTTGGTTTACTGCGCCCGCTGGATCAACGCTCTTCGGACAAACTTCAGAGCAGTAACCGACGAAAGTACAGCCCCAAGCGCCGTTGTCACCATTAATTAGCTCCATACGCTCTTGTTTACCATTGTCACGGCTATCTAAGTTGTAGCGATGAGCGAGAGTAAGAGCTGCAGGACCTAAGAAGTCAGGGTTTAATCCAAACTGAGGACAAGCTGCGTAACAAAGACCGCAGTTGATGCACGCGGCAAATTGCTTGTAGCGAGCCATTTGCTCTGGGGTTTGAATGTTAGTACCGTCTTCTGGCGTACGGTCATTGCCAATGATGTAAGGCTTGATTGCTTCAAGGCGCTCAATGAATGGCGTCATGTCGACAATTAAGTCTTTTTCGATTGGGAAGTTAGCCAAAGCTTCAATCTTTAAGCCATCTGGGTAATCACGTAGGAAGGTCTTACAAGCAAGTTTCGGCACCTGATTAACCATGATTCCACATGAGCCACAGATTGCCATTCGGCAAGACCAGCGATACGAGAGATCTTTATCTAGATGATCTTTGATGTAGCCCAGAGCATCAAGCACTGACATGGTTTCATCAAATGGCACCTCGAAGGTTTGAAAATACGGTTCTGAGTCTTTCTCAGGGTCGTAACGGAGAATGTCTACTTTTTGAATACGAGCTGGCATTACTGTTGCTCCTCCGCGTTATTCGCCGCTTTCTCTGCCGCTGCAGCTTCTTCAGCCGCCGCGCCGTACAGGCGAGCTTTTGGTTGCGATTTGGTAATGGTCACAGAGCTGTAGTCAATACTCGGTGCACTCTGAGGCGTGTAGTAGGCAAGTGAGTGTTTTAAGAAGTTCTCATCATCTCGCTCAGTACAACCTTCATCTAGACGCTGGTGGGCACCACGAGACTCTTTACGTAACAAAGCAGAGTGAGCCATAGCTTCGGCTACTTCCAGGCCGTAGCCCACCTCAATGGCGTACAGAAGGTCAGTATTGAATACCTTGCCCTTGTCCTTGATGCTGATTTTCTTGTAACGCTCTTTTAGCTCAGAAAGCTTGTCGATGGTTTCTTGCATGAGATCTTCACTACGGTAGATACCACAGCCAGATTCCATTGCATGTCCCATTTCTGTGCGAATAGTAGCCCAGTTTTCATCGCCATCTTGAGTCATCAGAGCTTGAATGCGAGCTTCAACAAGTTCAACTTGAGCCTGAATAGCATCATCGTCCCAGCCTTGGAATTCGCTAGCACGCTTAACGGCTTCTTCACCAGCCACACGACCAAATACCACAAACTCAGCCAGTGAATTTGAGCCAAGACGGTTTGCACCGTGCAAGCCCACAGACGCACACTCACCAACGGCAAATAGACCCTTGATACGAGTTTCGCATTTCGGGTTTGTTTCAATACCACCCATGGTGTAGTGAACTGTTGGTCGAATAGGGATTGGTTCTTTAGCAGGGTCTACGTTGACGTAGGCTTTAGAAAGCTCACAGATAAATGGCAGACGCTCTTGCAGGTACTCCTCGCCCAAGTGGCGAAGATCAAGATGCACAACATCCCCCAGTGGATGTTTGATGGTGTTGCCTTTTTGCTGCTCGTGCCAGAATGCTTGCGATACTTTATCGCGAGGGCCAAGCTCCATATATTTGTTTTTAGGTTGGCCTACTGGTGTTTCAGGGCCCATACCGTAGTCTTGCAGGTAACGGTAGCCATCTTTGTTGACTATGATACCGCCTTCACCACGACAACCTTCGGTCATCAGGATGCCAGTACCAGGAAGACCTGTTGGGTGATATTGAACGAACTCCATATCACGCAGTGGTACGCCGTGGCGGTATGCCATGGCCATGCCGTCGCCCGTTACGATGCCACCATTGGTATTCGTATGATAGACACGACCAGCACCACCGGTTGCGAGAACAACAGATTTAGCCTTGATAGTCACTAGCTCGCCTTCTGCCATGTGAATAGCAACTAGGCCTTGAACTTCACCTTCGACTACAAGTAGGTCAACAACAAAGTACTCATCGAAGCGTTTGATTTGCGGGTACTTTATTGAGGTTTGGAATAGAGTATGTAGCATGTGGAATCCGGTTTTATCTGCAGCAAACCAAGTTCGCTCAACCTTCATACCACCAAAGCGGCGTACGTTTACTTCACCGTTTTCTTTGCGGCTCCACGGGCAGCCCCATTGTTCCATCTGGATCATTTCGCGCGTCGAATTCTCTACAAAGAACTCAACAACATCTTGTTCGCAAAGCCAGTCACCACCACCAACGGTATCGTTGAAGTGATTGTCTAAGCTATCCTCTTCTTTAACGACGGCAGCAGAGCCACCTTCTGCCGCTACAGTGTGTGAGCGCATTGGATAAACCTTGGAAATTAAAGCAACTTCCAAATCAGGGTTCGCTTCAGCTGCTGCGATAGCAGTTCGAAGACCGGCACCCCCTGCGCCGATGACCGCGATATCTGTGTGTAGTATTTTCACAGTTATCCTCCAGAGTGTTAGGCAGGTTATCCTGCTCGTGATTTTAAGTTTCTTAAGAAATGCTACGCTCCATTGTATGGGATGCGTGTTGCGAAAAAATTGATTTACCTAGTTTTTTGATGCCGATTCAGGTGAAAAAAGCTAAAAAGAACGGGGACTGTGATCATTATCATGTCAAAATAAGCATCTGAATCTACGAAACTTATTCAATTCATTTCACAGGAAATACTATGAGTACTTTCAACTGGCAGCCATCTGCAGACTTATCTTCTTTAAAAAGAAGAGCAGAGCTCATCGCTCATATCAGGCAGTTTTTTGTTGAGCGCAATGTATTGGAAGTGGACACTCCGGCAATGAGCCATGCCACTGTGACCGATATTCATTTGCACACCTTTCAAACGGAATTTATTGGTCCTGGGTATGCAGATGGAAGAAAGCTCTTTTTCATGACCAGCCCTGAGTTTCACATGAAGCGTTTATTGGCTTCTGGTAGCGGTTGTATTTATCAGATAGCAAAAGCATTTAGGAACGAAGAAGCGGGTCGTTACCATAATCCAGAATTTACGCTCTTGGAGTGGTATAGAGTAGGATTTGATCACCATGACTTGATGGATGAGATGGACCAATTATTGCAGCTTGTACTGTCATGTGAGTCGGCTGAGCGTATGACCTATCAGCAGGCTTTTATTGATGTATTAGGCGTGTGCCCATTACAGGGCAATATGAATGAATTGAAAGCCGTCGCCGGAACTCTAGGGCTATCAGACATTGCAGAATCAGAGACAGACCGAGATACGTTATTACAACTGCTATTTAGTATTGGTGTCGAACCTAAAATAGGACAACAGGCTCCAGCATTTGTCTATGACTTCCCTGCCTCGCAAGCCGCATTAGCGAAGATAAACCCAAATGACAGCCGGGTAGCCGATCGCTTTGAGGTTTACTTTAAGGGCATTGAGTTGGCAAACGGCTTTCACGAGTTGGATGATGCAGAAGAGCAGTTGCGCCGCTTTGAACAAGATAATGAGAAGCGCATGCAAACGGGGCTACCTTCTCAACCGATTGATTATCATCTGATTGAGGCACTGCGCCATGGATTGCCGCAATGCTCAGGGGTTGCTTTAGGTATCGACAGATTAATTATGCTGGCCTGCAAACAATCCCATATTGATGAAATTACTGCGTTTCCATTTCCCAGAGCCTAAAACTGACAACGATAAACCGTCAGCTAACGATTAATCCCGTGCCGACAACGGCCAAGATTGCGCCATACCACGCGTAGCGACTTGGTCGTTGTTTGGTGATAAACCAAAGCAGAGGAAGCACCATAATCGGTGTAGTGGAAGAGAGCAGCGCCACCATACCCACGTTGCCTTCTTGCAGTGCGTATAGTATCAGAGTCATACCTACAGCCATGGCTAAGAATCCATTTAAGGCTGTGATCGCAAGTATCTTCAAGTTGATGGCTTGTTTCGCTTTGGCCAGTTTGGCACCACTAAATAAAAACAGTGAATGCGCCACAAACGCCGTAATCATTCTAATGGCCGACGCTGCCACAGGGTCGATACTGGTTTGCATTACTGGCTTAGCAATGATGCCGCCTAGAGCTTGGCAAAGTCCAGACAGCAGACCTATGCTGATCCCCACCGCCATTTTCCCTTGTAACGACTCCCAATCATGCTTCCCTGATTGTTTTCGGCCAAAGAAGATCGCGATAACAACGCCAGCAAATACCAACAGCGCCCCTAGAAGTTCGATACCACTCCAGGTCTCACTAAAAAGCCAATATCCGAGTACCGCTGAAAACACGGCGTGACAAGAAAATAGAAGACCCGCTTGTCGCGGCCCCATTCTATTCATGCAGGCAAAAAGGGCAGTATCACCAATGAAAATACCAATCAGGCCTGAGAGCATCATTAGCGTCATATGCTCTGCACCAACGGTTGCCCAACCTCCAGTAATAGCTGCCATACTGGATAACATAATTGCGGTACACCCCATCCGCCAACGACTGTAAGCAAAGGGGCCAAGATGGCGAGCAGGTTTGACTGAAATTAGGCTAGATATCGCCCATAAGAAGGCCGCGGCAAGGGCCAACCATTCGTATCCCATGGTGCACATTGAGGTTTTTGATAGATACCCTCAATATGCACCATATTGTGAGGATTAGAAACCCTCGATTGAAAGGTGTTACTCAGGCCAGACTCGGCTTTGAGTCGTGGTTGAGGCGAAGTACTTCACTGCCTCGTTGGGAACATCGCAGAAAATACCGTCCACTCCCATGGTTTTTAAGCGTTGCCAGTCTTCTTGGCGGTTTACCGTATACACGTAAACTTTGAGTCCGCGTTTCTTTGCATCATCAACCATTTCACCATCGATAACATGCAGGTCGATATTGACACTGTACGCATTGAGCTCTTGGGCAAATTGACACAGCCCGATTGGTTTACTGGCAGTTAATGCCGCAAGCTTCAGCTCGGAGCGCTGGCGGTTTAGCTCTGCCAACCAGTGATGATTGAAGGATGACACCAATATCTGACTGTGATTGAAGCCACACTCATTGACGGCATAGTCGAGATGAGTGAGTAGCGTCGCTATGTCATCTAGCCCCTTTAGCTCAATGTTTAAAGCACAACGACCAGATAGGTGATGCAGTGTTTCTCTGAGAGTTGGAATCTGCTCACCTTCACCAGCATCGAGTTCTTTTAAGCCCTTAGCTGAAAACCAATTGAGTGGCCCCGCGCCATCAGTAGTGCGATTGACCCAGCTATCGTGAATAACCCAGAACTCTCCTTGATGTTGATGGATGTCTAATTCGATAGCTTTTGTTCCACCCTCTAATGCGTTCTCAAAGGCGAGCAACGTATTCTCTGGGTGGGTTTCTCTTGTTCCTCTATGGGCAACAACAAACATAACATCTCCCTAGTTAAGTTATACCAATCGTCCTAAATAACTGTTCACTTACTTAGTGTGGTTGGTATTAAAGCTTGGCACTCCTTTTAGGTTAGGATAAACATAGCAACGTAGACGAGTGCTAGGCCGACGATGCCAAGGATAATGCCTGTTTTCGCCATGTCCTTACTCTCAATAAGTCCAGTGGAGTAAGCCAATGAATTCGGTGGCGTTGAAACAGGTAGGATCATGCCTAGTGATGCTGAGAATGCGACGACTATCAGTAGACCTTGTAATCCTCCAGTCGCGGCTAGGCTAGGCATGGACGCACCAATTGCCGCAGCAATCGGCATTAATAAGTTGGCGGTTGCGGTATTGGACATAAAGTTTGCCATTAACCAGCAGATGATGGACAGCGTGAGTACTACAGCAACAGGGGATAGGCTCTGATAATCAATAGAATGAGCTAACCCTTTGGCTAGGCCTGTCTTATCTAGAGCTAGTCCAATTGCGATACCACCGGCAACCAACCATAGAACGTCCCAGTTAATCTGTTTGATTTCGGCTTTGCCCATGATGCCAGTAAGTGTAAATATCGCCAGAGGGATCACTGAAACGACGTAAGTGTTCATTCCGTGAAGCTTGGTGGTCATCCACAGCACAATGGTGAGTGCAAAGGTGATGTAAACAACGATTGCCTTCCAAGACTTTAAGAACTCCCCCTCGAGCGACAGCACCATTTTATCTTCTGATGATGGGAATAATTTTTGTAGTAACAGCCAAGCAATCGCTAATTGTACGATCACAAACGGCAGGCCAAACATCATCCAACTTAGAAAGTCGATACTGTTCTCACCAGTAAGGTACTGCAAGGCAATGGCGTTAGGCGGAGTACCAATTGGCGTGGCGATACCCCCGGTATTAGCAGCGATAGGAATACACAGAACTAAAGCCTTGATACCCAAATCGCCTGGCTTAGCCGATGCCACGATAGGGCCGAGTAGTGCCAGCATCATTACCGTGGTTGCGGTATTCGACATAAACATGGAGAACACGGCGGTAATCAGCATTAAGCCAAGCATGATGTATCGAGGTTGAGTGCCAAATGGCTTCAATAGAACTCGAGCTAGGTTGTTATCTAGTTGGTACTTAGAAGCGGCAATAGCTAAAGCAAACCCGCCCATAAACAATATGATGATGGGTGAAGAGAAAGATCCCAGTATGTCCGTATAGGGAATTAGAGTGCCAAAGGCTTCATTGGCGTGATCAACGATGAGAACGTTCAATCCCTTATCGGATAAGAAAATAAGCTCTAGGGTAATGATCAGTATGGAAGTAGCAAAAACGGGAACGGGCTCTAATACCCAGAGTAGGGCGGACATGATGAAGATAGCCAACAGTCGATGTTGAACCACAGTAAGATCGTTAATTGGGATCCAACTGCTTGGCATCATCAATATTAGAATAGGTATAAGGATGCAGAATGCTAACTTAATTACCTGGCTCGAATTTTCTTTGTCCATTCCATCACTTCCTCTCTACATGGAACATGCAGATTATCGAAAAGTTATTGCAAGTGTTTGGATGTCATGCAATTTTTTTTGAAATGATAAAATTTATTCGAGATTATTTTGCTTTTAATCAAAAAAAAGCAGAACGAATTTCACGTTCTGCTTCTAAATGTAACTCAATTTGGCAGGAAGAAGGTTAGGCTTCTTCTTCGTCGTCAATCTCAAAATTGGTGTCTAGAGGCTCCTGTGACAAAATAATGCCGGTATTGTCTGCATACAAGTAGTCCTCGGGCAAGAAACTCACACCACCGAAATTAACCGGAACATCAAGTTCACCGACATCCGTTTGGCTTGCCCCGACAGGTATAGATGCTAGGGCTTGGATACCAATGTTCATATCCTCGAGCTCATCAACTTCACGTACTGAGCCATAAACAACAAGACCTTCCCATTCATTTTCCTCAGCGAGAGAAGCTATCTCAGCATCAATCAAGGCTCGTCGAAGTGAACCTCCGCCATCAATAAGCAATACTCGACCTTGCCCATCTTGTTCGAGAACAGAGCGAATCAGTCCATTGTCCTCAAAGCATTTGATGGTGGTTACCTGACCTGCGAATGACGCACTACCACCAAAATTGCTAAACATTGGCTCTACGACATCAACCTGATCTAAGTAGACGTCACACAGGGCTGAAGTGTTGTATTCCATAATCAGAGTCACCTTTTAAGTTAGTATTCTTACGCTCGAGTATATCCTGCAACCGTAATTGAAAGTTGATGCAAGTTAACTTTTTAATTAAACAATAATAGCTAAAGAAAATAATAAGTTAGCAATTAGTGCAAGTTTTACTACTCCAGCCATCAGTGGAGCGATGGCTAAACTGTCAGTTGCGCGGTTAAGTGAACGCAAATGCAATAAGCTTGGAAGCAAAATCAAACCGGTCAAAAGCAAGCTGATAGGGCTAAAATGATTATTGAGTACGAAGATAAAATAAGCCAGCCATGCAGTTAAGACAATAAATGCGTGATAGTGCTTGGCCATAGCTAATCCCATGCGCACAGCCATTGTAGTTTTACCAAATGCACGGTCGTTATCAATATCTCGCATGTTATTGACATTGAGCACCGCTACAGCAAGTAAACCGGTAGCGGTAGCAGGCAAAAAGAGATCGGCAGAGATAGTGTTGGCATGCAGGTAAAAAGTCCCACCTACACCTAACAATCCAAAGAATACATAGACAGATAGGTCCCCTAAACCAATATAACCATAAGGTTTTTTCCCTACCGTGTAGGCGATAGCACAAAATATTGCGAGGACACCTAAACCGAGGAAGATACCGATATCCACCATAGTGGTTAAAGATGTTAGAATTAGCGCCAGACCCGCTGCTAGACTCATCAGTGAGCACAGCACCATTGCATTTTTCATCTGTTTCGCCGTTATCTCGCCCGACTGAATCGCTCTCGTAGGGCCAAGTCGATCTTGATTATCGGTTCCTTGTTGAGCATCACCATAATCATTGGCAAGGTTTGATAATATTTGTAGAAGGGTTGCGGTGAGTAGAGCCAGAATGCTGACACCCCACGAAAACTGCTGGTGGGTATAGGCTAGGCAACTTCCAGTTACGATAGAAGTTAAAGCCAAGGGCAATGTTTTGGGTCTAGCGGCAGATAGCCAATGAGATACAGACAAAGTAATAATAGCTTTTTACGTTACAGTAAGAGTGCTTGAGTATAGCAAAACTCTTTTCTATTTCGATCTAATTAACAATGACCTAGGGTATTGAGTCGCTTAATGAAAACAAAGCAGAGAATTGTGCAAGGCGCGCTGGAGTTGTTCAATCAACAAGGTGAGCGCAACGTTACCACCAATCATATTGCTGCACATCTTGGCATCAGCCCCGGAAACCTCTATTACCATTACTCCAACAAACAAGAGATAATCCGAGCTATTTTTGAGGACTATACCTCCGAGCTGTTGGATAGGTTTCGTCCCTATGAAAGTCAAGGTGAGAGCTTAGTGTTGTTAAAACACTATGTAAATTCGACCTTTTCTCTAATGTGGAAGTACCGGTTTTTCTATGCCAATTTAGCCGATATTGTGAGTCGCGATACTCAATTACATCATGCCTATTTGGAAGTTCAAGAAAAACTAAGGGTGAATCTAGTCGCTATCGTACAGTCATTTCTTACTCTCGATCTCATCGAGGTCGATCCTCAGGATATGCCAAGATTAGTTACTAATTTGCATTTTATTGCTACGGGCTGGCTCGGTTATCAATCGGCAATGAATGCTAACCAAAAAGTCACAGAGGCTATGATTATGCAGGGTATGTTGCAGATCTTGGCCATGGTAAAACCTATGGCCACTCAACTAGGTAGAGAACAGCTACTCTTGCTTGAGGAAGGCTTGCAAATGAGCTGTGCCACTGAGGAATAAAAAAAGGAGCCTAAGGCTCCTTTTTACTGTGTTGCAAGTGCTCGCTATTAGCGCTTGTGAGCGTAAGCTGTGCCCAGTCGAGTAACAGCTTCAAGTTGCATGCTGTCGTCAAACTCAATGGCATCTTTAGGGAACAGGTTGATCACTGTTGAACCTAGCTTAAAGCGACCCATCTCTTCACCTTTCTTAATGTGGATAGCTTTCTCTCCATCCGCAGGATAATCCCAACGATAGACAGTGTTTCCACGAGGAGGTGTAACGGTGCCAGCCCAAATTAGCTCAATACTACCGACTATGGTAGCGCCGACAAGAACCTGTGCCATTGGGCCAAATTCAGTATCAAAGATACATACTACACGCTCGTTACGGGCAAATAGATTCTCTACATTCTCAGCAGTTAGCGGGTTTACCGAAAACAGGTCACCAGGAACATAGATCATTTGTCTTAATGTGCCATCGCAAGGCATATGCACGCGGTGGTAGTCGCTAGGCGATAGGTAAAGCGTAGCAAAATTACCGTCAGCAAAGCTTTCAGCAAGGTTGAGATCGCCACCAAGCAATTCACGAGCTGAGTAGCTGTGTTTCTTTGCTTGAATGAGCTTACCATCTTCGATTGGACCAAATTGACTCACACAAGCATCTGCTGGATGTGTGATAACCGAGTCGTCTTCAACAACAGGGCGAATTCCTGGCTTCAGTTCGCGCACGAAAAAATCGTTAAAGGTTTCGAAGTGCGCAGGATCTGAGTGCAGCGCTTCGTCCATGTTAATCTTGTATTGCTTGATGAAGCCGCGAATGATCGACGTGGTAACCCCGCCAAGTTTCGCAGATGCAAGCTTTCCAACCAGGCGCGTTAGGCCGTGTTGTGGCATCCAGTATTGGGCACCGACTTTGATTTTATCAATCACAATAAGGTCCGTTATTCCTAAATTGGGCCAGAATGTTACTCAAACTGGCATCGTTTGTCTAAATATACTACTGATCTAGTTTCTTGTTTTTCGAGTACTGACGGTTGGCTTTCATTTCGACCATGCTTTCAATGATCTTCTGGTAGTTCTCAAATCGGTTAGGGTGAATTTTACCGTCGATAATTGCTTGCTGAATGGCGCAACCAGGGTCATCGGCATGCTTACAATCCCTAAATTTACATAGACCAAGGAACTCTCTGAATTCAACGAAAGCTGTGGTGACTTCATCTGCTTCTAAGTGCCACAGACCAAACTCACGCACTCCTGGTGAATCGATAAGATCGCCACCTGCTGGGAAGTGGTATAGTCGTGCTGCCGTTGTGGTGTGCTGACCTAACCCTGAGTTCTCTGAGATAACGCCTTCTTCTACTTCTAGTTCTGGCATTAATGCATTAACTAAGCTCGATTTCCCTACACCAGATTGACCGACAAAGATATTGATCTTACCCGCAAGCTCAGCTTCTAACTCTGGAATGCCTTCGCCAGACTCTTTACTCACCAATAAAACCTTGTAGCCGATATTGCTGTAGATCGTTAACTGTTTCTTGAGCTCAGCAAGTTGTTCTGGAGTAGTTAAATCAATCTTATTAAGTACTAATAATGGTGCTATGTTTAGGGTTTCTGACGCAATCAGGTATCGGTCGATAATAGACAAAGAAAGTTCAGGCAGCACGGAAGAGACAATGACCATTTGCTCTACGTTGGCAGCAACTGGTTTAAGGCCATCATAGTAGTCGGGTCTAGTGAGCATTGAAGTTCTTGGCTCTACTGCTTCTACAACACCAGAGATACCCGCCATAGATTCAAGGCCAATTCGCCATAACACCCGGTCACCGGAGACTAAGCTTTCAATACCACGGCGTAAGTTGCAGCGATGAATCTCTCCAGTCTCAATATCCTCAATATCAGCATGCTGCCCAAATCGAGTGATTACTAAGCCCTTCTTGGTTTCACCAAGCATTTGCTCATCCCATTGAACAGTTTTGTCTTGTTCCAGTCGCTTCTTTTGATTTCCGCGTACTCGACGTACTTGTCCTTTGGTTAGCTTCTTCTTTTTAGCCATGTATTATCTAGTGTCCAGTTGGCTTTCTATAATTGAGGAGTATGATATACCCAATTGACCTCAAGATGCGAGACTAAGCGATCACTGCTTGCTTTTATGTAGCCATTTAGTCAGTCCACTGAGATTTCATTCTTTCACAACAATAATAGGCAATTTCATTCATGGCGTTGAACGATAAAAATTTAATTTGGGTCGATCTTGAAATGACAGGCTTGGATCCAGAGACACATAAAGTTATCGAAATAGCATCTATCGTTACTGATAGTGAATTAAACATTCTTGCTGAAGGGCCTGTTATTGCAATTCACCAGCCAGAGTCTGAGTTGGCTAAGATGGACGATTGGTGCACTAACACCCATACCAATAGTGGCTTGGTAGAGAGAGTTCAGAACAGTGATATCGATGAAGATAAAGCCGTTGCTCTGACGATAGAGTTCCTTGAAAAGTGGGTGCCGAAGGGAGCTTCACCTATTTGTGGTAATAGCATTGGTCAAGACAGACGCTTTTTGTATAAACATATGCCAGAGTTAGAACAATACTTTCACTATCGTTATGTTGACGTGAGTACGCTCAAAGAACTCACTCGTCGATGGAAACCTGAAGTATTGGATGGATTTACTAAGAAAGGTGTACATTTAGCGCTAGATGATATTCGAGAGTCAATCGCTGAACTTCGTTATTACAGAGATACAATCATGAAGATCTGATGTTTTTTTATTCAGTTAAAGCACTGAGATAAAAAAAATCAGAATTAAGGCTTGCATCACAAAAATAACCTCTTATAATTCGCATCCCTAAACGGCACAAAGACGTTTATGATGCGACACTAGCTCAGTTGGTAGAGCGCAACCTTGCCAAGGTTGAGGTCACGAGTTCGAACCTCGTGTGTCGCTCCAAATAAAAAGTTTTCATCGTACTTAACGGTGACACAATTCGGACGCGGGGTGGAGCAGCTTGGTAGCTCGTCGGGCTCATAACCCGAAGGTCGTCGGTTCAAATCCGGCCCCCGCAACCACTTTCTAGACAGTGTGGATGGCTTGTCCTTCATGCAGTCAACGGAATGCGACACTAGCTCAGTTGGTAGAGCGCAACCTTGCCAAGGTTGAGGTCACGAGTTCGAACCTCGTGTGTCGCTCCAAATAAAAAGTTTTCATCGTACTTAACGGTGACACAATTCGGACGCGGGGTGGAGCAGCTTGGTAGCTCGTCGGGCTCATAACCCGAAGGTCGTCGGTTCAAATCCGGCCCCCGCAACCACTTTCTAGACAGTGTGGATGGCTTGTCCTTCATGCAGTCAACGGAATGCGACACTAGCTCAGTTGGTAGAGCGCAACCTTGCCAAGGTTGAGGTCACGAGTTCGAACCTCGTGTGTCGCTCCAAATAAAAAGTTTTCATCGTACTTAACGGTGACACAATTCGGACGCGGGGTGGAGCAGCTTGGTAGCTCGTCGGGCTCATAACCCGAAGGTCGTCGGTTCAAATCCGGCCCCCGCAACCACTTTCTAGACAGTGTGAATGGCTTGTTCTTCATGCAGTCAAAGGAATGCGACACTAGCTCAGTTGGTAGAGCGCAACCTTGCCAAGGTTGAGGTCACGAGTTCGAACCTCGTGTGTCGCTCCAAATAAAAAGTTTTCATCGTACTTAACGGTGACACAATTCGGACGCGGGGTGGAGCAGCTTGGTAGCTCGTCGGGCTCATAACCCGAAGGTCGTCGGTTCAAATCCGGCCCCCGCAACCACTTTCTAGACAGTGTGAATGGCTTGTCCTTCATGCAGTCAATGGAACGCGACACTAGCTCAGTTGGTAGAGCGCAACCTTGCCAAGGTTGAGGTCACGAGTTCGAACCTCGTGTGTCGCTCCAAATTTTTGGAATGATTGATCGAAACACGAGAAACCTCGTGTCTCACCCGGAATAGGGCATCTGGTCGAGTCGTTCCAATTTTTGGAATGTTTGACCAAAATACCCCTCTCTCTACATTAGTATTACCCAGCTCTTTATCCTTTATCTATAACTTTTCACAATCTCTGTGAAACGCCCATTATTACACTCCATTAAGAATTAACTCACAGACTTATCCACAAAACCATATCTGTGGATAACTTGGTTGATAAAAATTTTAGCAAATGAATTCAGTGGATCTTTTGTCAAGATCTAATTTCATCATAAGAAAGTCGACAGTTATTACTCATAGCCTAATACCTTGTAATATAAGGCTTGTGGGCATTTATTTTTGATCGTGAGAATGTAATAAATTGATCTTAAATGTCACTTTATTTGATCTTCATCATATTCCGTGTCTGTGTTTAACTTTAGGGCATGTCGAAATGAGACTTGCTTTATATTCTTTTTCCACATTACCAATGTACTTACCATTTTATGCTGAATTAAAGGTTCAACATGCGTTTGATGGCACTTATTTGGTTTTACTAATGGATATTTGTTCTGAATATTCTAGGGGGGATGACATAGCCTCTCTAGCTAGGCATCTCTAGGCAGTCCTTTCTGAACAATTCGAATTAATCGTTGTTGTTTGGTGGAGGTTAATGGAGTCTGAGAGTTAAGCCGTTCGATAGCATAGGTGATATGGTGGTCCAAAACGTCACAAAGCCCAAGTCTGCTATCTAGAGCTGTTATGGCTTCGTCACTGTAAGCGCTATTTCCTAAAGCAATAGCGAGGTTTCGCAACCACTGCAAGTGACCGATGCGGCGTATTGCCGAGCCCTCGAAGTTTTTAAGGAACTCTTGTTCGCTCCATAAGAAAAGCGTAATTAGGTTGCTGTCTTTAATGCTCTCTCGTCGATGAAAGTCTGTTTGCTGCGTAAGTTGCGCATGTCGGTTAAACGGGCATACCAGTTGGCAGTCATCACAACCATAGATGCGATTTCCCATAGCATCACTAAGTTCACTCTCAATGATTCCATCATATTCTATGGTTAGATACGAAATGCATTTGCGAGCATCAATGACACCATCTTCGATTATTGCCCCTGTAGGGCAACTTGTGATGCAAGAGCGGCATTTTCCACATTGGTTTTCTACCGGAGCATCGACAGGAAGGGGCAAACCAATTAATAGCTCGCCAAGAAAGAACCATGAGCCTGCATCTTCATCGAGTAGCAAGGAGTGTTTGCCCGTCCAGCCTAGGCCTGCTTTTTCGGCTAATGGACGCTCCAACACCGGAGCCGAATCAACAAAGGGGCGGTAGTTCAACTCCCCAAGTTCATCTTCGATTTTCTTGGCTAAGTGTTTGAGTTTGTTTCTCATTAACTTATGGTAATCACGACCTAACGCATAGCGACTAATATAGGCTTGGGCAGGATCTGAAAGGTTACTGGCGAAATGAGCTTCCGGAGGAAGGTAATCTAAACGCACACTTATCACTCTTAACGTGCCAGGATGCAGCTTTTCCGGATGCAGGCGCTTATCTTCATTTCGCTCCATCCATTCCATACTGCCGTGGTAGCCATGAGCAATCCATTTCTTTAGGCCTTCTTCATGCGAAGAGAGGTCGACATCGGTTATTCCTACTTTTTGGAACCCGAGTTCATTGCCCCAAAGTTTGATTTGATCTGCCAAATATTGAAGATTCATTGATGCTGTCATTCGAAGAGAGTTGAGTCTATTTTAGCGAATAAACTTGTCGACATGTAACACTGCAACTCATTCGAAGTACTTTTGAACGAAATTTCTTGGTCATAGTCTACCAAAGAGGCGGGTTTGCTCGACAAAACGCGCTGAGTGGAGATAATTAGGTCATTATTAATGAAACCAAGTAAAGACTATTCTTTTATGACCCAGAAGCACTTCTCCCTCAAAGATGAGCATGACACAGTAAAAATGGGAGCGAATTTATCAGCTCTATGCTCAGAGCAAACAACCATTTATTTACATGGTGATCTTGGTGCAGGAAAAACCACCTTTAGTCGTGGCTTTATCCAGTCTATGGGGCATAAAGGTAACGTTAAGAGCCCAACTTATACCTTGGTTGAACCCTATGATTTGCAAGATTGGCAGGTATATCATTTTGACCTTTACCGCCTTGCTGATCCTGAAGAACTCGAGTTTATGGGAATTCGAGACTATTTTACCCCTGACGCAATCTGCCTTGTAGAATGGCCAGAGAAAGGGGAAGGGTTGCTTCCTAAAGCAGATTTAGATATCGACATTCGCTATCAAGGCGAGGGTCGTGTCGCTACCATTACCGCAAACAGTGACAATGGATTAACACTGATTGAAAAGCTGGAGCTAAATTGATTAAGAATTCAATATGGGCGTTTGCCTTGTTGTTTGTTTCTTCGTTATTTGCCGCTGTGCAAGCGAATGAGATAAAGGACATCCGCATTTCGACCACCAATAAAGAAACAAGGACTGTTATTGATCTTAGCCAGTCAGCCGAATTCAGCTACTTCACTTTAGGTAGTCCTGACCGTTTGGTTGTGGATCTTAAGAACACATCTAATCGTTCTAAATTACCTAAGTCGGTAACCAAGAGCCCTATCTTAACGAAAGTAAGAGAGAGTTCTCCTCCTAATAAAAGCACCTTTCGATTGGTGTTTGAGTTGAAGGGAAAGTCCTCACCTAAATTATTCAAGCTTAATCCTGGAAATGGTGCTGGTCATCGTTTAGTTATCGATTTCCCTCTTTCAGCTACAAGCCAATCTGAACCAGCGGCTAAGCCAGTTGTTGCAACAAAGACTACCGTACCTAGTCGACAAGATGTGGTTATTGTTATTGACCCTGGCCACGGTGGTAAAGACCCAGGTTCTATTGGGCCGAGCCGTAAATATGAAAAGCACACCACACTGAGTGTTTCAAGAAAGCTTGCTGCGCAATTGAATGCTACCCCAGGTATTCGAGCTAAGTTGACTCGAACGGGTGACTACTATGTGAATTTAGATCAGCGCGTCGCGATTGCCGACCGTGAGAAAGCACACCTATTTATCTCTGTGCACGCAGATGCCTTTACCTCACCTCAACCAAGAGGTGCTTCGGTTTTCTTCTTGAATGATCGCCGTCGTAACACAGAAATCTCTCGCTGGGTAGAAAACCAAGAACGTCAATCTCAGAAGTTAGGTGGCACTTCCACAGTGACCCGAGCGGATAAAAACGTAAACCAAACATTGCTGGATCTGCAGTTCACCCATTCAAAGCGCGAGGGTGAGAAGCTAGCAACAGAGATACTCGGTGAGTTGAAAAAGGTCGCTCGTCTACATAAAAGTAAGCCAAGTGAAGCCAGCCTAGCGGTGTTGCGCTCACCTCAAATACCATCTGTGTTGGTTGAGACAGGGTTCATTTCAAATCCGACTGAAGAGAAACTTCTCTTTCAACGTTCATATCAAGATAAGTTGGCGAGTGCTTTATCACGTGCAGTCGTGACCTACTTAAAACAGAACCCGCCTGAAGGGACCGGATTTGATAACAGCCCTAATCACGGTGGAACCTATGTTGTTCAGCGAGGTGACTTCTTATCGAAGATTGCTCAAAAACACGGAGTATCCGTGAGTGCGATTAAATCGGCTAACAACCTGAAAAGCGATACAGTCAAAGTTGGCCAGAAGCTGACTATCCCTGGTGCATCAGTTCCGACGAAAACACTCAATACCGTAGAAACCAAGACAGTCACCCATGTGGTGAAATCTGGAGAGTACTTAGGCAAGATAGCCAGTCGATACAAGGTGTCGGTCGCTTCGATAAAGCGAGAGAATAATCTTAAATCAAATACGGTACGTGTCGGGCAAAATCTTAAGATTACTGTTGCTGTAAAGGACGCACCAATCAGGCGTCATAAGGTTCAGCGAGGAGAGTTTTTGGGTAAAATAGCCTCTAAGTATGGGGTGACTGTAAGTAGCATTCGCAGCGCCAATAACCTTCGTTCTGATGAACTTGCCATTGGACAGACGCTGATTATTCCAAATCGATGAGCGAAATTAAGATACTACCAGCAAGACTGGCAAACCAAATAGCAGCTGGAGAGGTGGTTGAAAGGCCGGCCTCTGTGGTGAAAGAGCTCGTTGAAAATAGCATCGATGCTGGTGCTACTCGTATCGATATTGATATTGAAAAAGGTGGCAGTAAACTGATTCGCATCAGGGATAACGGAAAGGGCATCATTAAGGATGAACTTCAACTTGCCCTGAGCCGACATGCGACCTCTAAAATTACGACCTTAGATGATCTTGAAGCTATCATGAGCCTTGGTTTTCGTGGAGAAGCACTGGCAAGTATCAGTTCAGTCTCTCGCTTAACCTTAACCTCAAGAACAGCGACACAAGAGCAAGCGTGGGCCGCTTATTCTGAAGGCCGAGATATGCAGGTTAAACTGCAGCCGACTGCCCACCCTGTAGGGACTTCGGTTGAGGTATTGGATCTTTTCTTCAATACCCCAGCAAGACGAAAATTTCTACGGACTGAAAAGACAGAGTTTACTCATATTGAAGAGCTGTTAAAGCGTATTGCCTTAAGCCGCTTTGATGTCACTCTTAACCTTAGACACAATGGCAAGCTGGTTAAACAGTATCGTGCAGCAAAAACTGATCGCCAAATAGAGCAACGCATTCAATCTGTCTGTGGAAAAAACTTTGCAGACAACATGCTTAAGGTCGAGTTGCAACATCAAGATCTCAAGTTGTGTGGTTGGATAACCACGCCTGCTGCAGCACGTTCTCAAGGTGATCTACAGTACTGTTATGTGAACGGCAGAATGATGCGCGATAAACTCATCAATCATGCTATTCGCCAAAGCTATGAACTCGCATTACGCCCAGAACAGTTTGCAGCTTACGTGCTGTTCATCGAGATAGATGCTCATCAAGTGGATGTGAATGTCCACCCAGCGAAGCATGAGGTGCGTTTTCATCAAGCGCGATTAGTGCATGACTTTATCTATCAAGCTCTTGTCGATGCGCTAGGTCAGTCGCAACAGATTGTCTCAGAGGAGAGACGACAGAGTGCGTTCGCTACACCTCATCCACAGCAATCGACTGTAAGTGAAACAGAGCAATCCACAGTCACACCTAGCCCAGAGTCGAAGCCATCATCACCGTCGCCTTCACAAAGAGAAGCGCAGGCGATGCAGCAGATTCCTGCATACCCAAATAGGGTGGAATCGGCAGAATCGTCTCGTACTGCACAGCGAAGTGAAGGGCAGGCTCGCTCAAGTTGGGGACAGAATAATACGCCAAGAGCACCAAAGCCTCAGGTGTCTGAGCAAGAAGCGAAAGTCTATCAGCAACTCATGACCGTTGAGTCTAGCTCTGTTACAGAGACACCACCCTCAGTTGCGGCTCAGCCTATAAATCAGTTAGGGAAAGCGCTAACCGTGGTTAATGAGCGTTTCTTGTTGATCAACACCGATGCTGGATGCGGGCTGCTCGCTTTGTCATATGCGGAAATATTAAAACTTCGAGGGCAATTGTCAGTAGATCAAAGACAGTTGGTTAAGCAGCCGCTGTTGATTCCTCTTGCATTGCGAGTAAGAAGTGAAGATATCGATCTACTCAAACAAATGCAGCCTATGCTTGAGCGTTTTGCGATTCAGTTGATGTTTAAAGCGGGAGCCAAAGTGATGATAATGGCAGTCCCCCAACCTCTGAGGCATCACAATCTTCAGCAGCTGTTTTCAAAGCTCATCGATATGTTGAGCGACGGACAGCAATTGTCGTTTGAGCAGTTAAGCTTGTGGTTAGCTTCTCAGGTAGCAGAACAAAATAAGACCTACACTTTGTCAGAGGCGGTTCAGCTACTCTCTGACTTGGAGGGTGCGTCCGCACAGGGTCTAAACTTAAAAGATAAGAAACTTATTCAATTAGTGGATTTTTCCACCCAAATTAAAGCGCTATCACATGAATGATAAATTGCCTTTGGCCATATTTTTAATGGGCCCAACGGCCTCCGGTAAAACCGAACTGGCGATTCGCCTTCGACAACGCTTTCCCATTGAGCTAATCAGTGTGGACTCAGCGCTAATATACAAAGGGATGGATATAGGTACGGCCAAGCCGACAGCGGAAGAGCAAGCCGCTGCCCCTCATCGCCTGATTGATATTATCGACCCAGTAGAATCCTACTCAGCAGCAGACTTTCGTCGTGATGCACTACAGCTAATGGATGAGATTACCGCGCAAGGTAAGATCCCTATGCTAGTAGGGGGCACTATGTTGTACTACAAAGCTCTATTAGAGGGGCTTTCGCCATTGCCTGCCGCTGATCAAGAAATTCGTGCACAAATCGAACAAGAAGCCACGCAAAAGGGCTGGCAAGCCCTGCATGATGAACTAAAACAGATAGATCCAGTCTCAGCGGAGCGTATTCACCCCAATGATCCGCAGCGTTTATCTCGCGCTTTAGAAGTTTTTCGCATTTCTGGAAAGTCGCTAACAGAGCTGACGCAACAGAAGGGAGAGCCTATCCCTTATGATGTGAAACAGTTTGCTATTGCGCCTCAAGAACGCTCTCAACTGCATCGACGTATCGAGCTTCGCTATGAAAAAATGGTGGAGGCTGGGTTTGAAGATGAAGTAAGAGCCTTGCATCAACGCACTGATTTGCATCCAGATCTTCCTTCAATTCGTTGTGTAGGCTATCGTCAGATGTGGGGCTACCTAGAAGGGGAGTACAGCTTTGATGAGGCAATCTTCAAAGGGGTCTGTGCAACAAGGCAATTAGCGAAGCGCCAGATTACTTGGCTTCGTAGTTGGAAAGACCTAACTTGGCTCGATAGTCAAAATATCGATCATGGGGTAGAAACTATCGCAAATGTCATAGCATCTAATTGAATTTGCTGTGTATAATATGATCGTTTTACATGAATAATACCTCTACACGGAACGTAGAATTTATTGAGGTATTATTTGGTTTAGCTAGGATGCGTAAACAGTACAATTTTTCTACTGTCACTTGCTAAATAATTACAACAACATACTAATAAGGAAAATAACAATGGCAAAGGGGCAATCTTTACAAGACCCATTCTTAAACGCACTGCGTCGTGAGCGCGTGCCGGTTTCTATTTATCTTGTCAATGGCATCAAGCTTCAGGGTCAAATCGAGTCTTTCGACCAATTTGTTATCCTACTGAAAAATACCGTTAATCAGATGGTATACAAGCATGCTATTTCGACAGTAGTTCCTGCGCGAGCAGTAACTCATCACAGCAGTAATGAACGTGCAGATCGCACTCAAGAGAAATCTGAAGACTAATTGAAAAAGTTATTTAATCATCAAGTATCTTGTGTAAGGAGCTTATCGCTTGTTTGACCGGTATGAATCAGGTGAACAGGCGGTACTTGTTCATATTAATTTTACACAAGAAGGGGAGTGGGAAGACCTAGCTGAATTTGAGATGTTAGTGTCTTCTGCGGGTGTTAACAACCTGCAAACCATAACGGGTAGCCGTCAATCCCCCCATGCGAAGTACTTTGTGGGTGAGGGTAAAGCACAAGAAATTGCTGATTTTGTTCAGCAACTTGAGGCTGAGATAGTTATCTTTAACCATTCCCTTTCTCCTGCTCAGGAACGAAACTTAGAACAGTTGTGCAAATGCCGAGTGCTAGACCGTACGGGTCTTATCTTGGATATATTTGCTCAAAGGGCGAGAACCCATGAGGGTAAGCTGCAAGTAGAGTTGGCGCAATTGCGTCATATTTCCACTCGATTGATTCGTGGTTGGACTCACTTGGAGAGACAAAAAGGTGGTATCGGTTTAAGAGGGCCGGGTGAAACCCAGCTTGAAACCGACCGTCGTTTGCTTAGAGATCGAATCAAAGCGATTTTACGTCGCCTAGAAAAGGTGGCTAAGCAACGCGAACAAGGTCGCAGAGCAAGAAAGCGAGCTGAAATCCCGACAGTCTCTTTGGTTGGATATACCAACGCCGGCAAGTCCACTCTGTTTAATAGAATTACTGAAGCTAGCGTTTATGCTGCTGATCAGTTATTTGCTACCTTGGACCCAACTCTACGTAAGATAGAGTTAGACGATGTAGGCCTAGCTATCCTAGCGGATACGGTAGGTTTTATACGTCACCTTCCGCATGATTTGGTTGCAGCCTTTAAGGCAACCTTGCAGGAAACCCAAGAAGCAGACATCTTGTTACATGTTATAGATGCTAGTGACGAACGTTTCAGAGAGAATGTCCAAGCCGTCGATATCGTTTTAGAAGAGATTGATGCGCACGAGATCCCAGTCTTACTTGTCATGAACAAGATAGACAACATGGAACAGCAGTCTCCTCGTATTGAGTATAACGAAGAGGGTGTGCCCACTACTGTGTGGGTTTCTGCGATGGAAGGCTTGGGTTTAGACCTACTGTTTCAAGCGTTGACTGAACGCTTAGCGAGTCAAATGGTCGAATATACCCTGAGTATACCTCCCCTGTATCAGGGGCGTTTACGCAGTGTATTTTTCAACATGAAATCTATTCGACAAGAAGCATATGATTCAGAAGGTAACTTGTTGATTGATATTCGAATGCAGCAAGCCGATTGGGCTAGACTGCAAAAGAGGGAAGAGGCGCAGTTGGACGACTTTATAGTCGGTTAAAAGACTGTTACTTTATAACGTCATATCTAGTGATGGAGTTTTCTAATGGCGTGGAACGAGCCTGGAAATAACAACGGAAACAATGGCCGCGATAATGACCCTTGGGGTAATAAAGATCGTGGCAATCAGCAATCCGGTGGTCGCAATCAAGGACCGCCAGATTTAGACGAAGTATTTAGCAAGCTGAGTCAAAAGCTGGGTGGTAAATTTGGTAAGCGTGGTGGTGGTTCATCGTCAGGCGGCGGTGGCGCTGTTGGTTTTGGACTGATTGCTGTAGTCGCTATCGTTATCTGGGTTGCCTCTGGTTTCTACACCGTAGGTGAAGCAGAGCGTGGCGTAGTGCTTCGTTTAGGTAAATACGATCGTATCGTAGACCCTGGTCTGAACTGGCGTCCACGTTTTGTCGACGAAGTAACGACAGTTAACGTTCAAGCAATTCGTGCACTGCAAGCTTCAGGCTTAATGCTTACGAAGGATGAAAACGTTGTAACTGTTGGTATGGGTGTTCAATACCGCGTATCAGATCCGTACAAGTACTTGTATCGCGTAACGAACGCTGATGACAGTTTGCGTCAAGCGACAGATTCTGCACTACGTGCGGTAATCGGTGACTCTTTGATGGACAGCATCCTAACAAGTGGTCGTCAGCAAATTCGTCAAAGCACTCAAGAGACTCTGAATGAAATTATTGATGGTTATGACATGGGTATCCTTGTTGTTGACGTCAACTTCCAGTCAGCACGTCCACCAGAGCAAGTTAAAGACTCATTCGATGACGCTATCGCAGCGCGTGAGGATGAGGAGCGTTTCATTCGTGAAGCAGAAGCTTACAAGAATGAAATCTTGCCGAAAGCAACAGGTCGTGCAGAGCGTCTGAAGAAAGAGGCATTGGGTTACAGCGAGCGCATCGTTAACGAAGCGTTTGGTCAAGTGGCTCAGTTCGAGAAACTACTACCAGAATATCAAGCAGCTCCAGAGGTTACTCGTAACCGTCTGTACCTAGATACAATGGAAGAAGTGTACTCAAATACATCTAAAGTGCTTATTGATTCAGAATCAAGCGGCAACCTACTGTACTTGCCAATCGATAAGTTAGCGGGTCAAGAAGGTTCAGCAACTAAACGCTCTAGTAAGTCGTCTTCAGCGTACGATCAAATAGAGCTAGATGCGGAGACAACACCGCAGCCGTCTTCAACTGACACTCGTTCAACTACTACTCGTCAAGGGAGATACTAGGAATGCGTAAGTTAATGATCCCAGTATTGGTGGTTGCACTAGCACTAATGCTAATGTCGGTATTCGTTGTACCTGAAGGTGAGCGCGGTATCGTGGTTCGATTTGGTCGTATCTTGAAAGACAACACAGATATGTCCCGTATTTACCCACCGGGCTTGCACTTCAAGATGCCACTGTTTGACAACGTTAAGCGTCTAGATGCACGTATTCAGACTATGGATGGCCGTTCTGACCGTTTTGTAACGTCAGAGAAAAAAGACGTGATCATCGATTCGTATGTGAAATGGCGTATCGAAGACTTCGGTCAGTACTACCTAGCAACAGGTGGTGGTAATTCACTGACAGCGCAAGCGCTATTGGAACGTAAAGTGACCGATGTGCTTCGTGCTGAAATCGGTTCTCGCGAAATCAAGCAGATTGTATCGGGTCCTCGAAATGAGGCTGTTTTACCAGATGAGGATGAGCTAGATGAAACGGTTTCTGAAGCAGCTCGTGAAGCAGTAGAGATCGATGGTGAGCGTGATAAGATCATGGAAGTAGTACTTAACGATACTCGTCAAAGTGCTATGGATGACTTGGGTGTTCGCGTTGTTGACTTCCGAATGAAGAAGATCAACCTACCGGATGAAATCTCTGAGTCTATCTACCGTCGTATGCGTGCAGAGCGTGAATCTGTAGCGCGTAAGCACCGTTCTCAAGGTCGTGAGAAGGCAGAAGTTATCCGAGCTCAAGCTGAGCTAGAGGTAGCGACTGTACTTGCTGAAGCCGATAGAACAGCTCGAGTAACTCGTGGTGACGCAGACGCAACTGCAGCTAAGATTTACTCTGAAGCGTACAACAAAGATCCTGAGTTCTACAGCTTCGTTCGTTCACTAAGAGCGTATGAGAAATCGTTCTCTGAGAAAGGGGACATCATGGTTCTTGATCCGAAGAGCGACTTCTTCCGCTTCATGAACGATTCTAGTGGCGCACCTCGCAAGTAATATCAACTAGATATCGCAAAGGCTCCTTTAATAGGAGCCTTTTTTATTCATACAAAATAGGAAGTAGATATGTCTCAAGGGATATGGATTGCTTTAGGCTTGGTTTTAATATTGGAAGGGATAGGTCCATTACTTGCTCCAAATGCATGGCGCAATATGATGGCGCAACTCAGCCAACAGCCTGACAATCAGCTTAGAAGACTGGGTGGGTGCCTTGTTGTTGCCGGAGCAGTAATTACCTTTATGTTACTGTGAGTATTAATAAAGTTTTTGCTTCTAGCTTAAATCAATTTGAATAACCGCCATTATTTTATGGTTAGTGTTTAAAAAATGACTGCAAATTTGATTTTTCGGTGCTAGAATCCTTTTTTAACTAGCAATCAGATTTGGAAAGATGGGAAATAACGTAGTTGTTTTAGGCACCCAATGGGGTGACGAAGGTAAAGGTAAAATCGTTGACCTTTTAACTGAAGATGCGAAGTATGTGGTGCGCTATCAAGGCGGTCACAATGCAGGCCACACTCTAGTTATTGACGGTGAAAAAACCGTTCTACACTTAATTCCATCAGGCATCCTGCGTGATAATGTGAAATGCATTATCGGTAACGGTGTTGTACTTTCTCCAGAAGCACTTCTGAAAGAAATGAAGCCTCTTGAAGAGCGCGGAATCCCAGTACGCGAGCGTCTATTCGTTTCAGAAGCGTGTCCTCTAATTCTTCCTTACCATGTGGCTATCGACCAAGCTCGTGAAATTGCACGTGGTAAAAAAGCGATTGGTACTACGGGTCGTGGTATCGGTCCAGCGTACGAAGATAAAGTTGCTCGTCGCGGCCTACGCGTTGGTGACTTGTTTGACAAAGTTGCATTCGCTGAAAAACTAAAAGAAGTAATGGAATTCCATAACTTCCAGTTAGAGCATTTCTACAAAGCAGACACAGTAAGCTACGAAGAAGTTCTAGAGCAAGCGATGAGCTATGCAGATCTTCTTACTTCAATGGTTATTGATGTAACTGATGAACTTGACGCAGCACGTAAGCGTGGCGACAAAATCATGTTTGAAGGTGCTCAAGGTACGCTTCTAGATATCGACCACGGTACTTACCCGTACGTAACGTCTTCTAACACCACAGCAGGTGGCGTAGCAGCAGGTTCTGGTTTCGGTCCTCGTCATATCGGTTACATTCTAGGTATCGCAAAAGCGTACTGTACTCGTGTAGGTTCTGGTCCGTTCCCAACTGAGCTATATGATGGCTTGGACAAGCAAGACCCAGTAGGTAAACACTTGGGTGATGTTGGTCATGAGTTTGGCGCAACGACTGGTCGTCTACGTCGTACTGGTTGGTTCGATGCAGTAGCTATGCGCCGCGCGGTTCAAATCAACTCAATCACTGGTTTCTGTCTAACTAAACTAGACGTACTAGATGGTCTAGAAGAACTGAAAATCTGTACTGGTTACAAGATGAAAGACGGTTCTGTACTAGAAGTTTCTCCAATGGCTGCAGAAGCATTTGAAGAAGCAACGCCTATCTATGAAACAGTACCAGGTTGGTCTGAAAAAACATTCGGTGCAACTTCTCTTGAGCAATTGCCACAAGCGGCTCTAGATTACATCAAGCGCATCGAAGAGCTAACAGGCGTGCCTATCGATATCATCTCTACCGGTCCTGACCGTAACGAGACTATGATCAAGGTTCACCCATTTAATTCTTAATTGAATTGGCACCTTGAATAAAAAAACCGGCAATCGCCGGTTTTTTTGTATCTGCTATTCTGCTTTGAATTAAAGAACCTTATGTGGTCCAAAGCACTCATAGTTTAATTGCTCTTTGGCATAGCCTAGCTCGATCAGTTGCTGAGCGACAGATTGCATGAAAGCAACAGGGCCGCAGAAGTACACCTTGGCATTCTTTGGTAGCTGTTTTTGGCTCAATTTAGACAGGTTAATCAACCCTTCTGCTTGATAGTCTTCAGATTGAAGGTCCGATGCTAGCGGACTACGATACCAAGTGAAGTGCTCAAAGTTATCCGTGCTGTTGCAAAGCTGAGATACGTGTTCTTTAAAGGCATGCTGCTCGCCATTTTCAGCAGCGTGTAACCAAGTTACCGCTTGGTCGCTTTGTTCAAGCGTCTCTAGCATGGATAACATAGGTGTAAGGCCTACACCTGCAGAGATAAGCACGACAGGTTCTTTCGATTCTGAATCTAAAAAGAAATCGCCTGCAGGTGGTGCAAGTTTGACAATATCGCCTTGTTGCAGGTGATCGTGCAGGAAGTTAGACACTTTACCTTCACCCTCGCGCTTCACTGAAATGCGGTAGGTGCTGCCATTGGCGGCTGCCGATAGGCTGTATTGGCGGATTTCTTGGTTTTCAAATTTCGGTGTGTTGAGGTAGATACCCAGATATTGTCCTGGCTTAAAGTCAGCAACTGATCCACCGTCAACTGGCTTGAATACAAAGCTGGTTATTACCGCGCTCTCATCCTTTTTCTCTATTACTTCGAATTCGCGAAGCCCACGCCAACCGCCTCGACTCTGCTCATTGGCTACGTAAATCTGCTCTTCACGTTGGATGAATATATTAGCCAGAACACCGTAAGCCTCGCCCCATGCATCAAGTACTTCTTGGCCTGGAGAAAATAGCTCGTCAATGGTGCCTAATAAATGGCTACCAACGATGTTGTATTGCTCTGCGGTGATCATGAAGCTGGTGTGCTTTTGTGCGATTTTTTCTACAACAGGTAATAGAGCACCTAGGTTATCGATGTTAGAAGCGTAACCGCAGATAGCATTAAATAATGCTTCTCTTTGGTCGCCATTGCGCTGATTACTCATGTTAAAAATATCTTGCAGCTCTGGATTATGAGCAAACATGCGATCATAGAAATGCGTCGTTAATTTAGGGCCCGTTTCTGCCAAGAGTGGGGCGGTAGCTTTAACGATATCAATGGTTTTCTGTTCTAACATCTTAGTTATCCATTTAAAGGTGTATTTTAAAGTCATGTTTAATGTTGTAGAAAATGTATATTAAAGTCAACAAAAGAATTACACTTGTGGAACGATACGGAGTACCACTATGCAAATTACCAGCTTTACTGACTATGCCATTCGCACACTCATCTACTTGGCTGCACTTAAAGATGATGAACTGACCAACATTACACAAGTCAGTGAAGTGTTCGATATCTCTCGCAACCACATGGTTAAGATCGTTAACAAACTAGGTCAAACTGGCTTTATTGAAACTATTCGAGGTAAGAATGGTGGCATTAGGTTGAATAAGCCAGCGAGTGAAATAAATATAGGGCATGTGATCAGAGAGTTAGAGCCACTTAAAGTAATCAACTGTTCTCCAGAATTTTGCCATATTACCCCTGCATGCCGACTTAAAGGCTACCTACATAACGCAAAGGAAGCGTTTTTAGCAGAGCTAGATAAATGCAATCTTGATGATTTGGTGGATGATAATTCAGAACTGATGATTCTGTTGTCTAAGGGCTAGACGTAAAAAGCGAATATTTCATTAATTTTTAAAGCATTTTTTCCTTGTAGGGCATTACTAGAATATACTTTACACAATTATTCTAATTAATGAGCACCCCCATGTCCGATTCTAATTCTCTTGACCCCCATGCAGATCGAGAGGCGAAAAATTATGAAAACCCAGTACCGAGTAGAGAGTTCATTTTAAGCTTTCTAGAAAGTGCTGGCGCACCAATGAATCGCAATGATTTATTTACTGCCCTTGAGCTTGATGGTGAAGAACAATATGAAGGCTTACGTCGCAGGCTAAATGCTATGTTGCGCGATGGTCAGTTGGTCTTTACTCGTCGTCAATGCTTCGCCTTGCCAGAAAAACTCGAGATGATAAAAGGGCATGTAATTGGTCATAAAGATGGCTATGGATGGGTACGCCCTGAGGGCGTGATTGGCAAGGAACATGACCTTGTTCTGCCATTCCATCAGATGCGTGGCATCATTCACGGTGACTATGTTCTCGCTCAAGAATCAGGCACTGATAAACGAGGTCGAAAAGAGGCTCGTATTGTTCGAGTACTTGAAGAGCGCTCTATGCAGATCGTGGGTCGCTTCTTCTTAGAGTTTGGACAAGCCTATGTTGTTGCCGACGATTCAAGAATCCACCAAGATATCCTTATTCCCAAAGAACATAGAATGGGTGCTCGCATGGGGAATGTCGTGGTTATCGAGATCACCGACAGGGGGAGTCGTTCTCGAGGCATGACAGGTCAAGTGGTTGAGGTACTAGGGGAAAACCTAGCACCGGGCATGGAAACTCAAATCGCTATTCGCACTCATCAAATTCCCAATGAATGGCCAGAAGAAGTCACCAAACA
The DNA here is from genome assembly GCA_024346835.1 of Vibrio comitans. Taxonomy (GTDB): domain Bacteria; phylum Pseudomonadota; class Gammaproteobacteria; order Enterobacterales; family Vibrionaceae; genus Vibrio; species Vibrio comitans. Next base: position 238,919 of record AP024866.1, read on the forward strand.
GATTGCTTCTCTTGAAGAAGAAGTACCAGAGCAGGCTAAAAAAGGGCGTGTTGACCTTAGAGAGTTGCCACTAGTAACTATCGATGGTGAAGATGCTCGAGACTTCGATGATGCTGTTTTCTGTGAAAAGAAAAAAAGCGGTGGCTGGCGACTATGGGTAGCTATTGCAGATGTCAGTTATTACGTTCGTCCCGACTCTGCGTTAGACAAAGAAGCCATTAATCGCGGCAACTCTGTATATTTCCCTTCTCAAGTTGTGCCTATGCTACCTGAGGTACTTTCGAACGGATTGTGTTCATTGAACCCGGAAGTTGACCGCTTGTGTATGGTCTGTGAGATGACGGTTTCCGAAAGCGGTAAACTGTCTGGTTATAAGCATTATGAAGCTGTGATGAACTCTCACGCTCGCCTTACTTATACCAAGGTGAACGATATTCTCAATGGTGATGAAGAGCTTAATCAGCGTTACGAGCCGTTGGTGCCGCACCTTCAAGAGCTGCACAACATGTATCGAGTTCTTAAAACTGCTCGAGACGGTAGAGGCGCGATAGAGTTTGAAACGGTAGAAACTAAATTCATCTTTAATGCGGATAGAAAGATTGACCGCATTGAACCGGTAATTCGCAATGATGCACATAAGCTCATTGAAGAGTGCATGATTTTGGCGAACATTGCCTCGGCTTCACTTGTAGAGAAACTAAAAGAACCTGCTCTGTATCGAATCCATGAATCTCCGGGAGAGCAACGACTGGTTGGCTTCAAAGACTTCTTGAGTGAGCTTGGCCTGACTTTGAATGGTGGGCTTGAACCGTCTCCTACTGATTATGCTGATTTGATGCACGTTGTCACCCAACGTCCGGACAAAGAACTGATTCAGACAATGTTGCTACGCTCAATGAAGCAAGCTGTGTATAATCCCGACAACGCCGGGCACTTTGGCCTAGCTCTGAAGCGATACGCACACTTCACTTCTCCGATTCGTCGCTACCCTGACTTGTTGTTACACCGTGCAATCAAGTACTTAATTGCCAAGCAGGAAGGTCACAACCAAGACCGATGGACTCCAACAGGCGGTTTTCATTACTCCTTTGATGATATGGATGTGTTTGGTGAGCAATGTTCAACGACAGAGCGCCGTGCCGATGATGCGACTCGTGATGTAGCCGATTGGCTAAAGTGTGAGTACATGCAAGACCATGTGGGTGAAGAACTCGATGGTGTTATTGCTAATGTGACTGGTTTTGGCTTCTTTGTTAGGCTGACTGAACTGCACATTGATGGCTTAGTGCATATATCCGCACTAGCCAATGACTACTACCGCTATGATGCAGTAAGCCAAAGATTGGTGGGTGAAAGCTCGGGCCAGATATATCGTTTAGGCGATCAGGTTAAGGTGAAAGTGCTAGCGGTTAACCTTAACGACAAACAAATTGATTTTGAATTAGCCGGTACTGTACGTACGCCTAAAGGCAAAGGAAAAACGGCGAAGAAGCGCTTAGTCGAAGAAGCAAAGCGCTTTGACCAAAAGAAAGAGGGCGCAGCAGGAAAAGGTCGCTCCAAACGTGCGAAGACTATGGTAGAACCTACGGTTCGCCCTGATGGCAGCTCTGATGAGAAACCTGCATCTAAGAAGCGAAAGTCGCAAAAAGCCCGCAAGAGTAAAGCACGTAGCAGCAAGAATAAAGCTCGTGGTTCGAAGAAATAAGAGAAGCAAATAATGAGTAACGAATATATTTACGGTATCCACGCAGTTAAAGCGGTACTAGAGAAAGATCCTGTACGCTTTATCGAAGCGTTTGTTTTAAAGGGGCGTCAGGATGACCGTTTGTTACCTTTAATCAATCAGCTTCAGGCATTTGGTGTGTCCATTCAGCAAACAGGCCGTAAGGCGCTGGATGATAAAGCCAAGGGCGCAAACCACCAGGGTATTATTGGCCGTGTTAAGCCAGCAAAAGCTCTGAATGAGAACGACTTAGATACGATTCTAGCTTCTGAAGCTAACCCATTACTTCTTATCTTGGATGGCGTCACGGATCCACACAACCTAGGTGCTTGTCTGCGTAATGCTGATGCAGCGGGTGTAGCGGCAGTGATTGTTCCTAAAGATAAATCAGCGCCTCTAACAGCGACGGTTAGCAAGGTGGCGTGTGGCGCCGCGGAAACCGTACCATTGGTTCGTGTGACTAACCTAGCGCGTACTATGCGTCACCTACAAGAACAGAACGTGTGGATTGTAGGTACGGCAGGAGAGGCGACTCATGATGTGTATCAAAGCAAGCTAACGGGTCCTTTAGCGATTGTGATGGGTGCAGAGGGAGATGGCATGCGTCGTCTTACTCGTGAAACCTGTGACGACTTGATTAAGATCCCTATGGCAGGTTCAGTATCAAGCCTCAACGTTTCTGTAGCTTCAGGCATCTGCTTATTTGAAGCTGTGAGACAACGTCAAGGTTAAGCGCTATTAACCCATGATAAAATAGGAGCTTCGGCTCCTATTTTTGTATCAAGGATTAGCTCATACCGACTAGCCCTTCGCCGATTTATATCGACAATGAGAAACGGCGGGGTGGTAACGTTTTGGCGTTTCCTGAGCGTAAGCGGATGATTGAAGAGTCTGGCGTAGAGAATTTGGCACAGGTTTTCACCTAACTAAAATACACGAAAGAGTTCCATATTGACCTTTCCCAGTCCGTTTGAAGTGTCCTTAATAAACAATAGCTTATGGATAAGTGTCCCTAACTGGTGAGAGACGACGGGCGGCAGAAAAACTATATTCTCCAGATACCCCTTTTTTACTTGATCTTACTGACTGCTTTCTGTACTATTTGCCGTCCTTAAAACTCGGTCATTTATCTTTAGTTCCTTGCTTCCTCTGGACGACCGAGCCATTCGTGGAAGCTAATAATCCGTAAGGAGCAACACATGCGTCATTACGAAATCGTATTCATGGTGCACCCTGATCAAAGCGAGCAAGTTGCTGGCATGATCGAGCGTTACACTGGTTCTATCAACGAAGCTGGCGGTACTATCCACCGTCTAGAAGACTGGGGTCGTCGTCAACTGGCTTACCCAATCAACAAGCTTCACAAAGCTCACTACGTTCTTATGAACGTTGAAGCTGATCAAGCTGTGATCGACGAGCTAGAAACTGCTTTCCGTTTTAACGATGCAGTTCTACGCAACATGATCATGCGCACTAAAGGCGCTGTGACTGAGCAATCAATCATGCTTAAGCAAAAAGAAGAGCGTGCAGAGCGTGCTCCTCGTCGCGAAGAGCGTACTGAAGCTAAGCCAGAAGCATCTGCTGAGTAATTGATTGTATGACCAATCGAATGGACTTAAGCGGCATTGTTGCTAAAGACCCTATTCGAACGCAAAGCCCCTCGGGGATATCACATTGCCAATTTTGGCTCGAGCATCGCTCAAATGTGATGGAAGCTGAGCTTCCAAGACAGGTTTACTGTCGAATGCCTGTAGTGGTGAGTGGCAAAGGGTCACACACATTAACTCAAGAACTAGTTAAAGGCAGTACAATCAGGGTAAGCGGCTTTGTTGCTTATCAAATGAGTCGAAATGGCTCAGGAAAACTGGTTTTACATGCCGAAGATATCACTCAAATTTAAGATCAGGAGATAGCCCATGGCTCGTTTCTTCCGTCGTCGTAAATTCTGCCGTTTTACTGCAGAAGGCGTACAAGAGATTGATTACAAAGACGTAGCAACTCTTAAAAACTACATCACTGAAGCTGGTAAAATCGTACCTAGCCGTATCACTGGTACAAGCGCTAAATATCAGCGTCAACTAGCTCGTGCAATCAAGCGTTCTCGCTACCTAGCACTACTGCCGTACACTGATAAGCATCAGTAATCGGCACCGTTTATTAAATAGAGGATTAAATAATGCAAGTTATTCTACTTGATAAAATCGGTAACCTAGGTGCACTTGGCGATACTGTTAACGTTAAATCTGGTTACGCTCGTAACTACCTTATTCCTCAAAATAAGGCAGTAATGGCTACTAAAGCTAACGTTGAAATGTTTGAAGCTCGTCGTGCTGAACTAGAAGCTAAAGTTGCTGAGCAACTAGCTGCTGCTGAAGCTCGTGCTGAGAAAGTTAACGCTCTAGAAGCTGTTGTTATCGCTTCTAAAGCTGGTGACGAAGGCAAACTATTCGGTTCTATCGGTACTCGTGACATCGCTGACGCTGTTACAGCTGCTGGCGTTGAAGTTGCTAAGAGCGAAGTTCGTCTTCCTGAAGGCGCACTACGTAACACTGGTGAGTTCGAAGTAAGCGTTCAACTTCACTCTGAAGTTTTCGCAACTGTGAACCTACAAGTTGTACCTGCAGAGTAATTCTTTACTCTAATGACGATTTGAAAACACCGGCCTCGGCCGGTGTTTTTTTATGTCTGAAATTTGTAATTAGAAAAGAAACAGTAAGTTCACAGAGAAGACCGAGTCGGTATTACTTAATCCGCTAGGCACCTTGTTATGGTGCTGTCGGTTGTGTACTAACTTTAGTGCAATATCTTCGGTGATGGCATTAATGACAGAAATCTCAGTATCGGTTCGCGTATTGCTTTCACCCGCAACGACAGTAATCTTGCCACCTATCGATAATGACTCAATTGGTTTCCAAACCATAGCCAGGTTACCACGTATGATGGCCTCTTGGACGGTTTCAGGAAAAACGATATCGTCATCGCCAATCTCATCCAAGTTCGGTTCTTGGTAACGATAACCAGGGCCCAGTTCCCCTTCTACCAATAGATGCTTGGTATTGGTTAATTGATAACCCAAACCCATAGACACTGTGTAGTCGGTATAGTAGGAACTGTACTTTGAGTCATACCCATTAAAACTCGAATATGCGTAGCTCTTAGGCCCGAGCTTATAGTCTCCCTGAAGATCATAGGTAGATTGGCGTTTATCTTCTTCGCCGTCTTTATACAGTAGGTAGTATTTCCACTCACCAGTAAGACGATAGCGGTTTTTGATGTACTCACCACTCAGTCGTGCGTTCATGGATTCTGAGTCTGAGTTTCCAGAGTGAGCCTGATAACCAAACTCGACTTCACTCTTAAAGGGGGAAGGGCTCTCGATATCCGTATCAGTAAGCTCTTCCGCATGGAGCACTGAGCACATCAGAGACCCCAGACAAAATAGCAATTTTTTCGACACGAAATACCTCTAGCATAAAATAGCGCTGGCGCATTGTACCCTAACTCTTTGGCTAAGCGTCAAGCCTAGGTAAAAAATTATACAATGGGTGTTAACTCAACTTCAAACCTGTCACTCTTGAGACAACGTCATAAGCGGTTAGTTTTTATGACGATGTCTATTAAAGTTAATTTTCTAAACACATCATCATTAGCATTGGTATAATGCAAAGAACAGCAAGTCACTGAGCACATTCATGGTAGATCAACGAACAAACACAAAACAAGATTCCCAAGTCGATGCAATCAAAGCGCCTCCACATTCATTAGAGGCTGAGCAGTCGGTAATTGGTGGATTATTGCTGGATAATGAGCGTTGGGATACCGTTGCCGAAAAAGTGATGGCATCAGACTTTTATAGTCGCCCGCATAGATTGATCTTCGAAGCGGTAAAAACCCTTCTTGAAGACAGCCAGCCACTTGATTTAATTACGCTATCCGAGTTCTTAGAGCGTCGTGAGCAACTTGAAGATGTGGGTGGGTTTGCTTACCTAGCTGACCTTGTAAAGAACACTCCGAGTGCGGCAAACATCAATGCCTATGCCGAGATAGTGGCAGAGCGAGCAGTCGTTCGAAATCTGATTGGTGTTGCTAACGAGATTGCCGATGCGGGTTATGACCCACAAGGTCGTTCATCCAGTGATCTTGTGGATTTTGCAGAGAGTAAAGTTTTTGCGATTGCAGAAGAGCGCAGTAATGAGAAAGATGGTCCTCAGAATGTAGATAACATTCTTGAGAAAACCCTAGAGCGTATCGAGGAGCTATACAAAACTCCGCAAGATGGCGTGACAGGTGTAGATTCTGGCTTTAACGATCTGAACAAGAAAACGGCAGGCCTTCAACCGTCTGATCTGATTATTGTTGCGGCTCGTCCATCTATGGGTAAAACCACATTTGCGATGAACCTGTGTGAAAACGCAGCGATGAGCTCTGATAAGCCCGTTCTTATCTTCTCTCTAGAGATGCCTTCAGAACAAATTATGATGAGGATGCTTGCCTCGTTATCTCGCGTTGACCAAACCAAGATTCGTACTGGCCAACTAGACGATGAAGATTGGGCTCGTATCTCATCAAGTATGGGTATTCTGATGCAAAAGAAGAATATGTTCATTGATGATAGCTCAGGGTTAACACCAACAGAATTACGCTCTCGCGCAAGACGAATCGCCCGTGATAACGGTGGCTTAAGTCTCATCATGGTTGACTACCTGCAATTGATGCGCGTTCCAGGTATGCAAGACAATCGTACTTTGGAGATCTCCGAAATATCGCGTTCCTTGAAAGCATTGGCGAAAGAGCTACAAGTGCCGGTTGTTGCGCTTTCGCAGCTTAACCGTTCCTTGGAGCAACGTGCAGACAAACGTCCGATCAACTCGGATCTTCGTGAATCAGGTGCGATCGAGCAGGATGCCGATTTGATCATGTTTATCTACCGCGATGAGGTTTACAACCCAGATAGCTCTATGAAAGGCACCGCAGAAATTATTCTCGGTAAACAGCGTAACGGCCCTATCGGTTCAGTTCGTTTGACCTTCCAAGGACAGTACTCTCGCTTTGATAACTACGCAGGTCCTGCATTCGATTATGATGACGAGTAGGAAGTGGCATGAGTAGATTAAAGGCCGCTGTTGCATCAATCAATACCGATGCTCTTTGCCATAATATCGAATTACTGCATAAGCAAGCGCCTAACAGTCGTTTACTCGCAGTAGTTAAAGCTAATGGTTATGGGCACGGTTTATTAGAAGTGGCCAAACATGCCGAAGGTGCCGATGCCTTTGGCGTGGCTCGTGTTGAGGAAGCGCTGCAGCTTCGTGCGGGGGGGATTGTTAAACCCGTACTGTTACTAGAAGGCTTCTACTCGGCGAGTGATCTACCTATCCTAGTCACCAACAACATACAAACCGTGGTGCATTGCGAAGAGCAGTTAGAGGCTCTGGATCAAGCAGAGCTAGAAAATCCTGTAGTGGTATGGTTGAAAATGGATACAGGAATGCACCGTCTAGGTGTGCGCCCTGAACATTATGACGAGTATATTCAGCGACTGCATAACTGCAAAAACGTGGCACATCCGCTGCGTTATATGAGCCATTTTGGCTGCGCAGACGAACTAGAGAATCCAATCACTTCGCAACAAATTGAGCTATTTAAGAGTACGACTGCTAATTGTACTGGCGAACGCTCAATTGCAGCTTCTTCTGGCATTTTGTCTCGTAGTGATAGCCATTTTGAGTGGGTACGACCTGGCATCATCATGTATGGGGTGTCTCCGTTTAGTGATAAGAATGCTCAGCAGTTAGGTTACCGTCCAGTGATGACGTTGCGCTCGCACCTTATTGCGGTTAACGAACTTAAGGCCGGTGAAAGCGTGGGTTACGGCGCAAACTGGACTTCAGATCGAGATACCAAGATCGGTGTGATTGCTGTGGGATATGGTGATGGCTATCCTCGCATGGCACCAAATGGCACTCCTGTGTTAGTCAACAATCGCAAGGTTCCATTAGTAGGACGAGTATCGATGGATATGCTGACTGTTGATCTCGGGCCTGATGCTAGCGACAAAGTAGGTGACCCTTCCGTACTTTGGGGAGAAGCTTTGCCCGTAGAAGAAGTCGCAAGGTACGTAGGGACGATTGGTTATGAGTTGGTGACCAAACTCACCTCTCGTGTGATACCTGTTTACACTAAAGACAGTATTTAGCCAACTAAACTGTGAACTAACTCAACAATTGCGTGAAACGCTTCAGTGATAATCCCACATCAACCGTGGAACACGGTACATTAGATGAAATTATTTAAGTGATGGTGCTAGGCACGGTCGCTATTACCTGTATCAGGGGAGCTTAGCAATCGAGTCGCTTTGGCTATTCGTTGTTAAGCAAAACTTAAATTTAAAAATAATGGGAACTCACAATGTTGAAAAACATCAATCCGACGCACACCGATGCATGGAAAGCCTTAACTGCTCACTTTGAATCTGCTCAAGATATGGAGATGAAAGATCTCTTTGCCCAAGATTCAGAGCGTTTTGATAACTTCTCTAAAAAATTCGGCGACGACATCTTAGTTGACTACTCAAAGAACCTAGTTAACGACGAAACTATGAAGCACCTGTTTGATCTTGCGAAACAAACAGAGCTGAAGTCTGCGATCGACGCAATGTTCTCTGGCGAGACCATCAATAAAACGGAAGGACGTTCAGTTCTTCACACAGCACTTCGTAACCGCAGCAACACTCCAGTAGTGGTTAATGGCGAAGATGTAATGCCAGCAGTGAACGCTGTGCTTGAAAAGATCAAAACGTTTACTGACCGCGTTATTGGTGGTGAGTGGAAAGGTTATACTGGCAAAGCAATCACTGACGTAGTGAACATCGGTATCGGTGGTTCAGATCTAGGTCCATTCATGGTGACTGAAGCATTAGCACCATACAAGAATCACCTAAACCTACACTTCGTTTCTAACGTTGATGGTACACATATCGCTGAAACCCTTAAGAAAGTGAATCCAGAAACAACATTGTTCTTGGTGGCTTCTAAGACGTTCACTACTCAAGAAACAATGACTAACGCACACAGTGCGCGTGACTGGTTCCTTGCTGAAGCACAAGATGAAGCTCACGTAGCTAAGCACTTCGCTGCTCTTTCTACAAATGGCGAAGCAGTGTCTGAGTTCGGTATTGATACAGACAACATGTTTGAGTTCTGGGATTGGGTCGGTGGCCGTTACTCTCTATGGTCTGCAATCGGTCTTTCTATTGCACTAGGTGTAGGCTACGACAACTTTGTTGAGTTGCTTGCGGGTGCTCACGAGATGGATAACCATTTCAAGTCAACAGATCTTGAGAACAACATCCCAACAATACTTGCGCTTATTGGTATTTGGTACAACAACTTCCACGGTGCTGAGTCTGAGACTATTCTTCCATACGATCAATACATGCACCGCTTTGCTGCTTACTTCCAGCAAGGCAACATGGAATCAAATGGTAAGTACACTGACCGTAATGGCGATGCTGTTGATTACCAAACTGGCCCAATCATCTGGGGTGAGCCAGGTACTAACGGTCAACACGCGTTCTACCAGTTGATTCACCAAGGCACTAAACTGATTCCGTGTGATTTCATTGCACCAGCAATCAGTCACAACCCAACGGGTGATCATCACCAGAAACTAATGTCGAACTTCTTTGCTCAAACAGAAGCATTGGCGTTTGGTAAGTCTCGTGAAGTGGTTGAAGCTGAGCTTGTAGCTGCAGGTAAATCAGCACAGGAAGTGGCTGAGCTAGCACCATTCAAGGTATTTGAAGGCAATCGTCCAACAAACTCTATCCTTGTGAAGCAAATTACTCCGCGCACGCTGGGTAACCTAATCGCAATGTACGAGCACAAGATCTTTGTTCAAGGTGTAATTTGGAACATCTTTACCTTTGATCAGTGGGGCGTAGAGCTAGGTAAACAACTAGCAAATCAAATCCTTCCTGAGTTGGCTGACGATTCTGCAGTAGACTCACACGATAGCTCTACTAACGGTTTGATTAACGCATTTAAACAGTATAAAGCGTAATTTATCTAACGTTATTTAAGGCCAGCCATAGTGCTGGTCTTTTTTATGTCTGTAATAAACTGGTCTATTTTATAGACAGGATGTAGAATACGCCCTCATTTTTATTCGTGGATTGAACCTTATGTACCCATCTTCTAGACTCTCTGTCGCTCCAATGCTCGATTGGACGGATCGTCATTGTCGATATTTTCACAGGTTGCTGTCGCAAAACACTTTGTTGTATACCGAGATGGTAACAACGGGTGCGATTATTCATGGTAAGGGTGACTTTCTACGTTTTAGCGAACAGGAGCATCCCATTGCTCTGCAGCTTGGTGGCTCAAATGCTAAAGATCTCGCGCACTGTGCAAAACTGGCAGAAGAGCGTGGCTATGATGAGGTGAACCTTAATGTGGGCTGCCCATCTGACAGAGTGCAAAACGGTAGGTTTGGCGCCTGTCTTATGGCTGAACCACAGTTGGTTGCAGACTGCATTGCCGAAATGAAATCGGTCGTCGATATTCCTGTAACAGTAAAAACCCGTATTGGTATTGATGACCAAGATTCGTATGAATTTTTGACTGACTTTGTTTCTATTGTCCATGAGAAGGGTGGTTGTGATCACTTTACTATTCATGCGCGTAAAGCGTGGCTGAGTGGACTTAGCCCGAAAGAAAACCGAGAGATCCCACCGTTGGATTACCCTCGCGCTTATCAGATCAAGAAAGATTTTCCGCACTTAGATATTGCTGTTAACGGCGGCGTGAAAACCTTAGAAGAAACGTTAGAGCATCTAGAGCATCTTGATGGCGTAATGATCGGTCGAGAGGCTTATCAAAACCCATACCTGTTAGCGGAAGTGGACCAACGTATCTTTGGTCAAGACAAGCCAATCATTAAACGTAGTGAAGTGGTTGAGTTAATGTACCCATACATTGAGCAACAACTTTCCGAAGGTGCTTACCTAGGGCATATCACCCGTCACATGCTAGGTTTGTTCCAAAGCATGCCCGGTGCACGTCAATGGCGACGCTATATTAGTGAAAATGCACACAAGCCAGGCTCAGGTATTGAGGTGGTTGAGGCTGCATTAGCTAAAATTCCTAAAGAGTTAGGTGTGTAAAACTCACCACTAACTGGTTATTTTTACTAAACTCTATTCTCGAAAAGGCTCTCGCATTTGGTGAGAGCCTTTTTTATTGTATTTAATCAATGGGTTAACATGTGGCATAAGGTTGGCAAGGTACTTGCTTTCTAAGTGTAATAGAGGGGATGACGCGCGATGCTACCCCACACCATTAATCTGTAGTTGGAGAGTGTCTATGTTTGAGCTACTTATGTTGTTGATGTTCTTTGGCGTATTTTTCTTTACGGGCCTGACTTTCTTTGGCCTATTAATGGCGTTTTTCGTCGTATTTGCATTCAGTCTAGTGTTAGGTTTGCTAGGGGCGGCTCTTAAGTTCTTACCCTATATCCTACTTGCAGTTGTGATCTACTGGGTGCTTAAGCGTACAAGTGCATGTTCATGATGTTAGTTATTGATTTAACTAAGGTGTATGTATGCTAGTATCTGCTCATAAAGTAACGATTTTAGTTTTCTTGGGAGTGGAAAATGAACAAATGCACGTTAATTGTGGTCGTTGGAGCCAGTGCATTAGCAAGTTCTTGGTCAGTGCAGGCAAAAGTCGCTGAGCCAGGTGTTCATGGTAAGGTTACTGCAGATATGTTCTGGGGTAGCACGAAGATCAGAGAAACTCGTCAAGAAGATGACGAAATTCCGGTGCTAGCTGCGCAAATAGAGCACGATGTACCTTACCTACCTAACTTTAGAATTCGCTACACAGCGTTAGATACCCAATACATTGCTCATGATAAGTTCGATTACACCTTCTACTATCGACCTTTGAGAACTGAAAATCTTGAGTTAGATCTTGGCTTCACTCTGACGGACTATCGCAATAGTTTCTATGAAGATACAGATACAGGCGAAAGTGGTGACTTTGATGGCATTATCTTTAGTTGGTACGCCAACGCATTAATTGCTGTCCCTAATACAAACCTAGCGGTCATCGGTGAGTTTGATTTTGGCGAGACATCCGACATTAAGTCAGCAGATCTAACAGGAGGCTTACAATACACCTTCGACCTAGATTCAGTAGATTTAGTTGTGCGTGGTGGCTATCGAGTATTGGATTACACCTTCAAAGAGTTTGACAGTAAAGCCTATGGTTTTGTAGACGGTTGGTTTGTCGGTGGGCAAGTCGCTTTCTAGAGCGGTAATCAAAATGATTAAGCCCATCTTCGGATGGGTTTTTTATTGCCTATAGCTTCTGGTCGAGCGAAATTCAATCGCAAAAGGTCAACAGGCCCTAGTAATTGATAGCTGTTCTCAATTCGCAATTTCACGGGTTTAGTCCATCCTTAATAGAGTTAAATAGGAGCAAGCCTTTATATGACAATCAATGAACTTCGTGTGTTATATCGCTCTGAGCGTTTGGTAGAAGCAATCGTAGAACAAGCCGATCAAGACGGCTTGTGGGTAGTTGAGTTTAGAGACAGTCATGGAGGGATACTTGCTCTTACTGATCCGCAAGGAGAACAGCGTTATTACAATGACTTAGACTCTGCTTCTAAGAGCGCGATGGCGGTTGGATTCAGCCAAGTGAGAGTTGAAGTCTTGTAGGTAAAACTCTTTTTCATTCCTTTTGATTATTAAACATACCCCTTTATTCTTTATTGCTATTACAAATAGTAGGTAATCTTATGGTCACGTAATATACAGGGATAACGTGACCATGTTGCTTAAGGAACTTTCTGGCTTTGCTACTCCGTTGAGTGATAAACAAGCCAATCAACTAAAACAGGCCGCCGCCGAATTATCGCCACAGCAGTTGGCTTGGGTTAGTGGCTATTTCTATGGCATCAGCCAAAATCATTCTTTAGCTTCTGTTCCAGATACAGCTCCTGCTGTAGCGGCAGCCTCTCAGCTTTCGATCATCTTTGCTTCGCAAACAGGTAACGCCAAAGGTGTCGCTAAGCAATTGCATGCCAAAGTTGTAGAGGAGGGGTATCAAGCCAAACTTTACGATGCAGCAGATTACAAACTAAAGAATCTAAAAAATGAAACGCACGTAGTCATTGTCGCTTCTACCAACGGAGAGGGGGAAGTGCCAGACAATGCGATTGAGTTTTATGATTACCTAACTTCTAAGAAAGCGCCAAAGCTAGACAAATTACAATACGCAGTTGTGGGGCTGGGGGATTCTAGCTACGAATTCTTCTGCCAGACGGGAAAAGATTTTGATGCTGCGCTAAGTAAACTTGGAGCGACCGCCTTTCTAGATAGAATCGATTGTGATGTGGATTACGAGTCTCCCGTTGCTGCATGGCAATCACAAGCACTAAGTAAGGTTGCCGAGCTATTCAAAGAGAACTCTGCAGGAGCAGAAAATGCAGTGGTTCAATTGCCGGTGTCTGCAAGCCAATCTCAATACACTAAGCAAAATCCATTTACCGCTACTTTGTTAACCAATCAAAAAATTACGGGTCGTGACTCAACAAAAGATGTCAGACATATCGAAATTGATTTGGAAGAATCAGGCATTACATACCAACCTGGTGATGCGCTTGGTGTTTGGTACAAGAATGACCAGCAGCTGGTGGACTCCATCTTAGCCATCGTATCTATAGATAAAGATGAGCAAGTGGAAATTGATGGCGAAACACTCTCTATCAAGCAAGCTCTTGCAGAATACTTTGAAGTCACAGCATCTAATCCTCAATTTGTTTCTCAATATGCAGAGAAGTCGGGGAGTAAGAAACTCCTCAAGCTCATCGAAGATAAAAACAAGCTAAGAGAATACGCCGCTCGGACGCAAGTGGTGGATGTGTTAGCTGAGAAGAAAACAAAGCTAAGTGCGATAGAGCTAATAGCAATGCTTCGCCGCCTAACTCCTCGTCTATATTCCATCTCATCTTCGCAAGCTGAAGTGGATGAAGAGGTTCATCTAACTGTAGGTGTTGTCGAGTACGAAACAAATAAGGGCCAAAGAGTAGGTGGTGCTTCAGGTTTCTTATCTCACGCACTTGAAGAAGGTGAAGACGTTAAAGTGTTCATCGAACATAACAACAATTTCAAACTACCTACCGATGACAACACTCCAGTGATCATGATTGGTCCAGGAACAGGTATTGCTCCGTTTAGAAGCTTCTTACAAGAGCGTGATGCTAGAGAAGCCGAAGGCAAAAACTGGTTGTTGTTTGGTGACCGCACCTTTACTCAAGACTTTCTGTATCAACTTGAATTCCAGCGCTATCTCAAAGATGGCTTATTGAGTCGCTTAGATGTGGCTTTCAGTCGAGATGGAGCAAATAAAGTCTACGTCCAAGACAAACTTAAGCAGAATGCTAAGCAAGTTTGGCAGTGGCTACAAGACGGAGCCTATCTCTATATTTGTGGAGATGCTGATCGAATGGCCAAAGATGTACAGTCGACATTATTGGAAATTGCACAGCAAGAAGGTGGGCTAAACCCAGAAAGCGCAGAAGAGTGGTTAAAAGACCTCCGTAAACAGAAAAGATATCAAAGGGACGTGTACTAATGGAAAAGCAAGTTGTATTGGGTGAAGAGCTAGGCCCACTTTCTGACAATGAAAGACTTAAAAGAGAAAGTAACTTTTTGCGCGGTACCATTACCAACGACCTCGATAATGAGATTACGGGTGGATTTGATGCAGATAACTTTCAGCTGATTCGCTTTCATGGGATGTATCAACAAGATGATAGAGACTATAGAAACGAGCGAGCTAAGCAAAAATTGGAGCCTCTACATAATGTAATGCTACGAGCGCGTATGCCTGGGGGAGTAATTACCCCGAAGCAATGGTTAGCCATCGATGAGTTTGCGACCGAAAGCACTATGTACGGCAGTATTCGTCTTACTACTCGTCAAACGTTTCAATTTCATGGAGTGCTAAAGCCGAATATTAAGCTGATGCACCAAACGCTAAACGCTATTGGGATTGACTCAATCGCTACAGCAGGGGACGTGAACCGTAACGTCTTGTGTACTAGTAATCCAGTTGAAACTGAACTGCATCAACAAGCCTATGAATGGGCAACAAAGATCAGTGAGCACCTATTACCAAAAACTAGAGCCTATGCAGAGATATGGTTAGATGGAGAGAAGCTTGAATCTACAGATGAAGAGCCAATTTTAGGTAGCAACTATTTACCTCGTAAGTTTAAAACGACGGTAGTAGTACCGCCGGATAATGATGTTGATCTGCATGCTAACGACCTTAACTTTGTGGCGATTGCAAAAGACGGAAAATTAGTGGGCTTTAATGTCCTAGTTGGTGGTGGATTAGCCATGACACATGGCGATACGTCTACCTACCCAAGAAAGGCAGATGAATTTGGTTATATCCCTCTTGATAAGACGTTAGATGTTGCTGCTGCCGTAGTATCTACTCAGCGTGATTGGGGTAATCGCTCTAACAGAAAAAATGCTAAGACTAAATACACTCTAGACCGTGTCGGAATAGAGGTATTCAAACAAGAAGTCGAAAAACGTGCTGCGGTTAGTTTTGAGCCTGTACAGCCGTACCAGTTAACTCATCGCGGTGATAAGTTCGGTTGGCTAGAAGGTATTGACGGAAAGCATCATCTTACTCTGTTTATTGAAAATGGCAGGTTGCTTGATTACCCAGGTAAGCCCTTAAAAAGTGGAGTGGCTAGCATTGCCAAAATTCACAAAGGGGATTTGCGTATGACGGCAAATCAAAACCTGATAGTGGCCGGCGTAGATGCAAAAGACAAAGAGCAGATTGAAAAGATAGCCTTTGAAAGTGGGCTATTAGATCCTGCTACGTCCCAGCAACGAAAAGATTCCATGGCCTGTGTTGCATTTCCTACTTGCCCATTAGCAATGGCAGAAGCAGAGCGATTCCTTCCTCAGTTCGTTACTGATGTTGAAGGGATACTGGAAAAACACGGACTAAGTAAATATGAAAGCATTATCTTGCGAGTAACCGGGTGCCCTAATGGTTGTGGACGAGCGATGTTGGCCGAAATTGGTTTAGTAGGCAAAGCTCCGGATAGATACAACTTACACCTTGGTGGCAATAAAGCAGGTACTCGTGTTCCTAAGATGTATAAAGAGAACATCAGTTCGGCTCAAATATTACAAGAGATTGATTCGCTGGTGGCTCGTTGGTCGAATGAGCGTTTACCAGAAGAAGCATTCGGGGACTTTGTCATTAGAGATGGCATCGTAAAAGAAGTCTTAGTATCTAAGAGGGATTTTCATGCTTGAACTTACTCAAAAACCAAACCTGAAAGAGATAGTCAAACTCAATAAGGTAGAGCAGAGTCTAGAGTTAGCTAAACTCAATGCTGAGTTAGAGGACATGACAACCGAGCAAAGAATTGCTTGGGCATTGGAAAATCTGCAGCAAAACCTGGTGCTCTCGTCCAGTTTCGGTGCTCAAGCCGCGGTGATGCTACACCTAGTCACGAGACAGGCACCTAACATTCCGGTAATACTGACCGATACTGGCTACCTATTCAGTGAAACCTACCAGTTTATAGATGAGCTGACACTACTATTAGGGCTCAACCTAAAGATATACCGAAGTTCTTTGAGTCCTGCGTGGCAAGAGTCGCGCTTCGGTCAGTTATGGGAGAAGGGTGTAGAGGGTATTACTCAATATAATCAGCTGAATAAAGTGGAACCGATGCGCAGAGCATTGTCTGAGCTTAATGCAGGGACATGGTTTTCAGGACTAAGAAGAAGTCAGTCTGATTCTAGGCAGGGGCTACCGGTTCTATCTATTCAGCATGGTGTATTCAAGTTCCTTCCAATAGTAGATTGGAGCTCGGAGCAAATAGATAGCTATATAGAAGAGCATGCCTTGCCTCAGCATCCACTTAAAGAGCAGGGCTATCTTTCAATTGGTGATATTCATACCACCACTAAATTCGAACCAGGTATGAAAGAGCAAGACACACGATTCTTTGGTCTTAAAAGAGAATGTGGCTTACACGAAGATAATGTAGAGCAAGACGGCTCAGGAATTTGATTTTTTAGTAATTCCTTCCTCTATTACTATCTATAAAGAAAAAGAAACCGCGTGAGCGGTTTCTTTTTTTATTATCTGCTGAATGCAAAATCTTCCAATTTAGAATAAGTCTGTGGATAACCTGTACCTAACTAGGGGGTAAAATTAGATAAATAAGCCTTTCACTCAAAAAACGAGCGAAAAGCCTTTTTTCTTAAATTTATTGAAAAAAAGCCTTGCCAATGTGACGAGCATCTCTATAATGCGCCTCACTGACACGGCAGAGCGCACAACGCTTCGCAGTAGTTCAGTAGGCTAACTAGCCGAATCATTTGAGTTTAAGTTCGATTCGAAAATAAATTCAAAAAAGTGTTTGACACTGAGATTCAAATCGCTAGAATGGCCGTCCACTTGAGAGGTAAGCCTCGAAAGTAAGCTCTTTAACAATTTAAACCTATCAATCTGTGTGGGCACTCGTTGATGATAATCGAAAAGATTTATCAATGAACTGAGTGACCAATACAATGATTTTTAATCATTGGCACAGTCAATTCATTATCGTTCTGTTGGAACGATAATAGCTTTAAAATTACTTCTTACTTTCGAGTAAGGAACAGTTTTGAAGTCAGTATTCATTGAGCCGGTCGCAAGACCAAAAAAACTTTAATTGAAGAGTTTGATCATGGCTCAGATTGAACGCTGGCGGCAGGCCTAACACATGCAAGTCGAGCGGAAACGACAACATTGACTCTTCGGATGATTTGTTGGGCGTCGAGCGGCGGACGGGTGAGTAATGCCTGGGAAATTGCCCTGATGTGGGGGATAACCATTGGAAACGATGGCTAATACCGCATAATGTCTACGGACCAAAGAGGGGGACCTTCGGGCCTCTCGCTTCAGGATATGCCCAGGTGGGATTAGCTAGTTGGTGAGGTAATGGCTCACCAAGGCGACGATCCCTAGCTGGTCTGAGAGGATGATCAGCCACACTGGAACTGAGACACGGTCCAGACTCCTACGGGAGGCAGCAGTGGGGAATATTGCACAATGGGCGCAAGCCTGATGCAGCCATGCCGCGTGTATGAAGAAGGCCTTCGGGTTGTAAAGTACTTTCAGTCGTGAGGAAGGCGTTGAAGTTAATAGCTTCATCGTTTGACGTTAGCGACAGAAGAAGCACCGGCTAACTCCGTGCCAGCAGCCGCGGTAATACGGAGGGTGCGAGCGTTAATCGGAATTACTGGGCGTAAAGCGCATGCAGGTGGTTTGTTAAGTCAGATGTGAAAGCCCGGGGCTCAACCTCGGAACCGCATTTGAAACTGGCAGGCTAGAGTACTGTAGAGGGGGGTAGAATTTCAGGTGTAGCGGTGAAATGCGTAGAGATCTGAAGGAATACCAGTGGCGAAGGCGGCCCCCTGGACAGATACTGACACTCAGATGCGAAAGCGTGGGGAGCAAACAGGATTAGATACCCTGGTAGTCCACGCCGTAAACGATGTCTACTTGGAGGTTGTGGCCTTGAGCCGTGGCTTTCGGAGCTAACGCGTTAAGTAGACCGCCTGGGGAGTACGGTCGCAAGATTAAAACTCAAATGAATTGACGGGGGCCCGCACAAGCGGTGGAGCATGTGGTTTAATTCGATGCAACGCGAAGAACCTTACCTACTCTTGACATCCAGAGAACTCGCTAGAGATAGCTTGGTGCCTTCGGGAACTCTGAGACAGGTGCTGCATGGCTGTCGTCAGCTCGTGTTGTGAAATGTTGGGTTAAGTCCCGCAACGAGCGCAACCCTTATCCTTGTTTGCCAGCACGTAATGGTGGGAACTCCAGGGAGACTGCCGGTGATAAACCGGAGGAAGGTGGGGACGACGTCAAGTCATCATGGCCCTTACGAGTAGGGCTACACACGTGCTACAATGGCGCATACAGAGGGCAGCCAACCAGCGATGGTGAGCGAATCCCAAAAAGTGCGTCGTAGTCCGGATTGGAGTCTGCAACTCGACTCCATGAAGTCGGAATCGCTAGTAATCGTGAATCAGAATGTCACGGTGAATACGTTCCCGGGCCTTGTACACACCGCCCGTCACACCATGGGAGTGGGCTGCAAAAGAAGTGGGTAGTTTAACCTTCGGGAGGACGCTCACCACTTTGTGGTTCATGACTGGGGTGAAGTCGTAACAAGGTAGCCCTAGGGGAACCTGGGGCTGGATCACCTCCTTATACGATGATTACTCACGATGAGTGTCCACACAGATTGATGGTTTAATTTAGTTAAAGTAACAGAGCTTTAATTAATGACTTCGGTTATTGATTAAAGCTTTTTGCTTTATGCTCTTTAACAATTTGGAAAGCTGACGATAAATAATGTGATTTCATTATTTATCAAATTTAAAAGTTCTCAAATCCTAATGATTTATCATTAGGTACCAACACACATTCAAGTGTTCTTGGGAATGTATCCTTGCCAGGATGCATTCAAATTTGAGTCCGGCAAAATCGAATGTTATCTCGCTCATAATAAAGAGATAACGCACCTTGGAAACGTCATACTGCAGCGTAGCAACTGCATTGCGTAAGCAAGACCCTTTGGGGTTGTATGGTTAAGTGACTAAGCGTACACGGTGGATGCCTTGGCAGTCAGAGGCGATGAAAGACGTAATAACTTGCGATAAGCCCAGATTAGGTAGTAATAACCATTTGAGTCTGGGATTTCTGAATGGGGAAACCCACGTGCATAAGCACGTATCGTTATGTGAATACATAGCATAACGAGGCAAACCCGGGGAACTGAAACATCTAAGTACCCGGAGGAAGAGAAATCAACCGAGATTCCGAAAGTAGCGGCGAGCGAAATTGGATTAGCCCTTAAGCTTTTAATGCGTCAGGTGAAGAGTCTGGAAAGTCTCGCAGTATAGGGTGATAGCCCCGTAACCGACAACGCATTTTAAGTGAAAACGAGTAAGGCGGGACACGTGATATCCTGTTTGAACATGGGGGGACCATCCTCCAAGGCTAAATACTACTGACTGACCGATAGTGAACCAGTACCGTGAGGGAAAGGCGAAAAGAACCCCTGTGAGGGGAGTGAAATAGAACCTGAAACCGTGTACGTACAAGCAGTAGGAGCGCCTCGAAGCGTGACTGCGTACCTTTTGTATAATGGGTCAGCGACTTATATTCAGTGGCAAGGTTAACCGTTTAGGGGAGCCGTAGGGAAACCGAGTCTTAACTGGGCGTTCAGTCTCTGGATATAGACCCGAAACCAGGTGATCTAGCCATGGGCAGGTTGAAGGTTGAGTAACATCAACTGGAGGACCGAACCGACTAATGTTGAAAAATTAGCGGATGACTTGTGGCTAGGGGTGAAAGGCCAATCAAACCTGGAGATAGCTGGTTCTCCCCGAAAGCTATTTAGGTAGCGCCTCGGACGAATACCAATGGGGGTAGAGCACTGTTAAGGCTAGGGGGTCATCCCGACTTACCAACCCTTTGCAAACTCCGAATACCATTGAGTACTATCCGGGAGACACACGGCGGGTGCTAACGTCCGTCGTGGAGAGGGAAACAACCCAGACCGCCAGCTAAGGTCCCAAAGTATAGCTAAGTGGGAAACGATGTGGGAAGGCTCAGACAGCCAGGATGTTGGCTTAGAAGCAGCCATCATTTAAAGAAAGCGTAATAGCTCACTGGTCGAGTCGGCCTGCGCGGAAGATGTAACGGGGCTAAGCTATACACCGAAGCTGCGGCTGCATACTTTGTATGCGGGGTAGGGGAGCGTTCTGTAAGCGGTTGAAGGTGGTCTGTAAGGGCTGCTGGACGTATCAGAAGTGCGAATGCTGACATGAGTAACGATAAAGGGGGTGAAAAACCCCCTCGCCGGAAGACCAAGGGTTCCTGTCCAACGTTAATCGGGGCAGGGTAAGTCGACCCCTAAGGCGAGGCCGAAAGGCGTAGTCGATGGGAAACGGGTTAATATTCCCGTACTTCTTATAATTGCGATGGGGGGACGGAGAAGGCTAGGTGGGCCTGGCGATGGTTGTCCAGGTTCAAGTATGTAGGCGGAAGGTTTAGGTAAATCCGGACTTTCTTAACGCTGAGATACGATGTCGAGCTGCTACGTGCAGTGAAGTCATTGATGCCATGCTTCCAGGAAAAGCCTCTAAGCTTCAGATTATAAGAAATCGTACCCCAAACCGACACAGGTGGTCGGGTAGAGAATACCAAGGCGCTTGAGAGAACTCGGGTGAAGGAACTAGGCAAAATGGTACCGTAACTTCGGGAGAAGGTACGCTCTTGGCGGTGAAGTCCCTTGCGGATGGAGCTACTAGGAGTCGCAGATACCAGGTGGCTGCAACTGTTTATTAAAAACACAGCACTGTGCAAAATCGTAAGATGACGTATACGGTGTGACGCCTGCCCGGTGCCGGAAGGTTAATTGATGGGGTTAGACTTCGGTCGAAGCTCTTGATCGAAGCCCCGGTAAACGGCGGCCGTAACTATAACGGTCCTAAGGTAGCGAAATTCCTTGTCGGGTAAGTTCCGACCTGCACGAATGGCGTAATGATGGCCACGCTGTCTCCACCCGAGACTCAGTGAAATTGAAATCGCTGTGAAGATGCAGTGTACCCGCGGCTAGACGGAAAGACCCCGTGAACCTTTACTACAGCTTGGCACTGAACATTGAGCCTACATGTGTAGGATAGGTGGGAGGCTTTGAAGACGGTACGCCAGTATCGTTGGAGCCATCCTTGAAATACCACCCTTGTATGTTTGATGTTCTAACTTAGCCCCCTTATCGGGGGTGAGGACAGTGCCTGGTGGGTAGTTTGACTGGGGCGGTCTCCTCCCAAAGAGTAACGGAGGAGCACGAAGGTGGGCTAAACACGGTTGGACATCGTGTGGTTAGTGCAATGGCATAAGCCCGCTTGACTGCGAGAATGACAATTCGAGCAGGTGCGAAAGCAGGTCATAGTGATCCGGTGGTTCTGAATGGAAGGGCCATCGCTCAACGGATAAAAGGTACTCCGGGGATAACAGGCTGATACCGCCCAAGAGTTCATATCGACGGCGGTGTTTGGCACCTCGATGTCGGCTCATCACATCCTGGGGCTGAAGTCGGTCCCAAGGGTATGGCTGTTCGCCATTTAAAGTGGTACGCGAGCTGGGTTTAGAACGTCGTGAGACAGTTCGGTCCCTATCTGCCGTGGGCGTTGGAAGATTGAAGGGGGCTGCTCCTAGTACGAGAGGACCGGAGTGGACGAACCTCTGGTGTTCGGGTTGTCATGCCAATGGCATTGCCCGGTAGCTAAGTTCGGAATCGATAACCGCTGAAAGCATCTAAGCGGGAAGCGAGCCCTGAGATGAGTCTTCCCTGGCACTTTAAGTGTCCTAAAGGGTTGTTCGAGACTAGAACGTTGATAGGCAGGGTGTGTAAGTGCTGCGAGGCATTGAGCTAACCTGTACTAATTGCCCGTGAGGCTTAACCATACAACACCCAAGGGGTTTTGTGGACTCGAAGTAAGAACTTTGAATGTGTATATGACTTTTAAATAACAGTTTTCCGAATTTTAAAATTTGCTTGGCGACCATAGCATTGTGGACCCACCTGATTCCATGCCGAACTCAGAAGTGAAACATAATAGCGCCGATGGTAGTGTGGGGCTTCCCCATGTGAGAGTAGGACATCGCCAGGCTTTAATTTTGATTGAACTCAAATTGAGTTCAGTCACCATAAGATTTTAAGAAATTTCTTAGAGTTTTATGTTGACTTTCAAAGTAGAGAGCGTATTATACGCACCTCGCTTAAGTGCTAAGGCACTGAAAGCAAAGCTCTTTAACAATTTAAACCTATCAATCTGTGTGGGCACTCGTTGATGATAATCGAAAAGATTTATCAATGAACTGAGTGACCAATACAATGATTTTTAATCATTGGCACAGTCAATTCATTATCGTTCTGTTGGAACGATAATAGCTTTAAAATTACTTCTTACTTTCGAGTAAGGAACAGTTTTGAAGTCAGTATTCATTGAGCCGGTCGCAAGACCAAAAAACTTTAATTGAAGAGTTTGATCATGGCTCAGATTGAACGCTGGCGGCAGGCCTAACACATGCAAGTCGAGCGGAAACGACAACATTGACTCTTCGGATGATTTGTTGGGCGTCGAGCGGCGGACGGGTGAGTAATGCCTGGGAAATTGCCCTGATGTGGGGGATAACCATTGGAAACGATGGCTAATACCGCATAATGTCTACGGACCAAAGGGGGGGACCTTCGGGCCTCTCGCTTCAGGATATGCCCAGGTGGGATTAGCTAGTTGGTGAGGTAATGGCTCACCAAGGCGACGATCCCTAGCTGGTCTGAGAGGATGATCAGCCACACTGGAACTGAGACACGGTCCAGACTCCTACGGGAGGCAGCAGTGGGGAATATTGCACAATGGGCGCAAGCCTGATGCAGCCATGCCGCGTGTATGAAGAAGGCCTTCGGGTTGTAAAGTACTTTCAGTCGTGAGGAAGGCGTTGAAGTTAATAGCTTCATCGTTTGACGTTAGCGACAGAAGAAGCACCGGCTAACTCCGTGCCAGCAGCCGCGGTAATACGGAGGGTGCGAGCGTTAATCGGAATTACTGGGCGTAAAGCGCATGCAGGTGGTTTGTTAAGTCAGATGTGAAAGCCCGGGGCTCAACCTCGGAACCGCATTTGAAACTGGCAGGCTAGAGTACTGTAGAGGGGGGTAGAATTTCAGGTGTAGCGGTGAAATGCGTAGAGATCTGAAGGAATACCAGTGGCGAAGGCGGCCCCCTGGACAGATACTGACACTCAGATGCGAAAGCGTGGGGAGCAAACAGGATTAGATACCCTGGTAGTCCACGCCGTAAACGATGTCTACTTGGAGGTTGTGGCCTTGAGCCGTGGCTTTCGGAGCTAACGCGTTAAGTA
Source organism: Vibrio comitans (assembly GCA_024346835.1). Classification (GTDB taxonomy): domain Bacteria; phylum Pseudomonadota; class Gammaproteobacteria; order Enterobacterales; family Vibrionaceae; genus Vibrio; species Vibrio comitans. Next base: position 262,682 of record AP024866.1, read on the forward strand.
GACCGCCTGGGGAGTACGGTCGCAAGATTAAAACTCAAATGAATTGACGGGGGCCCGCACAAGCGGTGGAGCATGTGGTTTAATTCGATGCAACGCGAAGAACCTTACCTACTCTTGACATCCAGAGAACTCGCTAGAGATAGCTTGGTGCCTTCGGGAACTCTGAGACAGGTGCTGCATGGCTGTCGTCAGCTCGTGTTGTGAAATGTTGGGTTAAGTCCCGCAACGAGCGCAACCCTTATCCTTGTTTGCCAGCACGTAATGGTGGGAACTCCAGGGAGACTGCCGGTGATAAACCGGAGGAAGGTGGGGACGACGTCAAGTCATCATGGCCCTTACGAGTAGGGCTACACACGTGCTACAATGGCGCATACAGAGGGCAGCCAACCAGCGATGGTGAGCGAATCCCAAAAAGTGCGTCGTAGTCCGGATTGGAGTCTGCAACTCGACTCCATGAAGTCGGAATCGCTAGTAATCGTGAATCAGAATGTCACGGTGAATACGTTCCCGGGCCTTGTACACACCGCCCGTCACACCATGGGAGTGGGCTGCAAAAGAAGTGGGTAGTTTAACCTTCGGGAGGACGCTCACCACTTTGTGGTTCATGACTGGGGTGAAGTCGTAACAAGGTAGCCCTAGGGGAACCTGGGGCTGGATCACCTCCTTATACGATGATTACTCACGATGAGTGTCCACACAGATTGATATGGTTTAGAAAGTAAAGAGAAAGATAACTCTTAATGAGATTATTTATGCAAAGCAGTTTTTCTTAGTTCAAGGAAGGCCAGCGATGAAGGAAGGAGCATACATTAGTATGTGACTGAGTGAAGAGTCGCAGTCCTGACGTGGAAATAAGAGAAAGTGCAAAGCAGAAATGGGTCTGTAGCTCAGCTGGTTAGAGCGCTCGCCTGATAAGCGGGAGGTCGGTGGTTCAAGTCCACTCAGACCCACCAATCTTTCTGATAGCGGCGTCAACAAGCGCGTTGCATACTGATGTATGCGGCCTACTCGTTTCCTTGCTCTCAAAAAGATAACTCATTTAGATTATCACCAAGATGGGGCTATAGCTCAGCTGGGAGAGCGCCTGCCTTGCACGCAGGAGGTCTGCGGTTCGATCCCGCATAGCTCCACCATCTTTAAGCGTATTTGCTTAAGTACTCTTAAAAATGGTTTCGAAAGCTATTTATTAGCAAAGAATCATGCTCTTTAACAATTTGGAAAGCTGACGATAAATAATGTGATTTCATTATTTATCAAATTTAAAAGTTCTCAAATCCTAATGATTTATCATTAGGTACCAACACACATTCAAGTGTTCTTGGGAATGTACTCTTGCCAGAGTGCATTCAAATTTGAGTCCGGCAAAATCGAATGCTATCTCGCTCATAATAAAGAGATAGCGCACCTTGGAAACGTCATACTGCAGCGTAGCAACTGCATTGCGTTAAGCAAGACCCTTTGGGGTTGTATGGTTAAGTGACTAAGCGTACACGGTGGATGCCTTGGCAGTCAGAGGCGATGAAAGACGTAATAACTTGCGATAAGCCCAGATTAGGTAGTAATAACCATTTGAGTCTGGGATTTCTGAATGGGGAAACCCACGTGCATAAGTACGTATCGTTATGTGAATATATAGCATAACGAGGCAAACCCGGGGAACTGAAACATCTAAGTACCCGGAGGAAGAGAAATCAACCGAGATTCCGAAAGTAGCGGCGAGCGAAATTGGATTAGCCCTTAAGCTTTTAATGCGTCAGGTGAAGAGTCTGGAAAGTCTCGCAGTATAGGGTGATAGCCCCGTAACCGACAACGCATTTTGAGTGAAAACGAGTAAGGCGGGACACGTGATATCCTGTTTGAACATGGGGGGACCATCCTCCAAGGCTAAATACTACTGACTGACCGATAGTGAACCAGTACCGTGAGGGAAAGGCGAAAAGAACCCCTGTGAGGGGAGTGAAATAGAACCTGAAACCGTGTACGTACAAGCAGTAGGAGCGCCTCGAAGCGTGACTGCGTACCTTTTGTATAATGGGTCAGCGACTTATATTCAGTGGCAAGGTTAACCGTTTAGGGGAGCCGTAGGGAAACCGAGTCTTAACTGGGCGTTCAGTCTCTGGATATAGACCCGAAACCAGGTGATCTAGCCATGGGCAGGTTGAAGGTTGAGTAACATCAACTGGAGGACCGAACCGACTAATGTTGAAAAATTAGCGGATGACTTGTGGCTAGGGGTGAAAGGCCAATCAAACCTGGAGATAGCTGGTTCTCCCCGAAAGCTATTTAGGTAGCGCCTCGGACGAATACCAATGGGGGTAGAGCACTGTTAAGGCTAGGGGGTCATCCCGACTTACCAACCCTTTGCAAACTCCGAATACCATTGAGTACTATCCGGGAGACACACGGCGGGTGCTAACGTCCGTCGTGGAGAGGGAAACAACCCAGACCGCCAGCTAAGGTCCCAAAGTATAGCTAAGTGGGAAACGATGTGGGAAGGCTCAGACAGCCAGGATGTTGGCTTAGAAGCAGCCATCATTTAAAGAAAGCGTAATAGCTCACTGGTCGAGTCGGCCTGCGCGGAAGATGTAACGGGGCTAAGCTATACACCGAAGCTGCGGCTGCATACTTTGTATGCGGGGTAGGGGAGCGTTCTGTAAGCGGTTGAAGGTGGTCTGTAAGGGCTGCTGGACGTATCAGAAGTGCGAATGCTGACATGAGTAACGATAAAGGGGGTGAAAAACCCCCTCGCCGGAAGACCAAGGGTTCCTGTCCAACGTTAATCGGGGCAGGGTAAGTCGACCCCTAAGGCGAGGCCGAAAGGCGTAGTCGATGGGAAACGGGTTAATATTCCCGTACTTCTTATAATTGCGATGGGGGGACGGAGAAGGCTAGGTGGGCCTGGCGATGGTTGTCCAGGTTCAAGTATGTAGGCGGAAGGTTTAGGTAAATCCGGACTTTCTTAACGCTGAGATACGATGTCGAGCTGCTACGTGCAGTGAAGTCATTGATGCCATGCTTCCAGGAAAAGCCTCTAAGCTTCAGATTATAAGAAATCGTACCCCAAACCGACACAGGTGGTCGGGTAGAGAATACCAAGGCGCTTGAGAGAACTCGGGTGAAGGAACTAGGCAAAATGGTACCGTAACTTCGGGAGAAGGTACGCTCTTGGCGGTGAAGTCCCTTGCGGATGGAGCTACTAGGAGTCGCAGATACCAGGTGGCTGCAACTGTTTATTAAAAACACAGCACTGTGCAAAATCGTAAGATGACGTATACGGTGTGACGCCTGCCCGGTGCCGGAAGGTTAATTGATGGGGTTAGACTTCGGTCGAAGCTCTTGATCGAAGCCCCGGTAAACGGCGGCCGTAACTATAACGGTCCTAAGGTAGCGAAATTCCTTGTCGGGTAAGTTCCGACCTGCACGAATGGCGTAATGATGGCCACGCTGTCTCCACCCGAGACTCAGTGAAATTGAAATCGCTGTGAAGATGCAGTGTACCCGCGGCTAGACGGAAAGACCCCGTGAACCTTTACTACAGCTTGGCACTGAACATTGAGCCTACATGTGTAGGATAGGTGGGAGGCTTTGAAGACGGTACGCCAGTATCGTTGGAGCCATCCTTGAAATACCACCCTTGTATGTTTGATGTTCTAACTTAGCCCCCTTATCGGGGGTGAGGACAGTGCCTGGTGGGTAGTTTGACTGGGGCGGTCTCCTCCCAAAGAGTAACGGAGGAGCACGAAGGTGGGCTAAACACGGTTGGACATCGTGTGGTTAGTGCAATGGCATAAGCCCGCTTGACTGCGAGAATGACAATTCGAGCAGGTGCGAAAGCAGGTCATAGTGATCCGGTGGTTCTGAATGGAAGGGCCATCGCTCAACGGATAAAAGGTACTCCGGGGATAACAGGCTGATACCGCCCAAGAGTTCATATCGACGGCGGTGTTTGGCACCTCGATGTCGGCTCATCACATCCTGGGGCTGAAGTCGGTCCCAAGGGTATGGCTGTTCGCCATTTAAAGTGGTACGCGAGCTGGGTTTAGAACGTCGTGAGACAGTTCGGTCCCTATCTGCCGTGGGCGTTGGAAGATTGAAGGGGGCTGCTCCTAGTACGAGAGGACCGGAGTGGACGAACCTCTGGTGTTCGGGTTGTCATGCCAATGGCATTGCCCGGTAGCTAAGTTCGGAATCGATAACCGCTGAAAGCATCTAAGCGGGAAGCGAGCCCTGAGATGAGTCTTCCCTGGCACTTTAAGTGTCCTAAAGGGTTGTTCGAGACTAGAACGTTGATAGGCAGGGTGTGTAAGTGCTGCGAGGCATTGAGCTAACCTGTACTAATTGCCCGTGAGGCTTAACCATACAACACCCAAGGGGTTTTGTGGACTCGAAGTAAGAACTTTGAATGTGTATATGACTTTTAAATAACAGTTTTCCGAATTTTAAAATTTGCTTGGCGACCATAGCATTGTGGACCCACCTGATTCCATGCCGAACTCAGAAGTGAAACATAATAGCGCCGATGGTAGTGTGGGGCTTCCCCATGTGAGAGTAGGACATCGCCAGGCTTTAATTTTGATTGAACTCAAATTGAGTTCAGTCACCATAAGATTTTAAGAAATTTCTTAGAGTTTTATGTTGACTTTCAAAGTAGAGAGCGTATTATACGCACCTCGCTTAAGTGCTAAGGCACTGAAAGCAAAGCTCTTTAACAATTTAAACCTATCAATCTGTGTGGGCACTCGTTGATGATAATCGAAAAGATTTATCAATGAACTGAGTGACCAATACAATGATTTTTAATCATTGGCACAGTCAATTCATTATCGTTCTGTTGGAACGATAATAGCTTTAAAATTACTTCTTACTTTCGAGTAAGGAACAGTTTTGAAGTCAGTATTCATTGAGCCGGTCGCAAGACCAAAAAAACTTTAATTGAAGAGTTTGATCATGGCTCAGATTGAACGCTGGCGGCAGGCCTAACACATGCAAGTCGAGCGGAAACGACAACATTGACCCTTCGGGTGATTTGTTGGGCGTCGAGCGGCGGACGGGTGAGTAATGCCTGGGAAATTGCCCTGATGTGGGGGATAACCATTGGAAACGATGGCTAATACCGCATAACGTCTACGGACCAAAGAGGGGGACCTTCGGGCCTCTCGCTTCAGGATATGCCCAGGTGGGATTAGCTAGTTGGTGAGGTAATGGCTCACCAAGGCGACGATCCCTAGCTGGTCTGAGAGGATGATCAGCCACACTGGAACTGAGACACGGTCCAGACTCCTACGGGAGGCAGCAGTGGGGAATATTGCACAATGGGCGCAAGCCTGATGCAGCCATGCCGCGTGTATGAAGAAGGCCTTCGGGTTGTAAAGTACTTTCAGTCGTGAGGAAGGCGTTGAAGTTAATAGCTTCATCGTTTGACGTTAGCGACAGAAGAAGCACCGGCTAACTCCGTGCCAGCAGCCGCGGTAATACGGAGGGTGCGAGCGTTAATCGGAATTACTGGGCGTAAAGCGCATGCAGGTGGTTTGTTAAGTCAGATGTGAAAGCCCGGGGCTCAACCTCGGAACCGCATTTGAAACTGGCAGGCTAGAGTACTGTAGAGGGGGGTAGAATTTCAGGTGTAGCGGTGAAATGCGTAGAGATCTGAAGGAATACCAGTGGCGAAGGCGGCCCCCTGGACAGATACTGACACTCAGATGCGAAAGCGTGGGGAGCAAACAGGATTAGATACCCTGGTAGTCCACGCCGTAAACGATGTCTACTTGGAGGTTGTGGCCTTGAGCCGTGGCTTTCGGAGCTAACGCGTTAAGTAGACCGCCTGGGGAGTACGGTCGCAAGATTAAAACTCAAATGAATTGACGGGGGCCCGCACAAGCGGTGGAGCATGTGGTTTAATTCGATGCAACGCGAAGAACCTTACCTACTCTTGACATCCAGAGAACTCGCTAGAGATAGCTTGGTGCCTTCGGGAACTCTGAGACAGGTGCTGCATGGCTGTCGTCAGCTCGTGTTGTGAAATGTTGGGTTAAGTCCCGCAACGAGCGCAACCCTTATCCTTGTTTGCCAGCACGTAATGGTGGGAACTCCAGGGAGACTGCCGGTGATAAACCGGAGGAAGGTGGGGACGACGTCAAGTCATCATGGCCCTTACGAGTAGGGCTACACACGTGCTACAATGGCGCATACAGAGGGCAGCCAACCAGCGATGGTGAGCGAATCCCAAAAAGTGCGTCGTAGTCCGGATTGGAGTCTGCAACTCGACTCCATGAAGTCGGAATCGCTAGTAATCGTGAATCAGAATGTCACGGTGAATACGTTCCCGGGCCTTGTACACACCGCCCGTCACACCATGGGAGTGGGCTGCAAAAGAAGTGGGTAGTTTAACCTTCGGGAGGACGCTCACCACTTTGTGGTTCATGACTGGGGTGAAGTCGTAACAAGGTAGCCCTAGGGGAACCTGGGGCTGGATCACCTCCTTATACGATGATTACTCACGATGAGTGTCCACACAGATTGATATGGTTTAGAAAGTAAAGAGATTTAGAAATGTCCCCCAAGACATTTCAACTTAGTGTCCCGTTCGTCTAGAGGCCTAGGACACCGCCCTTTCACGGCGGTAACAGGGGTTCGACTCCCCTACGGGATACCATTGGGTCGTTAGCTCAGCTGGTAGAGCAGTTGACTTTTAATCAATTGGTCGCAGGTTCGAATCCTGCACGACCCACCATTTCCTTTCCACAAAGGAAGTTGTTTGAATTCACTTTTTAAAGTGAACACAAACAACAAACAATGTGGGCGATTAGCTCAGTTGGGAGAGCACCTCCCTTACAAGGAGGGGGTCACTGGTTCGAGCCCGGTATCGCCCACCATCTTTAAGCGCTCTCTCGAGTGTGTTTAAAAATGGTTCATTTGTTTGAATCTCGCTCTTTAACAATTTGGAAAGCTGACGATAAATAATGTGATTTCATTATTTATCAAATTTAAAAGTTCTCAAATCCTAATGATTCTTTTTAAGTAAAGAGTGATTAGGTACCAACACACATTCAAGTGTTCTTGGGAATGTATCCTTGCCAGGATGCATTCAAATTTGAGTCCGGCAAAATCGAATGTTATCTCGCTCATAATAAAGAGATAGCGCACCTTGGAAACGTCATACTGCAGCGTAGCAACTGCATTGCGTTAAGCAAGACCCTTTGGGGTTGTATGGTTAAGTGACTAAGCGTACACGGTGGATGCCTTGGCAGTCAGAGGCGATGAAAGACGTAATAACTTGCGATAAGCCCAGATTAGGTAGTAATAACCATTTGAGTCTGGGATTTCTGAATGGGGAAACCCACGTGCATAAGTACGTATCGTTATGTGAATACATAGCATAACGAGGCAAACCCGGGGAACTGAAACATCTAAGTACCCGGAGGAAGAGAAATCAACCGAGATTCCGAAAGTAGCGGCGAGCGAAATTGGATTAGCCCTTAAGCTTTTAATGCGTCAGGTGAAGAGTCTGGAAAGTCTCGCAGTATAGGGTGATAGCCCCGTAACCGACAACGCATTTTGAGTGAAAACGAGTAAGGCGGGACACGTGATATCCTGTTTGAACATGGGGGGACCATCCTCCAAGGCTAAATACTACTGACTGACCGATAGTGAACCAGTACCGTGAGGGAAAGGCGAAAAGAACCCCTGTGAGGGGAGTGAAATAGAACCTGAAACCGTGTACGTACAAGCAGTAGGAGCGCCTCGAAGCGTGACTGCGTACCTTTTGTATAATGGGTCAGCGACTTATATTCAGTGGCAAGGTTAACCGTTTAGGGGAGCCGTAGGGAAACCGAGTCTTAACTGGGCGTTCAGTCTCTGGATATAGACCCGAAACCAGGTGATCTAGCCATGGGCAGGTTGAAGGTTGAGTAACATCAACTGGAGGACCGAACCGACTAATGTTGAAAAATTAGCGGATGACTTGTGGCTAGGGGTGAAAGGCCAATCAAACCTGGAGATAGCTGGTTCTCCCCGAAAGCTATTTAGGTAGCGCCTCGGACGAATACCAATGGGGGTAGAGCACTGTTAAGGCTAGGGGGTCATCCCGACTTACCAACCCTTTGCAAACTCCGAATACCATTGAGTACTATCCGGGAGACACACGGCGGGTGCTAACGTCCGTCGTGGAGAGGGAAACAACCCAGACCGCCAGCTAAGGTCCCAAAGTATAGCTAAGTGGGAAACGATGTGGGAAGGCTCAGACAGCCAGGATGTTGGCTTAGAAGCAGCCATCATTTAAAGAAAGCGTAATAGCTCACTGGTCGAGTCGGCCTGCGCGGAAGATGTAACGGGGCTAAGCTATACACCGAAGCTGCGGCTGCATACTTTGTATGCGGGGTAGGGGAGCGTTCTGTAAGCGGTTGAAGGTGGTCTGTAAGGGCTGCTGGACGTATCAGAAGTGCGAATGCTGACATGAGTAACGATAAAGGGGGTGAAAAACCCCCTCGCCGGAAGACCAAGGGTTCCTGTCCAACGTTAATCGGGGCAGGGTAAGTCGACCCCTAAGGCGAGGCCGAAAGGCGTAGTCGATGGGAAACGGGTTAATATTCCCGTACTTCTTATAATTGCGATGGGGGGACGGAGAAGGCTAGGTGGGCCTGGCGATGGTTGTCCAGGTTCAAGTATGTAGGCGGAAGGTTTAGGTAAATCCGGACTTTCTTAACGCTGAGATACGATGTCGAGCTGCTACGTGCAGTGAAGTCATTGATGCCATGCTTCCAGGAAAAGCCTCTAAGCTTCAGATTATAAGAAATCGTACCCCAAACCGACACAGGTGGTCGGGTAGAGAATACCAAGGCGCTTGAGAGAACTCGGGTGAAGGAACTAGGCAAAATGGTACCGTAACTTCGGGAGAAGGTACGCTCTTGGCGGTGAAGTCCCTTGCGGATGGAGCTACTAGGAGTCGCAGATACCAGGTGGCTGCAACTGTTTATTAAAAACACAGCACTGTGCAAAATCGTAAGATGACGTATACGGTGTGACGCCTGCCCGGTGCCGGAAGGTTAATTGATGGGGTTAGACTTCGGTCGAAGCTCTTGATCGAAGCCCCGGTAAACGGCGGCCGTAACTATAACGGTCCTAAGGTAGCGAAATTCCTTGTCGGGTAAGTTCCGACCTGCACGAATGGCGTAATGATGGCCACGCTGTCTCCACCCGAGACTCAGTGAAATTGAAATCGCTGTGAAGATGCAGTGTACCCGCGGCTAGACGGAAAGACCCCGTGAACCTTTACTACAGCTTGGCACTGAACATTGAGCCTACATGTGTAGGATAGGTGGGAGGCTTTGAAGACGGTACGCCAGTATCGTTGGAGCCATCCTTGAAATACCACCCTTGTATGTTTGATGTTCTAACTTAGCCCCCTTATCGGGGGTGAGGACAGTGCCTGGTGGGTAGTTTGACTGGGGCGGTCTCCTCCCAAAGAGTAACGGAGGAGCACGAAGGTGGGCTAAACACGGTTGGACATCGTGTGGTTAGTGCAATGGCATAAGCCCGCTTGACTGCGAGAATGACAATTCGAGCAGGTGCGAAAGCAGGTCATAGTGATCCGGTGGTTCTGAATGGAAGGGCCATCGCTCAACGGATAAAAGGTACTCCGGGGATAACAGGCTGATACCGCCCAAGAGTTCATATCGACGGCGGTGTTTGGCACCTCGATGTCGGCTCATCACATCCTGGGGCTGAAGTCGGTCCCAAGGGTATGGCTGTTCGCCATTTAAAGTGGTACGCGAGCTGGGTTTAGAACGTCGTGAGACAGTTCGGTCCCTATCTGCCGTGGGCGTTGGAAGATTGAAGGGGGCTGCTCCTAGTACGAGAGGACCGGAGTGGACGAACCTCTGGTGTTCGGGTTGTCATGCCAATGGCATTGCCCGGTAGCTAAGTTCGGAATCGATAACCGCTGAAAGCATCTAAGCGGGAAGCGAGCCCTGAGATGAGTCTTCCCTGGCACTTTAAGTGTCCTAAAGGGTTGTTCGAGACTAGAACGTTGATAGGCAGGGTGTGTAAGTGCTGCGAGGCATTGAGCTAACCTGTACTAATTGCCCGTGAGGCTTAACCATACAACACCCAAGGGGTTTTGTGGACTCGAAGTAAGAACTTTGAATGTGTATATGACTTTTAAATAACAGTTTTCCGAATTTTAAAATTTGCTTGGCGACCATAGCATTGTGGACCCACCTGATTCCATGCCGAACTCAGAAGTGAAACACAATAGCGCCGATGGTAGTGTGGGGCTTCCCCATGTGAGAGTAGGACATCGCCAGGCTTTAAATTACATCTAACTAAAGCAACGCGAGTAAGACTTTAGATAGATAACAAATTGGTGCGGAGTGGTAGTTCAGTTGGTTAGAATACCGGCCTGTCACGCCGGGGGTCGCGGGTTCGAGTCCCGTCCACTCCGCCACTAATAAGAAGCCCTAGTCGAAAGACTAGGGCTTTTTTCTTGCCTAAAGAAAATGTCATTTCTGTACCAACATAACTCCAACCTAATTTCTCTTACCTGCTTTTATGCCATATCAGTGATATTTTTATATTAAGGCCCACTACGACGATCTAAGTTAATGCAAAAGCTATTCATACTAATTGCATGCATGATTTCTATAGCGCTACTTAGTGCTCTTGGAAGCCTGTACGGGCTGCTGATATACAAAGATCGGGGTTATGATTGGCAGTGGCTAGGTTTTCCATTTCTAGATAGTGGCGTGCAGATAACACGAACCAAAGACACGCATCAGCTTCTACTTCGTAAGCTGTACCCTTTGCGCTCTATGGAAGTCTCTGCTTATACCACTATGGACAACAGTATGGTGTTGCAACTGACGGTTTTTACGTCGTGTGATAGCGATGTAGAAGCTAGATTGACACTCAATGATGATAAACAAACAACGATTAAGTTGCAGTGCGCAAGTTCCACAGAGCTTAGATACTTATCGACGGAACATACACTAGAGCAAGTGACTATCGAGCTCAATGGAAGAGTAACGACGATAGATTTCACGCCATGGAATATAGCTGAGTTGCAAAAAGATCAATTTAAACAACTACATCCAGAGTACTTCGAACGACTAGGCGAGGCATCCGAGTACCAATGGTCTCGTGATTAAAGACGAGTTTTCAATATCAGTCTCGACATCATGGGGTGAATACAGTAGTCTGAAAGAATATACGTATGGACGTCTAGATGCTTAAAGGAGAAAAGTTGTGCCGATTCGAGTCCCTGATCAATTACCTGCGACTGATGTGTTAAGAGGAGAGAAGATTTTCGTTATGTCTGAATCTCGTGCCTCATCGCAAGAGATTCGTCCTCTAAGAGTCCTACTACTCAATTTAATGCCAAAGAAAATAGAGACTGAAACTCAATTCCTACGCTTGCTTTCTAACAGCCCATTGCAAGTTGATGTTGAACTGCTGCGCATTGATAATCGTCCAAGTAAAAATACACCAACTGAGCACTTAGATACCTTTTATCGTCAGTTTGAAGGGGTTAAAGATCGTAATTTTGACGGACTGATTATTACTGGTGCGCCACTCGGCCTCGTTCAGTTTGAAGATGTGATCTATTGGGAGCACCTGCAGTCCATCATGAATTGGGCAAAGGAGCATGTGACTTCAACGCTCTACGTTTGTTGGGCAGCTCAAGCTGGTTTAAAGCTGCTTTACGACCTTCCTAAGCGTACTCGTAAAGAAAAGTTATCTGGTGTGTATGAGCATTTCATTCACGATCAGCATAATCCTATCCTTCGCGGATTTGATGATACTTTCCTTGCACCTCATTCACGCTATGCGGACTTTTCACCTGAGTATTTATCAGAACATACCGATCTCGATATTTTGGCAACATCAGATACTGCAGGCGTTTATCTTGCTTCTACCAAAGATAAGCGTAACGTCTTTGTTACTGGTCACCCTGAATACGAGTCAAAGACTCTGCATACAGAGTACGTTCGCGATTTAGCTGAAGGGATGGAGCCAGCTATTCCTGTTAACTATTATCCTGATAACAACCCAGATAACGCCCCTCGGGCAACATGGCGTAGCCATGGCCACTTGTTGTTTAGCAACTGGCTCAATTACTGTGTTTATCAACAAACGCCATACGATTTGGATAAGTTTTCTGAAGCTAACTTCACTACCGATGAATAGCTTTTCATTCTGTTGATACAAAAAAAGGCATGCCATTGGCATGCCTTTTCCGTTTATCGGAGGTTATTCTTGTTCTGTTTCAGGCGAGGGCTCTAACTGCTTGGCTTTTTCTATCATAGGGGTGATAGTCATTCCCTGAACTAAAATTGAGAACATCACTACGGAGTAGGTCATTACCATAATGATTTCTTTCACATCGATATTCTTTTCTGGGATCACCATGATACCTGCGGGTATAGATAGCGCCATAGCTAACGCAAGGCCACCTCTGAGCCCACCCCATGTGAGTATTTTCACGGACATAGGGTTGTAGTACCTGAATCGATTGAATCCAATATAGTTAATTCTAATACTCAGGTAACGTGATAGAAGCACGAGTGGTACTGCGATTACCATCATGATCCAATCTTCGTGGTGGAATTCAAAAAGTAGCATCGACATACCAATAAGCAGGAACAAAACAGCATTTAGGAACTCGTCAATCAGTTCCCAGAAATGATCTAAGTTCTTAAATCCTGCTTCTGAAAATCCAGTTTTGCGTGTCCAGTTACCAATAATGATGCCGGACACTACCATTGAGAGTGGTCCTGATACCTCTAGAAGTTCTGCAATGGCATAGCCTGTTGATGGGATCAGAATGGTCAGCAACATCTCCATTGAGTGGTCTTCAGTTGTGCGTATCAACCAGTGAAAAATTAACCCTAAAACAAAACCGTAAGCAATGCCGCCGATAGCTTCCTGGAAGAACAATACTGAAACCGAGCCAACTGTTGGGGCTTCAGCGCCAAAGGCGATGGTAAATAGCGTTACGAAGATCACTAGCCCAAAGCCATCATTGAACAGGGACTCCCCTTCAATTTGGGTAGAAATGCGAGCAGGTGCATCTAGCTTCTTCACAATAGCTAATACTGCGATGGGATCGGTAGGAGAAATCAGTGCGCCAAATAACAAGCAATAGATCAGGTCTAGATTAAAGCCGATTAGGCTACATATACCAAATAGAACAAAACCGATGAAGAAGGTAGAGAATAGGGTCGCACCTAACGCTAGCGCGGTAATCTCCCATTTCTGATCTTTAAGGTGATCTAGCTTAATTCCAAGCCCACCTGCAAATAATAGAAACCCTAAGATCCCCTTAAGTAAGAAATCTTCAAAGTTAATTGAAGCAATAGTTTCACTAGCGACATGAGACAGCTTAAACCAGCCTGCTTGTCCAGCAATGATAATGGCTAACGACAACAGCATAGCACCCGCAGTAATCGCAATGGTGGTCTGCATTTTGCCGATTTTGCTGTTGATTAAAGCGATGATTGCTGCGCCAGCAGCTAGAAAGCACAGTGTATGGTAGGCTTCCATTCCTTTCTCCTAAGTTTGAATAGCCCCAACACTTTGAGACAAAATGTTAACTAGATCAAATAAAGTTACACCTTAAACTCTATGATAGCGCTAATAAGCATAGTTTAGACGTCTAGAAATCTAATTTTTCTGTGATAGGATGTTGATAATAAGTTGGAAATGCCACACCTGAGCAGGACGCAGAATGAGAGCACAATTAGAAGCCCAATTAAAGAACCACATTCTTTTGATAGATGGTGGTATGGGCACCATGATTCAAAACCAAAAACTAGAAGAAGCTGATTATCGAGGCGGTCGTTTTGCCGATTGGCATTGTGACCTGAAAGGGAACAATGACCTTCTTGTTCTTACTCAACCACAGCTCATCAAGCAGATTCACAGCGATTATCTAGAAGCTGGGGCAGACATCCTAGAAACCAATACCTTCAACTCAACCACCATTGCGATGGCGGATTACGATATGGAGGATCTCAGCGAAGAGATTAACTTTGCCGCGGCAAAGCTAGCTCGAGAAGCTGCGGATGAGTGGACAGCAAAGACACCAGATAGACCTCGTTATGTTGCTGGTGTTCTAGGCCCAACAAACCGTACCTGTTCTATTTCCCCTGATGTAAATGATCCAGGCTTTCGAAATGTTAGCTTCGATGAATTAGTAGAGGCGTACAAAGAATCCACGCTGGCTCTTATAAAGGGTGGTTCAGACCTTATCCTAATCGAAACCATTTTTGATACCTTGAATGCGAAGGCATGTGCGTTTGCGGTCGATACCGTTTTTGATGAATTAGGTTACACGCTACCGGTAATGATCTCTGGAACCATTACCGATGCATCAGGTCGTACCCTGTCTGGTCAAACTACAGAGGCCTTCTATAACTCTCTACGACACGTAAACCCAGTCTGTTTTGGTCTGAACTGTGCTTTAGGACCAGATGAACTGCGACCGTATGTCGATGAGTTATCTCGCATTTGCGAAACCTTTGTCTCTGTCCATCCCAATGCGGGGTTACCAAATGCTTTTGGTGAGTATGACCTATCGCCAGAAGACATGGCCGAACATATTAAAGAGTGGGCAGAGTCGGGCTTCTTAAACTTGGTCGGTGGCTGTTGTGGTACAACGCCTGAACATATCAAGGCAATGGCAGAAGCCGTGGAGCATGCTCGACCACGTCAACTTCCTGAAATAAAAGCTGCTTGTCGCCTATCTGGTTTAGAGCCACTAGCTATCGAAAAAGACACGTTATTTGTCAACGTGGGTGAGCGAACCAATGTGACAGGCTCAGCGCGCTTTAAACGCTTAATTAAAGAAGAGCTGTATGAAGAAGCTCTAGACGTTGCTCGTCAACAGGTAGAGAACGGCGCTCAGATCATCGATATAAATATGGATGAGGGGATGCTAGACGCTGAGGCGTGTATGGTTCGTTTCCTTAACCTGTGTGCTTCAGAGCCTGAAATATCAAAAGTACCTGTGATGGTAGACTCATCTAAATGGGAAGTCATTGAAGCGGGCCTTAAATGTATTCAGGGTAAGGGAATTGTTAACTCAATTTCATTAAAAGAAGGCAAACAAAAGTTTATTGAACAAGCTAAGCTAATCCGTCGCTATGGTGCGGCTGTGATTGTTATGGCGTTTGATGAAGAGGGGCAGGCTGATACTCGTGAGCGCAAGATTGAGATTTGTACTAATGCTTACAATATCCTAGTCGATGAGGTGGGCTTCCCTGCTGAAGATATCATTTTTGATCCAAACATCTTTGCAGTGGCGACGGGTATTGATGATCACAACAACTACGCCGTTGACTTCATTAATGCTGTAGCAGATATTAAGCGCGACCTACCACACGCAATGGTCTCTGGTGGCGTATCTAACGTTTCTTTTTCATTCCGTGGCAACAATTACGTGCGTGAAGCGATTCACGCAGTATTCCTGTATCACTGTTTTAAAAACGGTATGGATATGGGGATCGTGAATGCGGGTCAATTGGAAATCTACGATAACGTACCAGACAAATTACGTGAAGCTGTTGAAGATGTGGTGCTTAACCGCAGAGATGACGCAACGGAACGCCTCCTTGATATCGCTGATGAGTACCGTGAGAACGGCGTCGGTGCGCAGGATGATGGCGCAGCGCTTGAGTGGAGAGGTTGGCCAGTAGCGAAACGCTTGGAGCATGCCCTTGTGAAAGGGATTACCGAGTTTATTATCGAAGACACTGAAGAAGCTCGAGTGAATGCATCTAAGCCTCTGGAGGTCATTGAAGGGCCGTTGATGGACGGTATGAACGTGGTAGGTGACTTATTTGGTGAAGGTAAGATGTTCTTACCTCAGGTAGTAAAGTCTGCTCGAGTAATGAAGCAAGCAGTAGGTCACCTAGAACCTTACATTGACGCTGAAAAACAAGCGGGTCAAACCAACGGTAAGATATTGTTAGCGACGGTTAAGGGTGATGTGCACGATATTGGTAAGAATATCGTGGGCGTAGTTTTGCAATGTAATAACTACGACATTATCGATCTGGGTGTAATGGTGCCTTGTGAGAAAATTCTTAAAGTCGCCAAAGAAGAAAACGTCGATATCATTGGCTTGTCAGGGTTAATTACCCCGTCTTTGGATGAAATGGTACACGTCGCTAAAGAAATGGAGCGCCAAGGCTTTGACCTTCCTCTATTGATTGGCGGTGCAACCACCTCTAAAGCGCATACAGCAGTGAAGATCGAACAAAATTACTCTGAGCCAGTAGTTTATGTAAATAACGCCTCTCGTGCGGTAGGTGTATGTTCTGCACTGTTGTCTGCTGAACAAAAGCCGGGCTTTATTGAGAAGCTGGATCTCGATTACGAGCGCGTTCGTGATCAGCATGCTAGGAAACGACCAAAGACAGCACCGGTGACTCTTGAGAAAGCGCGTGAGAATAAAGTTGCTATTGATTGGCAGTCCTATACTCCGCCACAACCAAAACAGCTTGAGCCAGTGGTTATCAAAGATATGAGCGTATCGGTACTACGTGACTATATTGACTGGACGCCATTCTTTATGACATGGAGCCTCATGGGTAAATACCCTGCGATCCTCAAGCACGAAGAAGTAGGTGAGGAAGCGAAGCGTTTATATAAAGACGCCAACGACTTACTCGATATGATAGAAGCGGACGGTATTATCAAGGCAAGCGGCATGTGTCAGATGTTCCCAGCGAACAGCGTCGGTGACGATGTCGAGGTGTATACCGATGAGTCGCGTACAGTTGTGGCCAAGAAACTGTTTAATCTTCGTCAACAAACTAAAAAGCCGAAAGGCTTCAATTATTGTTTGAGCGATTACATTGCGCCTAAAGAAAGCGGTGTGAGAGATTGGATTGGTGGATTTGCCGTGACGGGTGGTATTGGTGAGCGTGAGATTGCTGATAACTACAAAGCGCAAGGTGACGATTACAACGCGATTATGATTCAGGCGGTAGCTGATCGCTTGGCGGAAGCCTTTGCCGAGTATCTTCATCAGCAAGTTCGAAAAGATATCTGGGGATATGCACCTGATGAGCAATTGGGTAACGATGATCTTATCCGTGAAAAGTATCAAGGTATACGCCCTGCTCCAGGTTACCCTGCGTGTCCTGAGCATACGGAAAAACAAGCGATTTGGGATTTAATGCAAGTTGAAGAAACCATCGGTATGTCGCTTACCACGAGCTACGCAATGTGGCCTGGTGCGTCGGTCTCTGGTTGGTATTTCTCTCACCCGGACTGTCGTTACTTCGCTATTGCGCAGATCCAAGAAGACCAAGCAAAAGACTACGCCGAGCGTAAAGGTTGGGATTGGACTGAGGCTGAAAAGTGGCTAGGGCCTAATTTAAACGGCTAACAACAGAAACTAAGAAGGGGCTAAATAGCCCCTTCTTTTTTATCTAGATTTACCAACAAATATTATACCAATCGTACTAAATAACTGGTCATCCTAGCTTGTTAAAATACTCGATGACTGCGTTAGAATTTTTGATTGTAGAATAACTACTTATCGAAAAATTCTGCCTTGCCCTCGAGCATTTTTCCTACGCTATTTCTGATCATTTACTTAGTGTGATTGGTATTAGCTTTCAAATAGCTGTCGATGAAGCTGTTGCACCGCTTGTCTTGCTGAGGATTCATGTAACAAGAAGCACAGGTTATGGTTACTTGCACCGTAGCAAATCATTCGTAGATTGTGATCTTCAAGAGTACCAAATATCTGCTTTGCTGTGCCTTTAGCTTGTCCCATATTATTACCAATAAGCGCAACTAAGCTGAGGTTCTGTTCAACCACTACTGAGCACAGCTCTTGTAGTTCTTGCTGAGCAGCCTCAGGAAGTTGCGGTGCACCACCTTGCGTGTTAGTGCGGTCTAACGTCAGTGATACGCTGATTTCTGAGGTGGTAATCAGGTCTACAGATACCTTGTGACGAGCCAAAATAGTAAATACTTTTGCCAAAAATCCACTGGCTTGGAACATGTTAAGGCTTTTCAGAGTAATCAGTGTTTGATTACCTCTAAGGGTGACCGCTCTAAATAGAGGCGCGCTTTCAACTTCCTGCTTCACCCAAGTACCGCCAAGTTCCGGCTCCTTTGATGACCCAACGAAGACTGGGATCTTGTGTCGTAATGCTGGGACTAAAGTCGAAGGGTGCAGGATCTTAGCGCCAAAGTTTGCCATCTCCGAAGCTTCACTGAAGCTGATTTCTTTGATTGGTTGTGCTTGTGGCGCAATACGCGGGTCTGTGGTGTAGATACCAGGTACATCCGTCCAAATCTCAAGACCAGATGCCGAGATAGCTTCAGCAATTAAGGCTGCGCTGTAGTCACTACCACCGCGACCTAGGGTTGTGGTTTTGTTGTTGAGATCTGAGCCGATAAACCCTTGAGTAATGACAATAGAGTCTTTAAATAATGGCGTTAAATGAGCTTGAGCTGCAATGCTGATCTCGTCCAGTAGCGGTTCAGCATTACCAAATACAGATGTCGTCTTCATCACTGTACGAATATCGAAACGCTCAGTTTTGTGCCCACGTTCGCTCATTAGCTGGCTAAGGATATGTGTCGACATTAGCTCTCCACAAGAGACCAATTGATCAGTCAATTGCTCACTAGTCTCGCTGGTGGCTTTCTCGGCACACTGAGATACCTTAGTTAGGATCTCGTTTATCGCATCATTGATGGCTTCAGGGTGTTTTAACTGATTGATGATACTAAAGTGAATATCAACTAACTGCTGCAGAAGTTGCTCGCGTCTAGTTTTATCGGTGACGCCATTAGCCAGTTCGACCAAAACGTTAGTCACACCCGAGCAGGCACTGATGACAACGAGTTTGGTGTTTGGGTTGTTTTCTACGATGGCCGCACATCGGCTCATCGCCTCAAAATTTGCTACACTTGTGCCGCCAAATTTGGCGACGTTAATTGCGCTCACAGCGTCTCTCCATTAATCCTTTAAATGTGCAAATACTCACTTCAATTAATAGAGGTGAGTATAAAATGCGAAGCCGTTACCTCGCATTAAATGAGAAGAGCTTGTCCTTATCGCATTGCATTGGTCATCCACTCTTTGTCTTCATTGAACTGGTTTGGCGAAATTATGTCAATGGCTTGAATACAAATCGTCACTTTTTTACCTACCGCATACTTCTAGGTATTGCTCGTTGAGGGTCTTTTAGTGATGCAATAAGCTATTCGAACTTTCCCTTGAATAAGGCTTTACTATGCGCAGCTTCATTCCCCCACATCGCACATTGATGGGCCCAGGTCCCTCAGATATTTATCCGCAGGTTTTACAGGCGCTTTCTCGTCCAACTATAGGGCACTTAGATCCACTGTTTATTCAAATGATGGATGAGCTTAAGTCACTTCTAAAGTATGCATTCCAAACTGAAAATGAATTCACTATTGCCTTGTCAGCTCCTGGGAGTGCTGGAATGGAGGCTTGCTTTGTGAACCTTATCGAGCATGGAGAGAAGGTGATAGTGTGTCGCAATGGCGTGTTTGGTGAGCGTATGCGACAGAATGTAGAGCGCTGTGGAGGCATCGCGATTGTTGTTGATGATGAGTGGGGAAGCCCTGTATCAGCACAAAAGCTACAAAATGCAGTAGAAGAACATTCAGATGCAGTAGCGGTTGCGTTTGTGCATGCGGAAACTTCTACAGGCGCACTAAGTGATGCAGAGGCTCTGTCAAAGATAGCTCGAAGCGAAGATATGCTTGTAATTGTCGATGCCGTGACCTCGCTAGGTGGCGTGCCACTGAAGGTCGATGAGTGGCAATTGGATGCGGTGTATTCCGGTAGCCAAAAGTGCCTATCTTGTACCCCAGGATTATCACCATTGACGTTCTCAAGTAAAGCCATTGCGAAAATTGAATCGAGACAACACCCCGTGCAAAGTTGGTTTTTAGACCAAAGCTTGGTGCTAGGTTACTGGAGCGGTGAGGGCAAACGTGCTTATCATCATACTGCACCAGTAAATAGCCTTTATGCCCTGCATGAGTCATTGTTATTACTCCAAGAAGAAGGGCTTGAACAGGCTTGGAAACGTCACGCTGATACACATCAACGCTTAAAAGAAGGATTGACCAGTTTAGGGATTAACTTTGTGGTTGATGAGGAATATCGATTGCCACAGCTTAATGCTGTGTACGTACCAACAGGGGTTGATGAGGCGTTAGTACGCCAGCGCTTGCTTAATGAATACAACCTAGAAATTGGTGCTGGACTCGGAGATCTTGCTGGAAAAGCGTGGCGTATTGGCTTGATGGGGTACGGTGCCCGCAAGGAAAATGTCGCACTTTGCTTGCAGGCACTTAAAGAGGTTTTAAACTAACCTAACTATCGGTGTGACTTTGATTCGCTTGGCTAACTTGAATTCGTTTCAGTGAGACGGAGCTAAAGTCCACCTTAGGAAACAGAAATTCTGCTTCGCTTTGAATAGCGCTAGCCATCTGCTGTTGGTCTAGCGCTTGATACGCGAGTATCAAGTTTTTATACAGCGCAGGCCGAGGCTTATCCTGTATAAAAGGTAAAGACCAATCCACGTAAGCTTGAACATGTGCCTTTTCATTGGTGGCGATACCAATATTCAGTAGGGTACTGTGAATGTCCCACTCATAACGATCCTTCCATGCTACAGGGTTACTCACCCTATCTAAGATATCAGGATTCTTGGGCTTAGAGCGCTCAAATTCCGTTAATACTTGATTAGTGTGTAATGCCGTGAGCATGTAAATACAAGTGAGTATTGGTAATAGCAAACTAGCAAGTCGCAGGCTCACTTTGCTTAGCTTGCCAAAGTTAAATTGCCTGTAGCGTGCGGTTCGCTGATCAACCCAATATAAAAGTACAATAAAAGAAACCCAGTGGATCGCCGAGTGATAGAAGGGGTATTCCAACTGTGTATGTAACACGATCGGTATAAACAGGGATAGAATTCCAACTCGTGTACCAGGTCTTGCCATATACAAGCGATACAGTACAAATCCCATCGCGAGAAATATCCCCACCAGTGGAATCATACCGCCTTCAATTCCCCACATCAGTAACTCATTGTGAGGGTGGTCCATAGAGGGAAGACCAGCAGGGTAGTTAGGGTTGAGTTGATGTTGCCTAGCCGTATACAACATATAGGCTGATTCAAAATTACCATAGCCATAACCGGACAAAGGTCGCTCTATCATCATGTCTAGCCCTTGCGGGAAAGTATAGGCTCTAGGGCTCTCTAAATCGGCTTTATCGCCTAACAATGATTGATTATCACCAACAAAAGTCATGCCTATACCAATCGCTAGGCCTACCACTAAACAAGCGGACCAGATAATGGCACGTGATTTTAGTGCAAAGCGGTACAGGTAAGGGGCTACCATAGCAGTTGCAAGTACCGCTCCTAGCCACCCAGTTCGGGACGCAAGCACAACCAACAATGGAATGGTGAGTAGGGGAATAGCGTAAAGGAAAACGATTTTTTGTCGCCAGCTTAGATACTTATCGTGAGGCTGCCGTGCGAGCAGGTAGCCAGACAAGGCTAAACCGGTCGCTAGAAAGCTTGCCATAACATTAGGCTGCTGGAAAATGCCGTAAGGGCGATTTTTTATCGTATTGTAACCAAAGGGGTTTCCCTCAGATAACAGGGTGTACTGAACCCAGCCAAATACGGCTTCAATAGCGATAGAGAATAGAATAAACCACAATAATCGCTGCTTTTCTTCATTGCTAAATCGAAACTGCTGAAAAGATAAGAAGAGGGCGAAACCTGCCCATAAGCCAGTGAGCCTTGGTAACGCAATGGCAATACTGGCATTGGGTAATACGATGGGTAGTGTCATCAGTAGACAGCTGATAAACAACACAATCGTCATCTTTGAATATTTTATGACGCGATTGGTTGCCATCTGATACACAGCAATACCTAGTGCGATGCTCAAAAATCCCCACACGGGAGGATTAAATGAAAGTGCTAGGCCTGCTCCCCCTGGGTTGGGGGAGAAAAAGTGTGTTGCTATCAGGAAGGTTATCCCGATAAACAGTAGAAAACGCCTGTTAAACGGTACTTTGGGAGCCTTTACTTCAAGTTGTGTACCTGTGGTCAACAGGGTTGCCATGAATTGTATCCTTTGTTTTATTTTAGCATCGGCTTCAAAAAGTGAGCCGTATGCGATCCTTTTACTTTGGCAACCTGTTCAGGTGTTCCGGTTGCGATAATCTCACCACCACCTTGTCCACCCTCAGGGCCGAGATCGACGATCCAGTCTGCCGTTTTAATCACATCAAGGTTATGTTCGATCACCACAACAGTGTTGCCGTGATCACGAAGACGATGCAATACGGTAAGTAACTGTTGTATATCATGAAAGTGAAGGCCAGTGGTAGGCTCATCAAGAATATATAGAGTTTTACCGGTATCGCGTTTAGACAGTTCTCTCGCTAACTTGACTCGTTGTGCTTCACCACCAGACAGGGTTGTTGCCGCTTGCCCTAGACGAATGTACGAAAGGCCAACATCGATCAAGGTCTTCAACTTTCTAGCAATAACCGGCACGGGCTCAAAGAAGGCATGAGCGTCTTCAACGGTCATATTCAACACTTCATCAATAGACTTGCCTTTATATTTCACCTCAAGGGTTTCACGATTGTATCGCTTACCTTTACAGGAATCACATGGGACATACACATCGGGTAGGAAGTGCATCTCTACTTTAATGACCCCATCTCCCTGACAGGCTTCACAGCGACCGCCTCTTACGTTAAAGCTAAAACGGCCTGGCTTGTAACCACGAGACCGTGACTCTTGTGTGCCGGCAAATAGCTCTCGTATTGGAGTGAAAATTCCGGTGTAAGTGGCTGGATTAGATCTTGGCGTACGTCCTATTGGACTTTGATCGATATCGATGACCTTATCAAAATGCTCTAAGCCATTGATAGAGCTATAAGGGCTAGGGTTGCTGGTGGTCGCTCCGTTAAGCTCACGGTGAGCGATCTTAAAGAAGGTATCATTGATAAGCGTAGATTTACCCGAACCAGATACGCCTGTTACACAAGTAAACAAACCACATGGAATGGTCAAATCTACGGCTTTAAGGTTGTTGCCCGAAGCGCCACTGAGTATCAGCTGTTTATCTTTATCAACAGGGGTACGTTTTTTAGGAACCGCGATCTCCTTAGTGCCTTTTAAGTACTGACCAGTTAAAGACTCCGGATTATTAATGATCTCTTCGTAGGTTCCCTCAGCAACAACATTGCCACCGTGAACGCCTGCACCAGGGCCTATATCAATAATATGATCTGCAGTACGGATAGCATCTTCATCGTGCTCAACAACGAGCACCGTATTTCCTAAGTCTCGAAGATGCGTAAGGGTTCCAAGTAAGCGCTCATTATCTCGTTGATGCAATCCAATAGAGGGCTCATCAAGTACATACATAACGCCCACGAGTCCTGCACCTATTTGGCTGGCAAGACGAATACGCTGCGCCTCGCCTCCGGAAAGTGTTTCAGCACTTCGCGACAGATTTAGGTAGTTGAGGCCAACATTAACCAAGAAGCTCAGGCGATCATTGATCTCTTTCATGATCTTTTCGGCGATTTGGGCTTTCTGGCCTTCAAGGTTCATGCTTTCAAAAAAGCTCAAAGCCTCACTAATACTCATCTCAACGATATTGGGTAAAGGAGTATCTTGAACGAATACGTTTCGTGCTTCTTCTCGAAGGCGCGTTCCATCACAGCTTTTACAAGATCGTGTAGAGATGTACTTAGCGAGATCTTCTCTAACTGAGTTGGATTCAGTGTCACGATAGCGACGCTCTAGCGTGTTAAGGATCCCTTCAAATGGATGAGTCTTAACGCGAATATCACCACGATCATTGATGTACTTAAACTCGATCTCGGTTCGACCTGAGCCTTTCAAAATGATCTCGCGGATCCTTTTTGATAGAGATTTGAAAGGGGCATATAAATCGAAATCATAATGGTCAGCTAAAGCGCTAAGCATCTGAAAGTAATAGTAGTTCTTTTGATCCCAGCCCTTGATTGCACCTTCGGCAATACTTAGGTTCTGATCGAGAACGACGCGCGTCTCATCAAAGTATTGCTGCACACCAAGCCCGTCACAAGTGTGGCAGGCACCCGCAGGGTTATTGAAAGAAAAGAGCCTAGGCTCAAGTTCTTGCATGCTGTAGCCACAATATGGGCAAGCAAAGTTAGCAGAGAAAATGATCTCTTCATCGTCTGAATTATCCATTGAAGCCACGACGGCAATACCACCTGATAACTCAAGTGTGGTTTCAAAAGATTCGGCCAGTCGTTGCTTAAGATCGCTACGTACCTTAAATCGGTCAACGATAACCTCAATAGTGTGTTTCTTATGGAGTTCTAGAGTCGGTGGATCAGAAAGATCGCAGATATCTCCATCTACGCGAGCTCGAATAAAGCCCTGCGCTGCTAAGTTCTCAAAGGTTTTAACGTGCTCACCCTTGCGCTCTTTTACGATAGGAGCCATTAGCATCATCTTAGAGCCTTCAGGCATCTCCAAGACCTTATCCACCATTTGACTGATGGTTTGCGCAGATAACGGCACTTTATGCTCTGGGCAACGAGGTTCACCCACTCGCGCGTACAATAGGCGAAGGTAGTCGTAGACCTCGGTAATAGTCCCCACGGTAGAGCGAGGGTTGTGTGAAGTCGATTTCTGTTCAATAGAAATAGCGGGTGATAGACCTTCAATGTGGTCTACATCGGGCTTTTCCATCAATGACAGGAATTGGCGAGCATAAGCAGATAGAGACTCTACATATCGACGTTGCCCTTCAGCATATAAGGTATCGAAAGCTAAAGAAGACTTACCTGAACCAGAGAGGCCGGTAATGACAATCAGCTTGTCTCTTGGAATGGTGAGGTTGATGTTTTTTAGGTTGTGGGTTCGGGCGCCACGAACGTCGATAGTGTCCATCTAATTCCGCTCAATTACATAATCGTTGTCCAAGTATTGCATAGCTTTATACGCCTGCAAATAAATACTGGATAAAAAAACAGTGACACTAGGCCACTGTTTTTGTGTGTTGGGCAAACCTTAACGATTAGGTTGTTGGTTCTTTATGTGTCGATTGCTTGCCAAGCTCTGTTGCTTTCTTATCTTTCAAGTAGACATTTTCAAAGCAGTAGTTGGTTGCTTCAATGTAACCTTCAACGCTACCACAGTCGAAACGAGTACCTTTGAATTTGTATGCTAGAACACAGCCAGCTTGCGCTTGCTTCAGCAAAGCATCAGTGATTTGGATTTCGCCGCCTTTGCCTGGCTCTGTTGCTTCGATAAGATCGAAGATATCAGGAGTTAGAATGTAGCGACCGATGATTGCAAGGTTACTTGGCGCTGTACCTGGCTCAGGTTTCTCTACCATGTCGTCAACGCGCACGATGTCGTCTTTGATCATCTCGCCTTTGATAACACCGTACTTATGAGTTTCGTCTTCTGGTACTTCTTGAACGGCAACGATAGAGCAGCGGAACTGCTTGTACAGTGCAACCATCTGAGCTAGAACACCTTGCTCTTCATTAACACATAGGTCATCCGCAAGAACTACAGCGAAAGGTTCATCACCTACTAATTCACGACCGGTCAAAATAGCATGACCCAAGCCCTTCATTTCACGCTGGCGGATATAGGTAAAGTTAGCTGATTCGATGATATCGCGAATATCAATCAGCAACTCTTCTTTATTTGTCCCCTGAATCTGGTGTTCCAGTTCATAGTTCTTATCAAAGTGGTCCATGATGGAGTGCTTACCACGACCAGTCACGATACACATTGCATCCATACCCGCGTCGATCGCTTCTTCAACGCCGTACTCAATCAGTGGTTTGTTAACCACTGGCATCATCTCTTTTGGCATTGATTTAGTCGCAGGGAGAAAGCGAGTGCCGTAGCCTGCGGCAGGGAAAAGACATTTTTTGATCATGGGGGTAACCTAACTGAATCATTATTATAAAGTTGTTGCGCCTAACTCTATCACTACAATTAAGCGATATAAAATACACTTTGGTTAAATTACCCAGTTTTGTCACTTTATGGTAAAAAATGGTGCGCCCAGACGACCGCTTCTTCTCGATTTTTGACCTTAATCTTGCGAAATATCTTATATAGGTGTGACTTAATGGTGTGCTCACTGATAAATAACTGTTCAGCTAAGCCATAGTTTGATTTGCCAATTCGCAACGCTTCAAGCACTTCCATTTCTCGGCGAGTCAAATTAATCGTATGAGGAGGAGCATAGCGAATCAGTACCGATTGATAATATGACAGCAATTGATCGGTAACCCCTCGACTTAACCAAGAGTTTCCTTCACTGAGGGCCCGTAAACCAACCGCGATCTCTTCAACGGATTGTTGTTTGTAGAAGATGCCACGAAGACGGCCATATTTAAGTAGATCAGTGGTTTTGAGGTGCAGGGGCGCTTGAGTGATCACCATATTGATGTTTTGCCCGGGAAAGCTGGGATTCTCGAAATCGATAGGATCAAATGTGGGATCGTTGTAGTCGACCAAAATCACTGGTGTCATACTTGGCTTGTATCTCTGATGCCAATCTTCGAGCCGATGAAGCTCAGTTTCGGAAGCCTTTATTAGTTGCTCGATCGTCTTGTCATCAAAACCACAGTTCTCATGTAAAAAAAGCTGAGAATTTATTCCATCAAAATACATACTTCTTTCTCCCTGTTGCCTACATCTAGTCTCTTTTGCATTCCTTTAGTTTGCGAAACCAGGCACTATTTTTTGCGTGCTTATTCAATAAGAACCCTCATATTATGCTTTTTGTTGCATAATTCTGCATAATAAGCCGAAAAAAATGCAACTAAGTGTGTCAGGTTGTGTTCGATAACTGCGCAGCGGTTGAGGTTCTCGAATACACTTTCTAGTGATTTAAGTAGTCCGTTAGGCATGTTATGCTTGGCGTATTAGCGAAATAAAGAAACAAATGGAGCGATACATGGCTAGCCGTGGCGTCAACAAAGTAATTATTATGGGTAACTTAGGACAAGATCCTGAGGTTCGTTTCGCCGCAAATGGCAATGCAATTGCAAACATTACAATTGCTACCTCTGAAACTTGGCGAGATAAAGCCAATGGCGAGCAACGCGAGAAAACAGAATGGCACCGTGTTGTTCTGTTTGGTAAGACTGCTGAAATTGCAGGTGAGTACCTTAAAAAGGGTTCACAAGTTTACATTGAAGGCCAACTACAAACTCGTAAGTGGCAAGATCAATCAGGTCAAGACCGTTACACAACTGAAGTTGTAGTTCAATGGCCTACAGGTCAGATGCAACTGCTAGGTTCTCGCCAAGGTGGTCAAGCTCCGGCACAAAGCCAAGGCGGCCAATACGGCGCACCTCAAGGTGGCCAGCAGCAGCAAGGTGGTTGGGGTCAACCTCAACAACCTCAGGTTCATCAGCCAGCTCAACAGCAACAGCAGCAGAAGCCACAACAGGCTCCTCAACAGTACAATGAGCCACCAATGGATTTTGACGACGACATTCCGTTCTAAAACCGGTCTTGAGCTCAAAACTTATTGAAAAATAACAAGATGGTCCCTAAAAGGGGCCATTTTTTTAACCCTGCTCTGCTTTTACGGCAAAAAAAGTACCATTAACCCCCGACCTGTATATCCTATAGATTACTAATGAAATTCAAGGATTGAATCTTCATGCGCTCAACCCCTTCTCTAAAACTCAGCACTCGCTTGGTTGCCTTTGTGACCATGATTGTTATTAGTGCTGTATTCATCCTCTTCGTTGGAGGAGCACTGTCTATTAAGCAGCTTGGCCAGGAGTACACCAAGCACTCAGTGCAAGGCATTGTTAAGGTCATAGACCAGCAACTGCTTGAGCATGTAGAAACGAGTGAGCTGCGTCGTTGGATCCCAAAAATAATCAAAGCCAGTAACGTTATTGAACTAGAAGTTTCAACACCAAACTCTGTCATTTTTCACTATCACGATACTGAAGCTCAGTTTGATAAAACCCGACTGATCTCTATCTCTAACCCTCTTACTTTGAACCCGACTTATACCGTTGATGTGAAGGTGTTGCCGCCCTATATCGGTTATAGCTATTCAGTTGGTGCTTTATGGTCTTTAACATTGGCATTCGGCTTGATTGCCATTTGTTTGATTCAGGGTGTGCGCTGGCTGCGTGAACAATTACAAGGTTCGGAGTTGCTAGAAGAGCGTGGGCGGATGATTTTGGCTGGCAGAGTAGAGCAGTATGCTGTGGGTGATCATTTAGAGTGGCCTTACACCGCTAGTGAAGCTTTAGATAAGATGATTGCTGAACTACAAGATGCAAGACAAGAGCGCAGCCGATTCGATACCTTCATTCGCTCACAAACTTTCCTTGACCAGCTTACTGGTGCGGCTAATCGCCTCTCATTTGACAATAAACTGGAGTCGACGCTTACCGAAAGTGGCGCGGCTGGTGGTGTTGTTGTTGTGCAGGTGAATGATTGGGTAGAGATACGAGATAATTTAACTAAAGAGCAAAAAGATAGATTTATCGTCGGCTTAGGTGAGGCAGTAGCCAACTGTGTGAATCGTTTTCCTGATGTGGTGTTTGCTCGCTATTTTGAGGCGACTTTTGCAGCGTTGGTCCCTAATCAATCACCGGCAGATCTATCCAACTTAGCGTCTCAAATTTTAAAGCAAGTGGCGAAGCTTGAGCCATTGGAGGGACTAGATCCTGAAAACTGGCTTCATGCAGGTATGACGGTATATCAACAAGGCGAACGCAAAACCGATATTTTAAATGAGGTTGAGACCGCTCTTAAAAGTGCTCAGCTGGAAGGCTCAAATAATTGGAGCCGGTTTAATAAGGTCAATACACCTTCTTCAGAGCGCGGCAGTGTTAGGTGGCGCACGCTATTCGATAAACAACTTGATGCAGATAAACTGATACTCATTAAGCAACCGTGCTTTTTATTAAATGAGTCTGGAGAGGTTGATCTGATACACCAAGAGATCTTTAGCCGGATACTTGATGAGCAAGGCAAGATATTGAAGGCTTCTAAATTCAGCCCAGCGATTAGACAGGTGGGTTATGAGAGGCAACTTGATAGAAACGTTTTGTTAAACATCGTAAAGTTTTTAAAGAAAGATGCTCAAGATTCATGTTATTCTATCAACTTCTATGCACAACCTTTCAGATACCGTTCGCACTTTAATTGGTTGAGAGACGAATTGTTGCAGCTGACCCCCTCACAACGTAAAAGACTAGCGTTTGAGTTTATGGAAGGCCCTATGGTGACTTACTTAGATGCTATGCGCCCTGTATTAAGGATGCTGTCTGGGTTGGGATGTAAGGTCATTGTCAATCAAGCTGGGCGCACAATTATTAGCTCCCACTATCTCAAAGACTCTACGATCGACTATCTAAAGTTGCATAGAAGCCTAGTACGTAATATCGAAAACCGCTCTGAGAATCAACTCTATATTAGAAGTTTGATTGGTGCCTGTACCAATACAAAAACTAAGGTTATTGCTGTTGGCGTAGAAACTAAGCGAGAGTGGGAACAATTAATTGCTCTAGGTATAGATGGTGGTCAAGGCCGATTTTTTGCAACAGAAAGCGACTTTATTTCATCACCAACTTCGCACAGTAAAAAAATAATATCGACTATTCCTAGTAGAAGGAATAGATGGAAGAATAAAGTGCCCCGTTGAATTTTGCTATTCAATAGATCCTGTTAATAGGTTAGTGGTAGATAATAAAAATGACATGGTTGTCGAGCTTAAAAAAATTAACGTCATCAAAGGATGATGACTTTCAATTAATCATAGTGATTCAGACGGATGCAGTGTATTTGTCTGAGTTATCACACCCTGAAAAAGCTCCTGAACTCTTTCCTATTGCTCATGGTAACTGGGAGAGTGCTCTTAAAGAGTCTTTGTCTAGTAAATCTGTTAAGGGTAAGGCCTGTGTTGTGTTTGGTGCACAGCACTATCAAAGTTATCAGATAGATAAGCCACAACTGCCAAAAGAAGAGTGGCCCGTAGCTCTACCATTTTTACTCAAAGATCTAATTACCGAAAAATTCTCAGATATTGTCGCTGATGGCAGTTTGATGCCTGATGGGCAAAAAGTGCAAGCCTATGTCATGGCTAAACGCACCTTACAAACCCTTCTAGAAGTCAGCACTGCTAATGATGTTGATGTTACTAGGGTCATCACTGAAGATGAAGTCTGGGGTCATTCGGCTACTGAGCAACAAAGCTTCCTATTACTAAGACGTTGCGTCAATGATGGCTATAAACTAGCGGCCTATGTCGATGGTACTCCAGTATTTAACCGCAGCTTGCGCGGTATTGTGGCACCTATTACTGGAGAAAATGGCACGTCATTAATGTATGACTCACTTGCTCTGGATATCCAGCGAAGTGCCGACTATTTAGCTGCCTCTATGCCTCAATCTTCATTTAGGCAGCTTTTGGTTTGTTGTGACGAAGACAACATAGAAGAGTTGATGACTCGTCTGCAGGACTCGGTTAATCCTAAGATAAGTGCCTTATCTGAGCCTCACCTGCCTTGTGGCATTGCGCTTTGCAAAACGGTGGCAGAGTTAACTTCATTTAGCATTAACCTTTATCCAGAACACCTAAGGCCAAAACAAGAATTATTGAACCTGAATAAGGTGGTTGCCTTGTGGGTAGTAACGGTTGTGGCTATTGGTGGCCTTACCTATTTAGAAAAAACTCAAACAGCAGATCTTCAACAAAAGTTAGTCAGTGTAAAAAGCCAGTCTGAATTGCTTAATCGAGAAAAGTCGAGCCTGCAGCAGCGTTTAGCAAGCCATACTCCTACGCAATCAAAGGTCAATGCAGCCAAGCGCATTGAGCAAGATATTGAAGCGAAAAGAAGCTCATTGAAGGCCGTCGGGCAATTTGATGACTCTCAAAAAGTGGGCTACTCAGGAATAATGGTCGCGCTATCTGAACAAGCTCGAAACGATATCTCCCTGCAACACATAGTGATTACAAGTACCCGCCTAGATCTTTCGGGCATAGCGAGCGAACCGGCAGCTGTACCGAGTTGGGTTAATCAATTCAAGCAAGAACTCGCTTTGGTAGGAAGAACCTTTGAATCATTGAACATTGGTCGAGACAAAGACAACGTTGTGACATTTGAGCTTAAAGCTAAGGCTGGGGTGAAATAATGAAAGAACAGTGGCTTTTATTTTGTGACCGTTTCGCCGATCTCAGTGACCGTGAAAAGTGGTTGGTTTCTATTGGCGGTTGGGTCGGTATTCTTCTGATTTCTTTAACCTTTATGTTAGACCCCGCTTCAGAAGAGAAAAGCAAAGCACAGCGAAACCTTGAAAGAGAGATGACTGCGGTTCAGATGACGCAAGGGGATATTGATGTCTTGATTGCTAAGCTGAAGCGAGACCCTGATGCGGAGATCGACCAGAAGCTTACCGAATTAACCGTACTCAACCAGAAACTCTCTGAGGAATTATCCGAAGTGGTTGATAGTTTGATTGCTCCGAGTCAGATGGCACAGCTTTTAGAAGCGGTATTGGGAAGTAGCGGTAAGCTTAAATTGGAGTCACTGCAATCACTACCCGCTGAGTCCATTACTAAAACGAGTGATAGCTCAGGCTATTTCTTGCACCCAGTCAGAATTACCATCTCTGGTCGCTATTTCGATATCAAAGATTATTTAGCGACACTTGAAGATATGCCCGTTAAGTATTTTTGGCGTAGTTTCGATTACAAGGTTGAAAAATATCCAAAGGCAGAGTTGGTTTTAGAGGTATACACCTTAGGTACAAGACAGGAGTTTATCAGTGGTTAAAGTGATGATGATTGGTCTTGCTTTGCTGGTGGGTGGACAAGCTGCTTATGCTGCACAAGACCCCACTGCGCCCTTAGGTTGGTACAAGAAAAAGCCCACAGGGGTAGCTAAGGTGAGGACATATCCTTTGCCTACTTTACAGAGCATAGTGTGTGATGAAGGCTCAAAGTGCTTTGCTATGCTCAACGATAAGATATTGTCTGATGGGCAGTCTGTGGCGGGTTATGAAATCAGGCATATCAATTCAGAACGAGTCATTGTAGCTCGCGCCGGCAAAGTCTGGCACTTAGAACTTTTTAATTCAGACGTTAGACAATAAGGCTTTAGTAATTTGATGCGTATTATATTCCTAGGGACGGTTATAGCAGTTTTATCTGGGTGCTCAATGGGGCACAAGGATCCAGTTGAGATAAAACAAGCCTTGAACGAAGCTGCTAATCAAGCCAACAGTAAAAGTTTGGATGAGTTGCCAGAGTCGGTACAAGCGGATCTGATGCCAGATCTTGAAGGATTGTCTCCGTCTGACCAACCCACAATTAAGCGATTTAGAGTACAAGCTAACGGCGTGCAAGCTAAGGCTTTCTTTGCCAGCTTAGTCAAAGGTACTGAATTTAGTGCTGCAATTCATCCGAATGTAGAAGGGCGCATCACAGTTAACCTTACTGATGTCACTATGGATGAAGTGCTTAATGTTGTTCGCGATATGTACGGCTACGATGTGATTAAATCTGGCAAGGTGATTCAGGTTTACCCAGCAGGTCTGCGCACAGAAACCATCCCTGTAGATTACTTGCAGATGAAAAGAATGGGACGTTCTTTAACGTCGATTACTAATGGTTCTGTAACGTCAAAAGATGATAGCTCTAGTAGTAGTTCATCTGATTCAAGTTCTAGCTCAAGTTCGAACTCTTCATCAAACTCTAGCTCAACGGAAAAAACCGGTGGCACAGACATCGAAACACTCAGCGAAAGTGACTTCTGGACTCAATTGGAATCCGCTGTTGCAACATTGATTGGCTCGAGTGATGGGCGCAGTGTCGTTGTTTCTCCACAAGCGAGTGTTATTACCGTACGTGCTTATCCAGATGAAATTCGTGAGATTCGTCGCTTCCTTGGTGTCTCTCAAGCTCGCCTTCAGCGTCAGGTTATCCTTGAAACTAAGATCCTTGAAGTGACCTTGAATGATGGATATCAACAAGGCATCGAATGGACCAACATGAGCGCATCAATTGGTGGTGCTGATGTGGTGGTAAATCGTGCAGCCTCAACCCTAGCAGGTTTAGACCCCATAGCTGATTTATTAGGGGGATCAACTAGCGTTACGGTCTCTGATGGTAATTTTGAAGCCGTATTAAACTTCATGGCAACGCAAGGTGATCTAAACGTTCTATCTAGTCCAAGAGTGACAGCAGCCAATAACCAAAAAGCGCTGATTAAGGTCGGTGAAGACGAGTATTTCGTTACAGATGTTTCTAGCACAGTAGGTAGTGGTGACAATGCTAACGTCGCTCCAGATGTTGAGCTAACCCCGTTCTTCTCCGGTATCTCTTTGGATGTGACTCCACAAATAGATGATAAAGGCAATGTGCTGCTACATGTACACCCTGCGGTTATTGAGGTCACCACAGAAATTAAAGCAATCGATCTAGGTGATACAGCGGGTGTGATTCAGCTTCCACTGGCAAAAAGCTCTATTCGGGAATCGGACACCATCATTCGTGCCACTGATGGTGATGTGGTTGTGATCGGTGGATTGATGAAGTCTTCCAGTAAAGAAATCGTTTCGAAGGTTCCTTTCTTTGGCGACATTCCTGCTCTTGGACATTTGTTCCGAAATACGGTGAATACAACAGAAAAAACCGAGCTAGTTATCCTGCTCAAGCCAACCGTTGTAGGTGTGAACACCTGGCAGCAAGAGATTGAGCGTTCGCGCAACTTATTGAATGAGTGGTTCCCTGAAGGGCAATAATGTACTTTTCGCGATTTGGCTTTAGTCAGCCTCCGTTCGGGCTGACCCCTAATACTGAGCTTTTCCACGGGTTGGCTCCACACTATGAGGCCATCCATACCGTAATGTCTGCGGTAACCATGGGCGAGGGCGTTATCAAGCTCACCGGCGAGGTGGGTACCGGTAAAACTATGGTTTGTCGAATGCTCATTGAACAACTTGAGCATGACTATTCACTCGTCTATCTACCCAACCCAGTGCTGGATGGTGATGGGATTCGCTTTGCGATCGCCAATGAGTTGCAAGTCGATACCAGTGATTCGAGGGCCATTGTCGATAATGTTCAGCGTAAGTTGGTGGAGCTGAGAGAGGCAGGCAAGCCTGTCGTTGCTCTAATCGATGAAGCACAAGCGCTTAGCGACGAAGCATTAGAGACCATTCGTTTATTTGGCAATTTAGAAACGATAAACAGCAAGCTACTGCAAATGGTATTGATTGGTCAGCCAGAGCTTGAAGAACGTTTAGCTCAACATCACTTGCGTCAGTTTCGTCAGAGAATCACATTCAGTGCTCAGCTTCGACCGCTGACACTAGCTGAAGCTTCTGCCTATATTGATCATCGTATTACCTCATGCGGGGGTAGCAAAGACTTGTTCAACATGAGTCAGAAAAAGTCGATTTGGAAAGCCGCTTCAGGGATTCCAAGAATTATTAATCAGTTGTGTCATAAGGCCTTGCTGCTGGCATTTACTTCAGACAAACAAACCGTCGCAAATCGACATCTATTTGACGCAATGAAAGATACATACGTTATGCAAAAGCCGAAATACAAAACGCCATGTTTATGGGGGTGGCAACAAGTATGAGTGTAGTTAACAGTGCTCTATCTAAGCTAGCTGAGAAAGAGAAGCCGCAAGGGCAAGCCATTACCAAGGCTGAAGTGCCTGAAATCAAACGCTCAAAACCAGTTGTATGGTTGGTGGGCGGTTTTGCAATCAGTATGGCGATAGGTGGCTGGGCAGTTTCACAACAGCAGACATCAGTAGCGAGTATTGAGTCCTCTAATGAGGTTCTGACTGTGACTAAAGTTCATGAGCTTAGCCCACAAACCGAGGCTGAGGTTGAGACACGCGGAACTGTGCCTTCACCAACTCATAGCAAGGTACAAGAGTCTGTTGTGATACACACTACGCAGACCATTCAACCTTCAGTTAAATCATTTGAAGAACAACCAGAAGCTAAACCAGCACCAAAGAAAGTAGTGGTAACGACTAAACCGACGAGCACAACTAAGACAGTGCAATCGGTTGTAACGACCACTCCAGTACCAGTAAAAACCGTGCCGGTGAAGGTCGCTAAGGTCGAGTCAGTTAAGACTCCTGCTGTCGCGCCATCTGCGGTGGTAAAAAAAGAGCCTGTATTGATTGCTAAAGTCGAGACTCCTGCCAATGAAAGCATGACTGTCGAACAGGTTGAGTTAACACCAAGAGAGCTCGCGAATAAATCTATTTCTCGCGCGGAGAAAGCTCTGGATTCTAATGATGTGAAAACGGCATTTACAGAATACAGCCGAGCACTTCGCCTCGTGCCAAGCGATGAGAACGTGCGTCAAAAACTATCGGCTCTTTATTACGGTCGTAAAGACGCCAGAAAAGCCGCAACCTTGCTACAAGATGGCATTCGATTGAATGATAGAAGCGAAGAGCTTCGTTTTGCATTGGCTAAGTTGTTGATTAAAGAGCAGCAACCAGAAGCGGCGCTTAATCCGCTAATGTATGTTCCTGAGAATGCGAGCGAGGATTATCTCGCCTTGCGTGCAGGCGTTGCACAGCAAATAAAGAATACGGACGTAGCGTTAGAGAGCTACCAAAGCCTTGCTGAGTTAGACCCTGACAATGCGCGCTGGTGGCTGGGATTAGCGATTCAGCAGGAGCGTCGCCTAGAGTACTCTCAAGCTCATGACTCGTATACTAAAGCACTTGGCCTAGTCGGCGTTTCAAGAAAAACCCAATCTTTTATCCGAGACCGTTTACAGCTGATTGAATCGTTAGAGGGGAACTCTGATGGCAATTAAACTGTTAAAACGCCTTGGCGATTTGTTGGTAGAAAATGAGATTGTCTCTGAAGGCCAAGTTCAGCAAGCCCTTGAAGCACAAAGGCAAACTGGGCGGAAGTTGGGTGACTCTTTAATTCAGCTAGGCTTTATTACTGAGAAACAACTGTTAGAGTTCTTGTCTCAGCAACTCAGTTTACCTCTTATCGACCTCAATCTTGCACAAGTAGATATTGAAGCCGTGCAATTGTTACCCGAAGTGCATGCTCGTCGTTTGAGAGCGCTAGTCATTGATAGAAATGGGCACACATTGCGTGTGGCGATGAGTGATCCTGCAGACCTGTTCGCGCAAGAGTCTGTGATGCGTTTGCTGTCGAATTATGATGTTGAACTGGTTATTGCTTCAGAACGCCAACTGGTCTCTGGCTTTGATCGCTACTACCGTCGAACCAAAGAAATCGCGTCTTTTGCAGAGCAATTGCATGCTGAGCATCAACCGACAGATAGCTTTGATATTAATGCAGGCGGTGACGCAGACAGTGATGAAGTTACTGTCGTTAAGCTTATCAATTCTCTGTTCGAGGATGCGGTTCAAGTCGGCGCCTCGGATATCCATATCGAACCCGATGAAAACGTACTGCGCCTGCGTCAGCGTGTTGATGGGATTTTGCATGAGACCGTGCTTAATGAGGTCAACATAGCCTCGGCACTGGTGCTTCGCCTGAAGTTAATGGCTGACCTTGATATCTCTGAGAAGCGTTTGCCTCAGGATGGACGCTTTCACATTAAGGTGAAAGGTCAATCTATTGATATTCGTATGTCGACGATGCCCGTTGAATACGGTGAGTCGGTAGTGATGCGCTTGCTCAACCAAACAGCAGGTGTGCGTCAGTTAGATGAGACTGGGCTACCGGAAGACCTGCTTCATCGAGTTCGTTATCAGCTAAAGCGTCCACACGGAATGATTTTGGTTACTGGGCCTACAGGGTCGGGTAAAACCACAACTCTGTATGGAGCACTCTCAGAGCTTAACTCTCCAGGTAAGAAGATCATCACAGTGGAAGACCCTGTTGAATATCGTCTACCACGAGTGAATCAGGTTCAGGTAAACACTAAGATCAATCTCGACTTCTCTACCGTACTCAGAACCTTCTTACGTCAAGATCCAGATATTATTCTGGTGGGTGAGATGCGTGACCAAGAAACCGTTGAAATTGGCCTGCGAGCAGCTCTTACCGGTCACCTGGTATTGAGCACGCTTCACACCAACGATGCCGTAGACAGCGCTCTTCGTATGATGGATATGGGCGCACCGGGGTATCTGGTAGCGAGTTCTGTTCGTGCGGTATTAGCGCAGCGCCTAATCCGCCGTGTATGTCGAGACTGTGGTGAAACTCATTCAGTAAGTGAGCACCAACAAACTTGGTTGCAGGCGCGATTCCCGAACCAAGTATCAATCACCTTTACTAAAGGGCGAGGCTGCCAAAGCTGTAATTTAACTGGATACAAAGGCCGTGTGGGCGTGTTTGAACTACTTGAACTAGATCAGCCTTTAATGGATGCACTGCGCTCCAATGATGCGGTTGGCTTTACAAAACAAGCTCGTCGAACGGAAGGGTATAAACCATTGCTGGTGTCAGCGATGGAGTTAGCGATGGAAGGAACCGTTAGCTTAGAAGAAGTTATGACTCTGGGTGAGGGCGATAGCTCTGGCTTAATTGAAGCGTATATGTTGTAGGGCTGTATGGCGACGTTTAGATATCAAGGACGAAACTTAGAAGGTCAGAAAGTGAATGGCCTAGTGGATGCGGCAACTCAAGAGTTGGCTGCAGAAGCCTTGATCGAGAAAGGAATTATTCCAATTTCTCTGCGCACGGGTAAATCTTCTGACAAAGGTAATTTTGATTGGAAGGCAATGTTTACTCCTGCTGTGCCACTGGAAGTGTACGTTATCTTCTGTCGCCAAATGTACAGCCTAACCAAAGCCGGTATCCCGT
Organism: Vibrio comitans; assembly: GCA_024346835.1. Classification (GTDB taxonomy): domain Bacteria; phylum Pseudomonadota; class Gammaproteobacteria; order Enterobacterales; family Vibrionaceae; genus Vibrio; species Vibrio comitans. The sequence continues at coordinate 300,553 of AP024866.1, forward strand.
TACTTAGAGCGATTCGAGGACTGACGACCGATGCGACCAACAAGCAGTTAAAGCAAGCGTTAGAAGAAGTGGGAAATGAGCTAACTAATGGCCGTAGCCTTTCAGCTTCAATGCAGCTTCATTCCAATGTATTTAGCCCGTTATTTGTGTCGATGATCTCGGTAGGCGAAAGCACAGGTCGTTTAGATAAAGCTTTATTACAGCTGAGTAACTACTACGAGCAAGAGCTAGAAACACGCAAGCGGATTAAAACCGCAATGCGTTATCCAATTCTAGTTTTGGGGTTTATTACTCTTGCCATGTTTGTACTTAACATCAAGGTAATCCCGCAGTTTGCCAGCATGTTCAGTCGCTTTGGGGTCGATCTGCCATTGCCTACACGCATCTTGATAGGAACATCAAACTTCTTTGTCGAGTATTGGACGCTGGTTATTGCGGTGATGGCAGGGGCTTTATTTGCTTTTCAGGCTTGGATTAGCCGAGCTGAAGGGCGAGAGAAGTGGGACAAAATGCGTCTTAGGTTTCCGATTGTCGGTGACATAGTCAACCGAGCTCAATTGGCACGTTTTTCTCGAACCTTTTCCCTGATGTTGCAATCAGGTGTGCCTTTAAACAACGCTTTGGCTCTTTCTGCTGAGTCGATGGACAACAAATACCTTGAGGCTCGCTTATTAGAAATGAAGTCTGCCATTGAAGCGGGTTCTGCTATTTCTGGTGCTGCAAAGAACACGGGCATCTTCACTCCATTGGTTGAGCAGATGATCTCTGTTGGTGAGGAAACCGGTCGAATTGATGAGCTATTAATTGAAGTCGCCGACTTTTATGACCGAGAAGTGGATTACGACCTAAAAACACTCACTGCGCGAATTGAACCCATTCTGTTGGTGATAGTGGCGGGCATGGTACTGATTCTTGCGCTAGGTATTTTCTTGCCTATGTGGGGAATGCTAGATGCGATGCAGGGTTAGATGTGGAAACAACTTATCGCAACACAAGGATAAACCACTTGGCGGCTTGGGCTGCAGTGGTATTGATATTAATCGGTACTTTGGTGGCGGCGTTAAACCGAGTCACTATCGAAGCTGAAAGTACTTCAGTGTCTTTGATTAGCGTCAAAGCACTAGATAGAGCCAATTATCTGCGTCAATACTGGGAACTCAATGGGAAACCAGAGTATGCAGAAATAAAGGGAGCAATAGTTCGTTTTAACAATAAAGGATGGGTGACCCCTTATCTCGATGGGGTGAAAAGCTGCGATGCATGGGAGCAATTATTGTTGCCAGTACCAAAGCAAGATTACTCTCCAGTATCGAGTAGTTTGTTACAGCAAAAGGATATCTATTCGTGCACCTATGCCTTTAAAAATGGTGAGCTATTGAGCGTAAATATGATTCAGGGAGGATTATCAATCAGGAAACAAATACCATGACTTTTCTTACTTAAATTTACATAAATAGTAGATTATTTGAACGATATATATATAATCTGCCGTCCAAAGTTGTACCCAAGAGGGATTTTTATGAAACGTAATGCAGGTTTTTCTCTAGTTGAATTGGTGATTGTTATTGTTGTTTTGGGCCTCCTAGCCGTAGCAGCACTACCAAGATTTTTAGATGTAACAGACAAGGCGAAAGAAGCCAGTGTTGAAGGTGTTGCTGGTGGTTTTGCTACCGCAGTGTTGTCAGCTCGTGCACAGTGGGAAGCGGAAGTTCGTCCTAATGTGAGTGGCTCAAGTTCAAATAGTAATTATGTTGATTACGATGGTAGCTTCTTTTTCCTAACTTCCACTAATGGCAGTGCATCACTTCGTGATGGTTACCCGATTTCTTATTTTGGTGATAATACAGCACCTGAGTCAGGTACTGCACCAACGACAATTACCGATAATCAGACATGTAGCGACTTAATGAATAATCTTTTGCAGAATCCACCTAAAGTAGGTATTCCAAGTGAAGTAACTGCAGATAGCTCATATAAGTACGAGGCTGAGAAGCAGAGTAATTTTGTGTGTCGTTATACTCAGCTTGAGGGTACCCAAGGCACTGTTGCGCATTACTTTGAATACGATGTATCAAAAGGCAGTGTTCAAGTAACGCTCAACTAAGTTAGGTCTAAATAGAGTAAGTGGTTCGATGAACAAACAGGTTGGCTTCACGTTGATTGAGCTAGTTGTTGTGATAGTGATCTTGGGTATCTTATCTGTCACAGCAGCACCTCGTTTTCTAAATCTTCAGTCTGATGCTCGAGTATCAGCACTGAAAGGAATGAAAGGGGCGATGGCTGGAGCTGGTTCAATTGTTTATGGCAAAGCTGCAATCAATGGTGTCGAAAGGGCTACTTCTGCTTCTGTTAGCAATATTGCGTTGGTGTTTGGTTACCCAGAAGCCAGCGAACTAGGCATTGTGCGAGCAGTGCAAGGGCTAGAAGATAGAGCTGACTGGGCATTTAGCGAAGAGGTTATTTCGGATAGCTTAGTCGTAACATTTGCGGGAAGAGAATTGCTTAGCGACCCACAATGCTCAGTTATATATGAAAATGCGGTCATGGGTTCGGCACCATCAATAACGGTTGTCGAAACCGGCTGTTAAGAAATTCGGATGAAATGGGATGATGTGCAGTAAAAATAGTCGCATACATCTTGTTTATAAATAATTACACGTTATTATATTTAGTAACATTATGATTACCCACATAAAAAGGTATTAAAATATGAAAAAGCAAGGCGGTTTTACACTGATTGAGCTTGTAGTAGTGATCGTTATCCTAGGTATCCTAGCTGTAACTGCTGCTCCTCGCTTTTTGAATCTACAATCTGATGCGCGTGAGTCTTCTCTACAAGGCTTAAAAGGTGCAATGGCTGGCGCAGGTTCTATCGTTTACGGTAAGGCTGCGATTGAGGGCAAGGAAACAAGTGGCATAAATGTTGATGTTGAAGGTATTGATACAATTTACGGTTATCCTACGGCAACTTCAGCTGGTATTGCAGCAGCAGTAGACGGACTGAACGCAGATTGGGATGTTGTTTCTGCTGCAGGTGTTACTAATACCAATGCTATTTCATATACCTTTAAAGGACAGTCTCAAGAAGGCTTCACTGATGCAAGTGGGTGTCATGTGCGATATGAACAAGCAACAAGTACAGCGGTAGGTTTGACAGCGAAAGCTGTTGTTCTAGATGATAAGTGCTAGCCCACTTTTATAACTTTTCAAAAGGCCAGCTTAGCTGGCCTTTTTTAGCTCTAACAATCACGCTATTTCTCAGCAAGATTGCTTTCAATTCCATATAATCTAATTACTTACGTTTTCATTGGTTAGGGACAAGCAATGGACCACCCTCCGACAAAGAACATGAAAGGCTTTACCTTGGTAGAGCTTATCGTCGTGATTATTGTGGTCGCGATCATGTCTTTGTATGCAGCTAGCAAATTCATTGGTGTCTCTCAGTTTTCAGCGCAAGCAGCTCAACAGCAAGGTATTGCGGTGATTAGGCAAATTCAGCTTGGGCGAATGCAGTCCAATATTGAAGACACAGATACTCTTCATGATAGATACCAATTAGTCATCACAGGAAAATGCCTTGGTTCAAAGCAGGCGTGCAGTTCGGATACTAACGAACCGTTCAGCCATAAAGTGGTGATTGAAGAGCAAGATATGAGCTTCAATCCTCCATTGAACATCGATTTTGATTTGCTCGGTAACCCAGTAATCTGCACTACACCGAATGGCAGTACACATACTTGTAGTGACCCTGTGCAGATTCATGTTGCTAGTTCTGCAGAATCCGAACTTATTTGTATTAATAGCCAGGGGTACGTGTATGGCTGTTAAAAAGGTAGCTGGTTTTACTCTTATAGAAAGCATCATTGCAATTGTCATCCTTGGCTTAGCAATGATTACATTGACTTCTTTCCTTTACCCTCAGATAGCACAATCAGCGAAACCGTATTACGAGGTTCGTGCATCAGCGCTGGCTAATAGTCTGATGACTGAAATTCTATCTAGAAACTTCGATGACCTCAGTGATCATGACGGTGGAGAGTTCCGCTGTGGTGAGGATGACTATCTAGATACTCAAGGTAATATCATTTCATGTACGCCATCCGCCGCATTTGGGCCTGATAATTTTGAGCCACCAGAACTGTTCAATGATGTAGATGACTACGTTGGATGCTGGTATACGACGAATCAATCTAAGGCAAATTGTCGCGTTGATGAAGCGGGCAACCTAAACGATATCTTTGGTAATAATATTTCAAATGACTATCTAGGGTTCCGCGCTGAAATTTCAGTTAATTATGACTATGACACTAGGCTCGGTGTTCCAGCGGAAGGTGGCGGCTTACCGCGAGAGATTTTTAAAGTGGTAACCGTTGTTATTACGGCAAGTCAGTATGGTGATTTCACCTTTGTTGCCCACAGGGGGAACTACTGATGCGAAGAAATGGTTTCACCCTCATAGAGATGATAGTCACTATAGTAGTGGTCGCTATAATCTTTTTGGGTATTGCTGGCTTTGTTGAGTTCGGTACCAAAGGTTACACTCAAACGGTTGATAGACAGAGACTTCAGAATCAAGCTCGGTTTGCTATTGAGAAGCTTCAGCGTGAGATCAGCCATGCTGTCCCGAATAGTTTTGACTTAGTTTCGAACAATCAATGCCTTTCTTTTTATCCTATCGAGTATGCGGGATTTTATGCTAGGCGAGAAGATACTGGTCGCATTGAGTTTGTTGTTGGCAACGAGCTTGAATATCCCCATACCTTTCCAACTGGTACGCGCTTAGTTATTAACCCAAGCAGGATGGCTGATCTGCAGAATAATGGTCAAAGCGTTTCAATTGCTGAAATTAAATCTTCAGAGAGTGACGAGTTTTTTAGCGTAACCATGAACCCACCGAGTGACTCTGCAGCAAACAGACATTTTATCTACCGCACCAACAAGGTCGAGTACTGCATTACCTCAGACGATGAGTTGAGAAGAAATGACATAGTGGTCACTAAGGGCATCGATTCCACGCAAAGTGAGTTTCGTTTTCAAGATACCTCACTGCAACGAGGTGGCTTGATACACCTAGACTTCCTATTTTTTAGTGGTGATGAGCGGAGTTACTACAAGCATGATGTGCAGGTGAAAAATGTTCCGTAATCACAGTCAAAAGGCCCAACAGGGCAATGTCTATATAGTGGCTATATTCGTCATAGTTGTGATGGGGATGCTGGCCTTGAGTATGCTGAGAATAAGTTGGTCAAATCAAGATACGCTAACTAGAGAGTTGCTGGGTAATCAAGCTAGCTTATTAGCACAGGCGGGCAATGAATGGGGTCTAACGCATTTATTTCCACTTAATGGTGAAGAGAGTGTTGATGATATCTTAGCTCGTTGCAGCAACCTCTCTAGTAGTGCTGGAAATGCAGCAATAGCTCTCGTCGAAAATAGTGGCACACCATGCAGTGCTCCTATAATCACATGCGAATCACCAGCATCAGGCGTACCAGAAGATCTACGTTATTTCAGAGTCACCTCAGTTGCTACTTGTAATGATGGCAACATATTTGAAGTTCAGCGCGAGCAAACAGTTTGGGTTAAAGGAATTAGAGATGAGTAGATTTTCATCTTACGTTGTTGTTTTATTTGCTCTAGTCAGCTTTCAAACTTTGGCTGAGGCTCGATTGCCTATCAACAATCAAGCTTCCATCAAAACAGCTATTCAGAGTTGGAATACAGGTAAGAAAGTCGACTTCTCAGGAGAAGGTCGAGTGAGTGGAGCTACTGATAAAGACAAGGTTGGTTATAACTCTGTAGATGGTAATCACAATAAAGCCTGCAGCAATCGCGATTGTGTTGCAGACCAAGATAATTATCTGCTCGGCGAAACACCGTCTTTTACGATACCTGATGGGGCTATTCAGATAAACAATGCCGACAAAGGTACTGTGCTATCAAGTGGTATTTATTATTATTCTGGTGATGAATTTAAGCTTGATTCAAATCAGTTCATAGCTTTCTCTGGACCTGCAACCCTTTACGTAAAAAAGCTAACCATTGATGGTGGTACTATCAATGTACAAACAGAGGATCCCAATGACTTTGTTTTGATCGCGTCGGGTGACACTAGCATTAAATATGCAGATGAAATCTATGGGCATATCTTTTCCGCTGGTACAATGGATACCTCCTTTACTGACCTATACGGAACAATCTCCACTGGAAGTGACTTGAAAATAGATGAAGGAGGCGTTTTAAATGGCTCTTTACCTGATATTCCACCTATTCTTCCCCCTGAACTTGAGACCTGTGACTTCAAATCAAACGAAAGATTTGGCGTCGCTTTTGAGCTTTTGAATGTCGAGTTGACGGAAAAAGTATTAGCTACCAAAGGTGTTGGCGGTGGAGCAGGTAGTGAAATATTAATGCCTATTTGGACTAATGATCCGAACATTGATAGCTGGGTACCACCTGCGGGATACGTGAAAGGTGACGTAGTTATTCGAGACACTCTAACAGAGGCAGGTAATGACTATCAGATACAGCTGATCTTTGAACCCGCTTCTGGTGGTGGTAACAACAAAACAGGTGACCTTTACTACTATCTCTACAGAGAGGATGTTCCGACAGAAGGCTGGTATCTAATTGATGTTCAACCTGTGGATTTTGGTGACCTTAACAGTGTGAATATTCTGGTCGGTGGCGAGGATATGACGAATGTCAATTGTGATGCATCGACACCACCAGAGGTTCCAGAGATAGAACTTCCTGAAATATGCCCTTTGTTTACAGGCCCGGCGCAGCGTTGGGATGGTACCTTTGCAGGCAATGTTCAGCCTGAAATCCATATTCAAAACTCTTCTTCAATCATAGGTACTTTTGATGAAGGGGAGATCGGTTTTGATCCTGAAGATAAATTCCGTGACGATGGAGATGATGGTTGTGATGGCAACGCCTGTATCGGGAACGCCAATTTAATAGTTGCCCAGCCTGACTTTGAGTCGTTCGATAATACTGGTTTAGCTAATGTCGAACCTAGTGACGGCCAGACCTTGATTCCGGGTAACTACAACAAACTAACTATTTCAAATAATGTCACCCTAAGCAGTGGCGAGTACTTCATTGAAGATCTTGATATTGAAGACAGTGGCACGCTGACAGTTGCGGGTAAAGCAGTACTTCATCTGCACAAATTTGAGGTAGAGAACGGTGGTGTAATTGATACCTCAGCCATTAACCAGAATGAGCTATTCATATTTGTAGAGAGTGACGACAAGGTCAAGATACATAGTGTTTTTGACCTCGATGCACTTATTGTTTCTAACAATGAGGTCGAGCTTCATAAAGGTGTGAATTTATATGGTGCAATTACCTCACCATATATAGATTTGCACGATACCTCTAGCATTAACTCAACCATCCCTGCCTCTTGTGCACCCGATATACCTCCAGAAATCCCTGAACAGTGCAGCGTATTTCCTAATGCCATTCAGTCTTGGTCTCGAAGCAATAATAGTGATTCGAACGTTATATTTGGTGGTGGAGCTACAGTCACAGGTACAGCTTCAGGAGAGGGAAATGTAGGTTTCCATGCTGTAGAAAAGAACTTTGATAGCCAAACCGCATGTGACGGCAACGAGTGTATTGCGGATACAAGCCTATTGGTAACCGAGCCAGCAGTATTGGATTTTAATCCTACGGGGCAAAATATTGTCATTGGGTGGACAGACGAACGCGAACCCATTGAACCTGGTAATTACTCAAGCATCACGCTTAGCTCTGGCATTTATGAGTTGACCGGACAAAACTATGATGTAGGTACCTTTACTCTCAGTAGTGGAGGTACTTTGTATGTTAAGCGCGGGACTCTACTCAAGGTTAATCAGCTCAATATTAGTAACGGCGCGCAGGTTATTCTAGAGGGTGAAGGTGAGGAATCCTGGCTTGTCTGGGGTGAAAGTTGGAATGGTCAAACTGCGCTTGTCTCTGTTTCTATAGGTGATATCCCCGTAGATATTTTTAGCCGGGGCAAAGTGGTGCTAAATGGCTCAACTAAGGTGTTGGGCTCTGTAACTGCCGATCAGCTAGAGATTTTAGGTAGTGCGAGTGTTCAGCGTACAACAGACAACTGTGAGCAACCTGATATCCCTGATATGTGTCTTTACTTCCCAAACGTCTCTCAAACTTGGGTTGGTAGTGAAGGAGATAAACTACACGTAGGCGGCAACGAGAGCAGTCGCATTGTTGGGGCTGTTGAAAGAGATAGCGAGTTTTTTGTGGGTTATAGCCAGAGCGTGATCGACAAAGAAAACAATATCCTTTGTGAGGGACAGGCGTGTAAAGGTGCTGACGACCTCAAACTACAAGAAGCTCCAGACTTTGATTCTATGACCTTCGATAATTACTCGCTTGGTGAATATGACTTGAGTGGAAATGAAACTCTTATACCTGGCGACTATGGCTTTTTAGAAATAGAAAATGGCGAAACCGTAACCCTTACTTCAGGTACCTATAATATCCAACGAATCGATGTTAAAGATGGCCGACTGAGGGTTGAACCTGGATCGCAAGTACTTCTATATGTTCACAAGTTAGAAGTAAAAGATAACGGTACTGTTCAACATGATGGTAACCCTGAAAACTTCTATATTATTTCCCCAACCACAACTTATCGTAAACAAGATGGTAAGAGCGAAGATTCGAAGATTAAATTTGATTCAAAGGATGTGGACGACGTAATTGGCTATAACTTCTCAGCTCTCATTTTGGCTAAGAAGAAAGTAGAGCTTAGAGAGACGGTGCGGATTACTGGTGCGGTGACTACACCTGAAGTCCATGTTCATGACAACTCGTATCTAATCAACGGTGTGCCGGATGAGTGTCTTCCTCCATCAGGTGATTATGGTTTAGAACTCTTTCCTTCACAAGGGATTGAACTGACCTGTGAGCCTCAGACAATAAACTTCCAAGTCTTGGACTCATCTGGTAACCCTACAGGATCATATACTGGGAATATTGTTATTACTGCCTCTGGCGGCGCAGCGCCTAGCTTTACCGTTTTAGAGGGTAGTTTTGAGGGAGGTAACTCTTATAAGCCAAACAGTGATGGTTTGCTGAGACTAAATTTGGAAGAGAGCACTGTCAGCAATGTAGTTGTGGAAGGTACTTTGTCTGATAGTTCCTCAAACACCTTAGTAACAGGTAACTACAAGTTTGTAGCTTATAAGTTCGGGTTTAGTAGCAACCCAACCAACATTATTGCAGGTAAGGTATCGGATCGACTGAATGTTCAACCTCTCCAATGCGAAGGAAATCAAGCTGTAGTTTCTGATGATTACAATGGAGTGAAAGATGTAGCCCTCTCAGTCACTAGTTATGATTTACCAACTTCTACCCAGCGCAGTGATGAAGTTGTTAGCATTAGAGATACTAGACAGTCAAATGGTTGGCAGACCACTCCGCAGAACGCTTTCAGCCTAGACTTTAGTACTAATTCGACTGCCCGAATTCGAATAGACTACGAAGAAGCAGGTGCAGTATCCTACATCATGAGTGATGAGATATGTATCAATATCGAAGGGCAAGATGAGCCTGAGTGTAGAACCTATGAAGGCGTCCACAACATACAATCACGCCCTTGGACCTATGCACTTTGTAGTCCGATAAGTGCTGATATGTCGGGAACGTCAGAACAAGGTTCTAAATTTAGCGTCTCTGGTATTCCATTCGCGCTAGATGCAGTGCCAATTAAGTTCATAAACGGTGGAAGTACATCAGGTGAGATTGATGTATCAGAGATGTGTGGAAATCTGGCTCAATTGGAAACCAAGAATTTCTACTTAAATAGTGCCCCAAGTGTTTCGACGATTCTAGAAGCTGAATTGGATACTCCGCCTAGTGGTCGCCTAGGTGAGGATGGCCTTGAGGGGGTTCCTGAAAACGGTGTACCAAATGATACAAACTCGAATGGTCCACTACAATTCAGTGCTTTACGCTGGTCTGAAGCAGGTAGCATACGAGTAAAAGCGAAGACACTAAATGATATAAATTATTTGTTTGAGCCAATTCAGCCAGGCTATCGCACCGTGGGGCGTTTCGTGCCTCAGCAGTTAGTCATGTTAGACCCAAGCAACGGCGGTTGGACACAATGGCTGTATAGTTCGGGGCATGATGGCTTTGCTTATATGAGTCAACCAATTACCCATAATTTTAAGTTACAGGCCATGTCTGCTTCAGGTTCTGAGACTCAAAACTATGGTTTGTTTAATAACAGCTTGATCTCTTCAGTGGATTACGTAGCGCAAACCAAGAGTGAGTCTCCAGAGATAGATTTTGTAGCAGATTCTAGAATAAATGGCATCCAGACTTGGGGAGGAGAGAGTTGGCCTAAATCTCTGGCTGATGATCCTTCGATATTGTCCATAAGTATTGATGACTTCACGTTGTGGAAAAAGACGACATCATCCGGTAGTTCGGCATTAACAACGACTGCCGATGGCCCATTCGGTAAAGATAATAACGTAGACTTTGGCCTAGAGGTGAGTGATGTAGTGGATGATGTAGAAATATTGGGGTTAGATATTCCATCGCTAGTGTCAGACGACAATATAGGTAAACGCTTCTCCGTTCAGCCTGATTTTCGATACGGTCGAATGCACTTAGGTGATGTAGGTGGTAATACTGGAGATACGATTCGAGTACCTTTGAAAACAGAGTTCTGGGATAGCAAAAACTTTGTTCGCAATCGTGATGATAACCTAGGTAGTAAATATGATGCTGCTCAAGCCTATTGTTTGCAAACCATATGGTCTAATGATGCTGCGCAAAGAGATAGTATTGCAAGACTTGATTCATATGGGCAGAAAAGTGTAATCGAAGGAACCTCGTCAGCTCTGCAAGCCAATCATCAACCTAGAACTGCAAATGAAAGAACTCAGGTTCGTTTGTGGCTTCGTCAAGGAATGTCATCCCCGCAGCGCGGTGAAAGCGATGTTGACTGTAGCAATGGTGTCTCATACACAGACCAACCATGGCTCCAATACAACTGGAGAGACAAAGGCGACGAAGACCCATCAACCGTTGTCACCTTCGGTACCTTCCGAGGCAATGATCGAATCATATTCAAAGGCGAAAGGGCGCTAATGGGTAATTAAAACTGGCAATTTTGGCGCCTAAGTCAGAACAACGTCAGAAAAAGGCACTTTATATCAATCTTTGTAATCCAATGCCTTGCTGAATAAGTGTGGCATTGGTACATTTAGTACAATTTTGTCTTCCAAAGATTGTGAGAAGAGCGCTTAGATATGTTTAAAAAAATTCGCGGAATGTTCTCAAACGACCTGTCTATCGATTTGGGTACAGCGAACACACTAATTTATGTTAAAGGACAAGGTATTGTCCTTGATGAGCCATCAGTAGTGGCTATCCGTCAAGATCGTGCTGGCTCTGCGAAAAGCGTTGCGGCTGTAGGTCATGATGCGAAGCAAATGCTAGGGCGTACTCCAGGAAATATTTCAGCTATCCGTCCAATGAAAGACGGCGTAATTGCTGACTTTTTCGTGACTGAAAAAATGCTTCAGCACTTCATCAAGCAAGTTCACGACAACAGCTTCCTTAAACCAAGCCCACGCGTACTAGTTTGTGTTCCTTGTGGTTCTACCCAAGTTGAGCGTCGTGCTATCCGCGAATCTGCGCTAGGAGCAGGTGCTCGTGAGGTTTACCTGATTGATGAGCCAATGGCAGCAGCGATTGGTGCTGGTCTACGCGTTTCTGAGCCAACAGGCTCTATGGTTGTTGATATCGGTGGTGGTACTACTGAGGTTGCAGTTATCTCACTAAACGGTGTGGTTTACTCTTCTTCTGTTCGCATCGGTGGTGACCGCTTTGATGAAGCTATCATCAACTACGTTCGTCGTAACTACGGCAGCTTGATTGGTGAAGCAACAGCAGAGAAGATCAAGCACATGATCGGCTCAGCTTACCCTGGCGATGAAGTGGAAGAACTGGAAGTTCGTGGTCGCAACCTTGCAGAAGGTGTGCCTCGTAGCTTTAGTCTAAACTCAAACGAGATCCTAGAAGCCCTTCAGGAGCCTCTATCTGGTATCGTTTCTGCAGTAATGGTTGCACTAGAGCAGTGTCCGCCAGAGCTGGCTTCTGATATCTCAGAAAACGGTATGGTATTGACAGGTGGCGGTGCGCTACTTAAAGACCTAGATCGTCTACTAACGGAAGAAACGGGTATCCCAGTTGTTGTTGCTGAAGAGCCACTAACTTGTGTTGCTCGTGGCGGCGGTAAAGCTTTAGAAATGATTGATATGCATGGCGGTGATCTATTCAGTGAAGAATAACTCTTTCATTGGATTTTCCCGATTAGCAATTAGAACGGGTAATAAAGAATGAATCCAATCTTTGGCAGAGGTCCATCTCTGCAATTGAGACTCTTTTTTGCCGTATTACTATCAGCCAGCTTAATGTTGGCTGATAGTCGTTTAGATGCCTTCTCAAATGTACGCTACGTGTTGAATAGCACGGTAGCGCCAATTCAGTATCTCGCGGACTTACCGCGCAGTATGTTTGGCAACGTTTATGAGCGCTTCAGTAGCCGACAGCAATTGCTGGCTACCAATAAAGCGCTGCGTGAAGAACTTCTGAAAATGAAGAGCGACCTTTCTTTGTTCGCTCAATATAAAGAAGAAAACCAAAGATTTAGAAAGCTACTTGGTTCAACGTTTGTGCGTGATGAAAAGAAGGTGGTTACCGAAGTAATGGCGGTAGACTCCTCGTCTTATCATCAGCAGGTTGTGATTGATAAGGGCCATATCGATGGGGTTTATCAGGGGCAGCCAGTAATCAATGAAAACGGTATCGTAGGACAAGTGACCGAAGTAGGTGCTCACAATAGCCGAGTGTTACTACTAACCGATGCTAACTCTGCTATTCCTGTTCAAGTGATTCGTAATGACATTCGAGTGATTGCAGCAGGCAGTGGTGATCAAACCAATATCCATCTCCAGCACATACCCAGTAACTTTGATATTCAAGAAGGCGACGTATTAGTGTCTTCTGGCTTAGGTGGCATTTACCCTGAGGGGTATCCTGTCGCTACGGTAAGCAAAGTGCAAATTGATAACCACCGAGAGTTCTCAACGATTACTGCAGCACCCGCGGTAGATTTTGGTCGTCTACGCTACTTGCTATTGGTATGGCCACAGCAAGATGAGCAAGAAATCACTCTAGAGCAAGAGCCAGTTCAGGCTGAGCAACCAGTCATTGAGGTCGAAGATGGCGAATAGTATCTTGAGTAGCAAACTCGTTATTTGGATGACATTTTTAATCGCCTTGGTTCTGCAAACTATCCCATGGCCGGGCACTATGGACGTATTCCGCCCATCTTGGTTAGTGCTCGTTACCTGTTATTGGGTGATGGCTGCACCACATAGAGTCAATGTTGGAACCGGTTTAATTCTGGGACTGATTTGGGATCTATTGTTGGGCTCGACGCTTGGCGTTCGTGGCATGATGATGGCAATCATTACTTATCTAGTCGCGATTAATTTCCTAGTACTTCGTAACATGGCGCTGTGGCAGCAAGCTTTGATTATGGCACTACTTACAATGTTGAGTGTCTTAATTGAGTTCTTTGGCGAATTTGTCATCCAAGATGTGGTATTTAATCCTGCGTCACTGTGGGTAGGTTTAATTAACGGTATTCTATGGCCATGGCTATTTTTATTGCTTCGCCGAGTGCGTCGCATTTGGAGAGTACGATAAGCCATGCATAAGTCTCTAATCCTCGCGTCTGCATCTCCAAGAAGGCGCGAACTTTTATCCCAGCTCGGCTATAAATTCACTATACTAATCAGTGATATAGAAGAAGTGCGTGCAGAGGGAGAAACCCCTGATCAGTATGTACAACGATTAGCTGAAAGTAAGGCAGAAACGGTTTTGCAACAGGCTCGCTCAGAGAGCAGTGCAAACCCTATTGTTATTGGTTCCGATACTATAGTGACACAAGGCGAGCGAGTATTCGAAAAACCAAGTTCGCTGCAAGAAAGCTTAGATATGTTGGGTCAACTGTCTAATGCTAAGCACCAAGTAATGACGGCTGTATGTGTATGTGACGCCGAAAAATCAGAAACCATTATTTGTATTACAGACGTATGGTTTAAGCCCCTCAGCCGCCAAGAAATAGAAGATTATTGGCTGACAGGCGAACCGTGCGACAAAGCAGGAAGCTACGGAATTCAGGGGATAGGCGGTAAGTTTGTTACCCGTATTGAGGGCAGTTACCACGCAGTTGTAGGTCTACCTTTATTTGAAACCGAACAGCTCTTGCACCAATTTTTATAAGATTTAGAGGTGCGCTATGAGTGCAGAGTTATTGATCAATTCAACCCCGAGTGAGACGCGGGTTGCAATGATCGAAGGCGGTGTCCTTCAAGAAGTCCATATCGAAAGAGAAGCTAGACGAGGCATTGTAGGTAATATCTACAAGGGGCGTGTGAGTCGCGTTCTGCCGGGTATGCAAGCCGCTTTTGTTGATATCGGTCTGGATAAAGCTGCCTTTTTACACGCCTCAGATATTGTTCCTCATACCGAGTGTGTTGCTGAGAATGAAAAGCAGCAGTTTAAAGTTCGAGATATCTCTGAGCTAGTTCGCCAAGGGCAAGATATTGTGGTTCAAGTGGTTAAAGATCCGCTTGGGACTAAAGGCGCACGCCTAACAACTGATATCACTCTCCCGTCTCGCTACCTTGTATTCATGCCTGGCGCTAGCCATGTTGGCGTGTCACAACGCATCGAGTCAGAGCAAGAGCGCAATCGTCTAAAGAAAATCGTTGCCCCTTACTGCAGTGAGTCGGGTGGTTTTATCATTCGTACTGCCGCCGAAGGTGCCGATGAGAAAGAGTTAGCACAAGACGCTGCTTTTCTTGAGCGCCTATGGGTTAAGGTTATGGAACGTCGCTCCAAGTACATTACTCGCTCGACGCTCTATGGTGAGCTAGGCCTTGCTCCTCGTATTTTGCGTGACTTCGTTGGTACAGAGCTGTCCTTAATTCAGGTTGATTCTCGCATGGTGTATGACTCTTTGCTTGAGTTCACGGAAGAGTTTGTACCTGAGTTGATGGATAAGTTGGCACTGTATGATGGTGATAAGCCTATCTTTGATTTGTACGATGCAGAGAGTGAAATTCAACGCTCGCTAGATCGCAAGGTCACATTAAAATCGGGTGGCTACCTCATCATTGACCAAACCGAAGCGATGACGACGGTGGATATCAATACCGGTGCATTTGTAGGTCGACGCAATCTTGAAGAGACTATCTTCAATACTAACCTAGAAGCCACAGAGGCCATCGCTCGTCAGCTAAGACTGCGTAACCTTGGTGGTATTATCATTATCGATTTTATCGATATGGCTAGCGATGAACACCGTAAGCGCGTACTTGCATCACTGGAAACCGCACTGAGTAATGACCGAGTTAAAACCAACATTAATGGCTTCACTCAATTAGGCTTGGTTGAGATGACTCGTAAGCGCACAAGGGAAAGTATTGAACATGTATTGTGTTCTGACTGCCCTAGTTGTGAAGGCCGTGGTTCAGTAAAAACAGTTGAAACAGTTTGTTATGAAGTGCTTCGCGAAATCACTCGAGTAAACCGAGCGTACGATGCAGATAAGTTCTTAGTTTATGCTTCGATAGCGGTGGCAGACGCACTGCATGGTGATGAGTCTCACGCACTCGCTGAGCTAGAACTGTTTATTGGTAAAGAAGTTAAAATCACCGCTGAACCGCTTTATGTTCAAGAGCAGTTCGACGTAGTTATGATGTAGGATAGTGTTTCATTGGCGTCATTCGCAGTTCGACTAGAGCGATTATTTTTATCGTTACTGGTCTTTATCTTTGTTTCGTTAGCGGTGCTAGTCACCGCTTTACGCGTTGCTTTACCTCGCCTAGATAACTATCAAGACGATATTCAAAGTTGGTTCAACCAAGTCTCTGGACTGAACTTCACTATTGGTGAAGTTCATGGTTATTGGAAAAATACTCACCCATCTCTCTCTCTTTCAGGCCTAGAGGCCGACATACCTAAAGGCGTTAAAGCTTTCTCTGTTGGAGAGGTGCGCGCTGAATTTGACCTGATCGATTCATTGCTAAACCTTCAACCTAAAGTCAGTGAGTTGACTGTTGATGGTTTGCATATTGATATCAGCGACATCGACCTATTTAGTTCGAACCCTGAGCCATCTGATTCTTCTGAAAAGGGAGAGCAGCAATTACTCAAGAGTCTCGAAAACCTAGTACTGCGTCAGCTAAGTGAGTTTGCACTTACTAACTCAACCATAGTGTTTACTGACATTTCTGGTGATGTGCGTGAGGTAGAGATTGAAAAACTGAGTTGGCGTAATGATGACAACCGACACCGCGCTGATGGTGTAGTGAGCATCAAAGATGTTCAGCTTAATAGCGTAAGTGTTATTGCTGACTTTTATGATCATGATGGTTTATCTGATATCAGCGGTGATTTTTATCTGCAAGGTAATAACTTTGATGTTACCCCTTGGGTATCTCCTTATCTTGCTGATGGTGTAATTATTGATAAGGGCAGAGTTAGCCTTAACACTTGGATTTCTCTGCAGCATAACCAACCGGTTGATGCCTATCTTGAAATATCACCCTCAGAATTAGCATGGCGTGATAAGGATAATATCCCTAACGCCATCTCTATTGAGGGTGGTGTAGTAAAACTCGACCCTACAGAGAAAGGCTGGCAGTTAAACGCACAAGACTTAGCATTTAGTTCAAATGGTACCTCTTGGCCGGATTTGAATGTCGCATTTCAGTGGTCTCCAGAAAAATGGAGACTGAATGCAAACCAAATAAAGCTAGAAAGCATTACCCCTATCCTTGATCTACTGCCTGACATGGAGAAGAGCGAAGAGTGGGTGGATACTGTTCGCCTTGGCGGTACGGTTGAAGATATTCGTGTCTCAATGGGCAAGGGCATAGAGACGCTTCGTTATTCGGCTAAGGTAAAAGATGGTCGTATGAATTACTGGGAACTGATCCCAGGATTTCATACCTTAGAAGCGAAAATATTTGGTCGCTCAGATCTGGCCAAGGCAACCGTCACTATGCTTGATGACACGCTTCCTTATGGCGAGGTGTTCCAAGCTCCGCTTAAGATACGTCAAGCAGAGGTTGATATTGTCTGGCAGTCAGATGATAACGGCTGGAGTCTATGGTCAGATAAAGTCACCGCTGCTACTCCAGACCTACAAGTATTGGGTGCCTTCAAGCTCGATTTTCCAAAGGATGCTCCTGCATTTTTATCTTTCTATGCAGAAGCTGATTTGGCGAATGCGGGACAAACTTGGCGTTACTTACCAACTCTTGCTTTAGGGCGAGGCCTTACCGATTACCTCTCTGCGGGTATTCAAGGCGGTCGAGTAAAAACAGCAAAACTGCTCTGGTATGGCGAGTTGTCTAGCTTCCCATACAACGACAATAGTGGCATTTTTCAAGCATGGGTGCCGCTACGCCAAACCAAATTTAGCTTTAGTACTGCATGGCCACCATTGACCGATATGCAGCTAGATTTGCTGTTCCAAAACGAGACCATGTTCCTGGACTCGAGAGATGCCAAGCTTCTCAATATTCAGGCTGATCGTATTTCAGGCCAGATCCCTCGCATGTATGGGAATGGGCATATCGAAATTTTTGCGGCAGCCAAAGCAGAAGGAAAGGACGTTCGAGATTATATGAGTGCCTCTCCACTCGTTGGCTCTGTTGGTGCGGTGCTAACGACCGTTGATATCAAGGGACAGGTAGAATCCCAGTTCCAACTTAAGATTCCTTTTAATGAAAACCAGGAGTCTAGAGCTTGGGGATACGCCGATCTTAGTGAGAATGACATCAATATTACGGCGCCACCAATGCTACTGAAAAAGGCATCGGGTCGAATTGAATTTGATAATGACGTTGTCCGTTCATCGGGGATAAGCGCTAATTTGCTAGAACAACCGATTACTTTGGACTTCGTTGGGCAAAATGCAGAGTCGAGTTACGACACAAGGATTGACCTTATCGGTGATTGGCATGCTGAACCGCTTGTTCCTTATCTGGGTAAGACTTGGCTCGAGCCTATATCAGGACATGCTCCATGGAACATGGGGATCGATTTACAGATTAACGATGTTGGTTTTACCTATCAGATAGATGCCAAAGCCAATCTGACCTCGCTTGCGAGCACCTATCCTGCACCAATGAACAAAAAGATTGGAGATAACTGGCAGGCTCGAATGCAGGCTTCTGGCAATCAGGAGTCGATTTCAGCTAGGCTACAGCTTCCTACCGCTAAATTTCAGACTGAGATTGATATCACTCAGGGAAGACCTGTTCTTGAAGCAACCAATACTGTGATTGGCTCGGGCAGTTTCCGAGTAAGCCCTATTGTGGGGCATCATGCTTCGCTACGCTTGCCAGAGTTTAATCTAGATGAATGGGTTGCTGCATTGGAGCGACCAAGTGTAGGACCTAAGCCTATCCTTAGTGAGCTTAACGCTCCAGAATTTCCTGTCCCACAACGTATTCAAGTGCAGACCAATAGCATTAAAGTTGGTGGTTTGGATTGGAATGAGGTGGATTTTCTTGCTCGTAAGAGAGGCAATCAGTGGCTATACAACATAGACAGCTCGCAAGTAAAAGGTAAGGCTGAATATGACGGTTCTGATTTAGGGATTGATCTGTCACTTCTGCAGCTTTATTTCGCAGAACCAAAGAGTCTCGTTAAAGAGTCTGTCGCTAAAACTGAGGTCAAAGAGAGGAAGGATGACACTAAACCACTCATTACCGATTTTGACCGAAAGTTCTTCGAGAAAATGCCTAACCTTGATCTAAAGATCGACGATTTTTGGATGCAGGGTTACAAGGTGGGTAAGGTTGATGTGGTGATGAACCATGATGGCCAGCGCATCGTTTGGGATAAAGCCAATTTTACCAGTGGCACATCAAGTGTGTTAGCCAATGGTTGGTGGGAGCTGACCGATGATGATAGTACAACGCATCTTGGTTTAAGTATGGAAGGCGAAGATAACTCTGAAATTATGGCGCGCTTTGGCATTGATTCAGGTATACAGAAGGCCTCGTTTAACCTGAACTCATCATTAGAGTGGAAAGGCTCTCCCTGGAATATGCAAGTCGACACCATTAACGGCACGCTCAAAGCAGAGCTTGGTCGTGGTGTTATCTCGGATGTCGGAGGCGCGGCCAAGCTTTTGGGTATGTTTAGCCTCGATTCTATTATTAGACGTATGCAGCTGGATTTCAGTGATGTATTTGACGATGGTTTAGCGTTCGATTCTATCAAGGGTACAGGTAAGGTAGAAAATGGTATTTTTGTTACTAATGACCTGAAGATGGACTCTATTTCTGGGGATATGACTATCCGTGGTTTAGCCAACTTGAACACTCAGATGGTGGATGCGGAAGTTACGTTTAAACCGGATGTTACGTCAGGTATACCTATGCTAACCGCTTTTGCTGTAGCACCTCAGACTGCTCTTTATGTATTGGCAATAAGTACGGTGGTAGCGCCAGTTATTGAGGTTATCACCCAAGTTACGTATGAGGTTAAAGGCCCAATGAACGCACCTCAAGTTAAAGAGAAGTCTCGTCGTAAAGCTGATTACGAGGTTCCAAAGCAGCTTCAATCACAGGGAAAATAACTCATGATGGATAAACCAAGGATAGGTTTGATTCAGATGACATCAGGCAATGATGTTACTGAGAATTTGCAGTTCATTGAGCAGCAGTTGCGAGGGTTGACCAAACAAGGTTGTCAGCTGATTGTGACACCAGAGAACAGCTTGTTGTTTGATAATGCACAGGCATATCAAGGTATCGCGGAAGAGTTGAACTCTGGGTCAATTCAATCCAAATTGGCGCAATTAGCAAAAGAGCTGCAAACTTGGATTGTGATTGGTTCTTTTCCTATACGCAGCAATGCGACGCACCTTTATTCTGCGAGCTTAGTATTTGATGATAACGGAGAGTTAGTCGCACATTACAACAAGATGCACTTGTTTGATGTAGAGGTTGAAGATGAACATGGTAGCTATAGAGAGTCCGATTGTTTTTCTCATGGCATACAACCACAAGTCATCGACACGCCCGTAGGAAGGTTGGGGCTTTCGATCTGTTATGACCTAAGATTTCCGCATTTGTATAACCTTCTGCGAGAGCAGGGTGCCGAGATTATTCTCGTGCCTGCGGCTTTTACTGCGGTCACGGGAGAGGCGCATTGGGAAGTATTACTTCGCGCTAGAGCTATTGAAAACCAAGCTTGGGTAATTGGTGTTGGGCAGTGTGGCTACCACTCAGCCAACAGACAAACTTGGGGACACTCTATGGTAATTGACCCATGGGGAAAAATCGTCACACAGGGGGCTATGACCCCGTGCAATTTAGTAGCCGACATTGAATTACATCAAGTGGAGAAGGTTCGCAAGGCAATGCCTGTCGCTTCACATCAGAAAATTTCTAACCTCATCAATAATGAGGATAAAGAGTAGATTATGACTATTGAACAAGTAGAACAAGAACTGCTAGCCCCTACAGGCCTTACTGAGCAGGATGTAAGCAATACGCTTTCTATGATCGCTACTCGAGATATCGATTACGCAGATGTTTATTTCCAATCAAGCTGGCATGAAACACTAGTTTTGGAAGACAGCATTATCAAGGATGGCTCATTCAACATTGATAGAGGTGTTGGTGTTAGAGCGGTAAGTGGAGAGAAAACAGGTTTTGCTTATTCAGATCAAATTCAGGCTGATAGCTTAAAGCAAAGTGCAATTGCAGCACGTGGTATTGCCAAGCAAGGGCAAACAGCTCAAGTGCAGGCATTTTCTCGACACAATTCTCATCAGCACTATTCGGGTGTAAATCCATTACAAAGTCTGGAAAAGCAACAGAAGATCGATTTGCTGAAAGAGCTAGACGTCTACATTCGTACGAAAGAGCCTTTGGTATCAGAAGTGAATATCAGTATCAGTGGTGTTTACGAGCAGGTATTGGTTGCTGCAACGGATGGCACTTATGCAACAGATATTCGTCCACTAGTGCGTCTATCTATTAGTGTATTGGCCCAGCGCAGAGAGCGTCGTGAACGTGGCTCATCAGGTGGCGGTGGTCGTTATGACTATCAACGATTCCTAGCAATGGATGGAGATAAAACTGTGGCTACGCACATGGCTGATGAGGCAATTCGCCTTGCTCTTGTTAACCTTGAATCGGACGCGGCACCTGCAGGCGCTATGCCTGTTGTGCTTGGTGCTGGCTGGCCGGGCGTGTTACTTCATGAAGCAGTTGGGCACGGTCTAGAAGGTGATTTTAACCGTAAGCAGTCATCGGTATTCTCTGGCAAGGTTGGCGAGAAGGTGACGTCAGATCTTTGTACTATCGTTGATGATGGCACCATGATGGATCGTCGTGGTTCTTTGAATATTGATGATGAAGGTGTAGAAGGGCAATACAATACCCTGATTGAGAATGGTGTTCTGAAGGGATACATGCAAGATAAGTTGAATGCTCGTTTAATGGGTGTTGCGCCAACGGGGAATGGTCGTCGTGAGTCATTCGCTCATCTTCCTATGCCTCGCATGACCAATACCTACATGCTACCAGGTCAACATACTCCTGAAGAGATCATTTCTACCGTGAAGAAGGGCATTTATGCCCCAAGCTTTGCTGGTGGTCAGGTTGATATTACGTCTGGTAAATTCGTGTTCTCAACCTCAGAAGCTTATTTGATCGAAGACGGCAAAATTACTCGTCCAGTAAAGGGCGCTACTTTGGTCGGTTCTGGTATTGAGGCGATGCAACAGGTCTCTATGGTAGGTAATGACCTACAGATAGATAAAGGCGTTGGTGTGTGTGGCAAGGCTGGACAAAGCGTCCCTGTGGGTGTTGGCCAGCCTACATTGAAGTTAGACAGTATTACGGTAGGTGGTACTGATTAGGTCGAGCGACCTCAAATCGTCATCCTGGAAGCCGCCCAGCGGCTATCCAGGACCTTAGAAAGTGCAGAACTAACTAGTTATCTATAAAATACAAGCTAGGGCTGTACCTAAGGTCCTGAATCAAGGTTCAGGATGACGTTGATTTTAAATCTTTAAACTTCTTCGTTTAACTCTTTCAGCACCTGAAAGATCTCACGATAAGCCTTAGGTGGCTTGCTCGCTTTCTTCTCTTTGTTGGCTTGACGAGCTAACTGACGTAAGCGCTGTCTGTCTGCTGATGGGAACTGGTTTAACACTTCTTCAATTGCAGAGTCGCCATTTTCAACCACACGATCACGCAACGCTTCTAGCTTATGCAGCTCAGATGAAGCCTGTGAGTGCTTGTTGCGGTGTTTATCGAGCGCAGCTTGAATTGGTTCAACTTCAATTTGTCTCATCAGCTTGCCAATGAACTGTAATTGGCGACGCTTTGCTTCTTTATTAAAACGCTGAGCATCTTTAATCGCTTCAGCTAGGCTATCAGGCAATGGAAACTTCTCCAGCACTGAAGGTTTTAAGCCTACAAGCTCTTCACCTAGCTTTTGCAGGGCTTCCATGTCCTCTTTCATTTCGGTTTTACTTACCCAAATGATTTCCTCTTCTTCTTCCCAAGGGGCTTTCTGATTTTTTCTGGCCATAATCTGCTCTTAGTTACTCAATTCTTAATGCGTATTTCGCTTAATGTCGTTTATTTTACCAAACAAAGTGGGGAGAATGCGAAAAGCTTGTTATTCTAACCTTTATTGCCTGCAAATATTTGATTTAACTATGGACGCTAGACAACAAATTGCCCAACAAAAAGTAGAATTAGAAGAAGCTGTCTCAAAAGCATTGAGTTTAGCCTCTGCCGAAGCCGATGGTGCTGAGGTTGCGATCAACAAATCTACCGGTCTCAGTGTATCCACTCGTATGTGTGAAGTGGAGAACGTCGAGTTTAATAGCGACGGTGCTCTGGGTATCACAGTTTACCGAGGTCAAAAGAAGGGCAGTGCCTCTACTTCTGACTTGAGCGAAAAAGCTATCGCGCAAACCGTGGCAGCCGCTCTAGATATTGCAAAGTATACCTCTGAAGACCCGTGTGCAGGTCCAGCTCCTGCTGAGCTTATGGTCAAAGAGATAAAAGACCTGGATCTTTTCCACCCTTACGAGCCAGACCCTGACCAAATAGCTCAAATCGCCATTGAGGCTGAACAAGCGGCACTTAGCTACAGCGATAAGATCAAGCAAAGTGATGGTGCAAGCTACGATACTCACTATGGTATTCGAGTGTACGGCAACTCTCACGGCGTGTTAGCTAGCTATCCATCTAGTCGTCATAGCGTAAGTTGCTGTGTGATTGGTGCAGGCGCTACCGGCGATATGGAGCGTGACTATAGCTATAGTGTGGCGCGTCGTGCTGAAGATCTGTGGTCAGCGAAAGACGTTGGTTTGAAAGCGGCTCAAAGAACCGTAGACCGTCTCGATGCTCGTCAAATTGAAACCGGTGAATATCCGATTATGTTTGCGGCGGAAGTTGCAACAGGCCTGATGGGCCACTTGGTCACAGCAATCAGTGGTGGCAGTTTGTATCGTAAGTCTTCTTTCTTACTGGATCATCTAGGCAAGCAAATATTGCCAGAGTGGTTCAATATCAATGAGAAACCACATCTGCTGCGCGGTTTAGCATCAACTCCGTTTGATAGCGAGGGTGTACAGACCAAAGATTACGATATCATCACCGATGGCAAGCTTGCGACCTATCTACTAACGAGCTATTCCGCACGTAAACTGGGTATGACCACAACTGGGCATGCTGGTGGTATTCACAACTGGTTTGTTCAATCTACAGGTCAAGATTATCAAGCGATGCTCAAAGAGCTAGACACAGGTTTCTTGGTCACTGAGTTGATGGGACAGGGCGTTAATGGCGTAACGGGTGATTACTCTCGCGGTGCGGCAGGCTTCTGGGTTGAAAATGGCGTGATCCAATACCCTGTATCAGAGGTCACAATCGCTGGTAACCTAAAAGATATGTTCCAGAAAATTGTTGCCGTAGGTAACGATGTGGAGACTCGCTCTCAAATCCAAACAGGCTCGATGCTGATTGAATCGATGAAGGTTGCAGGCGCTTAAGCCCAGTAATCAGTGACAGAAAAACGAGCCGTTTGGCTCGTTTTTTATTGGATTAAATTTGATATTTAAGGGCGAACTATAAAGAGATTTAAGCTGAAAAATTAGATTCAGTTATCTTGATGCCCTTATAACCAAATTCCTACAGCAAAAACACTGTCGCTAAACCAAGGAATACCGATAGGCCAATAACATCAGTAATGGTTGTTAGGGCCATACCCCCCGCTAGCGCAGGGTCGATATTCATCTTTTTCAGCACAATCGGTACGGTTACACCGGCAACGCCCGCTATGAATAGATTGGTTAGCATAGCTGCTGAGATGATCATGCCTAGCATCCAATCACTCTTCCAGAACACAACAATTGCACCAATGATCAGAGCCCATAGGATGCCGTTTAAGAAGCCAATAGCAGCCTCTTTCATCAATAGTTCTTTGCGGTTACTGTCACCGATATGACCTAATGCCAAGCCACGAATAACCAGCGCCACGGTTTGGTTGCCGGCAACACCGCCCATTGATGGCACGATAGTCATTAAGATAGCAATCGCTGCCATTTGCTCGAGGGTTGCCTCAAACATGTTTGAAACAGAAGCTGCAGCTAATGCAGCTAGAACATTCGCTCCGAGCCATACGCTTCGGCGACGCGCTGACTTCACTACAGGAGCAAAGGTATCTTCGTCATCATCAAGACCAGCCATACTCATCATTGAGTGCTCGGCGTCTTCACGAATAATATCCACCACGTCATCGATAGTGATACGGCCGACTAGGTGTTGATTCTCATCGACCACAGGGGCCGATACCCAGTTTCGACGCTCAAACAGACTAGCAACATCGGTATCACTGAGGTCAACAGAGATCGCCTCATCGGCATCTTCCATTACGTCAATGACGGGAATGTCGGGCTGAGTAGTCAGCAGTGTAGTTAGTGATAGGTTACCGATGAGTCGATCATCATTATCAATAACATAGAGGGTATCCGTTGCCTCGGGCAGTTCGCCTTTCATTCTCATGTAGCGAAGCACTACGTCAATATCGACATCACCACGAATAGTGGTTACGTCGGTATTCATTATCCCGCCAGCGGTATCTTCTGGATAAGAAAGGGCAGTTTCAACGCGAAGTCGATCCGCTGCATCCATTTGGCCTAGAACTTGCTGTGAGACGTCATCTGGCAGGCTTCGAAGTACGTAGGCGACATCATCGGTATCCATACCCTCGGTGGCTTCTGCAAGCTTACCAGGGGCCATTTTGGAAACGAGGTTATCTTTAACGTCTTCGCTTAATTCATCAAGAATCTCACCGTAGTCTTCGGGATCGGTGAGTTGCCACAATACTTCACGGCTTTTTCTTGGAGAGGCTTCGAGGAGATGTGCAATGTCCTCTGGCTCCATACTTTGCAGTTGGCGTCGTACGAAGACAAAGCGACCGTTATCCAGTGCATCACTAACTTCTTGGAGCGTTTGGTGGGCTTGATCAAACTCGATCTGTTCCGCCATTATTTGCCTCCGTTAGTTTTTTGTTCACTGAATAGTTTAATAGAAGGATATTAGCTTATTTTATTCAAGGGGTTAATAAGTTATTAGGGCTAAAAGAAGAAATTAATTTGAGTGGACGAAAACTATTCGTCTTCCTCAAATTTACCTTCGATAAGAGAGCAAATAGCGTCAAGAGCTTGCGATGCATCAGCACCGTCTGCAGTGACAGTCACGTGTTCACCTTGAGCTGATTCTAGCATTAGCAAGGCCATAACACTGTCTGCTTCGGCGCTACTTTCTTCGTTGTGAACACTGACTTTTGCATCGAAGCTTTGCGCTAGCTCTACCAATTTAACGGCAGCGCGCGCATGTAAGCCTAGTTTATTGACGATGAGCAGGGTGCGAGACTCTGTCATTGGCTTTTCTCCAATTCGTTGTGACGAATTAGGACGTGTTGGCCTTGATTTTGAAAGTATTCACCGATTTGTTGTGTCAGAAAAACGGAGCGATGCTTACCGCCAGTACAGCCTATAGCTACGGTAAGATAACTGCGATTATTCTTCTCTAGAGACGGCAACCAGCGTTCAATGAAAGTTTGTATTTGCTGTTTGAGTTCAACCACATCTTCAAAGCCAAATAGGTAGTCCTGAATAGGTTTATCTAAGCCCGTGAGAGGACGTAATTCAGGCTCCCAGTGAGGGTTGGGCAGGAATCGAACATCAAACACATAATCCACATCAGAAGGTAGGCCGTGTTTGAAGCCAAAGGATTGGAACACCATCACCAACTCTTGACCATCGCGACCCAAAATACGCTTGCGCACCATCTCACTCAATTCATGAATAGAGAGTTTACTGCTATCGGTGACCAAATCAGCTTGCTCTTTAAGCCCTGAGAGAAGTCGCTTCTCTTCCACTATGGCTTGTTGCAACGAGCGTGAATCTTCAACGAGAGAGAGTGGGTGGATCCTTCGGGTTTCACTGTAACGCTTAACCAGTGTTTCTTCATTGGCTTCAAGGTATAACACTGTTACCTGAACTGAATCATCAAGGGTGGTCAGTACCGCAGCCACTTGGCTAGGGTTTGTCGGTAGGTTGCGAATATCTATGCTTACGGCAACTCTTCTCTGTTGTGGGCTCAAGCCATCAACAAAGGCGCTAAGTAGCGTTACCGGAAGGTTATCAACACAGTAGTAGCCAATATCCTCTAGGGCACGTAAGGCTACACTCTTGCCACCACCGGAGTTACCGCTGACAACAACTAGCTGGCGTGGTTCGGACATGCTTTTATTCCTTTGGGCACTCAATCGATTCGGAGATCATGATCTCGAATAGCTCTTCGTCGGACTTGGCATGACGAAGCTGCTTGAGAACTTTCTTGTCGTTGAGTCGTTCAGCCATACAAGAAAGCGTTTTAAGGTGTTCTTTACACTGGTCTTCAGGGACAAGTAGCGCAAATAACAGGTCAACCGGACGATTATCGATGGCATCAAATTCAATGGCTTCATCACACTGTAGTAGTACAGCAATCGCCTTGTCTGAATTACTCATGCGCGCGTGAGGAATAGCGATTCCGTTGCCTATGCCTGTACTACCTAGTTTTTCTCTGCC
Source organism: Vibrio comitans (assembly GCA_024346835.1). Taxonomy (GTDB): domain Bacteria; phylum Pseudomonadota; class Gammaproteobacteria; order Enterobacterales; family Vibrionaceae; genus Vibrio; species Vibrio comitans. The sequence continues at coordinate 327,800 of AP024866.1, forward strand.
CAGCATACATTCAAATAGGTCTGTTGAATCATGACCTGTGTGTGTAGCTGCAATTTGGCTGATGAGTTCTAGTGCGCGCTTCTTACTCGTACAATGGACTGCACTTTTAGTGCAGTCCAACGACAATACTTCATTAATTTGCATGGTTAGTGATTACTTAACTTTTCTTTATGCTTGGTCAGCTGGCGTACTAGCTTATCAACTAGTGCATCGATAGCTGCGTACATGTTTTCTTCTTCTGCAGCAGCGTGAATATCGCCTTGGCTAACGTGTAGTGTGGCTTCTGCGATATGATTAACTTTCTCGAGTTTTAGGATCACATGCACATTGGTGATGTGCTCGAAGAAACGCTCTAATTTTTGAAACTTGGTATCAACGTACTCTTGAAGTGACTCAGTAAGCTCTACATGGTGGCCTTTGATATTGATTTGCATAAGCGTTCCTTCTAGTGATGCCTAAACTAGGCGTTTTCGCTGACTCGATGGGGCAATACCTAGTGATTCACGGTATTTTGCCACGGTGCGTCTTGCTACCTTCACCCCTTGTTCAGCGAGTAGGGTGGCAATTTTGTTATCGCTCAACGGTTTGGCGCTATTCTCTTCGGCTACCAATTTTTTGATTAATGCTCTGATAGCTGTTGAAGACTTGTCCTCACCTTCATCATTGCTGACGTGACTTGAGAAGAAATATTTTAGCTCAAAAATACCGCGCGGTGTGTGCATATATTTCTGAGTTGTGACACGTGAAATAGTCGATTCGTGCATATCAATAGCTTGCGCGACGTCGTTCAATATCATCGGTTGCATTGCTTCTTCACCCTTGTCGAAAAACTCTTGTTGGGTCTCGACGATGCATCTTGCGACTTTGAGCAGAGTATCATTACGACTCTCTAAACTTTTAATTAGCCACTTTGCTTCTTGAAGCTGGTCTTTGATGTATTGATTGTCATCGCTATTTGCACCAGTGATGGTCGCGTAATGCTGGTTAACTTCTAGCTTAGGCGTACTCGTATTATTGAGAAAGACCGTCCACTTACCATTCACTTTGATCACGTTGACATCCGGTATCACATACTCGATGTCGTTTTCACCAATTTGGCTTCCTGGTCGCGGATCTAACTGCTGAATAAGCTGTAAAACCGCGATCAAATCACTCTCTTTGAGCTTAGTTTCTTTAACGATCATTTTGTAGTCGCGATTGGCTAAATGATCGATATAGTTTTCTAAGATCTCGCAAGCCTGTTGCTTACGTGGAGTGTCGTCAGGTAGAGCATTCAGTTGCAGCAACAAACACTCTTGTAGGTTACGCGAGCCCACGCCTAAAGGCTCAAATTGTTGAACACGTTTGAGTACTGCTACGGTTTCATCTTCTTCGATATCAGGAAGAGACAAGCTCGCAGTAATATCGGCAGTGGAAAGGGTTAAAAAGCCTCTGTCATCGATAGCATCAATAATGGCTATCGCAATAGCGTGGTCAGTCTCGGTAAAGGGAGTTAGCTCTAGTTGCCATAACAGATGATCATAAAGGCTAGTTTGAGTCTCGCCTTGATAAATTGGTAATTCATCATCCGCTGCGATGCCGGTATTACCAGAGTTAGAGCTGTAAACATCTTCCCAAGAAGTATCCATCGCCAAGTCTTCACTAATGGAATTAGCTGCCATCAGTTCAGCGCTATCTTGAGCACTTGCTTCTGTTACGGTTTCTGTGGGTGTTTCTTGCGATGATTCTGTTTTTTCGTCTGTTTGGTTATTGTCTTCTACAACTTGAAGAAGTGGATTGGAATCTAGGGCTTCCTGAATCTCTTGCTGAAGCTCAAGGCTCGACAATTGCAGCAGTCTAATGGCTTGCTGCAACTGAGGGGTCATTGCGAGTTGCTGACCGAATTTGAGTTGTAATGCCGCTTTCATGATAATGAGTCGCCCGAAACGAACCGTCTATAGACGGAACTGTTCACCCAGGTAAACTTTCTTAACCTGCTCGTTGCTTAGGACTTGCTCAGGGGTTCCTTCTGCTATTAGGTGTCCTTGGCTAACAATGTATGCGCGTTCACATACGTCTAGGGTTTCACGCACGTTGTGGTCTGTGATGAGAACACCTAGGCCACGGTCTCTTAAATGTTCAATGATCTTTTTGATGTCGATGACGGATATTGGGTCTACGCCAGCAAACGGTTCATCTAACAAGATAAACTGTGGGTTTGCTGCTAGTGCTCTGGCGATTTCTACGCGTCGACGTTCACCACCAGAAAGTGCCATGCCGTTACTTTTACGAATGTGCTGAATATTAAACTCGTCGAGCAATTCTTCTAGCTTCTCATCTCGCTCTTGTTTGGATATTTCATTGCGAGTTTGCAACACAGCATAGATGTTATCTTCAACAGAAAGCTTTCTGAATATAGACGCTTCCTGAGGCAAGTAGCCGATACCCATTCTAGAGCGGCTATGCATAGGAAGAATACTAATGTCTTGGTCGTCAATGAGGATTTGGCCTTCATCGCGAGCCACTAGACCTACTATCATGTAAAACGATGTCGTTTTGCCTGCACCGTTAGGGCCTAGTAGGCCAACAATTTGTCCTGATTCTACTTGCAGACTCACGTCAGCAACCACTTTGCGGTTTTTGTAGCTTTTCGCTAGGTGTTCAGCTTTGAGTATTGCCATAGGTTGACTATTTCTTCTCTTTTGGCTGTTTAGGTTGTGGCTGTAATACCGTTGAAACTCGAGAGCCTTCGCCACTTTCAGCGATCATTTTCTCGGTAGTGATATGGTATTTGATGCGCTGACCACTAATGGTGCTGTCATCCTGAGCCAGCATCGCCTGCTTGACCATAGTTAATTGGTCTTCTGCCATGTTGTAGTAAAGTTCTTCTGCGTGACCGCGAATGGTTTTACCATCATCAGTAAGCTGAGAGAACTTAGCTAGCTCTCCATAGGCTTCGATTTCTTTGATTGAGCCATCTTCGGGGTTACGGAATACAATGACTTTATCACCCTCAACGTTGATGCTTCCTTGGCGCATTTTTACATCGCCAATAAAGGTCACTTTGTTGCTCTTCATATCGAGGTGCTGACTGTCTGAGTCGATGTAAACCGGCTGCTCTGAATCTGTTGATAGCGCGAGAGCAGCAGGAGACAGCAATATTCCTAGTAAAAGACTAAGGCTGAGAGTTTTCATAGATCCCTTGTACACTATTGAATAACACCGCTTCGTTATCATCCAGATTTCCCTCCATTGCTTGGCCAATATTCACAAACTGTGGCCCTTCGAGAGTAACCTGAACATCAGAGTTGAAGTCTTTGGTGTCCAGTTCAATAGTCATTTTGTCTGTAGTTAATGTTTCAAAGCTGGCGTCGGGAAGCAAGTTGGTCGCAATGACATTGCCTTCCAGCGTCAGGTGATGATTGTTATCTAAAACGGCTTTATCTGAAACTACTTGCCACTCTTCGACAGTCCCCTCACGATACACATACATCACGATGTTATCAAATAAGGTGTCACCACTGTCGGCATAATGGTCAAGCTTCTCTGAGGTGATCTTGTAATTACGAATACCCTCTTGGTTATAATTGGTATTCGTGACCAATCGCCCAGTAAACATCGGCAGCTCGGCACTAGGCTCGACCTGAATAACCACTTGTTCTTGATTTGTCAGTAGGTAGTAACCGGAAAAACAGATAACTCCGATTAGCACTATCTGAAAAATGCGAGAACCCGTCATATGCTCAAGCCTTTGTGTTGCTCAAGTTCACCTCTAGCTTCCTGGATGAGATCGCAGACTTCGCGTACTGCACCGTGTCCGCCTTTAATCTTGGTCACGTAGTTGGCACGCTGAACCAGCAATGGGTGCCCATCATTGACGCAGACTTTAAGGGCAACCTTGTCCATCACGGGCCAATCGATGAGATCATCACCGATGTACCCAGTATGTTCTGGCTGGATACCTAGTTTATCAACGATGTCGTTGTAGGCTTTGATTTTGTCATCTTGGCCTTGATAGATAAGCGATATACCTAAAGCGCGCATGCGGTTTTCAACGATTTGTGAGCGGCGACCTGTGACGATGGCAACTTCAATACCCGCGTTCATAAGCGATTTCACGCCATAGCCATCACGGGTGTGAAAGGTTTTTAATTCTTCACCATCATTGCCCATGTAAACAAGACCGTCAGAGAAGACGCCATCCACATCACAGATGAGTAGTTTGATCTCTTTTGCTATGGCAAAAACAGGTTTTGAAACTGGACCGTATAGAGAGTTGACCATTTCAGTCATGAATTACATTACTCCGGCTTTAAGAAGGTCGTGCATGTTGAGGGCACCAACCAATTTATCATCTTCACATAGTAACAAGGCCGTGATGCTGCGTTGCTGCATCATATTTAGCCCTTCAACTGCCAATAGAGATGGCGAGGCAAAGCTTGGGTTCTTTGACATTACATCACCAATCTCGGTGCTGTGGATGTCAATACGCTTATCTAATAGGCGTCGCAAATCACCATCGGTGAATATACCTAGTATTTTGTCCTGATCATCAACAATCGCCGTCATGCCTAAGCCTTTTTGGCTGATTTCAATCAGGGCATCTTTAATCAAAGCATCTGCTTTAACTTTAGGAACTGCTGAGCCAGTGTGCATAATGTTTTCTAATTTTAATAGCAACTTGCGCCCTAGTGCACCACCCGGATGAGAAAGTGCAAAGTCCTCAGCAGTAAAGCCTCTTGCTTGCATTAGAGCCATAGCCAAAGCATCGCCCATAACTAGGGTTGCTGTGGTACTGCTAGTCGGTGCCAACTCTCTTGGGCAAGCTTCTTGAGGCACGGCAATACACAGGTGAATGTCACCCAGCTTAGCCATATTCGAGTTTGGCTTACCCGTCATGCTAATGATCTGGATGTTCAACCGTTTCAATACCGGGAACAGCGATAGAATCTCAGAGGATTCACCAGAATTGGAAATGGCGATAACAATGTCCCCTTTAGCAATCATGCCAAGGTCGCCGTGCGCCGCTTCTCCAGGGTGAACAAAAAAGGCAGAGGTACCAGTACTCGCCAGCGTTGCTGCAATCTTGTTGCCTATATGGCCAGATTTGCCCATTCCCATTACCACGACCTTGCCGTGTTTGTTTTCTAAAATGGCATCACAGGCACGATTGAAATCGGCATTAAAATATTGAGATAGCTGAGTCAGTCCTGCAATTTCTATATCTAGAACTTCTTGTGCAGCTTTTTGATAGTCAAATTTTGAAGACACGGTTGATTCCTTTGATACTCAATTCTACACGTTCATGATCAAGTAGCCTTGATAGGCGATAAATAACAGGAACAGAATACTACCTTCAATTCTGTTAATGCTTCTGGACTTACCGAGTGCCATGACCACCAATAGCAAAGAAACACCCAGCATCACCCAAAAGTCGCGATTCATCGCATCTTCGTTAAGAAATGATGGATTAAGAAGACCTGGAATACCCATTACAGCAAGAATGTTAAATACATTTGAGCCGATGATGTTACCCACTGCCATGTCATCTTCGCCTTTCATCACACCTGCAAGCGAGGCCGCTAGTTCAGGCAGGCTGGTACCAACGGCGATAATAGTTAGGCCAATAACCAAGTCACTCATTCCAAAGTACTTAGCAATGATCACAGCGTTGTTGACCAGCAGATCCGCTGAAATAGGTAAAACTATGAGACCGACAACCACCCAAAATGCGGCTTTCTTATTGTCGACGCCATCAGGAACTTCAGATTCTTGCTCGCTGATCATGGTGTCGCCCTTGAGCTTTTCTGCGCGCGAGATACGAAGCATAGTGATGATGAATGCGGCGAACAGAACAACCAGCAATACACCTTCCATGAAGCCTAGGTAGTGATTCCACATGATGCCGCCGGCAATCAAGGTCACACCTATCATTAGAGGCAGCTCACGACGTAAAACGCCCGAGCTTACTGAAAGAGGTTTAACAAGCGCTGTAATACCGAGGATAAGGGCTATATTGGCAATGTTCGAGCCCAGTACATTACCTACCGCAGTATCGGTTTTGCCTTCTAGAGCAGCGGTTGCAGATACCATCATCTCAGGAGCAGAAGAGCCCATAGCAAGAATGGTCATACCGATGACGAGAGGAGAAATTCCGAAGTTTCTGGCCAGCGCTGCGGAACCGAATACCAGTCTATCGGCACTCCATACCAGCATGATTAAGCCGACGACAAGAAGACAAATCGCTACGATCATTATTGGACTCTTTATTAATTGATGCGAGTTAAACAGTGATTTTGACGTTAAGCTGTCAAAAAGGGAAGATTTTAGACAAATTATTTACACATAAGTCTAATAAAATTCCTATGATTAAGTCGAGCAACTAACTGATTTATTCAACCTTTTTAATATATTGCGCGTGCATAGTCTGGACAAGGAGTGTCGATGGCTGAACCAAATCCTAAAATCATTCTCAATAATGTCACCTTCTCGCGTGGCAATAGGGTGATTTTTGATGACATCAGTTTATCCATTCCTGAAGGAAAAATTACCGCTATTATGGGGCCATCGGGCATTGGTAAAACCACATTATTGAAGCTAATTGGCGGGCAGATACAGCCAGATAGTGGAGAGATATGGTTTGAAGACAATAATATCCCAGCCTTGAGTCGAGGGCAGCTATACCAAACCCGAAAGAAAATGAGCATGCTGTTTCAATCGGGGGCACTTTTTACCGATTTGACGGTTTTTGACAACGTAGCCTTTCCAATTCGTGAACATACCGCTCTGCCCGAATCGCTCATTCATACCATTGTACTTTTAAAGCTAGAAGCGGTTGGCTTGAGAGGAGCTGCAGGCTTGATGCCTAGCGAGCTGTCTGGAGGAATGACGCGAAGAGTTGCTCTAGCTCGAGCGATAGCGTTAGACCCTGAAGTGGTTATGTACGATGAACCTTTCGTGGGGCAGGACCCTATTACAATGGGTGTATTGGTTGAGTTGATTCAAAAGCTAAATCAAGCCTTAGGTATTACCTCTATCGTGGTGTCTCATGATGTACCCGAGGTTATGAGCATTGCTGACTATGTGTATTTGATGGCAGACAAGAAAATTATTGCCAAAGGGCAGCCTAAAGAGATCGAACAGAGCGCCGATCCAAGGGTTCAGCAGTTTTTGCAAGGAAATGCAGATGGTGCGGTGCCCTTTGCATTTCCTTCACGGCAATTAGAGAAGGATCTGTTTCTACGATGATGTCTAAAGTGGTTAACAAGGTTGCTGATTTTGGCGCTTCAGGAGTGAGGCTAAGCCGCTCTTTTGGCAGAGCGACCTTTATGATGCTCGGTGCATTATTGAGTAAGCCGGAACCGTTAAAGAGCTTCCCTCTGCTAATTAAACAGCTTCATTCAGTCGGGGTGCAATCCTTGGCAATCATTATGGTGTCAGGGCTGTTTATCGGTATGGTTTTGAGCCTTCAAGGCTATGTGGTGCTAGTTGATTATGGCGCAGAGGGAAGCCTAGGGCAGATGGTTGCCTTATCTTTATTGCGAGAATTAGGTCCTGTAGTAACAGCGTTACTGTTTGCTGGGCGTGCAGGGTCTGCATTGACCGCTGAGATAGGCTTAATGAAGGCAACTGAGCAGTTATCGAGCCTAGAGATGATGGCAGTAGACCCGTTAAAGCGCATTATCAATCCAAGGTTTTGGGCTGGCGTGATTTCGATGCCACTGCTTACTATGATCTTTATTGCTATTGGCATCTTGGGTGGTCAGTTGGTCGGTGTTGATTGGAAGGGCATTGATCACGGAAGTTTTTGGTCGGCAATGCAATCCTCTGTGGAACTTGGCCGAGATATTGGCAATAGCCTAATAAAATCTGTGGTATTTGCTATCACTGTAGTTTGGATCGCTTTGTTTAACGGCTATGACGCTGTGCCTACTTCAGAGGGCATCAGTCAAGCAACTACTCGCACAGTAGTGCATTCCTCTCTAGCCGTGTTGGGGCTGGATTTTGTGCTTACCGCATTAATGTTTGGAAGTTAAGTATGAGTCAATCAAGGAAGTTAGAATTTTGGGTCGGTAGTTTTATGATCCTTGGCATCATTGCGGTGCTTTTTATGGTGTTTAAGGTTGCCGATGTAAAATCGCTAGGAAACCAAGACAGTTATAAGTTAAGAGCGTATTTTGACAATATAGGTAGCCTCAAAGTGCGTTCTCCCGTCAAGGTTGGTGGGGTGGTCGTGGGGAGAGTATCGGATATTAGCCTAGACACCAAATACTATACTCCCATAGTGACCCTCTCGATTGGTGAAAACTATGGTCACTTCCCTGATACCTCAAGTGCACACATATTGACTTCAGGCTTAATAGGAGAGCAGTACATTAGTTTGATACCTGGCTTTATCGATGAGGATGTAGAGTTACTCGAAGATGGTGACCTGATTGAAGATACTAAATCGGCACTGGTGCTAGAGGATCTGATTGGACAGTTTTTATATAGCGTTGGTGATGGTTCAGGAGAATAAGTATGAAATGCATTCTTAGATTTATCTCATTGATTTTAATGCTTTGTTCACCGATTGTCTGGGGTGCGACCATAGATAAGACTCAGCCATATCAGATGATGGAACAGGTAGGGAGCAATACTTTCGATCGACTCAAAAGCGAGCAAGCTCAACTAAGAGAGTCTCCGGATCAACTCAAGGTTGTGGTAGAAGAAGAACTAATGCCCTACGTAAATGATCGCTATGCGGGATTAAAGGTATTGGGGAATCACCTGAAAAGAGCGGATAAAGCCGAAGTCGCAGACTTTTTGGTAGCCTTTCGCGAGTATCTTGTAACCTCATACGCACAGGTGCTTACTCAGTATAAAGACCAGCAGATAAAATATTCGAAGCCAAAGCCGATAAGGGATGATCAGCGTATCGTTTCTATCCCAGTAGAAATAGTGCAAGGCGACCGCCCGCCTATTAAGATTGAATTTAAGTGGCGTAAAGATAAAAAAACTGGGGAGTGGCAAGCCTTTGACATGGTTGCTGAAGGTGTCAGTTTGATATCCAGTAAACAGTCAGAGTGGGGCGGAAAGATCCGTACTGATGGTCTACCAGCCGTTACGGAAGAGTTGGCTAGGCTAGCTAAAACTCCGATTCGTTATGAGTCAGTCAATTAATGAAAAATAACGTAACTTGGACAATCATCGATGAAAAGCATGCTGAAATAACAGGCGTACTTAATCGAAACACAGTTCCACAGCTATGGTTGCAGGTTTCTGCGTGGCAACCTAGCTCAGAACGGTTAGATATTGACCTAAAACAGATATTAAATTCCGATTCTGCGGCGATGGCACTCATTCTGCACTTAATTGAACATGCAAAAAATTGTAACTGCCATATAATGTTGCGATCTGTACCAAATAAACTGCTTACACTATTTGAAGTAAGTAATGCAATGCCGTTACTGGCGGGGCATATAGAAATCGAGATTGAGGGTAAAAGTGGATAGTACACAAGTTAAGAAATTGCTCGACGACGCGTTGCAGCTAGCAGAAATTCATGTGAAAGGCGAAGGTAGCCACTATGAGGTCATTGCCGTTGACGAATCTTTTGAAGGTATGAGTCGTGTTAAAAAGCAACAGCTTATCTATGCACCTTTGATGGAGTATATCCAACGTAATGATATCCATGCGGTATCAATCAAAGCTTTTACTCCTGATGAGTGGCAGCGCGATAAAAAACTCATGTCGCTTTAAGGAAAAGTCATGGAAAAATTCCGAGTAACTGGATCGTCAGCACCACTCAGTGGTGAGGTTTCGATTTCTGGCGCTAAAAATGCGGCCTTACCTATTTTATTCTCTGCAATATTGGCAGAAGAGCCTGTAGCGTTGCACAATGTTCCTAAACTTCGTGACATCGATACAAGCATGGCACTACTGCAACAGTTGGGTGCAAAAGCATCGCGCGATGGCGATACCACTACCTTGCTGGTGGATTCATCTGAAATTAACGAGTTCTGTGCGCCTTACGAGCTAGTCAAAACCATGCGAGCATCTATTTGGGCATTAGGCCCTCTAGTGGCAAGATTTGGTGAAGGCCAAGTAAGTTTGCCGGGTGGCTGTGCTATCGGCGCGCGTCCAGTGGATTTGCATATTCAAGGTCTTGAGCATCTTGGTGCAGAAATCACTCTAGAAGATGGCTATGTTAAAGCTAAGGTTGATGGACGCCTAAAGGGCTCACACATCGTGATGGATAAAGTGAGCGTAGGCGCCACTATTACCATTATGAGTGCTGCAACACTAGCTGAAGGAACTACGGTTCTAGACAATGCTGCTCGTGAACCAGAGATTGTTGATACCGCTGAATTCCTAAATACCTTAGGTGCAAAAATCACGGGTGCAGGTACAGATACAATTACTATCGAGGGCGTAGAGCGTCTTGGTGGTGGTGAGCATACCGTTGTTCCTGATCGCATCGAAACGGGTACCTTCCTTGTTGCAGCTGCTGTATCAGGTGGCAAGGTTGTGTGTCGTAATACTCGTGCGTCTTTACTAGAGGCTGTTTTAGCTAAGCTAGAAGAGGCGGGTGCTAAGGTTGAGACCGGCGAAGATTGGATCTCTGCTGATATGACTGGTCGTGAGCTCAAAGCTATCACTGTTCGTACGGCGCCACACCCAGGTTTCCCTACAGACATGCAAGCGCAGTTTACTCTGCTTAACATGATGGCCAAAGGCGGTGGTGTCATCACCGAAACCATCTTTGAAAACCGTTTCATGCATGTGCCTGAATTACAGCGTATGGGCGCAAAAGCAGAAATCGAAGGTCACACAGTAATTTGTGGCGACAGCGATGAGCTAAGTGGTACTCAGGTTATGGCAACAGATCTTCGTGCATCAGCGAGCTTAGTTATTGCTGGCTGCATCGCTAAGGGTGAAACTATAGTCGACCGTATTTACCATATTGATCGCGGTTATGATCGCATTGAACATAAGCTCAGCTTGTTAGGTGCTAATATAGAAAGATTTAGTGACTAATTACGATATTTAGATGCTATTTCAGGCCGAAACCTTATGGTTTCGGCTTTTTTATTTGGTAGACTTGTGGAGTCAAGCTCCGCTGCTGACAGCGGGTGCATGCAATGAGTCTAAGCCCTAGGAAAACATGGGCACAACCTTCTTAAAGAACAGTGTCCCCGAGATTTGGATATCTTGGGTATAACAATATAACTGCGAAGGATATCGCTAGGAATGAAACAATGATTGCTTTACTGCGCATAGTTATGGTCGCAATTTTTGCTGTACTGATGTTTGTGTTTGGGTGTGGTTACTGCCTATTTAGCCCAAGAAACCCAAAACACGTGTTCACCCTTGGTCGATACTTTGGTGCAATGCACCGTGTGTTTGGTGTTAAATTAGAATTGAGACTGCCGAAAGATGCTTACACGCGTGGTCAGGCTGTATACATTGCAAACCATCAAAACTCTTGGGATCTTTTCACTGTATCTTCTGCGGTAACACCGAGTGTGGTGACTGTGGGTAAGAAAAGCCTATTATGGCTGCCTCTGTTTGGTCAGATCTACTGGCTAACAGGTAACATTCTTATTGATAGAGCCAACCGCTCTAAAGCAATGGGTACTATTGATCAAGTGATCGATAAAATGAAGGAAAGCAGCCTTTCTGTATGGATGTTCCCTGAAGGCACTCGCTCTCGAGGTCGTGGTTTGATGCCGTTTAAGACTGGAGCATTTCACGCGGCAATTGGTGCAGAAACACCGATTATTCCAATTGTATGTAGTACCACTCAAGATAAGATCAAACTAAACCGCTGGAATAACGGTCATGTGATTATCGAGATGCTACCACCGGTGGATACTTCACAATACAGCAAAACCGATGTGCGCAAATTGGCAGAGCTTTGTCGTGGTCAGATGGAAGAAAAACTAAAAAGCTTAGACGAAGAAGTCGATGCAAGAAATGCCGCTGACGGCGTGAAAAACTAAACAATAAAAAAGGGAGCTTCGGCTCCCTTTTTAGTCACTAGCAAATAGTCTTATTTGCGAACCGCAATAGCTTCGATCTCGATGCCTACATCTTTAGGAAGACGCGCAACCTCTACACATGAGCGTGCAGGGTAGTTAGCTACATTGTGCTCATCGAAGAACTTGCCATATGCTTCGTTGACGGTACCAAAGTCATTTAAGTCTTTTACAAAGACCGTCATCTTAACGATGTCGGTAACACTTAGACCTGATGATTCAACTACAGCCTTAACGTTTTCTAGAGACTGTCTCGCTTGCTCTGCAATATCAGAAGACACTTCGCCTGTCTCTGGGTTTACAGGGATCTGACCTGAAGTCATTACCATGCCGCCTAGGTCAACACCTTGAACATAAGGGCCGATTGCTGCTGGAGCATTGTCAGTATGCAGTACTTTCGTCATTTTCATTCCATTTCTATTTTGTTTTTGCGAATACTAGTTATAACTCAGTGACCACTTCACGTGAATACACTTTTTCACAGTATTTACATTTCAAACGAATGCTGTCTTTCTTTTCAACCACATTGAACTGACTTTCAACAGGCTCTCCGTGGGTAATACAGTTGCTGTTAGGGCAAGCAAATACACCACGAACTTGGCTTGGCAGCTCTAGCTCCAGCTTCTTTACCACCTTGTAATCTTCAATCTGATTGACTGTCGCGTAAGGGGCGTAAAGGGCTAACTTGCTCGCTTGCTCTTCATTGATGAATACGTTCTCAATCTTCAGGATGTCTTTCGCGCCCAGTGCCGATGAAGGCAGGTTTAGGCCAATGGTGACTCGCTCGTTCGACTTCTGCATTGAGAATAGCTTCAGTACTTTGATACCTACGTGTGCAGGAATATGGTCGATTACAGTACCGTCTTTAATCGCTTCAACTTGTAATTGAGTTGGTTTAGTCATGGTTAAATCTCCTCTATTACAGGGTTTGGTTTAGAACTAGTGCTAGCAGGGCTTCACGGGCATACACACCATTTTCAGCCTGGGTAAAGTAGTAGGCGTGAGGTGTTTTATCGACATCTACGGTGATTTCATCAACGCGAGGTAGAGGGTGTAAAACCTTTAGGTTTTCACGTGCCTCTGTTAACTGTGCTGCTGTGAGAATATAAGCTGACTTGATGTGAGCGTACTCTGATTCGTCAAAACGCTCTTTTTGAACGCGAGTCATGTACAGGATATCTAGCTCAGGAATGACGCTTTCCATATCGGTATGCAGGCTATATTGAATGCCTGCTTCATCTAGCTCTTCACAAATGTAATCCGGCATAGCTAAAGCTTCAGGTGCGATAAAGTAGAAGCGAACGTTATCAAACTTAGCCAATGCTTGAGTAAGAGAGTGTACGGTACGACCATATTTAAGGTCGCCGACAAAAGCCACGTTAAGGTTATCTAAACGGCCTTGGGTTTCGTAGATTGAGAATAGGTCTAGTAGAGTTTGTGTAGGGTGTTGGTTTGAGCCATCACCAGCATTAATCACTGGTACACCATTGGAAAACTCTGATGCTAATCGAGCTGCGCCTTCTTGAGGGTGGCGCATTACAAACGCGTCAACATACGTTGATATGACCTGTACTGAGTCTGCTAGGGTTTCACCTTTCTTTGCGAGTGAGGTGTTACCGCCGTTGTCGAAACCAATGACACTGCCGCCAACGCGTTGAATTGCAGTTTCAAATGATAGACGTGTGCGCGTAGAAGGCTCAAAAAAGCAACTAGCGACAACCTTGTTCTTTAGTAGTGTAGGCATAGGCTCTGATTTGAGTTTTCCTGCCGTTTGCACAATAAGCTCAAGCTCTTCGCGGTTTAGCTCTGGAATGGAGATGATGTGCTTATTGAAAAGCGTGTTTTGCATGGTTTCTTCCCCTGATAGTACGCACAAAAAAGCCCCCCTAAAAAGGGAGGCTAGAATCAATTCTGAATGAATAGGAGTGGAACACGGCGCTGGCAGTGTTTCTTAGTCACGTTTTGATTGCCACGGTGTAGCATACAACCCTCCTATTTATCGTTTGGGATTATACGCGCTAGGTATGCAATCGCAAGCGTTTGCGTCAGAATTATTGACCTAGGGTTGCAACCATTACAGCCTTGATGGTGTGCATACGATTTTCCGCCTCATCAAACACAATTGAGTGCTCAGACTCAAACACTTCATCGGTAACCTCAAGACCTTGCATACCATATTTAGCAGCTATCTCTTTACCTACAGTGGTTTGGTCATCATGAAAAGCAGGTAAGCAATGCATGAACTTAACGTGTGGATTACCGGTTGCCTTAATTGCATCCATATTCACTTGATAAGGCTTCATTACGGCAATGCGCTCTTCCCAAGCTTCAGCAGGCTCACCCATAGAGACCCAGACATCAGTGTACAAGAAATCACAGCCTTCTACGCCAGAGACAACATCCTCAGTGAGGGTGATCGTCGCCCCACTGCTTTGGGCGATTTCCTGACATTGTGCGAGGAGCTCTTCTTCTGGCCAGTAGGCCTTTGGTGCAACCAAGCGAATGTCCATCCCCATTTTTGCTGCGCCCACAAGTAATGAATTACCCATGTTATTACGCGCATCTCCAAGGTAGGCAAAGCTAATTTGATGAAGCTGCTTTCCGCGCGCATGTTCTTGCATAGTTAAGAAGTCTGCCAAGATTTGCGTAGGATGAAACTCGTCAGTTAGACCATTCCAAACTGGTACGCCGGCGTATTCCCCTAGCTCTTCGACAATAGCTTGACCGAAACCACGATACTCGATGCCATCATACATACGTCCGAGGACGCGAGCGGTATCTTTCATCGACTCTTTGTGACCAATTTGAGAACCAGATGGGCCTAAATAAGAAACCTGAGCGCCCTGATCAAAGGCTGCTACCTCAAACGCACAGCGTGTTCTTGTAGAAGACTTTTCAAAAATAAGAGCGATGTTTTTCCCTTGCAGTCGCTTTTGCTCTGTACCTGCATACTTAGCTTTTTTTAGGTCGGCAGAAAGGTCTAATAAGAACTGAATCTCTTTTTGAGTAAAATCTAAAAGTTTTAGAAAGTTACGGTTTCTTAGGTTGTAGGCCATACGGGTTCTCTCATTCGGTGTTATGTATGTTTTATTGCATACAAATTCTATTAAATCAAATATAAACTCATTTAGATCGCATCCCTTTCAATAGGACAGCTCATGCAGCGAGCGCCGCCACGCCCTCGACCGAGTTCGTTCCCAGGAATGGATATGACTTTGATACCGGCTTGTTCATACTTTTCATTGGTATAGACATTGCGTTCATAACCAATCACGACACCAGGCTTCACGGTTAACACGTTATTGGCGTCATTCCACTGTTCACGTTCGGCTTCATAACTGTTGCCTCCTGTGGTCACTATCTTCAGCTCTTGCAAACCCAAGGCATCTTTTATAGCGCTAGCGTATGAGTCAGCCTGAACAGCGTGTACACGGCCTTTATCTGATGGAGTTAGAACCCAAGTCTCCAGAGAGGAATTAATGACTTCTGGATAGATAGAAAAGGTATCCACATTAAGTTGGGTCATTACTGTGTCGAGGTGCATGCATGAACGGGTCTTAGGCAGTCTTAATGCGATGACTTGTGTTGCTTGTCCTGTCTCAAAAAGTCGATGGGCTAAGTTTTCGACGCCCTGCGGGGTAGTGCGCTCAGACATTCCAATCAACACGCTACCTCGGCCAATCACTAATACATCACCCCCTTCGATATTGGTGTTGTCGTAGTGCTCATTTTCATTTCCAAGATAGTTTTCAAAGCTTTGCGTGGCGAACGTAGGGTGCCAACGATAAATAGCGCGAAGATGGTTGGTTTCTCTCTTTCTGGCTTTTTTCATCATTGGATTTAACGAAACACCACCATAGATCCAGCATGAGGTATCGCGCGTGAATAAGTGGTTAGGCAGTGGATCAATAACAAAATCGAGAGCCTTGTGCATCTTAGGCAGTATAGACGTAGAGGTTATGGATAGCTCTGAGTAGGCTAGGCCACCAGTGAGAACTGTTGCAAGATGATCGTTGTCCATGTCAGCGAGGTGCTCACGGAGTTCATTGGCAAAGGTTGGGCCGTATCGATAATCTGAAATTTGATTTTGTAATAGCCATCGCTTGGCTTCAGGGATTGCGAGAGTCTCGGCTAGAAGGTCGTGTAGTAGTAATACATCAACATCTTGGTCTCGCAGCGCTTGAGCAAAAACATCATGTTCTTCACCAGCAGCTTCTACCGCCAGTACATCATCGAACAATAAATCTTGGCAGTTTGAGGGTGTTAAGTGGGTGAGAGCCCTTTCTGGGCGATTAAGTAAAACACGGCGCAGTTGTCCCACCTCTGAACCGACGTACAGCTTACTCATTATGCATCCTTTCTCATTATGACCCACCCTTTATGACAAGGTTGGAGTGAAGTTGCAAGTTACAGAGGTAAGCGAGGAGGATAATTGAGAAATCTCCCCCTAGATTGAGCCTAGATATGGTATTTCGTGTCGAACCGTGCCATATTTCGTCGGTATATAAATCTATTATTTTTACCTGTTCGGGAGCACACCCATGTCACAAGTGGAAGAGTATCTATCAGTCGAAGAACTTATCGAATTTCAGAAAGAAGAGACGCGCGACATTATCGCCGCTTTACTTGAAGACGGTAGTGAACCTGATGCTTTGTATGAAATTGAACATCACCTTTTTGCTGAGGATTTTGAGACTCTAGAAAAAGCGGTTGTTGAAGCCTTCAAGATGGGTTTTGAGGTTCTAGAAGCAGAAGAAACCGAAGACGAAGATGGCAAAAAGCTATTGTGCTGTGATGCAACAATGACTTGTGCACTAGATCCTGAGTTGATCGATCAGCAAGTTGAGAAGCTGATTAACCTTGCTGAAAAGTACGACATTATTTATGACGGCTGGGGTACATACTACGAGGGCGAAGACGCACTTGTTTATGACGAAGAAGATGATGAAGACGAGTAATCGTTGCCTGTCTATCTAACTGAAAAAGCTCGCTATTTAGCGAGCTTTTTTGTACCTACTACAAAGATTGGCTATGGCGATTACGCATGACTTAGTGTTGGTTGTGTGAAGTACTTACCCCATACTCGCTCATGGAAATAATAAGCTGCTGTATTGATGGTTGGCTCGACTAAAGCTAGCAAACCTCCCGCCAAAGCATCTCCAGAGATTAAGTACACAACAGTAAACGCTACACTAAAGTGAACAACGGCAAAGCTGGTGGTTTTAATCTGTGAAAACGCCTGCTTTGCTTTTAAGTAAGGTACTGAATTCCAGACTTTTTCATGAAAGTAAAATGCCACAGTGTTAACGCTAGGCTCAATCATTGCAATTAGACTACCTAGGATTACATCACCCGTAAGAACGTAAGCCACGGTGAAGGCAATTGAGAAGTGTAATACTGCAAAGCTAAGTGTCTTTTTCATTGTAGAGCCTATAGTGTTTTTCTTTGTTGAGAATAGTATTGATAATTATTCTCATTTGGTCAATGGTTATTTTTTAATTAGTTTGATAGGGAAAAACAATCAAGGTATTGAGTGCGTGTTAAAGGCACGCAATGTGCGACCTAAGATTCCGGCTCACTGGCCGGAATGACGGTTCTCTCGAGGTAGGGAGGCACTACCAATATAACTATTTGGCACCGTTATTCTGGACTTGATCCAGAACCTTAGAGAGTGCTTAAGACACACAATGTGCGACCTAAGATTCCGGCTCGATGGCCGGAATGACGGCTCTCTAGAGGTAGTAGGGTACTATCAAATATAACTATTTGGCACCGTCATTCTGGACTTGATCCAGAACCTTAGAGAGTATTTAAGGCACGCAATGTGCGACCTAAGATTCCGGCTCATTGGCCGGAATGACGGTTCTTTCGGGGCGGGAGGTACTACCAATATAACTATTTGGCACCGTCATTCTGGACTTGATCCAGAACCTTAGAGAGCACAAAAGCTACCTGAGACAAATAACTCATAGCGCACCAAACATGAGCAACTAGCAGAGCAAATCAGGCACAAAAAAAGGGCTGACTCTCGTCAACCCTTTCCATTTAACTACTTACTATTACAGCGCTGCGATTGTCGCTTGCTGCTCAGCCAGTTTAGTCAGTGTTTCTTTGTAACCATCAAGCTTTTCACGCTCTTTAGCAACAACTGCTTCTGGTGCTTTTGCAACAAAGCCTTGGTTGTTTAACTTGCCTTCGATACGCTTGATTTCGCCTTCAGTTTTCTTGATTTCGCCCGCTAGACGGTTAAGTTCAGCGTCTTTATCAATCAAACCAGCCATTGGGATCATTAGCTCAGACTTGCCAACCAAAGAGGTTGCACATGCAGGAGTCTCTGCGCCGTCTTCTAGAACAGTAATGTTCTCAAGCTTGGCTAGAGACATAAGCACAGCCTTGTTTGCTTCTAGGCGAGTTACATCGCTTGCATCAGAAGCCTTAAGCATTACGTCTAGTGGCTTGCTTGGAGCAATATCGTATTCTGCACGCAAGTTACGGATGCTAGTAATGAATGCTTTAACCCACTCAATATCATCAAGCGCTTCTTGGTTGAAGTTGGCTGCTTCATACTGAGGCAGTGCTTGAGTCATAATTGTATCGCCTTCTACACCATCAACCAGCGGCTTAACGCTCTGCCAGATTGTTTCTGTGATGTAAGGAAGAACTGGGTGAGCAAGACGTAGAGTCTTCTCAAGAACCGTGATTAGCGTGCGACGTGTTGCGCGCTGCTGAGTTTCAGTACCCTTCCAAAGAACAGGTTTAGTTAGCTCTAGGTACCAGTCACAGAATTGGTTCCAGATGAACTCGTACAGCGTGTTCGCAGCCATGTCTAGACGGTAGTTGTCTAGGTGAGCGTTAAACTCTTTTGCTGTAAGTTCAAACTGAGATTCAATCCACTTGTCAGCGATTGAGTACTCTAGCTCTGCTCCTTGTGCAAAACCGCAATCTTGGTCTTCTGTGTTCATTAGAACATAGCGACTTGCGTTCCACAGCTTGTTACAGAAGTTACGATAACCCTCTAGACGCTTCATGTCCCAGTTGATATCACGACCGGTTGAAGCCATTGCTGCTAGCGTAAAGCGCAATGCATCAGTACCGTATGGTTCAATACCGTCTTCGAAGGTCTTACGAGTGTTCTTTTCGATCTTCTTCGCTAATTGCGGTTGCATCATGTTGCCACAACGCTTTTCAACTAACTCTTCAAGACCAATACCATCAATCATATCGATAGGGTCAAGTACGTTGCCCTTCGACTTAGACATCTTGTCGCCGTTTTCATCACGGATAAGACCTGTCATGTACACGGTTTTGAACGGTACTTGAGGCTTGCCGTCTTCGTCTTTCACGAAGTGCATGGTCATCATGATCATACGAGCAACCCAGAAGAAAATAATATCAAAGCCTGATACTAGAACTTCAGATGGGTGGAATGTTTTCAGTGCATCAGTATCTTCAGGCCAGCCTTGCGTACCGAAAGTCCAAAGCGCAGAAGAGAACCAAGTATCCAGAACATCGTCATCTTGGCGCAGTACTACCACTGGCGCTAGGTTGTTCTTTTCACGCACTTCTTCTTCAGTGCGACCTACATAGACTTTGCCGTCGTTGTCGTACCATGCTGGGATTCGATGGCCCCACCAAAGTTGACGAGAGATACACCAGTCTTGTACATCACGCATCCACGCAAAGTACATGTTTTCATATTGCTTAGGTACAAATTGAATTTGACCGTCTTCAACTGCTTTTACCGCTGGCTCAGCTAGAGGAGCAGTACGAACGTACCATTGGTCCGTTAGCATTGGTTCAATCACCACGCCACCACGGTCACCGTAAGGAACGGTTAGGTCGTGATCCTTGATTTCATCAAGTAGGCCTAGTTCTTCAAATTCAGCAACGATAGCCTTACGAGCGGCAAAACGCTCCATGCCATGGTATTTGGCCGGAAGCTCAGTGCTGTATACATCGCTTTCTTCGCCGTTAGTATTGAATACTTCAGCCGCATCACGAATATCAGCGTTGAACGTTAGGATGTTGATCATTGGTAGGCCGTTGCGCTTACCAACTTCGTAGTCGTTAAAGTCGTGTGCAGGAGTGATCTTCACACAACCTGTGCCTTTTTCCATGTCAGCATGTTCATCACCAACGATTGGAATTAGACGACCTACGATAGGCAGCTCAATGTGCAGACCAATAAGATCTTTATAACGAGGATCTTCTGGGTTTACAGCAACACCAGTATCACCCAGCATTGTTTCTGGACGAGTGGTAGCAACTACGATGTAGTCTTTTCCGTCAGCCGTTGTAGCACCATTTGCTAGCGGGTAGCGGAAGTGCCACATAAAGCCTTTCTTGTCTTTGTTCTCAACTTCAAGATCTGAAATTGCAGTGTGCAGTTTCGGATCCCAGTTAACTAGACGCTTACCACGGTAGATAAGGTCTTCTTCGTATAGACGAACGAATACTTCTTGAGTTGCAGCCGACAGGCCGTCATCCATAGTGAATCGCTCACGATCCCAGTCTACAGAGGCACCAAGGCGACGAAGCTGCTGAGTGATAGTACCGCCAGATTCAGCTTTCCATTCCCAGATCTTGTCAATGAAAGCTTCACGGCCGTAGTCGTGTTTAGTCTTGTTTTCTTCTGCTGCAATCTTGCGCTCAACAACCATTTGAGTGGCAATACCAGCGTGATCAGTACCTACTTGCCAAAGGGTGTTTTTGCCCTTCATTCGCTCAGCACGGATTAGCGTATCCATGATGGTGTCTTGGAATGCATGTCCCATGTGCAAGCTACCTGTGACATTCGGCGGTGGGATCATGATTGAGTATGATTCTTTCGAGGTGTCACCGTGTGGCTTGAAGTAGCCTTTTTCTTCCCAAGTCTGATACAGATCTTGTTCGATAGATTGTGGGTTATATGTCTTTTCCATAATGCTCTTACATGGATAATTGGTTGATGGCAAACTGCATAAATTAAGGGTTTATCAACCGCCAGTTGATAAATGCTTTAGCTATGAAGTTTGGTCTATTTGTTCAGTTCTGCAATGGATATCGTCTGCATTTGATAGTCAGCCTGACGGTAAATTTTATACCTTTCTCGGGCGATATGCTTCGCTTTTTCATCGCAAGGCACGAAGTCTACCACTTGAGACACTATTCCCGCAAAGTTTGTATCATCTTCAGCCAGATTAATAACAATATTACGGCTACGATTTAGTTGAGTTGAACCTGTGCCAATCTCGACAGGAGTACCTTGCCTAGGGCCTTCGCCCGTTAAATTGTGAGCAATGAAGTCTGCGCCGTTAAGCTGAAATAGGTGGTCATCCCAAACTTCTGAGTGATGTTTATCTTTGGTATTCAGATAGATGCGCGCGCCTTGCTTGGTGAAGTGCCTAATGAGGTAGCAGACATAATCACGGAAGCCTTGCTCTGAGTCGGCAACACTGTTGGGTTCAATCAAGTAAAAGGTGGCTATAGACATGCTCTTTCTCAATAAAAAGCGCCTCCCGAAGGAGGCGTTACTTAATTTAGGTTAGCACACAGTATGAGGCTATTATTCTTCGGCTTCTTGGCCACTACGGTTTAGTAGGAACTGAACCAATAGAGATACAGGGCGACCTGTTGAGCCTTTTGCTTGGCCTGACTTCCAAGCGGTACCAGCAATATCTAGGTGAGCCCAGTTGTATTTCTTGGTAAAGCGAGAAAGGAAGCAACCCGCAGTGATAGTACCTGCTGGGCGACCACCGATGTTTGCCATATCGGCAAACGGGCTAGCGATCTGCTCTTGGTATTCATCAGCCATAGGTAAACGCCACGCGCGGTCACCAGATTGCTCTGATGCGTTCACAAGCTCGTGAGATAGCGGGTTATGGTTTGAGATAA
Source organism: Vibrio comitans (assembly GCA_024346835.1). Lineage (GTDB taxonomy): Bacteria > Pseudomonadota > Gammaproteobacteria > Enterobacterales > Vibrionaceae > Vibrio > Vibrio comitans. The sequence goes on from AP024866.1 coordinate 349,672, forward strand.
CGCCACTGATGTGATGGCCAAGGGCAATCACACAAGCACCAGTTAGAGTTGCTACATCAACCACGCAGTCTGGTTCAAAACGCTCTGCATAAGTTAGTGCATCACACAGTACTAGGCGACCTTCTGCATCGGTGTTTAGCACCTCTACGGTTTGACCTGACATAGTAGTTAGGATATCACCCGGGCGATATGCGTTACTTCCTGGCATGTTTTCACAGCCAGCCAGAACACCTACTACATTGATTGGTAGGTTAAGTTGAGCAAGCGCCTTCATTGTGCCGAAGACACTGGCTGCGCCACACATGTCGTACTTCATCTCATCCATGCCGTCACCTGGCTTGAGCGAGATACCGCCTGAGTCAAAGGTCAGGCCTTTACCGATCAGCACGATAGGCTTGGCGGTTGATTCAGGGTTACCCTTGTACTCCATGACCGACATCATAGATTCATTGTGCGAGCCACGACCTACCGCTAGGTAAGAGGTCATGCCCAGCTTTTCCATCTCTTGCTCGCCAATAATCTTAGTAGTGACCGTTTCATAGTCATCCGCTAAACGGCGGGCTTGAGACGCTAGGTAAGCCGGGTTTGCCACGTTTGGTGGCATATTGCCTAGGTCTTTAGAAGCCGCAACACCAGATGCGACTGCTAGACCATGGTTGATGGCGCGCTCGCCGATATTCAGTTCACGGCGTGTTGGTACGTTAAATACTAATTTGCGCAGAGGACGGCGTGTCTCTGGCTTATTGCTCTTAAACTGATCGAAAGTGTAAAGACCATCGTGCGTCGCTTCTACAGCTTGGCGTACTTTCCAGTAGGTATCACGTCCTTTAACGTGAAGCTCAGTCAGGAAGCAAACTGCTTCCATTGAACCTGTTTCGTTTAGCGTGCTGATGGTTTTTTGAATAATTTCTTTATATTGGCGCTCGCCAAGCTCACGCTCTTTACCACAACCCACTAACAGAACACGTTCGGATAACACTCCAGGTACTTGATGCAATAACAGCATTTGACCTGGTTTACCCTCTAGATCGCCTCTGCGTAGCAGTGAACTTAGGTATCCATCACTGATTTTATCCAGTTGCTCTGCAACTGGTGAAAGGCGTCGTGGTTCGAACACCCCAACAACGATGCATGCGCTACGTTGTTTCTCTGGGCTACCACTTTTTACACTGAACTCCATGCCTACTCCTACATCCTGAAGACAAACCACAATAAATGTTAGATAATAACTGCTTAACTTGTTGAATCTTGGTCAAGAGCTATGTTTACTCAATGAGCGTAAGCAAGTTAATTGATTATCGATTAGTCAGAAAAATTGAAAAATAAAAGGTTCAATCAGAAATTATAGCGATTCCTGTAAAAATACAAGTTTTGCATCCGAGCTTATAGGGACTTTAGCGTGATTATTGTTAGATATTTGATCCGCGAGACAATCAAGAGTCAGCTGGCCATCTTTTTCGTACTGTTTTTAATCTTTTTAAGCCAAAGATTTATCAGTGTGTTGGCCGAAGCCTCAAATGGCGATATTCCCGCCAGACTTATCATGACAGTGGTTGGTTTAAACATGCCTGCTATGGGTTTGTTAATGCTACCGCTGAGCTTATACATTGGTATTTTGCTTACTTTTGGCCGCTTATACGCTGAAAGTGAGATAACCGTTATGAATGCAACAGGGATCGGGAATAAGTTCTTGATTCAGGCTGCTTTGTATCTGGCTCTTATTACTTCTGGTGTTGCTGCGTTTAACTCTTTGTACTTCTCGCCTTGGGCTCAAGATAAAGAAGCACAGATTATGGAGGATTTGGCGGCTGACACTAGCGTTGAGCTTTTGCAAAAGGGTCAATTCCAACGGACTCCTGATGGCACCGCTGTAGTCTTTATTGATGAATTGAAAGATAAAAGGCTAACCAATGTCTTTATTGCTCAGACTGTTGGTGAAGGATCTGTTCGTCCAAGTGTCGCGTTTGCTGATTCAGGATTAGCGCAAGAGTTGTCTGATGGTCGTCAGATCTTAACTCTGTTCAATGGTACGCGATGGGAAGGGATACCAACCCAACTAGACTACATGAGAACGGATTTTGACGAGTACGATGCGCTAATCGGTCAGCGTGAAGTTAAACCTAAAGGGCGAGACTTCGAGGCGTTGCCTACGGTTCAACTGTTCAATAACCCGGATAAGCGAGCAAAAGCTGAGCTTCATTGGCGTATCAGTTTAATTATTTGTATTCCGCTACTTACCCTTGTGGTTATCCCGCTTTCGGCGGTAAACCCGAGACAAGGTCGTTTTGCGAAAATGGGACCTGCTATTCTGTTTTATTTGGCGTACTTCATGTCTATCAGTGCGGCAAAATCGGCGATTGAAGATGGCAAAATATCCGAAGTAATCGGTATGTGGCCGATGAATATTGGTTTGTTGGTTGTGGGGTTAGTGCTGAACTCAATGGATAGTTTACCGGTGCGACGCTGGAAAGATAAAATTCGCCAAAAGAGGGCTGCCTAGATGTTTAAGATTCTAGATTTATACATTGGCAGAACCATTATCGGTACCACCACTATCTGTTTGGTTACCTTGGTTGGCTTATCTGGCATCATCAAATACGTTGAGCAGTTGCGTAAAGTTGGGCGTGGTACCTATGACTTGCTGCATGCACTTTACTTTGTTTTGTTGAGTGTTCCTCGCGATATCGAGCTGTTCTTCCCTATGGCTGCGTTGCTGGGTGCATTGATTGCTTTGGGGACCTTGGCAACAAGCTCAGAGCTAACAGTAATGCAGGCCTCTGGTTACTCTAAAGTTAACATTGGCATGTCGGTGCTAAAAACAGCACTGCCACTAATGATGATGGTAATGCTGTTGGGCGAGTGGGGTGCTCCGCAAGCGCAAAAAATGGCGCGTGATCTAAGAACCGTTTCTGTCTCTGGCGGACAAATGGTCTCTACACGAGCAGGTGTTTGGGCTAAAGATGCGAATGACTTTATCTACATTGGCCGAGTCAATGGTGAAGAGCTAACGGCAATAAATATTTGGGAATATGACGAAAACAAAGACCTAATGCGCAGCTTATTTGCAAAAAGCGCGGATTATAAGGGTGACAATGTTTGGACCTTGAATGACGTCACTACCACCTTATATACCAACGAAACCGAGATTGATAAAAGCAAGTTAAGTGCGTTGGAATGGAAAAGCACACTGGCACCAGAAAGGCTTGAGATCGTAACGGTTAAACCGGAAGAGTTATCTTTGTCCGGTCTATATAGCTATGTTACTTACCTTAAAGACTCAGAGCAGGACGCCTCTCGATATGAGTTGGCCTTTTGGCGGAAGATAACTCAACCCTTATCCATTGCGGTAATGATGATGCTGGCATTGTCGTTTGTATTTGGTCCGTTACGTAGCGTAACCATGGGGGCAAGGATACTTTCAGGGGTTATCGCAGGATTCTCTTTCTATATTTCTTCAGAGTTCTTTGGGCCTTTGAGTGTTGTTTATCAAATTCCACCAATGTGGGGAGCTTTGGCGCCGAGTGTCGCCTTTATGCTGGTGGCCATTATGTTGTTAAGGCGCAAGCTATAAAACGTTGTAATAAAAAAAGGATGACTGATTAGTCATCCTTTTTTTATTCCGTTTTTTTAGTTGGCCTTAGGTAACACAACTACTTCAGTTTTTGCCCAAATATCATGGAAACCGCGTTTTTCAGTATCGAAAGGAACCGCTAAGTTGCTCAAGCCGAAGGCTGAGGTTGCAATACGAATACATGCTTGAGTGACGCTAATGAGTGAGCCGTCTTTGTTTTGAACTCTAAGCTTCCAAGCTCGCATTCCCAGCGTTTGTCCCGCTTTAGTCCAGAAATAGACAAAGAACCCAATCCAAATGATGGCTAGGTAGGAAGTAAATAAAACACTCCATAGTGGGTGCTGAGTAAGATAGTCGCTAACATCAATGTATTGACCGTAATCCATTAGGCCTGCAGCTACTAATGCTTCAAAGACTGCAACAACGACACCAGCCGCCATCATCTCAATGGCAATTACAATTAGTGCGTCATAAAGCCAAGCACCAAGACGTCGCATCAAACCTGCTTTAGGTAGAGAGTTTTGTGAATTCATTCGTTTTGAAGTTCTAATCATTGTATTTTGCGGCTCAGAATAGCCATTTGTGGCCTGACTGCAAAGCAATTCAGTGTAAAAAAGTGGCATCCATGTCTAAAAAACATGCGAACGAATCATAATTGCAATATTTGTCCTTGCGTGCCCCTTTGGCTTACGTATAATGCAAAACGTACCTTAAAGGTGCACAAAGCCGGTGTGGTGAAATTGGTATACACGACGGATTCAAAATCCGTTGCCTTCGGGCGTGGCGGTTCAAGTCCGCCCACCGGTACCATACATAGAAAGGTAGCTATTATTAGCGGCCTTTCGTCGTTTAGGGTGTTTGAAGTTGCCCATAATATGATGTACTTAAGTGCGTATCCGATGTGGCGTCCGAAATGTCGGCCCATCAAGTCTGCCCACCGGTACCATATATAGAAAGGTCGCTATTTATAGCGACCTTTCGTCGTTTTAGAACATATGAAACCAATTATGTGATGCGTTTATGTGTGTATTCGAGTGGCGTCCGAAATGTCGGCCCATCAAGTCCACCTACCGGTACCATACATAGAAAGGTCGCTATTATTAGCGGCTTTTCGTCGTTTTAGGGGGTATGAAATTGCCCGCAAATTGGTTCAATGCATCCCCCTGATTAATGTCCTGTTCGTATACAAAAAAGCCTTAGCGAGATCGCTAAGGCTTGATTGAGTTGTAACTTAGACTTCTGATTAATTTGCGCTAGCTTCTTCGATCGACTTCTCAACTGAATCGTCCACTGCTTTTACAAGCAGCAGGCCAACACCCAGAACAATGACACCGCATAGAACGAAGGTCATTCTGCCCCATAGAGGGTTCGGTAGTGCAAACATTGCCATCACTCCGACGCCAGAAATTGCAATAAGAGAACCAAGCATTTTTCGTTGCTTATTATCCAGTTTCTTCTGATCCGTTGAGTCATTCACAAGCGGAGTTGCTAGGTTGTCAAAGAATAGGTCTACATCTTTTTGACGCTTCTCCTCTAGAGGTTTGTAGAACAGCGTTGTGGCACAGAAGAACCCTGCGGTAATGACCATGTGTCCCACTAGACCTACAGCGACTTTCACATCAGCCCATTCACGCTTGGTTAGCTCATTGAGGTTAAACCACGATTCGATATGACCTGCAGTGATAATGAAGCCTACGATGTAAGAAACGATACCCCCGACGACTAATGTTCCCCAGCCAGCCCAGTCAGGTGTTTTCTTGATAAAGAAACCACAGAAAGCAGGAATCGTCATAGGGAAGCTGATTAGAGCTCCCACGTACATCATGGTATCGAAAAGGCTTAATCCTTTTAGGGAGTTGATGAACAGTGCGATAAATATGATCGCGAAGCCAAAGAATGCAGAGGTTAGCTTTGATACTACCATTAATTCTTTTTCGGTGGCTTGAGGGCGAATAATCGGTTGATAAAAGTTCATCACAAAGATGCCAGAGTTACGGTTTAAACCGGAATCCATGGAAGACATTGTTGCAGCAAACATCGCTGAAATAAGCAACCCCACCATACCCGCAGGCATGTACTTCTCTACAAAATATAGGTAAGCGAAGTCACCAGCTTTATTCCCTGCATCTGGATACTGAGCGGCAAGGTCTACGCCTTGAGATGCAATAAACCAAGAGGGTAAGAACCAGATCACTGGACCAATTGTCATAAGCACGCAAGCCAATAGTGCTGCTTTCTTGGCATTCTTGGAGTCTTTTGCTGCTAAGTAACGATAGGAGTTAAGCATGTTGTTGGTGATGCTGAACTGTTTCATGAAGATACAGAAAGCCCAGATACCAAATATGCTCACGTAGTTAAGGTTATTACCTGAAACAAAAGAGGCGCCTTCCTCTACGGGGAAGTTGTTGATGATATTCGAAACACCGCCGCCATGTACTACTGCAATTACAGCACAGGTAATGGTTACGGCCATGATAATGACCATCTGCATGAAGTCAGAGGCAATAACCGCCCAAGAGCCGCCACTTACAGACATAACCAGCACAACTAGGCCTGTTAACCAAATTGTGGTTTCCATATCGAACCCGAAGATACCGGAAGCAATGATAGCGAGACCATTCAGCCAGATACCGGCAGAAATCACACTGTTTGGCATTGAAGACCACGTGAACACTTGCTCGTTCTTGGAGCCGAAGCGCATACGGATAGCATCAATAGGCGTCACTACACGTAGTTGACGGAACTTTGGTGCAAAGTACAGATAGTTCATCAGATAGCCAAATGCATTGGCGACAAAAATCATAGCCACAGCAAAACCATCTGAATATGCTTTACCTGCAGCGCCGGTAAATGTCCAAGCACTGAACTGAGTCATAAACGCAGTTGCACCCACCATCCACCACAACATGTTACCGCCCCCACGGAAGTAATCACTGGTTGTGCTGGTAAAACTACGGAACATCCATCCTATTGCAATTAGAAATAGGAAATAGATGCCAACAATAAGAGTATTGAGTTCCACTTTGGTATTCTCACATTCGTTAATAAACGAGAGGATAATATCCGGAGTTTTTATTATTTGTAGTATTATAATTTAAATGTGTGATGCTATTTGAAATCTCGATAATTAAATATAAAGACTAAAAGTGAGACATTATTTGAGGTTAATTTAAACCCGTTAAAAATCAATGGTTTGCTTGGTATTTTTGGCGAGAATTGACGTCGATAATTCGTTTTTATCTAGTCGATAAATATATATTGTTTTACTAAGGAGTCATTCTGATAGTTGTTTTTATTAAAGTAAGGTTAGGTAATAAATAATTATTATTTTACTAACATCCATCTACAACTGTTCCTATTATTGGCTCTTCACCATTTTGAGGGTTGTAATAGTAGGAATAACATAAATCAGCAATTTGATATCCTTCAGGCCAAACCAACACTAAACCTCTTTGACCGCTCAAGTCTTCAGGGTGAGGGAAGCTAGGTATATTGTATCCAGTTTGATTGCCAACTCCGCAAATGTCATGCTTTGTGCAGGTTTGCCTAACGTTTGTCCATTCAATTACTTTCCCTATATCTAGAATATGCTGCCAAGCATCTCGCCAATGTCCCTTTACGTGACCGCTATAAACCACAACGGTTCGGCCTATGCTCTCAAGCTCGACATCTCCATTTTGTACGCCTTGTATTTGAGCCTGAAATTTAACTTGGTCGGCACTCGCTCTCATAGCAGCGGCAACCATTTTCATGGTGTTTGTGCGAGCATCAGAAGATAGGTTGATGAATTTTGGCGCAGCAACAACAGCGATAATGGTTATCAAAATTAAGACAGCGACAAGCTCAATTAAGGTAAAACCTTTGATGGTTTTCTTCACAATACATCCTGTATCTGTGGATAGAATTCAATGCAAATCTAAATACTTACATTATGTTACATCTGTATTTATTATGTCTATAAATGAATGTTCATATTACTAATCAATCAGTATTTGGAATTTATGCCTAAGGAACGTATTGCATAATGTTTAGAGAAAATCACGCTCAAGGTATGAATTACAGCACAGGGTTGGTTCAAATTGAGAAGCTTGATGTGATCCATCCCCCAGTCGTGAAATCCCTGAATTTGAGAAACAAAAAACGTAATTGAGAGCCTCTAATAGAGCGCTCATTATCGATGTTAAGCATGCCGTTGTATTGATTAATACGCGGTGACATTAGTTTTCAATGAGCGGGTAATGAGTATGTATATTGGAGTAGATTTAGGCACATCGGGTGTGAAAGTTATCGCACTGGATAATCAAGATAAAATTGTCGCGCAAGCTACGCAGTCGTTGACGGTGCAAAGACCACAACCTCTATGGTCAGAGCAGGACCCTCATGCTTGGTGGGAAGCAACACAAAATGCTATTGATAGCCTTGCTGAGCAAATAGACATGTCAGCAGTTACAGCCATTGGTCTTTCTGGGCAGATGCACGGTGCAACCTTATTGGACAGTCAAGGTGAAGTCCTAAGAGCGGCTATTTTATGGAATGATGGTCGCTGTGCGGCTGAATGTATTGAGCTTGAAAAAGACGTACCGAATAGCCGCGATATCGTTGGTAACTTAATGATGCCAGGCTTTACCGCACCTAAGCTGAAGTGGGTGGCTAATCATGAGCCTGATGTTTTCTCCAAGGTCGACATGGTGTTACTTCCTAAAGATTACTTGCGCTTTAAACTCAGTGGTGACTATGCATCTGACATGTCTGATTCTGCAGGTACTATGTGGCTTGATATCGCCAACAGAGACTGGAGCGAAGAGCTACTTAAAGCGACGGGACTGACTCGTAAGCAAATGCCAAAACTGTTTGAGGGCAGTGAAGTGACTGGTCATCTCACCTCTGAGCTTGCCACCCGCTGGGGGATGCAAGAGGTGCCTATTATTGCTGGTGGGGGTGACAATGCTGCAGGTGCTGTCGGCGTAGGTATTACTGAGCCTGGTCAGGCTATGTTGTCTCTTGGTACATCGGGCGTCTATTTTGCCGTAAGTGATGGCTATATCTCTAACCCTGAATCTGCATTGCATAGTTTTTGTCATGCACTGCCAGGTACTTGGCATGCAATGTCAGTAATCTTAAGTGCAGCTTCATGTCTAGATTGGGTTGCACAGCTTACCGGTTTTGAAGATGTTGGTCAGATGCTGGCGGAAACAGAAGCTAACGCGAATCAAGAGTCAGCGGTATGTTTCTTGCCTTACCTTTCAGGAGAAAGAACGCCGCACAATGACCCTACCGCAAAGGGTGTGTTCTTTGGCATGACCCACTCTACGACTAAATGCGACTTAGTTCAGGCCGTACTGGAAGGGGTAGGCTTTGCGTTTGCGGATGGCCTTGACGCCTTGCACGAAACCAAATTAATACCAGAAGAGATCTCATTGATTGGTGGCGGGGCACGCAGTGCATACTGGCGTCAAATGTTGTCAAATATCTTTGGTATGAAGGTAGTGTTCAGAGAAGGTGGTGATGTAGGTCCAGCTCTTGGCGCTGCAAGGTTGGCAAGACTTGGTGTAGAAGAAGGTGCGACTATAACCGATGTTTGTCCTGTACCTCCTGCAGTACAGATACATATGCCAGACTTAGCGCTTACAGAGCAGTATGCAACTAAGCGAGAGACTTATCAGGCGTTATACTCCCAACTTAAAGGGCTATTCTAAGTCACTTGGAATTAAATTCTTGAGCACTAGAGGTCAGCCGAAAGGGCTGGCCTTTTTGCTTTCGGGTACTATGGAATAGTTCGAATTGAGGTTGGTGGGGAATGCAAAAAAGCCAGTACTGGAAATTGAACCTTCCGGCACTGGCTTTTGGTCTGTTACTTCAGGTTACTTCAGTAGTTCTGTAGCTTTGCCAACAATGTTGTCGACGGTAAAGCCAAACATTTTGAACAGCTCACTAGCAGGGGCAGATTCACCAAAGGTGGTCATGCCAATGATAGCGCCATCAAAGCCGACATATTTGTACCAGTAATCAGCAATACCTGCCTCAATAGCAATACGCTTGGTGACTGCAGATGGCAATACAGACTCTCTATATTCCGCACTTTGCTTATCAAAAGTGTCCGTTGATGGCATAGAAACCACACGTACTTGCTTTCCTAGTGCTGTTAATTCCGTTGCTGCATTGATTGCTAGCTCTACCTCCGAACCCGTCGCAATCAAGATCAGTTCAGGTTTAGCTGGGCAATCTTTTAGGATGTAGCCACCCTTAGTGATATCAGTGAGTTGCTGTTGGTTTCTTGGTTGCTGAGCAAGGTTTTGACGAGAAAATATCAATGCGCTTGGCGCATCTTTACGCTCTATAGCAAGCTTCCAAGCCACTGCAGATTCTACCTGATCACAAGGGCGCCAAGTGCTCATGTTTGGAGTTAGGCGTAGCGATGCGATCTGCTCAACAGGTTGGTGAGTTGGTCCATCTTCACCAAGACCGATAGAATCGTGAGTATATACCTGAATATTTTGGATCTTCATCAATGCTGCCATGCGCATGGCGTTGCGTGCATACTCCATGAACATTAAGAAGGTAGCACCATAGGGAACGAAACCGCCATGCAAAGCGATGCCGTTCATGATGGCAGTCATGCCAAACTCACGAACTCCGTAGTGCATGTAGTTGCCACTGGCATCCTCTGCAGAGATCGCCTTAGATCCTGACCACATGGTGAGATTAGACGGAGCAAGATCAGCCGATCCTCCTAAGAATTCAGGCAAGATCTTACCAAAGGCTTCAAGAGCATTTTGTGATGCTTTTCGAGAGGCAATATCCGCTGGGTTTGCTTGTAGATCGTCGATGACTTTTTGGCTTAATTCTTGCCATTGGTCTGGAAGTTCACCACTGGTTCTGCGCTTGAACTCGCTGGCAAGTTCAGGGTATGCCTTTTCATAATCAGCAAGCTTCTGGTTCCACGCTGCTTCCTTAGCTGAGCCTGCCTCAGCCGCGTTCCACTGTGCGTAGATTTCCGATGGAATTTCAAACGAGCCATAGTTCCAACCTAGTTGTTTTCGTGTTGCAAGAATCTCGTCAGCTCCCAATGGTGCGCCATGGCAATCGTGAGAGCCCGACTTGTTCGGGGAACCGAAACCAATAATGGTTTTGGTACAGATTAGAGTAGGGCGTGAACTGTCTGCTTTCGCCTCTTCAATCGCGGTGTTGATGGCGATTGGATCATGGCCATCAACGTTTGCAATCACTTGCCAGCCGTAGGCTTCAAATCGTTTAGGGGTATCATCAGAGAACCAGCCTTCAACCTCACCATCAATAGAGATGCCATTGTCATCCCAAAAAGCAATCAGCTTTCCTAGACCTAAAGTTCCGGCCAGAGAACAGGCCTCATGGGAAATACCTTCCATTAGACAGCCATCACCCATAAACGCATAGGTGTGATGATCAACGATATCAAAATCGTCACGGTTGAATTGTGCTGCTAGAGATTTCTCAGCAATTGCCATACCTACGGCATTAGTGACCCCTTGTCCTAGGGGACCTGTGGTCGTTTCTATACCTGGGGCATATCCGTATTCAGGATGCCCTGGTGTTTTAGAATGCAATTGTCGAAATTGCTTTAGATCGTCAATAGATAAATCGTAGCCACTGAGGTGTAGCAAAGAATAGATAAGCATTGATCCATGGCCATTCGAGAGTACGAATCGGTCGCGGTCTACCCAGTCTGGGTTTGTTGGATTATGGTTTAGGTGTGTACGCCAAAGTACTTCGGCGATATCAGCCATACCCATTGGCGCACCTGGGTGTCCAGAGTTTGCTTGCTGTACACCATCCATGCTCAATGCACGAATCGCGTTGGCGAGATGTTTACGGTCCATATTAGAATGTCTCTATAGATAAAAGGAAATTGTTGGCTTATCTAACCGAGCATTTGTTTACTGAACTCGTTTACGAATACAAACGCTCTAATTAGATAAAGGGAATTGGATTAAAGTTTTTCAGCGATCATCGCTTCAAGTTTGCCTTGGTCGACAGCAAAGTTCCGAATGCCTTCAGCAAGTTTTTCTATGGCCATAGGATCTTGGTTGTGTTGCCATAGGAACTCAGCATGAGATAATGGCTCTGGTCGATGTTGTACTGGCTGATTAGCCTGTAATTTCTCGCTGATTTCAAGCTCAGTTTCTTCCAGTTCTTGAAGCAAGTTAGGGCTAATAGTGAGGCGATCACAGCCAGCTAGCTCGATAATCTCGCCAATATTTCGGAAGCTAGCGCCCATTACTATGGTGTTGTAATCATGTTGCTTGTAGTAGTTGTAGATCTTTGTGACAGAAAGCACCCCTGGATCTTCAGAAGCTTGGAATTCTTGCCCTTGCTTGGCTTTGTACCAATCCATGATTCTGCCCACGAATGGTGAGATTAAGAATACGCCGGCCTCTGCACAGGCACGAGCTTGAGCAAAAGAAAATAACAGTGTCAGGTTACAGTTGATCCCTTCATTTTCTAGGATCTCCGCAGCGCGGATCCCTTCCCAAGTAGAAGCGAGTTTGATCAGGATCCTGTCATTGTTGATGCCAGCATCGTTGTACATCTTAATCAACTGACGAGCCTTGCTGACACTCGCGTCTGTGTCGTAAGACAATCTCGCATCGACTTCTGTTGAAATACGACCAGGAATAGTAGTGAGGATCTCTTTGCCGATGTTTACCGCAAGTCGGTCACAGGTATCTTGGATCTGTGTTGCTCTGTCATTGCTTTGAGGTTTTGCATAGGCAATGGCTTCATCAATTAAGGGCGCATATTCCGGCACTTGTGCCGCTTTTAATATCAGTGATGGATTGGTGGTTGCGTCTTGAGGTGCATATTTTCTAATGGCATCTATTTCGCCAGTATCAGCAACGACAGTAGTGAATTTTCTTAATTGTTGCAGTGCATTGTTCATGTTTGTTAATCCTATGGTGTTAGGAGAAAGTGAGAATGAGAGGAGGTGCCAGTGAGCAATCACTGGCACCTTTAGCTTTACTTGAAGATAAACTGGTTAACGATGTTCTCTAGATGCTCTTGGCGACCCGATACCATCTTAGGTGCAATGTTTTTCTCTTGAGCAAACTTAGCCACTTGCTCAAGGTTCATTTCACCGCTTAGGATTTTCTTACCTAGGTCGTCATTCCAGCCTGCGTAGCGCTCAGAAGTGAGCTTGCCTAGCACGTCGTTCTCTAGCATAGCGGCTGCATTTTCTAGAGATTTCGCCATAACATCCATACCGCCAATATGGCCGTGGAATAGGTCTTCAGCATCGATAGATGGACGACGAAGGCGAGCATCAAAGTTAAAACCACCAGTGGTGAAGCCACCAGCTTTAAGGATTTCGTACATCACAAGCGTGTTTTCTTCAACGCTGTTAGGGAACTGGTCAGTATCCCAACCTAGCTGAGCATCACCACGGTTCGCATCGATAGAGCCGAATAGGCCTAGAGAAGTCGCTGTTGCCACTTCATGGTGGAAGCTGTGCCCTGCAAGAGTGGCGTGATTTGCTTCGATGTTTACCTTGATTTCATCTTCTAGGCCGTATTGCTTCAAGAAGCCATACACGGTTGCTGTATCGTAGTCGTACTGATGTTTAGTCGGCTCTTGTGGCTTAGGCTCAATCAAGATAGTGCCGTTAAAGCCAATCTTATGTTTGTGCTCAACCACCATTTGCATTAGGCGACCAAGTTGCTCACGCTCTTGGCGCAAGTCAGTGTTAAGTAGTGTTTCGTAGCCTTCACGACCACCCCAAAGTACGTAGTTTTCACCACCTAGACGCTTGGTTGCGCCCATAGCGTTGAAGATTTGAGTCGCAGCATAAGCAAATACTTTCGGGTCAGGGTTAGTGCCTGCACCAGACATGTAACGAGGGTTTGAGAATGCGTTTGCTGTACCCCAAAGTAGCTTAGTGCCGGTTTCGGCTTGTTTCTGCTCTAGCACGTCAACCATAGTCTGGAAGTTGTTGATGTACTCTTTGATAGAGTTACCTTCAGGAGCGACATCAGTGTCGTGGAAGCAGTAGTAAGGTACGGTCAATTTTGAGAAGAAGTCGAATGCGTGGTCAGCCTTCATACGAGCCACTTCCATCGCATCATTGCTTTTTAGCCATGGACGGTCGTAAGTGCCAGCGCCGAATACGTCCGAGCCAGCCCAGCAGAAGTTGTGCCAGTAGCATGCTGCAAATCGCAGGTGCTCTTTCATGCTTTTGCCCAGTACCATTTTGTCGGCGTCATAGTGGCGGAAAGCAAGTGGGTTTGAAGAGTTAGAACCTTCAAACTTAATAGTATCGATGTTTTTAAAGAATTCGGTCATGATTTTGGTACCCAGTTATTAGGATTAATCTTCGAATTCAATAATCAATGTTCAGCGTTTTAATTACAATTATGAAATCTTATTTGTTGTTTAGGTAATTTATTATTGTTTTACTGTTATTTATAACAGCAAAACAACCGCAGTGATTTAATTATCACTGCGGTTGTTTTTTAATTAAATGGGAAGGCTAAATTAAAGCTTTTCCATTGCAGTTAAAGATGTGCATTCTATTTCTATCTATATAGAATCGGTGCATTCTATTAGCTGACACACTTTTATCAGAATCAACTTCAATAACAACATTTACATCTTGATAGTTACCGTTTATTTGTACCGTTGCACCTAGCAACTCAGTCGTTTCAACAAACAACTCGATGGGAATTGAGTTGTCACTTTCTTCGCTGCTGATATCCGATGGTCTGATACCTAGGGTTGCAGGGCCTTCTTGGATTGAAGAGTTATGATAGGCCTCTGAAAGTAGATAGTTGGTATCCTCTACACTGAGTTCCCATTGCTCATCCTTTTTATGAATATTCACAGGTAACATATTCATGGTTGGACTGCCAATAAAGGTAGCGACAAATTGGTTTGCAGGTTTGTGGAAAATCTCTTTTGGGGTTCCTACCTGCTCGATTAATCCATCACGTAAAATAACAACCTTGTCAGCTAAGGTCATCGCTTCTATTTGATCGTGAGTAACATAAACCGTGGTTTTTTTATGCTTTTTATGTAGCTCTTTTAATTCGGTACGCATGGTATTTCGCAATTTAGCATCTAGGTTTGATAGTGGCTCATCAAACAAGAACACCTCTGGCGTACGGACCATTGCGCGCCCCATAGCAACACGCTGACGTTGACCGCCAGACAATGCTCTAGGCTTTCTATTCAGTAGCGGGGTTAACTGCAACATATCAGAGACACGGCGAACCTGTTGCTCGATCTCTTTCTTATCAATGCCTGCCATTTTAAGGGAGAATCCAATGTTTTCAGCCACAGTCATGTGAGGGTAGAGCGCATAGCTTTGAAATACCATTGCGATATTTCTATCCTTTGGATTAAGGTCATTAACCACCTTATCATCAATGATAACCTCACCATTGCTAATATCCTCTAGGCCAGCCAACATTCTTAGGGTGGTGGATTTACCACAGCCTGAAGGCCCTAGTAAAACAACAAATTCTCCATCTTCAATCTCAAGATTGAAGTCCTTTACTACGTGTGTGTCTCCGGAGTAAATCTTGTCTACGCCTCTAAACTCTACAGTTGCCATTGTCTCTACCTAAGTCCAAAAGGATGAATCACTTGCCTTATCATGAATCAGTTTTATCCATTGGCTCAATTATGAAATTTATTACTGACTTTAAGTTATTTGACTAATTTGCGAATGATCACATCTCTAGGTTATTTAGCATGGAAATAATAAATTAAGTGACGAAGTTCACATATAAAACCCAAATAAATTAGAATTTGATCTAGCTCTAAATATTCCAATTTCATTAGTGATTTTGGCCTTCCTACTAAATAAATCGTTTTCGTCAATACGATGCGCTGCAAGGTAATTGTAAATGTGAGCAATAGCTAATTATTGAGATAAACATAGCCTACAAATAAAAAGAATAAATTTGATATGAAATTTCACAATTGCTGATGAGCTTATTATTTCACAGTATGAATGACAGCAAATTTTGAAGGTTTATTACTCTTAGGTGATGTAAATGGCATCTGTAAAATTTAATAATTTAAAAAAATCCTACGGCGATACGGAAGTAGTAAAGGGCGTTGATCTAGATATTAAGCATGGTGAGTTTGTGGTTCTGTTAGGGCCTTCTGGTTGCGGAAAATCAACCACTCTAAGAATGCTAGCAGGTCTAGAAGACATCAGTGACGGCGAAATCTACATTGATGACTTACTCGTCAATGACCTACACCCAATCGAGCGAAATATCGCAATGGTATTTCAAAGCTATGCCCTTTATCCACACATGTCAGTAGAAGAAAACATTGGTTTTGCTCTAGAAAACATGAAGGTAGATAAAGCTAAGCGTAAAGAGATGGTTGCTGAAGTAGCAGAGGTTCTGGAGTTGACTCCTCTGCTGGACAGAAAGCCAAAAGATCTATCGGGTGGTCAGCGTCAACGTGTAGCGATGGGACGTGCGATGGTTCGTACGCCTGAAGTCTTCCTATTTGATGAGCCACTGTCTAACTTAGATGCCAAATTACGTGGAGCGATGCGTAAAGAAATTAAGGCTCTACACAAGCGTGTGCAAACCACAGTTATCTATGTAACACACGATCAGGTTGAAGCAATGACTTTAGCTGATCGCATTGTGATTCTTAATAATGGTGTTATCGAACAGGTTGGGACGCCTAAAGAGATATTTGAGAAACCTCGCACTAAGTTTGTAGCCAAATTCATTGGTAGCCCTGAAATCAACATTCTGCCTTCTACTGAGAACGAGTTTGTAAGCCGCCTGCCAACTTCTATTGATACCAGTAGCATCGAGTCTATTGGTATTCGTCCACAAGACTTCACTCTGACTGAAAACGACATTGACGTTACTCATCGTTGCTCTGCTGAGATAGATGTGATCGGGCATGAAGTCTTGGGCTCTGTTATTCATGTCAACGGCTTGCTGGGTTCAAAGCGGGTCACCATTGAAACGCCATATCAAGAAGAAGAAATAGACGAGCGTATTAACGTGTTCTTTGATTCTCGAAATGTTCATTATTTCGATGAAAATCAAAACATTACCCTACTATAAAAAGGAAAAAAAATGAAAAAGCTAAACCTCAAGGTAATGTCTATTGCCATAGCATCCGCCGTTGCGGGCTATGCGCAAGCAGAGACAGTGGAACTTAGTGTTGCCTCTTTCCCAAACTTTAACCAAGTGGCGGAAGCTGCTGTTCCTCTATTTGAGAAGCAATATCCAAATATTAAAGTAAAGGTTGTGACATTGGCTTATGGCGATCACCACAATGCGATGACCACAGCACTAGCGACTGGTGCAAACGTTCCTGATGTTATGGGTATAGAGTATGCCTATGTAGGACGTTTCATTGAGGGTGGCGGTTTAGAAGATCTTAATGCGCCTCAATACAACGCAGCTAAATTAACCGATCAATTAGTGCCTTATGCTGTTGCGCAAGGTACTAACTCAAAAGGTGTTCTATCTGGTGTTCCAGCAGATATTGGCCCAGGTGCAACCTTTTATCGCAAAGACATCCTTGATGAAGCGGGTGTAACTGAAGAAGAGCTTCTTAAAGATTGGGATTCCTTCATTGAAGCAGGGATTAAGGTTAAAGAAGCGACTGGCAGTTACATGCTAGCCAATGCTGTTGATATTAAAGACATTTACATCCGTGCCAACCTTAAAGATGGCGAAGGTGTTTACTTCGACAGAGATCACAACATTCTAGTTAACTCACCACGCTTTAAAGAAGCGTTCCGTCTAGCGAAAAAAGCGCGTGATGCAGGAATCGATGCTGAAGTTGGAGCTTGGTCAAACGAGTGGACAGAAGGCCTTCGTCGCGGAACCATCGCATCGCAAATGATGGGTGCTTGGCTAGGTGGGCACTTGCAAGACTGGATTGCACCAGAAGAAGTCGGTAAGTGGCGCACAGCGCAGCTTCCAGCAGGTGCTTATGCAAGTTGGGGCGGTTCTTTCTACGGTATTCCTAAAAAAGCGAAAAACAAAGAAGCAGCATGGACATTCATTGAGTTCATGGCAACTAACACTGAAGTGCAAATGCTTGGCTTTGAAGAAATCAACGCTTTCCCTGCTTTGACATCAGTTCATTCAGCAGAATTTTTCAATGAAGAGGTACCTTACCTAGGCGGCCAAAAAGCTCGCTTGATCTGGCGTGCTGCGTCAGAAAAAGTTCCAGCGCGTGTTGCTGATCGTTATGACGAAGTTGCTCGTCAGGTTATCAATGATGCCCTAGAGCAAGTGTTAGAAAAAGACGCTGATATCGACACGGTACTAGCGGAAGCTGAGAAACAAATCAAACGACGTGCACGTCGTCGTTAAATAACGCCCGGGTTAGGGCGTTAGCCCTAACCCACTCTTTTTTAGTTAGGATAAGATTATGAGTTCTTTATTAGCTGCCAATCCTACTTCGTCACAAAAAGGTCGCTTCTGGCTTCGCAAAGGCAACAAGATTGCTCCATATGTATTTGTGATGCCATTCTTTGTGATTTTTGGCGTATTTGGATTATTTCCACTGTTATTTTCTTTGTATTTGTCATTCCACTATTGGGAGCCTGCAGCAGGTTTAGCCTCTATGGAATGGGTAGGTATTGAGAACTATGTATTCGCTTTGCAAGATGAATGGTTCCAAACGTCTATTTACAATACCTTTGTTATTGCTCTTAAATCAGGTATTCCACAACACGCAGTTGCACTGCCTTTAGCATTCTTTATTCATACCAGTTTCATGAGAATGCGTAACACGGTTATCGGTATTTACTTTGTACCTTACATCACTTCAACCGTGGCGATATCTTTGGTTTTCACGACGCTGTTCTCTCGAGACTTCGGCATGATCAACCAAGTTTTAACCTCTCTCGGTAACTTTACCATTGGGGATATTAAAGTCCTGGCGTGGATCTTCCCTACAGAGAATATTGACTGGGCTAAACCCGCTTATACCAAGGATATGATTTCATTTGTGGTCTTCTGGCGATTTGTTGGCTGGAATACCGTGCTTTACTTGTCTGCATTACAGACGATTCCGAAAGACATCTATGAAGCGGCCATTATCGATGGTGCTAATCGTTATCAGCAATTCTGGCATATTACTTTGCCAATGCTAAAACCTATGGCTTTCTTTGCCGTTACCTTGACCATTATCGGTAACCTGCAGTTGTTTGAAGAACCGTTCATTATCACTGGTGGTACAGGTGGTCTAGAGCAAGCGGGTAAGACTGCGGCAATGCACATGTACATTACGGCATTTGTTGAGAGTGACTTTGGTACAGCATCGGCTATCTCCTGGATACTATTCATGATCATCGCAGGATTGACGCTAGTAAATAACAAACTATTAGGTGGGAACAACCAATGAGAAAAGCAATAGGAAAAGACAAACTCATTGCCTACGGTTTTGTGGCCGTTGGAGCATTAATTATGATTGCTCCGTTCTACTTCATGTTTATATTTTCATCGCACTCAAACGCAGGCATTTTATCAGTACCGCCTCCGATTGGATTGGGTGACTACCTGCTAGAAAACTTTAATACCCTGTTAGAGTTTCTACCGTATTTCTGGCACAACTTAGGCTTGAGTTTATACATAGCAATTGTAGTGACCTTCTTAAACTTATTATTCTGTTCGTTGGCAGGATATGCGTTTGCGATGTTTGATTTTAAATTTAAGAACACACTGTTCGTGGGCATTATGGCGACCATGTTATTGCCTCCATTCCTAGGAATGATCCCAACAGCAATGATCATGTCGACTATCGGTTGGATGAACGATCCTAAAGCACTGATTATCCCAGCAGCTTGTGGAGCGATGGGGATCTTCATGATGCGCCAGTTTATTTCAAGCTCTATCCCTAAAGAGCTAGTTGAAGCGGCGCGCATGGATGGCTGTGGTGAGTTTAAGATCTATTACCGAGTTATCGTGCCTCTTATTACCCCAGCATTCGGTACTCTAGGTTTGATTACCTTCATCGGAACATGGAACAACTTCATGGGACCTTTGGTAGTAATGAACGACATGAAAATGTTCACGGTACCGCTAGCTCTACGTGCCCTGCAGGGCACGGGACAAGTGCCTTGGGGCGCAGTCTCTATTGGTGCTGCCATCGCAGTATTACCACTACTTATTCTATTTATATTGGCATCACGTCGACTTATCGACGGACTTACCTCTGGTGCAGTTAAAGGATAAACCCTACATTCTAACTATTTGATGACAACAACACACTGGATGCTACTGAGGCATCCAGTTGTGTAATTGCATCTTAAAAAAGGAAATAAAGATGAGAAAGTTACTTTTCCCTTCACTCTGTTTCGCATTACTCTCAGCTTGCTCCGCCGAACAAACAAACCAGCCAACTCAAGAAACCACACCGGCTATGGCTAAACCGGGTGAACTTCCGGGTATGCCTCTTAAATCTTTAGCTGACCAAATCAACCTTGCGATAGGCGCTGCCGTAGAGACGCGTCACTTAGAAGATCCTTTATTTCGTCAGGTGTTGATCCGCGACTTCTCGCAGATCACACCAGAGAATGAGATGAAGTTTAGTTATGTTCAGCCTCAGCGTGGTCAGTTCGATTTTAGTAAGGCAGACCAACTTGTTGAGTTTGCGCAGGAACATGACATGGTCGTGAAAGGACATGCCCTTGTTTGGCATATCCAAAACCCTAAATGGTTAGAAGAAACTGAGTGGACCAAACAAGAGTTAAGCGAGGTACTTGAGCAACATATCAAGACGGTGGTCGGTCACTATAAAGGGCGAGTAGCATACTGGGATGTTGTCAACGAAGCCTTCAATGACAATGGTACCTTTAGAGAAACGCTTTGGTATCAAGTGTTAGGTGAAGAGTACATCGAGATGGCCTTTAGGTGGGCGCATGAAGCCGATCCTGATGCTGTGCTGTTTTATAACGATTATTCCACAGAAGCTATGGGCCCTAAATCCAATGCTGTATACCGCCACTTAAAGGCCTTACTGGATAAAGGCGTGCCGATTCATGGGGTGGGCACACAGCTACACTTAATGAGTGAATACCCAATTGGTGAGGCATCTATTGCTCGCAATATTGAGCGCTTCTCCGAGATCGGGCTGGATACACACTTTACTGAGATTGATGTGCGTATGCGAGACAGTGACGGTCAGGCCGGGCTTAATGATCAAGCCAAGCACTATGAGACCTTAATGAAGCTTGCTGCTTATTATCCAGAAGTAGATATGTACACCACCTGGGGGCTGACCGATAAGTACTCATGGGTTCCATCGTGGTTTGAGGGTTACGGTAGAGCCTTGATGTTGGATAAAGACTATAGAGCAAAACCTGCATATATAGCGGTGCAAGATGTGCTGGTGGATGCTGTAACAGGAAACTTTGGTTATGAACCAATTACAGACCTAAGTAACGCTAAGCGTCATGTTTCTCCATTTAATGCCAAGCCTCTGTCGTCAGAATCATTGAATGCTGAAGCTATCGTCTATTACCCATTTGTGTACAACCAACTTAGTGGCAAAGACCAAAGGTTGCCTAATTCTGAGACGGTGAGTGGTAAATGGGGTGTGGGCTATTACAAGAATAAGCTAATAGGCCAAGTTATTCGCTCAGACGAGACAACGGTGACCAACCATAGCCTTGTTCATGAGAATGACAATGTTGAGGTGTTCATTCGACTTGGTGAACAATATTGGCAATTCCGTTCAGTGGTAGGCCAAGATTTTGCTCCGCTAGGTTTCCCAGGAAAAGCAAAGGGAACTTGGAGTAAAGACGGTCAGGTATTTGACTTTGTTATTGAATTTGAAGATTTTGAAGACCTAGTTGGGGAGACGGTAGGCTTTAATATTGCACTATCGGATAATGACAACGATACGGACGATGGTAATCGCAAAGCTCAGCTTTACCCACTAACCGGTAACAACGTAGGTTGGCAGGGTGAGGAGTTTGGTGAGTTGTTCATGAACGGACAGAATGCTGTTGTGTCACCCAATCCAATTTCGACACCACCGACTTTCTCCATGAACCAGTTAAATAACGCACCAAGCAGCGCGGATGACGCTGTTTGGGAAAATGCCTATCGTTACTCATTTGCTTTTAATCAGCTAAATCAAAGAGACATGAGTTTTGATGATGCCGATATATCTGGCTCGTGGCAGGTTGGGGTGCATGGTAAATGGTTGTACGGAGTTGTTGAACGACAAGACGATGTGACCTTTACTGGAGCTGAACAAAGCTACGAAAATGATAACGTAGAGGTATTTGTGCAACATGGCGATAAGGATATGACGCAATTTAGAACTGTAGTTGGAGAAGGTTTTGAGCCAGCTAACTATGCACTTGGTTATCAAGCGCAATGGAACGAGGAGGGCACACAATTGTTGTTTGCCATTGAACTTGATTCAGGGCTAAAAGATGGCGAAAGCATTCAGTGGAATATCGCCCTTTCAGATAACGACGGAGAGGGGCGTAAATACCAACTCTATCCAGTACCGGGTAGTAACATGTCATATCTTGGTGAGGAGCTAACTAGGATAACTTTGCGCTAGATTGGTTAGGATTTAGAAATCGATATCAGGATAGAGGTGGCTTAGGTCACCTCTTTTTCGTTGTTAAATTGAGAAAAGAAGGAAAAAAACGCACACCGTTATGGTGTGCGCTTAATGGGAGTTGGTACCTTATTCTTAGATATCGAGATAAGGTGTAATGGTTTGAATACTGCCGTCTTCGTTATGCGTGAGCTCTGCCATCTTGATATTGCGAAGGTGTGTTTGGCCTCCAGATAACGTGCTGTCATGGTAGAACAAGTACCACTTACCTTCATACTCAGCAATTGAGTGGTGAGTGGTCCAGCCAAGAACTGGCTCTAAAATAACACCCTGGTACGTAAATGGACCATATGGCGATTGGCTGGTGGCGTACACTATTTTGTGGGTATCGCCGGTAGAGTATGAGAAGTAATAGGTATCGTTGTGTTTGTGTAGCCACGGGCCCTCAAAGTAACGACGGTCGGTATCTCCTGCTAAAAGCAGTTCTCCATTCTCATCAAGGATCTCTATATCACGAGGTGTCTCAGCAAGATCAATCATGTTGTCTGCAAGTTTAGCTACCTTAGGTAAAAGGGCTGGCTCGTGATCTTGTGGAAAGATCTCTTCACCATATTCATTATCACGCCAGTTCTGTAGTTGGCCACCCCAAAGTCCGCCGATATAAAGGTAGTATTGGTTGTCCTCATCTTGGAACACTGCAGGATCGATACTGTATGAGCCTTGAATATGCGTTTCTTCAGGAACAAATGGACCTTCAGGCTGCTCGCCAACGGCAACACCGATATGAAAAATGCCTTGTGCATTTTTCGCAGGGAAGTATAGGTAGTATTTGCCGTCTTTCTCTGCCGCATCTGGTGCCCACATTTGACGCTCTGCCCACTTAACGTCTTTAACGTCTAACGCGTTGCCGTGGTCCGTTGCCTTACCAAAAGGTCGATCAAGTGAGATCACATGGTAATCACGCATATCAAAGTGATCGCCATTATCGTTTAAAGGTTGATCCGTTTCGATGTCATGCGATGGATAGATGTAGATCTTGCCATTAAATACATGCGCAGAGGGATCGGCAGTGTACATGTGAGTAACCAATGGAGAAGAGATTGGTTTCAGTGAGCTCGCACGCTCAAGATCGCGAGCCGTTACTTTTTCTGCATCACTCAGTTCGGTTGCTGTTGTGTCATTCATAATATTCTCACTCAAATAGTCATTTAATCTTGTCACAGCACATCACCAGATTGGGCGATGTGCTTATCATTTGTCTTATTGCTTATCTTGATGTTCGACATAGTCGAAATATGCAAAATCGGCTGCACGTTTTTGTCCGCGAATATCAGCGGAAAACAGGGCAGCAAAGCTGCCAGTGAAGCGGAAGATATCTGGACCACCTTCATCTGATAGCGGTGTGCTGTTTAGGGGAGGGCCTATAGGCTGCCAAGTTTGACCGTCTAATGAATAACTGAAGCGATACCACTGGCGATCGAGCTCGAGACGCATAAATACAGAGTCTGCATCACCAATGAAGACTTCTTCGGAATATTCCCCATACACATCATTAATGTTTCCGGCAATTTGTAGCAGTCGATTTCCTTCATCATCCGCGCTCATTTTCAGGAAGTAGTGACCATTGCGCGAATAGTAGGCGCACAATCCTGCCATCTCGTAAGGCGTCTCAGGTGCAAATTCTAGCTTGGTTTCTACAGTGCAATAAAAAGCCTGAAAACGGCGTGCTAGCATGCTTTGTTCGTATCTTGATGAGAGATAGTGGCGACCTTTCAGTCTTAAATATCCCGGGCGCTCAGTTAGAGACAGCCAAGACTCGTCCGCAGGCTCTCTTAGTGTTTGATAATCAACTGCAAGTGTCGTGCTCTCGAAGTTGTCGCGATTTGGCTTACTTGGCCAAGGATGTGGCTGAAGATCTGGGGCTTCTACTTCTAGAGCGGGGATTCGACCTGAAGTGACATAAGGCCACCCCTCTTGCCAGTGTGCTTTTTGAATCGCAGATTCACGTCCAAGAATTGAATAGCCATTGTCATAATCGGGTATGAATTGATAGCCTTCTGGATTTGGAATTCGTCTGCTACACAGATGACTCAGGTACCACTCGCCATTTTGAGTCTCTACAAAGAAACCATGTCCAGCTCGTTCAAGGGGAGCGTTTTCTTGAAAGCGTGTCGTTAGGATTGGGTTTTCAGGATGAACCTCGTAAGGCCCTAATATGTTTTCTGAACGACAGACAGTGACAGCATGGTCACGAGATGTGCCACCTTCTGCGGTAATCAGATAGTAGTAGCCATCTTTCTTGAGAATTTGTGGTCCCTCAGTACAGCCGAGTTTGGTACCTTTGAATACATTGTGTGGCTTTCCAATTAGAGACTGTGTTTCTACATCAAATTCTTGAACAACAATGCCACCAAAGAAATTCGTTTTTTGTCTGCCATCCCACACCATGTTGACCATGTATTTCTTACCGTCGTCGTCGTGAAACAGCGAAGGGTCAAAGCCATAGTTGCCGATAGAGATAGGCTCGCTCCATGGACCTTCGATATTCTCTGCGGTAACCACAAAGCAAGGGGTCGCCATCCAGTTTCCGCCTCGACATGAGTGCACGTTGGAAAAGCATACCCAAAACTGACCATCAGCATAGGTAAGGGTAGGGGCATAGACGCCCTCAGAATTATCCATGCCTTTCATGTCTAATTGCGAGGTGCGCGTGAGAACATGCCCGGCAAGACGCCAATTAACTAGGTCTTTAGAGTGGTGAATTTGAATACCAGGAAACCACTCGAATGTTGAAGTCGCAATGTAATAATCATCGCCAACTCGAACTATGGAAGGATCGGGATTAAAGCCTTTAAGTATTGGGTTTTGGATTACATGTGTCATTGTCATTTCTTATTGTTGTAGTTTACTGAGAGCTTGTTAATTAAAAAGCCCGAGAACCTTAATGTATATGGCGCTCGGGCTCGATTGGTTAACGTATCGCTTTGTTATTTAAATATAAAGCCGTTAACGATGTTCTCTAGATGCTCTTGGCGACCCGATGCCATCTTAGGTGCAATGTTTTTCTCTTGAGCAAACTTAGCCACTTGCTCAAGGTTCATTTCACCGCTTAGGATTTTCTTACCTAGGTCGTCATTCCAGCCAGCGTAGCGCTCAGAAGTGAGCTTGCCTAGCACGTCGTTCTCTAGCATAGCGGCTGCATTTTCTAGAGATTTCGCCATAACATCCATACCGCCAATATGGCCGTGGAATAGGTCTTCAGCATCGATAGATGGACGACGAAGGCGAGCATCAAAGTTAAAACCACCAGTGGTGAAGCCACCAGCTTTAAGGATTTCGTACATCACAAGCGTGTTTTCTTCAACGCTGTTAGGGAACTGGTCAGTATCCCAACCTAGCTGAGCATCACCACGGTTCGCATCGATAGAGCCGAATAGGCCTAGAGAAGTCGCTGTTGCCACTTCATGGTGGAAGCTGTGCCCTGCAAGAGTGGCGTGATTTGCTTCGATGTTTACCTTGATTTCATCTTCTAGGCCGTATTGCTTCAAGAAGCCATACACGGTTGCTGTATCGTAGTCGTACTGATGTTTAGTCGGCTCTTGTGGCTTAGGCTCAATCAAGATAGTGCCGTTAAAGCCAATCTTATGTTTGTGCTCAACCACCATTTGCATTAGGCGACCAAGTTGCTCACGCTCTTGGCGCAAGTCAGTGTTAAGTAGTGTTTCGTAGCCTTCACGACCACCCCAAAGTACGTAGTTTTCACCACCTAGACGCTTGGTTGCGCCCATAGCGTTGAAGATTTGAGTCGCAGCATAAGCAAATACTTTCGGGTCAGGGTTAGTGCCTGCACCAGACATGTAACGAGGGTTTGAGAATGCGTTTGCTGTACCCCAAAGTAGCTTAGTGCCGGTTTCGGCTTGTTTCTGCTCTAGCACGTCAACCATAGTCTGGAAGTTGTTGATGTACTCTTTGATAGAGTTACCTTCAGGAGCGACATCAGTGTCGTGGAAGCAGTAGTAAGGTACGGTCAATTTTGAGAAGAAGTCGAATGCGTGGTCAGCCTTCATACGAGCCACTTCCATCGCATCATTGCTTTTTAGCCATGGACGGTCGTAAGTGCCAGCGCCGAATACGTCCGAGCCAGCCCAGCAGAAGTTGTGCCAGTAGCATGCTGCAAATCGCAGGTGCTCTTTCATGCTTTTGCCCAGTACCATTTTGTCGGCGTCATAGTGGCGGAAAGCAAGTGGGTTTGAAGACTCGGTGCCTTCAAATTTAATTTTATTAATGTTTTTAAAGAATTCGGTCATAATCGTAATATCCAAAATGAGTAACAGGCTTCGATAGTCATAATTTACTTTTTATCTCATTCCTTCAATTACGATTTTTAGTACTAAAATTCATGTATTTGTTATTTGTGCGACAAGTCTCATTCAGGAAATGAAAACACTTTTTGTCGCTATTTATGCTGGGTTATTGAACAGTGATAGCCAGTTTTCAGATGCATATCACATAAACCAGATTGCATAATCAAGTTGCTAATAAGAGTAATTTTAAATAGTTGCCTATTTACTACTATCTAACATGATTAGTAAATCTAATTTCTGATTGATTATTTATAATAAGCTCACCCCCAAGTAAGAGCTTTAATTAATAAAAGCCCCGTATTTATAACGGGGCTTTTTAATATGAACTAGCTTTAACTTTTTTAGGCAGATTTTTCTCTAAAATCTTTAGGTGTCATTTCAAAGTTCTTTTTAAATACCGTGTACATGTACTGTAACGACGGGTAGCCACACACCTCAGCGATATCATTGATTGAGAGTGAGGTACTAGTGAGTAGGTTGCAAGCTCTCTTCAGTTTGGAGTTGTGAATCTCCTGGTGAATAGAGTGCCCTCTTGCCTCTTTAAACCTTACTTCCATATTTGAACGAGAAATACCGACGTAGCTTAGTACTTGATCGACTTTGATTCCTTTACAGGCATTGTGTCGAATAAAGTGCATTGCCTGAATAACATAAGGGTCATTTAAGGCTTGATAATCGGTGCTCTGACGCTCATACACCATTGATGGCGGTATCATGACTCTAGGTCTTGCTGTAGGAACTAGAGATTCATTTTCTGAGTTTGCTTGGGTGTCTAAAATGTTGTGAAGCATCTTAGCTGCACGATAGCCCATCTCTTTACTGCCTTGAGCTACAGAGCTAAGAGATACTCTTGTGAGATAACGAGTTACTTCTTCATTGTCGATGCCAATCACGGCAACCTTATCAGGAACCATGATGTTTAAATGGCTGCATACCTGCAGTAAATGCCTAGCTCTAGAGTCAGTTACAGCAATAATTCCAGTTGGAGTTGGAAGCCTTTGTAGCCAGTCGGCAAGACGGTTCATATCATATTGCCAACTGTCTGATGAAGTCTCATTACCACGAAATATTGCGCTAGCATAACCTTCGCGAGTAACAATGTTTTTAAATGCTTTCTCTCTTTCTCCTGCCCAGCGGCGACAAGGAGCATCAGGGATGCCATAGAAAGCAAAATTTTGTAGCCCTTTGCCTTTTAAGTGTTGGAATGCCATCTCCACCAAGGCTTGGTTATCTGTAGCTACATAAGGGACGTCGGGATAATCATTTTCAGACTCGTAAGAACCACCCACGCCCACAACAGGTATGTCTGAATTCGAAAGTAGACGTTCTATCTCAGGGTTGTCAAAATCAGCGATGATGCCATCACCTTGCCAAGCTTGAACATTCTCCAAGTGAGTCGTAAAGTCCTCTTCTAGAAAAATATCCCAGTCACACTGAGTTGCCTGTAAGTACTCACCAATGCCCTCAATTACTTGTCGGTCATAAACCTTATTTGCATTGAATAGCAAGTTTATTCGATATTTCCTATCCATAATAACAATAAGCCATAGAGTCAAAACGAAGTCGCATGAGTCTAACAGCAGAGTGCATACTCATACACTCAGTCAATACGATGTTGTGATCTTAAACTCATTCGATGAATATAATAAACGTGATACGAAAAATCATAATGAACGAAATTTAATTGCAATAATCTATTGGATGAAATTTAGTGTAATACAGTGTTCTACCTCATCAATAATTAAAACAAATAACCAACTAAGTCATAACAATTATGAAGAGTAAGAATAGGAAGGTAATGTTTATTAATAATGTTATCTAGTGCAATATTAATTGTTATTTATGATGTGATGTATCATGCCTATTGTGCATGATTTTTTGCTCTTTAATTACTTCTAAATGGCGTTTTAGGATCAGAAGAGCATACCCAAGGATCATTACTGCACCCCAAATGATAGCTAAGTAAAAGAAGAAGTCAGCTAAGGTGTCTTTTAGAGGTTGGATGAAGCTTTGTGTTTCCTCGATTTGCATATCAATTCATCCAGTCAATATTTGATGGTTAAATATTAGACTAAATTATGCAATTGCGTGACTATGGTTTTGTGGATTAGTGTACTTGTCCCACAAGATTAGTTTTTGTGTTTCATCTTTCTTGCTTTAGCACTATCAGCAAAAACAAAAAAGGGCCCAAAGGCCCCTTTAAAAACAGAAAGATATAGCTTTATTCAACGGTAACCGCTTTTGCTAGGTTACGAGGTTGGTCTACGTCGGTACCTTTGATCAATGCTACATGGTATGACAGCAATTGCATTGGAACCGTGTAGAAGATAGGTGCTGTAATTTCATTTACATGAGGCATCTTGATGATCTTCATGTTTTCATCACTTTCAAAGCCCGCTTTTTCGTCTGCAAATACATACAGCAGACCACCACGTGCACGTACTTCTTCAACGTTAGACTTCAGCTTCTCAAGAAGTTCGTTGTTTGGTGCGATAACCACTACAGGCATATCTGCATCAATTAGAGC
Organism: Vibrio comitans; assembly: GCA_024346835.1. Lineage (GTDB taxonomy): Bacteria > Pseudomonadota > Gammaproteobacteria > Enterobacterales > Vibrionaceae > Vibrio > Vibrio comitans. Next base: position 378,686 of record AP024866.1, read on the forward strand.
AAGAGGACCGTGCTTCAACTCACCTGCAGCATAAGCTTCAGCATGAATGTAAGAGATCTCTTTTAGTTTAAGAGACGCTTCCATCGCAATTGGGTAGTACTCACCGCGGCCTAGGAACAGTGTATGGTGCTTGTCAGCAAAATCAGGTGCTAGAGCTTCGATTTCTTTATCAAACGCTAGGGCTTTTTCAATCGCAGTTGGTAGCTCATGTAGAGCTTGAACAATCTCTGCTTCACGTGCTGAATCTACGCGACCTTGCAGGCGACCAATAGATACAACCATCATTAACATTGCTGCAAGTTGAGTGGTAAATGCTTTTGTTGAAGCAACACCGATCTCTGTTCCTGCGCGAGTCATAAAGGCAAAATCAGATTCACGAACAAGTGAAGAGCCTGCTACGTTACAAATGGTCATTGCCGCCATGTAACCTTTTTCTTTTGCAAGACGAAGTGCAGCGAGTGTATCGGCAGTTTCACCTGACTGAGAAAGAGTCACAAGTAGGCTGTTTGGACGAGTTACAAATTTGCGGTAGCGGAATTCTGATGCGATTTCTACGTCACAGCTTACGCCTGCAATAGATTCGAACCAGTAACGAGCTGCCATACCTGAGTTGTAAGACGTACCACATGCAATGATCTGAACGTGTTCAACCTTGCTAAGGATTTCTTCTGCTTTAACGCCGATAGCGTTAGTGATAACTGAATCTGCAGAGATACGACCTTCCATTGTGCTGATTAGCGCTGTAGGTTGCTCGAAGATCTCTTTTTGCATGAAGTGACGGTATTTACCTTTATCACCAGCATCGTGCTCAGCGTTAGATTCGTGCTCTTCACGCTCAACTGAATTACCTTCTGCATCAAAGATAGATACGTCGCGACGTGTGATCTCTGCGATATCACCTTCTTCTAGATAGATGAAGCGGCGAGTTACGTTAAGCAGTGCTAGCTGATCTGATGCAAGGAAGTTCTCACCTACACCTAAACCGATAACAATTGGGCTACCAGAGCGAGCTACAACAATACGGCTAGGGTCTTTGCGATCAACCACTACCGTGCCGTAAGCACCATCAAGTTGTTTAGCTGTTTTTTGAAGAGCTTCAACTAAAGACGCTGATGTTCTTAGTTCCCACTCAACTAGGTGAGCAATAACTTCAGTATCTGTTTGAGAAGTAAATACATAGCCACGGCCAACTAATAGCTCACGTAGTTCCTCGTGGTTTTCGATGATGCCATTGTGCACAACAGCAATGTCACCAGACATATGAGGGTGTGCGTTTACTTCACTTGGCTCGCCATGAGTTGCCCAGCGAGTGTGTGCGATACCTGTACCGCCTAGAACGTTTTGTGCATCTACAGCGTCTGCAAGTTCTTGAACTTTACCTAAGCGGCGAACACGAGTTAGGTTTGACTCTGCGTCTACGACAGCAACACCAGCTGAGTCGTAACCGCGGTATTCAAGACGACGAAGGCCTTCTACAAGGATTTCTGCTACATCACGCTGTGCTACTGCACCAACAATTCCACACATGTTTTATTCTCCGATTTGTCTATGCTCATACAGCAAAGACGATAGTAGTTTTAAATTTAGTTGGCTGCTCGAATAACGCGAACAGCTTTTGATTCGATAATTTGTTTGTATTCGTCAGATAGGTTTTTATCGGTAATTACGATATCGATGCTATCCCACGCTAGTTCTAGGTTAGGAATGCGACGACCAATCTTGTCTGACTCAATCATGACGATGACCTGGCGAGAGACCTCTGCCATCACACGACTTAAGCCAATGAGTTCATTGAAGGTAGTCGTACCTCGTTCAAGGTCTACACCATCGGCGCCAACAAACAATTGGTCAAAATCGTATGAACGCAGAGCCGCTTCGGCGACTTGACCTTGAAAAGAGTCTGAATGTGCATCCCAAGTGCCACCTGTCATCAATAGGGTAGGCTCGCTTTCTAGCTCATTGAGCGCATTAGCTGCGGTTAATGAGTTAGTCATTACGACTAAGCCTTTCTTTGTGTTTAGCTTGGAAATAAGAGCACCGGTGGTGCTGCCACTATCGATTAATATTCGATTGTGATCACGAACCAAGGAGGCGGCGACTGATGCTAGAGATAGCTTCTCTTCTGACACCAGTATATTGAGCTCTTCCGCTACCGTTTCTGTTGGGATAGAGACTGCGCCACCATAGCGGCGCAGTAGCTGGCCACTTTGCTCTAACGATGCGAGGTCTTTACGAATAGTAACTTCTGACGTATCAAAGCGCTTTGCTAGTTCCTCAACAGTCACTTCACCTTGCTCTTCTACAAGAGAGGCGATAGCACTGCGTCGAATTTGAGTATTTCGTTTAGTCATATTCGATTTCTTTCGTTTCGATGAGAGCATTCTTTCACATCGAAACTTAAATGTCTACACTTCGAAAGAGTCATGAAACTAGTGGGTTGCATGTCTCCACATATAAGCTGTTGTTATTTATGAATTGAAAAGCATAATTCTCGTTGAAAATTATTGATGGGTTTATTGCTGATATCTTTCGTTTGGAAAGGTAGTGAAAGGGCGTTTTTTGGGTAGTAAAGGCTAAGGTTCTGCTGCTTATGGCTGATCCAGGTCAAAAAATCACTAATAAGGGTTGGACAAAACCACTACTTATTTTACACTACAAAAAAACATTAGAACCCTAAATTATTAGAAAGGTAAAGTTATGAGACTGATTCCGTTAAGCAATGCTGAAAAAGTAGGTAAGTGGGCTGCTCGTCATATCGTTGCAAGCATCAACAAGTTCCAACCAACAGCGGAGCGACCATTTGTACTTGGTCTACCAACTGGTGGTACTCCACTGACCACCTACAAAGCTTTGATTGAACTATATGAAGCGGGTGAAGTGAGCTTCAAGAACGTTGTTACCTTTAACATGGATGAGTACGTGGGCATCGATCCTGAGCATCCAGAGTCTTATCGTTCTTTCATGTACAACAACTTCTTTAATCATGTTGATGTTCAAGAAGAAAACATCAACCTGCTTGATGGTTTAGCTGATGATATCGATGCTCACTGTGCGGCATATGAAGCTAAAATGAAGTCTTACGGTAAGATTAACCTATTCATGGGTGGTGTTGGTATTGATGGGCACATTGCTTTCAATGAGCCAGGCTCATCTCTATCATCACGCACGCGTATTAAGACTCTAACTGAAGACACTCGTATTGCGAACTCTCGTTTCTTTGATGGTGACATCAACCAAGTGCCAAAATACGCACTCACTATTGGTGTAGCTACTTTGCTAGATGCTGAAGAAGTGATGATTCTTTCTCTAGGCCACAATAAAGCACAAGCATTGCAGATGGCAGTTGAAGGCAGTGTAAACCACATGTGGACCGTGACAGCTCTGCAGCTTCACAATAAGGCTGTAATCGTTGCTGATGAGCCTGCACAGCAAGAACTTAAAGTGAAAACAGTGAAGTACTTTAACGAGCTAGAAGCTGAGAACATCAAAGATCTATAAGCTTAGCTAGATTGATAAGGCTTGATTTCAGAGAATAAAAAAACCACCGCAAGGTGGTTTTTTGTTAGGAGGTTAAATCATTTTCTCGACAGAGTTTATTGATGATATCCGTTATGGCCAGCACTAGGGTTGAGCGCACTCTCTGGAAGTGTCGCGTTAGAAACATATCTAACGTGGCGCCACTCATACCTTCTGCCAGCGTCGCATCAAACTCAAGTGGCATAATGCCCTTAATCGAGTTGATCTTATTGAGTTCAAACAATACATCAACCTCTGTGAAGCTGACGTCTTCTCCCTGAATTTTTGCCCACTCCCTTAGTGTCATGAAGATTTCTATATCATCGTAGACTTCTTTGGAGATGCTTCCTAACCCTAACAAAAGCTTGGTTCTTACTTGAATTTCACCTAAAGGACCATCGTTGGTTAATAGGGGATCAACCACATATTTAACCGCATAGTCGTCTTTGAATAAGATGCTTTTGAGCAATGCATCAACGGTATCGTCTAATGCATCAAAAGCAGTTAGCAGGCACTCATGAGCGCTTTCTGCTTCAGAAAGGGCCTCAAGAAGTTCTGTTTCATGCTCAGGGGTTATGGGCATATAACTCTTATTATTGTGGGGATTAAAATTAAAAGGTGCCTCATAAGAGGCACCTCTGGTTTGGATCATTTAATCGCTAGGTAAGCTTGTTCCGCTAGTTTAACAACTTCAGCATCAACATTCAGCTCAGAGTAGTGTGCTAATGTCTCAGCAAAGCCTTTTTCTGCAAACATAGCTTGAAGTTCAACAGCTTGTGGATCGTCGTCATTCTTATAATGGAATGCAGCGGCGATGCCTTTTAGTAGGTGTTTGTTTGGTAGATTGTACTCTAGAGTCCCGTTTAGCGGTTTGATCAAACGGTCTTGAGGGCTTAGCTTACGAATAGGTTGACGGCCTACGCGATCAACTTCATCTCGAAGGAACGGGTTAGCGAATCGACCAAGAATCTTTTGAATGTAAGCTGCGTGAGCTTCTGGATCGAAGCCGTAGCGACGAATCAATACCTCACCACTTTCTTCCATCGCCGCTTTTACTTCAGCAAGAATTGCAGGATCTTCGATTGAGTCTTTGATGGTCTCGTGACCAGCAAGAACACCAAGGTACGCAGTGATTAAGTGACCTGTGTTAAGAGTAAATAGTTTACGCTCAACAAATGCCATTAGGTTATCAGTACATTCCATACCTGGGATGTTAGGAATCTCACCCTTGAATTGAGTTTGATCTACAATCCACTCACTAAAGGTTTCTACAGTTACAGCTAGTGGATCTGTTTCACCTTCTTCTGCTGGTGGAACGATACGGTCTACTGCTGAATCAACAAAACCTACAAATTGGTCAGCTTTAGCTTTTACTTCATCACTTAGGTGACCGTAAACCGCTTCTTTAAGCTGAGTAGTACCACGTACCATGTTTTCACAAGCAATGATGTTTAGTGGTGCTTCGTTACCTTGTGAGAAACGCAACTCAAGGCCTTGTGCGATGGTCTTTGAGATGATGTTAAGAACCGTTGGACCTACAGCAGTTGTCACCATATCTGACTCTGCAATGCAGTTCACAACTTCAGGGCTAGTTGAGTTGACTGCGGTTACGTTTGAAACGGTGTCTACAACACAATCCGCGCCAACAACCTTAACAGAATACTCATTTCGCTCGATCAGAGCGTTTACTACAGTTTCATTTACATCTGCAAATGTCACAGCGATACCAGCATCAGCAAGTAGCTTACCGATAAAACCACGACCAATGTTACCTGCGCCAAAATGTAAAGCTTTCATAACAGTACCTAACCAATAGAAATTAATAAAAATAAAAAGGAGGCCAGCATAATAAGGGGAGCTGGCCTCGTCACTTACTTAGGAGCGTGACTTAAAGCTTTTACTTTCCGTTGAGGATATTCAATACATCTTGAGGGTTAGATGTAGTCTTCAACAGTTCAACAGCCTCTTCGTCATCAAGTGAATTCGTGATAGCGGTGATTACTTGAATATGTTCGTCACCTTGTGCAGCGATACCGATTACCATCTTCGCAATATCATCTTCGTCTTCACCCCACTGAATACCTTCAGGGAATTGGCAGAACACGATGCCAGTGCTTTCAACATACTGTTTAGCTTCGATAGTGCCATGTGGTACAGCAATCGACTCACCTAGGTAGGTAGATACAAGCTCTTCACGAGCAAGCATGCCGTCTACATATTCAGGGCGAACATTGCCAAGCTTAACCAGTTGCTCACCAGCGAATTTGATGACTTCTTCTTTAGTCTTTGCTTGCATACCTAGGAAGATATTATCGTTTGATAGCTTCAATGTACCTTGTTGTGCTGGCTCTTCTTTAGCCGCTACTGGAGCCTCTGAAGCACCTTGAGCTTCTAGCAGCTGTGCAACTAGATTGTCGTATACAGCGCCGTCTAGGAAGTTAGACAGTGAAATATGATAAGCACTATCAACCACTGAGCGAGCACGGTCTGTTAGATCTTTGTGTGTTACAACGATATCGACGTCTTGCGGTAAGTTATTGATTGCTAAGTTGGTGACTGAAATATCTAGACCTGCAGCTTCAACTTTTTTGCGCAGTAGACCTGCACCCATTGCACTTGAACCCATACCAGCGTCACACGCTACGATGATGTTCTTTACTGCTGACATGTTTACATCAGCGTTTGCAGCTTGGCCTTTAGAAGACGCTTTCATGTCTTTCATTTGGCTCGCAGCTTTCTCTAGAGAATCTTCTTCATCATCTGTTTGAGCTTGAGTTTTCATTAGTAGCGATGCAACAAGGAATGATACCGCTGCTGCTGCGACTACAGAAAGAATTACACCGATGAATGAATCTTTAGGTGTCATGATTAGAACTGCAAAGATAGAGCCCGGTGAAGCTGGAGAAATTAGACCTGAGCTAAATACTACGTTAGTGAATACACCCGTCATACCACCTGCGATTACAGCAAGGATTAGACGAGGGTTCATCAATACGTATGGGAAGTAGATTTCGTGGATACCACCAAAGAAGTGGATAATAGAAGCACCAGCGGCAGATTGCTTAGCATTGCCTTTACCAAATACCATGTAAGCTAGAAGTAGACCAAGACCTGGACCTGGGTTCGCTTCAATTAGGAAGAAGATTGAACGACCTAGTTCTTCAGATTGCTGTACACCTAGTGGAGTAAAGATACCGTGGTTGATTGCGTTGTTTAGGAATAGGATCTTTGCAGGCTCTACGAAAATAGAGGCTAAAGGAAGTAGGCCAGCGTTTACCATTACATCTACACCAGCTGCTAGGCCAGAAGATAGAAGTTTAACAGCAGGACCAATCACCAAGAACGCTAGGATGGCACAAATCATACCAACGATACCAGCAGAGAAGTTGTTGACCAACATCTCAAAACCGCTCTTCACTTTACCGTGAACTGCAGCGTCAAATTTCTTGATTGCTAGGCCGCCTAAAGGACCTACGATCATTGCACCCATGAACATTGGGATGTCAGTACCGACGATGACACCCATAGTAGTGATTGCACCTACTACTGCACCACGGTCACCACCGACCATTTTACCACCTGTGTAACCGATTAAGAGCGGTAGAAGGTAGGTGATCATAGGACCAACCATAGCTGCTAACGTTTCGTTAGGAATCCAGCCTGTTGGAATGAATAGGGCGGTAATGAAACCCCAAGCAATGAATGCCCCAATATTAGGCATAACCATGTTGGAGAGGAAACGACCAAAGTTCTGTACTTTGATCTTAGCTTCGGGAGATAGCATAGAGTGACCTCGTTTATTATTTGAGCCAGTTGGCAGTGTTGTTTTGTTTAACGTTGACAAAAATCTATCACATAAAATTGAAAACGCACGGCTCACCCAGAAAGCGTGATAAATATCACACCAGTTCTGTTTGTACTATTAATTAACAGTGATCTGAATCACATAAAAGCTGTGTCAATAAATTACATAAGCAATTTATTGAGATTTACTCTCATTTGACTCCGATCTAGATCACACTTTATTCTCTTTAGAGAGAATATTTATTGTGATTTAAATCTCATTTTTTGTATTTAATACATAATTACGGTGAATTGATGGTTGGTTTGTAAGCGTGACTTGTATGATTCATGCGCAGATTAGGGCTGGCAGTAACATTCTGTAATTAAATTACATTGTGGCTGTGTGACATGCTAAAAAGTGAGGAGCTGCACTTTACCTGTGTGAAGTAGCAAGCTCATGTAGAACTATTGTTTATTGAAGGGAAGATACTGCTTCATAGTCGAGTGATTAATATTTTATGGACGCTCTGACTTGAACATTGCACGTGACACTCCTAGCTTTGAGATACAGACAAACTCACTCAAGGTATGCGTATGAGCCAACTGACTCCATATTTGTTTTTCTCAGGGAAATGCGAACAGGCCCTAGGTTTTTATTGTGATGTTTTTTCTGGTGAGGTTGTTTCGCAGCAACTCTTCTCTGACGCTCCACAGGTAATAGAAGGCGCTGAACCTCATTGGATTATGCATGCTGAGTTTAAATGCCCTCATTTTACACTGATGATGTCAGACGGCCTGAAAAGCACAGAGAGAGACGGTCCTATAGCCCTGTCTATAATGCTTGATGATATGAGCCAGCAGGCTGAGATATTTAATGCATTGGCAGAAGAGGGGCAGGTGATTATGCCTCTAACCGATATGTTCTGGGGTGCTCACTTTGGTCAGCTGGTTGATAAATTTGGTATCCGTTGGATGCTCCATTGCCAGAATGATGTAGGGGCTAACAATCAATAGTGGTTTGATACCTGTATTGGCAACTTGGAATATTTTTCCCCTAGTTCATTCTGAACTAGATATATTCATCGCTCACAAAGTTCTTATTCTTCAGATACAGAAAAGCCCCAGTCCGAAGACTAGGGCTTACAATGTGGTTTCGCTTGTAATACTTGAATGGGCCGGCCATCCGGTTGCGACATATGCATCGTTCACAAAGTTCTTGTTCTCAGATACAAAAAAGCCCCAGTCCGAAGACTAGGGCTTATAATGTGGCTCCCCCTGCAAGACTTGAACTTGCGACATACGGATTAACAGTCCGCCGTTCTACCAACTGAACTAAGGGGGAATTACTTTTAAGCAAATAAATGGTGCCGACTACCGGAATCGAACTGGTGACCTACTGATTACAAGTCAGTTGCTCTACCTACTGAGCTAAGTCGGCTCCGTATCAATAGCATAAGCTAGTGATGAAAAATGGCTCCCCCTGCAAGACTTGAACTTGCGACATACGGATTAACAGTCCGCCGTTCTACCAACTGAACTAAGGGGGAATTACTTTTAAAGTAAATAAATGGTGCCGACTACCGGAATCGAACTGGTGACCTACTGATTACAAGTCAGTTGCTCTACCTACTGAGCTAAGTCGGCACACTTATATTTCTTACTGATGTCTAAGACACCAACAATTAAATTGTGGTGCCCGGAGGCGGAATCGAACCACCGACACGAGGATTTTCAATCCTCTGCTCTACCGACTGAGCTATCCGGGCGACGGGGGGTATTAAACGGTTTTTCGTTATTCAGGTCAACAAAAAAATGCAAAAAATATTCCACTTGATGAAATTCTAGTCCGAAGCGTACATTTTATGTATAAAAGAGCACTTTTTTCACCAATTAATAACTAATTCTTTTCTTATTGCTACATTTTTTGGTTACCGCATATAGGGTAGCGATTGATAAACCTATGACTTAGTGATGATGATACAGAGATCGTACTGAGTAATAACTTATTGATCGCTAACTGAGAGTATATTCAGAGATAAGCGGATAGATAAATTTTTGAGTGCTGAATTGTTGCTCTTTTAGTTCAAGGGTAGAAAGAGCTCAACTAGGGAGGTATGGCTACTGTTGAAATATCAATGTGTGCTCTGATTCTGCTGATTGGTAGTTAGCCTGGGTGGCAAAGGTAAAATGGTGGCACAAGCAAGATGGAGTCCAAAGAGAAACTGGTGTCTTCCCCGAGTGGTTTTATCGGGGATCTGAGTAGTTCAGCAGTTGAAAAGGTCTCTATAAAGTTATTCGGAGACGACGGTAATGAGAAAGCTTGAAGATTTAAAAGAAACTAGTTCAAAGACTAAGGCTTATAATGTAGTTCCCCTGCGGGGCTCGAACAGGCCGACCAACTGGGTGCGACATATTCATCGTTCACAAAGTTTTTCAGATACAAAAAAGCCCCAGTCCGAAGACTAGGGCTTGTAATGTGGCTCCCCTTGCAAGACTTGAACTTGCGACATACGGATTAACAGTCCGCCGTTCTACCAACTGAACTAAAGGGGAATTATTTGTGCAATGTTTTCACATTCAGCACCAAATAATGGTGCCTCGAGGCGGAGTCGAACCACCGACACGCGGATTTTCAATCCGCTGCTCTACCAACTGAGCTATCGAGGCATAAAGAATGGTGCCGACTACCGGAATCGAACTGGTGACCTACTGATTACAAGTCAGTTGCTCTACCTACTGAGCTAAGTCGGCACACTTTATTCTTTGTGCAATGTTGACGTTACTTGAACACCAACAATCAAATTGTGGTGCCCGGAGGCGGAATCGAACCACCGACACGAGGATTTTCAATCCTCTGCTCTACCGACTGAGCTATCCGGGCAACGGAGCGCTATTAAACGTATTTTTGAGGAATTCGTCAACCTGTTTTTTGGTTTTTTTTCAAAAAGCGTGTTGTTTGCTTTTAATTTGAGCATATTGCTCAAATTATCCCTTTCCTTGGTTAAAATCGCGCTTGTATTTGGTGACCTTCTCTAAATATCTTCGTGCTTCAGCGTTACTGTGTTTATTGGTTAATGCCCAATAAACTTGATTTGGTTGCAAAGAATTTAAGTTTTTCATCGCATTACTACGACTGTTTCGATCGAAGGTGTTCAATACTCCACCAGTTCCACCGTTATAAGCAGAGATCATGCTGTACTCTAGCGATAAGAAATTGTTCACATCTTTCAAATAACGGTTTTTCAGAATGTAGAAGTAGGCCGTACCTGTATCAATATTGTTCTCAGGATTGAACAAATACTCTGGAGTAGGGATGCCAGGCTTCTTTTTGACCAGCTTAAATACGTCGGCGCCTGCAGTTTTTGGTACCACTTGCATAAGTCCATAAGCATTCGCCCAACTCACAGCGTAGGGATTAAAACTACTTTCAGTTTTTATTATCGCGTAGATCAAGTCTTCTGGAATGTCATAGCGCTGCGAAGCCCTTCGCACAATATCTGCGTACTTATATGATCGTACTTCTGAGTGCGTAGCAACCATAGGAATTTCTACATAGTGAGCTATTTTGTAGTCCACTTTCCTGGTCTTCATCTTGTTTGCAATTAGGTAGTCTGCAAACTTATTTGCTCGCCAGTTCCACTGAATTGGCTTACCTTCTTGATCTACAACCTGTTGATATAGAAAGGGTTCTCCCTCAAGTTTGATGTTAGTCGAGGAAAAAAGATCAACGTGTGCAGGATCATCTGGTGTCAATAAAGTCGTGATGATCGCGGTTTTTAAGTGGGCTTTTGGATCATTGGAGGCCACCGTCTCGATCGTGATCTTGCCTGTGGAGAAGTTAACTTCAGCTCGACTGTCATAGTTATCTATGTACTTCACGTAGTTGCTTTTACCTGCAACTTTGACCTGCTGCTTACCCCATTTTTTCTCAATATCGCCAGTAAAACTACTGATTAATGAGTCTAGAGCCGCGGTGTCTTTTTCAAATTGTCCGGGCTTAGGTGCCAAATTTTTGGCCGCAAATCGACTAGTAGGTTCATAGTTTACGTCGTAGATTTTTTCTACAAATTCACGACTACAACCAGCAAGAATTAAGGGAAGGGCAAGATAGAGCAGCTTTTTCATTGGCATCCAAAAATAAAAAAAAGAGTGGCAGAAGCCACTCGATAGAATTACTGACTTGGTGGCGTATAGCCATCGATAACGATGTCTTTACCCTCAAACAAAAAGTTAACCATTTCTGTTTCGAGTAGTTTTCGATGTTCAGGATCCATCATGTTCAACTTTTTCTCGTTGATTAGCATGGTTTGTTTGCTTTGCCACATGCCCCAAGCTTCCTTAGAGATGCCGTCGAAGATGCGTTTGCCAAGTTCACCGGGATACAGTTGAAAATCCAGACCTTCTGCATCCTTCTTTAGATGCTCGCAAAATACTGTGCGACTCATGAGTGTTCCTTATGTTAGATCATACTTAAGGTTGGCTAGTAGGTTCTTAACCGGCGCAGCCAGCCCAAGTTTCTGTGGTTGAGACAAGTTATACCAAAGACCTTGGTTTTGTTCCATTACCAGGCTAGGAAGTTGCTCTAGGTTTAACAATACAGGCGTAATATCTAGGTGATAATGACTGAAAGTATGTTTAAACGCGATTAACGTTTTCGCATTGTTAATTTCCGCCTCACTGCAACCTAAGCTCTGTAAGTAGTCTTGAATATTGGCGTTGGGCTGCTCTGGAAAGCAATGCAAACCTCCCCAAATACCTGATGCTGGTCTTTGTTCTAGCCACACTTCATTTTTATGGTGAAGAATCACAAACCAAGTTTGTTTTGTTGGTTTATCTTTCTTTGGTTTTTTACCTGGATACTCGGTTTGATTTTGCTGCTTAAAAGCAACGCAGTGGTTGGATACAGGGCACAACGAACACTTGGGTTTACTGCGAGTGCAAACCATGGCACCCATATCCATCATAGCTTGGTTGTATTCATCTACTCGCTTGGTAGGTGTATGCTCACTTGCCACTGCCCACAACGCATTTTCAACGATCTTTTTGCCTGGCCAACCATCAATGGCATTACACCTTGCAAGAACCCGTTTCACATTACCATCTAGGATAGGATGCGACTGTTTAAATACTGATGACAATATCGCTCCTGCAGTAGAGCGGCCAATGCCTGGCAGGGCATTTAGTTCGTCAATATCTAATGGGAAGTTGCCTCCATATTGATCAGCTACGATCTGAGCGCTCTTGTGCAAATTGCGGGCTCTTGCGTAATAGCCGAGACCTGTCCAAAGGTGCAACACCTCATCAAGATGAGCTTTAGCAAGCGAGTCAACATCGGGAAATTGCTCTATAAAGCGCTCAAAGTAAGGGATGACAGTGGCTACTTGCGTCTGCTGAAGCATTATTTCTGAAAGCCATACCTTGTAAGCCGTTTTATCTTGCTGCCAAGGAAGGTGTTTCCTACCGTATTGCTGGTACCAAGTAAGTATCTTATTTGCGAATGGTGTCACTGAGAGCCCACAAAATTAGTCATCAAAGGTTAGAAATTGCACCATAATAGTTAGGCTAAGTAAAACTAAGTTGTGCTGATTGAGCGCAACATACACCCAATATGCACAGAAATTGGAATAATTTACCGTTGAAATGATTTATGCACTTGCGTAATGAAGATTTCTTTGGATAATTCCCGCTTTGATTAATCGATGAACAGGCAACAAAATGAGCGAAGTAACGACTAACGAATATACCGAAGATGGCAAACTGGTGAGAAAAATCCGCAGTTTTGTGCGTCGAGAAGGTCGATTGACTAAAGGTCAGGAAACCGCTTTGAATGATTGCTGGCCAACGATGGGCATCGATTATCAAAATGAATTGCTAAATTGGGCTGAGGTATTTGGTAATACTAACCCAATCGTACTTGAGATTGGCTTTGGTATGGGCGCTTCGTTAGTTGAAATGGCGAAGGCTGCCCCAGAGAAGAACTTCATCGGTATCGAAGTTCATCGCCCAGGTGTCGGTGCTTGTTTAGGTCTTGCTCGTGATGAGGGTATCACTAACCTTCGTGTTATGTGTCACGATGCCGTCGAGGTGTTTGAGAACATGATTCCTGATGGTAGCTTACAGACCGTTCAGCTGTTCTTCCCTGACCCATGGCATAAGAAGCGTCACCACAAGCGTCGTATCGTTCAGGTTGAGTTTGCTGAAATGCTTCGTTCTAAGCTGCAAATGGAAACTGGTATTTTCCATATGGCGACTGACTGGGAAAACTATGCAGAGCATATGATTGAGATTATGAACCAGGCTCCAGGCTTTGCTAACATCGCCACTGATGGCGACTATATCCCTCGCCCAGACGAACGTCCTCTGACGAAGTTTGAGGCTCGAGGTCATCGCCTTGGACACGGTGTCTGGGATATTAAATATAAGCGCACTGCTTAATATTGATATCGATGAGGGGCTACTGGGTAGCTCCTTTTTGTTTTTACCACACTCAGAAATATGAATAAGGTTTTTAGATGTTTCAATACGCTATCTTGGCTAACCCAGGCCATAACCGTATCTACTTTGACACCGCAGTTAAGATTGCATGCTCAGAATTGAAGGCAATACTTTCTTCTATGAATATCATCGTCGATGAAGTCTTGGAGAAGGATATTGGTTTACCTGCCGCTTTGGTGTTTGAAACAGAAAAAGAGCTGGATGCACAGCAACTCAAAAGGCTCTCTTCATCTTCTATCTACTATGCGATATTTCAAGTTGTAGAATCGGGCTTATTGAAACCACTTCAGCCTGAGGCATTCAATACTTTCCCTGAAAGCATGAGCCAAATCTTGCGTTATACAGGCAAGACTAATGAGCAGTTTACACGATTGATGGTTAACTTAGGCTTGAGTGCGGCTAAAACCAATAGTCCCCGAAAATGTCTGATGGATCCTATGTGTGGCAAGGGTACAACGCTATATGAAGGTCTGATCCAAGGACTGGATGTTATGGGTGTTGAGATCAATGCCAAATGGGTTCAAGAGATCCAAACCTTTATCGTTAAGTACATGAAAAATGGTCGTTATAAGCATAAAGTGACCAAGGAAAAGCGCACTGGCAGTGCGGGTAAGAAGATTGCAGATGGGTTTGTGATTAATGCAGCTGTAAGCAAAGAGGACTTTGTTAACGACCTTGGTCAGTCGATGAAGCTGTACGCAGCTGATACTCGTATTGTGAATCAGATCATTAAGAAAAACTCTTGTGATGTGATGGTGTCTGACCTTCCTTATGGAGTGCAGCATGGCAGCAAAAGTGCTAAAGACACCAAGATGGCGCGAAGCCCTCTCGAGCTAATTGAAGAAGCCCTTCCTGCATGGAAGAGTGTATTGAAGCCAAAGGGAGCGATAGTGTTATCGTTCAATGAGTTCACTTTAAAGTGGACAGAGTTAGCAGAGCTTTTTGCCGAGCAAGGCTTTGAGGTGCAAGACAAAGAACCGTACACTGGATACCTACACCGCGTAGACCAGTCAATTAACCGTAATATCTTTATTGCTGTTAAACCTTAAACTAGCTTTAAAACAGACACTTCTATAAAGCCAACCTAGTGTTGGCTTTTTTGTCCTTGAATAACGCAGGTAAGAAATGAAACCAACAGCTGAACTATTACAAGACATCCTATCGGAAGTCGCTCCCTTGATAGGTGAGGGTAAAGTTGCAAACTACATTCCTGCGCTCGCTAATGTACCCAATACCAAACTCGGTATCGCGGTATACACCAATGACGGTGAAGTCTTTAAGGCTGGGGATGCGGACGAGGCATTCTCTATCCAGTCTATATCGAAAGCACTTAGTTTAACTCTTGCCATGCGACTATATGAGCAGCAAGACATTTGGACTCGGGTAGGAAAAGAGCCCTCTGGCCAAGCATTTAATTCCATGATTCAGTTGGAAATGGAGCAGGGTATTCCTCGCAATCCCTTTATCAATGCAGGTGCTATCGTGGTAGCGGATCTTCTTAATTGCCGTTTATCCGCACCAAGGCAGTATCTTCTTGAGTTCGTCCGTCAATTGTCTGGTGACACGCATATTGTCTATGACAAGGTGGTTGCTGCTTCGGAGATGATGCATGGGGATCGTAACGCAGCGATTGCCTATTTGATGCGTTCTTTTGGCAATTTTAACAGTGAGGTAATTCCGGTATTGGAGAATTACTTTACCGCCTGCGCCCTTAAAATGAGCTGCGTCGATTTAGCGAAAACCTTTAGTTACTTGTCCAACCAAGGTATCTCGGTTAGAACTGGTAAGCGTGTTGTATCAAAGACTCAAAGTAAGCAGCTAAATGCCCTACTGGCTACTTGTGGTTTGTATGATGGAGCAGGTGAATTTGCCTATCGAGTTGGTATGCCTGGTAAGTCTGGTGTTGGTGGGGGCATCATTGCAATTGTGCCTGGTGATATGACTATTGCAGTATGGTCGCCAGAGCTTGATGCATCAGGTAACTCATTGGCAGGCACACGGGCCTTAGAGCTTTTGTCTGAGCGCATTGGCCGTTCTATCTTCTAAAAAAAGACCTCTCACATGGAGAGGTCTAGTCTATTCATCTTCTTCAGCCATGAAGGCTTCAAGCAAATCATTCAGAAATAGCTTTCCTTTGTGGGTAATTTGCCAGTGAGTTTGAGTTTCACTTAAGTAAGACTTTTCTATTGCCCAGTCGATAGTGGGCTGGATAGTGCTAAGCGGCAGTCCCGTTGTGTCCACAAAATCCTGTTTAGGGCACGCTTCGATCAATCGAAAGCGGTTCATAAAGAACTCAAATGGACGGTCTTCATCGGCAACGAGGTGTTCTGTATCTAAATACGGCTTCACCATGTTCTGATAGCTTGCTAGATAGCCTCTAGGGTGCTTTGTCTTGGTAGTGCGAACAATGCGTCCATCTGTAAAGCTAAGCTTGCCATGTGAGCCACAGCCGATACCTAGGTAATCACCAAAGCGCCAGTAGTTGAGGTTGTGCTGACACTGGTAACCAGGCTTGCTGTATCCAGATATTTCATATTGTACATACCCAGCTGCATTTAGCTTCTCATGCCCTCTTTCGAAGATATCCCAAAGATCATCATCATCAGGCAGTGTCGGCGTTTTGTAGTAGAACAGAGTGTTGGGCTCAATGGTGAGCTGATACCAAGATAGGTGCGGCGGAGCGAGCTCAATGGCTTTATCCAAATCATCCAGTGCTTGCTCAATACTTTGTTCAGGAAGGCCGTGCATAAGGTCTAGATTGAAGCTATTCAGACCAATACTGTGCGCTAGTTTGGCAGCGTTTACGGCTTCATCTTTACCGTGTATACGACCTAATCGCTCTAGCTTTTGTTGCTCAAAGCTTTGCACGCCTATGGAGATACGTGTCACTCCGGCCTCGACATACTGAGCAAATCGCTCAGCTTCAATCGTGCCAGGGTTCGCCTCCATGGTGATCTCTATACCTTCAGAGAAGGGGATGCGCTGCTCCACACCATTGAGTAAGCGTGCAATTTGCTGCGGAGAGATTAGGCTCGGCGTACCGCCACCAATAAAGATGGAAGTAAGTACTCTTTCACCAACAGAATCCGCATATTTACCGATATCGCTATCTAGATCCTCAAGAAGTGCATCAATATACAACTCTTCAGGGATATCTCCTTTCAACGCGTGGGAGTTGAAATCGCAATAAGGGCACTTTTGCACACACCAAGGTATGTGAATATAAAGGCCCAGCGCGGGTGGTATTAGCTTGCTCATAAAGCCTGTTTTAGCTGTTGGAACAGCTCATTTAAAGCCTTGCCTCGATGAGAAAGCTGCTTTTTACGCTCTGGTGCCAATTCTGCAGAGGCACAATCATCTTCTGGAACATAAAATACAGGATCATAACCAAAGCCATTTTCGCCGTGGGCTTTAGTTAAAATGCGTCCTTCCCATTTTCCATGGCAAACGATAGGGGTAGGGTCGTTTGCATGGCGCATGTAAACCAGCACACAGTGAAAGCGCGCACTGCGTTGTTTTTCGGCAACACCATCTAGCTGATCTAATAGCTTGTCGAGGTTTTGCTGGTCAGTTGCTCCTTCGCCAGCAAAACGTGCAGAGTAAATGCCAGGTGCGCCGTTAAGAAAGTCGACCTCTAATCCTGAATCGTCAGCAATAGCAGGTAGACCCGTTTCTTGGGCTGCGTGGCGAGCCTTGATGATTGCGTTCTCAATAAAGGTTGTGCCTGTTTCTGCTACATCTGAGACTTGATATTCACTTTGAGCGTGCACCTCAAAGCCAAAGTCAGAAAGCAGGTTCGCCATTTCACGTACCTTGCCTTGGTTTCCGGTAGCAAGCACTAGTTTATTTTTTGCAGACAAAGGATTACTCCTGAATATGGAAAGTTTGGTTAAATCTGAGAATGCCACTGCCCTTAGAGCCAGCATCCGCTTTTATCTCAAAGCGAAAGGTTTCATTCTCTGTTATTGGCAATTCAGCTAGATAGTAGATAGCCTCGCCTTGAGTGATCTCTCGAAACTCTAGGGTTCGAGTATTGCCAACGAGGTTTTTCGCTGTGCCTTTAAGTGTCACTTGTGTCGGCTTTTTGCCAACGCTATAGAGATCAAGGGCACTGATGTTGATCAGAGCAACGTTGGCGTTTCTCTTTAATTTCAACTCTGTTGCAATTGCAGGGGCGATGAATGTGGAATTAAATGCAGAGTAGTGCAATTCAATATCTTTCATCCGCACAAACTGCTCAGCCCAAGTAGGCATGGCAAATCCGGCCATCAATAGTGTGCATAGTGCGGTTTTGAGTAGCTTTGTCATCCTTACCCCTGAAATCATGTTTGAGCGTTACAGCCCGTACCAAATTGGACCAAATAGGCTGCTGGTGAGGTCGCCCATTAAGAAGTTAGCAAACTGCAATGCAATGAATAGCACCAGTACGCTTAAGTCTAGTCCGCCCATCGCTGGAATGATGCGACGAATCGGCGCTAGCATAGGCTCAGTCAATTGATGGAATACGTATTCGATTGGGCTACGACCTTGGCTAACCCAGCTAAGGATTGCGCGAAGTAGAAGCACCCAGAACAACAACTTACCGCCAGCCTTAATTAGGGCAAGTAAACCAATGATCAGAAGATCTGGACTAAAGCCTACAGCACCATTTGATGCCATCAACATTAGAAGTACAAACTTCAGTACACATAACGCATAAGCAAAGGTCAGAGTGGCTAAGTCGATATTACCAATAGAGGGAATAACGCGACGCAAAGGCTTTAATACCGGTTGGGTCGCTTTGACAATAAATTGAGAGAACGGGTTATAGAAGTCAGCGCGAGCTGCTTGTAACCAGATTCTAAGGATGACAACCATGATGTAGAGATCAAAAAAGGTCGTCACTAAAAACTGCATTGAATTCATTACAAATCCTTGATGAGGTTAAAAAAGGGATTCCATCTCTTCGGCACGCTTTACTGCAGCCTGCATGGCATTAGCAACGGTGTCAGAGAGCTGGTGTTGATTAAATGTGGCAATGGCCTCAGCGGTGGTACCACCCTTCGAAGTCACTTGCTGGCGAAGAGTTGCGAGTTCCAACTCTGGGTTTTCAGCGACCATTTGCGCAGCGCCGATTGCAGATTGTTGTACAAGCATGCGCGCGGTCTCTTTATCAAAACCTTGTGCGATGGCTTCTTGCTGCATGGCTTCCATAAACAAGAAGAAGTAAGCAGGCGAGCTTCCTGCTGCTGCAATAATGGAATTAATTTGAGATTCTGAATCCACCCAGCAGATTTTACCTACTGCCTGCATTAACTCACCAGCAAAGGTTTTGTCTTCTTTACTGATCTGTTCTGGCGCATAAAGGCCACTCATACCAAGTCCAAGTAAAGACGGGGTATTTGGCATTACACGCACAAAGTCAGCATCTTGCCCTAGCATTGATTGCAATCTAGGAATCGTAATGCCAGCAGCAATAGAGATCAGTAACTTGTTACTAAAGTCGATATCAGAAAGCTCCGCCAATACTTCAGACATAATCTGTGGCTTGACGGAGAGTACTATCACATCCGCTTGAGTGACTGCAGCTCGGTTGTCTGCTGTCGCGCTAATGGAAAAGCGTTGGCTCATTCTGTCACGGCTTTGCTGCGAAGGAGCGGTTGCTGTTAATGCATTAGTTGGATAACCGCTGTCTAAAAGCCCCGCAATGATGGAGCTAGCCATATTGCCTGAACCAATAAAGGCGATTTTACGTGCTGAATTTGCCAAGAGCTCTGTCCCTTATTGTTTGTTTAACTTACTGTTTATTTGAATAGTCTCGCGCACCGAAAATGGCAGTGCCGATACGAACCATAGTGCTACCGGCTTCGATGGCGGCTTCCATATCACCGCTCATGCCCATAGATAAGGTATCTACTTGAGGATATTGGGCTTTAATTGCTTCAAACAAGTCTTTGAGCTGATTAAACGCCTGCAGTTGTTCCTCATAACTTGCAACAGCTGCGGGAATGGACATTAATCCGCGCAAGTTGAGGTTTGGTAGTGAGTCAATAGAAGCGGCTAACTCCAATGCTTGCTGAGCGGAAATGCCGGACTTACTTGCTTCACCACTGGTATTGACTTGGATGAGTACCTGCAATGGCTCTTTACCATCAGGCCTTTGGTCATTAAGGCGCTGTGCAATTTTAGCTCTATCAATAGAGTGAACCCAGTCGAAGTTCTCACTAATAGGGCGTGTTTTATTGGATTGTATTGGTCCAATAAAGTGCCATTCTATGTCGAAGTCGCTATGATGTTCTTGAAAGTATTGAACTTTTTCAACGCCTTCTTGCACGTAGTTCTCGCCAAATTGGCACTGACCTGCAATACAAGCATCTACAATTGCCTGGTTGGGCTTGGTTTTACTTACTGCAAGAAGTTGCACGGAATCAGTTGCGCGCCCAAACTTACGTTCAGACTCTTTAATCTGCTGATGAATATGTTCTAAATTTGATTGGATTGTCTGCATAGTTTTGACTTAACAGGAAATTTTATGGATATCACCGAATTGCTTCGCTTTAGTGTAAAGCATAATGCCTCAGATCTACATCTTTCATCGGGACTACCGCCAATGGTAAGGATTGATGGCGATGTGAGACGCTTGGAAATGCCTGAATTTAGTGAAGCTGAGGTACACGATCTTATCTTCGACATTATGGATGATGCGCAGCGAAGTGAGTTTGAATCAAATCTAGAGTTAGATTTCTCAATTGAACTGGGTGGCGTTGGCCGTTTTAGGGTTAATGCCTTCAACCAAAGTCGTGGCGCTTCTGCGGTGTTCCGAACCATACCCACAACCATTCCAACTCTTGAGCAACTTGATTGCCCTCCAATATTTGAAAAAATAGCCAATTATGAGAAGGGGCTAGTCTTAGTCACTGGACCTACGGGGTCGGGTAAATCAACCACCCTAGCAGCCATGGTTGACTACATTAATCGTCATCACAACAAGCATATCTTAACCATTGAAGATCCTATTGAGTTTGTCCATCAAAGCTCAAAGTGTCTGATTAACCAAAGGGAAGTGCATCGTGATACACATAGCTTTAAAGCCGCACTTCGCTCAGCATTACGTGAAGACCCTGATGTGATTTTGGTGGGGGAGCTTCGTGACCAAGAAACCATAAGCCTTGCCCTAACCGCAGCAGAAACGGGGCATTTAGTTTTTGGCACTCTACACACGAGTTCTGCAGCAAAAACCATAGACCGTATTATTGATGTATTTCCTGCGGGTGATAAAAACATGGTCCGTTCTATGTTGTCGGAATCACTGCGCGCCGTTATCGCACAAAAACTTCTAAAGCGTATTGGAGGAGGGCGAGTGGCATGTCATGAGATCATGTTAGCGAACCCAGCTATTCGAAACCTTGTTCGGGAAGATAAGGTGGCGCAGATGTACTCAATTATCCAAACTGGCGCGGCTCAAGGCATGAGAACGATGGAGCAGTCGGTAAATCAACTGATGCAACAAAACCTAGTTAGCCGAGAAGAAGCTGAGGCCAAAGTAGAAATACAAACTGGCTTAGGTACAGGCTTTTAATTGCTGGCGAAACAGATAAGGGGAAGACCATGGAATTAAAAGAACTGCTAGATGCGATGATAGAGCATAAGGCATCGGATCTGTATATCACCGTAGATTCTCCTTGTATGTTTCGAGTTGATGGAGAGCTTCAGCCTTTTGGGGAAAAGCTACATCAGTCAGGGGTGACCGCTATTCTTGATAGCATCATGGATAACGATAGGCGCAAAGAATATCGCGCCATTCGAGAGGCAAACTTTGCCATAGAAAGTGAATCAGGACGCTTTAGGGTCAGTGCTTTCTTTCAGCGAGATCTTCCCGGTGCCGTTATTCGTCATATTGAAACCAATATTCCGTCTTTTGATGAGCTTGGCTTGCCTGATACGTTGAAAGATCTCGCTATGGTAAAGCGTGGCTTAGTGCTGGTGGTTGGTGCTACGGGATCAGGAAAATCCACAACTTTGGCTGCTATGGTCGGGCATAGAAATCAACACCAGCGAGGGCATATTCTTACGGTAGAAGACCCTATAGAGTTTGTGCATCAACATCAAAATAGCATAGTCACGCAGCGTGAGGTTGGGTTAGATACCGAGAGCTATGAAATTGCACTAAAGAACTCTCTACGACAAGCGCCAGATATGATTGTCATTGGGGAGATTCGAACGCCTGAAACTATGCGTTATGCCATGACCTTTGCGGAAACTGGTCACCTGTGCGTTGCAACCTTGCATGCAAACAATGCTAATCAAGCACTTGAACGGATTTTACATTTAGTCCCCCAAGCTCAACGAGAGCACTTTTTATTAGACCTCTCTCTTAACCTGAAAGGGATCGTAGGTCAGCAATTGCTGAAAGCAAAAGATGATAGTGGGCGTCATATTGCACTAGAGATCTTATTGGTGACACCTAGGGCTTCGGATCTTGTTCGTCAGGGAGAGATCGCAGAGATCAAGAATTACATGGCGAAGACCAAGCAAGAAGGAATATGTACCTTTGATCAATCGCTGTTTGATTTAGTGGTGCAGGGTAAGGTCAGTGAGGAAGAGGCTTTGCGAAGCGCAGATTCTGCAAATGACCTGCGCTTGATGCTAAAAAATCATCAGGGGACGAGCAGTAGTGGCCCGTTAGATGATATTAAAATTGATATGGGGTGAGGATCACTCGCCCCATTGGCTTTCGAACCAGCTTTCTAAGATGACCACTGCTGATTGGCAGTCAACATTGCCCTTGCTTAGGGCTTTGTAGCCGCCCATGGCAAATAGGTCAGCTCTTGCTTCCGTAGTAGAAAGCCTTTCATCGTGGAGTTCTACTTGTACTCCAAATCGACCATGAATTCGCTGAGCAAATTTCTTTGCTCTTGGAGTAATGGTCTTTAGGTCTTTACCATGCAAGTCTGTTGGTAGACCTACAACCACAAGATCCGGTTTCCACTCTTCTAACTGTGCGCCAATGTCATCCCAATTGGGGATGCCATCTTTGGCCTTAAACGCCTTCAAAGGGGTGGCGGTACCTGTGATGTCTTGTCCGATGGCGCTACCAATGCTCTTGGTGCCATAATCAAACGCCATTATGGTTCTGCTCATGCATGTCCTGCTTGTGTTGATAATTGAGACGCGTCTATGCCTAGCGACTGCACTGCGCTAGCCCAGCGGTCTTGTACCGGTGTGGTAAAGATAATATTGGGGTCAGCTTCCATCGTTAACCACGAGTTTTCAGCCAACTCATTTTCCAGTTGCCCAGGTTCCCAGCCTGAATACCCCAGTGTGACAAGGTATTGGTCTGGTTCTTCTTGGGTTCCCAATACTGACAATATGTCTTTAGATGTTGTCATCGTTAGGCCATTGGCCATTTCTATGCTTGATTGGTAACTGCCCTTAGGCTGATGAAGAATAAAACCTCGGTCTTCTGCTACAGGGCCGCCATTGTGCACAGGTTGTTTTAGGCTATCACCTGCTTGGATATGCTCTGATTTCAGTTCTACCTGTTTCAACATACCACCGACAGTGATGTCGATAGGGGCGTTGATCATGATACCCATAGCGCCATTTTCATTGTGCTCACAGATATAGATAACAGAGCGTTTGAAATAGGGGTCTTGCATTGACGGCATGGCTACTAAGAAGTGATTAGTAAGGTTCATGCGCTACCTCCGAAAACAAGCCACCGCAGTGCGGTGGCTACGCGTTATGCCAAGACGTGCTGTCGAGTTATTTGCCGATGCGTCGCTCAATAGCGTCCATCAGTTTGCCTGTGATAGAAATACCAAACTCAGTTTCAATCTCAACAATACAGGTTGGGCTAGTGACATTGATTTCCGTCACCTTATCGCCGATTACGTCTAGACCAACAAAGATCAATCCTTTCTCTTTAAGTGTAGGACCTATCGCATTGGCTATCGCAAAATCTGTGTCACTTAAAGGACGAGCTTCACCACGTCCGCCGGCAGCCAGGTTACCGCGAGTCTCGCCTTTGGCTGGAATACGGGCTAGGCAGTAAGGCATTGGCTCACCATCAACGATCAAAATGCGTTTGTCACCATTACTGATGTCAGGTACGAATGCTTGTGCCATTGCGTAATTTTGTCCGTGATTAGTCAATGTTTCTATTATGACTGATACGTTTGGATCGCCGTCTTTTACACGGAAGATAGATGCGCCGCCCATACCATCAAGTGGTTTAAGGATCACATCGCCGTGTTCTTGTTGGAAGGCTTTGATCTTCTCAGCCTTGCGCGTCACGATAGTGGTTGGGGTCATGTCTGCAAACCAAGCTGTGTAAAGCTTTTCGTTGCAATCGCGCAGGCTTTGAGGTTTGTTGACGATCAGTGTGCCTTCAACTTCAGCGCGTTCTAGAATATAGGTTGCGTAAATATACTCAGTATCAAACGGAGGATCTTTACGCATCAATACTGCGTCTAACTCAGAGAGTTTAATGGTTTGCTCTGAAAGGAATTCATACCAAGAATCGGCGTTTTTCTCGACTCTCAGGGTTTTAGTATCAGCGACCGCTACACCTTGATCTAGGTGTAGATCGTCCATTTCCATATAGTGGATCTCGTAGCCACGTTGTTGTGCCTCGAGAAGCATGGCAAAACTTGAATCTTTCTTAATGTTGATGGACGAGATAGGGTCCATCACTATGCCGATCTTGATCATTAATTTCTCCTAGCCAAGATCGCCAAAGCGAACTTGGAGTGCGGTAATTGCAGTAAGGGCGGCTGTTTCTGTTCTGAGAACGCGCGGCCCTAACAGGGTTTGTTCGAAGTTATGTTCAGTGGTCATGTCGATTTCAGAGCCAGATAGCCCACCTTCTGGACCAATCAGTAACTTAACGTGTTTGATTGGCTGGGGAAGGGTGTTAATTGAGTAGGGCGCTCTAGGGTGAAGGTTGAGCTTAAGCCCTTGATACTCTTCGCCACACCATTCCTCTAACTGCATAATGGGTCTAATCACGGGAACGGTATTACGACCACTTTGCTCACAAGCCGCAATAGCGATTTTCTGCCACTGCATGAGTTTTTTCTCAAATCGTTTAGCATCGAGTTTAACGCCACAACGCTCAGAAATAAGAGGGGTAATAGTATTGACGCCAAGCTCCACAGACTTTTGAATAGTGAATTCCATCTTGTCGCCGCGAGAAACGACTTGTCCTAGATGGATATCAAGTGGCGATTCGACACTGTGTTGCTGAGAACCTGTTATCTCAACCGCGACATTTTTCTTAGAAACCTCTGTAATAACAGCGGAATACTCTACATCGCTGCCATCAAACAAGGTAACCGCTTGTCCTGTCTGCATTCTTAATACACGACCAATGTGCCCTGCGGCATCATCACATAGCTGGACATGAGTGGCTGAAGACAAAGACTCAGGATGATATATCCTTGGTGTACGCATTAAATTCTTACCCGTAACTAACTGAACTCACTAAATATGGTTGCTATGGTAGCAAATAACAAGAGGTGTAGTGCAGTCTGATAGAGATGAAATTTTAGTGGCGACACGCTTGTTCAACGAATGGGTTTGAATTGCCTTGCGCTTCAGAGATCAATTGATTGCGCTGGCACTCCCAGTCAGTCACAGCGTAGGTTTTGTTCCACGCTTGCATTAGCTTAATTTGCTGATCTGATAGGGTGATGGGATATTGCTTTTCCATATACAGATAGGTGCGGGCAATAGGTCCTCGAGATTGCTCTGGCGGCATCGCCTTGTCATCTTTAAAGCTTATCTGCATTTGACATTGGCCATAACTAACCCCGCGCTCCCCATTCCATTGGTTGAAATCAAAGTTAGAACGATCACCGTTCACTTCTCCAATCGCAGGCACGAGATTGTGGAGATCGGCTTCCATTTCTTTGTATATAGGGTCGCTTTTGGTGCAATTCGAACGGCCACCTTCTTGCCAGCATTGTCTTTGCTTACCTAGGTGTGCGGCCGGAACCACATGCTCCCATTCAATGCGGTTTGCTCGTCGCTCTTGTTTGCGAACTTGGTAACCGCAATCATCAAGTTGCGGGGTACCTTTTTTCCCTTGCCAATCTATCTTACATCCACAGTAAAAGGACTGCGGGTGTTGCTGATAGATGCCAACAGCAAGCTGCTTAGACTTATAGAAGGATTGCGGTTTAGCATGAACCGATGAAGCCATAAGTACTAGGCTGATAATTGGGAAAATAAAGCGTATCAAGAATAAACAACGTTAAGTGGGTAGAAACGGAGAGTAGGATAACGACCTTTAAGTGAATTGACCAGATTTTGTTCAATCAAGTGTGACGATAGTGCGGCGCACTCTATAAGAGATATCGATTAGCTAAGTTGCTTACCAGTGAAAGCTAATTCAACACCACAGCTACGGCAAGAATATTGGCTCTCTTTACGCAGGACCTTGTTGTGACGGCGAATAGAGAGGGGATAGCTACGACAACCACATTGATATTCAAAGGTTTTACCTTGTACCGAGCTGACATCCATTGTGTGGGTTCGTTCAGGCTTAATACCAAACACTTTAACCATCACGTATTGCCACTCCTTGCCATGAGGCTTAACTCTCCCAAACACTTGATGGGTGATTAGATGCGCAAGTTCATGTGGTAGCACTTCATCTATAAACTGCTGCTGGTTCTCAGCAAACAGTATTTTATTAAGCTTGATGGTATTGAGTTGCAGCAATGCCTTGCCAGCGGCTTTTCCTCGCATATCGACGTCTACTTGTGGCATTGGAAACCTTCGCTGGAAGTGTTGGTTTGCAATGTCTATCAGTTGTGCTGTTTTCTTGGAGAGCTGATATTGAGTTGGGGTCATTGGGTCTAATTTACTACCTGTTTATGCATGCACTCTAGCGCAATCTGCTTGTACAAAAAAGGTATAGAAAGCATAAAAAAGGGAAGCGAATGCTTCCCTTATGAAGGTTAATTAAATTAGTGCTTTTTTTGAATGGTAGCGTGGTAGGCATGCCACGTACCATACCCAAGAATTGGCATCGTCACTATCATGCCAATCCCGTAAGTGGCAAAACCTATCAGAACGCCACCACATATCATTGCAGCCCAAACAAGCATTGGCCCCGGATTATTACGAACGGCGTTAAAGCTAGTAAATACAGCTGTCATAATATCAACTCTGCGCTCTAGCATGAGTGGCATTGAGAATACTGAAATACTAAATACAACGGATGCTAAGATGAACCCTGCAATGGAACCTGTGATGAGAAACGGAGCAAATTCAACGATGCTGGCACCTTCCACTGAAGGATAAAGCGCATGCAATAATGCCGCCACTCTCATCCAGAAGATCATTGCGACGACTAAAAGAACGGCGAAGCTCCATTGAGATGTTGAGTTTCTCCCAATAGCCTTCATTGAATGAAGTAAGCTCGGCTCTTTTCCTCGCTCTCTCGCCCAACT
Organism: Vibrio comitans; assembly: GCA_024346835.1. Taxonomy (GTDB): domain Bacteria; phylum Pseudomonadota; class Gammaproteobacteria; order Enterobacterales; family Vibrionaceae; genus Vibrio; species Vibrio comitans. The sequence goes on from AP024866.1 coordinate 405,919, forward strand.
TGCGTCGTATAGGCCCAGAGCTAGGAAGGGACCGATTAGCATGTACACGATAAGTGCAGGGAGTATCACTAGGTGTGAATGGTTACCTTGCAAATAGATAAGCCCGACAATGCCAGCGGCAGCAGCGGCAAAGCAGACTCCGTAGAAAAGACTAATTAGCGGCGACTTAACCAGGTCATTAAGGCCTAGTGACAACCACTGGAAAGGGTCGCTAATGGTGATTTTGTTACATGGCAGTGTCTTTGCATAGTCACTGTCTTTGACTTTCGTCGTTTTCTGAAAGTCATCTTCATCGTATGTACGAGGCATGGTAATCCTCCTGATTCTGTCCCGTAATGTTTACCCTCGATGCTTAGAGCAGCGCATCTCTATTAGAAAGACCAAGGGAGTTTGCCTGTTATTAATACGACCCTCTTGCTAAAAAAGCTGATCTATTTAACAGTTTGTTAACTTTTATAACTATCGTCTTGGATGGGATGAATTACAAATTTTGTGCGGAAATTAATCAGAAGGAGGTAGATTTGAAGCAAAAAAAACCTCAGCACGATGGCTGAGGTCTTAGCAATATTTTTTACAAGCTTACTTGATGCCAGCAAAGTCTTTAAGGATTGCAGCTTTATCTGTTGCTTCCCATGGGAACTCTTCGCGACCGAAGTGGCCGTATGCAGCCGTTTGCTTGTAGATAGGCTGAAGTAGGTTCAGCATTTCTTGTAGACCGTATGGACGCAGGTCAAAGTTCTGACGTACTGCTTCGATGATGATGTCGTGAGAAACTTTCTCAGTACCAAATGTTTCAACCATGATAGATGTTGGATCAGCAACACCGATAGCGTAAGACAGCTGAATCTCACAACGGTCAGCCATACCCGCAGCAACGATGTTTTTCGCAACGTAGCGTGCTGCGTAAGCAGCTGAACGGTCAACTTTTGATGGATCTTTACCAGAGAATGCACCGCCACCGTGACGAGCTGCGCCGCCGTAGGTATCAACGATGATCTTACGACCTGTTAGACCACAGTCACCCATTGGGCCACCGATTACGAAACGACCTGTTGGGTTAATGAAGAAGTTAGTGTCTTTGTTGATCCACTCTGAAGGAAGTACTGGCTTAATGATTTCTTCCATTACCGCTTCACGTAGGTCAGGTGTGGTTACTGAATCACAGTGTTGAGTTGAAAGTACCACTGCATCAATACCAACAATCTTACCTTGGTCGTACTGGAACGTTACCTGAGATTTAGCATCTGGACGAAGGAAGTCTAACTTGCCACTTTTACGAACTTCAGCTTGCTTCTTAACAAGTAGGTGAGAGTAAGTAATTGGTGCTGGCATTAGGATTGGCGTTTCGTTAGTAGCGTAACCAAACATGATGCCTTGGTCGCCAGCGCCTTGATCTTTGGGGTCTGCTTTATCAACACCTTGGTTGATGTCTGGCGACTGCTTACCGATAGTGTTTAGTACAGCACAAGAATCTGCATCAAAACCCATGTCAGAGTGCACGTAGCCGATCTCACGTACTGTCTCACGTGTAATTTCTTCGATATCAACCCAAGCAGAGGTAGTGACTTCACCACCCACCATTACCATGCCTGTTTTCACGTAGGTTTCACAAGCAACGCGAGCTTTTGGGTCTTGCTCAAGAATTGCATCTAGAACCGCATCAGAGATTTGGTCTGCGATTTTATCTGGATGGCCTTCTGATACTGACTCAGAAGTAAACAGGTGCTTAGCCATGATGGGCTCCCTTATTTCTTAGTTAAGAAAAGACGCATCTTGGCGTCTTTTGAATCGTACTGTTTAGTAGGTGTTTCTACTTCTAGACGTCTATTCTAATTTTGAATGTGTGAAATACAAGCTTTTTTACGATTTAAGTGAGCCAAACGTTTGCGCTAGGTCACGTAAGTTTTTAATTAAAATAGTGAGATGTTAAACAAATTAATCTCTCATAGTTTGAATTTTGCTCGGGAAAGAGTTTGCAGTAATAGAGGTGCTTTGCGACAATAACGACGCCCAACACCCTCAGTTGGGATTCAGGACTTATTTTTAATAAATTGCTTATGCATTCAGGAGCAGACATGTCTTCTCGTAAAGATCTAGCCAATGCAATCCGTGCCCTTAGCATGGATGGTGTTCAACAAGCTAACTCTGGTCACCCAGGCGCACCTATGGGTATGGCTGACATCGCTGAAGTTCTTTGGCGTGGTCATTTGAACCATAACCCACAAAACCCAGAGTGGGCTGACCGCGACCGTTTTATTCTGTCAAATGGTCACGGCTCAATGCTGATCTACTCTCTGCTTCATTTGACGGGTTACGAGTTATCTATCGATGACCTTAAGAACTTCCGTCAGTTGCACTCTAAGACTCCAGGTCACCCAGAATATGGTTACGCACCTGGTATCGAGACCACTACTGGCCCTCTAGGTCAAGGCATCACCAACGCTGTTGGTATGGCGATGGCTGAAAAAGCTCTTGCAGCGCAGTTCAACAAAGAAGGTCACGACATCGTTGACCACTACACCTATGCATTCATGGGTGATGGCTGTCTAATGGAAGGTATCTCGCACGAGGCATGTTCTCTTGCTGGTACTCTTGGTCTTGGTAAGCTTGTGGCTTTCTGGGATGACAACGGCATCTCTATCGATGGTGAAGTTGAAGGCTGGTTCTCTGACGATACACCTAAGCGTTTTGAAGCATACGGTTGGCACGTAATTCCAGCGGTAGACGGTCATGATGCAGAAGCAATTAACGCGGCTATCCTAGCTGCAAAAGCTGACCCTCGCCCAACACTTATCTGTACTAAGACAGTGATTGGTTTTGGCTCTCCAAACAAAGCGGGTACACACGACTGTCACGGCGCACCACTTGGCCAAGACGAAATCGTTGCGACTAAGGCAGCCCTTGGCTGGGAGCACGGTCCATTTGAAGTTCCTGCTGACATCTATGCACAGTGGGACGCAAAAGAGTCTGGTGCTGAGAAAGAAGCAGCTTGGAACGCAAAATTTGAAGCTTACGCGGCTGCATACCCTGCAGAAGCAGCTGAGCTTAAGCGTCGTATCAACGGCGAGCTTCCTGCACAGTGGGAAGAGAAAGCAAACGAAATCATTGCTGATCTTCAAGCAAACCCAGCAAACATTGCATCACGTAAAGCATCTCAAAACGCACTAGAAGCGTTTGGTCAAATGCTTCCTGAATTCATGGGTGGCTCTGCTGACCTTGCGCCTTCTAACCTAACTATGTGGTCTGGTTCTAAGTCTCTTGAAGCGAATGACTTCTCAGGTAACTACATTCACTATGGTGTACGTGAGTTCGGCATGACGGCTATCATGAACGGTATTGCTCTGCACGGCGGTTTCGTACCGTACGGCGCAACTTTCCTAATGTTCATGGAATACGCGCGTAACGCAATGCGTATGGCTGCTCTGATGAAGGTTCAGAACATCCAAGTTTACACGCATGACTCTATCGGTCTAGGTGAAGATGGTCCAACTCACCAACCTGTTGAGCAAATGGCTTCTCTACGTCTAACTCCAAACATGAGCACATGGCGCCCATGTGACCAAGTTGAGTCTGCAGTAGCATGGAAACTGGCTATTGAGCGAAAAGACGCGCCTACAGCGCTTATCTTCTCTCGCCAAAACCTAGCACAGCAAGAGCGTGACGCTTCTCAAGTAGCTGACATCGCTAAGGGTGCTTACATCCTTAAAGATTGTGCTGGCACTCCAGAGCTGATCATCATTGCAACAGGTTCTGAAGTAGAACTAGCGGTTGCAGCGCAAGCTGAGCTAACTGCAGCAGGCAAAGCGGTACGCGTTGTATCTATGCCTTCTACTGATGCGTTCGACAAGCAAGATGAAGCTTACCGTGAGTCAGTACTACCATCATCAGTAACTAAGCGTATCGCTGTAGAAGCTGGCATCGCTGATTTCTGGTACAAGTACGTTGGCTTCGGTGGCAAGATCATCGGCATGACAACCTTCGGCGAATCTGCTCCAGCAGGCGAACTATTCAAGATGTTTGGCTTCACTACTGAAAACGTAGTGAACACAGCGAAAGAGCTTCTAGCTTAATCGCTTAAGAATATCTAAGAAGACAAAAACCAGCAGTTTTACTGCTGGTTTTATTATTTGAATGATTATTTAATTAAACGCATTTTATGAGGCATCTTTAAAGTATGGTGTTCTTAGATAAGTAACTATCTTACGTTCTTTTCGACCACGACTTACGTTGTCTAGTATAAGCCCACTAAATAGTGCTATCACCGCTATCAGAGCGATTGAACTAGCTAGAATAGCTGTTGGAAAACGCTCCACAAGCCCACTATCAAAGAAATCGATGATGACTGGTATACCTAAAGATAGTGAAAGAGTAAGCAGAGCTAATGCAATACTACTAAAAAACAATAAAGGCCTTACATCTCTGAGTAGGAAAATAATAAAATTGAGAATTTTAAATCCGTCTCTATATGTTTTTAGTTTGCTTTCTGTGCCCTCTGGTCGAGGCACGTACTTCGTTGGAACTTCTTTTATGGGGATCTTGTGTTGCAAAGAGTGTACTGTGAGTTCAGTTTCAACTTGAAAACCATCGCTGAACAAAGGTATTGATTTAACAAATCTATTGCTCATTATTCTATAACCAGAAAAAACATCCTCTAGGTTAGAATTGAAAGCTTTGTTTATTAGATTAGAAAATAGTTTGTTTCCTATTACATGTCCTTTAGGGTAAGAGCTTAATTCTCGAGAGCGTGTGCCTATGAGCATATCGAGATTTTCATCTATCAACTGAGATATCAGTTTAGGGCAAATCGAAGCATCGTATGTATTGTCTCCATCTGACATCACATATATATCAGCTTGAATATCTGCGAACATTCGCCGAACTACTTCTCCTTTGCCTTGTCGATGCTCATACCGAACAATAGCACCAGCTTCTCTTGCTTCCTCCACTGTGTTATCTGTAGAGTTGTTGTCATAAACGTAAACCGTTGCATTAGGTAGTGACTTTTTGAATGCCGTAACTGTATTACCTATTGCTCCTTGCTCGTTGTGACTGGGCAGTAGTACAGCAATATCAATATTTTTCATTATAGTCCTTTAAATATAAAAATTCGATATCCATCAGATTGGTTTTTATTTAATAACTCTAGCCAATCAGGTTGGGAATTATATGTTAGTCTGTTTATTAATGATTTTTCATTTGATGATTTTATAATGTACTCAAGTTGATTGTCATTATTGATTATAATGTAATTTATGTTGTTTTTTTTAAGTGTTCTCTTTATAAAGTCATCATCTGTGCTTTGAAAGGTCGCAATTGCTAGTATATTGCCATTAATATTTCTATGATATGGTGCGGCAATTATTGAATTGTCTGACTTAGCTAGTATTTTTGCACCTGTCGTTATCCCTGATAATATTTTCTCTTCGTAAATATCATGCTCTTTAAGTAACTCCCCAAGTTTGGTTACTTCAGGGGGAAAGTTTGAAGTGTTTTTACTGGGAATTGGGTTGACTATTACCAACCCAATTAGGATGATGATAGGGATACCAGAGATTAGAAATATTGATTTCGTTAATTCATATTTCATACTCTTTGTGATTTCAATTAATACATACGCTTGTAGGGGCGCACTAAGGATAAAACAGAGGTTTGCAGCTCTTATTTGCCAGAAGAATGCAACTGCAACATGCAACAATAAAATTCCGTATAGAATGTTTAATTGTGGATTTTTCTTACGTATAAAAGGGTATGCTAAAGCTGGAATGAAGGTTAAAAAGTAATTATCCGAAGAGAAAACCCCGTTTTTTTCTATTAGTGAATACATCGATTGCGCTTCCGTAACTTTGTCCAACCAAAACTCGCGTAATATTGGAGGGTAGTCAGCATATGCCCCCTTTAAAAGGGAAGGATACAGGATTAAAATTGGGGCGAAAATCATGAGACTAAGAACCGTCCCTAAAATGAGACGATTCAAATTACGAGTGGATTGGGAAGTAAAAATGACGGACAGTTTTAAAAAGATTGCCCCGCCAAGAAAGCAGATAGAAAAAGGAAAAGACAATGCATCGTATCGCTCTATGAAAAACTCCCAAATAGGCCTATTGAGAAGTGACATAACTGACGAAGCGAAGAATGTCGCTAAACACATGTTTGAAAAGTAATTTAGCCACAGAGTATTGGTGAAATAATAATAGATACTATAGCAAGCCAAATAGAATACGAAGAATACAAAATTATCTAACCCAATCCAAAGTGATGTCGATATGAGTAGTGCCTGAATTAGAAAACGCCAACTTTCTCTCAGGTGTACTTTGGTAATAGGGGTTAGAAGTAGAAAAACTGCAACAATGATGAGTTGCAAATTATGGTGGTCGATTGAACCTGGGCTAAATTTAAGTATGGCAGGAGACCCAAGGGCAAAAATCATTCCAATAAACCTGTATCGTTCTCCTAAATATTGGTCCGTAAATGCAAATAGTGCCAAAGCAAAACAAAGCATATAAAAAAGTGGAACGATACCAATGGCAACTAGTGATGCGGTATTGATACCTAAAATAGGTGATATAGCTAATGTAGTACCAGCTAGCAATAGGTCTGGAACGCGTGACCAATGCATGATGACGCCATCATCAGGATTGAACTGCGGCATTGGTTCTAGATACCAATTGCCATTCTTTATCCAGTCCATAAATTGGACATAACGCATATAGTCATCGTTATCTCTTAGTTCAAGATTTGAAATACTATCCCAACTCTTTGTAAACATTACTGTAGCAACGATAAACCAACAATAGACAATAAAAAGAAGATCCTTTCTATTGCTATAAACCCAATCCTTGAGCATCTAAACCAATCCTATTTCCTCTAGTTTCTAGAGGATGCAAGACTATCTGTTTGTATTCAAGCCAAAGAGTAAGATAAGCACTAGTAAATTCACTTATGTATATAAATATGTGATCTGATAAACTCTCGCACCATTACTATAATAGTAGGCCTTGGTGGGAGTGCAGGTATGCTAAGAGTCGCAATAAATGGATTTGGTCGTATCGGACGTAATGTGTTGCGTGCGGTTTATGAGAGCGGTAAGCAAGACTTAATAAAGGTGGTGGCGGTTAATGAACTGGCACAACCGGATGCTATGGCGCATCTTCTCCAATATGACACTAGTCATGGACGTTTTCATCACAAGGTTAGCCACACTCAAGAGTATCTGAATATCCATCATATCGATGGTAGCAAAGATGAGATTCGTATCTTGCACCTTGCTGAGCTGGATTTGCTTCCTTGGCGTGATCTTGATGTTGATATCGTGCTCGATTGTACTGGGGTTTACGGTACTCAAGCGGATGGTCAGCAGCATATTTTAGCTGGGGCTGATAAGGTGCTTTTCTCTCACCCAGGATCCCAGGATCTCGATAATACCATCATCTACGGCATTAATCACGACACTCTTAAACCTGAGCACAAAGTCGTGTCTAATGGTTCGTGTACGACAAACTGTATTGTTCCAATTATCAAGGTGCTAGATGATGCTTATGGTATTCAGCGAGGCACAATTACCACCATTCATTCATCGATGAATGATCAGCAGGTCATTGACGCTTATCACCCTGATTTGCGACGAACACGCAGTGCCAGTCAATCGATTATTCCGGTGGATACTAAGCTTCATAAAGGGATTGAAAGAATATTTCCGAAATTTGAAAACAAGTTTGAGGCGATATCTGTGCGTGTGCCCACAGTAAATGTTACTGCGATGGATCTGAGTGTAACTTTAGATACGAATGTGAAAGTTAATGACGTAAATCAAACCATCTTGCAGGCATCTCAGTGTACATTACAGTCAATCGTTGACTATACTGAAGCGCCGCTTGTTTCTATAGATTTTAACCATGACTCCCATAGTGCGATTGTCGATGGTTCCCAGACCCGTGTCAGTGATGGCCAACTAGTGAAGATGCTGGTGTGGTGCGATAATGAATGGGGCTTTGCAAATAGGATGCTAGATACGGCCTTAGCGATGCATGCGTCACATTAATTACATCGCGTGAAATAAATCCGTAGCTTTTTTGTTCTAGCTCTTGAACTATTAGATAAACGGCCCAATGTAAGCTTACATTAGATGGATTTCGAACACTTGTGCTGGCGACTGCGCCGAGACGAGTGGACAGTTTTTATATTTAAACTTTAGAGGACTAACAATGTCTGTAATCAAGATGACTGACCTGGAACTAGCAGGTAAACGCGTATTTATCCGTGCTGACCTAAACGTTCCTGTAAAAGACGGTAAAGTAACTTCTGATGCTCGTATCCTTGCATCTCTTCCTACTATCAAGCGTTGCCTAGAAGCTGGCGCTAAAGTAATGGTTACTTCTCACCTAGGTCGTCCAACTGAAGGCGAGTACGCTGAAGAGTTCTCACTACAGCCAGTAGTAAACTACCTAAACGACGCACTAGATTGCGAAGTTAAACTAGCGAAAGACTACCTAGAAGGTCTTGAACTGAACGCTGGTGAGCTAGTTGTTCTTGAGAACGTTCGTTTCAACAAAGGCGAGAAGAAAAACGAAGAAGAGCTATCTAAGAAATACGCTGCTCTTTGTGACATCTTTGTTATGGATGCATTTGGTACAGCTCACCGCGCTCAAGCGTCTACTCACGGTGTTGGCACTTACGCTCCTGTTGCTTGTGCTGGTCCTCTTCTTGCTGCTGAGCTAGAAGCTCTAGGCAAAGCAATGGATAACCCAGAGCGTCCACTAGTTGCAATCGTAGGTGGTTCTAAGGTTTCTACTAAGCTGACTGTTCTTGAGTCTCTATCTAAAGTTGCTGACCAACTAGTTGTGGGTGGTGGTATTGCTAACACATTTATCGCTGCAGAAGGCCACAACGTAGGTAAGTCTCTTTACGAAGCAGACCTAGTTGATACTGCGAAGAAACTAATGAAAGAGTGTGCAATTCCAGTTGCTACTGACGTTGCATGTGCAAAAGCATTTGACGAGAACGCTGAAGCAGAAATCAAAAACGTTGCAGACGTTGCTGATGACGACATGATCTTCGACCTAGGTCCAGATTCAACTGCAGTACTTGCTGACATCATTGCTAACGCAAAAACTATCCTTTGGAACGGCCCTGTAGGCGTATTCGAATTTAAGAACTTCGAAGCGGGTACAGCTGGTATTTCTAAAGCAATCGCTGAGTCTGCAGGTTTCTCTGTAGCAGGTGGCGGTGACACATTAGCAGCTATCGACAAGTTCGGTATCAAGGCTGATGTATCTTACATCTCAACAGGTGGCGGTGCTTTCCTTGAGTTTGTAGAAGGTAAAGTTCTTCCAGCAGTTGCTATGCTAGAAGAGCGCGCAAAAGCGTAATTTTTTAAGGCGAGGACTTTGTTCTCGCCTTTTTATTAATTTTGCTACAATGCTTTGCGTTGTTAGCAAGGTTTTTTAATCTTTGCAAAAGTGCAATTTAATACTAAACGACAGAAAATAGGACTTATTCCATGTCTAAGATCTTCGATTTTGTAAAACCAGGTGTTATCTCTGGCGACGACGTACAAAAAGTTTTTGAAGTAGCAAAAGAAAACAAATTTGCTCTTCCTGCTGTAAACGTTGTAAACACAGACTCTGTAAATGGTGTACTAGAAGCTGCAGCTAAAGTTAAAGCTCCAGTAGTTGTTCAGTTCTCTAACGGCGGTGCTGGTTTCTTCGCTGGTAAAGGCGTGAAACTAGAAGGTCAAGGTGCTCAAATCCTTGGTGCTGTTGCAGGTGCTAAATACGTTCACGCTGTAGCTGAATCTTACGGTGTGCCAGTTATTCTTCACACTGACCACGCAGCTAAGAAACTTCTTCCTTGGATTGACGGTCTACTAGACGCTGGTGAAGAGTTCTTCGCTCAAACTGGTAAGCCTCTATTCTCTTCTCACATGATTGACCTTTCTGAAGAGTCTCTAGAAGAGAACATCGAAATCTGTGCTAAGTACCTAGAGCGTATGGCTAAACTAGGCATGACTCTAGAAATCGAACTAGGTTGTACAGGCGGCGAAGAAGACGGCGTAGATAACTCTGACATGGACGCATCTGAGCTTTACACTTCTCCAGAAGACGTTGCTTACGCATACGAGAAACTAAGCGCAATCAGCCCTCGTTTCACTATCGCAGCATCTTTCGGTAACGTACACGGTGTTTACCAAGCAGGTAACGTAGTTCTTACTCCAACTATCCTACGTGACTCTCAAGCATACTGTGCAGAGAAGTTCGGTATCGCACCTAATGCTCTAAACTTCGTATTCCACGGTGGTTCTGGTTCTTCTGAAGCTGAAATCAAAGAGTCTATCGGCTACGGTGTTATCAAAATGAATATCGATACTGATACTCAGTGGGCTACTTGGGACGGCATCCGTAACTACGAAGCTGATAACCGTGATTACCTACAAGGTCAAATCGGTAACCCTAAAGGTGAAGACCAACCAAACAAGAAGTACTACGATCCACGCGTATGGCTACGTGCTGGTCAAACTTCAATGGTTGCTCGTCTTGAGAAAGCATTTGCTGACCTTAACGCGGTTGACGTACTGTAATAAGTTTGCAACTTATTAATTAATTTAGAAAAACCCGCTTTTATAGCGGGTTTTTTTTGTCTTCTGTACTATAGTTTTCTAGTGTTATTCTTAAAGTCTGCAGGAAGCTGCGTTTTCACAGAAACTTGACTTAAAATGCACATATGAAAGTATGATGCCGTCGCATTTCAGTTGTAACACTTTATTACGGAAGAGAAACTTACAATGTCACAAGAAACCCCTGAAGTACCAGAAGTCCCAAGCGTAGATGCCATTCATGAAGGGATGCAAGACGCCCATATGTGGCTAACCGATAACTCTGATTTATTGATTGGTTATGCTGTAAATATCATCACCGCTGTATTGATACTATTTATTGGTAACATCATTACTAAGATGGTAGCCAACAGCGTCTCTAAAATGCTCGAAAAACGCCGCATGGACAAAGCGGTTGTTGATTTTGTTCATGCTTTAGTTCGTTACCTATTATTCGTTATTGTCTTGATTGCTGCACTTGGACGCTTAGGGGTTCAAACGGCATCTGTGGTTGCTGTAATTGGTGCTGCAGGTTTAGCGGTTGGTCTAGCGCTGCAAGGCTCACTTTCAAACTTCGCTGCGGGTGTTCTTATTGTTGCATTCCGCCCATTCAAATCAGGCGATTACGTTGAGATTGGTGGTGTTGCAGGCTCTGTTGAATCTATCCAAATCTTCCAAACGGTTTTGACTACACCTGATAATAAAATGGTAGTTGTACCAAATGGTGGTGTAATCGGCAGCCCTATTACCAACTATTCAAGGCATGCTACGCGACGTGTCGACCATGTTATTGGTGTTTCTTATGGTGCAGATCTTAAGAAGACAGAGCAGGTTATTCGTCAAACGCTTGAAGCAGATGATCGTCTACTAAAAGACAAAGGCATTCAAATTGGTGTATTAGCGCTCGCTGATTCATCAGTAAACTTTGTTGTTCGCCCTTGGTGCCGTACTGAAGAGTACTGGGATGTGTACTTCGATACTCTTCAGGCAATTAAGATTGCCCTTGATGAAAATGGTATCGAGATCCCATTCCCTCAAATGGATGTGCATCTCAATAAAGTTGAGTCTTAATCGACATCGATAGTTTATATAGCGCGCCTTATGGCGCGCTTTTTCGTTTATTGGGATGTGCAACCTTCTGCGTTTTGAGTAGTCAAAAAAGAAACAGTAAATGGAGAGTAATATGAAAATGGTCAAGTTGATGTTCGGCGCGCTTTTATCGATATGGGTGGTCAGTGCACAGGCGCAGTCGTTCGACTTTCCACACTTAAGCACGACGGGTTATGGAGAAGTCCTAGCTGAGCCAGATATGGCGGAATTTTCTGTGCAGGTAGTGGCAGTCAAAGATACAGCAGAGGAAGCCAAATCAGAGGTTGATTCAGTAGTTGATAAGTTCCTAGCCAGCTTACAAAAAGCAGGGCTCTCTAGAGAAGATATTCAAAGTGGCAACATCCAACTCATGCCCCAAATGCATTACCCTAAAAACGCCAAACCAGAGCAAAAAGGTTATCGAGCTTCTAGGCAGGTGAGGGTGACCGTTAATGAGTTACCATCTTTACCCAAGCTACTTGATGTAGCACTTGAGTCCGGCATCAATCGTATAGACCAAGTACAACTGAGCGTAAAAGATCCCTCTAAGTATCAAGCTATTGCACGCAGTGAGGCGATTAAAGATGCACAAGCCAAAGCCAAGTCAGTCGCTGAAGGCTTCGAGAAGGCCATAGATGGTGTGTGGCAGGTTAATTATCAATCCCCACAAGTGAGACCTATGCTGTCTAAAAGCATGGCTATGGATGCGTCAGAGCGTTCAAATAGCTATCAAGATGCCACCATAGTGATCAAAGATAGAGTGCAGGTTGTTTACAAGCTTAAGTAACACCCTCCAGATATAAGAAAGCCCCTGTAATGGTATTCGTTACAGGGGCTTTTTATTTTTATTCTTAATGGCTAATTAGTGAAGTAGGCGCGCGCGGATAGTACCGTCGATCTCTTTCAGTTTTGCCAATGCTTCTTCTGAACGTTCAGCTTCAACATCGATGACCACATAACCAAGATCTCCGTTCGTTTGTAAGTACTGACCTGCGATGTTAATGCCAGCGCTCGCAAAGATGGTGTTGATTTGTGTTAGTACACCTGGACGGTTTTCGTGAATATGAAGTAAGCGAGAAGCACTTTGATGTTGTGGCAAAGATACCTCAGGGAAGTTTACACTTGAAAGCGTTGAACCGTTGTCTGAGTATTTCGCCAGCTTTCCAGCAACTTCAACGCCGATATTCTCTTGAGCTTCTTGTGTAGAACCACCCACGTGTGGAGTCAAAATCACGTTATCAAATTGCATCAGTGGAGATTCAAATGGGTCAGCGTTGGTCTTTGGCTCTACAGGGAACACATCCACAGCAGCGCCGCCAAGGTGGCCAGAATCTAGAGAGGAGCATAATGCAGGGATATCAACCACTGTTCCTCGCGCCGCATTGATAAAGATAGCGCCAGGCTTCATGAGAGCAAACTCATCAGCACCCATCATATCTTTTGTTCCTGGAGTTTCAGGTACGTGCAGACTGATAACATCACACTTATTAAGCAATTCAGCCATGGTTTGTACTTGGGTCGCGTTACCCAGAGAAAGCTTATTCTCAATATCATAGAAGTAGACTCGCATGCCAAGGTTCTCTGCGATAATACCTAGCTGGGTACCAATATGACCGTAACCTATGATACCCAAACGCTTTCCGCGAGCCTCGTAAGAGTTATCGGCACTTTTCTTCCAAATACCACGATGAGCAAGTGCGTTCTTTTCAGGAATGCCGCGCATCAGCAATAAGATTTGTCCGAGAACGAGTTCCGCAACACTACGGGTGTTTGAGAAAGGAGCATTGAATACAGGTACGCCTTTAGCAGCTGCGGCATTTAGGTCGACTTGGTTTGTACCAATACAGAAACAACCGATAGCAACCAATTTGTTTGCAGCAGCCAGTACGCGCTCATTCAGGTTGGTGCGAGAGCGAATGCCAATGAAATGCACATCCTTAATCGCTTCGATTAGTTCTTCTTCTGAGATTGAGCCTTTATGGTATTCGATGTTGGAGTAACCTGCCGCCTCTAACACTTCAACAGACGAAGGGTGAAGGCCTTCTAGAAGCAAGATTTTTATCTTATCTTTGTGTAAAGAGACTCTGGTCATAATGGTTATTCCTTAACATATGGGTAAATTAATTTCGAAAAGCAAACGTTTTCTAAAAGTGAACTATCCCTAAATTATCAAAAAAAGAACAATTTGGGTAAGAAAATTACAATAAAAAAAAAGCAGAAGCTCTTTTGAGCCTCTGCTTTTTTATTTGAATAGTAAAATCAGATAGTTAGCTTTGCTTTAATAGCTAAAAACTATATCTTATTCTTCAATTTTCGCGCCTTCTGGCGTACCTGTAATAACAACATCAGCACCGCGGTGGGCAAATAGGCCTACGGTCACTACGCCAGGTAGAGCATTAACCTGATCTTCAAGCTGTTTAGGGTTGGTGATCTTCATGTTGTACACATCAAGGATCACGTTGCCGTTGTCGGTGACGCAGTCTTCACGATAAACAGGGTCGCCGCCTAGTTTAACTAGTTCACGTGCTACGTAAGAGCGAGCCATAGGGATAACTTCGATCGGAAGAGGAAACTCACCCAGTACATCAACGGCTTTAGTGCCATCAACGATACAAACAAATTTCTCAGAGATAGCAGCAACGATTTTTTCGCGAGTCAGTGCGGCACCGCCACCCTTTATCATCTCTTTATCCGCATTGATTTCGTCAGCGCCATCAACATAGACACTTAACGAGGCAACATCATTGCAATCGAATATTTTGATGCCCAGCTTTTCAAGTCTCTCTGTTGATGCAACAGAACTTGATACTGCCCCTTTAATTTTATCGCTCATGGTACCCAAAGCATCGATAAAGTGGTTTACGGTAGAGCCCGTACCAACACCAACAATAGTGTCTGGTTCAACGTAATTAAGCGCTGCCCAACCAGCTTCTTTTTTCATTTCATCTTGGGTCATTCTGATTCTCCAGATAAGAGGTAAAGGGGGTCGACGCGATTATATACTCATTGTTTGAATATTTGAATCAACAAGGGTGATTACCAACTCCAGGTTTTACTTGGGGTTATGATTTTATCTAATGGCACATCCCAGTCCTTGCTCGGTAACTTATCGAGCTGCTGGCAATCATGTGCGATACCAATGGGCTTTGGAGTGGGATTATCAATAAAGGGAGTTAGAGTGCGGTCATAATATCCGCCGCCCATTCCTAGTCTGTGTCCGCGAGTATCAAAGGCCACTAAAGGCGTAAAGATAATATCCAAGTTAGCGACCGGTACGATTTCTGTCACCGATAATTTTGGTTCGAGGATTCCATATTTGTTGGGAGTGAGTTCAGTGCCTGCTGTGAATCTAAGAAACAGTAGTTGCCCCTTAGAAAAGGGATGAAGCACAGGGATGCAGGTGTTGATGTTATTCTCCCAGCACCATTGTATGGCTAGGCTTGGATCAATTTCGCCATCATTAGCGAGATACAAGGCTACATTTTTAGCGCTATTAAGTTCAGGTAGCTGACGAAGCTGAGCAACCAATTGAGAGGATGCAGACTGCTGTTCTGATTCAGAGAGTGCCACACGAAGCGTGCGGATGTGTTTGCGAATGTCACTGCGAGTAGAGAGTGATTGCATGAGGGACCCCAGAGTGCCGTTGCGGATTTTGGCCCTTGAACCAGCTGGTTCAAGGCGGATCAGCAATGAGGACCGTAGGCTTCTCGATACGAGTCGAGCTTGCTCAATAGCCATCAAGTACTAACCCTTAAGGATTGCTTATCGGCTCAGGGACATAAATCCAGCTGACGCACACCCCAGGGTAATTTTAATTCTGCCGTCCACTTGGCTATGTATTGTTACTCTTTAGTGAGAGCTTTGTCTAGCTTGCCATCGAGTAGCTCTAAGCGTTGCTCGATATCATGCTGAATTTCAGAAGAAACTTCTTTTTCTAGTAACTCGTAGCAAACGTTAAGTGCTGCGATAGTTAGAAGTTTTTCGGTATTAGCGACTTTAGTCTTCTCAGCCATATCCTTGATACGCTGATCAAGGTTCTGGGCTGCTTGACGTAAAGCATCCTCTTTGCCCGCTGGACAATTAACGCGAGTAATCTTACCTAAAATTTCGACTTCAACTGCTTGATTGCTCATGCTCGACAACTCGTTACCGCTCCCAAAAAGCCTAGTGCGTCCTGTGCACCTTTAGGCAAGAAACTATAGAAAAACCCCCACTAAGATTCAAGCTTTTCCGCTCATGTACGAGAGATAGAGTGTTCAACTAGCTAGAAACAGAGCAATTTGCTTAATTGCTCGACATTCTCAGTATAAGTGATCATGTGATTGATACGAAAAATGAGAGAGCTGAGTCCAATTTTGCGTCTGTATCGTCTCTTAACCAAATGATAAGATAGCCCAATTACTCTCTTTTAGGATACTTCCCTTATGAGCCAGACCTCTTTACCTAATTACCTATCCGTTGCTGATGAACTTAAAACAGCCGGTATTGCTGTGACCCCAGCAGAAATGCATGGCCTTCTTATTGGTATGTTAAGTGGTGGGTTAGCTAAAGACAGTGAAGCATGGCAAGCACTGCTGTTTGACTACACCAATGACGGTATGGGCTGGCCTATGACGTGTTTGGCTCTCGCCGAGCAGACGTTAAAGGTGGCTCGAGAGGAACTGACTGATGATAATTTCGAACTAAGCATCTTGTTACCGGTAGACAGCGATATCGTTGCGTATTCAGGGGCGTTGAGTGAGTGGGTGAGCCACTTTGTATCAGGGCTAGGTTTGATTGATGCAAAGGTAAATAAAGCCAGTGAGCAAGCCAAAGAGGCACTTCAAGACCTGCTAGAGATCGCAAAGTTAGAAGTTGATCCTGAGGATGATCTAGAAGAGCAAGCTGTTCTGCTCGAGCAGGTGTTAGAGCATGTTAAAGTTTGTGCGCTAACGGTTCATGCTGAGCTAGGTGCAAAGCCAGCAAAACCTGAATCGAAAACAGTTCATTAATCCCGCGAAACAATAAGGAAGTTTGCTTTGCAGTACGATGTAGTAGTTATTGGTGGTGCGATGAGCGGGGCAACATTAGCTCTTGCATTGAGTCGCATGGCGAATAAAAAAGTGGCTGTCGTAGAAGCCGTTGCTGAGTCTTCAAAGCACCCTGGCTTTGACTCCCGAGCCATTGCCCTTTCATTAGGCAGCGTGGAGCTATTGCGTCGTTATGAGCTTTGGGGTGACATCCAACCTAAGGCTACCTCAATTAAATCTATTGATGTGTCTGATCGTGGTCATTTTGCACAAACTGGATTCGATGCAAAGCAATTGGGAAAAGAGCTACTAGGTTCGGTGGTCGAACTCGCTGATGTGGGTGCTGTGTATCGAGACAAGCTACAGCTTGATCCGAATATCGATGTATTTTGTCCTGATGCAATCGAGCAACTCATTCAGCACCAAGAAAGTGTTGAGGTTGTTCTTCGCTCGGGAACAACGCTGGGTGCAAAGCTTGTTGTAGCGGCTGATGGCGCAAACTCCAAAGTCGCTGAGCTTATCAATATCTCGAAATCAGTGGATGATTTCGAACAGCACGCTCTGATTGCAAACGTTGAGCTTGAACAGCCGCATCACAATCGAGCCTATGAGCGTTTTACCTCTCATGGTCCTTTGGCGCTATTGCCCATGACAGACAACCGTATGTCACTGGTGTGGTGCATGTCAGAGTCCATGTTGCAGCAAGCTCTATCTTGGAGTGAAGAGCAGTTTTTATCTGAGCTACAGCAAGAGTTTGGTTGGCGCTTAGGGCGCTTCAAGAAAGTGGGAAGCCTAGCTAGCTACCCTTTGATGTTACACAAAAGAGATCGCCTTATTCATCACCGTGTTGCGTTTATTGGTAATGCCGCTCAGACGCTTCACCCTATTGCGGGGCAGGGGTTTAATCTTGGTATTCGCGATGTGGCAACACTCGTTGATGTCACTTCTAAATACGTAGATTGTGGCGAGTACGCTTGCTTAGCGGAGTTTAAACGCCTTCGTGAACAAGATCGTGAAGCGACTTGCACTATGACCTCTTCTTTGGTCAGAATCTTTTCAAATGAATGGCTACCTATGGTAGTCGCTCGAAACCTAGGGCTCGCTATTTTTGATATAGCCCCCTCCATGCAAGGCCCGGTTAAAAACCGTAGCCTAGGACTGGTGTAGAACACAAAATGATGAAGAATGTAGACTTGGTAATTGTTGGCGGCGGTATGGTTGGATTGACGCTCGCCCTCGCATTAAAAGAGACCGATATTCGAATCGCGATTATTGAAAGCAACCAACCTAGCGAAATTACCCTGCAAGCCACTTCTCGCGTATCAGCATTGAGTCGTGCCAGTGAAAAAATCCTAGCTAGACTTGGTGCTTGGAATGATATTGCTAATCATCGCTGCACAGCCTATTCCGGCATGCAGGTGTGGGAAAAGGATACCTTTGCCAAGATAGACTTTTCGGCCAAAGAGCTACATGAAAGCAATCTAGGGTATATCGTTGAAAATCAGATTATCCAGCATTTCCTTCTTGAGCAAGTTAAGCAACTGCCAAATGTCACCCTCTTCCAACCGAATAAATGCTCCAATATAGCGGTTGGAGAAAGAGAGGCTTGGTTAACTCTTGATAATGGCCAGCACTTGACAGCTAAGCTTGTCGTGGCCGCTGATGGAGCAAACTCTTGGGTGCGAGAGCAGCAAGACTTCCCGTTGACTGAATGGGACTATGATCACACAGCCATTGTGACCAATGTGACAATGGAAGAGCCTCATAATGGCATAGCGAGGCAGGTCTTTACCGAGACAGGCCCATTAGCCTTCTTGCCTCTACATGAATCAAATCTGTGCTCTATCGTTTGGTCACAAACTACCGATAAAGCTCAACAGTTAATGGCGCTGTCCGAGGAAGACTTCTGTAAGCAGTTGGCGGTCGATTTTGATATGCGTTTGGGTAAGGTAAAGCATTTAACTAAGAGACAGGCCATTCCTTTAAAGATGCGATATGCTCGTGATTTTGCTAAGAACAGAGTAGCTCTGATTGGTGATGCTGCACATACAATTCACCCTCTAGCAGGGCAGGGCGTTAATCTTGGCCTTCTTGATGCGGCAACCTTAGCTGAAGAGATCGAAAAGTATTGGAACACAGGCAAAGATATTGGTGATTACGCCAACTTGCGTCATTTTGAGCGCTGGAGAAAAACTGAAGCTGTGAAGATGATCTCCAGTATGCAAGGCTTTAAAGAGCTATTTAACGGCGACGATCCGTTGAAGAAATTACTACGTGGTGTTGGGATGAACCTAGCTGGAACATTACCTGGTGTGAAAAACGAAGTAATGAAGCATGCTTTAGGCTTGAAGGGAGACCTTCCTAAACTGGCCAAATAAAACAGGCAAAGCTAGAAATAAAAAAAGGAGGCTAAAGCCTCCTTTATTCTTAGCCAACTAAATGTAGCAAGCTCGTAGTCTTTTCACTTCGACGTTCACTTCTTTTACAGTTTTGAAGTGACGCTCTTCAGCGTGATGAGGAAGGATTAGCTTCCCGTTATCAAACTCAAACTTACCGACGCCGTAAATATATATTCTTCCCTTGAACAGTCTACTTACGTGTTTTGCAATCATGCTAGGAACATAACGCTTAAACAGTCTCATTTCTGAACCCTTTCTAATTTTTATTTATTCTTTGCCTCCATGGCGAGGCTTATTATAGGACATTTGTTTCTACGAAATTGTGATGCAACTGGATTAATAAACAGAACACTCATCTGGTCTGATGTTTTTAACTAGTTTTGCGATTCAGCTCAGATTTAAATTGCGCTCATGTAGGGTTGTATAGGTTTAAGTACTGACTTTGTCGCCTATAAACTGAACTTACTCTCATATAGACCGTGAAATTGCGGGAAAAGTTCTAACGAGCAGGGCTGTAAATGTAACTAAGTGTTAATCGCTTGGTGAGGGTAAGAGTTTATGGGGTGCTGAGTGCTTTTGTGATGTGTGAAAAATGAGGTTTACAAAATTTAATGACATCCTCAGTGCGAAGCATGATCCCCGCCATGTCGCTACCACTACTTATGGTAACTTCAGGTAACTGCAAAACTGAGTGATCAAAGATAGTCGTAATTGATTCAGGGAGTATCAGTGGAGTTAAGGTGCCAGGCTTAAAGCCAGTGATATGGACCACCTCCTCTGCATTGACACAGGTTGTGCGTCGGCAGTTGAAGTAAGCTCGGACTTTTTTAGGATCAACCTGTTGATCTCCGGGTACGCAAGCCAAGAATAGCCTTCCGCCCATATCCCGTAGCAACAGAGTTTTTAGCATGATTTGTGAGGAAATACCTCGCTGCTTGGCTGCGTCATCAATAGAAGTAGCAGGAGTGGAGTGGGGCATCATATTGAACCCTACTCCATTCTTTTGTAAAAACCGAGTGACTGCAGTTTCTAGCATTTACTGTTCGATATCGTACGGTAACGCAATCAGAGACCAAGTATTAGAGTTGTCTTCGGCTAGTCTAAATTGAGTGTCAAACTCAATGTCCTTGTTAAGAACAATCAGGGCCAAAGCCTCGCCTTGTTGGTTGCGGTAATGGGCTACCGCTTCACCCGCGCCACGCCAGTTCTCGCCTACTTGGCGCTCAAAGGTGAAGGTTGCGTTTTCAGGTGCTGAGCCTTGCAGCAAGCGCATCACCTTTTTATTGGTTCCACGATACTTAGCTCTGGCAACGGTTTCCTGACCTGTGTAGCAACCTTTTTCAAAGCTAATGCCATCAAGAGCTTGCAGGTTTAAGGTTTGAGGAATATGAGTATTCTGCTGAGATTGAGTAATGCGCGGGATGCCACTGATCACGTCAATATAGTCCCAAACATCAGCGCTAATTTCTTCGGCGCTTTGTAGTTGTTGTTTTAGATTATCGAGTTCAGCTTCATCTATCAGCAATAGCCAACGCTGCGAGTCAATTTTGACTACACTACCTGACGCTACAGAACGGACATCCCCTTGACTGTCCGTGATGGAGTCGATGAAACTGTCAGCCTGTTCACCGAGTACGCCAACACTGACTTGCGAAGACAACTCAAGATCTACCTTAGAGAAAACCGAGTACTTTTTAATTTCTTGTAAGGCGGTTTCAATACCTGATTTGTGCTGCCATAGAGCGTAGCCTTGGTTGTGATGGAACAGTCGAAACAGGCTCCACATTTTCCCTTTAGCATCGCAATGAGCGCCTAGAGTAGAGTGCTCAGCGTCTAATTGGACAACATCGCAGGTTACCTGGCCTTGTAAATAAGATTTGCTGTCCGCACCGGTTACCGTGATAGCTTGCCAGTCAGAGAGTGAAGTCCATGCTAGTGAAGGCAAGTTGAAAGAAACAGAAGGTGTTGCACTCATAGTGATTCCTTGAGCTAAGTCGTTGGGTATATGGTAATCACTATTGATGTGTATGTCTAAGGATGCAAATTCAACCCTTAGACTTATAAATCATCAGATATGAACAGTAAGCTGTGATTAAGCTAATAGTTACGATTTAGCGAGACTGGTACACTCGGATAAAAGGAATGATTTATTTTTGAGGTAACGCATGTACACACCAGAACAAAAAGCACGCATTAAATGGGCGTGTCGACGCGGTATGCTGGAGTTGGACGTTGTCATTATGCCCTTCTTTGAAGAGTGCTTTGACCAGTTGACTGACCAGGAAAAGAAGGATTTTGTAGCGCTACTAGAGTGTGATGACCCAGATCTATTCACCTGGGTGATGGGACACGGTCGAAGTGAAAATTTAGCGTTAGCATCAATGATTGATAAAGTCGTGGCACATAATTTAAGTAAGGTGCGCTCTTAAATACACAGCACTCCTGCATTTATAGAAAAGGCGCTCATTGAATGGGCGCCTTTTTAGTCTTTATTTTAGAACGAGATGGTTTTGATTAGTTAGGGTAACTTTTATCTGAGCGATTAGGCACCAAGATAGTTGGTTTTGCCTCTTCTAGCATCTCTGGATAGTCTAGGGTGTAGTGCAGTCCTCGACTCTCTTTTCGCTCCATAGCGCAACGAACCATCAAATCAGCCACCTGTAACAGGTTACGCAGTTCAAGAAGGTTGTTTGAGACGCGGAAGTTACTGTAGTAGTCGTTCACCTCTTGTTGCAGAAGCTGAATGCGACGCAAAGCGCGCTCAAGTCTCTTGTCTGTGCGAACTATCCCCATGTAATCCCACATGAACAGTCTTAGCTCATGCCAGTTGTGCTGAAGGATAACCTCTTCATCAGAGTTACATACCTGGCTCTCATCCCAGCATGGCAAATTTTCAGGCATTTCAGCTTGGTCTAATTGCTTAAGAATGCTCTTAGCTGCCGACCATGCATAAACGACACATTCAAGTAGCGAGTTCGATGCCATGCGATTTGCACCGTGCAATCCGGTATAGCTTACCTCGCCGATAGCATACAACTGCTTAACGTCCGTTTGGCCTTGTGGGTCCACCATTACGCCACCACAGGTATAGTGTGCAGCCGGAACAATAGGAATAGGTTCCTTGGTCATATCGAGTCCAAGGTCTTGCAAGCGCATATGTATTGTAGGGAAATGCTTAGTAATGAAATCAGCTGACTTATGGCTGATATCGAGATACATACAATCTGCACCTAGGCGTTTCATTTCAAAGTCGATAGCTCGAGCCACGATATCGCGTGGTGCTAACTCTTCACGCGGGTCAAAGTCGGGCATAAAGCGCGTGCCATCTGGCCTTAGAAGGTAAGCACCTTCACCACGAAGTGCTTCGGTCAATAAGAAGTTTCGAGCTTCGGGGTGGAATAGACACGTAGGATGGAACTGGTTGAATTCTAGGTTTGAAACACGGCATCCTGCGCGCCATGCCATAGCAATACCATCGCCAGAAGACACATCTGGATTACTCGTGTACTGATACACCTTCGAAGCACCGCCTGTAGCTAGAACCACAAATTTAGCTGCGATTGTCTCGACATGCTCTGAATCGCGATTCCATACATACGCACCCACGACTTTTTGTGCATCACCGCCAATTTTATCTTCGGTGATTAAGTCGACGGCATTATGTCTCTCTAATACGGTAATATTCGGGTGGTTAAGAACGTTCTCTTGAAGAGAGGTCTGCATCGCCATGCCTGTCGCATCTGCTGCATGCAAAATACGTCTGTGACTGTGTCCACCTTCGCGGGTTAAGTGATAGCGAGGCTTATCATCGTCATCATCGGACTCTTCTTGATCAAATGGAACACCGCCGTCGATGAGCCATTGAACACATTTTTTGGCGTTTTCAGCAATAAACTGAACCTTGTCTTTTTCACAAAGGCCTGCGCCAGCAATTAAAGTGTCATCAACGTGAGACTCTATAGTGTCAGCTTCATCGAATACGGCAGCGATGCCACCTTGTGCGTAGAAGGTAGCGCCTTCACGGCTCAAGCTTTTACTTAAAACGATAACCTTGGATTTTTTGGCAACACGAAGAGCCAAAGATAGCCCAGCTGCGCCGCTACCTATAACCAGTACATCACATTGATGCTGAGAGATTGAATTCATTGAGACGTTGTTTCCTTTTTTGTCTGTTAGCCTCTGTGCTAACCATTAACCTCTAGTTGAACACTCGTTTAATTTTATAGTTTTTGACGTGTTCTTAACCCACCTAGGCACTAGGGTGCTACTATTCGACTACTACTTGTCGCGCAAAGCATTGCGCTGCATCAACAGTTCTAACCTTAGACTGAAGTTCGCTTCTAATTGGCTATCAAGCGCCTAGTACATCACATTTTTGACTAAGTTTTAAAAAAACCTTAATCAAAATGAACTTTTGTACTTCGATTGAGTCACAATAGTGCTCAAGTAATTGGTGCTGTCAATAATACATTATGCACTGAAAAAACTCATATCTGAGAAGATGAGAGCTGAACATAGGAGTAAAAGCTCGAATGAACGAGCAGTTGACCGATCAGGTACTGATTGAGCGCATTCAAAATGGAGATAAGCAAGCCTTTAATCTTCTGGTAGTCAAATACCAGAATAAAGTGTGTAACTTGATTTCTCGATACGTGAATAATCAAAGTGATGTAGCCGATGTGGCGCAGGAGACCTTTATTAAGGCGTATCGTGCTATCCCTAACTTTAGGGGTGAAAGTGCATTTTACACTTGGTTATATCGCATTGCGGTGAATACGGCGAAGAATCATCTTGTCGCGTTAGGACGCAGGCCACCTGCGACTGACGTAGACGCTGAGGATGCCGAATATTTAGAAACTGGGAATGCGCTAAAAGAAATATCGAACCCAGAAAACTTAACGTTGTCGAATGAATTGAAGGAGGTAGTTTTCAACGCGATTGAAGCACTACCAGAAGACCTGAAAACTGCTATGACGTTGCGAGAACTTGATGGATTAAGTTATGAAGAGATCGCAGCTGTTATGGATTGCCCAGTAGGCACAGTTCGTTCGCGAATATTTAGAGCTCGAGAAGCGGTAGAGAAAAAAATGCAACCGCTTCTTCAGCGTTAGAAGATAATCACAATGGTGAAAGTAATGTCTAACAAAGAGAAAATCTCAGCTTTGATGGATGGTGAGTCGGTAGACTTAAGCCTGATCTCTGAGATGGAAAATGAGAAGGACGCTCAACAGACCTGGCAGAACTACCATCTAATTGGTGATGTGATGCGAGGGGATACTCCGGATAACCCTAACTGGGATATCGCTAGTCGAGTCGCCCTTGCCCTTGAAGATGAGCCTGCTCATTCAACCAATGTTCAGCCTATGCTCGAAGAGCAACCTGTGCCAACTAAGGCGAAAAAAGGCCTCCCTCAATGGCTAACCCAATTTGGTCAAGTAGCGGTAGCTGCTTGTGTATCTTTTGCGGTCATTCTAGGGGTTCAGCAGTACGGTGGTAATGTTGATGGGCAGCCTTCACAGGTAGCGGAAACACTTCCTGTCCTGCAAACTATCCCTATGGCGGGTAGTGTTGAGCCAGTGAGCTTAACTCGCGATTCTGTGCGTACGAAGACTGATGCGAACAAGGCATCGCCACAGGACGAGCAAATTGCAGAACAACGTCGCCGCATTAACACTGTGTTGCAAGACTATGAGTTGCAGCTTCGCCTTAATCATAGCGAAACGAACTCTGACGTAGAAACGGAAGTCAAATGAATAAATTTCTGGCCAGCGCCTTTGCGCTGCTCAGCTTAACAGCCTCTCCTTTAGCCTTAGCAGAAGATAACCCTGCTGAGGCTCTTCTCCACAAGATGAGCGATGCGAGTAGCACTCTCAATTATGAGATGTCTTATGTATTGATTCGAAAGAGCAGTATTGAGCCCCTAGTTTATCGTCAAGCCAATGATAACGACATGCGATTTGCACAACTCATGTATTTGAGTGGGCCTGTGCGAGAAGTGATTCGCAGAGGGGATCAAGTCAGCTATATAGAACCGGGTATTGATCCTTTCACGATTGCATCAGATAAAATGGTGGCGCCACTAATGCCTATGCTCAGCGTCGATACGCAGAGACTCAAAGCCTACTATGACTTTGTGAAGGTTGGGCGTGCTCGTGAAGCCGGTGCACCGACTCAAGTAGTACGTGTTGTACCTAAAGACGGGCAGCGATACTCGTACATCGTGTGGATTGATGAGCAGACGGCGCTGCCTCTTCGTGCGGATTTGATCGACAGAGATGGCGAAATTCTTGAGCAATATCGAACGGTTTCTTATTCCGTCACCGATCATCTTGTCCCTATTATGAAGGGCTTAGAAAAAGCAACTTTGCCTGATGTGGTGACTTTGCCAGATAGCAGTGTTGATGAAATCTCTTGGAGTGCTGATTGGATGCCTAGAGGTTTTGAAAGTAAAAAGATGCAAAGTCATCCTTTGTTTGGTTCTGACCGAATGGTAGAGAGCCAAATTTATTCGGATGGTTTGTTTCAGTTTTCTATCTATGTGGCTCCCGAAGATGATTTGTCGTTGAAGCGTCAACTTGTCAGGCAGGGTAGACGCACACTGCAAAGTGCTGTCGTAAATCAACATGAAGTGATCGTAGTAGGAGATATTCCTCCTAGTACCGCGCAACGTATATTACAATCAGTGACTTTTCATTAGGTAACTGATCATGATGAACGCACTGGCTCAAGTGACAAGGGTGACCGAGATAGCGTCACCCGACTCAGGAGAGTTGCTCTTTAAGGTAGATCTCTCGTGCGAGCAACAAACGAGTTGTAATAGTTGTGCCTCCAAATCCAGTTGTGCAACGGGTCAAGTGACCAAAGCCATTGGTAATAAGCAGCACGCATGGTCTTTGATAACACCTTTAAAAGTATCAGAGGGTGATGTGGTAGAGATTGCCCTCCCAGAAAAAGCACTGCTTTCCGCTGCCGCCCTAGTTTATCTTGTTCCTTTGCTGTTCTTGTTCCTTGGTGCCGTGATTGGTGCTGAGATATCACAGGCTGTATTTGAAGGACAGGAATGGCCGAGCATAGCGTTAGGATCGGGATTTGCCCTACTCAGTGGAATGTTTGTCAAAGCAAAACTTAGACACACCAAGCACGATGCAGAACAGCAAGTAACCTTGATTCGTACCCTAGGCCAACAATTAGAAGTAAAATGAAGATAGCGGCAAGCGCTGAAATTCGGTAGAATCTGCCAACCTGAGCAAAATGATGATGAAAAAAACATCATTTTCCCTTTCAATTTTGTATGAGTCTAACCGCACCTTACTATGAAGAACATTCGTAACTTTTCGATTATTGCCCACATTGACCATGGTAAATCCACCTTATCAGATCGTCTGATTCAAGTTTGTGGAGGCCTTAGTGATCGCGAAATGGAAGCGCAAGTTCTTGATTCTATGGATCTTGAAAGAGAGCGTGGCATCACGATCAAATCTCAGAGTGTGACTCTAGACTACAAAGCAAATGATGGGGAAACCTATCAGCTGAACTTCATCGATACTCCAGGACACGTGGACTTTTCTTATGAAGTATCTCGCTCTCTAGCAGCCTGTGAAGGTGCGTTGCTGGTGGTTGATGCAGGTCAAGGCGTTGAAGCTCAGACTCTAGCTAACTGTTATACCGCGATCGAAATGGATCTAGAGGTTGTGCCAATCTTGAATAAGATTGACCTTCCTGCTGCTGATCCTGAGCGTGTTTCAGAAGAAATCGAAGAGATCGTTGGTATTGATGCTTTAGAAGCTGTTCGCTGCTCGGCAAAAACCGGTCTTGGTGTTGATGAAGTATTGGAAGAAATCGTAAAGTCGATTCCTGCACCAAAGGGTGAACCAGAAGGCCCATTGCAAGCGCTAATCATCGATTCTTGGTTTGACAACTACCTTGGCGTTGTTTCACTTGTGCGTATCAAAAACGGCAAGCTAAAGAAACACGACAAAATTAAGGTAATGAGCACCGGCCAAGTTTGGGGTGTGGACCGCTTAGGTATCTTTACGCCTAAGCAAGTTGATACCACTGAACTGAACACTGGTGAAGTAGGTTGGGTTGTATGTGGTATCAAGGATATCCTTGGTGCACCAGTTGGCGATACCTTAACTCATGCTAAAGGCGGCTGTGAAAAAGCACTGCCAGGCTTCCAGAAAGTGAAGCCACAGGTATACGCGGGTCTATTCCCAGTATCATCTGATGATTATGAAAACTTCCGTGATGCACTAGGTAAACTGAGCCTAAATGATGCGTCGCTATTCTACGAGCCAGAGAGCTCAGCTGCACTTGGCTTTGGTTTCCGTTGTGGTTTCTTGGGTATGCTTCACATGGAAGTTATTCAAGAGCGTTTAGAGCGTGAATACGATCTAGACCTAATCACTACAGCACCAACCGTAGTGTACGAAGTAGAGAAAACTAATGGCGAAGTATTGTATGTAGATAGCCCTGCAAAACTTCCTGCAGTGAACGATCTTGAGGCAATTCGTGAACCAATTGCCCGCTGTAACATCCTTGTACCATCAGATTACCTAGGTAATGTTATTACCCTTTGTGTTGAGAAGCGTGGTATTCAGGTGGATATGGTTTATCACGGAAACCAAGTTGCTCTGACTTACGACCTGCCAATGGCAGAAGTGGTACTAGACTTCTTTGACCGTCTAAAATCGACGTCACGTGGTTACGCATCACTAGACTACAACTTCCATCGCTATGAAGAATCAAACATGGTGCGTGTAGATGTATTGCTTAATGGCGATACTGTTGATGCACTGGCTATCATCACTCACAAAGACAACGCACAGACACGTGGTCGTCAATTAGTTGAGAAGATGAAGGAATTCATTCCTCGCCAGATGTTTGATATCGCAATTCAGGCGGCGATTGGTAACCACATTATTGCTCGCTCAACCGTTAAGCAGTTGCGTAAGAACGTAATTGCTAAATGTTACGGTGGTGACGTGAGCCGTAAGAAAAAGCTGTTGAAGAAACAGAAAGAAGGTAAGAAGCGTATGAAGCAAATCGGTAACGTTGAGCTTCCGCAAGAGGCCTTCCTAGCGATTCTTCACGTAGGCAAAGATTAAAACCATTAACCATAGTTGATTAACAATGGTTGATTAAGAATTACAAAGTGAAAGGGTTAATGACCCTTTCACTTTCGTTGTTTTAGAAACATATAAATTTAAGGGATTTCAATGGCTAATACGTTTTCACTAATCCTAGTCTGTGTGACTTTGGTTACTGGTATTGTCTATGCTCTAGAAAAGCTCGTTTGGGCAAAGAAAAGAGCAGCCAAGGTGGCAGAGGTTGAGGCTCAAACAACAGGTTTGGATGATCAAACCAAGGCTAAGATAACGCATCAGCCATGGTGGATTGAGAACAGTGTATCTATCTTCCCTGTGATCGCTTTTGTGTTGGTATTACGTTCGTTTATTTATGAACCTTTTCAGATCCCATCGGGTTCTATGATGCCAACGTTGCTGATTGGAGACTTTATCGTAGTAGAGAAATTCTCTTACGGACTGAAGGACCCTGTATGGCGTAACCAATTAGTTGAAACGGGTAAGCCTGAGCGTGGTGACGTAGCGGTATTCAAATTCCCACCTCAACCTAACATTGACTACATTAAGCGAGTAATTGGCTTACCGGGTGATACGGTTCGCTATACTCAAGATAAGAAACTTTGTATTAAACCAAGTGGTGAGAAGCAATGTACACCAGTGCCTCTAACCAATTATACGGAAAGTGAGTTTATACAAAACAACATCCCATTGATTCGTCTCGACGAAACCATGGGTGAGCATCAGCACCAAGTTTTGGTGAACCCACTGCGTCAGGATAACGTAGCTGCGTATCAGCCTAGAGCTGGTGTTCGTGAATGGATTGTGCCTCAAGGGCATTATTTCATGATGGGTGACAACCGCGATAACAGTGCAGACAGCCGTTATTGGGGCTTTGTTCCTGAAGCCAACTTAGTTGGTAAAGCAGTTGGAATATGGGTGAGCTTTGAGTTTGATCGCAGTGACGACAGCTTCCTGCCATCTTGGATTCCAACCGGTATCCGTTTAAACCGCATTGGCGGCATAGAGTAATCAGAGAGTATGACTTCTCAATTAGCTAGATTAGAAAAGAGCATTGGATACAAATTCAATGACTTAGATAAACTGAACTTGGCGCTGACACACCGCAGCGCCAATGGCAAACATAATGAGCGACTGGAGTTTCTGGGCGATTCAATTTTAAGTTTTGTCATCACTGATGATTTGTACCATCGTTTTCCTAAGGTAAACGAGGGCGACATGAGTCGAATGCGTGCCACATTGGTAAGAGGTAAAACTCTGGCTGAGCTAGCACGTGAATTTGAACTCGGAGACTACTTAAAATTAGGTCCAGGTGAATTGAAGAGTGGCGGGTTCCGCCGTGATTCTATTCTTGCAGATGCGGTAGAAGCTATTATTGGAGCAATATACTTAGACAGTGGCACTGAGCCTGTTAGAGCTATTGTTCTTAGTTGGTACATGAGTCGCCTTGAGGCGATTGAACCAGGTGTATCGCAAAAAGACCCTAAGACTCGTCTTCAGGAGTTCTTGCAAGGTCGTCGTAAACCTTTACCGACTTACGACGTTATCAAGATTAAGGGTGAAGCTCATAACCAAGAGTTTACCGTTGATTGCGTTGTATCAGGTGTAGAAAAACCTTTCACAGGTAAAGGCACCAGTCGTCGTAAAGCTGAACAAGCTGCGGCTGAACTTGCGTTGGAGAAACTAACTAATGTCTAATCACGATCAGCCAGAAGATCAAGGCATCGACCTTGATGCGTACTTTGCTTCGCACAACCAAGAAAAAGCAACCACTGTTGAGAATCAACATTGTGGCTTTATCGCTATTGTCGGTCGACCTAACGTAGGTAAATCAACACTTCTTAACCACATTCTTGGTCAGAAGATATCGATTACCTCTCGTAAGCCTCAGACAACTCGTCACCGTATTATGGGCGTGGATACTGACGGTGATTACCAGGCTATCTTTGTCGATACCCCAGGGCTTCACATCGAAGAAAAACGCGCAATCAACCGTTTGATGAACCGCGCTGCAAACAGCTCACTGAGTGATGTTAACCTTGTGTTTTTCTTGGTTGATGGGACTCATTGGACGGCCGATGATGATATGGTGCTCAACAAGCTAAGAGCAGCAAACTTCCCTGTTGTCTTGTGTGTGAACAAGGTTGATAAAGTACAAGATCGCAACCTTGTTATGAGCCACATGCAAGAGATGACCCAGAAGATGGACTTCGTTGATGTTGTGCCTATTTCTGCAAAATTAGGGAAAAATATCGACGTACTGC
The DNA here is from genome assembly GCA_024346835.1 of Vibrio comitans. Classification (GTDB taxonomy): domain Bacteria; phylum Pseudomonadota; class Gammaproteobacteria; order Enterobacterales; family Vibrionaceae; genus Vibrio; species Vibrio comitans. Next base: position 436,372 of record AP024866.1, read on the forward strand.
GTAAGCATGTTCGTGATCACTTACCAAAAGCTACTCATCATTTCCCTGAAGAATACGTAACAGACCGCTCTCAGCGTTTTATGGCATCAGAGATCGTGCGTGAGAAATTAATGCGCTTTACTGGTGACGAGTTACCTTACTCAGTTACAGTGGAAATCGAGCGCTTTGATTACAACCCTGATAATGATGGCTTTCACATTAACGCACTGATTCTTGTGGAACGCAGTGGCCAGAAGAAAATGGTCATTGGTAAGGGCGGTGATAAGATAAAAACTATCGGACGAGAAGCTCGTTTAGATATGGAAGAGTTATTTGGTCGCAAGGTTTACCTAGAGACTTGGGTTAAGGTCAAATCTGGTTGGGCTGACGATGAGCGAGCACTTCGTTCATTGGGCTACATGGATGACCTGTAAAGATTAAACTCAAAACTCCACCTTAGACGTGGAGTTTTTTATGGCATCAATACTATGTCGGTAATTGAAGGCTTCCAGCGTTGCTTTGTATTGCATCGTCGCCCCTACACAGAATCTAGCTTGATTTTAGATGTCTTTTCTGAGGAGTTTGGTCGTGTGACCATCCTGAGTAAAGGTGGCAGAAGCAAGCGCTCTCCATTAAAAGGGGCTTTGCAGTCCTTTACGCCTTTACTGCTCAAATGGTCGGGTGGCGGCTCCATGAAAACCCTGCGCCAAGCCGAGCCGATTAGTCTCGGTCTGCCTCTGAGTGGTGTTAATCTATATTCAGCCATGTACATCAACGAAATATTGGTGCGAGTGATTGCCCAAGAAGTACCTTACCCTGAGCTGTTTATTGATTATCTGCATGCCTTAACTGAGCTTGCCCAAGCTGACAACCCCGAGCCTGCGCTACGCCGCTTTGAGCTCGCTTTGCTGAATGCTCTTGGGTATGGCGTGGATTTTATGCATTGCTCAGGGACTGGGGAGCCTATAGACCCCAAGATGACCTATCGTTACCGAGAGCAGCAAGGCTTCATTGCATCAGTGCGAAAAGACAACCTCACCTTTATGGGGGAAGAGTTGATAGCCTTGAGTGAAAGATGTTTTACCTCTAAATCTCAGTTGAGCGCGGCAAAGCGCTTTACACGTATAGCCTTAAAGCCTTATCTTGGCGGAAAACCAATAAAAAGTCGGGAGTTATTTATGCCCCGAACACGGAGTATCGGAAAATGAATCCAATCTTACTTGGGGTCAATATTGACCACATTGCTACCTTACGAAATGCGCGCGGAACTAAGTACCCAGATCCAGTACATGCTGCAGAAATTGCTGAACGTGCTGGTGCTGATGGCATCACGATTCACCTGCGCGAAGACCGTCGTCATATCCTAGACAGAGACGTTCGCATTCTTGCGGAGACTATTCAGACTCGTATGAATCTCGAGATGGCAGTCACCGATGAGATGGTTGATATCGCACTTGAAACTAAGCCAGAGTTCGTCTGCTTGGTTCCTGAAAAGCGTGAAGAGTTGACTACGGAAGGTGGTCTAGACGTAGTGGGTCAGTTTGACAAGATTAAAACTGCTACAGAAAAACTGGCAGCTGCAGGCATCAAGGTCTCATTGTTTATCGATCCAAACCCTGCGCAAATCGATGCATCAAAGGCTGCCGGTGCGCCTTTCATTGAACTTCACACCGGTCATTACGCAGAAGCGCAGACTGAAGAAGAGCAACACAAAGAGCTAAAAGTTATTGCTGAAGCCGCAACCTATGCATCAGGCTTAGGCATCACGGTAAATGCAGGCCACGGATTGACCTATCATAATGTTGGCCCTGTAGCGGCACTGCCTGAGATCTACGAGTTGAACATTGGCCACTCGATTATGGGACGTGCAGTATTTGATGGCTTGAACAAAGCGGTAGCTGATATGAAAGCCATCATGGATCAGGCTCGCAAGTAATGGCCATTGTTGGTTTAGGGACTGACATTGCAGAGATTGAGCGCGTAGAAAAAGCGCTCAATCGTACCGGTGTTAGTTTTGCTGAACGTATCTTAACTGAGGTTGAGATGGAGCGATTTCATCAGCTAACCTCAAAGGCAAAGTTCCTAGCCAAACGCTTTGCTGCCAAAGAAGCTGCCTCTAAGGCTTTAGGTACAGGGATAGCGAAAGGCGTTTCGTTTCAAGACTTCACCATTAGTAATGATGCCCTAGGCAAGCCAGAGCTATTGCTGTCAGGCAAGGCTCTGGAAATCTCTCAGCAGCTCGGCGTTGCTCATATTCATCTGTCAATTTCTGATGAAAGGCACTACGCCGTCGCTACGGTCATTCTCGAACGTTAATCCTGTAGGTACAGGCGAGCTGTCGTTTGTACCTTTTCCATTTCATCTTGAAGCTCTAGCAACTCAGGCTCAATATCCTCTATCGTCTCCCCAGAACGCAACATCTGTTCGAGCAGGGCACAGGCCTTTTTAAGTTTAGGGACACCACAATAACTGCTACTGCCGTGTAATTTATGAATATGGTGGATCAGCTCATCTCGAGATCCTAACTGCTCATCAATCGCTTGCTCCACAATCTCATTCACCTCTGGAATATAGTCAACGAGCATTTGCAGCATCTCTTTGGCTAAGTCTTCTTTGTTCGCAGATTGTGCTAGAGCTGCTCGCCAGTCAATGATGACGTCGCTGCTTGGAGTAGGGGCGACCTCAGGTGTTGATATCACCACTGGATCATCAATAGGGTTTCCACCCCAATGGTTGAGTACTTTGAGCAAAACTCGCTCTTCAATGGGTTTGGTCAGGTAGTCATCCATACCCGCTTGAAGTAGTCTATCGCGTTCGCCACTCATTGCATGGGCGGTCACTGCTATGATTGGTGTGTCTTTGTTAGTTGCCGTTTTCTTAATTGCTTGGCAAGCCGCTACACCATCCATGCCCGGCATTTGAATATCCATTAAGATCAAATCAAAATGAGTGCGTGTGGCTTCGTCGACAGCGCTTTGACCATTGGAGCAAGTCACTACGGACTCTACATGTTCATCAAGCAAGGCGCTGATGAGTTTTAGGTTGGCTGGATTGTCGTCAACAGCCATGACTTTAAGTGACAACTTCTCAAGCAGCAATGGCTCAGGCTTTTCGTAAATAGGAACACTACTATCTTGACCGCGTAGCATGGCCTGCATGATCTTAGTGCGAGTCAGTGGCTTGATAATGCAGGTGACAGCATGCTGAGACATCAAGGTCTCAGACAAGGCTAACTGATTGCTTGGCAGACCAATAATGACATTTGGACAGACTGCTTTGGCTTGGTAAATAAACTCGACCAGTTCGGCCTCTCCCATGATTTCATTTACGGGAACGTTATAGATAATGTAATCATGAGGAGTAATAGATTCAGGGATCGCCGAGCGATATTGAGTCACGATACTCTCTTGAGTTAACAGCTGCTGCAACACATTCGCCGCTTGAAGGTTCTGCTCAATCAGTAACACTTCTTTACCACGAATATCCGTAAGATCGATCTGCTCTAGTGGCAAGTCAGTGGTATTGAGGCGAATTGTGAACCAGAAGGTCGAGCCTTGGTGCAGGCGACTGGTTAGACTGATTTCTCCGCCCATTTGGCGAACCAGTTTTTGGGTAATGACAAGGCCAAGACCCGTACCGCCGTAGCGTCTGGATATACTGGCATCGGCTTGGCTAAATGCTTGGAATAATTGTGCTTGCTGGCGCTCTGAGATACCAATGCCGGTATCTTTCACCATAAACTGAATTTCAACTTGATCTTCTTTTTGTGTACGAAGCTCAATACTCACGTCAATGTTGCCGCGCTCGGTAAATTTAACCGCATTGCCCACTAGGTTGGTCAGTACTTGCTGGATACGTAAAGAGTCCCCTACAACCCCAGCAGGGATTTTAGGGTCTACTTTTAAGGTTAACTCGAGTCCTTTCTCATGGGCGCTTGGGGCTTGTAGATTGACCACTTCTTCCAGTGATTCTTGGAAATCAAATGGAATATTTTCTAGAAGCAGTTTACCCGCCTCAAGTTTCGAGAAGTCCAAAATGTCATTGATAATACTAAGCAGATTATTTGCCGAACGTTCGATAGTTAATAGGTAATCGGTTTGGCTGTGAGACAAATTGGTTTTGAGCATTTGGCGCGTAAAGCCGATCACGCCATTGAGCGGCGTTCTCAATTCGTGGGACATATTGGCTAAGAACTCTGATTTAACTCGCGCGGCTTCTTGCGCACGTTTCTTAGCAATATCCAGCTCAACGTTTTGGATCTCGAGCTGCTCTAGGGTTTCACGAAGATCGGATGTGGCTTGGTCAATACTGTGCTGCATCTCTATATGGTACTCAGAGAGCGACATAGCCATGGCGTTGATACCATTTTTTAGCGAATTAAGCTCACCATGCATTTTGCCTTCAATACGAACGTCCAACTGTCCGCGACGAATACGGTCCACACTATTTTTCAGGTGAGTAATCGGCGCGGTAATATCTTGCATCAATCGATAAGCGAAAAATGCGGATAACCCCACCCCGAGGAACATCACTACCAGTGCTACCACGATTTCTTGATACTGTTGAAGTCTCAAGCTAGAGAGATCGAGCTCTATGGCGATGTAACCGAGCACTTGATTACTTTCTTTTGAGTCAGCCTGAGGCGCCACAAATTGCGCTTCAGCGATAACTGGGGTTCTGATAATAAGCTTGGTGTCAATTAACTGAACAGTGCTGTGCAGGGGAATAGGCTCTGATTGAGGGAACATCAGGCTCTGGAAATTAGGGTGAAAGTTTGAGGTAACAAATAGTTCGTGATTGGCGTCGAATACTGCGATACTTCGCACCACATCAGAACGCTTACGATGACTATAACTAATCAGTCGTCTCACAGCTTCGCGATTTTGCTGTAACATAGCGAATTCACTGGCAATCGCTAGTGGCTCCACAATGTTGGTTCCGGCGGTGATTAATTGCGCTTCAAGGTCGTTATATCGATTTGAAGTAAAAAACACGCTCAACAACATCCCAACGATGAGTGTTGGGGCGAGAGTCAATGTTATTACGCGTGCGCGAAGTCCGTATCTTGTCATGTTTTATTAATGTGCCGGATGTGAAAAAATAAGCCTTCAAAGGCTTTTGAGTTTCCTAAACTTGAACCTAAGTCTAAATCATTGAAATTAAAATTGCTTCCCAAGAACTCTGTCAGACTGAAAACTCAGTCAAAAGCTTGATGCATGACCGTTAAAACTTACTAGGCACACCTCTATGGCTAACTTTTATAAACCGCAAAAAAATACCAACCGTACGCAAAAGCACTTGAGTCTGACCATTGAAAAGTACGACTTTCAAGGGGCAGGGATGGCATACGCCCAAGGGAAACCAGTGTTCATTTCTGGCGCCTTGGTCGGTGAAGAAGTGGTATGTCAGCCAGTGGAAAGCAAAGCGAAATTCATAAAGGCTAAATTAATCAAAGTATTAAAGGCCAGTGATGAGCGCGTAGCTGCATTTTGCCCGCACTTTCAGCAATGTGGTGGATGTACCTTGCAGCATATGCCTTATGAGCAGCAGTTAGACGTGAAGCAGCAAGCTTTCTCTAAGGTGATGTCTAAGGTAGCACCGCAGCAAGAGTTAGAAGTTCCAATAGTGGGCAATAGCAGAAGTTATCGTCGTAGAGCCCGCATCAGCCTGCTGTGGGATACAAAAAAGAACAAATTACAGTTTGGCTTTAGAGAAGGTCAGAGCAAAAACATAGTGACCGTTAGCCAATGCCCTGTTCTATCCGACTCGCTTGCCGGCCTGCTTCCAGAAATGAAGACTTTGTTAGAGGGTTTGTCCCAACCTAAGATCCTTGGTCATCTAGAGTTGGTTGAAGCTGACAATACCAAGGTCATCTTGCTTCGCACCAGTGCTGAGCTAAGAGCTAAAGATAGCAAGGCGGTTGTCGATTTTGCCCAGCAGAACAACTTCACTTTGTATCTTCATGAAGGGCAGAGTAAGCCTAGAAAATTGTGCGGTGAATCACCAAGGTGCAATGAGACTGGCTTTGAATTGGATTTCTTACCTACAGATTTTATTCAAGTTAATCGCTCTGTGAATCAGCAGATGGTTTCCAAGGCCATCGAATGGCTTGATGTGAACGAAAATGAAAGAGTACTAGATCTATTTAGTGGCATTGGCAACTTTACCTTCCCGCTTAGCGCAAAGGCAAAAGCGGTTGTTGGCATTGAAGGGGTCGATGAAATGGTCTCTAGAGCGAACAACAATGCACAAGCGCTCAGTATTGATACTGCTGAGTTTCATCGAGCTAACCTTGCAGAGCTTACCGGAGAAGAAAGTTGGGCGAGTGAGCGCTTTGATAAAATCCTATTAGATCCTGCCAGAGCTGGCGCTGCTGGTGTAGTAGAAAAACTCTCTTCATTTGGCGCTTCGCGCATTGTGTATGTCTCTTGTAACCCTGCGACGCTAGCGCGTGATAGTGAATCCTTACTTAAGCAAGGCTATAAGGTAGTGAAAATGAGGATTTTGGATATGTTCCCTCATACCGGGCATCTGGAATCCATGGTGTTATTTGAGAAATAACGCAAATTTCCAAATTTTGCTAAACAGCTGAATCGCCCTAGGGGTATACTGTTGCAAGAAATGTACGAGAGTAAAATCATAGTTATTTAGGGACGAAATATGGTTGCGGTACGCAGTGCGCACATAAAAAAGGATGAAGAGTTTAACCTTGATGCCTGGGTAGGCAGTCTAAAACAAGGGCAAAAAACCGAGAACAAGCTGCGCAAGCTGTACATCGATTGTGAAGAAATGCTAGCAAGTCATGAGCAAAAGGAATTATTGCTGTGGCGTGGGCGTGAGATGATCGAGATATTGATCACTCTATCTATGGATAGGGCGACCCTGCTTGCAGCTCAGCTATTCCCAGTGGTATCCAGTGGCTTATTTGATACCGAAGAACTGAAAGAGCGCTACGGTCAAGAGATCATGAAACTGATCGAAGGCGTTGAAGAGATGGCGGCCATCGGTCAGCTTAATGCCTCCTTAGAGAGTAGTAGCGCCTCTTCCCAGGTCGATAACGTTAGACGTATGTTGCTGGCCATGGTGGATGATTTCCGCTGTGTCATTATAAAGCTTGCCGAACGTATCTGTAATCTACGCGAAGTGAAAGATGCCCCAGACGAAGTGCGTCAAGCGGTAGCGAAAGAGTGTGCGAACATCTATGCACCACTTGCTAACCGCCTGGGTATTGGTCAGCTTAAATGGGAAATCGAAGACTATGCGTTTCGTTATCAAAACCCGACTACCTATAAAAAAATTGCCAAGCAACTAGCTGAACGACGCATCGACCGCGAGCGGTATATTAAAGAATTTGTTGATGATCTCGAATCAGAAATGAAGCGCACTAATATCAATGCAGAAGTCAGCGGTCGTCCTAAGCACATCTTTAGTATCTGGCGTAAAATGCAGAAGAAAAAGCTCGCCTTTGATGAGCTATTTGATGTGCGAGCCGTGCGAATTATTGCCGACCAACTTCAAGATTGCTACGGCGCCCTTGGCATCGTACACACCAAATATAAGCATCTTCCTAGTGAGTTCGATGACTATGTCGCGAATCCAAAGCCTAATGGCTACCAATCTATCCACACCGTGGTACTTGGGCCTGAAGGGAAAACTATAGAAATTCAGATCCGTACCAAGCAGATGCATGAAGATTCAGAGCTTGGTGTGGCTGCCCATTGGAAATACAAAGAGGGCAGTTCAGGTGGACGCAGTGGCTATGACGAGAAGATTACTTGGCTGCGTAAACTGCTTGATTGGCAAGAAGAGATGTCAGATTCCGGTGAAATGCTGGACGAGCTGCGTTCTCAAGTCTTTGATGACCGTGTTTATGCCTTTACCCCGCGTGGTGACGTAGTCGATCTACCTATGGGCGCAACCCCTCTCGACTTTGCTTACCATATCCACTCTGAGGTAGGGCACCGCTGTATCGGTGCTAAGGTCGCAGGAAGAATCGTACCGTTTACTCATAAATTGGAAATGGGTGATCAGGTCGAGATCATCACCCAAAAAGAGCCAAACCCATCTCGAGATTGGCTAAATCCATCATTAGGTTTTGTTCACTCAAGTCGTGCTCGCGCGAAGATAAATGCTTGGTTTAGAAAGCAGAGCCGAGAGAAAAACATCGATGCGGGCAAAGAAATTCTAGAAGTAGAATTGTCTAAGATTGGCGCTAACTTGAAGGATGCTGATCTTTACGCGTTAAAACGCTTCAACGTCAATTCAGCCGATGAGTTGTATGCGGGAATTGGCAGTGGTGACTTGCGTATTAACCAAGTGGTTAATCACATCAATGCCTTGGTAAACAAGCCAACGGCGGAAGAGGAAGATAAGCAAGCTCTTGAAAAACTCAAGAGTGTAGATTCGACAGCGCCGTTGGAGAGCAAGCCACACAAAGACGCTGTTGTGGTTGAGGGGGTGGATAACCTGATGACCCACTTAGCACGCTGTTGTCAGCCAATACCGGGAGACAGAATCAGTGGTTATATCACGCAAGGGCGAGGCATTTCAGTGCATCGCAGTGACTGTGACCAACTCAATGAGCTAAGGCATCATGCACCAGAGCGAATCATAGATACGGTTTGGGGAAGTGGCTTTGTTGGCTCGTTTATTTTGACTTTGAGAGTCGAGGCATTAGAGCGTACGGGTCTGTTAAAAGACATCACTACCTTGATCACCAACGAAAAACTCAAGGTAGCGAGTATGCGCTCACGCACCGACCATAAGCGTCAAATGTCGATTATGGATTTAGATGTCCAAGTGAACAGTGTTGAAATTAGCTCTCGGGTGCAATCTCGAATAGAGCAGATCAAAGACGTTATCTCTGTTAAACGCCTTGGTTAACCTATCTAACAAGCCCCTTTTCAGGGGCTTTATTTTTTGAATGTGAATTGGAAATTTTATGTCAGCTTCAAACTCTATCGAACAACTGCTATCCATTATGGCCACGCTCCGTGACCCTGATCAGGGTTGCCCGTGGGACAAAAAACAGAGCTTTGAGACTATCGTCCCCCATACCATAGAAGAAACTTATGAGGTGGTGGACGCCATTCAAAATAAAGACTGGGATAATCTGAAAGAAGAGTTGGGCGACCTACTTTTTCAAGTCATTTTCTATTCGCAATTGGCAAAAGAGCAGCAACTGTTTGATTTTGAAGATGTGCTAGAAGTGCTCAACGAAAAACTGGTGCGTCGCCATCCACATGTTTTTTCTGATGAGAAATTTGCCAATGAACAAGAAATAAATGACAACTGGGAAGCGGAAAAAGCGAAAGAGAAAGCTCGTTCAGGCAATGTTGAAAAAAGTATTCTAGACTCTGTACCTAAGTCTTTGCCTGCACTCAGTCGTGCTAATAAGATTCAAAAACGCTGCGCCAAACATGGCTTTGATTGGGACACTATAGGGCCTGTAGTCGATAAGGTGCATGAAGAGGTGCAAGAGGTGTTAGATGAAGCCTTGCAAGTCACTGTTGCACAAGAGAAAGTCGAAGATGAATTGGGCGATCTTTTGTTCGCTACAGTGAACCTAGTTAGGCACCTAAATTGCAACCCAGAAGTGGCTCTGGGTAAAGCAAATAATAAATTTGAAAGACGCTTTAGAGCTGTAGAGAAAAAGGTGATAGAGCAAGGGCGCAATTTAGATGATTGTGACCTTGAATATCTGGATTCTTTATGGGATTTAGTAAAACAAGATGAGCGGAAGTAAAACTTGCTTTAGATGTTTGAATTGATTTGAAGCAAAAAATAAAAAAAATGCCTGTGATAAGTTTCACGTTGTGGCGATAAAGGGCTTCTGGTATATTTGCATCCCGTCCAGAAGATATCCATTTCCCTCATTCAACCAATTTCAGGTTAAACATGACGACAAATTACATTTTTGTTACTGGCGGGGTTGTTTCCTCACTCGGTAAAGGTATTGCAGCAGCATCTCTTGCGGCTATTTTAGAAGCTCGTGGTCTTAAAGTGACCATGATGAAGCTTGACCCTTACATCAACGTTGATCCGGGTACAATGAGCCCAACTCAGCATGGTGAAGTGTTTGTCACGGAAGATGGCGCTGAAACTGACCTTGACCTTGGTCACTACGAGCGATTCATTCGTACCAAGATGACTAAGCGTAACAACTTTACAGCGGGTCGTGTTTACTCAGACGTTCTAGCAGCAGAACGTCGTGGCGACTACCTAGGCGCTACCATTCAGGTTATCCCTCACATCACTAATGCTATCAAAGACCGCGTAATTGCTGGTTCTGAAGGCCATGATGTGGCGATTGTTGAAGTGGGCGGTACTGTAGGTGATATCGAATCTCTACCATTTATGGAAGCGATTCGTCAGCTAGCTGTTGAACTAGGCCGTGAGCGCGCTATGTTCATGCACCTAACGCTGGTTCCTTACCTAGCAGCAGCAGGCGAAGTGAAAACCAAACCAACACAGCACTCAGTTAAAGAGTTGCTTTCGATTGGTATCCAACCAGATATTCTTGTTTGTCGTAGTGACCGTATGGTACCTGCAAACGAGCGTAAGAAGATTGCTTTGTTCTGTAACGTACAAGAAAAAGCAGTTATCTCAATGAAAGATGTAGATTCTATCTACAAGATCCCTCAGCACATCAAGTCACAAGGTCTAGATGATCTAGTTTGTGCACGTTTCGGCATTAATGCGCCAGAAGCTGACCTGTCTGAGTGGGAACAAGTAATCTACGAAGAAGCGAATCCAACGGGTGAAGTAACCATTGGTATGGTCGGTAAATACATCGAACTACCAGATGCTTATAAGTCTGTGAACGAAGCATTGAAGCATGCAGGGTTGAAAAACCGCCTCAACGTCCACATTAAGTATGTAGACTCTCAAGATGTTGAGAGCAAGGGCGAAGAAGCACTTGCCGGTTTAGACGCAATTCTAGTACCAGGTGGCTTCGGTGACCGTGGTGTTGAAGGTAAGATTCGTGCCGCACAGTATGCTCGTGAGAACAACATTCCATATCTAGGTATCTGCCTAGGTATGCAAGTAGCGCTGATTGAGTTCGCGCGAAATGTTGCTAACCTCGCTGATGCGCATTCAACAGAATTTAACAAAGAAACACCAAACCCTGTGGTAGGCTTGATTACCGAATGGGTTGATAAAGAAGGTAACGTTGAAGAGCGTACCGAAACCTCTGACCTTGGTGGTACAATGCGCCTAGGTTCTCAGCTATGTCACCTAGAGAAGGGCACTAAAGCTCACGAACTCTACGGCAGCGCTAAGATCCACGAGCGTCACCGTCACCGTTATGAGGTGAACAATAATTTACGTCCGTTGATTGAGAAAGCTGGTCTTAAAGTATCAGGTCTATCTGCAGACAAAAAATTGGTGGAAGTTATCGAGAACCCTGCGCACCCTTGGTTCGTGGCGGCTCAGTTCCACCCAGAATTCACTTCGACACCACGTGATGGACACCCATTATTCGCTGGTTTCGTTAAAGCGGCAGGTCAATTCCAACGCGGTGAATTCGACAAGTAAAGGAATGCTGGGGTGTTGAGCGGAGATGTATAGCACCCCTTAAAATTGACATTTTTTTGATTATAAGAGGAAACATTTAATGTCTAAGATCGTTAAAGTTCTAGGTCGTGAAATTATCGACTCACGTGGTAACCCAACTGTAGAAGCTGAAGTACACCTAGAAGGCGGTTTCGTAGGTATGGCTGCTGCACCATCTGGCGCATCTACTGGTTCTCGCGAAGCTCTTGAGCTACGTGACGGTGACAAAGCACGTTTCCTAGGTAAAGGTGTTCTTAAAGCTGTTGACGCTGTAAACGGCGAAATCGCTACTGCTCTAGTTGGCAAAGACGCTAAAGACCAAGCTGCTATCGACCAAGTGATGATCGACCTAGACGGTACTGAAAACAAGTCTAAGTTCGGTGCTAACGCAATCCTTGCTGTTTCTCTTGCTAACGCAAAAGCAGCTGCTGCAGCTAAAGGCATGCCTCTTTTTGAGCACATCGCTGAGCTAAACGGCACTGCAGGCCAATTCTCTATGCCTCTACCAATGATGAACATCATCAACGGTGGTGAGCATGCAGACAACAACGTTGACATCCAAGAGTTCATGATCCAACCAGTTGGTGCTAAGACTCTTAAAGAAGCTCTACGTGTAGGCGCTGAAGTATTCCACAACCTAGCTAAAGTTCTTAAGTCTAAAGGCTACAGCACTGCAGTTGGTGATGAAGGTGGTTTCGCTCCTAACCTTAAGTCTAACGCTGAAGCTCTAGAAGTTATCGCAGAAGCTGTTGCTGCTGCTGGTTACGAGCTAGGTAAAGACGTTACTCTAGCTATGGACTGTGCTGCATCTGAGTTCTTCGACAAAGAAGCTGGCATCTACAACATGAAAGGCGAAGGTAAGACTTTCTCTTCTGAAGAGTTCAACCACTACCTAGCTGAGCTAGCGAACAACTTCCCAATCGTTTCTATCGAAGACGGTCTTGACGAGTCTGATTGGGATGGCTTCAAGCACCAAACTGAACTACTAGGCGACAAGCTTCAACTAGTAGGTGACGATCTATTCGTTACTAACACTAAGATCCTAGCTGAAGGTATCGAGAAAGGCGTTGCTAACTCTATCCTTATCAAGTTCAACCAAATCGGTTCTCTAACAGAGACTCTAGCTGCAATCAAGATGGCTAAAGACGCAGGTTACACAGCTGTAATCTCTCACCGTTCTGGCGAAACTGAAGATGCAACTATCGCTGATCTAGCGGTAGGTACTGCTGCAGGCCAAATCAAGACTGGTTCTATGAGCCGTTCTGACCGTGTTGCTAAGTACAACCAACTTATCCGTATCGAAGAAGCACTAGGTGAGCGTGCTCCTTACAACGGTCTTAAAGAAGTTAAAGGCCAAGCTTAATTCTTAACTGAGTTAGCTTAGCGTTAAAGCTGATAGCTTTCAGTTATTAGTTTTAGACATAAACACCTCGCGTTCGCGAGGTGTTTTTTTTTGTATTTTTCTTGTCATTAAGTTTGATGCATGTCGTCTATTACACGAATATGTTATAAATATTAACTAACTAAGGTTAGCTGGGTTCTTTGTCTGCAAGGCCATAAGAGCCAGTTATTTGAGAAGGATTTTATCGTGCGTGTTTTTTCCGTATTGCTGTTTGGTTTACTCTTGCTGATGCAAGCAAAGCTGTGGGCCGGTAAGAATGGCGTTAACGATTACCGCCAAGTTCAGGATGAAATTGCCATTCAAAGCTCTGTGAACTCAGAATTGCGTAAGCGCAACGATGAGATGTTTGCTGAGATTGACGACCTAAGGCAAGGGCTTGATGCCATCGAAGAGCGTGCTCGCCATGAACTCGGAATGGTTAAAGAAGGAGAAACCTTCTACCGTATTATCGATTCGGACTAATTTTTTATAACCGGTTCTCAACTTGAATAAATATATCGCTATTGTCCCCGCTGCTGGTGTAGGCAGTCGAATGCAGGCAGATCGCCCGAAGCAGTATCTCATGCTGCATGGAAAAACTATTCTAGAACACACAGTAGAAAGATTATTATCACACCCTTCAATTTCTGAGGTAGTGATCGCTGTAAGCCAAGAAGATGGATATTTTGCTGGGACCTCTCTTGCTCATCATCCATTAGTCACTCGCGTGGCGGGTGGTAAAGAGCGCTGTGATTCAGTGTTAAATGCGCTCGATTATCTTAAACAACAAGGTTATCAAGACTGGGTGTTGGTGCATGATGCAGCAAGACCGAATGTAAGTCTTAAAGATATCTGTAACTTGATTGATGAAGGTTCTCGGCACCCTGTAGGAGCTATCCTAGCAGCAAAGGTTCGAGATACCATGAAGCGCTCATCTGGCAATCAAGAGATTGAGGGCACCGTTGACCGTGTCAATCTTTGGCACGCTTTGACACCGCAAATGTTTCGCTGTCACGAGTTACAATTGGCATTGCAGTCAGCCTTAAAAAATCACGATCTAGTGACTGATGAAGCATCGTGTATGGAGATCATCGGATTGTCACCGCTTCTCGTTGAAGGACGTGCGGACAACCTTAAGGTAACCCAGCCAGAGGACTTAGCCTTGGCTGAATTCTATTTAAGACCTACAACTCAGGAGCAGTTATGATCCGTATTGGACACGGCTTTGATGTACATAAATTTGGTGGTGAAGGCCCTGTTATCATAGGCGGTGTTGCCGTTCCTTATGAGCAAGGCTTAGTTGCTCACTCTGATGGTGATGTTGCCCTACACGCTGTATGCGATGCATTGCTTGGTGCGATTGCAGCAGGAGACATTGGTCATCACTTTCCTGACACGGATGACAAGTGGAAAGGCGCAAATAGCCGCGAGTTACTCAAGGATGTATACAGACGAGTGCAAGAACTAGGCTATGTGCTAGGCAACCTCGATGTCACCATCATGGCACAAGCACCTAAAATGGCTCCGCACATTCAAGGTATGCGAGAAGCGATTGCACAAGACCTGCAGACAGAGCTTGGCAACGTTAATGTAAAAGCGACAACAACAGAGCGTTTAGGTTTTACCGGACGTAAAGAAGGGATTGCGGTAGAAGCCGTGGTTCTGATTCAACTTTCTAACTAGAGGCGCACTCCAAACTATGAGTGACATACTATCAAATCTTGCTTACCAGCACGGTAAACCAACGGCTAAAGCCAAGCTTAAAGCTCAAGCTGAACATTTCGTAGTGAAAGAAGACCTAGGCTTTGAGTTATTAGGCAGTGGTGAGCATTTGATGTTGCGTGTTCGCAAGACTGGAGAGAACACCAGTTTTGTGGCAAATGAGTTAGCTAAATTCTGCGGCGTTAAGTCTAAAGATGTAAGCTGGGCTGGCTTGAAAGATCGCCATGCTGTCACTGAACAGTGGCTAAGTGTGCACCTTCCAAAAGGTGATGACTTAGACTTCGCATTATTTACGAAAATGCATCCAAGTGTCGAGATCCTCGAAGTCACTAGGCACAACAAGAAACTTCGTCCCGGCGATCTAAAAGGTAACTTCTTCGAACTTACCTTAAGTGAGGTGACCGATGTAACTGCAGTTGAAGCTCGCTTGCAGGCTATTTCTGAAAGTGGTGTGCCAAATTACTTCGGAGCACAGCGCTTCGGAAATAACGGCAACAACCTTGATGAAGCTCGTCGCTGGGGCCGAGATAATGTTCGTACTCGCAATCAAAACAAACGCAGCTTGTATCTCTCAACGGCACGCTCGTGGATATTTAATCAGATCGTCTCTGAGCGTTTAAACAAAGAGTGTTTTGACTCTGCTATTGCAGGTGATGTGCTCTCTGAGCCATTGGGTGAAATTACTGCAGCCTTAGCGGGTGATAACGCTTTACCAACCTCTGATGCTGCGCTAGAGATAGAGCAAGCAGCAGTAGATGCAGAACCTGATCTGATGGCTTTGATCCGAGGAAATCGCATGCGCCATGACCGAAGAGCCATTAAATTGCTACCAGAGCAGCTCAGTTGGGAAAGTAGTAATGACCAAGTAGTAGTGAAATTCTGGTTGGATTCTGGTTGCTTCGCTACGTCTATCATGCGAGAAGTGATTGAAGAGATTCCTTTCGAACGTTCGTTTGATTAAGAGTACCCAGTTTAATGAAAATTCTTTTAAGTAACGATGATGGTGTGCATGCGGAAGGTATTCGAGTTCTTGCTGAGGAGCTAAAAAAGATCGCAGAAGTGATCGTTGTAGCCCCAGATAGAAACCGTAGCGGTGCGTCAAACTCACTGACATTGGAAAACCCACTTAGGGTGAATGAGATCGCACCTAATGTTCATTCAGTGCAGGGAACGCCAACAGATTGCGTGCATTTTGCTCTGAACGAACTAATGAAAGACGATTATCCTGACCTAGTGTTAAGTGGCATCAACCATGGCGCAAACCTTGGCGATGATGTGCTTTATTCTGGAACCGTTGCTGCTGCAATGGAAGGGCACTTTCTTGGGGTGCAATCTATTGCATTGTCTCTGGTTGGAAACACACACTTTAATACCGCGGCTAAGATAGCGCGTCAGCTGGTGGAGCAACATCAGCGTCAACCTATACCAACCAATAGACTTCTTAACGTGAATATTCCGGATGTTGCCTGGGAAGACCTCGGTGAGATTGAAGTTACTCGTCTAGGTGCTAGGCATCATGCAGAAAACATGATTAAACAGCTCGACCCGAGAGGAAAGCAGATTTACTGGCTAGGTCCTCCGGGCAAAGAGCAGGACGCAGGAATAGGCACCGACTTTTACGCACTAGAGCAGAAAAAGGTCTCGATTACACCGCTACAGGTCGACCTGACCGCACACGAATCGCTACCTAGTATGAATAAGTGGTTGAAAGGATCTTAGATGGGACATTATCAAGCTCAACGTTTGTCAGAGCATTTGCAGCAGTTGGGCATACGTGATTCTGCTGTGTTGAAGGCGATGGCTAATTTGCCTCGAGAGTCGTTTTTATCAGACGCTATGAGGCATCAGGCCTATGATAATAACGCTCTGCCTATTGGCAATGGACAAACCATTTCTCAACCCTATATTGTCGCAAGAATGACAGAGCTATTGGAACTGGATTACACCTCTAAGGTCTTAGAAGTGGGGACTGGTTCTGGCTATCAAACTGCAGTGTTAGCGCAGTTGGTTGAACGTGTATTTACCATTGAGCGTATTAAAACGCTGCAGTGGGGTGCAAAGCGCTGCTTATCTAAGCTCGATATCTACAATGTATCATCAAAATACGGTGATGGTTGGAAAGGGTGGGGCGCACATGCTCCGTTTGACGCTATTATAGTAACAGCAGCAGCGGCAGAGCTTCCACAAGCTCTTGTTGACCAGTTGGCGATTGGTGGAAGACTGATCATTCCAATTGGAGACTCACATCAACAATTATTGAAGATTGTTAAACACGAGTCTGGAGTTCAGTCTGAAATTATAGAAGATGTACGATTTGTGCCTTTAGTTCAGGGAGAGCTAGCTTAGGTTTATGGATAAGATTTTACGTTCGATCATTGGGATTGTTCTGATTGCAACCCTAGTGGGGTGTGCTCCTAGTGGATATTCCGCCAAAGATCGTGATTACAAGCAACTCGATCGAGGCAGCTTTCGAGGCAGTTTTTATACGGTAGATAAGGGCGATACCCTTTATTACATCGCTTATATCACTGATCGCAACGTCAATAATCTTATCCGTTTTAACAACCTTAAAGCACCTTATACCCTGCGTGTTGGCCAGAGAATTAAGCTTTGGCACCCCGATTATAAAGATACAACCCCGGCGTATAGTTCAAGCAAACCTGTTGCTGTAGCTCAAACTTCTACTACAAAGAGCCCTCAACCTGCGCAGAGTACAGCACAAAATTCGGGACAGACTTCGACAAATCCACAAAAAAGTGCTACCGCAAAGGTTGATCAGCAGTCCACAAAGGAGTATGTTGGTTCTAAACAAAGTGTTAACAGTGCTGCAACATCGAAACCGCCAGCAAATAAAGCGGTCTCGTCATGGAAGTGGCCAACTAAAGGAAGAGTCATCAGCAAGTTCTCATCAGGAGAACAAGGCAATAAAGGGATTGATATAGCAGGTCAACGTGGCCAGTCGGTTATCTCAACTGCCAGTGGTAGTGTGGTGTATTCCGGTAGTGCCCTTCGCGGTTATGGCAACCTTATTATTGTTAAACATAATGATGATTACCTTAGTGCTTATGCTCACAACGATAGTTTGTTAGTCCATGAAGGACAGACAGTATCTGCAGGGCAAAAGATTGCAACTATGGGTAGCTCTGGCACTAGCGGCGTTAAACTGCACTTTGAGATTAGGTATCAAGGAAAATCCGTTAACCCGGAAAGATATTTACCCTAACTGACGGCATTATAAGCAGTAATGCCAACCTGTTGAGCCATTGGAGGCGCTATGAGTATGGATAACACTGCAGCAAAAGTGGAAGACCTAGCAGAAGACAAGGTTAGTGCGGAGATAGAAGAAAGTAGTATTGTTGAAAAAGTGGAAACTCAGGTAAAAGAAGAGTTTGATGCTTCAACAAAGAATCTAGACGCAACTCAACTTTACCTTGGCGAAATCGGCTTCTCCCCACTCCTAACAGCAGAAGAAGAGGTTCTTTACGCAAGACGAGCACTTCGCGGAGACGAAGCTGCACGCAAGCGTATGATTGAAAGTAACCTACGTCTTGTCGTCAAAATTTCTCGTCGTTACAGTAATCGAGGCTTAGCTCTATTAGACCTAATTGAAGAGGGTAACCTCGGTCTAATTCGCGCTGTGGAAAAATTCGATCCCGAGCGTGGTTTCCGATTCTCTACTTACGCAACTTGGTGGATTCGACAAACTATCGAACGTGCTCTGATGAACCAAACCCGCACTATCCGCCTGCCGATTCATGTGGTTAAAGAGCTTAATATTTACCTGAGAACAGCTCGTGAGTTATCTCAGAAACTAGACCATGAGCCAACCGCAGAAGAGATTGCACAGCAGCTTGATAAACCGGTTGATGATGTAAGCAAGATGCTACGCCTCAATGAGCGTGTAAGCTCAGTGGATACCCCAATTGGTGGTGACGGTGACAAAGCATTGCTTGATATCATTCCTGATATCAACAACTCAGACCCTGAAGTTTCTACCCAAGATGACGATATTAAGCACTCTCTGATCGATTGGCTTGATGAGTTAAATCCAAAACAGAAAGAAGTACTTGCTCGCCGCTTCGGTTTACTTGGTTATGAACCGTCAACCCTAGAAGAGGTTGGTCGCGAAATTAACCTAACTCGTGAGCGTGTACGTCAGATCCAAGTGGAAGGTCTACGTCGACTACGTGAAATCCTGTTGAAACAAGGGCTAAACATGGAGTCGCTGTTCAACTTCGACAGTGAATAATATTTTTAAAGGCTAAATAAAAAAGGTCAGCGATTGCTGACCTTTTTACGTTTATGCTATTAGTTCTAAACTTTCTGAGAGCTGAGATTTAGAGAATTTTCTTCAATCGATAGAGCTCTTCAAGAGCTTGTCTTGGTGTCAGATCATCAGGATCAATAGCACCCAATGCGATTTCCACATCACTTGGCTCTGGGATCAAACTAAGTTGGTTTGCAATCTCGACACTACTTGGATTGTTTGCTTGTGGTTGATGGCTAAGCTGTTCAAGCAAGTTGAGCTTTTGTCTCGCTTGCTTGATGACAGGCTTAGGTACACCAGCCAACCCTGCTACCGCTAAGCCATAAGACTTGCTAGCCGCACCTTCTTGTACCGCGTGCATAAAGGCGATGTCGTCGCCGTGCTCAACGGCATCTAAGTGTACATTTGCCAGTCCTTCTAGTTGGGAAGGCAGTTCCGTTAACTCAAAGTAGTGAGTAGCAAATAAGGTCAGGGCACTAATCTGGTTTGCCAGCCATTCGGCGCTAGCCCATGCTAGAGACAGCCCATCATAGGTACTGGTTCCTCGTCCTATCTCATCCATCAGCACCAAACTTCGGTTTGTAGCATTGTGCAAGATATTCGCAGTCTCCGTCATTTCCACCATGAATGTCGAACGGCCTGAGGCCAAATCATCGGACGCACCGATTCGGGTAAATATACGATCCAGTAAGCCAATGTTTGCTGATTCAGCAGGAACATAAGAGCCAATGTGAGCGAGTAATGCAATCAAAGCTGTTTGACGCATATAGGTGGATTTACCCCCCATATTCGGGCCGGTAATGATCAGCATTTTACGCTCAGGGTGGAGCTCAATAGGGTTAGCAATGAACGGGTCTTCTAGCACTTGCTCAACTACTGGGTGTCGGCCATTGGTTACCGATAACCCAATATCATTTTTAATGTTTGGACGGCAGTACTCTAAGGTTTCAGCGCGTTCCGCAAGGTTTTGCAGTACGTCTATCTCCGAAACGGCAGATGACAGAAGTTGCAGCCTAGTAAGGTGAGGCAAGATCAGGTCAAATAACTCTTCCCACAACGCCTTTTCTGCTGCCAGAGCCTTAGATTTAGAATTAAGAACTTTATCTTCGTGCTCTTTTAGCTCAGGAATAATGTAGCGCTCTGCATTCTTCAGCGTTTGGCGACGAATGTAGTGAGGAGGCACAAGGTGACTCTGTCCACGGCTGACTTGAATGTAGAAGCCGTGAACGGCGTTATAGCCTACCTTCAAGGTATCTATGCCGTGTCGCTCTCGCTCATCAGACTCAAGCTTTTCTAAATATTCCGTCGCACCATTCGCCAGGTCGCGCCATTGATCGAGTTCTTCGTTATAGCCCTCGGCCAGAACGCCCCCATCACGGATGACAACTGGAGGGTTTTCTTTGATTGCTCGCTCCAATAGCTCACATAAACTCTCTAATGGTTTCGCATCATTGGACAAGTCTTTGAGGTGTGGATTGACTAAGCTTTCTAGTGTCGCTTCTAGTTCTGGCAATTGCTGTAATGCGGTACGCAGGCGGGCAAGGTCACGTGGCCTAGCAGAGCGAATAGCCAATCGAGCGACAATACGCTCAATGTCGCCAATCTGTTTTAAGGTTTGGTTCAATTCAGGGAAAAGCCCTTGCTCTATTAATTCTGATATCGCATCCAAACGATTGTTCAGAACTGAGACTTCACGAGTTGGCTGGTGTAACCAACGTTTTAACATGCGGCTACCCATCGCGGTTGCGGTATGATCTAGCACCTCCGCAAGGGTGTTATCGAGGCCGCCAGATAAGTTCTGCGTGATCTCTAAGTTGCGTCTTGTTGCAGCATCAAGGATAACGGAGTTGTCTTGCCTTTCCATCGTGATCGAACGGATATGAGGCATAGCGGTACGCTGCGTGTCTTTGACGTACTGTATCAAACAGCCAGCCGCGCAAAGTCCAAGCTCTGCTTTCTCAACACCAAAGCCGACTAAGTCCTTGGTACCAAACTGGATATTGAGCTGCTGTTTTGCCGTTTGTAACTCGAACTCCCAAACCGGTCTGCGACGATTGCCATGTCGACCTTCCATCAGGTGTACTGGCGCGAAGTCTTCAGGAAAGAGCAACTCTTTAGGGCTAGTGCGCTGCAACTCTGCAAGCATCGCTTCTTCGGTTTTCGGCTCGCATATTAAAAAGCGACCCGAGGTAATATCCAAAGTGGCGTAACCAAACTTATCATCATACTGATAGATAGCGGCAATCAGATTATCAACGCGCTCAGCTAGCAAGGCTTCATCAGTCACTGTACCTGGAGTAATGATGCGTACAACTTTACGCTCAACGGGTCCCTTTGAGGTTGCTGGATTGCCGATTTGCTCGCATATCGCGACAGATTCGCCAAGTTGAACCAGCTTAGCTAAATAGCCCTCAACCGCGTGAAAAGGGACGCCAGCCATTGGGATAGGCTCGCCCGCTGATGCGCCGCGTTTGGTTAGCGAGATGTCGAGTAGTTGAGAGGCTCGCTTTGCATCGTCATAAAACAATTCATAGAAGTCACCCATGCGGTAAAAAAGCAGGATATCAGGGTTCTCTGCTTTGAGTTTGTGATACTGCTGCATCATTGGGGTGTGTTTTGGCTTTGATTTTACCGACATAATCACTTCTGTTGCTTTTCATTATTTCTATAGAGGCTTAGGATAAATGATTCACAACTAATGGGTAAAGCGAATCAGTCAGATGTCGGAAAGAACATTGGATAACTTAAGCGCTCGAGTGGGAAAACTGCTTGAGAAAAATGGCTGGATGATGGCGACAGCAGAGTCATGCACTGGTGGCGGAGTGGCGCAAGCCGTGACCGAAATTGCGGGCAGTTCTGCTTGGTTTGATAGAGCTTTTGTCACCTATAGCAACGAAGCTAAGATGGAGATGCTCGGCGTGACTTCTCATTCATTAGACTGCTTTGGAGCGGTGAGTGAAGAGGTTGCGAAGGAGATGGCATTGGGCGCGGCAAGACACTCTGCAGCTCAAATAGCCGTTTCTATTACTGGAATTGCAGGTCCTGGTGGGGGCAGTGAAGATAAGCCCGTTGGCACCGTGTGTTTTGGGTTAGCGTTTAATACTGAACTTATACAGGTACAACGCTGTGTATTTACAGGTGATCGAGCCGAGGTGAGAAATCAGTCCGTTTATCATGCTCTTCAACTAATTGAAAAATATATAGAAAATAAGTAATTGCTTGTTGCAGGCAAAAAAAACACTTTTTCATCTAGACACTGTATGAATTAACAGTAATAATTGATTCATCAACTAGAAATACCCGATTCCATGGAGCATAAAATGGACGATAACAAGCAAAAAGCTCTCGCGGCTGCACTTGGCCAAATAGAAAAACAATTCGGTAAAGGCTCAATTATGCGCCTTGGTGATAACCGCACCATGGACGTAGAAACAATTTCTACTGGTTCACTGTCTCTAGACATCGCTCTAGGTGCTGGTGGTCTGCCAATGGGACGTATCGTAGAAGTATACGGTCCTGAATCATCGGGTAAAACAACACTAACTCTAGAGTTGATTGCGGCAGCTCAACGTGAAGGTAAAACCTGTGCCTTTATCGATGCAGAGCACGCACTAGACCCTATTTATGCTCAAAAGCTTGGCGTAAACATCGATGCTCTTTTAGTTTCTCAGCCAGATACCGGCGAGCAAGCGTTAGAGATCTGTGATGCACTAGCTCGCTCTGGCGCTATCGACGTATTGGTTGTCGATTCAGTAGCAGCACTAACACCAAAAGCTGAAATTGAAGGCGAAATGGGTGACAGCCACATGGGTCTTCAGGCTCGTATGCTTTCTCAAGCAATGCGTAAGCTAACGGGTAACCTAAAGCAATCTAACTGTATGTGTATCTTCATCAACCAAATCCGTATGAAGATTGGTGTGATGTTTGGTAACCCAGAAACAACGACTGGTGGTAACGCACTTAAGTTCTATGCATCGGTTCGTCTTGATATCCGTCGTACTGGCGCTATCAAAGATGGTGATGAGGTTGTTGGTAACGAAACCCGTATTAAGGTTGTTAAGAACAAGATTGCTGCACCGTTTAAGCAAGCAGAAACTCAAATTATGTATGGTCAAGGCTTTAACCGTGAAGGTGAGCTGATTGATCTGGGTGTTAAGCACAAGCTAGTAGAAAAAGCGGGTGCGTGGTACAGCTACCAAGGCGATAAGATTGGCCAAGGTAAAGCAAACGCAGGTAAATTCCTTCGCGAGCACCCTGAAACAGCACACGAAATCGATACTAAGCTACGTGAAATGTTGCTGACTACAGCTCAACTTGAAGATACTCAAGAGGCTGAGGTAGAGTAATCTCAACTCAATTATGCTCCTAATCTACTGAGCCTTTATCCTAAGGCTCAGTACTTTCCCTTGTCTTATTTGTTTTTCTTCGCACTGAATCTCACGAGGTGTGTATGTATTCTCAAACTCCAGTTCGAACAGCTAAGAAGGCCGCACTAGACCTATTGAGTCGATGTGAATATGGCCGGTACGAGCTTCAACAAAAACTATTGAACAAAGGTTTCGAGCTAAATGATATTGATGAAGCCATTGAGTTTTGTCGAGAGCATCATTATTTAGATGACCTGCGTTACGCTAAAGATCAAATTAAGCTGCATGTTGAAAAAGGTCATGGTGAACGTCGAATTCGTCAGAACTTGCACGTAAAACACGTGCGTAGCGAGGTTATCGATCAGGCCCTGGCAGAAGATCCTCAAAATTGGTTTGAGCTTGCGAAACTATCAGTAAACAAGCATTTTGGAGAGAGCAGTACCTCAGAGAGCCACGAATACTCCAACCAAGTACGTTTTCTACAATATCGAGGGTTTAGCTCAGAGCAGATCCAATATGCATTAAATCCTGAGTAAATTCATAGTTATACCTCCGATGCTAGCTTCTCTTACTTAAGAATAAGTAAACGCCTTCTGACAAATTTTCGTTAATTCATCAGCATTTTCAGGCAAATTAGACAGAAAACTAGTCGTTCTCCCTTGCTTGATTTACAATGTGGCAAAATTCTAACTTGAACGTTTCAGGATATTGCCACATGTACATGAGCACCGCCGAAATTCGTAGTGCCTTTTTAAAGTTCTTTGAGAGCAAAGGGCACCAGATTGTAGAGAGTTCTTCTCTTGTACCTCATAACGATCCTACTCTGCTATTTACTAACGCAGGTATGAACCAGTTTAAAGACTGCTTCCTAGGAGCCGAAAAGCGTAGCTACACGCGAGCGACTACGGCACAGCGTTGTGTTCGTGCCGGTGGTAAACACAATGACCTAGAAAACGTTGGCTTTACAGCCCGTCACCATACCTTCTTTGAAATGCTAGGTAACTTCAGTTTTGGAGACTACTTTAAAGAAGACGCAATTAAGTTCGCGTGGGAATTCCTTACGGACACTCTTGGTCTGCCACAAGAAAAATTGTTAGTTACTATCTATGAAACTGACGACGAAGCCTTTGATATCTGGAACAAGCAGATGGGTATTCCGGCTGATCGAATTATCCGTATTGGCGATAAAAAGGGTGGCAAAGCCTACGAATCAGATAACTTCTGGACAATGGGTGACACAGGTCCTTGTGGCCCATGTACTGAAATTTTCTATGATCACGGTGAGCATATCTGGGGCGGACGTCCAGGCACACCAGAAGAAGATGGTGATCGCTTCATCGAGATCTGGAACAACGTATTCATGCAGTTTAACCGTCACGCTGACGGCACTATGGAACCTCTTCCAAAGCCAGCTGTTGATACAGGTATGGGTATTGAGCGTATCTCTGCAATTATGCAGGGTGTGCACTCAAACTACGAGATTGATGTATTCCAAACCCTTATTAAAGCATCTGCAGAAGCGGTTGGTTATGAAGACCTTTCAAATCAGTCTCTACGCGTAATCGCAGACCATATCCGTTCATGTTCTTTCCTTATCGTTGATGGCGTTATGCCATCAAATGAAGGTCGTGGCTACGTACTTCGCCGTATTATTCGCCGCGCAGTTCGTCACGGTAACAAGTTAGGTGCTCAAGGTGCATTCTTCCACACACTAGTTGGTGTGTTGGCTGATGTTATGGGTGAAGCTGGCGCTGAACTTAAGAAGCAACAAGCACTGGTTGAGAAAGTACTTCGCATTGAGGAAGAGAACTTTGGTCGCACTCTAGAGCGCGGTATGAGCATTCTTAACGATGCACTGGATGCCTTGAAAAGCGAAGGTAAATCTACGCTTGATGGTGAGACAGTATTCAAATTGTACGATACCTATGGTTTCCCAGCGGATTTAACCAATGATGTTGCACGTGAGCGTGAATTCAACATTGACGAAGAAGGCTTCCAGAAAGCGATGGAAGCACAGCGTCAACGTGCACGTGAAGCTGGCCAGTTTGGTACTGATTACAACGAGACTATCAAGCTAGACAGCACAACAGAGTTTTGTGGTTACTCTGCGACAGATGGTGAGAGCAACATTGAAGCTATCTTTGTCGAGGGCCAACCTACAGAGAACCTATCAAGTGGTCAGAAGGCCATTATTGTTCTTGAGCAAACTCCGTTCTACGCCGAATCAGGTGGCCAATCTGGTGATACAGGTACTCTGAAAACTGAGCTTGGTGAGTTTAAGGTTACTGATACTCAGAAACTAGGCAATGCGATTGCGCACCATGGCGAGCTTGTTGAAGGTGTGATGAGCTCGGGTGAAAAAGCAAAAGCGGCTGTTAATGCAGTGCGCCGTGCACAAATTTCATTGAACCACTCAGCAACTCACTTGCTACACGCTGCGTTACGTAAGGTTCTAGGTGAGCACGTTACTCAGAAAGGTTCATTGGTAAAAGCAGAGAACCTTCGTTTTGATTTCTCTCACCTTGAAGCGGTGACCGCGGCTGAATTGAAGCAAGTAGAGCGTATGGTTAATGCTCAAATTCGAACTAACCACGATATTGAAACCAATGTAATGGACATCGAGTCTGCTAAGCAGAAAGGCGCGATGGCATTGTTTGGTGAGAAGTATGACGACGAAGTTCGCGTGCTTTCTATGGGTGAGTTCTCTACTGAATTGTGTGGTGGTATTCACGCTGCTAATACGGGTGATATTGGTCTGTTCAAGATTACTTCTGAAGGTGGTATTGCTGCCGGTATTCGTCGTATCGAAGCGGTAACCGCTGATGCAGCTCTAGATGCTATCGATGCAGAGCAGGACAAACTACAACAGAAGCTAGTTGAGTCAGCGAAGAAAGCCAAATCGTTAGAGAAAGAGATTCAGTACCTGAAAGACAAAATGGTAGCGGCAGAAAGCGCCAACATCATGGGTAAGGTACAGGAAGTTAACGGTACTAAAGTGCTTATTGCTGCACTTGAAGGTGCAGATAACAAGAATCTTCGTAACATGGTTGATGATACGAAGAACCGCATTGGTACTGGTGTTATCTTATTTGCCAATATTGCCAACGACAAAGTTGGCTTGGTTGCAGGTGTAACTAAAGACTTAACTGGCAAAGTAAAAGCGGGTGAGTTGGTTAACTTAGTTGCGACTCAAGTAGGTGGTAAAGGCGGCGGTCGCCCTGATATGGCTCAAGCGGGCGGTACAGACGTAGCGGCATTACCAGAGGCTCTACAATCGGTTATTCCTTGGTTGGAAGAGCGCCTGTAAGCGAATAGTAATTAACTTGGGTGCATCGGGTACCCAAGTAAAGTAATAGGAACCAAGCATTTTTGTTATCGCAAAATGCTTGGTTTTGTTGTTTTAAAGTGTCCTGTGTACAAAGAACAGAAGACTGTTTTAGGAAGGTGGAAAGTAAGTGAAGAACCGATTAATCGTGCAAAAGTTTGGTGGGACATCTGTAGGTTCAGTTGACCGAATTCGAGCGGTTGCCGAGCAGGTAATAAAGACCAAAGAGCAAGGCAATCAAGTCGTGGTTGTGGTTTCAGCGATGTCAGGTGAAACGAATCGGTTGCAAGGCTTAGCCTATGAAGTGGATAGTGTTCCCAACTCAAGAGAACTCGATGTTATCTTGTCAGCTGGGGAGCAGGTGACCATAGCTTTATTGGCGATGACTCTTAATAAGCTCGGCCACAAAGCGACCTCTCTAACGGGGTGGCAAGCAGGCATTGTTACCGATGATATGCACAATCAAGCAACGATTCAGTCTGTAGACAATGAGAAGTTTGACCAACTACTCAGTGATGGTCATATAGTGATTGTGGCAGGCTTCCAAGGCGTTAACCAAGCCGGCGCGATTACCACGCTAGGACGTGGAGGTTCAGATACCAGTGCAGTCACTCTAGCAGGGCTTCTAGGAGCTAACGAGTGCCAGATCTTCACAGATGTTGATGGCGTGTATAGTTGTGACCCTAGAGTGGTTGAATCGGCTTTGAAATTAGAGCATGTCGACTTTGATGACATGCAAACCATGGCAAAGCATGGTGCCAAGGTTTTACACGAGCCGTGTGTTGAGTTTGCAGCTAAATACAACTTGGATATCCGAGTGTTATCCTCGTTTTCGCCAAAACAAGGCACTTTGGTCACTCGCTTACAGAGCAAAAAAAATGTGTGTGGTTTAGCACTTCAGCGCGAACTTGCTCGCCTAGTTGTTAATCTAGAAAAAGCAGATCAGATTGCAATGCAGTGCCAACTACTTGGTATTGCGGTGCATTCTCAAACGGCTGAACATCTTATTGTTAACAATAATGATGTCTCCAAGCTATTACAGATCCTATCTGACGACGTCAGCATCGTTGAGCCTATTAGTGCCCTGACTATCGTCGGTGCTGAGCTTGAGGAGCTACATATCGATGTTTTACCTCAATTGTTGGCGGAAGATATCAAAGTTCTTGATAGTTTTAGGTGTGATAGGGTAGTGAAGTTGCTACTATTACCGGAACATCTGGATCGGGCTGCCAATTTTATTCATGCTCAATACATTGAGCAGTCTCATAGTGTTGCTACAGACAAAAAAGCGCTTATTTTGTAATAAGTTCTTTACCAAGTTGTTATTTTTATTGAATAATAGATCTCAAAGTATTTTGAGTGACAGCAAGGAGCTATCGAATGCTAATTTTGACTCGCCGTGTTGGTGAAACCCTAATGATTGGGGATGAAGTGACCGTTACTGTACTGGGTGTTAAGGGAAACCAAGTGCGTATCGGTGTAAACGCGCCTAAAGAAGTTTCTGTGCATCGTGAAGAAATTTACATGCGTATTCAAGCTGAAAAAGGTAATGGAAACGTTGCATCAGGCAACTACTAAGTTTCTATTGAAAGGCTAGTCATAGGACTAGCCTTTCTTGTTTTATCGTAGGCACAAAGTACATATAACTAGCATTTTTAAGCGGTTTGGTTGAAAGTTGTTCTGTTAACCGTTTTTTATGTGATTTTGCCAATAAAATGTTTGACATATTTTTGGTAAATCGTAATATGTGCCTCCGCAAGACGGTGAGGTGGCCGAGTGGCCGAAGGCGCTCCCCTGCTAAGGGAGTATACGGTTTGTAGCCGTATCGAGGGTTCGAATCCCTCCCTCACCGCCATTCTTGCGAAACGTTCTTAACGGAACAAAATGCGCGTCCTTAGCTCAGCTGGATAGAGTACCTGGCTACGAACCAGGCGGTCGGAGGTTCGAATCCTCCAGGACGCGCCATATCATTTTTTGATATGAAAATGCTAACTTGTTAGTGATAATGCGGTGAGGTGGCCGAGAGGCTGAAGGCGCTCCCCTGCTAAGGGAGTATACGGTTTGTAGCCGTATCGAGGGTTCGAATCCCTCCCTCACCGCCATTTATTGACCTTATGGTCAATTTTTTTGTTTTCTAAACTGAAAAGTGTGATAGACTTCGCACCCTTCTCAGAACGAGAACACTGTGCGTCCTTAGCTCAGCTGGATAGAGTACCTGGCTACGAACCAGGCGGTCGGAGGTTCGAATCCTCCAGGACGCGCCACTTTACAACGAATGGTTAATTAATAATTAACGGTTCTATATAAGCCTTCTGCAAAGAAGCACTGCGCGTCCTTAGCTCAGCTGGATAGAGTACCTGGCTACGAACCAGGCGGTCGGAGGTTCGAATCCTCCAGGACGCGCCACTACAACGAAGAGTTGATACAAGTATCGGCTTTTCTATAAAGTCTTCTGCAAAGAAGCATCGCGCGTCCTTAGCTCAGCTGGATAGAGTACCTGGCTACGAACCAGGCGGTCGGAGGTTCGAATCCTCCAGGACGCGCCACTTCACAAAACCTCGCTTCGGCGGGGTTTTTTTATAACATCTCATTATCATTCCGATAACCCTTTATTTACATAAAGCACTGTTTTCTAAGTGTTTTTGATAAATTCTGGTCTGATCTCAGTATTTTGTCTTCAATTCGCATACTTTCTATGCAATGGTTTGCCTGCATGCACCTGAATAAAGAAAATTGACAAATTTTCATCAATCTAGATAATCAGGTGCTCGATGTGAAAACATCGAATTGTCAGGAAGACAAATAAGGGAATTTTATTATGGATAACATCTCAGGTTTGCTATCGGAAGCTGCCTCTATTATGGCCATTGGTATGGCTATGGTTTTTCTTTTTCTTACTTTATTGGTGTTTGTGGTTCGTTTGATGTCGAAGTTACTTCCGGCAGAACAACCAGTGGCGCCAGTAAGCCCGCAAAATCTTAAACAAGTTACTCAAGCTGAATCAACCCATCGAGTCGATCCAAAAGTTGTGGCCGCTATTTCGGCCGCTGTGCATCGTCATCGTTCAGCTGTAGCCCAATAGACAACAAAAATTAGAAGGAGTTAATGAGCATGTCTAAACCACTTGCAATAACAGACGTAGTACTGCGAGATGCGCATCAATCTTTGTTCGCAACACGTATGCGTTTAGAGGATATGCTGCCAATTGCGGCTGAACTGGATAAAGTTGGCTATTGGTCACTAGAAACCTGGGGTGGAGCGACCTTTGATTCGTGCATTCGCTTTCTTGGAGAAGATCCATGGGAGCGCTTGCGTGAGCTTAAAAAAGCAATGCCAAATACACCAATGCAAATGTTGCTACGTGGACAAAACCTTTTAGGCTACCGTCACTACGCGGATGATGTGGTTGAAAAGTTTGTAGAGCGCGCACATGCCAATGGTATGGATGTTTTCCGTGTCTTTGATGCGATGAATGACGTGCGTAACTTTGAAAAAGCCGTTAAGTCAGTGGTTGATGTTGGTGCTCATGCTCAAGGTACACTTTCTTATACAACAAGTCCTGTGCACAATTCTGATACTTGGGTTGATCTTGCTAAGCGTCTAGAAGACCTAGGTTGTCATTCACTATGTATTAAAGATATGTCAGGTCTGCTTAAGCCTTATGAGGCTGAAGAGCTGATTACACGCATCAAAGAGGCATGCGACGTTCCACTGGCACTTCACTGTCATGCAACAACAGGTTTGAGTACTGCAACTGCGGTTAAAGCGGTAGAGGCGGGCGTAGATATTCTAGATACTGCGATTTCGTCTATGAGCTGCACCTATGGCCATACGCCAACAGAAACCGTTGTGGCGATGCTTGAGGGTACAGAGCGTGATACCAACCTAAAATTAGACCAAATCGAACCTATTGCGGCTTACTTCCGAGAAGTACGTAAGAAGTATGCGAAGTTTGAAGGGCAATTGAAGGGCGTTGATTCTCGTATCTTGATTGCTCAAGTTCCTGGCGGAATGCTCACCAATATGGAAGGTCAGCTAAAAGAGCAGGGCGCGGCTGATAAATTGGATGAAGTGCTAGAGGAGATCCCTCGCGTACGTAAAGATCTTGGTTACATTCCTTTGGTGACACCAACCTCACAGATTGTTGGTACGCAAGCGGTTATCAACGTCTTAACTGGCGAGCGCTACAAGAGCATTACTAAAGAAACCGCGGGCATACTAAAGGGTGAATACGGTAAAGCGCCTGCAGAGCTGAATGCTGAGCTACAAAATAAAGTATTAGACGGTGCAGAGCCAATTACCTGTCGTCCAGCGGATCAGCTAGAAGATGAGTTTGAGTCTTTGACACTTGATCTACAGAAGAAGGCAAAAGCAGAAAGTATTTCACTGGCTGAAGACATTGAAGATGATGTTTTAACCTATGCACTGTTCCCTCAAGTGGGCTTGAAGTTCCTGAAGAATCGTCACAACCCATCTATGTTTGAGCCAGCACCAGGCACGGAAGCAGAAGTTGAAGAAACTAAACCAGCTCCTGTTGCGAGTGCTAATACAACGGTAGAAGCCTACAGCGTTAAGGTTGATGGTCAGGTCTTCGATGTGCAGGTGGGCCCTCAAGGAGAGCTTACTTCTGTTACCCCAGCAGCATCCACTGCAGCGGCTGCGCCAGTTGCAGCACCAGTGGCGAGTAATGCAGAAGATGTGCCTGCACCTTTGGCTGGTAATATCTTCAAGGTGAACGTATCAAGTGGCGCGGTGGTTGAAGAAGGCGATGTGTTACTGATCCTAGAAGCAATGAAGATGGAGACCGAAGTACGAGCGGCACGAGGTGGCGTAGTACAAGGTTTGCATGTGAAAGAAGGTGATTCTGTCTCTGTTGGCTCACCGCTACTTAGCCTAGCGTAAGGAAGCAATACAACATGGACGGTTTACTTACTCTCTGGAGAGAGACGGGCATCGCTAACTTTGAATTTGGCCAGATCTGCATGATCTTGGTGGGTTGCGGGCTGCTGTTTCTTGCTATTCGTAAGGGCTTTGAGCCCTTACTACTACTGCCAATTGGCTTTGGTGCAATCCTAGCTAATATCCCAAATGCTGGCTTTACTGAGCCAGGTGGTTTGCTGTACTACGTCTACGAGGTAGGGATTTCAACTGGGGTATTCCCATTGCTTATCTTTATGGGCGTAGGGGCGATGACGGACTTTGGTGCCTTGATTGCTAACCCTAAAACCTTGTGGTTAGGCGCTGCAGCTCAGTTTGGTATCTTTGCAACCTTGTTTGGCGCTATCTTGCTTAACTATGTACCAGGCATGGAGTTTAGCTTGGCGGATGCATCGTCAATTGCCATTATCGGTGGTGCTGATGGTCCAACCGCGATCTTCTTAGCAAGCCGATTGTCCCCTGATTTGCTTGGTGCAATCGCAGTTTCTGCCTACAGTTACATGGCTTTAGTTCCAATCATTCAGCCACCTATTATGAAGGCGTTAACTACCCCAGAAGAACGTACCATCAAAATGGCGCAGCTTCGTCATGTGGGTAAAGGTGAGAAGGTATTCTTCCCACTAGGTGTACTGCTAATGACAATCCTATTTTTGCCGTCGGCAACGCCTTTGGTCGGAATGTTTTGTCTTGGAAACCTGATGCGAGAAGCAGGTGTTGTGGACCGTTTGAGTAAGACAGCCCAAAACGAACTCATCAACATTGTTACCATTTTCTTGGGCCTTGGTGTAGGTTCGAAGCTTCAAGCGGATAAGTTCTTGAACATCGAAACCTTAGGTATCCTTGGTCTTGGTGCAGTTGCCTTCAGTATTGGTACTGCGGGTGGCGTATTGATGGCCAAGTTACTGAACAAGGTGTCTAAAGAAGACATTAACCCACTCATTGGCGCGGCTGGTGTATCTGCGGTTCCAATGGCGGCTCGTGTTGTTAACAAGGTAGGTCTGCAGGCAAACCCTCAGAACTTCTTATTAATGCATGCAATGGGGCCGAACGTAGCGGGTGTATTAGGCTCAGCAGTCGCTGCTGGTATCCTACTTGCTCTGGTGGGCTAACTCCTTTCACTATTGAGAAAAGGATGCATTTTTGCATCCTTTTTTTTCACTTATCTCTGACAGCAAAACAATGATATTCCTGAGAATTGTCGGTAATATGTAACGATATGCATCTCAAATGGTCAGAAAATTATGCCTCTGTGGCTTACCTCGTTTACTTGTAACGTATACCTTATTAATAATTGTTGTTTTGAGACTGTAAGCTAGTGGATGCTGTATTTGCTCAGCTCGGTGTTTGGTTTGCCGATTCGGCGCTGACCTTACTATTTGCAACGGGATTTTTAAGTGCAACGCTACTTCCGGGCGGTTCAGAAGCGGCGCTTATCGCCACACTGAGTCTTAATCAATATTCAATTTTTAGCATCTTGTTGGTTGCTACCTTGGGTAACACTCTTGGTGGATTAACTAACTATTGGCTGGGTTTGTGGATACCAAATCGAACTCAGCAGGAAAAACATGGTCACAAAGCCATAGCTTGGTTACAAAAATATGGCTATTGGGGTCTATTGTTTAGCTGGGCTCCCGTTATTGGTGACCCTTTGTGCCTAGCCGCTGGGTGGCTTCGAATGCGCTTTCTTCCCTGTTTGGTGTTGATAGCCCTAGGAAAATTAGTCCGCTATGCGGTACTAGTAGGGTTATACACTGGGCTGGGTAATCTATAAGGAACAACAATGATCTTATCTCGTCTTAACCTGTCATTGTCCAAGTACAAGCTTGTGGGCACGCTGACCGCTGTGACTCTGTTAGCGGCTTGCTCTACTCAAGAGAGCACAGTTGAGCCAAAGCCTAAGGATTCGGCCATTCAGCTAGTTGAAAAAGTCGATGCAACACCGGGCAAGGCGTCGATCGCCTACTCAAAATATAAGCTTGCCAATGGATTAACCTTAATCTTATCGCCTGATCATTCAGATCCTTTGGTTCATGTTGATGTCACCTATCATGTGGGCTCAGCGAGAGAAGAGATTGGTAAGTCTGGTTTTGCGCACTTCTTTGAGCACATGATGTTTCAAGGTTCGAAACACGTGGCAGATCAACAGCACTTTAAGATCATCACCGAAGCAGGTGGATCGCTTAACGGTACAACCAATCGTGACCGCACCAACTACTTTGAAACAGTCCCATCGAACCAGCTAGAGAAGATGCTTTGGCTTGAGTCAGATCGTATGGGCTTCTTGCTTGAGGCTGTGTCTCAACGCAAGTTTGAAATACAGCGTGATACCGTTAAAAATGAGCGCGCTCAAAACTATGACAATCGCCCGTATGGCTTGATGTGGGAAAAAATGGGTGAGGCTATGTATCCGGAAGGGCACCCATACTCATGGCAGACCATTGGTTATGTTGAAGACTTAGATAAGGTCGATGTGAATGATCTTAAAGCCTTCTTCTTGCGTTGGTATGGCCCAAACAATGCAGTTTTGACCATAGGTGGTGATTTTGAGACAGAGCAAGTACTTGAATGGGTAGAGAAGTATTTTGGTCCAATTCCCCGTGGTCCAGAAGTAGAGGCTGCACCTAAGCAACCGGCTGTCCTCAATGAAGACCGCTACGTTACCCTTGAAGATCGTATGATCCAACAACCAATGCTTGTCATGGGATGGCCAACGACTTACCAAGGGGAAGCGCGCAATGCTGATCTTGACGTATTAGCTAAGGTTTTAGGGAGCGGACGAAATAGTATTCTTTATCAAAAATTGGTGAAGACTGAAAAAGCGCTTGATGCGGGGGCATTCCATCAATGTACGGAGTTAGCTTGTAATTTTTACGTTTACGTAATGGCTGACTCCAGTAAGAGAGCCGATCTAACGCCTTTGTATGACGAAGTGTATGACATCATCGATAATTTGCAGCTTTCTGATATCAATCCTGATTCGCTACAAGAAATTGTGGGTAGCGCAGAAGCCGGCTCAATCTTCGCCTTGCAGAGTGTACGTGGCAAGGTGACGCAACTGGCGTCTAATGAGACCTTCTATCAACAGCCAGATCGACTTCAGATTGAACTAGAACGCTTACGTAAGGTAACGCCAGATTCTATTTATAAAGTATATCAAGAGTTTATCGACAATAAACACAAGGTGACTTTATCGGTAGTACCTAGAGGTAAACTAGAGCTAGCGGCGAAAGAAGCGACCTTTGAAACGCCGCCAAGAACATTGCCTGAAAACAAGAAGATCGAAGATAGCGAATTAGAGTACCGCTTCGTGAATGATACGTTTGATCGTTCAGTGATGCCGGAAGTGCAGTCTGCGGTTACGGGAACCATGCCTGAGCTGTATTCATTCCACTTGAACAATGATATTGAAGTACTAGGCAGTGAAACGTCGGAAACGCCGACCGTGGTTATGCAAATAAAGATGCCTGCAGGCAATCGCTACGCACCGGTGGGTAAAGAAGGACTAGCCAGTCTTACTGCCTCTATGGTCTCAGAGGGAGACGAGACCCTAACCAGTGAAGAGCTTACTGCTGAGCTGGATAAATTGGGCAGTAGCGCCTCATTAAGTGCGGGCCAGTACAATACAACTCTGACTGTTTCTAGCTTGAGTAAAAACTTTACTGCGACAATGGAACTGGTTGAAAACGCTCTGTTCAATCCATTGCTGAAAGAAGAAGACTTCGAGCGCGTTAAGCGCCAGATGTTAGAAGGGATTGTGTACGAGCATCAGACACCAAGCTGGTTAGCTTCTCAAGCAACAAGACAAGTGCTATACGGCGATACGATTTATGGACGCTCTGCATCAGGCACTATGGATTCAGTGAAAAGCCTTACTTTGGATGATGTAAAAGCTTTTTATAACAAGTACTACACGCCAAAGGGCACGCAGATATTAGTGGTTGGTGACCTATCTGAGAAGCAAGTACGCAAAGAGCTTGCTAGTTTACAAGAGTGGCAGGGCGAAACACCGCCTTTGCTACGCCAGCGCCGTCTGCCAGAGATGGGAGAGCAAACGTTATTCTTGGTTGATAAGCCGGGGGCACCTCAAACGTCTGTGCGCTTAGTTCGCCGAGGGTTACCTTTTGATGCGACAGGTGAGAGTTACCTTACTCAACTGGCTAACTTCAATTTAGGTGGTAACTTTAACAGTCGTATTAATCAAAATCTGCGTGAAGATAAGGGTTACACCTACGGTGCAAGTAGCTACATTGCAGCGAATAGAGAGATCGGGGCCGTCGTTGCTACAGCGCAAGTTAGGGCAGATTCAACTGCTCCTGCTATTAAAGAACTGATCAAAGAAATGGACAGTGCTGCAAAAGAGGGCTTTACTGATAAAGAAATTGAATTCATGCGACTAGCGGTTGGGCAACAAGATGCGCTGAAGTATGAAACACCAGGGCAGAAAGCCTATTTGTTAAGCTCAATACTGACCTACAACTTGGATCATGATTATCTAGCTGTGCGCAATAATATTGTTGCTGACGTATCCAAACAGACGCTCAATGAAATGGCGAGCAAGTGGTTTGATCCTGCCGACTATCAAATTATTGTTGTCGGAGACGCGAAACAGCTAATGCCTCAACTTAAGACGCTAAATTTCCCTATTCAAACACTTGAAATTGCGCCTTAGTCGACCCATCTATGGGATAGTTGTATGCCCTGTGCTTGTTCTCAAGTACAGGGCTGTCTATTGAGAGAGTACTCTCTAAAAATATAAGTGGCCTTGTTTTGACTATTTTTTCTAACCGCCTAGCACAGGTGGCTGCTAACAAGCAGGTATTTACGCAGTATGGACGCGGCGTGGAGCGAGAGACACTTCGCTACAAACCCGATGGCCACATAGCAACAACTCCTCATCCAGAAAGCCTGGGTTCTCCTTTGACTCATGAATGGATAACCACTGATTTCTCAGAATCATTAATGGAGTTTATTACTCCTGTTTCAAATGATATCCCTACGCTGCTGTCTCAATTACAAGACATCCATCACTACGCGCACAGTAAGTTAGACCAAGAGCAGTTATGGCCACTGTCTATGCCATGTGCGGTTGCTGATGAAGACGACATTGCACTAGCGCAGTATGGTTCTTCTAATTCAGGTCAAATGAAAACCCTTTACCGCCAGGGACTGAAGCATCGCTATGGAAGCTTGATGCAGATTATCTCAGGGGTTCACTTTAATTTTTCGTTTCCTGAAAGCTTTTGGGACAGCCTATACGGTGAACAAGACGAACAGCAGCGTCAGGACTCTAAGTCTGATGCTTACTTTGGGTTGATTCGTAACTACTACCGCTTTGGATGGTTAATCCCATATTTCTTTGGTGCTTCTCCAGCGATCTGTGAAACCTTTATTCAAGGTCGCGAAACAGACTTACCCTTTGAAAAATTAAATGGCACTGGCACTTTGTACCTGCCGTACGCTACCTCTTTGCGTATGAGTGATTTGGGTTATACCAATAGCGAACAGAGCGAGCTAAAGATAAGCTTTAATGGCGTAGGTGAGTACCTAGAAGGCTTGAATCGAGCGATTCGTAAGCCTTCAGAAAAATTTTCTAAGATTGGCGTCAAAGAAGATGGACAATTTAAGCAACTAAACAGTAATGTTTTGCAGATAGAAAATGAGCTTTATGCTCCTATCAGACCTAAGCGAGTCGCGAAGAGTGGTGAAAAGCCTTCAGAAGCGCTTGAGCGTGGTGGCGTAGAGTATATTGAAATTCGTGCATTAGACGTCAACCCGTTTAACCCGGTGGGCATTAGCGAGCGTCAGATTCGCTTCCTTGATATCTTCCTTACTTGGTGTGCGCTGACAGAGTCTGATCCAATGGATGACTGTGAGCTCAATTGCTGGAAACACAACTGGAATTCAGTGATTACCGAAGGGCGACGTAAAGGGGTATATCTGACCATTGGCTGTGATGGTGAGAAGCTTACCTTGCAACAGTGGGTGCACCGCATCTTTGACCAGTTTGAACAAATCGCTAAGGTGATGGATGAAGGCAACAGCAGTACGGGTTATCAAGATGTCTGCAATGAACTGCGAGATTGGATTGATGAACCAGAATTAACCCTGTCTGGTAAAATGCTTGCTGAAGTAAAAGAAAAAGGCGGCAATGGCCAGTTTGGTATGCAGTTAGGTGAGCGCTATCAGCAGCAGTACCGTCAACACAATTACAGCGTTTATTCTCAGGAAATGATGGACCAAGAAGTCGCAGACTCTGTGAATAAGCAACAACAAATTGAAGCTGCCGATTCGGTAGATTTTGAACAATACTTAGAAGAATACTTCGCGTATCTGAAATAACCTTGGAGAGCCGATCATGCCCCTATTAGACAGTTTTACAGTTGACCACACAAAAATGAATGCACCTGCAGTGCGTGTGGCAAAAACGATGCAAACTCCAAGTGGCGATACTATTACAGTATTCGACCTTCGCTTTACTCAGCCAAATAAAGATATCCTTTCTGAGAGAGGGATTCATACACTTGAGCACCTGTACGCTGGTTTCATGCGTAACCACCTAAATGGTGATTCCGTTGAGATCATCGATATCTCCCCTATGGGTTGTCGTACTGGCTTTTACATGAGCCTGATTGGCACACCATCAGAATCTGATGTAGCAACGGCATGGGTTGCATCTATGGAAGATGTGCTTAAAGTCGAGGGACAAAACAAGATCCCTGAACTGAACGAGTACCAGTGTGGTACCGCAGAAATGCACTCTCTAGAAGAAGCAAAAGCTATTGCTAGCGCTATTTTAGAAGCGGGTGTATCAGTGAATAAAAATGATGAGTTGGCTCTTCCAGAAGAGATGCTACAAACACTGAAAGTGTAGTTTTACTCTCTACTAAAAAAGGCTCCGAAAGGAGCCTTTTTGATTTCTGATGAATGTAGAACATCCACTACTGAATAGGATGAACCTTCACCATCTTGATTTTGTTTTCTGAAAAATCGATAACTTCCATATTGTGCTCTGCCACCATGATACTGATGTGAGTTTCAGGAAGGTCTTGCAAGTGCTCTAAAATGAGTCCGTTTAGCGTTCTTGGTCCATCGGTAGGTAAGTCCCACTGCAACCCTTTATTGATGTCTCTGATGTTTGCACTGCCTTCAATCAGGTAACTGCCATCAGGTTGCGGCGTGATTTCTTCCGCAAGGCTAGGGGCCATCGAAGTGGTAAACTCGCCCACGATCTCTTCTAAGATATCTTCTAGAGTAACCAAGCCAATAATGTCGCCATATTCGTCCACGATTAATCCAATACGCTCTTTATTGCGTTGGAACTTCAATAGCTGCACATTGAGTGGCGTCGCTTCAGGAATGAAATAAACCTCATCCGCAGACTTTAACAGGGTTTGCTTGTTGAACTCATTTTTCTCCAGCATCAAGCGATAGGCTTCACGCAAGCGAACCATGCCTACTACCTCATCGATCTGGTCGCGATATAGCACTACTCGGCCATGAGGAGAGTGAGTTAATTGCCGTACAATAGACTTCCAGTCATCGTTGACGTCGATACCCGTAATCTCATTTCGAGGCACCATAATATCGTTCACAGTGACGTTCTCGAGATCCAAAATAGAGACCAGCATGTCTTGGTGACGGCTCGGTATCAAACTACCGGCTTCGTTCACAACCGTTCGAAGCTCATCAGAACTCAGGTGATCAGACTTATGATTGATGCCCTTGATGCCTAGCAGTCGTAAAAAACCATTAGTAATAAAGTTGACCAGGATAACCAGTGGTGACAGCAACTTCATTAGTATCTTCAGCAGAATACTGCTGGTGTAGGAGACACGCTCAGGGTACATGGCAGCGAGAGTTTTAGGCGTTACTTCGGCGAAAACCAGCACCACTAAAGTGAGAATACCAGTGGCAATCGCAACACCAATATCACCGTACAAACGCATACCGAGTATGGTGGCGATGGCAGATGCCAAAATATTAACGAGGTTGTTGCCGATTAGAATAAGGCCGATTAAGCGATCGGGGCGGGTAAGAAGCTTCTCTACACGACGCGCTCCCTTATGCCCCTGATTTGAAAGGTGCTTTAATCTATAGCGATTCAGGGACATCATCCCAGTCTCTGAACCTGAAAAGTAGCCTGATATAATGATAAGACATGCAAGGAGGGTAAACAGTACCCCGGTTGATATGTCGTCCAAATTAAATGAATCCTTTTATTTAGCTCTTTTCAATTAATGAATGATTTACGGGCAACTGTCAACTAAGTGTGCCGATTAGGTCAGTATGATTTCACGTACAAATCGACTGCCAAAGTAGGCAAGGGTCAGCAAAAATGCCCCGATAATGGAAAACCAAGTGACCTTTTTACCGCGCCAGCCCAGCTTATAATGCCCCCACAATAAGACATTGAATACTAGCCATGCGATAAACGACAGCAAGGCTTTGTGAGTCTTTCCACTACTTAAAAAGTCTTCAACAAATAGCGGACCACTCATTAATGTGAGGGTAAGTAAGCCATTTCCGATCAAAATGATATTGAAAAGTTGGCGCTCCACCTTCATTAAAGGAGGTAGGTTAGGGTTTAATGCTTGAGAAGTCTTTTGCTTTAGTTTGAAATCAAGCCAAGCCAGTTGCATCGCATACAAAGCCGCAATCATTAGTGTGGCATACGAAAACAGAGCAAGTGTGATGTGAATAATTAAGCCAGGTGAATGTTCGAAGTGGGTGATAAAGGTACCCGGAACAAATTCGGCAGCAACAAGGCTAAGGCAAGAAAATCCATAGGCGATGGGTAGCAAAAACCACAAACGAGTTTTAAACATAGCCAAGGTCAGCACTAGTGAGATGATAATACTCACCAATGAAGCGACATTGAGAATGCTCATGTTTTGCCCGTGGGGCGCAAAGATGCCCTCAACTAACGTTGAAAAGTGCAGGATCAAAGCAACAAACGCTATGCCTAAAACAACCTTTTTATTGATTTCCGACTGACGTAATAGCCCCGGAAGAATAAGAAAGGTCGCCGTTAGGTATAAAAGTACGGCTAGGATAACAACCACAAAGTCCATATTCAGTCGACATTAGTATTTGGATTTAAAAGGAAATTATACACCCAATACCACATTACTGGCTATGTACTTATTGCGCATGGTTTTGTAAATAGTGGCTGTGGGGTATACTTCGAGTAATTAATCGCAATTCAACGCGAAGAGAGCACGATGTTTGATAACTTAACAGAACGATTATCCAAAACGCTGAAGAACATCAGCGGTAAAGGTCGTCTGACCGAAGACAATATAAAAGATACGCTGCGCGAAGTACGCATGGCGCTTTTAGAGGCGGATGTCGCCCTTCCAGTAGTACGCGATTTCATCAAGCGTGTTAAAGAGGGTGCAGTAGGCGTAGAGGTATCTAAATCTCTTACTCCAGGCCAAGAATTCATCAAGATTGTTCAGTCTGAATTAGAAGCGGTAATGGGTGAGTCCAATGAAGGTCTTAACCTAGCTGCTCAGCCACCGGCTGTAGTACTAATGGCTGGTCTACAAGGTGCGGGTAAAACCACCAGTGTAGGTAAGCTTTCTAAACTTCTTTCTGAGCGTGATAAGAAAAAAGTATTGGTTGTTTCTGCCGACGTATACCGTCCTGCAGCGATCAAACAGCTAGAGACCTTAGCATCGGATGTTGGTGTGGACTTTTTCCCATCCAGCGCTGACCAGAAGCCTCTAGATATCGCTAATGCAGCTATCGACCATGCGAAGAAGAAATTCTATGACGTGCTTTTGGTGGATACCGCAGGTCGTCTAGCCGTCGATGAAGAGATGATGGGCGAAATCAAGCAGCTTCATACTGCGATTAACCCTGTTGAGACCTTGTTCGTGGTTGATGCCATGACAGGTCAGGATGCGGCAAATACAGCAAAAGCCTTTGGCGATGCACTACCACTAACCGGTGTGATTCTAACTAAGGTTGATGGTGATGCACGTGGTGGTGCGGCACTGTCGGTTAAGCACATTACAGGTAAGCCAATT
The DNA here is from genome assembly GCA_024346835.1 of Vibrio comitans. GTDB lineage: Bacteria > Pseudomonadota > Gammaproteobacteria > Enterobacterales > Vibrionaceae > Vibrio > Vibrio comitans. Next base: position 477,938 of record AP024866.1, read on the forward strand.
AAGTTCTTGGGTGTGGGTGAAAAAACTGACGCACTAGAACCTTTCCATCCAGATCGCGTTGCCTCTCGTATTCTGGGCATGGGCGATGTTCTTTCTCTTATCGAAGACCTACAGCGTAATGTAGATACCGATAAAGCAGAGAAGATGGCGAAGAAGTTCAAGGAGAAGAAGGGCTTTGACCTTGAAGACTTCCGTGAACAACTAGGCCAGATGGAAAACATGGGCGGCATGGCTGGCATGATGGGCAAACTGCCTGGCATGGGTAATCTACCTGATAATGTGAAAGATAAGGTAGACGACAAAATGTTTAAGCAGATGGAAGCCATCATCAGCTCAATGACTATGAAAGAGCGTCTGCGCCCTGAGCTAATCAAAGGCTCTCGCAAGAAACGTATTGCTGCCGGTTCGGGTACTCAGGTACAAGACGTAAACCGTCTACTGAAGCAATTCACCCAGATGCAGAAGATGATGAAGAAAATGCAAAAAGGTGGAATGCGCGGCATGATGCGCAACATGCAAGGCATGATGGGCGGCATGGGTGGTGGCGGTATGGGCGGAATGGGTGGCCCATTCGGTCGATAATCCATTTAGCTAATAGCGGTCAGCTTCAAAGCTACCAATAGTGATTTCATAAGGCTCTATTTAGATAGAGCCTTTTTGTTTTCAAGCTGTTAACTCGCTCACATTCAATTAGTTGGCTAAAAAGTAGCTAAAACCCTTGCAAAGACTAGGAATAAGAGTAAAATTCGCTAGCTTTATTTTGGCACGAGACCCCACGCAACTCTGAGGAGTAGTTTGGGGTTAATTATTTTATTGAGAAAGCAAAGAGGACGACATGGTTACCATTCGTTTGGCACGTCACGGCGCTAAAAAGCGTCCATTTTATCAAATCGTAGTAGCAGACAGCCGTCGCGCAGCTACAGGTCGTTTCATCGAGAAAGTAGGTTTCTTCAACCCTACAGCTCAAGGTCAAGAAGAAGGTCTACGTCTAGACCTAGACCGTGTGAACCACTGGGTTTCACAAGGTGCTACAGTTTCTGACCGTGTAGCTAAGCTAGTTAAAGACGCTCAAAAAGCGGCTTAATCAGCAATTTATCTCGATGTTAAGGAAAAGAATGAATGAGTGAACAAAACGAAAAAATTGTTGTAGGAAAGCTCGGCGCTACTTATGGCATTCGTGGTTGGCTTAAAGTTCATTCCTTTACAGACAATGCTGAAAACATTTTCGATTATAGCCCTTGGTTCTTGAACCAAAAGGGGACATGGGTTGAGTGCAAGGTAGAAAGCTGGAAGCGTCATAACAAAGGTTATGTGTGTAAGCTGGAAGGTCTTGATGTACGTGAAGATGCACATCTGTTGACTAACCTTGAAATCTCAGTAGCCCCATCTTCATTACCTGAACTGTCAGAAGAAGAATTCTACTGGCGTGAATTGTTTGGAATGAAAGTTGTAACCACTAAAGGTTATGACCTAGGCGAAGTCTCAGACATGCTTGAGACGGGTTCAAACGATGTTTTGGTGGTGAAAGCTAATCTGAAGGATGCTTTTGGCCAAAAGGAACGACTAATTCCGTTCCTTGAAGAGCAAGTGATCATCAAAGTTGATCGCGAAGCTCAACGGATCGAAGTTGACTGGGATCCTGCCTTTTAAATCAAAATTAGAGAGTGAACTATGTGGGTTGGCGTAATAAGCCTGTTTCCAGAAATGTTCCGCTCTGTCACTGATTTTGGTGTAACAGGTCAAGCGGTTAAAAAAGGTCTTTTGTCGGTAGAAACGTGGAATCCCCGCGATTTTACACAAGACAAACATCGAACTGTCGATGATAGACCCTACGGGGGTGGCCCTGGTATGCTGATGATGGTACAGCCTTTGCGCGATGCTATTAACACTGCCAAGCAAGCAGCTCCTGGAAAGACGAAGGTTATCTATCTTAGCCCTCAAGGTCGTAAACTCGACCAGCAAGGTGTAGAAGAGTTGGCAACAAACGAGAACTTGCTTCTTATTTGTGGTCGCTATGAAGGGGTAGATGAGCGCATCATACAATCTGAGGTTGACGAAGAATGGTCAATTGGAGATTTTGTGATGACAGGTGGTGAATTGCCAGCCATGACCTTAATCGACTCAGTATCACGGTTTATACCGGGTGTACTAGGTGATTTTGCGTCAGCAGAGGAAGACTCCTTTGCAAATGGGTTACTGGATTGTCCCCACTATACGCGTCCTGAAGTGTTGGATGGAAAAGAGGTACCAGCGGTACTAAAATCTGGAAACCACAAGGACATTCGTCGCTGGCGATTGAAACAATCGTTAGGCCGTACTTGGCTAAGAAGGCCAGAGATGCTGGAAAACCTAGCTCTGACTGACGAACAGGAACACTTACTTGCCGAGTTCGTGATGGAGCGAAAGCGCACGAATAAAGACAGCAAGTAACCTATTAAATTTAGATTCAGTTTATTCTAGGGTATAGAAACATGAGTAATATCATCAACGCTCTTGAGCAAGAGCAAATGAAACAAGACCTACCTACATTCGCACCTGGTGACACTGTAGTAGTTCAAGTTAAAGTTAAAGAAGGCGACCGTGAGCGTCTACAGGCATTCGAAGGCGTTGTAATCGCTATTCGTAACCGTGGTCTACACTCTGCATTCACAGTTCGTAAAATCTCGAACGGTGAAGGTGTTGAGCGTACGTTCCAAACTCACTCTCCAATGGTTGATAGCATTGAAGTTAAACGCCGTGGTGCAGTACGTCGTGCCAAGTTGTACTACCTACGTGAGCGTTCTGGTAAGTCAGCTCGTATTAAAGAGAAACTTGCTAAGAAGTAATGCAAAACCTGCATTTCTCATAAGAAAAAAGGAGACCGAAAGGTCTCCTTTTTTTTGTTCTCGATTTATTAACTTCTAACAGCTTAAATCTTTCAGCGTTATGTCTACGACTCAGTATTGATCTTCTGACCATCCATCACTGTCTGACATGTCGGGTGCGCCGGCGATGGAGTTTTCTTCATCTGCCCAATCACCAAAATCGATCATCTGGCACTTCTTGCTACAGAAAGGGCGATGCGGGCTTTGTTCTCCCCACTCAACATCATTGCCACAGGTCGGGCAGGGTACGATGGTAATCTTACTCATAGTATTACTTCTCTTACTGTATTAACTAGCTACAAATAGCCAGTTCAAATTCGATATCTTGGGTGCTGGCTTGGCCGGTATCAAAGTGGATAAACTTAATGGCAAAGCGATTCTTGTGCCCTGAAACCATTGGGTATACGCCATAGTCATGAGCAAAGTGCAGCCTGAGTATATTGGCTTCATCTGCATCACTTTGGAAGAAACCATTGCGTGCGATCTGAGGCTTAAATTGTGCTGAGCTGCGAGTGAGATTTAACCACTGTTGCAAGGCATGGTTTAGTGGCGCTAGTGATGTTAGCCACTGTTGAGCATCTGCCATTCGCTTTTCTAAAGGCTGGTGGAGCCAATAGTGCAACGCAGGTAGATCGAAGCAGCAAGCGCCACCCGGCAGATTGAACCGTTGTCTGATAGAAGACAAAAAGCTGTCTTCTTTCAGTTTTGTACCAAATCGCTGAGCCCCTAGTACTTCTTTATGCACTAGAGCAATTTCACTTAATAGGCCCTGCAGGCGTTTCTGATCGACGCCCGGTACATTTAACCAGTTGCTGTAAGTCAGCTTGAGCTTATCGAGATCTTTTAATAGCTCTGGCTTAAGCTGAATTTGTTCAAATATATCTAATAGATCGAACAAAGAACGGAAAAGAACTTGGTAGTGTTGCGGATCTGAAAAAGTCGCGCAGTGTTGCGCTTGACGAAGAAGGCTTTCAATACGCAGATAAGTTCTGGTTTTCTCATTCAGAGGATGTTCATATCTTTGGATTGTCATACATTGCATCCTGCTTTAGACATAATGGTTATTCTCCCAGAAATCAGTGACACAAGGCTAGATATTTACGATGCAACTCAGCAATTTTTTCTGCTAAATGTCCATTATCGCTATCGTTGTTGATAATATCGTCGGCTATGGCCAGTCTTTGCTCTCGTGTTGCCTGTGCTTTTAATATCGACTGCACCTGCTGTTTAGATACGCCATCTCTCGCTAAAGTTCGCTTTAGTTGTGTATCAGGAGAAACATCCACAACTAAAACTCGATCAGCCATGCTCTGTAAGCCATTCTCTACCATCAATGGGATGACTAATAGGCAGTAGGGAGAGGTGGCCATTTTTAGCTGTTGTTGCATCCGCTCTCGGATCATTGGGTGCAGCAGGTTGTCGATCCATTGTTTGTTGCTTGGATCTGCAAATACCAATTCACGCAATTGAGCGCGATTTAGGGTGCCATCTTCGTTAAGAACTGAACGACCAAATTGATTTGCAATGGCCATTAAACCTTCACTGCCTGGCTCGACAACCTCTCTAGCAACAATGTCAGCATCAACGATATCGATATGGTAATTGTCATGGAAATGATTGGCTACGGTAGTTTTTCCACTTCCAATCCCCCCCGTTAAACCGATAATTTTAGACATTAGTATCCCCCGATGTAGCGACTGAGGTACCAAGACACAATGTCATTGCCCACTATCAAGTAAACCCAACCGGCTATCGCTAGGTATGGTCCGAAGGGGAAGGCTTTTTCAACGCCTTGCTGCTTCAGTCTAAGTTGAATAATGCCAAATATCAGGCCAACTAATGAAGAAAGTAAAATGATAAGAGGTAAGGACTGCCAACCTAACCACGCACCTAGCGCCGCCAATAGCTTGAAGTCACCATATCCCATGCCTTCTTTTCCAGTGAGTAGTTTGAATAACCAGTAGACACTCCACAAAGAAAGATAGCCTGCCATTGCACCGATGACTGCATCTTGCAGTGATAGCGGGCTGATCCCAAATACTGATAAAGCTAAACCCGCCCACATCAGAGGTAAGGTCAAGCTATCTGGCAGTAGCATGGTGTCTAAATCGATGAAGGTGGCACAGAGCAGTACCCAAGTAAATCCGAGTAATGCGACGGCGTAAAAGCTTGGTTCAAACAAGAGAGCGATGGTGAGGCTTAGCCCCCCAGAAAGCAGCTCGATAAGAGGGTATCTTGGACTGATCTTATCGCCACAAGAACGGCAGCGCCCTTTGAGGCTTAACCAGCCGATAACCGGAATGTTATGTATCGCTTTAATTGGAGCTTCACATTTAGGGCAACGTGAGTGAGGTAGACTGAGGTTAAAAACCCCTTCGGGTACCTTAAGTTTTAGCTCAGGGTAGGCTTCGGCAAATTCTTTCTGCCACTCTCTCTCCATGATGATCGGAAGTCGATGGATCACTACATTGAGAAAGCTACCGATGATCAAACCAAGAATGGTGGCGAGTATCGGAAATAGCAAAGGGTAGTGCGTAAAATAAAAATCGAGCATCTTGAGCCCATATTAAGAAAGTCTGTGGGTATGTTATCGCAACTTTAAGCGCTTGTTTATACCTAACTCAGAGATAAGCTTATCCTACAACGCTCATAAGACTGAAAATAGGTAAATACATACTCAATACCAAGCCTCCGACGAGAGTACCAAGAAAAACAATGACTAAGGGCTCAATTAACTGGCCTAACTTGTCTGTTGTTTCCTTTAGTTGCTGTTCAAAAAGTGTAGCCAATCTACCTGTAATAACCGTTAGAGTTCCGCTTATTTCGCCAATTTTGATCATTTTAAGCATGATTGATGGAAGAAAAGAGAGGGCCTCTAAGGAGTGATAAAGACTTTTGCCTTCCTTGATACCCTCATGTGCACTGCTAAGTGCTTTTCGCATAAAGTCATTGCGCACTCCAAGGGTGGCATTATTCAGGCAGGTGATGAGGGGGAGACCTGCTTGTATCCCATTGCACAATAGCAAATTAAATCGAGCTAATTCACTAACCAGAATACAGCGCCCTAGTATCGGGACGTTTAAGCTGTGTTTAGCAATGATATGACGAACGTTCGGACTTTTTCGGTAACAGAGACAAACAAGACTAGTGAATACCAATAGACCAAATAGTAGTGCCCAAAAGTACCTTTGAAACCAAGTGGAGAGCTCCACAATAAGTTGAGTCAGTTTTGGTAACTCAGCACCAAAGCTGTGGAACAAGCTAGAAAACTGTGGGATGACAAACGTCATCATTATCGTAAATACAGCACACGCCATGATAATGACCGAAGTGGGGTAGATAAGCGCCGATTTTACCTGCTTGAGTAATTGTTGGTTCTTCTCTCTGTGCTGGGTGCAGTAGCCTAATGCTGTGGAAAGATCACCATTCTCCTCGCCAATTCGTACAAACTGAAGGTAAATAGAATCTAGGAAGTGAAACTCCTGCATCGCTACCGATAGCTTTTGACCTTGCTGTATCTGAAAATGCAGCGCCTCCAACAGTACCTGCACACCTTGCCGCTGGTTTGAACGTTGCAGTTCATACAGAGCAAGGGCTAAAGGAAGTCCTGCCTCAAGCATCAATGCTAACTGGTGGGTGAACGTGGTGATGTCACTGTATTTTACTTCATGCTTATACGCTGTAGTAAAGGGAACGGGCTTTGCTATGAATTTACGAAGTTTTATTCCTTTGCTCTCTAGAATCCTCTTTAGTTGGATTCCTGAGTACGCCAAAAGGTGACCGGTAATCCGAGGTTTAGAGTGGCTAGTGCCTAGCCAGATGAACAGCTTCAAGCTACTCATGCCCGAGTACTCGTTCTATTTCTTGTTGGGTAGTGATTTGCTTCAAGCAAAGCTCATTGGCAACTTGAAGCAAGTCTTGCTCGCCAATCAGATAGCCGCTTAAGCGTTCTTCGCCACTTTGCAGTTGCGTAATATTGGACAGTAACTGACGAGTTACCGGCAATAGCTCAAATACACCGCTTCTACCTTTGTAGCCCTCATTGCAGTGATAGCAAGTCTGAGTGGAGCTATCCTCAGCGCAGTATGGGCATGACTTACGTAGCAGGCGCTGGGCTATAACCAGTTGCAGACTATCGATAAGATCTGCTTTATTGATACCGAGTTGATTGAGTCGTTCGAGAGCGCCAAAGGCCGAATTGGTATGCAGGGTAGAGAGCACCAGATGACCCGTTTGAGCTGCATGAATGGCGATCTCTGCTGTTTCTGAATCACGTATCTCCCCTAGCATGATCACATCGGGATCTTGGCGCAGCAATGAGCGAAGGCTCCGAGCAAAGCTCAGACCAATATGGGCATTTGTCTGCACTTGATTGAACCCTTGAAAATGGATCTCTACGGGATCTTCTACTGTGCAGATATTGATACTGGCGTTGGCGACAGTACTGAGGCAAGAGTAGAGTGTGATGGTCTTGCCACTACCGGTTGGCCCAGTCACCAGTATTAGCCCTTGTGGCTGGTTAAGCGCTAGCTTTAACGCATGATATTGCTCTTGCGTAAGTCCCAATTGATCAAGCTTAGGCAGGCTTTCTTTCTCCCTTGCTATCCTCATCACCAGCTTTTCCCCCCAAAGGGTTGGCAGTGTGGAGACGCGAACGTCGATCTCTTCTTTTTCTGAAAGGCTATAACTCATGCGACCGTCTTGTGGTAAGCGCTGCTCGGTAATATCGAGCTCAGCATAGATTTTTATCTGACTGACTAGCGCCATCATCTTATTCAAAGGAAACTGCATAATGGTCACGAGTAACCCATCGCAACGCACCCTTACTCGAGCCTGATCTTTATCTGGTTCTATATGAATATCAGAGGCATCCCTTTGCTGGCTTTGATGCATTATCTGGGGAAGAAGGTTTAGCTCATCTGCTCCTTGCTGATATTCGGAATCAAGCTGGCGCTTTACTTCACTATACAAGTACTGAAATTGCTCAATATCAGTAATAACCAGTTGGGTATTAACGCGGTGATGAAATTGCAATTCGGCTAACAGTGACTTGAGAAGCGGATCAAAAGAGAGTAGTTGCAACACGCCATTATCCAATGACATTGGGATAATGGCGTGCTGAGCCACAATGCGCTCAAGATGCAACTCTTTGATTGTGGTTATCACTGTGGCCAGTTTAATGCTTCGATTAGGCCTCGGATTAAACATAAGCTGATGATGGTTCGCCAGTATCTGCCCTAATTCAGCGAAAGAGCGTTGGCTTACTTGCGACACTTGATAAAGTGCATCAGCGGTTGAGTCTATAGTCCTATGGGATAATAGCTCTATATCAGACTGATTGAGTATTACCGGACAGAGTGAAGCAACAATAGGGTGGATCATTGGCAACCCTTTGGCTTATCGATACCCGCAGCACCACTTACGCTACAACTCCAACCCGAAGTATCGTCACGAGAAAAGGACACCGAAGAACCATCCAATGAGCTACCAGTGGCACTAAAGGTAAACTGCAGTTGGTTTCCGCTAATTCCAACCTCTCCAATACTACCTCCGGCACTCGATACCGAGCCGATATCAGTCAGAGCGGTAGGAAAAGAGCCTTGGTCTAAGTAATAGAGCTCAGCCTTGGTTAGCAACCCGCGCAGGGTTGCCGTTGCTGAAGCCAGTTCAGACTTCTTTACGTAGTCCTGATACATAGGAATGCCGATTGCCGAAAGTACGCCGATGATGGCGACCACTATCATTAGTTCAATTAAGGTAAAGCCGGTTTGTTTTCTGTTCATTGCTCTCTCCTTAGGTAACTGGAGGTTTGTTAGTGGCAATAAAATTAGAAGCTATGAGCTGAGGTGAAAGAAGGGGAGTAAGTGCTTGCAGGGCATCTCGCAGCAATTGGAGCAACGAATGTCTGTATAAGCGCTAGGAAAGAAAATATCAGTCGCAATAGAGCGAACTTTGTCTAATGCTTTACGATACAAAAAAGGCCAGCAATGCTGACCTTAATTTTTAGAGTTTGGCGCTGGTGGCTATTTGAATCGCATGGAGAGATCCATTGCCTTCAAATGCTTAGTCAGTGCACCCACTGAGATAAAATCGACACCCGTTTCAGCCATAGGGCGGATAGTCTCTAGGGTTACGTTACCTGAATTCTCAAGTACGGCACGGCCTTGGTTGATTGCAACTGCTTCGCGCATCATATCTAACGTGAAGTTATCTAGCATGATGATATCAGCGCCAGCATCAATTGCCTGCTTAAGCTCATCTAAGCTTTCTGTTTCCACCTCAACCGGCTTTCCTGGGCTTAGCTCTTTGGCTGTAGAGATCGCTTGCTTAATGCCACCACAGGCAATGATGTGATTCTCTTTGATAAGGTAAGCATCAAATACACCAATACGGTGATTGAAACCGCCACCACACGCAACAGCGTATTTTAATGCACTGCGCAACCCTGGGATGGTTTTGCGAGTATCAAGTAGCTTACATCCGGTACCTTCAATCTTACCCACATATTCAGCAACAACGGTAGCGCAGCCGGATAGTGTTTGGATGAAGTTCATAGCATTGCGCTCGCCAGTTAATAGCGTGCGAGCAGGGCCGGTAAGAGTGCATAGCGTTTGGTTAGGTTCTACTGCGTCACCATCTGCAACGTGCCATTCAACAGTCACTTGTCCGCCAAGCTGTTTGAAGACTTCGTCTGCCCACATCTGCCCACAGAACACTCCGTGCTCGCGAGTAATGATGGTTGCGATACCTTGAGTATCTTCTGCGATGAGATTTGCGGTGATGTCCACAGAAGCGTCAACTGAGCCCCCAAGATCTTCTTTAAGTGTCTCTTCTACTGCGCGAGATACTTCATGAGGTAGTTGTTGCTTTAGGTACGCTAAACGAGCGTCACTGTCGTGGGTATTTTTCATAACCAAAACTTTCACTATGTTGTCGAATACTGATTTGTGCTGAATGATACTCTTGCTTGACTTATAATTCAGCAATAATTGCTCTCAGGGAAGAAAAATGTCCGCTAATTTATGGTATCCGCACGCCACAGCCGTCCCATCTCCGCATTGTGATGACAGACCTGATCCCAAGGATATCTCTTTGTTGGTGGTGCACAATATTTCCCTGCCGCCCGCAGAATTTAATAACGGCAATATTGAAGCCTTTTTTCAAGGTAAGTTGGATGCTTCTGTGCACCCGTTTTTTGAACGTATTAGTGGTATGCGAGTCTCGGCGCACTGCTTAATCAAAAGAGATGGCGAAATAATACAGTTTGTCCCATTTGAAAAACGTGCATGGCACGCGGGCCTTTCCTCTTTTGCCGGTCGGGATAAGTGCAATGACTACTCCATTGGTGTTGAGCTAGAGGGAACGGATTATATGTCATATACACAGGCTCAATATCAATCCCTAGCTAAGTTGACTCAGTTCCTACTCGACACCTATCCCAAGCTGAATTCATCGAGAATTACCGGCCATCAATACATAGCACCGCTGCGAAAAACCGACCCAGGCCTATCCTTTAACTGGTCTAGGTTTCGCAAGATGATCGCGCGTTAGTGCGTGATTGATACATTTGTCGTACAAGTAAACAGGTGAACATATAGTTCGCGTGAATACACATTTGTTAACAAATGCGTCACAGCCCCCGTTTTTTTTGGAATTGTTTTGTTATCGCGATCCCTGTTTTATGATTTAAATCAATTTTTTCTAGACAGGTGAGAAATTGATATGTTAAGTTTCGCGTCAAGTTGAAATTGGTAATACCAATTAACATCGAGCAGGACGCAGAGATTTAGATGCAAAAAGTTTCCTTTCAAAGTATTCGCCAACCTAAGCTATCTGATGTGATAGAGCGTGAGTTGGAAACATTGATTTTGGATGGGATATTGTCTCCAGGGCAGCAACTGCCGCCAGAGAGAGAACTTGCCAAGCAGTTTGATGTTTCAAGACCGTCGGTACGCGAAGCAATTCAAAGGCTAGAAGCCAAAGGGTTGTTAACTCGTCGCCAAGGTGGGGGAACTTTTGTTTGTGAAAGCTTGTCTTCTAATCTAACCGATCCTCTTTTGAACCTTCTTTCAAGCCATGCTGATACGCAAAGAGACCTATTAGAGACGCGCCATGCACTCGAAGGTATCTCAGCGTATTTTGCTGCTTTAAGAGGAACGACAGAGGACTTCCAGCGTATTACTCAGTGCCAAAAGGCGATGAGCGTTACGGTGGATAGCGATGACGTTGAGCAAGAATCCGAAGCAATTATGGAATTCCTGATTGCTATTGCAGAGGCTTCACACAACGTCGTGTTATTGCACATTGTTCGTAGTTTATCTCCACTGCTGCAAAAGAATGTGTCACAGAATTTGATGCTTTTGCATAGCCGTGAAGACGTAATTCAAAAATTAAATGAGCACAGAGCGGACATCGTTAAAGCGATTACATCGAGAGAGCCACAACGAGCCCGCGAAATGTCTGAAACTCATTTAGCGTTTATCGATGAAACATTGTCGGATTTGACTGAAGAGCAGGATAGAAGAGCTCGTTCATTGCGTCGAATTCAACAGAACAAACAGTAAGCTTTTGCTTAGGGTATACCACCCTAGTAGTTGACCTAACTTAATTAAAAAGGATAGTTCGCCATGTCTGATATGAAGCATGACGTAGATGCTCTGGAAACTCAAGATTGGTTAGAAGCGCTTGAGTCAGTAGTACGTGAAGAAGGTGTAGAACGCGCGCAGTTCCTACTAGAACAAGTTCTAGATAAGGCTCGCTTAGACGGTGTTGATATGCCTACTGGCATTAACACTAACTACATCAATACCATTCCGGCCGCGCAAGAACCAGCTTACCCTGGTGATGTAACGCTTGAGCGTCGTATTCGCTCTATCATCCGCTGGAACGCAATCATGATCGTATTGCGTGCTTCTAAGAAAGACCTAGACCTTGGTGGTCACATGGCTTCTTATCAGTCAGCAGCTGCATTCTACGAAGTTTGCTTCAACCACTTCTTCCGTGCTCCAAATGAGACGGACGGTGGCGATTTGGTTTACTACCAAGGTCATATCTCTCCAGGTATCTACTCTCGCGCATTCGTTGAGGGTCGTCTAACTGAAGAGCAGCTAGATAACTTCCGTCAAGAAGTTGATGGCAAGGGTATCCCTTCTTACCCACACCCTAAGTTGATGCCTGAATTCTGGCAGTTCCCAACAGTATCTATGGGTCTAGGCCCTATCTCTGCTATCTATCAAGCTCGCTTTTTGAAGTACCTTGAAGGCCGTGGTCTAAAAGATACTTCAGCTCAGCGCGTTTACGCATTCCTAGGTGATGGCGAGATGGATGAGCCAGAATCACGCGGTGCAATCTCTTTTGCTGCTCGTGAAAAACTGGACAACCTATGCTTCCTAATCAACTGTAACCTACAGCGTCTAGATGGCCCTGTAATGGGTAACGGCAGCATCATCCAAGAACTAGAAGGCCTATTCAAAGGCGCTGGTTGGAACGTTGTTAAGGTTATCTGGGGTAGCAACTGGGATTCTCTACTTGCAAAAGACACGACTGGTAAGCTTCTTCAGCTAATGAACGAAACTATCGACGGTGACTACCAAACATTCAAATCTAAAGATGGCGCGTACGTACGTGAGCACTTCTTTGGTAAATACCCTGAAACAGCAGCACTTGTTGCTGACATGACTGATGACGAGATCTTCGCTCTTAAGCGTGGTGGTCATGATTCATCTAAGCTATTCGCAGCATTCAACAATGCGAAAGAAACTGGCGGCAAGCCAACGGTTATCCTAGCTAAGACTGTTAAAGGTTACGGCATGGGTGATGCAGCTGAAGGCAAGAACATTGCACACGGCGTGAAGAAAATGGACATGACTCATGTTCAACACCTACGTGATCGCCTAGGCCTAGAAGACATCCTTTCAGATGACAAACTAGCAGAACTTCCTTACCTGAAGCTTGAAGCTGGTACTCCTGAATATGAATACATGCACGCTCGTCGTAACGCTCTGCACGGTTACACTCCAGCGCGTCTGCCTAAGTTCACTCAAGAATTCCAAGTACCAGAACTAGAAGAGTTCGCTCCTCTACTAGGTGCTCAGAAGCGTGAAATCTCTACTACTATGGCTTACGTTCGTACACTAAACATCTTGTTGAAGAACAAGAGCGTTGGTAAGAACATCGTTCCTATCATTTGTGACGAAGCACGTACCTTTGGTATGGAAGGTCTATTCCGTCAAATCGGTATCTACAACCCGCACGGTCAAGACTACACGCCTGAAGATAAAGGCATCGTTTCTTACTACAAAGAAGCGACTTCTGGTCAGGTTCTTCAAGAAGGTATCAACGAACTAGGTTCAATGGCGTCTTGGGTTGCTGCTGCAACTTCATACAGCACTAACGATCTACCAATGATCCCATTCTACATCTACTACTCAATGTTCGGTTTCCAACGTATTGGTGACATGGCATGGCTAGCAGGTGACCAACAAGCTCGTGGCTTCCTACTAGGTGCTACAGCAGGTCGTACAACACTGAATGGTGAAGGTCTACAGCACGAAGATGGTCACTCGCACATCATGGCGAACACTGTACCTAACTGTATCTCTTACGATCCAACGTTTGCTTACGAGCTAGCGGTAATCATGCAAGACGGTATTCGTCGCATGTACGGTCCTGAGCAAGAGAACGTTTACTACTACCTAACAGTAATGAACGAGAACTACGCAATGCCAGCAATGCCTGAAGGCGCTGAAGAAGGCATCCGCAAAGGTATCTACAAGCTTGAGTCTTACGCAGGTGACAAGTCTAAAGTTCAGCTAATGAGCTCTGGTACTATCATGAACGAAGCGCGTAAAGCTGCACAGATTCTAAGTGAAGAGTACGGCGTAGCATCTGACGTATTCTCTGTAACATCGTTCAACGAGCTAACTCGTGACGGTCAAGCAGCAGAACGCTACAACATGCTTCACCCAGAAGCTGCAGAGCAAGTACCGTACATCACTACAGTTCTAGGTAATGAGCCTGCAATCGCAGTAACTGACTACATGAAGAACTACGCTGAGCAAGTACGTGCATTTATGCCTTCTGAGTCTTACAAGGTTCTTGGTACTGATGGCTTCGGTCGTTCAGATAGCCGTGAAAACCTACGTCGTCACTTCGAAGTTAACGCTGGCTACGTAGTAGTTGCAGCACTAACTGAACTGGCTAAACGTGGCGATGTTGAGAAGTCAGTAGTTGCAGAAGCAATTGCTAAGTTCGGCATCGACGCAGACAAAATTAACCCGCAATACGCATAAGACTTCCATTTATTAAGGGAAATAAACAATGACAATCGAAATTAATGTACCTGATATCGGTGCTGATGAGGTTGAAGTAACTGAGATTCTGGTTAACGTTGGCGACAAGGTTGAAGAAGAACAGTCACTGATCACTGTTGAAGGCGACAAGGCCTCAATGGAAGTACCTGCGTCTCAAGCGGGTATCGTTAAAGAAATCAAAGTAGCTGAAGGCGATTCAGTTACTACTGGCTCTTTAATCATGATCTTTGAAGTGGAAGGTGCTGCTGCAGCACCTGCAACTCCAGCAGTTGAAGCGGCGGCACCAGCTGCTGCTCCTGCGGGCGCTTCAGAACTTAAAGAAGTTCACGTACCAGACATCGGCGGTGACGAAGTAGAAGTTACTGAAATCATGGTTGCAGTTGGCGACACAGTTGAAGAAGAGCAATCTCTTCTTACTGTAGAGGGCGACAAAGCATCTATGGAAGTACCGGCACCATTCGCAGGTACAGTTAAAGAAATCAAAGTAGCTTCAGGCGATTCTGTTTCTACTGGTTCTCTAATCATGGTATTTGAGACCGGCGCAAGCGCACCTGCAGCGGCTCCGGCAGCAGCTCAAGCACCTGCTCCTGCGGCGGCACCAGCAGCATCTGCTGTACAAGAAGTTAACGTACCTGATATTGGCGGTGATGAAGTTGAAGTAACTGAAATCATGGTTTCTGTTGGTGATAGCGTTGAAGAAGAGCAGTCACTAATTACTGTAGAAGGCGATAAGGCTTCTATGGAAGTACCGGCACCATTTGCGGGTACGGTTAAAGAAATCAAGATTGCTGAAGGCGATTCAGTAACCACTGGTTCTCTAATCATGGTATTTGAAACGGCTGGCGGCGCAGTAGCAGTTGCACCAGTAGCGGCACCAGCAGCAGCGCCTGCAGCGGCTCCGGCTCCAGCAGCAGCGCCAGCAACTAAGGGTGACTTCCAAGAGAACCACGAGTATGCACACGCATCTCCAGTTGTTCGTCGCCTTGCTCGTGAGTTTGGCGTTAACCTATCTAAGGTTAAAGGTACTGGTCGTAAGAACCGTATCCTGAAAGAAGACGTTCAGAGCTTTGTAAAAGACGCGCTTAAGCGCCTAGAGTCTGGTGCAGCTGCATCTGGCAAAGGCGACGGCAGTGCACTTGGCCTACTACCATGGCCAAAAGTAGACTTCAGCAAGTTTGGTGACACTGAAGTTCAGAAGCTTTCTAAGATCAAGAAGATCTCTGGCGCGAACCTGCACCGTAACTGGGTTATGATCCCGCACGTTACACAGTGGGATAACGCTGATATCACTGAGCTTGAGAAGTTCCGTAAAGAGCAAAACGCATTTGAAGCGAAGAAAGATTCTGGCATCAAGATCACGCCACTTGTGTTTATCTTGAAGGCGGTAGCGAAAGCACTTGAAGAATTCCCTTCATTCAACTCGTCTCTATCTGAAGATGGCGAAAGCATCATTCTTAAGAAGTACGTGAACGTTGGTATCGCAGTAGATACACCAAACGGTCTTGTTGTTCCTGTATTTAAGGACGTAAACAAGAAAGGCATCTACGAGTTGTCTGCTGAACTTGCGGCTATCTCTAAGAAGGCTCGTGCTGGTAAGCTTACAGCTGCGGATATGCAGGGTGGCTGTTTCACTATCTCAAGCCTAGGTGGCATCGGCGGTACAGCATTCACGCCAATCGTGAATGCACCAGAAGTGGGTATCCTTGGTGTATCTAAGTCTGAGATGAAGCCAGTATGGAATGGCAGTGAGTTTACTCCTCGCCTAATGCTTCCATTGTCGCTGTCTTATGACCACCGTGTTATCGATGGTGCAGAAGGTGCACGATTCATTACCTTCTTAAACCAATGCCTAAGCGATATTCGTCGTCTGGTAATGTAAAAAACAGAGCAGCTCGATAGAGCTGCTTTTTGTCGCAAATATTTAACAAAATTTGGCGCGACTTGAGATAAAGTAGTGCCGAATTGTTGTATAGCTCACAGCCTAAATGGAATTAGTTTTCTCTTAGTTTACAAGTTTGTAAACTGGGGCGACGCAAATACCCAATTAGCCTGTTAGGGATAATGACTACAAGAGGTCAAAATGAGCAAAGAAATTAAAGCCCAAGTTGTAGTACTTGGTTCAGGTCCTGCTGGATACTCTGCCGCTTTCCGTTGCGCAGATTTAGGTCTTGAAACTGTACTTGTTGAACGCTACAGCACTCTAGGTGGTGTTTGTCTGAACGTGGGTTGTATCCCATCGAAAGCACTTCTTCACGTTTCTAAAGTTATCGAAGAAGCAAAAGCGATGGCTGAGCACGGTGTTGTATTTGGTGAACCAACAACAGACATCAGCAAAATCCGCATCTGGAAAGAGAAGGTTGTAGACCAACTGACTGGCGGCC
The DNA here is from genome assembly GCA_024346835.1 of Vibrio comitans. GTDB lineage: Bacteria > Pseudomonadota > Gammaproteobacteria > Enterobacterales > Vibrionaceae > Vibrio > Vibrio comitans. The sequence goes on from AP024866.1 coordinate 494,495, forward strand.
TTAACGGCATGGCTAAGATGCGTAAAGTAACTGTTGTAAATGGTTTCGGTAAATTCACTGGCCCTAACACTATCCAAGTGGAAGGCGAAGAATCAACGACTGTTAACTTTGACAACGCAATCATTGCTGCGGGTTCTCGCCCAATCAAACTGCCGTTCATTCCACATGAAGACCCACGTATTTGGGATTCTACGGATGCACTAGAACTGAAAGAAGTACCAGAAAAACTACTTATCATGGGTGGTGGTATCATCGGTCTTGAGATGGGTACGGTATACCACTCTCTAGGTTCTAAAGTTGACGTTGTTGAGATGTTCGATCAAGTTATCCCAGCAGCAGACAAAGACATCGTTAAAGTCTTCACTAAGCGCATTAAAGACAAGTTCAAGCTAATGCTTGAGACTAAAGTGACTGCAGTTGAAGCGAAAGAAGATGGCATCTACGTATCAATGGAAGGCAAAAAAGCACCAGCAGAAGCTGAGCGCTACGATGCTGTTCTTGTTGCTATCGGTCGTGTACCAAATGGTGCACTAATCGACGCTGAAAAAGCGGGTATCGAAGTAGATGAGCGTGGCTTCATCAACGTTGATAAGCAGATGCGTACTAACGTACCACACATTCACGCTATCGGTGACGTTGTTGGCCAACCAATGCTTGCGCACAAAGGTGTGCATGAAGGTCACGTAGCGGCAGAGGTTATCTCTGGTAAGAAACACTACTTTGACCCTAAAGTTATTCCTTCAATTGCTTACACTGAGCCAGAAGTGGCATGGGTAGGTAAGACTGAGAAAGAAGCGAAGGCTGAAGGCATCAACTACGAAGTTTCTACTTTCCCTTGGGCTGCTTCTGGTCGTGCAATCGCATCAGATTGTGCTGACGGTATGACTAAGATGATCTTCGATAAAGATACTCATCGCGTAATCGGTGGTGCTGTTGTTGGTACTAACGGTGGTGAGCTTCTTGGTGAAATCGGTCTAGCTATCGAGATGGGTTGTGATGCGGAAGATATCGCTCTAACTATCCACGCTCACCCAACACTGCATGAGTCTGTTGGTCTAGCAGCTGAAGTATTCGAAGGTTCAATCACTGACCTTCCAAACAAGAAAGCAGTGAAGAAGAAGTAATTTCTTATTTGCTGAACAATGTGTTTGAAAATAAAACCCAGCTTTTTAGCTGGGTTTTTTTTCGGTTTCAAACATTGTTTGTTACAATGCTCGCCCATTTTAAGCTCAACGACTTTTTTGAGCCCACCTTGCCATTCAAATGCAAAAATTTGCGACAGTATGGTACTGGGTGGCTATAGTTGATGCGAGTCCAGTAAACGAGAGAACAGTATGAAACATACCGTAGAAGTGATGATCTCTGAACAAGAGGTTCAAGAACGAGTACAACAGCTTGGTGCATTGATTAATGAGCACTATAAAGATAGTGAAGAGCTAGTTATGGTAGGCCTTCTACGTGGCTCATTTGTATTTATGGCTGACTTGTCTCGCGCAGTTACGGTAAACCACAGTGTTGATTTCATGACAGCCTCTAGCTACGGCAACACCATGGAAAGCTCACGTGATGTGCGTATCTTGAAAGACCTTGATGATGACATCAAAGGCAAGGATGTACTGCTGGTGGAAGACATCATTGATACGGGCAACACACTAAGTAAGGTGTGCGAAATCTTATCTATCCGCGAGCCTAACTCTATTCAAATCGCGACTCTGCTTGATAAACCTTCTCGCCGAGAAGTTAAGGTTGACGTGAAATGGATTGGTTTTGAAATCCCAGATGAATTTGTTGTGGGCGTGGGCATCGATTACGCTCAGAAATATCGTAACTTGCCATACATCGGTAAAGTCGTACCGTTATAATTACTAACATAAGATAAAAAAATACCCGCATAAAGCGGGTATTCATTTTATGAGGGGTAATTAATCCGATTTTAGGATTTTAGCCATAGCTACAGGGAAGTTTGCCTCGAGGGTTTCCTTGCTTGAGCAACGAACACCTAGGTCTTCTAACTTACCATCGCCAATGCCGTAGACAACGCCATGAATCTCAACGTCTTGGCCTCGTTCCCATGCAGATTGCATGATAGTTGAGTGGCCTAAGTTGTAGACTTGTCCTGCTACGTTGATTTCGCAAAGCTTATTTGAACGCTCTTCTTCAGAAAGAACATCAAGGTATTCACGATGCTTTAGGTAGAGGTCGCGAATATGCAACAACCAGTTATTGATAAGGCCTAGTTTAGGGTTATCAATAGAGGCATTAACGCCACCACAACCGTAGTGGCCGCAAATAATAATGTGTTTAACTTTCAACACATCTACGGCATATTGAACAACAGACAAGCAGTTCAAGTCCGTATGTATTACCTGGTTTGCTACGTTTCGGTGAACAAATAGTTCTCCAGAATAAAGCCCTGTAAGGCGTTCTGCTGGAACTCGGCTATCAGAGCATCCTATCCATAGGAAGTCAGGGTTTTGTCCCTGCGCCAATGTAGTAAAGTACTCAGGCTCATCAGCTGTGCGAGATTTTGACCATTTGGAATTATTCTCAAATAACTGTTTAATTTCTGGCATGTTAAGTCCTTTTTTGAATCTTGGGTTACTATACCTAAAATTCGCTCAAATCAAATCGGATTTGTGACAAATAACCACTAAGTATCAAATTCATATGTACGCATTAGAAATAGAAAATCTACGTAAAACTTATAAGGGTGGCTTTGAGGCACTTAAGGGCGTTTCGCTTCGCGTTAAAAAAGGTGACTTCTACGCGTTGCTTGGTCCCAATGGTGCAGGCAAATCCACCACCATTGGTATTATCTCGTCTTTGGTGAATAAAACCTCGGGTGAGGTGACTGTATTTGGACACAACATTAGTAAAGATTTAGAGTTGGCCAAACAGCACTTAGGCTTGGTTCCTCAAGAATTCAACTTCAATATGTTCGAAACAGTAGAGCAAATTGTGTTGCAGCAAGCCGGTTACTACGGTGTTTCACGCGAAGATGCGAAGCACAGAGCAGACAAGTACCTAAAGCAGCTAGATCTATGGGATAAACGCAGTGAGCGAGCTCGAAGCCTTTCTGGTGGTATGAAGCGTCGTTTGATGATTGCTCGCGCTTTAATGCACGAACCAAAGTTGTTGATCCTTGATGAGCCTACCGCGGGTGTCGATATCGAACTGCGTCGCTCAATGTGGGAGTTCTTGCAGAAAATCAACAAGGAAGGGATCACCATTATCCTTACCACCCACTATCTAGAAGAAGCCGAAATGTTGTGTCGCAACATTGGTATCATCAACCGTGGTGAGCTAATCGAAGACACCAGCATGAAGAGCCTGCTTAATAAACTGCAAGTAGAGACGTTTATCCTTGATCTAGAAGAGGGCGTTGAGCCTGCTCAACTTGACGATGTAGTAAGTCAGCACCTTGAGAATGGGTCTTTAGAGATAGAGTTAAAGAAAGAGCAGGGGCTTAACCATGTATTCTCACAGTTAACCGACGCTGGGGTGAAAGTGCTTTCCATGCGCAATAAGGCCAACCGATTAGAAGAGCTCTTTGTGACCATAGTGCGAGATCAAGCAGAGGAACAACAATAATGTACGCGGTGTATTGGACAGCTTTTAAGAGTCTTTTAAGAAAAGAAATCAATCGCTTTACTCGTATCTGGGTGCAAACCCTTGTACCACCGGCGATCACAATGACACTCTACTTTATTATCTTTGGTAGCTTAATTGGTTCTCGTATTGGCCAAATGAACGGCTTTAGCTATATGGAATATATAGTGCCAGGCCTAATTATGATGAGTGTGATTACTAACTCCTATTCTAATGTTGCGTCGTCCTTTTTCAGTGCCAAGTTCCAAAAGAACATTGAAGAGCTATTAGTCGCGCCAGTTCCGACCTATGTCATTATCGCTGGCTTTGTGATGGGCGGTGTCGTTCGTGGCTTGCTAGTGGGAACTATCGTTACCTTCGTATCGCTGTTCTTTGTAGACCTGCAAGTTCAGCATTGGGGAGTGATCATCGCAACCGTCTTCTTGACCTCGGTTGTGTTTGCACTAGGCGGGTTAATTAACGCTGTGTTTGCGGGCACTTTCGATGATATCTCCATCATCCCGACGTTTATTTTGACGCCTTTGACCTACTTGGGCGGCGTGTTTTACTCCATCAGTTTACTACCTGAGTTTTGGCAGGGAGTATCGAAGATCAACCCGATCGTCTACATGGTGAACGCCTTCCGTTATGGCTTCTTGGGTGTCTCTGACGTTGACATTGTCAGTTCGTTTTCAGTACTAGCCATTTTTGTCGTGGTACTTTTTGCTGTGGCTTATAGGTTGGTGGATAAAGGGATTGGTTTGAGAAGTTAATTGAACTTAGAGTACATAGTTAGCAATAAAAAAATGGCAGTTTAACTGCCATTTTTTATGAGTGTAGATTAGCTAAAGATTTGTTGTTATGTATCGCTTCTCTTAACTCACGATAAAACACTCGAACGTGGCAATAATTTCCATATCGTCTGTGTATTCAACGGTTCTGAGTGGTTCTGGGATATTATCTTCTACACAGTACAAGAACTGTTTGTCATGAACCGAGTAGTACTCCATGTATGAAATAGGGCCACCTTTCAGAGTTCTTGCAATAACTAACTGTCCGGAAACTGGTTTCTTATCACTATCAAAGTAAATATGTCCAGCATGGTTCATTTTACCCATTGGACGATTGAGCCAAACCATAAAAATACTTGGCTTGTTGCCTGATGGGCACATAAAGCGTGTAATAGTGTCATCTTCAGATGCTTCAGAAAGAAGAACATCGATACCTCGCTCTGATATTTCATTCAAAGAGAGCAATGGCGCTCCCGATCGTTTCTGACTATCTACCTCGTGATCGCGATTGATTGGCCCCTTTCCTGTTAGTAGCCATTCAACATTACAATCGAGAGTCTTACTTAGTAGTAAGGCGCTATCAGCCATGATGGATTTCTCAGGATGTAGCATGATGTTTGTGATTACAGCTCGGCTTACCCCAGATACCTTCGATAAAGCCAAATTCGATTTAATGTTCAAATCATTCATTCGCTTTTGAATGTTTTTTGCCAGAATAGATTGTTCAGAGGCCATAATTCTTTCTTCTTACCTAAAGTGTCTTGATCACTACACTATGATATTACTCTTAATTTTTAAAATGGGTAGTGCTCGTAACCAATTAATCATGCCTTACTCCTTGTAGAAACAGTATGACCATAGGTTTGAAGCTGAGTAGGGATTAAACGTTGATAGTGGAGTTCTAGGCTGCATCTAAACCCGTTTACTATCAAAATAACTTTAACTAGCAAGCGGGGCTTTATTGAGTGAGATTGTTAACTGCATTGAACAATGGGTAATTGGCTTATTTGTTTTTAGAACTAGTCATTTCGTTTTCTAGAATTTGTTGCAGTGTCTTCAGTAAGGCTAAAGATATTAGTTGCAAGTACTAGGCTGCGAATCTTAATTTCATCATCTATTTTTGCTTGGCTTAAGTGATACTCCATACAACTGTAATCGCCGTTTATGTGTGAGATCACAGCACAAAGCATATGATAAATACCTATATCATCAACTTGAAAATTTGTGAGTGGCGATAGCCCTATATCATCGAGTGTTGAGTTTGAAAGATTAACCGATTGATCTGTGCCCATTCGTGTCAAAGCAAGAAGAGCCATCGACAGATCAAAGTTTTCCCTAAACTGTGCAATTAACTCTCTAGTAAGTTCAAGGTTACTGCTAGCAAGTGAAGCTGCTATAGCCGAAAGCTTCAATAGACGATCACTAAATGAATCCCCAGTAGTCTCCAAGCATCTATCTATTTGCTCAAGAGGATGATGTGTTGCAGTGTTGACAGTCAATTTATTCATTGTTTTAACCTTGTTTTTACTGAGGCGAATATTCATAGACAGTGGTGCTAGTTCCAAACTATATAGGTTTACTATCCATTTTGTTGTCACTTTATCTACATAAATGACTTTATCGCAACTTTATTGGTTGTTGTTTGTGTTTTGTGATGCGTAAGTAGAGCAATGATGAGGTTTACTGTGTAATAGGAGGCAGATTTAATAGGATTTCTTTTGATTTCAGTATTAGTGAGTATCTCTAATTCATAGCGGACTATTATTAGTGAATACGTCGTGTAGTACATTTATTTTAATTAAAATCAATAACTTGAGATTGTTTAGTGTTGTGGGTTCTAGTCTGGAATTAGTGGTAGATCTTTTGGTTTAGACACAACTTTACCATTTGACTTCGATTCAAGCTCTTCAGGATTCCTTCCCTAAAACACTCATCTTGTGAATACAGAATTCACCAGCTCTTCTTCTTATCCCTTTCTATTTTATTTAGCTTCCATGTGCATTTACGAATTGAACGAAACATATTCTTCTTTTCTTGTGGAGGTGATACTTGGCCGTCATATATGATTATATTCACTGATACCTTTGTTTTTAATAGATTTTTATTTCATTGGACTATGTCAATACTTTACCTGTATGAAATAAATCGAATAAATAGCACCTTATTTATTAACTGTATGTTTTTATGGTGAAAAGCTTGGAGAGTTCAAAGTTGGTAAATGAGTTTGCAGTTGTCTAGGGATGAAATATGAATCGTGATTGTTTATATTTGCCGCACTTGTGATTCGATCGATGATTTATTGATTCGTTTTAATCATTTTTGTTTGATTGTTGTGAGTGAGTTCTGCTCAGGTGGTACATAGAGTTCACCTCATAACACAAAGAGGTAATAATCAATGAAAAAAGCAATCTTAGCTACAGTGATAACATCTATGTTCGCTAGTTCAGCGATGGCAGACGTTCTATCCCAAGTAGATAGCAATAAAGCTGCATTCAATGCTCCGGGTGTTCATAACGTGGTTCAAGGTGTTAATAAGAACTACAACACTACTCTAGATAATCGTACTGCTATTTCTAATGTGGGCACTACTGCTATTAAAAACAAAGATGCGATCACTCTAAATACATTAGCTATTGAGTCGCATCGTGAACGCTTAGCAGCATTGGAGGTTCACACAACTGAAAACTCAAACAGTGTTAAAAGTGTTAAAGACGAACTGGCTAATACTCAGGCTGCAGTAGGACACAATACAGCCGAGTTATTTGAGGCTAATGAGCGTATTAGCCAAATTAGTAGTTCAACAAGTTCATTGAAACCACAAGTAGAAATGAATACGCATGATATTGGCGCATTGGCAGATATCGTAGGTGTAGGTACTGGTAGTTCAGGTGTACTAGATAGCATTAAGAAAACACAGAGAACTGCTGAGGATGCTCAGTACTCAGCGAATCAAAATACAACGGATATTGCGGATAACTCGAATCGAATTGGTACTAATCATGGCTTAATTGCTGATAACGCCAAGGAAATTAAAGCCAATATGGACTACACATCGTCGGTCGAGTTGAACACTATGACTAACGCGCAAGATATACAAGCAACTACTGACTATGTAGCGCACGTAGAAGAAAACACAGTAGTAAATGCTCATGACATTCAAGCGAATACAGACTACGTAGCATCTGTTGAAGCAAACACCATCACTAACGCGCAAGATATACAAGCAACTACTGACTATGTAGCGCACGTAGAAGAAAACACAGTAGTAAATGCTCATGACATTCAAGCGAATACAGACTATGTATCATCTGTTGAAGCAAACACCGTCACTAACGCGCAAGATATACAAGCGAATACTGACTATGTAGCTCACGTAGAAGAAAACACAGTAGTAAATGCTCATGATATTCAAGCCAATAAGGTGAATACAACTACTAACTCTAAACGTATTGATACTCAAAACAGCGCTATTGATGCTAACTATGGTCGCACTCGAGCTAACCAAGCACACATAGCTGATAATTCAAATCGCATAGCGCAAAACGAATCAGATATTGCTCAAAACAAAACTGATATCCAAGATCTACGCTCGGCATTTGAAGAGCAGGCTAAAGTGATGGATGGTGCTATGGCCCAAGGTATTGCAACTAGCTCATTAGTTATGCCTTACAACGTTGGCAAGATCTCTACTACTGTGGCACTAGGTCACTCAGGCGAAGCAAACGCAATCGCTGGTGGTGTAGGTGTTCGCTTTACTGAGAACTTCACTGCTCGCTCTAACATCGCATACGATACAGGTTCTGAGAATGTTTCTATCGGTGCAGGTGTTGGTTACGAGTGGTAATTAACTGATATTTTGTTAGTCCTTCGCCCATAAGGAAGTGGGCATTTTTTGTCTAAATTTAGGTAATAGATTATGAAAAACTTAACTATCGCTTTACTAGCAGTATTCGCATTTGCAGCCAATGCTTCTGACACAGGCAACTACCGTGACGCACAGAACGATGTGCATCCTGTATTCCACTACGATAATCATGTAGCACGTACACCAACAACAGCTATTCCATCAATAAGCCGTGGTTCTAAATAGACTGCCCTTACGGTCACAAGGAAGTGGTTTTGTTTATATCCAAAATTAGGTAACAAACTATGCAAAACTACGATTCATATTCAGAAGTTGAAAAAGCTTCAAAACTACTCACTGTTAAACAAGCAGCATACGTTCGTGCAGCAACACGCATTGCCCTACGTGTAGAACAAGATGAAACAGATTTAGAGATCCTTAACAACGAAGATAAGGTTGCCATTAATTACGCTGTATCACGTATGTCAGTAACCAACGGTTACTTTATGAGTCGCGGTCCACTGCCATTGCCAGAAGGTGGGTTTAACGAACTTAACCTACGCCCATTTGCCGAACTAAACGTTGCCGATGAAATCAGCTACCACTTAGCATGTATGGCTGTATCAATCATCAATCAAGGGTGGGCATGTTTCCAAGCGCATGGTCAGCAATTACTACGTGACTTTGATATGCCTAGTAAGACTTTGGATGAAGCAGTAAGACTAGTGAATCATGTTCGCGCGGTATCAATGACAGCTCATCTATTAGAGGTTAAATAATCAAAGCTCTGCGTTTAGCCTTAGTAGCAGTAGCTTAATTGGTAGACTTTAGTGTTGGTTACCAGTGGTAATCAAGCTTGTTAGCCAATACATATCTGAAAAAATAAAAAGCGACAGTTGGAATACCAACTGCCGCTTTACTATGTGTAAAAGGTCTATTTAGCTTAACTGAATGATTTTGTTATCGATTAAGCGAACAGAGCCTAAAAATGCCGCCATTAAAATTACCGCGTTTCTTGTTTCATTAGTGATGTCTTGCAAAGTATCCGCATCGCGGATAAAGAGCTCATCCGGTGTCATGCTCACTTCTTTGATACGCTGTTCACCAAATGAAATTACCGCCTTAGAGTCCAATGGATCAAGCAGTAAACGATCTGCCATTTCATGCATGATAGTTGCGATAGCGGGTGCGATTTTACGCTCTTCTTCAGTAAGACGGTTGTTACGAGAACTCATGGCAAGGCCATCTTGTTCACGAACGGTTGGTACTGGCATTATCTCGATATCCATAGCGAGGTCTTCAACCATTTGGCGAATAACAGCCACTTGTTGGAAGTCTTTTTCACCAAAGCAGGCGACATCAGGGCTTACCAAGTTAAACAGCTTAGTAACTATGGTTGCTACGCCACGAAAGTGTCCTGGTCGAGATGCGCCCTCAAGCATGTTGGATAGCAAAGGCACTTCGACGAAAGTTTGTTTGTCTAAGCCCTTTGGATACATGATTTCGGGTGTTGGCGTGAAAACAAGCTCTGTACCCAAACCCTCAAGTAAAGCAATATCTTGCTCTAATGTGCGAGGATAATTCTGCAGGTCGTCTGGATTACCAAACTGCATTGGGTTTACAAAGATGCTCACTACCACAACATCGGCTAATTCCTTTGCTTTGCGAACCAGTGTTAGGTGGCCTTCATGTAGGTTACCCATAGTTGGAACAAAGCCAATGGTTTTTCCAGCCTGTTTGTAGCTACGAATCTGCTCGCGAAGCTGAACGGTATTTTCAATCGTAAGCATGTTCACTCCTAAGCTATCGTATGATCTGGACCTGGGAATGCACCACTTTCTACATCTTCAATGTACTTAGTGACTGCTGAACGCATGTCGCCCGTTTCTGCTAGGAAGTTCTTTGAGAATTTAGGCATGTAGTTAGCCGAAATTCCGAACATGTCGTGCATAACTAGAATTTGGCCATCAGTCACATTACCTGTGCCGATACCAATTACAGGTACGCTCAACGCTTTAGTGATGCGCTCTGCAAGCTCTGCAGGAATGCATTCTAGTAGGATGATTTGTGCACCTGCTGCTTGAAGCTCTAGTGCATCTTTAACCATTTGGTCTGCTTGTTCTTGCTCGCGACCTTGAACCTTAAAGCCACCAAAGATATTGACAGATTGTGGCGTTAATCCTAAGTGAGCACACACAGGCACAGCACGCTCGGTAAGCATGCGCACTGTTTCAGCTAGCCAAGAGCCACCCTCTAGTTTGACCATATTGGCACCGGCTTGCATCAGCTTTGCTGCTTCTAGGCAGGCTTGCTCTGGCGTTGCGTAACTCATGAATGGCATGTCAGCCATAAGCAGGCTATTTGGGCTACCTGCACGCACACAGCGAGTGTGATAAGCGACGTCTTCAACGGTAACAGGGAGAGTATCTGGCTTGCCCTGAAGTACCATTCCTAACGAGTCGCCAACCAGAAGCACTGGCATCTCTTGTTGTTCGAATAGTTGAGCAAAGCTTGCGTCATAAGCGGTTGAAGAAGCAAATTTACGACCTTCTTCTTTAAGCTTCATTAGCGTGTTGATAGTTACTTTTTTCATTTCTATGCCTTTTACTGGAAGCTGGACTCAGTTACTTGTCCCACACCTGCAAGCCATTTCTGTCCACGGACTGGATCAGTTTGCACAGTGCACTTCCGTCGGGAAGTATTAAATTTGGTTCGATTTCGAGAAGAGGATAAAGCACAAACTCTCGTTCCCGCATGCCGTAATGAGGCACCACTAAGCGTGGTAGGTCGATGGTTTCATCGCCATAAAGGATAATGTCGAGATCAAGAGTTCTAGGTCCCCAGCGCTCCTCTTTGCGCACACGTCCCTGCTCATTCTCTATCTTCTGGGTGTTATCAAGAAGCTCAAGAGGTTGCAGTTCAGTTTCGATTTTGACTACAGCATTGATGTAATCAGGTTGGTTTTGAGGACCCATAGGCGTACTGCTATACAGTGATGACGCCTCGATAACACGGCTATTAGGAAGATCTTTAAGGCTCTCGATCGCAAGTTTTGCTTGAGCGACAGGATCGCCAAGATTACTTCCTACTGCAATATACGCATTAATCATGAATTGGTTTTCTTTGGTTTTTTCTTTGCAGGGCGACGGCGACGTCCACTCCCTGATTTACCACCACTCGCTAGGTCATTCACCATAGCTTGGCGCATGTTTCGGCCAGAGTGCTGGAAGGTATGCCACCATTGAGCAAGCTTTTGAGTTTCGCCTTGTTCAACTTCGCCACGCATCTCTAAGAAATCAAACCCTGCACGGAATTTATTTAGCTCAAGTAGGCGGAAGGCTCTCTTGCCAGAGCGGCGCTCTAGACGAGATTGCAGTTGCCATACTTCTCTGATAGTTGCGGTATGGCGACGTGGAATAGCTGTGCTGCGAACCTGTTCGTCAAGAATATGATTGCCAGCAGTCATCATGGCATCGTATTCGCTCATGCCTTGCTCTGCCATAAGGCGTGCAGCATAGGCTTCAAGCGGATACCACAACATAGCGGCGAACATGAATGCAGGATTGACTCGCTTGCCCTCAGCAATGCGTTGGTCTGTCGATTCCAGTACCAACTCAATCATTAGCTCAGTCTTTGAGTTTTCGTCTTCGGTAAATAGCTCAGCCACTTGTGGGAACAAATGCTCAAACAAGCCAAATTCACGCAGAAGATCATAGGTGTCTAAACCGTGGCCAGATTGAAGTAATTTGAGAGATTCTTCATACAAACGAGCCGCAGGAATACCTTGAAGCAAAGGTGCAAGATAGTTGATTGGATTGGCTGTTTCGTAGCTAATATCCATGTCTAACTTGGACGCAAAACGGATGGCGCGAAGCATACGAACAGGGTCTTCGCGATAGCGAACCTCTGCATCACCGATAAGGCGAACCATACCTTCGTTTAGGTCCTGCATGCCATTGGCATAGTCATGGATAGAGTAATCTGCAATGTTGTAATACATAGCATTGATAGTGAAATCGCGACGCTCAGCATCTTCGTCTATGCTGCCGTAGACGTTATCACGCAGTAGCATACCTTCATCAGATTGAACCGAAGTTTGCTTTTCAGGCTGTTGATGATGGCCTCTAAACGTTGCTACTTCAATTATGTCTCGGCCAAAGATGATGTGTGCCAGTCTAAAGCGACGGCCAATCAAGCGGCAGTTACGAAATAGTTGTTTGATTTGCTCTGGAGTCGCATTGGTAGCGATATCAAAGTCTTTAGGCGATTTCCCTAACAGAAGGTCGCGAACACCACCACCTACTAAAAACGCATCGTACCCAGCTTTTTGTAATCGATACAATACCTTGAGCGCATTCTCACTGATATGCTCTCTAGAGATATTGTGTTTGTCTCTTGGGTAGACAGTAAGGTCTATTTTCCCAACTGAGTTATTGGTATCGAAATCAGATGTCATCGAGTTTGTCGGTTTCTTTTTTAGTAGGAACGAGAGCGCAATAGCTAGTGTTGCACCCAATAAAGGTTTGGTCTGAATCAGCTTCAAATCCGCGCATATAATAGCCTAGCTGACGCGATTTGAGAACAAGGTTGTGATTTGAGTCTCTTCTGGAAGCTGAGTTAACTGCCAATGTTCAACTCCCCAGGCGATGATTTCATCAATTTTGGCAGAATCTAGACTTTTTGGCAGAGAAAACCCCAAGAAACGCATTGCTTGAAGCAAGGTTGGAATAGGGTTCTCCATGCAAATACCTTCTGCATGGTTTTGCTTAGAGAGCTTGGCTCCATTCTCAGTCACAGCTAGTGGCAAGTGCAGATACTGTATGGGTGTTTGCCCAAGCGTCTTATACAAACCAATTTGTCGTCCTGTGGGTTCGATGAGATCGGCGCCACGCACTACCTCCGTAACACCTTGCTCAATATCGTCAATCACAACCGCAAGGTTATACGCATATAAGCCATCGCGGCGTTTAATGATGAAGTCTTCTTCGGCAATCGCTTGAGGAATAGCGATCCTTCCATGCTTTAGGTCGATAAACTCTGTGATTGGGGTATCAACTTTAATCCGGACGGCACAATCCTCAGCAGGAAGGTGTAGATCTCTACAGTGGCCTAGGTAATACCCGCCATCGGCTTTGATTTGCTTGCGAGTACATTGGCAATAGTAGGCTTTTTGCTCTGCTAGCCACTGTTCTATCTGCGATTGATATATAGGGTGTCGCTGGCTTTGATACACAACCTCACCATCCCAGAAGAGGTGATACGCTTCTAGGGTTTTGAGGATAAGATCGGCTGCGCCTGGCATTTCTCTTGGTGGATCAAGATCTTCCATGCGCACCAACCAAGCTCCTTGCTGGCTTTTAGCTTGGAAATAGCTACCCAGTGCGGCGACGAGTGAGCCGAAATGCAATGGGCCGGAAGGGGAAGGGGCAAAACGTCCTACGTAATCCATACAAACACTTATGATTGATACCAACCGTACTAATTAACTGGTCATTCTAACTTGTTAAAATGCTCGATAATGGCGTTAGAATTTTAGAATAACTACTAATCGAGAAAATAATGCCTTGTTCTCGAGGATTTTTCCTGCGTTATTTCTGATCACTTACTTAGTGTGATTGGTATGAAAAAGGGAGCCTAGGCTCCCTTTAGTTTAAACTATTGCTTTGTTGGCGTTAGCCTTGCATTTGCTTTTCTTTAAGCTCAGCTAGCGTTTTGCAATCAATGCAAAGGTCCGCTGTTGGACGAGCTTCTAGACGGCGAATGCCAATCTCAATACCACAAGAATCACAGAAGCCGAATTCGTCTTCTTCGATCTTGTTTAGAGTTTTCTCGATCTTCTTGATCAAGCGACGCTCGCGGTCACGGTTACGCAACTCTAAGCTGAACTCTTCTTCCTGAGACGCACGGTCTACAGGATCGGGGAAGTTTGCCGCTTCGTCTTGCATGTGTACAACTGTACGTTCTACTTCTTCACGCAATTGGTCGCGCCAAGCTCCTAAAATTTTTGTAAAGTGAGCCATCTGCTCTGGTGACATGTATTCTTCACCAGCTTTTTCTTTGTACGGCTCAACGCCTGCTATGGCTAGAATGCCTAGCGCTTTTTTCTTAGATTCTGGCATACCGCATCTCCTAATAACCTTATCAAACCACTAAGTGGCTTAATTTAAGGCGGGTATCTATAGCAAAAAGTCCTTGTTTTAGCAACGAGTCTGTTAGTTACATTTCTAGCTATACGAATAACTGTGAACAATTCGTCATTTTACAGCCCGTAAAATGGCAACTTGCGCGAGATCTTTATCTGATCAACGGATAGATCTGCATTGTAACAAAGTACTTCAACTCCGGCTTTTTGCGCTTGTTTAAGTAAAGTTGAATAATGCTCATCTATATGGGTTGCAGGGGATACCTTTTCAATACCCGAATGTAAAACAATAAACAAAAGTACGGCTCTTTGCCCTGATTTTGTTATCTCGATCAACTCTCTAAGGTGTTTTTGCCCACGAGTTGTCACTGCGTCCGGAAATTGTCCCAAGCCTTCATCATTAGAAAGTAAGGTGACGCTCTTTACTTCAATATAGCAGTCGGCTTTATCTTGTGAGCGCAGCAAAACATCAATACGACTATTCTCAGAACCATATTTTTGTTCTGTTTGGAGTTCTTCATAGCCTGATAGCTCTTGAATAACGCCCTCTTTAATTCCTTCAATAGCGAGTGCATTGGCGCGTATGGTATTGACGCAGATACGATGGCCCGCTTTTGTCTCTGTGAGTTCCCAGCTATTTGGATACTTACGTTTAGGGTTATCAGAGGTAGAGAACCACACTTTATTGCCCGGTTCCGCACATCCGGTCATCGCCCCAGTGTTAGCGCAATGAATAGTGAGCTCAGATCCGTTTTCTAGGGTAAGGTCGGCAAGAAAGCGCTTATAACGTTTGATTAAAGTGCCGCTTTGTAAGGGAGGAGAAAATTCCATTTCTAAATCATTTGGGTAGAATTGACCAAGGACACATCATGGCATAGGCCCTTCTCTTGACTCAAGCACTATCCAATCTGCCTATTGGCGCAATTTTAGAGGATATTACCGCCTCTCTTAAGCTCCATTCTCAGTTGATTATTCAAGCCCCACCTGGTGCGGGTAAATCGACCTTCTTGCCATTGCAGTTGCTTCTCAACCCACAATGGCAGGGCAAGATCATTATGCTTGAGCCAAGGAGACTTGCGGCGAAGAGTATTGCCACCTTTATTGCAAAACAGCTTGGTGAGCCCGTCGGACAGCGCGTGGGTTATCGAATTCGCGGAGAGAGTAAAACCAGTGCTTCAACTCGGCTTGAAATAGTCACGGAAGGCGTGCTTACCCGTATGATTCAAGCAGATCCAGAGCTTAGCGATGTTGAGCTTTTGCTCTTTGATGAGTTTCACGAACGGAGTATCCACGCTGATCTTGGCTTAGCTTTGGCACTAGAGGTACAGCAAGTCTTCAATGAGCAGCTTAAGATCATTGTGATGTCGGCGACGCTTGACCAGGCGGGTCTGCATTCGATTATGCCTAATGCCGCAGTTCATACCTCAGAAGGGCGTGGCTATCCTATTGAACAGCGATACGCTCCGCTTAAGTCAAATCAAAATCTAATTACGCATATTTATCAGCAAACAAGCAAAGCAATTTACGAAGAAGCGGGCTCAATTATTGTGTTTTTACCAAGCGTAGGGCTGATTAATGCTTGCTTAGAGTCTCTGAGCAATGAGCTATCACAAACCAACGGGCTAAAGGTGCTTCCCTTACATGGTGGCTTGGACTTTGCCGCTCAGCAGCAGGCAATACAGCCATGTATTAATGGCGAAAGAAAGGTGGTGTTGACCACCAATATTGCTGAAACCTCTCTCACAATCGAGGGAGTTAGAATCGTTATTGATTCTGGTCTGGAGAATCGAGCGAGCTTTGACTTGAGTAGTGGCATTACGCGCCTTGAACAAAAATGGATATCGCAATCTTCAGCTATTCAGCGTGCAGGACGTGCAGGTCGAATCGAGCCCGGAATTTGTATAAGGCTGTTTTCTGAATCTCAGTTAAATCAAAACCCATCGCATACAACGCCTGAGATATTACGCTCCGATTTAGCACCTCTAATGCTTGAAGCGGTGCAGTGGGGCAGTAGCGATCTTACTGAATTGCAATTTGTCGACCAACCCTCTTCAGCTGCGGTAACTGCGGCTGCGGAGCTATTGCAACGCCTAACCTTACTTACTTCTGACTTAACCTTGACTCAGCAAGGGAAGCGAGCTCTACAATTAGGTTTAGAACCTCGTTTGGGAGCCATGCTTTCACGCGCGCCAGAACCGCTTTTTAATACTGCGCTTGCTACTACTGCAGTACTCGAAGAGCCGATGAGAAATAATGATGATGTTGCATTTCAAGTCACTCTGTTTGCGGATAAAAAGCATCCAAAACAAGCAGTGTTAAAAAAACGAGTCGAGAATTTATCTTCGAGGTGTAATCGTAAATTTACTCCAGCGTCGATACAAACAGACCAGGTAGGTGTGTGCCTCAGCTTTGCGTTTCCAGATCGTATCGGGCAGCGCCGTTCTTTAACAGGGAATCAGTACCAGTTAGCCTCTGGTCATGGCGCTTTTGTGGATGAGAATAGTCGGTTATCCAGTGATGAATACTTAGTAGTCGCTAACTTGCAGAAAGGGCGGCAGTCGGCCAGCAGAGTATTATCGGCAGCAAGTATCAATATCTCTGAGCTTGAGGCATACCAAGGTTTTGAAGAAGAGGACGTGGTGCATTGGAGTGATGAAAAACAGGCTATGCTCGCAGAGCATCAAGTGCGCTTGGGTCAACTGGTTATAAAACGTAAGCCTATTTCACCCTCCGAGATATCCTCTCAGGTGTTGGCTAAAGGGCTACTGAATTACATCGCTAAAAAAGGCTTGCAGATATTGCCTTGGAGCAAGGACTCTGAGGCGCTCCGAAGTCGTGTTAATTGTGCGCGAACTTGGCTTCCAGAAAAAGAGTGGCCAGATTGGAGTGAGCAAGGTCTATTGAACAATCTAGAGGGGTGGTTGTTACCTTATCTTGATAATGTTCGTTCGGTAAAAGCCCTACAGCGTCTGAATATGCTGGATATTCTTAATGCGGAATTAGGCTGGCCATTAAACCAAGAAATTAATACCTTACTGCCTAAAGCATTGAAGGTGCCCTCAGGATCGAATAAAGCGATTCACTACAGTGAGGGGCAAAATCCTAAGCTATCGGTCAAGTTACAAGAAATGTTTGGTGAGCCTCAGTCGCCAACGGTAGCGCAAGGTAGAGTCAAGGTGACACTTGAATTACTCTCTCCTGCGCAAAGGCCACTTCAGGTAACTCAGGACCTAGCCGGTTTCTGGAATGGGGCGTACAAAGAGGTGCAAAAAGAGATGAAGGGTCGCTATCCTAAGCATCCATGGCCTGATGACCCAGCCTCACACCAAGCGACCAGTAAAACGAAACGTCACCTTAAATAAAATTAAACTATAAATGGAATCATAGCGTGCCAGAGAAACGGACTCCGCCAAAAAGTCGTCAGGTGAAGAAGCCACAAGCGAAAAAGACACCGGCAAAAAAAGCTGCGCCAAAAAAGCCAGCCTCAAAGAACACCAAAGCCAACAAAAAAGCATCGCGCTCATGGCTGAAAAAGCTTTGGGGTATTACATGGAAGCTTGGGGTCACTGGATTTGCGGTACTTGCCTTTGTGATGATCTATCTAAATACGATTGTAGAACGACGCTTTGAAGGGCAGCTTTTTGACCTGCCTACGGTCGTCTACGCTCGTATCTTAAACCTTGCTCCTGGTACCGAAATTACCCATTCTCAGATGCTCAAAGAATTGGATGTTCTGCATTACCGTAAGGTGCGCAGTCCTAAATTTCCTGGAGAGTATTCAGCCTCTAGCACAAAGATAGAGCTTATTCGTCGTCCGTTTGAGTTTCAGGATGGTCCAGAGGCTGAACGTCATGTGATGCTTCACTTTGATAGCTCTAGCGTTACCAAGATTGAGTCAGTAGAGAAGAAAGCGCAACTGGGCTTTTTGCGTCTTGAGCCGAAAATGCTTGGCATGCTGGAGAAAGATGTCACTGAGCAGCGACTGTTTGTAAAACGGCAGGACTATCCCGAGTTTTTGATAGATGCATTGATAACCACAGAAGATCGCGACTTCTATCAGCATGATGGTGTATCACTTACCGCAATCGCTCGCGCATTTGTGGTAAACCTTAAAGCTGGGCGTGCGGTACAAGGTGGCAGTACTCTAACTCAGCAATTAAGTAAGAACCTATTTTTAACCAGAGAAAAAACGCTAGTGAGAAAGGTTCGAGAAGCCTTGATTGCTCTGATCATCGACCATCGATATGACAAAGATCGAATCCTAGAGGCCTATCTCAACGAGGTTTATCTTGGACAAAGCGCAGGTGAAGCGATACACGGTTTTGGCTTAGCCGCCAGATTCTATTTTGGGCAACCGATCCAAGAGTTGCGTATTGACCAAATGGCAATGCTAGTTGGATTGGTGAAGGGACCATCGTATTACAACCCTATTCGTAATCCAGAGCGAGCTAAAGAACGTCGAGACTTGATCCTCAAGTTGATGTTTGAGCAAGGAACCCTCGATTCAGAACAGTACCAACAAGCGGTAAGTAGAGATTTAGATCTGCAAAAGACACCGCAAATTGCGAGTAGGCAGCCCGCTTATTTTCAGCAGCTTAAAAATGAACTAAATCAGTATGTTGGTGAAGATTTTCAGCAGCATGCTGGGCTGCGCTTGTTTACTACTCTAGACCCAGTTTCTCAGTCAATGCTGGAAAAGGCCGTTGTAGAAACTTTACCAAGGCTAGAGAAAGGAAAACCCGATCAGCTGGAAGCAGCCGCTATTGCTGTGGATAGACAAACCGGTGAAATTCGCGCCATGGTTGGCGGAAGACGCACTGGCTATGACGGATTTAATCGAGCGCTCAATGCCTCACGTCAGATTGGTTCTTTGGTTAAACCTGCCATTTACCTCGATGCCTTGATGCAGCCTGATAAGTACCAATTAGCCTCCACCTTGGTTGATGAACCAATATCCCTGAAAGGCAATAAGGGCAGCACTTGGACACCAAGAAACTTTGATCGCAAGTTCCGTGGTGATGTGCCGTTGTACCGTTCGCTCGCTCAATCCTTAAATGTACCAACGGTACAGCTAGGAATGACGCTAGGAATTCGCAATGTACAACAAACCATAGAGAAACTAGGCGTTGGCGCAAATGAGGTACGTCCTCTGCCATCCATGTTCCTTGGATCATTCTCATTAACGCCATATCAAGTGGCGCAGATGTATCAGTCGTTGACTAACTCGGGAAGAAAAGTGCCATTAAGTGCGCTTCGGGTAGTGAAAAACCAAGATGATGAGGTGTTGTATCAATCGTTTCCTCGTGCTCAGCAGGTAGTACCGGAACAAGCTGCTTGGCTAACAACCTTTGCTATGAAAAAAGTCGTTAGTGAAGGGTCGGGGCGTTATCTGTCTGCAAACTACTCTCGCTATGCGCTTGCGGGGAAAACTGGCACCAGTAATGATGGACGTGATAGTTGGTTTGTTGGCGTAGACGGTCGAGAAGTGGTGACCCTATGGGTTGGACGTGATGATAATCAACAAGCGCATTTGACAGGCTCATCGGGTGCTCTGCGAGTCTATGCAGACTACTTAAAACATAGAGAGCCAGAGGTGCTTAGTTTACCTTGGCCAAAAGGTATTCGTACCCTAGGTTATCGCAAACTGGATGATGGAAGCCTAGCGGTAGATTGTACTAGTGATTTCAAACTGCCTGTTTGGGATGAGAGCGGTTTGGCACTAGCGGAGTGTGAATCTAGCGCAAAGCCTTGGTTTAAAAAAATATTACCTTGGTAGGGCCAATGATTTGTCACAAAGTGTGTTAGATTTATAGGTATTCTAATAAACGGATTTATAGGAATATCAATTGCTTCGTAACACATTCCTTGTTGGCATATGTGCAGCCTTTGCTTTTGCTGTACAAGCACAGTCTGCATCCACAGCAGAGACTAATCAGGTCAAGTCAGATTCTAGACCCACCATAGGTGTAGTACTTGCTGGTGGTGGGGCAAAAGGCGCAGCCCACATAGGGGTACTTAAAGCACTTGAAGAGATGCGAATCCCTGTTGATATCATCACTGGTACCAGTATGGGTTCGTACGTCGGTGGACTTTATGCTACCGGACAAAGCGCTGATCAAATTAAAGGCTACTTGACGACCGTTGATTGGAACTCCGGTTATCGTGATCAAGTAAACCGCTCTGATCGCCGTCTGCGCGATAAAGAATACGAAGACCGCTATCAACTTAATACTGACCTTGGTGTTGGTATGGGTACCATTAAAACTCCTAAAGGGGTTGTGCAAGGACAAGGGATGTTGCGCATTTTGCGTGAAACCTCTCGCAACCCTCCTGCGATAGACTCCTTTGATAACATGGCTATTCGTTATCGCGCAGTTGCCACTGATATTGTTGAACTCGAAGAAGTTGTTATCGACAAAGGCTACCTAGTTGACGCCATGATGGCGTCTATGTCGGTACCCGGAGCACTCCCTCCCTATGAGGTAAATGGTCGCATGCTGGTAGACGGTGGTGTGGTCAACAATATGCCGGTTGATCTCGCCAAAGATATGGGTGCGGATTACATTATTGCGGTTGATATCTCCAGTAACTATAAATCGAAAGAAGAGCTCAGAAGCTTTTTAGATGTGGGTGGTCAGCTATCTAATTATTTGGTTCAGCGAGGCACCTTAGAAAAAGCTAAACTTTTGACGGCAGACGATACTTATTTGAAGCCAGAGGTAGGGACGATAGGTACAACCGATTTTAGTGCTATGCCTGAGGCCTATGAATTGGGTTATGAAGCGGCAATGGCCAATCGTGATAAGTTGATGCGCTACTCTCTTTCTGAGGAAGAGTATGCCGCTTATACCGAGCACAAAGCGTTATTAGCAGACCTTATGGTCATGGGAGACGAGATCCCGATTGAAGCCATAGAAGTACAAAACCAAAGCCACTACAATCCCGAGATTCTCAGTCACCGCTTGGATCTTCGGGTGGATGAGCAGCCAACACCGGAAGAAATAGAAGAAGGGATTACTCGTCTTTATGCGTTAGACCGTTTTGAAAAAATCACTTACAGAGTTGAACAGCGAGAGCATGAAAATGCCGTTGTTGTGAGTGTAGATGAAAAGGATTGGGGACCGAATTACCTTAATTTCAGGTTTTATCTTGAAGATGATTTTACGACAGAGAGTAAGTATGGGCTAGGAGCCTCTATCAACTTTACTGATTTGAGTCGTCAAGGTGCGGAGCTACGCACCAATCTAGAGTTAGGTACGGACAAACTGATCTCAGCTGACCTTTACTCCCCATTTTTTGCCAATCAATTACTGTTCAATACGCTTACCCTTAAATATACCGATGAAGGCCGAAACGTTGCTCTGGCATCAATCACCGGTGATATCGATGATTTGTCTCAAACAAAGGATTATATCCCTGTGACCTACAAGCAGTTTGTCGCAGACTTGGGTATTGGCTTGCAACCTGCGCTATGGAATGAAGTCAAAGTGGGTCTTCGCTACACCATTGGTGAGGCCGAGCTATCAACACTTCCGTCAGTGGGCAATTCAAACTTTGAACGAAAAGCTCTGTATGCACGATACCTTCACGATACGTTAGATAGCCTATCTTTCCCAACTCGTGGTTCATTGGTTTACCTCGAATACATTAGCTCATTTGATTCAGTTGAAGAGCAGGGTTCAACCACAGAGGAAGACGAAAGAGTCGACGAGTACAAGATGGACTTAGTAGGTGCTGCAACCTTCTTTGAAAAACACACCTTAGTGGCTACCGCTGAATTGGGTTTATTCGACGCCAATAATTCTGGTGCAGTACCTATTGATCCTTATGATTTGGGTGGTTTTCAAAACCTGTCGGGTATCCCAAGAAATAGTTTAATTGGTCAGAATAAGGCATTTACGAAGCTGGTTTATCGCTATCAATGGTTTGAGAATGATTTCGGCATGTTCCAATCGCCAGTTTACCTAGGTGGTTCGGTGGAGTATGGCGGTGTTTGGACTGGGCCAGATAAAGATATTGGTGATGCCCCTATGTTTGTTGCAGGGTCATTGTTTGCCGGAATCGACTCACCTGTAGGGCCAGTCATTCTTGGTTATGGTCATACCGAAGATGGCATGGGGTCAGTGTATTTGATTATAGGTACAGCCTTTAAATAGTGCCTCTGGAGGCACTTTCAGACACAATTTGTAAAAAATTTCATCCTAAGTTGCTATGTTGGTCAAAATGGCGAGATTTTAATTTAAGGTTAATTTTGATATTCTCGGTACACCATTTTGGCCCTTGTTCACTGCAGTGCATAAGTGTTGCAGAAATATTACGACAATAGAACAAGGTGTCTGATCAAAGGATGTCTGTAGCTTTTTGGCTCACAGACCACAACCAGAGGAATGATGTTGTGCTTGAAGCTTATCGCAAACACGTAGCTGAGCGTGCTGAACAGGGAGTGGTTCCAAAGCCCCTAGACGCAGAACAAGTGGCTGCACTTGTTGAATTACTTAAGAACCCACCTCAAGGTGAAGAAACCTTCATCTTAGACCTTCTAGAAAACCGTATTCCACCAGGTGTAGATGAAGCCGCTTATGTTAAAGCAGGCTTTCTAACTGCTATCACTAAGGGTGAGGTTGAGTCGCCGCTAGTTAGCAAGCAAAAAGCGGCTGAGCTGCTTGGTACAATGCAGGGTGGTTACAACATCGAACCGCTAGTTAGCCTATTAGATGACGCTGAACTGGCTCCTATCGCGACAAAAGCACTTTCTCATACTCTGCTGATGTTCGATGCCTTCTACGATGTAGAAGAGAAAGCAAAAGCGGGTAATGAGTTCGCCAAGAAAGTCATTCAATCATGGGCTGATGCTGAATGGTTCACATCGAAAGATAAAGTTGCTGAAAAAATCACAGTTAAAGTATTTAAAGTCACCGGCGAAACCAATACCGATGACCTATCACCAGCGCCTGACGCTTGGTCACGTCCAGATATTCCAGTGCATGCTAGAGCAATGCTTAAGATGGAGCGTGAGGGTATCCACCCTGATGAGCAGGGCAGCGTTGGTCCTATCACTCAAATTGAAGAGCTGCAAAAAGACGGCATCCCACTTGCTTATGTTGGTGACGTTGTAGGTACAGGTTCTTCACGTAAGTCGGCGACAAACTCTGTGCTTTGGTTCATGGGTGATGACATCCCATTTGTACCAAACAAGCGCACAGGCGGTATCTGTCTAGGTGGTAAGATCGCTCCTATCTTCTACAACACAATGGAAGATTCAGGTGCATTACCAATTGAACTAGACGTTCAAGAAATGAATATGGGTGATGTGATTGATATCTACCCATACGAAGGCGTTGTACGTAAGAATGGCGAAGAGATTTCTAGCTTTGAACTAGGCAAAGTATTGCTTGATGAGGTTCGTGCTGGTGGACGTATCCCGCTTATTGTTGGTCGTGGTCTAACAAGCCGAGCGCGTGTTTCGCTTGGCCTTGAAGAGACTGATTTATTTGCTAAACCAATTGACCCAACTGCATCAGATAAAGGCTACACCCTAGCTCAGAAGATGGTTGGTAAAGCATGTGGCGTTGAAGGTGTGCGTGCAGGTCAATACTGCGAGCCTAAGATGACTACCGTAGGTTCTCAAGACACCACAGGTCCTATGACTCGCGATGAGTTGAAAGACCTTGCTTGCTTGGGCTTCTCAGCTGATCTTGTTATGCAGTCTTTCTGTCACACATCAGCCTATCCAAAACCGGTTGATGTGAACACTCACCATACGCTACCTGATTTCATCATGAACCGTGGCGGTGTATCACTTCGTCCAGGTGACGGGGTTATCCACTCATGGCTAAACCGTATGTTGCTTCCTGATACTGTAGGTACAGGTGGTGACTCACATACTCGTTTCCCTCTAGGTATTTCTTTCCCTGCAGGTTCTGGTCTTGTCGCGTTTGCTGCTGCGACAGGTGTTATGCCATTGGATATGCCTGAATCTATCTTGGTGCGCTTTAAAGGTGAAATGAAGCCGGGTATCACGCTGCGTGATCTAGTTCATGCCATTCCTTATTACGGCATCAAGCAAGGTCTACTAACGGTTGAGAAAGCAGGCAAGATCAACGAGTTCTCTGGTCGCGTTCTTGAAATTGAGGGCGTTGAACACCTAAGCGTAGAGCAGGCATTTGAACTTTCTGATGCATCTGCAGAGCGAAGTGCTGCAGGTTGTACAGTTAAGCTATCTCAAGAGTCTATCGAAGAGTATCTAAACTCTAACATCGTTATGCTTAAGTGGATGATTGCTGAAGGCTACGGTGACCGTCGTACTATTGAGCGTCGTATTACTGCTATGCAAGAGTGGCTAGATAAGCCTGAGCTTATGGAAGCGGACAAAGACGCTGAATACGCTCATGTAATTGAAATTGATCTGGCAGAGATCGATGAACCAATCTTGTGCGCGCCAAATGATCCTGATGATGCACGTCCACTATCTGAAGTACAAGGTACTGAAATTGATGAAGTATTCATCGGTTCGTGTATGACCAATATTGGGCACTTCCGCGCTGCAGGTAAACTATTGGAGAAATTCAACGGTCAGTTGGATACTCGCCTGTGGGTTGCACCACCAACTAAGATGGACCGTGATCAGCTGACTGAAGAAGGCTATTACGGCATCTTTGGACGTGCAGGGGTTCGTATCGAAACTCCGGGCTGTTCGCTGTGTATGGGTAACCAAGCACGTGTTGCTGATAAGGCAACAGTGATGTCAACGTCGACTCGTAACTTCCCGAACCGTTTAGGTACTGGTGCGAACGTTTACTTGGCTTCAGCAGAACTGGCCGCTGTAGGTGCTATCTTAGGTCGCATTCCAACTAAAAAAGAATACCTAGAGTACTCATCACAGATTGATGCGACAGCAGCGGATACATACCGTTACCTGAACTTCCATCGTATGGGCGAGTACACAGACAAAGCAGATACGGTAATTTTCCAAGAACCAGCATAATGTCAGAGTTACTGTAAATATGAAAAGGCCGCTTGATAGCGGCCTTTTTTTTGCATTAAAAGTAGCGTAACGCTTTGTTATATCGAGCGCTTCATCATATACAACGCAGCTACGTTGCGAGCAGTTAGCTCAATATTCTCCGCAGCTTCTGCCAGTGCTGTTGGCAGATCTACCGAGCGGTTTACAACTGAAAATACCGCATCGATACCGTGCGCATGAACCACACCACAGTCTGCAGATAGGCAGCCTGCAATACCGATGACGGGTAAGTTATGCTTCTTGGCGGCGCGTGCAACGCCAATCGGCGTTTTACCGTGAATGGTTTGGCTATCAATACGGCCTTCACCTGTAATAACAAGGTCTGCATCCGCAACAATGCTATCTAGATTTACTGCATCCATGACAATGTTGATGCCAGGGCGAAGCTCTGCATTTAATAGACCAACCAGCGCTGCACCAAGGCCGCCAGCGGCTCCCGCACCTGGCAGGTTAATGACGTCTGCACCCAATTGCTGTTTCATGATGCTTGCGTAGTGGGCAAGGTTAGCATCTAATTGTTCAACCATATCTGGTGTTGCCCCTTTTTGTGGGCCAAAGACATGTGATGCGCCTTTGGGACCACACAGTGGGTTATCAACATCACAAGCAACCTCAAGGCGCACGCTTTGTAGGCGCGGATCTAGTTTGCTTAGGTCTATGGTTGCCAGTTTTGATAACTCACCACCACCAAAGCCAAGCTGGTTGCCTTCAGCGTCTAGCATGCGAATGCCAAGCGCTTGAGCCATTCCCAAGCCCCCATCATTGGTAGCGCTACCGCCGATACCAATAATAATATGCTCAACACCGTTATCTAATACCGCTTTGATTAGCTCGCCAGTACCATAGGTGGTTGTTTTTAATGGGTTACGCTTCTCAGGTACGACTAAATCTAGGCCAGAAGCTGCTGCCATTTCGATGATCGCAGTCTTGCCATCACCTAGCATGCCGTAGAAACCGTCAACAGTTTCTCCTAGCGGACCAACCACGGAGTGCTTGGTGATAGAGCCCTTTGTCGCGTCTACTAGTGATTGAACTGTGCCCTCACCACCATCTGCCATAGGCAGTTTGATGTACTCAGCGTCTGGCATTATATGTTTGAAGCCGTCTTCAATCGCTTGAGCAACGCCCATTGCAGATAGGCTTTCTTTATATGAATCAGGAGCAATTACAATTTTCATTTTGAAACCCTTAACTTAAACAAACAGACCAAACACGCCGAACATCATTACCGAAACAAATGCGATCATTAGACCTACCGCAGATTCATAAGGGATAAGCTTAAGACGCTCTCGAATACCCATATGTACAGCACCGCCTGTGGCATGGAAGAAGCTACCATGTGGCATGTGGTCAAGAACGGTAGCACCAGAGTGAATCATTGCCGCACCTGCAAGAGCGGGAACACCTAGCTCTAAAATAGTGTGGCTAAATACACTTGCGGCAACCGCTGTACCAGCTGTGGTTGAAGCGGTAGCAAGTGACATCATTGCACCTGAGATTGGTGCGAGTAGATATGATGGCAAGCCTGACGCGGTCAAGATATCAATCAGCCCGCCTTTTAGTGCAGAGTTGGCTACGATGCCTGCGAGGGTACCTGTACCAAGAAGCATCACGGCTACTGGAGCCATGCGATTTAGTCCAGCAACGGCAAATTGATTGGAGTCTTTAAAGCGCCCCATAACCACGGCACCTAGAAGGCCGCCAAGAGGGAGTGCAATCAGTGGGTCAACATTAATGCCTGCAACAGGGCGAAGTGCCAACAGGGCAATAGCCACTAGAGGTGCAACAATTGCAGCGCCAAATGAAGGCAGTTTGCTGTGGTCAACGGCTACAATCTCAGATGCTGAAACCTTTGAGCCCTTATCAACTAGGCGCTTAGCAATAAAGTACGCCAATAGCATGCCGCATAGACCAGGAACAACGCCGGCTGCCATTACAGAAGTCAGCGGAACATTGAATGCATCAGAGGCTGCAATCGCATTTGGATTGGGTGACATTACGTTACCCGCTTTACCGCCACCTACCATTGCCAGCAAGATGGCTGTCTTGGAGATATTGGCACGATGAGCGATCGCTAGGGCGATTGGGGATACAGTAATAACCGCAACATCAACGAAAACGCCAACGGAGGTTAAAATCATAGTGGCTACTGCTAGCGCAAGTAGAGCTCGTGTCTCACCCACTTTTTTAACTATGGTTTCAGCGATAGAGGTGGCAGCGCCAGATTCGATGAGTACACCCGCTAATACACCGGCAGCCAATATACGCAGAACTGCGGTTACTATGCCTTGAGCACCACCGATCATTAGACCGACGGTATCTGTCAGTGATACACCACCCACAATACCACCAATTAAGGCACCAATAATCATGCCGTAGGCGGGTGGGACTTTCTTAAGAATCAGCGCGATAGCAACGATAAGTGCTGCGAGTGCGCCGAGGGTTGAAACTTCAATCATGTGATATTTCCCAAGTAACAATTTGTAATTTTTCGGCAAATATAAAGAGGTAGGCGTGGCAAGTCTTTAGCGCTTTCTACAAAAAAACGACTAATTTTGTTGTTACTAGTTGTGCAGTTGCACAATTGTGGCTATTTCCAATGGAACAAATTGATAGCGATATATAGTTGAAATAAGTCATCTATATTATTGATATTTAAGGATGTTATCTGATTTATTTTATCTATTCGATAACGCAGAGTGTTACGGTGAATGTGTAGCTCCTTACAGGTGAGAGCTGAATCACAGTTCTGCTTCAAATATGTCTTGAGCGTTTTCATGAGTAGCCCTTTGCTGTCTTGCTTCCGTAATTGTAAGTAAGACTGTTCTAGCTGTTCGCGAATCCAAGGGTCTTCCAATAGGCTACTCATGATGGCTGGAAGTCGATGGTCTTGATAAAAGAACACTTCGCCTGAGCGATTCCCGACGCTGTGCATGGTCAGTTCAGCCGTATCATAGGAGCGGGCGAGTCCGGCGAGTCCAGGAAAGTAATCACCTAGCGCAATCTTGATTTGAAATTTAGCTTCTTTCTTTATTCTTTTCAGAAGCATATTCACGCGTTTGGTTTCAGCCTCTTTTGACCAACCGCTTCCAGTTAACGTAATAGGCTTTAGGACGACCACCTCATTTTGTGATACCGATAAGATACCGACTAGGTTGTCGCGCTCTGGGTATTCTAATAGATGCACTAATTGCTGTAGGTTTTCTAGGGAAGGCGCTTTATTGCCAATGGGGAGTACCTTTACGACAGCTGCTATTCGAGGTTGTTCTAAGTCGAGATCTAAGCGCTGTGCAATCGCCTGTAATTGCATGTCATTTAGAGTACTGCCACGGATCAGTTGCAGCACTAATTCTTCTCGATGCCTCTTGTTCCATTCGACCTGTGACATCAGTGCCGCCTGTTCGACAATCAGCTCAGCAGTCATTTTTACCAGTTCACCAAAATGATGCACTTGTTGCAGTGTCCCTGAAATGCCGATTACTCCAATGACTTTGTCTTGAAAAAGGATAGGCAGATTGATGCCTGGTTTTACACCTTTTAAATGCTCTGCAGTCGCTTCATCTATATTCACAACGCGAGACTCAGTGATGGCCAGCACAGCTCCTTCATGCTTTTGGTGCAAGCGAGTGGCATCACTTGAACCAATAATACGCCCCTGATCGTCCATGACATTGATGGAGTAGGGAATGATCTTCATTGTTCGTTCAACAATTTGTCTGGCGATCATTTCATTCAGTTGCATAACAGGCTCTCATCATTGCAGGTATTGTTTTAGGCATTTTCAGCAGGATAGTAACGACAAACTCGTCAATATGCTCGTTTCTAAAAAGATAATGGTATACTGCCGGGCTTGTAGCGCTTGGTTATTATTGCAGTATAGGTTGAGTTATGGAGTTTGAATTTAAACGCGTATTTGGAAAATACTCCGTTCAATGCAGCATGGGGCACGAGATTATCGGCCGCTGGCTAAATGAAGAGATTGGTAATGATATGGAAAAAATCAGCCAAGTTCTTAGTCTGGTAGCACAGGCAGAAAATAATCTAGCAGATGTATTTACTCTTCCTGGCACAGAAATCAACATCAGTATTGAAGCGGGCGAAGTGACCGTACAAGAAAACGTATTACTGCAGCAATATGAACAAGAGTTTGAGCCAGATATGGACTTCTATGATAGCGAAAGTTCTGGAATGTGCGGTTTAGAGGATTTTTCTATCCTTATTCACCAATGGCAGCGTTTCCTCACTACTGGACGATAGGCTCTTGCCCCTTAATTGCACAATCTTGTGACATTTTTTAACATTTGTGCAATTTTGGTGAGCTTGATGCACTGTATTTGTGCAATAAAACCCCGTCATTTTCTCCTTCTCCCTATAAACCCTTTAAATTCATAGTCTTAAAAACTTGGCACGCCCTTTGTATATGTATAAGTGTTGATGAAACTAATTATGCAGAGGGAAAGCGATGAAACTTATCAATGCAATTATAAAACCCTTCAAACTGGACGATGTCCGTGAAGCACTATCGGATGTGGGAATTGAAGGTATGACTGTTTCTGAGGTTAAGGGATTTGGCCGTCAGAAAGGTCACACTGAGCTGTACCGTGGTGCAGAGTATCAAGTGGATTTCTTGCCAAAAGTTAAGCTAGAAATCGCAACACAGGCTGAGAACGTTGACCGTGTTGTTGAAGCTGTTAGTAAAGCAGCTCACACAGGCAAGATTGGTGACGGCAAGATTTTTGTCTACGACCTATCTCAGGCTGTACGTATTCGTACAGGCGAAATGGATACAGAAGCCCTTTAAGAATAACGGACAAGAGAATTTATTATGGAACTTACAGCTACAGTAACGGAACTTCGTTACGCACTAGACACTTTTTTCTTTCTTATTTCAGGTGCGTTAGTTATGTGGATGGCAGCAGGCTTTGCCATGCTAGAAGCAGGCTTAGTACGCTCTAAAAATACCACTGAAATCTTAACTAAAAACATCGTGTTGTACGCAATCGCTTGTACTATGTTCTTGCTAGTAGGCTACAACATCATGTACGTAGACAATAGCGGTGGCGGTTACCTACCATCATTTGGCAGCCTGATTGGAACACAAGGTGAAGGCGCAGATCACTCTTTAGAGTCTGACTTCTTCTTCCAAGTGGTGTTCGTAGCAACTGCAATGTCAGTGGTTTCTGGTGCTGTAGCTGAACGTATGAAGCTTTGGGCTTTCCTAGCATTCACAGTCGTTCTTACAGGTTTTATCTACCCAATGGAAGGCTACTGGACTTGGGGCGGTGGTTTCCTATCAGAAGCAGGCTTCAGTGACTTTGCTGGCTCAGGTATTGTTCACATGGCAGGTGCAGCAGCTGCACTATCAGGTGTAATCCTACTAGGTGCTCGTAAGGGTAAATACGGTAAAAACGGTTCAGTTCACCCTATCCCTGGTTCAAACATGCCTCTTGCAACACTAGGTACGTTTATCCTTTGGTTTGGTTGGTTCGGCTTCAACGGCGGTTCTCAGCTAATGGTTTCTGATTTTGAAAATGCAACAGCAGTAGGTCAAATCTTCCTGAACACTAACGCAGCTGCTGCTGCAGGTGCAATCGCAGCGCTTCTAGTGTGTAAGACAACTTGGGGTAAAGCTGACCTTACTATGATTCTTAACGGTGCGTTAGCAGGTCTAGTTGCTATTACAGCTGACCCTCTATCACCATCACCACTTGCAGCGGTTAGTATTGGTGCAGTATCAGGTGCAATCGTAGTATTCAGTATCGTAGGCTTGGATAAAATCAAGATTGATGATCCAGTAGGTGCTATCTCTGTACACGGTGTGTGTGGTTTCTTTGGCCTGATGGTTGTGCCTCTAAGCAACGGTGATGCAACTTTTGGTGCTCAGCTTCTAGGTGCTGCAGTAATCTTTGGTTGGGTATTTGGTGCAAGCATGGTGGTATGGGCTGTACTGAAAGCAACTATGGGTATCCGTGTTACTGAAGAAGAAGAGATGGAAGGCATGGACGTTCACGATTGTGGTATCGGTGCTTACCCAGAGTTCATGACAGTGAAACAATAATTCACTAAATCAAACTTTTAACAAAAGGCCTACTTTAAAGTAGGCCTTTTTTTTGTGTGGAAAAGGGGGAGTTCGTGGAATTTAGTAGAACTTATCCACTAAAAGTCATCTTTTTAGAGACTATCTCTGCTTTGACTAGCTTGTTTTTGCGAAGCTGAATCACATAAATGGGCAATAAAGTTAAATAAATTGCACTTTAGTTGTTTTTTATCATTGTTTGAAACGAGTTCTTGAATATAATAAACGCATTGATAACTATTCTCACTTTCAATTAAGGGAACTAGAATGAAAAAATTACTTGTGTTGACTGCTGCTGTTAGCGGTGTATTCGCGCCAATCGCATCAGCTTCAGAAGAAGTGAACGTATACTCTTACCGCCAGCCATTTTTGGTTGAGCCAATGTTTGATGAATTTACTAAACAAACGGGCATCACGGTAAACGTTAAGTTCTCTAATACAGGTATCGCTGAGAAACTAGTTCAAGAGGGTGAGTACAGCCCTGCTGACGTAGTATTAACTACTGACATCAGCCGCTTGGTTGAGCTAAGCAATAAAGGCGTTGTACAGAGTGTTGATAGCAAGGTTATCGAAGAAAATGTTCCAGCTCAGTACCGTGATACTGAAGGTGAGTGGTTTGCACTGACTCTACGTGCACGTAACGTATACTCTTCTCGTGATCGCGTAGGTAAGCTTGGTTCTGATTTTGATTACACAGATCTAGCTAATCCAGAGTACAAAGGCAAGATCTGTACTCGTAGCGGTAAGCACCCATACAATGTTTCTCTAGTGGCTTCTATGGTGGCGCACTACGGTGAAGCTGAAGCTAAAACTTGGCTTGAAGGCGTTAAGGCAAACCTAGCTCGCAAGCCTCAAGGTAATGATCGTGCTCAAGTTAAAGCGATTAAAGAAGGTCTTTGTGACCTAGCACTAGGTAACAGCTACTACCTAGGTAAGATGGTTAATGATCCTAAGCAAGTTGAGTGGGCGGAATCAGTTTACATTAATTTCCCTGGTCAAGAATCTAACGGCACACACGTAAACGTGAGTGGTATGGCAATGGCTAAGCACTCTCCAAACAGCGAGAATGCTCTGAAGCTTATGGAATTCTTAACGGGTGATAAAGCTCAGCAAATGTATGCAGAAGTGAACTATGAGTACCCAGTGAAAGAAGGTGTGAAGCGTTCTGAGCTTGTCGCATCATGGGGTGACTTCAAGGCAGATACTCTAGCGCTAGAAAAGATTGCTGAAAATCATGCCATTGCTGTGAAGCTATTGGATGAAACTAAGTTTGACCTGTAATACACTGCATGGGATAAACACCTATAAACTTTAAGGTTTAGAAACAAGGCGTCTTTAGGACGCCTTTTCAAGTTATTTGATGAAAGAAAACTATCCAGTATTTCGAACCAGTAGCGCACTGTTAGCTGTGCTACTGGTTTTGCCAATTTTAGCCATTTTTTACACCAGTATTGGTGGTGACAACGATTTGTTCTCCCACCTTTTTGCTACGGTGTTGCCTACCTACGTCTCAAATACCTTCTGGTTGGTATTTGGTGTGATGTTGCTGTCCTTGTTAATTGGTATTCCAAGCGCCTGGCTAATGGCCATGTGTCGCCTTCCTTCAGAAAAAGTGTTGCAGTGGGCAATGGTTCTGCCACTGGCAATGCCTGGTTATATCGTCGGTTACGTATTTACGGACTGGTTTGACTTTGCCGGTCCTTTGCAGGTTTTCCTACGGGACATCACTGGTTGGGGGCCTGGAGATTACTGGTTTCCTGATATGCGCACTTTAGGTGGCGCTATCTGGGTGCTGTCTTTGGTTCTCTATCCATATATTTATCTGCTGTGTCGCGCGGCATTCATGGAACAGAGCGTCAGTATTCTGCAATCGGCTAGATTGCTAAAATGCTCACCGTGGCAAAGCTTTTGGCGTATATCGTTACCGATTATTCGTCCTTCTATCGCCGTTGGTCTATCCCTTGTGGCAATGGAGGCCATTGGTGATTTTGGTACGGTAAGCTACTTTGCAGTAAATACGCTTACCACAGCGGTATTTGATACTTGGCTCGGTTACTCTAATTTGGGTGCAGCTGCGAAGATCTCAGCGATTATGCTGCTGGTTATTATTTTGCTTATCAGTGCTGAGCGATACAGTCGTCGAAAGCAGAAACTGTTCCAGAACCAATTTAATAGTCATGAGAACTTCCGTTACGAACTTAAAGGCTGGAAAAAGTGGGCAGCGGTTACCTGGTGTTGGTCGGTTGTTGCGGTTGCTTTTATCTTCCCTTTACTGCAACTTTGTCAGTACGCCTATCGCTATTTCTCGGAAAGTTGGACAACTCAGTTTTATCAGTATGCGATGAATAGTCTGCAGGTTTCTGTGTTGGCGGCATTGATTGCACTGGTTATCGCGGTGGTATTGAATTTCTACAATCGCCTATCTGCAACCAAGAGTAGCAATGTGTTCGTGCGCCTAGCATCGTTAGGCTATGCGGTACCTGGTACTGTGCTTGCTATTGGCGTTATGGTGCCGGTATTAACCGCTGATCATTTTGTTAATGATATTGCTAAGGCAATGGATTGGGGCAGACCCGGTCTTATATTTTCAGGGTCAATGTTCGCCATCGTGTTTGCCTTTGTAGTGCGTTTCTCTGCGGTCGCCATTGGCACTATCGAAAGCAGTATGAATAAGGTATCACCATCATTGGATATGGCGGCGCGCACTATGGGATGTAACAGTACCCAGATGCTACAGCGTGTGCATATACCATTAATGAAGCGTGGGGCACTCATCGCCTTTTTATTGGTGTTTATCGAGTCGATGAAGGAGCTAAATGCGGCATTGCTATTGCGACCATTTAACTTTGAAACACTCGCCACCTACGTGTATAACTTTGCCTCCGATGAGCAATTGGAAATCGCAGCGATGCCTGCTGTTCTCCTTGTGCTTGTCGGATTGATTCCGTTAATTATCGTCAACCGTTCTTTGGAGCAACCACACTAATGAGCCGTACCTTAGCCATTAAAGACCTCACCTGTAAGTATGACAACCAGACTGTTCTTGAGTCTTTGTCTTTAAAGGTTAAGCAAGGAGAGATTGTCTGTTTGCTAGGTGCCAGTGGCTGTGGCAAAACCACGTTGCTTAAGGCGATATCAGGTTTATTGCCTCTGACTAAAGGCTATATCGAACTCAACGGCAATGTTATTGATGATGGCAAGCATTGGGTTGCACCTGAGCAACGTAATATTGGGATGATCTTTCAGGATTACGCGCTATTTCCCCACCTTACAGTCGCTGAGAATATCTGTTTTGGTATCCAAGAACTGGCGAAAGAAGTACAGAAAGAGCGTGTTCTGCAGATGCTAGAAATGGTTCACCTGCAAGATCTCGGCGACCGCTACCCTCATCAACTATCGGGTGGTCAGCAGCAACGTGTGGCGATTGCGCGCTCTCTTGCTTATAAGCCTGATCTACTATTGCTGGACGAACCATTCTCGAATATCGATACCCAAGTACGCCATAAATTGATTGCCCAAATCCGCTCTATCTTCAAGCAAGCAGGGGTAACAGCCATTTTTGTTACCCATAGCAGAGAAGAAGCCTTTGCCTTTGCCGACAAAATGGCGGTGATGAATAAGGGAGTCATTGAGCAGTTTGGTACCGCAAGCGATTTGTATCACAACCCTTCGAGCCGATTTGTGGCTGACTTCCTTGGTGGTGGCAGCTACTTACCAGGGCGCAGAGTAGAGCAAGGGGTATATCAAACTGCCCTTGGTGTGGTTAACGCACTCTCTAAGCAGCAAAGTACCGATGAGCAGGCCCATATATTGTTTAGGCCTCAACACCTGCAACTGACTGCAAATCCTGATGGATTAACTAAGGTACTAGAACAGCAGTTTATGGGTGATCACTTCCGCTACGTTATTGATGTGGATGGACATAAGCTACTGTCTAGCTCCATAGAGCAATTAGATATTGGTAGCCGAGTTGACGTTACCTTAACCCCAACTCAGCTGCTGGCTTTTTAAGACCAAGGGTTGCGATATTGGATACCGCGACCCTCTAACCCTTCTAGATCAAGCTGTAAACGAGATAAGAAATCATCCCAATCTTTGTTGGTTTCTTTAGTCCACGCGACCTCTGCGATGGCTTGCAGTCTAGGGTGCACCATATATTGCAGTCGCTCGGCGCTATCAATGAGTTCACACCATAATCCCGCTTGGATTCCCCACACCTTCTGTTGGATAGGATCGTTAGCCTCAATCTCGCTTAATGGACGATAGTGATAAGCGTGTTTTAGCGGAGTGATGTTCGCCCAATAGAATCCAGACTCGGTCGCATCAAATTCTTGAGCCATATCGAGGTAGGTGTATTGACCCGGTTGCAGCACCACATCAAAGCCTTTGCGTGCACATTTTATGGCTGCTTCTTCGCTCTGCCACGAATAGATTACTGTTTGCTGGCTAACCTTATCGCCATACTGAGCCTCTTCCCAACCAAGCATTCGCTTGTTCAAACTGCTTAGTTTGTTTTCTACGTAGCGCAATAGATGTCCTTGCAGTTCTTTGGCGTCAGAATAGCCGTGCTCTGCCATTAGCGCTTGGCATTTTTTGCTATCTGTCCAAACCCCTTCAGGGACTTCATCTGCACCGATATGCACGTAAGGGGCAGGGAACAAGTCAGCGACCTCTTCTAGTACCTTATCGAGGAATTTATAGGTTCCTTCTAATGCAGGGGAGAGAACGTTGTCGGTATAGTGCTGCACACTGCGGTAGATAGACTTGTCTTCACTATCGAGCAAAAGATGAGGCAGTGCCTTGATTGCTGCGCGGCAATGACCCGGTATATCGATTTCAGGGATCACAGTGATCCCTCGACGGTTAGCGTAGGCAATCACCTCTTTTATCTGTTGCTGAGAATAGAACCCACCATACTTGGAATCGATGTGTTTGAACTGAGCGGTAAGAGGTAGGTCTTTGCCTCGCCATGCACCAATATCGGTCAGCTCAGGGAAGGCTTTGATCTCAATACGCCAACCTTCATCATCGGTGAGGTGCCAATGAAAGTGGTTGTATTTATAGCGAGCCAGTTGATCAATGATCAATTTGATCTGCTCAAGTTCATGGAAGTGTCTTGAGCAATCTAGCATCATCCCTCGATAGTTATAAACTGGGCTATCTGATATCTGAACGCAAGTGGCTTTGACGCCATTGCCAAGCAGTTGCAATAGGGAGGCGACAGCGTGACTAAACCCTTGGCAGTCACTGGCAAATAGAGTGATTGAGTTGCAAGATACCTCTAATTGGTAAGACTGCTGAGATAAGCCTTCAAGTTGCTTAAACACGATTCTGCTTGCTTGATCACTTAAGGTTAAACCTAGTTCAGGCTTTGCTTCAATCAGCCATAAAGCCGCTTCTTTTGCGTGCTCGCTCTCTACAAATATCCCTTCTTGATGAGTAAATTCAAAGACACCAGAGCCAATATTTGTCTCCTGGGGTTTAGGAATAATGCCAAAGCTCGCCTTGCGTACCGCGCTTAAAGGCTGTGCGTGTAGTTTAGGTTCTATGAGTTCCAGCGGTGTCACCTCCACAGAATTGTGCTCTGGCGTCGTAATAAACGCCTCTAAAATACCATCACATTGCAGCTGTAAAGGTGGTGTTGCCATCTCAAATTCAGTGTTGAATAGGCCACCGCATTTAAGCTTAGGCAGTGACTTTAATGTGCAGAAACTACCCAACTGAGAAAGCTCACCTAGCGTATTGCTGCTTGCATCTAAAAAGCGGGTAATGGAAAAATAGAGAGTCCAATCTTCGAGTGTTTGTGAAGAGTGGTTGCTAAGCGTCATTGAAAAACGAGTTCGCTGCTCAGTTTGATTAATGACTTTTAGGTCGAGACGAAATAGGCTCATTGAGAGTCTCCTGATAATTCATCACTGGTTTGATAGGCGATAGCTAATAGATACCATGCCGCATGAGGTAGCCACTGCTCTCCCCAGCGCCAGTTTTGTTCTAGGTTATTTGCGTATTCTGCTGGTTTAAATCCAATGCCTAGCGGGTTATCAAAGGCTGCGGTGATGCCATTACAAATCCCTCCTTTTGCATTGAAAAAGCCTAATTCTGGAAGGTAATCTGGGTTGTTGTGTCCATGCCCGTCGAGCATGCACATATCGTAGGGATTAAGGCCTAGAATCCAGTTAAGGGATTGTTGTGCGTAGTTTTGTACCTGAGGAACTAAGTGCCCAGAAAGATATGGAAGTGCAAAATGCGCCATCGCGGTCAGTGAGGCAAGGCGAGCATTTTCTCCCTGCCACCAATAGGCTGACTCGTTATCTTGAGCAATAAAAAATGCATCACGTTTCTCGCCGCTAACATCTTTGACATACTGCCTAGGGTAGCCAAAGGGATTGGCTACCTTCTGAGTGATGCTGAGCTCAAATAATAACGATGCATTGATGATGTCGACTACCTGACTTCTTATCTCAATATCTGTCTCAATATCGAGAAAACAGCATAGGGCGATAACGGGCAATCCCGCTTCTGCAGCATGAAAATAAGGGCGAGAACCATCGCTATTGGCTGACCAAAAGTTATGGCAGTAATCATCACTAGACTGACGAGCAATAAGCTTTTTAGTCCAACTGCGACTCTCATCTAAATAGCGAGGCTCACTGGTTGTTTTATAGAGTTCGATGCTTGCAAGTAGCGCGCAATACTCATCAATAATGTTCTCAGTACCATCGTCTAGATAGTTTTGGTTGTGCTCAATCAAGTGCCAATAGCCAAGCTCCGCTTGTTGCAAGTAGGCGCTATTGCTGAACTCACCGCTTTGCTTAAGCCTAGCGGCAGAGGCGAGGGCAGCAATAGCAACCCCCGCTCCTTGGCGAAAGCCTGCGTGATAACTATCGAGCTTAATGCCTGCTTGGGTTTTATAGGCACAGATGTCTCGCTGGGCAGGGTCTTTGCTCCATTGATCAAACACCGTCATGTAAAAGAAGCCTTCTACATCTTGCATTCTCACCAGAAAATCAGCGCCAAATAAGGCCTCGTCAATCAGACGCGCTTGAGTGAAAGAGTGGCAACTTGGCTCCCCCTTTAACTTGTCTAAGCTAGAAAGCAGATTCCAAACCAGCATAGGAATCTGCTGTGGATTCATATAGTTGGCATAAGATAGGTGGCTTAGGTATTTGCTTACATCGCCAGAGGCATCATACCAACCACCAGAGACATCAATGGTTCGCTCTGAGCCTAACAGTTTCGCTTGTTGATCTGCTTGATCATAGATACCACTACAACGCTGAGATTTGAAATAATGCAAAAGATCAGAAAAGGTGCGCTTGAACAATAGTTGAGGCTGAATCTTAAACGAATGTGATGAACAGTCTTCAAAGCGAGCCTGATAGGTCCCGCTTTTGTTGAGCTTGCTAAAGTCAAAAGGGTAGCTCCACCCTATGTTCCATTGATCCACCTGAGAGCCGGGCTGCAGTGGAATGCGAGCCACTTCTTGCTTGGTGGCAGTATCAACAATGATGACATCTAGGTTGTCTACTGTTTCAAGGGGTAGAGCGTAAGGAGAGAGAAGGACTCCCTGTTTATTGGCCGCAGTGGAATAGCCGATTTGATTGATTAACAACTGCATAAGTCGTTATTCCTTATAGAAAAATAGCCCCCAAAAGTGGGGGCCAAAACAGAAGTCACTCTTAACCCTCGTGCAAGTAACAGCGTACAAAGTGGTTATCGGACAGTTGAGTGACTTCAGGGAGTTTATCTTTACATTTGTCGGTAGCGTGTAGGCAGCGCCCAGCAAAAGGACAGCCAACAGACTCCGGAGTCCAAAGGGGGATTTCCCCTTTATTGCCAGCCAATTTTTCGTGGATAGATTTGGCTGGATCGGGCACAGCAGAGACCAACAATTGTGTATACGGATGCTGAGGGTTGGCTATGACCTCATCGGTGTCCCCCCATTCCACCATGTGACCCACATACATTACGGCGATGTCTTCGGCAATGTAACGCGCTGTGGCAATATCATGAGTGATATACAAAAGAGACATCTGCTTTTCAAACTTCATCTCCTCCATCAGGTTGAGTACGCCTGCGCGAATGGACACATCCAGCATAGAGGTAGGTTCGTCAGCAAGTACCACTTCGGCACCTACAGCAATGTTGCGTGCTAGATTTACCCTTTGGCGTTGACCACCAGAGAGTTGATGCGGAAACTTTTCTGCTGTTTCTTTTGGCGGGATTAAGCCAACTTGCTCAAGAAGATCGTAAACACGCT
Source organism: Vibrio comitans (assembly GCA_024346835.1). Classification (GTDB taxonomy): domain Bacteria; phylum Pseudomonadota; class Gammaproteobacteria; order Enterobacterales; family Vibrionaceae; genus Vibrio; species Vibrio comitans. The sequence goes on from AP024866.1 coordinate 534,219, forward strand.
CTTGTAGCTCTTTTTTATTCCCTCGCGACACCTTCTTATGGATCAAAAGTGGTCTGGCTATATGGTGAAAGATGTTATGGGTTGGGTTGAGAGAGCCAAAGGGGTCTTGCCATACCATTTGCACTCCCTCGCGGTAGCGCATTAGGTCTGACTTTTTAGTGATGGTTTGGATATCACGCCCACGATATTCGATGCTGCCATTACTCGGTGCGTACATCTTGGCAATCATCTTGGCGGTGGTGGACTTACCTGAACCAGACTCACCGACTACCGATAATCCGCGGCTCTTATACATCTTAAATGACACGTCATTGATGGCTCGCATCATTGGGTTTTTGAGTGCGTTGCTACTCACAGGAAAGTCTTTGACTAAGTTCTTGCCTTCAATGAGTAATTCGCCTGTTGCTTTGCTCATGTTACTTCTCCAATGGCCTTAGCTGACTTCTTGTTGTGCGATAGGTTCACCAAACAGGTGACAGTTTGAAAAGCGTTGATGCTCTATCTGACGCAAGTGCGTAGGGACTGTCTTACATCGCTCTGTGACCTCGGAGCAACGTGCCTGAAAGCGACAACCTTCAGGGATTTCTAGTAGGTTCAATGGGTTACCAGGAATACCTGTCAGTTTGGTTTTAGGACCAGTTAGTGGCGGGAAGGAGCTACCTAATCCGCGAGTATAAGGATGGAAGGGCTGCTCAAGAATTTGCTTGGCAGGAGCCACTTCAATCAACTCCCCTGAATACATGATCCCGATTCGATCAGAGAACTCCACCATCAGTGAAAGGTCATGGGTGATAAACAAGATAGAAAAGCCAAACTCTTCTTTTAGAGCGTAGATCTTTTGTAGGATCTCTCGCTGCACCACCACATCAAGTGCCGTAGTAGGCTCATCCATAATGATCATCTTAGGGTTCAAGGCCAAGGCAATGGCAATGACCAATCTTTGGCGCATGCCACCGGAGAACTGATGAGGGTAATCGCTCAGTCGGCTAGGATGGATATCAACGATCTCCAGTAGTCCCTCTGCGCGTTTAATCGCTTGCTCTCGAGTCATGTTAGTGTGGCGCATAATAACGTCACAGAACTGCTCTTCTATTGGCAATACTGGGTTAAGGGCATTCATGGCACTTTGAAATACCATAGACATCTCGCTCCAGCGAAACGCCTGCATGCGGTCGTCACTGTATTGCAGAATATCTTCGCCGTTAAAGATCACCTCTCCGCCAGAGATAAAAGCAGGTGGCTTGTGCAGGCGCATCAGGGAGAAGGCAACGGTGGATTTACCACAGCCAGATTCACCCGCTAGGCCAAATACTTCACCGGGAGCGATATCAAAGCTCACGTTATTGCATGCTCGCACATCACCTGCATCGGTAATGTAATCCACACAAAGATTACGCACAGAAATTAATGGTTCAGTCATGATCAGTCTCCGCGCATGATTGGGTGGGTTGGAACCTTAACAGGTTCAGATTTGCGTTCTTTCTTGTCTAACTTGGCCATTTTTTTCCAGCGACGCATGCCTTTATGAGAGCGAAGCTGTGGGTTAGCAATCTCATCAACCGCAAAGTTAAGTAGTGCTAGGCCTGTGACCAATAGCGTCAACGCCATACATGGAGCCAATAGTTCCCACCAAGCGCCAATTAACATAGAAGAGGAGGTCTGTACGTTGTACAGCATGATGCCCCAACTGATGGTGTTGGGATCGCCCATACCTAAGAAGGAGATAGTGGCTTCCATCATGATTGCGTACATCACAGAGCCAATGAAACTGGCACCCACGATAGAAATTAGGTTCGGCAGTATTTCTACAAAGATGATCCTAAATGAAGACTCACCTAAGACTTCTGCAGCCTTAACAAACTCTTTTTCACGTAGTGCAAGGGTCTGTGCTCTTACGACACGAGCCCCCCACGCCCAAGAGGTGAGACCTATGATAAGCGCAATGGTTAACGGTCCTGCCTCGCCAATAAAGGCGGCGACAACGAACAACAATGGATATTGAGGAATCACCAGCATGATGTTCATGGCGGCAGTCAGAAATTCATCAACTTTTCCTCCAAAGTAACCTGCGGATACGCCAATAATGGTCGCAAGAAAACACACAGTTAAGCCTGCGCCAAAGCCAACAGCTAACGATACGCGCGCGCCATAGGCTACCTGTGCCCATACATCGCGACCCATTCGCGTTGTGCCTAAGGTGTGTTCTGCATCCTTAGACATTCGTAGGGTGCGGCTGTCAGTTGCTAGGTTTTGTGCTACCCAACCCTCAGGGTTTGCTTGAGCGGCTTTGACTATCAAGCCAGGGTACTCGTGAGGCTTACCTGTACGCTTATCCGGAGCGTGCTGAGTGATCAGCGGGGCTGCAATAGCGATAAACAAAAATGTACTTAGAATGAATACACCAATCATGGCAACGGTATTGCCTCGAATCAGTTTTAGTATGTCTTTCATGTTACTTACCTCCCTTGCGTAGGCGAGGATCTAGCAGTACATACAGCATGTCAGCTAGCAAGTTAAAGAACAGCATAAATAGGGTCATGATTAATAGTTGCCCTTGCAGCACTTGGTAGTCGCGAGAGGTGATTGCGTTAAAAAGTACAGTGCCGAGGCCGGGGTAGTTAAAGATGATCTCGATGATTAACTGTCCACCAATCGCCATACCCAATGACATAGAAAGGGCTGTGACACTGGGTAGTAAGGCGTTTCGCGCAGCGTAGTTAAATACTACTCGGTTCTCGCTAAGGCCTTTGCCCTTTGCCATGGTGATGTAGTCTTCAGCTAGCAAGTTAATCATGTTGTTGCGCATATTCACTAGGAAACCACCAATTTGCACAATTGAGGCGCAAAATAAGGGCAGTATTGCGTGATAAGCAACGTTCTTTATAAATTCCCAACTGGTCCAGTCTGGCGTTATACCTGCGGTGTACGCGTAACCAGTAGGGAACCATTTAAGACCAATAGCGAAGATGAACATCGCCAGCATAGCGATAACTACCTGGGGTACGGCTTGAATAACCAGCATACCTGGGGTGATAAAGGTGTCGTATTTGCTACCACGTTTCCAAGCAGCGAAGATGCCTAATATTGAGCCAAGAGAGAATGAAAGCACCACTGCAGTGCCGGCTAGAAATAAAGACCAACCAAAGGCGCCGCCAAGCAATTCATTGACGCTCAGTGGGTAGAATTTGATAGAGGTACCTAGCTCCCAGCTAAGAATACTCTTGATATAAGTGATGTATTGCATCCACAGCGGACCATCAACAAAGCCGAGCAGTTGTTTCATGGCCTCGATGCGCTCTGGAGTCACTTGGGCTGTCGCGTTAGCAAACATCATGGTAACGGGGTCACCAGGCATTGCTCGCGGAATAATGAAGTTAATCGTCGCTGCGACTAGCAGCGCGATAAAATAGAACGATAGACGTCTTAGAAAATATCCCATACCTACACCTTAACTATCCGATTTATTTTCCTTATCTCGGATAAAGCTCGCTTTTTGGGCGAAGAGTCCCCTGACGCTTTAGCGCCATAGTTGTTATTGACTTTGAGGGGAATTAATCGGCGCACCATTTGGTGCGCCTTTGAATGTCGATTACTCGACAGGTTTTAGATCTAGCACGTGAAGTAGGCGCTCAGGAATACCAGCCCAGATATTTGGACGGCCCTTGGCGTTGTCTTCAGTCCACCAACCCGTAAATCGAGTAGTGTTGTACTGATAGTTGCTTGCGCCAGACATGATTGGGATTGTTACTTGATGCTCAGCAATGATCTGCTGAATACCGTGAGCAATCTTCATTTGCTTATCTTTGTCTGCAGTTTTGTAGAAACTGTTTAGAAGGTTGTCTAGCTCTTCATTCTTGTAGAAGTGCATTGCGAAGCGAGGCATACCACTGCCTTCTTGCAGAGCTGAGTTATATGCACTGTTCCAATATAGGTGTGGGTCAGCACCGTGGAAGTAGTTGGTGTAAGCCACATCGTAAGTACCCTCAAGCATGGCTTGGTTGTATACCGCAAACTCAGGAGTACGAGCACGCGCTTTGATGCCAACTTCGTTTAGCTGCTCTACAGCCAGTTGAACGGTGTTGTTAAAGTCTGTCCAACCGTTTGGTGACTGAATTAACAGCTCAAAAGACTTACCTGATGGAGTTTCTACAAAGCCATCACCATTGGTGTCCTTAAAGCCAGCTTCTTCCAATAGCTTTTGGGCATCTTCTGGGTGGTATGAATTGAATTTTTGGTATTTGCTGTGAGTTCCCTCATCAGACCAAGCCTCGAATGCATAACCAAGACCTGAGCCAAAATCATTCACCGTTCCGGCACCATAGAATGCGATATCGATGATAGTTTCACGGTCAATCGCCATACCCATAGCACGACGGAAATCTACATTAGTGAGTGCTTCATTCTTTGCTGGATCTGGGTTTTTAAAGTTCACAACCAGCGCTTGTGTGCCTGCTGGTGGATACCAGTAACCATGATTAGGGTTAGCGGCTTTGTAGGTACGGTCAATGTCTGGAATGAAAGACGATGTCCAATCCAGTTCAGAGTTAACAATCTTACTTAGAAGCTGATCGTTGTTAGCAATCTGGGGAACACGAAGACAGTCAACATCTAGGTTGTCTGCATCCCAGTAGTTAGGGTTTTCACACTGAATGTATAGCTGAGGAGTAAAGGTGTCGATTTCAGTGAATGGGCCTGATCCCACAGGGTTTTCATTGGTGAAAGACGTTGGGTCTTCAACCTTTGACCACACATGCTCTGGAACAACCGGTACCTTAGCAATTTCATAAGGAACGTTTGAATTGCCTTCTGTTAGCAAGAAGCGAACTTGGTAATCATTCAGCTTTTCTACCTTGCTTACCCACTTGTTGATACCTGTCTGGTCTAATGCCGTGTTGTTAGCAACTAGATTGAAAGAAAAAACTACATCATCAGCAGTAAAAGCTTCACCATCAGACCATTTAACGCCTTTGCGAATATCAAAGGTAACGCTCTTTAGATCATCAGCCATCGCAAAGTTTTCAGCCAGACGCATAACCGGTGTATTGCCGTGCATCTCATTGAAAACAACCAGTGGCTCGTAGATAAAGTCAGTCGTAGTGCGCAGGTTCGTCGCTAAGTAGGGGTTAAAGTTGCGAACCATTGTAGGGTAGAAATCAGGTACGATAGTAAGTTCCGATCTTGCTGCTACTGGTGCAGAGATTGCAGTCGCTGCAGTTGCGATTACCGCGGTAGCAAGAGCTGTTTTTTTTATGTTAGCAAGCATAGTTTATCCTTAGTCTGTGTTTGCTTCTTTATTAGTAAGTAACCAAGCTTGATTGCCTGAGTCAGTTGCTTAAACAGTGCCACCCAACGACGTGACTGCTTAACTGTGGCGGGTCATCTGTATGACTCTGAGAACCATTGGTTGAGAGTAGAATTGTCTCTCCAGTCAAAATCGTCAATTTACATTCCCGTCAAAAACGTTAAACAAGGCCATTTTGATGTCAAAATCGTTAATATAGCGGCGTTATTAGGTGTTGGGTCAGTTGTTTTTTTATACAGGTCACAATGGGAAATATGAGTGTTGTTAGTGTTTACTTACTCTTATTGCTATATGTAGTAGTGTTTACATCATGTTTTTGTTAGTTCGTGATCTTGATTGAACTAAGTTTTATTACTTTATTCGCAAGTTAAAAATATGACTATGAATTTGTTGTGATTATGCTCGCAAATTTGAATAAATCTGCGTTAAAGGGGTCGGTATAGGGCTTTTTAGGGTAGGGAATATCGTTGTCTCTCATTCTTTTTTAGAACTGGAAAATAAGAGTGGCAAATAACGAAAGAGCTTATTACAGGGTGTAAAAAGCTCTTTCTTTAAGTGTTATTGGGTGACTAAGCTCTGTAGTTGTTCTCTTAAATCAGCTAACTGTGCTCGCTGAGCATCATCGTGATTTGAGTGTGCAAGAATAAAGTCTAGAGAATTGAGCACGGTACGCCAGCGTGGAGTCTTGGGTAGCGTCTCTATTCTTAGGTATTTATCCAGCGTTCTGGTTTGCAGGGTGCTTCTATCCAGATATACACGCCATAGACCACTTTGCTCAGCGAAGTTGAATTTGGTATTGCCGTCATGGCTTTCCCAATACTCAAGTGCTGATGACATGCAGTCTACGAGCAGTTGTCGCATATTCTGCTGTTTGTTGTCCTTGCTGTTATCTAACTGTTCGACCAAGTCTGCAAACTCATCCCCTAGCTCTTTAAGCTCTTCTAGTTGTGACTTATCGCCAGCAAAAGCGTAGCTCGCTAAGGCATCCAGCGCGACTTCGAGATTATTGATGCGTTGGTTAGCATCATCAGGATCTGAGTTGAAGATAATCATGCCTCTTAACCCGGTTTCTAACGGCAGGGTAAAGATATCACTGGCTATGACCTGTTTGGTTTCATCGACAAAGACATCGATATCCATGCTGCGGTGTGGCTGATCAAATTGCAGGTGCTTCGGCGCAATGAACTCTTCAATTTGCGAGCGCTTGATTTGCTCAATAGAGCGCTTTAGTAGTTCAGTAGCCGATTTATTAGCAAAGGTAATCTTATGGTTTTCGTTGATACAAACGATGGCCTCTGGAGTACTCTCTAGTTGCTCGAGAAGCTTAGTTTGAGTCTCTAGAAGTAAAGATTCGACTCTTTCACGCTGGGTGAGTTCAGCACTTAGTGAGTCGTTCTCCTGCTTACGCCTTTCCGACAGACTAGCATTAATATGTACCTGAATTCGCGCGGATAGCTCCTGCTTATTAAATGGCTTAACCAGATAGTCATTGGCACCACAGTCAAAGCCTTTCACTTTGTCTTCAGTTTGGTTCAAAGCGGTGAGCATGATGATTGGCAGTTCGTTGTAGTTATACAAGTTACGTAAGTACTCACAAACTTGGAATCCGCTCAGCTCCGGCATCATGATATCTAACAGCAGGATATCGGGTTTTTCCTCAGCAATAAGGTCAAGCACCTCTCGGCCATTATGCGCGCTCACCACCCTATATCCCTCTACTCGCAAGAAACTTTCCAGAATCTTGAGGTTCACAGGTTCATCGTCCGCGATCATGACTAGCTTGCCATCTGGATTCTTAGGCAAAGAGAGGGACTGCTCATCAAACTCGGTTTGATGAAACTCTTCTCGAGAATAATGTTCAGTTTCTGATTCACTGTTGAAGGCATCAAGTTCTTGCTTGCTGGCAAGTGGCAGAGTCATGGTAAAGGTAGTGCCGAGCATGGGTTGGCTGGTAACAGTCAGTTCGCCGCGCATGATTTCAATCAAACGTTTACTGATGGATAACCCAAGCCCTGTGCCTTGATGGTAACCAGAAGAGTTACTTTGAGTTAGAGGCTCAAATATATTATCTAGATCCTCTTTAGGGATGCCATGTCCGGTATCGATCACTTGTATTCTTAGTTGTTCGCCTTGCTGCTCTGCATTCAAGATCACTTTGCCTTCCGAAGTGAATTTGATCGCGTTGCCAACAAGGTTGTACAGCACCTGCTCAAGCCTTTGCGGATCGGCACTAACCATAGGCAAGCTACTATCAATTTGGTTGATGATACGAACGGGCTTCTTATCAACCAGATGTTTTGATAACTCGACAACCAGCTGAGATGCAGATGAGAGCGAAACTGCGGTGGGTTCAAGCTGCAAATGACCATATTGCATCTTGTGGTAATCCAATAGGTCATCCACCAAGTTAGACAGTCTATGCCCGCTATTGATGATGATTTCTAATTGGTATCGTTGAGAAGGCGGTACGCTTCCATGAGCCTCGCTAAGCATAGCTTGCGCGACTCCAATCATGCCGTGCAGTGGTGTCCTTAGTTCATGGGAAGTGGTAGCTAAGAATTCATCTTTTAGTTTATCAGCAAGCTGAAGCTCACCATTTTGCGTGGCAATGGTGTCTAGGTTAAATTCGAGCTCTTTGTTTTGCTCTTTGATTAATTCAATCTTTTCTCGAATAGAACGCTGCATTCTCTCAAAGCTGACTGCGAGCCTTCCTATCTCATCCTTGCGCTTAGTGCCTTCAACATTTTCTTTCAGATCTCCTGCAGAGATTCGCTCAGCGGCCCACGTAAGCTTGAGCAATGGGGTGGTAATGAAGTTCGACAGATAGTGAGAGGCTACTACTACGACAATGGCAGCGCTCAATACAATGATGAAAAACAGCTTAAATAACTGGTTAACTCGTTCAAACGCGACTTCTTCTGGAGTCTCAACCACCACGGCCCATGTGAGTCCGTGTACATCAATAGGTGCATAGGCAGCGATGGTGTTGTCATCAGATAAGTTGGTATAGGTTTCAACCTCGGCAGAGCCTTCAAGAGCCTTTATGGCCACAGGAGAGCTCTGTTTGGCATCAACATCATCGCTACTGCTTGCGAGTAGTTTTAAGGACTTATCAAATAAGGATACATTCAGGTTAACGAGGTGTTCCTCGGTGATGAGGTCAGTGAGCGCAGACAGAGGCAGTCGAAAGAACGCATAGCTATGTAAATAACCTCTTTGCACGATTGGAGCAGCAAACCAAGCGACTTCTTCAGTGCTGCTCGAGTTACCTTCAATGGAGAAATCACTCATAAGAACAATGTCATTGTATTGCTCTAAGGAGTCTTTATTTGTGGCAACATAGTCTTTTAGTTGCTTGAACAAATCGCCCAATTCGGTTTGTTTGTAGCGACCAGAATTTAGGTTTGTTGCATAGTAATCATACTTATGGACTGAATAGGCGACGTTGCCCTCGAGATCCACTAAAGCGATATCATCGAAGTCCGAGCGCTCTAACAAGCTTTGGAAGGTTGAATGGTAGCGCTTATGCAGTAATCGGTAGCGCTCAACACTGGTGTAGTTGTCGTTGCCTCTGACGGTTTTGGTGCGGATAGCATCCCCTGAGCCTGGAATATACCTCTGTTGACCTATGCTTCTAGATTCTTCTAGGTCTTTCCCTAAGCGTCTAAAAGAGTCAATCAGCCCATAAAAACGTCCACCACTGGCGTAAGCCAATTCCGAATGAACAAAGCCAATCACTTCTGAGTCAAGATTTCCTATGTAAGCGCTAACCTTGTTGGCATTGCCATCTCTCATCGAGGTTAGGTAAGTGGTGCTTTGTTCTTGAAGGTCTTGAGTGTGAGAACGAAGAAAGAAAAAAGCAACCAGCAGCATTGGGATAAGGCTGACCAGCATAAAGGCGCCCATAAGGGTGCTTTGTAGACGTTTAAACTTTGGGCGAGCGTGACTTTTTGACATAGGGTACTAATTCAAGGCCTGATAATGAGATCATCATTGCTGAAATGTACCCGCCAAATGCAGTGAGGCAAGCAGAGGCTTAAAAAAGCGTGTTGCCTCACACAGTTTTATTTCGTTGCGTGGTAGATCGCGAACTTATTGGTTTTACTTGTAGTTTCACAATTACCGAAGGCTTTTTCGATAATCGGTGGGTATTTCAAAAAACTATTAGCCACAATTACCAGTTCGCCATTTCGAGTGAGATGCTTTGGAGCATCGGCCAGTAAGGTTTCTGTCGCACTGTAACTGGTATCTAATCCTGAGTGGAAAGGAGGGTTACTAACAATAAATTGGTAGTCTGTATTTGCTTCAGAATACACGTCAGTAGCAAAAACACGCCCTTTGAGTCCATTTGCCTCAAGGGTGCGCTTGCTTGATTCCACAGCAAAGGCACTCACATCGCACATCTCTAACTCTATTGATGGATTTTTTAATGCCATCGCAGCACCAATAATGCCTGCACCGCAGCCAAAATCGAGAACCTTGCCCTTCAGCTTAGGTAGGTTTGCAAGTAGCAATTTAGAACCTAAATCAAACTCACCATGGCTGAATACTCCTGGTAGGCTTTGAACTTCGATAGAGACACCTTCTAGCTCAACTTGATAAGACTTAAAGTGATCATTGAGTTCAAAGCTAGATGGTGGCGTTTGGCTTAACCCCCAGTAAAAAGAGCAGCGACGCGCCGAGTCATACTTATTGATAAGACCAAACTCTTTGAACATTTTCTCTATGCTTTTTACTCCAGAACGGTTTTCACCGATTACGGCAACCTCTGTTTCTGGCGGCAGTTTACTGAGCATCATCTCGAGCAGATATTTTGCTTCACTTTTCGCCTTTGGCCAGTAAAGCAATAGCATGTCAGCATCAACATTGTTATCAAACTCAACACCAAACTGGCTATCAACACCGATGCGCTGCATTTGTTGATGATAACCATAGTGAGATGTAAATACGGTCACCGCTTCAGCGTGCTGTTGTAGCTGTTTTGGGAAATGATCCTCTGCTTCTCCTGCAATGACGATTCGCTTTCCAGCGAAGTAAGCAAGTTGACGTTCAGCTATCTGACTTGGGGCGGTGTAGGCACTCATTAATTTACTCTTACTAGTTGTTATCTTGCTGATCGAGGAAGTCGTTGAACTCTTCTTCATACATGTTAAACAGCACCATAGTGATGGCAAAGATCAGCGGGCCGTAGATTAAACCAATTAAGCCGAAGACATGCAAACCGCCAAGCAAAGAAAAGAAGATCATTAGGGTATTCATCCCCGCACTTCCCTGCATTAGCAGAGGACGAAGGATATTATCGATAGAACCGACCACTGCAACTGACCAAATAAGCAAGAATATTGCCCAGCCGGTTTCACCGGTCAAAAGAAGATACAGACAAGCTGGTATCCAAATCAACGCGGTGCCAATAACAGGAATAAATGACGCAAACCCCATCATAGTGCCCCAGAAGAGTGCAGGGAAGCCCACCAACCACATAGCGAAGCCACCTGCAGCACCTTGAGCAATCGCAGTTAAAAATGATCCCATTACGGCAGATTTAGACACCTTTTCAATCTCATCCAACAACCTATCTTCTTGTGAGCGAGAAAGAGGCAGAATGTGACGCATGGTATTGATGATCTTTTCATGGTCGCGCAGTAGGAAAAACAGCACAAATAGCATCAAGCCAAAGTTAACCAAGAAGTTGGTCGCACTACCCACAACCGAAGCACTGATAGCAACTAAATTTGAGCCAAACGTACTGGCAAGCTCTGCGACTTTTTGGCCTATTTCAGAGGGCTTTAAGGTGTCGAACGGCAAGTAGGTATTGACGATATCGAGGATCTTAACCACCCAAGGCTGTGCGAATAACTCCTGAACCCCACCGTCGGTAACCCAGTGATAAACACCCTGCGAGAAAGAAGAACCTTGCTGGATAATTGCCGTGAAGACAAACAACAGTGGTATTACGATGATAAAGGTTAGGATGATGCATGAGAGGAGCGCAGTGGTGTTCCTCAAGGTCGGCATTTTCTTATCGAGCCATTCGTGAATAGGGAACATCAGCAAAGAGATGATAAACGCCATTACGATTGAATTGACATAAGGCCTAATTAAGACAAAGCAGGCATACGCAAAAACCAGTAGCGCAGCAATGAGTAGCCATTGGCTAGACGTGAGTTGGAATCTTCTTGGCACTTTGAATGGCCCACTTATAGTGTTTGTGATGATAAATCATAGCGTTATGCAACATGAATCGCTAGAAATAAAAAAGGAGCCAATAGGCTCCTTGTTCACTTTTTTGTCGCTGGATATTAGGCAGCTAAAGCGGCGAAACAACGGTCAGCGGCTGCCAGCGTTTGCTCAATATCTTCATCAGAGTGAGATAAAGAGGTAAAGCTTGCCTCAAATGCAGATGGCGCAAGGTAAACACCTTCTTCTAGCATCAAGTGGAAGAAGCGTTTGAATCGTTCAACATCGCATTTCGCCACTTCTTCGTAGCAGTTTACTTGTTCTTGGTCAGTAAAGAAGAAGCCAAACATACCGCCTACTTGGCTTACAAGTAGCGGGATACTATGTTTGTCAGCACGCTCTTTGAAACCCTGAGCTAATTTTGCTGTGATTTCATTAAGGCGTTCTGCGTTGCCTGCTTGCGCTAACTGGGTTAGACAGGCGTAACCTGCTGCCATAGCGATAGGGTTACCTGATAGTGTGCCCGCTTGGTATACAGGGCCCGTTGGCGCAATGTGTTGCATGACTTCTTTACGACCACCAAATGCGCCTACTGGCATACCGCCACCAATGACTTTACCTAGGGTAGTTAGATCAGGTTTAACATTGTAGTGTGCCTGAGCACAGCCAAGGGCAACGCGGAAGCCAGTCATTACTTCATCAAAGATAAGTAGTGCGCCATTTTGGTCACAGATTTCGCGAAGTCCTTCCAAGAAGCCATTGATTGGCGGGATGCAGTTCATGTTGCCTGCAACAGGCTCAACAATGATGCACGAGATTTGCTCTGGATTCGCATCAAACAGAGCTTGAACAGAATCTAGATTATTAAAAGTTGCGGTCAATGTGTGTTTGGCAAAATCTTCAGGTACGCCAGGAGAGCTCGGCTGGCCTAGAGTCAATGCGCCAGAGCCCGCTTTAACTAGCAAGCTATCGGCGTGGCCGTGATAACAACCTTCAAACTTCAAGATCTTGTCGCGACCCGTGTAGCCACGTGCCAAACGGATTGCGCTCATGGTCGCTTCTGTGCCTGAGCTTACCATACGCAGTTGCTCCATTGACGGAACAAGAGAAGAGACAAGCTTAGCCATGTTGATCTCAAGCTCAGTAGGTGCACCAAAGCTAAGACCACGCTGCGCAGCTTCTACTACAGCATCGCGAATAACAGGATTGTTATGGCCTAAGATCATTGGTCCCCATGATCCGACGTAGTCAATGTACGCTTTGTCGTCTGCATCATAGATACGAGAGCCATCAGCACGCTCAATGAAAAGTGGAGAACCGCCTACACCGTTAAATGCACGTACTGGTGAGTTAACGCCACCAGGAATAATGGTTTGGGCTTGCTGATAGAGTGCTTCTGATTTGCTCATTAAAGAATCCTTGCTTTCGGATAGCATTTTTGGGAATGACAGCATTGTAATAAATATTGGGCACAAGTCTAACGCTTGTGTCTCACTATTAGTTTGAGCACATAGATTACAATACTTGAACACTTTGCTCAGGTATTAGATAATCGCGAGATCAACAGAGTCACCTAGAGTGGCAACATCGAATAAAGAGAGGTCTCGGTGAGCGAATTAAATGTCCCTTTGAATTTTTCTGACGCAGCAGCAGCGCGTGTTAAAGTATTGATTACAGAGGAAGAAAACCCAGAACTAAAACTACGCGTTTACATCACAGGTGGTGGTTGTAGTGGTTTTCAATACGGATTTACTTTCGATGAGAAAGTGAATGAAGGCGACTCGATTATAGTTAAAGATGAGGTAACCCTAGTGGTAGACCCTATGTCTTTACAGTACTTGATCGGTGGTACAGTCGATTACACAGAGGGACTTGAAGGTGCACGCTTCTTCATTAATAACCCTAATGCAACAACCACTTGTGGTTGTGGAGCCTCATTTAGCGTGTGATCCTACCCTCAGAAATAACGGGCAGAAATCGGTACAGTAGTCGCATATAAAGGCTGTGCCGTATAAACAGCTAGGCAAGGTCGCCTACTGATAATTAAAAGGATTTAGTTATGCCGTTAAGAAGGACAGGGCAATTCTTTGCCCAACGACCTTGGATTATCTCGCTTACTCTTGTTGTTGTCCTCGGCGCTTGGCTTGCAGCTGGCGCCCTTAGGGCAGAACAACCCGCAAAACAATCCCCTGCAACAGAACGCAATGTACCTCTAGCTAAGGTTGTTGTGACCCAATTTAATGCCGAGCCTGTCGCTCGAAAAATTGAACTCTATGGCCGAACTGCGCCAAATCGTCATGTTGAACTCAGCGCTGAGCTTGCTGGTACCATAAAAACGTTGAGAGTTCGAAAAGGCGCGACGGTTAAACGTGGACAAATCATTGCCATGATCGACAAAGGGGATTTAGAGATCCAGTTGGATCGTGCTAATGCCTTGTTGAAAGTTAAACAAAAAGAGTTTGATGCCGCGACTTCTCTTAAAGAGCGCGGATTACAGAATGAGGTGGCTTTTACTACCGCAGAAGCGGAGCTTGCCAACGCCAAAGCGACCGTTGCCAATGTTAAGTTAGGCCTCAAGAACAGTATTATACGAGCGCCATTTGATGGCATCATCGACCGCTTGCACGTAGAACTGGGAGACTATGTATCGCGTGGAGATGAGGTTGCTCACCTTATTGATCTTGAAAAGCTGGTTATTGAAGCCGATCTTAGCGAGCGTCATATTCAGCAAGTGAAGAAAGAGCAAACGGCCAACATCACTTTACTTGGCGGCGAAAAACTTCAGGGTACCCTGCGCTATGTGTCCCGCAATTCCTCTGTGACTACCAATACCTTCCCCATTGAAATAGAAATCGCTAATAAAGGCCAAATGCTTCCCTCTGGTGTCAGTGCAGAGGTGGAGTTAGAGCTAGAAACTAAGATGGCCGTTAAGGTCACACCTGCTATGCTAGCGCTGGATGAAGCGGGCAACCTTGGAGTGAAAACATTACTAAACGACAAGGTTCATTTTGTGGGTATTCAGATTGTTAAAGCAGAGCAAGATGGTGTCTGGTTGAGCGGTTTAGGTGACAGCGTTGAGATTGTCACTAAAGGGCAGGGCTTTGTTCGTGATGGTGACTCTGTCATCGCCGTTAGACAGTAGAGGGCAAGCTATGCACTCTATCATTGATGCGGCTCTTAACCGTTCCAGAACGGTACTGACCCTTTTGTTTATGCTGATTGTGGCTGGTGTATACACCTATATCACCATCCCTAAAGAATCTAGCCCAGACATTACCATTCCTATTATCTATGTCTCTGTTAGTCATCAGGGTATTTCACCTCTTGATGCTGAGCGCATGCTTGTACGTCCTATAGAGCAAGAGCTTCGCTCTATAGAGGGCGTGAAGAAAATGACCTCTACTGCATCTGAAGGGCATGGTTCTGTGACTCTAGAATTTGTTGCGGGCAGTGATCTCAATAAAGCCATGACGGATGTTCGTGAGGCTGTGGATCTTGCTAAATCAAAGCTTCCGGATGACAGTGACGATCCTACGGTAAACGAAGTCACCCTTGCGAGTGAACAGCCTATTTTGTCGGTAGCACTGTATGGCACCGTGCCAGAGCGGACCATAGTGCAGATTGGTCGCCGTATTCAGGACAAGCTAGAGAGCTTTAAGCAGATCTTGGAAGTGGATATAGCGGGTGATCGCGACGATATTGTTGAGGTGATCGTCGATCCCCTGTTGATGGAGAGTTATGGCCTTGATCAGGGAGATATCTATAACTTGATTGCCGCGAGCAACCGCGTTGTCGCAGCGGGCTTTGTTGATACCGGTTATGGGCGCTTCTCTGTGAAAGTGCCTTCGGTGTTTGCTTCTCTGCAAGATGTACTTGAATTGCCCGTCAAGGTCGATGGAAAGCAAGTGATTACCTTTGGTGATGTTGCCTCGGTAAGACGCTCCTTTAGAGACCCAGAAAGTTTTGCTCGATTGGATGGAGAAAGCGCTGTTGTGCTTGATGTTAAAAAGCGCGCAGGGGAGAACATCATAGAGTCGGTGGATATTGTTAAGGCGGTCATTGCAGAGGCGCAAAAGTTACCAGAGTGGCCAAGTAATCTATTGGTTAAGTACACTTATGATGATTCTGAAGACGTAGATCGCATGTTGACGGATCTTCAAAATAACGTGCTGTCAGCCATTATCCTTGTGGTTATCGTTATTATTGCCATCTTGGGAATGCGCACGGCTTTGTTAGTCGGTATCTCCATTCCAGGCTCTTTCCTAACGGGGCTGTTGGTGCTTTCGGTGTTTGGTTTGACGGTCAATATTGTTGTGTTGTTCTCGCTCATAATGGCAGTGGGAATGCTGGTGGATGGAGCTATCGTAGTCACCGAGTTTGCCGATAGGAAGATGCAAGAAGGAACACCTCGTAAAGAGGCCTATCGTGAGGCAGCCAAAAGAATGGCTTGGCCTATTACAGCCTCAACTGCAACGACCCTAGCCGCATTTGCCCCATTGTTATTCTGGCCTGATACCACAGGCGAGTTCATGAAGTATCTACCGCTCACCTTGATAGCAACTCTAAGTGCTTCACTGGTGATGGCGTTGGTATTTGTGCCTGTATTGGGCAGCTTGATTGGTAAACCTCAGTTTATGAATGCGGCAACACAGACGCGTATGCAGCAGCTTCATGACGGCGACTTTGAAAAAGCCACAGGCATTACCAAACTTTATTACCACACTCTGGCTATCGCGATTAAGCATCCACTGAAAGTATTGCTGAGTGCTGTATTGCTCGCATTTGCGGTGGGCTTTGCTTACAACAAGGCAGGGCTTGGTGCCGAGTTTTTCCCTGAGGTGGATCCACCTTACTTTAACGTTAAAGCTCGTTCTTACGGCGATCTGTCTATTGTCGAGAAAGACAGCATTATGCGGGAGTTAGAAAGGGAGATCATAGGTCATCCTGAGCTTGAGAGTGTTTACACTCGCACCGGCGGTCAAGACGAAATCGGGACCATACAAGTGACGCCTGTAGATTGGCAGGATCGCCGCTCGGTCAAAGAGATCATTGAGGAGCTTCGCGAAAGAACGGATAAATTTGCCGGCGTGGAGATTGAGTATAAATTTCCAGATGCAGGTCCCCCGGTAGAGAACGATTTGGTGATAGAGGTGACTTCTCGAGATCCTAATTTGATTGATTCAGCCGCTAAGAAAATTCGCCTATGGGCTGATGGGAATCCAGCACTGACCAATGTCAGCGATAACTCAAGCAAAGAAGGTATTGATTGGACGATTGATGTAAATCGCGCCGATGCATCTCGATTTGGCGCTGATGCTTCTCTGGTAGGTAATACGGTTCAATTTGTTACCAATGGCTTACGAGTGGGAGATTATCTACCTGATGATACCGATGATGAGGTGGATATATTGGTGCGCTATCCTGAAGACAAGCGTGATATTGGGCGCTTTGATGAACTCAGGGTAAAAACGCATGCTGGATTAGTGCCTATTACTAATTTTGCTAAGGTAAAACCAGAGCCGAAGCAAGACACGATAAATCGTCTAGATGGCAAACGTATCGTCAATGTGGTGGCGGATATGAGTGAAGGTTATAACCTCGCCATTGAGTTGCCGTCGATACAACAAGCATTGCAAGATTTACAGCTAGCCGATGGTGTTGAGTTTAGAATCAAAGGGCAAAATGAAGAGCAGCAAAACTCTTCAGCCTTCCTGCAGTCGGCATTTTTGGCTGCACTGGCTGTTATGGCTCTAATTTTGATCACTCAATTTAATAGCTTTTACCAAGCATTCTTGATCTTGAGTGCCGTATTGTTCTCAACGGTAGGGGTGTTCGCCGGTTTGCTATTGTTCCAGCGCCCGTTTGGCATCGTAATGTCGGGTATTGGCGTGATCGCATTGGCAGGTATAGTCGTCAATAACAATATTGTCTTGATTGATACCTTCAATCAATTACGTCAACGTGGCTTGTCAAAAGAAGAAGCGATACTGCGAACCGGTGTACAGCGTTTGCGACCTGTAATGCTGACTACGGTGACAACTATCCTTGGTTTAATGCCTATGGTCCTGCAAACCAATGTAGACCTCATAAACCAGAAGATTGAGGTTGGAGCACCGAGCACGCAATGGTGGACTCAGCTTGCCACCGCCATTGCCGGTGGCCTAGCCTTCGCTACTGTACTTACATTGGTACTAACACCTTGCCTGCTGATGTTTGGAAGGAATAAGATAAAAACCGATTGAGAGGGAATCACTTTTAGCTGATAGCTTAAAGCTGTCAGCTAAAAGTGTTTAGTTTGTCGAAGCGGTAAGCAAGTGCTGATAACGCTCAAGTTCATCCAAACGTTGGCTTGCTACTTTCATGAACTCTGTCTTTTTGTTCCCAGAGAGGGATTTTGACTCTGGTAGTTTAACCGTACGCGGATTCTTGTGTACGCCATTTACCAAGAATTCGTAGTGAAGGTGAGGGCCAGTGACTCGGCCTGTCCCGCCTAGAGTACCTATGGTTTGTCCTTGCTTAACTCTTTGTCCACCTTTTACTCTACGCTTTTGAAGGTGTAGATACTTGGTGATATAGATATTGCTGTGTTTAATAAATACATAGTTACCGTTGAATTGGTTATATCCGGATTTGAGTACGATGCCATCACCCGCCGCGTAAATTGGGGTGCCAACCGGTGCTGCGTAATCTGTGCCTCTGTGGGCTCTGACTTTGCCGGTTACTGGGTGGCGACGGTTGGGGTTAAAGTTGGAGGTAACGCGACGAAAATCCACAGGAGAGCGCAAGAAAGCTTTCTTCATTGCTCGCCCTTTCTCATCGTAATAATTACCACTCTCTTCATCTAAGATGGCTTTGAAGGTATCACCTTGGTTAGTGAATTGCGCGGCTAGGATTCGTCCTCTACCCACGAACTCGCCTTCAACAATATTCTCTTCAAATAACACCTTAAAGCTATCGTTTGGGCGAATATCCAAAGCAAAGTCGATATCCCAGCCGAAGATCCCTGCAACGCTCATTATCTGATTCGGTGTGAGTTTTGCACCAATCGCTGCGTTCCAAAAGCTTGAGGTTATGTTCGCTTGTGCGTAATTAAGCTGTGTATAGACTTCTTTCTTGTCGGTAACAGCTTTGAATTT
Source organism: Vibrio comitans (assembly GCA_024346835.1). Taxonomy (GTDB): domain Bacteria; phylum Pseudomonadota; class Gammaproteobacteria; order Enterobacterales; family Vibrionaceae; genus Vibrio; species Vibrio comitans. The sequence goes on from AP024866.1 coordinate 552,834, forward strand.
ATCGCCGCTTTTAACCGCTTTAAAGGTTTCATAAGGGCTAATTTTACGCTGCAACTGAATGAGGTTATTTTGATCGTCATACCCAAAAATCAATTCATCATTAGGGCGCAGGCGAGATAGTTGTTTATTAATCTCGTCATCACTGGTGACTAGGGTATGCAACAGACGAGGTGACAAACCAATTCGGTTAAATAATACAGAAGCACTTTCACCTGAGCGCACTTCGTGAGTATCCCAGCGCATTACTGCCATAGGCAATTTTTGATCTGTGGGAGATAAAGCCTTAGCGTTAATTTCTAGAGGGTAAATACGACCGACTTGATAGTTGTTTTCTTGCTCGTGAAGGCTTCTAGGATCGGGAAGAAGAAATAGGGCGACAACAATAAGCGCACTAAAACAGCAAATTAACGCTCGGTGCAACAGAGGTAAACGTTGAAAAATGGTCAGCATATCCCGATTCGTTAAATAATCAGTGAAAAATTAGTATTTGATTAGTCTAACTGCTTTCAAAACTAATCGCTATTCAAGTACACTGTCGGGATATATTTTTTCCTGATTTTGTGGGAGCACACTAATATGGCAAGTTTCGAAGCTGCCTTAGCTGAGATCAAGCGTGGCGTTGAAGAGCTGATTCCAGAAGAAGAGCTGATCGCCAAGCTGAAAGAAGACCGTCCTCTACGCATTAAACTAGGCGCAGATCCAACGGCACCGGATATCCACCTTGGTCACACAGTAATTCTAAATAAACTGCGTACATTCCAAGACCTTGGACACGATGTAACCTTCTTAATCGGTGACTTCACCGGTATGGTGGGTGATCCAACGGGTAAAAACACAACTCGTCCACCTCTGACTCGTGAAGATGTTCTGCGTAATGCCGAAACCTACAAAGAGCAGGTGTTCAAGATCCTAGATCCAGCGAAAACCAAGATTGCCTTTAACTCTGAGTGGTTAGGTGAACTTGGCGCTGAAGGTATGTTACGTCTTGCTGCTAACCAAACGGTAGCGCGCATGCTAGAGCGTGATGACTTTAAAAAGCGTTATGCTGGTGGCCAGCCAATCGCTATTCATGAGTTCATGTACCCGCTACTGCAAGGTTATGACTCTGTAGCAATGGAAACGGACGTAGAGCTTGGTGGTACGGATCAGAAGTTTAACCTTCTGATGGGACGTGAACTACAGAAAGCTCATGGTCAAAAGCCTCAAGCTGTATTGACTATGCCTCTTCTTGTCGGCCTTGATGGTGAGAAGAAGATGTCAAAGTCGGCGCACAACTACATCGGCGTTAGCGATGCACCAAGCGATATGTTTGGTAAGATCATGTCTATCTCTGATGTCTTGATGTGGAGCTACTACGAATTACTTTCTTTCCGTCCTCTGGAGGAGATTGAGCAGTTCAAAGCAGACGTTGAGAACGGTGCAAACCCACGTGATGTTAAGATTCTACTAGCGAAAGAAATCATCGCTCGCTTCCACTCTGAAGCCGATGCTGAAGCTGCTGAGCAAGAATTCATTAATCGTTTTCAAAAAGGCCAAATCCCAGATGAGATGCCTGAGTTTGAATTCGAAGTTGGCCGTCCTGTGAGTAACCTTCTAAAAGAAGCAGGCTTATGTTCGTCTTCTTCAGAAGCGATGCGTATGGTAAAACAAGGCGCAGCTAAAATTGATGGTGAGAAACTAACTGACAGCAAGTTTGTACCTCAAGCGGGCACGTATGTGTTCCAAGTAGGCAAACGTAAATTTGCTCGTCTTACCTTTAAATAGGCTAAGTTGTAACCTTTGATTAATAGGCGCCTATTTGGCGCCTATTTTATATTTGTTAACTTGTGAACTAAGTCCTGTTTTTGATATATTACGCGCCGCTGGGACATCCCAGTAACCTTTGGAGAACACTATGAACACTACCGACCATCCTCCTAGTATGAAGGGAGAAAAATAACTCGCTGTCGGTGTGCACGTTCTTCGTCTCTACCCCAGTGGTAGAGAACTTTTATCAAACCTTTTCTGATTCTCTCTCGATTTTTCTCCTTACACTCTAGTCATAAATATCATGGAATTGCCTCGCTATTCTGATGCGAAGCGTACGTGTTATTTCGATGGTCGTTACCCCATTTATATCAGCTTTTTTGCTGGTGTCGACACAGCTAATCGGGAGATTCGCCATGACGGTAATGAACACAACTTTAGCTCACGATATATCTAATTTTTCTCGTGAGGAAATCTGCGCAGCAACAAGCGCATTTTTGAAATATGATGAAAAACAGCAGGTTAAACTGCTACAAGTAATGCCTATTGAAGAGGCAGTGGCGATTCTTAATCAGTGCTCAGTGGCTTATGTTCAGCATATTATTGCTGAGTTAGAAGTGGTTGGGGAAGATGTAAGAGCGCGTCATTTTGCCCATCAATTAGGATTTATACGCTCTGAGGCTGAGCCTCATAAAGGATACCTCTCAACGGGTGTGTTAGCCCATGTGCAGCAGCGCATTGGTTGGATCATCGGCTTAGCTTTGATGGGGATCGTTTCGGGTCTTATCATCGCAAGTTATGAGGATACCTTAAGCCAATTGGTGCTTCTTGCTATCTATATGCCGGTTATTGCGGCTGCAGGTGGTAATACTGGTACTCAGTCGGCAACGCTGGTGATCAGGGCCTTGGCAACGGGAGAGCTTAAGAAAAGGCAGTGGCTCTCGGTTCTTTGGAAAGAGAGTCGAGTTGCTCTATGTATTGGCTTTGTCATTGCCATAGTGATCGTTGGACGCATTTTACTGTTTAGTGATGGCGTCTCAACAGGTGGTCACGACCTTAATATCATCGCCTTGGCGATTGCGGTGGCTCTGTTTATTCAGATCTCCATCTCAACCACTTTAGGCGGAGTGCTGCCTATTATAGCGCGAGCATTCAAGCTAGATCCTGCGGTATTGGTTAGCCCAGTATTGGCATCAATCGTAGATATTACCGGAATGTGGATTTACTTTAGCGTAGTGAATTACTTCTTAGGCCTAGCTTAAGTAAAAAACAATAAAAACGGGCTCTGTAATCTTGCATTACAGAGCCCGTTTTTGTTTTACTCTAGTTTACTGAGTAACGAGGGATTTGTAGAAAGCCTTTTCAAACTGAGTAATGGCTGGCTCAACGCCCTTAACCTTAGGCTCTGGATGGTAGTTGCTAACAAATTGCACGAAGGTGTATTTGATATTCCCGTGCTCATCATAGCTATAGCCAACCATGTTGTGACTGCCAAACAATGAGCCACTCTTACCTTTGATGTTGCCTTTGATAGGCGTGTTTCGCATGCTAGGGCGATATTTCAAGGTTCCATCTAAACCGGATGTCGGTAGCAAGGCAATAAGATGTACCTTTTCATCGTTATCCTTGATGTACCGCATTATCTGCATCATGACTTGAGGGGAAACTCGATTATTGCGAGACAGCCCTGAGCCATCTTCTAGAACCGCATTGCCGAGGTCGATTCCCGTTTGTTGAAGCAATATCTCTCTAATGGCAGAAGTGCCACTGTTGAAGCTTCCTTGCGCTCCATAAAAATCAGCACCAAGTTGTTTAGTAATATTGTCGGCATACAGGTTGTTAGACTTGTGCAGCATAAACTCAAGCATCTCATCGAGTGGTTTTGACTGATGCTCTGCAAGTAGTGTTGCGTTGTACTTGGCTTTGCCTAGTTTAATTTTGCCGTTAAGAGTGATGTTATTTTGCTGAAGAATCTCAGTGAGGGTCTTCTTTACAAATAGACTAGGGGATTGCACCGCAAATTTCAGCGGTAAAGGTTTGTCTCGATTGACCAAGCATCCGCTCAATGTGTAGCTATTGTTGGGAGCCGAAGAAAGGTTGAGATCACAGTAGCTACGACTTTTTTCTTCTTGAGTAACGGCTTTCACATTGGTGGTGACTTTAATGGGTTGGTGTTTAGGGACAAATGCTGAGGTTGCACCGTTATCCAATGTCTTTAGAGATGCTTGTACACAGTTACCCTCCAGGCTTAAAGCTGAAGCGGGGGCTGCGTAGCAGACTCCTAACACGTCCCAAGGCCAGCCAACGCCTCGGTCATAGCCTGTGAATATGGACCCATCAAGATACACATCGCCATTGATGGTTTTGCCTTTTAGTTCTTTTAGCAGTGAATCTAAGTCCTGACGGCTCAGGCTCGGATCTCCAGAGAAGCGAACTGCGTAATCCTCGCCTTGTTGAAGAAGCTGGGTAGAGAACTGATGACCTTCCGTCCAATGAAGCTTAGCGGCAAGTGCTGTGACTAATTTTAGGGTACTTGCAGGGGGAAGAAGTTGCTCCGCATTTACTGAGGACTCTACAGTGGCGTCTTTCGCGACGATAACACTGGAAAGCTGCCCAGGAGGAAGAACTTCGTAAGGGGTAGAGATTGAAGCGGCTACTGCTGTTGAAATACAAGTCAGCAAAAGGGTGAGAGTGCGCATAACGTCCCTAATTAGGCAAAAGCAATTAAAGGACAGTATAAACAAAAACACCCGCCAAAAGGCAGGTGTTTTATTAGGATTTTAGGCTGTTATACCATTATAGGTAGTAACGAACACCAACAGAGTACTTGTTGTCTTCGATGTTGTTTTTGTCGTTACCAAGGTCGATTTGGTAGCCAGCAAAACCAACAAAGCTGTTAGTGAAGTTGTATTCAGCTTGTAGAGCCATTTCGCTACGTACTGTTTCGCTAGCAGCATCATCTTCAACACCTTCATAGTTGATAGATAGGTTTAGGCTGTTAGAAAGAGCGTAGGCTGCAAGAAATTCGTAAGCAGAGGTTTCAGCTAGAGCTTCAGTGCCGTAAGAGTTCATGTACTCGTTCATTGCGTAAACAGCAGCTACGTATAGACCGTCGCCGTAAGAACCGTATTTTGCAGAGAAAGCGTGAGAGTTAGCATCAACTGAGCCGCCAGCGATAGTCGCGAAGTTTACGTTACCGGTGTTGTAAACATAACCAACAGTGAATGCAGCAACATCAGCGCTTAGAGCGATTTGGGCACGGTTGCCGTAGTTACCTGCATCAGCTTCTGCGCCGCCTTCAAGGTTGTCACCCTGCCAGCCTGCACCGATGTTTAGGCCAACAGAACCTAAGTCAAAACCGTTGCGGTAAGATACCATTTTGTCTGCACGACCAGTACCTAGTTTACCGTGGTTGTCGTATAGGAAGTCGTTCGCAAATGCGATTGGCATATCAGCTACACCAGCGATATCGTAGTATGGAGACCACTGTGTACCCGCTACAGCGCGACCGAAGTCTTCGTGAGTTACACCGATGTAACCAAGACGAGTAGTGAACGTGTTGTCACCGCCTTCTAGCATGTTCATTGCCCACTCACCACGAGCATCAGCAGTGAAGCCGTGACCTAGATCTTGAGTTGCAGTGAAGTTAATACGTGGAGAAACTGCTTCTACTGATGCATCGTTCTCTTCAGAACCTTGGATAGCCGCAGTTACGTGACCACCGATAGAGAAAGTAGAGCCGTCGTTGTTGTATAGTTCAACAGCAGATGCCTGAGTACCAAATGCAGCAGCTGCTACTGCAAGAGCAATAATCTTTTTGTTCATTTCCAAGTCCTAGAATGTTTTTGTCCGATAAAAGCGGGTTTACATAAAACCCAAACTCCCTTGAATCTAATCTTGGTTAAGCATCACACTAAGTTATTGTAATCTGCGATGTTTTTGCCTTAACAAGATTTGTTCTCGATTAGGATTCTGACTTAGATGAAGAGCTGAATGATAGTAAAATGATGTAAATGAGGGGAACTTTTTGTGTCAAATTGCTGTCACTAAGTTGCAGTGCTATTAAAAACAGTAACTTACCGTGCGTGTGCAATTGGTATGACATCTTGAGTATTTATGAAATTTTAGATTTATGTTATTGATTTAGTTTGTTTTTTGTACGTCATGTTGTGATTTGCATCACGCTTTATCGAGGTACATCTGCTTCGAATTTAGATGAAAAAAAGCAGATTTTTCGGTACAATTGCCCTATCACTATCAGTTAGTTACCTATTGAGCCTTCGCTTGATAGGTTTTTTGTTGCCCTATATTTACTGGGCAAATGAGGTTAAATATGGAAAAAGTACCAATGACTGTTCGTGGCGAACAGCAACTAAAAACAGAATTAGAAAGATTGCTTAAACTGCGTCCACTGATCTCTACCGCTATTGCTGAAGCTCGTGAACTAGGCGACCTTAAAGAGAATGCTGAATATCATGCGGCTCGTGAGGAGCAAGGTATCTGTGAAGCTCAGATTCGCGATATCGAATACAAGCTATCTGTCGCTCAAGTTATTGACGTCACTAAAATGGATAACACGGGTAAGGTTATCTTTGGTACAACAGTGACTCTGATTGATGTCGATACAGAAGAAGAGTTCAAGTATCAGATCGTAGGTGAAGATGAAGCGGAAATTAAGTTAGGCCGTATTTCTGTTAGCTCACCTATCGCACGTGGCCTTATTGGTAAAATGGAAGGCGACGAAGTGACGATCACCACTCCAGGTGGCGTAAAAGATTACGAAATCGATCAGGTAGAATACATCTAATCGACGATTGGATCGTGATATCAAAAAGGCTGCATCAGCAGCCTTTTTTAGTGAGAACGATTAATCGACGATGACCTATTTACGAGGTATTTCGATTTTGCGTTGCTCTGATTGGCGGTACATAACCAGTGTTTTACCAATAGTTTGTACTTTCTCTGCGCCAGTTTCACGAATGATAGCATCAATGATAAGGACTTTAGTTTCGCGATCTTCCGATGCAACCTTAACTTTGATCAACTCGTGATGGTCCAGTGCAATTTCAATCTCCGCTAGAACAGCCTCAGTAAGTCCATTTGCGCCCATCAACACAACCGGTTTTAGGTCGTGTGCTAAGCCTTTAAGATGCTGCTTTTGTTTGGTGCTTAAGTTCATATCGCGGCCAATTTCTTTTATGTAAGGGTTGAAAAATCCTATTTTAACGTCATATAGGTCTCAAGACTATACTTTATCCATGAAACGGGAATATTAGGCGATTTGCCTACTCAAAACACATTGGAAATTGAATGAGTAAACAAAAGCATTCGGCCAGTTCGGGTCGATGGTTGAAAGAACATTTTGATGATAAATACGCTAACGAAGCCAGAAAAAAAGGCTACCGTTCACGTGCTTATTTCAAAATGGAAGAAATACACACCAAAGATAAGCTCTTTTCTGCTGGAATGACCGTAGTAGATTTAGGGGCGGCTCCTGGTGGTTGGTCGCAATACGCGGCAAAAATAGTTGGTGATAATGGACAAATAATTGCATGTGATTTGTTGCCAATGGACCCTATTGCTGGTGTAAGCTTTCTACAAGGTGATTTCCGTGAAGAGAGCGTGCTAGAAGCGCTATTGGATCGCATTCAACCGAGCATGGTGGATGTCGTAATGTCTGACATGGCTCCCAATATTGCAGGTAATAACTCGGTAGATCAGCCAAGGGCTATGTATTTGGTCGAATTAGCCCTTGATATGTGTCGACAAGTTCTAGCTACAAATGGTAGCTTTGTTGTTAAGGTATTTCAGGGCGAAGGTTTTGATCAATTCGTCAAAGATGTACGTGAAATGTTTAAGACTGTTAAAGTTCGAAAACCCGATTCTTCCCGAGCTCGTTCTCGTGAAGTCTTCATTGTAGCAACAGGTTACAAAGGCTAACCGCTCAACAAGCTTGAGAAAGCTTTACATTCTGGCTACAGCATCCAAACTGTAGTAATCTACTTTTAATTACAATTAGTTATCGAGAGGCTTACACCTTGAGTGACATGGCAAAAAATCTAATTCTGTGGCTAGTGATAGCTGTAGTGCTAATGTCCGTTTTCCAGAGCTTTGGCCCAGGAGACAGTAACGGAAAATCAGTGGATTACACCACTTTTATACAGGAAGTTGGCCAAGGCCAGATTCGCGAAGCTAAGATCAACGATAAAGAAATCGTTTTTTATCGCAGCGATAACTCACGTAATGTGACTTATATGCCTGTGTACGACACTAAGCTTCTTGATGACTTGATCAATCAAAACGTGAAGGTGACAGGTACCCCACCAGAAGAGCAAAGCCTTCTTGGTACTATCTTCATCTCATGGTTCCCAATGATTCTACTGATTGGTGTGTGGATTTTCTTCATGCGTCAAATGCAAGGCGGTGGTGGCAAAGGCGCCATGTCTTTCGGTAAATCAAAAGCTCGTATGATGAGCGAAGAACAAATCAAAACACTATTCTCTGACGTTGCTGGTTGTGATGAAGCAAAAGAAGACGTTAAAGAGCTAGTGGATTACTTGCGTGACCCAAGCCGATTCCAGAAATTGGGTGGTAAGATCCCAACAGGTGTCTTGCTAGTCGGTCCTCCAGGTACGGGTAAAACCCTACTTGCGAAGGCGATTGCTGGTGAAGCTAAAGTACCGTTCTTTACTATCTCAGGTTCTGACTTTGTAGAAATGTTCGTAGGTGTGGGTGCATCTCGTGTGCGCGACATGTTCGAGCAAGCGAAGAAAGCAGCGCCTTGTATCATCTTCATCGATGAAATCGATGCTGTAGGTCGTCAGCGTGGCGCAGGTGTTGGTGGTGGTCACGATGAGCGTGAGCAAACATTGAACCAGATGCTGGTTGAGATGGATGGTTTTGAGGGTAACGAAGGTATTATTGTTATCGCTGCAACTAACCGTCCAGACGTATTGGACCCTGCACTACTTCGTCCTGGTCGTTTTGACCGTCAGGTAGTCGTTGGTCTTCCAGATGTACGTGGCCGTGAGCAGATTCTGAAAGTACACATGCGCAAGGTACCTCTTTCTAGCGATGTAGAGCCTTCTTTGATTGCTCGTGGTACTCCAGGTTTCTCCGGTGCTGACCTTGCGAACCTTGTTAACGAAGCGGCTCTATTCGCAGCTCGTGGTAATAAGCGCAACGTGTCTATGGTTGAGTTTGAGCAGGCGAAAGACAAGATCATGATGGGTGCAGAGCGCCGCTCTATGGTAATGACGGATGACATTAAAGAGTCAACGGCATACCACGAAGCAGGCCACGCAATCATTGGTCGCTTGGTTCCTGAGCACGATCCTGTGTATAAGGTATCTATTATCCCACGTGGCCGTGCGCTAGGTGTGACTATGTACCTTCCAGAACAAGATCGCGTAAGTATGAACCGTCGTCACCTTGAGTCGATGATCTCAAGCCTTTACGGTGGTCGTCTAGCTGAAGAACTTATCTACGGTAAAGAGCGCGTATCTACTGGTGCATCAAACGATATCGAACGTGCGACTGATATCGCTCGTAAGATGGTGACTCAGTGGGGCTTCTCTGAGAAGCTTGGTCCTCTTCTTTATGCTGAAGAAGAAGGCGAAGTATTCCTAGGCCGTAGCGTAACTCAGACTAAACACATGTCTGATGATACTGCTAAGTTGATTGATGATGAGATTCGTCAAATCATCGACCGTAACTACGCTCGAGCTCGTCAGATTCTTGAAGAGAACATGGATATCATGCACTCGATGAAAGATGCTCTGATGAAGTACGAAACCATTGATGCGGGTCAGATTGATGACCTAATGGAACGTCGTAGCGATATTCGCGAGCCAGCCGGTTGGGGAGACCAGCCAAGCAAACCTGTCGAAGAGCCTAAGGCTGAAGCGCAAGCTGAGCCAGAAAAGGCAGAAGAAACAAAGACAGAGTCTGCTGAAAAAGACTCAGAATAATAGCTAAATAAGCAAACCCCGAGAGCTCTCGGGGTTTTTCTGTTTCTACCCTTCTCAAACTTTCGCTTTAACCTTTTTGAAACTCGTTAATGTTATGATCTTAAACAGTGGAAAAAAACAGCTCGACCTATTTGAGCCGCAGATCATGGGCATACTCAATGTCACCCCTGATTCATTCTCTGATGGTGGCCAATACAATCGAATTGAAGATGCATTAGCTCAATCGCGCAAAATGATTGCAGCCGGAGCTACCATTATTGATATCGGTGGTGAGTCTACAAGGCCGGGTGCCCCCGAAGTAGAATTGCAGCAAGAGCTAGAGCGCGTTATTCCTGTAATTGAAGCGCTTCGCGCTGAGTCTGATGTATGGATATCCATTGATACCAGCAAAGCTGAGGTGATGCGTCAAGCAACACAGGCTGGAGCTGACTTAATCAATGACGTTCGAGCATTGCAAGAGCCTGGTGCATTGCAAGTCGCTGCGGACTCTGGTGTGCCTATCTGCCTTATGCACATGCAAGGGCAGCCAAGAACGATGCAAGCTAATCCTCATTATGATGATCTCATCTCAGAGGTGGAGCAGTTCTTGGCAGAACGAATCAAGGCGTGCGAGGCTGTGGGAATAAGCAAGGATAAGTTGATACTGGATCCCGGCTTTGGATTTGGTAAAACCCTTGAACATAACTACCATCTATTGCAACACTTGGAACAATTTCATCGCTTTGAATTGCCGCTACTAGCCGGCATGTCTCGAAAATCGATGGTGTTCAAGTTGCTAGATAAAGCACCCGCGGACTGCGTTTCCGCTAGTGTTGCCTGTGCGGTTGTGGCTGCTCAAAAAGGCGCACAAATAATCCGAGTTCACGACGTGGCAGAAACGGTAGATGCCGTGCGCGTGGTGAGTTTTATGGAATCATTAAAATAATAACTAGGAATTACAAATGTCTAAACGACGTTATTTTGGTACCGACGGTATCCGAGGAAAAGTAGGCCAATATCCAATCACTCCTGACTTTGTACTAAAGCTAGGCTGGGCTGCGGGCCGTGTTTTGGCTAAACAAGGCACCAAGAAAGTCATTATTGGTAAAGATACTCGTATCTCTGGGTACATGCTTGAGTCTGCGCTAGAAGCAGGTCTTGCTGCTGCTGGTCTAAAGGCGACCTTTACTGGTCCAATGCCAACGCCTGCAGTTGCTTATTTAACGCAAACATTCCGCGCAGAAGCGGGTATTGTTATCTCAGCATCTCATAACCCTTATTACGATAACGGCATCAAATTCTTCTCATCTGAAGGCACAAAACTACCAGATGACATTGAGCTTGCTATTGAAGCTGAGCTAGACAAAGACATTGAATGTGTTGAATCAGCACTGCTGGGTAAAGCTTCTCGCATGAACGATGCTGCCGGTCGTTATATTGAATTTTGTAAAAGCACCTTCCCAAGTAATGCAAATCTAAGCTCACTGAAGATTGTGGTGGATTGTGCTCATGGTGCAACCTATCACATCGCTCCAAATGTATTCAAGGAGCTAGGCGCCGAATTAGTGCTTATGGGTTGTGAACCAGACGGTCTAAACATTAATGCTGAAGTGGGTGCAACGGATGTTCGCGCACTGCAAGCTAAGGTCGTTGAAGAGAAAGCTGACCTAGGTCTTGGCTTTGATGGTGATGGTGATCGCATCATCATGGTTGACCATAAAGGCAACAAAGTTGATGGCGACCAAATCGCTTACATCATTGCGCGTGACGCACTGCGCCGTGGCGAGTTAAAAGGTGGTGTTGTCGGCACATTGATGACCAACCTAGGTATGGAAAATGGCCTTAAGCAATTGGGTATTCCATTCTCACGTGCTGCAGTAGGCGATCGCTATGTGATGGAGCAGCTGAAAGAAAAAGGCTGGAGCATTGGCGCTGAAAACTCAGGTCACGTTATCTTGCTAGATAAAGTAACTACCGGTGATGCGATTGTCGCAGCTTTGCAAGTTCTATCATCGATTGTTGACAGCGGCATGAGCCTGTTTGACCTTTCTCAAGGAATGACTTTATACCCGCAAGAGTTGATTAACGTTCGCTTCTCAGGTGAAACTGATCCAATGCAACTGGATGTTGTTCAAGAATCTGTTGTTCAGGCAGAACAAGAATTGGGTGATAAAGGACGTGTCCTTCTGCGCAAGTCAGGCACAGAGCCTTTGATTCGTGTAATGGTAGAAGGTGAAGATGGGGAGCTAGTGCTTAAACTTGCTAACCGCATCGCAGATACTGTTCGTGAACACTGCTAAGCGATAATTGTTCAAACAGTTAAACGCTAGATACAAAAACGGCCATCAAATGATGGCCGTTTTTTTTATACTATTTTTTCCAAAGGGCTGAGATTACTTCAGCATACCTTCGTTTGCATTCTCACGTACGTGGCGAAGAATGTTCTTAACACCGCGAGCGCTTGAACCTACAAGGTTACCAGACTTGATGTAGTCAGTGCCGCCAGCAAAGTCAGTTAGGATTGCGCCAGCTTCGCGTGCGATAAGCTCACCTGCAGCGATATCCCAAGGCTTAAGACCTAGCTCGAAGTAACCGTCAACACGGTTAGCAGCAAGGTAACATAGATCAAGAGCAGGAGAACCCGTGCTACGGAAGTCAGCAACGTCTACAAATAGAGAGCTCATGATTTTGAAGTAAGATTCAGAGTGTTGCTTTTGCTTAGTTGGGAAACTAGTCGCAAGAACAGTACCTTGAAGGTCTTTTAGCTGCTTAACACGGATGCGAGCGTTGTTTAGCTGTGCGCCAGAACCACGTTGTGCAGTGAAAAGCTCGTTAAGCATCGGGTCATAAACACAAGCAACTTCTGTTTTGCCGTTGATACGAACAGCGATAGATACAGAGAAGTGTGGGATACCTTTAACGAAGTTATTGGTGCCATCCAGTGGGTCTATGATCCATTGAACTGCGTCATCTTTACCTACTGTTAAACCAGACTCTTCAGCAACGATGCTGTGGTCAGGGTAAGAAGATTTGATTGTATCGATAATCACATGTTCTGCGTCTTTGTTGATATTAGTAACAAAGTCATTGTCGCCTTTCAGCGAGATTTCAATCTTGTCAGCAGTTTCTAGAGATTTAGCAATATGATTGCCTGCTTTTCGCGCAGCGCGAATAGCGATATTTAGCATAGGATGCATAATTATACCCAACGGATGTTAAAGAACGGAAAGCGGGGCGGAGTATAAGCAAGATTGTGGCAAAAGGGAAGTGGTTATTTTTTGCGCTAGTGTTTTTTTTATTCCGCTATAGGGATGTGTTAGTATGCGTCGGTTGTGAAATATAGAGGTAGGCTTGATGTTACAGAACGTCAAAGTGGTATTGGTGGGAACGTCTCACCCAGGGAATATTGGTTCAGCTGCACGAGCAATGAAGGTGATGGGGCTGACGCAGTTAGTCTTGGTTGATCCCCAATGTGAAGTCGACGAACAAACCATGGCATTGGCAGCAGGTGCTGACGATGTGGTGAATAATGCACAGACATTTTCGACCATGGAAGAAGCGGTGGCCGATTGTGCCCTTGTTGTTGGATCGAGCGCACGCTCGCGCACCCTAAATTGGCCAATGCTAGAGCCACGCGAATGTGGTGTTAAGTTTGTCCAAGAAGGTAGCCATACCCCGGTAGCACTTGTATTTGGTCGTGAACGTACCGGCCTCACCAATGATGAACTGCAACTTTGTCAGTATCACGTTGCTATACCGGCTAACCCTGAATACAGCTCACTGAATCTAGCGATGGCGGTACAAACCCTTTGCTACGAGGTGAGAATGGCATTTCTTGAAAGCGATCAGGCTCAGTACCCAGAAAGCGAACCCGTCGTCTATTCTCGTCATAACGAATTAGAAATGTTTTATCAACACCTTGAAAACGTGCTTCTTGATACCCAGTTTATTGAGAAGGACAAGCCAAATCAGGTGATGAACAAACTGAGAAGACTATTCAGTCGCGCTCGCCCTGAAGCTCAAGAGATCAACATCTTACGCGGTATCCTTACGGCGATACAAAAGAAAGATTCGCACAAATAATAGCCATATTTCGTATAAGGTTAAATACTTGAGTAAATTGGTCAAATAAATACTTGACCGTTTTTGTCGGGTATGGGAGACTTTCCGCAACGAAGTAATTGGAAAGAGTGTGATATGAAGCTTACATCGAAAGGAAGATATGCCGTAACAGCCATGCTTGATGTAGCATTGCATTCTCAGTCAGGCCCAGTACCGCTGGCTGACATATCGGAACGTCAGGGTATATCTCTTTCTTATCTAGAGCAATTATTTTCAAAGCTACGCAAAGCGGGTTTAGTTGCTAGTGTTCGTGGTCCGGGTGGTGGTTATAACCTAGGAAAAGACGCGCAACTTATTGCTATTGGTACCATTATTTCAGCGGTCGATGAATCAGTCGAAGCAACGCGTTGTAATGGAAAGGCCAATTGTCAGGGGGGCGCTCGTTGCCTTACCCATACGCTTTGGCGAGATTTGAGTTCTCGAATTAGTGATTTTTTAAACAACATCACCTTAGGTGAGTTGATGTTGGACAATGAAGTTTTAGAGATTTCAGGACGCCAAGATATGGAGTTAGCCTCTAATCATGGTTTTAGCTCTAAATCGATAGCCGAAGCAATCGGCGTCAATGTCCGCTCATAGAGCAAACAGTTTTACTTGGAGTAAATAATGAAACTGCCAATTTATTTAGACTATTCAGCGACTTGCCCGGTAGATGAACGCATTGCTGAAAAAATGGTCCAGTATATGACTATGGATGGTACCTTCGGCAACCCTGCGTCTCGCTCGCACCGCTATGGTTGGCAAGCTGAAGAAGCTGTTGATACTGCTCGTGAACAGATTGCTGATCTTCTGAATGCGGATCCTCGCGAAATCGTATTTACATCTGGTGCGACAGAATCAGATAACCTTGCTATCAAGGGTGCTGCTCGTTTCTACTCAAAGAAAGGCAAGCACATCATCACCTGTAAGACTGAACACAAAGCGGTATTAGACCCATGTCGTCAGCTTGAGCGAGAAGGCTTTGAGGTGACTTATTTAGAGCCTGAAGCAAATGGCATTATTGACCTTAATAAGCTTCAAGAAGCGATGCGTGAAGATACCGTTTTGGTTTCTATCATGCACGTAAACAATGAAATTGGTGTGATTCAAGATATCACTTCAATTGGCGAACTATGTCGCGAGCGCAAGATCGTATTCCATGTAGATGCTGCTCAATCAGCTGGCAAGCTACCGATTGATGTGCAAGAGACTAAAGTTGACTTGTTGTCACTATCAGCACACAAGGTATACGGCCCTAAAGGCATCGGCGCATTGTACGTTCGTCGTAAACCTCGTATCCGTCTAGAAGCACAAATGCATGGTGGTGGTCATGAGCGCGGTTTCCGCTCTGGCACGCTTCCAACTCACCAAATCGTAGGTATGGGTGAAGCGTTCCGTGTAGCTAAATTGGATATGGAAAAAGATTACCAACATGCTCTGAATCTGCGTAATCGCCTATTTAACGCGGTTAAAGATCTGGAAGCAGTAACCGTTAATGGTGACTTTGAGCAGCGTGTACCGCACAACTTGAACGTAAGCTTTGCGTTTGTTGAGGGCGAGTCTCTGCTTATGTCGCTGAAAGATTTGGCTGTTTCATCCGGTTCTGCATGTACATCAGCAAGCCTTGAACCTTCGTATGTACTACGTGCATTAGGTCTAAATGATGAACTAGCACACAGCTCAGTACGTTTCTCTTTCGGTCGCTACACGACAGAAGAAGAAATCGACTATGCAGCAGAGCAAATTCGCACTGCGGTAACAAAATTACGCGACATGTCTCCACTTTGGGATATGTACAAGGAAGGTATTGATCTGGACACCGTAGAGTGGGCACATCACTAATTCCAAGGAAGTAGAGGATTAGAGGACTATATTATGGCTTACAGTGAAAAAGTAATTGACCACTACGAGAACCCACGCAACGTTGGTTCTTTCGATAAAGAAGATCCAAGCGTAGGTAGCGGAATGGTAGGTGCACCAGCTTGTGGCGACGTAATGAAGCTGCAAATTAAGGTGACACCTGAGGGCATCATCGAAGATGCTAAATTTAAAACGTACGGTTGTGGTAGTGCTATCGCATCAAGCTCGCTAGTTACAGAGTGGGTTAAGGGTAAAACCGTTGATGAAGCCGCTTCAATCAAAAACTCTGAAATTGCTGAAGAGCTAGAGTTGCCACCGGTTAAGGTGCATTGCTCTATCCTAGCGGAAGATGCGATTAAAGCAGCTGTTTCAGATTATAAGAAAAAACATCAAGAGTAATAATTAGAGGGGAGGCTTCCCCTCACCGGCAATAAAGGTTGTAGTATGGCCATCACAATGACAGAAACCGCGGCAGACCGCGTTAGAGCATTCCTAGACAGTCGAGGCAAAGGCGTCGGTTTAAGACTGGGTGTTAAAACAACGGGCTGTTCAGGTATGGCGTATGTGCTTGAATTCGTAGATGACGTAAATGAAGAAGACAGCATCTTCGAGCACAAAGGCGTTAAAGTGGTGATCGATGCCAAGAGCCTTGTTTATCTTGATGGTACCGAGCTAGATTACGTTAAAGAAGGCCTTAACGAAGGGTTTGAATTCAACAACCCGAACGCTAAGAGTGAGTGCGGTTGCGGCGAAAGCTTCAACGTTTAACGGGCGAGTTAAGGCTAGGGTTCATCAAAAGGGTGAGCCCTCTCTCTTTAGATATCGAGAGTCTCATTATGAACCACTTTGAACTATTCGGGCTACCAACACAATTTAATGTGGATGGTAGCCTTCTTTCTTCTCAATTCAGAGAATTACAGCGTCGTTTTCATCCCGACAAATTTGCCACTGCCTCTGAGCGCGATCGACTAATGGCCGTTCAAAAAGCGGCAACCATCAATGATGCATATCAAACCTTAAAGAATCCTATCGCTCGCGCCGAATATATGTTGGCCGAGAATGAGCACGATATCCGTTCAGAGCAGCAAACGTTGCAAGATCCTTTGTTTTTAATGCAGCAGATGGAACTTCGCGAAGAGCTTGAGGAAATTGGTGAGAGCACAGACGCAGATGATTTATTGTTTGATTTTGAATCTAAAGTCGCCAAAATGCACAAGCAACAACTGCAACAAGTCGAGCAACAGATCAATGATCAATGTTGGGCTGATGCGGCAGATAGCGTAAGAAAATTGAAATTTATTGCCAAGTTATTAGTAGAAATTGAACGACTAGAAGATAAGTTACTTAACTAGTCGTATATACAATAGGAATGTCATGCCATTACTACAGATAGCAGAACCAGGCCAAAGTTCTGCACCTCATGAACATAAGCTTGCAGCAGGTATTGACCTAGGTACCACGAACTCACTGGTTGCCTCAGTGCGCAGTGGGCAAGCGAGCCCACTCCTTGATGCAGAAGGCCGCGCTATCTTACCATCAGCGGTGCACTACAAATCAGATGGCTTCAATGTGGGGTATTCTGCCTTGGATGCGGCAGAGAGCGATCCTCAAAACACCGTTATCTCAGTGAAGCGACTTCTTGGTCGTTCGGTTGAAGATATCAAACAGCGTTATCCAAAATTGCCGTATGCACTGTCAAATAGCGACAATGGCTTACCTATTTTACAAACCACGCTTGGCAATAAGAACCCGATAGAAGTATCTGCAGATATTCTAAGAGCGCTAGGTCAGCGTGCGGAATCTACACTAGGTGGAGAACTCACTGGTGTGGTTATTACGGTGCCAGCATACTTTGACGATGCACAGCGTGCGGGCACAAAAGATGCGGCTAAGCTTGCTGGGTTGAATGTACTTCGTTTGCTTAATGAGCCAACCGCCGCAGCTATCGCTTACGGTCTAGATTCGGGTCAAGAAGGCGTTATTGCAGTTTATGATCTAGGTGGCGGTACTTTTGATATCTCGATCTTGCGCCTGTCTAAAGGTGTATTTGAAGTGCTATCAACGGGTGGGGACTCGGCGCTAGGCGGTGATGACTTTGACCATCTTCTTGCTGAGCACATTCAAAAAGAAATGGGCCTAGATTCTTTAACCGATGAACAGAACCGTATCTTGCTTAATGCTGCTGCAAAGACCAAGATTGCCCTATCTGATAACGAGACAACTCAGGTTTCTGTATTAGATTGGCAGGGCGAAATATCTCGAGAAACTTTTGACGATCTTATTCGCTCCTTGGTGAAGAAGACTCTGATGTCTTGTCGCCGCGCGTTGAAAGATGCACAGGTTGGTAGCGATGAGGTACTTGAGGTTGTTATGGTAGGTGGTTCTACACGTACACCTTTGGTTCGCTCTATGGTTGGCGATTTCTTTGATAAAGAGCCGTTAACTAGCATCAACCCTGATGAGGTTGTAGCGTTAGGCGCTGCGATTCAAGCGGATATCCTTGCGGGTAATAAGCCTGATTCAGATATGCTTTTATTGGACGTTATCCCTCTGTCTCTTGGTATTGAAACAATGGGTGGACTGGTTGAGAAGATCATTCCTCGTAACACCACAATTCCAGTAGCAAGAGCACAAGAATTCACTACCTTTAAAGACGGTCAAACCGCCATGACTGTGCACACTGTACAAGGTGAGCGCGAGATGGTTGATGACTGTCGCTCGCTAGCCAAGTTTGCACTGAAGGGGATACCTCCAATGGCAGCAGGTGCGGCGCACATTCGTGTAACCTATCAGGTAGATGCTGATGGCTTGCTTTCTGTGACCGCGATGGAAAAGAGCACCGGTGTACAAGCTGAGATTCAGGTTAAGCCTTCATACGGCCTAAGTGACAATGAAGTTGCGAATATGCTGAAAGACTCAATGACCTTTGCAAAAGAAGATATGCAAGCAAGGGCGCTAGCAGAGCAACGCGTGGAAGCCGATCGTGTTATCGAAGGATTAATTGCCGCGTTGCAAGCAGACGGAGATGAACTGCTCAGCGAGCAAGAGCGTGCTGTGCTACTTCAAGTCATTGAAGACCTCATTGCTTTGCGCAATGGCGATGATGCTGATGCTATCGAAGACGGAATTAAGCAGACGGATAAAGCGAGCCAAGACTTTGCTTCCCGTCGTATGGATAAATCGATTCGTCAGGCTTTGTCTGGCCAATCAGTAGATGATATATAGAGATAAGCAGTTATGCCTAAGATTGTAGTTTTACCCCATGATGATCTTTGCCCAGAAGGGGCTGTATTAGAAGCCAACACGGGTGAAACCGTACTTGATGTGGCTCTAAAGAACGGCATCGGCATTGAACATGCGTGTGAGAAGTCGTGTGCTTGTACTACCTGCCACGTCATTGTACGCGAAGGCTTCGACTCTATAGAAGAGAGCGAAGAGCTTGAAGATGATATGTTAGATAAGGCATGGGGCCTAGAGCCAGAGTCTCGTCTAGGTTGCCAAGCAGTAGTTGCAGATGAAGATCTTGTGGTTGAGATCCCGCGTTATACCCTGAACCACGCATCAGAAGATCATTAATCAATTTAGCTAACAAGGAGGTTTGCATGAAATGGATAGACACTAGAGATATCGCCATTGAGTTAGTGGAAAAGTTTCCAGAGGTAGATCCTCAGACAGTACGTTTTACTGACTTGCATCAATGGATATTAGAGTTGGAAGGTTTTGATGATGATCCGAAGCACTCTAATGAGAAAATCTTAGAAGCCGTTATCCTATGTTGGATGGACGAAGCGGATTAACGGTCCACTTAACATAAATTTAATAAAAATCGGGCCTTAGAGCCCGATTTTTATGTTTTTGACACTTAGCCTAGGCATAATAGGCTCATAAAATCAGTTGAAAGCTACAAGAAAGACCTTGTTAGGAAAGGGATATCTTACTTTCCATTAATAACTGAGTTTCCTCTGTCGGAGAAACTAGGATTCCTGTATCTTGAGAACATAAAAGTAACAAACATAATAAGACAAGTAGAGGGCAAGGAGAGGTCATGTCTACAGCAATGCAAGTATCACTATCTACAGATAAAGCAGCACCTCAATGGGGCGAAAACGCCATTATTTCTCACACAGAGCAAGGTTGTTCTGTGCACATTGGCCAAGGCCATGATTACGGCGCTATTCAAAAAGCCGGTCGTAAGCTAGACGCACAAGGTATCAAGAACGTTGCTCTCGTTGGCGAGAGTTGGGATCTAGAAGGCATTTGGTCTTTTGCTCAAGGCTACCGTAATCCAAAACGCGACAATGCACTGGAATGGCAACCACTAGCTGAAGCTGATGAAAAAGAGCTTCAAGACCGCATTAAGGTGGCTAACTGGACTCGCGATATCATCAATAAGAGTGCAGAAGAAGTCGCGCCACGCCAGTTGGCAACAATGGCTGGTGAGCTCATCAAATCAGTTGCACCAGGTTTGGTGAAGTACCGTATCGTAAAAGACAAAGACCTTTTAACTGAAGGTTGGGAAGGCATCTATGCGGTTGGCCGTGGTTCGGCACGAACCTCAGCGATGCTGCAACTAGACTTCAACCCAACGGGCGATCCTGATGCGCCTGTGATGGCATGTCTCGTAGGCAAGGGGATTACCTTTGACTCAGGCGGTTATAGCATTAAACCCTCTCAGGGTATGACCGCTATGAAAGCGGACATGGGCGGCGCAGCGACCATCACTGGTGGCTTAGCGTTAGCGATTCTTCGTGGTTTGAACAAGCGCGTTAAACTGATCCTATGTTGTGCAGAAAACATGATTTCTGGCCGAGCAGTGAAACTGGGCGATGTCATTACTTATAAAAATGGTAAGACAGTAGAAATCATGAACACTGACGCTGAAGGGCGTTTGGTACTGGCTGATGGCCTTATCTATGCCAGCGAGCAAAACCCAGAAGTGATCATTGACTGCGCGACCTTAACCGGTGCGGCTAAAAATGCACTGGGTAATGACTTCCACGCTCTGTTTAGCTTTGATTCTGCATTCTCTGAGCAAGCACTTGCATGTGCGGCAGAAGAAAAAGAAGGTCTATGGCCATTACCTCTAGCAGATTTCCACCGTGGTATGTTGCCGTCGAACTTTGCTGATCTATCTAACATCAGTAGTGGTGACTTCTCTCCAGGTGCATCTACAGCAGCCGGTTTCCTATCTTACTTTGTAAGCGACTACAAAACGGGTTGGCTACACATTGACTGTGCTGGCGCCTACCGTAAGTCAGCGACGGATAAGTGGGCTGCTGGTGGTACAGGTATGGGTGTACGCACACTGGCAAACCTACTGAACAATCAATAATAAAAATTGAGGCCCTATGGGGCCTTTTTTACCCTAAGAGAAAAATCGTTTTAACAGTCGTTTTAACAGCTGTGTTGACGACCCAAGAGCTATAAGGAAATTAAATGGCCATTGAAAGAACATTTTCTATCGTGAAGCCTGATGCGGTAAAACGTAACCTAATTGGCGCTATCTATCAGCGTATGGAGCAAGCAGGCTTACGCATCGTAGCGGCAAAAATGCTGCATCTTACAGAAGAGCAAGCAAGTGGCTTTTATGCAGAGCATGAAGGCAAAGAATTTTTTCCTGAACTGAAAAAGTTCATGACCTCTGGTCCTATCATGGTTCAAGTGCTGGAAGGAGAGGATGCTATCTGTCGCTACCGCGAGTTGATGGGTAAGACTAATCCAGAACAAGCTGCCTGTGGCACTATCCGCGCTGATTATGCCTTGAGCATGCGCCATAACTCTGTACACGGCTCAGATAGCCCAGCGTCAGCGGCACGAGAAATAGAGTTCTTCTTCCCAGCTTCAGAGATTCATCCTCGAAGCTAATAGCTAGCAATTAAGAGCTAAAAAAGACTTAAGCGAGAGCTTAGGTCTTTTTTTAGATTGACCTAAATCACATATTTCTTGTTGCTGTTGCACAAACCCTGTACAATCTGCGCCCCTAGATTTGTTGTTCGTCGTTGAGAGGCACCATGACTAAAGCAAAAGTAAATCTGCTTGATTTTGATCGCCAAGGCCTACGTCAGTACTTTGCTGATGAGCTGGGTGAAAAAGCATTCCGCGCAGATCAGATAATGAAGTGGATATACCACTTTGGTTGTGATGACTTTGAAAAAATGACCAACCTAAACAAGAAGCTGCGTGAAAAATTGCAGCGTCTTACTGAGATTCGTTCACCTTACGTGTCTGAAGCTCAGCACTCTAGCGATGGCACCATTAAATGGGCTATGCGCGTTGGCGATCAAGACGTTGAAACGGTATATATTCCTGATGGTGACAGAGCTACATTATGTGTTTCTTCACAGGTAGGGTGTGCGCTGGCATGTAAATTCTGTTCAACAGCGCAGCAAGGCTTTAACCGTAACCTTCGTGTATCCGAAATTGTCGGTCAGATTTGGCGTGCAGCTCGAGAAATCGGTCTGGAAAAAGAGACGGGTCGTCGCCCAATTACCAATGTGGTAATGATGGGTATGGGTGAGCCTCTACTTAACATGAAGAATCTAATGCCGTCTCTAAACATCATGCTAGATGATTTAGGTTTTGGCTTGTCTAAACGTCGAGTTACTGTGTCCACTTCTGGTGTAGTCTCGGGTCTTGACCAAATGACAGGCAACATTGACGTGGCATTGGCGATTTCATTGCATGCGCCTACAGATGAGCTGCGCAGCGAAATCATGCCAATCAACGACCGTTGGGACATCCAAGATTTCTTGGCATCTGTTCGTCGTTACATTGCATCTTCGAATGCAAACCGTGGCAAGGTGACAGTAGAGTACATTCTTCTAGACCATGTGAATGACGATATGGACCATGCGAGACAGCTCGCAGAATTGCTTAAAGACACGCCAGCGAAGATCAATTTAATACCTTTTAACCCGTATCCTGGTTCACCCTATAAGAAACCGAGTAATTCACGTATTGACCGTTTCCAAAAAACGCTAATGCAATACGACTACACGGTAACGGTGCGCAAGACTCGTGGTGACGATATTGATGCAGCTTGTGGTCAATTGGTTGGTGACGTGATCGACCGAACTAAGCGTACCCAGAAGAACACTGGGGAAGCCATTCCAGTTAAATCACTTTAACGGATAGTAAACTCGTTGACTAATTTGACTAAGGTTCCCCGGTATAACTATCGGGGAACCTTATGTTTAAAGGATTGGTCACACTTTTTTTACTCTGTCTTTTAGTCGGTTGTGTTACAGTTGATAGTGAGGCTGGAAACGCGCAATTCAACCCTTTCAAAGCAGCGGATGCCAGAATAGAGCTCGGTATAAATTACTTAGCACTTGGGCATAATGTCAGAGCAAAGCAAAATCTTGAGCTGGCACACCGTTATGCGCCTAATTATGTACGCGCTTCCTCCGCAATAGCCTATTATTACCAGCAGGTAGCAGAGCCTGAACTTGCTGATATTTGGTATAAAAAAGCATTAGCTGCATCACCAACAAGCGGCGACGTGTTGAATGACTATGGCGTGTTCTTATGTCGACGACAAGAATATACCTTGGCTCAAAGACAGTTTGAGCGTGCGATTCAACAGTCCGACTACGACTATGTCTCCGCAAGTTATGAAAATGCAGGTCTGTGTGCCGCAATGCAAGGTAATCTGCGATTAGCTGAGACCTATTTTCTTAAGTCTTTAGAGCATGAGCCATTTCGCTTCCGAAGCAGTATTGAACTGGTAAAGTTATCTGTTCACTTCGGCGCCTTTAGCGAAGCTCAGCAACGATTGCAACATATTCACACGAGGTTTGGATCAAGGGTAGAGACGCAACAGTTACAAGATGAATTGGACCGCAATCATCCGTAACTCCAGAGTGGCGAATTCCCATCCAGGCTTCCTTAAAGATTGAAGTACTATAAAGAATGAGCAAAGAATCAAACCATACAGATACACAACACCTTGACTCCACAGAGGGTCATGCAACATCACCTATGGTGGGTGACATCCTAAGAGCAAAACGTGAGTCTTTAGGTATTGGCCAAAAAGAGATCGCGGATCGCCTGCGTCTTAGAGTCGCTATAATACAAAGTATTGATAGTAATGACTTCCAATTAGGCCAAGTGCACACCTTTACTCGCGGATATATCCGTTCCTACGCTCGTGCCGTTGGCGCGGATGAAAAAGTGTTGTTAGAACTGTTTGATAGCTCAGAGTTTGCTAAGCCTACTGAAGAGAAAATGCAAAGTTTCTCGCAACAAACTAAGAAAACCAAACACGATAACAACATCATGAAACTCACTTGGGGCATCTTCGCTATCATAGTGGGTATTTCTGCAGTTTGGTGGTGGCAGAGTGAGCAAAACTCAGACACTGTAGTCAGCGAACCGATGGAAGTGAATGAATCCTTAGTAGAAGAAAACTATGACCCTGCATTGGATGCACAGTTACTTGCTGAGCCACAGTCTCCAAATAGAGACGAGTTGGCTGTAGCGGATAATGAAGCCGCATTAGATGATGCAGAGCTAGGCTTAGAATCTTCAGCTGTTACTGACGTTGAAGGGACAGTAGAAGCGGATGCTCCACAGCCTGTGCAACTGCCAGAAATAGAGGAAGCTCCAGCGCCAAGCATTGCGATGAGTTTCAAGGCAGACTGCTGGATTCAGGTTCAAGATGTGAATGGTAAAACCTTGTGGACTGGCGTGAAAACTGCAGGTCAACAACTTGAGTTAGAAGGACAAGGGCCATTCAAATTTGTTCTTGGTGCACCTGAGGCGGTTTCACTCTCAATTTCGGGTGAACCTGTCGACCTTTCTAGGTATACTGCGGGCAAAGTAGCACGTTTCACTGCAGAGTAACTATGCATCACGAATCTCCAATTAAGCGTCGTTCTTCGACGCGCATCTATGTAGGTGACGTAGCCATTGGCGACGGCGCGCCTATTGCCGTTCAGTCAATGACGAACACCCGCACTACTGATGTAGAAGCCACGGTCGCACAAATTCGCTCCCTTGAAAAAGTCGGAGCAGACTTGGTACGCGTTTCTGTACCAACGATGGATGCGGCTGAAGCGTTCAAAGCGATTAAACAGCAAGTTAACGTTCCTTTGATTGCTGATATTCATTTCGACTACCGAATTGCGTTAAAAGTCGCAGAGTACGGTGTTGATTGCTTGCGCATTAACCCTGGCAATATTGGTAATGAAAGCCGTATTCGCTCTGTGGTTGATTGTGCTCGTGATATGAATATTCCAATTCGTATTGGCGTTAATGGCGGTTCACTTGAGAAAGAGATCCAAGAAAAGTATGGCGAACCAACGGCTGCAGCCTTGGTAGAATCGGCTATGCGTCATGTGGATATTCTAGACCGCCTCAACTTTGATCAATTCAAGGTAAGTGTTAAAGCGTCAGATGTATTTTTAGCGGTGGACTCTTATCGACTGCTAGCAACAAAGATCGATCAACCATTGCACTTAGGCATCACCGAAGCAGGTGGCGCTAGAGCGGGTTCTGTAAAGTCGGCTGTAGGTCTCGGAATGTTATTGTCTGAGGGCATTGGTGACACGCTACGCGTTTCTCTGGCTGCCGATCCAGTTGAAGAGGTGAAGGTCGGATTCGACATCCTCAAATCACTTCGCATTCGTTCTCGAGGCATAAACTTTATCGCTTGCCCAACCTGTTCACGTCAAGAGTTTGATGTAATCAATACGGTTAATGAGCTAGAGCAGCGTCTAGAAGACATTATCACACCAATGGATGTATCCATCATTGGTTGTGTCGTAAATGGTCCTGGTGAAGCTGAAGTCTCACATTTGGGTCTTGCTGGTGGTAACAGAAAGAGTGCTTACTACCTAGATGGCAAGCGTCAAAAAGAGCGCTTCGATAATGACAAGATCATCGATCAGCTAGAGGCTAAGATTCGTTCAAAAGCGAGTCAGCTTGATCCAGCTAATCGCATCGACGTTAACGATATTCAAGAATAAATGCTCAGGGCGCAGGCCCTGACAATACACGGTATTTAATTGTGGCAAAAACAATCCAAGCAATCCGAGGCATGAATGACTGCCTTCCAACTCAATCTCCTTTGTGGCAGAAACTTGAGTCAACCGTTCAGCGTGTAGTCAGTGCTTACGGCTACAACGAAGTGCGTATGCCAATCGTAGAGATGACCAACCTATTTAGTCGCGCTATCGGTGAAGTGACTGATGTCGTTGAAAAAGAAATGTATACCTTTGAAGATCGTAATGGCGACAGTCTAACACTTCGTCCGGAAGGTACTGCAGGTTGTGTACGCGCAGGAATCGAAAATGGTCTGCTGTACAACCAAGAGCAACGTTTATGGTACATGGGGCCAATGTTCCGTCATGAGCGTCCTCAGAAAGGTCGCTACCGTCAATTCCATCAGTGTGGTGTTGAGGTATTTGGTATTGAAGGCCCAGATGTAGATGCCGAGCTAATCATGATGACCGCACGCTTGTGGCGTGAGCTAGGTATTGATAAGCATGTTCGCCTAGAACTGAACTCTATTGGTTCGTTGGAAGCTCGTGCAAACTATCGTACTGCACTTGTGGCGTACCTTGAGCAGCATATCGACATTTTGGATGATGACTGTAAGCGTCGTATGCACACTAACCCACTGCGTGTACTCGACACTAAAAACCCTGATGTTCAGGCTATTTTGGGTGATGCACCACGCCTTTCTGACTATCTAGATGCGGAGTCTAAACAACACTTTGCGGGTTTGTGTGAACTTCTTGATGCTGCTGGAATCGAATATCAAGTTAATGAACGTCTAGTTCGTGGCTTGGACTACTACAATCGCACTGTCTTTGAGTGGATTACTGAAAGCTTAGGCTCACAAGGTACTGTTTGTGGTGGTGGCCGTTACGATGGTCTTGTTGAACAACTAGGTGGCAAGCCAACCAAAGCAGTAGGCTTTGCTATGGGTCTAGAGCGTTTGGTTCTAATGCTAGAAACACTAGAACTCAATGAGGTTCGTCGCTCTGTAGACGCGTATGTAGTCACAGCAGGCGAAGGGACTTTGATGGCGGGAATGAAGCTGGCGGAAAGTCTACGTGAGCAAATGCCTGAGCTTCGTGTAATGAACCACTTTGGTGGTGGTAATTTCAAGAAACAATTCAAGCGTGCTGACAAAGTCGGCGCAGCGGTAGCCCTAGTTCTGGGTGAGAATGAAGTATCAGAAAACAACGTTGTGGTTAAGGATCTTATCGGCGGCGAGCAAATCACTATCGCGCAAGCAGATCTTGTGAACAAACTAAAAGAATTAATTTAAGAGGATCGGTCGTGGAATTGTACGATAGCGAAGAACAACAAGTTGAAGCCATCAAGGATTGGTGGAAAGAGAACGGTAAAGCAGTCATCTTGGGTGCTGTGATTGGTCTTGGTGGCCTATTTGGCTGGCGTTACTACCAAGACTCAGTGGTTTCTGGCCAAGAAGCAGCATCAGATGCTTATGGCAAAACCATTCAAGCACTACAAGCTCAAGGACTAGATGCTACAGAGCAAGTGCAAACCTTTATCAATGATAACGCTGATCGCGAGTACGCAGTGCTTGCTGCTCTGCAGTTGTCACAAGCTCAGGTTGCTGAAGCGCAATACAAAGAAGCGTTGGCACAACTAGAGTGGGCGAAAGCCAATACTAAAGATGATGCGATTGCCCCTGTTATTACACTACGCGTGGCACGTGTTAAAGCGGAAACGGGTGACATCGACGGCGCAATTGCAGACCTTTCTGCAATGCAAGTTGCTGGTTGGGAAGGTCGTGTTGCTGAGCTAAAGGGCGATCTACTACTGCGCAATGGCGATAGCGAAGGCGCTTTAACAGCTTACTCTGAAGCACAACAAGCGGCAGATGCGAGCCAGTCGATCCAGTTCAAACTTGATGACCTAGCGAAATAGGACGGCATTGCATGCTAACTAACAAGTGGCTTCGTCGAACCCTTATTGCAGTTGTTGCGACTGCAATTGTCGGCTGTGCTAGTGAAGAAGACACTATTATCATGGCTCCTTTGCCAGTAGTAGAAAGTCAATTTACACCGGATGTTGAATGGTCAACTTCTGTAGGTAATGGTGTAGGGCAGTATTTCTCAAAGCTGACCCCTACTTATGCCTACAACAAAGTGTTTGTTGCCAGCCGTGATGGCAAGGTAATGGCACTGGATCCTGAGTCTGGCGATAAGATTTGGACTGCAGATCTTGAAAAAGACGTACCTGCTCGTCTATCTGGCGGAATCAACGCTTCATACGGACAACTGTTCATCGGTACTGAGAATGGTGAGATGATCTCGCTAGACGCTGAAACTGGTGAAGAAAAGTGGCGTGTGGAAGTGGACGGTGAGGTGCTATCTGTACCTGAAACTGATGCCAATTTAGTGCTTGTTCATACAACTCGTGGCGCTCTTGTCGCCCTAGAGGAAGAAACAGGTAACGAAATGTGGACAGTCAGCACTGAAGTGCCAAACTTAACATTGCGTGGAACAAGTTCTCCTGTTGCCGTTTCTGGTGGTGTTTTTTGGGGTACTGCCAACGGTCGTTTAGCTGCTGCTATCGTAGAGCGTGGTCAAATGATTTGGCAGCAACCGGTAGGAACGCCAAAGGGCGCGACAGAGATTGATCGCCTAGTTGACTCTGATGCTAAGCCACTGATTGTCGCTGGAATGTTGTACACCATTGGTATCAATGGTCAGCTTGTTGCAATCGATCTTCGTTCTGGCTCTCCTGCTTGGAAGCGTAATTACTCTTCTGCGCAAGATATGGCGACAGACGGCCGTAATATTTATTTGGTCACAGATAAAGACTATGTGGTTGCGGTTGATGCGCGAAGTGGTACAGAGCTTTGGCAAAACCGCGAGCTTGAATATCGCTTACTAACAGCACCAGCAATTATAGATCGTAAGATTGTACTGGGTGATAGCGAAGGCTACCTGCATTGGTTGGATCGCAATACAGGTGAGTTTATCTCTCAGCAGTTAGAGCATGATAGTGGTTTTGCTGTCGCTCCTATTGAGGTTGACGATGGCTTTGTTATCACGACACGTAATGGTAGCGTCAAGAAGCTGAAGATCAATTAGATCTCCCGACGTTCAAATAACGTGATATAATTCACAATTGGCTCTTGACTGGAAACAGTTAAGAGCCGTTTTTGTTATTAATTTTAGTGTAGTTATAGGTAAGCAGGGAAAAGATAGCCGTCTTACCTATAACTACATAACGCTTTTTATTTTGAGGTCATTATGGTTCCAGTTGTTGCGCTTGTTGGGCGTCCTAACGTAGGAAAATCCACACTATTCAACCGCTTAACTCGTACTAGAGATGCACTGGTGGCAGACTTTCCTGGTCTGACGCGCGATAGAAAATACGGCCGAGCTAAGCTTGGTGAGCATGAGTTTATCGTTATCGATACCGGCGGTATTGATGGTACTGAAGAAGGCGTGGAAACCAAAATGGCCGAGCAGTCGCTAGCAGCGATTGATGAAGCTGATGTTGTACTGTTCATGGTTGATGGCCGTGCTGGCTTAACTGCATCTGATGAGGCGATTGCTCAACATTTACGTCGTATTGAGAAGCCAGCTATGCTGGTGGTCAACAAAGTTGATGGTATTGATGCTGATGCGGCAAGTGCTGAATTTTGGCAGTTAGGCGTCGATGACATGTATCAAATTGCAGCCGCTCACGGCCGTGGTGTGAGTGCCTTGATCGACCGTGCTTTGAATCCTTTCGCTGAAGCTCTACTGAAAGAGCATGGTGAAATTGAAGATCTCACTGGCTTCGAAGACGAAGAAGAAGAGAAGCTTGAGTACACCGAAGAAGAAGCGGAACAAGAATTCAAACGTCTGCAAGACCAACCTATTAAACTGGCGATCATTGGTCGACCTAACGTAGGTAAATCGACACTGACTAACCGCATTTTGGGTGAAGAACGTGTGGTAGTGTATGACATGCCTGGCACAACGCGCGACTCTATCTACATTCCAATGCAGAGAGACGAACGTGAGTACGTATTGATCGATACTGCTGGTGTACGTCGTCGTAGACGTATTAATGAAACCGTAGAAAAGTTCTCTGTGGTGAAAACCCTGAAAGCAGTTGAAGATGCTAACGTTGTACTGCTAGTGATCGATGCTCGTGAGAATATCTCAGATCAAGATCTGAGCCTATTAGGCTTTGCATTGAATGCGGGGCGTTCTATTGTGATCGCCGTAAATAAGTGGGACGGACTGGATACAGACGTTAAAGAGCACGTAAAGAAAGAGCTGGATCGTCGTTTAGGTTTCGTTGACTTTGCACGTATTCACTTTATCTCTGCTTTACACGGCACTGGTGTGGGTAACCTTTTTGAATCAGTACAAGAAGCTTACAAGTCGGCTACGACTCGTGTGGGTACGTCTGTTCTGACTCGTATCATGAAGATGGCAACAGATGATCACCAACCACCAATGGTGCGTGGTCGCCGCGTTAAGCTTAAGTACGCGCACGCTGGTGGTTATAACCCACCAATCGTGGTTATACATGGTAACCAGGTTAATGAGCTTCCTGCTTCCTACAAGCGTTACCTAATGAACTACTACCGTCGTTCGTTGGAGATCATGGGTACCCCAATTCGTATCCAGTTCCAGAGCAGCGAAAACCCATTTGAGGGTAAGACGAGTAAGATGACTATCTCACAAGAACGTAAGAAAAAACGTCTTTCTGAGATGCTTAGAGGCCGTAGCAAGAAATAATCAGCCACGTATTTAATAGAACCGCTTCAGACACTGAAGCGGTTTTTTTATGCCTGTAATCTGTGTGTTTTTGAATTTCTCTAGTTAGATGATCTTTTTATTATTCTCTAATATCTGACATGAAACTTACTTTTATGGTCATATATCCTGCAGTAAATCCATAAACAGCATATGTAACTTATGCTTTCGGTGTGTGGTTATATAAATGTTCTTTTTTAGGTAGATCGCTGATCATGACCAATAAAGTAGAAGATCAAACAAAGATCACATAAACGCTGTCATGAGATGCTTTTGATAAAAGGGACTGATAATAGAAACGCCTGCCTATCTCATGATAGATTAGCATCAGTTAATATTTGAGAGTTGAGAGGTTCTCTATGTCACAGAATATCTGCCCAGAGTGTAGTAAAGAATTGGATTGGGATGGTCAATATTATTGCGCTGATTGCCAGTCACACTATAAGAAACACGCCTTTTGCCCTGATTGCGATGCACAGCTAGAAAAGCTACAAGCTTGCGGTGCTGAAAGCTATTTTTGTAACGCAAGTTGTAATGAGCTCAAGTCTAAGTCTCGAGCTCGATTTGAGTTTAAGAAAGTCGATTAATCTTGAGCTATTGATCTTGAGAAGGTGTGATGGATTGTACACTAGAGGTAACTTCGCCATCAGCAAATCGAGTTACCAAGGTATCACCTGACTTCAATTGCTGAGATTGAGTGACAACTTTACCTTGTTTAGTCGAAATCGAATAACCCCTGCGCATCGTTGCTAGCGGACTTACGGCATCAAGCTTTTCGGTAAGCAATTCAAATTGATGCCTTTCTTGTCGCACTTGGGCTTCAATGGCTTTATTTAGCCTTTGTTCTAAATGGCTTAGGGTTTGTTGCTTTTTGGCTATCTTATTGGCTGGAGCATGCATCTCTAGCTGCATGTGCAAACGAGAGAGACGTTGCTTTGCCGTATTTAACAGAGCAAGCATGGCTCGTTTTAACTGAGCCTCTTTTTCATCTAATTGCTGGCTTTGCTTTTGCAGTTGATGCTTTGGATGAAGCTTTTCAAGTCTGTGTTGCTGAATCAAGACTTGTTGCTGTTGTTGGCTAATGTAACGATTCATGGCATTCATTAGCTGCTTTTGCTTCGCTAGAATACCTTGCAGTTTAAAGCTTTGATCCCGGCTTACTAATTCTGCTGCAGCTGATGGCGTCGCAGCACGCAGGTCTGCCACGAAATCGGCAATAGTGACATCGACTTCATGCCCTACCGCACTAATAATAGGAATCTGGCTAGATGCAATAGTCCTTGCCACAATTTCATTATTGAAACACCAAAGATCTTCTAGTGAACCGCCACCTCGTCCAACAATCAACACATCACATTCGTTGCGCTCGTTGGCAAGCCCAATTGCCTGAGCAATGCTAATAGCGGCCGCATCACCTTGCACCATAGTAGGGTAGATGATGACAGGTAGGCTAGGGTCACGTCGTTTAAGCACCTGTAGAATGTCATGCAGCGCGGCCCCCGTTGCGGAGGTGATCACACCAATGTGTTTTGGGTGCTCTGGTATTGCTAGCTTACTGGATTGCGCAAACAAGCCTTCCACTGCCAGCTGCATTTTTAACTGTTCAAACTGTTGCTGTAGTCGCCCGTCGCCTTCTGGTTGCATTGATTCAATGATCAACTGGTAGTCACCACGAGGTTCGTATAGAGAAAGCCTCGCTTTGACCAGCACTTGTTTACCGTTTTCTGGACGGAAGGTAACTCGGCGGTTATTACCTCTGAACACCGCACACTTTACTTGCGCGCGTGAATCTTTGAGTGTGAGGTACCAATGACCGGATACGGGAGCAGAGAAATTTGAGATTTCGCCAATTAACCAAACCACACCCATTTCGTTCTCAAGGAGCAAGCGGACTTCGGCATTAAGGCGTGAAACAGTAAAGATGTTGCTAGATTGCGGGGAAGGCAAAATGACGCTCGTCAGACGTGAGTATGGAGGATAGCGCCAATATAATACACAGCAAGGGTCAAAGCGCAAATTTAATTCCAAAAAATGTGTGGCCAAACGATTGCGCTCTGCGTATAATCCGTCCGCAATATCAATCCAACTCAGTTTACAAAACCTTGTAAATCGTTGGGTCCTTACTTTAAACATCTATGTTGTGAGATATTGCAAATGTTACGTATTGCCAAAGAAGCGCTGACCTTCGACGACGTCCTACTGGTTCCAGCACACTCCACCGTTCTCCCAAATACAGCGGATCTTCGCACCCGCTTGACGAAGAATATCAACCTTAATATCCCAATGATTTCTGCATCTATGGATACAGTTACAGAAGCTCGCTTGGCTATCGCATTAGCTCAAGAAGGCGGTATTGGTTTTATTCACAAGAACATGTCTATCGAGCAGCAAGCTGAGATGGTTCGTCAGGTTAAGATCTTCGAAGCTGGTATCGTTTCTGATCCAGTAACGGTTCGCCCTGAGCAAACTATCGAAGAAGTGCTAAAGCTAACTGAAAAGCATGGCTTTGCTGGTTTCCCTGTTGTTGCTGATAATCAAGAGCTAGTCGGTATCATTACTGGCCGTGATATTCGTTTCGTTACGGATATGAGCAAAACGGTTTCAGCAGTAATGACGCCAAAACAAGATCTAGCCGCTGTTAAAGAAGGTGCATCTCCTGAAGAAGTTCAAGAGAAAATGCACGAAGCTCGCGTTGAAAAAGTTCTTGTAGTGAATGACGATTTCAAACTGCGTGGCATGATCACAGCAAAAGATTTCCATAAAGCTGAGCGTAAGCCTAATGCATGTAAAGACGAGCGTGGTCGTCTACGTGTTGGTGCTGCGGTTGGTGCTGGCGCTGGTAACGAAGAGCGCGTTGCTGCTCTTGTTGAAGCTGGCGTTGATGTTTTACTTATTGACTCTTCACACGGTCACTCTGAAGGCGTACTAAGCCGTATCCGTGAAACTCGCGCAGCACACCCTGATCTTGAGATCATTGGTGGTAACGTTGCAACAGGTGCGGGTGCTCGTGCTCTTATTGAAGCAGGCGTAAGCGCGGTTAAAGTAGGCATCGGCCCAGGCTCTATCTGTACTACTCGTATCGTTACAGGTGTTGGTGTTCCTCAAATTACGGCTATTGCCGATGCAGCAGAAGTTGCCGCTGAATTTGATATCCCTGTTATTGCTGATGGTGGTATCCGTTTCTCTGGTGATATCTGTAAAGCTATCGTAGCGGGCGCATCATGTGTGATGGTTGGCTCTATGTTTGCGGGTACTGAAGAAGCACCGGGTGAAGTTATTCTTTACCAAGGTCGTTCTTACAAGTCATACCGCGGCATGGGTTCTCTTGGCGCTATGTCTCAAGGTTCTTCTGACCGTTACTTCCAAACAGATAATGCTGCAGACAAGCTTGTTCCTGAAGGCATTGAAGGTCGTATCGCTTATAAAGGTCGCCTAAAAGAGATCGTTCATCAGCAAATGGGTGGTCTACGTTCAAGCATGGGCCTAACAGGTTCTGCAACGATTGAAGACATGCGTACGAAAGCTGAGTTTGTTCGTATCTCTGGTGCTGGTCTAAATGAATCTCACGTTCATGATGTTCAGATTACTAAGGAAGCGCCTAATTATCGTCTAGGCTAATATTTTCGTTGCTGATTGCTTCGAACTTGTCGTCGAAGTAATCAGCTTACAAATACCACCCTAGAAGCTCTTTTGATGAAAGAGACATTTATTTAAAGTTTTGGAGGCTATTTGCCTCCATCCATCTAATACTATTGAGATTTCTAAATGACTAAGAATATCCATGACCAGCGTATTTTGATCCTTGATTTCGGTTCTCAGTACACTCAACTTGTTGCACGTCGCGTTCGTGAAATTGGTGTTTACTGTGAGCTTTGGAGCTGGGATGTAGAAGAATCGGATATCCGTGAATTCAACCCAGACGGCATCATCCTTTCTGGTGGTCCAGAAAGTGTGACAGAAGAAAATTCTCCGCGTGCTCCACAATACGTTTTTGACTCAGGTGTTCCAGTTCTAGGTGTATGTTACGGCATGCAGACTATGGCTGAGCAGTTAGGCGGTAAAGTTGCTGGTTCTAATGAGCGTGAGTTTGGTTACGCTCAAGTAGAAGTGGTAGAAAAGTCATCTCTATTCAACAACATCGAAGATGCAATCGCTGAAGATGGCAATGCACTTCTTGATGTGTGGATGAGCCACGGCGATAAAGTTGTCGAAATCCCATCTGACTTCACCAAGATCGCTGAAACAGATACGTGCCCGTATGCTGCTATGGCGAACGAAGAGAAGAAATACTACGGTGTTCAGTTCCACCCAGAAGTAACGCACACTCGCCAAGGCGCACGTATGCTAGAAAACTTCGTTATCAACATCTGTGGTTGTGAAAAGCTTTGGACATCTCAATCTATCATCGACGACGCTATTGCTCGTATTAAAGAGCAAGTTGGCGACGACGAAGTGATCCTTGGCCTATCTGGTGGTGTTGATTCATCGGTTGTGGCTATGTTGGTTCACCGTGCAATTGGTGACAAGCTGACTTGTGTATTCGTAGACAACGGTTTGCTACGTCTTAATGAAGGCGAGCAAGTGATGGAAATGTTTGGTGACCACTTCGGGCTAAACATTATCAAGGTAGAAGCGGAAGAACGCTTCCTAAATGCTCTTGAAGGCAAGTCTGATCCAGAAGATAAGCGTAAGACCATCGGTCACGTGTTTGTTGATGTATTCGATGAAGAGTCTAAGAAGCTTGAGAATGCAAAATGGCTAGCGCAAGGTACTATCTACCCTGACGTTATTGAGTCTGCTGCTTCTAAGACAGGTAAAGCACACGTCATCAAATCGCACCACAATGTGGGCGGTCTACCTGATGACATGGAAATGGGTTTGGTTGAACCACTACGTGAACTATTTAAAGATGAAGTACGCAAGATTGGCCTAGAGCTTGGTCTTCCTTACAACATGCTTTATCGTCACCCGTTCCCAGGACCAGGTCTAGGTGTTCGTGTTCTTGGTGAAGTCAAGAAAGAGTACTGTGACTTGCTACGCCGTGCTGATGCTATCTTTATTGAAGAACTGCACAATGCTGATCTTTACCATAAAGTCTCTCAAGCGTTCACGGTATTCTTGCCAGTTCGCTCTGTTGGCGTAATGGGCGATGGTCGTAAATACGATTGGGTTGTTTCTCTGCGTGCAGTTGAAACTATCGACTTTATGACTGCGCATTGGGCACACTTGCCATACGACTTCCTAGGTAAGGTTTCAAACCGCATTATCAACGAAATCGATGGTATTTCTCGCGTAGTTTACGATATCTCAGGTAAGCCACCTGCGACTATCGAGTGGGAATAATTCCTCGCTAGCATGATTTAGTGTTATTTGAGCCCGTAAGCCTAGCTTGCGGGCTTTTTTATGTGACTCAAAAATTAGGAAAAATTGCCCGAGGCGTGCGAAAATAGTCTTAATCAGAACAATTGATAGATAGAAGAATTACAGATGGCAAAACTGACCCTTCAAGAGCAAATGCTGAAAGCAGGCTTAGTAAACGAAAAGAAGCTAAAGAAAGCAAAGAAAGGCGCTAAGAAATCTCGCGTGCAAGCACGTGAAGCCAAAGCCGCAGCAGAAGAGAACCGAATCGCGCAGCAAGAGCGTGATAAGAAGATTAACCAAGAGCGTGAACAGCAGCGATTGGCTAAAGAGCTTAAGGCGCAAGTAAAACAGCTTATTGATATGAATCGTATAGATACCTCTAAGGGCGAAATAAAATACAACTTTACGGATGGAACATTAGTGAAGTCTGTGTATGTTGAAGAACTGTCTCGCACTCAACTTATCAAAGGTATTTTGAGTATTGCTCGTGATAGTGAGAGTTATGCAGTAATTCCGACTATCGTGGCAGAGAAAATTGCGACTCGAGTACCCGAGGCAATTGTTGAGACCAAGCAATCAGAGGAAGATACCCCTGATGAAGATGATCCTTATAAGGACTTTGTCGTACCCGATGACCTTATGTGGTAATCCGTAACCTCAGTTTGATAGGGCAGCATTGGCTGCCCTTTTTTGTGTCTGTTTAAAATATGTGCATTCAGGGTTGTCTGTAGTAAAACGATGAAAGAAACTGTGCCGATTGCAGGTCTTAGTGGAGGATAAATGTTACTTTAACGTTTGGATTCACAGCCTTTGTTATAGGATGCAACAAATATTTACGTTCAGCGGCGCTGGCGTATTACTATGAGGCATGAAACTAGGTGTTACATAGAACTAATCGTTTAAGGCATTAGCCACGGAAAATAACGGAATACATTATGAAGAAAATACTCACAGCAGTCCTAGCGCTAAGCACCGCGTTTGGGGTGGGTGCGAAAGAGCTAGATTGGAAAGAAGTAGAAAAGAAGGCAGAAGGACAAACCGTCTATTTTCATGCTTGGGGTGGTAGTCAAGAGATTAACCGCTACATCCAATGGGCGAATAAGCAGCTGCAACAGCAATATGATGTCACATTGCAACACGTTAAGGTGACCGACATTGCAGAAAGTACCCCTCGTCTGATCGCAGAAAAAGCCGTCGGAAAAAGCGAAGGTGGAAGCATTGATCTGGTTTGGATTAATGGTGAAAATTTCAAATCAATGAAAGACAACAAGTTGCTGTTTGGTCCTTTCACTGAATCTCTGCCTAATTGGCAATATGTTGATAAATCTTTGCCTGTAGCAGTCGACTTTTCTGAACCCACAGAAGGGTTGGAAGCACCTTGGGGAGTAGGGCAGTTGGTCTTTATCTACGATGAAGAGTTACTTGCTACACCTCCCGCTTCATTTGCAGAAATGCTCCGCTATGCTAAACAGAATCCAAGTAGCTTGAGTTATCCTAAGCCACCCGAGTTTCATGGCACCAGCTTTTTAAAAGCGCTACTTATAGAGCTTTCAAATAATGATCCTGCATTGTCTAAGCCTGCTACGGATGAGGATTTTGCTCGACTTAGCCCGCTCCTTTGGGCTTATCTAGATGAGTTTCATAGTGTAGCTTGGAGAAGTGGTAAACAGTTCCCTGCGGGCACCGCTGAGATGATTCGACTGCTCGATGATGGCCAGTTAGATCTTGCGGTGACATTTAACCCTAATGCGGTTTATTCCGCACAAGCGGCTGGAAACCTAGAGTACTCTACCAAGCCATATGCAATGAATGCAGGCGCTCTGTCAAACATTCACTTCCTAGCTATCCCTTGGAATGCGACGGCGAAAGAGGGTGCGCTAGTCGCTATCAACTTTTTACTTAGCCCAGAAGCACAATCTAATAAAGGTGACTTAGCGGTGTGGGGAGACCCTTCTGTTCTTGAACATAAATACTTGAAGGGAAGCGCGCAAGCCTCTGAGCAGTTTGATGCAATTGATGAGCCTCATCCAAGCTGGCAAGTACTGATTGAGAAAGAATGGCTTAAGCGCTACGGACAATAACGGAATATGCTTCGACTTCTCTACGCACTTGTTGTTGTCTTGTGCGTATTGCCAACCGTACCGGGAGTGCTAGGCGTTGTTTCTTCTTCGCTTAGCTATATTCCCCCATTGGGCATGAGCTCACTTTCCTTTACCGGTTTCAAGCAGGTATTTGCGTGGAATGGTGTGTGGCAGTCCATAGGTTTAACTCTGTTTTCTGCCATTGCCAGTAGCTACCTAGCGTGCTTGCTGGCCTTTGCCATTTTACAGCGTTGCTGGAATACTCGTTGGTGGCAGAAGATAGAGCTCTCTCTATCACCTTTGCTTTCAATCCCACATGTGGCGTTTGCCATTGGTTTTGCCTTTTTGTTCGATCCGACAGGCTTAGGTGTTCGCCTTGTTCATGCTCTGTTTGGTCACGACCTTAATCAATCGACAGGGCATGAGCTTGCCTTGCTTATTCATGATCCCTACGCGTTAGGGTTAATCATCATGCTAGCGATCAAAGAAGTGCCATTTTTGCTATTGATGAGCATTCCGATCCTTAAGCAACTAAACATTGATAAGACAGAGAAAATTACAGCCTCTATGGGTTACAGCCGAGCACACGCTTGGTGGAAGTCTTTGTTTGTACAATGGTTAGTAAAACTGCGCTTTCCTATGCTCGCAGTATTGGCCTATAGCTTATCGGTTGTAGATGTGGCATTGATTGTCGGACCGACCAATCCCCCTACCTTTGCGGTGCTTGTGTGGCAGTGGTTCAACGACCCTGATCTCACGTTGCTGCCTCGAGCGTCTGCAGGCGCTATCGTGCTATTTATCATAGCAAGCTTGATCATTGCTTTTGCTCGAACTGTAGAGTGGTTGATTACCAAGGGTTTTCGTCATTGGCAAATCTCTGGGCGACGCGGAGTCATGCTTCCTGGAAGAGGATTGTTTAGTGGCATGATTCTACTTACCGGAGCCATGCTTCCTCTTATGGTGGTGTGGAGCTTTGCTCAGCGCTGGCGCTTTCCTGATATTGTACCTAGCCGTTATTCTGTTCGATTTTGGGAGTATGAATGGTCAGGTATAGTCAGCACTATTGAGCAAAGCCTAAGTTTGGCATTGGTCTCGGGAACCATTGCCGTGGTTTTGGCACTCATAGCGCACGAGTATCGCATTCGACATCGCTGGCAGGTTCCAGGATATGTTATTGCTATTCCTATGCTAATTCCACAGCTCTCTATCTTGTTCGGATTACAGGTAACTACCTTATTTATTGGAGGGAATGCGCACTGGCTATGGGTGTGTTGGGCTCATATGTTTTTTGCCTTCCCTTTTGTTTACCTTTCTCTTGATGGACCATGGCGCAGTTACAA
This sequence comes from Vibrio comitans, assembly GCA_024346835.1. Lineage (GTDB taxonomy): Bacteria > Pseudomonadota > Gammaproteobacteria > Enterobacterales > Vibrionaceae > Vibrio > Vibrio comitans. The sequence continues at coordinate 592,016 of AP024866.1, forward strand.
CGAAGCGATGACTCGTGTCGCACTGAGTTTAGGAAAAACGCCATTATCGGTATTTCTAAAAGTGAAATTACCTCAGGTATTTCCTGCCATCTTGTTTGCATGGGCTATTGGCATAAGTGTCAGTCTATCTCAATACTTGCCAACTCTAATCTTAGGGGCGGGTCGAATCTCAACACTGACCACTGAAGCCGTTGCATTATCCAGTGGCTTTGACCGTCGTGTGACGGCCATCTATGCCTTGTGGCAAGCGTTGTTACCATTAATCTTTTTCTTTATCGCGATATTGGGCAGCCGGATGCATGCTCGATACCGTTGTAGCAAATTTAAGGGGTTGCAGTCGAATGAGTCTGTGTCTAAAAAATCTCACAGTTCGTAAATTAGATGGCAGTGTGCTGTTTGATCGTTTGAATATGACTATCGATTCTGGTGAAGTGGTGTCTTTGATGGGACCTAGTGGATGTGGAAAGTCGACCTTATTAGATGTTATCGCAGGCCACTTATCAGAAGAGTTCACTTATCAGGGAGAGGTGGTGCTCAACCAACGTCCGTTGGACTCGGTAGCAGCGCATCAGCGCAAAGTAGGAATACTGTTTCAGGATGATTTGTTATTTCCCCACCTTAACATCTGGGAAAATCTGGCATTTGCACTGCCTAACACAGTGAAGGGCGAACAAAGAAAGCAACAGGCTATTGAAGCCCTTGAGCAGATATCATTGAGTCAATTAGCACACTCCTATCCAGAGCAAATATCTGGAGGGCAGAGGGCAAGGGTGAGTTTAACCAGAATGCTATTGGCACAGCCAGAGGTAGCATTATTGGATGAACCCTTCAGTAAACTTGATAAGCAACTGCGTTCACGGTTTCGTGATTGGGTGTTTGAACAGTTAAAGGCTGCCAATGTCCCTGCGCTTATGGTCACTCATGATGAGCAAGACATCCCTGATAATAGTCGAGTGTTGAATTGGCCTTGGGAGACGAGTCATGCTTGATAGTTTTAGTATCAAGGTTATCCGCTGGCCTTTAGCTCAAGGGGCTCGTGTTTTAGACAGCTTGGGTATTACTGCTAACCAAACCACTTTATTCGGTTTTGTTATTGGTTGCTTTGCTTTGCCGCTGTTGGCTTTTGAGCAATATACAGCCGCACTGTTGTTGATAGTGTTAAACAGGATTTGTGATGGCTTAGATGGTGCGCTAGCCAGAAGGCAGGGAATCACTGATGCCGGTGGCTTTTTAGATATTAGCCTCGACTTTTTGTTTTACTCTATGGTGCCATTTGCCTTTGTACTCGCCAATCCCGAAGCGAATGCAATCGCAGGTGCGTTCTTGATTTTCTCATTTATTGGCACGGGAAGTAGCTTTCTAGCATTTGCCGTAATGGCAGGTAAACGAGGAATAGATAACCCAGTCTACAAGCACAAGTCTCTTTATTACATGAGTGGCTTAACCGAGGGTACTGAGACCATTGGTTGTTTTATTCTAATGTGCCTGTTACCCAACTACTTTGCAGAGCTAGCATACCTATTTGGTGCCATGTGTTGGTTTACTACAGCAACCCGCATCTACTCTGGTTTTCATACCCTAAAATAGTGTTTGGCATCTAGCTCCCACCTTTTCTTATACCTATATTCAATCTTTTGCTCATAGTGACTGTGAGCAAGAGATTGATCTGCAACTGTGTGCATCCATCAATTTCCCTCACGATCAGCTTCAAAACTACTAGATATTTTTTCTTCCGTACTTCTCTTAATCTGAATGGGCTTTCAACGGAAAGCATTTAATAACAACGGATGACTACTGAGGTCATTCTCAGATAAGGAGGAAATCATGCCGTTAAAACGCCCACGTCCTGAATTGGTAGATAGCAGCTCGTCAAAGGCGAAGCCAAGTCTAACCATGCAAGCGGCAGACTATGGGCACAAGAAAGTATTGAAGCCTTTTAAGCAGTCATTTGTATTGGCAATGTTTGCTGGTGCTTTTATAGCTCTTGCCTTTGTCTTCTATATCACTGTGACTACAGGCTCATACGACAATGGTTGGGGTGTGACCCGCTTTATTGGCGGTCTCGCTTTTAGCCTTGGCTTAATGCTGGTGGTTGTATGTGGAGGGGAACTGTTTACAAGTACCGTGCTTAGCTCGGTGGCTTGGGCTCAAAAACGAGTCACTACTAAGCAGTTACTTGGATGCTGGGCTCGTGTGTATGCAGGTAACTTTGCTGGAGCCATGCTGACCCTTGCTTTCATTATGATGGCAAAGATGCACATTCTCGACCATGGCAATTGGGGGCTTAACGCCTTGAGTATCTCAGCACATAAGCTTGAGCACTCATGGTGGCAGGCATTCTCTCTAGGTGTTATGTGTAACCTATTGGTTTGTCTTGGTATTTGGATGAGTTTTAGCAGTAAGGAAAGTGCAAGCAAGGCTTTTCTAGTACTGCTGCCAGTGGCGATGTTTGTTAGCTCAGGCTTCGAACACAGCATTGCAAATATGTTTATGGTGCCTCTGGGTATCGCCATTAAGGCGAGTGCCGATGCTCATATGCTAAGTGCAGCAGCAGAAGCTGGTATTCATCTAGAACTACTCAATATTAAACAATTTATCACTGCGAACCTTATTCCAGTGACCCTTGGAAACATTTTTGGCGGCGCGGTATTGGTGGGGCTTGCTTACTGGAGCATTGAACCAAAACAGAGCGCTTCACCATCAATCTACCCAATCAAAAATTCAGATATTCAATTTTCAACATTAAATTCATTGGAGCATGCCATGTTAGAACAAATGAAACGTTTACGAGTTGCAGACCTAGCGTCAGACGATCAAATCACTTTCTCAGAAGATTTGAACTGTCACTCAGCACTTAAGTTATTGATTGATAACAATCAAGCGGGCGCTGCAGTACTAAGCGAAGATCATCAAGTTCAAGGCTTTATTTCTCAGCAGGATCTTCTTCGCGCTATGTGGGGTCAGGACTTTGACGTGAATGCGGTAATGGCAGTGAAAGATTTCATGCAGACTCCAGTATGCACTCTTACTCCAGAGCAAAGCATTCTGGCAGCTCTTGAGCCAATGATTGTTGACCAAGACACTCTATACCCAGTGAATCAAGGCGGTTTCTTCATGGGTGGTGAGGCATTGTCATTCAGCGAGCGTCTAGCGAAAGCCGCAAGCAAAATGCCAAGTGCTTACCCTGTAGTATTCAATGGTCAGTATGTGGGTCTTTTGCATCGCGATGCGATTGCACAGTGGGTGGCTAACTTTAATCAGCCACAACAGGAAGAAGAGAAGGACCTGTCTGTCGCTTAATTCTAAGCGATAGAAAATAGGGCAAGTGTAGCCCTATCTAAAAAAGCACAACTAAGTTTTTGGGTCACGCTGGGATTAGTCCTTGCGTGGCTTGAAAGATCTTCCTCTGGTCAATCTTCTCGCCTCAGACAGCAAACACTCTCTAAGTGGTGATTCACCACTGTCATTACGCCAAATAAAAGATATCTCGCGTTGCATGTTAAGTTGTGGTGTTGGCAGTACGACCAACTGATTGCTTTCTAGCTCAGGTAAAATATCAAGGTAGGGCACACAACCCAAGTAACTGCCATTGGCAACCAGTGATTTGATTACTCGTATACTCTCGTATTCCTTCCACACCTTAATGTTATCGATAAGGCCATGAATGGCACCGTCGAAGATACGGCGAGTACCGGCACCAGGCTCTCGTAATACCCACTTTGCTTGTTCTAACTGAGCAAGAGTCACTTGCTTATATTGAGCAAACGGATGATTCGGCGAGGCAATAACCACTAAATCATCATCTAGCCAATGCTCTTGTTGCAGACGACTATCGGTGTTTCTCCCTTCGATAATACCTAAATCACAGTCATAGTTGAGCAGGGCTTCTATAACGTTTTCTGTATTTTCGATCATCAAATCAATACGCATTTCAGGGAAATCGTTATCAATTTTGCTGATAAGCGCGGGAACTAGGTGTTTTGCCGCGGTTTGGCTAGTACAAAGAGTCAAATCGCCGCTAATAAGGTGCTGCTCATGAAGGCCAAACTCAATCTGTCTAGCATCTTGCAGTAGGCGTTTTGCTCTTGGTCTTAACCAATGTCCCCAATGACTTAGCACTAATCGATTACCCTGACGGTTGAACAGTGGGCGGTCTAATACCGACTCTAGTTGAGACAGGGACATACTAACCGCAGATTGGGTCATAGAGAGTTTTTTGGCGGCAGCACTGACACTTTCATGGCTTGCAACGGCATCGAATACAGCGATTTGCTTTAGAGAAAACTTGAACATGCAACCCTCATAAATGGAAAATAAGTATCAGTTTTTTTGATACTTTGATTTTGCTCCTTAAAATGACTTAGTTCAATAAGTATTCGTTGTGAAAACATTAATAAATGTAAGCTGTTGCTTGAGTTTTGTTCTAAAAGTGGTGCTTTCTCTTTCTATATGTATCGAAAATATTCAGTTGCGGAATGTCATTGTGAGTTGTATATTAATCGTCATTCCACGATTATCGAAATATACTCATGACAAGTTGCCAGACTCAAGAGTGCGTCGCACCCGTTATCTCGGATGAAGATGCACAACTAGAACAGGAACTCGCCACCTTGGCAAAGGCCATTGCTCACCCTGCTCGAGTCCGAATTTTAAAAGTATTATTCGAGCTTGAGACCAAAGGTGGTTGTCTTAATGGCGATTTGGTTGGGCAGTTGGGTTTAGCTCAATCTACGGTATCGGAGCATTTGCGGATTTTGCGCCAAGCTGGCTTGGTTCGAAGTGAACCTAAGCCACCTAAGGTATGTTACCGAATAGAGACCCAAGCCATGCATCGAGTTAAGGAACTCTTTGAAAGCTTGTTTTAGTTAAACAAAGCGGCTAGTGGTTAAGTAGAAATAATTTTAATTAAACAATCGTTATTCGACGATAAACGAAAGAGATGCACAAATGACAACACAAGCAGTGAGCGCCTCACCAAAGATGAGCTTTCTCGATAGATATCTAACTCTATGGATATTCTTGGCTATGGCAGTTGGGGTTGCAATTGGCGCCTTATATCCAGAGGTGGCTGATCTTAATGAAGCAATGTCAGTAGGTAGCACCAACATCCCGTTGGCCATCGGTCTGATCTTAATGATGTATCCACCTTTAGCTAAGGTAGATTACAGCCTGTTAGGGAAAGTGGCCCAAGATAAGCAAGCGATCAAACTTTCTTTGATCATGAACTGGATTGTCGGCCCGATCTTAATGTTTGTGCTAGCGTTGACATTTTTGGGTGACCACCCTGGATACATGGTTGGTATTATTCTTATCGGTTTAGCGCGTTGTATTGCCATGGTTTTGGTATGGAATGATATTGGCGGTGGTAACAAAGAGTATGGAGCAGCGTTAGTTGCCCTCAACAGTGCTTTCCAAATCGTCACTTACAGCTTTATGGCTTGGCTATTTATTACTGTGTTGCCACCACTATTTGGCTATACAGGAATGGTGGTAGACATCTCAATGGCGGATATTGCACAGAGTGTATTTATCTACTTGGGTATTCCGTTCTTAGCAGGCTTTTTAGGTCGTAAGCTGTTGGTTTCTGCAAAGGGAGAGCAGTGGTATAACGAGGTTTATATCCCTCGTATCTCACCAATGACGCTTATTGCCTTGCTGGCGACGATAGTGCTTATGTTCAGCCTTAAAGGTGAAATGATTCTTGAGCTTCCAATGGACGTAGTGCGTGTGGCTATACCTTTGGCTATCTACTTCGTATTGATGTTCTTTGTGAGCTTCTTTGTCGGTAAGCGATTGGGTATTCCTTATGATAAGAATGCGTCTATTGCTTATACTGCGACAGGTAATAATTTTGAATTGGCGATTGCCGTTTCAATTGCAGTATTTGGTATTAACTCAGATCAGGCATTTGCTGGTGTGATAGGCCCATTGATTGAAGTGCCGGTGTTGATTGCTCTAGTGAACGTCGCATTGCGAATGAAAGAGAAATATAAAGTGAAAGCTGCGTAATTTCCGTATTCCCTTTTTAATCTATAGTGCACCCCGATAAGCCACAATTTTTATTGTGGCTTTTTTCTTGTTTTTAGGTCTAAGAATGAAAATGCTTGAGGGTCTTCAACTATCTGATAAAAATGTTTTTTTCTGCCTGTAGTTCAAGTTCATTTAAAGATAAGTAAATTGCTCGGTTTTAGTTTGTGGCATATGCTGTCGAAAGGAATAGGTAGGCATTTACCTGGGAGTCAATGCCTAGAATAAACGCTGAAATGTACAACAAGTTAAGGAAGACGCTGAACGGCTCAATGGATACTTTTCTTTTTTTATCTCGATTACTATTTAACGCTAGAGCGCTGTTGAAAGGGCTTCTACTGCTAATGTTTTTTTTACTAGCGGGATGTACCTCTCTCAAGTACTCAACACTAAGTGAGCCTAAAACTCTTGGAACCTGTGCTGATCCTAACTACGAATGGAAGCCCAATCTAACGCCCAAGCAATTAGCTTCCTCTACTGCAATGAGAACAGCGGTCAATGATTACATCACTTTGAATGAGCACATGCTGTCGCATCGCGAAGAGATGTTTGTTGAAATTGAAAACATGAAAACGGATTATTCGGCTGATAACCCTGTACCTTCATGGGCGCTTAATAAGCTTAATCAGGAATTGGTAGTCAGTGTTGAATTGGCCTATCAATACGAAGAGGTTTTGCAAAATAACTACTGTTGGTACGGTAATTTACAAACAGAAAACCTCGATTACTCTTCATTTATTGGTTTTATGCTTGAGCTCTCAAGCGCATTGGCTTTGTATGATACTTACATGCAGATTGCTAGTGTCATCGAAGAGAACGAGCGTATTAGCCGGTTTTTAAACCAAAGTGATAAGGGCTATGAAAAACCAGAAAATGCGCTATCTAAATACACTCAAAATATCCAAGATCTAGCCAACGTTAAGCGATTATCCGAACAAGTTGCTTTTTATCAAAATAATATCGGAAATTATCCTAAGCTCGAGACATCCCCCAAACTTTGGTATCTAAAGCTATCTATTGAGCAAAGTCCGACCTTTCAGAAAATACCAGACATCGAATTTCGTCAGGTGATGTCAAAGCGTTTTAGTAACAATGTGAGCATAGTGACTTACGACTTAGAAGAGCTTAATCGCTCTGCTGTGAATGGCATAAGTGGATTTTTTGGCAATGTAACAGGGTTGTTTGAATCTAGAACAGGATATCTCTATAACTCGCCAATGGTCCTACAAGATGTCACTTCTAACCTTAAAGCAGGTGACATCCTTCTAGAAAAGACGCCTTTTAGATTAACGGATAAAGTCATTCCCGGCTATTGGGGGCATGCTGCTGTGTGGGTGGGCAATGAACAAGAGTTACGAGAACTTGGTATTTGGCAGCACCCTGTGGTTGTGAAGCATCACCAACAAATTCAGCAAGGGCATCTAGTTGCAGAAGCACTGCGCTCTGGCGTGCAGCTCAGCACGATTGAGCATTTTATGAATGTTGATGATTTGGCTTTGATAAGGGTGAGCAATCAAACTAAGGCGCAAAAGCAGCAAGTGATTATCGACACTTTGCGTCAGATCGGTAAAGAGTATGATTTTAATTTTGATGTAGAAACTACAGATAAAATAGTCTGCTCTCAGCTTGTTTATATTGCATATAGTGACATCAACTGGTCTACAGATAGGATAGCTGGCAGGTACACAATCAGCCCCGATGCTATTGCGAAGCAGGCATTAAACAATGAGAGCGTTGAGCTTGAGCTGCTCTATCTGAATAGCAATAAAGTCGAGAATGACCTTTTGCCGCAGATGTCTCAAGTATTGTTGGCTGAAGAGTAAGGGAATCAATTGTGCAAAAGAGATGGATTGTCAGTTTATTGACACTGATTTGTGGTTCAACAATCGCAGGTGAAGTGGATAATTATTACGGCTGGGGTAAAGACCTTCAAGATGAAACCGCCGCTTTCAACCAATACCTTAATGACGCAGTAGCACAAACGCTACTCAAGCAAAAGACCGCGCATGCCGGAGCGCAGTGCGCTGACGTTGCTCAATGGATAATGCAAAACCTTGGCGCACAGAGGTATCCTCTGGTGTATAGAGGCGCACTCAATTCAGATATGGAAGTTTGGGCGCAAGATAATCAGGCTCTAGATAAACTGCCTTCAGATGAATCTTTAGACGAGTATGCAAAGCAGAGTATCTATGCTCCTGCCATGCGTACTGCGGGTGTTAAAACAGATCTTGACCATATTATCAATGTGAATGGTGTGTATATTGGCACGGATAAGATCAGCCACTTCTTGGGTTCTGGCTACGAGTATTACAAGCGTTACCGCAAAGCGCTTCAATCAACATCACCAGAGTTGGCACAGATGCAAGCTATTGCTTGGGCTGACTCAATGGAGGGTGGGTTATTAGGAATGAAGGTGGTAGGGGTTTATTCATACGCTGATCTCGAAGCCAACTATCAAGGGTTTTTGTTTGCCAAGAACTTATGTGACACCCCTTATATCACTCAGAATGATAAACAATGGCAACTGACTGCGCCTATTGACCTAAAAAACTATGTAAACCCTAATTGGGATGAGTCCTTTAACGTCTCGGCTTACAGTCGTTCTCGCAAGCAAAGCGTAGAAGATAACCTATTACAACTGCCATTTTGTGAACTGAAACAGTCAAACTGGGTTAAGTCGCAAACAGCGCAATATAGGCAGTTTAACCATTCACCTAGACAAAAGAATGATGAGTACTTAAACACGAGTTTCTCCGCACAACTGCTGTTTCTTACTCAGCAATATAAACACAAACCAGAGACATTGAGTGCAGAGTACTTACATCAGCAATTTAAGCAGTTAAACATTACGCAATCTCAACTTGATGCATGGGCGCGCAAAGTAAAAACGCCTCTACAATCCGATTTTACTTTGGATGAACTTTGCCCATAACTAGCTCCTAAGGTGCGTTGTTATGTCGTCAAAGCTTAGGTTCGTAATGAGCGATTTGACCTTTAACCCCTGTGGGGTTTTTAAATAATTTCTGATGTTGCTGCTGCTTTTGGGTAGATGAGTGTAGCTGAGAGATAATTTTGCAGTGAAAACTGAGTATTTCATCAGCGTTTAAGCCAGTGCTTAACTGGGTTAAATAGAGCTTTACTTGCAATTTTAGTCATTCAACGCTCCATTTTCGGTCTGATACCGGCGTAAATAAATTTGCCTCTGCTCACTTAAGCCCAGTAAACGTCTTGTCCATCACATTTTCCCTAAAATTCTCTGTGTGACTGATGTCATATAAAAAACCGCGAAACCCTTTAAAACTTCGATCTCTTAGACCCTTTTAGAGAGACGCAAGTGATCCAGTTATCATTTGACCGAGTCACTCCTGCAAGCCCCTCATGTCATACAATATAGTTAATTCATCCACGAGGTGAATGTCTATAACAGAGGTTAGGCAATGAAAAGTCATGCAGAAATAGCAAAGGATGCTATCGAACTAGTAACACCTGCAATCGAAAGATTGTTTGAAAGAACCAATCGCAAAGAGCTTCATATCGTTGTAATGGACCCTCGCGTTAAGCCTTGGGAAACCACTTTCGAAGAAGCGATTTTGGTTGAAAGCTCGCTTGGTAACCCAGAACAATGGACAATCCCTTTTGATGAGTTTGCACGCAAAAAAGCCAAGCAAGCATGGCGCAATACACGTGCAAATATCACCAATCAAACACTACATACAGCGTCACTGAACGAAGATGATCTGCTTTTCTATGGTTCATTTGTTTATGGAGACGTAGTGGTTGGCTGTAGTGGTGTTGAGCAATGGTACGACATGCTAATCAGTGGCTGGATTGCAGTAGCAATTGAACAGTTGTGCATGGCGGAGTACCAAAACAACAAAGTAAGTAACCCTACACAAACAACTAGAAACTAATTAAAACTGAAACAAAAGGAATTCACATGAGCAAACTTCTTAAATCCCTTCTTGTTGCCGCTGGCATCATGGTGTCTGCAACGGCAGTTGCAGCGGACTACCCAAGCAAAAATATTCGTTTAGTTGTACCTTTTGGTGCTGGTGGTGGTACGGATGCTGTTGGTCGTACTCTGGCTAACTCTGCAAAAGACATTCTTGGTCAAAACATTGCGGTAATGAACCGTACTGGTGGTGCTGGTGCTGTTGGTATGAGCTTTGGTGCTCAGCAACGTCCAGACGGTTACACACTAACTGTAGTCACTCGCGAGATTGCCTCTCTACCTCAAATGGGTCTAATGCAGCATGACGCAAGTGACTTTAAACTAATCCGCATGGTCAACCTTGATCCAGCAGTAGTACTGGTATCTGCAGACAGCCCATACAACACAATCAACGACCTTATCGCAGAAGCGAAGAAAGGCGACGGTGTAGTGAAATTTGCTTCTACAGCGGCTCCAAACTTTTACCTGATGTCGCTTGAAAAAGACCAAGGTATCAAGCTAAACGCTATCCCATACAACGGTGCATCAGAAGCAATCCCTGCGGTACTAGGTAAGCACACTGATGTAACTATGGTTACTCCAGGTGAAGCAATTGCTCAGCTACGTTCTGGTCAACTTAAAGCTCTAGGTGTTATGTCTGAAGAGCGTATTGCGTTCATTCCAGATGTACCAACTCTAAAAGAGCAAGGCGTTGACGTTGTAACGGGTACATGGCGTGGTATCGGTGCTCCGAAAAACACTCCAGACGAAGTTATCGAAACTCTAGGTAAAGCATTCGACGAAGCTATGGCATCTGCTGAATTCAAAGAATTCATGGAGAAAGGTGCGATGACTATCCACAACATGAATGCAGAAGAGTTCACTACTTTTGTTGAGCAAGACACTAAAAACCTTGGTTCTCTGATCAACTAATTTCCACCTGGGAGCTCTAGCTAGGGCTCCCTTCTTTCTTTGAAGTTTAGCTTTAAAGGGTAGCATTATGATTAATAGAAATATTGTCTTCCCATCCCTAATCATTGCCCTAAGCGCAGTTATTTTGGTTCTCATCGGACAGTTTGCGGAGCCGCGTTTTCAAGATGCGAGCGTAGATGCGAAATTTTTCCCAACAGCCATTGCGGTTGCTCAAATCATCATTTGTATTGCCTTGTTAGTGCAGCACAAACTTAAATCCATCAATACCGAGGCTCAACCTGCTATTTTCTCTAAAATGGCCGTATTTGGTGTCATATTCCTAATTGGATACGCATTATTAATCAACTTGATTGGCTACTTGTTGGCAAGTCTGGTTGCATTCACGATTTACCTCGTGCTGTTCAAGGTCAAGAAGCCACTGTATTACGTTGTGGCATGGACCTTTGTATTTGGCGTTTATTACCTATTCGGTGAGGTGTTCTACATAGCACTTCCTGAAGGTTTATTTTATTAAGGAGGCGGTATGATTGAGCATCTATTGAATGGCTTACTGACCGCGTTCAGTCCAGCTGTTTTACCTATTTTAATCTTTGGTGTGGTAGGCGGGATCGTACTTGGTGCTTTGCCAGGTCTTACTGCAACCATGGGTGTGGCAATTCTTCTACCATTTACGTTTGGCATGGAGCCAACAGCGGCACTTGTTATGCTAATCGGTGTATACATCGGTGGTATCTACGGTGGTTCCATCGCTGCGATCTTGCTGAAAACACCAGGCACACCAGCGTCTGCCGCAACGGTGCTTGATGGGCATACTTTAGCGGCTAAAGGCCAAGCGGCCAGAGCACTTAGCATCTCTGCAATCGCTTCGTTTGTGGGCGGATTGATCAGTACTATCGTTTTAATTGCCATTGCGCCGCTGCTAGCAAATTTCGCATTGCGATTTAACGCGCCGGAATACTTTGCATTAGCTCTATTTGGCCTAACGATCATTGCCAGTGTTTCTGCACAAAACATTCTAAAAGGCCTATTGGCCGGTACTATCGGTCTATTGATTTCTACAGTGGGTTTAGACCCAATTAGTAGTGTGCCTCGCTTTACCTTTGGCGTGATGGATCTTTATAGCGGGATCAATGTTATCCCTGTTTTGATTGGTCTATTTGCACTGTCTGAAGCGATTAATCAGATTGAAAAGATCTTGAAAGAGAAGCAGGCAAAAGTCGCTAAATTTGATCACAAATTGCTGAGCAAGCAAGACTTAAAAGAGATGATGCCAACGGCTGTCAAAAGTGGCCTTATGGGAACCACTATTGGCTCTGTTCCTGGCGCTGGAGCGGACATCTCTGCGTTCGTTTGTTACAACGAAGCGAAACGTTCTTCGAAGAACCCTGATGAATTTGGTAAGGGGTCTGTACGAGGACTTGCCGCTGCGGAAGCGGGTAACAACGGTGTAACCGGTGGCTCACTAGTACCTTTGCTTACGCTAGGTGTTCCGGGCGATGCGGTAGCAGCAGTATTATTGGGCGCCTTGATTGTTCAAGGTCTAACTCCTGGTCCTCTGTTGTTCGCTCAGAACCCAGAAGTGGTCTACGGCGTATTCAGTTCAATGTTGGTCGCTAACATTGTAATGCTGATTGTTGGTTTGATTGGTATTCGCTTCTTCTGTCGCATCATTGAGGTGCCGAAGATGCTGATGATCCCAATCATCATCTTCTTGTCTGTTGTCGGCGCATACGCTATCAACAACTCAATGTTTGATGTGGGCATAGCGATTGCGTTTGGTATTTTAGGCTTTGTATTGGGTAAGATGGATATTCCTTCTTCACCGATACTGCTCGCTATCATTCTAGGACCAATGGCTGAAACCAATCTGCGTAAAGCTCTGCTTATGTACGATAACTCGTGGTCATTCTTGTATGAAAGACCGATTGCGTTAGCGTTTATCTTGCTAGCTGTCTTCTCTGTTTACTCAACAATGAAGATGAAAAAGAAGAAGCAAATGCAACTAAACACCTAAATATTCTAGAAAATAGGGTATGTATCTAAGGGCCAGTGGACTATTCACTGGCTCTTTTTTGTTCTTAATAATTGAAAATTAAGATTGACAATATCTTGACCTAAAATGTTACTGTTCGTGATCGTCTTCATATCTTGTATTATTATATTAGTGCATCATGCCTGTATTCGTTGAGAGACTAAGGATTTTCCCCCGCGTTCTCCTAGCACTAAAAAACAAATACCTAGAGGTTAATATGCATACTAAGAACAAGATTGCTGCTGTTGTTGTTTCAGCTCTCGTTGCTGGCCTAGCAGGCTGCTCAACAGCTTCTTCCCCCGATACTGCATCTGCGACACAAGCTCCGTCAGCGAATAACGATCCGCAACTGGCTGCGCAGTACAATCTAGACGTAAACAAGGTTCCTGCTGAAAACTTCGATTTATCTAAGTTTAAGCTCAATACGCCAAGAGACGATAACAAGCCAGAGCGTTCAGGTAAGGTAATGGAGATTTACAAGCCTATGTTGAATGACAAGGCTAACCCATTCTCTGACGCTGATTGGTTCTACACTGACTCTGTGACTGGCGCTATGGTGTTTGCTTCTCCAAACAAAGCAATGACAACACCAAACTCTAAGAACGCTCGTAGTGAACTGCGTGCAATGCTTTCTGATGACTACTCATCTCCAAAGAACAACTTCACTATCGCTTCAACAGACAATGCAGAAGCATACGGTGCGGTTGGCGGTCACATGAGTGCGACTCTGTCTGTTGACTGGGTAAGTACTAGTGGTGACTACAAGAAAAATGGCGCATTTGCTACCGTAATCGGCCAAATCCACGGTTCAAAGAACGAACCTCTAAAAATCATGTACCGCAAACTGCCAGAGCACGAATACGGTTCTGTTTACTGGAATTACGAAACCAACGCTCTAGGTGATGACTACAGCAAACGTCGTGATATTCGCCATGAAGTGTTTGGTCAAAGCGGTCTGCGCCAAGGTTCAGAAGATCCGGTAACAGGTATCAAACTGGGTGAGATCTTCTCGTACGATGTGAATGTAGACGGTGACATCATGCACCTTACGTTCACTAAGAACCCTGGTAAACCAAACCAAGAAGTTAAGACGTTTGATATTGACCTAGCGAAGGGTGAATACCAAGGCGACAAATACGACCAAGGCTACGCAAACGACTGGATGTACTTCAAAGCAGGTACTTACAACCAATGTAACACTGGCTCAAGCGGTTGTTCAAACAACGGTATCGAAGCAGGCGATTACGCTAAAGTGAGCTTCTTCCAGTTCAGCCTAGATCAGTAATACGATATAACAGACATTCACTGAATGTCTAAGAGCATGTCGAGATTTTCTTGTGGGGGCTAGAGTCTCGATAAGCGGTGAGGGAATCGGGGATTGGACTGTTTTCAATGGCGATTTACCAATGATTCACTTCAATGTTTCCTCACGTTTTTTTAGAGCCTGCTTCGTGCAGGCTCTTTTTTTATCCTTATTGTTGCGCTCCAAGAAAGCAAAAAGCCGAGCGTTTAAGCTCGGTTTTTTATATTAGAGAAGCTATAGCTAGGCTAGTTCAGCGTGCTTAATCTGCTCTTGAACGTAATCGCCTTCTGTATTGACGACCAAGGTATCTAGACCAATATCGATAGTCAGAAGACCGTTACTATCCATGTCGTAGTAAATGTCACTCTTCTCACAGCAGGCTACAACCGTGTGCTCAAGCATAGTAGGCAGTAGCCACTCGATATGTTTAATGTCTTGGTCTGCATCGGATACGACCGATTCATTGAAAGTGGTTTCCTCTTGGTAACCCACATCAATGCTTGGCTCCAATAGGTTATTTCCGGCTACCTTAACTTGATAGGGCTCATTACCATTGCACAACATCACTGAGAGGCCTTTAGGCTGAACCTGTAGTGGTGAATGTAATCTCCACTGTAAAGGTTGCGGTGTGCAAAGGGTTACCTTATCAACGATGATTAGCCCTTTATCTGCAACGGTGACTAGAGTGCGGATAAATCGCTTTGCATCAGCATAGGTATTACTCAAATCTATCTGTACCACTGACCAATTATCGCCCGTCTTATGACTAACAACAGAAGCGGTGGCAGATTCGTCATCCAGGATTTGTCCCTTACCGCCAATTAGCGGGAGGTTGTGGGCTTTGGTTGTTCGTGTCCACTCACTATGATGAGAGCTACCAAAACGGTATCCATAGCTGCCACTTGGAGTAAGAATACTGGTACCAGAATCTATTAATGCAAAGTTACCTTGGTCGCCATGCCTGTGAGAGCTATTGCCAAATTGGCTGGCTCGGAAGAATACAGAGTTCTTCTGCCCTTGCATGATGCCTAAGCCCGCAAAATCGTAATACTTACTATAAAGCGGCTTGTCTTGAATGGCTTGTTCCGCCTTCAATTGAGGGCGCTCAGAAAGTTCGATTTGTGCAATGGTAGGAACAACATCCAACAAGTGCAGGTCATAGCTTGAGATCTGTTGCTCTAGCTCTAAACTTCTTTCTCTTGTAGGTTTGTCACCAAAACGCTCAGCATAAATACGAAGAGGGTTCTGCGCAAAGAAACCTGGCCATTCTAAACCATCACGTTTACACCAGAAGCCATCACCAAATGGGTGAATGTCGGCTTCATTGGCCACATAGTCCATCGCAAATTTGCTGTAGTTTTTGTAAAAGGGGTGGTTGTAAAAAGAAAACCCACTTATGCGCTCTACAGAAAGGAAGAACGGGTGAAACCACTTACTGTATGACGATGAATAAAATGGACCCTCAGCCCAACTCCCGTCTTCACCACCATAAAAGGGTAGGACGCCGCGGTAGATCATTAGAGAGTAATTTAGCCAGCGCTCGCAGACTTCTCGATTGTATTCTTTATGTAGCGCAAGAGCGGCTATACCCAGATAAGCTGGTAATCGGGATGTATGAGAGTGGCCAGGGAACTGCTTAAACTGATCTTGCTCGAGTCTTTCTTCCATTTGGTAGGCAATACGAATCAGCATAGGTCTGACAAAGGACTTTTCACTGTCCGTCAGAAGTGGTGCTAGCCAGTGGTACGCCAAGTAAAGATTTCGAGCTAATGAAAGTCCCACTTCGTCACCCCATGTACATGGGCGAAGTAGCGACGCAGGCCCTTCAGGACTCCATTCAGCGAGTTTAAGCAACAGTGATGCTGCTAGTTCTCCACTTTGCTCGTCACCCCAAATCTTGTAGAGCAACGCCTGCGACATTAGGTCTCTGTCTATCCACTTTCGCACATTCGCAATGGCGGTACGCTTGCCTTCTTCTTCACCTCTTCTGTAGTGAGTTGGGTAGGTAATTGCGTCGATATCCGCCAAAGATGCAGTGTTCTTTAACTTCTCGTACGCCATCCAAGAGGATATTCGTACAAGGTTAGTGTCTTCATTAAAGTACATCAGAAACTGGTCGTGATTCTCGCACAGTTCAAAGAGCTCTTTTGCGGTAGGTGCTAAGTAGTCTTCTGACTCTTCTGTAACCGTAAAAGAAAACCATTCACTCGCTTGATGGTCATCATTAAGTACACGCCAACGATAGTTGCCCAAAGGCAATGAAAAAGGCAGTTGAAATGGAGATGAAACCTTGTCCCAACACCATTGCAATGGCTTGCTTGTGTGTTCAAGCTCGATAGTAAAAGTATCTTGGTAACCGGGCTGAGGCCAGTTAAAGCTTGGTGGGTTTGTCTGCAGCTCTTGCTTATGCGCTGGAGACATAAATACTTGAAAATCATGAGTTCTTTGCAATGACAACATTCTATTGCTCCTTTTTAAACCAGAGGTACTCGCCCGTTTCAGGGTTGATTTCGCCAATGGCCTTAGCAGGGGATCCCGCCACTATTTGGTAGTCTTGCACGTTTTGAGTTACCACAGAGTTTGCACAAACCAGTGCACATCGACCGATGGTGACTCCAGGGGTGATAACGACTCCTGTGGTTAACCAAACGCCATCTTGGATTTCTACCTTTCCCTCTTCTAGGCTACTGCGAGCACTAAAGTGGTCGGTGGTCGGGTCGTAAAGGTGGTTAGAGGCAACGATCGAAACATGCGGTCCTATCAAGACATTCTTGCCGATGGTGACATCACCATTTACATAGCTGTAGAGCCCAACATAAGAGTTGTCACCGATTTGCTTATCGCCAATGCGGACTATCGCTCCAGGGGCAACTCTTACACCTTCGTTGTTAAAGCCCATAATTGCTGCGCGAGCATTATCGTCTTCAAAATTATTGCTCTGTGTAGTGTAAAGGGTGAACTTTCGAAATTCTTCGTCGGTGAGTTCTCCACCAAATCTTTTCTGTACTGACATGTTTACCTCAATAGATAGGAGGTCTCCCTCCTATCTAGTTGTTTTATTTGTATTTTACTTAAGCACAGCTTTGCTTAACTTGTAGTTCAGCTGGCTTTTTTACGGTGCGGAGCAGGATGTAGCCAATTAAGGCAATGATGCCTGCAACGATGGCGAACAGCGCTTTACCCCACAGTGGATTAGGAACTAGAGTCAACATTGCAAGGAATACAGATGCGGTAAGTAGCATCTTGCCCAGCATGATGTGTTGCTTGTTGTCCATCAGGATGCTTTGTTCTGTTTCTTCAACAATTACTTCTGTATCAACATTGTTGAAGAACTTATTGATCTCAGCCGCACGCTCAGGTGATGGCTCTTTGTAGAAGAAGCGAGATAGAACAAAGAACGGTAGAGTGATGGACATATGACCAATTACACCCAGTGTTACAGACTTCATCTCTGAGAATTCGCGAGCGGTAAGTTGCGTATCAAGACCTAGAATTGTTTCAACCGTATTTGGAGTGATAACAAACGCGATCACAGCCGATACACACATACCCACAACTATGGTGCCCCACCCAGCCCAATCTGGCGTTTTACGTACGAAGAAACACATGATTGAAGGAATTAGAACAGGGAAGCCGACTAACGTACCAACCAGCATCATTAGATCAAACAGACCAAACTCTTTCAGAGAGGTTAAAAACAGGCCAGTTAGAATGATAACAATACCAAAGATAGCCGTTAGCACCTTACTTGCTCTCATTAGGTTCTTCTCTGAGAAGTCCTTACAGAAGTAGGGTTCGTACACACTCTTCAGGATGATGCCAGCATTGCGGTTTAGTGCAGAATCCATTGAAGACATGGTTGCTGCAAACATAGCCGCTAGCATTAGGCCTACCATGCCTACTGGCATTTCACGTTTAACAAACATGTAGTAGGTAGCGTCCGCTACTTTATCGCCAAGGCCTTCTAGACCCCAAGTTGTAACATCAGCGTAGTTTCCAGCTACATACCAAGCAGGTAGGAACCAAACAAGAGGACCAAGGATCATTAGTGAACAAGCCAGCAGTGCTGCTTTTCGCGCATTCTTTGTATCTTTTGAAGCGATGAATCGGTATGAATCCACCATGTTGTTGGTGCTAAAGAACTGTTTAACAAAGATACAAATGAACCAACCCACGAATAGGTAGGTATAGCTGTAACCGTCACCAATTAACTGTTCTGTTGGCAGGCCAACCTCAAGCAAGTTACCAACGCCACCTGATTTCCAAATCGCAACCATAGCGGCAATGAAGGTCATTACTGTAATGATGATCATCTGCATGAAGTCAGATGCAATAACAGCCCAGCTACCACCAACAAGTGACATGAATAGTACTACTAAGCCAGCACCGATAATGGTTTGCTCTAGAGGGACGCCGATAACTGCACTAGTGAATACTGCCAGACCGTTAAGCCAAATCGCCGCTTGCAGGACACTAAGAGGAACGTTTGCCCAAGTAAACACTTGCTCGTTCACTGCGCCCAGTCTTAACCTGATGCCTTGCAAAGGACTGATAACTCGCATTTGGCGCGCTTTGGCAGCAAAGAATAGATAGTTACAGAAGTAACCTAAAGCGTTGGCAAAAAATACGATAGCAACGGACATACCACTGGTAAGGGCCTTACCCATAAGTCCAGTAAAGGTCATTGCACTCAAGGCCATCATGAAGGCACTGGAACCAACCATCCACCAAAGCATTCGGCCACCACCCCTAAAATACTCACTTGTATTTGAGGCGGCAGAGCGAAATACCCAGCCAAGTCCAATGAGAAAAATGAAGTAAACGAGTACAACAATAATATCAATATCCATGCGTGATGGTTCCTGTAGTCATAGGGTAGAGAGGCATAGCTACATCCTTTTTTTCTTTATATATGGATTAAGCAAACATTAGTTGAGGTCTGAGACCTGACACACGTTTCATCATAAGGAGGCTTATCATCGAGTGGAAATATTATTATCGTATAACAATAATACTAATATCGAATGACAGGCTTTATGGACATAAAAACTCTCAAAACCTTTCTTTCAGTAGCAAAATTGAAGAACTTTTCCGCTGCTGCAAGAGAGTTAAATACGGTTCAACCTACCGTTTCTCGCCATATTTCTGATTTGGAAAATGAGTTGGGAACTAAGCTGTTTTTGCGAACAACGCATCAGGTAGAGTTGACTGCTGCTGGAGAGGTTTTATTACCGGAAGCGCGAGCTATCTTAGCCAATGATCTGCGAGTGAAGGAACTTGTTGGTAAGGCGCTTGAGTCTAAAGAGTCGGTGCTCAATATTGGCTACTTGGCCACGGCCTGTTCCTTTTTCCTGCCTAAGCTCCTTGGGGATTTTTCGTCGAATAACTCTAAGGTGACGACGCACTTATTTGAAATGACCGCACAAGAGCAAAAAGAGGCCTTAATAGAGAATAAAATTGATATTGCATTCTCTAGGCGTCAGCCTCAACTTGATGGTCGTATATTCAATGTGGAAAAAATTTATACAGACAAATTAGTGGCGATTCTTCCTGCTAATCATGCGTTGGCAAGCAGTGAGAAAGTGAGCCTTAAAGACTTAGCGGATGAAAAGTTCATATTGTTTCGACGTACAGAGTGGAGTGAAATGTATGAACACATTACCTTACTCTGTCAGGAACGAGGCTTTTCTCTCGATGTAACTTTCCACCCTGATAATATGAGACACCTTATCACCTCAGTCTCATCTGGGCTCGGGGTTTCTATCGCGCCTCAGTGCATAAAATTCATCGCTGACAAAAACTGCGTGTGTAAGCCCATTGAAGAGGTGAGCTTGGTTCTGCCTCTGTATATCTATTACAAAAGAGATAAAATGAGTGAGCCTTTAGGGCACCTAGTCAGCAACTGCTTATCACATGCTCAAGATATTCAGACGATGCTGGTTGATAACTAAGTGCCCTAGGGCCCACAAGTTTAACTGCGATCTATATTAGTCGCGATCAATCGCAAATGGAGACCAGGCCTGACGCGTTGGCATGACCTCAACACGGTTGATGTTGATGTGATCCGGTAGTGACGCAATGTAGAACATCTGCTCTGCAATATCTTCGGCACTAAGTGGTGTAGTGCCTTGGTATAAATTATCTGAAGCGCTTTGATCGCCCTTAGTGCGTACTAGCGTGAACTCGGTTTCTGCAATGCCCGGCGAGAGATCAGTAACGCGTACCCCAGTACCTTGTAAATCACATCTTAGGTTGTAACTGAACTGCTTAACGAAGGCCTTGCTCGCGCCGTATACGTGGCTTCCAGGGTAAGGCCATTGACCTGCAATGGAGCCTACATTGATGATGGTTGCGCCTGCTCCCGTTTTGATTAGGGTCGGTAATAGTGCATGGGTGACATTGACCAAACCAGTCACATTGGTATCGATCATGGTATGCCAATCGGATAGTTCAACCTCTGGAGCCCCTTGTGGTGCAAGGGCTAGGCCTGCATTGTTAACGAGTGCTGTTACTGCTGAAAACTCATCTGGCAGAGAGTCTACTGCCTGCTTCACTGCGTCAGCATCGCGAACGTCCAATTGCATGACGTGTACAGGCACAGATAGCGTTTCTTTCAGATCTAGTAGTCGCTTAATACGACGACCAGATAACACCAATGACCATCCCTCTTGTGCAAATCTGTGTGCGGCAGCCTTGCCAAAACCTGAGGTTGCGCCCGTGATAAATGCGATTTTTTTCATTCTGAGTTCCTTCTTAAAATACGATTATGAGTAGTGCCAACATTACAAGAATGGGCGCTATTGTTTTTCTTGGTGATGGATCTGGATATTTGCTAAATAGCTTCTTGCCGACCATGTTGCCAATGACTGCGGCGGGGAAAAGCAATAAGCTAAATTGGATAGACTCTGCTGAAATGGCATCCACATACAGTAGTCCAGTTAGCGATGCCAATGAGCTAAAGATGAAAAATATAATGGCAGTCGCTCTTAATTCGCGAGCATTTAGGGATAGATTTAAAAGGTATAACACTAGTGGTGGCCCTCCCGCTGAGGCTGTTGTCATACTAAACCCTGATACGGCACCAGCGAGCAATGCATAACGCTGATTCAGCCAAGACACCTTTAGGTTCAGCATAATCAAAGTGCCGGCAATAAAAGAGAAGCCCGCAATCATCATCTTTAGTTGATGGGCAGAAATCTGAGAGATAAACAGCAGAGAAATAGGAATTGCCCCTAACATACCTACGGTGAGTAGAGCCAACAGTCGTTTATTGATCTCTCGTTTGATCCCTGAAAGTAAGCAAAGGCTACTCAGGAGGTCTAGGGTAAGGGCAATAGCAATAGACTCAAAAGGAGAATAAACAAAGCTGAGACACAAGGCCGCGATAATGGCAAAACCAAAACCACTGTAGCCTCTTATCATTCCGGCAAAGAATACAAATACTGCCGCTAATCCCATTTTAAAATCCATTCTCATTCGTTGATGACATCAATGTAATCAGGCATTCGATTTCGCTATAGAGCCAGTTTTTAAGATTATTTGTGGCAGAGCCTACAACATCGCCTGACCCATAGTTTTTTTTAAACTGACCCTACGCCTATCCCTTGGTTTATCGACAAGATACTTCTACATCAACAGCACAACTCAGAGTTCGCATAGGAGAAATTAAATGAATGGATTTGCACCCGAGATATCAAATCAATACGTCGTGGATCTCGACAAACATGTATTTCACTCTTGGTCTGTACAAGAGTCAGCGCCACCTATAGCGATAGCGAGCGCGCAAGGGTGCAGTTTGTGGGATTTTGAAGGAAAGCAGTATCTTGATTTTAGTAGCCAGCTAGTCAATACCAATATTGGTCATCAACATCCTAAAGTGATCGATGCGATTAAGGCTCAAGCAGAAACCTTAGTTACTATTGCTCCTGCTACTGCAAATGTGACTCGTGGCGAAGCGGCGAAGCGCATTCTAGATAGAGCCCCTGATAATTTTAAAAAGGTGTTTTTTACTAACGCTGGGGCTGACGCCAATGAGAATGCTATTCGTATGGCTAGGCAGTTTACGGGGCGAGACAAAGTGCTCTCAGCTTACCGTTCTTATCATGGCAATACGGGATCAGCGATTGCGGCTACCGGTGATTTTCGTCGTGTACCTAATGAATACAGCCGCGGGCATGTGCACTTTTTTAATCCCTATCTGTATCGTACCGAGTTTAATGCCCAAACAGAGCAGCAAGAGTGTGAACGTGCATTGCAGCACCTTAAACGCGTCATTGAGTGCGAAGGACCAAATGCGATAGCTGCGATTATCTTAGAGACCATTCCTGGAACAGCGGGTTTCTTATTACCTCCTGAGGGCTACCTACAAGGGGTTCGCGATCTTGCTACAGAGCATGGCATACAGCTTATCTTTGATGAGGTTATGGTGGGATTTGGTCGTACTGGTCGCTGGTTTGCGTTCGAGCACTTCAATGTTGTGCCCGATCTTATTACCTTTGCCAAAGGGGTTAACTCAGGATATGTACCAGCTGGTGGCGTTGTGGTCAGCGAGCCGATTTCAGAGTACTTCAAGAGTAATTTCTTCATGGGAGGCCTAACTTATTCTGGCCATCCATTAGCGATGTCAGCGATTGTCGCTACCCTAGATGCAATGGAAGAAGAAGGCATTGTTCGCTATGCCGATGAGGTCGGAAATAATGTTCTGGGTCCGGCGCTCATTGAACTGATGGAGAAGCACGAAACCATAGGTGATATTCGCGGCAAAGGCATGTTTTGGGCGCTAGAGTTAGTTGAAAACAGGGCAACCCGTGAACCACTGAGCAACAGCAAGATTGCTTCAATGAAGTCTAAGTTCGCAGAAAAAGGCTTACTGACGTTTATTGTGAATAATCGTATTCATGTAGCGCCACCATTGATCATCAAACCAAATGAGATTGCTCAGGGTGTGGCAATTATTAGCCAAGTACTGGCTGAGTTTGATTAATCTTTTTGGGAAAACCTAGCCCCAAAAAAATAGTCAAAAAAACGCCAAGACAATTGTCTTGGCGTTGGCGCATTGAATCAAGCTTAATACTAGGTGAGGTTAACCTTGTATCACTCTTGCGAGTTGTTCAATTCCCGGGGTGATTAGCGCCTTATCTATGGCATGAAACCCAAGCCTAAAGTAGGTATTGGTTTCTGGGTGAGATTGCTGCTTGTCCATAAAGTGAGAGTAACCCGTCTCAATAAGAACTCCGTGTGATGAGGCTCGAGAGGCAAGTCGTTGACTGCTGATTTTATCTGGGGTTTCAAGCCACAAAGCGTTGCTGTAGTTGTTCTTTGCTAGTCGTGCACAATCAGGAAGGTAGTGCTCTACCGCATTATTAATGGTTTGCCAGCGCTGACGAGTATTGTCTTTAAAGCGACGAAGAAAGCTGTCGTAGTAACCTTGTGAGATAAAGTGTGCCATTTCCATCTGTACCCGGCTTGGGGGATGACGATACATTAGACGGCGTAATGTACGAAGCTCGTAGATCAACTCCTCGGGTGCCACTATGTAGCCTAGGCGCAGCCCTGGTGCGAGTATTTTAGAGAAGCTACTAACATAGATAACGCGATTGTCTTTATCTAACGCTTTGAGTGCAGGTAGAGGAGCCCATTCAGAGTTACTATCCGAGTCATAATCATCTTCAATAATGATGGCATCATTGGCTCTCGCCTGTTGGAGTAGCTCATCACGCCGTGCTTTACTCATGGTTACCCCAGTTGGCGCTTGATGGCTAGGGGTAACATAGAAGTAATCACACATGGAAGAGAGCTCGTTCAGTTTCAGGCCATCTTCATCGACAGCATGCGGGTGTAGCTGCGCGCCAGCCAAACCAAAGATATTGTTCGCTTCTTTATATCCCGGGTTCTCAACACCTACACGAGTCTTTTTATCCATTAAAAGTTGTGACACCAGATACAGGGCATTTTGAGAGCCAATAGTGATCAGTATTTCATCGCTCTTGGCGTGTATGCCTCGTTGCGGTAGTACTCGTGTGCGTATCTGTTCTACAAGCAGCTCAACATCTTTATCTACTTTGTCGCAAAGCCAGCCGTGATCGTGTGGATCGGCAATGACCTTGCGTGCCGATTCACGCCATTGAGCTAATGGGAAGTCGTTAATACTAGGCTGTCCATAAATGAAGGGGTATTGATAGCAACTCCAATGTGATGGTTTAACGATACGAGGAAAGCGTTCGGTAGATACTTTTAATCGGTTAGCCCAGTTTGGTGCGCTGGCTGGATTGTCTGCCTCAAAATGATCCAGCTCATCTTCGACCTCTTGCAATCTAAATCGATATTTTTCAGATAGATAGTAACCACTTCTAGGCTTGCTGATCAGGTATCCATCATCAGACAAGCTTTCGTAGACGAGAGATACCGTATTACGTGACACCTTTAGCTGGCTAGAAAGCTTACGGCAAGAGGGCAAAGCCTCATCAGCAGAGAACACCCCTTCAAGTATCCCCTTTACTAAGTACTCCCGTACCTGCTCTTGTAAGCTTCTCTTCGAATCAAATTCTATGAAACAGCTGTAATTGATTGCCATTGAGCCAACCTCTTTATGGTTATTATTCACTGCATTTCATTAAGCTGTGCAAGAAGTAAGCCAATCTACCTCTTTAGTATTATCTTGCTGTTTTGCAAGGCTGTCCCAATCGGCCTACAAAATTGGCTCTAACTCACATCCTTGTCCTGTCTCTAAAGTGAAGGTGTCCACAAATACAGCAAGGAATGAATTATGAGACAGGGAATGAAACTGAAAAAATGGGTAGCAGTCGCAGCAGCAACGATGACTCTAGGTATGTCTAGTTTGGCACTCGCAGATGGGATTCCATCGTTTGCTAGCAATGGCTTGAAGGTTGCAACAGAAGATAACTACTCTCCATTTAACTTCATTGCTCAAGGCAAGGCGACTGGTATCAACAAGGATTTGTTGGATGAGCTTCGCGCTTATTCTGAGTTTGAGGTTAAGCAAGACATCCTGCCTTGGACAGGTCTGTTGGCTTCTGTTTCTGCAGGGCAGTATGACTTGGCGTTAACTGGGGCGATTGTGACTGATGCCCGCCTCAAAGCCTTTGATTTCACGCCACCTATCGCTTCGGCACAACACTATTTCGTCGCGAGAGCAAAGGACGACAGCACCAACACGATTAGCGATCTTGACGGTAAAACTGTGGGTTTACAGGCAGGGAGTGCACTTTTAGAAAGACTTCCTGAGCTAAAAGATATGCTTGAGTCACAGGGTAAAGACCTAGGTAAGGTCGTTGAATATCAATCTTACCCAGAGGCTTACGCTGATCTTGCTAATGGCCGAGTGGACTACGTTATCAACAGCGTTGTATCGGTCAATGAAGTCGTCAAAGCCAAATCTAAAGTATTTAAGAAAGGCGAAGCTGTGTCAGGGCCTGGCTTTGTTAGCTGGCCTGTTCCAAAAGATAACCCTGAGCTACTTGCGTACTTAACCAAGTTCTTCGCGCACCTTAAAGAGACAGGCCGTTTAGCGGAGCTTCAAGAAAAGTGGTTTGGAGAGTCATTTGAAGACCTACCAACGGAAGCGATTGTTTCTGTTGAGCAATACCACAAATTGACAGCCGTACAGTAAATAGCAAAGCAGTAAAAGCAAATCAGTAGCGACCAAGGCCAAAATAGAGCACACACTGCCGTAGCCTTGGTCCTACTTTCGAAAATCGTTTCAATTATTCAAGCAGACAAGTAGGTGTATATGGATTACTACGCGTGGATGCAATTGCTTCAAGGGGCTTGGACAACCGCATGGATATCGATGGTGTCGATTGCCTTAGGGGTTGTCATTGGGCTTGTAATTGCCCTTGTTAGAATGGCTGAGTTACCCATCATTAACCAAGTGTTGGGGATATATGTGAGTTGGGCGAGAGCCACTCCGTTGGTGACTTTGGCTCTGTTTATCTTTCTCTCTTTTCCCTCTTTCGGTATCAATCTCGACAAACACTTTTCTGCCATCTTGTGCTTAACCCTAAACACTTCAGCATTTAACGCCGAGATATGGAGAAACGCCTTTATTAACTTCTCTAATGGGCAAAAAGAGGCTGCGGAAGCACTTGGCATGCAGCGACTGACTTACTTTAGACGCATCATGTTCCCGCAGATGGTGATCATGAGTCTTCCTGCTCTAGTGAATGAGATGTCATTTTTGATTAAGGGAAGCCCTGCTATTGCGGTAATTGGTGTTGTTGATTTGACTCGCGTAACCAATCGCATCGCAGCTGTGACCTACGAACCTTTAGTTCCAATCTTATGTGCAGGTGTCTTGTACATGTTCATCATAGGTGTGCTGATTAAGTTGCAAGAAATAGCCGAACGCAAAGCCGACTATCTAGCGAGCTAATACCATCACATTAAGGAGTAATTATGGCTGAATGGGAAATCATCTGGCAGCAAAAAGACGTTTTTGTCTCGGGATTTGGCAATACCGTTCTACTATTTATCGTGGCCGCTTTAGTGAGTTTTCTACTCGGCATTACACTGCTATATGTATTGGAAAATGGCACTAAGTGGCTTAAGGGTAGTGTCGTATTGAGCATTAATATTATGCGCACCTTACCTTTTTTGATCTTGGCCTATTTGTTGTATTACGGCTTGCCACAAGTGGGTATCCGCATGGATGCCTTTACCGCAGGACTGGTTTCATTAAGCCTTTATCACGGCACCTATTTTTGTGAGATCTTTCGAGGTATTAGAAAGGGACTGGATTCTGGTTATATCGAGGCAGCCCAAGCCTGCGGCTTTTCTAAGTTTAAGATCTTCACACGCGTAGTCGTACCTAATGTGCTGTTTAAATCCGTGCCTTTAATTGCCAATCAACTGATTATCTGCCTCAAGGACACAGCGTTCTTGTGCATCATCACGGTAGGAGAGATCACTGCTGCTGCCAATAGCATCCAATCGACTTATTTCATCCCGCTCAATGCGTTTATTGTCGCTATCGCACTGTACTGGCTGATCAGTATTGTCATTGAACAGATCTCTAAAATTACGCTCAACAAAGTTCAGGAAAGAGGGCTAAGCCATGCTTAATCAAACATTAGAAACCAAAACCGTTGAATCTTATGAAGAGGTTGCGGCCGTTGTTGAACTGCCCGTTAAACACGCTGAGCCAGTCGTTGTCAGTTATGCAGAAGATATCGTGAAGGTTGTGAACCTATCCAAGCAATTTGATGGCATTGAGGTGCTAAGAGATATTAATCTAACCATTAAGAAAGGTGAGGTGGTGAGTATCCTTGGTTCTTCAGGTTCGGGAAAGTCAACGCTTCTGCGTTGTATGAACTGGCTTGAGCAACCTGAGCGAGGCACTATTCACCTTGGCGATGAACGTATAGGCATTAATCCACACACCGATAAGCCTCTTAAGTATCGTGACCTGGCAAAGATGCGTGAGCGAATTGGTATGGTTTTTCAAGGGTTTAACCTTTGGCCACACCTCACAGTGCTTAAGAATGTGATGGAAGCCTTATTGCATGTGAAGAAAATGCCTAAAGCTGAGGCTGAAGCCATTGCTAAAGTGCAGCTAGAGAAAGTAGGGATGTCACACAAGCTAGATAGCTACCCAAGTATGCTCTCTGGTGGCCAGAAACAGCGTGTTGCTATTGCTCGTGCTCTTGCGATGGAGCCAGAGGTTTTATTGTTTGATGAACCGACGTCGGCGCTAGATCCTGAGCTGGTGGATGAAGTTCTGTTGGTGATGCAAAAACTGTCAAAAGAGGGCTATACCATGGTAGTGGTCACTCATGAAATGGAGTTTGCGCGAAATGTATCAAGTCAGGTGGTGTTTCTTGAAAAGGGTATCTTGATAGAAAAGAATCCACCGGAGAAGTTCTTTACCAACCCTGATTCATCAAGGGTTAGGCAGTTCTTGAAATTGGATTAGTTTATAAAGGCTAGCAGTTCAATCTGCTAGCCTTTTGGCCTACTGGAGTACTTTTACTATAGGTGGTCAAAAGCACATGAAGCTAAGTCATAGTTCAGTGTTTGCTCCTGCCCATCTTTTACAAAAGAGCAGCTCACACGATCCTTTTCCCATTTTATACGCTCAATAGCTACACTTTGCTCATCGGACAAATCGTGCAAAACCACAGCGTTAAATTGTGGTGCGGTGCTTCGAACAAGTGAGTAAGCCAAATCACTGATGGCTGGGTTGTCTGGTGCATAGCCGTTCAAAATTTGGCATGGCTGATTGCTCCAAAGGTGCTGACTATAATCGGCTTGTTCCTCTATTTCATAAGTCAGTTTATGAGATTGAGCTTGCGCAGATAAATGAGTCTGCGTCATGCGTGCTAAAGGCCCCTGCAAGGGATTGTCTACCGCTACCATTTGCTGAGGGTGTTTATGCGCACCGCGAACATGATAGGTAAGATCCAGCTGTTGTTGATGTGGGTTTTCAACCTTATGCAGTTCGACCAATAGATTATCTAGCCAAATTAACACTCTGCGATACTTAACATCTTGATAGCTCTTAGAATTCCACTGCACGATAGTGTGACTATCGACGCTCGCCTCTTCTTGTGTCCAATCCACTTGTGCATCAATCACGGTCACTTTTTCATCTTGTAGATAATGGTTCAGCTGTGGATCAATCGGTGACTGGTTGTGCTGGTTTACAACAAGCGTGTTGTGGGTTGCGGTATTCTTGTAATAGCCGTAGTGAAGCTCGGCGCCATAGCCTGTGGTGCCAAGATCAGGCAGGATCTCTTTACCTTGGCGAGTCAGAATGATACCAAGGCGATCATAATGATCATGCTCACCACCATAAGGCGCGTGCTTGAAAAGTACGGCATTATTATTCTTTGCATCAAACTCTAAGGTAATCCCAGCTTCTTTGGCATGAACTGTGTGACATGCCAATGGCTTTGCGGTAGGCAGCTCATCCACACCATAGAGTAATGCTTCAATATTATCGCGACTGATGTTTTGATAGATGCTTGCTAGCGTTCTGGCAAATAACTCACAAGGATATTGTCTTTGCGCAAACTCAAACAAGTGAGCGTGAGTCAGCTTTTGCTGGCCATCAATACTGTCATTTAGGCGAGGGAATTCTCCATTATTAAGCACTAGACTTAAAGGGAACTTAAGCATCTTCAAGAAGTTAGCGTTACTGCTGACAGAGTAAGGCGTATTGCAGGCCATTTTCTCGAAATTGAGTAGCGCTTGTAGTGCGTAGTAGTGGTAGTGAATCGATCCTTCAAACCACATGCCTTCACTGGTACAACCATGATCCAATTGGTAGTGAATGCCATACTCGGTATTTAGAGCAAAGTCGATGTAGCTTTGCTCATCTAAGATAAGGCCAATGACGCCTACCGTCGCGTTGATCTTCATCTCATGGTTATGCAGCTGAGCAGTGCGATGCTTCATTAAGAACTCAGCACCTTCACGCAGTAATCTATCTTCGACATATTGCTGCTGCTCTGTAGATAGTTGATCTTTGACGAAATCATATCCGCGCGCAAAGTCTAGATGACAGTTCGCCTCGCACAGGGTTTGAGCGTTAGCTTTGCCTGGGCCGTTGTAAGGAATACCGCCATGCTCTTCATAATCAGGGTAGTATTTGGCGTACTCTAAAAGTATCCCTGTTACTTTATCAAGGTACAGGTTGTCTCCAGTCAACTGCCATAACAAACCAAGGTCATAACAGGCTTTTGCGTTTAGGCCATTAAGCCAGCGCCACCAAGCACCATCATATGGTTCGCCAGTGAATTCTTTACCATCAACAGGACAACAATGAGATTTGGGCTTGTAACGATCCCAAGTAAGACGCACACCGTGCTCAGGACAAAAATAGTATAAATTCCAAGTCGCGATGCCTGTTTCAGGGACTAAGGTGTCGTGATTGAGCACCACATCATTGTTGTTTTTGAGCGTTTCAATCATAGAGACACTAGCGCGCTCTTTGATTGCCTGTATCTCTGATTCAGAAAACTGTAGCATGACAAAATACCTTAATAGCTATGCTATATCGTTGAATTTAAAATAGTTGTTTGCATTGTGATAGCAGATGCCTTCTATGGTCTGCTTGAGTAGTTCTAGGTCGTAAGGGATCTCTCCATTCTCAACCCAGTTTGCAAGTAAGTTGCACAGCACACGTCTAAAGTATTCGTGTCGGCTGAATGAAAATAGATTGCGAGAGTCCGTTAACATGCCAACAAATCGACCTAGGGCTCCTAAGTTTTTTAGGCTAGTTAGCTGTGCTTCCATGCCGTCTTTATGGTCGTTAAACCACCATGCTGCGCCAAACTGAATCTTGCCTGCGGCATCATCACCCTGAAATGCACCCGCTAGACAGCTAAGCAGTTGGTTGTGATTGGCGTTGAGGTTGTAAAGTATGGTTTTCGGCAGTTTATGCTCTCGATCCAGATCGCTAAGGTGCTTGGCTAGCGCGTCTATATCTAAGTCATGATTGATAACGGTAAAGCCGGTGCCAGGTCCAAGCTGTTGCTTGCGTCTTTCATTCACGTTGGCAAGCACACCAATGTGCAATTGCTGGCTCCATTGGTATTTGTGATAGAGCTTGCCAAGTTTGTTTAATACGTAAGTGGTTAACTGGGCTATCTCATTTTCTGATAGCGGTTGTTCAGTAACTAACTTGAGGAAAATGCCTTCGCATTGCCCCGTGCTGCCCTTGGCATAACACACTTTTGGTAGGCCGATATCAGAAAGCCTGCATCCCATCTCATGAAAGAATTCAATTCGGCTTGCAATGGCCTCAATGTAACTCCCTAGTGAGCCAATCTTGATACTGGTGATTTGGCTTAGCTGATTCAGCGTGTTTAAAAAGCTATGAGTGTTGTTAAATCCAACCAACTCATCGGCTCTGAAGGTGGGTAGAACCTTCACTGAGAAGTCCGAATGTCTTAGCTTTTGATGATATTCAAGATCCGAAAGTGGGGAGTCGGTAGTGCAAAGCGTATCGACATTGAGCCTCTCCAATACAGAGCGGCTGCTCATGTCCGTCGTTTTTAGAGTCTCGTTACAATGCTCCCAAATGGCGTGAGAATTGCTTGGGTTAAGAAGTAAATCGCAGTCGAAAAAGCGCTTTAATTCTAGATGTGACCACTGATATAAAGGGTTTCCGAGAAGATAGGGCATAGCCTCACACCACCTCTCAAATTTTTCACTATCAGTGGCATCGCCTGTAATGTAGTGCTCAGCTATACCGTTGCTTCTCATTGCGCGCCATACGTAATGATCACTGTGTAGCCACGCCTCAGCTAGGTTTTTATGCTTGGTGTCTAACCAGATATCTTTTGCATCAAGATGATTGTGATAATCAATAATCGGCATAGGCGCAGCATAGGTATGATATAGATGCTGAGCAAGTGGTGAGGTCAGTAGCACATTGTCATGAATGTATTGTTGGAACATGTTTGGCCTTATACGCACAAAGAGGAGAGCGCCACATGGCGATCTCCTCAGTTTGAGTTAACAGTTAGCTTTGAGTTTGTAGTTTAGGTTCCGCTTTCGTCACCTTGGCACTGCGCAATAAGGCAACACCAACGGTAACAACCACACCACCACAGAATAGGAATGCCATTCTTCCCCAGAACGGGTTTGGTATTAGGATCATTGCTGTAACAAGAGCGCCAAACACCAAGATCAGTTTGCCTAGCATATTGCGTTGCTGACGGTCCATTTCGTCTTGACCTGCAGATTCAATAACTGGCGTTGCAACATCTTTCCAAAAGTGATTTAGCTCTTTTTCGCGCTGGCCTACAGGTTCTTTGTAGAACTTAGTAGTTAGGCAGAAGAAGCCACCAGTAATAAGCAGGTGTCCAATAATGCCGTTCATAACGATAAGATCTGAGGCTTCACGAGAAGTGAATCCATTTTCTAGACCCAGTATGTTGGCAATGACATCTGGTGTAATAACAAAGCTCACTAGGTAAGAAACACACATACCCACAACAAGCGTTGCCCATGCAGCCCAATCTGGCGTTTTCTTAATGATCATCCCAAAGAACAGAGGAACCAGAATAGGCATTTGTAATAGTGTACTTACGTACATCATTGCGTCGAATAGGCTTAGCTCGCGCAATGAGTTGATGAATAACGCCACCATGATGATAAGAGCGCCAAATAGCACAGTAACCAGTTGGCTAACACGCATCAGCTTCTTCTCTGATGCCTCTTTATTGATGATTGGACTATAGAAGTTTCGAACGAATACGCCTGCATTACGGTTAAGACCAGAGTCCATTGAAGACATGGTCGCTGCAAATACCGCTGACATCAAAAGACCTACCATACCTACTGGCATTACACGTTCTACGAATACTAGGTAGACGGCATCTGCTGCTTTGTTGCCTAGTGCATCAGCGTGGACCATAGCGGCATCAGGGTAGATAACCGCAGTTACCCAAGGTGGCATAAACCAAATTGCTGGGCCTATCAGCATCAGAGCGAAGGCAAGTAGCGCTGCTTTTCGAGCGTTAGTTGAATCTTTTGCAGTAAGGAAGCGGTAAGAATCCTGCATGTTATTGATGTTTTGCAGTTGCTTCACAAACATGAAGATAAACCACGCAACAAACAACAGTGGGTAGTTCATATCGGGACCCATGATAGAGTCACTCGGGAACTGCTCAATGAGATTAGTTGGTCCGCCAATCTTGATAAGAGCAGCCACGGCACAAACTACCGTTACGGCCATGATCACAACCATCTGTACGAAGTCTGAAGCCACAACGCCCCATGCACCGCCGAGTACTGAAATGAACAGAACAATCAAGCCAGTTGCGATAATGGTAGTTTCGATATCAATCTTAAATACCGCACTCACAAATAACGCCAGACCATTTAGCCAGATACCGGTATAAACGATACTGGTTGGCATTGTTGCCCAAGTGAACACTTGCTCGTTGGATGCACCAAAACGACGACGCACACCCTCAATCGGAGTTACTACGCGCATCTGGCGGAATCGGTATGAGAAGAACATCCATGACAGTAAGAAGCCAAATGCATTGGCCATGAAGATAACCATGATAGGAAAACCATCGGTAAAAGCTTTACCTGCCGCTCCTGTAAATGTCCAAGCGCTAAACTGTGTCATGAAGGCTGTTGAGCCTACCATCCACCACAGCATCTTGCCGCCACCCCTAAAGTAATCACTAGTGTTATTGCCAGCAAAGCGTTTGAAGATGATGCCAACGGCAATCATAAAGATGAAGTAGACCCCGACGACGAGTATGTCTATGTTCATTGTTTCCACCCTAATATAGTAATAAAACGCAAATTGTTATTTTTTAAAACATTGGTTCATTATGGTTATTGTATGATGAATCTTCGAGTAATTCATGCCAGAAATGTGATCAATGAAACGATGTTTTATTTTTGTTTAGGTTTGATGTTTTTCGTTGAAACGGTGATCTGTTTCTTAATGTTGCCAAAATTCGGGTTGTGCCTTCGAGTGAAGGTATATCGCTTTCCACCATGCTGTTATTGAAGTGTTCAGCGGTATTCGGATGCAAAAAAGCCACCAGAATGAGCATCCCATCCTTGGTGGCTTTTGGTACAAGTGTGTTGTTGGTAGTTAATCCGTTTATATAGCCTTTAAAGCCTTAATCAACACACTACTGTTTTACAAAAAGTCTTTTCTCATAGGAGTGAAGTTATCTAGCAATACACCCGCTTTTAGGCATGTACAGCCATGAACAACGTCAGGCTTTTTGTACATGGTGTCACCGGCTTTCACAATCTTGCTTTCGCCACCAATGGTGAATTCAAACTCACCAGATAGGACGTAAGTGATCTGCTCGTGTGGATGGCTATGCATAGCACCAATAGCCCCCTCATCGAAATGTACTTCAACAGTCATCATATTTTCTGAATGAGCTAATATCTTGCGCTTTACACCTTCACCCAGATCTTCTAACTCAATGTTTTGATTATAAATAAACATTATCGATCCTATTAGCGAGACAGCCAGCCGCCATCAACAGCGATGGTGTAACCATTGATGTAATCAGAAGCACTTGAAGCTAGGAATACACATGGACCAGCGAGATCTTCAGGTGTACCCCAACGAGCAGCAGGAATACGGCCAACAATTTCAGCATTACGTGATTCGTCAGCGCGAAGAGCAGCAGTGTTGTTCGTTGCCATGTAGCCCGGGGCAATAGCATTGACATTGATATTGTGGCTTGCCCACTCGTTTGCCATTAGGCGAGTGACACCCATTACACCGCTCTTTGAAGCCGTGTAAGAAGGTACGCGGATACCGCCTTGGAAAGAAAGCATGGAAGCGATGTTGATAATCTTGCCACCTTCACCTTGAGAGATGAACTGCTTAGCAACCGCTTGAGACATGAAGAATACAGACTTAACGTTAATGTCCATTACGTCGTCCCAATCTTGCTCTGTGAAATCAATGGCGTCGTTACGACGAATAATACCGGCATTGTTTACCAGAATATCGATACGACCTAGCTCAGTGACAGCCTGATCCACAATTGAAGGGATATCATCAAGCTTCATTAGATTTGCTCGAATATCGATGAACTTGCGCCCTGTTTCTTTCATTTTCTCGATGGTTTCTGTTGGTTCAACGATGTTCACACCAACGATGTCACAACCAGCGCTTGCAAGACCCAGTGCCATACCTTGTCCAAGACCAGTATCACAGCCAGTCACTATTGCTACTTTATTTTTTAGATCGAATGAGTTGAGAATCATTATTAAGTCCTATGTGTAATCACGTGTTGGGTACAACCTTGTGTTGTTTATGGGATTACATTAAACAAAATAAATCGATCTATCAAGTAAAATGAAATTGCGTTTTAAAAATAAATTTTAAAATTATTATTTTTGAGATCTGAATAGGGTTAGTTGGACTACTGTGTGCGGTTTTAACCGCAAGTTTGTGGTTAGCGAGAGAAGGGCGCTTGGAGTATATCGAGAAAAGAACCGACTAATTTGGCTGTAGCAGCAGAGAAGGCGAGATGGGGAAGAGCGATTGATTCTGGTGATGGTTGAATGAAAAAAGGCCTTTCACAAAGAGTTCGTGAAAGGCCAAGCGTGGAGACAAATAAACTAGGAGTTAAAAGGTGAATTACTTACCGTTTAGTTTTAGCGCAGAGAAAGTCACGCTGTTGTAGTCGCCATTCTTTTTATCGATAGCGAAGTCGCCAGTACCTTGACAGCCTGGGCCCCATACAGGATGAGACTCTTGAACACTACATTGACCGTAAGCGCCTGCTTTGAAGTAGAAGTCATCTTCTGCATAGCCAGTTGGGTGGTCTTTCGCATCAATGCCCTTGCTTAGGTCGATGTCATAAGTCACCTTATCGTGTCTTGCTGTTTCGAAGGTCAGATGCATCATAGTGCCCTTAACTTCTACGCGGTAGCTAAACTCTTCACCCAGTGCGATACCTGCTTTACCTGGTTCTGCTTGGTTTTCCCAAGTGTTACCCCATACTGGGTATGCGATATCTTCACGGTTTGGATCTTTTTTCTCTAGGTTACGCTCGTAGTTCCAGAAAACTGAACCGTATTCGTGACCTGGGAATTTCTTGTAGAAAATTTTCAGTGGCTCGTTGCCGTGACCGTAGCCAGTTTTCGCTTCAATCAGAGCATTGTGTTTCTTCGCGTGAATCTGACCAACAACTACAGAGTGCGCAGGGTATTTCTCAGGGAATTTAGCGTGTAGAGAAACGTGGTTAACCTTAAGTGTCGCTTCTAATGTGCCGCCAACCGCGCTGTACTGATCCGCTTCTGGGTGGCTTGATAGTGCCCACTGGTTTCCTTTGGAGTCTGTAAGAATGTTATCGAAGTTTGCACCGCGAGGCATTTGACGCAGCTCAGAGCGTGCATTCTTTGAGTTCTTAGTAGTGATCGCTTTGTTTTGTACTTCAAAAACAAGATTGCCATCTTTATCTAAGTGGAAGAAATCTTCGTGAGAGTAACTAAGCATTGCAACGCCTTCGATCTCATCCACTTTACCATCTTCATTGATGTCTGAAGGGATAGTGATCTTCCAGTTACGCATATCGAATTTGTCTGCAGGAACAGGGTAAGAAACTCCGTTGTTGGCTACGTCAGCAGCAGCCGGTAGAGCAAGTAAGAGTGAACCAGCAAGAACAAGAGTTTGTTTCATTGTGTAATTCCTTGTATGTATTATTGTCGTACATAATAGAGGTGGTAATTACGAAGAAAAGAACATAAGCCACGATGTGCATGTCCGATCACATTTTGAAACACAATCATTAGATCTAGTTCAAATAATTGAGCTGATGATTACGATGAGTTGCCAAATTCTAAGGGGGAGCGTCATTTCAATTGGAGAGGGTACTTGGTTCAAATACTTAAATTGATGGTGTATAGCAGATTGATTGCGAATGTGTAGCAAGGGATATTAAGATAATGGTGTTGCTTTAACTTGTTGTAATTATTGAGTTTGCTTGGTTTTTGTAAGTGACTGGGCAAATAAAAACAGCACGCATATTGCGTGCTGTTCAAGTTGGAAACTTTGCTGATGTTGAGTTTAGTCGTCCGTCAAAGAATAAATATCATGGTTCGTGTCAGAGCGTGCTTCGTCTGCAACTGCTTTGCACTGTTCAACGTCGGCTGGGTTCAATCCCGCGGCCAGTTCAATCACTCTTTCATGATCATTAACGGCTTGAGCCTTACCAATTTCCATACAAATGTCTGGGTTTGCTAGTACTGAACCGGAGAACAGTAGAGCAAGTATCGCTACACTTTTCATATTTCCCTCGTCGATTTGGCTATTACTAGAACTCTTTACGTAGCAAAGCTTAGTTTAACGTGGTGGGAATACAAGCAACCACTGAGCGTGGGTGAATCAGTGTTTATATCTAAATGTATTGCTGTCATCTAATATGTCGATCTTAATTGGCGCCAACCCTTTACTACTGTCTCCAATTTTGTTGAAGGCAACTAATGATAAATCAATAACGCGTCCCTTTACGTACGGCCCTCTGTCGTTGATCTTTACATCAACACTCTTATTATTTGCGGTGTTTGTTACACGAACGATAGTGCCAAAAGGTAAGGTTTTGTGTGCTGCGGTGTAAGCTCGCATATTGTAGGTTTCACCGCTAGCAGTAAGCTTTCCATGATAAGCATTACCATACCAAGAGGCTTGGCCGTTGAGGTCATGATTTGATGCGTACTGTCTAGTTTTTGCCGAAGCGTTACTAGACGCTGATGAGCATCCAGAAAGAGTCAGAGTCAAAAGAATAGGAAGAATTATCAGTAGTTTTTTCATTTATAGTATCTATTTAGTATCAGATGGGTGTGTTTCGAATAGATCTTATCGGCGAATGAATTCCACACGTCATAGCAGTGTAAAGGATGATAACTATAAACAGGGTGCTGTTCTAATGAGCAATGCTTAGCTTACACTTTAAGCGACCTTGGTTTCTAAAGAGAGTATCTTATTCTTCTCCATCACTTAACGCATACTTTATCTCCTCAGAAGAGAAACCCTTTCGAGAAAGCATGGCGTAAGCTTTGCTACGTTCTTTGAAATCATTTAGATCGTAAGATTTCTTATGCAGCTGCTCGAGGCAAGAAGAAAAAAAGTCTATCTCTCCACGGTTAATGGCTTGCTCGATAAAGGCCTCGAGGTCAGTCGTATCTATCTTGCGTTGTTTTAGTTCTTGGCGAATAACTGTAAGACCTTTGCCTTTTCTCACATACTTGAGTACTTCTTTTTCAAGATCGGCTTTTTCAGCCTTTATCTCTAAATTAGAACGTAAGGTATGTGCTCCGGTATGTTGAGAGATAGCGGTTTGCACCTGCCCAAAGGTAAATCCACGCTTTAATAGGGAGTTAACAAGCTTCTCTCGACTTATCGTAAATTCCTGATATTGGTTATTGAGTCGGTCAACTAAAATGGTCAATTCGTCTATTTCTAGTCGCTGTTTAACCGTGTCGATAGCAGTAATAATGATCTGCTCGGCAATCCCTTTATGCTTCAATTTCTCGATAATGTAAGTAGAGCCATATTCATTACTAAAACAGCGCTCAGCAAACTGCTCGGCAAACACTGAATCAGATTTAAGGTAACCGTAATTTCGAAGGCTCTCTAAAGTCTGATTTATCCAATCTTGATTGTCCGTTTTCGCTTTGAGCTTTGCTAGTAGCTCACTCTCAGTCATATCCCTCTGAGTAAGATGCCACATAGCAGAGTTCATCACGCTTTCAATGCGCGTTGCTTTTCTTATCGGGTTAGACTCGGATTTCATTGGTAATGGCCTAGGTTCAAACAGTGCAATGTCATCATACCTCATATCAACGAATTGCCTACGTTGAGCTGACTTATTAATGACATTGCATATATACACTGCGCTCAATCATTCATGGAAACAATGGAATAAGAAAATATGAAAATTAAACTGCTGATGTTGAGCTGCGCAGTATTGGCTCTAGCAGGTTGTAATAGTGATGACTCTTCGAATTCTGGTACGCCACCTACCAATAGCACCGCTCTAGTCTCGTTTAGTGTATCTGATGCCCCTGTCGAGGATGCGGAAGAAGTGGTAGTGGCATTCGATGCGCTAGAACTGATTCACAAAAATGGTCAACGTTACTTCTTGAATGTTGTAGGAACTGAAAGCTCTGATGATTACCAGCAAATTGACTTGCTTGACTATCAAGGTTCAGATTCGAAGTTGATTCTTTCTGATGAGCGCATTGCCATCGGAAACTATAAAGAGTTGATTGTTCATACAAAGTCTAACCAATCTCTACAATGGGTTACTGCGAATGGCCATCATGATCTTAAGGTGCCGAGCAACAAATTAAAGTTGGGCGGCTTTGAAGTTACTGCTGAAACCGTACAGTCTTTCACTATTGAGTTTGATCTACGCAAATCTCTGGTACTTCGAGGCAACAACAGTAACAACAATGGTTATATCCTTAAGCCTCATGGAGTGAAGATCGTTGATAACGGTTCAGCATCATCACTTTGGGGTAATGTTGATCCTGCCTTGTTCAGTCAAGGCGATGCATGTAGCACCGATGGCGGTAATTTTGTCTATCTATATCAAGGGCATAGTCACGTAGAAGGCAGCTTAGTTGATAATGTCGATATTGATGATCAGGATTACAATAACGACTTTGAATTACCAGAAGGCCATGTCGAGCCGTATGCGTCAGTTGGCGTAGAACAAAATGGCGATTACTACTTTGGGTTCATTCCAGCAGGAGATTACACAGTAGCCTTCACTTGCAGTGCCTACATTGACGATCCGATTCAATATGACCAAATCCTAATTGTTAACCCAAGTGAGCAAATGGCTGAAATTGCACTTCCGCCAACGCAAGAATACGAACATAATTTTCAGTAACGATCGCGAACGTTTCTGAAGCGACTGGTTCTGATGTAGGTGTACCTGCAGGTGTAGATGTCTCATACGCTTGGTAATCCATTACCTATAAAACTAGAAGTGTTAGCCCTTCCCCGGAGGGGCTTTTTTATTTTTCATGTTCAGACTCAGTTTACAAATTAATGCTTTAGTCATGCAAAAAGAGCCTTTTAGACTTTCATCTTATTATCCAAAAGTTACGTTTTATTCAGAAATTTAGTGGTGGATTAATAGGTAGGTATTTTTATGGGAGTTACTTTGAGTGTGCTTGACGTAGAGCGTGTTGAGAGTTGTCATAATTAGCCTCAGATATTTCAACACATTTCAGGACAGGATAATTAGGCAAAAAAGCCTCGATAGATATCGAGGCCTTGAGTATATGAAAGATTCTTAGAGCTGAGCTTTAATCCAAATCATACGGTGGTCGGAAGATACATCTTTACCGTCGCCATAGTCACCAATGCGTTCGTCATTAAACAACTTACGCCCTTCTTCGTAAGAAGCTGCCCAGTAAACACCAGAATCTATGACGTTTAGGTTGGCTGATGGCATCGCATAGTCCACCGCAAGACCAAATGTAGATGTAATTCGGTTAGGCACAGGATGCTCAGAGCTTTTATCTACAGCATGTTCCGCTGCACCAAAACTTGTTGGATATAACTCACCGTTCATTACATCTTGGTTTATAAGCGGGTCGTTATGGAACGTTTGCATTATTTCACTATAACCATCGCCATCCACTGGATCCAAGTTTTGATCGCCCATTACTACAAACTTAGAGTTTTCAGATAGGCCGCCTGTGTTGCCAGCATCATCGTAGAAGTAGTCTTTACCTAGCACGTAGTGGTGCCAAAACTCTACTTCTGCGCCGTTCTGAGCCTTATTCTTGCCTGGATCAAAGACTGGCGGAGTAGGGTGAGACATCAACAAGTGGATAACTTCATCGCCTTGTTCTGTTGGGATGATGATAGGGGTATCTACATGATTTTTAGAAGAAAGACGGACTTGCTCCCACTCTTCTGCTGTGTACCATGCATCACCACATGCCATTCCATCAGGAATGGTTTCAGAGCCATCACAGATAGTAATTGTTGGGATCTCTGCACCTTCCATATCTTTCCATCTGAATTCTTGGAAAGTACGAGTGTTTTGGGTGTCGATTTCGTACTTAGACATTAATGCAAATGCATATTGCCCATGATAGAAACCAAAGCCCCATCCATCACCTGGAAGTTGACCCGCTGTACCATTGTTATCTAGATCAAGGCCACTGTTTAATCCAGTATTCGTTGAGTAAGATTCAGTGTAAGGGTATTCAATTGGTTCAAGGTTAGCTTCACCACCTGCACCGTTTAGACTTTGAGCAATAGACAGATAGTTTTCTTGGAATCCTACCAATGCGGCTTTGTCTTCGCCTGTACCATCGTTGTTGTACTCTGCCATCATCAAAATATCAGGGCGATTCTTTTGGATGATAGCTGCAACATTACGAATCTGGATGACCTTCTCGGCCATTTCTTTATCCTCGTCTGCGATAGAACTGTCTAGATAAGCAGTAACGAGTTCAGTTTGTTTATCTGGGGTGACTTGCATTTCTGCCACTAGATCTTCAAAAGTATTGCGATCAAAAGAGAGATTATAAGTGGCGATCTTTACTTCATTAGGTTGAATATCTACATATTTAGTTTCGCTATTACAACCGGTTAGCAGTGCTGCGCCAATCAAAAGAGCGATAGGGGTTTTTATGGATTTCATTTAAGTACAATACCTTCTTGCTAGTTTGCGCGGATTTTAAAGGTATTCACAATACTTATGTGTGATCTAGCGCACGCAATCGTTTGCAGTGTTACATTGTTTGCTGTTTTATTGTGAGTTGAAATTTCATTGCGTTCGCTTTGTGAGCATATTCCATAGTAGCAAGGTAGTTTTTAGTCTTGTTCGCTTTTTGTCCAAGGGGGGAAATAGAACAGTAATATTTTTTGTGTGGATACTAAGAAAGAGTATTACTATCGTGAAAATAGAAGTTGTTATCAGAACAGAACTATGTCCCAAACTTTACATAGCCAACATCTGAGGTTACTCCTTTGAACAAGCTTCTGTTTGAGCTAGTTCTTTAGTAGACATAAAAGAGACTTTATTATTTTAAAGAGTAGTGATTAAGAAGCTTAGTAGTGGATTTGCGAGAACAAGAGGTAGGTTTTTATAAGTGAATTACTTGCGGGGCCAAATCACAGGGTGAATGACAAGTTAACAGAGGCACATACAAAAAGGGCGATAACCCGAGAGTTATCGCCCTTTCCAATCGATTGGTGGAGCTGGCGGGAGTAGCCATCAAAAACATCAAAACCTTTTAACTTCAATGCGTTAAGCTGTTTGTGGTTTAAAATAAAAATCACTTAGTACCGTATCTTAGTACCTTTTTCGCATAGTCTCAATCCATGTTGAGAGTTTAAGCTCCACGAAAGGTGTCAGTTCAGCTCCTCAAAAGGGAGTTGAACCAGCGTCTAACAATACGCTAATTGTTTAATCTAGTCTTAATGATGTTGATACCATTTAGCTGACTTTCATTGAGTGGGAGTTTGCGCAACTTTTCGATAGTTTTTACTAGTCGGTTTTTTTGGCGACGTTGCTGCCTGACGCAGTGCTCCTCTTGAGTTTTGAGCCATTTATCAAACTGTATTTGCATCAACTTAATAAGTTTCTCTATTTCATGGGCTTCAGTAGCTTTTTTATACTGATGTTGCCAAGTTGAGAGCCTTCTGCCTTTCTCAATTTCAATCGCTTCATAGCTTCTATGATCAATGCCTACATGCTTTAGCACTGAGTGGTTGAAAGCCTGTTTAATAAGCTTGGTCGCCTTTTTCTGTTGAAGTTCATTTAGGGTTCGGGTGCCAACAACTTTTCCAATGATTAGGTGAACATGATCACCACTACCTCTTGTTCCGCTTTGTTCTTGTTGGTGCAACACGGCGCGGATTTGTTGACGATATTGTTCGAACTCTGATCTCCTGAGCTTGCACAATTTCGCTAGAGCTAGACTGCAATCTTTGATGATGGATTGCCATTGTTGTTTAGTAGGACGATAGCCCTTTGGAAGAGTGAGGCAATACTCAATAGCGTAGCTGGATAAAGGGCGACCACCACGCCGATTATATATTTTTTGATGCAGTCGAAAGCTCTCACCTGCTATCGCTATTCGGTTCGAGGTTTCTGCATTTCCGAAAATAGAAACGATATGTTCGGTATGTTTGTGGTTGGCATGTTTTAGATTTAGCAGGTATCGTTCGCGCATCATGACGCCATCACTTGCATAGCGAACGGGTTGAGTTATTACAGTCCAATTTTTAAGCATGTTAGTCGTTTGCTTTAAGCTTACAAATTGACTTTCAGTGATGCAAACTACTGGACTGTTATCATGAGTATTCATATGTGGTTCCAGATAGGACAACTCACTACGTTCTTATGTTTTCCACTGGCAAGAATGGAGACCCTTCTTGACTACCCCTTTTAAAATACACAGCCATTTGAAGAGAGAAAAAATAATTATTACTCTTTAAATAAACGCTATGAAAGAAGAAATTTCCGCTTCGGAACTAATCCAACTGCTACATGATTTAGACGATCTTGAAACTACCAGCCTTGAGAGCTTGGTTCTTGAGGGAGCAATGAAAGCAGGTTTTATTACTAAGGTTGACTCAGTGATCAATTTGCATAGACGTGCATGGATTGAAAAAGTGACTGAACATGCGAATGATGCTTATAAGTTAGAGGGTGTGGCTACAGGTGAACACTTGGCAGTAACAATCGATAACGTAAAGACGCTAATGAAAGTGAGAGATACTAAGGTCAGTGAAATACTGGAGTTGCTTGCTACAAAGGTATTAGATGCAACCCCGTCATATAAAAGGTGACAGCACTCAGTAGAATTGTGTTCGGTTTGATTTAAGCGCCCTGAAAGGCGCTTTTTTGCTATGTATCGCTGGCTCCCCACAAGGCTTCGAATGGAAAATAGGAGTTAAGGATGAAAAAACGTCCTAAAACAGCAAGCTCCTGCTACTTAGGGATATCACTTGGTTGAGCAGTTTCAATTGTAGCGGAGAGCCAATACAATATTTCAATAGAGTTGATGCTGCTTGAGTTGTCGAGAGGTGCCAAAAGGCTCTGAACGGAAGGGGGACGTTGTTAGAGGTTTTGGTGTTAGAAAGTGATGCGCAAACTAGGTTTCTCTCTGCTGGCAATCTGCCGTTAAAGCTTTAGTGGGGAATCGTCGATTGTGCTAGTATGTGCCGAATTATATGTCTAGGGTTCAGGATTAAATGACAGTACAACAATGCTTACACTCCGTTTCTCTTGAGTGGGGAAGCTCAAACGATGAGAAGGGAGAAGTGTTTACGAAGCCAACAATCGTTGATTATATGCTGGATGTAGTTGAAGTTTGTGATGCGCTTTTTAATCCTAGTAGCAAAATATTAGAGCCGTCTTGCGGTCAAGGGGAATTTGTAATTGCCTTGACTAAGAAACTGGTCAATAAAGTTTCTACTCTACAACAAGTACCTGCATATGATTACTTTGTAGGTAAAATCTTCGCATTTGATATATCTTCAGTGAATATAGCTGTTGCTAAACAGAAGGTTAGGAATGAGCTTGTTAAAATATTTTCGACCGAGGAAGCTCATACTATCGCTGATTCTTGGTTTTATTGTGAAGATTTTTTGCTTTGGGAGTCGGCTGTTAAGTTCACTCACGTTGTAGGTAACCCCCCTTATGTGAGAATTGAAAACATCCCTTCATTATTGCTGGAAGAGTATCGAGCGAACTTTGTTACAATGACTGATCGAGCGGATCTGTATGTTGCGTTCTATGAGAAGTCATTAGAGTTACTGG
Organism: Vibrio comitans; assembly: GCA_024346835.1. Lineage (GTDB taxonomy): Bacteria > Pseudomonadota > Gammaproteobacteria > Enterobacterales > Vibrionaceae > Vibrio > Vibrio comitans. The sequence continues at coordinate 636,508 of AP024866.1, forward strand.
TAGATGGTGGACAGCTTATTTATATCTGCACAGACCGCTGGATGAAGAATCGCTATGGTCGAAACCTCAGAAACTTAATCCATAAATCATACAACCTTCGAATGATACTTGATCTTTATGGACAAAGAGCCTTTCAGTCGGAAGTGCTCACTTATCCTGCTATAACTTTGATCGAAAAATCTAGGCAAAGTGAGACGTTGTTAATTCATGGTGTTGGTGTTGATGACCTATCAGCGACTAGCACTCTTAAACTAATGAAGGATCGCTCCAAGGAAAGTCTTTCTTTACATCGTAATGACGTTGTAAAGAAAGACTTTCCTTGGCTCTTGGGAGGCTCAGACGAAATCAATCTGATTCAAAGGTTAGAAGCTCGATTCCCATGCATTGAAGATGTGGGCTGCAACGTGAGTATAGGGGTTGCTACTGGCAATAATAAGGTCTTCGTTATTGATGACGGCTGTCTTGTAGAGGATTCACGCAGAGTCCCGATGATTACAGCCGCAGATATTCGCTCAGGAGAGTTATCTGCTTCAGGTAAGTTTATGATCAATACTTTTGATGAAAATGGTGTTATCGATTTAGCAGAATACCCTAGATTAGAAGAGTATCTAAATGAGCACTTTGAAGTGCTATCAACTCGTCATGTAGCTAAGAAAAAGCCCGAGAACTGGTTCAGAACTATAGATCGCTTACATGCTGACAAAGCTCAAAGTGAAAAGTTGCTTATTCCTGATATCAAGTCAAGATTGACGGTCATTCACGATACTTTAGGCCTGCAACCTAACAACTCTATTTATTACATTATCTCTAAGTATTGGGATATGAGAGCACTTAAGCTGGTACTTGAGAGTGGTGTTGGTCAGCTATTTATAGAGAATTACTCAACCAAGGTTTCTGGTGGCAATTTACGCTTTCAAGCTCAGCACCTAAGGCGCATTCGACTGCCAAGTTGGAATAGCTTAACCTCTGAGTTACAAGAGCAACTGATTGAGTCATCGTTGAATAACGGTCAAAATATAACTCAATTGATGGCAGAATTGTATGAGCTGACCGATAAGGATTTACAACTGTTGGGGTTACAATAAATGGAGTCAAGAATACAAGAAGCGGTAAATTATTTCTGGCATAAAAGAGAGACTGATGGGGTTCGTTCTGGGCAAACTCTAGATGGTTTTACTGCTTTGTTAGAGGAGGTAATTATTGCCTCAGGCCTACAAGATATCGAGGTATTTACCAGCAAAAAATACACACAACTGCCGGGCTTTTATAGACCACATAAGTCTTGGGATGTAGTTGTAACAGTTCAAAACCAATTACTTGCTGCTATAGAGCTAAAGTCTCAGGTAGGTTCTGTAGGCAAAAATTATAACAACCGAACTGAAGAAGTTCTCGGAAGTGGAATTGATCTTTTTGAAGCGACACAAGAAGGGGCTTTCGAACAGGAAATAGATGTATTTAAAGGTTATATTATTTTGGTGGGGGACTGCCAAGAAGCAAATAAGACACCAAAGATAGATATGCCTTTATTCCCTGTAATGGACGGTTTCTTATTAAATGAATCTGAACGCTTGTATTATTCACCTGACGTCAACGGAGTTTACCCAGAGAGCAAAGGAATAAGCTATATCTATCGCTATGATCAACTGTGCAAACGAATGATGTTTAAACACATGTATAATGCTGCTTCAATAATAGTATCAGGTGGTCAAGGTCACTGGCGTAGTGTAAGTAACAAGACAGACATTAGAGCATTTTTAGAAAAGCTCATGTCTCACTGTGAGAGACAAATCAACAACCTTCACGGTTGGTGATTGTTTGACAAGTGGCAAGGCTGGAGAGTCGTAGATACACTCCTTAATAAATTTCAGCCAGTCTTATGCTTTATAGCAGGTACTTTTAACGAAACGCAGTTGATTTAACGGGATAAGATGACAGGTGACGCACATATATATGTGCGTCACCTGTCATCTTATCTTACTACCTAATAAGGCGCGGGTTAGAAAAGCTCTAATTGTTCCACTAAGGTAATGATATCGTTGCTATTGGCGATTTTTCCTTTTTGTTCAATAGAAACAAGACCATTATCTACAAGTACGGCAAGTGTACGTTTGAAGTTTTGATTTGTCGTATTTGCAGCTACCCCTTCTTTTGGAGGGAAGCAACACATACGCAAGTCTTCTCTAGTACAGCTTCCACCAAAAACTTCACGAAGTGCTTTGAGAAGTGGGTTGTTGTCACCATTATTGTTGTTTTTGGTGGTCGCAAGCGTAAGTAATGCTAGGGAGGTGATAGGCTCGCCATCTTCGCACTTAATACCTAAATCAACAGGTTGAAATTCAAATACTAAACTTACTGCTTCTTCAGCGTCTTTTTGCTTGGTGTTGTTAAGCGTTGTCAATCCTGTCTTTGAATCATGAGTAACTTGGAATTCATAATCACAAGCGGCATTAAGAGCTGAGCTACCACGTCCTCCCTTCGATGCATCTTTACCACTGTGATGTACACATAGGATTGAGGCTTTAATTTCTTCTTTAACGAGATCGCAACCGTGAATGAACTTACCCATCGCATCGGAGCTGTTCTCGTCACCATCAAAGTTGCGAGCCAAAGTGTCTAAGACAACTAATTCGACTTTCACTTTATTTTTATCTTCGATTTCTTTAATTGAATTGATCAAGTTGTTTCTAGCCGATGGGATGGACATCATAATGCTATGGCCTAGAATATACAGATTATCTACCGTGCGACCATTTGCTGTTTCCCAAGCCTTTACTCGTCTTGACATGCCAACCTGTCCCTCAGCAGCGATATATACTACGGCACCACTTTGCGTTCGTTGATTTTGCCAAGGTGTGCCACTTGCAATAGCACAACTCATATCAATAGTAATAAATGATTTACGAGAGCCTGATTTTCCAAATACTACGCCAAATGAGTGTTTAGAAACAAAACCTTTAATAAGCCATTCTTGAATATTATCGAAGCCATTAGAGCCGCGAGAGAAAATTAAACTTCCAAAGACTTCTTTAGCCTTTTCAAATGCTTTTTTTATCGGTTTTATCATGTATTAAATATCCATATGGTAAATTTTGGGTGAGCGAAGTCACCCACTAAATTTTTAAGTGTACGTTTACCTCCCTACTAGAGTAGGGATTAAAATAAATATATCGGTTTGATTGTTATTCTATTTTACGTTTTGGCAGTGAAAGGCTTTAATGTGTGACAAGTGTGAATCGTCAATCAGATTAACCACTTTCAACAACTCATTTGGTTGAAATTTTTTACCATATAGGTCAAGAGAAATAGAGTTGTGCCTATGGCCTAACAGCTCTTCAATTAAAACGGTCGACACACCGTTGCGTTTTAGTTCAGCCGCGCAGCTATGACGAAAAGAGTGTGCATCAAGGCCTTTACCTAAACCGAGTTTTGTACGACGGCGAGAAAACCATTTTGAAGCGTTATGTGAGTAGTAGCCGTTGAATAGTTTTAGTTCATCAAATACCCTTTCAGTGTTAAGAGATTGCACGAATTCTATGAATCCCCGTTCTAATAAGGCTGAATGAATTGGGATAATGCGTGCTGACTGAACATTTTTTACACGTTGACCATAGTATTTTTCATGAATTACTATGCACCATACATTATCTATTAGTTGAATATCCTGACACCACAATTGGCATAATTCATTGAGCCTAGCACCAGTTAAACGTAGCAGAAGTGGAATCCAGTAATAATAATTATGTTTGAAATTACAAGAAGTATAATCAGACATACGGAAAATAGAACTCAACTGCTCATCATTAAACTCTAGTCGAATATCATCAGACTTTGGTGGTAATGTTTCTAATTTATGGAAATGATTAGTGTTAATATATCCATGATTAACACACCAAGAGCAAAAAGTTGACATTTTTTGAATAACACCACGAATTGTTCGTGCGCTCAATGTTGGCTTTTTAAGAGTTTGGTTTAACTTTGCAATTTCTAATGGAGTAAGACCATCAAATTCCTTAAATTTATTAGCATTTTTTGGGTAATACTTGAGGAAGTTCCTGATGATCTCTGCATTTTCACGATCCAATTCATTTAAGTCATCAATAGCAAAAATATCTAGAACTAGAGTTATAATTTTATCTTCCTGACTAATGCTTTTGTCTAGAGCTTTTCCAAAATCAAACTTTGATTGAATGTATGTCTCTTTGATTTCATAACCTGTCTGAGGTTTTTTAAACTTCTGCTTCTGACTTTTAGGGATAATAAGAACATTGTCTAGTTCTGAAAAATTGCTACTTGCTAGTAGAGGATTAAAGTCGCTCTTTACATTTTGGGCTATTGTTGAATGTTGCAAAATAAAATCTCCGTTATTTATATTTGGGTTTAACAGTTGCCTGTTCTTCAACTTGGAAACGAGATTAAATTATTTCTCCTCACTCACAAAATTAGCGATTTTTACAGTATGCCGTTTAAATCCCGTTTAGTTGGCAAGCACGTATATGACGGGCTTCAGAGGGTGGTGTCAAGATCGCTCAGAATGGCCTAAATTCCCTCTCCAGTAGCGGTCTGTATAAAGAATAAACACTTGAAGAGGGTTCTATCCAAAATGTGACATTGATCGTTATGGTATGCCTTGTGTAGGGGCTTGATGGCTTTTTGATGTAGAGTTTGACTGCTACAGAACCTGAAAGACGAAGGGCGAAATCTAATTCAAGTTAGTCAATTGAACTAAAACCCTTTGTGACAGATATCCCTGAAGGCATTCCTACAAACCTTCTAGGGGAGCAATAAGATTGATTACCTCTTGTAATTGGGTGATTGGCAGCTCTTTTCCGTAGCGGTCGTAGGTAATATTGTTCAAGGTATGGCCAAGTATCGCACCAGCAGCAATATGGGAAACTTGCTGTTGTTTAAATTGTGTCGCCACCGTATGGCGGAAGGAATGAAAGTCATGGCCTCTACCGAAGCCTAGTTTGGTTTTTAATCGTCCAAACCACTTAGAAGCGGCACTACCAAAGCCATCTCGTGAATTTTTTAGTTCAGGAAACACACGTTCATGTTTGACTGAGTGTAGGTACTCAATGAATCCAAGTTCGATTAATTGTCGGTGAATTGGGATTAGGCGACGGCTCGTTAAGTTTTTGAGTTTTTGCCCTTCGTATCGGTCATCAATTTGAATGACCCAAATTCCATCCTGTTGGTAAATGTCCGCTTTGTGTAGCTGGCAAAGTTCATTCAATCGGGCACCAGTTAAATTGGCAAGGAGTGGCAGCCAGTAGTAGTAGGCGTGTCTGAAGTGTCGATTAGTATGAATCTCTGTACTAAAGATTTTTTGTAAGTCTGTTTGGGTATATGCGTTTTTGGCTTCGCTATCTTTACGTTGTTTACGAAAGCGAATCGCTTTAAATGGGTTGATGTCAGTGAATTCGTTCAAGTGGCACCACTCAAAGAATCCCGAGGTCTTCTGACAATAGTCTTTTACTGACTCTTCACTAAGAGTGGGCATTTTGAGTTTGTCATTGAGTTTAACTGCCTGCTTGGCTGTCATCCCTTTGAACTGAGGTTTTTTCTTCATATTGACAGGGTACTGTCGTAATAGCTGCACTGCATCTTCAGCATCACGTCTGCGAATTTCAGGAAGATCGGATTTCCCAAGCAAATCAAGAACGGTTTGACACTTGGCTCTCAGCATTTCAATGGCCTTTGGCGATATATGTTGAGCCTTATAGAGGCAAAAACGCTCTAACATCTTTTCTGGGCAAAGTGCCTTTGTTTGTTTTGGTTGTGCTGATAGGTGTTGTTTTTCTTGGTGAATGGGTTTTACGGGCTTTGAAATGGTGGTGGTAGTTGGATATATGATGGTGCGACGAACTTCTATCTCTAGTTCTAATGCTAAGAGAATCGCATTATCTTTGTTTGATGTTTTCAGAGAGCGTTTGATCTCACGAAGTCCATCAAATAAGTGTCGATACTCAGAGGGGATCTGATATCGAAACTGCCAAATGCCAGATTTTGAGATAGATAAATAGCGCATGTTGTAGTACCAAAATGTAGTACAAACAGCCTAATATCGAAGTTTTAGATACAAAAAGGGCGGTAAATCAGTGACTTACCGCCTTTTCCAAACGTTTGGTGGAGCTGGCGGGAGTTGAACCCGCGTCCGAAAACCGTTCATCATTGGTACTACATGCTTAGTCGATCTTTAAATTCACCAAGTACCTGCGAACCGACACGCTAGTAAATGACTATCCTGAATTATAATTCGCCGTTCATCTCTCAGGCGGGAGAATCCGGGCTAGCTCTTTTGGGTTTGATCTCTTATTGGTCCCCGTCTTAAAAGCGGAAGCTAGGGTAAGAGAGCTCTCAGCAGGTTATTAAGCTGCTAGTGCGTAGTTTTCGTCGTTTGCGACTATTTTTTTGCGGCTTTTTACGTGGCCAACCGCCCCACGACATGCACCTCAGACTTCAGAATTCCCGTCGAATCCTAGATCAGCCCCTAGTGTTCTTGCATAGTACCAGAAAAGACTAGCCTGTCTAGCACCATGCATACTGGATGCTTAATATTAGCGCAGTTTACTCTTCATAATCCGTGCTTTATCGCGCGCCCAGTCTTTATCTTTAAGATCGGTACGTTTATCGTGTAATTTCTTACCCTTAGCGACACCTATCTTAATTTTAACCCATGAACGCGACCAGTACAGAGATAATGCTGTAAGGGTCATGCCGTCACGGTTAATGCTACCGAAAAGGTTATCTAACTCTTTACGCGAAAGCAGAAGCTTACGGATACGAGTAGGGTTAGCTACAATATGAGTAGACGCTTGGTTAAGCGGTATAATGCTCATACCACTAATGAAGGCCTCGCCATCTTTAAGATAGACGTAGCTTTCAGCGATATTCGCTTTACCTTGACGTAGAGATTTTACCTCCCAACCTTGGAGCTCTAAGCCTGCTTCAAGCTCGTCCTCGATAAAGTACTCGTGACGGGCTTTTTTATTCAGCGCGATAGTATTACTAGACGCTTTGGTTTTTGATTTTTTCTTTGCCATAATGGCGCCATTATACGGATTGCCTTATTATAGGGAAATTCTTTTTACTCGGTTTAGGGTAAAGCTCAATAAAATTAGCAATTTAGTAGTTGAGGAGTAGTTATGCCGCAGGTGACCCGTTCAGCATTGGTATCGTTTAGCGCTGAACAAATGTTCCATTTGGTCAACGATGTCGCGCGATATCCTGAATTTTTACCTGGATGCTCTGGCTCTCAGGTGCATGATTTTGATGACACAAAGATGACTGCCTCTGTGGATGTTTCAAAGGCTGGTATCAGTAAAACCTTTACCACTAAGAATGTATTGCATATTGGTCGTGCTATCGAAATGAATTTGGTCGATGGTCCATTTAAGCACCTTAAAGGGGGCTGGTTCTTTACACCTCTTGACGAGGGTGCTTGTAAAGTCGAATTGAAGCTTGAGTTTGAATTCTCTAGCCGAATGATAGAAATGGCCTTTGGTAAAGTATTTAACGAGCTGACTTCGAACATGGTCAATGCCTTTACCCAGCGAGCGAAACAGGTGTATCCGTGTTATGAGTATTGATTCCGATATGATTCATGTTGAAGTGGTGTATGCACTGCCTCATGATCAAAGAGTGGTAGCGCTGGTTGTAAACAAAGAACTGACGGTTGAACAAATCATTGAACAGTCAGGGTTATTAGCTTTGTTTCCCGAGATAGACCTTAAACAGAATAAGGTCGGTGTGTTTAGTCGTAATGTTAAACTTGATGGCACAGTTCGGGATCATGACCGCATTGAGATATACCGACCATTGCTGGCAGACCCCAAAGAGATTCGACGCAAACGCGCTGAACAAGCAGCCAAGAAAGCAGCTCAGTAATAATTAGACAGATACGAGAAGGGGAGCACATGTGCTCCCCTTTTTATTTGGTGTTGTGACTACGTTATTGAATAGCTTGATTGAAAGCTGGGCCTGCGCTGAAGTCACCTTCGATGCGTTCTAGGCGCTCGTCACTGCCAAAGAACACAAACAGGTTCTTTTGCTCTGGGTCGTTATGACCTTTTGTGAAGTGGTAGATGTAATACCATTTGTTTGGTTTGCCATTTTCTACAAGCATAGGTGAACCAAGAACATAGCGTACCTGCTCTTTAGACATACCAACACGAAGCTGATCTACTGCAGATTGTTCGACAAAATTGCCTTGGCTAATATCAATTCGATAAACCAATTTTTCTAAGAAAGCACAGCCAGTTAGCATTGTTAGTGCTAATGGAACTGCGATTAACCATTTTGTAAGCTGCATATGATCAGGTCTTTAACTTCTAAATAAAACTCGGCAGATAATAAACAAGCTGAGCCAGCTTGTATAGAGAAACAGCCATGAGAGTGGGCATTGCCTATTATTGACTGTGCAAAATATGACATTTCCCGTGTTTTCATGGCTGTAGACAGTTGGATTTAGCTTGAGTTCCTTTAGGCTGCCATTAACTCTTTGGCATTGGCTAGCGTTGATGAGGTGATTTCACTTCCTCCCAATAGTCTGGCCAATTCCTCTACTCGTTGCTCTGTACTTAGGGTAAACATTCTTGTTTCAGTGGTACCTGCTTTCGTTTTCTTAGCGACAAACATCTGTTGATGACCACTGCCGGCTACTTGAGGTAAGTGAGTGACACAAAGGATTTGTGTGCTCTCACCCAATTTACGCAGCATTTGTCCAACTACAGCCGCTGTTGGGCCACTGATCCCTACATCCACTTCATCGAAGATTAGGCTAGGCGTTTCTACTTTTTGCGCAGTGATAACTTGAATGGCCAAAGATATTCGTGACAACTCACCACCCGAAGCGACTTTACCTAATGGTTGTAGAGGTTGGCCTGGGTTTGCGGAGACTAGGTATTCGACATCATCAGTGCCTAGTGGAGAGGCATATTTAGGGTCATTATTGATACTGATATCAAAGCGCGCCTTCTCCATACTAAGCTGATGCATGCTTTCAGAGATCAGTTTATTAAGCTCCTTTGCATAACGCTTGCGCGACTTACTGAGTTTTTCTGAGCTTTTTAAGTATTTATCTAGGGCTTGGTCCACCTCAGCTTGCAGCTGTTCAATACGCTCATCTGAGCAATCAAGCGCTTCGATTTGCTTTGCGAGATCTTGATGGTGCTGATACAAGTCTTCAGGTAAAACTAAGTGCTTTTTAGCCAATGACATGACACGAGAATAGCGCTCTTCTACCATCTGCATACGCATTGGGTCCATATCGATGGAATCAAGGTAGTTACGCAGTTCACTGCTTGCTTCTTCCATCTGGATCAAGGCTTCGTTGAGCATCTCGCTAATACTTGAAAGACTGCTGTCTAATTCGCCCAATTGCTGTGTTTGGTGTATCACAGTGTGCAGTAGGGCAATAGCATTGACATCGTCATTGTCGTTAATCACATCAAGGCTTTGTTGAGTTAATGACAGAAGTTCACCGCTATTGGATAGCTTTTTGTGTTCTTCTTCCAGCTCTGTGAACTCATTTTCTAGAAGGGCTAATTCATCTAGCTCTTTAATTTGGTATTCCAGTAACTGCTTTTGGGCAAGATTTTGCTGACCATTTTGAATGGTTTGCTTAAGCGTGTTGTCTGCTTGGCGCCATGCTTGATAATGTTTTTGAACATTATTGAGTAAGCTTTGATGCCCAGCATACTGATCGAGCAAGGTGAGTTGATACTCTTTCTTTAACAGTTGGTGGTGGGCATGTTGTCCGTGAATGCTGACCAGCGTCTGACCTAAGCTTTTAAGCTGAGAAACAGGGACAGGATTGCCATTTATAAAGGCGCGAGATCGCCCATCTTTGCCAATAACTCGACGTAAAATGCATTCCTCACCATCGGTAAGTTCGTTGTCTTCTAGCCAGCGCTGCGCACTGAGATTGCTCTCAATCATAAAGCTAGCGCAAAGGTCTACCTTGTCTTCGCCTTGGCGAACCATGCCCGAATCAGAGCGGCTTCCCAAGCACAGACCTAAGGCATCGATAGCGATAGACTTACCAGCACCCGTCTCACCCGTAATGGTGGTCATGCCTGGTTGAAGTTCAATTTGTAGCGATTTTACAATGGCGAAATTATTAACACTAAGATGAGCTAACATACAAAAATCCATAGAATGAAACACTGTATATGGAAACAGTATATACTGGTTTTACATACAGTAAAGTCACTCGATTAGATTTTTGATATTTTTTGTTGTTTTCTGTGTAATGGCTTAAAAAAGCTTACTCGACCATCCTAGCTTTTCGCGTAGTACATGGTAGTAGCTGTAGTCTTTCGGGTGGATTAACTGCAGTACATTGTTACTACGATAAATATGTATCTCATCACCAGGCTCTACAGGCAGTGATATCTGCCCATCACAGCTCACCTCTTGAGTGCCGCGGTTATCTGGGGCCAGTACTAGCTTTATACGACGATTGCCATCCACCACAAGTGGTCGGCTTGATAACGTATGAGGAAACATAGGCACTAAGGAAATGGTGTTTAAACTTGGCGATAGGATTGGACCACCACCAGAGAGAGAGTAGGCGGTAGAACCGGTTGGTGTTGAGATAATCAAACCGTCAGAGCGTTGTGAGAAGGCAAAAGAGTTGTCGATATAGACCTCAAACTCAATCATGTTAGCCACTTTACCCGGGTGGAGTACTGCTTCGTTAAGTGCCGCATTCTGGCTTTTTACTAGCCCGTGACGATGTATCTCGGTTTCAAGAAGAAAACGCTGTTCTGTGAGGTAATTGCCTTCAAGCACTTCTTCTAAGGGAGCTTTGAAATTATCAGGGTCCAAATCAGTCAAAAATCCGAGATTACCCTTGTTGACACCAATGACAGATATATCAAATCTAGATAGGACACGAGCAGCGCCTAGCATGTTGCCATCACCACCGACTACAATGGCTAAGTCGGCTTCTTTGCCAATTTGCATTAGGTTGCTGAAAACCTTGTCATCTAACTCTGGCAGTAACTCTTGAAGTCGGTCATCAATAAGAATGCGATAGTCTTTTTCAGCAAGCCAATGATAGATCTCATGATGAGTCTGGACGGCACTGATGTCGCGAGGTTTACCCAAAATAGCGATTGTAGAGAAATGCTTGCTCATTTTAGTCCCAAAATAATTGGTTAGGCTTGATTCAGAAACGATGATCCCCATAATAAAGGCAAGTTGAATTCAGATGCTAATTTTTTGTGGATGCATTTCTGTCAAAATAATAGCACTTTCAGGAATATGCGTATCCGCGTCGGAGAGATCATGAGCGATAAAGAAAACAAGATTAACGAAGAAGAACTAGCGCAAGCGACTAACGAAGCTGAACAAGTTGCAGAAGAAGTGACTGAAGAAGCTGAAGTGATCGGTGGTGAAGGTGACATCGAGTGGAACGAAGAAACTGACGCAGAAGTGGAAGAGTCTAAGGTTGCTCAACTAGAAGCAGCGTTGCTTCAAACTGAGATGCGCCTTAAAGATCAGGCCGACAGCGTTATTCGTGCGAAGGCAGAAGTTGAGAACATGCGTCGCCGTACAGAGCAAGAAATGTCTAAAGCACGTAAGTTTGCGATCAACAAGTTTGCTGAAGAGTTGCTACCAGTTATCGATAACCTAGAGCGTGCGATGGAAGCAGCAGATTCTGACAACGAGGTGGTTAAGCCATTCCTTGAAGGTATTGAAATGACACATAAGTCATTCATTGACGTTGTGTCTAAGAACGGCCTAGTGGAAATTAACCCTGTAGGCGAAGCATTCAACCCTGAGCTGCACAACGCAGTATCTATGGTTGAAAGCCCAGACCACGAAAGCAATACAGTCACTATCGTATTGCAGAAGGGTTATGAGCTTAACGGTCGCGTGGTTCGCCCAGCGATGGTTATGGTTGCTAAATAAGCGTCCAAAGCATTAAGTTTTACAAAGAGGCTGTTTTCAGCCTCTTTTTTTTCATTTTTTTTCTGCTCAAGTCTTGAAACAAAGAATCCAGACCCTATCTATGTTGCAGAGCAATTAAACATAAGCTAACTGCTACTAACTAATTTGTAGCTTGGGGTTGAAACCAAGCTAAGCATCCCCACTTATGGGGTAGAAAGAAACAAAATAATCAAATTTTTGGAGATAGCCTGATGGGTAAAATCATTGGTATTGACTTAGGTACAACTAACTCATGCGTTTCAGTTCTAGACGGTGAAAAGCCACGCGTAATCGAAAACGCGGAAGGTGAGCGCACAACCGCATCTGTAATCGCATACACAGACGGCGAGACTTTGGTTGGTCAGCCTGCTAAACGTCAAGCAGTAACCAACCCAGAAAACACGCTATTTGCAATCAAGCGTCTAATCGGTCGTCGTTTTGAAGACGAAGAAGTTCAGCGTGATATCGAAATCATGCCTTACAAAATTGTTAAGGCTGACAACGGTGATGCATGGGTAGAAGCGAAAGGCCAAAAAATGGCTGCTCCTCAAGTATCTGCTGAAGTTCTTAAGAAAATGAAGAAAACTGCAGAAGACTTCCTTGGTGAAGAAGTAACTGGCGCTGTTGTTACAGTTCCTGCTTACTTCAACGATGCACAGCGTCAAGCAACTAAAGATGCGGGTCGTATTGCGGGTCTTGATGTTAAACGTATCATCAACGAACCAACAGCTGCGGCTCTAGCATACGGCCTAGACAAGTCAGGCGGCGATCGCACTATCGCGGTTTACGACCTTGGTGGTGGTACTTTTGATATCTCTATCATCGAGATTGACGAAGTAGAAGGCGAGAAGACGTTTGAAGTACTAGCAACTAACGGTGACACTCACCTTGGTGGTGAAGACTTCGATACTCGCATGATCAACTACTTGGTTGAAGAGTTCAAAAAAGAGCAAGGTATCGATCTTAAGAACGATCCACTAGCAATGCAGCGTGTTAAAGAAGCAGCAGAAAAAGCGAAAATTGAGCTTTCTTCTACTACTCAAACTGACGTAAACCTACCTTACGTTACTGCTGATGCAACTGGTCCTAAGCACATGAACGTTAAAGTGACTCGTGCGAAGCTAGAATCTCTAGTTGAAGACCTAGTTCAACGTTCTCTTGAGCCTCTAAAAGTAGCTCTAGCAGACGCTGACCTATCTGTAGGCGAAATCACTGACGTAATCCTAGTAGGTGGTCAGACTCGTATGCCTATGGTTCAAGCTAAGGTAACTGAGTTCTTCGGTAAAGAGCCACGTAAAGACGTTAACCCTGACGAAGCAGTAGCAATGGGTGCTGCAGTTCAAGGTGGTGTACTTGCAGGCGACGTTACTGACGTACTTCTACTTGACGTAACTCCACTGTCTCTAGGTATCGAGACTATGGGTGGCGTAATGACTAAGCTAGTTGAGAAGAACACGACTATCCCAACTAAAGCGAACCAAGTTTTCTCTACAGCAGAAGACAACCAGAACGCGGTAACTATCCATGTTCTTCAAGGTGAGCGTAAGCAAGCGTCTTACAACAAGTCTCTAGGTCAATTTAACCTAGAAGGTATCCAAGCTGCACCACGTGGTATGCCTCAAATCGAAGTAACTTTCGACCTTGATGCGGATGGTATCCTGCACGTTTCTGCTAAAGACAAGCAGACTGGTAAAGAGCAGAAGATCACTATCCAAGCATCTGGTGGTCTAAGCGACGACGATATCGAGAAAATGGTACAAGAAGCAGAAGCTAACAAAGAAGCGGACAAAAAGTTCGAAGAGTTAGTGACTACTCGTAACCAAGCTGACCAAATGATCCACGGTACTCGTAAGCAAATCGAAGAAGCGGGTGACGCTCTTCCAGCTGACGAGAAAACTAAGATCGAAGCAGCTATCACTGAGCTAGAAGAGGTTAAGTCTGGTGACGACAAAGAAGCTATCGACGCTAAAGTTCAGGCTCTAATGACTGCAGCTCAAAAGCTAATGGAAATTGCTCAACAGCAGGCTCAAGCACAGCAAGCACAAGGTGCTGACGCTGGCGAACAAGCTAAGCAAGACGACGATGTTGTTGATGCTGAGTTCGAAGAAGTAAAAGAAGACAAGAAGTAATTCTTCGTCGCTATAGCGGATAACTTCTGCGTCGAAGGTGCTCACTTACGAGAGTAAGCTGTGCGCCTTCTCCTTGAATTTATCCACTATAGCTTAGCAGAATCTTTTTCTGCATATTTCTTTTGATGCGGGCGTTTCGGGAAACCAAAACGCCCGTCTGTTTGTAAAAATAGCTGTCGCTATAGAGCAGTCTTACAGCTAGAAGCTTATTGCTTTAGGCTTGCTCTATATCGATATAAACACTAGGCGGCTTAGCCGCTTGCAGTAAACAATTTGGTGACGAAACACATGTCTAAACGTGATCTTTACGAAGTACTGGGCGTAAGCCGAGACGCTTCTGAGCGTGATATCAAGAAAGCATACAAACGCCTTGCAATGAAGTTCCACCCGGATCGCAACCAAGGTGACGATGGCGCGTCTGAGAAGTTTAAAGAGGTTAAAGAAGCGTATGAGATCCTAACGGATGCTCAAAAACGCGCAGCCTATGACCAATATGGTCATGCAGCCTTTGAGCAAGGTGGTATGGGTGGCGGCGGCTTTGGTGGCGGCGGTGGTGCTGATTTTGGCGACATATTCGGTGATGTGTTTGGTGATATCTTTGGCGGCGGTCGTCGCGGTGGTCAACAGCGCGCACAACGTGGTGCCGACCTGCGATACAACATGGAGCTGACTCTTGAAGAAGCGGTTCGCGGTTGTTCAAAGGAGATCGAAGTCCCTACATTAGTGGGTTGTGATGTGTGTGATGGTTCGGGTGCGAAGAAAGGTTCTTCTGCTCAGACTTGTGGCACTTGTCATGGTCATGGCCAGGTTCAAATGCGCCAAGGCTTCTTTGCGGTACAGCAAACCTGTCCAACCTGTAACGGTAAGGGCAAGATCATTAAAGACCCTTGTGACTCGTGTCATGGTGAAGGTCGTAAGCATAAAACCAAATCACTTAACGTTAAGATCCCAGCTGGCGTAGATACGGGCGATCGCATCCGTCTATCAGGCGAAGGTGAAGCGGGTGAGCACGGCGCTCCTGCGGGTGATCTGTATGTTCAAGTGCACGTTAAAGAGCACCACATCTTTGAGCGTGACGGCAGCAACCTGTACTGTGAAGTGCCAGTTAGCTTTACTATGGCGGCTCTAGGCGGCGAAGTAGAAGTTCCAACCTTAGACGGACGTGTAAGCCTGAAGGTTCCAGCTGAAACGCAAACAGGCCGTATGTTCCGCATGCGCAGTAAGGGCGTGAAAGGTGTTCGCGGTGGTCCACAAGGTGACTTGATCGTGAAGCTAGTTGTTGAGACTCCTGTTAAGTTGAACTCTCGTCAGAAAGAACTTCTTAAAGAGTTTGAAGAATTATGCGGTGGCGAAGCAGCTAACAAGCACAAGCCAAAGTCTGAAGGTTTCTTCGACGGCGTTAAAAAATTCTTTGATGACCTAACCAGCTAAATGCTGATTAGCGCTTGATTGATGAAGGCCAACCTAGTGTTGGCCTTTTTTGTACCTGAAAAGTATTAAATGTTGCGTCTTACTCCCCAAGATTCTTTCGCTAGATTTACGCCAGTGGTAGAGGCAACTAGTGTTCGGGCATGAACACAACAATTAAGAACATTTCAGGGCATTCTCTTATCGAGGTGTTAGTGTGTTGCTTGTTACTAGGAGTAGTTGGCCAATGGGTAATAAGCCCCCTTAAACTGCAACTCGATAACCTCAAGATGAAGCGTGCGGTAGCCCAGGTTCATTCTGCTTTTATTGCCGGGCGAGATACTGCCTATGGCATGAAAAAGGACCTATGGCTTCATATTCACTCAACACCTAGTAAAAGCTTTTTCGCGCTGCATGCGGACGCAAATGTGCGCACACAAACGTCTGTATTCAATAAAGCGATCAACCCTCAGGTACTTTCTGATGTTTATCTAAGTTCAACCGCTACCGCGCTACGATTTTCTGGCATGACAGGCAGGCCATCGGGCAATGGCAATATCAGTGTTTGGTTAGATGAAGAGAGCAAGATTAAAGTGATTTACCATGACATTACTGGGCGGGTAAGGATCTGTGCTGCGGGCCATTTTACCTATGGCTATTCAAGATGCTAAAAGTACAAAGGGGTCTATCACTTCTTGAACTAGTCCTCGGGCTTGGCCTGTCCAGCTTATTGTTGATCTCTTGTACTACCTTATTTTTGCATCAGCAACAGTTGCTGTCCCAGCAGATTAAGCGCACTCAATTGCTCATAGCCAGCCATCACTTAGCAACGTATCTAAGAGGGGAGATTCGACGATCAGGGCATGCACAGTCATCTGCTATTAAGGTGCAAGACGAAAAAATTTCCTGGGGTTATAGGGACGAATCAGAGGAATATCGCCGAGTTTCAATCTGGCGAGACGCCTCGCAATATAAACTAAAATATTGCGCTGACTCAGGCTTCTCTGAACTGCCACTGCTCGAGACTTGCCTAAGCACCATCAATTATTCGATGTTAAACGATAAGCTGTTATCTATGAGGGGCTTTGAGGTTAAAGAAGCTTCAGGTGAAGGAATGCTGTTACGTATTGGCTATAGCATTGCGCTAAAAGGAGAGTCACCTGTAAGTAGTGTTATCTATGTGGCATCGCGTAACAACACATCTTCTGTGCAAGCTGGCTTAGATGGCGATGCATCGCAATAGAGGCTATGCACTATTTATGGTGCTCGGTGTTCTATTTGTTCTAGGGTTTATTGCCTTAGATAATTCACGCTATTTGACGGATTCAATTAAATGGCAGGCGCACCTGCACCATAAGCGGCTTAACCTTGATTGGAGACTTGAGTCCACTATCAATTGCTTGGCAATATATACCGTCTCTTCGCACACACTTCCCACTGCGCAATGTGCAAAAGATGGCGACACTAACATAGCGGTAGAGGCCTTAGAGTCGAAGAACCATTTTAAGCTAAAAGCTGACCAAGGAAGCATAGCCAGCAGTGCTGTGATGCAGTTAGGGGAGATGGAACATGATGTTGCAATTGCTTCTAACCGAGCACCACCAGAGGGCGTATGGGGATCGCCGGTATTAATTGAACCATCGGTGATTTCACGCTTTTTTGGGTACGATGATATTGACTCATTAAAGCAGCGCTGGGGAAAAGAAATTGTAATTACTTCAAAACAGACTTGCGGTGATCAGCTTATACAACAAAGTGTAAGTGGCGTTCGCAGTTTAACCATAAATGGTCACTGTTTTATTAGCTCTTATCACTGGGATCAATTAGCCGTTTTATCAACAGCCGAACCTTTTTTCCTACTGTTCATTGGTGGTGACTTGTCCTTCTCAGGCAGTCAAACGCTAAGGGGCGTCATCGCAATCTGGCACCCTGAAGAGGAGTACTACCAGGTTAGTATTACGGGAAGCCCAAAGGTTGAAGGGGGATTGCTCATCGAGCTTTCAGCGCCAGTTTTGCTACAGCAAGCAGGCATAGAGGTTGTGGGAAATGAAGCTCATCTAATGGCATCTAGATTCAGGTTTGCCAAGCGAGACTGGCTCAAAGGCAGTTGGCGTGATTTCTGATTTTTCTCGCAAACAGCTTGGTGCCTCGATACTAGAGGTACTGATATCAGTCGCTTTGGTGTCAATGCTGTCGCTGAGTTTGATTCAGGGCGGTGTGTACATGCAAAGAGAATCCAAGCGTGCGGAGCAATCCTTGCTCGTACTCCATCATATGGAAAACTACTTAGAGTACGTTCGCATTATGACCATCACAGGCTCTAGCATCGATCCGCAGTGGCAAGGACTAGAAGAACTTGGCTTTGATATGACTCTTTCTAGTAATCAGCAGATGTCATCTCTCGGAGTGCTGGGTACTAAGCTAGAGGTTACCGCCAGTTGGATAAACCCATGGGGCCAGCCGGAATCTGCTGTTTTATCCACTTGGGTAGCATTTCATTAACCCCGCATTAACCAGCTACAGTCAAATGTTGCAGAGTCTAATAATCAACAATATGAATACATAAAGTATCCGTTAGGTGATCGCTTGGTTGCGTTTGTGGGTTAATTGTAGAGGTGTGTGTAATGGGATTATTTTGCGCTTGTTAACCGAGTGCAAAATAAGCGCTAGACACCTCATTTTGCAAACTTAGATTCTGTTTTTTCGCATTAGTTTAGGTAAAATGTGCGCCCTAATAAAAATAATACCAATTTTTTAGCATTTTACATTTTTGTAAAAGTCACAGAGCGGTAATCTAATGAGCAACCAAGCAGCACACACAGCACCTAAACAAGGTGGCATGGATCGCTTCTTAAACCTGATAGAAAAAGCAGGTAATAAGATCCCAGATCCAGCTATCTTATTCTTTTGGGCATTAATCATAGTTTGGGTATTTTCAGCCCTACTTTCTAATGTTTCGTTTGACCTAATCAACCCACGCACCGGTGATCCTCTTGAGATTACAAACCTATTAACCGGTGAAGCAATGGCGAGTTTCCTCGCTAATATGGTAACGACCTTCACAGGCTTTGCTCCTTTAGGTATCGTTCTAGTTGCAATGTTGGGTGTTGGTGTAGCAGATTCTTCTGGCTTCATCACTACTGGTCTAAAGAAGATGCTGAGCTTTACGCCTGCTAAGCTTCTTACTCCTATGCTTATCCTTGTTGCTATTGTGTCTCACACAGCAGCAGATGCCGGTTACGTATTGGTTATTCCACTAGGTGGTATCATCTTCCACGCTGCGGGTCGTCACCCTCTAGCGGGTATTGCAGCTGCATTCGCAGGTGTATCTGGTGGTTTCTCTGCGAACTTTATTCCTTCTGGTATCGACCCGCTTCTAGCTGGCTTTACTCAGACGGCAGCAAACGTTCTAGACCCTGAGTACATTGTTAACCCATTAGCAAACATCTACTTCACTGGCCTATCTTCAGTGTTAATTGTTGCTATCGGTTGGTTTGTTACTGAGCGCATCATCGAACCTCGTCTAAACGCGACCACTAAAGTAGATGAAGATGCTGAAGAGGCTCCTGATCTTGGTTCTATGACTGAGCTAGAAGCGAAAGCGTTCAAATACGCTGGTTGGTCAATGATCGCTGGTATTGCACTACTTGTATTTGCAATCATGCCTGAGAACTCAGCACTGCGTTCTCCTGAAGGGGAAATCACTGCATTCTCTGCACCTATCATGCAGTCAATTGTTCCTTTGATCTTCATCCTATTCATCATTCCGGGCATCGTATATGGCCGTGTGGTAGGTAAGTTCTCAAGCAGCAACGACGTAATCAAATCTATGTCTGAAACTATGAACACAATGGGCGCATACATGGTTATGTCGTTCTTCTGTGCTCAGTTCCTAGTAGCATTTGGTCAATCAAACATCGGTACTATGCTAGCGCTATACGGTGCTGAAGGCCTAAAAGCGATGAACCTTCCTGGTGAAGCTACGGTAGTAGGTATGATTCTACTGACAGCATTTGTGAACCTTCTAGTAGGTTCTGCATCAGCTAAGTGGGCATTGATTGGTCCTATCCTAGTGCCAATGTTGATGGCTGTTGGTATCTCTCCTGAGCTTTCTCAGGCTGCATACCGCGTAGGTGACTCAGTATCTAACATCATCTCTCCACTAATGGTGTTCTTCCCTCTAGTGGTTGTTTACTGTCAGCGCTACGTTAAGAACACAGGTATCGGTACTCTAGCTTCACTAATGATGCCATTCTCAATCGCAATGCTGATTGGTTGGACTATCTTCTTGCTAGCTTACTGGGCTCTTGGTATCCCACTAGGTATCCAAGCACCTTACACTTACACCATGTAAGTGACTTATAAATAAAGAAAAGCCCGTCTATTTAGACGGGCTTTGTTGTTTCTGCGGGCTTATAGATGCTTAGCATGGAACGCTAGATGCTCATCAATAAAGCTCGAAATAAAGAAGTAGCTGTGGTCATAACCTGCTTGCATACGAAGGTTAAAACCCAGTTGCTGCTGTGCTGCCACATCAATGAGATGGTTAGGCTTTAGCTGTTCCTCTAAGAAGCCATCAGCATCACCTTGGTCAACAAGAATAGGCAATTGACAGCCGTGCTTTGCGAGAAGCTTACAAGCGTCATAGTCTTGCCATAGCGCTTGGTCATTCCCCAGATAATTTGAGAAAGCCTTGATGCCCCAGGGGCATTCTGTTGGGTTAGTAATGGGACTAAATGCTGAGATAGATTGGTATTTGTCTTGATTCTTTAAGCCAATGGTTAAAGCGCCATGACCGCCCATACTGTGTCCCGAAATTGCCTTCTTGTGAGTGACAGGAAATTGCGACTCAATCAAAGTTGGCAGTTCATCGACCACATAGGAGTACATCTGATAGTGCTCTTTCCAAGGCGTTTCGGTGGCGTTTAAGTAAAATCCTGCACCTAGTCCGAAGTCATAGGCGTTCTCGCTATCATCTGGTACTGAATCGCCTCTTGGGCTTGTATCGGGAGCGACGATAGCGATGCCCAATTCAGCGGCCTTGCGAAAGGCTCCCGCTTTTTGCATAAAGTTTTCGTCGGTGCAGGTTAGCCCTGATAACCAGTAGAGCACAGGCACAGGTTGTTGGCTGGCTTGAGGGGGTAAGAAGATGGCAAAGGTCATCTCGCATTGCGTAGAGCTAGATTGATGAGTAAATCTTTGATGTAACCCACCAAAGACTTTAGTTTCACTGATTTTGTTGATGCTCATAAAGGATTCCCAAAATAAAAAAGCGGCGCTACATCTTGGATATAGCGCCGCTGTTACTGCTGTTATTTATCGAAATGGATAACCGTTCGGATACTTTCACCTCGGTGCATTAGGTCAAAGGCTTCGTTGATGTCCTCAAGACCCATAGTGTGGGTGATAAACTCTTGAAGGCCAAACTCTCCTGCCATGTAGCGCTCTACAATCTCCGGCAGTTCAGAGCGTCCTTTAACGCCACCAAATGCACTGCCGCGCCATACACGACCAGTGACTAACTGGAATGGTCGAGTTGAGATTTCTTGTCCAGCACCGGCCACACCAATGATAACGGATTCACCCCAGCCTTTGTGACAACACTCAAGAGCCGAACGCATTACATCGACATTACCGATACATTCGAATGAGTATTCAACACCACCATCCGTCATTTCTACGATCACTTCTTGGATTGGTTTATCGTAGTCTTTCGGGTTAATGCAGTCAGTTGCACCAAGTTGTTTTGCTAATCCAAATTTACTTTCATTGATATCAACACCGATGATGCGATTTGCTCCAGCCATTTTTGCGCCAATGATGGCCGAAAGTCCGATACCGCCAAGACCAAAAATAGCCACGTTATCGCCTTTTTCTACCTTGGCTGTATTCAATACTGCGCCCATGCCAGTGGTAACGCCGCAGCCTAACAAGCAGACCTCTTCAAGAGGGGCGTCTTTGTTCACTTTCGCAAGAGAGATCTCTGGCAGTACTGTGTATTCAGAGAAGGTTGAGCAGCCCATATAGTGATAAATAGGCTGACCATCTTTGTAAAATCGAGTCGTACCATCTGGCATCAAGCCCTTACCTTGGGTTTCGCGTACCGCTTGGCATAGGTTGGTTTTGCCTGATTTACAGAACTTACACTCGCCACACTCAGCGGTGTAAAGAGGGATAACATGATCGCCTACTGAAACACTGGTGACGCCTTCACCGACCATTTCTACAACGCCGCCGCCTTCATGGCCTAGAATCGATGGGAAGATACCCTCAGGGTCTTCACCCGATAGGGTAAATGCGTCGGTATGACATACGCCGGTTGCGATGATCTTTACCAGAACCTCGCCTTTTCTAGGCAACATGACATCCACTTCTTCCATAGTCAGTGGTTGGTTTGGTCCCCAAGCAACAGCTGCGCGCGATTTGATAAATTGGTCGGTCATAGTGATTTCCTATTGGCGAAAGAGTTAGTTAAAACTTTAGACTATGGGAACGATTATATTGTTTCTTTTATGATGATAAACTAGCCTATTTGAAAATCACTTTTACACAGGTGTAATAATGAGTCAGTGGGAAGGTATCGAAGAATTTGTTGCTGTGGCTGATAGTGAAAGCTTCACTAAGGCGGCAGAGGTGCTTGATACCTCAGTTGCTCAGATCAGCCGTAAATTATCCGCTTTAGAGGCTCGCTTGGGTGTAAAACTGGTACATCGAACCACACGAAGAGTGTCGGTGACGGATGTTGGGGTAGGGTATGCCGAGCATTGCCGTATGCTACTGGATGGACTGGCAGAAGCAGAGAGGGAAGTAACCGAAACTCACTCTTTGCCGATTGGTCGTTTGAGAATCACGGCACCCACTACTTATGGTGAGTCGGTGATTGCCCCCTTGCTGATGAAGTTTGTTGCGCTTTATCCGCAACTCGAGCTGGACTTGCAATTGAGTAACGACAGGCTAGACCTCATCGCCGATAAATTCGATATTGCGATTCGTATTGGTAACCTTCCAGATTCCACTCTTATCGCCAAGAAGCTATCAGAGCGCCAGCAATATGTTTGCGCAAGCCCTAGCTATATTGCTGAGCATGGGGACGTTGTGCACCCTTCTCAATTGAATGAACGTGATTGCCTATTGAGCTCTTCATCGACATGGCGTTTTCTGGAAAACAATAAGAAGCTCAATCTTACTATGCGAGGAAGCTTTAGATGCAATAGCGGAAATGTGCTCACTGAGGCAGCGATGCAAGGGCGAGGCGTGGTTCAGCTTCCTGACTTTTATGTGGCGTCACATTTAGCAAGCAGCCGCCTAATAGAATTGCTACCCGATTATCGCTGTGAACGAGAGCCAATTTGGGCGCTGTACCCGCAGAACCGACACCTTTCACCTAAAGTAAAAATGGCAATTGAGTTCTTGAGTGCGAAACTGGCTCAGGGTACATTGCCCGCAAATTAATTGGTAGGCCTTGATATGAGCGAAACAAACACTCCATCTTTTTCTGAGCAAGACCATCACTATATGCAGCGCGCTATTGAACTTGCACAAAGTGCAGAAGAGGAGGGTGAGGTGCCAGTAGGCGCAGTTCTAGTTAGAGATAATGAGATCATCGCAGAAGGTTGGAATCGCTGTATTGGCGCCCACGATGCGACGGCTCACGCTGAGATTCAGGTACTACGAAAGGCTGGCGAGGCTTTGCAAAACTACCGACTGCTTGATACTACCTTGTATGTCACTCTTGAGCCTTGCCCCATGTGTGCAGGTGCGCTATTGCATAGCCGGGTAAAACGTATCGTGTTTGGAGCACAGGATCTCAAAGCTGGTGCCGCAGGTACGGTTCTTGATCTGTTTGAAAGCCAAGCGGCTTATCATTATGCAACGGTTGAATCAGGGCTGATGGAAGTAGAATGCCGGGAGCAATTGCAGGCGTTTTTTAAAAGGCGCAGAAAAGAGCAAAAAGAATTAAAGCGTTTGAAAAGAGAGGCTGAGCAGAAGGGGGATTAGGCAAACATTCAACTTTTTCTATTGCGTCAAATGTTTGCTTTCAGTTTTACTACAACGCTAACGTTACGTAAGAACGGTTTCGCCAAAGAAGTTTCTTCTTGTTATTGGCTAGCATACGCTTACGACGGTTAGCTGAAACAGTGCTATTTGATAATTTCTTAGATAGCTTTCTTTTTAGTTTCAACGAACAATCTCCTATGAACTTCATGTAAGCAAACAATCACTGACGTTATCGATGTTTGCATCACTCATATATAGAACATGATTGTTACTATAATATGAAACTAAACATAGGATCTAGATCGCAAATAAACGCAAACGATTGTTCAGTTGAATTTAATTTGTGAGCTATCTCTCCCTATTCTTCGGTAGTGGATTCACTTTCATCGCTAAGTGATTCTACAGCCTCAGACCTTGCAGGCTCTGGGGCTTCTATCACCATCAAGTCATCAGTGTCAGTTTCTACGTTGGCGTGGTCGCGTTGGTCAATATGTCCAATGATGCTTTGATAGTAACGACGAATATTTTCTACGTAATTGAGAGCCTCATCACCTCGGGCATAGCCATAGCGGGTGTACTCGTAGTAACCCTTTTTACGAAGTAGTGGAAGGCGCGTTTTTACATCACCCCAAAGATCAGGATCCGCACCTTGCGCTTTGGTAATTCGTCTTGCATCCATCACGTGCCCATAGCCAACATTATAAGAGGCTAAAGCAAACCAGATTTTTTCATGCTGATTGATACTATCGGGGATACGATTAACGATCTTTCTCAAGTAATCAGCACCACCTCGTATAGATTGTTCAGGATCAAGGCGATCGGTGACACCCACACTTTTTGCTGTTGGCAGAGTCAACATCATCATGCCGCGTACACCAGTAGGGGATTTTGCATGTGGGTTCCAGTGCGACTCTTGATAAGCAAGCGCTGCGATTAAGCGCCAATCAAACTCACCCGCATACTTTTGAAATAGGGGCTCCCACTTGGGCAGTTTGCTGTCTAGAGCGCGCACAAACGCGCGAGTATCCACATAATCAAAGTCTTCGATATGCCCAAAGTACTTTTCTTCGATTAATTGCAACTGACCATTTTGTTGAATGTCGCCAAAGAACTCTAACACTAGCGCGTATAGGCTTTCGTCCGTTCCTCTGCGCAAGAACCAAGAGGTGGGTTGGTCCTCTGTTAACTCAAATGCGAGCGCGACATTAGGGTAGATACGTTGCGTGATAGAAAGCTCGATAGAATCAGCAACAGTAAACAAGCGTTCCCCTTGTGAGACTTGTTTCAGTAGATCGTTGAGATCATAGCTATCGGTGGTTTCGTATTTGAGGTCTGGGTGCTCCTCCGCAAGATCCAATAGGGTTTGTTCAAAGTGCGATCCTTTAACAACCGTGATTGATTCACCGCTTTCAATGAGCTGAGCCAGATTACGAGGACGCCACGTGCCTTTTTTATACACCACTTGCTGACTGACGTAGTAATAAGCCGGCCCCGCTCTAAAAGCTTTCACACGGTTGGGGGCTTGGGTAAGGCCTGCGGCAACGATATCTACCTCACCATTTCTGAGTGCTGGAAATAACTCAGAGAGACGATAGGCCGGTTTGATCTCCAAACGGACGCCAAGCTGCTTGGCAAATTCTGACGCCAATTCATATTCTAAGCCGGTTGGACCATCAGGGCCGATATAATAGGAGAGTTGATTGTTTAGGGTCCCTACGCGCAACACTCCTCGGTCTTTGATCTTTTGAAGTTCGTTCTTAGTGTCGGTTTCGTACTGACAGCCAGTGACAAAAAGTAAGGCTATTAGCGAAGCCACTAGCAGGGAGAATTTAGTTAACACTGACGTGCGCATCGTGCGGGACAACTCCAAATAAATAAGGGGATTCTTTTTAACTTGTCGTCCTTTATATCAAACCCCTTATCAGCGGGGAAGTGAAACTAGAGTCATGCTTAAACAGTGTTCGCATCTTAGGTATTCACCCCAAGATTTATCCGTCTGATATACCTTGACGCAAAAATTTGCGCAAACGGTTGCTTTTTGTGTTACTTCACAAAAAGATTTGCTTTATAATACGCCCGAAACAGCATAGGTAATATTGAAATAAAGACCAATAATTAATTTAAGTTATTGTTTTTATTTGAATATTATCTTTAATCCATCATCAAAGAGACCTAAGCACATGAGAATTTTGCGTGGCTCCCCAGCTCTTTCTGAGTTTCGTGTACAAAAACTACTAGAACTTTGCCGTGAACAAGACCTGCCAGTAACAGGTATTTATGCTGAGTTTATGCATTTTGCAGACGTGAGTGCAGAACTTGACGCGTCAGAGGCAGAGAAGCTTGAAAAGCTGCTTACTTATGGTCCAACGATCGAAGAGCATGAACCACAAGGCACTTTATTGCTTGTGACTCCTCGCCCAGGCACTATCTCTCCTTGGTCTTCTAAGTCGACAGATATTGCTCATAACTGTGGCCTAGACAAGGTTAAGCGTCTAGAGCGTGGTACAGCATACTATGTTGAAACATCTGTTGCTTTGGATGAAGCACAAACCAAGGCTGTAAAAGCATTGGTGCATGACCGCATGATGGAAGTGGTCTTTGGTGAGATGGAACAAGCTGCTGCACTATTTACGGTTGCAGAGCCTGCGCCGCATACTGTTGTCGATGTACTAGCAGGTGGCCGCAAAGCTCTAGAAGATGCCAATGTTAATTTGGGTCTTGCGCTAGCTGAAGATGAAATTGATTACCTAGTAGATAGCTTTAACACGCTAGGCCGTAACCCTAACGACATTGAGCTAATGATGTTTGCACAAGCAAACTCTGAGCACTGTCGTCACAAGATCTTCAACGCAGATTGGACAATTGACGGCGTAGCTCAAGACAAGTCGCTGTTCAAGATGATCAAGAACACCATGGAAGTCACACCTGACCATGTATTGTCTGCGTACAAAGACAATGCTGCCGTTATGGAAGGTTCTAAAGTAGGTCGTTTCTTCCCGAATCCAGAGACACGTCAATACTCTTACAATCATGAAGATGCTCATATCTTGATGAAGGTTGAAACCCATAACCACCCAACCGCAATCTCTCCTTGGCCTGGTGCTTCAACCGGTTCTGGTGGTGAGATTCGTGATGAGGGCGCAACTGGTATTGGCGGCAAGCCAAAAGCGGGTTTAGTGGGTTTCACAACCTCAAACTTACGCATTCCTGGCTTTGAGCAACCATGGGAAACGGACTTTGGTAAACCAGGTCGTATCGTTACGGCATTAGATATCATGACTGAAGGCCCGCTAGGTGGCGCAGCATTTAACAATGAATTTGGTCGTCCAAACCTATTGGGTTACTTCCGTACTTACGAAGAAAAAGTGACCTCTCATGCGGGTGAAGAAATCCGTGGTTACCACAAGCCAATTATGATTGCTGGTGGCATGGGTAATATTCGTGACGAACACGTTCAGAAGAAAGAAATCCCTGTGGGCGCTAAGCTAATCGTACTTGGCGGTCCTGCAATGAACATCGGCCTAGGTGGCGGTGCGGCTTCTTCAATGGCATCTGGTCAGTCTGCAGAAGACCTAGACTTTGCTTCTGTTCAGCGTGAAAACCCTGAAATGGAGCGTCGCTGTCAAGAAGTGATCGACCGTTGCTGGCAGCTAGGCGATGACAACCCAATCGCATTTATCCACGATGTGGGTGCAGGCGGTATTTCTAACGCACTTCCTGAGCTGGTCGACGATGGCGAGCGTGGTGGTAAATTCCAACTGCGCGACGTACCAAACGATGAGCCGGGCATGAGCCCACTAGAAATCTGGTGTAACGAATCTCAAGAGCGTTACGTAATGGCGGTTGCAGATGAAAACATGGCGGCATTCGACGCTATCTGTAAGCGTGAACGTGCACCATATGCTGTTGTAGGTATCGCTACCGAAGAGCGTCAGCTAACACTAGAAGACTCTCACTTCGACAATACGCCGATCGATATGCCAATGGACATCTTGTTAGGCAAAACGCCTAAGATGCACCGTGATGCGCAAACGCTTAAAGTGGCAAGCCCTGCAATCGACCGCGATGGCATTGAGCTAAACGAAGCGGTAGACCGCGTTCTTCGTCTACCAACCGTAGCTGAGAAAACCTTCCTGATCACCATTGGTGACCGCAGTGTAACGGGTCTAGTTGCTCGTGACCAAATGGTGGGTCCTTGGCAGGTACCGGTTGCAAACTGTGCAGTAACTGCAGCGAGCTACGATACTTACCACGGTGAGTCTATGTCTATGGGTGAGCGTACTCCTGTTGCTCTTCTAGACTTTGGCGCTTCTGCTCGCTTAGCAGTAGGTGAGTCTCTGACTAACATTGCTGGTACTGACATTGGCGATATCAAACGCATTAAGCTTTCTGCAAACTGGATGTCTCCAGCGGGCCACCCTGGTGAAGATGCTGGTCTTTATGAAGCAGTGAAGGCTGTGGGTGAAGAACTGTGTCCAGCTCTAGGTCTGACTATCCCTGTGGGTAAAGACTCAATGTCTATGAAGACTAAGTGGAACGAGAATGGCGAAGACAAAGAAGTGACTTCACCACTTTCACTGGTTATCACTGCATTTGGTCGAGTAGAAGATGTTCGCAAGACGGTAACTCCGCAGCTTCGTACGGATAAAGGTGAATCTAGCCTAGTACTTGTTGACCTTGGTAATGGCAAGAACCGCATGGGTGCAACTGCACTCGCTCAGGTTTACAAGCAACTTGGTGATAAGCCTGCTGATGTTGACAACGCAGAGCAACTAAAAGGCTTCTTCGATGCAATGCAGACCCTAGTACGTGATGACAAGCTTGTGGCTTACCACGATAAGGGCGATGGCGGTCTATTTGTTACCCTTGCTGAGATGGCATTTGCTGGCCACTGTGGCGTGAAGGCTGACATCTCTGAACTAGGTGAAGACACACTAGCAACCCTATTTAACGAAGAGTTAGGTGCGGTTGTTCAAGTTAAGAACGAAGATTTAGAGCAAGTTCGCGCAGTATTGGCGGCTAACGGTCTAGAGACATGCTCACATGTTATCGGCACGGTAGAAGCTAGCGACAACTTTGAAATCTTTGCTAACGGCAGTGCAATTGTAGAACGCTCTCGTACTGAGCTACGTACTATCTGGGCTGAAACTACGCATAAGATGCAAGCGCTACGTGATAACCCTGCATGTGCTGACCAAGAGTTCGAAGCGAAGAAAGACAACTCTGACCCAGGTCTAAACGTGGATCTTACCTTTGATGTACGTGAAGATGTAGCGGCACCATACATTGCAACCGGTGTTAAGCCTAAGATGGCTATCTTGCGTGAGCAAGGTGTTAACTCTCATGTAGAAATGGCGGCAGCATTTGATCGTGCGGGCTTTGATTCTGTCGATATTCACATGAGCGACATCCTAACAGGGCAAGCAGTATTAGAAGAGTACCAAGGCCTTGTGGCTTGTGGCGGCTTCTCTTACGGTGATGTTCTAGGCGCTGGTGAAGGTTGGGCTAAGTCAGTACTGTTTAACTCAGCAGCACGCGACCAGTTTGAAGGTTTCTTCAACCGCGAAGATACTTTCTCTCTGGGTGTATGTAATGGTTGTCAGATGCTGTCTAACCTTAAAGAGCTGATCCCAGGTGCTGACCTTTGGCCTCGATTCGTACGTAACGAATCTGAGCGCTTTGAAGCACGCTTCAGCTTGGTTGAAGTTCAGAAGTCTGACTCTGTATTCTTTGATGGTATGGCGGGTTCTCGTATGCCTATCGCAGTATCTCACGGTGAAGGTCGAGTAGAAGTGAAAGACTCAGCTCACCTAAACGCGATTGAGAACTCAGGCACGGTTGCACTACGTTATGTAGACAATAATGGTAATGCGACTCAGCAATACCCGAACAACCCGAATGGTTCGCCAAACGCAATTACAGGTCTAACGACAGCAGATGGCCGTGTGACTATCATGATGCCACACCCTGAGCGTGTATTTAGAACTGTAGCGAACTCATGGGCTCCTGAGTCTTGGGGTGAAGATTCAGCTTGGATGCGCATGTTCCGCAATGTTCGTAAGAATATTGGCTAAACCGCACCAATAGTCTCAAATATGTATAAAAGCGACCTGTAAAGGTCGCTTTTTTTATGCCTAAATTTAGCAAGTTAAGAATATTTCCGTTTTGTTGCGCATGTATGAATATTGTGTATTTCAGTGTTGAATCTTTATATTTATTCATCTAACCTTTTGATGTTGGTTGTATTTATTGGTTTCACACATGGTTCTGAGGTCAGGAAGACAGAATTGACACTAAAGTTACAAGCAAGTTCAATTATTTTATTGTAAACAATTGAAAATCGGCTATTTTATATAGGCAGATCACCTTTTCATAATAAAAACTTTGAAGGATTCATAGCATGAAAAAATTTGGCTTAAAGGCAGTAGGTTTGGCAGTTGTTGCTGCTTCGTTAAGTGGTTGTATTGGTAGTAACGCCGTGACTGGTTACGTAATGAAGTTCAACCTTGAAGTTGTTGATAACCGTTATGCTCGTGGTGGTGTGAACATGCTTCTTGCTCCGGTTTACGCGCTGACTGTTGCAGTGGATGCGTTGATCTTTAACTCCATTGAATTCTGGGCAGGTAAAAACCCAATCAACGGCAAGCCACACATCTTCGATACAAAAACGAAGACAATGTACAACATGAATGATGATCTTGATCCTTCACTGACAGAAGCTCCTCTAGACCCAATTTCTATGCGTCAGGTTGAATCTTCTACATTTGAAGCTATCGATGCGAATACTATTCAAATGAACGTAACCTACAACAATGGCGACAAAGCATTGATTATGGGTGTGCGTGATGGCGAAAATGTTAGCTACTACTACAATGGCGAGTTAATGTCTGAAACTACGCTTTCTCAACTTCAAGAACTAGCTGCAACTAAAGCATAATTTCTTGCTTTAGATACAAGAAAGCCGAGCTAGAAGCTCGGCTTTTTAATGTCTTCAACAAAGGCAGTTATGCTTTTTCAGGGATATGCTTAAGTAGATTCACCATCTGTTCCCAGAACAAATCCACGGTATCGATTTTCACTTTCTCGTCTGGGGAGTGAGGGAATTTAATCGTTGGGCCAAATGACACCATATCCATGTTTGGATACGGCTTCTTAAACAAACCACACTCTAGACCAGCATGAATCACCATAATGTTTGGTTTATGGCCATACACTTCTTGGTACATGTCGCGGAAGATAGCCATGATCTCTGAATCTGCATCTGGTTTCCAACCTGGGTATGCACCAGAGAACTCAACTTTAGCACCAGACAGGGTAGCCAGTGACTTCAGCATACTTTCCACTTGGCTACGACCAGAATCGATAAGAGAGCGAATCAAGCAAAGCGCTGTCACTTTATCTTGCTCTGTAGTAATTACACCAAGGTTAAGAGAAGTCTCCACGACGCCTTCAATGGCATCACTCATGCGAATTACACCATTTGGACATGCGTTAAGCGCAGCAACTAGTGATTGTTGGCTTTGAGCTGAGAAAACATCATATTGAGCTTGTGCATCTTCAACAAAGGTAACCAGATTGGTTTCAACGGCGCCAAGTTCGGCTTTAAGCATGTCAGTGTAAGCTGCGTACAATTCTTCAAGCTTAGCCAAATGCTTTTCAGGTAGAGCAAGAGTAACGGAGCCTTCACGAGGAATCGCATTGCGCAGACTACCACCGGTAAAATCAATTAGTCTTAACTCTAACTCTGCGGCATGACCGGCCAGAAAACGTGCTAACAGCTTGTTTGCATTACCACGGCCTGTGTGGATATCACAGCCAGAGTGACCGCCCTTTAAGCCCTTCAAGATAAGCTTTTTCGTCACTGACCCTTGAGGTGCTTCTTCACGTTCGATAGCAAATTCAAGGCTAGAATCGATGCCACCGGCACAACCCATGTAAACTTCGCCTTCTTGCTCTGAGTCTGTATTAAGAAGGATATCCCCCTCAAGCCAGCCTTTCTGTAAGCCGAAAGCACCTGTCATGCCAGCTTCTTCATCAATAGTCAGCAGTACTTCGATTGGGCCGTGAGCGATATCGTTTGATTCAAGAACAGCAAGGCACGATGCCATACCGATACCATTGTCTGCACCTAATGTAGTGCCTGTCGCGGTTACCCATTCACCGTCGATATACGGAAGGATAGGGTCGGTAGTAAAGTCATGAACGGTGTCTTCGTTCTTTTGAGGAACCATGTCGATGTGCGCTTGTAGCACGACACCTTTCTTATTTTCCATACCAGGAGTTGCAGGCTTTTTGATAAAAAGGTTGCCTACTGAATCTTCTTTAACGTCTAGTCCTTGATCGATAGCCCAAGCGACAATGTGCTCAGCTAGGGCCTGCTCATGCTTAGATGGGTGCGGGATAGAGCAGATCTTATCGAAGAATGGCCAGATTGGATTTTGAGTTTGTTGGGTGATCTCACTGAGAAATTGGGACATGTAATACTCCTTCATGCATACAGATAGCACCTAAGTACTAAATTCGACCTGATGCAGGTCGACGAATTGTGGGCAGGATATCACTGTGAATTAGGGTTGGACAGGCAATCTCGTAACTATTGAGTAAGTTTTATTATCATTTGTGACGCGATAGTGAAGCAATTGAGAGCAAGTTATTTATTTTACGTGTGAAATTAAATTACCAAAAAAGGTCGTAAAATAGCCTTCTTTGGATTTTTATGCCCTAGGTTAAGAAAATACTTGTAATTAAATTACAAGATCGCTAATATTAATCCTGTCGATACAGACTACCCTTCTGTGAGCCACCCCGCTCATCAATTTGTCTGTATCTATGCTGAATTAAAGCGCTAATTTGTTGATTTTCAACTAATTAACCTTGGGATTTTAGATGGGTATATCAATGGCTTGTCAGCTAAAGATGTATTTCATATAGAGTTTCAACCCTATGTATAGGGTTTTTAAGCATGTGATTGAACTTCGGTTCACCCCTGATATATTGGAAATTTATTACTGATTTCATAAGCCGCCCAGTTTGGAGCGGCTTTTTTTTCGTCTAAATTTCCTACTCGATGACTATCCATGCCTAAGAATGAGAAGTGGATGATGCCGTTTGGGGGTTCTTCTACGGATTATAGGGTTAGAGGCTTATTTCTATGTGCTACATAAGTGTATACCCGTAGTTTCTGAGCTGTAACTTTAAGACATGAGCCAATAATTAACCTCATTATTCTGAAGGTATTAGCGCATTCATATTTATGAATATCAAAGAGTTAATGTGTTCGCTTACATTGACAGCTTGCACATAAAGTGATCCAAATGAATTTATAGACAAAACAGTATGGTATTTCGTGATGTTACTCACTATAATTCACGCCAATTTAGATACGCAAACGATTACTTTTAGAAACTTTTAGGAATTGATTATGCTCGAGAAGCTATTCAAACTACGTGAACACGGTACTACGGTTCGCACGGAAATCATTGCAGGTATGACTACCTTCCTGACAATGGCGTACATCATCTTTGTTAACCCGT
Source organism: Vibrio comitans (assembly GCA_024346835.1). Classification (GTDB taxonomy): domain Bacteria; phylum Pseudomonadota; class Gammaproteobacteria; order Enterobacterales; family Vibrionaceae; genus Vibrio; species Vibrio comitans. The sequence continues at coordinate 669,512 of AP024866.1, forward strand.
CGATGTTGTCTGCAACTGGCATGGATCACGGTGCTGTATTTGTCGCAACGTGTTTAGCTGCGGCTATCGGTTGTTTCATCATGGGTCTATACGCGAACTATCCAATTGCCCAAGCACCAGGTATGGGGCTTAACGCCTTCTTTACTTATGGTGTTGTTCTTGGCATGGGATATGAGTGGCAGGTTGCACTGGCAGCAGTATTTGTGTCGGGCATCTTGTTTATCTTGCTAAGCCTGTTCCGCATTCGTGAGTGGATTATCAATTCAATCCCTATGTCTCTACGTACTGGCATCTCTGCGGGTATTGGTTTATTCCTCGCGTTTATCGGCCTTAAGAACGCTGGCATCGTAGTAGATAACCCAGCTACATTCGTTTCTCTTGGTGATATCACTAGTTTGAACGCGGTTCTAGCTGCTGTTGGCTTCTTTATTACCATCGCTCTTGTTCACCGTGGCGTTCGTGGCGCGGTTATGATCGCTATCCTTTGCGTTACAGTTTTCGGTCTAATTTTTGGCGATGTTCAATACAACGGCTTAATGTCTGCTCCACCAAGCCTAGCTCCAACCTTCATGGAACTGGACTTTGCGGGTGTGTTTGAAGTAGGCATGATCTCAGTTATCTTCGCATTCTTGTTTGTTGACCTATTTGATACAGCGGGTACGTTAGTTGGCGTTGCAACCAAAGCAAACCTAATCAAAGAAGATGGCAAACTGCCTCGTCTTAATAAGGCGCTACTGGCTGACTCAACAGCAACCTCAGTGGGTGCTTTGCTTGGTACTTCTAACACCACATCCTACGTAGAATCAACGGCCGGTGTTGCTGCTGGTGGTCGTACTGGTTTGACTGCGGTAACCGTAGGCGTACTTTTCTTATTGGCTTTGCTGTTTTCTCCATTAGCGGGTATGATTCCGCCCTATGCGACAGCAGGAGCGCTATTTTATGTAGCTATCCTGATGCTTTCTGGTCTAGTGAACATTGACTGGAGTGACATTACAGAAGCTGCTCCTGTAGTAGTAACTTGTTTGCTAATGCCTCTAACGTTCTCTATCGCAGAGGGTATCTCTCTAGGCTTTATCTCTTATGCTGCAATTAAATTGCTGAGCGGTAAGGGACGCGACGTTTCCATGAGTGTTTGGGTTATGTCTGCTGTCTTTATCCTAAAATATGTTTTGACCGTGTAATTGCGTCATTAAATAGGTTTTCAAGTTATGCCAAAAAAATACATCATCACCTGGGATGAAATGCAGACAAACTGTCGTGAGCTTGCTGCTCGCCAAATGCCTGCTGAACAGTGGAAAGGTATCTGGGGTGTGAGCCGTGGTGGTCTAGTACCTGCTGCTATTCTTGCTCGTGAATTGGGTATCCGTTACGTTGATACTATTTGCATCTCAAGTTACGACCATGATCACCAACGTGATATGAGCGTTCTTAAAGCACCTGAAGGTGATGGCGAAGGCTTCCTAATCGTTGAAGATTTAGTGGATAGTGGTGACACTGCACGTAAGCTACGTGAAATGTACCCTAAAGCGAAATTGATCGCGGTATGTGCAAAGCCTTCTGGCGCTGAGCTACTGGACGACTACGTTGTTGATATTGCTCAAGAGACTTGGATTGAGCAACCTTGGGATATGCAGCTACAATTTGCTGAACCAATCAATCGCAAGCGCAAGTAATTTGCTCTTTCGATGCTCACAAAGTATCGCAAAATAATTTTTATATTAAATGCCTCTATTTAGAGGCATTTTTTGTTTATGCTTAGGCATAAGTTCAACTCGAAGATGCCCTCATATGACTGAAGAACACAATAAAAACCTTTCCGAACAACTATTCTCTAAGCATTTACAAGCTAAAGAAACTTCTGGCTTAACGCAATACATGCCAAGCAGCTTGAGCATCTTAGAGAGTAAGCCAAAGCATTCTTGGTACCGTAACTTGCGCCGTTTGCAATGGATCTGGCAGGGGGCGGATCCAATTGAACAAGATCAGGTACTTGCTCGTATATCTTCATCCGAACACTCTCGAAGCAACGATGAATGGTTGGATACGGTCATGGGATTTCGTTCGGGGAATTGGGCCTATGAATGGACTCATGCCGGAATGGTTCATCAAAAACGGGCGGCAGATTTAAAGGGCGATGAAGCCGCAGAAGCACTGTATAAAGCGAGCCTCTATTTCAGCATTGCAGCCTACCCACATATAAAGGGCGATAATCTTTCCCTGCAAGCGCAAGTATTGGCCAATAAAGCCTATGAGGATGCATCCCACGCGAGTAAGTATGTATTTAAGCAACTGAATGTGCCTTACAAAGGCAAAACAGTGCAAGCGAACTTACACTTGCCACATACTGAACGTCCGCTACCTGTAGTGATTGTATGTGCGGGACTAGATAGCGTACAGACCGATATGTGGAAGCTTTTCCTAGACCACTTAGCTCCTAATGAATTTGCGATGTTGACCATTGACATGCCATCGGTGGGTAAGAGCAGTCAATGGACACTTTCAGAGGATACAAGCTGTTTGCACAAGGCACTGCTGGATTATTTGCCTGAAGTGCCATTTGTAGACCACTGGAAGGTAGGACTACTTGGTTTCCGCTTTGGCGGCAATGCGCTGGTGCGCTTGAGCTTTTTAGAGCAAGACAGGATTAAGGCGTGTGTTGCAATAGGCTCGCCTGTACATGACATCTTAGCGAACCCAGAAAAGCTGACGAACATGTCGAAGATGTATCTCGATGTTCTGGGCTCTCGTCTAGGTAAGTCGCCGATAGATATTCAAAGCTTGTCTGGGCAGATGTCAGCATGGTCTCTTCGTACTCAAGGTTTGCTTGCTGCACGTCGCACCAATGTACCTATGCTAGCCATTTCTTTGGAAGGTGACCCAGTTGCGCCGCATAGCGACAATAAATTGATAGCAATGTCGAGTAAGGTTGGGAAAGCAGTAAAGATCCCATCAAAGAATTTGAGCTCTGGATACCAAAAATCATTAAACCTAGCGATAGATTGGCTTCTTGAAGAATTAAAATCGTGACAAAGATGTTAATTTAGTGGCACTATAAGTGTTGCTTATGTAACTGATGAGCAACATAAAATTCGCTGTGCGTAGTTGTGCATGGCGAAGAAATAATAAATGGAGTTATTATGCCAGGGAACCAACCTACTTATCATCGCATGATCGCAAAGCTCAAAGCGATTGGTCCTTATCTACGTGAAGCAGAATGTAAACCCAACCTTTTCTTATTCGATTGCTTGTCTGTTTGTGTCGACGACACTAAATCACCAGAGTGCCGAGAATTTTGGGGCTGGTGGATGGAGTTAGAGAAGCAAGACGAAGAAAATATATGTACCGCTCGTTTTCATCATGGAAAATATAACGCGTCAGGTGCATGGATAGATGAAAAGCTTCCATCAGCTGCAGAGGCAGAAGTGCAGCGCACTCAAAGTGTTTTTCAAGCTAAAGTGCAAAAGCAACTGACGGAGCAATTCGCCTTAGAGTTTGCTTTGCATGAAGACTCAGAAGCTATCGCTTAATTAAAAAACATTGATTCAAGGCGCCCAAGGGCGCCTTTTTGTTTTTTTAGCTTGTGCAACGGGTCACACCTTGTTAAAAAAGGGACTCTTTTTATCAGTATCATTGAGTAACAAATGCAAGCTAAGACAGTTGTGGTGAAACTTGGCACAAGTGTGCTAACAGGGGGCTCTCAGTTCCTTAACCGCGCCCACATGGTTGATTTAGTGCGCCAATGCGCAGAATTGAAGCAGCGTGGCTATAACCTAGTTCTAGTATCTTCTGGCGCGATTGCCGCTGGCCGAGAGCATCTAGGACACCCCCAACTCCCCAACTCAATGGCAAGCAAGCAACTGTTAGCTGCGGTGGGTCAGTCACACCTTATCCAGGTGTGGGAGTCACTGTTTTCAATCTATGGCCTAAAGATTGGCCAAATGTTGCTGACTCGCGCTGATCTTGAAGATAGAGAGCGCTTCCTAAATGCTAGGGATACGATTAATGCCTTGGTTGAGCATGACATTATTCCTATCGTAAATGAGAACGATGCTGTAGCGACCACGGAAATCAAGGTGGGAGATAACGATAATCTTTCGGCACTGGTTGGGATTTTGTGCGGAGCGGATACTTTATTACTGTTGACTGATCAGCCGGGTCTATTTACTGCCGATCCAAGAAACAATCCAGAAGCAGAGCTGATTCGTGAAGTCACCACCATTGATGAAACCCTGCGTAAAATTGCAGGTGGTAGTGGCACAACCCTAGGAACGGGGGGTATGGCGACTAAACTTCAAGCAGCCGATATTGCCCGTCGCGCAGGTATTGAAGTGATCATTGCTGCTGGAAGTGCGCAGGATGTGGTGATTGAGAGTGTTTCCTCTTCGCCAAGTGGTACGCGTTTCGTTGCGCTTCCTGAAGCTCTGGAAAATCGAAAGCGCTGGATATTGGCTGGCCCAGCGGCAACCGGTGAAATTGTTATCGATGAAGGCGCAGTCAAAGCCTTACAAACAAAAGGCAGTAGCCTTTTAGCTAAAGGTGTTGTTGGCGTTAATGGCAACTTTGCTCGCGGTGAAGTGGCTCGAGTTATCAGTCAAACTGGAGCCTTGATTGCAAAGGGTCTAGTTAGCTACTCCTGCGATGATATGCGCCAAATAAAGGGCATGCACAGCAAACAAATAGGTGAAACTTTGGGTTATGACTATGGCTCCGAAGTGGTACACCGTGACGATTTAGTCATGATGCAAGATTAAGAGCTTAATTGCTCAAAAGAAATTATAGAGGATGACACAGTGGATCTAATTCAACTTGGCCAGCGCGCGAAACAAGCATCTTTTGCCCTAGCAACAACGACCACAACAACTAAGAACCAAGCTCTAGCGATTATGGCTGATGAGCTGGAGAAGCAGTCGCAGATTATTCTAGAAGCGAATGCTATCGATATTCAAAAGGGTCGTGAAGCAGGCATGAGTGAGGCGCTTCTTGACCGCTTGTTACTGAATGAGGCTCGATTATCGGCAATTGCGGACGATGTTCGCAATGTTATCAAGCTAAGCGACCCTATTGGCAGTGAACTGGACAGTCGCGTCCTAGAAAATGGCTTGTCATTATCTCGCAGACGCGTGCCTTTAGGTGTGGTCGGTGTGATCTACGAGGCTCGTCCAAATGTGACTATTGATATTGCCTCTTTGTGCTTAAAAACGGGTAATGCCAGTATTTTGCGCGGTGGCAGAGAGACCTTCCATTCAAACATGGCTTTGGTAAAGGTAATCCAAACGGCACTTGAGCAAGCTGGACTGCCAGCTGCTTCTGTCCAATACATCGAAAAGCCAGATCGTGAGCTAGTTTCTCAACTACTGAAGTTAGATGACTATGTTGACATGATCATTCCTCGTGGCGGTGCGGGTTTACATAAAATGTGTAAAGAAAACAGCACTATCCCAGTGATCATTGGCGGCTTTGGCATTTCTCATGTGTATGTCGATGAGAGTGCCGATATTGAGCGATCGCTAACAGTGGTGGAAAACTCTAAGGTGCAGCGTCCTTCTGCATGTAACTCTTTGGATACCTTGCTGGTGCATCAATCAATCGCAGAAGAGTTTTTAAGTAAACTGGCTAACCAACTGAGTGACAAAGTCGAGTTTGTGGCAGATGCGTCTGCATTGCCTTATTTGGCTAATGCCGCCAAGCTTCGTGAAGCTGCTCTGGGTGATTTTGACACTGAGTGGCTTGCATTCATTTTGGGTGTTAAGGTGGTTAAAGATGTGGATGAGGCTATTGAGCATATGCGTGAGCACAACGCGAGCCACTCTGATGCCATTATGACCAATGACTTGAATAATGCAGAACGCTTCATTAACTCGGCAGGATCAGCGGCAGTATATGTGAATGCGTCAACGCGCTTTACCGATGGTGCTCAGTTTGGCCTTGGCGCCGAGGTTGCGGTTTCTACGCAAAAATTACACGCTCGTGGCCCTATGGGATTAGAAGAACTCACCAGCTATAAATGGGTAGGAAAGGGCAACTACTTACCAAGACCTTAGTGTTTGGTTAACCGTTGCCGGTAACAAGCTGAAAATCAAGATGATTCCACTCATTAAGATTTTGACATAAAAAGTAATGAGGGCTCTATCACAGAGCCCTTTTTTGATGCCCAAGCATAGGGCTTCACTCTCGAATCAATTCATGAAATCCGTTACACTAATCAGATCAAACTGCATTGCTAATAATACTCACTACTAACACCAGATAGACGTTGGCTTTAGTTAGGTGAGTAAGAACCGCATAGCAGCCCTTTCATCGTATATATGGAGCTTGTATGCACTGCCCATTTTGTTCAGAGAATGAGACGAAAGTAATCGATTCCCGATTGGTTGCTGACGGGCATCAAGTACGCCGTCGTCGCCAATGCCTAGCATGTAGTGAGCGCTTTACCACCTTTGAGACCGCCGAACTGGTGATGCCAAAGGTGATTAAATCCAATGGAAACCGAGAACCGTTCAACGAAGATAAACTCTCTAACGGTCTGCATCGCGCACTGGAGAAACGCCCTGTGAGCGCTGATGCGGTAGAGCTTTCTATGAGTGTCATTAAATCTAAGCTACGAGCTACCGGTGAGAGAGAGGTTTCCAGTGATATGATTGGCAATCTTGTAATGGAGCAATTGAAAGAATTAGATAAGGTTGCCTACATTCGTTTTGCGTCTGTCTACCGCAGCTTCGAAGATATCCGCGAGTTTGGCGAAGAGATCGCCAGACTGGAAGACTAATACCAATCGTAGTAAATAACTGTTCAGCCTAGCTGGTTAAAACACTCGACAACGGCGTTAGAATTTTTGATTGTAGCCCCACTACTAATTAAACATTCTGCCTTGTTATCCAGCGTTTTTCCTGCGCTACTTCTGAACACTCACTTACTGTGATTGGTATAATGCGTAGAATAGATTTTCAACCTCAAAGAGTCATAAATGAGTTTTTCTGTATTTGACCATCAGATGATGGCGAAGGCGATAAAGCTGGCTGAAAAAGGTCGCTTTACCACACATCCGAACCCCAATGTTGGGTGTGTCATTACTCAAGGTGAAGATATCGTTGGTCACGGCTATCATATTCGAGCCGGTGGCCCGCATGCGGAAGTACATGCCTTGCGTATGGCTGGTGACAAGGCGGTAGGTGCCACAGCGTACGTAACACTTGAGCCTTGCTCTCATTATGGTCGTACGCCACCTTGTGCGGAAGGACTGATTAAGGCGGGAGTTTCCCGTGTTATTTGCGCTATGCAAGACCCTAACCCGCAGGTCTCAGGTAATGGTATTGCCATGCTCAAAGGGGCGGGTATAGAGGTGCAAGTAGGATTACTTGAATCTGAAGCTGAACGTATCAACCGTCCATTTTTGAAGAAAATGCGCACCGGTTTGCCATGGGTTCAACTGAAAATGGCTGCTAGCCTAGATGGCAAAACAGCCCTGAGTAATGGTCAAAGCCAGTGGATCACCAGTAGCCAAGCGCGTGCAGATGTTCAGCTCTACCGAGCACAATCGGGCGCTATTCTCTCTAGCTCAAAAACTGTGATTGATGATAATGCCTCTCTTAACGTGCGTTTCACTGAATTGCCAGACGAAACCCAATCCTTGTACCCAGAGGGAGAGGTGAGACAGCCACTGCGTGTTATCCTAGACCGTCAGCAAAACTTGAACCCAGAATTGTCCCCAAAGCTGCGCCTATTTAATACTGAAGGCGAGGTGCTGCTGATTTCTGAGCAGAAAAATAGCCAAGAAAAACACATAGATTTACCAGAGCTACTTGCAAAGCTTGCTCGGGAGCACAATATAAACCACATCTGGGTGGAAGCTGGAGCGACACTCGCTGCCAGTTTCATCGAGCAACAGTTAGTCGATGAGCTCGTTGTTTACTTAGCACCAAAGATCATGGGAACCGATGGTCGAGGCTTGGTTAACCTATTAGGCTTAACTAGCATGGACCAGACCATTGATCTGAACATTGAACAACTCACCCAAGTAGGGCCGGATATTAAATTGGTTGCTACGTTCAAAACATCAAAATAGAGTAGGATTTACTATGTTTACCGGTATTGTTGAAGCCGTTGGTACGCTTTCTAGCATTACAAATCAGGGCGAAGACATCTCAATCACGGTGGAAACCGGAAACTTGGACATGTCTGATGTCAAACTTGGCGACAGTATTGCCACTAATGGCATTTGTTTGACCGTTGTACGATTTGATAATCGCTCGTTTACCGCTGATTTGTCAGTCGAGACTTTAAATAAAACGGGCTTCAGCCAATATCAGGTGGGTGACAGAGTAAACCTAGAAAAGGCCATGTTACCGACGACTCGCTTCGGTGGCCATATTGTCTCCGGGCATGTGGATGGCGTTGGCACCATAGTGGAAAGAATTCCTGTTGGCCGCGCTGTCGAGTACTGGGTTGAAATGCCATCGGATCTTGAGCGCTACGTGGCTCAGAAAGGCTCCATTACCGTTGATGGTATCAGCCTAACGGTGAATGCCTTACGTAAGAATGGTTTTAAACTCACTATCGTGCCACACACGTCGGAACAAACCATTATTGACGAATTTGAGGTTGGCCGAAGAGTCAATCTTGAGGTCGATGTCCTTGCTCGCTATATGGAGCGATTGCTTGGGATGGGCTCGAATCAGCAACAAGGTTCCTCTACTATTACGATGGAATTTTTACAACAAAACGGCTTTGCATAGTCGTTTCTATACGCGTGCGACAGACACTTAACTAGGAAAGAAAAAATGCCTATCAGCTCACCGCAAGAAATTATTGAAGATATTCGCTTAGGTAAGATGGTTATCCTAATGGATGATGAAGATCGTGAAAACGAAGGCGATCTTATCATGGCTGCGGAACATATTACTCCTGAAGCCATCAACTTCATGGCAACCTACGGACGCGGTCTAATCTGTCTGACCATGACTCAAGAGCGCTGCGCGCGTCTTGGTCTTCCTCCTATGGTGCAAGATAACAATGCTCAGTACTCAACAGCGTTTACCGTTTCAATTGAGGCTGCTGAAGGTGTGACTACTGGTATTTCTGCTGCTGATCGTGCTGTGACGGTACAAGCGGCTGTCGCACCCGATGCAAAGGCTGCTGACTTAGTTCAACCAGGGCACATTTTCCCTCTATCTGCGCAAGATGGTGGTGTTCTAACACGCGCTGGACATACTGAAGCGGGTTGTGATTTAGCACGCCTAGCGGGTTGTGAGCCTGCATCGGTGATCGTGGAGATTTTAAAAGACGATGGTGAGATGGCACGTCGTCCAGATCTTGAGATTTTTGCTGAAAAGCATGATGTTAAATTGGGCACAATTGCGGACTTGATTGAGTACCGCAACAATACCGAGACAACCATTGAGCGTGTCGCTGAGTGTAAAATGCCAACGGAATTCGGTGATTTTGATATGGTGACGTACCGTGACACCATTGATAACCAAATTCACTATGCACTGCGCAAAGGCGAGGTCTCTGAAGAACCATGCCTAGTCCGTGTACACTTGCAAGATACCTTTACTGATTTGCTGCACTCTAACCGCGATTCAGACCGCAGCTGGTCTCTAGATAAAGCGATGAAGCGCATTGGCGAAGAGGGCGGTGTACTTGTAGTGCTTGGTCATGAAGAGACGAGTGAGCAGCTTATTTATAAGCTGAAGGCATTCGAGCAGCAAGATAAAGGAGAAGCCCCTACTATGGCTAAGAAACAAGGCACCTCACGTCGAGTAGGTGTAGGCTCCCAGATCTTAGCTGACATGGGCGTAAGCAAGATGAAGCTGATGTCATCAAGCAACAAACGTTACCACTCTCTGTCGGGCTTTGGTCTGGACGTAGTCGAGTACGTGTGTGATTAACAATTAATATGGATGGGTCATTGTTTTGGCCCGTTTAACCAATAACTCGAGAATTAGCTGAAATGATATTAGATCCTAGTCACATTATTGTGCTAGAATCCGGCGATTCTCGCTCATGAGATAGTTGAAGGAAAACTTATGAAAGTCATCGAAGGTGGATTTCCAGCACCCAATGCAAAAATTGCTATAGTAATTTCGCGTTTTAACAGCTTCATTAATGAAAGCTTGTTGTCTGGTGCTATCGATACCTTGAAGCGACACGGACAGGTTGCAGAAGAGAATATTACAGTAGTGCGTTGTCCAGGTGCGGTAGAATTACCACTTGTTGCTCAACGTGTTGCTCGTACTGAGAAATACGATGCTATCGTTTCTCTAGGTACGGTAATTCGTGGCGGAACGCCACACTTCGACTATGTTTGTAGTGAGTGTAATAAAGGTCTAGCACAAGTGTCACTGGAGTACAGTTTACCAGTTGCATTTGGTGTTTTGACTGTTGATACCATAGATCAAGCTATTGAGCGTGCTGGAACCAAGGCTGGTAACAAAGGTGCAGAGGCTGCACTGAGCGCGCTAGAGATGATCAACGTTCTTTCTGAAATCGATTCCTAATGGGGGCCAGTGTGAAACCAGCCGCACGTCGTAATGCACGTCAATTTGCTCTACAAGCTATATATTCTTGGCAGATCACTAAAGAGAATATCGCAACTGTAGAAGAACAGTTTTTGTCCGCTGGAAAGTATGGTGAAGAAGAGACCCATGCTGACGAGCCAGCGTTAAATGAACAAGAGACAGATGTAGCATACTTCCGTGACCTGTTGACTGGTGTTGCACTGTCTCACCAAGAGCTCGACAGCAAGCTACGTCCATTCCTTTCTCGTCCTATGCAGGACTTGGATATGATGGAGTTAGCGCTACTTCGTCTAGCAATTTATGAGATGACTCGTCGTGAAGACGTTCCTCATAAAGTTGTTATTAACGAAGCGATTGAATTAGCAAAAGTGTTTGCTGCTGAAGACAGCTACAAGTTTGTTAATGGTGTGCTTGATAAAGCAGCGCCATCGCTTCGCAAAAACAAATAATAGTCGAAACCGATTGTTGAAAATCATATAGTTATAAAGGTCAGCATCTGCTGGCCTTTTTTGTATGTGTTGATTTACGTAATGGGAGTGAGTGTGGCAGGTGAGTTTGAGCTAATTAGCAAGTATTTTGCTAAACAGAAGCTAGAACGAAGTGACGTTGAATTATCTCAAGGTGATGATTGCGCCCTGTTGGTTTCTCCTCCTGGCACTCAGATTGCCGTCAGCACTGACTCGCTCGTTGCCGGCACTCACTTTCTTGCAAATGCCAATCCCAAGTGGGTAGGGCATAAGGCGCTTGCCTCAAATATCAGTGATCTGTCCGCTATGGGGGCAGAGCCTGCTTGGGTCTCGATGGCAATCTCACTGCCTGAGCCTGATGAGAAATGGCTTGAAGGATTTTGTGAAGGGTTCTTTAGTCTTGCCGATGCCCATAATCTGCAATTGATTGGCGGAGATACTACTCGAGGCCCATTGAGTATTACGTTAACCATTCATGGCTTTGTTCCTGAGAAACAAGCGCTTCTGCGCTCTGGCGCTCAAGTGGGTGATAAGGTCTTTGTCAGCGGGTCTCTTGGTGATAGTCATGCTGGGCTTGAGGTTATACTTGATAACGAAAAGCGTCTTTTACCCAACGCCTCAAAGCTTGAAAAGCGCCACTATTGTGCGAGCTCTAGAGCAAGCTTAGGGATGCTATTAAGGGGTAAGGCGAGCAGTTGTATTGATATCTCAGATGGCTTGATTTCAGATATAAAGCATATCATGACACGCTCTAACGTAGGTGCTGAGCTACATTGCGACAAGCTTCCTGTGTCTCAAGAACTGGTTGAGTTTTGCCGGGGTGAACAAACCGCTCAAAACTACGCATTAAAAAGTGGTGAAGAGTACGAGCTGTGTTTTACCGTGCCACAACATCTGATAGAGTCTGTGCGTCAGGTGGCGGAAACTGAAAGCGTACAGATAACAGAGGTTGGAGAGATCACTGATTCTCAAACCTTGAAACTGTTTCGTAATAACAAAGCCTTACAAGAGAATGTGGCCGGTTTTGACCACTTTCGTTCTTGAATCTATTGACTAAAACGACTTAGAGATACTCAATGAGCAATCCCCTTGATAAGATTTCGTTAGAAAACCCATGGCATCTATTAGCAACAGGTTTTGGTAGCGGACTCTCACCTATCATCCCTGGCACAATGGGCACCTTGGCTTCTATTCCGCTTTACTTAGCGCTAGTGCAGTTGCCTTTGGGCGCATATACGGTGGTTGTGTTACTTAGCTGCGTTATTGGCATCAAAATTTGTGACGTTACTGCCAAGGATATGGGGGTTCATGATCACGGCTCTATTGTATGGGATGAATTTGCAGGATTTTGGATTACCATGCTGGTGGTTCCACTATTGAGTATTCCGGCTAATGAGTGGCGCTGGCTGATTGCAGGTTTTGTATTATTCCGCTTCTTTGACATGGTCAAGCCATGGCCAATTAGCTACTTAGACAAACATGTCCATGGTGGCTTTGGAATTATGATAGACGACATTTTAGCTGGTGTTATGGCTGGGTTGTGCTTGGCTTTACTAGGCTGGGGACTAGGCTGGATTTAGTTATTTGCTACTAGTTGGTACAAAGCCCTAGTTCCGAAGAACTAGGGCCAGATTTTACTTCGCGAGATACGCTTCAATTTGACGCTGAATACCTTCGGCATCTAGGCCTAGTTCAGCATGCATCTCTTCTTGTGTACCTTGAGCGATAAATCGGTCTGGAAGACCTAGGTTTAATACCGGCTTGGCGATCTTTTGCGACATTAGGTACTCCACAACACCGCTACCTGCACCGCCTGCAACGACGTTCTCTTCAATAGTCACCAATACATCGTGCTCTGCAGCCAGTTGCTGTATCAATTCTTCGTCTAGAGGCTTCACAAAGCGCATATCGGCCACGGTTGCGCCAAGTTTCTCCGCTGCTTGCTGGGCATTATCAAGGAAGGTACCAAAGCTCAAGATAGCCACCTTACTTCCTTGGCGAACAACTCGGCCTTTACCAATCTCAAGTGCTGTGAAAGATTGCTGAATTTCAGCCCCAATGCCACTGCCTCTTGGGTAGCGAACCGCTGCTGGCCCTTGATGTTGATGGCCGGTGTAAAGCATTTGACGGCATTCGTCTTCATCACTTGGCGCCATTATCATCATGTTAGGGATGCAGCGCATAAAGCTCAGATCAAAGGCGCCCTGATGCGTTTGACCATCCGCGCCTACTAGGCCTGCTCGGTCAATAGCGAATAGCACGGGTAGATTCATAATAGCGACATCATGAATCAGCTGATCGTAGCCACGTTGTAAGAAGGTGGAGTAGATTGCCACAATAGGCTTGTTGCCTGAGATAGCTAATCCGGTAGCTAGAGTCACTGCATGTTGCTCGGCAATGGCCACATCAAAATATTGTTTTGGAAACTCTTTGGAGAAGCGCACCATGCCAGAACCTTCACGCATAGCAGGCGTGATCGCCATTAGCTTGGGATCTTGCGCTGCCATATCACAAAGGAAATCGCCAAAGACTTTAGAGAAGGTTGGTTTGCCACCCTTGCTCTTTGGTAATGAACTTGTCGCTGGATCAAACTTAGGCACTCCGTGATAACCAATAGGGTCTTTCTCAGCAGGCTCATAGCCTTTGCCCTTCTTGGTCATAATGTGCAGGAACTGAGGCCCTTTAAGATGGCGCATGTTCTTCAGCGTTTTAACAAGCTCTAGTACATCATGGCCATCAACAGGACCTATGTAGTTGAACCCTAGCTCTTCAAACATAGTACCTGGAACAACCATGCCTTTAAGGTGCTCTTCGGTACGACGAACCAATTCTTTAATCGGTGGCACGCCGGATAAGACTTTTTTACCGCCCTCACGAATGGAGGTATACAGACTGCCTGACAACACTTGCGCCAGGTGATTGTTGAGAGCGCCAACATTTTCAGAGATCGACATTTCGTTGTCGTTCAGCACTACAAGCATGTCTGGGTGAATGTCACCAGCGTGGTTCATGGCTTCAAACGCCATGCCTGCAGTTATAGCACCATCACCGATAACGCTTACAACCTTGCGGTTCCTGCCTTCTTTTTCCGCACCAATCGCAATACCAAGAGCGGCACTGATGGAGGTGGAAGAGTGTCCAACTGAAAGCACGTCATATTCGCTTTCGCCGCGCCACGGGAACGGATGCAATCCATCTTTTTGACGAATGGTAGGCATTTGCTCACGGCGACCCGTTAAAATTTTGTGCGGGTAAGCCTGATGTCCTACGTCCCACAGAAGCTGATCATAAGGAGTTTGATAGACGTAGTGTAGGGCAACGGTAAGCTCGACCGTACCCAAACCTGAGGCTAGGTGACCACTGGATTGGCTTACACTGTTAAGTAGGTAAGTACGCAGTTCATCACAAAGTGTTGGAAGCGTCTCTTTGGGAAGAGAACGCAGCTCATCAGGCGTGTTGGCCAATGCCAATGTTGGGTATTTCGAGATATCAAGTGTCATATGTATTCGCGCTGATAAGTGAGTAATTAATTCTTTCTTTCGACCACATAGCGAGCAAACTGCTCTAGAAGGTCAGTGTTGTAAGGAATGCCTTCTAACTCAAGTAGGGCTTTTTCTAACAACAGTTTCGCTTTTGCCTGTGCACCTTCAAGTCCAAGAAGTGAAGGATAGGTCGATTTATTCAATGCTAAGTCGGAGCCTTGAGGCTTGCCTAACGTTTCTGTATCACTAGTAATGTCTAAGATGTCATCTTGGACTTGAAAAGCCAGTCCTATCTTTTCTGCAAAGGCGGTAAGACGAGGTAATTGCTCGATGCCTTGCTCGCCGGCGGCTAAAGCTCCCAACTGAATGGCAGATTTTATCAGTGCGCCTGTTTTATTGCGATGAATCAGTTTTAGTTCGTCTAAAGAAACTTGACGGTTTTCCGCCTCTAAATCTAGGGACTGCCCTAGGCACATCCCTGAAGCACCAGAGGCGCTGGCTAGACTTTGTACCATCTTTATACGGTAACTTTCCGCTTGAGGGGCAAGTTTGCCCTCAGCCAAGATACTAAAGGCTAAAGTTTGCAGAGCATCACCGGCCAGAATGGCGGTCGCTTCATCAAACTCAATATGGCACGTCGCTTGGCCACGACGTAATTCGTCGTCGTCCATAGCTGGCAGATCATCATGAATCAATGAATAAGCATGGATACATTCAATGGCTGAGGCCGGCGTATCCAAGGACTCATCATTCAAACCAAATACTGAGCCTGTAGCGTAAACAAGAAAAGGTCGAGCACGCTTACCACCCAATAATAGCCCATAGCGCATAGCCTGAATCAGGTTGTTGTCTTGAGAGTGTAAAGAGTTTAACCAGGTTTCTAGTTGCTGGTTGTTGCGCTTTTGGTAGCTTTCAAGTCGCTGTTTAAAATGGGTCATCGCCAGATTCAAATTTGAAGTCTTGAGGAGTCGCTTCAACCTGATTTTCCATCAAGATTGAAACACGTTGTTCTGCTTGGTCTAACTTGGATTGACCAGCACGAGCTAGTGCAATACCGCGTTCGAAATTCTTCAATGCAGAATCGAGTTCGAGATCACCTTGTTCAAGCTGATTTACTATGCTGTCGAGCTCTTTGAGAGACTCTTCAAAACTCATATTCTCTGGTTTTTTGGTCGCCATGTTCATTCTTTTCTACGCTAGGATCTGGGAAAGGTAACTCAGGCAGGAGTGATGGTCAATTTTAGCAGTTAAAAATCCTGCGATATCACTAACTTTAGTTCATTTTCTGATAGTTAAATGAACAGACAAGTAGGTTGTTTTATTTTTACTCTGGCTGAAATAGGTATATAATTCGTCGCCCTCGATTATCCCTGCATTTTCAATCAGCAGAATAATTTAGGCTAGACTCAAGTCATCGACTAATCAGAAGTGAAGTTACCTATGAAGTTTATCGTAAAACCACATCCAGAAATTTTTGTAAAAAGCGAATCAGTAAGGAAGCGCTTCATACGTATTCTGGAGTGCAATCTCAGGATCATCATCCAGCGTCGCACAGAATCAGTGGCAGTATTCAATCGTAGGGATCATATCGAGGTTTCTTCTGATAGTCATCAATACTACCAAGAAGTGCTAGAGATCCTGACTCAAACTCCGGGTATTCATCATTCGTTAGAGGTCAAGCAAACAGAATTTACTGATATGCATGACATCTTCGAGCAAGTGCTTGAGTTGAGCCGTGACCGTATTGAGGGCAAGACCTTTTCAGTACGTGCTAAGCGTCGCGGTAAACACGACTTTACCTCAATCGAACTAGAGCGTTATGTTGGCGGTGGCTTGAATCAAGCTGTTGAAAGCGCCAAGGTTAAGCTGACACGCCCTGACGTTACCGTGAACGTAGAAGTGGCTGGTGAAAAGCTAAACCAAGTCCTAGCTCGCCACAAAGGTCTTGGCGGTTTCCCTCTTGGAACACAAGAGGACGTACTGAGTCTGATTTCTGGTGGTTTCGATTCTGGTGTATCTAGCTACCTACATATTAAGCGTGGCTCAAAGACCCATTACTGCTTCTTTAATCTTGGTGGCCCTGCGCACGAGATTGGCGTTAAGCAAGTAGCACACTACCTTTGGAATAAGTACGGCTCTTCTGCGAAGGTGAAATTTATCTCTGTAGACTTTGAACCTGTGGTTGCTGAGATCTTAGAGAACGTTGAAGATGGCCAGATGGGCGTTGTGCTCAAGCGTATGTTTATGCGTGCTGGTGGCATGATTGCCGATCGCTTTAAGATTGAAGCTTTGGTTACTGGTGAAGCACTAGGTCAGGTATCTAGCCAGACTCTAACCAACTTACGTCATATTGACGGCGTGACCGATACACTTATTCTTCGTCCTCTGATTAACTGGGACAAAGAAGACATCATTGATTTGTCTCGTATTATTGGTACAGAAGACTTCGCCAAGGTAATGCCAGAGTATTGTGGCGTTATTTCTCGCAAGCCTACGGTTAAAGCGGTTAAAGGTAAGCTTGAAGCTCAAGAAGAGAACTTTGATTTTTCTGTTCTAGAAAAAGTGGTTAGCGAGAGTCGAGTTATGGATATTCGCGATATTGAAAAGGAAAGCCTAGAACAAGCACCTGAAGTCGAGCAAGTGAAGGCAGTTCAAGAGCATGCCATTGTCCTGGATATTCGTAGTCCAGAAGAAGAAGACGATAACCCTCTTGAGATCGATGGTGTGGAAGTAGAGCATCTGCCATTCTACAAGCTGGCGACTAAGTTCGGTGATCTTGACCAGTCTAAAACGTACCTTCTGTACTGTGATCGTGGCGTAATGAGCCGCTTGCAGGCGTTGTACTTGCAGGAACAAGGCTTTAGCAATATTAAAGTTTACCGCCCTTAGTCATCACATAAGCTAATTTTAGCCGAGGTCAGTCTCTCTGATCTCGGCTTTATTTTTTATTTCAGGCATAAAAAAACACCGCTCAGAGGAGCGGTGCGAAAATGACAGACAAGTTCATTAAATTGGAAGTATGCTTCGGTTAAACCCAAGCTGTGGTAGAAACTACCGTGCTCAAAATGAGCTCACAAACACAACATCGCAAGTAGGGATCCATGCCAAAGGCATGCCGTTTAGACCCCCGTCGCGTGGGACGCAATATAGATTTTCTCTGGCTGTTGAACAACGGACAATTTATAATGTTTCAGATAAAAAAAACTAATGCTAGATAAGATAGAATGGCAAGACGATTACCCCCATTAAAATCACTGAAGGTTTTTGAAGCAGCTGCACGTCATTTGAGCTTTACAAGGGCAGCTGAAGAGCTGTTTGTTACTCAAGCAGCAGTCAGCCATCAAGTGAAAGCGCTTGAAGAATATTTAGGCTTAAAGTTGTTTAGAAGGCGCAACCGCTCCCTGTTGTTGACTGAAGAAGGGCAAAGCTACTTCCTTGATATCAAAGATATCTTTACCTCACTCTCTGAGGCGACAGATAAGGTGCTAGAGCGCAGTGAGAAAGGCTCTTTGACCATCAGTTTGCAGCCTAGCTTTGCTATTCAATGGCTGGTGCCTAGGCTTGCTGATTTTAACGAGCAAGAGCCCGATATTGATGTTCGTATTAAAGCGGTAGATATGGACGATGGTTCATTAACCGATGATGTAGATGTTGCTATTTATTATGGTCGTGGAAACTGGCCTGGATTACGCGCTGACAAATTGTATCAAGAGTATTTAATCCCTCTTTGTGCACCACGTTTGTTAGACGGTGTTAAGCCTCTAGGCTCATTAAGCGACCTTTCAAAACACACTTTGTTACATGATACTTCGCGTAAGGACTGGAAGCAGTTTGCTCGCCAACATCACCTAGAAGGGATCAATGTAAACCATGGTCCAATCTTTAGTCACTCAACTATGGTTTTGCAGGCAGCAGCTCACGGACAAGGTATTGCGTTAGGAAATAACGTACTGGCTCAGCCTGAGATTGAGGCAGGTAGATTAATCAGTCCTTTTGATGAAGTACTGGTGAGTAAGAATGCCTTTTATGTAGTGTGTCACGAGAAACAAGCAGACGTTGGACGAATTGCTACATTTAGAGACTGGATGCTGAGTATAGCGGCAAGTGAAGGTGTACCTTCCATTGGCCAAGATGAGATTATTTTAGACGCGATAGCGTCGAGCGTTGAAGCTTCTTAACGCATTGAAACGAGGTTTAACTTGAAACAGGTTATTTTATATTGCCGTGCAGGCTTTGAGAAAGATTGTGCTGGCGAGATTCAAGACAAGGCAAACACCCTTGAGGTGTTTGGTTTTCCCCGCGTTAAGCGCAATAGTGGCTATGTTCTGTTTGAATGCTACACAGAAGGGGATGCAGATCGTTTAGTGCGTGAGATTGACTTCCAAACGCTTATTTTTGCTCGTCAGATGTTTGCTGTTGCAGCGAGTTTGGAAGAGCTACCTGAATCAGATCGCATTTCACCTATCTTAGATGCGTTAGCTGAGCAAGAAGGTGTGCCGACGTGTGGTGACCTGCGCGTTGAGACTCCTGATACCAATGAAGCAAAAGAGCTACTGAAGTTTTGCCGTAAGTTCACCGTGCCACTAAGACAGGCAATGCGTGGCAAAGGCTTGCTGTACAAGAAAGACAACCTGAAGAAGCCTGTGATGCATCTGTGCTTTGTGGAGCCAGGTAAATGCTATGTTGGCTATTCTTATGCTAACAACAACTCACAGTTCTTTATGGGCATTCCTCGCCTGAAGTTCCCTTCAGATGCGCCAAGTCGTTCAACTCTAAAGTTGGAAGAAGCATTCCATGTCTTTATTCCTAAAAGTGAGTGGGATGAGAGATTAGCATCGGGTATGTGGGCTGTAGACCTTGGAGCTTGTCCGGGCGGTTGGACGTATCAGTTGGTTAAGCGCTCTATGTTCGTTCATGCTATTGATAACGGCATGATGGCACAAAGCTTGATGGATACAGGTCAAGTGAAGCACCACCAAGCTGATGGCTTTAAGTTTGAACCACCTCGCAAGAATGTTACTTGGCTAGTGTGTGACATGATTGAGAAACCGTCACGTGTAGCTCAATTAATGGGGGAGTGGATCATCAAGGGCTGGTGTAAAGAGGCGCTGTTTAACCTTAAACTTCCTATGAAGGGTCGCTACGACGAAGTACTTCAAGATATCGAGAACTTGAAGACCTTTTTGAAAGAAAACGGCATTAAGTTTACCTTACAAGCGAAGCACCTTTACCATGACCGGGAAGAGATCACGGTACATGTGCAGTCGCATACTAACTTGGGCTGGTAATTGACTCCATTATCGTCATTCTGACCCCATTGCCGTCATCCTGACGAAAGTCAGGACCTTAGAGAGTGCCCAAGGTCAAACTTGCACTACCTAAGGTCCTGAATCAAGTTCAGGATGACGCTGGTGTCCAACGTAAATCCTGCAAGTTAAACCCAAGCTCCAAGTCAGTCTTTAATGAGGCCAGTTCACGGCATAGAAGGGCGTGCTCCTCATTGCCTGCAATCTTCTTTTTGTACTTTTCAGGTAGCGTTTCATCGGCAAAGGCTTGCTCTAAGTTTTCATTGCCAGTGAGTATCTCTCGAGCCGCTTTAGGGCCAATGCCCGGAATGCCGCTTAAGCCTGTGCCACTTATACCAGTCAGTCCCCAGTAATCACTTAACTGACAGACCTTTACCGCAAACTCTTTTTCTACAAAGGCTTGGTCCAGCCAGCGATGCTGAAAGTAATCTCTGATGCGTAAGGATGGAGAAAGCAGTTGGCAGTAGCCCTTATCAGTAGAAATGATGGTGACTTGATGCTGCTGACTGGCCAATTTAACGGCAAGTGTGGCCACTAGATCGTCCGCTTCATCCCCATCAGACAGCAATGAATCGATGCCTAGCTCCCACCACGCTTGTTGAATGGTATCTAATCCCAAGGCAAGAGGCTCAGGCATTGGCTTACGGTTTTGTTTGTATTCAGGAAAACGCTCTTCTCGCCATCCGCGCACCTGCTGGTGGTGATCAAATACGGCAATTATGTGGCTAGGCTCGGTTTCGTTTAGAATCCGTTTTAGAGTGCGGGTCGTGGTTTCTATAGTGCGCTGGATATCAGTTTCGTCAGGCTGCGCTGAATGTACGCGACGAATAAGGTTTAGAGCATCGATGATAACCAGATGTATAGACATAAAAACAAACTAAAAAGGGGCCGTAGCCCCATTGTAACTAAAATTAGATCAAGAGTTTAACCTTAATCTGAGGTTTGTACCCTATAGCAAGGGGTATATTCCGAGCCAGGGAGTTTCATCCGCTGCTGCGTAACAAAATCCCCCAATAGGGTGTCCATTTTCTTCATCAGCTCCTTATCACCATCAATGATGAAAGGGCCTTTTTCTTCGATCTCTTGAATCCCCTCAGCCTTCACATTGCCAGCTACTACTCCAGAGAAGGCTCTGCGTAGGTTCGCGGCGAGAATTTCCGGTGGCTGATCCATGTGTAGATCTAGGTTGTGCATATTTTCATGGTTCGGATCAAACGGCATCTGGAATTCAGGCTCAATATGCAAAGACCAGTTATAGCTGTAGGCGTCTTCATTCTCTTTGCGGTGCTGTCGGACATCAGGCATTGCCTCTTTGACAATACGAGCAGCCTTTGCTGGGTCGTCGATGACAATTTGATAGTACTTCTGCGCTTCTTCGCCAAGGGTATCGCGAATGAAGTTATCGATAGAGCGGAAGTAAGCCTCACTTTCTTTTGGTCCAGTTAACACAATAGGCAACGGCTGATCTTGGTTTTTAGGATGCATCATAATACCCAGCACATACAGCAACTCTTCTGCCGTACCAGGACCGCCTGGGAAAATGACAATACCGTGCGCGATACGAACAAAGGCCTCAAGGCGTTTTTCGATATCAGGCATGATGATCAGCTCATTCACAATAGGATTCGGTGGCTCTGCTGCAATGATAGAGGGTTCGGTTAGGCCAATGTAGCGCGTCTGCTTATGCCTTTGCTTTGCGTGGCCAATGGCAGCGCCTTTCATTGGTCCTTCCATCGCGCCCGGCCCACAACCGGTGCAAATGTTCAGCTCGCGAAGTCCTAGTTCGTGTCCCACAAGGCGAGTGTATTGATACTCTGTTTCGTTAATAGAGTGGCCACCCCAGCACACCACAAGATTTGGTTCGATGCCTGGAATCAATACCTTAGCGTTACGTAGGATGCCAAAGACTAGGTTGGTAACGTGCACAGAATTGTCTAAATTTAGTTTTTCGTTTTGTGCCATATACATATGAACAAACACGATATCCCTAAGCACAGCAAAGAGGTGTTCTTGAATACCTTTAATGATAGTGCCGTCAACAAAGGCATGCTCAGGGGCATTACTCAGCTCAAGTTTGATGCCACGCTCTCGCCTTAGAACATTCACATCAAATGACTTGTATTGTTCGAGAAGCTTCTTGCTGTCGTCAGTGTGACTGCCAGAGTTGAGCACCGCTAGAGTGCAGTTCCGATAAAGGTTGTAGATATCACTTGAGGCGGTCTTCTTGAGACGTTCAACTTCAAGTTGAGAGAGGAGATCCATGCTACCTGCAGGATTGATTGTCGTAATCATAACTGCTCCTTATTAGTGACACTAAGCTCTGAGAAATGAGAGGAGCTCAGTGGTGGGCTGTAGATTAAGCCCACAATTTATACGCAGTGAAACGGACATTAATGTAATGAACCGCATGTTCGGTCTAACCTTAACATTAGATGCCAGACTAACAATTGCAATAAAAATTCGACTAAAATTAGTAGCTTAAAAAAATCGTCAGGTTAAATCCTGAGCATCTTCTTGTTTGGGCAACTGCTCTAAAGCTTGAGTTAACGTCTCTTCATGGCATGACGAATGGACTTTTATCAAGCCGTTTCGGATAGCGTTTAAGATAGAACGACGCATATCATCTTGAGCAAAGCAAGCGGCTGGTGCCAACGGGATAGCGGTAAATGACACCCACTGGCTTACCTGTTCAAGCTGTACCACTGTGTCGCATATGTCAGAAGCTAATAACAGAAGATCTATGAGGTCTTCGTCATTAATGGCGGTATAGGCTCGAGGTAAGAATGGATAATCGGCAATGCTGACACCAAACGTGCGATTGACCTCATATTGGGTTTCAAAGCTATCAATGACCTCTTGGAACTGACTAAACAGAAGCTCTGGCTGATGCAATTTTTCTGGATTAGGTTCGATATACAAGAACGAACTGTCTGATAAGTGATACAGACGGGTTCCTTCTTTAAGGTGATTTCTGATGTGATTACCAAAGGCTTTCTCTGTTGAACGTCCTGCTTTATAGCCATGTTTCGCATAGATATCGAAGATCATAGGTACGTTAATCAAGGCGAACTTCAAACGATCGTTTAGAGGCTCATCAATGAGTTGCCCAAATCGCCATTGCTCGTAGTTGGTCACAGACTTATTGAGAGAGGTAGGCAGTTTTCTACTTAACATCCTCATGTTTCTGAGACCTGAGCGAGGGTGTGTGTAAAGCTCCTGATTAAGCTCAGCAATGATCTTGTGTTTGCGCCCTAGACGGCGTGAATTTAGTACGACCAAGAAGAACAATATCGTACTACTCACACCTAGTACTAAGGTTAATGTTTTCGACTTATCGTAATCGACACTCAGATCGCTCAGCTCATCAACTTGGTCCTTGTAATGTAAGGACTGCTCAATAGAAGAAACTTGGTTGAGGAATGTTCGGCTGATCAGCTCATCTTTCTGTTCTAGGTTGATTGCAGTCAGTCTGTTGTATTCTTCAAGGTAAGTCAGCGAATCTTTGTCTTTGTCGACGGACTTAGTCACACGATGTAGTAGAGACAAGGCTTCTAACTGAATAGCCTGATCACCCATCTTTTGTGCTTGTTCTAGCGCTTCTTTACCTAGCTTTTCAGCTTGCTTGGGATCGTTTTGCAGGAAGTCTAGCTTTGCGGTTAGCAGGGTCGACTTCACTCTTTGTGCTTTGATATCGGTATAGTCGAGTAACTCGGTGGCTCGGTTTAGGTAACGCTCCGCCAAAGTGAAATTAAACAGGTTTAGATAGGTTTCTGTCAGCTTAAGTCTCAAATCGATAATGCTTTCCAGATCCTTCTCTGCCAGTTCTTGGTCTAGTACATTAAAGTAGTGAACCAGCGCTAAGTTGTAACGACCTTGAATAAAATAGACATCTGCGAGTTTACGCAAAACGGTCGCAAACAGAGGCGATTGGTCATAGTTTCCGTAATAGCTTGCGGCTTGAGATAAGTGCTCTTGGGCTTTTGCGTAAATTTGGCGCTCAAAATAGAGATCGGCCAGAAGGTGATTGGCTCGTGCGATATACTGAGCGTTGTCCTTACCAATCGCCACCCAGTAGCTTTCAATTAATTCTTTCAATGCTGAATTTAATCGATGGACTTCTAGGTAGTGCTGACCCAGTTGAAGGCTTGCTTCGAGGCCTTGCTGATAGCTAGGAAGTTCCTTGGCGTAGTTTTTTGCGCGAAGGAAGCTTTTCTCTGCTTTTTCGTTTTCTCCAATATCTGAATAGACCTTGGCATGCACTAAGCTCAGTTCGTACTCAAGTCTATCCTTGGTTAAGCCTTCAATATGCGAAGACCGCATCATTTCTTCAATTTCTGCAAGAGGAGCTTCTACTTTACGAAGGTCCTCGGTCATTCTCCATAACAAGCTGGTTTTTAACACGCGAGACTCAATCTCTCGCACGATCAAGTGATTGGCGACAGAGATTGAGATACTTTGCTCTAGGCTAGACAGTGATGAACGGTAATTGCCAAGAATATAATCAGCGATGCCGATGGTCTGATATGCGTGAATTTGGTTGGTTGCCTTTGCAATCGGCGTCATCTTACGTTTGACGGCATTGGTTGAGAAATCTTCCTCGTTTCTCAGATTGCCTTGATTATTAAGATAAACCTTGGCCTTGTTCTTGGATTGTAAAGGCGTAACGTGAACTAATCGTCTGGCGTCAATTAGGTCCTTTGTCAGGCTACTGGATGCCTCACTCGCCATCGTCGGCAGTGAAAAAACAATCGCCAACAAAGTAAGTAGGGGTAAGGTGGATAACCTAAACAAAGAACCCATCATTTATTGTCTCGCTAAACGCAAAGTACTGTCTGGAGCACTCGATTCACTGTTTAAACTAGTGCGATATGGATTGATATCGAGACCACCACGGCGCGTGTATCGAGCATAAACCGACAAAGATTGTGGCTTACAGAACAGCATGATATCTGTGAATATTCTCTCCACACACTGTTCGTGAAACTCGTTGTGCTCTCTAAATGAAACTAGGTAGCGCAGTAAAGCCTCTTGGTTAATTTTCTTACCGCTGTATCGAATCTCAACACTTCCCCAGTCTGGTTGATTGGTAATTAAGCAGTTAGATTTCAGAAGATGGCTATGCAATACCTCATCTACAGACTTTTCAGAGACACTTCCCTTGAGGTAATCAGTGCTGAATTCATACTCTGTAATTGAGATGTCTTGCTCGTCAATGCAAGTGCCTTGCATGTCGACAATAGGCTGTTGATTAAAGTCTTGAACTCGACTCAAAGTCACCGAAACCTTGCCTCCCGCGCAAGCGGATAAATCTATAGCCAATTGTTCTTGAACCTCATCCCAATTGCTAAATTTCGTTTGATTATAGCTGTTTAGGTATAACTTAAAGGACTTGGATTCAATTAAGTTTGGGGAACTAGCGGGTATTGAAACCTCACCAACGGCCACTTGTGGCAACCCATTGGCATTAAGCCAAGACAACTCGTACAACGTCCAAATATCTTGCCCTTTAAACGGCAATGCATCGCCAAGCTCCAGGTCATCTCGGTTGAGGCTTCTTGGTACTGCCTGCAATAACTTTGGGTCATAGAGAGAAGCGTATTGCGTTTTTTGCCCAAGGGTTAGTCCGGCAAGCTCTTTTGCGTCTGAATATTTGCTCATTTTACACTGCGTTATAGAGTAGAATGTTAGGAATTTTACTGAATAGATACTTCGATGTCATCAACGGAACGCCTGTAGGGTTATTTATGTCCAATTCAATCGCCAACGCGCTTAACTCAATTCATCAGCAGTACCTCGAAACCTTTGAGCAAGAGTACGGCACACTGCCAACCAGTTCAGAGCTGGTGGGCGTTGCCTCGCCATGTATTCAAGACAGCAAATCAGGAGAGGTATATTGGAAGCCGCTTCAACGTGAAGAACATGCCGACTTTACCAATGTCGAGCAAGGTATTGAGCTGTTGCTGCATTCTGATATTAAAGAGTTCTATGGCAGTCACTATAGTGCTGACTTGACGATGAGTTGGAAAGGTAAGCCTCTTACTCTGTTGCAAGTATGGAGTGATGAAGACTTTGTGCGCCTGCAAGAAAACATACTTGGCCACTTGGTAACGCAGCGCCGCTTAAAGCTTAAGCCAACGGTGTTTATTGCTGCCATTGATTCAGATCTTGATGTTATCTCTGTATGCAACATTAGTGGCAATGTTGTGCTGGAATCTCTAGGTACCAACAAGCGCGAAGTGCTTGCAGAAAGCCTATTAGAGTTCTTAGAGCAATTGGATGTAGAGGTCTAGCATGTTTGTCTGTGAATTACAGTTCGAATGCTTTGACAACACTACATTCACCGCCGTTGAGAAGTCCATTAATGGCTTGATGGAGGCGCTACGTTTTAATGGTCAGGTCTTAGGTAGAGAATTCCCTCTCGCCATTGATGGTGCAACGTTTAATTTGCGTTGTGTATGCCCAGAAAAAGACAGCTTACATCCCAAAAATCATTCCGACTTTGTGCGCTTTTCGATGACAAAGCTATCTGAGGCGGGGTTACTTACACCTAAACTGAGAGTGTTGGGACAGGATCTTAATTCAGAAGAAACCTGTACAGAAGAGGCTCCTAGTTGGCAGATTCTTTATACGACCTATGTCCATACATGCTCGCCTCTGAGAAGTGGTGATTCATTCATGCCCATTCCTTTGTATCGTAATCCACCCACACTTAACGGTGACCATAAATCCATTATTAAGTGGCAAACAGAGTGGCAGGCGTGTGATGAACTGCAGATGGCGGGTGGGTGTAAGGCGGAACATGCTGCGTTACGTGAATTAAACTCGGTCGACAGTGACATTTACCGTCGTGGTTGGGATTTGCGTGGGCGTATTGAGTACATTACCAAGATACCGACCTACTATTATTTGTATCAAGTAGGAGGCGAGAGCCTAAAGCAAGAACAGCAACGCACATGCCCTAAGTGTGGTGGTGAGTGGTTATTAGATGAACCTCTGCATGACATGTTCCATTTCAAATGCGACTCATGTCGATTGTTGTCAAATATCTCTTGGGATCACTTGAAGTAAAGCGCTTTTAAGTTGTGAACCTAAATTTAATCCTTTGGAAAAAGAATGATTTCTAAAAACCAATTAAAACTTATTCGTGCCCTAGGCCAAAAGAAGCAGCGCAAGGCACATGGCTTGTTTCTGGTTCAGGGGGAGAAAAATGTCCTTGAATTAAGTAACAGCCAACTCACCGTTAAGAGTGTTTTTGCAACCGCTGATTTCTTGTCAGAAAATAGCCAGTCACTACAAGGCTTTGAGTGCGTTGAAGCGACGCTTGACGAACTGACTAAAGCCAGCACCTTGGTCAGCAACAACGCTGCCATTGCGATCGTTGAGATCCCTGCAGTGGATGTGCCAAAGGCAGAGGGGCTGATGATTGCTCTAGATGGCGTATCAGACCCTGGTAATCTAGGTACGATTATTCGCGTAGCAGATTGGTACGGCATCAAGCATATTATTGCGAGTATGGATTGCGCCGATCCTTATAACCCTAAGACGATCAGTGCGACCATGGGAAGCTTTGGGCGAGTTTTCGTTAGCCAGTTAGATCTACCTAGTTACCTAGAACAAGCCGATTTGCCAGTATTTGGTGCATTTCTAGAAGGGGAGAGCGTTCACAAGAAAGCTTTTTCTGCGGAAGGTATCTTGCTAATGGGCAGTGAGTCTCACGGTGTTCGCGAACAAGCAGCAAAGTTTGTGACCGACAAGGTAACCATTCCTGCTTTTGGTGGTGCGGAGTCGCTAAATGTTGCGATGGCGACAGGTATCATCTTAGATAACCTTCGCCGTCAGCATAGCTAGTCTACATAGCTAAATAGTAAAGTGAGATTATCTCTTTAGCATATCCAGTTTGTTAGGCACGCCATTCCATTTCTCTGCATCCGGCAGGGCGGGCTTAACTTCTGTGATATTTGGCCATTCTTCAGCGAGTTCTTCATTCAGTTGAATAAAGACTTCTTGGTCGGGAGCCAGCTCCTCTTCCTGAAAGATGGCTGCAGCATCACACTCTGGCACACAAAGGCCACAATCAATGCAGTCAATTGGGCTTATCACCATAAAGTTAGGCCCTTCATAAAATGCGTCCGCAGGGCATACCGCCACACAATCGGTGTATTTACATTTTATACAGTTATCGGTTACGACAAATGCCATGGTGATGAACTCTCATTAGTCTATTTTCGGATGGGCGATGATACGGATACCAAGCAAAAACACAATATTTGTCCTGCAAAATGTTGAAGGGTTTGTATTTGTGATTGATATAACGTCTAGTTTAGCACTCACACTAGAAAGTAAATTGCCTAGCGATAAGGCTAATTAATATGACAGGCTTCTCAAGTTAACGTAAAATCCCCGCCATTGTGAGCTAGTGTGAGTGAATATTCGCCGATTTATGGTTGGCTTTATTCGCATTACTCTTTGGCTAAGACACCTACTACGAGACATCGACATGATACGTTTGACCGAAATTAAGCTTCCTTTAGATCATAAGGAAGAAGCTATTCAAGCAGCCATAGTGAAAAAACTAGGCATCACTTCTGAGGAAGTGCTTTCTTTTAATATGTTTAAACGTGGCTACGATGCTCGTAAAAAATCAAAGATCCTGCTGATTTATACCTTAGATGTCGAAGTTGCAAACGAAGCGCAATTGCTTGAAGCGTTTGCTGACGACCCGCACGTTCGTCAAACTCCAGACATGGAGTATAAGTTCGTTGCAAAAGCTCCTGAGAATTACACCGAACGTCCAGTTGTGGTGGGATTTGGCCCTTGTGGCTTGTTTGCAGCGCTCGTGCTGGCACAAATGGGCTTTAAACCTATCGTGGTTGAGCGAGGAAAAGAAGTTCGTGAGCGTACCAAGGACACCTTTGGCTTTTGGCGTAAGCGTAACCTAAACCCAGAATCAAACGTGCAGTTTGGTGAAGGCGGAGCAGGTACCTTTTCTGACGGTAAACTTTACAGCCAAATCAAAGACCCTAAGTTTTATAGCCGCAAGGTGATCAACGAGTTTGTTGATGCGGGTGCACCGGCTGAAATTAAATATGTGAGTAAGCCACACATTGGTACCTTCAAGCTAGTAACCATGATCGAGAAAATGCGTGCAACGATCATCGAGCTAGGTGGTGAGATTCGATTCAGCACTCGTGTAGATGATCTGCATATGGAAGACGGTCAGTTGACAGGCTTAACGCTATCGAATGGTGAGGTGATTAAGTCTCGCCACGTCGTTTTAGCTGTGGGACATAGTGCACGCGATACCTTTGAAATGCTACACGAACGTGGTGTCTACATGGAGGCAAAACCCTTCTCTGTTGGCTTCCGTATCGAGCATAAGCAATCAATGATTGATGAAGCTCGTTTTGGTAAAAACGCAGGCAACCCAATTCTGGGTGCAGCAGATTACAAACTCGTTCACCACTGTAAGAATGGACGCACAGTATACAGCTTCTGTATGTGCCCTGGTGGCACAGTAGTAGCCGCAACCTCTGAAGAGGGGCGTGTAGTGACTAACGGTATGAGTCAGTATTCTCGCGCAGAGCGTAATGCCAATAGTGCTATCGTGGTGGGTATTTCGCCTGAACAAGATTACCCTGGTGATGCACTGGCAGGCATTCGCTTACAACGTGAGCTAGAGTCTGGTGCATTTAAACTCGGTGGTGAGACTTACGATGCTCCGGCGCAAAAGATTGGAGACTTCTTGAAAGGTCGCGATCCAAGTGCATTGGGTGAGGTTGAACCTTCATTTACTCCAGGCATTAAGCTAACAGATGTCTCTAAGGCGCTGCCTGCTTATGCTATTGAAGCTATTCGTGAAGCAATCCCAGCTTTTGATAAGAAGATTAAGGGCTTTGCATCGGAAGATGGTCTGCTTACTGGTGTGGAAACTCGCACCTCTTCACCACTTTGTATCAAACGTGGTAAAGACTATCAAAGTATCAATCTAAAGGGTTTCTACCCTGCGGGTGAGGGTGCTGGCTATGCGGGTGGTATCCTGTCTGCAGGCATCGATGGTATCAAGGTGGCTGAGGCATTAGCTCTGTCGATTGTGGCTGAGTCTGAAAGCAAGTAACCTAATTGTGCGGTTCTGTTGCTATAGAGCAACAGGACCGTAGTATCACTTTACCGTTCTACTTCTTTGCGCGCGCTAAAATCCTATCTAGCGCATTGGCAAAGTCCCTTCTATCAGTCTGTGACAATGCACTTGGACCGCCAGTTTGTACGCCCGATGAGCGCATGGTGTCCATGAAGTCACGAACGTTAAGGCGAGCCTTAATGTTTTCTTTAGTGAACAATTCCCCGCGACTGCTTAACGCCTGTCCACCCTTAGTGATCACTTCATCAGCAAGAGGGATATCAGAGGTAATTACCAAATCGTTCGCTTCCACACGCAGCGCTATCTCATCATCTGCAATATCAAAGCCTTGGCTGACTTGCATGAAGCGAATGGTATTGCGCTTTGGCAGGGGAACAGGATGATTAGCAACAAAGATACATTCGATTCCAGTTCTCTCTGAGGCACGCACCAAGGTTTCTCTAATGACCTTTGGACACGCATCCGCATCTACCCAAATCTTCATTATTGCTTACCTTCTAGTGCTTCGATACGGCGAGTGAGCTCGATGATCTTATTCTCTAGTGCTTTAATCTTTGAATCAGAATTTTCGCTAGCAACGGCGACTTCGATTTTAGGAACACGCTTGGTGCTTTTCCAGTTCTTGATAGCAGCTATAAGCGCTGGCATAGGAACCTTGCTGCCAAGGCGCGCTTTTACAAGTGCCATGGTAGGTTCTTTACCTTCAGATTCAAGGGCTTGGAAGATTTGATTTAATTCGTCGGTAACTTCTTTAGTCAGCATAGTATCAATTTTCATTTAACGATTTATCGTCATCCTATCGAAATCACTATCATGAGTACACTGCAACTTATCATCATGCAGATTATGAGTGTGCCCGACAAGACTTACTTGCTAGGACGACTAATAGAGAAGCTTGGTTTTACACAAGCTTCCCGACAGGACAGTAGGTATGGTGTTTTCTACCTAAATTGCTTATTGAGTTAGATGCGATGAGGGTCGGTATGAAAATGTGAGACTCGCAGTCCTACCATGGTTAATGTGCCTTGATAGCAATCATCACCCAAGGCTGAAAACTCAAAAGCAAACACTGTGTGCCAGCCCCACTTACCATCGGGGCGACGTATTCTATGCGCCCCAGAAGAAATGCTGACAATTTGCAGATCCAGTTTTTTACAGTGTCGAATGATGGCAACCTTGGCAAGCTCTGCTTGACGTCTGTGTTGCCAAAATAGAGTAAGAAAAATAGCTAACCCGAGTATGGCGAGCAGGTTGTCCATCTAGCTCTGCCCCTTAGTACTGTTTTGTAGGGCAATTAATGCTTTGGCCAACTCTTGCGAGGGAGCTTGATGTAGCATTGGTAGTATCACCATGCGAAGCTTCGGTTGCATCACTAGGTCTGCAAACAGTTGATTGAATAGCGCTTGGTTATTGGTTTGTGCCAGTCTTACCAAGAACTGTTCAGCAAGCGTACTTTGTTGCAATGGTTCCCAACAACGACCGGCGATGGCGACCAAGACTTCCTGATGGCAGTATTTACTCTCTGACAAAATAGCAGTGACAAGAGAATTAAGTTTATTCCCT
The DNA here is from genome assembly GCA_024346835.1 of Vibrio comitans. Classification (GTDB taxonomy): domain Bacteria; phylum Pseudomonadota; class Gammaproteobacteria; order Enterobacterales; family Vibrionaceae; genus Vibrio; species Vibrio comitans. The sequence goes on from AP024866.1 coordinate 700,985, forward strand.
TTGTTACCTGATAGTGCGCGAGCGAGCGCAGACAGTAGGAACAGGTCACCCTCTGGATGATTTAGCTGATCCAAGGCTAGGTCATATAATCGGGTGGCGAGAGAGTCACTGATCTCGCAGTGCTCTAGTGCTCCTAATAGCGCGTACAGAGGTTGGGTAGGCAATTGAGTGAGGCTTTTTTTCACCATTAACTCATTGTTTGATTCTTTGAGGCGTGCACAAATATCAGTGATCCCTTGCAAGCCAACAGTTTGCCAATTATTCCAGCCTAAATCGCCCTTAAAATAGGTCAACGCATGGGCATAATACTGGCTTGGCGACAGGTTTAGCTCTGCACTCACTTGGCTGTTAAATACTGCCAGTTTGTCTTCTTTGGGTTTGAAGGTGTATGGGTTGCTAGCCAGTTGCTCTTGCACTTCTTCATTCAGTTCTTTTTGAAGCCTGGAACCCATTGCTTCAAGTACAAACTTGATGAAATTGCCTATATCGGCTGAGTTTAATAAACCGCGCTCGTCTAGGTCGAACTTAAGAAACCAAATCCAAGGCTGCTTTTGTTCGTTCCAATAGGTAATAGCAAATTGTGCTTGGCGCTGAATAGGGTAAGGGTAGGCTTGTCGGCCTAGTTCAATACTTTCAAATTCATCGTTAGGGATCAGTTCGATACGGCGACCTAAGTCATGTACCTTAAATTGACAATCGCTGTCTCGTAAAATCTGTGTCAGTGTCGAAATATTTTCCATTTGCCTGTATCTAAATAACCCATACTCTCCCTATAACATGGTAATCTTGCGCCGAATTTCAAGAGTAAGAAGAGAAATAGCTTGAATACAGTTCATCAACAGATGCAGAAACTGCTTATCGATACGGAATATGCTCTCAAGCAATCTGGTTTGTGGGAAGCGGATAAGCCTTCAAAAGAGGCACTCATGAGCTCACAACCCTTTGCCGTAGATAGTCTTCATCCTGAGCAATGGTTGCAGTGGGTCTTCATTCCAAAAATGCAACAGTTTGTAAGCTTGAATCAAGCATTGCCTGCCGGGTTCGCTATTTCTCCTTACTTTGAGCAGACGTGTCAGGGTAAGCCAGAGTGGATAAAGGTAATTAGAGTGCTGAAAGAAATTGATGAGGTATGTGCATAATGTTGGAGATCATCTATCAGGACGAATTTATCGTTGCAGTCAATAAGCCTGCAGGGATGCTAGTGCATCGTTCTTGGCTCGATAAACATGAAACACAGTTTGTTATGCAGACATTACGTGACCAGATAGGTCAGCATGTGTTTCCTTTGCACCGTCTTGATCGTCCAACCTCTGGGGTTCTTGTATTTGCTCTATCTAGTGAAGTTGCTTCACAGATGATGCCTATGTTTGCTGAGCATCAAATGCAGAAAACCTATCATGCAATTGTGCGTGGTTGGATTGAAGAGGGCGATCGTCTGGATTACGCCTTGAAAGTGGAACTGGATAAGATAGCCGACAAATTTGCCGATAAAGAAAAAGAAGCTCAGCAAGCGATAACGGATTACCGTCCCTTGGCTAAGATTGAAGTGCCATTCTCTACAGGGCGTTTTCCTACCTCTCGGTATTGCTTGATGGAGCTTCAGCCTCTGACCGGTCGTAAGCATCAGTTGCGTCGCCATATGAAGCACTTGCGTCACCCTATTGTTGGAGATACCACTCATGGAGATGGCAAGCACAACCGCTTGTTTAAAGAAAACTTAGCCAGTGATCGCTTACTGTTACATGCATCAAGACTTGAGTTTGAACACCCATTTACTGGTGTGCAATTAGTGCTTGAAGCGAGGTTTGATGAAACTTGGCGACAGCTCATTGAGCGTTTTGAATGGCAAGGTGCCTTTGAGGGCGAGTAAGCCTTTTAAAAGAAAAAGCTCATACATGGGTATGAGCTTTGTATCGCAGGGCGACTATTTTAGCTTTTCTAGATCGGCTTCAATTTCTGCAATTTTGCCCGAAACCACTTTTTCTAGATGGCGCAAATCTGACAGTATCTTTTGCTTCACGTCGACATCTTGAGACTTGACCGGTTTAGTTAGAGTGTTGAGCTCGTCGATAACCAAGGTCAGATTGCGGTTAATCTCTGTTTTGTTTCTGTACTGCCCGCTACCATCATCGATAAGTACACTTTTTACCTGCCTTGGGTACTTAAACTTTACACTCTTTGCGAATAACTCACCTTTTTGCTTCTTAAAGTAGATCTTAAGAACATCTTTATGAGCTTCTTGGCGCAGTGAATAGCGATCAATTTGCTTTGTTTCGTGAATTCCCAACCCGGTTAGGTGTGGATACATAGGCACCTCTGCAATCAAATTTGGTGAACATAGCTCTACGAGTATGGTTTTTCATACTTAATTGTAAATCTAGCAGGGAATCAGGTGCTTAGGTAGCGAGATCCCCTTCAACCCTGCTTTCATTCACACTTTAGTTTGGTGCTAGCTCAGATAAGTTCTCAATTAGCTTTTGACGCAGGGTTTCTTGAAGTTCAGCATCCAACTTTTTGCCCTCTGGAGAGGTGATGATAAACAAATCCTCCGCTCGCTCGCCAATAGTGGTGATTTTGGCTGAGTGAAGGTGCAAATCTAACTCGGCAAAGGTGGCTCCGACAGCTGCTAGCAAACCTGGAGTGTCTAGTGCGACTAGCTCCATTAATGTCTGTTTCGCATTCTTGGTTTCAATAAACTCTGTTCGAGTTTTCACCTTAAAGTGAACCAGGTTTCTTGGCGTACGTCGCACCTTAATTTTGGTCAAACGTCCGTCTTTGATGACATGTTGCAGATGCTTGATAACTGCTTCATGTCTGCGCTCTTCAATAGGCTGGTTGTTTTGGTCTAACACAATGAAGGTGTCGAGAATGTACCCATCACGGCTAACCATCACTTGAGCGTCATGTACGTTGAAGTTTCGTCGGTCCAACTCTGCCACCACACTAGCAAACAGTACAGGCTGGTCCTTAGTATAGACAAATAGCTCAGAGCCGCCGCGAGTCGGCTGAGGGTTAATCAGCACCAATGGTGTATCTGGGTCTTCTTGCTGAAGGATTGCCTGAGCGTGCCATGCAAGTTGCTGCGGTGTATGACGAAGGAAATAGTCAGCCTTGAAGCGTTGCCACAGCACCTCAATTTCACGTGGCGTAAAGCCTTGACTACGAAGCACCGCAGACGCTTGCTGCTGATTGTGTCTAATCCTATCTCTGACATCGACAGGGTGTTCTAGACCACGACGCAGAGCTCTTTGCGTGGAGTAGAATAACTCAGTTAGCAGTGAGCGTTTCCAACTGTTCCAAAGCTCAGGGTTGGTCGCGCAAATATCAGCAACCGTCAGACAAACAAGAAACTCGAGATACTCTTCAGTTTTCACCTTTTTGGCAAATTCAGCAATGACCTCAGGATCTTGAATATCGCGCTTCTGCGCGGTTACCGACATCAACAAGTGGTTTCGTACTAGCCATGCAACCAGCTTGGCCTCTGGTTTAGAGAGATCATGTTCGATACAGAAATCGTACGCTTCTTTTTCTCCAATTACTGAGTGATCGCCTCCGCGGCCTTTACCTATGTCGTGGAAAATCGCGGCAATCGTGAGCAGTTCTGGCTTCTGAATTCGAGGCAGTACTTCACAGCAAATAGGGTGTTTCTCTCTATTTTTTGCAAAGCTGAATTTATGAATGTGTTTCAACAATCGCATACTGTGCTCGTCTACCGTATAGACGTGGAACAAGTCGAATTGCATCTGCCCGACAATTTGGCTCCATTGCGGCAAGTAGGCAGAAAGTACCCCTAATTGATGCATGAGCCTGAATGCCTTGGTAAGTGCATTGGGGTGCCTTACTAGGGTTATGAATTTTTCACGGGCTTCAGGAATGGTATGCAAAAAGCGATTCAAACGTCGTCTTGCGGTACGAAGTTGACGCAAGGTAGGGGGCGCGACACCGGTTATTGTTGAGTCATTCGCGATATGAATAAACATATCTAAGATGGTATCGGGACGAGCCTGAAATAGAGCGGGCTTTCTTGCTTCAATAAGGTGTCCTCGGCGCTGAAAGTCATCATTAATGATCTCGGCGGGGATTAACTTACCTTGGTTTAATATTGCTTGGTCAAACAGCTTGAGTAGCATTTTATTAAGTTCAATAATGCGGCGAAGGGTTCGATAGAACTCCTTCATCATGCGTTCAACAGGCTGGTTTTTTTCTCCGGTAAAGCCGAGGTTTTCCGCAACTTTCGCCTGATAAGCAAAAGAGAGGCGATTGTCATAGCGCTTCAGTTCAATATGCAGTGCGAATCGGATTTGCCAAAGGAAGTTCTGACACTCCTGCAGCTCACGGTACTCTGCATCGGTTAGAAACCCATGATGACTCATTTCCAATAACGAGGTTGCGCCAAAGTGGCGTCTTGCCACCCAACTCAGGGTGTGAATGTCACGTAAACCACCAGGGCTGGACTTAATGTCCGGTTCCAAGTTATAGCCGGTGTCGTGATAGCGAGCATGTCGCTCTCTTTGTTCTTCTAGTTTGGCTTTATAGAAGATTTCACTCGGCCAGAATTCATCAGAGTCGATGTCATTTCTTAAGCTTTGAAAGCAATCTTGACTACCACAAATGAGGCGAGATTCTTGAAGATTGGTTGCGACAGTCAGGTCTTCTCTTGCAACTTGCAGACATTCTTTAACACTTCGTACACTGTGTCCTACTTCTAGCCTTAGATCCCACAGTAAGGTTACAAATTCACTGATCTTTGGAACCCATTCTTCTTTCAGGGTTCGCTTGGATAAAATTAGAATATCGATATCAGAGAGTGGATGAAGTTCACTGCGCCCATAGCCGCCAACAGCGACGAGACATACCCCTTCGACCTGATGAAATCCGAAATGCTTCCACAGTCGCTCTAATAAAGCGTCCATAAAGTCGCTACGCTCTTTGACTAGGTTGGTGACGGGTTGACGTTCAAAGAAGCAGCGTTTCTGCTGTTCACTAAAGTCTTGTAACAGAGTTCGCAGGGTTTGAATATCAAGCTGATCATTAGGGAGCTTGATAGGGGAGAGGGCATCTAGGTTTGGCACGCACTAAATCCTTGTATGCATTGAGTTCACTACCTTTGATATTTCCTTATTTTGTGAGTGATAGCAAGGCAAACCTCGCTTATTGAAACAGTAATACATTGATTGAATTAAGAAAAAGCTAATATATTCAGTCACTTTATCTATGTTGTTCTAATCTAAAAGAGCTAGGACTGCGGATATGAGGGCAAGATGAAAAGGCGTTTTTCGATAAAGTTTACGGTGATTAGCTTATTTATTCTCACTACGTGCCTCACCGCCACCGTTGCTATAGGTCTGCAGTATTACTTTAGTAAACAGCAAGCGCTCGATAGCGCTCAACAGAAATATAAGAATGTTGCTGAAGTAGTCAGCCGAGAAGTGAAGAGCTTAGACAAAGTGTTCACTACGTTGACACTGTTACTCTCAGGTCTGGAACAGGATTTTGAGAGATTCGATGAAAACACCATTGCTAGAGATGCGTTTAGTCGATTAATGCAGGAAGATCAGTTGTTTTACAGCGCATATCTTGCAAGGGACAATGGGCATTTTTTTCAGCTTATCAATTTGGATTCGGCTTCGGAGCTACGCCGAGACCTAAACGCGACCGCCTCAGATCGTTGGGTCATGGTTGAAATCCAACAACTCGGGCAAGACAGAATAAAAACGACGACGTATTTTAACGAGGACTTTCAACGTCGAGGTAAGGTCACAGAAGCCAGTAAATTTAATGCCGTACTACGACCTTGGTTCTTAGGGGCGCAGAATAATAATATCTACAAGACAGAGCCTTACTTGTTCCACAATATTCAAGTGAGTGGGCAAACTTATTCCTCTAAAATCCCTAATTCAGCGTACGGTAGTGTGTTAGGTATAGATGTCATGGCCGAGACGCTCTCAGATAGAATAAAATCGCGATTGGGAGAGTCAATTACCCAGTTGCCTAGTGACTTTTATGTTTACGATGCTACCGGCGCACTAAAAGCCTCATCAAATGATCGAAAACTACTTCCCCTTCCTAAAGTTACCCCCCTCGCACTGACTGCTGAGCAGAAAAGCTTCGTTGAGTTAGCGGGAAACATTGAAGTATCCAGTCAAACCGACTGGCCACCTCTCGATTTTTCGGTGCGAGGTGCTCCTGCTGGATATTTCGTAGATGTCATGCGGATAATTTCCTTGAAGACAGGCGTGAATTTTAAGTTTATCAATGGCATTAGCTGGTCTGAATTGGTTGAAGAGTTTAAGCAAGGCGATATTGATATTCTCTCTCCTGTAGCTGATAACGCCGTCAATAGAGATCTGGGGGAGCTTAGCTTACCACTTGCCACGTTTGATTTTGCTATCACTGCGCTTGATGATTCACCTAACCAGCTAAAGCAATTATCGGGCAAAAAACTCGGTATTTTGAAGGGTTGGTCAGTTATTAAGAATATAGAAACCAATCATCCAGCGATACAAATCGTTGAACTAGATAGCCTGTATACGGGATTGCTCTCATTATACAGTGGTGAGGTTGATGCGGTTATTGACTTACAGGTAATCCTAGACAGTACGGTTAAACAGCATTTCTTTAAGGGGCTGACAACCCGAGTTGTCAATTCAAAACAAGAACTTAACTCTACAAATACCTTTCATATGGCGATGAAAAATCTATCGCCGGAGGTAATTGATATCCTCAACTCAGCGGTTGAAAGTCTTTCTGATGATGAAATTCGCTTCCTTGAAAAGAAGTGGTTTTCCAAGGGGAGTCCGAGTGGGGTAGTACCGTATGAATTCTTGATTGAGGCGACTCAAAATGAAGCCTTGCGAGATGGCTTACACCAATTTGAAGCCGATGGAGAAAGCCATTTTGCTTATATTCGACAGATAGATTTGTTCGAACATGGCGAAGAATACATGAGTATTACCATTCCGGTAGAGTCATTACTTGATGCTGCACTAAGTAATGTTGCTACTGCCACTCTTGGTTCTGCTGCGTTATTGGCGCTATTGATTCCTCTAGCTAGAGTTTTTTCGCGCCCGATAGTGGTGCCGATCTTGGCGTTAATTGAAGAGACAAAAAAGGTTAGAGACCGTCAATATGCCAGCGTGAAACCTGTCTCATCAAACATAACAGAGATTCATCAGCTTTCTGAGTCCATTACTACAACGGCTACTGAACTATCAGAGTATGAGAGGCAACAACAAGCCTTTGTGGACGCTTTTATTAAATTGATCGCGCAAGCCATTGATGACAAATCACCATACACGGCAGGGCATTGTAATCGCGTTCCAGAGCTTGCCATTATGCTGGTGGAACATGCTGAAAAAGCCGGTGATGGTATATTTTCTGATTTCCAATTTGCCAGTGATGCCGAGCGACGCGAGTTCAGAATAGCCGCTTGGTTACATGATTGCGGTAAAATCACCACTCCTGAACACATCGTCGATAAGGGCTCAAAGTTAGAAGCGAATTACAACCGAATTCACGAAATCCGCACTCGATTCGAGGTGATGATTCGTGATCAAATCATCGCTTTTTACCAACAGCAATCACCAGATGTTGCTCCTGATCTAGATGAAGCGCTGCAAGCGGATATTGAGCAACTGAAGCAAGAGTTTGCAGACGTAGCAAAAGCGAATGTCGGTGGCGAATTTATGGATGACGAGTCGGTAGAGAGAATTAAACAGATCGCAACACGCAGTTGGAATCGCTATTTAGATGACCAGATTGGCTTGTCTCCGGAAGAACAGCGCCGACTTGAAGCGCGAGGAATTCGCTCTGTGACACCGGCAAAAGAATCGTTACTCGCTGACAAACAAGAACACCTATTCAAGCATCCGTCACCGATTGAGTATGATCCTAGTTTTGAGATCAAAATGAAAGTGCCGGAGTATCTGGCAAATCAAGGTGAGGTTTACAACCTGACTATCCGCAAAGGGACATTGACCGAGGAAGATAGGTTTAAGATCAACGAGCACATCATAAGCACCATCAAGATGCTCGAGCGGATGCCGTTTCCAGAAGATCTTTCTAAGGTGCCTCGTTATGCCTCTACCCACCATGAGACTATGAAGGGAACCGGTTATCCAAGACAGTTGAAGGGAGAAGAGCTTAGTGTTCCAGAGCGAATCATGGCCTTAGCAGACGTGTTTGAAGCATTGACTGCCGCGGATAGACCATACAAAACTTCAAAAACATTGAGCGAGTCGCTAAAGATCATGAAATTTATGGTGCTTGATGAGCACTTGGACAAAGAGGTATATCGACTCTTCCTAAGCAGTAAAACCTATTTGGACTACGCCGAGAAGTACTTGTCGCCAGAACAAATCGATGAGATTGATGTAGAGGAATATTGGGTATAAAGCTGTCAAATAGGTTGGGATAACATAGGCTGAAGCATTCAGCTTATTCCAAGTACAAAAAAGCCAGCACTAGGCTGGCTCTTGTGAATTATTTGTTCACCATAAGGCGCGGTATCGATTCTTCATTACGCAGAGTCAGAACCTCACAACCGTCTTTAGTAACGACAATTGTATGCTCCCACTGAGCTGAGTTTTTCCCATCACCCGTGTAAACAGTCCAATCATCGTTCGCATCGATAGAACAGCCAAATTTGCCTGCATTAATCATTGGTTCAATGGTAAAGCACATGCCTTCTTTTAATACACGACGGTCGAAGTTTTTGTAGTGCACCACTTGTGGTTCTTCGTGGAACTCATTGCCAATACCGTGACCGCAGAAATCCTTAACAATAGAGAACTTGTTACGAGGGTTCTTTTTGTTGTTTTCTTTAATGTATTTTTCGATCGCTGTACCGATTTCGCCTACAGTCGCGCCAGGCTTAACCTGCTTCATACCAAGATAAAGCGCTTCTTGAGCTACCATACAAAGACGTTTGTCGCTTGGGTTTACATCGCCAATCAAAAACATCTTAGAGGTGTCACCGTGGTAACCTTGCGGACGAGTGCTAAGGTCGGCGTTCTCATCGTCAGGAATAATAACTGTGATATCGATATTTACGATGTCACCGCTTTTCAGTACTGCAGGTTTCTTTTGACCATTGCTACCAACAGCGTCTTCTTCTGCTGGGATACCATGGCAGACGATATGGTTGATTGAAGTACAGATAGACTTAGGGAACCCGTGATAATCAAGCGGAGCAGAATACGCACCGTTTTCCAGGGTAAATTCGTGACAGATTTTGTTCAGTTCTTCAGTAGACACCCCTTCTTTTACGTGTGGGGCTATCATCTCTAAAACGTCGGCTGCTAATTTGCCGGCAACGCGCATTTTTTCGATTTCTGCTTCAGTTTTGATTTTTATCGACATGCTGTACTCAGTTAACTCTTGCTTCAATTGCCTATATTCTAACAACACTGGGCACACTCGCAAATGAAAATAAAACTCAAGTAGGGACGTCTTTCGTCTCTTAAGTGAAATAAACGTGATATTTCTGGTAATCGAGGCCGAAAATATGGTATAAAGCGCGCCGAGATAGATTCCATTGTCTTCCTATTTTGAATAGGGCGATGTGGTTTTCTATGTCACAAACTTAATTTACTTAAATCACACACATTTCGTCACATGTTTCGGGGTGCTCCAGTTTGCTGCTGCAAATAGAGGGAGTCGAAACCATGGGGAATGTGGAGGCCTAACCCCAATTAGAGGATTTTAAAATGGCAACTGTATCAATGCGCGATATGCTTAAAGCTGGTGTTCACTTCGGTCACCAGACTCGTTACTGGAACCCAAAAATGAAGCCATTCATCTTTGGTGCTCGTAACAAAGTTCATATCATCAACCTAGAAAAAACTGTTCCTATGTTCAACGAAGCTCTAACTGAGCTTGCTAAAGTTGGCGAGAAAAAAGGTAAAGTTCTTTTCGTTGGTACTAAACGCGCTGCATCTGAAGCTGTTAAAGAAGCTGCTATCGCAAGCAACCAATACTACGTTAACAACCGCTGGTTAGGCGGCATGCTAACAAACTACAAAACTGTTCGTCAGTCTATCAAGCGTCTTAAAGAACTTGAAGTTCAAGCTCAAGATGGCACTTTTGAGAAACTAACTAAGAAAGAAGCTCTAATGCGTACTCGCGAAATGGAGAAGCTAGAGAAATCTCTTGGTGGTATCAAAGATATGGGCGGCCTTCCAGACGCTCTATTCGTAATCGACGCTGATCACGAGCACATCGCAGTTAAAGAAGCGAACAACCTAGGTATCCCTGTATACGCTGTTGTAGATACTAACTCTAACCCAGACGGTGTTGATTACATCATCCCTGGTAACGACGATGCAATCCGCGCGGTACAACTTTACCTAAACGCTGCAGCACTATCTGTGACTGAAGGTCGTAACAAAGACGTTGCTACTGCTGCTGACAAAGACGGTTTCGTAGAAGAAGCTGAGTAATAGCGGCTCCAAGTCACACTTAGTTGTTTGCCGGGAAACCGAACAGCAGATAAACTAAGTGCTAGTATGCATCAGGGGCCCCAATTTAGGCCCCTGAATTTTACCTTTTGAATCAACTTGAGGATTAGAGAATGGCTGTAACTGCTGCTCTAGTAAAAGAACTGCGCGACCGTACTGGCGCAGGTATGATGGACTGTAAGAAAGCTCTTACTGCTACTGACGGTGACATCGAACTAGCAATTGAAAACATGCGTAAATCTGGCGCTGCTAAAGCTGCTAAGAAAGCAGGCAACGTAGCTGCTGAAGGCGCAATCATTGTTAAAGATGCAAACGGCGTTGCTGTTCTTCTTGAAGTTAACTGTCAAACTGACTTCGTTGCTAAAGATGCAAACTTCACTGCATTCGCTAACGAAGTAGCAGACGCTGCTCTAGCATCAAAAGCTTCTGTTGAAGAGCTACAAGCACAATTCGAAGAAGTTCGTATTGCACTAGTTGCTAAAATCGGTGAAAACATCAACATCCGTCGCGTACAGTACGTTGAAGGTGCTGAAATCGCTTCTTACCGTCACGGTGAGAAAATCGGTGTTGTTGTTGCTGGTGAAGGCGACGCAGAAACACTTAAGCACGTTGCTATGCACGTTGCTGCTTCTCGTCCAGACTTCCTTAACCCTTCAGACGTACCTGCTGAAGTAGTTGAGAAAGAAAAAGCGGTTCAAGTTGAAATCGCTATGAACGAAGGCAAACCTGCTGAGATCGCAGAGAAGATGGTTATCGGCCGCATGAAGAAATTCACTGGCGAAATCTCTCTAACTGGTCAAGCGTTCGTAATGGAACCAAAGAAATCTGTTGGTGAAGTTCTTAAAGAGCGTGGCGCAGCAGTAACTAACTTTGTTCGTCTAGAAGTTGGCGAAGGCATCGAAAAAGCGGCAGAAATGAGCTTTGCAGATGAAGTAGCTGCAGTTCAAAAAGGTTAATCATTAGCCTTAGCGAATACCAAAAAGACCGTGGCAATTGCTACGGTCTTTTTACGAATAAACGTTTAAGTTTAACCGTAGCGAATAGGGATTTACTCAAGTCCCCATCCTCAACTGTTAATCGATAACTCTTTTAGAAGGTATACTTCATGACTACAAATCCTAAACCAGCATATCAGCGTATCCTGTTAAAACTGAGTGGTGAGGCTCTTCAAGGCGAAGAAGGCTTTGGTATCGACCCAACTATCCTAGAGCGCATGGCTCAGGAAGTGAAAGAGTTAGTTGAGCTAGGTGTAGAAGTAGGTGTAGTTATCGGCGGTGGTAACTTGTTCCGTGGTGCTGGCCTTGCAGAAGCGGGCATGAACCGCGTAGTGGGCGACCACATGGGTATGCTAGCGACAGTGATGAATGGTCTAGCTATGCGTGATGCACTACATCGTGCATACGTTAATGCACGCGTAATGTCAGCAATCCAACTTAAGGGCGTGTGTGACGATTACAACTGGGCAGACGCTATTCGTGAGCTTCGCCAAGGTCGCGTAGTGATCTTCTCTGCAGGAACTGGTAACCCATTCTTCACAACTGACTCTGCTGCGTGTCTTCGTGGTATCGAGATCGAAGCTGATCTAGTACTTAAGGCAACAAAAGTTGACGGCGTATACAATGCTGACCCAGCAACGAACCCAGACGCTGAACTTTACAGCAAGTTATCGTACAATGAAGTACTAGAGAAAGAGCTTAAGGTTATGGATCTAGCTGCATTCACATTGGCACGCGACCATAACATGCCAATTCGTGTATTTAATATGAACAAGCCAGGCGCACTGCGTCGCGTGGTGATGGGTGAGGCTGAAGGTACTCTTATCAGCAACGCTGAGTAATCACCCAAGCACAACTTAGGTAGGTCATTAGACCCCGATAATTTCAAAGGTGAAATCGTGATTAACGAAATCAAGCAAGACGCGCAACAGCGCATGGAAAAAAGCGTTGAAGCGCTAAAGAACACTCTTTCAAAGGTGCGTACAGGTCGTGCTCACCCAAGCCTTCTATCTGGTCTTTCAGTTGAGTATTACGGTGCTCCAACGCCTCTTAACCAAGTAGCAAACGTTGTTGCTGAAGATGCACGTACTCTAGCAATCACTGTATTTGATAGAGAGCTTGCACCTAAGGTTGAGAAAGCAATCATGCAATCTGACCTAGGCCTAAACCCTATGTCTGCAGGTACGGTTATCCGTGTACCACTTCCACCGCTTACAGAAGAGCGTCGTAAAGACCTAGTTAAGATCGTTCGTGGTGAAGCTGAAGGCGCTCGCGTAGCTATCCGTAACATCCGTCGTGATGCAAACAGCGATTTCAAATCTCTTCTTAAAGACAAAGAAATCTCTGAAGATGAAGATCGTAAAGCACAAGACGAGATTCAAAAGCTAACTGATGTTGCAGTTAAGAACGTTGATGATGTTCTAGCATCAAAAGAAAAAGAATTGATGGAAGTTTAATTAAACTGGTCATCGATTGACTGCTCAAACGCTGCACCCTACAGTGCAGCGTTTTTTTCTGCTATTATCTCCCTCCTGTTAAATGTACCTAATCCTTTTATGTCTGACATACCTGTAACATCAAGCGCTCTTCCTCAGCACATTGCTATCATCATGGATGGTAACGGACGCTGGGCAAAATCACGTGGCAAGCCAAGAGTTTATGGCCACAAGAAAGGAGTAAGTGCAGTTCGAAAGACCATCACTGCCGCAGCAAAACTTGGTGTGAAGTCAGTAACCTTATTTGCATTTAGCAGTGAGAATTGGCGCCGCCCTGAGGAAGAAGTCAGTCTTCTCATGGAGCTGTTTATTACTTTGTTAACCACTGAAGTGAAGCGTTTGCATAAAAACGATCTTAAACTGAGGATTATTGGTGACAAAAGTGGCTTCAACTCTCGTTTACAGAAAAAAATAGCGGAAGCTGAAGAGCTGACACAAGATAATACAGGTTTAGTGATCAATGTTGCTGCCAACTATGGCGGTAAATGGGATATCACTCAGGCCACGAAACGTATTGCTGAGAAGGCAATGCGTGGTGAGATTCAGCCGGCGGATATTACTGAGCAGCTAATCTCACAAGAAGTGTGCCTAGCGGATTTACCTGAGGTGGATCTTTTGATTCGTACCAGTGGTGAATCACGCCTAAGTAACTTTTTACTATGGCAAGTGGCTTATGCAGAGTTTTACTTCTGTGAGAAGCACTGGCCAGACTTTGACGAAGACGGCTTAGCCGAAGCTATCTCTTGGTATGTCAATCGCGAGCGTCGATTTGGCTGTACTGGAGACCAGATCAAAGCATTAATGGACAATAAATAAGGAAGTCGCCTTGAAGCAACGCATTATTACGGCACTGATTCTAGCCCCTCTAGTCATCCTCGGGGTGTTCATGTTGCCGCTATCGGGCTTTATGCTCATGCTTGGTTTTATTACTCTACTTGGACTGTGGGAGTGGACCCAGTTTGTGGAAATGGGCACTCGAGCTCAAAAAATGGTACTGCTTTTCGCCTCCTTTCTTATCCCATTTCTGTTTATTCCAGAGAGCGTACTCAAACTATCCGAATTGACCGGAGCATTACTTGTTGTCGTCGTTGGTGGTGCAATTTGGTGGCTGATTGCGAGCGTTCTAGCGATTACCCATCCTAAATATACCGCGTCTTGGAAAGACTCCCATTTGCTGCGTTTCGTCTTTGGCGTACTCACCTTAGTGCCTTTCTTTTGGAGTATCGCAGCACTGCGCGCTATCGATATTGATACCGACTTTTATTACGGTGCTAAGCTGGTTATGTATGTGTGTGCTCTGGTATGGGCTGCAGACAGCGGTGCTTACTTTGCGGGTCGCAAATTTGGTAAGCATAAAATGGCACCAAACGTGAGCCCAAACAAGACCATTGAGGGGCTGATTGGCGGCATTATAGTTGCTATGTTAATTGGTTGGGGACTGACCATTTGGTTCGGCCTTGAGTTCTCTACTCCTTGGTTAATGATGTTACTCACCCTTGTTACTGTGGTTATTTCGGTATTGGGCGATCTTGTGGAGAGCATGTTTAAGCGTGTTGCTGGCATCAAAGACAGCAGTAACATCATTCCGGGTCACGGTGGGGTATTGGATCGCATCGACAGCCTAACCGCAGCGTTTCCGGTATTTACCGTTCTTTATTTCATGTTGCAGTAAACGGCACTTGACTGGTCAATTAGCATGAAAAACATCACTATTTTAGGTGCTACCGGTTCAATCGGTAGTAGCACCCTTAAGGTTATCGCGCAGAATCCTCAGCGATATCGCGTATTTGCTCTTGGTGCGGGTAGTAACCATGCTCAAATGTTTACTCTTTGCCAACAGTGGCAGCCTAAATATGCCGCAATGGCGGATAAAACGGCGGCTTTAATCTTACAAAAAGAACTAGCGGCTATTGGCTGTAAAACTGAGGTTCTAGCGGGAGAAGAAGGGCTTTGCCATATTGCCTCGCTAGCTGACGTTGATATGGTCATGGCGGCAATTGTTGGCGCAGCTGGCTTGTTATCGACAATGGCAGCGGTCAAAGCGGGCAAACGAGTTCTGTTAGCCAATAAAGAAGCGCTAGTGATGTCCGGTCAACTGTTTGTTGATGCAGTGAAGCAACATGGTGCAGAGCTGATGCCTGTCGATAGTGAACACAATGCTATCTTTCAATGTCTACCTCAGAGTATTCAAACTAACTTGGGCCACTGCAATCTTGATGAAGCTGGTGTTCACAAGATCCTGCTTACAGGCTCAGGTGGGCCATTTCGCTACAGCAATATAGAAAGCTTAACATCGGTGACCCCTGAGCAAGCTATTGCTCATCCAAACTGGTCGATGGGACCAAAGATCTCTGTAGACTCTGCCAGCATGATGAATAAAGGCCTAGAATATATTGAGGCTCGCTGGTTGTTTAATGCGAATAAAGAACACCTTCAAGTGGTTATTCATCCTCAATCTGTGATTCACTCAATGGTGCAGTACAGCGACGGTTCTACGCTTGCACAGATGGGTGAGCCTGATATGTGCACGCCAATAGCCTTGACGCTTTCTTATCCACAGCGCGTAGAAGCGGGCGTTAAGCCATTGGACTTCACTGAAATGGGAGAGTTAACCTTTATCAAACCAGACTTTGCTCGATATCCGTGCTTGGAACTGGCGATTGAAGCTTGTTATAGTGGGCAACACGCGACAACGGCGCTAAATGCAGCCAATGAGATTGCAGTGGACGCGTTTTTGCAACGCCGGATAGCATTTACGGATATTGCGCGAGTAAATGGTGCTGTAATGAACAAGGTTTGTGCAACTGAGCAAGCCAACCAATTGGATAGCTTGGAAAGCTTGATAGAGCTAGATAGAATGGCGCGCATTCTCGCTCGCGAGCAACTAGGTTAAGGATAGACGTCATGACCTCCATATTATGGAATTTTGCTTCATTTATTGTTGCGCTGGGCATTTTGGTCGCAGTTCATGAATATGGCCATTTCTGGGTTGCCCGTAAGTGTGGGGTTAAGGTACATAAATTTTCTATCGGTTTTGGTAAATCTATCTGGAAAAAGATAGGTAAGACTGGAACCGAGTACTCTATTTCGGTGATTCCACTTGGTGGCTACGTCAAAATGCTTGATGGGCGCGTAGAAGAAGTTGCCGACCATGAACGAAACCAAGCCTTCGATAAAAAGAAACTGTGGCAGCGAAGCGCAATTGTTGCTGCGGGACCTGTTGCCAATTTCCTTTTTGCCCTCTTAGCCTATTGGTTCGTATTCCTGATTGGTATTCCAGCAGTGAAGCCAGTAATTGGTGAGGTAACTCCCAATTCTATCGTTGCACAGGCTGGGATTCAGCAAGGTATGGAACTAAAGTCCATCGATGGCGTCAAAACCGCGGATTGGGAATCAGTTAACATGCGCTTGATTTCGCGTATTGGCGATGATCAAATGACGGTAACGGTGACTTCCCCAGAGGAATTTGGTCAAGAACAGACCCTAGTAGTTGACCTTAACGGCTGGAACTTCGATCCAGAGAAAGAGTCAGCTATGGGAACGCTAGGCTTTAGGCCGTATTCACCAGAGATTTACTTGACGTTTGCTCACGTTCAAGAAGGCGGAGCCGCTGAGAAAGCAGGCCTTGAGGTTGGAGACACGGTTTTATCAGTGAATGGTAACTCTGTGAGCGAGTGGCAAGATTTTGCCTCTATGATCCGCGATAATCCCGGCCTACCATTGCAACTCGAAGTTAATCGCAATGGTATGACTGTGCCTATTACTCTTACTCCTGGTGTACGAGAAACCAGAGACGGGGACATGGGCTTTGCTGGTGTATCTCCTGAAGTGGGTGAATGGCCTGAAGAGTACCGATTTGATCTGAGGTTTGGCCCAGTAGAGTCGGTCGGTAAAGCGATTGAGAAAACGAAGCAGGTGATCTCTCTTACGCTGAGCATGTTGAAAAAATTAGTCGTGGGTGACGTAGGATTGAACAATCTGAGTGGCCCGATATCTATAGCCAAAGGAGCTGGAGCGACAGCAGATTATGGTTTAGCTTATTTTCTTGGCTTTTTAGCCTTAATAAGCATTAACCTAGGAATTATCAACTTGATGCCACTGCCTATATTGGATGGCGGGCACCTGTTGTTTTTTGCGGTCGAAGCGGTGATTCGTCGCCCGGTACCAGAGAAAATTCAAGAAATGGGGTACCGCGTCGGTGGCGCAATTGTGTTTGCACTGATGTCTATCGCAATTTTAAACGATTTTATGCGACTGTAGTCCAACAGGACTAACAGCGTATTTTTATAGGAAGTTAGAAGTCGATATGTCGCTAAAACGTATCCTGCTTACCGCGTTACTACTTGGAAGTAGTGCTGTTCACGGTGCAGAAAATTTTGTAGTTGAAGATATAAGAATCGAAGGTTTGCAGCGCGTTGCATTAGGTGCTGCATTATTGGAGATGCCCGTTCGTGTTGGCGATGATGTCAGCTCAAAGGATGTATCAGACATCATTAAATCTTTATACCGCTCTGGCAACTATGAAGATGTGAAGGTGTTGCGCGATGGCAACGTGTTGGTCGTTCGTGTTACAGAGCGTCCAACTATTGCGAGCGTATCCTTCTCTGGCAACAAAGCCATTGAAGAAGAGCAGCTACAACAAAACCTAAATTCATCTGGTGTTCAAGTGGGTGAGGCATTAGACCGCACAGCATTGAGTACCATAGAGAAGGGACTTGAGGACTTCTACTACAGTGTGGGTAAATACAACGCGTCTGTACAAGCCGTTGTAACGCCTCTTCCTCGTAACCGTGCTGACTTAAAGTTTGTCTTCTCTGAGGGCGTTTCAGCCAAGATCCAACAGATTAACTTCATCGGTAATACCGTCTACACAGATAGTGAACTGCTATCGCGCTTTAACCTAAATGTTAACGTGCCATGGTGGAACTTCATGGCCGATGATAAATACCAGAAGCAAGTACTAGCCGGTGATCTGGAAGCACTAAAATCTTACTACCTTGATCAGGGCTACCTTAAGTTTAAGGTCGACTCTAGCCAAGTGGCTATCTCACCGGATAAGAAAGGGGTCTACATCACTCTATTCTTAGATGAGGGTGAGCAGTACAAGGTTGAAGATGTTGAGGTGCGCGGCGAGTTGATCGGTAAGCGCGAAGAATTTGAGGGAATGAATCCGTTCGAGAAAGGTGACGTTTATAGTGGCGGCGCTGTTACTGGAATGGAAGAGTCCATAAAGCGAGTGCTTGGCGAATCGGGTTATGCTTACCCTAACGTACGCACCATCCCTGAATTTGATGATGAGAACAACACAGTATCTCTAGTAGTCAACGTAGAAGCGGGTAATCGTATCTATGTTCGTGACATTCGCTTTGTGGGTAATAACACCACCAAAGATGAAGTACTGCGACGTGAAATGCGTCAAATGGAAGGTAGCTGGCTGAACTCGAGAAACCTAGAGACAGGTAAGACTCGTTTGAACCGTTTGGGCTTCTTTGAAACCGTTGATGTTCAGACTGTTCGAGTACCAGGTACTGCTGACCAAGTGGACGTTGTGTACTCTGTGAAAGAAGCAAACTCAGGTAGTGTTAACTTTGGTGTAGGCTATGGTACTGAATCTGGTATCAGCTTCCAGGTTGGCCTTCAACAAGACAACTTCTTAGGTACGGGTAATCGCGTTGGTATTAACGCAATGATGAACGATTACCAACAAAACGTCAGCTTAGAATACCGTGACCCATACTGGAACCTCGATGGTGTGAGTTTGGGTGGTAAGATCTTCTACAACAAATTTGAAGCCTCGGAAGCGGGTATCGTCGACTATACCAATGAAAGTTATGGCGGTTCTTTAACTTGGGGTTTCCCATTCGATGAATTGAACTTCTTCGAAGTAGGTCTTGGCTATACGCACAACAGTTTGTCAAACCTTGACCCATACGTTCAGATTGAACAATTCCTTCAATCTCAAGGTGATAACTACGATCCGATCAATAATACGCTCGATACAGACGATTTTGATGTTTCTCTGACATGGACGCGTAATAATCTAAACCGCGGTATTTTCCCAACCTCAGGTAACCACCAACGCCTGACGGGTAAAATGACGGTTCCAGGTTCTGACGCCCAGTACTTTAAGGTTCAGTATGATGCGAGACAGTACTTCCCTCTGAACCAGAAGCAGAGCTTTGCACTATTGCTACGTGGCCGCTTAGGTTATGGTAATGGCTATGGTAAGACAGATGGTAACGATAACCTGTTCCCATTCTACGAGAACTTCTATGCCGGTGGCTTTACTACGCTACGTGGCTTTGGCTCTAACTCAGCAGGTCCAAAAGCCGTGTATAACGACCCAACAGGTTGTTCTGGTAATGGCGGCGGTAACAACCCATGTTACTCTGCAACCGACGAGTCAGCCGGTGGTAACGCGACCATGCTGGGTAGTATCGAGTTAATTGTACCGACTCCGTTTGCGGGGGATAGCTTCCGTAACCAGATCCGTACCAGTGTCTTCTTTGATATTGCAAGTGTATGGGATACAGAATTTACTGATGTAGCGATTGATGAGAATCTGCCTGGTTCTAAATACTACTACGACTATTCAGACCCGTTCGCATTCCGTGCATCGGTTGGTGCAGCATTACAATGGATGTCACCGATGGGGCCTTTGGTCTTCTCGTTGGCAACCCCAGTAGAAATTTATGAGGGTGACGATAAAGAGGTCTTCACCTTTACAATTGGTAGAACCTTCTAATCTTTGAGGAAAAAACTTTGAAAAAACTAATTAAAGCAGCTGGCCTAAGCCTTGTAGTTCTATCAGCATCTTTGGTAGCGAATGCTGCAGAAGCTGCGCAGAAGGTTGCATACGTGAATACCGCTCAGATCTTCCAAGAACTGCCTCAGCGTGAGGCTGTTCTTAAAACTCTTCAAGATGAGTTCAAGGATAAATCTGCAGAGCTAAAAGAAATTGAAAATAAGATTAAGAGCAAAATGGACCAAGCGCGTCGTGACGGCGAACTGCTTGGTGACGATGGTGTTCGTAAGCTACAAATCGAGATTGCAGGCCTTGAGGCAGAGTACAAGCTTAAGGGTCAATCTCTAGAGCGTGACGGTCAGCGTCGTGAAGCTCAGGAGAAGCAGAAACTATTCAAAGTTATCCAAGATGCAATCGCGGTAGTTGCAAAGCGTGAAGGTGTTGACATGGTTGTAGACGCACAAGCTCTACAATACGCAAAACCTGAACTGGATCTATCTCAAAAAGTAATCGACGAGCTTAAGTAATCAACTATGACAAAACTGACGCTAAAACAACTTGAACAAATCACGGGTGGCACACTGTATGGTGACCCAGATGCTACGGTTTCTTCTGTGGCAGCGATGGATAAAGCTGTAGAAGGGCAGATTACCTTCTTGTCTAATCCTCGCTACAAGAAGCAATTGCCAGAGTGTAAAGCGTCAGTGGTCATGGTTAAAGAGAGCGAGCGAGAGCACTGCATTGGCAATGTTCTTGTTGTTGCTGACCCTTATGTGGCGTATGCCAAGGTTGCTCAAGCATTGAATAACCCTGAAGTACCTGCAGTTGGAATCTCAGCGTCGGCATTTATTGCTGACGACGTGACCTTAGGAAGCAACGTTTCCGTGGGCCCAAATGCCACTGTAGAATCTGGCGCAGTACTTGGTGATAATGTTTGCATTGGCGCAGGTGCCTATGTAGGTAAAAACGCTAAGATTGGTGCCGGCACTTGGTTGTGGGCTAACGCGACTATCTACCATCATGTAGAAGTGGGTGAGCGTTGTGTATTCCACTCAAGTTCTGTTATCGGTGCTGATGGTTTTGGTTATGCAAACGAACGTGGTGAGTGGATTAAGATCCCACAAGTTGGCTCGGTAAAAATCGGCGACCGTGTCGAGATTGGTGCGAGCACTACTGTAGATAGAGGTGCCCTAGATGACACCATTATCGAAAGTAACGTGATTCTGGATAACCAACTTCAGATTGGTCACAACGTGCGTATCGATTACGGCTCTTGTATTGCTGGCGGTACTGTCGTTGGTGGTAGTACCCATATCGGCAAATATTGTATTATTGGTGGCGGCGCGGCCATCTCAGGGCACTTGGAAATAGCAGACGGGACAATGATCTCAGGTCGAGCTATGATCCTTAAGAGTATTACTGAGAAAGGGGTATACTCCTCTGGTATGCCGGCACAACCTAATAGGGAGTGGCGCAAATCTGTCGCTCGCCTAAATAGGCTAGAAGACATGCTGAATCGCCTCGGCGAGATTGAAAAAAGGCTTGGCGAATAAAGTTAGCATCAAGGCCTGCAATAAGCAGGTCTTTTTAGTCTATAATTCTCAAATAAATTAAAGCGTTACATTAAAGGAACTGAACTTTGACTTCTGAAAAAAAGACCATGGATATAATGGAGATCCAATCTCTTCTTCCACACCGTTACCCGTTTCTACTTCTTGACCGAGTAACCGATTTTGAAGAAGGTAAATACCTGATTGGTTTGAAAAACGTGAGCTTTAACGAACCTCAGTTCCAAGGCCACTTTCCTCAATTACCTGTTTTCCCAGGGGTTCTTATCCTAGAAGCGATGGCTCAAGCAACTGGCCTACTTGCGTTCAAAACCTTTGGTGAACCAAAAGAAAATGAATTGTACTACTTTGCTAGTGTTGACCAAGCGAAGTTCCGTAAACCTGTTAGCCCTGGTGACCAAATGATCATCGAAGTAGAGCTGTTGAAAAACCGTCGTGGTATCGCGATGTTCAATGGTGTTGCTAAAGTCGATGGTGAAGTTGTTTGTTCTGCAGAACTGAAATGTGCTCGTCGAGAATTCTAATATGATTGATCCTACTGCAAAAATTCACCCTACTGCAGTTATTGAAGGTAATGTAAAGATTGGTGCCAACACAACGGTAGGCCCGTTTACATACATCAGTGGCGATGTAGAGATTGGTGAAGACAATGAGATTATGTCTCATGTCGTAATTAAGGGTTTGACCAAGATTGGTAATGGAAACCGTGTGTTCTCTTTTGCTATTTTGGGTGAAGAAAACCAAGATAAGAAATACCAAGGCGAAGCGACGCAACTTATCGTTGGCGATCGCAATGTGATTCGTGAAAGCGTGCAAATGCATCGCGGTACGGTTCAAGATAAAGGCATTACTCAAGTAGGTAGCGACAACCTATTTTGTGTAAATGCGCACATTGCACATGACTGTGTGATTGGTGACAATGTTATCTTGGGCAACAATGCGACACTTGCAGGTCATGTAAAGGTACAAGATTTTGTTATCTTGACTGCTTTGGTTCCTGTGCATCAGTTCTGTACTCTTGGGGCTCATGCCTTTGTTGGCGGTGGCTCAACAGTTGCACAAGATATACCGCCATTTGTAATGGCACAAGGCAATCACTGTAGCCCTATCGGTATCAACTCTGAGGGTATGAAGCGTCGCGGCTTTGAGAAGCAAGACATTCTAGCTGTACGTCGCGCGTTCAAAACGTTGTACCGCTCAGGCCTAACCTTAGATGAAGCTAAGGTAGAGATTGCTCAATCAGCTGAAGAGTACCCAGCGGTTAAGCAGTTCTTGGATTACCTAAATAATGATGTTAATCGTGGCATCATTCGCTGATTTCAGTGTTTAGTTGACCCTCTAAAAGATCGCTGTAATGGGCGGTCTTTTTGTTTATATATTTCAGGAAAACCCTCAGGAGAGCCTAGTATGAGTCGACCATTACGTATCGGTGTTGTTGTCGGAGAATTGTCCGGAGACACTCTTGGCGAGGGGCTTATTAAAGGGATCCAGCAACGCTACCCTGATGCAGAATTTGTCGGTATTGCTGGGCCGAAGATGCAAGCTTTAGGTTGTCGCTCTCTGTTTGATATGGAAGAGCTTTCAGTCATGGGCATAGTCGAGGTGTTAGGCCGGTTACGTCGCATCCTGCACATTAAGAAAGAAGTCGCTAAGTTTTTTAAAGAGTGGCAACCGGATGTATTCATTGGTATCGATGCCCCGGATTTTAATCTGCGCCTTGAGCTAGAACTGAAAAATGCAGGGCTTAAAACCGTGCATTACGTCAGTCCATCGGTATGGGCATGGCGACCAAAGCGTATTTTTAAGATTGATGCAGCTACAGACCTTGTCTTAGCATTCTTACCTTTTGAAAAGGCTTTCTACGATAAATACAATGTAGCCTGTGAGTTTGTTGGGCATACACTCGCCGATGCAATTCCTTTACACTCGAGTAAATCAGAGGCTCGCGAGCGCTTTGGCTTGCAGCAAGATAAACGCTGGATAGCGCTTTTACCAGGCAGTCGTCGTGGCGAGATTAAGCTAATGGCAGAAGACTTCATTGGTGGCTGTAAACTACTTCAAGAAAAGTACCCAGATATAGGCTTTATTGTGTCTGCTGTGAACCCAGCAAGACGAGCGCAATTTGAAGAAGTGTGGCAACAAGTCGCGCCTGAGCTTGATTTTCAAATAATAGAAGAGAATTCAGCTCGCAACATTATGGCCGCTGCCGACTATGTTTTGCTCGCTTGTGGTACTGCTGTATTGGAAGGCATGTTGGTCAATCGTCCAATGGTTACCGCTTATAAAGTGAATAAACTGAGCGGGTTTATTGCCAAGCGTATGATGCTCAATAAATACTATAGCTTGCCCAATCTTCTTGCTGATGAAGAACTCCTGAAGGAGTTGATCATGGAAGAGTGTAATGCACAAAACATCTTCGAGGCCATGCAAAATATTATTGATGGCGATACCTCTTATATGACAGAAAAATTCACAGAGATGCACTCTTGGATCAAGCGTGACGCTGATAAACAGGCAGCGAACGCTGTATTGAATTTGATAGGCAAGTAATATGGCTAAAGCAAAAGTGGAATTGCCAGCGTTTGAATATCCACAAGGGTATGAATTATTTGCTGGCGTGGATGAAGTTGGACGAGGTCCATTAGTAGGCGATGTAGTGACTGCTGCGGTGATCCTCGATCCCAATAACCCTATTCAAGGTTTAACAGATTCAAAGGCATTGTCTGAGAAAAAGCGCCAAGCGCTCTTTCCAGAGATAAAAGAAAAGGCGTTAGCTTGGTCTGTCGGTCGCTGTTCTCCAGAGGAAATAGATAAGCTTAATATTCTTCACGCGACGATGTTAGCTATGACCCGAGCTATTGAAGGTCTTTCAGTACAGCCTGATTTCGCTTTGATTGATGGCAATCGAGTTCCCGATCTTGCTATGCCAGGATTGGCGGTGGTCAAAGGTGACTTAAGGGTTGCTGAGATAAGTGCGGCTTCTATCATTGCTAAAGTGGTACGCGATGAAGAAATGATCGAGCTTGATAAAAAACACCCTGAATTTGGTTTTGCAAAACACAAAGGCTATCCGACTAAGGCGCATTTTGAGGCCATTGAGCAACATGGCGTGATCGCAGAGCACCGCAAGAGTTTTAAACCCGTTAAACGAGCTTTGGGCTTAGATTAACCTCAACTCGAAACATCTTAATCCTAAAATTTGAATTCCTTCTCCAAAATAGAGATTAATGGACTAACGGAACAACAGAGTAATTATGACAGAGCCTAGGTTTATACATTTACGCGTCCACAGTGACTTTTCCATGGTAGATGGTTTGTCTAAAGTGCCACCTTTGGTCAAAAAGGTAGCCGAAATAGGCATGCCTGCAATGGCGCTTACCGATTTCACCAACCTGTGTGGCCTAGTGAAATTCTATAATACCGCTCATGGCTCTGGCGTTAAGCCCATTATTGGTGCTGACTTTACCATGCAGTCGGACGAGTTTGGTGAAGAACTCACTCGTCTAACCGTTCTTGCTGCCAACAATCAAGGCTATAAAAATCTAACTTTATTGATCTCAAAGGCTTACCTCAGAGGACACGTTCAGCATCAGCCTGTTATTGATAAGGCTTGGCTTGCTGAGCTCAATGAAGGGTTAATCGTCCTTTCTGGCGGCAAGAGTGGTGAAGTAGGCAAGGCACTCCTTAAAGGAAACCATGATCTTGCGGCGCAAAGTGTCGCGTTTTATCAGCAGCATTTTTCAGACCGATTTTATCTTGAGTTGACGCGAACAGGTCGCGTTGATGAGGAGAGCTACCTCCATTTTGCTCTTGAGTGTGCAGAGAAATATCAGTTGCCTGTAGTGGCAACCAATGAAGTGGTGTTTGTTAATCAAGACCAGTTTGACGCCCACGAAATACGTGTTGCTATCCATGATGGTTACACGCTAGAAGACCCTCGTCGTCCTAAAAATTACAGTGCTCAGCAATACCTTCGCACTGAAGAGGAGATGTGTGAACTCTTCTCTGATATTCCTGAAGCGTTGCAAAACAGTGTCGAAATCGCCAAGCGCTGTAACGTTACCGTTCGTCTTGGAGAGTATTTCCTACCGAACTTTCCTACCGGTGACATGACCATTGAAGACTTCTTGGTTCACAAGTCCCAAGAGGGTCTTGAAGAGCGCCTAGAATTTCTATTTCCTGATCCTGCCGTTCGACAGCAGAAGCGTCCGGAATATGATGAACGCTTGCAGATAGAGCTAGACGTAGTTAACCAGATGGGCTTCCCAGGTTATTTCTTGATCGTAATGGAGTTTATCCAGTGGTCTAAGGATAACGATATTCCGGTAGGCCCTGGCCGTGGTTCAGGTGCGGGTTCTTTGGTGGCTTACGCTCTCAAAATTACCGACCTTGACCCTTTAGAATACGACTTACTGTTTGAGCGATTCTTGAACCCTGAGCGTGTCTCCATGCCCGATTTCGATATCGATTTCTGTATGGATAAGCGTGATCAGGTTATTGATCACGTTGCTGAACTGTATGGGCGTGATGCGGTTTCGCAGATCATCACCTTTGGCACCATGGCTGCAAAAGCGGTTATCCGCGATGTAGGTCGTGTGCTAGGGCACCCGTACGGTTTTGTCGACCGAATCTCTAAGCTAGTACCGCCAGATCCTGGTATGACACTCGCTAAAGCATTTGATGCTGAGCCACAAATGGGTGAGCTGTATGAAGCAGATGAAGAGGTTAAAGACCTCATCGATATGTGTCGTATCCTTGAAGGCTGTACTCGTAACGCAGGTAAGCACGCCGGTGGTGTGGTTATCTCACCAACTACGATCACCGACTTTGCTCCTATCTACGCCGATGCTGAGGGTCAGTTCCCTGTTACTCAGTTCGATAAGAATGACGTAGAAACTGCCGGCCTCGTGAAGTTCGACTTCTTGGGCTTGCGTACGCTGACGATAATCGACTGGGCCCTAGGCCTGGTGAACCCGCGTTTAGAGAAAAGTGGGCAAGAGCCGATTCGAATTGAGTCTATTCCGCTGGATGATCAGGCTTCCTTTAGACTGTTGCAAAACTCAGAGACTACGGCGGTATTCCAGTTAGAGTCTCGAGGCATGAAAGACCTTATCAAGCGTCTTCAGCCGGACTGTTTTGAAGATATTATCGCATTGGTAGCACTGTTCCGTCCGGGGCCTTTGCAATCGGGCATGGTAGATAACTTTATCGACCGTAAGCACGGCCGTGAGGCTATCTCTTACCCTGATGAAACCTGGCAACATGAATCACTCAAAGAGACGCTAGATCCAACCTACGGCATCATTCTCTATCAAGAGCAGGTCATGCAGATCGCACAGATCTTGGCAGGCTACACGCTAGGTGGAGCAGATATGCTTCGTCGTGCGATGGGTAAGAAAAAGCCTGAGGAGATGGAAAAGCAGCGATCTATCTTCAAAGAGGGTGCAGAGAACAACGGTGTCGATGGCGAGTTGTCGATGAAAATCTTCGACTTAGTAGAGAAGTTTGCGGGTTATGGCTTTAACAAATCGCACTCAGCCGCTTACGCTTTGGTGTCTTATCAGACACTGTGGCTGAAAACGCACTATCCGGCAGAATTCATGGCTGCGGTAATGACCGCAGATATGGACAACACCGAAAAAGTGGTTGGACTGGTCGATGAGTGCATTCGCATGGGGCTTAAACTGCTTCCACCGGATGTTAATTCAGGCCTTTATCGCTTCAATGTCGATGACACTGGCGCAATTGTGTACGGTATTGGCGCCATTAAAGGCGTGGGTGAAGGTCCTATTGAAAGCATCATCGAAGCGCGAAATAAAGATGGCCACTTTAAAGATCTGTTCGATTTCTGTGCTCGCATTGACCTTAAAAAGTGTAATAAGCGCGTTATTGAAAAGCTTATACAGGCCGGAGCGCTTGATCGTCTAGGGCCTCACCGAGCCGCTATGATGGCTTCGGTAGATGCCGCAGTAAAAGCAGCCGGTCAATATCATCAGGCTGAGGCCTTTGGTCAAAGCGATATGTTTGGCGTATTAACCGATACCCACTCCGATGTTGAGCAGGCGTATGCCCAAGTTCCTGAATGGCCAGAGAAGGTATGGCTAGAAGGGGAGCGAGAAACCCTTGGTTTATACCTAACGGGACATCCAATAAATCTCTATCTTCGTGAACTGGCTAAATACACCAGTTGCCGATTGAACAATGCCACACCAACAAGACGCGACCAATCTGTTACCCTAGCAGGGCTGGTTATTGCTGCTAAAGTGATGACGACTAAGCGAGGAACGCGGATTGGTATACTCTCGCTGGATGACCGTTCAGGCCGAATGGAGGTGATGCTTTTCTCAGATGTGTTAGAAAAGTATGCAGAATTGGTAGAAAAAGATAGAATTGTAGTGGTTTCTGGACAGGTCAGCTTTGATGATTTCAATGGTGGCCTTAAAATGACGGCGCGTGAGGTTATGGATCTTGGCCATGCTCGCGAAAAATACGCCTCAGGACTCAGTATTTCGATATCAGAGTCTCAAATCGATGCCCAGTTCTTCGAACGCTTTAGTCGAGTGTTGGAACCGCATCGCGCTGGTACTATTCCAGTCAATATTTATTATCAACGTAGCGACGCAAGAGCTAAGCTCTCTTTGGGAGTGGAATGGCGAGTCACGCCAACCGATACGTTGATTGACGATTTAAAGCAGTTGCTTGGTAATGACCAAGTGGAACTCGAATTTAACTGATGACAGAACACGCTGTCTTCAGCTCAAAAGAATGAAGGAATGCTAGATGACTTTGAACTTTCTAGAGTTTGAAAAGCCAATTGCAGAGCTAGAAGCAAAGATTGAAGCCCTGCGCGATGTAAGTCGACACGGTGGAGAAGAGGGAGTTGATCTGGACAAGGAGATTGCTTCCCTTGAAAAGAAGAGCCTAGAGCTGAAGAAAAAGATCTTTGGTGATTTAGGTGCATGGCAGGTAGCTCAGCTAGCTCGTCATCCACAACGCCCTTACACATATGACTACATTGAAAACGTGTTCACTGAGTTCGATGAACTGTGTGGTGATCGTGCGTTTGCTGATGATAAAGCTATCGTTGGCGGTATGGCTCGTCTAGATGGTCGCCCTGTGATGATCATCGGTCATCAAAAAGGTCGTGAAACTAAAGAAAAAGTTATTCGTAACTTTGGTATGCCTAAGCCTGAAGGCTACCGTAAGGCGTTGCGTCTGATGGAAATGGCTGAGCGCTTCAATATGCCAATCATTACCTTTATTGACACTGCCGGTGCTTACCCAGGTGTTGGTGCTGAAGAGCGTGGTCAATCTGAAGCTATCGCAACTAACCTTAAAGTTATGGCGGGGCTAACCGTTCCAGTTATCTGTAACGTGGTTGGCGAAGGTGGCTCTGGTGGTGCACTTGCTATTGGTGTAGGTGACTATGTGAACATGCTTGAGTACTCAACGTACTCAGTGATTTCTCCAGAAGGTTGTGCTTCAATTTTGTGGCGTGATTCTGATAAAGCCCCTCAAGCAGCCGAAGCTATGGGTCTAGTGGCTCCTCGTTTGAAAGAGCTTGGTTTGATTGATGAAATCATTTCTGAGCCTCTAGGCGGCGCACATCGCGATCCTGTACATACCGCTGAAAATGTTAAGAGTACTTTGATTGCTCAGCTGAAAGAGCTTGAAGGCAAAAATAACGAAGAGCTTCTAGAGCGTCGTTATGACCGTCTAATGAGTTACGGCTACTGCTAATCTAGGTAACTAGATTACGAATGATTTATTGTTAAAGGTGAGCTTGGCTCACCTTTTTTGATTGTGCTTATACCAATCACACTAAGTAAGTGATCAGAAATAGTATTTTAACTAGCTAGAATGAGCAGTTATTTCGTACGATTGGTATTATTAAGGAACACCGTGAAATCTGTTATTGAAACCTTTTCAGATGTGATAAATGCTAGCCTTGTCGGGGATACTAATCGGCTGGTGCTGGCGTTAAGTGGCGGTCTAGATTCTAGAGTCATGCTGGAATGTTTATCTCATTATCAATTGCAGAATCCAACACTCGAGGTTCGTGCGGTACATGTTCATCATGGGCTGAGTCGTAATGCTGATCACTGGATGGAGCAATGCAGATTGTGGTGTGAAGAGGCCAGAGTCTCTTTTTATGCAGAGTTTGCCAGTCTAGACATTCACAGTAAGCAGAGTCTTGAAGCGCAGGCGAGAGAAGCACGCTATGCCCTGTTGTCTAAACACCTTAATAAGAATGACTTACTTCTTACAGCCCAGCATGCTGACGATCAATTGGAGACGATGCTACTGGCTCTAAAGCGTGGTAGTGGTCCTCGAGGATTAGCTGCCATGGGAATAAAATCCACCTTTGGCGAGGCTATGTTGGTGCGCCCATTTCTATCTTTGAAGAGAGAGGCGCTAGAAGCGTTTGCCAAGCAACAGGCGCTCGAGTGGGTAGAAGATGAAAGTAACCAAGATACGCAGTTTGATCGAAACTTTCTTCGTCACCAGGTGATCCCTGCTTTATCTAAGCGTTGGCCCGAAATACAAGCCAGTGCATTGCGAAGTGCACAGCTCTGCTTTGAACAAGAGCAGTTATTGGATGAGCTTTTAGATCAGCAGTATCAAAGCGTTCTTAATGCAGATAATAGCCTACACGCAGACGCATTAGGCGAGCTATCAGAAGCTATACGCAATCGCTTACTACGACGTTGGTTTGCCGAAAATAGCTTTCCCATGCCAGGAAAGAAAGCTCTGGGATTAATTTATCATGAGGTAATCAAGGCCTCGCAAGATGCCAACCCTAAATTAATTATTGGTAAAGTGAGCGTTAGGCGCTTTCAAAAAAATCTGTTCCTTGTTGAACAAAGCAAGGAGACGCCGTATTGGCAATCCGCTATCGCTATTGATACAGCCACGGAATTACCTAATGATTTAGGGTTTGTAGAGATCAGCAGTCAAAGTGATATTGGCCTACCTGTGCGAGCCCCAAAACCGGACGAAAAAGTGTGGGTTCAGTTTAATCCAGGAGGATTGACTGCCCACCCAGATGAGCGCTCAGGAAGCCGAAAACTAAAAAAACTGTTTCAGGAGTATCAAATTCCACCATGGAAACGATCGCAGACACCTATTTTGATGTATAACGAAGAAGTAGTTGCGGTTGGCGATTCATTTGTATGCAGAGGATACTCGGGCTCAAGTCACCGTTTTTATTGGAAAAAACATAATTAACAAGGAGTAATTATGAAGAAGTCTCTCATTGTTGCAGCTCTATTAACCTCGTTGGTAGGGATAACAGCACAGGCTGCTGATGTTGAAGCAGGTAAAGCAAAAGCAAAAATCTGTGCTGCCTGTCATGGTGCTGACGGCAAGGCAGTTATTGATGGCTACCCTAATTTAAATGGCCAAAATGCTAAATATATTGTGAGTTCTTTGAAAGCGTACAAAGCGAAGCAACGCAATGGTGGTTTGGCGGCTGTTATGCAGGCTCAAGCATCGATGTTAAGCGATCAAGATATGGAGAATCTAGGCGCTTATTATTCTTCGATGAAATAATAGCAACACTTTTTACTCTCTTAAGCTCAAGAATGCACAATTCCTATATGGTAATTTGGTAGAAATCGTTGATAATACTTGGACTTGTCATAGGCTTGACCAAATTAGGGAGTAGGAATGAAAAAGATTGAAGCGATCATTAAACCTTTTAAACTTGATGATGTGCGTGAGGCGCTAGCTGAGGTTGGAATTACAGGGATGACGGTTTCTGAAGTCAAAGGCTTCGGTCGTCAAAAGGGCCACACTGAGCTTTACCGTGGTGCTGAGTACATGGTTGATTTCCTTCCTAAGGTTAAGCTTGAAATTGTTGTATCAGAAGACGTTGCAGCGCAATGCATTGATACAATCGTTGAAACCGCGCAAACAGGTAAGATTGGTGATGGTAAAATCTTCGTGACTGACGTGGAGCGTGTTGTTCGTATCCGCACTGGGGAAGAAGACGAAGACGCGATTTAATCTCGTCGAATAAATACTGTAAGCCCTCGCCATTGTGCGGGGGCTTTTCTTTTCTATGGGGTAGGGAATAGTATAAGGTTATACAACTCAACTTCTCATGGGCTATTAGCTAGGTATCTCCAACTATGACATCACCCTCTAAAAGGTGGCTGCTTGCTCCCGTTATTGCCGTGCTTTTAACTACAGCCGTTCTTGCGATTGAATTTCCTATTAGCGTACCTGATTCCGAACATTTGGTTATGGCGGATGGAATAACCGATACAGAGGCAGAAAGTGCCTTTCAATGTACGGCCTTTGAGCAAAGTGGTAAAGCCATTGATGATGAAGGGCGCATTGATGTGTTGGTTTGGAATATCTACAAGCAAAACAAAGATGATTGGCAATCTGAACTGACCAAGCTACTTAATGGAAAGCAACTGGGGCTTCTGCAAGAAGTCAGCTTTACGGATGAATTTAAGGCTTGGCTATATCAACTGAACTGGGTAGGACAACAAGTGAAAGCCTTTGAGTCATTTGATGTGAGTGCGGGCGTTTTTAATATTACCCAAGTCTATCCTATTCGTGCCTGTGCACAGTTAGATGCTGAGCCATGGATACAGATCCCTAAGTCAGCGTTATTTGCTACTTATCCTCTGTCTAATGGAGAAGTGCTAGCGGTAGGTAACCTGCATGGCATCAACTTTACTTTTGGCACTGAGGCGTACTCAAAGCAGCTAAAACTGTTAGCAAGTAAGCTTGAGCAACATAATGGACCTGTCATTCTTGGCGGAGACTTCAATACGTGGAGTGATGCAAGGCTTGAACAGCTGACACAGATTATGTCGTCGGCGAATCTTGAAGAAGTAGTATTTGAACCCGATCAACGAACAGAGTTCATGGGCGGTCATGTTCTAGACCATATCTATTATCGCGGCTTAAATCTAAAAAAAGCTGAGGCGCCCACTAGTGACGCCTCCGATCATAACCCTATGCTAGCAAGTTTTTCTATTGCAGAGATTAAACGCTAACCTTAGTGACATCGACATATAGCTTGAGCTTTTGTCCTGGCTGTAGATAGCTTGATGTATTCAGGTTGTTCCATTTGATCACGTCGCTAGAGCGCACTTTAAATCGGTTGGCAATCGTACTAATGCTGTCACCACTGCGGACGCTGTAGTAAACGGTGCGCATTACAGCACCTTGTTCACCTTGCTTCCATACCACCAGGTTCTGACCAACACGCAGCGTGTCTTTAGGTGCCATACCATTCCATTTTGCCAATGATTGCACAGAGACATTGTGGTTCTTAGCTATGCTCCAGAAACTCTCACCTGACTTCACTGTATGAGAGACCTTGTAGTCACCTCGATTACGAGATTGAGTTTGCTTTAAACGGTTGTCCGCACTCAAGGCATAGGTACTGTCTGACTGGGTAGAGGTTGGAATCAATAAGTAACGCCCAGCTCTAATATTCGAGTCTGACATGCCGTTGGCATTTTGAATGACCTTTATGGTGGTGTTATGTTTTTGAGCAATAACACCTAAACTATCACCGGACTGAATTTTGTAGCGAACCAGTTTGACACCTTTACCACGATTCTCTTCAACCTTGGCTAAGAATTGTTCTTGTTGCGCTTCAGGGATCAATAATTTTTGTGGCCCTTCAGGAGCAGTAGCCCATTGATTGTAAGCTGGGTTGTAGCTCTGAAGCTCCTTCACTGGTATTCCGGCATATTGCGCGGCAATACCTAGATCAAGCTGCTCTTTCGGGTCAACTTCAACCAGTACGGGCTTATTGGCGATCGCAGGGATATCAACGCCATACTTTTCCTGATTTGCTACGATATCGGCAATTGCCATGAGTTTAGGTACATATGCACTGGTCTCTTGTGGTAACTCAAGAGAGAAAAAATCAGTTGGTTTATTCAAGCGACGATTTTTACGTATCGCGCTGCTAACGCGTCCTCCGCCACTGTTATAAGCAGCAATAGCATGATTCCAGTTGCCGTCAAAACGTTCGTTGAGGTCACTGAGATACTTCAATGCAGCATCAGTAGAAGCCACTACGTCTCTACGACCGTCATACCAGTAGTTTTGTTCAAGGCCATACCATTTACCGGTACCAGGAATGAACTGCCATAACCCTGAAGCACTGCCGTGTGAGTAAGCAAATGCATCGTAAGAACTTTCTACGACAGGCAACAAAGCCAGCTCCATAGGAAGATCTTTTTCTTCAATTTTTTCTACGATCAGATGTAGGAAGGGTTCAGCTCTTTTAGATACGGTTCTTAGGTGGCTAGGGTGTTTGATGTACCAATCGCGGTAATAGGCGACTTTTTTATTGTCCGCCACTGGCAACTCAAGTTGCATCCCAATACGCTTCCAAAGGTCTTGCTGCTGTTGAGCGGTTAGCTCAGATGCTTTCTCGACCTCATCAGTTGGTTGTTTAACTGCATCACTTGGTAGTGTATCTTCAGGTTGGCTTTCTTCTGTTGTTGGAGGGAGCTCTGAGACATCCTTCTCTGTGGGCTGTTGTGGTGCCTGACAGCCTGCAAGTAGCAGAGCCAATATCCAACTGTATTTCAATTTCATTCAAAAAGCCTTCGTGCTATGTAATACCAACCTAAATGTAGAGCTGTTGATTCTTTAACTTCAAGTACAACGAACTAGGTTGGTATGATTCCAAAATTGGGGTTGAGTGTACTGAATTAGAAGCTATCTTTCCATTTACGAAGTGCGGTAAACACGCCTTCAGGGCTAAGATCACTTGTACGATGTGACACAGAATTGACAACCTCTGGGATTTCTACCCTCAAAAAAGGGTTAATCCATTTTTCCTGTTCAATAGTAGTCGGTAATGTTGGTTTTTGGTGAGCTCTAAGCTGATTTACTTTTTCTCTGTAAATTTGTAACTGTGGATTACCGGGTTCAATCGCCATTGCAAATGAGAGGTTACTCGAGGTGTATTCATGAGCACTGTAAACTTCAGTTTCTACGGGTAGAGCCGCCAATTTTTGTAGAGATTGCCACATTTGGGCAGGTGTTCCCTCAAACACGCGGCCACAACCGGCAGAGAAAAGCACATCACCACAGAAGAGTTTGCCATCACCTACGTAACCTACGTGCCCTAGAGTATGTCCAGGCAAGCCTAGGACTAAGAAACGCTCGCCAAATAGGTCTAGTTGCTGCCCTGCATCAACCGAGTGTGTTAGGCCTGCTACAGCGTCATTTTTAGGGCCTACGATCATGGTGTCAGGGAAGGCACGCTTGAGTTCCGATACTCCGCCAATATGGTCAGCATGATGATGGGTGACTAAGATCGTAGTGAGTTCTAGTTGGTGTTCTTTCAGGTAAGACAACACTGGAGTAGCATCACCGGGATCAACAACCGCACACTGTCCTTGCGTATTGTGAATAAGCCAGATGTAATTATCATTAAATGCGGGTATGCTTTTTACGACTAACATTAAGATATTCCTATTGTTTCTGTACGGATGACTGCTGAATGCGACCAGCTCGGATATCACGGAAAATAACTCAGCCCCATTCTTGGGACGACTTGCCTAAACATGTTTGGGTACGCGATGCGATTCAAATGCGTTTGGATGAGTGGTGCCCAAAATTATTTGGCTATCATATGCTTAAGCTTGGTGGACTAAGTTGTGAGATTACCAGTTGCAACTGTAACATTCAGCATCAAATCAACCTAGATATAGTAAACCCAATTCATAGCATCGTAGCCGACGCTTATGATTTACCCTTCCTAGAGAAGAGCATAGACGTTGTTCTGATGGCGCATCAACTAGATTATTGCTTGGATCCGCACCGCTTATTGCGAGAGGTAGACCGTGTGATGATTGATGATGGTTATCTAATACTGACAGGCTTTAATCCCATTAGTTTATCTGGGCTGAATAGCTTGATGCCATGGCGCAAGAAGAACCTGCCTTGGAGCGGGCGAATGTTTACGCCGTATCGAGTTCAGGATTGGCTCAGTGTACTGAATTATCAAGTGGTGCACATGGATAGCTATGGATTGATACCATCGAAAAAGCAACGTGCGATATGGACTTGGATAGAGAATGGGATAGGGGGTTGGAGCACGCCGTTTTGCAGTCAATACTTTATCGTGGCTCGCAAGAGAACGTACCCACTTAAACCAATCAAACCCCACTGGAAACTGAAACGACGCCTTTCTCCAGTGAGGCTAAATTGCCGGGTTAAGCCTGAAGCCTAATGACTTAAGAAGGCTGATACCCTGTATCTTCATCGGTAGGGGTTTCTGCGGCTAGGCGGGCAATCTCGTCACAAATTTCGTTTTCTCTGTGCCCAGCATGACCTTTTACCCATTTCCATTCGACTTGGTGGCGCTGGTTTTCTTTGTCCAGTGCTTGCCATAAATCTGCATTTTTAACAGGCTTTTTGTCCGCTGTTTTCCAGCCACGTTTCTTCCAGTTGTGAATCCACTGAGTAATTCCCTGACGTACATATTGGCTATCAGTGGTAAGTACTACCTGACATGGCTCCTTGAGAAGTTTAAGCCCTTCAACGGCTGCCATCATTTCCATACGGTTGTTGGTCGTCAGTGTGAAGCCTTTGGCTATCTGTTTTTCGTGCTCTTTGTAGCGCATGACGATGCCATAGCCACCTGGACCTGGATTGCCTAAGCAAGATCCATCTGTGAAAATCTCAACCTGTTTATTCATGATTTGATATGATTGTCTGTATAGAGGCCTTCCTATTAGTCTGACACAGTTTTAATTATGAATACTAGTAACAATTCGCGCCGCATAGTGGTGCTCGATACAGAAACCACAGGTATGAACCGTGAAGGCGGTCCTACCTACCTTGGTCACCGAATCATTGAGATCGGTGCTGTAGAGATCGTGAACCGTAAGTTAACGGGGCGCCACTTCCACGTATACATCAAGCCAGACCGTGAGATTCAGCCAGATGCGATTGCGGTTCACGGTATTACTGATGAATTTTTGCGTGATAAACCAGAATACAAAGATATTCATAAAGAGTTCTTGGCGTTTATCGATGGGGCTGAGCTGGTAGCTCATAACGCACCCT
Source organism: Vibrio comitans (assembly GCA_024346835.1). Taxonomy (GTDB): domain Bacteria; phylum Pseudomonadota; class Gammaproteobacteria; order Enterobacterales; family Vibrionaceae; genus Vibrio; species Vibrio comitans. Next base: position 737,309 of record AP024866.1, read on the forward strand.
TCGATGTCGGCTTTATGGACTATGAATTTAGTAAGCTAGACCCATCTATCGGTAAGACGGAAGACTACTGCAAAATTACTGACTCCTTGGCGATGGCAAAGCGCATGCCGAACATGCCAGCGCGTAAAAACCTCGATTCGTTAGCTAAGCACTTCACCATCGATATTTCAGCGCGTGTATTGCACGGCGCTTTGCTCGATGCCGAGATATTGGCGGATGTGTTCTTGTTTATGACGGGTGGACAGACGGCGATTCAGTTTGGTGGTGATAGCGGTGGAGACGCTGGTGGAGATAGCATTCAACGCGTCGCGTCGGGAAGAGCCCCTTTGAGGGTGATTAAAGCTAGTGATGATGAGCTTGCAGCCCACGCTGAAAGGCTGACGCTTCTTTCTGGCGAGCCAAGCTGGTAATAAACACTTAGATCAAAGAAGCCCTGCGATTACATCGGTCGCAGGGCTTTTGTTTTTTTAGCACTAGGCTTCAGTTTCGCTTAGGACCTGCTGTTGCTTTATTGAGTTAGCTGGCAGTTCTTGTGGGTCAAAGTCATCGACATTGATACTGCGAAGTCGATGTTGCTCTGCTTCTATTAATATCTCAGCCTCTTCTTGACTGATCATATTGGCTTCGAGTCCTTGCTTAGCAATAAGATCTAGTCGCGTGAAAGACTTACGCTGCTCAAGGGCTTTACACACCTTGTCGAAGATAGGTTCAGCCTGCAAGACTACGGTTAGAGCTAGCTCTAATTGACCTTGAACACAGTACTTTGATGGCTCTAGGTATTGGTTACGTCCAAGTCGAGAGCGAGTAGCGCTCGGTGTTTGCAGAATTTTAGCTACCTCGCTATCCAATACGTCTGAAGGCGCTTTACGCACACGCCCAATCGGCATTAATAGCACGCGAAGCTTAAGGCCTATCCATTTCACTGGGAAGTTGACTAAGAAGTCATGCATTGCGGACTCAATCTTAAATAAGCTATCTTGAGCGGTCCAATGTACCAGTGCTAAGTCTTCCTTAGGGCTTCCATCTAACTCAAAGCGCTTGAGCATGGCAGAGCATAGATAAAGCTGTCCAAGCATATCGGCTAAGCGTGCAGATAGACGCTCTTTACGCTTTAAGGAGCCTCCAAGGAACGCCATAGAGATATCAGAAAGAAACGCGAGGTTAGCACTGTAACGGTTAAGCTGTTGATAGTAGCGTTTGGTTTCATCGTTAGTCGGTGCGTCAGAGCCATAACCATCAGTAACCCCAAACACTAAACTACGAGATAAGTTGCTCATAGCAAATCCGACATGGCTGAATAACGCTTTATCAAACTGAGCCAATGCATTGGGAGCATCAGAATAGGCCATTTCCATTTCTTTAAGGATATAAGGGTGACAGCGAATAGCACCTTGCCCATAGATCATCAATGAGCGAGTCAGTATGTTTGCGCCTTCCACGGTTATTGATATAGGTGCACCTTGATAGGCGCGACCTAAGAAGTTGGAAGGGCCGAGCATTACACCCTTACCACCGGCGATGTCCATGGCATCAATCGACGCTCTTTGACCTAGGTGTGTACAGTGATATTTAACGATGGCAGAGATAACAGAGGGCTTGGCACCATTATCAATCGCTCCCATAGTCAGTAGGTTAGCCCCTTCGAGCAAGTACGCACTGCCAGCAATTCTAGCGAGTGGCTCTTCAATCCCTTCCATTCGGCCAATAGGCTGTTTAAATTGGCGGCGAATACGAGCATACGCCCCAATAGCGAGAGCATTGGTCTTGATGCCACCAGTATTGGTTGAAGGTAAAGTAATCGCGCGTCCTACCGATAAACATTCCACTAGCATCTTCCAGCCTTGGCCTGCCATCTCTTGTCCACCAATGATGAAGTCTAGAGGGACAAACAAGTCCTCAGCCTGAGTAGGACCGTTTTGGAAAGGAATGTTTAATGGGAAGTGCCTGCGACCAATTTTAACGCCCTCAAGATTAGTTGGGATCAGGGCGCAGGTGATACCTAGGTCTTCCTTGTCACCCAGTAGGCCATCAGGGTCTCTCAGTTTAAAGGCTAAACCCAGTACGGTGGCCACAGGGGCTAGCGTGATGTAGCGTTTGTTCCAAGTGAGGCGCATACCCAGTACTTTCTTACCCTGCCATTCACCTTCACATACAACGCCAAAATCCGGAATGGCGCCAGCATCTGAACCTGCTTCGGGACTGGTAAGGGCAAAACAAGGGATCTCTTTGCCCATTGCAAGTCTTGGTAGGTAATGGTCTTGTTGCTCCTTGGTACCGTACATTTGCAGTAGCTCACCAGGACCAAGAGAGTTAGGGACACCAACGGTAGAGGCGACCACTATGGATGTTCCCGCCAGTCTTTGTAACACCAGCGCCTGAGCGTAGGCTGAAAATTCAAGACCGCCATATTTCTTCTTGATGATCATGGCAAAGAACTTATGGTCTTTCAGGTATTGCCATACTTCGGGTGGCATATCTGCCATTTCATGAGTTATCTGATAGTCATTGATCATTGAGCAGAGTTCGTTAACTGGCCCATCGAGGAAGGCTTTTTCTTCTGCAGAAAGCTCAGATTTTGGAATGTCTTTTAGAAACTGCCAGTTTGGCTTGCCTTGAAATAGCTCCGCTTCCCACCACGTTGTACCAGCATCAAGTGCCTCTTTTTCGGTTTGAGACATGGGTGGCAACATGCTCTTGAATGAGGCTAAAACCTTTTTGGTGACGGCATTCTGACGCCACTCATCAAATATCATAAAGGCTGTGACAGACAGTAAAATCGCCCAAGCAATGAAGGAGAAACCAGATAGGAGAGAACATATAACCAAGGCTGACGTATTGGCTAGAAACCCCGAAAATAGTGATGTGCGGTGATACAGACAGGTGCCTGACACCACGGTAAGGGTAAGTAGAGCAACAAGTATTTCCATGTAATAAGCATCTCCATTGAGCAGTGATACCTCTTAATAATAGGTAAGAGGTCTAACCAGTTCAAATTAGTATCGCAAATGTTAATTATTTGTAAAGCATTATTGGTGGGGTTTTGTGAGTTGAGTCGCGAGCGGTATCAAAAGTGATTTGTCGGCGAAATAGTAGTCATTGAGCCTATTGAGTTGGAAATCTGCGAGTAAGAGTCTCGACACTGCTAAACTTTTCTTGTTACATTCGTTGCTATAACAATGGCGTTATTAATCAGGAGAGATCTGCCATGTATCATGACCTTATTAAGGGTGAATTAAATGAAGCAGCTACAGTATTAGAGGCATTTCTATCGGATGATGAGAATATTGCTCAGATAGAGAAAGCTGCAAAAACCATTGCGGATTCATTTAAGCTTGGCGGTAAGGTTTTGTCTTGTGGTAACGGTGGCTCTCACTGTGATGCGATGCACTTTGCAGAAGAGTTAACAGGACGATACCGAGAGGACAGACCTGGATACCCTGGTATCGCAATTTCTGATCCTAGCCACCTGTCATGTGTGAGCAACGACTTCGGTTATGAGGCCGTTTTTTCTCGTTATGTAGAAGCTGTAGGCCAGAAGGGTGATGTGTTGTTCGGGCTATCTACGTCAGGTAACTCAGCCAACATATTAAGGGCTATTGAAGCTGCGAAAGCAAAGGGAATGAAAACCATTGCTTTGACCGGTAAAGACGGTGGGCAAATGGCGGGTACAGCCGATGTTGAAGTGCGAGTGCCGCATTTTGGCTATGCGGATCGTATACAAGAGATACATATCAAGATCATCCATATCATCATTCAATTAATTGAAAAAGAGATGGAAACTCAGTAAGGACACTGAGATCTATTAGCAGGAGATTCCTATGTGTGAACTGCTTGGCATGAGCGCTAATGTGCCAACAGATATCTGTTTTAGTTTTACTGGCTTGATTCAGCGTGGGGGGAACACTGGGCCTCACACCGATGGCTGGGGGATTACTTTCTATGAAGGAAAGGGTTTTCGTACCTTTAAAGATCCTAACCCTAGCTGCGATTCAAAGATAGCAGAGCTGGTACAAAGCTATCCGATTAAGAGTTGTGCTGTAGTCAGTCATATTAGACAGGCAAACCGTGGCGCTGTGAATCTAGAAAATACCCACCCATTTACTCGCGAACTGTGGGGTAGGTATTGGACGTTTGCGCATAATGGTCAATTGTCTGATTACCATGAGATGCACACTGGTCGTCACCGCCCTGTAGGAAAGACAGACAGTGAACTTTCTTTTTGCTGGATAATGCATAAATTAGAAGAGCGCTTCCCTGAGCCTCCTCAAGATATGCAGCCCGTGTTTGCTTATATGGTTACACTATGCGATAGCTTAAGAGAATTTGGCGTGTTTAATATGCTGCTTAGTGATGGTGAGTATGTGATGGCGTATTGCACCAACCATCTTTACTACATCACTCGGCGCGCTCCTTTTGGTAAGGCAACTCTTATCGACGAAGATGTAACCATCAACTTCCAGGAAGAAACGACACCAAACGATGTCGTGTCAGTGATTGCAACTCAGCCTCTCACCGACAACGAAACTTGGCACAGATTGAAGCCCGGCGAGTTTACGCTGTTTCAAAACGGCGAGGTGATTGCTGGTAACTCAGATTTACTAGTTGATGTCGCTTATGCGGCAGCAAAGCCTGCAAGTCAGGCGCCCACACAAGCACTAGAGCAATAAATAAAGGCACGGTAACCGTGCCTTTATCGTCAGCCCATTTTGTTTGGACATAAAAAAAGCAGCTGCAAGGCTGCTTTCTAGTTGTTAATTATTCCAGCTTATCTCACCAGAAACTATCTTCCGAACTATGTCAGGATATAGCTGATGTTCTGCTTTTTGCACCTTAGCCATTAGGCTTTCGGCATCATCACTAGCTGTGATAGCAACTTTAACTTGTCCAACAATCGGGCCACTATCGAGTTCAGGAGTGACAAAGTGAACGGTGCTACCGTGCTCTGAATCTCCGGCATCTATAGCTCGCTGGTGGGTGTTAAGCCCTGGATACTTAGGAAGCAGTGAAGGGTGAATGTTGATCATCTTACCTAGGTAGTGCTCAACAAACTCGTCACTGAGAATTCTCATGTAGCCAGCGAGTACCACCAAATCTGGTTGGTACTCGTCGATTTGCTTCATCAGAGCCAAATCAAAACTTAGGCGGTCAGCAAAGTTCTTGTGAGATAAAGCATGGGCTGGAATCGCCGCTGTTCTTGCGCGTTCAAGGCCGTAGGCCTCTTCTTTATTACTAAAGACAGCACAGACTTGACCTTGAATGTCACCATTAGCACAGGCATCAATAATGGCCTGAAGGTTACTTCCGTTTCCAGAGACAAGGACGACGATTCTAGTCATGATTAACGGATCTCTACTTGCTCTTCTTCGCCATTTGCTTCAGCGATTTGACCAATAACCCAAGCGTTTTCGCCTTCTTCATTAAGAAGAGCTACAGCTTGCTGCGCTTGATCTTGAGGTAGAGCAACGATTAGACCAACGCCACAGTTGAATGTGCGGTACATCTCGTGCGTAGTAACGTTACCGTTCTCTTGAAGCCAGTTGAAGATAGTAGGCCAGTTCCAGCTGTTACCATCAATAACCGCTTTAGTACCTTCTGGAAGAACGCGTGGGATGTTTTCCCAGAAACCACCACCTGTAATATGAGAGATAGCGTGGATGTCATGCTTCTCGATCATTTTAAGTGCTGATTTGATGTAGATCTTTGTTGGTTCTAGTAGGTGTTCGCCTAGTGGCTTGCCTTCAAGATCTTGGTTTAGATCTGCATTAGAAACCTCAAGAATCTTACGAACTAGAGAGTAACCGTTTGAGTGTGGACCACTTGAACCTACAGCAATCAAAGCATCACCCGCAGCAACTTTAGTGCCATCGATGATGTCTTCTTTTTCTACAACACCAACACAGAATCCAGCAACATCGTAGTCGTCACCTTCGTACATACCTGGCATTTCTGCAGTTTCACCACCGATAAGTGCACAGCCAGACTGAACACAGCCTTCAGCAATACCAGCAACTACATCAGCAGCAGTGTCTACGTCGAGCTTCCCTGTCGCGTAGTAATCTAGGAAAAATAGAGGCTCAGCACCCTGAACGATAAGATCGTTCACACACATAGCAACTAAATCGATGCCGATGGTGTCGTGCTTTTTCATATCTAGTGCAAGGCGTAATTTAGTGCCAACACCGTCTGTACCCGAAACCAGTACTGGTTGCTTGTATTTGGTTGGCAGTTCGCATAATGCGCCAAAGCCACCAATGCCACCCATGACCTCTGGACGACGTGTGCGCTTTACTGCACCCTTAATTTTGTCAACCAGTGCGTTGCCAGCGTCAATATCTACACCAGCATCTTTGTAGCTAAGAGAAGCCTTGTTACTACTCACGGGAAATTCCTCGTTTAGAAAAGTTAGGGAAGAAAAATCGGCGCTATTCTAACAAGGGATAATCGACAATAGCAAACGTTTGCGCGGTTATTTCTGATTGTTGTTGATTTGAGCCCCTAGATGGTGATTATTTTTGCAATTAGAGGGAGCATTTACATAGATCTACTGGCTCAAAATTTTGATAGTCGTAAATCGCGCTCTTTAATTGTGCCTTGAGGGCAGAGTGACTCGTAACTTGGTGTCGTTTGGGTATATAATTCATAGGTTTGTTGATTTTAGACTGGAGAAAGGCATGAAAGTCGTTGAGGTAAAACACCCTCTTGTGAAACATAAGCTGGGTTTGATGCGCGAAGGGGACATTAGCACAAAGCGTTTTAGAGAGTTAGCTACAGAAGTAGGTAGCCTACTAACATACGAAGCTACAGCAGACTTTGAAACTGAGCGCGTGACGATCAATGGATGGGATGGCCCAGTTGAAATTGACCAAATTAAAGGTAAAAAAGTTACTGTAGTACCAATTTTGCGTGCTGGTCTTGGCATGATGGATGGCGTGTTAGAGCACGTACCTAGCGCAAAGATTAGTGTCGTTGGTGTTTACCGCGATGAAGAAACCCTTGAGCCTGTTCCATACTTCAATAAGCTAGCGTCATGCATTGATGAGCGAATTGCGCTTGTTGTTGACCCTATGCTGGCAACGGGTGGTTCTATGATTGCAACCATCGACCTTCTAAAAGAACAAGGTTGTAAGACAGTTAAAGCACTTGTGCTTGTAGCAGCCCCTGAAGGTATTGAAGCGCTTGAAAAAGCTCACCCAGATATCGAGCTCTACACAGCTGCGATCGATGAGTGCCTGAATGACAAGGGTTACATTGTTCCTGGTCTAGGCGACGCAGGCGACAAGATCTTCGGTACTAAATAATACCCAATAAGCCAACGCGAGTAGGGTGCTTTCTAGTGGCTCTACTTGTTGGTTTTGAAATCTTTGCTTATTATTTTCTAACTACTTCATATTATTGAGTTATTTATGCGATTTTTGGCTTGTATGCTAGCGGCGTTAACGTCTTTTTCTGCGTTTGCAGTCACTAAGGTCAATGTGTTTGATACCGAAGCTGTGGTGATTGAACAGAAGGAAGATGCAAGATATAGCGGTGAAGAGTTGGCTCGTCGCGAAGGCATGAGAGATGTTATCGTTCGAGCAACCGGTGACGCTGCCTCTTTGGATAATGAGGTAGTAAAGAAAGCCATTACTCAAAGTAGCCGCTTTCTTTCAACGATTACTCCGTCTGAAAAAGATGGACAGCCAACCCTAAAAATGTCTTTCAACCCTAAACAAATTCAAGCTTTGCTTGCTCAAGCTGACTTGCCTTATTGGCCTGATGAGCGAGCTCGTTTGCTAGTATGGGTTGTTGAAGATAATGGGTATGATCGCACCATTAGCTGGGAGCAATCTCAAAGAACCTCTATTGAAAACCTAAGATACGTTGCTGCTCAAAAGGGCCTACCGATTACGGTTCCTGTGGGTGATATTGATGATGTAACTAGCATTCAGCCTACTGAGGTGTGGGGTAACTTTACCAAGCAGATTTCCGACAGCAGCCGTCGTTATGAAGTAGATGCTGTGGTTGTTGCGGGTATTACACGAAACGGTAGCCAACAGAATCTGCGCTGGACGTTATATGATGACAAGCCTCAGTTCATTGCTGATGCATCTTTATCTCCAGTAACAGGCGAAGCCTCGGGCACAAACAAGCAAGTGACAGAGACATTTGTTGCCGATCTTGGTCGCTACTACGCTCAAAAGAGTTCGGCAAAGGCCAGTGGAGAGATTGCATCTTCTGTGGTTGTGAACTTTAACGGAGTAGCTGAAGCCCAGTCATTCTTTAATATTGAGCGTATGCTAGAAAACCTACCAAGCGTAGCGTCAGTCGAACTTATGCATGTAATGGGTGGCTCGGTTGATTTTCGTGTGAACCTTATTACTGATAAAGCGGACTTTGAGCGACAGCTTCTACGTAGCAACAAGGTAAGTAAGGTTGAAGTTGCTGTAGAGCCTGCTACTGAATCACAGATTGAATCGACTTTAGATGCACCACAGTCAGGTGCTGAATCGACATCTGTTGAGAGCACAGGGACACAAGCCTCTGAAGAAGCGAAGCCTATGGACGAAGAGTCCGTGGAGCCTCAACCTGAAATACTGATGTATGAATGGCAGTCTTAGAATAAACCGATAATAATGCGTTTTTTGATAAGCCAGTAGCCTTGCTACTGGCTTTTTTCTTGCTCAAGGCAGTTCTCATTCAGGGAATTGATTTTTGAACCTTCATCGTCAATCTCTGATTGTTTCGTTTTTTTACTTCCCACTTCTGTTTTTTTTCTTATCTAACCGCAATCCCATCAAAATTTTCTTACACAGAATATTATAAGTACCAATTGTTACCGGTAACTTAATGATTCTGAGAGAAGAGAATTCGAAATGATTAGTAATCCAATTATTAAAGGTTTTCATCCTGATCCATGTGTTTGTCGTGCGGGAGAGGACTACTACATTGCAACTTCAACTTTTGAGTGGTTTCCGGGTGTTCGGATATTTCACTCTAAGGATTTAAAAAACTGGAAGTTGGCTTCCATGCCTTTGGATACCGTTGAAAAACTAGACATGAAAGGCAACCCTGATTCCGGTGGTATCTGGGCTCCGGCGCTGAGCTATGCTGACGGTAAGTTTTGGCTACTTTACACCGATGTGAAAGTGATAGATGCACCTTGGAAAAATGGTCGCAATTACTTAGTCATAGCCGAACAGATAGAGGGCCCATGGAGTGATCCAATTCCTATGGGAAATGGTGGCTTTGACCCTTCATTATTCCATGCTGATGATGGTAAAAAGTATTACGTTTATCGTACTTGGGGGCCAAGAAATCATAGCGACCCCATCAATGAGATAGTGGTGCAAGAGTACGATGTGGCATCACGAAAATTAGTTAGTGATAGGCAATCCATATTCGGTGGTACGAACCTAAAGTACACAGAAGCACCTCACCTGTATAAGAAAGATGGTTACTACTACCTTCTTACCGCAGAGGGCGGCACAAGCTTTGAACACCATGTGACTGTGGCTCGCTCTAAACACCTAATGGGACCGTACGAGGTTTCTCCGCACGGAGCATTACTATCCACATGGCATACTCCAGATAACCCACTGCAAAAAGCAGGTCATGGTTCCTTGGTCGAAACCCCAGATGGAGAATGGTTCATTACTTACCTAGTGAGCCGCCCGTTAAAATTTGCGGGTAGACCAAGGCTGGCAAGGTGGGGACGAGGTGCATGCTCTCTAGGAAGAGAAACGGGCATTGACCGTATTGAATGGAAAGATGGCTGGCCAGCCGTAGTAGGTGGAAAGCATGCGAAACTAGAAATACCCGCATTGAATCTTACCGCGGTATCTCCTGCCGAGAGTGAGTCTGTGTATGACGATTTCTCTGCAGAGTCTTTGCAGGGCCATTGGCAAACGCTAAGGGTTCCCTTTACCGAATCTATGGGGAGTTTGTATGAAAGGCAGGGGTATTTGCGCTTACGTGGCAATGATAGTTTGCTGTCGACATTTGAACAGTCAACGGTAGCGACTCGTTGGCGTCACCATGATTTTATTGCTTCAACCAAGCTTGAGTTTGATCCGACAAACTTCCAGCAGTCAGCGGGCTTATGCTGTTACTACAACACCAGTAATTGGACTTACTTAGCGGTTGAGTTTGATGAGGAGCGTATGCGCCGCTGCATACGAGTGATGCAAGTAGACAAACAAGCGGCAAGTTTTCATTTCTATGATGATGAATCCATAGAGATCCCAGATGATGTACGCAGCATTTGGTTTAGCGTGAATGTCGAGGGTCTGACTTATCAATACAGTTACTCATTTGATGGTAAGGTGTGGCAAACGCTATCTTTAGTGCTTGATGCTTGGCGTTTGTCAGATGACTACATTGATGGAAGAGGCTTCTTTACGGGCGCCTTTGTAGGGCTTCACTGCGCTGATATCAGTGGATTTGGTTGTCATGCTGACTTTGAAGAGTTTAGCTACGAGCCAACTGCTGGGTAGTTAGCCTAGTTGCCTACTAGACCTTCTGATAAAAGGCCCTAGCAATTGATAGGGCCTTGTTCTGCGATTTTAACTGGAAGCTAGCGACCAAAACGCTCTTGTTCTTCTTGTTTATATTCAGAAAGCTTCTTGAGTTTTAATCCCAATTCTCTTCCTCGCAATCGGCTATACAGTGTATTACCGATAAACGCGATACTGGTTAATAGCACTTCGACAATAGCTAGCATTCTTTCGCCTTCATCAACATAGACCAAGGTGAGCGAGTGTAGGAAATAGAGCAGAAGCACGAAGTTTGCCCAAGCAAAAGTATAGGGCTTTTGCTGTAATATCCCTTTAATGGGAAAGAGCAAAGGCAACGCCCAAGCAATGGTCAAAAACCACGGGCTAAATTCCAGTGGCGGAGATATTAGGCTATGCCAAAGTATAACCCAAGCTAAAAGCGCAAAGTGCCCTGTTTGAGCTACTCGTAACCATAATCTTGTGTTTGGCGCCATTTCAGCTGGGGATGTGGTTGGCATTATAGGATCTCTAGAACCTGCTGAGGCGGACGACCGTGTCGAGCCTTGCCATTCGCAATCACGATTGGGCGCTCGATAAGCTTGCGGTTTTCAAGCATAGCGTTAAATAGCTCTTGCTCTGTTAGTGCTTCATCACCAAGATTCAGCTCTTTATAAATCGCTTCCTTGGTGCGCATCATTGCACGTACGTTAGGCAGGCCAAGCTGAGCATATAGGCCTTGTAGCGTTTCAAGGTTTAAATCAGCATCTAGATAAAGCACAACCTCTGGAGTAACGCCATTTTCTTCTAATAGTGCAAGTGTTTCTCTGCTCTTAGAGCAGCGAGGGTTGTGATAAATGACAACAGACATGAAGTTTCCTTTTCTAATTTTGTAGCGCCATAAATTGGTCGCGTTGTTGTAAAAGTTGGTCAATACGTGCATCAAAGCGCGCTTGTTGAAGGCTTCCTAGTTCAGATAACTGAGCTGCTTGGGTAAAGCTTTGGATTGCTCGATTCCAGTTGGCATTTAGGGCGTAAAGCTCACCCCTTGCAGCTAACTCATTTGCTGAATCGCTTAAGTTTGCATGCGCCTTACTGAGTAGGTGCCAGCCGTTAGTATCTTGCGGATTATCGTGCGTGTATCTTTGTAGCATTCGAATCGCTTGCTCATTCTTATCAGCTTCAATCATGACATTGGCTAAGTTGATCTGCAGCACGGGATTACGAGGCTTGGTCTTGAGTGCGTCTTCGAGAATTGCTTCTGCTTTTTCAGGGGTTTTCTTCTCAATATTGAGATCTGATAACGCATCTAGCACAAAGTTGCTGTGTGGAAACTGTGCTTGTAGCGCGAGTAATAACTCTTCAGCCTTGTCTAGTTGCTTGGTATCGAGATAAACCAAAGCCTTACCATACTCGTAAGCGGGCTTGATAGTTTTAGACGCTGTTTTTTCTTTTCTTACTAACCAGTCCATTGCGCCATCACTGCTAATACCCACATATCGAGCCACTACGCGTGCCTTAGCCATATGAAATTCTATAGCGGGAGCGGCTGGGCTGATAGGGTAGGCATCCGCTCTAGCTCGAGAGTCGGTAATACGATCTTCTGGCAATGGGTGAGTCAGTAGCATCGGTGGCGGCGTACTAGCGTAACGATATTGATCGGCTAGACGGCCAAAAAAGCTAGGCATAGCATGGGGGTCATAACCCGCTTTGATTAGGGTATTCATGCCAACACGGTCTGCTTCTTTTTCGTTGCTTCGTGTGTAGTTGATTGCGCTTTGCATCGCGCCAGCTTGGGTTGCCGTCAGCGCGGCGATACCCGCTTCAGGTGCTGCAATTGCCAGCAAAATAGAGCCGGCAAGAGCGGCTAACGTTACTGGATTCTTTCTAGCTTGGTCTTCCATACGACGAGCTAAGTGACGTTGGGTAACGTGGGCGATTTCGTGCGCCACTACCGACGCGAGCTCGCCCTCTGAGTTAGCGTGTAAGAACAGTCCTGTATGGATGGCAACGTGTCCACCAAAAAAGGCAAACGCGTTAATGTTTCGGTCTCGTATCAAGAAAAACTCAAATGGGGTCTTTACGTCTTCTGCATTAGCGACAAGGCGATATCCTAAGCTTGATACATACTCAGATAAAACGGGATCATTGATGACAGGTTGGCTTGCCCTAAGAATACGCATATAGGCATCGCCATAGTTTCGCTCTTGATCTATGGTCAAGGTACCGCCCGCAGTTGTCCCTATATCAGGTAAATCTGAGGTATTGGCTAAACTGGACGAGCTAAGGCTCAACGTAGCGCCCAAAAGTATTGCTAACACTGAGGGTGCACGTTTTAAAATAGAGGCATTCATTGTTTTTCTGACGTCAGGTCCTGTTCCGTTCTTGAAGAGGTATACAACTGTAGACTCTGCAATTTCCATTTGGTTTCTTGGAAAGCGTATTAACGAGAGCTATTAACAATTTGTACACTAGGTTAGCACGGGATAATAGTGGTTTTGAACTAAAAAAGATTTACAATAGACGTATTTAGAATAAACAGAAGTCGCTTTATTATGTCGATGAAAGTCATTGATCTTACTGATGAGCGATGCCCAATGAGCTTGTTACTGGCAAAACGTGCCAGCAGGGACCTCAAAACATCTCAGAGCCTTACCTTTTTGGTGGCGGAACTGAGTTCTGTAAATGATATGCAGGCCTATTTTTTACGTCACGACATGCTCGTGGATGTGAGGAAAACCCCTCACTATTATTACTTAACCATAACTAAAGAGTAGACCCCATGCTTGATATGATGAAGCAATGGTATAAACGCCGATTCTCAGACCCTCATGCTGTTAGCCTTGTTGCGATCATCTTATTTGGTTTCATTACCATCTATTTCTTCGGCCATCTTATAGCACCTTTGCTGGTGGCTATTGTTTTGGCATATCTTCTAGAATGGCCCGTTGTCCAGTTGATTAGGATGGGGATCCCTCGCACCTTCGCGGTGATATTAGTCTTGCTCATGTTTGTTGGCCTGGTCTTGATTGCCTTTATTGGCGTTGTCCCAACCATTTGGCAACAGATTGGCAATCTAATGAATGATGTACCCAATATGTACCTCGAACTACAGAACTACATTAATAGTATACCTGAGCGCTATCCAGAGCTTGCTACAGTGACCAATGTAGAGTTTGTGTTTGCTGATATGAAGAATAAGTTCGTTGGTCTTGGTGAGAGCATAGTTAAGGGGTCATTAGCATCTCTAGTTAGCCTGGCAACAATCGGCGTTTATCTAATTTTGGTACCGCTGTTAATTTTCTTCTTATTGAAAGACAAAGAAGAAATGCTAAGCATGCTGGGTGGGATCCTTCCGCAAAACCGTAATCTTGCCTATCAGGTATGGCATGAAATGAACGACCAAATCTCAAATTACATTCGAGGTAAGGTATTAGAGATTTTGATTGTTGGCGGTGTCAGTTACGTGACCTTTGTGCTCCTTGATTTGCGCTACTCAGCGTTGCTTGCAGTCGCGGTAGGTCTATCAGTATTGATTCCGTATATTGGTGCAGCAGCAGTGACGGTGCCAATTGCAATCGTTGGCTTGTTCCAGTGGGGGTTAACGCCACAATTTTACTACTTGTTGATCGCTTACGGCATTATTCAGGCTCTCGATGGTAACGTACTTGTTCCGGTGCTGTTTTCAGAGGCGGTAAACCTACACCCGGTAGCGATTATTATCTCGGTATTGGTGTTTGGGGGGCTATGGGGATTCTGGGGGATCTTCTTTGCAATACCTTTGGCGACACTAGTAAAAGCAGTAGTGAATGCCTTTAATCACCCTAACTTAGATGCTGTTGAATAAAACAAACAAATCAATAAGTTGAGATAAAAGAAAGCCAGTCTATTGAGACTGGCTTTTTGTTCTTAGGCTTGGTTTAAGTAATCCAGCACCACCTCATGGTGGGTTTTGGTTTTAAACTTATTAAACACGTGCTCGATGACGCCTTCCTCGTTGATTAGGAAGCTAATACGGTGCAGACCATCGTAGACCTTACCCATAAATTTCTTTTCGCCCCACACACCAAAGGCCTCTGCTGCTGAGTGGTCCTCGTCTGACAGTAAAGTAAAGTTGAGGCTGTCACGTTCGATGAATTTTCCTAGGCGCTTAACAGGATCGATGCTGACACCGAGAACTAACACGTTGTGAGCATCCAGTTCCGCTTTAACGTCACGCAACCCTTGTGCTTGAACTGTGCAGCCAGGGGTCATTGCTTTAGGGTAGAAGTAGAATAAAACCTTTTGTCCTTTAAGATCTTTTAAAGAAACTGTGTTCCCGTCTTGATCTAAAAGTGAGACATCTGGTGCTGGAGTGCCAGCCGTTAATGTTTGCATTGAATTTCCTTAAACATTATCCGTTGTTAATGAAGTTAAGAGTGCCCTTGACGCTGAGAGAATCACAAAGAGAAGCGAAGTCTTCTTGCAGTTGCATCAAGTTGTACTCATCTGATAAAGATGCGGAAAGAGTTATCTGGAATTGGTCTTCATCTTGCGCTGTTTTTTCTTTACTTAACGTACGCGCACTCAAAGAGCTAATACCTATATCTCTATCTGCAAAAAAGTGGGTGATTTGCTCAGTAAGACCAATCTTGTCTGTTGCTTGAATATTCGCCTCTAGAGTAAAGCCTTGCGCTATTTCTGTGTGAGGTGATGTACGTTTAACAATAGTGATAAGATCATGTTCTTGACCAAGCTGTGGCAGAGAATGCTCCACACGGGTGACCTGCGATGCTGTGCCTGATATCAACATGATTAAGGTAAAATCGTTACCGAACAAGGCTATTCTGCTGTCAATGATGTTACAGCCAAGATCTGAGACTAACTGAATGATTTTGTTGCCAATACCTGGACGGTCTGTACCGACGGCAGTAATGACTAGGTGCTGCGCCATAGTGTGATCCTTGCACTGACAATAATCTTATTAGCATACACGGAAACAATTGTTGTTGTGTTGGTAAATGTTAGAAAATCTAACATGATTAACATCTGCCGTTTTTTGAAGGTCGATAGGGTCAAACTGTATGCAAATAAATGGTAAATAATTCACGGCTAAGCCTTTATCCACTTGTGTTATCTAATCTCTATCAAGTACCATGCGATATCAATGAAATTTAGGGAGTGAATCATGTTTTCAGGAAGTATCGTTGCTTTATTAACGCCTTTCAATATCGATGGTGAAGTGGATTACCAAAGCCTCAAGAACTTGGTTGAGTATCATATTGATGCTGGCACCTCTGCGATCGTTGCAGTGGGTACTACAGGTGAGTCGGCAACGCTTACCGTTGAAGAACATGTGAAGGTCGTTAGTAAGGTAGTTGAATTTGCTGATGGGCGCATTCCTGTAATTGCCGGTACTGGAGCAAACGCTACTCACGAAGCGATCACTTTTAGTCGTTTACTTAACAATTCTGGTATCGCAGGTTGTTTAAGTGTCACGCCATATTACAATAAGCCTACTCAAGAAGGCTTATATCAGCATTTCAAAGCCATCGCTAAAGTAAGTGCTGTGCCTATCATTTTGTACAATGTTCCTGGTCGTACCGGTGTTGATATGAAACCGGAAACCGTTGCACGCTTGGCTAAGATTGACAACATTGTTGCCGTTAAAGATGCCACAGGCGATCTCTCTCGTGTTGAAAAACACAGGGAACTTTGTGGCGAAGACTTTATCTTACTAAGTGGAGATGACGCCACGGGCTTAGATTTCGTTAAACTAGGTGGACACGGTGTTATCTCTGTGACCAATAACATTGCTGCACGCGATATGGCAGATATGTTTAAACTAGCTGAGCAAAATAACTATGCAGAAGCGGAAATCATCAACCAACGTTTGATGGGTCTGCACACTGGACTGTTTGTTGAGTCGAGCCCAATCCCAGTGAAGTGGGCTGCCCATGAGTTACATTTGATTGAGAATGGCGGACTACGTTTACCGATGACGCCGTTGTCAGAAGCCGGCCAAGAAGTGGTTAAGGCAGCATTGGCACAAGCCAATATCAGCTAAATCTATTATCTACGATTCACGCCTTCAAAAAGGCGTGAAGAGTCAGGAGTTTTAATGAAGTTTGTTAATCAGCTAGTGCTTAGTTCACTGGCTGTCGCTATTTTAAGTGGTTGTGCAGGTAGTGCAGCAGAACGTCGTCAAGCAAAGGACGACTTTAAATATCTAGACGTAAAGCCTCTTGATGTACTTGTCTCAGCCCCAGATCAGCAGCTTGAAGAGTATCCGAATTATCAGATCCCTCAAGGTGAGTACGTTGGTGGTACTGGCAGGGAAGTCGATATTAGACCGCCTCAGCAAGTTCTTGAGCTTATCCC
This sequence comes from Vibrio comitans, assembly GCA_024346835.1. Classification (GTDB taxonomy): domain Bacteria; phylum Pseudomonadota; class Gammaproteobacteria; order Enterobacterales; family Vibrionaceae; genus Vibrio; species Vibrio comitans. The sequence continues at coordinate 754,138 of AP024866.1, forward strand.
AGGTGCACGAACAGAACAGCGTGATGGGGTTATTACTCTATGGCTGCTAACAGAAGATGAACGCGACAAAGTTTGGCAGACGGCGCAAGACATGATGTCTACGCGCGATATCAAGCTTAAAGAATCGACTGACGATAGTATCGAAACCGACTGGATCGTTTGGGAAGAGGAAGACGAGGAAGAAACCCTCAGCAGCCGCTACCTTATCGAACGATTTGAGCAAAACGCTCGCTATGGCTTCCGTATTAGCTTGATCGCCTGGAAAGAAGGCCGTCAAGAGCAAGAGGTAAGCTATACCAATAAAGAACGATACAATACCTTAATGACTAACTTGGTAATGTCTCGTTACGATCAAGTGGTACGTGAAGAAGCGGCAAAACAAGCTTTAGAGCTCGTTAAAGTCATTCCTCTAAGCATGGGTAAAGATCGCAGTGGTCTACCTATTATTATTGCTCGTGCACCTTATGATGCCTTCTGGCAGCGCATTCCAGAACTGTTGCCAATTATGGGCTTTAGTATTGAAGATCGAAATCAATCACAAGGTGAAATTAAGGCCTCGTTCGCGCCACCAACTGACGAATTCTGGGAAAGTGTGGGGACTAAGCCACTGAGTTACAACTCAGAGACTTACACATTCTTATTGGGTGATTTAGGTAACCGAACCTCGATTAACATTACCGACGCTTCTGGTAAGCCTGTTACAGAGCCTATGCTAGAAGAGATGATTCCAGTATTAGCGACTATGATGCAGCAAAGTACTGAACCAAAAGAATCAGAGTCGAACTAAGTTTAGATACTGAAAATTAAAAAGGAGCATCACAGTGTGATAGCTCCTTTTTTTTGTTCATGAAGAAGCGCTATTCTCCACCACTCTCACCATCGTCATTCGATTGACCAGGGCTTTTCTCTTTTAAGTGCTTGTTGAGCTTTTTTTGACGCTCTTCATCTAACTCTTTGAGTCGTTCAATATCGTCTTTCTGATCTCTAGACATAGTACCTACCTTCATATTTGCAGTGTATTTAAGTGCTGCAATATTACCGACAACAACGCTAACCACGATGGCAATGATTACCCAAGGATTGAACAGTAAATCTAAAAACATGCGTGAGATGTCCTACGTAGTTGAAATGTTGGTAATGTATTGAGTGTAGATGCTATCGAGGTGCTTTAATACCTCGTCGCTTCCCTCTATTGGGCTTTGCGTTAGAGTTTTAGCAAGCATGCTTTGAGTCAATTGCTTTAAGGCAATATTAGACGTGAGCTGGTGGCTAAGGTGCCAGGGCTCGACTGCTACGCCGCCTTTATCTTTTGAATAGGGGAAAAAGAAGCCCAGCTGTTGTGCGTTACTAAGCAACCACTGATAAAACGGCGCTTGATGCCCCTCTAAGTATTCCCATGGCTCTAGTTGCAGCTTGGTTTCTGAAGGCAGAAGATTGTGCGCGTATAAATCAAAATCACTGCCCCAATGGTGGCGGCTTGCTCCGGGAAGTGCAGACCAGCGCAAGATAGCATGAATGCGTTCCTCAATAGAGAGCGTCTTGGCATCAAGCACCTTCCCCTCACTATCCAGAATCGGTCTCAGCCCTAGATACTTGTTGTTCCATATTAGGCGCTGCCTTTCAAAGTCGCGATAACCGCTGGCTACTGCAACCTCGAACCCCGCTTGTTTGGCGAGAGCGACTAGCGAAAGAAGCGGCGATGCCACATCCCTATGTACCAATACATTACGCTCGTTGATACCAAGAGTCGTAAGGTGTGATTGGCTCAGTCCGGTAAGCTGCTGTTGATTCCAGTCGCTAGTCATTTGCATATTATTGACCTAGTAGATTAACTAGAACGTTTTGATACATGTCGGCCAGTAGATCTAAGTCTTCCGCTTTAACGCACTCGTTCACCTTGTGAATGGTTGCGTTCACTGGACCTAGTTCAATCACCTGGGTTCCCATCTTGGCAATGAATCGACCGTCTGAAGTGCCACCAGTAGTCAGTAGTTGAGGTTCTACACCATTAACTTGAGCGACAGCATCAACCACAGCGGTCAACAGATCACCGGTATCGGTTAGGAATGGTTCGCCATTTAGCGTCCACTTCAGATCATAGTCAAAATCATATTTGTTTAGCACCTCATAGACACGCTCTTTGATCTGCTCATGATGGATCTCAGTGCTGTATCTTAGGTTGAACATCGCGTGTAATTCGCCTGGAATGACGTTGCTTGCGCCGGTGCCACCATTAAGGTTTGGAAATTGGAAACTCGTAGGCGGGAAGAACTCGTTGCCGTTGTCCCATTCTATTTGGCTTAACTCGGTCAATGCAGGAAGCGCATGGTGAATTGGGTTCTTCGCAATATGAGGGTAGGCTACGTGACCTTGGATGCCTTTAACGGTGAGTTCACCAGTAAATGAACCGCGGCGACCGTTTTTAACAACATCACCCACCTTAGTTGTACTCGATGGTTCACCAACAATGCACATATCAATGATTTCATCACGAGCGACAAGGGTGTCAACGACTCGAGTTGTCCCGTTAATGAAAGGCCCTTCTTCGTCTGAAGTGATCAAGAAGGCGATAGAGCCTTTATGATTAGGATTTTCCGCGATAAAGCGCTCTACCGCAACAACCATGGAGGCCAGTGAACCCTTCATATCTGCTGCACCGCGACCGTACAGGTAGCCATCTTTTATTGTTGGCTCAAAGGGAGGCGTGTGCCAGTCATTGAGGTTGCCTGCTGGTACTACATCTGTATGTCCTGCGAAGGCAAATAAAGGGGCTTCTGAGCCCTTACGAGCCCAAAGATTGAGAGTATCTTCGAAATGCATTACCTCAATTTCAAAGCCGAGCGCTTTAAGGCGCTCAATCATTAGAGGTTGGCAGCCAGCATCTTCTGGTGTGACGGATTTACGGCTCATCAAGTCGATAGCCAAGTCTAAAACAGGACTTGAGTTCATCCTAATTCCTTAAATATGAAAAATGTTGTCGTATTGGTCGGCTTTAAAGCCAATATGCAGAAGATCGCCGATGCGTATGATAGGGCGTTTGATCATGGCTGGATGCTCAAGCAAAAGGGCAATGGCATTGTCGCGGTCTAGGGTTTGTTTTTGTTCGTCAGACAGTTGTCTGTAAGTTGTGCCGCGTTTATTGAGAACTTGTTCCCAACCAAAAAAGTCACAAAACTCACTCACCATTTCGGTAGTGATGCCTTGCTTACGGTAGTCGTGAAAGGTGAATTCTATTTGATGTTCTTGAAGCCATTTCTTGGCTTTTTTTATGGTGTCACAGTTTGGGATACCATACATGATTACGCTCATGATCTGTCCTTAGTGCGTTTATCGATACTTGAATCCTACCAAACTAATCCAACATCTTGTATCCCTAACTCGGTTTGAAGTAGCGCACATAAGCGATGAATTGTGTAAAAAAATTCACAAAAGCGCATAAAGAGTCAAAGTTGTTTGATCAGACTCAAGTCGTTATCTCCGATATTGGCAATAATTGGTGAAAACAGTTGTAGGAGGTATCAATGGAATTGAATCCTGTTTTTGCTCGTCGTTTATATTTAGCTCATTTGGTTGCAAGCATGGAGCGTCCAAATGTTCCCAAACTCATAGAATGCACAGGTTGGCCTCGTCGCACAATTCAAGACGTCCTGAAGGCTCTGCCGGGGATCGGCATCTCATTGAAATTTGTTCAGGATGGTTGTCGCCACAATGATGGCTATTATCAAGTGTCTGATTGGGGTCCGCTAGATCAGCAATGGGTGGCTGGCAATACCACCGAAATCCGCTCTCACCTGTCTTGATACGCTACGCAGTCGTAAGCGCAACATAAGCAACAAAACCTATCCAACTGACAACTAAAAGTACCCAAGGTAATTTACTTGAGTTGGATGGGGTTTCTGTCTCTGCTACATCATTGGGCACAGATTCAGCAACGCTTTGTTTCTGCTTTTGGCTGCGTTTTTTGAGCTTGTCGGCTTCACGCGCTTTTTGCTTCTGACGCTTTTTATATTCTGCGATACCCTTTTCTATTCCCAACGCAATTAGCTTGGTTTGCTCTTTGGTTTGCCCTGGTTTTTGGGTAGATTTAGCGACCTGCATCGCTTGTTGTTGGGTTTCTGAAGAGATTGTCGTATTGTTCTTTTTCATAAGTTTTTTGCAAGTGAAGTACTTGAGTCAATTATGCCTTTAATTTTAAATAAGTTCTTCAATAGAAAGTGGATAATGTGCGTTATTTAATTGAAGAATATGACAAGAATGGCTATCTAAAAGCGCCAATTTGGCTTTGGTTTGCTTGGCTGTTCTTAGCCAGAGGTTGGATAGTGTTTGTGATGGCTGGAGTCACTCGCGATAAAGGAAGCGATATTCTTTCGATGATCTATCCTAACTCATTCAGTCTATATATTATGATGTGTATGGGAGTGCCAAGCCTGCTGTTGATGTGGGTGATTGGGTTGAGAAACCCTGATAGAAGATGGCTAAACAAATTGATTGGTCTCGGACGAATGACGACAATCGTACTTGCTATCGCCCAGTTGGCACTCGAGTTGCACTATATTTCTTTACAACATGGTCAGTTTACTTGGGGCGCAGCCCTATCAGTCGTTGGATTGAGTTGGATTATTATTTATCTATTCAACAGCCGACGAGTAAAAGATTGTTTTGACAGCATTTCGGATAATTAGTCTAAGGAAGTTACAATGATTCAACCTCAATCGGCCATAGTGCCAGAACCGGGCCCATTTGCGTTATATGTGCTTATCAAGGTTACCGGAGATAAAAGCAAAGTATTGAACGCGCTTCAACAAATGGGTGACTGGGTAGGGGATATCAATTTCAATCAACCTGGCGCACATTTAACTAGCAGCATCGCGTTTTCTCACCAGTTTTGGAGTGAGAGCATTTCTCATGATGTGCCTAGTGAACTGGTTCCGTTTCCTCGTCTAGTGTGTGGTGATATTGAAGCTCCGACAACTGACGTGGATGTACTTGTGCATTGCCATTCTCACCGTCACGACCTGCACTTTTTCTTACTGCGTAAGTTAATGCAAGAGATCGCGAGTGACGTCACTATTGTTGATGAAACCTATGGTTATCGCTACCTAGATTCGCGTGATATGACGGACTTTGTTGATGGCACAGAAAACCCTAAAGGGGACGCAAGATCAGAGGTAGCTCTGTTAGGTGAAGGTCCTTTCGAAGGTGGTAGCTATGTAATGCTGCAGCGCTTTGAGCACAACTTACCTGCTTGGAATGCACTGTCAGTGAGCCAGCAAGAACAAAAGATTGGTCGAACTAAAGAAGATTCGATAGAGCTTGAAGACGTACCGGCTCAATCTCACGTGGGACGTGTAGACATCAAAAAAGAAGGCAAGGGCTTGAAAATTGTCCGTCACAGCTTGCCGTATGGCTCTGTGTCTGGTGATCACGGGTTACTCTTTATTGCTTACTGCAATACGTTAAGTAACTTTACCGATATGCTTGAGAGCATGTATGGGCAAGTAGATGGCAAGACCGACGCGCTGTTGGATTACACTAAAGCCGTAACCGGCGCGTATTTCTTTGCGCCTAGCCAGACCATGCTAAAGCAGCTAGTCCTTTGTTAATCGATTCATGCCTAACCGTGAGTTAGGCTGATATTGATAAGCATAAAAAAACGCAGCTATTGGCTGCGTTTTTATTCACTTGAGTCTAAGTAGAGATTACTTAGTTACGCGTAGAACTGGAGTTTCACCTACAGTTACAGCGCCAGAAAGCTTGTTCAACTCTTTGATTTCATCCATGTTAGAGATAACAACTGGAGTCAAAGTAGATTTTGCTTTCTCTTCTAGGAATGCAAGGTCAAACTCGATGATAGTATCACCAGCTTTAACTTCTTGGCCTTCTGAACCGATGCGAGTGAAGCCTTCACCTTTCAGTTCAACAGTGTCGATACCGAAGTGAACGAATAGCTCGATACCGTCAGTTGATTCGATAGAGAACGCATGGTTTGTCTCAAAAATCTTACCGATAGTACCATTCACTGGTGCAACGATTTTGTTGCCAGTTGGTTTGATAGCGATGCCATCACCAACGATTTTTTCAGCGAAAACTACATCTGGCACATCTTCAATGTTAACGATCTCACCAGAAAGAGGTGAAATGATTTCGATTGAACCTGCAGCGTTGCCTTCGTCCGATACCAGCTTCTTAAGTTTGTCAAACAGACCCATTACATGCTCCTAAGCAATTAATTTCTATTAAATTATATTATTAGTTTGTTTTGTCCGCGATAAATTTCTCAACGTGCGCTTCGATTTCTGCGGCAGTTGGCATTTGAAGAGCTTCTTCTGCCATTTCTTTTACTTCCGCGAAGTTTGCGTTGCGAATCACTTTCTTAACTGCAGGGATAGAGATGCCGCTCATAGAGAACTCATCTAGACCCATACCCAGTAGAAGAAGTGTTGCACGCTCGTCGCCCGCTAATTCACCACACATTCCAGTCCACTTACCTTCCTTGTGAGAAGCGTCAATCACCTGCTTGATCACAGTTAGAACAGCCGGTGATAGTGGGTTGTATAGGTGAGAAATAAGCTCATTACCACGGTCTACTGCTAGAGTATACTGAGTTAAATCGTTTGTACCAATACTAAAGAAAGAAACTTCTTTCGCTAGGTGGTGAGCAATTGCCGCTGCAGCCGGAGTTTCAACCATAACACCAATCTCGATGCTCTCGTCAAACGCTAGGCCTTCAGAGCGAAGTTCTGCTTTGTATTCTTCGATAGCTGCTTTCAGTTCACGGATTTCTTCAACAGAGATAATCATTGGGAACATGATGCGAAGCTTACCGTGTGCTGACGCACGTAGGATGCCGCGAAGCTGGTCACGAAGGATTTCACGACGATCCAAGCTGATACGAACTGCGCGCCAACCAAGGAACGGGTTCATTTCTTCTGGAAGGTCCATGTACGGTAGGTCTTTGTCGCCACCGATATCCATAGTACGGATGATCACAGAGTGACCATTCATTGCTTCAGCAACTTCTTTATAGGCTTGGTATTGTTCTTCTTCAGTCGGAAGAGCAGTACGGTCCATGAATAGGAATTCTGTACGGTACAGACCAACGCCTTCACCGCCGTTGCGGTTGATGCCATCGCAGTCTTTCACTGTACCGATGTTGCCGCATACTTCTACTCGATGACCATCAAGAGTGATTGCAGGCAGGTCTTTTAGCTTAGCTAGCTCTGCTTTTTCAGCAAGGAAGTCGTCGCGAATTTGTTTCGCTTCGTTTAGCTGAGCTTCTGTTGGATTGATGATGATCTTATTGTTCATCGCATCCAGAATTAGCATGTCGCCGTTTTTCACTTGTTTAGTGATGTCGTTAGTACCCACAATCGCTGGAAGCTCAAGAGAGCGTGCCATGATAGAGGTATGAGACGTACGGCCGCCGATGTCACAAGCAAAGCCTAGAACGTAATCTAGGTTGATTTGTGCCGTTTCTGATGGCGTTAGATCGTAAGCAACAAGAAGAACTTCTTCATCGATGTCGCTAAGTGAAACGATGTTGATACCTAGTGCGTTTTTAACAAAACGAGTACCGATGTCACGGATGTCCGTAGCACGCTCTTTTAGGTATTCGTCATCAAGAGACTCAAGCGCAACGGCTTGTTCTTCGATGATTGAATGGATTGCATGATCTGCAGTCAGCTTGTCGCCTTTAATAAGAGCCAGAATTTCTTCTTCTAGTTCTTCATCTTCAAGAAGCATGATGTGACCTTCAAAGATCGCTTCTTTTTCTTCGCCAAAAGTCTCTAGGGCTTTTTGCTTGATGATTTCTAGTTGGGCTGCTGATTTGTTGCGAGCGTCATAAAAACGCTGAACTTCTGCATCGACTTGGTCAGCAGAAATTTTTTGTGTGTTTAGAACGATTTCATCTTCTTGAAGAAGTAGCGCTTTACCAAAAGCAATACCTGGAGACGCTAGAATACCTGAGATCATAGCTTTACCTTATACTGGTCTATAAGTGGGCGGATTACTAATTTTTAGCTTACATAGACGCTATTTCAATAAAGCCACTTGGTTGGTAACAACGAAGTGGCTTTAAATTTCGAAACAGTAGTCTCTTAGTGTAGCTCATCCATTAGAGCTACTAGGTGGTCAACAGCTTCAGTAGCTTGTGGACCCTCAGCTGAGATAGTAACCATAGTGCCTTTAACTAGACCTAAAGTTTGAAGCTTGAATAGGCTCTTTGCGCTAGCGCTTTTGCCGTTAGAAGTCACAGTGATATCTGCATCAAATGATTTTGCTTCTTTAACAAACTGCGCCGCTGGACGAGTGTGAAGACCGTTTTCTGCAGTGATTTCTACTTGCTTCTCATACATGTGATTTACCCCGTTGATATTAGATTATGTTTTGGAGTCTGAGCCGCTTATTTATTGTTAAAACTGGCTCATGACCTTGGCTACGTAAGTTCTTATGACTTTTATGTGTAACCTAAATTCGTGCTTCTTTTATTTTGAAGCGAAAAATAAAGCCTAGAAATATTACCAAATGTTGACCGCGAATCAATAAAAAAGCCCCTAAAAGGGGCTTTTTTGATTGAAAACTTGATTTGGGCACACTTTTTTTGTGCTTATTGCTGATTCTCTTTCTCTGTGAATATACCAGCAAACAATGCAGTACTCAGGTAACGCTCACCAGAGCTTGGCAGTACAGTTACAATGGTTTTTCCTGCAAATTCAGGTAGTTCCGCAATTCTGTTAGCTGCAACAACCGCTGCACCTGAAGAAATCCCGGCCAAAATACCTTCTTCTTCCATCAAACGTCGAGCCATATCGATAGCTTCATCTGAAGTGACAGTAACAACCTTGTCTACCAACTCAAGATCTAAGTTTCCAGGGATGAAACCAGCACCAATACCTTGAATTTTGTGTGGGGCAGGTTGCACTTCTTCACCAGCAAGCACTTGGCTGATGACTGGAGACTCAGCTGGTTCAACAGCGACAGACGTAATTGCCTTGCCTTTAGTTTGCTTAATGTAACGGCTAGTACCGGTAATGGTACCGCCTGTACCGACACCAGAAACCAACACATCAATCTCACCGTCCGTTGCTTCCCAAAGCTCTGGACCTGTGGTTTGTTCGTGAATCGCTGGGTTAGCAGGGTTATTGAACTGTTGAAGAAGTAGAGTGGTTTCTGGGCTTTCCGCCACAATCTCTTCTGCTTTAGCGATAGCGCCCTTCATACCTTTAGCCGCTTCTGTAAGAACAAGGTTCGCACCTAGTGCTTTAAGAAGCTTACGGCGTTCAAGGCTCATTGATTCAGGCATAGTTAGCGTCAGTTTGTAGCCACGTGCTGCTGCAACAAATGCCAGCGCAACACCGGTATTACCGCTGGTAGGTTCTACAAGCTCAATACCTTTAGTTAGAGTACCTGCTTTCTCTGCTTCCCAAATCATATTGGCGCCAATACGACATTTAACACTAAAGCTAGGGTTGCGTGCTTCAATTTTAGCGAGAACGTTGCCGTTGCTGACGCGGTTTAAACGAACGAGAGGCGTATTACCTATAGTTAGTGAATTGTCATCGTAAATTTTGCTCATGCTTGGTTCCTTGTGCGTTGACGCGCTATGTCATTGAGGTCGAGCCATACATTTTTGATGACTCGAGCAAATTGCTTCTACAATCTTAGAATAAGGTGCAACTATCTTGTTATAAAGGAATAAAAGGTTATAACTAATAGCTAACTTTTTGATGTTGTTTGAACTCTGTTACCCACATCAATGTAGCACCACACACGGCTACCGGCATGATAATGAGATTTAAAAGTGGGATAGAGGTAAACAGCGCCACCATTGAGCCGTAACCATAGGCTTTTCCTTGCTTTTGTTTTAGAGCAAATCGCATAGAGTTAAAGTCGACTTTATGGTTATCAAATGGGTAGTCGCAATACTGAATAGCCAACATCCATGAAGTGAAGATAAACCACACAAAGGGAGCAACGGTTTGACCAAAGGCAGGAATGAGTAGCAACAAGAACAAGCCGAGTGCTTTAGGCATAAGATAAACAAGCTTGCGCCATTCGCGTCCTAATATTCGTGGTACATCCTTAATAAGGTCTGCCACACTTTGGTCAATCATCCCCTCAGGACTGAGCTTTTGTTCTACCTTCTCAGCTAATAACCCGTTAAATGGAGCGGCAATAAAGTTTGCTAGAGTACTAAAGAAGTAGGAAAAGGTTGCTAGGATAGTAATAGCAAGTAATGGCCATAGTATGTAACGAAGCCAGTCTAAAAATTCAGGTAAAGCGCCGAGCCATTGTTCAATCCATTGATTGAGGTTACTAAATAGATAGAAGAGTGCGCCACCGACCAAAAGAATGTTGATCAGTAGTGGCATAAATACATAGCGGCGCAAGCCAGGTTGTAATGCCAATTTAAATCCGGAGAAAAAGTAACCGAAGCCTGACATTGGGTTCAAATTATGGTGCATTTTGTCTTCCTATGACGGAGTTTGGAGCGAATTAGGCCTAATATAAGAAAAGCGTGCTCAAAATCACAGCATAAAGTGAATAGATTTTATTAAAAGATTCAACTCTCTAAGAGAGTTTTGTTAAAGTAGTTTAAGTAACTCAATCTCGGTGTCTCACCAGGGTAAAGCAGAGAGCAAAAAATGCAGGAATTGCGAATCGTACTGATAGTCGTAGGTGTGCTAGCTATAGCGGGTCTACTTATTCATGGTTTATGGACGAATAAACGCGAACAAAGTGGTAAATTCTCGGACAAGCCATTAAGTAAACTAGCCAACGAGCCTTCAACAGAGTCTGACGTTGTGACCCCTAAGAGTCCGGCAAAAGAGACACCAGGGCTTGAAGATGACTTCGATGTGGTCAAAGTGACGAAAAAAAGCAGCAAGAAAGAGCCAAGCTTTTCTAGTTTTGATGATGATATCGGTGATCCACTGTTGGACAGTCATCATGATGATAATCGCCACGATGATGATGTTGAGAGCATTAAACCAACAGTTGCTGTTAATACTGATGAATTGCCGACTATCACTATCAGTTCCGATGCATACTCAAAGCATGAAGAAGAGCCGTCTTCAGCCTTTGTTGCTAAAGAACCGCAAATAGAAGAAAGCGTCGTTCTTGAACCTGAAGTGACGGTCGCTGAGCCGGAAGTCACGCCAGCTACCCCTGTTGCTGAGCCTGAAGAGCCTGAACTTGAAGTGTTGGTTTTGCATGTTAAGGCTTTGCCAAATCAAATATTTGTGGGCAGTGACTTATTTGTCAGCATGGAACAAAACGGCTTGCACTTCGGACCGATGGACATTTACCACCGCCATGCGGATATGTCGGGTACGGGTAAGGTGTTGTTTAGTGTAGCGAATATGCTTAAACCGGGAACGTTATCTCATGATGACCCAGGAACCTTCACTACAGAAGGCATTTCGTTCTTTATGACATTGCCAAGCTACGGCGATCCAGAGCAGAACTTTAAGATTATGCTGCATACCGCACAAATGATTGCTGATGATCTCGGTGGTCATGTATTAGATGACAAACGTTCACTGATGACCCGTGATCGCATTGACGCCTTTAAGCGTCAAATTCAGGACTTTGTACAAAGACAAAAACAAAAAGAGACGAGCAATATAGTCTAGGCCCTAACTCTTTGGTTTATAAATAAAATTACTTAAAGGGCTCTCCATGGAGCCTTTTCTTTTCCCTATTTTTGAGAAATCCCTATGCCAGATTCTATTCAACAACAACACGCTAAGCTATCTGAAGCACTGCATTATCATGCGGTGCGTTACTATGTTGAGGATAGCCCTGAGATTCCTGATGCAGAATATGACAGGTTAATGCGTCAACTGATTGAATTAGAAGAAGGTAACCCAGAACTTGTCACGGTTGACTCTCCCTCTCAAAGGGTAGGTGGCGCGCCACTGTCAGGCTTTACGCAAGTTACTCATCAAGTGCCAATGTTATCGTTAGACAATGCCTTTGATGATTCGGAATTGAAGGCGTTTCATAAACGCATGCAAGATAGGCTAAATAGCAGTGAGCTTGGTGCGTTCAGTTGTGAACCTAAGCTCGATGGCTTAGCGGTTAGCTTGATGTATGAAAATGGCGTTTTGGTTCAAGCTGCAACCCGCGGTGATGGGACGACCGGTGAAAACATCACTCAGAATGTTCGCACCATTAGTGCCATCCCTCTAAAACTGCAGGGTGAGGGATATCCAACGCGCTTAGAAGTGCGTGGTGAAGTATTTATGCCTAAAGCGGGTTTTGAGCGTTTTAACGAGCAGGCGATAGCGAAAGGCGAAAAGCCATTTGCGAATCCAAGAAACGCTGCTGCCGGCAGTTTACGTCAGTTGGACTCGCGTATTACGGCGAAGCGTCCTTTAGGTTTTTACGCCTATAGCGTAGGTGTTATAGAGGGTGGTGAGCTAGCAAATAGCCACTATCAACGTTTCTTGCAGCTCAAAGAGTGGGGGCTACCAATGTGCCCTGTGGTGCGTAAGGTAGAGAACCTGAATGATGTGATTGCTTACTACCAATACATTCTTGAAACGCGTGATGACCTTGATTATGAGATAGATGGTGTGGTGATCAAGCTTGACGAGATAGCCAAGCAAGAACAACTTGGCTTTGTTGCCCGTGCACCACGTTGGGCGATTGCCTACAAGTTTCCTGCACAGGAAGAGCTGACCACATTGAATGATGTAGAGTTTCAGGTAGGTCGTACTGGAGCTATTACACCAGTGGCTAAGCTTGAGCCGGTGTTTGTCGGCGGCGTTACTGTGAGTAACGCAACCTTACACAACGCAGATGAAATTCAACGTTTAGGTGTGATGGTCGGAGACACGGTTATTATTCGTCGAGCAGGTGATGTGATCCCCCAAATTACAGGCGTGGTGCTAGATAGACGCCCTGAAGACGCCAAGGCAATCGTCTACCCAGTGGTATGTCCGGTGTGTGGCTCTGATGCAGAGCGCACAGAAGGAGAAGCTGTTACACGTTGTACTGGCGGGTTGGTATGTTCGGCACAACGCAAACAAGCATTAAAGCATTTTGTATCGCGTAAGGCGATGGATGTAGATGGCTTAGGCGACAAGGTGGTCGAGCAGCTAGTAGAGAAAGAAATGGTCCAGACTCCTGCCGATCTTTTTAAACTGAGTGCGGGTCGAATTACGGTGCTAGAGCGTATGGGGCCTAAATCAGCACAAAATGTCATTGATGCTTTAGAAAAATCTAAACAAACCACCTTACCACGATTCTTATATTCACTCGGTATTCGAGAGGTCGGTGAAGCGACGGCAGCGAACTTAGCACAGCATTTCAAGACGTTAGAGCGAATTGAGCAAGCTAGTGTAGACGCGCTTCTAGAAGTGCCAGATGTTGGGGTTATTGTTGCTGAGCACATTAAGATGTTCTTTGCTCAGGAATCTAACCAAGCTGTTATCGCTGAGCTTATTGAAAGTGGCATTACTTGGGAGGCAGTGAAAGAGGTAGCAAACGCTCAAGAGTTGCCTTTGGCAGGTAAAACCGTAGTACTAACGGGCTCTTTGTCTCAACTAACTCGTTCAGATGCGAAAGCGGCACTGCAAAACCTTGGCGCTAAAGTAACTGGGAGCGTATCGAAGAAAACCGATATCTTGTTTGCTGGAGAAGCCGCAGGCTCTAAGCTAGCAAAAGCGCAAGACCTTGGTATCGAAATTCAAGATGAGCAAGGCTTAATCGCCTTAATGCAAGAGCATGGCATCAGTTAGTAGTTACTAGTTAGGCGCTAGTGTTTTGAATATTAAAAAGGCTTCTAGATTTTCCAATCTTAGAAGCCTTTTTTGAACCATTACTACTTAACAGGTAATTAGATTACCTTAGTGCTTTTGGCGAATATGCAAAATAATGCCTTCTACCTTGTAGACCTCTACGGCTGTTCCTGCTTCTATCTTCTGCTCTGAAACGGCTGTCCAAGAGGTATCTCCTAGCTTCAAGCGTCCTTTGCCCACGGGGAAGTCTTGCTCTAGGGTGGTGAACTGCCCAATCAAGTGTTGTGAACGCTTGTTGAGTGTCGTGGTTTTGTCGTCTTTTTTATCTTTTCCTTTTTGGTAGCGCCACCAAAGCCAAGTGGTGATCAGACCAAAGCTTGCAAAGCTCATCCACTGCATCTGCCACCCAAGAGGAAGTGCACTTAAAATAGCCCCCACAATAAGGGCTGAAATACCAAGCCATAGAAAGTAGCCAGCGGTGCCTAAGACTTCTAGGCACAGCAGCGCGAGGCCAAATGCAAGCCAGTGCCAATGATTAACTTGCTCTAGAAGTTCTATCACGCTTTACCCTTGTCATCAGCTGATTTAAACATTTCGGCAACCCCGGCAATCGATCCCATCAAACCTGTAGCTTCAAGCGGTAGCATAATGATTTTACCATTCTCGGCTTGGCCAATGGATTTCAGTGCATCGGTGTAGCCTTGCGCGATAAAGTAATTCACGGCCTGCATATCACCTGCCGCAATAGCATCAGACACCATCTGAGTCGCTTTTGCTTCTGCTTCTGCTGAACGCTCACGAGCTTCTGCTTGTAAGATCGCGGCCTGTTTCTCACCTTCGGCTTTTAATATTTCAGACTGCTTGTGACCCTCAGCTTTCAGGATTTCTGCTTGTCGAATACCCTCTGCCTCAAGTACTTCAGCACGTTTGTTTCGCTCCGCTTTCATCTGAGCGTTCATCGCCGCTGTGAGGTCTGCGGGTGGCTGCACGTCTTTGATTTCAATACGGGTAACTTTAACGCCCCAAGGGTTCGTCGCTTCATCGACAATCGTTAGTAGACGAGTGTTGATCATATCCCTTTGGCTTAGCATCTCATCGAGTTCCATTGAGCCCAGTACAGTACGGATATTGGTCAGAGTAAGGTTGCGGATGGCATGCTCTAACTCTGTTACCTCATAAGCAGCTTTCGGTGCGTCAAAAACTTGTACGAAACACACTGCATCGATAGTGACATTGGCATTGTCTTTTGAAATGACTTCCTGAGCTGGGATATCCAGTACTCGCTCCATCATATTGATTTTGTTACCGATGCTGTCGATAAACGGGATAATCAGGTTTAGTCCTGGTTGCAGAGTTTTGGTATAGCGGCCAAAACGCTCAACTGTCCAGTGACTTCCTTGCGGAACCGTTTTGATCCCTGCGACAATTAAGATAACGGCCAACGCGATAAAAATCGCAATAGTAATGAGGGTCGAGTCCATGCGTACTTTCCTAGCGATGAAGTAGTCAAAGAATAACTATACCTTATTTTTGACGATTACCTGTGCGAGAGTGTTGAAAAGAAAGGATATTTGTAGCTACACATCACGATATTATTAAAGGTGTTGCATGAGTTAGTAGAACATTACCTATCGAATTATTTAATAGAACCTAGTTACTATTAATCGCTTTTAAATGACAAATTACATGATTGAAATTTGTTATTGGAGAGAGTGATGAAATCCATTTTACCTGTTGTTGTCTGTTGCCTAAGTCTATGGGGATGCCAAGCTAAAGCGAATAATTATGATGATTATTGCGATCAAGTATTAGGTGACAGTGTCGAGGGCGCGGTTGTTGGAGGTATTGCTGGAGCAGGTTTAGGTGCCATTGCTGATGGAGAAGAAGGGGCAAAGCGAGGTGCTGCGATTGGCGCTGTTGCTGGCACTATCGATGGGCTGGTCGATGGCGTTGAAAAGCGAGAGCGCTGTCGACGTGATATGCAAGACCTAGAGGAAGTCTATTGGGATAATGAAGTTGATCGTGCTGTAGATGATTCACTACTAGAACGAGAATTGATTGATAGTGTCATTGAAGATGAAATCGAGAAAGAGATTGAAAACGATGTCGCTAATGAAATAGCCGATGAAATCTCTGAAGACGCTTGGGGGTAAATGTTTTTGCTTGGAGGGAAGGGAGGCCTTCCATAGCCCCTAAATTAGAATTTGTAAACGTAGCGCAATTTCAACGTTGACTCTGTACCAGGAACATACCCCGCGATAGGGTCTCCCTCACCAACAAATCGATTTTTCATATCAGTATTCCTATTGTTGACTGCAAACCGTTCATGAACGAGCATGAGTTTATGATCACCTGACTTGCTTAGATTGAACGTTGCGTTAAAGTCGAGCTTAAGTGTTGAACCATTGGTGTCTGAATCCCATATGGCATATTGGGGGTGGAAACCTAAAGAAAATCGGTCATTGATTTTGTGGTCTATCTTAATATTCAGCTGCGCACCATGATCATTCTCGCGAGATTTTGTAGTGGACGATTTATTAGATAGGTAAGCCAAAGCAGGATTTATACGTAAGCAAAAACTGTCCCAACAATCTTTAAATGCATAACCCACCGAACCAATCGAAGGTCCTGCTCCGAGAAAATCGCCCTTTATTAAATCTAATGAAACACCGTGATTTTGGTTCCAATATCCATAAGCCCAATTTCTTGCTACGGTCATGCGTCCATCTCTATTCCATTTAGCTGCAAGGGTATTGTCGATGGATAGACCGCCTAGTTCTAAACCTACACCTTGTAAAATGGTCTCGACTTGAGTGGTATCTTTTTTGGATTCAGATTGAACGGTTCTCGCCCCCTCTATCCCAATAATGCCCAGCCATGCAGCATTTACGCTAGGAACAGCAAAAAGAAGGCTAGTAGCAAAGCACACCCCTTTTTCTGCCTTTGTTATTTTCATCTTGTCTTCCTAATAGTTAACGAAATCATGCAGAAGTAAACCTTCTGGGTGATATCTTGCTATAGGAAATAAACAGGCTGTAGTTAACAACTATCGGCTTTGTGCATAGTCGGATAAATTGCTTCCGGAAGAAGGGTTGATGATATATTGTTAATGAAATGTATCTCAAAGGTTGATTGTATCTTGGTTAATATCCCGTTTTGGTTGTCTGCCTGTCTTAAACTTGCAATCTCGGTAAGTATCTTTTCTATTCTTCCATCCTATTTAACGATTATTGAGCAACACTTAACCCTATCACCCACGGTGCTAAACTACTTGGCCACCACAGAATTGATGGGTTTTGCTCTGGCGTGCGCCCTTAATTATTACTTTTTGAGGCATGACTTCCGATTTAATGACAACGTTGCCCTTGCTCTCTTGTGTCTCTGCCATTTGAGTAGTGCCTTTATCAGTGATGTTTCGTTGTTTTTTATCATGAGAGGCTTGGCCGGTGTATGCGCGGGACTGGTTATTGTTCGCTGCTATGAAGTTTTAGGTGCAGAGGAAAACCCTGACGCCGCATTTGGTAAAGCAATTGCAATTCAGATGCTAACGACGGCGGTATTATTTCTGCTTCTTCCTAGCTTGGTGAATTACTACGATACGAGCATTTTCTTTATTGCTCTTGGGGGACTTGTCGCATTTACGCTATTGCTCAAGCCTTTATCAGTTCCAAACTCCAAAGTAAGTAAGTTATCAGAAGAAATTGATTTAACCGTGGTATTGATCAGCTTAAGCGCTATGGTGATGGTGATACTTACCCATTCAGCAATTTGGTCTACTCTCGGAGCCTATGCAATCGCTCACCATATTGAGTTGGGGGATCAAGGACTGTTGTTTGCTTTTGGAACATTGTTCAGTGTGGCTGGCGCCATTCTAGCTACGTTTCCAGTGGCTCATCAAAGAAAAACCTTGATATTGAGTATAGCGATTTTTCTTCAGTGCCTTGTGGTATCGACGATGTTGACTGGTGATGATATGTATAGCTTTATCATCGCAACCTGTATTTTCCAATTACTGTGGAACCTTATCGTGCCTCTTGTGATGGGGACAATGGCAAGTGGACGCTATGGTAATGTTGTTATTCGCTTTACATTAGCTGCTCAAACACTCGGAGCTGCTTTAGGACCGCTGATGTTAGTTCCAGGTTGGGTGCTGCCGGAGGTTATAGGGCTCCTGCTCATTACCTATCTATTAGTATCCTCTACGATCAAGATCCAAGAATCTCTTTGATTCTTAGATAACCCCTCTCTTTCCACGTGAGTATAACTCAACCTATCTAAAATACTGGTAGGTTCCATTTTCTCCTATCGAATAAATCGCTTTAATATTGCCTCAGAAATAACCAGTTACAATTTTTGAGGTCAATAAAATGAAAGCGAAACTACTTACTACACTCCTAAGCCTATCTGCTATTGCACCTGCGCTTGCTGGGCAAAATGCAATCAATACCTCAGTAAATGACGAATATGTTGAGGCTGGTGACTATTTACAAATATTAATTCCAGCGACAGGTTTGTTCGCCACTTGGCTACATGATGATCCAGAAGGCGCAAAACAATTAGCGCTTTCTGTAGGTGCAACACAAGTTATTGTTCACGGCACAAAAAACTTGGTAGGACGTATGCGACCAAATAGTAGCAGTGCTCAATCTTTCCCATCAGGACACACAGCAGCCGCTTTCTCTGGAGCCGCATTTTTGCAAAGTCGATATGGCGCTGCTTGGGGTGTGCCAGCTTATGCTGCAGCTTCATTTGTTGGGCTTAGCCGAATGCATGGTAAACGCCACTTTGCCGATGATGTGCTTGCCGCTGCGGGTATTTCATTCTTGGTTAACCAATACCTAATCTCTCCATATCAATCAAAAAATATGGCTTTCTCAGCGACTCCGACAAAAGATGGAGTGAAATTGGGCGCAAGCTTTACCAATGATTTTTTTACCAAGCAGTCTAGAAAGGCCTATGAACAGCGTACATCTAAGCCTCAAAAACATCGTTTTGAATTAGATATTGGCTTCAATATGACAGATAGCTTTAAAAAAGCGGGGCTACCAGGTGACAAGTTAGTGGATGAAAATCAACCCTTTGCGTCAGCGAACTACAGCTATCAGTTAGATAAAGATTCATTCCTACAGTTCCACTTGTCACCAAACGAAACTCGCCGCTATGGTGAAATGGGCAGCGATGCGAGCTATCTAGGAGAGCAATACAAAAGTGGCGATGATATCTATGTGGCGTTTCGTCAGTGGTCAGTCGGTGGTTCTTACAACCAAATGTTCGAGCTAACAGATGATCTAACGGCAAGCCTTGGTGTTGGTGCATCAGGTTACTTACTTGAGGTTGAAATGGATAAAGAGAAGGGTGGTCAGCATATTCAATCATCAACGCTACGTTTGTTACCTAGTATTAACTCGAACATAGACTACGAAATTATCGATGACCTCCATACTTTTGCTCATGTTGAATACCAGCATCTAAAACGTGATCACGTGTTTTTGGCTGAAGCTGGGTTGAGCTACGACTTGAATAAAGAGTGGGATATTAGTGTGAAGTATCAACACCAAGATGCGAAGTGGGCGAGCCAGCAAATCGATTACAAAACAAAATCGGTTGTATTTAGTATTGCTAACCGCTTCTAGAGGCAATACAGCTCTGGCTCTACCAATCAACCGCTCTTATTAGTAAGAGCGGTTTTTCTTTATTCATTATGCAGAGTGACCTATTAAAAAACTTAATGGCATCTAAATAGGTGCATTAGTAGTAGCGGTATATCTTAGCGGCAAAATCATCTGTCGCGAGGAAGCCATTGTGTTTAAGTTCTTTATAAAAAGACCAAAGCTGGCCATTGTTCTATCCATATTTATTTCAGTAGCAGGGCTTATCTCAGCCTACTTATCTCCAATGGGACGCTATCCCGATGTCGCGCCATTGACTATTGCGGTTGATACCTGGATGGATGGAGCCACCGCGGAAGTCATCACTAAAACCGTTGCTCCCGAGATTGAAAAGCAAGTCAATGGTGTCGCGGGTATGCAATATATGAAGTCAACATCAGGCTCTGATGGTACCTATTCCCTTGAGGTGATCTTCGATAACTCGACCAATGCTGATAATGCGGTGACCTTAGTACAAAACAGGGTCAACTTGGCTCTGCCTGAGTTGCCGGGCGATGTAATGCGAAATGGCGTCAAGGTGGAGAAACTGTCCAACGGTATGTTGATTGGCCTATCCATTCAAGATCCAAGTGGAGAAGCGACAGATACTCAAATCAGTGCCTTCGCGGGTGGTCAATTTAAAGAAGCTTTGCAACGTATCCCTGGTATCTCCAAGGTTGATGTCTTGGGTGAAAAGAAATACGCAATGCGTATTTGGCTCGACCCAAATAAGATGCGCCAATTATCGGTGGATGTGACCGCTATTCAGAATGCGATAGCCACCCAAAATAAGATTAGCCCAGCAGGCTCACTAGTAGGAGACTTACTTGAATATCCACTGACTGTAGATGGCGGCTTAACCAATAAGCAGCAATTTGAAAATATCGTAATTCGCGGTGATGCACTGCATCGAAAAGTGTTTCTTAAAGACGTTGCTAAGGTAGAACTAGGAGCGGAGGTCTATACCGCCAATGCCTATGCAGGAGCTAGTGCCGGCTCTGTGGTCTTTATCTATAAAACCCCAGATGCGAACGCTGTAGAGGTCGGAAATGCTGTTGCAGAGCTTGTCACAAGTATCAAATCTGAATATCAAATTGAGTATGTGTACGATGCTACTAACTTCGTACACGGGGCTATCGACAATGTGCTGGAAACACTATTACTGGCGGTAGTTATTGTTGGTATGGTTACTTTGATCTTTATGCAATCTTTGCGACTCACTTTTATTACAGTGACAGCCATTCCCGTTTCATTGATTGGTACTTTTGCTTTTATGTATGCTCTTGGTATCGATATCAACATTATCTCAATGCTAGGTTTGGTAATGGCCATAGGCATAGTGGTAGATGCTGCCATCATAGTGATTGAGGCAACGGAGCATGAGCTCAATCACAATCCTGAATTGACAGTGCCGGAAGCGGTTGGTGTTGCTCTTGATAAGGTGGTTGCTCCTATTATTGCCTCCGCTTTGGTTTTGTTATCTGTGTTTGCCCCTACCATATTTATGAGTGGCATGACGGGTATTATCTACAGTGAATTTGGCATCGTTTTGAGTGTGTCGGTGCTAGTTTCTACCGTTGTTGCTCTGAGTTTGACTCCCGCATTATGTGCCTTATTTATGAAGCCACCTAAGAAAGGTTTTATTGCTCGCCAAGTAGAGCGCGTGATTGGATTTAAAATCAGTGCATTTACTGGTGTGACTTCGGGTTTTGTTCGCTTTCCATTGCTTTCGATTGTTTTGCTAGGGATTGGCGTCTGGTTTGCCATTGACCACGGAAAAGACCTGCCACAAGGAATGTTGCCAGCGGAGGACACTAGCGCGGTATTCGTTGTTGGAGGCTTTGAGCCAGGTACAGCATTGAGTGTCACCGATAACCATACGATTGAGGTCGTTGAAGCGCTACAGAAAATACCGGGAGTGCGCAATTCTATTGCCGCATCAGGGTTTAACCTACTTAATGGCAATGCTGATATGAGTAGCTTTCTGATCCTATTGAATTTGGATAATATCGAACAGCGCGATTTGTCTGATGAGCAAATTACGGCAGAAGCCAATGCCATATTACAGGCCATGGGCATTGAGGGGTTTGCGTTCAAGCCTCCTGTTATACCTGAGCTTGGTATGGTTGATGGCGTTAACTTTGTCTTAATTGATCACTATGCTCGATCTCCTATTGAGTTGGGTAAAGACACACAGGCCATTATTGAGCAGCTAAATGGCAAAGAGTCGATTTCGTTGGCCATGACTCAGTTTGCGGTTAATAAGCCCTCGATTAAGCTCAATATTAATCGTCATAAGATGCTGGAATATGGCATTAGCTACGCTGAGCTTGTTGATGGTATGCAGGCCCATTTTGGTGGGCAATACGTGAATACATTCAATCTAGACGGTCGTAACTACAAAGTCATGATGCAAAATGCCCCTGAATATCGACTGGATAAAAAGGCTTTGCAGAATGTGTATATCAACTATGCCAATGGTATGAGCCAACCGGCAGCCAAACTGTTCAGTGTCGAGCCAATTACGGTTCCTAACTTTTTGAATCGTTTTAATGGTATGCAGTCTGTTTCTATCGATGTATTGCCAACAGCCTCTACTGGTGCGGCGATAGAGGCGTTACAACAATTAGAACTGCCAGAAGGCTACTCCATTGAGTTTACAGGTACTGCAAAAGAAGAGATTGAAGCGGGTAGCCAGGCCACAATCATTCTCGCTCTAGCATTGCTGATCACGTATTTAGTGTTAGTGGGGCAGTATGAAAGCTGGCTTATTCCTGCAGCAATTATGACCATGGTTCCCACTGCAGTTATTGGCATCATTGCTGGTGTCGAGCTTCTGGGAAGTGAGGTGACCATCTTTACCCAGTTAGCTGCTGTATTGCTAGTGGGGATGGCTGTGCGAAATGCCATCTTGATAGTGGAGTACGCAAAAGAGCTGCGTGAGATCCAAGGCCTACCAGTTAAAAAGGCGGCCATAGAAGCGCTAAGATTAAGAGCGCGAGCGGTATTTATGACCGCATTTTCGTTTGCGGTTGGACTTGTGCCCTTAATGTTATCCGATGCAATCGGTAGCGGTGCTCAGCAGGCTCTAGGTTGGGCTTCTTTTGGCGGGATTGTGACAGCTACTTTCCTAGGATGCATCGCGGCTTGTGTCCTATTCGTTATTTTTCAATCTATTCGGGAGCGCTTCCGCTCCCCAAAACTCAATGTGCAAATTGCACAGTAATTAATCTAACCTAATAAAAGGGTAAAAAATGAAAGGCCTATCTCGATACGTGACATCACTGCTTTATACCAGTGCAGTCTCATGGTTCTTGATTATTGCCTCTGTTGCATTGCGCGTATAGGGTCAAACGAATATCAAAGTAGCGTCATACAGGAAGAGGACGCTTATTCCTTCAAATATATCTTCTTTATTTATATATCATTGATAGTACAAGGAAATTTCCTGATTTCAGTATTTATCCCGCCTGTTTACCCACACTAAACCTGTATAGGTCTCCGAGCTAAAGGCGCCGAAGTTTCATTTAAAACCAAAACTAGTGTTGTAATACAACATCCGCCATTGATGGAAAACGCAGAGTTTGGCGTCAGTTACATTTAGCAGTAGATACCAGCACCCAAAAAATAGTCACAACAGAGCTTATCTAACGTTGCGGATGCTGAGGTGCCTTTTGGAAACAAGGATATCCTCCCAACCTGGCGCGTGACAGCCAGAAACTCTGCGGCTCCAACAAGAAGTGAAAAAAAGCTGCATGGTTATCAAAAGTGTTCACTCTCTGAAACAGGCATGTATAGAGTGAAGCAGTTGCTAGGAGGGGGCTTAGACTGAGAAATTATGGTATGTAGTATGAATAACACTCAATTTTAGGCGGGTAGGTTTCCTGTCAGAATTACGCAACAAAACCTTGCGACGATGCTGAAATTACCTATTAGGTGGCTTCGCCTTTTTCTGAAGTAAGAAGGAAAGCCACCATGGTTAGAAGCAGTTAGGAACTGTATTGATATAAAAGCTTGTTAATAGGCAACCACACCTTCCACTTCGTGAAGTCAGGTGCTTTTTTGTTTACCGGGCTAGGAATACGAGAGATGCCTAACAGTGGGGAACGAGAGGGTACAAATATAGATAACGTCCCATCAGCGAAAAGACGCGCTTCAAATTTTTCCAGAACTACTTTATTTGTTTTCGACACACTTGTACTCAAGGCAGGCAAAGATTGAATACCAATATAGCGATGAAAGGTTTTTATAAAACCATGTCTTCCATCGAAGCGATACCCTGAATCCAAAAGAAATTTGTCAGCTTTAAGTTTGTTAGAAAATCTAGTTTTAAATATCTTTCTCATAAGTTAACTACCTAAAAGTAGGTATTATGGATGACGAAAGACAAACTGAAAAATGAGGATGTATAGAAGAATTCAATGGATAGAAGAGTGATTATTGATCTTATCTAAAAAGCCAATCCCCTCAATGGAATTGGCTTTAAATCAATAGTTTAAAAGTAATAACTTGCTTGTAGCCAGGCAACGGTGTCTTCCTTATTCACCAAGTTCTTTTTCGAAGATTCCCCAGTATATTCTACCTTTGCACCAATTGAGGCATTATCAAGAATCATATAACCGCCACCGACTTCTATTTGAGGTATCCACTCTTTACTCTGCTCGTGGTAGGTAGCCTTAGGGTTTGCATAAATCCAGTGTCCTGCGTCAAATCCATACATACCGTATAGGCCAAGCTGACCAAGTGCAGATTCAGATTTGGCTTTTCCATCTGCTGCGTCGGAAGTGGTGTAACCTATAGAAGCCATTGGAAATAGCATAATGTTGTCTGTGGCTTGGAATTTATAGATAGCACCAGCAAGCGCTGTCGTGTTGTCTTTATCGCCCAGAACATCGACTGAGTAGCCTAATCCATCAGTAACATGGAAGTATCGACCACGATAATTCATATCGCCGGATTTGTTATCAACTCCGAGGTCTAATTGGAATATATTGCTGCCTAGACCAATCATACCATTGAGCTGGGTGCTGTTTTCGCTGGCACTCACACCAAGTGAGCTAAAGCTTGCTGTAGGATCGCCATAATTAACTGCTTCCCCCTCTTTTTCATTAGCCATAGCGCCGCCGCACGCGCTCGCAATAGCTAGACCAATTAATAACTTTTTCATTTTAATTTCTCCGAATTAGGATTTGTTTTCGGAGATAGTTTTGCATTTCACATAAAATAGATTAAATTGATAAGTATCGTTTTTTATAATAGGTGAAAAGATGATAAACCTCGATTACCTGCTTGCATTTGTTACAGCAGCTGACAAAGGGTCTTTCTCAGCTGCAGGAAGGCATATAGGAAAAAGTCAAAGCACAATCAGTGTCAGTGTTAGCAACCTAGAGTTAGATCTTGGTGTTTCTTTATTTGATCGTACGGGTAAGTATCCCGTTTTAACTCAAGAGGGAGAACATCTATACCAACAGGCCAAGGTGTTAATGCGACAAGCTGACCGAATCGAGAACTATACTTCGGGAGTAAGGGATCAAGTTGAAAACTCTTTGGTCATTGGATTGGATCCCTTAGTTCCATTTTCTCTGATTGAGACACCTTTAGAAAAAATCTCCCAGAAATTCCCCTTTACTCAGATCCAAATTAAAAAGGAGAAGAGCGATGGATTATTCACGCAATTAAACGATGATAAGGTCGACTTCGTACTTCACCTTACCGAAGATGCGATTCCTGACTATTATGAGTTTGCTTGTATCCATCAACTCGAATGGACATGTGTATGCAGTCCGGACAGCGAGTTTGCTGATTTGGAGATAGTTAACAATGATTTGTTGACTACAGAAAGGCAGATTATTTGTACCAGTCTTTATGAACATAAAGTTCTAGGGTCGGTAGGCACACTGTCACAATCCGTATGGTTGGCGCACGATCAGGATGACATGATTCGAATGGTGGAACAGGGAATTGGATGGGCAGTATTACCAACTATCATGTTACAAGAGCGAGTAGCTCTGGGCACTCTGGTTGAATTTACCCCGGAGTATGTGAAGTCAAACCAGTCCTATGGTGTGGACCTGGTTTGGAAAGCCAATGACAGCCTTGGCCCGGTGGCACATTATCTTCGAGAGCTATTGTTTGCCAGTTAACCTTACACACAAACATAACTCCCCACGTCGTCTGATACTGTGACAACAACCACCTCTTGTCCCCGAAATTTTTATCGGGGACTTTAAAATTTCCAATAAAAGCGCTAGGGATTGCCTGCAACTATATAGGTCACAGGCACAGCGCGTAATACTGCCGCCTCATATAACGCCTCCTAGGTCTTTTGTCGGAGATCTTCTGATTTGGCATTCCTTAAATGAGTAGTCAAAAGTAAACTCACCCACCTCTTATATTTAATAAAAATCAATGGGTTATCTTGCTATTTAAAGGGATTTTAGTTGTTCTTTAAATAGCCTGCATAATGTCCATCTATCGGCTTTGTTAATACTATCTATTTTCACCTATTGATTATATTTGCGTAAATTACACCTCAAGCCAAACAGGACTGGCAACGAATCAAATGGAGGTAACTAAATTTTACGAGGTAATCAAACATGAAAAAATTAATTCTAGCTTCAACTCTTGCACTAATGTCCGCGTCTTCTTTTGCAGCAGACGATCACTCAGGCTTCCGCGTCGGTGGTGGTTTTGGTACTGATATTGGTAAGTATCAATTGCGTGACAGTGTTGGTGGCGAGAAACAAGAAGCAGACCCTTCAGTAGTCCTAGAAGCTGGTTATGACTTTAACAGCATCTTTGCGATTAATGTTAAGGGGTCAGCAACAGGCCTTAAGTCTTACGAAAACAAAAAAGACAAAGGTGCTGGACTAGGTACTGCTTATGACCTAGCGGTAGAAGCAGAGGCAGGTTATACGTTTGTCACTCCTGGCGATGCTTCAATCAAACCTTATATCGCATTGGGCGCAGTAGGTTTTGATAAGGACACTAGTGCACTAATGCTAGGTGAAGATAAAGGCTCTGTACGTGCTCGCGGTGCGGCTGGTGTGCGTATGACATTGGATAACGGTGTTTACTTTGACGGTCGTATCCAAGCTACAGACGTAACGGCTAAAGGCGACAAGTTCAACGGTAAAGACGACCTACTTACTCAAGGTATGGTTACCGTTGGTTATAAGTTCTAATTCAACTTTTGCGTTGATATGAGCACTTTAATTTAGGCGATTACCTCGCCTAACCAGGGCCCCCGAAAGGGGGCTTTTTTGTATTGAGAATAAAGACATGAAAAATAGACTACTGCATCAATACTCTTGTTGATTTCCAGTTCTTCTATAGCCGGAATCTCAAGGTTTTGTCACCATAGGCTATAAATTCTAAGACTAGTAATTTAGAGTGATGAAATGTTATTTAAAACCACCCCAATAGTTGGATATCAATTATTGGGGTTTTTTATTGCCCGAATAAAATGAAATCCCCACCAACCATTAAAGATATTAGCATTCAATGTTGATTAGCTTCACAAAAATAGCCCCACCTATCGAATATGTTAATGTTAGCTATTTTCACCTACCAGCCATACTCGCGTAAATTACACCTCAAGCCAAACAGGACTGGCAACGAATCAAATGGAGGTAACTAAATTTTACGAGGTAATCAAACATGAAAAAATTAATTCTAGCTTCAACTCTTGCACTAATGTCCGCGTCTTCTTTTGCAGCAGACGATCACTCAGGCTTCCGCGTCGGTGGTGGTTTTGGTACTGATATTGGTAAGTATCAATTGAGTGACAATGTTGGTGGCGAGAAACAAGAAGCAGACCCTTCAGTAGTCCTAGAGGCTGGTTATGACTTCAACAGCATCTTTGCGATTAATGTTAAGGGGTCAGCAACAGGCCTTAAGTCTTATGAAAACAAAAAAGACAAAGGTGCTGGACTAGGTACTGCTTATGACCTAGCGGTAGAAGCAGAGGCAGGTTATACGTTTGTCACTCCTGGCGATGCTTCAATCAAACCTTATATCGCATTGGGTGCAGTAGGTTTTGATAAGGACACCAGTGCTCTAATGCTAGGTGAAGATAAAGGCTCTGTACGTGCTCGTGGCGCGGCTGGTGTGCGTATGACATTGGATAACGGTGTTTACTTTGACGGTCGTATCCAAGCAACAGACGTAACGGCTAAAGGCGACAAGTTCAACGGTAAAGACGACCTACTTACTCAAGGTATGGTTACCGTTGGTTATAAGTTCTAATTCAACTTTTTCGTTGATATGAGCACTTTAATTTAGGCGATTACCTCGCCTAACCAGGGCCCCCGAAAGGGGGCTTTTTTGTATTGAGAATAAAGACATGAAAAATAGACTATTTGCATCAATGCTTTTATTGATTTCCAGTTCTTCTATAGCGGGGATGGATCACTCAGGCTTGCGCGTTGGTGCTGGCTTAGCGTCAGACATGGGAATGTTCAAACTAGAGGACAAAGTTACAGGTTTTGATTCCGATCCTTCGGTCATTGTTGATGTTGGCTATGATTTTAATGACATCTTTGCCATTAATGTCAACGGCGCTGCAACGGGCTTCAAGTGGGATCGTGGTAAACAGAAGTCTCAGTATATAGATACCGCCTACGAGGTAGCTGTGGCTGGCGAGGTAGGCTATACCAAGGTAACCGAACGTGGGTTTACCATTAAGCCGTATGTTGCCCTAGGAGGTGTTTATTATAATAAGCAGGCGAACCTTCTTTTTACTGGTAATGATGGCGGGAGTGACGTGCGTGGCCGCGGCACAATTGGACTGAGGGTTTCGATAGATAATAAGCTCTATCTGGATGGTCGAATTCAGGCCACCAACGTAGCCTATGATGGTAAGCTTTCAGGCAAAGAAGATTTGTTAACTCAAGGTTTAGTCACCATAGGCTATAAATTCTAAGACTAGTAATTTAGAGTGATGAAATGGTATTTAAAATCACCCCAATAGTTGGATATCAATTATTGGGGTTTTTTATTGCCCAAATAAAATGAAATCCCCATCAACCATTGAAGACATGAGTATTCAATGTTGATTAGCTTCACAAAAACAGCACCACCTATCGAATATGTTAATATTAACTATTTTCATCTATCATCCATACTCGCGTAAATTACACCTCAAGCCAAACAGGACTGGCAACGAATCAAATGGAGGTAACTAAATTTTACGAGGTAATCAAACATGAAAAAATTAATTCTAGCTTCAACTCTTGCTCTAATGTCCGCGTCTTCTTTTGCAGCAGACGATCACTCAGGCTTCCGCGTCGGTGGTGGTTTTGGTACTGATATTGGTAAGTATCAATTGCGTGACAATGTTGGTGGCGAGAAACAAGAAGCAGACCCATCAGTAGTCCTAGAAGCTGGTTATGACTTTAACAGTATCTTTGCGATTAATGTTAAGGGGTCAGCAACAGGCCTTAAGTCTTACGAAAACAAAAAAGACAAAGGTGCTGGACTAGGTACAGCTTATGACCTAGCGGTAGAAGCAGAGGCAGGTTATACGTTTGTCACTCCTGGTGATGCTTCAATCAAACCTTATATCGCATTGGGTGCAGTAGGTTTTGATAAGGACACCAGTGCTCTAATGCTAGGTGAAGATAAAGGCTCTGTACGTGCTCGTGGTGCGGCTGGTGTGCGTATGACATTGGATAACGGTGTTTACTTTGACGGTCGTATCCAAGCAACAGACGTAACGGCTAAAGGCGACAAATTCAACGGTAAAGACGACTTACTTACTCAAGGTATGGTTACCGTTGGTTATAAGTTCTAATTCAACTCTTGCGTTGATATGAATATCTTAATTTAGGCGATTACCTCGCCTAACCAGGGCCCCCGAAAGGGGGCTTTTTTGTGGGCGGCGTTTCTTACCGAAATGAATTTATATATTGATAAGGCACGATAACTAGCTCAGCTACCCCTTTTCTAGACAGACCCATCTTGATTACTCTCGTTCTAAAACGTCAGACCATCGTATGACTTGCCAACAAGGCCAAACAAAATACCTGAGAAAAGTCTTACTATGTTTAAACTGACTTTGAGCGTTCTATATACAGGTTAAACACAGTACAAATAGCAACGGTAATTTGGGAGAGGGTCAAACCTCTTTGTAAACGCTGCTTGGCGAAAATGATTGAGAACAGATACTGAATTAAGAGGACTCTAGCTGATGAATGACAGACTCTACGTTATCTTCTCTGCCGGCTGATGGTTGCTAGAAGTAATAGATTATAAATCTATTAGGGGTATAAGGGACGTGAAGATAGGGGCAACCTCTAGGTATGTTACCAAAGGGATATCTGTACATCGATATAGAGGTGTGTCTATGTCTAAGGATATTTAATATTGGTAGTACAAGGCAGATTGAAGAGCGATGCTATAAAGCTATCCAAAAAAGGGGGTAAGACGGATGCCAATAGGCATTAGCTAGAAGCTTACAGAATGCCTACATGGGGGCTTGTCTCTGGATAGTGATAAGCGTCGAAATGAAATTGAACGGGCAGTGAACGGCTATTTAATTACTGGTTGGGATAGCCATATTGGTGCCAACTTATTCTAGGACGAGACAGGGTTACCATCCTCATTTACCATAGCAGATGGATACTCCTTTGATGTTTCTTCTCCTAAACTGCACTTCGAAACTAAGGTGACCCCCTTAGTAGAACTGCGCGGTAAACTGCAAAATTCGGTTTTGTTTATGAAGCAGATTGGGCGTGAAGATACACATAATTTAAGTTCGAGAATGATCTATAGCAATAGTCATGATGGAACTGCTACAACAGATTACTTCGTGGGCAATGCTTCCAAAATTTCTTTGTCAAGATGCAATAGAAAACGGTGAACTTGAGCATTTTTATGTTAATCCTACAGAATTGACCCGATCTAACCGGTGGTCGACAGAAATTAGTTGGCTCTCTGTAAACCAACTAATGCTGCGATGGACTTTATTATTGATGAGTTGGCTAAACTGCCAGATCGATAGATTATATATAATAATCGTTCCAGTAGTTTTCTCTCACGATCTTATCAGATGATCATGGCAATAAATAACCGGTTGATATAAATATTAACAACCAGAAGTGCTATATAAAAGAGTAGTAAATGTAATCTATTAAACTGTTAATTATAATGTTAGAAAGTATATTGCAGTGATAGCATTGGGCCACTAAAGTCTACACCTACATTAGCATTTAGCAGTGAATCACCATATTCTGCACCTATCTCATAATGATTATATGAGGCATTAAAAATCAATGAATCTGTTATTTGGTAATACGCACCAAAATTAAAGTCCATTAAGTGGCCATCAAATAATCGAGTTGATAGCATAAATGCTTCCAGGTGAGATGTAAGTCCTAGATTTTGAGTAAGTTGATAGCTTCCCCGTATACCCACATTTGGCATTGGAGCAAGGGTGTTTTTCTTCCCTTTAGTGTTAAAACTCAGCCAATCTTGGCCACCTTCATTAATATTGGCGCTGATGCCACCTTGCCCCGATATTTGCATTAGGTGTAGGCCCAACATTGCGTCTAGATTAAAGTTATCTGTAGATATGATGCGATGAGCATAACCAATACGAGCGATATCTATATCTAGATTTATGTCTAACGTAGCGTTCGCCTTAAACTCACTACCGAGAATGTTAATTGGATCACTGGATATGGTGGAGCGGGCGTGACGATGTAATGAGCGCCAGTCTGCATAGACACTATTACCACTATCAAAGTTATATTCAATCTTCACATAAGGCGAGAGGTTTTTTTCCGCTAAATCTAGGTGACTTTCGGCATCGAGTTTCATTTTGGCACCAAGGATTGGAACACCGAGCGATGCAGTACTGTTAGCAGAGTTGTACACGCCACCGAGGGTAACTGAAAGGTCGCCAGCATGGACGCTGCTTGTGAGTATACTTGCTGTGATTAACCATAGTTGGAGCTTTTTCATCTTTGCTTACTACCGTTCAATTTACTGAGTGTGCGCTTTAGCCTTTGGCTATATGCGAGTTTGTAAGTAAATATTACAGCGAGGATGCCGATAGTTGAAATTAGTAAGTATCGATAATGTCGATAAATAAAAAGGAGAGAAAAAGAAGAGAAGATCGAGTGGCTTTAGTATCAGTAGAGAGTATTCAGTTCTAGTACAGTTAGTTGACATTTTGTTTAGTCTAACTCGTTTAGACTGGTTAGAGGGCCGAATTATAGAGGGTTGTTGAAGGGTGAAACGAAGCGCTAAGTTAAGCGCCTCGTTCTAGGTGAGAGTTAATTTACGGTACATATCGGTTGAAATGGAGTGGTGTTGATTGGAAATAGGCGGTCATAAACAAGGTTAAATACAGCCGAGTAAAACAAAGCATAAATGACGAAGCCGATATCAGCGATAAAAGCTTCAATGAAGGTCAAATTTAAGCTCAACGCAAGTACTGGAACTGTGACCGAAATTAATCCAAGTTCAAATAAAATTGCATGCATAATCCTTTGCTTTGAAGTTTTTTTACAGTGTCCTTGTTTATTATTAAGGTGTCGATCAAATAAGAAGTTAAATAACATGTTCCATGCCATTGCAAGTAATGACATCGCCATAGCAAGAATACCTACATGATGGCTGGCACCTTGGATAAATATCATGCCAATTGGTATTAAAGTAGCAATTAACCCAACTTCAAAAAAGATAGTGTGACGAATTCTGTCCAAGAAAGAGCGATTGGTTTTAATATTGTTAGTACTCATAATATATCTCTCATCTAATCGTTAATAATTTTAAATTGACCTAGCAAAATTTATCGTAAAGAGCATTAGTAAAATAGGTGTAAGAAAATACAAGAGCGCTAAACCATAAGTCAGCGGACATGACCTGCCAGAATGAAGAGTCGAGCATAGAAAAGAATATAGGCGCTGAAATAACAAGTAGTCCTACTTGGAACAATAGTGCATATACAAAACGACACTTAACTGTTTTTTCTAAACTACGTCGCCATTTCCATAGATAGGTATCGAAACCAAAGCTGTAGGCTGCATTCCAAACGATGGCGGCTGTTATGAGTAGCAGTATTTTGCCACTGACTAGGTTGATGTCTGCGAAATCGTCAATGAACACTGGTGCCACTAATAGCAAGATCCCACCTTCTAAAGTAAGAGCTCGCAGCAGTCTGCTTTTTAGTGGACGTATTGGTTGAGTGTAGGTTTGTTGGTTCATGACTTTCTCCTCATTGATGGCGTTATTATCTAGTGCTAGATGAAATAGGTACAATGATTAAGTATCGATTTTTCGGATAGGTCGGGCGCTCTTATAAAGGAAGTACGGTTTCCTACTATTCAGAGTTGTCTTGAAAATCTTATATATCGAAATTATCGATGGTATTTATTTTCATCTATTTGACGTGTTTGCGTAAATTTCGCCTCAAGCCAAACGGATTGGCGGGGAACTACATGGAGGTATTTGTAGTTTTATGAGGCAATCAAACATGAAAAAAATACTTTTAGCGTCAACGCTTGTTCTACTATCTGCACCTTCTTTCGCTGGCAGCGACAGTTCAGGCTTCCGTGTTGGTGGTGGTTTTGGTATGGACTTTGGCAATCATCAGCTTAGAGAATCTAGACGCGGTCCTTCTGTTGAAGCCGATCCAACCGTCGTCCTTGAGGCTGGTTATGACTTTAACGATATCTTTGCTATCAATGTTAAAGGGTCTGCTACTGGCAATAAAATTTATGGGAACTCGAGAAGAGACAGAGGTAAATCATACAATCTAGGCACTACTTATGACCTAGCTGTAGAGGCTGAAGCGGGTTACACATTTAAGCTTGATCGTTCTACTTCAATCAAGCCATACCTAGCAGTAGGTGCGGTGGGTTACGATAAAGATACGACCGAATTTTTTCAATTTGAAGATGGTAAAGACAAGAACGCAATTAAGGCGCGCGGTGCACTGGGTGTTCGTATGACGTTAGGCAATGGTGTTTATGTTGATGGTCGAGTTCAAGCAACGGACTTTTCACCGAAAAGCGGTGATTTTAACGCAAAAGATGACCTGTTAACTCAAGGTCTTTTAACTGTGGGCTACAAGTTTTAACTCAATCATTGAGCCGTTACAAACATTCATTGTTAGGCGATTCTCTTGATTAATCAGTGCCCCGAAAGGGGGCTTTCTTGTTTTTGCAGTAAATATATATGTTCGACTCGACGAAGAAGTACTAGTGCGGACAAATCCGTTAAGAGCTAAATAATTATGAGTAAGGCACTCCTTATATACCCACCTATCTAGATTTTGCATGGGATCTATTTTCATTTTTTTGCATTGCTTACGTAAATTACAGCGCTAGCCAACGGGACTGGCGCTTATTCAGATGGAGGCTTTTAAACTATTTACTAGGCAATTCAATGAAAAAATTATTCTTAGCGTCCACTCTAGCAATTGTGTCCGCATCC
Organism: Vibrio comitans; assembly: GCA_024346835.1. GTDB lineage: Bacteria > Pseudomonadota > Gammaproteobacteria > Enterobacterales > Vibrionaceae > Vibrio > Vibrio comitans. The sequence goes on from AP024866.1 coordinate 787,976, forward strand.
TCTTTTGCTTCGGCCGATGACCAATCTGGTTTTCGTATCGGTGGTGGTTTTGGTACCGATGTGGGTAAATACCAACTGAGCGAAGGCAACGTGTCTTCTGATCCAGTATTCATTTTAGAAGCCGGTTATGATTTCAATGAAATCTTTGCCTTAAATGTGAAGGGCAATATGACTAGCTATACAGATTATGGTGATAACCCCAAAAATTACCGTCCAACCTGGGATCTTACCGTCGAAGGTGAGGCTGGCTATACTTTTACCATGGATAACGGTGTATCAATTAAGCCTTATGCGGCTTTAGGTGCAGTGGCTTTTGATTCTACAACAAGCTCGGATTTGCTTGAGAGTGGCAGGAATGCAGTGCGAACACGCGGAGCGCTAGGTGCACGCATGACGCTGGATAGTGGTTTGTACTTTGACGGGCGCATTCAAGCAACAGACATATCGGTCAAGGGCGCTAAATTTGAAGGTAAAGATGATCTTCTTACACAAGCTATGCTTACAGTAGGTTATAAATTTTAAAAATAGTGGGCTAATCGGTAAAACTGAGCGCTCATGAGACAGGCCTCCTTTGTGGAGGCTTTTTTTATGTCTGGGAATCAGTATGCCTAACAAGCTATGAATTGCTTAGTGGTGGGAGTGCACTCGACATAGTGACCTATCGGTGTGGAGGATAGATGTTAATTTAAAGGATTGTGAGTACAAGGGTAAATTACCGACCTAAATCAAACAGGATTGTTCGTGAGAAAACGGAGTTCATATAGATTCACGAGGTATGTATCATGAAAAAATGTATTCTAGCTTCAGCTTTAATCCTTGCATCTTCTACTGTGGTTTCCGCTGATTATCTTGGTTTGCGTGTTGGTGGTGGTTTGGGTACGGGAAACTATTTGCTACAGGATACGGGAACTCCGGAAACCAGTATCAGTACAGATCCCTCCGTTGTTCTAGAAGTTGGGTACGATTTCAATGATATATTTGCCTTCAATGTTAAAGGAGCAGGTGCCAATTTAAAATCTAATCCAACTCAGGATAAGGGTACTATCTATGAGTTAGCTCTTGAAGCTGAGGTTGGCTACACCTTTTTGTTTGACGACGATACCTTAATTAAGCCCTACGTTGCCGCAGGTGTTGTCACATTTGATAAAGAGACAAGTAAGATGCTAGGCGAGAACAGCTACGCCGAAACTGCTCGCGGTGCGATAGGGGTTAGAACGATATTGGATAGCGGTATCTATTTCGATGGGCGTATTCAATCTACAGACTTTACCGAAAAAGGGAAAAGTTTATCTAGCAAACTAGACCTGTTGACTGAAGGCCGTATTACGGTTGGGTATCGCTTCTAAGGAGACTTTATCTTATTAAAAAGTGAAGGTTGAGTATAAAATCTATAACTCAATAAACTGTTCTACAAACCAACTCCCAGCAGGCCCCAGTGATGGAGACCAGGCTATTTCTATTGGCCATCTTGTTTGGTTGTCATCAAAATCCATTCTTAGTTCAACTATAGCATTGCTCTCTAAAAGTGGTTTAGAGAGCTGCTCTGGTAAAAGACAAAATCCAGCCCCTTGCAGCAGCAACGATCGTAACTGATAGAATCGTGAACAGTGAATCAGATTGGTGCTAAAGCGTAATGATTCCACGAGATCAGCATCAGCAAACCCTCCAACCTGAGGGATGAGTTGCACGTGTGTAAGAAGATCATGTCTTGAAAGCTCAGCTCGTTTTTGTGCCAGAGGATGTGATGGAATAACAACGAATCGCCAATTAATTTGCTCGATAAATTGTGATTCGTAACCAACACGATGGTGAAGTTTTGCTGGTGCGATGATGATGTCTGCACCATTAGGATCATTAGGCGCCAAGCCATGTATATCTTCCACATCCATCATATTAATTTTTAGCTCGGGGTATTGTGTTGATAATTCTCCGATAGCTTTTGCGTGAGTGGGGGATAAGGTAAAGCCATAGGTGGCAATATTTAACTTTTCTTCTATGCCAGCTTGATATGCTTTCGCTCGTTTTTCCATTGCTTGAAGTCGTGGAGCCACTTCTAGGGCTTGTATATAAAGCGCTTTTCCAACATCGGTTAACTTGGGTGCTTTCCCTGCGGTACGTTGAAACACAGAGATACCTAAGTCAATCTCCATGTTTTGTATTACTTGCGTTACGGCTGAGGCTGTGACATTTAAGCTGCGAGCTGCGGCAGAAAAAGAGCCATGTTCTACTATCGCGACTAGATATGTCAGCCGTTCAGGTGTAATCAGCATTGAATCCCTTATTTAACCAATCCTTTGTGTATAAGGTTATTTTAGTTCGCAGCCATATGAATACAATCGCAACTTGCTGCGGCAGGTCTCTTGCTTACATGTTTATTTAAGCTCAACTAGATTGATAGCAACCTTCGGTTCTATAAATAATTCAAAGTTGAAGTTGAATCTAGAGGGAGGGCGTAATGCTATTTTTGACAAAGTGGGTGGTTAGATTAACTATATAGATTCGACAAAAGGGGAGAGTGCCTGCTCTTTGTTGAGAAGATCATTTCTATTTGTCTAATGACGGGCGATAGAACAAGAAAAAAGGTGGCAATAAGGCCACCTTTAGGATTTGTTTGTTACTGATTTCACGATAAGCATTTCGTGAGTAGGCAATGTTTCATTATTTATTCTTTGGATGAATACCTAACATCGTAGTTTCGGGCTTGTTCAAATCGAACATAGAGAAGTCATAGGTTTCAGCTTCCCAAGTGTCGTAGCGGTCTAACGTCCACTCACCAGCATTTCGATCCGTATGTACTGTCCACAAAGTAGGAAATACGTTCGGGTTTTCTAGAGAATGATCTAGCTGTTCATATCCCGCGAATGTGCTGTGTGCTACAGCTTTCATCGCATTTTTTGCCGCTGTGTTGTCAGTTACGTTGCGAGCGTACATATCAGATAGAATCTCTTTTGCACGTAGGCGACGATCAATCGGGTGGATAGAACCGTCTGATTTTTTGCCATTTGCCGTAAATTCTAGGTGCACCGAAAATTCAGGGTTATTAGTCAGCGCATTCGCTTCGTTGCCACGGTATACCTTCAATTCACCTTTGACGAATTCGACGATAGCAACATCACCGGTTTTGTCTGCAAATTGGTAGTGTACTGGTGCTTGAGAACAGTGCCCATTGCTGTTTGGAAGGTTACAAATTTCAGCATCAACGATATCTACCTTTGAACCTTCAATGGCATCTAATACTTCAGCCACAGTAGCAAAGTTGTCCGAAGCCCAGTTAGGAACCTCAAGAGCTGAGACATCGGGGGTGTCTGCGGTCCCCTCAGGAAATGCAGTGTAATCACGACCTAAATATAGAATGCGAGCTTCTAAACCTGCTTCGTTCATCGCTTCTGCGACCACTCCATTACCCAGTGCTGTTGTTGATTCAAGAAATGAGTCTATTTTCAATGTTGCGTATTTTGAAGTACCCGCTTCAGGGTTTTGCGTTGCAGCGTATACCACTTTAGCGCCTTTACCTGTACCGATAACAGCGGCCTCGTCATGACCAAACCAATCCATAGATCGAGAAGTGAGGGAAGCATTGCCATTGTTGTAGACTGCGGTTGTGCAAGCTGCAGCTGTACCAACAATTGCAGTGGTTGCGGTAGTCGCTAATAGTAGTGCTAGGATAGATTTTTTCATTTTAATTACTCTTTGTTGCGTCAGAAAGTGAGTGAATATTACGCTGACACAGGGAATGAGAGTAATTAACAGCTGTAAGTTTAACTTACAGGTTGGGAGTGTTAAACATAAAGACCACCGGGTTATATGGTGGTCTTTATGTAGTTAAGTAGAAATACCTTAAGGCATTTCTAGTCTAGTAAAGAATTGAATAAAGCTGACGTCGGTATTGTTTGGCGGTCGTATTCTCTTGACCTAGTGCAGATAGTACATCCATAAAGGTCTTACGCATTTCACCGTCTAGTGCGCCGAGGTCTTTGGAGATAAAGGACCAAAGCAGTTCAAGGGCTTCATCGCTACGGTTTACTTCATGGTATTGCAGCGCTAATTCATTGGCGATTTTTGCATTTTGCGCATCACTTGCTAATTGCGCTTCTAGCGCTTGGATTTCTGGGCTATTGGCTGCTTGTGCATGCAGTTCTAATTTCGCCATTAGTCCCTTGTAATAGTTATCTTGATATTCCAAAGGAATGTGGGCTAGCACGGCTTCAGCTTCACTAAATTGTCCAGTAGCAAGCAGGCAATCGGCTTTGGCTAACTTTACTTCGCCTTTGTTTTGCAACTCTTCTGGCAAAGAGGTGAACAACACTAATGCTTCAGAGTATTTCTGCTCTGACATCAAGCTCAAAGCTTTTTGTAGGTTGAGTTCATCTTGGCTTGGAAGGTGCTTTTGTAGCATAGCCTCAATGGCTTGAATTGGCTGCGGCCCACCTAACCCATCAATGGCTTGGCCCTGACTAAACAGAGCAATAGTCGGTAGTGCCTGAATGCCAAATTGCCCAGCAATTTGTTGCTCTTGCTCGCAATTGAGCAAAGCTAGGGTGAATGCCCCTGCGTATTGTTGAGCGAGTTGCTGGATTTGAGGAACAAGATCAGCGCTTTCCTGACTCATCGGTGCCCAAAAGTAAACCACAACGGGTGTGTTCATTGAGCCTTCCAAGATTTGTTGGAAGTTTTGTTGGTTCATTTCGACGATGAATTCTGATTGCATGTATGTGTCCCTAGACTAATGATGAGTATGCATAACAATATCTTATAGATTGGGTTACTTTAGGCAATCTCAAGGTGTTCGTTTATGAAAACCAAAAAACTCAGGCCATTCTCGCTAATCTCATTCATTAACGGAGTGAACCTGAGTTTCTGTAGGCTTGGTTAGTGTAAGGGTTAAAATAGCACTAAAACAAGAACCACAACCCCTACGCTTAACCAGTTGAGTTTGTTTAAAGACATGCTGTCCTCTGAAACGTAAACACGATTAATCGTAACAGGTTGTATTTTGCACACCTTATATTACAAATTTATGGCGAAATGGCGATTTCGTAAAAATATTTGTAAAAAGTTAGTGTGACAGAATTTGCGACAGGGCCGGTTGAACCCTTGAGTAATTGAAAGTGAAGCCCATTTCAGTAAGTCGCTTTGGCTTGGCTTTGACACTGTCAAACAATAAACAACTGGATTCACCTAACGCCAATTGCATGGCAAATTTAGGTGTAAATAAGAAGTGGGGTCTTGAAAGCGTCTTGGCTAACGTTTGACTAAATTCTTTGTTGGTGACAGGGTGTGGTGCCACCATATTGAAAACACCAGAGCAGATGTGAGTGTCGAGTAGAAACTGAATTGCTCTCACCATATCTTGAATATGAATCCACGGCATATATTGCTGACCTGCGCCCAATGGGCCACCTAATCCAAGCTTATAAGGCAGCAGCATCTTTTCTAGTGCGCCCCCGTTTTTACCCAAAACGATTCCTGTTCGAAGTAGCACGACCCTGGTCTGCTCACTGTGGGCTTGATTGGCAATATCTTCCCACTCCTGACATACGTAGTGTGGAAAACCATTGGGCTTGTAAGGCGTTTCTTCGTCAACGCGAATTTGATTTTGATCCCCGTAAATACCGACAGCAGAGCCACTGATAAACACCTTAGGCGGATTTGATGACTTTTTGATGAGTTCGACGATTTGTCGGGTGATATTCCAACGACTGTCACAGATGCGCTTCTTTTGTGCGTCAGACCAACGCTTATTTACAATGGGCTCTCCAGCCAGATTTATCACAGCATCGAAGTCAGAAAGGTCTTGCAGGTGCTCAAGAGACTGCACAAAGTGTAAGCAATTGGGGTTTACATGCTTCAATTGCTCTGCAGCGTTGCCACTGTCACGAGTCAAGATAGTCATTTGATGAGGGATGAGTTGCTTGACCAATGCGCGACCAATAAACCCCGTACCACCAGTAATCAATATGTGCATACCTGCTCCAAGTAGAGTCATTGCGAGACAATATTATCAACTTTATGTGCCTATCCAGCGTAAAGCTGAAAGAGCCTATAATTATAGACGTTACATTTCGAGCCTCACGTCACACCTAGGCCACGGATAATTGACCATAGTTAATCTATAAGACTAACACACGGTTTAACTTCTTTAATACGTAAGGAATAACAGAAGCAGATGAATGCCTTCCTACGATCTTTCATCGACAGTGCAAAAGATCTGACGCCCATCGTTTTGGTGGTGGCATTTTTTCAGCTAATTATTCTGCAGCAACCCCTCCCGCATTTCTTCACTATTTTATTTGGTATGTTGCTGGTGGTACTCGGGCTCACTTTATTTGTACTAGGGCTCAATATGGGGCTGTTTCCCATCGGGGAGTCGATGGCTCAGGCGTTTGCACGCAAGGGTAGTGTGGCGTGGCTGATATTCTTTTCTTTTTGTCTTGGTTTTGGCACAACCATCGCTGAACCTGCGCTCACTGCTGTGGCAATGGAGGCCGCAGAGGTCGCAGCGAAAGAGGGGGTGATCGCGCTTGACCATGAAAGTATGGAAGATTACACCTTTCATCTTAGGTTGACCGTTGCGCTGTCGGTTGGTTGTGCCTTGGTGTTAGGGGTGTATCGAATTCTCAAGGGCTGGCCAATCCATATCTTAATCATTAGTGGTTACTTGGTAGTGGTTTCCCTGACCTTTTTTGCCCCGCAAAGCATCATTGGAATTGCTTATGATTCTGGTGGTGTGACTACCTCGACAATAACAGTTCCATTAGTTACCGCATTAGGCGTTGGATTGGCTTCTTCTATTAAGGGCCGAAATCCAATGGTTGATGGCTTTGGGCTGATTGCATTTGCTTCGTTGATGCCGATGATCTTCGTACTCTTGTATGGAATGTGGCTGTCATGATTACTCTATCTCATACCGTTGAAGTGTTTGCCTCCACGGTCATGGATGTCTTTCCTATTGGCGTGATCTTGTTTGGCTTTCAGGTGGCGGTTCTGCGCAGACCCATTCGAAATTTACCTTCAGTATTGCTTGGCTTCGTATTAGTGATTGTTGGATTGGCGCTGTTTTTGATTGGATTAGAAGCTGCGCTATTTCCATTAGGGGAAACCATGGCCATGCAGTTGACCATGCCAGAGTTCCTAAAAGAGATGCGCTTGTCTGAGTCTGGGTTACTGCATTGGTTTGATTATTACTGGGTGTATCTGTTTGCTTTTTGTATCGGTTTTAGTACCACCATAGCCGAGCCATCGTTGATAGCGGTGGCCATTAAAGCAAATCAGGTATCAGGCGGTAGTATTAAGGTGAATGGACTGCGCTTGGCGGTAGCGTTAGGTGTCGCGATTGGCATTACATTAGGGTGTTATCGCATCGTTGCTGGCGATCCTATTCACTATTACATCATAGTGGGTTATCTGATTGTTATCGTGCAAACCTACTTCTCTCCAGCAATGATCATTCCCCTTGCCTATGACAGTGGAGGAGTGACGACATCCACCGTTACAGTGCCCATAGTAACGGCGCTAGGTTTAGGGCTTGCCTCGACCGTGCCAGGCCGAAGTCCACTAATTGATGGTTTTGGTCTCATCGCCTTTGCCAGTCTATTCCCAATTATTACCGTAATGGGTTATGCGCAGATTACACGCTGGTTGAACCAGCGCCATCCTATTAAGGAGGATTCCAATGCGATTTAAATTGATACTAGCTTTTGTAGAGGATGTTCGAACGGATGCTGTGCTTGATGCCGCAAGGTCTGCTGGCGCAACCGGTGCAACCGTGATCAGTAACGCTCGAGGTGAAGGATTGAATCAAAAGCGTACCTTTTTAGGTCTGACGCTAGAGGTTCAAAAGGATGTATTGTTATTTGTGGTCGAAGAGCACTTGTCGCGCCGTATCTTAGAGAAAATCAGCGATATTGGCGAATTCGACCAAGAATCAGGACAGGGTATCGCAGTACAGATTGATGTAGAGGATGCCGTTGGAGTCGCCCATCAGGTTGAGACTCTAACCAAGATAGTAGAGAGGGAACTATGATATGAAGAGTCATACCAGTCGCAGAGTAAAAGATGTCATGTCAGCAACTTATGCCATTGTTGATGGCTTAATGACGGTTCAGGAGGCAATCGGTATCGCTCGTGAAAACGAGGTTAAAGCACTGATCGTGAATAAACGCCATGACGATGATGAATATGGTTTGGTGTTGATGAATGACATTGCCAAGAAAGTGTTGGCTCAGAACCGTTCACCCGCTCGAACCAATGTGTATGAGATAATGAGTAAACCTGCGTTGTGCGTATCGCCAGATATGAACGTGAAATACTGCGCACGATTGTTTGAACGATTTGGTATTAGTCGGGCCCCGGTTGTTTTAGATGGTAATGTGCTTGGTATGGTGAGCTATAACAATATTGTTGTGAAAGGGATGGTGTTAGATTCTGAATTATAACCAGTCGGCAATAAGAGTGGAGTAACAGCTGTTTACCAACTTCAGACGCTACCCTCTGGAGAAAAACAGAGGGCATTGTTACACTCTCGGCAAACGTAAGACGATAGAGTAATTCAATATGAAACTGTTTTTTGCTTCTGATTTGCATGGCTGCCTAGCCTCAACTAAAAAAGCTGTCGAAGCTTATCAAGCCTCTGGTGCGAAGCACTTTATCTTGCTTGGCGATATCCTAAACCATGGGCCAAGAAATCCAGTGCCAGAAGCCTATGCTCCAGCGCAGGTAGCGGAACTTCTAAATGAATACAAAGACGACATTATTTCGGTAAGAGGTAACTGCGATAGTGAAGTGGACCAGATGCTACTGGATTTCCCTGTACTGAGTGATTTTGCCATTGTGTTACTAGAAAGCGGCAAGCGATTATTCTTAACTCATGGTCACTTGTACAATCAAGATAGATTGCCACCACTTAAAGCGGGTGATGTATTAGCCCATGGGCATACGCATCTACCTGTCGCTGCATCGATGGGAGACTACGTCTTGTTTAACCCAGGCTCTGTAACCCTGCCTAAAGGCGGTAATGTAGCAAGCTACGGGCTACTTGAAGATAATAAACTGAGTGTTGTCAGTTTTGATGGAAATGTGTTGGCAGAAACGCAGATTTAAACGATAGCGAATAGAAATAAAAAAGGAGGCTTAGCCTCCTTTTTCTATTTTAACTTACAGTGATGGAGTCGATACCAATACTCGAGAGCCGTGCCCTAGGCTGGTCAACAAGATTGAATTGTCATCGATGATATCCACACGTCGGCTTTGCTGAGCATCGGTGATGAACAGTTGCTTGATCACTCTAAGCTGAGATTCAGTGAAGTCCTTGCTATCGATAGCAGAAGAATCTTTAAACTCTTTTGGATCGATAAGCAGATAGTTGTCACTCAATTGCCATACGCCGGATTCCGTAATGTTCATGGTGAATGACACCACATCGACGTCGTTGAACAACTGAATACGTGATGCGCGGATATAGTCACCATTAGGTAGGTATTTCACATTAGACATAATGTGAACCTTATTAAGAGGACCAATGCTATCGTCAGCTAGATCAGAATAAACAAACGTATCAAGGTTTGTTTGCCACTCACGAGAGGTCAACACTTGTTCGATCTTGACATCACTACCCCAGTACAACCAACCACTGAATACGACAGAGATCACTAATAGAATTGATGCTACACGTTGGTTCATTACTTACGGCCTCCGGTTGCGCAGATCTTGGCAAGATCTTGTTGTTTGCCAACAAGGCGGACAGTGCTATTTTCAGAGGTAAACTGTGGACCATGAATGTAGCTTAAATACAGTTGTTCAGATTGGCTTGCCGTTGCAATGACTTCAACAGGGTCAGACTCATCTGTGTAAGCTGTCATGTAATGGTCTACACAGCTTTCGATGCTCTCCATCCAGTTAGTCAAGTCAGGATGTCCCTCGGTTGTTTTAACCGGTACATCGTTGACTACCGTGACAGCACGGAAGGTAGATGGTGAAGAATTAGGTATCATCAGCGCAATAATAGGCAATAAAATCGCTACTAGCAGTAGAATTCGGGTGTTTGTGTCCCAATTTGTCCAGAACGCTTGTTTCTTAGCGTTTTGCTCCAATTTAGATTCTTTTAGCTGCGACGTTGTGATCGAAGCAAGAGCGGGCTCTGCTGCTGGAGTTGCAACTTTTTCCTCTGTTTGAGGAGTAGGGGTTTCGCGCTCAACAGACGAGATCAATTGATAGCCACGCTTCGGCACAGTCTTTACAAACTGTGGGGATTTGGTGGAGTCTTTTAGCATTTTTCTAAGAGTAGAAATTGCCTGAGTTAGACTAGAATCATCAACTTGAAAACCTTGATCTCTCCAAACAAATTCATGCAGTTGGTCACGAGTAACCACTTCATTTGGATGTTCGCAAAGTAGGGTGAGGATTCGACTTTCATTACTACCAAGTCGCACTAAACTATCGTCATCTGATTGATCGACAAGTGAGTTGCTATTTGGATCAAAAATATACTTTTGGGCTAGTACGTATTTAATACCGATTTTACTCATTTAGATCTTCTTTGATTTCCGCTGACACACGCTTCCATAACCCATCACACTCATTCCATATGCAGTGTGAGATATATCGCCTTTTAGAGCGAATAACCGCCATAGCATAATAAAATTTTATCTAAAAAACAGTTTTTTTATAGTAATTGACCTTGAATTTGCACTTCTCACCCTTATTTCATGCTTCATGAGTACAAGCACCAACAAATATGAGCCTTGGTGCAGTTATGAGTAAACATAAAAGTATGGAGTCAAAATGAGCGAGACTGTGTCAGCTAACAAAGAAACTCGAGGTTTTCAATCAGAGGTAAAGCAACTGCTGCACCTTATGATTCACTCACTGTATTCAAACAAAGAAATTTTCTTACGTGAGCTTATTTCTAACGCGTCAGATGCGTCAGATAAGCTGCGCTTCCAAGCACTCTCTCAGCCTGATCTATACCAAGGCGATGCTGAGCTAGGTGTGAAGCTTTCTTTCGACGAGAAGAGCAACACTCTTACCGTATCGGACAACGGTATCGGTATGAGCCGTGATGATGTGATTGAGCACCTAGGCACAATCGCTAAGTCAGGCACAGCTGAGTTCTTCTCTAAGCTTTCTGAAGACCAATCAAAAGACTCACAGCTTATTGGTCAATTTGGTGTAGGTTTTTATTCTGCCTTTATCGTTGCAGACGCAGTGACTGTGCGCACACGTGCTGCAGGCCTATCGGCTGACCACGGCGTACAGTGGCACTCAGCGGGTGAAGGCGACTACACCATTGAAGACATTACCAAAGAAAGCCGCGGTACTGACATCATTCTTCACATGCGTGACGAAGGTAAAGAGTTCTTATCTGAATGGCGTCTGCGTGATGTGATCAGCAAGTACTCTGACCATATTGGCATTCCTGTTTCTATTCTTACCAAGGTAACGGATGAAGAAGGCAAAGAAACAGACGAAACCAAGTGGGAGCAAATCAACAAGGCTCAAGCCCTGTGGACTCGTGCAAAATCTGACATCAATGATGAAGAATACCAAGAGTTCTACAAGCACGTTTCTCACGACTTTGCGGATCCATTGCTTTGGAGTCATAACAAGGTAGAAGGTAAGAACGATTACACTAGCCTGTTATACGTTCCTTCAAAAGCACCTTGGGACATGATGAACCGTGACCATAAGAGCGGCCTTAAGCTGTATGTTCAGCGTGTATTCATCATGGATGACGCAGAGCAGTTCATGCCTTCGTACCTGCGCTTTGTTAAAGGCTTGATTGACTCAAACGATCTACCACTTAACGTGTCACGTGAAATCCTACAAGACAACAAAGTGACTCAGTCACTGCGTAATGCTTGTACTAAGCGCGTGCTTACTATGCTAGAGAAATTGGCGAAAAAAGACGACGAGAAGTACCTATCTTTCTGGAAGGAATTTGGCCTAGTGCTAAAAGAAGGCCCTGCAGAAGATATGTCTAACAAAGAGAAGATCGCAGGTCTATTGCGTTTTGCTTCTACAGAAGTGGACAGCAACGAGCAGTCGGTTAGCTTAGCAAGCTATGTTGAGCGTATGAAAGAAGGTCAAGACAAGATCTACTTCCTTACCGCTGATAGCTATGCCGCAGCTAAAAACAGCCCACACCTTGAGCAATTTAAAGCGAAAGGCATTGAGGTTGTATTAATGTTTGATCGCATTGATGAGTGGCTAATGAACTACCTAACAGAGTTCGATGGCAAACAATTCCAATCAATCACTAAAGCTGGCCTAGATCTTAGCAAGTTTGAGGACGAGCAAGAGAAAGAGAAGCAGAAAGAGACGGAAGAAGAGTTCAAGTCTGTGGTTGAGCGCACGACCGAGTATCTTGGTGATCGCGTGAAAGAGGTTCGAACTACCTTCAAGCTAGCGAGCACCCCAGCGGTAGTCGTTACCGATGATATGGAAATGGGTACGCAAATGGCGAAGCTTCTTGAAGCTGCAGGTCAGGCTGCTCCTGAGGTGAAGTACATCTTAGAGCTAAACCCAGAACACGACTTGGTTAAACAGATGGCTGATACCGCTGATGAGATTGCTTTTGGTCGTTATGTTGAACTTCTGCTTGGCCAAGCGATGCTTGCAGAGCGTGGTTCTCTAGAAGATCCAAGTCAGTTCCTAAGCGCGGTAAACCAATTGTTGATTAAATAGTCAATCTCACGGATTAGTCGCAAAGCTGAACATTGAGCCCAGAATTATGATAGTATTCTGGGCTTAATCATTACTAAAAGTATAGTTATACCGAAACTTACAACAAAATCAGTGGCTTACTGTTTGTTGTTAGTTTGTGAGCTTCGGTATAAAAGAAGAACATTAAAGAGGAAAAACAATGCGCATCATTCTTTTAGGTGCTCCTGGTGCAGGTAAAGGCACTCAGGCTCAGTTCATCATGGAAAAATACGGTATCCCACAAATTTCTACTGGTGACATGCTACGTGCTGCTATCAAGGCGGGCACTGAGTTAGGCAAAAAAGCTAAAGATGTAATTGATGCAGGCCAATTGGTTTCTGATGATATCATTCTAGGTCTTATCAAAGAGCGTATTGCACAAGACGATTGTGAAAAAGGTTTCCTACTAGACGGTTTCCCACGCACTATTCCTCAGGCTGATGGCCTTAAAGAAATGGGTATCGATGTTGATTACGTTATCGAATTTGACGTAGCTGACGACGTGATTGTTGAGCGTATGGCTGGTCGTCGTGCTCACCTTCCATCAGGTCGTACATACCACGTTGTATTTAACCCGCCTAAAGAGGAAGGTAAAGACGACGTAACAGGTGAAGCGCTTGTTGTTCGTGATGACGACAAAGAAGAGACTGTACGTGCTCGCCTAGGTGTATACCACACTCAGACTGCTCCGCTAGTTCAGTACTACGGCAAAGAAGCAGAAGCTGGTAACACTAAGTACCTTAAGTTTGATGGTACTAAGCAAGTTGCAGAAGTAAGCTCTGACATCGAAAAAGCGTTATCTTAATCATTGCTTATTGCTAAGCGAATTTAGATACTAGAAGGACGACCTATTGGTCGTCCTTTTTTATTGCTTATATGTCAGGACGTTATGGAAAACCAATCTAAAACAGGGGTGTTATTAGTTAATCTAGGAACCCCGGATGAAGCAACCCCTAAAGCCGTTAAACGATTCTTAAGTCAGTTTTTGCACGATAAGCGTGTAGTGGATATGACGCGCTGGTTGTGGTGCCCGTTGCTACACGGCGCAATACTGCCTATTCGCGCTCCTAAGGTAGCAAAACTCTATCAAGGCGTATGGATGAGTGAAGGCTCTCCCCTGATGGTATTCTCGCGCAGGCAAGCAAGTAAACTAAAACAAAGCCTCAATGTTCCTGTTGAGCTAGGGATGACCTATGGTAATCCAAGCTTATTATCTGGCGTGCAGTCGTTACTGGAGCAAGGTGTTGAAAAAGTCATAGTGCTGCCGCTTTATCCACAATACTCTGCAACCACAACAGCAGCTGTTGTTGATGGTCTGGGTAAAGCCTTCAAACAAATGACGGTAGTGCCTTCCTTTGAGGTGATCGGTGACTATCACGATCATCCACTCTATATTCAGGCTTTGGCTGATTCGGTTAGAGACACTTGGCGTGATCGTGGAGAGAGTGAGTATCTGCTTTGCTCTTATCACGGCATTCCAAAACGTTACGCTGATAATGGTGATGTCTACCCGCAACATTGCGAGAAGACCACTGAGTTATTAGCGAAAGAACTCGGGCTAGGCTCAGATCGAATAGGCATGACTTACCAGTCGCGCTTTGGTCGCGAAGAATGGCTACAGCCGTACACCGATAAAACTCTAGAGAAGTTGCCTAATCAAGGAATTAAGAAACTAGATATTATGGCGCCTGCTTTTTCTGTTGATTGCCTTGAAACACTGGAAGAACTCTCGGAAGAGTGCTGTGATATTTATAAAGAAGCCGGTGGTGAAAGCTTTAATTACATACCTTGTCTCAATGATAGCGACAAGCATATAGAGTTAATGGCGAGTCTAGTTAATGCCCGTTTATTGAATGGTGAGTGAGCACTCACGCTCGGTCGGATTTCATGTTAGAAAGTGAACTGCTAGAATACCAGCGTTAAGAATTGGCGCAGAGCCTAATAAAAGAATAAAAAGGTATTAGCCATGAAACGTTGGTATTTATTGTATTGTAAGCGTGGTGATCAAGAGCGGGCACAAATGCACCTTGAAAATCAAGGTGTTGAGGTTTATTACCCAAAGCTCACGGTTGAGAAATTGGTACGAGGTAAGCGTCAGAAGAAGTCTGAGCCCCTGTTTCCAAGCTATATGTTTGTGCGATTTGATTTCGAGGTTGGGCCTTCGTTTACCACGGTACGCTCGACGCGCGGTGTGTCTGACTTTATCCGTAACGGAGCTTATCCTACAGAAGTGCAGGGTGATTTAGTTTATTCGCTCAAGCAGCTTGAAGGAATCCAAGAAGTGGTTCAGTCTGATTCTCATCAAAAGGGCGATCAGGTTGTTATTAAGTCAGGACAGTTTGCTGGTGTTGATGCGATTTATCATGAGGCGGATGGCGATAAACGCTCTATTTTGTTGATTACAATGATCAATAAAAAAGTAGAGGTTCAAATCGATAATCAGCATATTGAAGCTAAAAGCTAGTTAGCATTAGGTTTAAATAGGAAAAGGGCGCTAAATAGCGCCCTTTTTTATAGCTTGCAGAGAGGTTAGTACGCCTCGTTGTGAACGGCTTTAACTGCTCGGCCTGAAGGATCAGCGTTGTTTTTAAACGACTCATCCCACTCAATCGCTTTTGCTGAAGAACAGGCTACAGAAGGGCCACCTGGAACACATTCTGCTGCGGAAGGCAGTGGGAATAGTTCTTCAAAGATCTCGCGATATACATAACCTTCTTTAGTTGTAGGCGTATTGTATGGGAAGCGGAACTTAGCGGTTTCCATTTGTTGGTCTGTGATCTTAGCTTCTGCAACTTCACGTAAGGTATCAATCCAGCTGTAGCCAACACCATCAGAGAACTGCTCTTTCTGGCGCCAAGCAATAGCTTCAGGAAGGTAGTGTTCAAAACACTCACGCAGGATGTGTTTTTCCATCTTACCGTTGCCACACATTTTGTCTGCTGGGTTTAGACGCATTGCCACATCAATAAACTCTTTGTCTAGGAAAGGTACGCGACCTTCTACGCCCCAAGCGGCTAATGATTTGTTAGCACGTGCACAGTCAAACATGTTAAGAGCCAGTAGCTTACGTACCGTTTCTTCGTGGAACTCTTGTGCGTTTGGCGCTTTGTGGAAGTACAGGTAACCACCAAAGATTTCATCAGCGCCTTCACCAGAAAGCACCATCTTAATGCCCATCGCTTTGATTTTACGACCCATTAAGAACATCGGAGTTGATGCACGGATAGTGGTTACATCGTAAGTTTCGATGTGGTAGATAACATCACGAATCGCATCTAAGCCTTCTTGGATGGTGTAAGTCATCTCATGGTGAACGGTACCGATTTGATCGGCTACTTCACGAGCCGCTTTTAGATCCGGTGCACCCTCAAGGCCTACAGCAAATGAGTGTAGCTGTGGCCACCATGCTTCTGACTGGCCGTCGTCTTCAACACGCATTGCGGCAAAGCGTTTAGCAACAGCTGAAGTAATCGATGAATCTAAACCGCCAGAAAGCAGCACGCCGTATGGCACGTCTGTCATCAACTGACGTTTAACTGCAGCTTCTAGAGCTTCAGTTAGGTCTTCTTTGCTGGTGGAGTTACCTTGTACTGCAGCATACTCGTTCCAGTCACGGATATAGTAGCGTGTTGGAGCAAGCGCGCCTGATTCTAGGTAGCAACCCGGAGGGAATTCGCTGACCGTTTTGCACACTGGCACTAGCGCCTTCATTTCTGAAGCAACGTAGAAGTTACCGTGCTCATCATGGCCTTGGTACAGTGGAATGATACCAATATGGTCACGACCAATGAGATAGGTTTCTTTTTCTTCATCATAAAGAACAAAAGCAAAGATACCGTTGAGTTCTTCAAGGAGATCGGCACCCATGTCTTGGTAAAGAGCTAAAATTACTTCACAGTCTGAATCTGTTTGAAATTCGTACTTTCCTTCGTAACGCGCTCGGATTTCTTTATGGTTGTAGATTTCACCATTTACCGCCAGTACCAACTTTTTGTCAGGGCTATATAGAGGCTGAGCACCACTATTTAGACCAACAATAGCTAAACGCTCGTGCGCTAAAATTGCTTTTTCTGATGAGTAAATACCAGACCAATCAGGTCCACGGTGACGAAGTTTCTTCGACATCTCTAACGCCACTGGGCGAAGTTTCTCTGCATCACTTTTTATGTCGAGGATACCAAATACCGAACACATATCTCTTCCTTACAAATTCATTTCCGTATGTGTTCAATTTGCCACTGTTGCTAAAAAAAGCAACCCACTAATCAACATTTAGATAATCAAAGAGTGACTAATGTTGATTTTATCTAAAGAAATGCTCATTTAAGTGAATGTTATCTAGCGTGAGTCAGAAATTGGTCACTATTGAGTAGGGTAACGAATCAACTCGCAATGAACACATCATTGCGTCCACCCGATTTGACACGATAAAGGGCTTGGTCTGCTCGCTCAAAAAAGGAAACTCGGTCCATGGTGTGAGAATCAAACTCGCACCCACCGATACTCACGGTTAGACGAGATTGAATAGGGTGAGGTATATCGAGTTCATGGACCATATCCAGAATCTGTTTAGATACAACCTCAAGTCCCTTTCTGTCAGTGTCCGGAAGTAAAAGCACAAACTCTTCACCGCCATAGCGGGCGACGATATCGGTTGGTCGTTTAGCCACTTTTTCCAAAGCTTTAGCCACTTTGGTCAAATATAGGTCACCAGTATGATGGCCTAGTTGGTCGTTGACCATTTTGAAATAGTCGATATCAACAACCAATAGCCCCAGAGGGGCTGAAGAGCGAGTGGTTCTTTTTATCTCAGTTCTTAAGTGCTGATCGAAGTAACCTCGATTGAAAATCCCAGTAAGTGAGTCTTTGCCAATCAATTGCTGAAGTTGCTTCTTTTGCGCCTCTAGCTCCATGACTTGCAAGGTGATCTGTTTTTTTGCTTTCCACTGTTCTTTGTCATAAATGAAAGTTTGCAGCTTGGCTGTGTAGTGATCGTTCCCCAGATAAAGCACCCACATCAGCATGATTGAAACTGAAACGTACAGATGAAGAGAGATAATCGACGCATCTTGCAAATAATCCACCATGATAAAGCCTATTACCAAGCCTGATCCCCAGATATAAATGATTTCTCGAACGCGCAGGATCATCATTTTAGCCATAGCGGTGACTAAGATGACCGAAAGGGGAGATAGGGTGATGGATAAGGTAATCATACCTGCGTGTAGTAGGACGAGCAGGTTTGAAACCATAAACAAGCAAAACAGATTGTTGGTGTTGTTGGCTGGAAGTTTGGTGATGATAAATCTAGCTAACAGGAAGACGATGGGAAGTACATACACCATATAAAAATGGAAAAAAGAGCGCGCATCATCATTGGTCAATAAAAAGCTTCTTTCCTGCCAAAGTGGCATTAAAACACCGAGTGATAGTAAGAACAATGCAAGTAAAGGCAACCAAAACATCAGCTGCTTTTTGTTTTGCTCTGCGACATAGGTATTAAAATCGCTAGGCACTTCGGTATTGAACGTTGAGGTCACACATACTCGCGGATTAAAGGCTTTGTATCAATAATAGAACAAGTCTGAGGCTTGTCGGGAATATTCACTATTATCAATGAAGTAATGTAAATCGAGCCCTATGATAGGGCTCGATTTCTAGCTATTTGTTGGGGGTAAAACTCGGGGTTAAGGTATCGCAAACATGCCTTGCAAAGCCGCTACCCGCTTCTCGATAGATATTGAACGCGGCATCAGCGCCGAGCTCGATAAACTGTTCCACCTGATCTTGATATTCGGCAATTGCAGCTATTTTGCCTTGATAGCCTCGAAGTCGTAATTGCTCTAAGGCGTAGCGGTTACCTTGGTTATTAGGAATCGCGAGCAAGACTAGTTCGATTTGATCCAGTTTTTGAATACGTTCCCAAAAGTCAGAGTCGGTAACATCGCCACAGATAGTGTTTCTAGCGTGGCGCTGATGATGATCGGCGGTATCGTTACGAATCTCTACACCTAAACAGATATCACCATGGCGCTCAGTCAGTTCATCGTAAGCCCCTGTACCAATTCGGCCCATACCTAATACCATTACCTGTGCTTGTCCGACACTAATAAACTGATCTCGAATATTGATCTTGGCATCGCTGTGTTCTTTGAGCCAACTAGCGCTGCGGCGGTATATGCTGTTGCTAAAGCGATTAAGAGGTGCAGCAATAATAAAGGAAATAGATACGGCAAGGGCAATAGAGACCATAATGTCACCGGATATCCAACCTTGTTTGTAGGCTAAGCCGCCGACGATCAATCCAAACTCGCTGAAATTGAAAAGTGTTAGAGAGGCTAGTAGCGACGTTCGGACGCGAAACTTAAATCGGTCTAGTATGAGGTAGTACAGTATTCCTTTCACTGGCAGCAGTAACATGAATACCAGAGCCAAAATCAATCCTGCAACGGTGGGCTGTTCAGACAAGCCAATGTTGAGAAAGAAACAAACCAAGAACATCTCTTTCAAGTTAAATAAAGACTTAGAAAGCTCAGAAGCCTTCTTGTGCCCAGCAAGGAGCATTCCAAGAATCAGTGCCCCAAGGTCGCCTTTCACACCCACCAATTCAAACAACCCGGCGCCGACGACTAAGGCGAAGAAGATTCCACAAAGTACCAGTAGCTCTCCGTGGCCGACCTTATCCAATACCTTGTAAAAGAGTGGGCGAACTAGTGGCAGAGCAAACAGGACAATGGCATACCATTCTGGGATTTTGCCTGTAGATACGGTAAGAAAAGCCACCGCAAAGATATCCTGCATGACCAAGATACCAATGGCTATGGTGCCATAGACTGAGTTTAATTCGCCGTTATCTTGCAACGCCTTAATCGCAAATACGGTACTAGAAAAAGAGAGAGCAAAGCCTAAGATAACCAGCTGAGCAAAGGACATATCAGCGAAAAGGCTGACACCGATAACCTGCAGGGCGACTAAGCAAAAGGTAAAAAAGGCCGTAGAGGCAAGATTGTGCAGAGTCGCACCAGCCCAAATCTCTTTGGATAGTAGTACCTTAATATCGAGCTTTAGGCCGATAGTGAATAATAATAAGGTGACGCCAAGATCAGCAAGTTGACTGATTGCATCATTACTTTCGAATCCAAAGGCATTAAGGGTGAAACCAGCCAGTAAAAAACCGACAAGGGGAGGGAGGTTACAGCGCTGTGCAACAAAGCCGGCAACAAAAGCGCCGAAAATGAGCATTATATCCATTTATGCAGTCTCGAAAGTGGTTGAGAAATTGGCGCATATTCAACCACAAACGAGTCTGAGATGATTGAACTTATTGCGTAGAATCCATCAATTTTTGTAACAATATGCCATTTAACATGGCTCGTTTAACAATAGCAAACGCTCCCATTGTCGGATACTGCTCTAGTTCAGAGGAGACAATAGGTAGGTCCTTATGAAACGCAGTTAGCGATTGACTATTTACGTTCCTTTGAATCGCTGGGAATAATACCTCTTTTGCTTTGGTAATATCACCTGCAATGACTATCTTTTGCGGGTTAAACAAGTTAATCACAATCGCGGCGGCCTTACCGAGCTGATCGCCCACGCGCACAATGCTTTGTGTTGCTAGCGCATCACCATTAAGTGCGTGTTTGCAAATAGCACTTATAGTGATTTGAGGCTCATCGGCGAGCGTAGAATTATAGCCTTGCGCCAAGCGAGCTTTTACACCTTTAATAATTGCAGGGTTAGCAGCGATAGTCTCTAGGCAACCAAAGTTGCCGCACTGGCACTGCTCTCCAAGAGGGTCGACTTGAATGTGGCCTATCTCGCCTACGTTTCGGTTTGAGCCTAAGAAAACCTGACCTCCAGCCATAATGCCGGAACCGGTTCCACGGTGTACACTGATAAGGATTGAATCCTTACAATCGCGCGTTGCGCCAAAATAATGTTCCGCGAGAGCCATACCGCGAATATCATTTCCTACGAAACACTCGGTCTTGAACTCATCTTTTAGGATCTGAGCTAAAGGCAGATTATCAATCTTAGTGTTAGGCATGTATTGCACAACACCCACATCAGGATTCACCAAACCAGGCAAAATCACACCTATAGCAATTAGGTTGTGAGAAATGCCTTCATTACTGGCTTTGAAAAGTTTAATTTTATCAAAGATTTGTCCAACCAGTTGTTCTTGGTCGCTGTACTGAATTGCCGATTCACTTCGCGCTAGGATTTCACCGCTAAGGTCATGTAGAGACAATTGAATATAATCTCGCCCGACACGCACAGCGATAGAGTGAAACTGAGTCACTTGTGTGGTTAGGGATATCGCACGTCGGCCACCAGTAGAGGCTTGCTGTGCAACCTCTTGTACCAAATTACATTCCAATAGCTGACGAGTGATCTTAGTGACACTTGCTGGCGCCAAATGGCTCAATTCAGCAATCTGAATGCGTGAAATAGGCCCTTGTTGATCAATCAGTCGATAGACAGCTGCGCTGTTCAACTGTTTTACGAGGTCTACGTTGCCAATTTGTCCGCCAGTCATAATTATCCCTGTATAAATTGACCGTTAACTACGGTCGCTTTAACGTTAAAGTCGTTGTTGAAAATGGTAAGGTTTGCAATCATATCAGGTTTTATGCGACCAAGTTTATGCTCCATACCAATTGCTTTCGCTGGATACAGTGTTGCCATGCGTAATGTTTCATCGAGAGATAAACCCACATGCTTAACGCAGTTTTCTACCGCTTCAATCATGGTCAGTGCAGAACCGCCCAATGTACCGTCTTCACCCACACACATTCCATCACGAACGTATACGGTTTTGCCGACAAAATTGAACTGGTCCATCTTTGCACCTGCCGGAGCGGTTGCATCTGTTACTAGAACCAGCTTTTCACCCTTAAGTTTGTGAGCGATGCGGATGTTAGCATAATCGACATGATGCCCATCAACGATAATGCCAGCGTACACGTCTGGAGTGTCGAATATAGCGCCAACTACACCAGGCTCACGACCTGTCATTGGAGTCATTGCGTTAAATAGGTGAGTGGCAAAGGTAATGCCTTGCTCAAAACTATCACGCGCTTGTTGATATGTTGCGGCCGTGTGACCAATAGAGACAACAATGCCGGCTTCTTTGAGTTGCGCAATGTGCTCCGGTCTGTTTTGCTCAGGGGCTAGAGTTACCTTGGCCACTAGATCTGAGTGCTGGCAGATAAAGCTGATCATCTCATCGTCTGATTGACGAATGTATGATTCAGTATGAATGCCCTTTCTTGCAAGGTTTAGATAAGGTCCTTCAAGGTGCAGGCCGAGTGACTGATGCTTGTTTTGCTCCTGATATTTGCGTTGAGCTTCGATAGCGCTGCGCATACTTTCATCAGAAGAGGTAATCAGCGTTGGCAAAAAGCTTGTACAGCCAGATTTCAGGTTTGCTTCGTGCATAATCTGCATGGTTTCAGGTGAGATGTCATCGTTGAGCATCACACCGCCACAGCCATTGAGTTGAAGATCGATGAAGCCTGGGCTTAAGTTTGCACCCTCTAGATCGATACGTTCAATGCCTGTATCTAATGTTTCTTCAAGGCATACAGCCTTGATACGATCGTTTTCAACAACAACCGCGTGCTTGTATAAAATGTCGCTACCCGTGAACACGGTGCAGTTCGTTAATGCATACATACTTGCTGCTCCTAATTAAAGATCTTTGATGTTTTCCGCTTCTAACTCACGGAAGTATTTAAGGGTTTTGACTTTCAATTCTTGAGAAGCCGGTGAGTCCGCGACGATAACGGCTTTTGAATGCATCTGCATTGCGCTTACTGTCCATAGATGATTCACCGAGCCCTCTACTGCTGCTTGCAGTGCTTGCGCTTTGTTGTGGCCAGTAATCAACACCATAACTTCCTCTGCATCAAGCAGAGTTGCCACACCGATAGTCAGTGCATACTTGGGTACTTGGCTAATGTCACCATCAAAGAAGCGAGAGTTAGCGATACGCGTTTTTTCGGTCAGCGTTTTAATGCGTGTACGTGACGAAAGAGATGATGCAGGTTCATTAAATGCGATATGACCATCGTGACCCACGCCACCCATGAATAGGTTAATACGGCCATAAGATTTAATCTTGGCTTCATAAGCTCGGCATACGGCATCATGGTCTTCAGTGTTGCCATTAAGCAAGTTTATGTTTTGCTCTTGAATGTCTACATGGTTAAAGAAGTTTTCGTACATGAAAGTGCGGTATGACTCTGGATGATCGCTAGGCAGGCCAACGTATTCATCCATATTGAAGGTCACTACATTCTTAAAGCTCACTTCTCCTGCATTGTACATTTCAATTAAGTACTTGTAGGTATTGAGCGGTGTACCACCGGTAGGTAGGCCAAGCACAAAAGGTTTGTCAGCTGTTGGGCTAAACTTATTTATAGTATTGACAATATGTCGAGCAGACCAACGACCGACGTCTGCGCTTGTTTCTAGTGGGATGAGCCTCACGGTGGATACCTCGCCAAGATTTAAGATTTTATTTAATTGCCTTTAGTATACTCAAAATGATCGTTATTTTTAATAGTGAAATAAGTTTTATGATCCACCTAACAAAAACAGGCTATCTACGCAGCTTGCTATGACATAGCTCACGTTTTATAGGGTTTTAATTTGCGACGCAAATTTAAGCCATTAAGATGAAGAGGACTAAATTAATCAGCTAAAAAAAGTTTTAAGCTTATTTTCAGATTCCTCAGGGGGAGAAGTAACGTGAACATTCTTGGATATTTTCAGAAGGTAGGTAAGGCGCTAATGGTGCCGGTTGCTACGCTACCAGCAGCAGCGATACTCATGGGTATCGGTTATTGGATTGACCCAACCGGTTGGGGTGGCAACAGTGCACTAGCTGGCTTCCTTATTAAAGCGGGCGCGGCAATCATTGACAACATGTCTTGGCTATTCGCGGTAGGTGTTGCTTACGGTATGTCTAAAGATAAAGACGGTGCAGCAGCACTGGCTGGCCTTGTAATGATGTACGTTGTTACTACTCTTCTATCTCCTGGTGCAGTAGCGCAGATTCAGGGTATCAGCGGTGACGCGGTTCCTGCAGCATTTGGTAAGATTCAAAACCAATTCGTCGGTATCCTAGTGGGTATTATCTCTGCTGAGATCTACAACCGCTTCTCTACTGTTGAACTGCACAAAGCACTAGCATTCTTCTCTGGTAAACGTCTTGTTCCTATCTTGACTTCTTTTGCTGGTATCGTGATGGCATTCGTACTTATGTACGTATGGCCTGCAATCTACGATGGCCTAGTACACTTCGGTGAGTCTATCCAAGGCATGGGATCTGTAGGTGCTGGTATCTACGCATTCTTTAACCGTCTACTTATCCCTGTTGGTCTTCACCACGCACTGAACTCAGTATTCTGGTTCGACGTTGCAGGTATTAACGATATCCCGAACTTCCTAGGCGGCGCTAAGTCTATCGCAGAAGGTACTGCAACAGTAGGTGTTACTGGTATGTACCAAGCGGGCTTCTTCCCAATCATGATGTTTGGTCTACCGGGCGCAGCTCTGGCTATCTACCACACTTCAAAATCTAAGAACAAAGAAAAAGTAGCGTCAATCATGATTGCTGCAGGTTTCGCTTCTTTCTTCACTGGTGTAACTGAGCCACTAGAATTCTCATTCATGTTCCTAGCTCCAGCACTCTATGTTCTGCACGCTGTGATGACGGGTATCTCTGTATACATCGCGGCATCAATGGAGTGGATTGCAGGCTTCGGCTTCTCAGCAGGTCTTGTGGATATGGTTCTATCTAGCCGCAACCCACTAGCTGTTAACTGGTACATGCTAATCGTTCAAGGCCTAGTATTCTTCGGTATCTACTACGCAGTGTTCCGCACAGTAATCGTTAAATTCGGTCTTAAGACTCCTGGACGTGAAGATGACGAAGACGGCGCTTCAACTACAACGGGTTCTTCAAACTCTTCAGAGCTTGCGAAGCAGTATCTTAAAGCACTAGGTGGTCACAGCAACATCTCTACTATCGATGCGTGTATCACTCGTCTACGTCTGACTCTAAACGACACTAGCGTGATTAACGAGAAAGTACTGAAAGACTTGGGTGCAATGGGTGTGGTTAAACTAGGTTCAAATAACGTTCAAGTTATCCTAGGCCCACTAGCAGAAATCGTAGCGGGTGAGATGAAACAAATCCCTGCAGATGCTGACCTAACAACGGTAGAACTACCATCTTAATCAATAACTCCTAGATTATTGTCCAAATGCCTCCCTCGGGAGGCATTTTTTTTACCTTTCATAACACAAAAATCTAGATTTAGTTGTTTAGACGAATACAATGTAGGGCGTAGAAGAATTTCAAAATTGAACCATGAGGTGTTGTAGATGAGTGAAGCTGAGGCTCGACCATCGAATTTTATCCGCCAAATCATCGATAAAGATATCGCGGATGGCAAACATAGCAGCGTGCATACTCGTTTTCCGCCAGAGCCAAACGGCTACCTGCATATCGGGCACGCTAAGTCGATCTGTCTAAACTTTGGTATTGCTCAAGACTATCAAGGCCAGTGCAACCTGCGCTTTGATGACACCAACCCTGAAAAAGAAGACATTGAATACGTTGATTCAATCAAGAACGATGTTCAATGGCTAGGTTTCGACTGGTCTGGCGAGATTTGTTACTCGTCAAACTACTTTGACCAGCTGTATGCGTACGCTGTTGAGCTTATCAACAAGGGCTTAGCTTATGTTGAAGAGCTAACGGCTGATGAAATCCGCGAATACCGTGGTACGTTGAAAGCACCAGGTAAAGAAAGCCCGTATCGTAACCGCACCGTTGAAGAGAACTTAGCGTTATTTGAAAAAATGCGCGATGGTGGCTTTAAAGAAGGTGAGGCATGTCTGCGTGCTAAGATCGATATGAGCTCATCATTCATGGTTATGCGTGATCCGGTTCTCTATCGTGTGCGTTTTGCTCATCACCATCAAACTGCTGATAAGTGGTGCATTTACCCAATGTACGACTTTACTCACTGTATCTCAGATGCTCTAGAGGGAATTACTCACTCTTTGTGTACTCTTGAGTTCCAAGACAACCGTCGCTTGTACGATTGGGTACTGGAAAACATTACCATTGAGACTCAGCCACATCAGTACGAGTTTAGTCGCTTGAACCTAGAATATACGGTGATGTCTAAGCGTAAACTGAGTCAGCTAGTGACCGAAAACTTGGTAAACGGCTGGGACGATCCACGTATGCCTACTATCTCTGGTTTGCGCCGCCGTGGTTTCACTCCTGCGTCTATCCGTGAATTCTGTAAGCGTATTGGTGTTACTAAGCAAGAGAACATGATTGAATTTGGTTCACTAGAGTCATGTATTCGTGATGATTTAAATGAAAATGCACCTCGTGCAATGGCCGTTCTTGAGCCAGTTAAAATTGTTATTGAAAACTACCCTGAAGGTCAGGTTGAGACGCTAAACGTTGCAAATCACCCGAACAAGCCTGAAATGGGTAGCCGTGAAGTGCCATTTACTCGTGAAGTGTGGATCGAAGCTGATGACTTCCGCGAAGAAGCGAATAAGAAGTACAAGCGTCTGGTTCTAGGAAAAGAAGTTCGTTTGCGTGGCGCTTACGTGATTAAGGCTGAGCGTATCGAGAAAGATGAGCAAGGCAACATCACTACTATCTTCTGTACTTATGATGATGAGACGCTAGGTAAGAACCCTGCGGACGGTCGTAAAGTGAAGGGCGTTATCCATTGGGTATCCGCTGATAAGGGTGTTCCAGCAGAGATTCGTCTATATGATCGCTTGTTTACGGTTCCAAACCCAGCTGCGGCAGAAGACTTTAAATCAACCATTAATGCGGAATCATTAACGGTTAAGCAGGGCTTCGTTGAACAAAGCCTGGCTAGCGCTGAAGCAGAAGCGGGCTATCAGTTTGAACGTACAGGTTACTTCTGTGCTGATAGCAAAGACAGCACCCCTGAGAACCTAGTGTTCAACCGTACGGTTGGCCTACGTGATACTTGGGCAAAGATTAGCTAATTTGCTTTTCTGCTTTAAATACGAAAATGCCAGCAAAGATGCTGGCATTTTTTATATCTGCTTTATGAAGAGGTCGGGCTTAATCATTTAGGACATAAGAGACATCGCCAGTGCGAGAGTCATACCAGATAACGTGTTTTGCATTGGTGGGGTCGCTATCAAAACCGTCTTTAGTGAAGATATATACACACTTGGATTGATGACCTCCATCGCCTTTTTGTCGAATGGCGTAAAAATCATAGTCTTCAGCTTGGTTTAGGATATTGGTCGCCGTGAGTGAGGAGTCGAGAAGCCTATCCCATAACAAGTAACAGGCCTTGTTTCCCTTGCCAATATTAAAAGGCGCTCCCATAGGGTCATTCTTGTCTACGCCGAGTGGGTATCCAACATCATTCATATCCAGATGGCTATCTATGCTATTACTACCTTCCGTTGCATCTGTTCCTTCTGCATATCCAGGCATATTGGCATACGATTCATTACCTCTGCCTTCAACAACCCACCTTTGATGTGCAAAATTAATCGATTGCTGGAATTCCGCCGCTGCACCTTGAAGCATCGACTCGCGAGCATCAGAGTTAAGATCTAAAAATCGCGGGGCAGCCACTACAGCTAGCACCGCGATTGTCACGATAACAACTATCAACTCAATCAGCGTAAATCCATTTTTACTGATAGGCATTCTGTTTGACTCTACTTAGGCGTATGCGCCTTAGGATCAGCTTTGCAGTCACCGTTGGCGCAACGGCCATATAGGTAAAGACTGTGGTTGGTCAGATTGATATTGTATTTTTTCGCAATTTCACGCTGACGCTCTTCGATCACTTCGTCGCTAAACTCAATTACTGCACCACAATCTAGACAAACAAGATGATCATGGTGGTGCTGAGTTGAAAGCTCAAATACTGACTTGCCACCCTCAAAGTGGTGACGAGTAACAATACCCGCATCGTCGAATTGGTTTAACACTCGGTAAACGGTAGCAAGACCAATCTCTTCACCGATATCTATTAATTTTTTATACAGCTCTTCTGCACTAATGTGCTGACAACCTGGCTGCTGAAGTAGCTCTAAAATTTTTAAGCGTGGTAAAGTGACCTTCAACCCTGCTTCCTTTAGGGCTTTATTATTATCTGGCATGAATGTTCCTATAAAAATCTGAGCCTTACTCTAATGTTCATTATATGGGAAGGAGCCAGAACAATAAACCATGTACTTATGATGGTTATTTCTTTTGGTCATAAAACGGAAGGATGTCACGAATAGTATGTGATAAATCTTTACAATTTTGTAACTCGTTAAATGCCCAGATACAAAAAAGGGGCACTAGGCCCCTTTTTCAAAGTCGGTATCAGATTAGTCTTCTAGTTCAGCAAGACACATCTCAGCGTGGATTTGGTTAACCCACTTAGTTACGCGCTCGTCAGTTAATTCAGGCTGACGGTCTTCATCAATGCAAAGGCCGATGAAGTTGTCATCATCAACAAGTGCTTTTGATGCTTCAAACTCGTAACCTTCTGTTGGCCAGTGACCCATGATGGTGCCACCTTTGCCTTCTACGATATCGCGAACGGTACCCATAGCGTCACAGAAGTACTCAGCATAATCTTCTTGGTCACCACAACCAAAGATAGCGACTAGCTTAGTGCTAAAATCGATACCCTCTAGTTCAGGGAAGAAGTCATCCCAATCACATTGAGCTTCACCGTAGTACCACGTTGGAATACCGATCAGAAGCAGATCGAAGTTATCAATGTCTTCTTTGCTGCTCTTTGCAATATCTTGAACGTGAACCAGTTTTTTACCTAGTTGCTTTTGAATCATCTTTGCAACAGCTTCTGTGTTACCAGTATCACTGCCGAAGAAGAGACCTACACTTGCCATAGAATCAGTACCTATATTAGATGTAATCGGATGCGTTTATAAAGTGAGCTTAAGGTTATATACCTGCTCCTTCCCAAGAGAGCTGAATCAGTCCCTTGATAACGAAGCCAGCACAACCTAAAAACAACACAAGCCATACGATACGACGGCCAAATGGAGGGACATTACCCTGCTTTAGAACGTCTTTGATTGCGAGACCGATAAGTAAAAATACGGAGGCAAACAACAAATCAAGCCCAATGGATTCAATCTGATTTATGTAATCGTAGAGCATGGCATCCCTTTATGCTTTATCAATCGCGGAACTATATCATAACCTGCTAGGGCCTGTTTACCCTTGACCTTTAATTTTGTGCAATAAACTTGCGAATAACACGCAATACCATATCTGGCTTCTCAGCGTGCAACCAGTGACCCGTATTTGCAATCACATGAGCTTTGGCATTCGGGAACTGGGCCATAATCTCAGGCTGATGTTCACCTTGAATATAATCCGAATCCGCACCCTTGATAAAGAGGGTGGGTAAAGAGTTCTCTGGTAGGGCAGACCAGGTCATGATCTCAGAATATTGCGATTGCAGGGCTCGATGGTTAAAGCGCCAATTTAAGGTTTCGCCTTCTTTATATAGAGATTTACTCAAAAATTGCCTCACACCTTCCATCTCGATGTGTTTCGCCATTAGGTTCATGGCTTCAGAGCGAAGCTTTGGCTTGTGTTTGGCGACTTCTTGAATACCGGCAAAGACATTACTGTGTCTATCAACATTGTAAGCGACAGGTGCCATGTCCAACACAATTAACTGTTTGATGTTGATTGGACTGATTGACGCATACTTCATTGCCACTTTACCGCCCATAGAATGGCCGACCACGGTTAACTCATTTAGCGCTAATTCATCGATTAACTGGCGAATATCCTCGGCCTGTGCGGTATAAGTGTGTACATCACTGTGCAAAGATTGACCATGATTGCGCAGATCTACGCTAATGACTTGGTGATCTTGACTGAGATCGCGGGCGAGGAGGCCTAAATTATCCAAACTTCCAAACAAACCGTGGATCAAAAGTATAGGTTTACCATGACCTTGGATCTTATAGTGTAACTGGCTCGACATTTTCTCCAATTCCCTTTTGCTTTCCGTAGAGACTTACTCAATAACTGGGTATAATCTGGCGCAGTTTAAACTAATAAGATTGTGAAAAGCGAATGAAAACCATCGAAGTTGACGAAGAACTGTATAGATTTATCGCGAGCCGTACCCAACGCATTGGAGAGAGTGCATCCGATATTCTACGACGTTTACTAGATGTGGATGGTATAGCCAAGCTAGAAGCAGAGTCTGTTGAGGCAAAGCCAGAAACAGATATTGAGCCTACAGGCGCGGCAACACCTATCATCGTAGGTAAACCGTCGCAATCGATTGACCCTATCAAGCAGATTCGCAGTGAACTGATCTCTGATGAATTTGCCGCTTTAGACAAAGCGATTGATAGATTTATGTTTGTATTATCTGCACTTCATAGAATTGATAAAGATGGATTCGCTGAAGCGACTCAAGTTAAGGGTCGCAAACGCGTTTACTTCGCAGATAATGAAGCAGTGCTCTTGGCAAGTGGCACCACGACCAAACCAAGAGCCATTCCTGGGTCACCTTTTTGGGTGATCACCAATAACAACACCAGCCGTAAACGTCAGATGGTTGATCAGTTGATGGTGAGAATGTCATTCCCCGCCGAGTTAATAGAGCGAGTGACTCGCTCAATTTAATCCCAAGGAATTATGCCTGCAAAGAACTTCCCCCTTTTTGCGGGCATTTTAATATTTGAAGAACTATAAAAAAGGAATACAACAATGGCTATGCATCCTCGCGCCGGGCAAAAGGCCCAGCAAGAAGATTTACACAACATCCCTCAGTTGGTAGCTAACTATTACCTACTTCAGCCTGAAGCAGGCAATGCGGATCAGAAGGTAGCATTTGGTACCTCTGGACACCGTGGTAGCGCTGATAAGACTACGTTCAACGAAAACCACATTCTCGCTATCGCTCAAGCAGTAGCTGAAGTTCGCGCAAGCAACGGTGTGACTGGTCCTCTATTTGTGGGTAAAGATACTCACGCGCTTTCAGAGCCAGCATTTGCAACGGTTGTCGACGTGTTGGTGGCAAACGGTGTTCAAGTTATTTGTCAAGAAGACGAAGGCTACACACCAACTCCGGGTATCTCTCACGCAATCCTTACCTACAACTTGGTTAATGATGCAAAAGCAGATGGCATTGTAATTACTCCGTCGCATAACCCACCACAAGATGGCGGCATCAAGTACAACCCAGTTCACGGTGGTCCTGCTGAGGGCGAGCTAACTCAAGCTATCGAAGATCGCGCAAACGAGATCATCGCAGCAGGTTTGGTTGATGTAAAACGTGTAGGCATTGCCGCTGCAAAAGCGAGCGAGCTATTCCTTGAGAAAGATTTGGTTGCTCCTTACGTTGCTGATCTAGTAAACGTTGTTGATATGGAAGCAATCCAAAAAGCAAATCTTAAAATTGGTGTTGATCCACTAGGTGGTTCTGGCATCGATTACTGGCGCCAAATCCAGAAGGCTTACAACCTAGACCTAACTCTAGTGAGTGAAGCTGTCGATCCTAGCTTCCAGTTTATGTCTTTGGATAAAGACGGCGTGGTTCGTATGGACTGTTCTTCTCCTTATGCAATGGCTGGTCTGCTAGCACTAAAAGACGACTATGAACTGGCATTTGGTAACGACCCAGATTACGACCGTCACGGCATTGTGACTCCAGCTGGTCTAATGAACCCTAACCACTTCTTAGCGGTATGTATCGATTACTTATATCGTCACCGTGAAGGCTGGGGCGCAGAGGTAGCGGTTGGTAAAACGCTAGTATCAAGTGCAATCATCGACCGCGTTGTTGCTGACCTTGGTCGTGAACTATGTGAAGTGCCTGTTGGCTTTAAATGGTTTGTAGATGGCTTATACGAAGGCAAGTTTGGCTTTGGTGGTGAGGAGAGCGCGGGCGCTTCATTCTTGCGTAAAGACGGCACACCTTGGGCGACTGACAAAGATGGCATCATCCTATGTCTACTTGCAGCAGAGATTACAGCGGTAACTGGCAAGAACCCACAGCAATACTATAACGAATTAGCGGCTAAGCATGGCGAGTCTAGCTACAACCGTATTCAAGCAGTTGCTAACGGCCCTCAGAAAGACGTGCTTAAAAAACTATCTGCGGAAATGGTATCTGCAGATACACTAGCAGGTGACGCAATCACAGCTCGTTTGACTCACGCTCCAGGCAATGGCGCGGCAATTGGTGGTCTTAAAGTGACAACAGCTAACGGCTGGTTCGCAGCGCGTCCATCAGGCACTGAAGAAATCTACAAGATTTACTGTGAAAGCTTCAAGGGTGCAGAGCACCTGAAGCTAATTGAAACTGAAGCACAAGAGATTGTGAACCAAGTATTCAAGGCAGCAGGTTTATAATTTAAGCCTCACAGCTTAGTTTAAACTTGAAGAAATAAATCCCCATTGTGTTGGTACGCAGTGGGGATTTTTTATGGAACAAAAACAGCGATAGGTTGCTTATACCAATCACACTAAGTAAGTGATCAGAAATAGCGCGGGGAAAACCCTCGAGAACAAGGCAGAATTTTTCGATAAGTAGCTATTCTACAATCAAAAATTCTAACGCCGTTATCGAGCATTTTAACAAGCTAGAATGACCAGTTATTTGGTACGATTGGTATTTATACGGGCTTATTCTTCTGCTTTCTCTGAACAAAGGTGACGAGCAAGATTGGTACACAGAGCATAAGCAAAAAAACAGAGATGGCTTCAATCAGTACGGTCATGGGTACTCCTAGATGAACCGGGCAATTTTCAAGAGTTTCTTCAACAGTTTCAAGAACAGCGAGACTGTATGCCTATGCTGATTTTGATTCAATATGAGCCCGTGCGCTTATGCTGTGTATTTTTATCAATGAGTTCCGTTTTAATATTTAACTTGTTGTATTAAAACGACTTATTTCTGTTCATCTCTTGCTGTGTTGAATATGGAATCACTGTTTCTGGATTTGACTAAATATTATTTGGCCAATCATCAGGAACAATAAACCAGAAGCGACCTGACTCGCCTTGGCAATGTAAAATCTTGCCTTGAATACATTCTAATAATGGCGAGTGATGAGTTCTACCAATGGCCCACAGTGGCTTATCTAAGCGATACAACTTTTCCTCTATTAAACTAGCCTGGCTTTGATGACACCAATAGCCAGCAATTTGAGCGCTGTTTATCCTTTTATCTTCGCAATGTGTCGGCACAACTTGGTTCTCAAATGGGTTGATGTATAAACGTCCTTGCATTAACAGGTGCTGAGACAGGTTTTTCCATTGTGGAAACTGGCGGATAAAAACGTCTGACTGTGTATGCTGAAGCTGTCTTTCCAACATGTGTTTAAGCTTTTTATCAAGCCTGTCTATGGCATTTGGCCCATACCATTTATCCCCATGCAACAGATAAAACTTAATGGCAACTTCCCAATGCTCAGCTCGATCGTGCTGGTGGTTGTGCAGAATAAAATCCAGCTCGCCAATGGTTCTTCCATTATCACTGAGCTGCAGCTCCGTGGTGGTGATGGAAAGGGAGGGGTGGTGCATAAACAGTTGCTCGCATAAATACTGATAGATAAACCCAAGCCGGGGGTTACCTGTGTAGGTTTGCATTTGTTCAGAGCTAAGAGTTTGAAAAGGAAGCTGCTCTACAATAATCTCATCGCCATGCAGTAGTGGCGGTGTTGTCGCTATCCAATCAGCGAATTGAGATAAAGTAGAGACATCAACATAGGTATTTGGCATTGGTTAACGGCCCTTATCAGGTAGACGAGCAGACATTTGTTTGTTTAACTTGCTACATATGATACCAATCGTAGTCAATAGCGGGTCATCCTAACTGGTTAAAGCACTCGATAACGGCGTTAGAATTTTTGATTGTAGAATAACTACTTATCAAAAAATCATCTTTGTTATCCAGTACTATTTTTGAACACCTACTTACTGTGATTGGTACAAGACATATTTTCAATTATTTTGGAAGCAAAATGGATAATTTACAGCTGCAACGCATTCTTAATGACAAACTCTCTCCTGAACTTATCAAAGATTACGCGCCTAATGGACTTCAAATCGAAGGAAGCAAAACCATTAGAAAAATTGTTACCGGAGTGACCGCTTCTCAAGGGCTTATCGATAAGGCTATCGAGTTAGGTGCCGATGCTATTCTTGTTCATCATGGTTATTTCTGGAAGGGGGAGCCGGAGCCGATAGTGGGAATGAAAGGTCGCCGTATTCGCTCATTGATTAAGAACGACATCAATCTGTATGGCTACCATTTGCCATTAGATATTCATCCAGAGTTGGGTAATAACGCGCGTCTAGCACAATTGTTGGACATTGAGGTTGAAGGTGGTCTCGAAGGGCATGCTCAATCTGTAGCTATGTATGGGCGCTTGAAGCAAGCGGTAAACGGCGTAGAATTTGCCAAACGTATCGACAAAGCGCTAGAGAGAGAGCCGTTACATATCGCCCCCGAGAATGCTGATAAACTGATAGAAACGGTTGGCTGGTGCACTGGTGGCGGTCAGGATTACATTCAGTTAGCTGCAGACAAAGGCTTGGATGCCTTTATTTCCGGAGAGATCTCAGAGCGCACCACCTTCGTGGCTCGTGAGCAAGATATTCACTATTTTTCAGCGGGTCATCATGCTACAGAGCGTTATGGTATTAAGGCGCTAGGTGAATGGCTAGCCAAGGAACACGGGCTAGACGTAACTTTTGTGGATATCAATAATCCTGTTTAACAATAAAGGGTACCCCTAGGCGTAACCAATCAACCTAGGGCTGCCTACTTTAACTGAGCTTGCAGACTGAATCTCGTTCAACCAACTCAGGTACGAGGCTATTGGACGGAGAATACTTACGGTTTTCTATCCGCGCTAGTAAGGCTTTCGCAGCAACTTCACCGATTCGATGTACAGGGTAATCAATCGTTGTCAGTCTTGGTCTCACGTGCTGGCTATGGCTATCGTTATCAAAGCCGATGACGGACAATTCTTTGCCAATAGTAATGCCTCGCTCCGCACAGACGTCGTAAACAGCAAGTGCAATATTATCGTTCTGACAGAAGACTGCAGTGATTTGTGGTGCACGATCAAGTAAGCGCCTCACTGCATCGTGGTTCCCCTGATGGTCAAATCGTCCTTCTATCACATACATTGGATTGTAAGGAAGTCCAGCAACGCCGAGCGCGTTTCGATATCCTTGCAAGCGATCTCTACTATCGACTTTGCTCATTTGTCCGCTGATACAGGCAATTTCAGTATGACCATTCTCTATCAAGAACTGAGTGGCAATCATTCCGCCCTGCTCGTTATTGATATAAATACAGCTTTCTGCAATTTCAGGAACTAATCGATTAACGATCATAGTATTAGGATGACGTAACAGCAGGCTAATTAAGGTGTCATCAGAGAGTTTGTCTGAATGAAGAACTAATCCATCTACCTGTTTGGCTAGGAGGAACTCAATAGAGTCTTGCTCTTTTTTTAGAGATTCTTGGCCACTGGTTACGATCAAGTGCATGTTTTTTTCTCGTACCTGCTCTTCAACGTGATGCATTAATGGACCGTAAAAGGGGCTATCGAATGAACCCACAAGCATGCCAATACTATTCGTTTTGTTGGATGCGAGGGCTTGTGCAGATGCATTTGGTTGAAAATTTAACATTTCCATCGCTTCGAAAACTCTACGTTTGTTTTCCTCTTTGACATAAGCATGCCCGTTCAGCACCCGTGAAACGGTGGCTGTGGAGACTTTTGCCAGTTCAGAAACTTCTTTGATTGTAGCCAACTGTCTTTCCTTTTACGTTACAAACGATGAATTCGCCCAGATATTGAGTGAAATACAGGTTACTCGGTCTGTATTTTAACTCTCATAGTGATCCGATGCACTCTGTGAACGGTGATCTCTGACCTGTTTTCTAATAATTCAGTCACACTTGCATGTAACCGCTTACAATAAAAATATACACCTAAAGTACTATATCGTGAAGTTAATTGAGCAAATTATTATTAAGCCATTGTTTTTATTTGATTTAAAATTAAGCGCTCGAGCTATTGTTATTTGTTTGTTGAGTTTTGATTAAAAATTATTTTGTAACCGCTTACATTTTTGAGGAAGATCACAAACTCTTTGAATATATCGTTCTACAGTAAATAAACGAAAAGAACGGCAAGGATTGGTTGAAGACGATCCTGATATAGCGAGACAGAAAACATATTGAAGTAAGCGTTTACATTTTGAAGAGACAGGGTCTCACAACAGGGATATGAATAATGAGTTTCAAGAAAACACAATTCAAATTAGCTAATACAGTATTGATAGGTGCTATCGCTTTGGCATTAGGTGGGTGCGGTGAAGACAGCCTAACGTCTACTAATAATACGTCTCCGGGCGGAGGTACGTTTAATCCTGCACCCCCTTCAGGCGATAACGATAGTCAAATCACTTCCAACCTTATTGTATTTACTGATGGCGCGAACTCGGAATGGTCAGCTTGGGATAGCAGTGGTGTAACCACGCCAGCGATTCAAGTAGAGACTGACCAGTATGGTGCTGTGATGGAGTTTGTTGTTGATGCCCCTGAGTCAGTATTTGGATTTGTGCGTTCAAGTTCGGCGTTAGATTTATCGACAAGAACAGGCAAGCTTGTATTGGACGTGAAAGTGACGGATATGCCTGAGAATGGTGATATCCCATGGTTTGTGAAACTAGAAAGCAACGGCGGTCTCTACACGGGTGACAATATCGGTGAGGAAGTTGAGTTTTCTCTAGATTCTCCAGTTTTAAACCAATGGCAAAGGGTAGAAATAGACCTTCCCGATATGGAAAGCAAGGGACTAGATCTTTCCGCCATAGATAACGTACTTATTTTCCCTGAGTGGGGACAGGGTGCGGGAGCTGTTTTCCGTGTTGATAATGTTCAGTTCATGTTGGATAGCAACGGTCAAGAAGATGAAGCTCCGGTGACTCCAGAAGAGCCGGCGCCGAGCTCCGCACTATTTACTAGCACTCTTCCTTCTGGCTGGGTCACTTGGGATTGTTGTGGAGAAACCAATCCAGCCGTTGTTGACTCCGGTGATGAGGCTTACGGTTCGGCACTAGAATTTATAGTCGTCTCACCAACGGTATTAGGTATAACTAACCGTGTTGATATTGGCGGTACTGGTTCAGAGAACCTCAACTTGTCAGGAAAAATCTCTTTCGATATTAAGTTACTCAACGACCTTGGGAAAGGCGCTGCGACTAACTGGTTATTGAAAATAGAGTCGGGCTTTGAAGAACAATTTGCAGAACTTCCTTTACCTTCAGCCCCTCCGGTTGGCACATGGCAACGCTATACCTTTGAAGTCGCTGATTTGATTGCTGCAGGGCTTGATGTTACCTCTATCGATACCATTCTTATCTTCCCTGAGTGGGGCACAGGATTAGGCTCTCATTATTTAGTCGACAACGTCATGGTTGAAGGGGTACTGGAGGATGGTTCGGGAGAAACACCTGAAGAGCCGCCAGTAGAACCACCAGTAGAAGAAGATGCGATTGTCGTTGTTGATGATGCGGTTAATCTCAATTGGATTGCTTGGGACTGCTGTGGAGGCTCAACTGCAGAGGTGATTGACTCTGGTGATGTCGCTTATGGAAATGCTGTTAAGTTCGTAAAAAATATTGATGCAACAGTACTGGGCTTCAGTAGCCGTGAAGATCATGGAGCTTCAGAAGCTAACTCTCTTTCAATAGAGGGTGCAATTAGCTTTGACATGAAGCTCATCAATGATGGTGGCTCATCAGACTGGAAAGTAAAAGTAGAATCCGGTCCAGAGAATTTCGTTGAATTATCTTTGCCAAGCCTACCTGCACAAGGTGAATGGCAAAACTACAGCTTTGATCTAGAAGCTTTAAGCTCAGGTTCTTTAGATTTATCAGCGTCTAACGTGATTATGGTATTCCCAGCTTGGGGTACAGGAGCAGGCGCTGAATACCTTATCGATAATTTAGAAGTTGTGGGTAGCGTTAATGACTCTGAAATAGTCGAGCCAGAACAACCTGGCGGTGGTGATACTGTCCTCGTTAGCGAAGGCATTGATTTTGAGAGTAAGTCACTGACTTGGGAAGTATTTGAAAATGCTGACAATGCAGCTCTAGAGTTCGTAGCGAACCCAGATGATAGTGGTATCAATGGCTCTTCTACGGCTGCGAAGATTGTTGCCAAGATAGCTGGCGCTCCGTGGGCTGGTACCAAAACAGAGGGAGTAACACCATTTACGCTAGATAGCTCAAATGGAGTGATTAAAGTTATGGTCTACAAGAGCATCATTAGCTCAGTGGTAGTGAAGGTCGAAGCTCCTGATGGAGAAGGTATCTGGGGTATTGAAGAACGAGTTCAGAACACCAAAGTGAATGAGTGGGAAGAGCTGACTTTCGATTTCACTCAAAACCCAGCATTTAATGCCGCACCTAGCCAAATCACTGGAGTTGTGATCTTCCCTGACTTCAATGTAGATGGTGGCGGTACTCCACTTAATCGTGTTCAAGACGTCACTATGTATTTCGACAACGTGACTTTTAATTCAGCACAGTAAATAGACCGACTCAGGTGTCTCGTTCTTGAGGCACCTGCAGTTATCTAAAGAAATAACTCGCTACAACGGAAGTAAAAATGATGAATAAATTATTCAAATCAGTTGTCGTTGCTTCGCTATCAGTTTTGATGGCAGCGTGTGGAGATGACGCCATCTCAGGTGATGCATCACAGGCCGCACCAACCCCAGAGGGTTCGACGACCTTGTCGCCTCAACCTGCACCGACAGGTAACTTTCCTACCGCACGTAATGGTGATGTGTTGTTAGGTAACTCTGATTATCCAGCTATTTCGTACGGCGCTTTTCGAAGCACAGAAAGAGCGG
The DNA here is from genome assembly GCA_024346835.1 of Vibrio comitans. Classification (GTDB taxonomy): domain Bacteria; phylum Pseudomonadota; class Gammaproteobacteria; order Enterobacterales; family Vibrionaceae; genus Vibrio; species Vibrio comitans. The sequence continues at coordinate 826,655 of AP024866.1, forward strand.
AAGAGTTTGTTCCAAGTGTCGCTGAATTAAAAGAAGACCTTCGAATTCTTCAAGCAATGGGGATCAAGGTGCTAAGAACCTATAACACCCAAGGCTTCAGTGATACTGCGAATCTGCTGATTGCGATTGATGAGTTAATGGCTGAAGACAGCAGTTTTGAAATGTACGTGATGCTAGGCGTTTGGATAGATGCTTTGAACTCATGGACTGATATGGAAACCGTCCCTACTGAGAACAATCCAGCTAACTATGATGAAGTTGCTAAGGCACTGGAAATGGTGAGTAGCTATCCAGAAATTATTAAGGTTATTGCGGTCGGCAACGAAGCCATGGTGCATTGGGCACCTTACCACGTTGCTCCGAGCATCATTCTTGAGCATGTAAATACATTTCAGCAGAAAAAAGCAGACGGTGAAATACCCGAAGACGTATGGGTTACGACCTCAGACAACTTTGCTTCGTGGGCAGGCGAGGGCGATTACAACAATCCAGACTTAGTCACGCTCATTCAAGCAGTTGATTACATCTCTGTGCATGTTTACCCATTCCACGATACTCATTATGACAATAGTTTTTGGCTAGTGCCTGAAGATGAACAGGGCTTGGACGTTCAACAGCAAGTTGATCTTGCTATGCAGCGTGCGCAAGAACATGCACTGGCGCAGCTGAAAAAAGCGCAAGATTTTATGCTAGCGCAAGGCATTGAGAAGCAGCTTCACATCGGTGAGACAGGTTGGTCTTCAGAAACGAATGTTCTGTATGGTGCAGATGGTTCAAAGGCAGCCGATGAATACAAACAAAAGGTTTATTTTGACAATCTAACGGCATGGGCAGAAGAGTTTGGTGCTTCATTGTTCTTTTTCCAAGCATTTGATGAACCATGGAAGGGGGCTCCTGACAACGAAGGTGATTCTGAAAAGCACTTTGGTCTTATCGATATTGACGGTAATGCGAAATACGTTGTTTGGGGCTATGTAGATCAAGGCGCATTTGACGGTTTGACTCGCGGTGGAATGAGCATAATGAAGAGCCATGGAGGGGTAGAGCAAAATGTCATGGATACGGTGCTAGCACCTAATTTTGCACCCGTGGTCGGCGCGCCTACGGATGATGATAGTTACGCCGTTATTTCTTCGAGTGGTTTACGAGAAGGCTTGCTACCGATTGGCTGGGAAGAAACGGCTTTCTTAGGCGAAGAAAATAATGTACTCGTTTTAACCACCGCACCTAATGGCGGTACTGCTAAAGATTGGGGGTGGGGAGCTGGCGTTGTATTCCCTGGCCAAGCGGGTGACAACTTATCTGGATTTGAGAGCGGAACACTCAACTTTGAAATCAAAGGCACAACACAATCGACGTTTAATATCGGTTTTCAAACCGGCCTCTATGACAACGCGACTAGGCCGCAAACGAACAACTTTGTGGTGTTTGGTTCTGGTGGACGACAGTTGACCAGTGATTGGGTTGCACACTCGATTGATATTAGTGAATTGTCTCAAGGCAACCCGGACTTTTCTGACGTGACCTCGCCATTTTACTTTAGTGGCAGCGCCGATATTGATGGTGGCGTAGTGGAAGTACGAAACATTACATTCTCCAAATAACGACAGTCACTGGAGGGTGATTGTTATCGCCCTCTACCCAATATCGCGATCGCTGGGTTTAAGCGGTTACAAGGAATGTTCAAAGAAAGGGCTATCTCAATGGGATCTAAGCTAAATAAAAGCACAACCTACTCAACAGGCACATTGTTGATTGGTTTACTCAGTACCGGAGTAAATGCAGGTTGGGAAGTGCAATGGATTGAGCGCTTTGATGGAGACTCAGTCAATTGGAATAACTGGTCTGCTCAAACAGAAGCTAACTACAACAACGAAGTACAATGCTATACCGCCGATGATTACTCAACACAACAAAACTACGATGTGTCTGACGGCACGTTGAAAATCATTGCTCGCAAGAAAACACACGCCTGTCCAACATTGGGTAATCAAACAAAGGAATGGACCTCTGGGCGTTTGAACTCTAAGGACAAGCGCGAGTTCTTGTATGGAAGAATTGAATCGAGAATCAAATTTCATAATCTGGAACAAGGAACTTGGCCTGCATTTTGGATGCTAGAAAATCGAATCTCAGAGCAGCCGATTAAGGGTGATAACGATAATGTGAATTGGCCTAATCCTGGTGCAGGGGAGATAGATGTTTGGGAATGGTTTTCAAATCAACCCGACACGTATATTACCAATTTCTTCAATACCTCAGGTTGTGCGGAAGAGGTGCGTTATACCTACCCAAATGGCTCTTCAGATGTTCTTAACTGGCACAACTATGCCATGGAGTGGACTCCAGAGCGTATCGATTTCTTTATCGATGAAACGCTAGTATCTAGCCAAGATGTGAGCGGATGCCCTCAGTACAAGGAGCCAATGTTCATTCTGCTTAACCTCGCTATGGGGGGGAATCTCGGTGGCTATATCGATCCAACTTTGCAGCAAGCAACCCTTGAAGTGGATTTTGTCGCTCACTGTCAGTCTACGGTGGACAATCAGGCAACTCGCTGTGATGAGTCTACCCCTACAAATGGCGAATTAGAGCACAACGAGCAACTAAATCTCATTGTTTATCAAAATGGTGTGCCTACATCAGCGGTAGACACTTCGATGGGTGAAGTGGAAGTTCGAGCGACGTTTTCGGCTGAGCCTAACTTAGACAATTACATTCTTACTTGGAACAGTGGTCGATTAACCAGTGCGACTGAAGAAGGCAACGCACTCAAATTCGATCCTAGCTCATTACCCAGCGGCCATTATACGGTTACTGCAAATTTAACGAGTTTGGATGATGCCGACTTTTCACTTACACAGCATCACTCTCTTGAGGTTAAAAATGGAGATGACATTGCTGATGAGCAAGATCAATCCACATCTCCTGACTCAACATCAGCAAATAGTTCTTCAGGCGGAGCAACGTCTGGTTCTATCGCTATTTTCTTAGCGCTGGTTGTTGTGTTCCGTCGATATTTTTTAGGGGTACGCAGATGAGTACTCAAAACCAACACAATACATGTCATGTAAGCGGTTACAAGTTAGGCGCCAAGGCTAATCCGCAGATGAACAAGGAGTATCAATCCGTGACTAAAACCTTTAATCGAATCTCTTTAGCAAGCTGTATTGCCATTGCATTAGCAGGTTGTAGCTCAAGCAGCGCTCCGGTGCAGATTACTCCAGAGCAGTTGGTTGATAATACAACTACGCCAGATACAGGCTGGCAGATGGTGTGGAATGATGAATTCTCGGGTGTCGATATTGATAAATCCAAATGGAGCTTTGAAGAAAACTGTTGGGGCGGGGGTAACAACGAGCAGCAATGCTATACCGACCGTAAAGTGAACGCCTTTGTCGATAGTGGTGTTTTGCATATTGTTGCGAAGAAAGGCAGCTTTACTGGCCCAAACAATCCTGATGGCGACATGCGTGCTAAGGCAACCCTACCGTATACATCTGCACGCCTTCGAACTTTAAATAAAGGAGACTGGAAATACGGTCGCTTTGAAATTCGAGCTCTAATGCCTTCTGGTCAAGGAACCTGGCCTGCAATTTGGATGCTGCCAAGTGACTGGAAGTACGGTACATGGGCAGCTTCCGGTGAGATAGACATCATGGAAGCGGTGAACCTGAAGACACCAACGGACAAAAAGGGTGCGGCTGAAGGCACGGTTGAAAACCGCATTTATGGCTCATTACATTACGGCCGAGCTTGGCCAGAAAATGTCCATACGGGCGCAGAATATACTCTGCCAAATAACGCAAGTCCTGCAGATGGTTTCCATACCTATGCCATAGAGTGGGAAGAAGGCGAAATTCGCTGGTATGTGGATGGTGTTCACTACGCAACACAAACGCAAGAGGGTTGGTATGGGCAATATAAAGAGAATGGACAGCTAGTTACTGCGCCGGACTCTGCCCCATTTAATGAGCGATTTCACCTGTTGCTTAACCTTGCAGTGGGTGGTGCTTGGTCTGGAAACACCAATGAAGGTGGCATTGATGCCTCTGCATTCCCACAAACCTTAGCGGTTGATTATGTGCGAGTTTATCAATGTTCAAAAGATGCAGAGACAGGTCATGGATGTGCATCGGTTGACGAAGCAATTGAAATCACCAAAGGACATGAAACGCCAAAAATCCTAGTGGCTGACGCGAATTACGGAAAAGGAAACTTGCTGGAAGTCTTTTCTGAGCAACTGAACCCCCTTCTTGTTTTAAGTGGTTACGACCCTGAAGCCAACATTAATGTGAGCTTTGTGGACGACGCTAGTAAAGGCAAGGTGCTACGCATTGAAAAATCAGGTGCGAGTGGTAATTCCTACTTCAAAACACCAGAAGTGGATTTGAGTGATTGGCTAGGGAGTGGTGAATTGGTATTCGACCTGTTTGTTGAATCAAATCCTAACGACTCTGAACTGCTTGTGAAGATAGACAGTGGCTGGCCTAAGGTGAGTGACCTCGATGTGCCACTACCTGATCAGGGGCAGTGGCAAGAAGTGCGAATCAAGCTGTCTGACCTTGCCAATGGAGGCAACCGCTTCGCGGCAGGAAATAAAGTAGATATGAGCAAAATCATAAACTTACTGGTTATTGAGCCTCAAGGTGAGATGACCCTAATGATGGATAACGTGCGTTTCGAGCGCTAAGTCACTGGGAAGGGCAGATGATTTGCCCTTCTCATTTTGCAATCAAATTGATGAATTGCCGTGCTTAGAGGCTCGGTTAAAAGAAAATGGAGTTTATATGAAAATGTCAAAGGTCGCTTTGGGTTTGGTTTCAGCATTAACAGGGCTATCAGTAGTTCCATCAGCGCTGGCAAATCCAGTGGAAGGGTTTGAGTTTCATGGTTATTTCCGAGCTGGTGTTTTGATGAGCGCCGAAAATGACTTTAAGCGTGCGAATTTTGCAGGACAGAAAGAAACATTAGGGCGTCTTGGTATCGAAGCTGACAACAATTTTAGTGCACAATTTGCTAATACCTGGACGTGGGATGAAAATAAAAGTTTCAAGATCAATCTTGGATTTGGCACTTTGGATGAAGAGGCTGGATTGAGCTCAAGTGCTGAAGTGAAAAGTGCGGGTATTGATAACGGATTTATTGAGTTCAAAGGCATGTCCTCATCGGGTATCGTCTGGGGCGGTGGTCGTGAATACGGTAAAGATGACAACTATATCTTTATGACTGACTTCTTCTATTCCGATATGTCGGGCATTGGTGCCGGGATTGTCGATTATGAAATCGGCGAATCTCAGTGGGATTTTGCTTATATCGCCAGTGACCGTTCCGATAGTGATGCTGACCGTTGGAGTGATGGCCCAGCTGAACCAGGTAACAATGAAACCAACCTCAACAACCTTATGCATGCGCTACATCTGGCCGTTTCGTATGGTGATGTACGTTTATCTGCATTGCTAAAAGGTATGCCAGATAACTGGGATAGAGAAGGCAATGAGTGGGCTGAGACAGGTTTCGATTTAACCTTTACCTATACGATGCATAGCTTTTTCGGTTTGCCAGGTAACGGCGATTCAAGATTGATTCTGCAAGGTGGTAAAGGCTTAGGTGCCGGCAACTTACTAGGCGGTACGATTACCGGTTACAACGCTTATGCGCCAGGTTCTCTGGCTCAGGGTCAGCATAATGATTGGGGACCTGCGGGAGATGCGACCTACTTGCTTACTCATTTGGAAGACGACGATACCTCCGGTCGAGCATTACTTTGGGGCCGCTATACCTTCGATAATGGTCTGAGCTTGTTCCCATCGATTCAAGGTCAGTATAACCACATGGCTGCGGGGGATGCTCGCACAGATGCCGATTATAACTACTGGGTATCTGCAATGGTGCGTCCAACGATGCCAATCAGTGAGTACTTCTATCTGCAAGGTGAGCTTGGTTATGTGTACAACAACTGGGGTGGTTCATCTTGGAACCAAAGCAAGTTTACGATTGCACCAACGTTTATCATGGCAACCCCTTATGGTGTCGCCCCTGAGATTCGCTTCCTAGCAAGTTATCTTCCTAAGTCTTGGACCAATGAGCAAGAACAAGCTGATGGCTCTACTGAGCTAGAAGATGATTTCATTGTGGGTATTCAGGCAGACGTTTGGTGGTAATGCCAGTTGAAACAACCTGATTTTATTTGATTTTGATTAGTGAAAGGCGATGTAGATAAGTTTGTGATTGATAGAGGTATTAGTCATGAATAGCTAAATAAAGGCCATAGTTCACTAGAAGAGTTATGGCCTTGTGGAATCAAGTTATCTGCCCAAGCTATGTGTTGTGATTGGTAAGACACAACAATGCTATTTAGCGTCGCCTCTATGAGGCGATTTTTTTGTTCTTGGGTCATAGAGTGGGGGAGCAGAATTGAATCAAAAAAGGCCTTCGCTTTAAACGAAAAAAGCCGTATCGAAATACGGCTTTTGATCGTTGTGTTTTAAGCGAGACTATTCACGTTCGTGAAGAGGCTTAAACTCACGCTGCACTTCACCTGTGTATAGCTGACGTGGACGGCCAATGCGGTTGTGTGGATCACTGTGCATTTCGCTCCAGTGTGCAATCCAACCAACGGTACGAGAGATAGCGAAGATAACTGTAAACATAGATACAGGGATACCAATCGCCTTAAGAATGATACCTGAGTAGAAATCTACGTTCGGGTACAGTTTCTTCTCTACAAAGTACTCGTCTGATAAAGCGATACGCTCAAGTTCCATTGCTACATCAAGCAGAGGATCTTTAATGTTCAGCTCTTTCAATACATCGTGGCACGCTTCACGCATTACAGTTGCGCGAGGATCGTAGTTTTTGTAAACGCGGTGACCGAAGCCCATTAAACGGAATGGGTCATCTTTGTCTTTCGCACGAGCTACATATTCTTCAATCTTGTCTACACTACCAATTTCTTCAAGCATGTGTAGGCAGGCTTCGTTTGCACCGCCGTGAGCTGGTCCCCATAGAGATGCAATACCCGCTGCGATACACGCAAATGGGTTAGCACCAGAAGAGCCCGCTAGTCTAACGGTAGACGTAGAAGCATTCTGTTCGTGATCTGCGTGCAGAGTAAAGATTTTGTCCATAGCACGAGCAACGACAGGGTTTACTTCATACTCTTCGCAAGGATTTGCAAACATCATATGAAGGAAGTTTTCTGCATAGCTTAGGTCGTTTCTTGGGTAAATAAATGGTTGACCTATGCTGTACTTGTAGCACATTGCCGCTAGTGTTGGCATTTTCGACAGAAGTCGGAATGCCGCAATCTCGCGGTGTTTGTCATTATTAATGTCTAGTGAATCATGGTAGAAGGCCGCTAGTGCACCTACTACCCCACACATTACCGCCATTGGGTGGGCGTCGCGACGGAAGCCGTGAAAGAAGCTTGCGATTTGCTCATGCACCATAGTATGGCGCGTTACAATCTTCTTGAAGTCCTCGTATTTTTCACGAGTTGGGGCTTCTCCGTACAGCAAAATGTAGCAAACTTCTAAATAATCCGCGTTGTTTGCTAATTCATCGATTGGGAAACCACGGTGCAATAGAATGCCTGCGGTGCCATCAATGTAAGTGATTTGAGATTCACAAGATGCAGTGGCAAGAAAACCAGGGTCAAAGGTAAAGTAACCCTTGCTTCCCAATGTACGAACATCGATCACGTCTGGGCCATCGGTTCCCTTCATAATCGGCAATTCGATAGGCGCTTGACCCTCAATAGTCAGAGTCGCTTGCTTATCTGCCATAACATTCTCCTTTGTTATTTTATTTTCCATCTTGATTCAATGGTGCACCAAATTTGTACTGATCTTCGGGCGAGAAGTCAATTTATATACCTTTTTGTGTGCACTTGTTTAGGTTTCTATACGTAGAATTAATAAAAATTGGGTCTATGTAACATTATTTGTTAATGCAATTGTATTGGTTTGTTAACGGTCGTATAGTGGCGCTGAAATAAAAGCTATATCTTTGTTTAATCTCCCTATGATATCGGCTTTGCTAAGGGAGAGTTTTCTATTTTATAGACTAACAAAGTGACAAAACATTTAGGGGCGACCCGTAGTTATGTAAGTTTTTGTTAAATTTCTGCTAAAGAAGCCCAAATGTTTACAATTTGTAAAACTGCTCAAAGGAGCTGAGTGAGCACGCCGTGGACAAGAAAAAAACAAGACCTGTCAATCTGGACCTCCAGACGATTCATTTCCCGATCACTGCCATAGCTTCGATCCTGCACAGGGTATCTGGTGTTATCACCTTTGTCGCTGTTGGAATTCTGCTTTGGTTACTTTCCATTTCTCTGTCATCACCAAAAGGTTTTATGGAGGCAGCCAGTTTTGTTGATGGCTTCTTCGTTAAATTTATTTTGTGGGGAATACTAACTGCGCTTTTCTACCATATCGTGGGCGGTATCAGACACCTTTGCCAAGACCTAGGGTATTTTGAAGAATTAGAGAGCGGTGCTAAAAGCGCGCAAATCTCTTTCATCATTACCGGTGTTCTAGCACTCGTCGCGGGGGTAATCGTATGGTAAATCACGTATCTTCATTTGGACGCAATGGTGTCCATGATTTCCTGCTGGTTCGTGCAACCGCAATCATTCTGACGCTTTATACCATCTACCTATGTGGTTTTTTCCTACTTTCAGGTGACATAGGTTACATGGAGTGGACTGAATTCTTCGGTGGACTGTTCACCAAGATTTTCACCATGATCGCGTTGTTCTGCATTCTGATTCATGCATGGATTGGTTTATGGCAGGTACTAACCGACTATATTAAACCGGCGCTATTGCGCGGTAGTCTGCAATTAGTTCTTATTGCTGTGCTACTCGGTTATTTCTTCTCTGGCCTATTTATTCTTTGGGGGGCATAAATGACGATTCCAGTTCGCGAATTTGATGCAGTAGTCATTGGTGCTGGTGGTGCAGGCATGCGTGCAGCACTACAAATCTCTGAGCAAGGTTTGACTTGCGCATTGTTATCAAAAGTATTTCCTACTCGTTCTCACACCGTATCAGCGCAGGGTGGTATCACCGTTGCACTTGGTAACTCTCATGAAGACAATTGGCAATGGCACATGTACGACACCGTTAAAGGGTCGGACTACATTGGTGACCAAGACGCTATCGAATACATGTGTAAGAACGGTCCTGAATCTGTCATAGAATTAGAAAAAATGGGTCTGCCATTTTCTCGTTTTGAAGACGGCTCTATTTATCAGCGCCCGTTCGGCGGACAGTCAAAACAGTTCGGTGGCGAGCAAGCTGCGCGTACTGCTGCGGCAGCTGACCGTACCGGTCACGCACTACTGCATACCCTGTACCAACAGAACATCAAATACAAAACCACTATTTTCAGTGAGTGGTATGCCCTTGATTTGGTGAAAAACCAAGACGGCGTAGTCATGGGCTGTACGGCTATCTGCATGGAAACCGGCGAGATGTGCTACTTCAAGTCGAAGGCCACTATCTTAGCAACCGGCGGTGCAGGTCGTATTTACTCTTCTACCACTAACGCTCACATCAACACTGGTGACGGTGTTGGTATGGCACTGCGTGCTGGCGTTCCTATGCAAGACATGGAAATGTGGCAATTCCACCCAACCGGTATCGCTGGTGCTGGTGTACTTGTGACAGAAGGTTGTCGTGGAGAGGGTGGTTACCTTCTTAACAAAGATGGCGAGCGCTTCATGGAACGTTATGCACCGAATGCTAAAGACTTAGCCGGTCGTGACGTTGTGGCTCGTTCAATGATGATCGAGATTCGTGAAGGTCGCGGTTGTGATGGCCCTTGGGGACCTCACATTAAGCTGAAGATGGATCACTTAGGTAAAGACGTACTCGAGTCACGTCTACCAGGTATCTGTGAGCTATCACGTACCTTTGCACACGTAGATCCTGTGAAAGAACCTATTCCAGTTATTCCAACCTGTCACTACATGATGGGTGGCGTACCAACACAGGTATCGGGTCAGGCGATTAAGCTAGACGAAAATGGTTCAGACGTGGAAGTACAAGGTTTGTTTGCTTGTGGTGAAATTGCGTCCGTATCAGTACACGGTGCCAACCGTCTAGGTGGCAACTCACTGCTTGATTTAGTGGTATTTGGCCGAGCTACAGGTCTACACCTTGGCGATACACTGGCAGCTCAATCAGAAGCTCGTCCGGTTTCAGAGTCGGATATTGAGGCTTCTCTAGCTCGTACCATGCGCTGGGAAAACAGCACCAGCGGCGAAGATCCAGCTCAGATTCGTAAAGACATGCAAAGCTGCATGCAAAACAGCTTCTCGGTATTCCGTGAAGGTGAAGCGATGGCGACGGGCCTTGAAGAACTGCGCACAATTCGTGAGCGTCTGCAAGATGCGCACCTTAGCGACAAGTCAACAGAGTTCAATACACAGCGTATTGAGTGTCTTGAGCTAGATAACCTAATGGAAACGGCTGTAGCAACTGCGGTTGCTGCGAACTACCGTACAGAGAGTCGTGGTGCCCACGCTCGTTTTGACTTCCCAGATCGTGATGATTCGCAATGGCTATGCCACTCAATCTACAATCCGGAAACAGAGAGTATGTCTAAGCGTGACGTGAACATGGAACCTGTGCATCGTGAAGCGTTTCCACCGAAAGCCAGAACCTATTAAGGGAGCGAGATATGAACCTGAATTTTTCTGTCTATCGCTATAACCCAGACGTAGACAGCAAGCCCTACATGAAACAGTACACGCTGGACGTGGAAGAAGGGTCAGACATGATGGTGTTGGACGCGTTGATCTTGTTGAAAGAACAAGACCCATCGCTTTCTTTCCGTCGCTCATGTCGTGAGGGTGTGTGTGGCAGTGACGGCCTCAACATGAATGGTAAGAACGGTTTGGCGTGTATTACGCCACTGTCTGCCTTGAAAGGCGATACCTTGACCATTCGTCCGCTACCAGGCTTGCCTGTTGTGCGTGACTTGATTGTTGATATGACTCAGTTCTACGACAATTACGCTAAGGTGAAGCCGTTCTTGATTTCGGACGGCGAACTACCACCATCGCGTGAACACAAACAGTCTCCAGAAGAGCGTGCACATCTTGATGGACTTTATGAGTGCATCATGTGTGCGTGTTGTACCACATCATGTCCGTCCTTCTGGTGGAATCCTGACAAGTTTATCGGTCCTGCGGGTCTATTGGCCGCTTATCGCTGGTTAATTGATAGCCGAGATACGGCAACTGATGAACGACTGAGCGATCTAGACGACGCATTTAGTGTTTTCCGTTGTCATGGCATCATGAACTGTGTCAGTGTATGTCCTAAGGGGTTGAACCCTACCAAAGCGATTGGACATATTAAGACGATGTTGGTCAATCGTTCGGTATAGATTATTGAAATTACGGGCTTTTCAGAGTTTACTGTTTAGCCCGTCATAGCCAAACATTTGGGTTTGGGCAGAAGTTCGGCAAAGACCGAAACAATAAGTATTAATCTACAGGTTAAGGGAATATATGCATAACGGTGTGATGAAGGCATGGCTCGAGTCTTCACACTTGGCAGGCGCCAATGCAACGTACGTAGAAGAACTCTACGAACTTTATCTAAGTGACCCAGATCTGGTGAGTGAGGAATGGAAACGCGTTTTTGATGAACTGCCGGTGCAGGCATCAGAGCAAGGGGAGCAATCTCATACGCGTGTTCGTGACTACTTTCGCAGACTTGCACAAGAGACTAAGCATTATAATGTCCAAGTAAGTGATCCTGATGTCGATGCAAAACAAGTAAGGGTACTTCAACTTATTAACGCCTATCGATTTAGGGGCCACCAAGCGGCCAATCTGGATCCACTAGGTTTATGGGAACGCCCAGTTCAACCAGAACTAGACCCTGCGTTCCACAATCTTACAGAAGACGACCTCAACGAAACTTTCAACGTCGGTTCTTTTGCGGTAGCGCAAGAAACCATGCAGTTGAAAGACCTCTATAAAGCGCTCAACAAGACTTACTGTGGCTCAGTCGGTGCAGAATACATGCACATGACCAACACAGAGCAGAAACGTTGGGTTCAGCAACGCCTTGAATCGGTTCAATCTCAACCTGAATTTACTCTTGATGAGAAGATCACCTATCTTGACGAACTTACCGCAGCTGAAGGTCTAGAGCGCTATCTTGGTGCTAAATTCCCTGGCGCAAAACGCTTCTCTCTAGAAGGCGGTGACGCACTTATCCCAATGACCAAAGAGCTGATTCGTCATGCAGGTCGCAGTGGTATGCGCGAAGTCGTTGTGGGCATGGCTCACCGTGGTCGTTTGAACATGCTAGTCAATGTTCTGGGTAAAAAGCCTCAAGATCTGTTTGATGAGTTTGCGGGTAAGCACGATGAAACTTGGGGTACGGGCGATGTTAAGTATCACCAAGGCTTCTCAGCTGACTTTGCGACCCCTGGTGGCAATGTTCACTTGGCATTGGCGTTTAACCCATCTCACTTAGAAATCGTTAATCCAGTAGTTATTGGCTCAGTACGTGCTCGTCAGGATCGTCTTGGTGACAAGAATGGCTCAAAGGTATTACCAATTACTATTCACGGTGACTCGGCAATCGCAGGTCAGGGTGTAGTACAAGAGACATTCAATATGTCTCAAGCACGTGGTTTCCAAGTGGGCGGTACGGTTCGTATTGTTGTGAATAACCAAATTGGTTTCACAACGTCTAACCCTCGTGATACGCGCTCAACCATGTACTGTACTGATATCGCTAAGATGGTACAGGCACCAATATTCCACGTGAATGCAGATGATCCAGAAGCAGTAGCGTTTGTTACGCGCATTGCCCTAGATTACCGCAACACGTTTAAGCGCGATGTTGTCATTGACCTTGTTTGTTACCGTCGTCATGGTCACAACGAAGCTGATGAGCCAAATGCAACTCAGCCGTTGATGTACCAAAAAATCAAGAAGCACCCAACACCACGTAAGCTATATGCTGATGTGATGATGGAGCGCGATGAGATTGGTATCGATACAGCAACGCAATTAGTGAATGAATACCGAGATGCCCTCGACCACGGCGAAGTTGTGGTGAAGGAGTGGCGTCCTATGGCATTGCACTCAGTGGATTGGTCTCCTTACATAGGCCATGAATGGGATATGGAGTGGGACAGCAAGTATGAACTGACTCGCCTTAAAGAGCTGGGCAATAAGCTCTGTGATTACCCAGATAGCCACAAACTGCAAAGCCGTGTAAACAAGCTTTATAACGACCGTAAGTCAATGGTTGAAGGCGAGAAAGCCATCGATTGGGGCATGGCAGAAACACTGGCTTATGCCACCTTGGTGGATGACGGAAAACGCATCCGTATCTCTGGTCAGGACTCAGGGCGTGGAACCTTCTTCCATCGTCATGCGGTACTGCACAACCAAGAAGATGCCAGCACTTACGTGCCGCTAGCGAATATCCATGATAAGCAAGGCCCATTCCAAGTATTCGATTCTGTATTGTCTGAAGAAGCGGTATTGGCATTCGAGTATGGCTATACCACGGCAGAGCCGGGCGGTCTGACGATTTGGGAAGCTCAGTTTGGTGATTTCGCCAACGGCGCTCAGGTTGTTATCGACCAGTTCATCTCCTCTGGTGAGCAAAAGTGGAACCGTCTATGTGGTATCACATTGCTACTCCCTCATGGTTATGAAGGGCAAGGTCCTGAGCACTCGTCTGCGCGTCTAGAGCGCTACCTACAGTTGTGTGCTGAGCAGAATATGCAGGTTGTTGTGCCATCTACCCCTGCGCAGGTGTACCACATGTTGCGTCGTCAGGTAGTACGCCCAATGCGTCGTCCTCTTATTGTGATGTCACCTAAGTCTCTACTGCGCCACCCTCTATGTGTGTCGTCTTTAGAAGACCTAGCGGAAGGAACCTTCCAGTCGGTGATTCCTGAGGTGGATGAGCTAGATAACGCTAAGGTACGCCGCGTCGTATTCTGTTCAGGCAAGGTTTACTTTGACTTGCTAGAAGAGAGACGCAAGCGCGAGCTTGAAGATGTAGCGATTGTTCGTATTGAGCAGCTGTATCCATTCCCGCTAACGGACCTTCGTGAAGTCATTTCTGTTTACCCTGAAGCGAAAGACTTCGTTTGGTGTCAGGAAGAGCCTCAAAACCAGGGTGCTTGGTATTCGAGCCAGCACAACTTCCGAGCGGCAACGCCATTTAATACAACCCTTAATTATGCAGGCCGTCCTGCCTCTGCGTCACCAGCGGTTGGTTACATGTCGGTTCACTTGAAACAACAGAAAGCGTTAATCAATGACGCTCTTACAATTGATAAAGAACTAGAAGAATAAGGAAGCCCAACAAATGACAATTGAAATTCTGGTTCCTGATTTACCTGAATCAGTTGCAGATGCTACCGTTGCAACTTGGCACAAAAAGCCAGGCGATAGAGTAGAGCGTGATGACGTATTGGTTGATATTGAGACTGATAAAGTTGTCTTAGAAGTACCCGCTCCTGAAGCCGGTGTTCTTGAAGAGATTTTAGAAGAAGAAGGTGCAACGGTTCTTGCGAAGCAGCTTCTTGCGAAGATCAAACTTGGCGCAGTTGCTGGTGAGCCAACCAAAGACAGCACTGAAGACACAGAAGCTTCTCCAGATAAGCGTCACAAGGCGTCTTTGACAGAAGAGAGCAACGAGGCATTGAGCCCAGCCGTACGTCGTCTTCTAGCTGAACATAGCCTTAGCCCATCAGATGTGAAAGGCACTGGTGTTGGCGGTCGTATTACTCGTGAAGACGTCGATGCGTACCTTGCTAATGCAGCGAAAGCGGCTAAAGCTGCGCCTGCAGCAACTCCTGCGGTAGAGCCTGAGCTACCTGCTGCAGCTCGCACACAGAAACGTGTTCCTATGACTCGCTTGCGTAAGACGGTAGCAAACCGCCTACTAGAAGCGAAGAACAGCACAGCAATGCTGACCACGTTCAACGAAGTGAACATGAAGCCAATTATGGACCTTCGTGCACAGTACAAAGACTCGTTTGAGAAGCGTCATGATACGCGTCTTGGCTTCATGTCTTTCTATGTGAAAGCCGTTACGGAAGCGCTTAAACGCTACCCAGAAGTGAATGCATCTATCGATGGCGAAGACATTGTTTATCACAACTACTTCGATATCAGCATGGCCGTATCGACGCCACGTGGCCTAGTAACTCCGGTTCTAAAAGACTGTGACACTCTAAGCTTTGCTGAGATTGAAAAGGGCATTAAAGAGTTAGCAATCAAAGGTCGTGACGGTAAGTTAACGGTTGATGAATTGATTGGCGGTAACTTCACCATCACTAACGGTGGTGTATTTGGCTCGCTAATGTCGACACCAATTATCAACCCGCCACAAGCCGCTATCTTGGGTATGCATAAAATCCAAGACCGCCCAATGGCTGTAGATGGCAAGGTCGAAATCCTACCAATGATGTATCTGGCTCTGTCTTACGATCACCGCCTAATCGATGGCCGTGAATCAGTAGGCTTCTTGGTGACCATCAAGGAACTACTAGAAGATCCAGCTCGTCTGCTATTGGATGTTTAATTAAGAATTAGGGGTGCTCTTTGGCACCCTTATTAGACCTTCGGGTCAAAGCTCAAGAAGTACCCTACACCTGTTAAAGAGCAATCTTTAGCGAGAGGAAATTATTTAGGCGAGCGCTCAGCACTCGTTTAAAAAAGGAATGGAAGATACTAATGAATTTGCATGAATATCAAGCTAAACAACTGTTTGCTGAATTTGGGCTGCCTGTACCAGAAGGTTTTGCCTGCGATACGCCACAAGAAGCGTTTGAAGCTGCAGGACGAATTAGCACAGCAAAGAAAGTGGTTAAGTGCCAAGTGCACGCTGGTGGCCGTGGTAAAGCCGGTGGTGTTGAATTGCACGACACCAAAGATGGTGTAAAAGAATTTGCTCAAAAGTGGTTAGGTAAAAATCTAGTCACTTTCCAAACGGATGCTAACGGTCAGCCTGTCTCTAAGATCTTGGTTGAGGAAGCATCGAACATTGCTAACGAATTATATCTAGGTGCCGTTGTTGACCGTGCTTCACGTCGTATCGTGTTCATGGCTTCAACAGAAGGTGGTGTGGATATTGAGAAGATTGCTGAAGAGACGCCTGAGTTGATTCACAAAGCAGCGATTGACCCTTTGGTTGGCCCACAGGCATTTCAAGGTCGTGAGCTTGCGTTCAAATTAGGTTTGAGCGGTGATCAGATCAAGCAATTCGTGAAGATCTTCATGGGTCTTGGCAACATGTTTGCTGAGTATGACCTAGCACTGTTAGAGATTAACCCGCTGGTTGTGACTAGCGAAGGTAATCTGCTTTGCCTAGATGGCAAAATCAACATCGATTCAAATGCTATGTATCGCCAGCCTAAGCTTCGTGAAATGCACGATCCATCTCAAGAAGATGAGCGTGAAGCACATGCAGCTCAGTGGGAACTGAACTACGTTGCGCTAGATGGCAGCATTGGTTGTATGGTCAACGGTGCAGGCCTTGCTATGGGTACGATGGACATCGTAAACCTACATGGTGGCCAACCAGCTAACTTCCTAGACGTTGGTGGCGGCGCAACTAAAGAGCGTGTTACTGAAGCGTTTAAGATCATTCTATCTGATAGCAATGTTAAAGCGGTGCTAGTGAACATCTTTGGCGGTATCGTACGTTGTGACCTGATTGCTGATGGCATCATCGGCGCAGTTGAAGAAGTCGGCGTTAAGGTTCCAGTTGTTGTGCGTTTGGAGGGTAACAATGCACCTCTAGGCTCTCAGAAACTGGCAGAAAGTGGTCTAAACATTATTGCTGCAAATTCTCTGACTGAAGCAGCGGAAAAAGTAGTAGCTGCAGCGGAGGGCAAATAATGTCTGTACTAATTAATAAAGATACTAAAGTTATCTGCCAAGGCTTTACTGGTGGTCAAGGTACGTTCCACTCAGAGCAAGCGATTGAATACGGAACGCAAATGGTCGGTGGTGTTTCACCAGGCAAGGGCGGTCAAACTCACCTTGGTCTACCTGTATTCAACACAGTACGTGACGCTGTAGAAACAACAGGTGCAACAGCATCCGTTATCTACGTACCCGCTCCGTTCTGTAAAGACGCAATTCTTGAAGCTATTGATGCTGGCATCAAGCTTATCGTGACCATCACTGAAGGCATCCCGACACTTGATCTTCTGGATGTTAAGGTTCGTCTAGACGAAGCTGGCGTTGTGATGATCGGTCCTAACTGTCCAGGCGTGATTACTCCTGATGAGTGTAAGATTGGTATCATGCCAGGACACATTCACAAGAAGGGTAAAGTGGGTATCGTTTCTCGCTCTGGTACGCTGACGTATGAAGCCGTTAAGCAGACCACAGACGAAGGCTTTGGTCAGTCTACTTGTGTTGGTATTGGTGGTGACCCAATTCCGGGTTCTAACTTCATTGATATCTTAAAGCTATTTGAACAAGACCCTGAAACGGAAGCTATCGTAATGATCGGTGAGATCGGCGGTACAGCGGAAGAAGAAGCTGCGGCATTCATTAAAGACAACGTCTCTAAGCCAGTAGTGTCTTACATCGCAGGTGTTACAGCGCCTCCAGGCAAACGCATGGGTCACGCTGGTGCAATCATCTCTGGTGGTAAAGGTACTGCTGAAGATAAATTCCAAGCCCTAGAAGCTGCTGGAGTGAAAACAGTGAAAAGCCTTGCTGACATCGGTAAAGGACTACGCGAGATCACTGGTTGGTAATCTAGCTTTTCTTTGATGCAAATACGCAGAAACCTCTGATTTATCAGAGGTTTTTTTGTTTTGTAATGAGAAAATGTTGCTTGATAGCAGCACCGTAAGTTGTTATTGGCACCGTCATCCTGATGAAAATCAGGAACTTAGTGAGTGCACAACTGGGTATTACACTCACCAAGATACTGGATAAATACTTCATATTTTCCAGCATGACGCCGTTTGTTGCGTTGATAACGAATTGCTAACCACTGATCGCTAACAACTGTCCGCTCTTACCCCGCCTGTCTCTTAAACTGCGCCAACAAAAACAGCACAGTGGCACTTACCACAACCGAAGGTCCGGCGGGAGTATCATAGAACCAAGACATGCTTAATCCGCTACACACGCAGATCATGCCAATAATAGAAGCAATGATTGCCATTTGCTCTGGACTGCGACATAAGCGCCTAGCGGTTGCTGCAGGAATAATCAGTAGTGAAGAGATGATCAATGCGCCAACAAACTTCATACCTACGGCGATAACCAAACCAATCATCAGCATGATCAAGAGTCGCATCAATGAGATATTCACGCCTTCAACGGCGGCTAGCTCTTCGTTTACGGTACTAGAAAGTAGTGGTCGCCAAAATGCTACTAACAGCAGCATCACCACAGTTGCACCCATATAAATAAACATAACATCGTGATTATTCACCGACAGTAGGTCGCCAAACAGATAACCCATTAAGTCGATACGCACGTTGTCCAAAAAGCTGACCGCAATAAGGCCTAGCGAAAGCGCACTGTGCGCAAGGATACCAAGTAAGGTGTCGGTTGCGACTAGTTGCTGCCTTTGTAGCGTTACCAAAATTATTGCTAGTGCCATACAGCACACCACGAGCGCCAAATAGAGGTTAATGTCTAGCAGGAAGCCCAAAGCTAATCCCATTAGTGAGGCGTGGGCGAGGGTATCACCAAAGTAAGCCATTTTTCGCCATACCACGAATGAGCCAAGAGGGCCTGCGATAATAGCGATACCGAAGCCTGCAAGTAGTGAAGGCAGTAAAAACTCAATCATGGGTATGTCCGTGTTTGTGATTCTGACATGAGGTAGCGTCTCCGGTTACAGGATCGCCAGAGAGGTCATGATGGTGATGGTTGTGATGATGCTGATAAAGCGCAAGGCTAGAATCAGGTATATCGCCAAACATCTGTAGGTAGCTCGGATGAGTGGAGATGGCCGATGGTGTGCCAGAGCAACAAATATGATGTTGTAAGCAAATGACATTGTCAGTTTTTGCCATCACCAGATGTAAATCATGAGAGATCATAAATACGGCGCAATTAAATCGATGACGAATGGTATCGATCAAATTGTAAAGATCTACCTGACCCTGTACATCGACCCCTTGAGCAGGTTCATCTAGCACCAGTAATTGCGGCCTAATTAGTAGAGCTCGGGAAAGTAGAACTCGCTGAGATTCTCCGCCAGACAGTTTATGAATATCTGCTTTGATAAGGTGACCTGCTCCCACTAGAGCAAGGGCATCTTGACGTTCTTGCTGGCTGTATTTTCCAGCTAAACGTAAAAAGCGATCAACCGTAAGGGGCAAGGTCTCATTGAGTTTCAGCTTTTGCGGAACGTAGCCGATACGCAGTTTACTGTGCTTAATGACCTTTCCAGAGTCCGTTTTTTGAAGCCCTAGTATCACTTTCACTAAGGTGGATTTACCTGCCCCATTTGGACCGACTAAGGTGGTGATTTCTGACTCATTGATTGAAAGGTTAATCTTGTCTAATACCTTTCTTTGTTCAAACTGAACAGTCACGTCTTTTAGGGTGACGAGTTGGGTCATAGCATTCAGGCCTGTATATGTGTTGGGTAACAAACTGGTGTTTATTACCCTTGTTCACCCAAAGAGTAAAGTAAAATAATAGTGTGCAAACATACTAATCGTTTGCAAATTGGAAATGATATAAAGTAACATCTGCGCTTAATTTTGGCTATCGCAACGGAATCGCATCGATGAAACGTTTAATTTTATGCCTGCTCTCATTGAGCTTTGTTACTAGCGCCCAAGCAATTGAGGTTCTGAGTAGCATTAAACCAATACAACTGATTACTCAAGAAATTACCAAAACTGGGTCTTCGTCGTCTGCTCTATTGGGGACCAATATGTCGCCTCATGACTACGCGTTGCGTCCATCCGATGTAAAAAAAGTGCGTGATGCCGACCTTGTGATTTGGTTTGGCCCTGAGCTTGAAAGCTTTATGTCATCGATTGTTCAGAGCCAAGACAACGTACTAACTATTAGCGAGATCCCAGGTCTAGATCTGCGCCATTATGAAGAAGGTCATCACGATCACGATGGTCACAACCACGGTAATACCGACCCGCATTTTTGGTTAGGTCCAAAGCAGGTTGGGACTGTGGCTAAAGCCATCGCCGACAAAATGATTCAGCTAGACCCAAACAATGCGGTTTACTATAAAGAGAATCTCGAAGCGTTTATGAATGAGTTGCAACTGACAACTAGTGAAATCAACGCACGCCTGACGCCAGTACAAGATCACGGATACTTTGTTTTCCATGATGGCTATGGCTACTTCGAAGAGTTCTTTGGCTTGAATCACCTAGGTCACTTTACAGTGAGTCCCGAGAGAAAACCGGGTGCAAAAACGCTTATTCAGATCAAAACTCGCTTAGCGGAAGGCGACGTATATTGTGTGTTCAGTGAGCCACAATACACACCAGCGGTGATTGAAACGGTCATGCGAGGTAGCGATGTGAATTCTGGTGAGCTAGATCCATTAGCAACCGATGTCGAAGAAAAGCCAGGCGCTTATTTTGTCTTCTTGAAGCAGCTATCTGGTCAATTTGAGACCTGCTTGAAGTAAAGAATATTGAAACTTCCACAAGGCGCTCTTTTTCATAGGGCGCTTTTTTTTGATTTAAAACAAATGACTTTGTAACAAACTGTGTTACATTCTACGTAAATGATAACGATTGGCATTTAGATTATGAAGCTCGCTGAACTCAAGATTGGACAAGAAGCCACTATTTCTTCTCTGAAACAATTAGATGGCTCGACTCGAAAGAAACTGATGGTTATGGGAATCCTTCCTAATACGCCAGTTACTCTAGTGCGCAAAGCACCCATGGGCGATCCACTACAGGTGAGAGTTCGAGACGTTAGCGTTGCGATTCGTAAATCTACAGCAGAACAAATTTCAGTAGAGGTTGCATAGTGGACTATTCAATTTTAACCGTTGGTAATCCAAACAGCGGTAAAACGACGCTTTTTAACGCCTTTACTGGTGCAAACCAAAAAGTGGGTAACTGGGCTGGTGTTACTGTCGAGAAGAAAACCGGTCTTTATTCTCTAGCTGGCGAAGAGTTCAGCTTGACCGACCTTCCTGGTATCTACGCATTAGACAGCGGCAATGACAATAACAGCTTGGATGAGACTATTGCCTCTCGCGCTGTGCTATCGACTCCTGCTGACGTAATCATCAATGTAATTGACGCTACGTGTTTAGAGCGAAGCCTATACGTAACACTGCAGTTGCGTGAACTAGGCCGTCCAATGATCGTTATCCTGAATAAAATGGATGCCCTGGCCCGTATTGGCCAGAAGATCAATATTAAGGGTCTCTCCAAAGCGCTTGGCTGTCCTGTTATGGCAGTAACAGCGACTCGAATCAACGAGGTAAACAAGCTTAAAGCCGATCTGCATAAGATGCTGGCAACGGGCATTGAGGTTGAGCCTCTGGCGCTAGACTACGGCACTCAATTTGAAGAAGTTGTGTCTGATATTGAGGACCAGTTCGAAAACGACATGGTGAGCAAGCGCGCTCTGGCCATTCGTGCCCTAGAGAATGACCAACTTGTAATGCACACAGTGCCTGCGGAAGTAAAAGATGCTACCGCTCAAGCACGCCACTCTCTTGATATGGATATTGATCTGCACATTGCGGATGTGAAGTTTACCTTTCTGCATGAGCTGTCAAAATCATTTAGAGCTACCGAAGGCAAAATCACACGTCGTTTAAGTGAGAAGATCGATGCTGTTGTCTTGAATAAATGGGTTGGCGTACCGCTGTTCTTTGGCGTGATGTACCTGATGTTCATGTTTGCTATCAACATTGGTGGTGCGTTCATCGATTTCTTTGATATCGCCTTTGGTGCGGTGTTGGTGGATGGAACGCATGCTGTGCTTGATCCTATTTTGCCCGCCTGGATGGTAACGCTACTTGCTGATGGTGTGGGTGGTGGTATCCAAACGGTCGCGACCTTCATTCCTGTTATCGCAGGCCTTTACCTATTCCTTACTCTTCTGGAAGGCTCTGGTTACATGTCTCGTGCGGCGTTCGTACTGGATAAAGTCATGCAGAAAGTGGGCTTGCCGGGTAAAGCCTTTGTTCCATTGGTTCTGGGCTTTGGCTGTAACGTACCTGCGATAATGGCAAGCCGTACCCTTGATCAAGAACGAGAGCGTCGCCTAGCGGCATCTATGGCTCCATTTATGTCTTGCGGTGCTCGTCTTCCGGTATACGCTCTATTTGCCGCTGCTTTCTTCCCAAGTGCAGGTCAAAACGTCGTATTTGCTCTGTATGTGATTGGTATTCTAGCTGCGGTATTCACTGGGTTTATCTTGAAAAACACTATCTACCCAGGTAGCAACGACAGCTTTGTTATGGAAATGACGGATTACGAAATCCCTCGTCTGCGTAACGTAATCATCAAGACATGGCAAAAACTGAAGCGCTTTGTATTTGGTGCAGGTAAAACCATTGTTGTGGTAGTGACAATTCTTAGCTTCCTTAACTCTATCGGTACTGACGGCAGTTTTGGTAATGAAGATAGCGAGAACTCTGTGCTATCTAAAGCTGCGCAAGTCATCACTCCAGTGTTCGAGCCTATGGGTATTGAGCAAGATAACTGGCCAGCAACGGTGGGTATCGTAACGGGTATTTTCGCAAAAGAAGCCGTCGTAGGTACGCTGAACAATCTATACGCTTCACCTTCAGATGAAGAAGCTGAGTTTGATTTGATGGGGAGTCTAGAAGAGGCAGTGATGTCGATTCCTGAAAACCTGAGCGGCCTGAGCTTTAGTGACCCGCTAGGTATCGAAGTAGGCGATCTAACTGATACTCAAGCTGTCGCAGATGACCAAGAAGTCGATCAATCGGTGTTTGCTAACCTGCAGGGTAAGTTTGCCAACGGCCATGCCGCCTTTGCTTACTTGCTGTTTATCCTGCTGTACACTCCGTGTGTAGCGGCGATGGGGGCATACGTTCGTGAATTTGGTAGCCAATACGCACGCTTTATTGCGGTGTGGACCATGGGACTGGGTTACTTTGGCGCTGTACTCTACAACCAAGTAATGAACTTCTCTGCGCACCCTGGTAAGAGTGCTATTTGGATTCTCGCGGTGATGATAGTGTCGGTTGCAACCTACTTAGGGTTGAAGCATCAAGGCAACAAACTGCAATTCCAAGAACAAGAATCTGCGGCGTAAGACAATTATGATACTACAGGAACTAAAGTCGTATCTTGAACAGCACGGCACCACTGACAGAGCCGTGCTTGCTAATCACTTCGGTCTGACCGAAGACGGCGTAGACGCAATGCTTCAAGTGTGGGTGAACAAAGGTAAAGTTACCCGCATGTTTGATACTATTAAGGGTCAAGAAAAGGGCGTGCGTTATACCATCAATCAAGGTATTAGCTTAAACGTTCAGATGTAACGCTTGTATTACATCCTAAGTTTTCCAATCAGCTAGGTTTAAACTGCTCGCAGTTGCCTAGCTTTTTTTTGAGCTGCTTGAGCAGCTTTTCCTGAGCCTGCTCAGTCCTGAACTCACCCTTAGTGTTTCCCCACACTGGCCCTGGCCATGCGTCATCTGTTTTAAAGCGCGCGATATGATGAATATGCAGTTGCGGCACCATATTACCCAGAGCCCCAAGATTCATTTTGTCTGGCGAAAACAAAGACTCTATTGCCTCCATCACCGTTTGTGATTCGACTAAGAACTGCTGCTGCTCTTGCATCGGCAGATGATGAAGCTCTTTAAGTGCATGCTTCTTGGGCACTAATATCACCCAGGGTACACAGTTGTCCTTGTGCAAAAGCGCTAAGCTCAGCGGAAACTCACCAATAACACTGGTATCGTTTGCTAGCTGCGGATGAAGTTGAAATTCCATCGATAATCCCTTTTTTGCGGTTATGCGGTAGCAGGCTCGGCTGCAAGTGTTGGTTTCGGTTCTCGGCTCATCATCAGAGCGCCACCGACTAGCATCACGGCACCGACTATCTGTTGTGGAGTTAATGTAGCATCAAACGCCACCCAGTTTATGACAACCGCCGAAACCGGAAAGAACAATTCTGCAATAGTGCCGTATCGCGCCGGTATTCTTTCAAGACCTTTGTAGTAGATGAACATTCCCAATAGACCAGACAGCAGCACCATGTAAAACAGGTTATCAAAACTGCCTTCAGATAGGGAAAAATGTTCACCATAGCAAAGCATCGCAATGGTGAGAGTGACGAGGGCAAGACTAAAGCGGCCAGACATGATCTGCATAGTGTTATAACCCATCATAGTCAGCTTACGCCCATATACCGTCGAAGCTCCCCACGCTACGACGGCCAGCAATGCTGAACCATATCCAAGCAAGATGGCTACCAGTTTTGGGTCATAGTGCCAAATAGAGCCTTCTGACCATAACTCTACAATATCCGGCGCGATCATGACGATACTGCCCATAAGACTAACGCTTGCCCACAATACAAAGTGTTTCTGTAATTTCTCTTTTAGCAAGAGAACCGACAGTGAGATAGCCACGATAGGCTGAAGCTTTTGCAACAGTATCACTATGGTTGGATTCATTAGGGTAAACGCCTTGGTGAAGGCGAGGGTGCCAATGGCTGAGCCAAGCACACCAATTAAAATAAAGGGCAGTAGTGAACCTTTGATATAGGCGAAGCGCCATCTAGGCACTGCAATTTGCAATAAAGCAATCATCACCACTAACACTATGTGCTCAAAGAACACGATCTGTAAGGTGCTGTTTGTTTCTAAAAGAGGGTAACGAAATAGGGTATCAGCAGCCCATAAACCAGCCGCGATCATTACAAAAACTATACCTGCCACGAGGATCTCCAAATTCACACCAGTAGCGATGAGCTAGCTGATTAGATTTATAAAAACGTGAACAGAGCTAAGAGGTAAGGCAATATGATTCGCCAAACCACGACAGACGGATCTTGGGTGTGGTTTGGACAAACGCACTTAACACCAATACGAAGGCTCGCTTGGTGGTTGATACGCTATCAATTGTGTCACTTCTTTCATCCGGACTGTAACCGTCGGCTCTGGATTCACACCAGATCTGCTGTCCCTTCACTGAGTGAAGGCGCTCGTGGGCTCAAGCTAGGCTTTTACCACCGGTGGGGAATTTCGCCCCGCCCTGAAGTCCGTTTAAGGTAGCAAACTTTAGACGCTGAGCAAATTGAATTTAGGGATAGGAATAAAAAAAGAGACCCCGAAGGATCTCTTTCTTATAGTTTATAGCTGCCAGCTATCAGGGTAGCGTTATAGTTTCTTAGAAACTACAGCCGTTAGACCAATGATAGCGATTGCAAGAATCATGATTGGACCCTTACCACTTTCAAAGCCGCTAACGATACCCGCTATAGCTACTACAGCAACAGCTACAGGGATGATGTACTTAACTAGGTTGTACCATAGACCGAATAGTGGGAAAGATACTTTACCGTCGTTAGTAATTTCTTTCTCAAGGTCTACACGGTTTAAACGCCAGCCTGCGAAGATACAGATGAACATACCGCCAACCGCTAGGAATACTTTGTCAGTGAGTAGGTCGAAGATGTCGAATACGCCTGTATCGAACAGCTTAGGACCGATGCCACCTAGTGATAGAGAAGCAAACACACACATAACTGCCATCACTGCACTTGCAGAAAGAACCGCTTTAACACGAGTCATGCCTTTCTCGTCGATTAGGTAAGACACAACAACTTCTAGTAGAGATACAGAAGAAGTCAGTGCGGCAACCGTTAGACCAACGAAGAAGATAAGTGCAAAGATAAGACCTGTGCCACCCATTTCAGCAAATAGCTGAGGAACAACAACGAATACTAGACCTGGGCCAGCTGCTGGTTCCATGTTGAATGCGAACATTGCTGGGAACATAGCGATACCTGCAAGTAGAGCTACCGCAGTATCCATACCTACAACCATACCTGTAGTTTGAACTAGGTTCTCTTTCTTCTTCAGGTAGCTACCGTAAGTGATCATACAACCCATACCAAGAGATAGAGAGAAGAACGCTTGGCCCAACGCTGCTAGAACAGTGTGGCTATCTACTTGAGTGAAGTCTGGCTTGAATAGGAATTCAAGACCCGCACCTGCGCCAGGTAGGGAAAGACCTTTAACAGCCACAACGATAAGGATAAGGAACAGCAAAGGCATTAGGATCTTGCCCGCTTTCTCGATACCGCCAGAGATACCCTTACTAACAATAACAATGTTAAGCACTAGGTATGCGCCCATCCACATTAGTGGCTGGATTGGGTTAGAGATGAAAGCACCAAAGCTGTCGCCGATTGCTTCAGGGGTGTCTAGTAGGCCAGTAGCCACTTTAGGGATGTACGCTAGAGCCCAACCACCTACAACAGGGTAGAAGCCCATGATCAATAGACCACTTAGTACACCGATAACACCAACAAAGCTCCAACGCTTGTCTGTTGATTTGAATGAGCCTACAGCAGAGCGGCTAGTGTGACGGCCGATTGCAAACTCAGTCAGCATTACGCTGAAACCAATAACGATTACGAATGCTAGGTAGATGAGTACGAATGCACCACCACCGTTCTCACCCGCGGTGTACGGAAATTTCCAAATGTTACCAAGGCCAACAGCTGAACCAGCTGCTGCCATTACAAATCCAAGTTTTGAACCCCAGTTATCACGAGGGGCTGCTGATGCATTTCCAGTCGCCACAATTACTCCAAATTTAATGTTGTGTTTTTACTACTCGGCGCCTTAAAAAGATGGGTGTAAATAAAGGTTTACACCATATAAGTTTTGAGTGACGCTCTAAGAGTGGCAAGTTAACCAGTTTGTGAGTAAAGTTGAAACCCTTAAAAGTACATTTATCGGGTATTGATCGCATAATTGCAGTTAATTGCTAGTTTATTGCACAATCCATAGGTGTTTGACCCTTTAGATACCCGATTGAAAAATGTTTTCACTTGAGTCGTTCAAAGAACTTTACGTATTTTAGCGCCATTTCTTGTCTTAAATCCTCTTATTCAAGAAGAACGAAGCACCTCGTTTACTCTAGTTGTTCGCTTGCTTAAACCTCAATTATCATTGCATTTATATTCAATATAACTACATCTATTATCACTTTTTCACGTAGTTCCAACCGAAATCTTGGCTTAACCTCGCTAATGTCTCTAATTCTCTTTCTGTTTCTCTTTGAATCCATTGATGGATCTCTTTAACAATGTCAGAAGTGCCTCGGCAGTGGCAGAAATATTGCCAAACACTGGGTTGGATTTGAGCCTTACTAGGGCAAACCAAGTAGCCGTGCTCAAGCTCAGGCAAGATAAGCAGAAGGTCGCTCACCGTCACCCCTTGGCCAGATAGGCAAGCACTAAGGGCGAGATCTAGGGTAAAGAAGGTAGTATTTCTTATCTTTGAGGTATCTTTGTGTCCGACACTGGCAAGCCAAGTTTTCCAGTCATGATGGTCAAGGGTCGGATGCAGTCGTGGCATAGTTAGTAGGGATTGTAGATTTGATTCTTTTGAATACAGTTCTTGAGAGCATACTGGCGCCATATATTCATCTCTGAGAAACACCACATCAGTACGGTTTTTGTATTGATGGGGAGCACGCGAGTTAAGAATCAGTAAGTCGTAGTCTGTAGACTTCAGCGCCTCATCCTCATCAATGGTGGGAATTACCGCGATTTCGTGTTCAGGATAACGCTCTTGCAGTTGCTGTATTTTTGGAAGCAATGATCGAGTGGCATAACTCAAGGCCACTTTAATCACGATTCTTTGCTGCTGATTAGGATGCCAAGACTGTATTAAGGTTTGTACGCTCTGGTAATTTCGTTGTAGAACAGCAAATAGCTCTGATCCCTGCGGTGTTAGGTCTATGCTTCGATGCCCTCGTACAATTAACTCGACACCGATTCCCTCTTCGAGTTGTTTTACCTGACGACTGACAGCACTTTGCGTGACGCTTAACTCATCTGCGGCTTCAGTAAAACTAAGATGACGCGCAACGGCCTCAAAGGTTTTTAAACTGTTATGGGAGTAGGGGATATCAGGATAGGGCTTCATAATATTTCACATGATCTCAGGTAATGCCAGCTGACATAAATGTTAATTGAATCCTAGCTCAATTAGCAGTACTTTGAGCCCAAATTATAGAGGGCTGTATGAAAAACATTCTTAAACTGGCATTGCCACTGACATTATCACAACTCATCGCTATGGCATTGGTACTTACTGATGTATGGATGATGTCGCAAATCAGTGTTGCTGATCTTGCCGCTGGTGGATTGGGTGCCTCTGTGTATTCGTTTGTTTTTCTTGTTGCTGGCAGTATTGTTGGCTGTGTAGCCAACCTGATTGCGATTGCTTACGGGCAAAGCATTGCGCGTCCTGATTTTGGTCAGCAACAGATCCGTTTTGCCGTCAAAGGGGCGGTGATGCTTTCTGTTTTGCTTAGCTTGGTACTGAGCTTTAGCTTTTTATTTGCACCTCAGTTATTAGCAAAAGCTAAGCAATCACCAGAAGTTATTGATATTGCGATGCTGTATCTGAACGCACTGAAGTGGGCAATGTTGCCAACGCTTCTGCTACTTGTGCTTCGTGGCCTAACCAGCACCTTTGGTGATGTGCGCTCTGTGATGGTGATGTCTATTCTGACTGTGTTCATCAATGTGCCTATCAGCTACTTACTTGCCTTTACTCTCGATTGGGGCATTGCTGGTCTTGGCTATGGCACGGCAATCTCTGCTTGGTTTGTATTTGTGGGGTACGGCACTTGGGTGTTTCGTCAAAGCAAGTATCAACGCTTTGCACCTTGGCAAAATATGCACGAGTACAGCGTAAGACTAATGGGACCGCTTTTATCTATGGGTATGCCAATCGCTCTCGCAGGAATGCTAGAACATGGCCTTATCTATGGCGGCACCTTGATGGCAGGCATGATTAGTGTGGCATCCCTAGCACTGCACCAAATCTTACTACAATGCTTGTCTTTTACTTGGAACATCAACTTTGGCTTTGCACAGGCCTCTGCCATTTTGGTGGGTAAAGAATATGGCGCAAATAATTACGATGGCATCAAAACCATTGCTAAGAAGAGCTTTGTTGCCGTAACGGCACTGAGCTTTGTCATTGCCTTTGGATTTATTGCATGGCCTGAAGCCATAGCTAGTCTATTTCAATTAGATGCGGAGGGCAGTCATGAACTGACCGCATTGCTGACATCAATGATCTGGGTTGTGGCATTGTGTTTTGTGGTGGATGCTTGGCAATTGCTTGCTATCAATCTTTTGCGTGGGATGAAGATCGTGATGGTACCAACCATAATGACAGCAGTGGGTTACTGGGTGTTTGGTCTTCCGGCTGCTTGGCTATTAATGAAAGCCTATGGTTTAGCTGGTATCTGGGGTGGTATTGGTATCGGCCTTGGGGTGACAGGCATCTTGTTACTGGCTCAGCTCATCTTTGAAACTAGGCGCTCAAGTAATCGAGTGCTAATGCAAACTGCCTGAGACTCACTTCTCAACTTGAGATTTGGGTAAGTGTGAGGATTTTGGCGTTTGATATACTCATTCTTAAATCAACTCAAAGGATGGGCACAATATGTCAAAAACCGCGAAGATTCATAACGAAGATAAGCTTGTAAAAAAGGCAATAGACGTCGGTATGAAGATGGCAAAGATGCAAGGCATTGACCTACCAAGCTCGACAGGCCCTTTGAAGGCTCAAGGTGTGTATTTATTCTTAGTTGGGGTAAACCAAATTACGCCACTCCCAGACAACAAATTGGATGGTCCCAATATCAAGCACCGCCTAGCGTTATGGATGCACAGCGTATTGCCTGATAATGATCCTCTAAAATAAGAAGCTCAGCGCTAGTGGTGATAGCTGTTCACTAGCGCTTCTAACTACTCTTTTCGCAAGTATCAACATAACCTAGATCGCCGACAATATTTACTCTGGCACTAGATGGTTATACCGACGCTTAATTTCCTTGATAGAGTCTAGTGACATTTTGTATTCTTAGAAAAGTCGCTCTCTATGTCACTATCAATAACTGCTTTCCTCATCTCTCACCTAACACTAACCAATACATTTATATGGGAATATCCCTCAAATACGGTAGTGGCGAGTAGCCCTAATGTTGGCGCCCGGGCTTGTCCCGTTGCTGAAGAATTTATTGGCGCTGGAGCAACACAAGCTCAAGTGCCAATTTCTACCAACGGGAAAATAGGAACAATGGCACTGGTTGAGAAAGACGGACGACAATACATCATCGGCATTCATGGCCAGCCTAACTACACCAAAACGAAAATGGATCTCGCTAAGGAGATCTTCATGCAATCACATTTCTAGTCATTAGCACTGAGTAGTTGAGCGAACAATTCGTCGAGCAAATAAAAAGAGGGGCTGAAAATCAATTCAGCCCCTCTTTATACAATGTAAATATAGGTACTAATTAAAGGCTTTCTAGCGCTTTTTGAATTGCAGGACCTATCTGGCGCTTACGAGAAGTGACACCGTCTAAGGTCAACATGTCTGATGTTGGCTCAGCGTTGAAAGCGGTTTTGATGACTTGATAGTCGTCGGCATCAACCCATAGCAGATTCGCTTTCTTGTCTTTGGTATCCGTAATGGAGAAGAAAAGATGGTCAAGACCATTCGCTTCTTTATAAGACTTCATCTCAGATAGTAGTTCTTCTTTTCGGTCTATTAATTGCTGAGCCGTTAGCGTTTCAGCAACACCAATACCCACCTTCTTGCCACCGTACTCGAAGTTTTTGTAATCCATAGTCAAAATGGTTTCAGAGGATAGGTGGCTTAGATCAGATTTAGCGATCAGCATTTGCTGGCCAAAATCTTCAATGTCCTCAATGCCTGCGATAGCTGCTAGTTTTTCAGCGTATTCTCTATCGTAATCCGTTGTTGTTGATGACTGGAATACCACTGTGTCAGATAAGATTGCGCCTAGGCCGGCACAAGCAAGGTGCTTAGGCAGGGTAACGTTAAGCTTCTGAGCATTATCAGCCAAGATAGTTGCCGCTGAGCCCCAGCCACGAATATCCATTGCTACGATTTGCGGAGTATTGATTGGTGAACCGCCAATAGCATGGTGGTCAATTACCGCCACAATAGAGCTTTGATTGATAGTGGGTGCTAACTGAGTGGTTTGGTTAAAGTCCACCAAACCAACTTGATATGCGGAATAGTCTGATTCAACACGTGGCGCTTCAGCGTTGCAGTAATTCAGAACAAATTCCGATTCTGGGTTAATTTGCTCGGGAACAGTCGCGGTACCACCATAGATGTGCGCAGCCAGCATTGCCGACATAACCGTATCGGTATCTGGACTCAAGTGACCAGTCCAAACCAGATTATCGGTTTCGTTGTTAGCGGGTGTTTGCAGATCAAAAGCATAGCTTGCTGAGCTGACGGACATTAATAGAGCTGCGACGATAGGTGTGAGTTTCACGAATATTCCCTTAATTTAACGTAAGAGGCTCATAACCTAAACTGTATTTATTGCAGATATATGTCGTTGATATTTCTGTTTTGTTT
The DNA here is from genome assembly GCA_024346835.1 of Vibrio comitans. Classification (GTDB taxonomy): domain Bacteria; phylum Pseudomonadota; class Gammaproteobacteria; order Enterobacterales; family Vibrionaceae; genus Vibrio; species Vibrio comitans. Next base: position 858,282 of record AP024866.1, read on the forward strand.
CAGTGATTTGAGGGTCAGTGTCCAAGAAGTCTGTGATGTGAGAAGCCATCTTTCTAGGACATGAATACAAAGGTATGAATATGATATTCCTGATTTATTGGTTTCCTGTTATATACGAATCTGACTTTAAGCAGCTAAAGTCAAATACAGACAATGACAGTACCCTTCATTCTGAATCTACCAATCAATAGTGATATTCATGTGAATTATAATTGATATAGAAAGATGTAACTTCAAAGCATATCAGTAAGGCGCTATTATTTTTGTAAGAGCTAAGACAAACCCATTTAAACGAATCTGAATGCGTCATCCATGCATTCGCATGTTCTTAAACTTAAAAGGTAGAATCATGAAAAAACTTATCCTTGCTACTTGTATTGCTTCAACTTCGCTAATGTCTATGACTGCACTGGCTGATGCGACAACTGAAAATGAAATGTGGGCTAAAGGCGGTGCTGCTGTTTCACAAGAGCAATACCCAATGGTTGAAACTGCACGTCAGTTCTTAAAGCAACAAGACATTGCAGGTGTAAATAAGTTTAATCACAAACGCAATTTGACTCCGACAGATGAACAAGAAGTGGTGCGTATGAACCGTGACACGTACTACTCATTTTCTACTGTTGATGTGAGCAAGGGCGCGACTGTAACACTGCCAGAGATTGACGAAGGCATGTATATGTCGATGGAAGTCATCACAGAAGACCACCGAATCCAAGCAATGCAATATGGTGCGGGTACATACTCACTACAAACGCATACTGGCGATCACGTTCAAGTTCTTATCCGCTTAGACGCTCGCTATTCGGTTGAAGAAGCTTGGGAGATTCGTAATAAGATACGCGTTGATGCGAATTCAGCTAACCCATATGTGTATGACGGCCCTGCATACGATCATGATGAATTCAAAGCGACTGAAATGGCCCTAAAAGGTCAGGTATTTGACATCATTGCTCGCGATGGCGCAAATGCACTTTCTGGTATGTTCACCAGTCCTGGCGATGCATCAGATGAGTTGTTTGTTCAAAACAAATACGAGGTGGGCTCTGCTGTAGGTTGGGGTGGCGCGCAATTAAAAGATAACATCTATGAGATCTCTAAGAACATGGATAACTCTAAGTGTTACCAAGCTACTTTTGAAGATCCAAAGAACTTAGCGTTTACCTCTGTTACGGTTTATAACGGTGCTGGCTTCATGTTCAATGATCACGCTAACGTATCTACTGATACGGCGGAATATAATGCTGATGGTACTTTGACATTGAGCTTTGGCTGCGGTGATGATGCGCCGAACAACATTACGACGACAGAAGGTAACAACACAGGTAAGTTCAACCTTGCAATGCGTCACTACATTCCAAGTAAGAAGGTAATGGATGGCTACCGTCTTCTTCCTCTAGTCAAAGAAGTGAAGTAATTACACTTCTCTAGTATGACACTGCACAATAACCGTAGTTGATGCAGAACCCTCAGCGAGCCTCATTAGCACCTATGAGGCTTACTTTTTTGCGTTAAATACATCGATTTAAATATGGCACTTTAGTCATGCCCCAAGCCATGACAAAAGAGCACGCAACAGCAATTAACGCCACCAATGGAATATATAAAGAGGTATCCAACCAAATTAGCAGCCAATCGCCAAAAAAAGACGAAATGGATTTGATAAATAACGGATGGATTAGGTAGATACCAAAACTGAGTTTGGCTACGTGGCTAAGTTTCAAGTCTTTATTGGCGTAGTGCTTAATTAAAAAGAACAGTGCTATTGAGGCTGCAACGACGTTAATGCTTAAGTAGGAATAGAAATAGAGGTGTGTGAGATAGTAGCTACCTAGAAGCGTTGATAATAAAGCCGCTATGAAGATCGCCAAGCACCCGTTTATTTTCACCTTTATATTATATTTCGCAATATACCCACCGAGGCAGAAGTAGCCGATGTAGCTTAGAAAATCGTTGGTAAAGAGACTAATTTTTGCATTCAAATCGAAGTATAAAAGCACCACCTCGGAAAGTGCTGAAAGCATAGCGAGAGAAAAGCAGAGACAGACTAAAACAAATAGCTCTCTTTGAGTTATGGAGCGAATGATCACTCGTAGCACTGGGGTAACTAGATACAAAAATGGAATCATAAATAGATACCACAGGTGGTAGTAGGGCTCTCCCAATACCCAACCTTTGGCAACGGTAAAATACGCGGTCGTGATATCGCCGTTTATGGAGTGTTTTAGCATTATCCATAGGGAATAGAATACTGACCAAAAGGCCATCGGGACTAAGATTCGGCGAAGCCGTTTTTTGAGGAATAGAGTGTTAGATTCAGATTTATTGAGTAAGAAATAGCCGCTAATCATGACAAAAAACGGAATGCACCACAGTGTTATTGAGGCATAAATATTGCCCGCCCACCAACTGGTAGAGCCATAGATAGGATTATGAATGTCTATGTCGCTGACAAACTCAGACGCAACATGCAGTAAAACGACTGCGATAACAGAAAAGGCACGTAAGTTATCCGCCCACAACACACGAGCTTCTTCGGTTTTATTCAATTCTTATTACCCTCTATAAACTGTCGAGTATTATTCAACTTAGCACTTTTAGTGCAGTGTACCTGCAGGTGTTTAATCCCCTAATAAAAGCGTGATTAAACAGGCATACTTGGCAGGACCAGGTATTAAAAAGGGTCTGAATATTATATTCAGACCCTTCATAGTATTTCACACAGCTCAAAGCTTGAGCGCTAGAAATCGATGAATTACATACGCTCTAACGTTTCTATGCCTAGCAGAGACAGACCTTGCTTGATCGTCTTCGCTGTAAGAGCGGCAAGCTGCAGACGGCTTTGCTTAACAGCTTCGTCTTCCGCTACCAGGATTGGGCATGCTTCGTAGAAGCTAGAGAATTGGCCAGCAAGTTCAAATAGGTAGCTACACATGATGTGAGGCTGACCTTCGCGAGCAACAGATTGTACTGCTTCTTCAAACTGCATTAGCTTAGCGATAAGGGCTTTCTCTTTTTCATCAGTAACGATGATGTCGCCAGTAAGGTCATCCATAGACACGCCAGCTTTTGCAAATACCGATGCTACACGAGTGTAAGCGTATTGCATGTAAGGCGCTGTGTTGCCTTCAAATGCCAACATGTTGTCCCAATCGAACACGTAGTCAGTAGTACGGTGCTTAGAAAGGTCAGCGTACTTAACGGCAGCCATAGCAACAGTAGACGCGATGTTTTTCTTCTCGTCTTCTGCAAGCTCTGGGTTTTTAGATTCGATAAGCTTACCAGCGCGCTCTTCGGCTTCGTCAAGAAGATCAACTAGGCGAACTGTACCGCCAGCACGAGTCTTAAATGGACGACCATCTTTGCCCAGCATCATGCCGAATGCGTGGTGCTCAAGAGAGACATCTTCTGGCACGTAGCCTGCTTTACGAACGATTGTCCAAGCTTGCATTAGGTGCTGATGCTGACGTGAGTCAATGAAGTAAAGTACGCGGTTAGCGCCCAGTTCTTCATAACGGTATTTTGCACAAGCAATATCGGTTGTGGTGTATAGGAAGCCGCCGTCACGCTTTTGAACGATAACGCCCATAGGCTCGCCATCTTTGTTCTTGTATTCGTCTAGGAATACAACCTGTGCGCCGTCATCTTCTTTCGCTAGGCCTTTTTCTTTAAGGTCAGCAACGATGCCCTTTAGCATATGGTTGTATTGACTCTCACCCATAACGTCGTCACGAGTTAGAGATACATTTAGACGGTCGTAGTTAAGTTGGTTCTGTTGCATGGTGATATCCACCAACTTCTTCCACATGTCTACGCAGAACGCGTCGCCACTTTGTAGTTTAACTACGTAGTTACGAGCTTTAACCGCAAACTCTTCGTCTTCGTCGTACAGTTTCTTAGATTCACGGTAGAAGGCTTCAAGATCAGACAGCTTCATAGAAACTTCGCCATCTTGCTCTGAAACACGCTCAAGGTTTGCGATAAGCATACCGAACTGAGTACCCCAGTCACCGATATGGTTAGCGCGGATGACTTTGTGTCCCAAGAACTCAAGAGTACGAACTACAGCATCACCAATGATGGTTGAACGAAGGTGACCAACGTGCATCTCTTTTGCCACGTTTGGCGCAGAGTAATCGGCAACGATAGTTTGCGGTGCTTCAGATGCAACACCAAGGCGAGAGTCCGCTAGTGCAGCTTTTGCAGATTTAGCAAGAAACTCTTCGCTCAGGAAGATGTTGATGAAACCTGGGCCAGCGATTTCAGTTTTGCTAGCGATGCCATCAAGGTCTAGGTGCTCAAGCACTTTTTGAGCAAATTCGCGTGGGTTTGTACCTAGTCGCTTTGCAACGCCCATTACGCCGTTCGCTTGGTAGTCACCAAACTGAGGTTTTGCAGATTGACGCACTGCTGCTGGGCTGCCTGCTGGCGCGCCTGCTGCTTCTAGTGCTTGAGATACTTTGTCGTTAATAAGTGCTTGGATATTCACACGCAATTCCTTCAATTCAAGGAGTGTCAAGAAAGCTAATAATAAGTGCTTTCGTGCCGTAGTTCACAAAAATGGGGGTAATGATAACAAGATAAGCGCTGATCTAAAAGCGCTCGAAACGAAGTCAAATCAATTAATCTGTAGCAATACTCTGCGGTATGGGTAAACTTCTGCTCAAACCGCAGTAAAAGACCAAAGGGCAGGGAATATGGAGCAATTGATAGAAGCAAATCTACACCCAAAACAGATGCTAGAGAGGGTGGATGCGTTTGCTCAAAAGATAGCAGGGCTAGGTCAGGCGTTAGGATTAGATCTTAGCCAATTTCAAGCAGACCATATCGCCCTTAGAATCAATGACTCAAACCTAGCCAAACTCGCTCACAAAGCTTGGTCAGAACTGGGCGCGACTATCTCACAGGCGCAAATTAACGGCAGACCTATCGTTGTGATTGCGTTTGATACACCTATCACAGCCGGTGCTTGGTCTATTGATTGCCTAGAATTGCCTTATCCTGCACCAGGTAAGATCTATCCTTCTCAAGATTGGGAACATATCGAATTTGTGATTCCATCGGATAAAACTGATGCGCAAGACTACCTGCAAGATATCAAACTGCGGTTTCCAAGCTTTAACCTTGAAACAGGGATGAAGATGAAACTATCTAGCCCGAAGGGCGAAGGTGAGCGATTAGCCAATCCTACTATAGCGTTTAAGAAAGACGGTGTGTGCATCAAATTGCACCCACATCCGCTAAAGAAAATCGTAGAATCAGAACAAGGATAAACAATTGAGCCCCAGACGGGGCTCAGTTAAAACAAGTTATAAGATAACGGTCTTATTGCCGTATACAAACACGTGATCGTTCACCACTTTGTTTAAGGCCTTGCTCAGTACATTTTTCTCAACATCACGGCCCGCTTGCGCCATATCTTGAGCGCTGAAGTTATGATCCACAGGGATCACGTCTTGCTTGATGATTGGGCCTTCATCCAAATCGTTAGTCACAAAGTGCGCCGTTGCGCCGATGATCTTTACACCACGCTCATACGCTTGCTGGTATGGCTTAGCGCCAATAAAAGCAGGCAAGAAGCTGTGATGGATATTGATGATGCGATTGTGGTAATGCTCTACAAAGCCAGGCGTCAGAATACGCATGTATTTGGCTAGCACTAGGTAATCAGCATCAAAACCGTCAATCGCTTCTTTCACCTTCACTTCATGCTCTTCACGGTTTAGCCCTACATGGCTAACGTGACGAAATGGAATATCGAATTTCTCAACCAGTGGTTGCAAGATGTCATAGTTGCTAACCACTGCAGTGATCTCAACATTTAGGCTGCCATCAAAGGTTTTCATCAAAATATCGCCCAAACAGTGCGATTCTTTGGTGACTAAGACCACAACCTTTTTCTTGCTTGAATCCACCAGTTTCTTGCTAGCGTTTTTAGGCAATGCAAATTCTAAGTCTTCCACAAATACAGAATCGTTGAAGTTACCCTCAAGCTCAGTACGCATGAAGAAGTGACCACTGGTGTTGTCTACAAATTCGTTATTGTGGATGATATTCAGCTGATGCTTGTAACAGATATTGGTGATCTTCGCGATCAGTCCAGGCTCGTCAGAACAATGGGTGAGGAGGGTCTTTCTTTCCATGATGACTCTTTAGTAAAAATGTTGAAAATAGGTCTGCTTCGACATTATCCAATTTTTTACCTGCTTGCAAATTCAACGATGGGTTAAATAGCTAAGCTTTCTCCGGTCACAGTCGCACCAGCAGGAAAAAGCTGACATAATTATTTTCACTCTCAATCAACAAGGCACCTTTTGTGAATATCAGTACCGTTTTTTCTGCCGATGGCGCATTAGGTAAAGCGATCTCTGGCTTTCAGCCGCGTGATGAGCAAACTATGATGGCAGAAAGTGTCTATCAAGCTATTCAAGAGCAAACTCAATTAGTAGTTGAAGCGGGAACAGGTACTGGGAAAACCTTTGCCTACCTTGCACCTGCATTGTTAAGTGGCAAGAAAACCATAGTCTCAACGGGTTCGAAAAACCTACAAGAACAGCTATTTCACCGTGATCTACCGTTAATGAAAGAGGCGCTGGGTTTTACTGGGCGCATTGCCCTTTTAAAAGGGCGGGCCAATTACTTGTGTCTTGACCGCTTGAGCCGCCAGATTGTAGAGAGTCATGGTCATCATTCTGACCCACAACTGCTGACGCAATTAGTTAAGGTTCGCTCTTGGTCCTCATCGACGAAAAGTGGCGATCTTGGTGAATGTGAGGACCTTGCCGAAGACAGTCGTATTATTCCAGATATTACGTCTAGCAATGAAAACTGTTTAGGCAAGGAGTGCCCGAGTTTTGGCGACTGCTTTGTGTTTAAGGCGCGAAATAAGGCGCTAGAAGCCGATCTTGTGGTGGTTAACCATCACCTATTTCTGGCTGATATGGCGGTAAAAGAAACCGGGTTTGGTGAGCTGTTGCCTGAAGCTGAAGTATTCGTATTCGATGAAGCGCACCAGATCCCAGACATTGCTAGCCAATATTTTGGTCAGTCTATTAGCTCTAAGCAGATTGCTGATTTAGCCAAAGACATAGAAATAGGCTATCGCACTGAAGCGAAAGACATGCGTCAACTACAAAAGGTAGCCGATAAGTTGGTGAGTTCGGCTTCCGAGATGCGGATATCTCTGGGCGAACCAGGCTTTCGTGGTAATTGGCGTGATGCGCTGAAAAATCAAAAACTGCAACGAGAGATGGAACGATTGCAAGATGCTCTGCAGTTGTGTCGTGATGTCCTCAAAATGGCGTTGGGCCGCAGTCAACTTTTGGATGCCGCTTTTGACAGAGTCACTCAGATCCAAAACCGCTTAACGAGAGTGTGCGATACCTCGATTATGGGGTATTCCTACTGGTTCGAATGCACGCCAAGACACTTCTCATTGAATATTACGCCCCTGTCGGTCGCCAATAAATTTCAAGAGCAAGTGGATGCAAATGGTGGAAGTTGGGTGTTTACTTCGGCGACATTGTCGGTATCTGGCGACTTTCAGTACTTTACCTCCCGTTTGGGATTGAAGGCGAAAAAGAGCTTGGCCTTGAGCAGTCCATTCGATTATCAATCGCAAGCAAGGCTGTGTGTACCTCGCTATTTACCTGAACCAAACAGCCCTCAAATGGCGCAAAAGTTGGTGTCTATGTTGACGCCTGTTATTGAGACCAATAAAGGCCGTTGTTTTTTCTTGTGCACCTCGCATGCCATGATGAAAGATCTCACCGAACGCTTTAGACAAAGGCTAGACTTGCCAGTGCTGATGCAAGGCGAAAGCAGCAAGCAAGCACTGCTAAAAGAGTTTACCGAACTTGGTGATGCCTTACTGGTAGCCACTGGAGCATTTTGGGAAGGGATAGATGTTAGAGGTGACGCGTTAAGCTGTGTTATTATCGACAAATTGCCGTTTACCGCCCCTGATGACCCGCTATTAAAGGCGCGCATTGAGGATTGTAAACTGAACGGCGGCGAACCTTTTTATGAGGTGCAACTCCCTGATGCTGTTATTGCATTGAAGCAAGGGGTGGGGCGCTTGATTCGCGATAAAAGCGATAGAGGGGCATTGATTATCTGCGATAATCGTCTGGTAACACGCGATTATGGCAAGATGTTTTTGTCCAGTCTGCCACCGATACCACGCACTCGTAGCGTTTCGAACATTATAAATTTCCTACAGCCTTCGACCGATGTAGTGATCGAGGCTGAATAGTACAGCGAATAACTGAGTAATAGATGAAAGCAAAAATTCTAGCACTAGATACTTCAACCGAATTTTGCTCTGCAGCCATAATGGTTGACGGAGAGGTGTTATCTAAAGGTGAGGTTGCTCCTCGTGAACACACAACCAAGATTTTACCTATGGTGGATCAACTGTTGGTTGATGCGGGTTTGAAACTTGGCGATTTGGATGCTCTTGCCTACGGCCAAGGTCCAGGCAGTTTTACTGGTGTTAGAATTGGCATTGGTATTGCTCAAGGTTTAGCCTTTGGCGCAGATCTACCTATGGTGGGGGTTTCTACCCTGCAAGCTATGGCACAGGGCGCGTATCGTACGACCCAAGCAAACAACGTGGTTGCTGCGATCGATGCTCGTATGAGCGAGGTGTACTGGGGTCGTTTTAGTCGTATGGACTCAGGCATTTGGCAGGTTGAAGATGAGGAATGTGTTATTCCACCATCTGAGCTTGTTGAGCAAACAGCCGAAAGCGACTTAGTATGGGCTCAAGTGGGTACTGGTTGGGAAGCGTATGCTGAAGAGTTAAAGCAGCTTAATCTCAAGCGCACTGACAGTGGTCTGCTGTACCCTGAGTCGCAAGATATTGTCGTTTTGGCTCAGCATGAGCTTGCCAATGGTAATCAAGTCGGTGCGGAACAAGCATCACCTGTTTATCTGCGTGATAAGGTGGCGTGGAAAAAGCTTCCAGGACGAGAGTAATTAGATAAGTTGTACATGGAGGCTGTATGTATCGAGTATTCATCGCTCTAGTATTGGGCTTAGTCTTAGTGGGCTGTAGCTCTTTACCTGATTCGCTTGTTTCAAGTAACGAAAAGATAGTCACCGACTATGGAGATTGGGTAAATAGTGCACCCGAAGCGGTCTCCGAAGTACGACTTGGCGGAGTGATTGCCGAGATCACTAACCTCAAGGAGAAAACGCGCCTTGAGATAGTGAATCTTCCGATAGCTAAAGATGGCAAACCAGACATTAATGTAGAACCAGAGGGGCGCTTTGTTGCCTACGTTGATGGCTTTATTGACCCAGTAACTTTCTCTAAAGGGCGTTTGATCTCTGTACTAGGAAATCCTGATGGCAATGAGACAGGCAAAGTAGGGGAATATGAGTACCGATTCCCTGTACTCAATGCCAATGGCTATCACCTATGGCAAATAAAAGAAACACTGATCGTACATGATGAACCGCTGAGTATGTTCCCTTGTCGCTCGCTGTACTGTCGAGAAGTTCGTTATGGACCTACTACAGGGCACGTAGTGCAGAGTGTTGAATAACGGTGTTATCAGAACGCACCTTCGAGGTTAGTGACTACTTGCTATCGGCTTTGTGCCATGAAACACAAAGCCCCTCTAGTTGTATTCTACTGCTGCATGGCTGGCTAGATAATGCAGCATCATTTACTCCCCTGATGGAAGAATTGCGCTCGCAGCATCCTGATATTCAGCTCATCGCGTTAGACCTCCCTGGACACGGTTATAGCTCCCACTCGCGCAGTGGCTACTATCCCTTTCATGACTATATTGATTCCCTTCATCAAGTTATTAACCAAATTAAGAAAGAGCTCGATTGCCCGCTCACTTTAGTGGGGCATTCAATGGGTGCGCTTGTCGCAAGTTGCTACTCTGCGGCTTTCCCTGAGAATGTCGATCATTTGGTTCAAATAGAAGGCTATGGCCCAATTTATGAATCGCCACAAAACAGCTTAGATCGATTGAGAAAGGGTGTGCTAAGTCGGCAAAGAGTGAGTAAAAAACCGCCTCGTTTCTTTGAGAGTTTTGATGAAATGGTGGCACTGCGAGCTAAGCGCTATGTTTTAAACGCCAATGAGATTACGTCGCTGGTGGAGCGAGATTCTGAGCAAACAGAGCATGGTTGGCGTTGGCGACACGACAAAAAACTGAAGGCTGAATCACTGTATCGAATGACAGAAGCGCAAGCTAAACAGGTTATTGATGCACTTCCTAAGTCAAATCTACTCATTTTGGGTGATGCGGGTTTTACCCATTTGAGCTCAATTTGCCCCCCAACTACGCAAATATTACACATTAAGGGTGGCCATCATTGCCACTTAACCTGTCCTAGGTCTATTTCTGAGGCAATAATTGCTCTAATTTTGTTCGGTTAGTGTGCTTTTGTGAACACCATTTGAACGCATTTCAATTTTACAGCTATCCTGTAATGGAATCGCAATAAAACAAAGAAATTCAACCTGATAGTCGTATATAATGCGTTGCTATTTTTTCAGGAGTATTAACGTGAATAAACCTTGGCTCTCTCGATATCCTTCTGATGTACCAGAGATGATCGATCCAGATACCTACCCATCTTTGGTCGAGATGTTTGAAAACAGCGTTTTAAGATTCGCTGACCAACCGGCTTTCCTCAATATGGGGTCGGTGATGACATATCGTAAATTAGAAGAAAGAAGTCGTGCATTTGCTGCGTATCTGCAAAATGAATTAAAGCTGAAGAAAGGTGACCGAGTTGCCATCATGATGCCAAACCTACTGCAATATCCAATTGCATTGTTTGGTGTGCTTCGTGCCGGATGTATCGCAGTGAATGTTAACCCACTCTACACTCCGCGCGAGCTAGAACATCAGCTTAACGATGCCGAAGTAGAAACCATTGTTATTGTTTCTAACTTTGCGAACACGCTTGAGCAAATCGTTGACAATACTTCTGTGAAAAACGTGGTATTAACGAGCCTAGGACAAATGCTACCGACAGCGAAAGGTACCGTTGTCGACTTTGTCGTGAAGTACGTGAAAGGCATGGTGCCAAAATACGATCTTCCAGGTGCTATCTCATTCAAAAAAGCCCTGCAGAAAGGCCGTCGCCTTCAATATGTGAAGCCATTTATGAGTGGTGAAGATATTGCTTTCTTGCAATATACCGGTGGTACGACGGGCGTAGCAAAAGGTGCGGTTCTGACGCATCGCAATATGGTTGCCAATGTACTGCAAGCAAAAGGGGCGTATGCCGCTAAGCTAGAAGAGGGCAAAGAGTTAGTCGTGACGGCTCTGCCGCTTTATCACATCTTTGCTTTAACAGTGAACGGGTTACTGTTCTTAGAGCTTGGTGCTAACAACTTATTGATCACCAACCCTCGTGATATTCCAACCTTTATCAAAGAGCTGAAGAAGGTACCGTTTACCGCCATCACTGGGGTAAATACCTTGTTCAATGCCCTAGTAAACAATGAAGACTTCCACGAACTGAATTTCAGTCGTATGAAGCTTGCTGTTGGTGGTGGTATGGCTGTTCAACAAGCGGTAGCTGACAAGTGGAAAAAGACCACAGGTGTCTTTTTGCTTGAAGGTTATGGTTTGACCGAATGTTCTCCACTGGTATCGGGCTGTCCACACGACATGACCGATTACAACGGCGCTATCGGTTTGCCAGTCCCTTCGACCGAAGTTCGTATTGTTAACGATGATGGCGAGCCTCTCGAAAATACTGAAGTCGGTGAGCTACAAGTTCGTGGCCCTCAGGTTATGCAAGGTTACTGGAAACGTCCAGAAGCAACTCGCGAAGTGATCACTCAAGACGGTTGGTTATCTACGGGTGACATCGTTAAGTTTGATGATGAAGGCTTCTTGCACATTGTCGATCGTAAGAAAGACATGATTTTGGTGTCAGGCTTCAACGTGTATCCAAATGAGATCGAAGATGTGGTTGCGCTGCATGGTAAGGTGCTAGAAGTGGCCGCTATTGGCGAACCGCATGATGTATCCGGTGAAGTGGTTAAGATATGTGTTGTTAAACGCGACCCGTCTCTTACCAAAGATGAGCTAATTAACCATTGTCGTCAGCATCTAACAGGTTATAAGATACCTAGGATTGTTGAGTTTATGGAAGATTTACCGAAGACTAACGTCGGCAAAATCTTGCGTCGCGAGCTACGTACTGACGCTAATACGGCAGAATCAGCTTAACTGAAGCGAATTTGGACATGATATCAATCACACTGAGTAAGTGAACAGAAATAACGAAGTCATCGAGCATGTTAACCCGCTAGAATGAGCCGTTATTTAGTACGATTGATATAAGCCCCTGCAGAGCAGACGCAATCAGCGCATGCAATGCAGGGGCATTTTTAATTATGGAAATATAAAGAGACTATTTTGAATTATCAGATAGTGACAGACACTCAAACTCTGGCACAGGCGTGCGAACAAGCTCGTCAAAAAGAAGCGGTGATGTTGGATACCGAATTCGTCCGTACCCGCACCTTTTTCCCGCAGCTTGGCTTGGTGCAAATGTACGATGGTGAGCTTCTTAGCCTGATTGATACTACGGTTATTGATGATGTCACTCCGATAGTGCAACTGCTACAGGACACCTCTGTACTTAAGGTATTGCATGCGTGTGGTGAGGATATTGAAGTCTTCCAGCATCACTTCCAAAGTGTCCCAACACCTATGGTCGATACCCAGGTAATGGCAGCATTTTTAGGCCATGGCTTGTCGACAGGCTTTGCCACTTTAGTGAACGAATACTTGTCAGTAGCGCTAGATAAAAGTGAAGCGCGCACAGATTGGCTAGCTCGCCCGTTAACTCCAAAACAGCTGGATTATGCGGCTGCAGATGTGTTCTATCTACAGCCACTGTTTGACAAGCTACAAGCTTCTTTAAAAGAGTCTGGTTACTGGCAGAATGCGATGCAAGAGTCTGAACTTCAGGTGTCTAAACGTATTCGTCATCATGAACCAGAGAAAGCGTATCTTGATATCAAAGGCGCGTGGCAATTGTCTCCTAAGCAGCTTAGCGTTCTAAAACCATTGGCAACGTGGCGCTATGAAACAGCCCTACGTAAAGACTTGGCACTTAACTTTGTGTTTAAAGAAGTGGATTTGCTTGCGGTTGCTCGCTTTAATCTGACCTCTGCGCGCGATATGGAAAGAGAGCAATGTGATGTGCGCTCGGTGCGCCGCTACAGCGCGGTGATTGCAAATATTGTGCGTAAAGCACAAAGCACACCAGAAGCTGAGTGGCCACAAAAGATTGATCGCTTAGTTGATCTTCCCAACTACAAGCAGACCTTCAAGTCATTGAAAGATGAAGTGAATAAGGTGGTTAAGGACTCGCACCTTGCCCCCGAGTTTTTGGCATCTAAAAAGCAAGTTAACCAACTCATTTCTTGGGTATGGCGCAAGAACATGGCACCAGAATCCACCCCTGATTTGATGCAGGGCTGGCGTAAACCTCTGCTGGGTGAGCGCTTACTTAAGAAGCTAAACTAATAAAAAAGGCGATGAGAAATCATCGCCTTTCGTTTTACTGCCTGAGTAATAATTACTCTTCTTCTGGCAACTTCACATTCAACTCTAATACAGAGATGTCATCATCTTTGTGCTCGAATGAAACGTTCACCATGTTTGGATCAACGTCTACATACTTGCTGATGACCTTTAAAATGTCGGCCTTAAGCTCCGGCAGATAAGACGGTGCCGGGTCGTCATGACTGCGACGTTCAGCAACAATGATCTGCAGACGCTCTTTGGCAACGTTAGCCGTCGTCTTCTTTTTTGGGCGGAAAAACTCTAGTAAAGACATAGATTAATTAACCCCCAAATAGACGTTGGAAGATACCTTTCTTCGGCTCCGTAAGGAATCGAAACTCGATCTGCTCACCTAGTAGACGCTGCACGGTGTCGTGATAAGCCATACCTGCATCTGACTGGTCGTCAAAGATAACGGGTACGCCCTTGTTTGACGCATTCAGTACCGCTTGGCTCTCTGGGATAACACCCAGCAGGTCGATGTGTAGGATTTCTTCAACATCTTCTACGCTGAGCATCTCACCTTGAGTTACGCGAGCTGGGTGGTAGCGAGTCAGCAGAAGGTGCGTCTTCACTGGCTCTAGGCCTTGTTCAGCGCGGCGCGACTTAGAATCAAGAATGCCTAGGATGCGGTCTGAATCGCGTACAGATGATACTTCTGGGTTGGTTGTGACAACGGCTTCATCAGCAAAGTACAATGCCATTAAAGCGCCTTGCTCGATGCCAGCTGGAGAATCACAGATAACGAAATCAAAACCCATTTCGTCTAGGTCATTTAATACTTGCTGCACCCCTTCTTTTGAAAGCGCATCTTTATCGCGAGTTTGCGATGCAGGCAAAATGAACAGATTTTCAGTGCGCTTATCCTTGATAAGAGCTTGGTTTAGCGTCGCTTCGCCGTTAATGACGTTAACGAAGTCGTACACCACGCGGCGTTCACACCCCATGATTAGGTCTAGATTTCGTAGACCAATATCGAAATCGATAACAGCGGTCTTTTTACCCTGAAGGGCTAGACCCGATGCAATAGCGGCACTGGAGGTGGTTTTCCCTACGCCGCCTTTTCCTGAAGTAACAACAATGATACGTGCCATCATTTTATCCTTTATTTAATATTGAGGAGGTCGCAGTGAAGGGTTTGGTCCGTTAAACCCAAGATCACTTTTTCTCCCCAGAAGTGAGATTCTATTTGTTCGCTAAGCCAATAGTTTCCTGCAATGGAGACTAATTCTGCTTGCATGTTATGACAAAGTATTGAGGCTGCTTGCCCGCTCGCGCCTGCAATAGCACGTCCGCGCAAAGTGCCATAGATATGGATGCTTCCGTCAGCGATTACCTCAGCGCCTGCGCTCACATGGCTCAGGATGATAAGGTCACTGTCTTTGGCATAAATTTGTTGTCCAGAACGCACTGGAGTACGAATGATTTTGCTTGGCGTAATGGCTACGGGCGCTTTATCTGGGCGGTTGGTGCCAGTCATAACAGCAAGCCCAGCTTCTCTTGCTAGCTTTTCGAGATGTTTGTTGGTGCAATCGGTGACGCCTACAGGCACCATACCAATATTAATAATGCCTTGTTTGAGGCGAGCTAAATCAAGCTCAGAGCTTGCCTGAGACAGGTTAATGACCAGTGGGGCAGCTTTAAAAAAGGCAGGAGCCTTAGCCACTTTTTCATCTAAATAACAAATTGCCGAATCAGTATCGTGCTCATACATGTGAAGCACAGTAAGTGGAAAACTGCTTCCTTTTAGATCTGGAGTTTGAGACATCTAACCTAGCCTTGGCATATAATCAAACAGTTACCTGTTATGTTATCTATCATAGTGACAACGAACAAGTAACTTGTTGTCAAATGTTGGTTTTAAGCTCAAAATCACACAAAGTCTTTAAAATTGACACTTTAGTTGTTTAAGTTTGAATATGAACTCGATAGATCAAGGCGATATATGATTTGTGCAATCTATAAAAGTAATAAAAAGCAGGGTATGTACCTCTACATCACTAAGAAAGATGATTTTTCTGCAGTGCCAGATCAATTGATGCAGATGTTTGGTAAACCTACCATGGTGATGGTGGTGAATTTAGCAAAGCGTGGCCTTGCGACAGTTGATGTCGATAAAGTAAAAGAATCATTGCTAAGCGATGGCTTCTTCCTGCAGTTGCCACCGCCAGTTGAGAATGAATTGGACGCCTATAAGCGACGTAAAAAAGAGCAAGGCGACTCGACTGATTAACGCGTAAAGGAGATAGAATGACAAGGACGTTGAAGTGCGCAAAAAAACTAGGGTTTGTTTTACTAGTAAGCAGCTTTTCAGTATCAGCTAATACGCAAATACCTGAGCGAGATGTCAGCTTTGATGAATACGTTGTAGCGTTAAAAAGTGAGGCAATAGAGCAAGGCATAACGTCTAACACCATCGAAAGTGCCTTCGCTAATGTGCAGTTCAAACCTAGAGCGGTATCTGCCGACCGTTCTCAGCCAGAAAACAAAATCACACTAGACGAGTACATTCCTCGAGCTGTTCCTCAGTGGAAGATAAAACAGGCCAAGCAGAAATATCGCAAGCATCAAGCCGAGCTTGAACGCATTGGAGCGCTGTATGGCGTTCAGCCAAGGTTTATCGTTGCCCTGTGGGGCGTTGAGAGTAACTTTGGTGTGCTGACAGGCGGCTATAATGTGATTGATGCCTTAACTACTATGGCTTATGAAGGCCGTCGTGAGACGTTTTTCCGCAATGAGTTAATGGCCGCATTGACCATCTTAGATGAAGGGCATATCACGGCGCAAAACATGAAAGGATCTTGGGCCGGAGCCATGGGGCAACCACAGTTTATGCCTAGCTCTTTCTTAAATTATGCGGCTGATGGCAATGGCGATGGCAGTAAGAATATTTGGAAGAATGAATCCGATGTGTTCGCCTCTGCGGCTAACTACCTAAAGCAGTCAGGATGGAATGATACCTATACATGGGGTCGTCAGGTGACTTTATCTGAGCCTCTAGATGATAGCGTGTTTGGACGGCAGCCTGAGCAAGCTAAAACATTAGCTCAGTGGCAAGAAATGGGTGTTCGTAGCCTGCAAGGGCGTGATTTACCTAAGCTTAAAAAGGATATTGATGCTTGGTTGATAGCACCAGATTCGCCTTCAGGGCGAGTGTATTTGGTGTATAACAACTATCAAGTGCTAATGAAATGGAACCGCTCTTACTACTTTGGATTGGCGGTAAGCCATTTAGCGGATCAGCTGAAGTAATTTAAAGTGAAAGAGCGAGGATGAACCTCGCTCTTTTTGTAGATTTGTACTGTATGTAGCTTATTTGCCAAACTGCTCGCAGGCGATCATAGTGTTTTCAATCAAGCTTGCTACTGTCATTGGCCCAACTCCGCCTGGTACTGGAGTAATAAGACTTGCTCTCTCACGAGCAACGTCATACTCAACATCACCAATTAGCTTGCCGTTATCTAGTCGGTTAATACCCACATCAATGACGATTGCACCTTCTTTCACCCAGTTCCCCGGGATAAAGTTAGGCTTACCAACCGCAACCACAAGTACGTCAGCCTGACGAACATGGCTTTCTAGATCTTTGGTAAAGCGGTGACAGGTGGTTGTAGTGCAACCCGCTAGCAGAAGTTCAAGGGTCATAGGGCGGCCAACAATGTTAGAAGCGCCAACGATAACTGCATGCTTGCCATGTGTTGGTACGTTGTAACGCTCTAGAAGGGTGATGATGCCCTTTGGCGTACAAGAACGAAGCTTAGGCATACGCTGAGCTAGACGACCCACGTTATACGGGTGGAAACCATCCACGTCTTTCTCTGGAGTGATACGCTCAAGGATCTCAGTAGAGTCAATACCCGCAGGAAGGGGAAGCTGAACCAAGATGCCATCGATTTCATTATCAGCATTAAGCTGGTCAATTAGGTCTAATAGCTCTTGCGCAGTAGCTGTAGAAGGTAGGTCAAACGACTTAGAAACAAAGCCAACCTCATCACAAGCGCGGCGCTTGCTACCAACATAAACCTGAGAAGCAGGGTCTTGGCCAACAAGAACAACAGCTAGGCCAGGTGCACGCAATCCAGCCTCAGTGCGAGCTTTTACTCGAGCTGAAACTTCAGAACGAACGGTTTGAGAAATCAGTTTTCCATCAATGTTTTGAGCAGTCATGACGATCCCTAAGTTAAGGCGGTTCAACATTTTGGCGCATTGTCGCAGAAACGAAACAGTTTTGCTACATAGCAAACGTTTGCGTTGAGTATTTTATATGCACGAATTATATCGCTGACTTTTTTTTCGGCACTTAGATCATAATGTTCAATAAAGCCGTTGACCATTGAATCTCAACTCGTATAATCCTTCCCCATAGCGCGCCCTTAGCTCAGCTGGATAGAGCACGTCCCTTCTAAGGATGTGGTCGTAGGTTCGAATCCTACAGGGCGTGCCATATTCTATAAGGCCTGACGACTTTTTAAGTTGTCAGGCCTTTTTCGTTTTTGTCGTTCATAGTCTAGTTCATAGTCTACTTAGTGCTTGGTAAGAGATGAAATGCTTTGAACTTTATTGAGAGCACTTAGATTTTCGACCGATCGCCAGAATTGCGATATTTGAGAGTTGCTACTCAAGATTGAACGGAATCCTTGTTGAGTTGAATGTCTTCCTGAGAGAATTCAATTAAATCAATAGCTAGATTGGTGGTTGGTTTTTGGAGATACATTCGTAATTAAGGAAGTATATGAATCAAAAAAGTTTGAAGTTACTCAATGTTTCACAAACAGCTAATACTCTTGGTATGAGCAATACGAAGTTCTGGCGTGTGCGCAAAGCAAATGGATTTCCAAAACCTATGAAAATTCATGGTGGGATAGGGTGGCCAATGTACAAAATAGAAGAGTGGATTGAAGGCGAGTTCAATAAAGCACAAGACTAAAAGATAGCAGCTTAGTTATCTTTAACTTTTCATGTAAATATTAATAACTCCAAAACGCTACCGACAGAAGCAATCGGAGCCCGAACCCTTGGTTTGGGCTTCGCTGTGTTTGATGGGTTAGGGCTTTCGCTGGCATTTTTCAATGATACCGTTATCGGGTGCTTAAAAGTGAGTACGGACAGTTCACTCAGAGGAGGCTTTATGCCTACATTAAATAAGTTAACCCTAACCCTGCTCGTAGAGACTGACTTTAGTCAGTTGAACGATGCTCCCCTTCAACTAGTGCCGATTGAGGCACCTATTTACGACATTCCGTCCCCCTATCTGTTACTGGCTCTTTGCGCTAAAAGTATGACTGATGTGGCAATGAATCGAATGCATAAATATTTCGACACTAGCAATATGCGCATAGTCGTCGACAACAATGGCATTGTCGAACATTGGCAGTTGATTGCGCTTTGCAGTAATCATGTGGGGCACACTGGTATCTTGCTAAAACTTATTGGCACTGAGCGAGCACAAAAACGTTCTGCTCGATAGTAAGATGGTTAGGCGCCAGTTGAGTGGTCGGCGCTTTAACGATTCCCGTTTCCGCCCTTGTGGTACAAGGCTAATAACAAATAACGTTATCCGTTAGATAACGAAAAACGTTATTTAGGATGAGGCACTCTCCCCGGTAAATTGGCTTTACTATAGAACGTGCACAACACCGAGTATTTCTCTTTTCTTACCGTCTGCGTTTCGTGTTTAGTTCTCTCCCAATAACCAATGAATTGTCTTCGACCGACACGAGATATCTCCTGATTGAGGTTGGGTTCGTGGGCGAAGATGTTTTCATAGATAGCGAGCAGTCGATTGACCTGTTTACGACGAAATGGAATGCCCTTTTTAAGGTAAGGGGCCATGATAGTGATTATCTGCCTGTATGTGTTCTGCTTCATCGTCAGTTCTCCGGTTGTTTGTGAGAACTATGACCTTCTATTTGTGGAGTTTAATGATGTTCCCCCTCGTCACTGGAGGAACATTCGGTCTTGATGTTGATTTAGCCTAAATATGCATTGGTGATATCAACTCGATGATGCCCAAGTCGCTCAGAGAGCTCTAAACGAACCGCTTTATCCAGTGCCTTGGCGTCTACTAGTGATAGAGAAAGGGTTTGAGCAATGTAATGGTGATGGGCTTGGCCGTGTTTAATCCCTGCAACCACGGGAGGAGCAACCCCTGCTTTTCGAGTGTAATAGTCACAGGCAAAAAATTTACGTTCACCATGGGAGCGGTAGGTCTCATCAATGGTTTTCACTTCTCGCCAGGCACGAGTTTGAAAGGCTTTCAGCTTCTCTGCTTCAGGCGTGGCATTATCATGGCCTGTTTGAGCTTGAAGTGCCTGGCCTAGTTCCAGCGCGGCGACTTGAGCTTCACTGTAAATCGTGAAGTTTCGGTCTTGCCCTCCCTTTGTTCCTCGAGACACTGTGACCTTTCCAGTCTCTTGGTATTCCAGCAGTGCTTTCTTGCAATCAAGCAGTGCTGCTTCTCGAAAGCGCAGTCCTAATTGGCGTTGAAGTGTTGCAACGACGACCACCTCCTGACTGGCCTGGGAAACAATAGCGTCATGCTGCTCTTGCAAAATAGAGTGGTCTACAGTGGCAATGCCTGATTTAGGCGGAAACTGTAGGTCCTTAGCTGCGCTGACTTTCAGCTTGTCATCACCTCGGGCCTGGGCCAAGCACACATTGATGTGCGAGAGATAATCTTTCGCTGAAGAGGCCGTAAAAGCAGCATCGGATTCAAAACGCTCTCTTAAATACCCACCATATAGCTCAACATGTACCTTCTCGACCTTGTTGAGTCGCTTTACGTCAGTGTGCTCTTTTATGAATGCAGCAAAGTCGCGCAGTGCAGGCAACCTTGCTTGATGAGTGTTGTTCTTTACCCCATCAAGTTGTTCAAGAGAAGCATTAATCAATGCTTTATCCATTTGTCTAGCACCCAATCCAAAGTTGGGTTTAGTAAAGTCTCGCAATCCTTTCGGAAGATGTCCGTTATACAATGTTTTCATAACCTGTCCCTTTTTGTTGATAACATAGCTTTTGAATGCGCAGAAGAGTTTCACTTCTGTATCGATAAATGAAATCGCCTTTTTGGGGTTGATGTGCTTCTCCACTTTGGAGTCTGTGGGCTTATTGCATCCTCACATCTAAAATGACAGCTCCCTCCTACTTTAAGGGCTGAGGGCGTGTTGCATCCTCTGTCGATAGGTACGCTGTTGGCATCAGCAAGCGGTATGTTGCAACCTTACCTATGTTCGCTATGTAAATTATGTTGTTCCGATTTCGTTTTTGCCCTTACACACTTGGAGGCTGTGGAGATAGAACGCCAAGCTTGCGCTGCTTCTATCCGTGCCAAGTGATTGCGGTAACGGCATCACCGAAATCGGGGTATATCTCTGTTTCGGAGTTCACGTTACGTGAAAACTTCCGAAGACTTTTTTGCTTTGAAAACCGGAGTTCCCGTAATTGCAGGGCTCCGAATCAATTTTGCACTCCGTCTAATTTCACTTTCGTAAATTAGACGGAGTGATTGAGTACGTGCGTACTGTATTGAGTCGTAGGTATCGCTCGCACTGAGGTGCTCGCTGTCAATATCCTGCTCAGTCTCTTTCGAGATGAGCCATCTTGACGCGTCGTAGAATGGATGAGTCCTTACTTGTCGCTAGACGCGGGCCTTTTAGGCGGGTGATAACCCCTTGGGGTTGTGCTTACTGTAGGGTAGGTATTCGCTTATAAATAAAGAGTGCCGCTTCATTTTTGTTGAAAGATCCGCTGCACTAGAGAGCACCCGTTTTCTATCTTGAGCATGATAAAAGTATTGATATAAAGTGGATTGTTTCCCAAAAGTGGTACTTGGCAACAAGTGTCGTCTACTTGACAAAAACGAATATTCGACTTTGCTAAAATTAGCATTTAAAGGATTACGTCAGGTATTGCTAAACCTATAATAGAGTGACCAAATTCACTCAGCCACTACGTTAATTACATCTACATTGGTTATGATTTATGAGTTTAAAATCTAATTTGGTTAGGCCTAAATGGTGTTAGTGAGGTCCAATTGAACAACTTCTGATTAAAGGGATATACACAGCTACGGATTTCGTATCCATTTAGTTTTATTCGATAGTTGATTAGATGACTCATCCCAGAGAGCATTGCAAGTTCTAGAGCTTGATCAAAGGCAAAATTTAGAATGGCCACATGAACGTTTTAATTTAATTTTGGTGTGTATCTCAAGCAACTATCGATCATTATGTATATAATACGACATCTGCTTAAATACTAAATACACGTTTGGTCGCGCAGGGACAAGATCACGTTACATATTCACGAAAGTAAACGCGATCTGCAGAGGAAAAATAAGAACTGGAGTGTGGATTGCAACAACTCACTGCAGTTTAGGTAGCCTTGTAAGAGGCATAAAGTTTGATAATGAGTTACAAGTCACACAATTTGAGTAATATTGTATCCGTTCTGTTGATTGCTAGGTATTATATTTTCAATAAATTGAAAATATAAAGTGCTATATATGGAATATATTAGTAAAGAAGGTAAAGCAATAATGAATATTGCTAAATATCTGATGACTACTAATGAAGGAGAACGGCTTAGGACGATAGACTCTCTTTCTATGGAATTTTCCGTTTCAGTCGGCTTTATTCAAAAAGCACTAACAACGCTTGAGAAGCGTGAAGCAGTTGCTTTAACTCGACAAGGTCGAAATGGAACCTACATTCATAAGTTAGACTATAGAGAGCTAACAATTTGTTCAGGTGCTCAATATCTGGTCTGTGCGATGCCACTGCCATATACTAGGCATTATGAGGGATTAGCGAGTGGCTTAAAAGAGCAACTAGGCGACTTACCCTTGTATTTTGCTCATATGCGAGGTGCTAGTGTCAGGGCTGAGTGTTTACGAAATGGGACATATGATATTGCTATAATGTCTAAGTTGGCAGCTGAAGACTTAGCTGACGGCTTGATTACTGCTGTAGATTTAGGAAGAGACTCTTATTCACACGAACATCGATTGATTTATCGGCAAGGTGAATATGATAAAATTCATAAAGTTGGGGTCGACCCAGATTCACCAGACCAAAGGATTCTAACAAAGCATGCCTTTATAGATAAGAATGTTGAGTTGGTGGAAATTCACTACGGAGAGAGTTTGAATTATTTACTTAGTGGCGAGATTGATGCTGTAATTTGGTTGCCTGAAGCGATAGATATGAAAAAGAATGGTTTGTCTGAGAAATCATTAAGTCATTTAGCCGCTTGCCGTGATGCGGCAGAAGCAGTGATGCTTGTCAAAGGGGCGAATTCTCATATTACTTTGTTGCTAAGAAGACTGTTAGATCAAAGTAAACTCTTATCCCATCAAAAAAATGTTGTAAATGGTAAGTTGATTCCCAGCTATTAAACATGTAGCTGTATTATTTTTATACGGCGAACCAATAGGAAACGTAATGATAGATCCATCTGGCTATACATATTGTCACGAACACTTGCATATTGATCTTTCTTCACAAAAAAATGATACAGACTGCCATTTGAATCAGTTCGATCTTATTTGTGAAGAAATGGATGGTCTAATTGCTAGAGGTGTATTTAACATCATTGAAGTCACTAACTCTTTTATGGGGCGAAATCCTCATTTTATTGAAGATATATCAAAAAGAACTGGGGTTAATGTAATGATGTCAACGGGTTTTTATATTGAAGGTTTTTTCCCCGCCCGATTATATAAGATGTCTGAACATGAAATTGCTAAAGAGATGATTAGTGAAATAATAGAAGGTATTGATGGTTCGTCTATCAAAGCAGAGCTAATCGGTGAAATAGGTAGCAGTGAAGGTTTTTTTACGGAAACTGAAAAGAAAGTTTTTAAAGGCGCAGTACGCGCTCAGCTAGAAACAGGTCGACCAATTTCTACGCATCAATCAATGAGTACAATGGGGCGTGAACAGATCGAGTTGTTGCGTAGTTGTGGTGCTGATCTTGAAAGGGTTACGGTTGGACATTGCGATCTAAAAGAGAATATTGACCATATCCTGTGGATGTTAGATCAGGGTTGTTATGTGCAGTTCGATACGATCGGCAAGAATAGCTATTATCCGGACGAAAATAGGGTGGCCACTATAAGTGAACTTTGCAAGCGTGGTTATTCGGATCAAATAATGCTTTCAATGGACGTTACTAGACGATCCCACCTCAAAGCTAATGGAGGTTTAGGTTTTAGTTATTTGATTGATAACTTTGTTCCAATGCTTGAAAAAAGTGGCGTTAATAAACAGCAAATCCAGTCAATGCTAAAGAGTAATCCTGCCCGTTTATTTGGCTAGAATGGAAATTTGTAATCCATAAATATTATTCTAGGCAGAATGTATATTATTTGTAGAAGTGGGAGGGTTACACTGCTAGTGAAAAGATTTCAAAGGCAATTTCTTGTCAATGCAACTGAAAAAGGCAAGAACTACCAGAAAGTAAGGTTTTCCTTCAGTGGAATAGATATAGATAATATCGGCGTTGTTTCTTCAAAAGATTTAACCTTTAAATAGCTTTGTTGCGTCATTCATAGATAAACTAAGTAGCTTTGGTTTGGGTGTTTTTTTAATCAAAACACTTGATTTTAGGTACACCTGACCTCTTTAGTTTGTTTAATATACTGATTTAGAAAAATTTCATCAACTTGAGAATTATAGCTGCATTGACTTAACTTCCCGGCAATCAGTTGTTTTACTCTGGATATAATGGTTTCAGGTGGCGAGTGCTTGAAGTAACGGCATTTTTATTTCCAATTCTTGTTTGATTTTTGATAATCAGCAGCTCGACTACTTGTGTGTTCCTGTTCCCAAAAGGCAGCACAATGACGCGGAAGAATGACAGGAACAGCCTCCCATACACAAATGGATCTTTGGCATTTTAAAGTGGCATAATTACCTTCCTCAGAGATATTTTATGGTATGAAGAGTTTGCTTGACTTAATTAGGCTGCACTTCTGCATCTGTCACACCTGATAAGGTTGGTTCGACTGCGATGATCTCATGAGTATCTGTATCAACTGCAAGATGAAGCTCACGCCAAACTTGACGCTTGCCATCGGTTTTATTTGCGTTCCGTCGATAGTGCCCTGCGCAGAGGTGCTTTCCCCATAGTTCGGCGACTGATGCAACTATAGTTAGGATAAACCAATGGTACATTTTCTAGCTTGAATACCACTTCGTCATATTCATCAGGTATGTGCAGAACTTAGATATAAAGATCACTCACTAAATTTTGATTGTGAGATACATCTTTAAGAATAAAGCTTATCTAAAGATAAGATCTAACTGACATCACGCTTTCTTAGTAATCAACTTTACGGTAACAATCAATTGTATTATCTTCAAGAAAATGAAGATTTAATGATAGTAGATTAATATGTGTATTAAGTAACTCGTATCTTAGTACTTAAAATCTTCAATATAGTGAAGTTTAATTTCAGTCCAGAGAAACAGGTATGTTAATGAAAGAGATCAATAAAATCACAAAAGCAATTTCTGTCGCGACACTAGGGTTAGCTAGCACAGCAATGGCCTACGCATCCCCAACTAACGAACTAAGACAACCACTTGACAAACCAAACATCATTGTACTGTTTGCTGATGACCTAGGGTACGGTGACCTTGGTAGCTATGGAAGTGCAATGTTGCAAACTCCAAACATTGACAAGATGGCTTACGAAGGACAAAAGTGGACCAACTTTTATGCTAATTCATCAATATGTTCGCCATCTCGAGCTGGATTACTCACTGGTAAAAGTGAACTAAGATCTGGCTTATATGGAAAAGTCACTGGCGTCGTAATGGATAATGATCCTTATGGATTTCCAAGTGATCAAAAAACTATTGCTTCCGTTCTAAACGAAGTTGGATATAACACAGCCATTCTCGGTAAATGGCACTTGGGTGAAGAAAAGCATGCTTTGCCAACAAGGCATGGATTTGATTATTTCTGGGGCGCACCAGTATCAAACGATATGAGTGGTGTAGATGTTCCCTCTTTTGCTGATATTTTTGAAGGTATATTTACAGGCAAGCTAGATAGATCGGAAATTGCAAATGTATGGAAGGTACTAGACGAACAATACAAGAATCCTAAAGAGGAGTATTGGGCTCTGGATCTAGTTGAGTCTTCATTAAATAATGGTAAATATAAAGATTCAGTTGTTACACATAATCTTGTACAGAGTTCGTTCACTAAAGATTTAACGAACAACTCAATTAAGTATATTTCAGAGAATAAAGACGACCCCTTCTTTCTCTACTTAGCTTATGCCATGCCACATGTCCCTTTATTCACTAGCGAAGAATTTACTGGTGTAAGTGAAGGGGGACCATACGGTGATGCTGTTGCTGAAATTGACTGGAGTGTTGGTAAAATCTTAGAAAGTCTAAAAGAGAATGGAATCGATGAAAATACACTAGTTGTCTTTACTAGTGATAATGGTCCTTGGCACTCTGTTGGGCGTGAAATCAGCGGATCTGCTGGACCCTTAAAAGGTGGGAAAAACTCTGTATATGAAGGTGGCGTTCGCGTTCCTGGTATTTTCTACATGCCGAATACAGTTCAGACAGGTACTGTCACTGGGATGGGTAGTATTCTCGATTACTTTGAAACTTTTGCAAAATTAGGTGGCGCTGATACTTCCAAGGATGAAACAGATAGTCACGATCTTACTGACACATTAATAGATAAATCAAAGAGCGCTCGTGAAACATTTCCTTACTTTTATAAAGGTTCGCTTCTCGCTTATAGAGTTGGGAATTATAAATTACATATGAACAGATTTGATAACAATAGAATGAAATCCTTCCCTTTAGAAAAGGCTGAACTCTATAATTTATCGCTAGATCAAAGTGAATCTAATAATGTTATTGAACAATACCCAGAAGTAGCTGAGATGATAAGAAAGTCAGCTGAAAAATATTTAAGTTCGTTTGAGCATAAAGAACCTATTTTTGACCAAAGATATACTCTAGATGGTTATGAGTATACAGAACTAGAAGAAACAGACTCTAATAAAGGTGCAAACTACTTCGAGTAGATCACTCAATTATTTAAACTGACAATCAATGTGCAATTAAATATGTACATTGATTGTTGAATCAAACAGATACTTTAATAAAAACTTATAATTGTATTGTTATCCGATTTAATATAAATGGTATATCGCGTGTCTGAAAATATAAGATGCCATGTTATGGCGAAGCCAACTAGTTCTGTTTGTAATATAGACTGCAAATATTGCTTCTATCTTGAAAAGGATAAATTATATCCTGAAAGAAAAAACAACTGGAAAATGTCTCAAGAAACCTTAGAGATATATGTTAAACAATATATTGAAGCAAATGATTCATATGAAATTGAATTCGCTTGGCAGGGTGGTGAACCTACTCTGATGGGTATCGAATTTTTTATAAAGGCTTTAGAATATCAAAAAAAATATTCAAATGGAAAGAAGATAAAGAATACGTTACAAACAAATGGATTATTAATCAATAAAGAGTGGTGTGTGTTTCTTTCAGAAAATAATTTCCTTGTGGGGATTTCTATTGATGGACCGGAGTACTTACATGATAAATATCGTGTTACTAGAAGCGGAAAGAAAACACATGCAAAGGTAGTGAGCACTATTAATTTGATGAAAATCCACAATGTCGAATTTAATACGCTTGTAACTATTAATAGCGAGAATGTTAAACATCCCATTGAGGTATATAAATTTTTAGTAGGAATTGGTTCTAAATATATTCAGTTTATTCCTATTGTCGAGCGTCGGTCCCAGAATGCAAATATAGATGGACTGTACTTAATTAGTCCTGAGCATAATATTAAATCAGATGTGACGGAATGGTCTGTATCGTCTAAAGAATACGGACTATTCTTAAGTTCCATATTTGATTATTGGGTACGCCGGGACGTTGGCGAAATTTTTATCAATATATTCGATTCTACCTTATCTACTTGGTGTGGATTGCCTCCTAACAACTGTGTTCAAGCTGAAGTATGCGGTTATGCATTTGTTCTAGAAGCTAATGGTGATATTTACAATTGTGATCACTTCGTATATCCAGAGCATAAACTTGGAAACATAGAAAATGTTTCTTTAAGACGAGTCGCCTCTTTTGATAAAGCTAAGGAATTTGGTTTATCAAAGAAAAAATCCCTAACTTCACAATGTAAAAACTGTGATTATTTATTTGCATGTAATGGGGGATGTCCAAAACATAGGTTCTTAAATACAAGCGATGGTGAATATGGTTTAAGCTATTTTTGTGAAGGATATAAGATGTTTTATAGCCATATACATCGTGATATGGATATCATGAAGTCATTTCTAAATTCCGGTAAATCAGCCTCAAATATTGTTGATAAATATCTAAACATAAAGAAATTATCACATGTAAAAAGAAACTCAAAATGTCCGTGTGGTAGTGACAGAAAATACAAAAATTGTTGTAGTAAATTATAGTGAGAATAATATGTTAAAAAGAACTTTAGGTACATCTGCGTTGATTTTAATTTTAACTTCCCCTGTGTTTGCCTCAAATTATTTGACAGGTAATCTACAGTTTCATGATGATGGTAGAATTCATGGTTCTAAAGTTACATCTACTATTGAAACGGGCTATACAAAAAATAATGGTTTTGGAAACTTGACTTTATATGCAGAGTTCGCGGGCATTCAATTAGGAGATATCGTATCTGATGATGGTGGGGTTGGTCAACAATCAGCATTCGTTACTGTTGGTGGCGAGCATTCTATAAACATCACAAATAACTTATGGGTTGCGGCAGGTTATCAACATTTTTTCTCCGCAGGCGAAACATTACAATATAGACCACTAGTCAAGGTTGGATATAATTTTGATAATGGTTTTTCATTGAGTAACAGGTCTCGTGCGCATATAGGCTCCGGTGATAGAAGAACCGACTACCGATTAGATAATCGTATTGCTTACGAATTTAACGATATTGATCTTCGACTAAGCTACAACAATGTATATATGATTGAAGCCGAGTCAATGGATCATGAGTTTAGGGCTGCATGGACTCGAGGTGGGGTACAACCATATATTGAATTTCGCACGCAGGCTCATGGTCTAGAAAACTCGGTTGGTGATAGTTTAGTCAACAATGCTTTACTTTTGGGTGCTTTCTATCGTTTTTAGCCGACTGTTATTAAATATAAATTAATGCGTAGAATATACAAACCCTATCTGTGATGGAGATTTCTAATCATCTCAGAATTGTAATACTATGCTAGATCTAGTATTGAGTTTGATCTATTAGTGAAAGTGTAGTGTTAGTAAGGTAAGTTTTTTAATTTGTTTTGTTAAAACCTAGAAAGAACTTGCTATATAGCAATGTTCTAATCATGTTTAGGACTAATTTTTGTTATAAATAATTAGTCCTATTCAAGATGGACTGAAAATAAAGCAATGTATCTTAACTTGTTTACTACTTTTACTATTAAAGTGATATTAATTAACGATCAATGTCACAAAGATAATTGAATATGTTTTCATAAAGCAGTTCTTTTGGTTAATATAAATCATCAAAATAATGAAGATATAGCAAGTTAAGAATTTAATAACGTGCTATTTACTAAAAATGGTAGAAACTATGAAAGAAAGAATGAAAATGTTGCTTAAAGCAGGTGTAATTTCACAATGCGCACACAATATAGCTTTGATGGCGACCGAGGCCTTGGAAAAAGAGTGGGTAGTCGATATACAAAGTGATCAGGTTCAGATGGCAATGACCCATTTCGCTCGTGCTATTGATCGTATTCAACTAGGTAACGAAATATCTGAAGGTTTAGATAGTGAAATTTTCGCAGAAATCAAAGAAGACGAATGCTATCCTCTAATTCAAGCAATGAACAAAAAATTATGTGATTTCACAAAAATTGAAACTATTCCAGATGCAGAGAATAGTTTTTTTATAAGCAACTTGTACGCAATGTACTTAGAACGAACTTAATTTATTGAAAATATATTATCAGAGTTATTTATGTTTTTAAAAGCACTGAGATCTCAAAATTCAAAACTTATAGATACTACGTTATCATTGCATGATAAAGGTGATATTTTACCCGACTCTTATGTTATTGATTTAGAGCAATTTAAATGGAATGCCAAGATTATAAAAGATAAAGCTGATGAGCTTGGTATTAAATTGTATGGTATGACAAAGCAATTTGGTCGTAATGTAGCATTAGCGAGAGTACTACAAGAAATAGGGTATGAAGGAATTGTTGCTGTTGATTACAAAGAAGCGAGAATTCTACAAAAGCAAGGAATTAAAATTAGTCACCTAGGTCACTTAGTTCAACCACCAGAACACGTACTTTACGAGGTTATTTCAGAGTTCCAGCCAGAGGTTATTACTGTTTATTCATTAGATAAGGCGCAGTCAATTTCCGATATAGCTTTTTCCCTAGGTATTAAACAAAAAGTGCTGGTTAAATTTATCAACGATGGTGATACGCTTTACGCGAATCAGGAGTCAGGTTTTCTACTCACAGAAATGGATAACATTCTGACTGAACTAGCTAAAATGCCGGGAATAGAACTCGAGGGACTTACGCATTTCCCATGTTTCCTACATGATGGTGAAAGTACTAAACCAACACCTAACGTCAAATCACTGGTTAGTGCGAAAGAGCAATGGGTGTCATCTTTAAGACCTTTAAATCAAGTTAATATGCCTTCATCCACATGTTGTTCTACTTTACCTATGATACATAGCTTCGGAGGAACTCATGGTGAGCCTGGACACGCTTTAACGGGAACCTTTCCTGAAAATAGTGATGGCAGTCAACCTGAAAAAATTGCCATGTTGTATCTGTCTGAAGTTTCACACCACTATAAAAATGACTCGTATTGTTTCGCTGGTGGCTATTACCGTAGAGGAAAGTTAGAAAATGCATTGATTGGTTCAGAAGTTGTTAAAGTTAGTAATGATGATACAAACTCCATAGATTACCATCTTAAGATAAATGGTGTTCATGAGATTGGCACTCCACTAATCATGGCGTTCCGCACACAAATTTTTGTTACTCGTTCAGATGTTGTGATTGTTGACGGCATTCAATCACGGCAACCAAAAGTAGTCGGCAGGTACACCGCTCTAGGAGATCCAATTAATGAGTAGATTCATAGTCTTCGTTTTAGATGGATTTGGCATTGGAGAAATGCAAGATGTGGCAAGTGAACGTCCTCAAGACATAGGTTCTAATACTGCATTGAAATTACTATCTGCGTTTTCTGACAAAAGGCTTCCTACTCTCGAAATGCTAGGTTTGAATAATGTAGTGAACTGTGATGAAAGCGTTATGAGACCTTCTTCTACAGCTAGCGTAGGAAAGTGCAATCTAAAGCATGAAGGGTGTGATACGTTCGCAGGACATCAAG
This sequence comes from Vibrio comitans, assembly GCA_024346835.1. GTDB lineage: Bacteria > Pseudomonadota > Gammaproteobacteria > Enterobacterales > Vibrionaceae > Vibrio > Vibrio comitans. The sequence goes on from AP024866.1 coordinate 889,279, forward strand.
AAATAATGGGTTCTAAACCGAGAAAGCCTCTTGTTAAGCCATTTTTTCTCTCTATTGACAATATTGAGAGGGCTCTGCAGTTTGATGGATATTCAACTCAACGTATTACACAAGGTGGGCGATCGTTACTTCTTATAAATGGCTGCGTTGCAGTCGGTGATAATTTAGAAGCCGAACTTGGGCAAGTATATAATGTTACGGCTAACTTGAGTGAAATTTCATTTGATGAGGTTCAAAAAATTGGTGAAGTCATTAGAAGTAATAATGACGTTTCGAGAAATGTAGTTTTTGGTGGATTATTGGCTTCCAACCAAAACCTTATAGATGCCATAGAAGTGCATGGTGAATGTATTGGTGTCAATGCACCTAGAACAGGAGTATATGATAAGGGGTTTAAGGTAATACACTTAGGTTATGGTGTTGACTATTCAATTCAAGTACCAGAAATGCTTAATGAAAGGGGAATCAATACTGTACTTGTAGGAAAGGTTGCAGATATCGTTCATAATCCGCACGGCATTAGCCGTAAAAGACTGAGTGATACTATTGATATATGTCGCATTAGTGTTGAGGAACTGAGTAAGTCTGATATTGGTTTTTTCTGTATTAATGTACAAGAGACTGATCTTGCTGGACATAAACAGGATCCTGAGGCGTATTGGAGTACCCTTGACAAAGCTGATAGGGGTTTGGAAGAAATCCTCAAAATAATGAATAAAAACGATATTTTGATCGTTACTGCAGATCACGGTAACGATCCATACATTGGCCATGGAAAGCATACAAGGGAGTACACACCTCTCCTAGTATACGGTGAACAGATTGAATGTAGTGTCATTGGTGAGCGGCTAACCTTAGCTGATATCGGCGCGACAGCTTGTGATTATTTCGGCGCTAATGCTCCTCAATTTGGCGAGTCTTTTTTACCTTTATTAAATAGGATAACAAAATGAGATTAATCCCTTTAAAGACCCCGTCAGCAGTGGCAAGTTGGGCTGCTGAACATATAGTTTCTCGAATCAATGAATTTCAACCCACAAAAGATTGCCCCTTTGTTCTTGGCTTACCTACAGGAGGCACACCACTTGCGACTTACCAAGCTCTGATAGCGATGCACCGCTCTGGCCTGGTTAGTTTCAATAATGTAGTAACATTTAACATGGATGAGTATGTTGGTCTGCCTTCGGATCATCCTGAGTCATATTCTTCGTTTATGTATAACAATTTCTTTGATCACATAGACATCCCGCAAGAGAACATTAATTTGCTTGATGGTAATGCTGTTGATCTTGAAGCTGAATGCAAGATATATGAAGATAAAATCAACCGTTTAGGAGGCATACATTTATTTATGGGAGGGGTTGGTGTCGATGGACACATTGCCTTCAATGAAGCAGGATCTTCATTAGCATCTAGAACTCGGGAAGTTTATCTAACTCACTCAACAAAAGTCGCTAACTCTCGGTTTTTTAATGACGATATTAATCAAGTGCCTGCATCAGCACTGAGTATCGGTGTAGGTTCGCTGCTAGAAGCAAGAGAAATCATGATATTAGCAACAGGTCATCAAAAGGCACTTGCGGTACAGAATGCGGTTGAAGGATCAATCACACATATGTGGACAGTTACAGCGCTTCAGGGACACCGAAATGCAATAATTGTCTCAGATGAAGCAGCATTGCAAGAGTTAAAAGTGAAAACTGTTCGATATTTCAATGAAATTGAATCTATTAAGGCTTAAGTAGCAATGATATTTTGTTACACAAATAGTATCTATATACCCCCCAATACACTCCTGAACTATTTGTGCTCCAAGCTATCTTTTTGTGGTTATTTTTCTCATGACAGCGCCTTTGACCTAAGGATATAGAATAAAGCTGAATAGCATCACATAATCTAACCTTGAGGCTAGTATGGAAAAATGACAACCTTTATAATATTCAATATTTTGAATATAAATAGTATGCACCTCTAAGCAGGGGTTAATGCGGCTCCAAAATAAAAGCCAACTACTTAATTTAAATAATCAAATATTTGAAGATATGCTCGTGCTATCTTACTTATAAATACATAACAAGGATTAAAAATGAAAAAAATTGCAATTGCAGGTCTTCAGCGTGAACAAGTACGTGACCACATCGAAGTGACTGTACCTGGTGTATTCGAATGCCATATTTTATCAGACATGGATGCTGCCATGAAGGTTAATTCGGGAGAAATGGACTATTTCATAGGTAGTTGCAATACAGGCGCTGGCGGTGCACTTGCTATGGCTATCGCTTTAATTGGTTTCAATAAAAGTTGTACGATTGCTAAACCATCAATCCAAGCAAAAGAGAGCGAAGTTTCGGCATTTATAGAAAAAGGATACGTAGCGTTTGGTTTGTCGATTGAGCATATTGAACATGCAGTCCCTCTATTAGTTCGTCAACTTGCGAATCAGTAGGAGTGAAAGATGGATTTCTTTAATATTGGCTTAGTGGCACTTTTATGTGCAATGACTGCACTTGTCGCGAATATGAGTGCGGCGGTTTTCCACGATGGTATCCGGCCAGTTCTACCGCAATTGGTTGAAGGCAATATGACTCGCCGAGATGCGGGCTCAATTGCATTTGGTCTATCTATCGGTTTTGTTGCATCTGTTGGTATCTCATTTACGTTATCAACGGGTTTATTAAATCCATGGTTGTTATTTTTACCAACTGATATCCTAGGTGTTATGATTGGAAGCCGTATTCTTGCGGCGTTAGCGGGTGGATTGTGGGGTGTTCTGGTCATGACATCGTTGGCAGGTGTCAACGCTGCATTAACAAGTTTACCGATTGATGCTCTCGGTGCGTTAGGTGAGCTTGGTACACCAGTTATGACGGCATTTGCTCTATTCCCATTGTTAGCAATTTTCTATCAATTTGGATGGAAGTCTGGTGCGGTCGCTGGTCTCATTGTAATTATTTCTCGATTACTCGTCATTAAGTTTACAGGTATCTATCCAGAGTCTATTCAAATTTTTGTAGGCATGCTGATGCTGGTTTACTTTGCTATTAACAAAGATTTAGCGGATAGAAAAGTAGGCAATACACCTCCTGATATGTCGGGGATGCACAGTCTATTTGAAGAGCGTACAAAACGTTTGTTTAAACACCTGCCATTTTTGGCAGTTACAGGTGCATTGATTGCGATGGTATCTCAAGGCGGAATTTTTGCTGGCTCAGAAGTTTCAATTTACGCGCTAGCAGACGCACACAAAATTACTGACCCTGAAGCTCATAATGCAGCAATGCAACAGGTTGCACTGTCAGAGTTTATGCGCGGATTGGGCTTCATTCCACTAATCGCTACAACAGCATTAGCCACTGGAGTATACGGTGTGGTTGGTATGACCTTCGTGTTTGTGGTTGGCTACCTCTCCCCTAATCTCGTTGTAGCTGGATTGTTGGGAGCTGTAGTGATTTGTGCGGAAATTTACTTACTTCGTCGTATTGGTAAAGTGTTAGAGCAATTCCCATCGATCCGCAATGCTTCAGACAACATTCGAAATTCAATGAATACTCTCATGGAGTTTGCGCTGTTGATTGGTGGTGTTCTAGCGGTCATGAAAATGGGTAGCACCACGGGTTTAACAATATTTACGGTATTATTCTTTTTAAATGAAGTGATGGGAAGGCCGGTATTGAAAATCGCAGCCCCTGCTGTTGCTGCGATAATCACAGGTATTCTTCTAAATATTCTGAATGTAGTTGGCTTGTTCGCTATCTGACTTGATCTAAATAGCAATTGAAGGAAGGCCATCTGTATAATTAGATGGCCTTTTCTCAGGAATGTCTCGTCCTGAAATATGTTTACACATTGAGGACGAATTATGACTACTTCAAATAAATCCTACATCAAGCGTACTCAACGCGATTATACACTAGGCTTTAAGTTACAAATGGAAACATATGTATACAGAGGTGGGATGTTCAAAAAACATCATCAAGCTAGCATGCTGAGCTCTGATGTTATTGAGTTTAACGGCCTCGTATACTGACTCGTGCAACTATAAGTGCTAGCTTCTAGCTAACTCAGAAATGTCCAGATGTGTGTTCTAGGGGATTTTAGACTTACTCTCCAACATGAGATTAACACTTGGTATCACTGAGAAAGTTAAGCTGAACAATATTCAATTTGAATAGCGGCTTCCCATTGTTCTAAAGCTTCTCTCTTTTCTTTGATATACTCATATAAGTCGTAATGCTTTGATGATACATCATTAAATGAGTGCCCTTGAATACGATCTCGGATTTCTTTTGTTAGCTCTATTTCACCGCCGAGAGTTTTGAATGTGCGTCGAAAATCTCTAGGGATAAAATGTTTTATCTCATGAGATTCACGATAGTACTTAACTGCTTGAGCGATGGTGTTAGTTGGTGTTGGCTCTTGTAGATTCGTTTTTTTCGGGAATACATATGGACTTTTTGATGATTTCTTTCGACGACGAAGTATATCTATAGCAGTCTTTGTTAATGGGATAGCATGAGGCTTATTAGTCTTAAAAATTTCAGGCCGAACAATTAGTACTTTTGTTTTCCAGTTAATATCGGTCCATAAGGTATTGACCACTTCATATGGTCTTTGTCCACCTAGGTGAAAACATAGAAAAATTATATCACGTGTGGTTTGGTCTAGATTAAGATTATCAAAGTCGTATTTAAGGTCATAAAGCAGTGTTTTTAGTTCTTCCAAGTTTAGATAGTTTTTCCCTACTCTATCTGCATCAGTTTGTTTGGGTATAGCACTAACTGGATTGGATGTTAAATTGAATAGACTAGTAAAGTCTGGAGAATAATTCGCTGGGTCATTGTCATATTTAATACCAAAGTTAAAGGCTGAATGTGAAATAGATCTAACTTTATTCGCCTTAGTTGCTGCGCCTCTGTTAATCATTTCGGCGAGGTAGGGGATAAGGTCTCTCGGTGTTATTTCACATGCTTTTTTGTTAGGACTCAAGAATGTGTATATGCCTTTTTCAACAGATTCAAGATCAACCTGACAGTTACGCTTACCGTTCTTCTTCTTGTATTTTGCATGAGCATGCAAGAGTTGTTCTAATGTCCCAAGGCTATTGTTCTTAACTTCTTGATTAATTCTGTCTTTCTCTTGCTCAAGCAATACCTGTTTGGGTTTTAGTCCTTGTTCAAGTAACTTGGTGTAGGTGGACGATATCTCTCGCGCTTCAGAAAGTGAAACGGAGGGAAAGTCACCAATTTTGATGAACACTGGTTTTGAATCTTCAAAGTATCGAAACTTAAAAGTTTTGGTACTACTAGGAAGCACTTGAACAACAAGGCGTCCTTTTCTCCGAGTTTTACTATCGTCTGAAACGTAGTAGGGGTTTTTCTTCTATTTTAGAGATTCAATAGCTTTGACTGTTAACATATCGTATACCCCTCAAGTAGTTAATATCAGGCTAATTTGACCTATATCCATAGTCAAGTTTTTAGTCTAGTTAAGGTGGTGCTTGTTGAAATGCAAAGAAATGATATGAAATATTATAGCTTGTGATTATTTGATGTAAGTTGTTGAATTTGCGTTGTTAATAATTAATTTGGGAAAATATGAAATAATGTGAACTTGAGCATATCTATCCCTTCTAAGGATGTGGTCGTAGGTTCGAATCCTACAGGGCGTGCCATATTCTATAAGGCCTGACGACTTTTTAAGTTGTCAGGCCTTTTTCGTTTTTGTCGAAACTACTTAGACATTACAGAGTTGGCGTCACCAGCTGTATTAGTTGAACTACTTAAATACCTATGACGTTAACCCTCCATTAACCGCTTCATTGTTAAATTGCTCTCAATTAATAAGTAATGAGAGATCGTATCAATGTTTCGACAAGTGATCCTTTCTTTGGCTCTGGTGATTGTTGCTGGGTGTGCATCGAATAGTGAGGTTGATTATGCCAATGAAGCAACCAAGAAAAGCGAGCGGTATTTAACTGAGCTTCTCGACGCAAAGGGGATTCAGCCTTCCACTGCTCAACAACCAAACAACACATCTTTATTGACCGATTTGGTCGATGTACCTGAATTAAAACCTTATCTCGACTCTGCATTGGCTAATAACCCTAGCTTGCAACAGAGCATCATAGCGCTGCAAATTGCCTATGCTGAACACGGTGTAACATCTGCCGACCAATTGCCTTCTGTAAGTGCCGGTTTTAGTGGCGAAGTGTCTGACGAAAATGAAGATGTGTACCAGGCCGACGTTACTGTCACCTGGGAGCTTGATCTATGGCAAAAACTGGCGGATAGCAGCGCAGCAGCCGCCAAAGATATTGCGAGTTCTGAGGCGGAGCTTCAGGCAACAAAAGATCTGTTGGCCGCCAACATTATTCGAGCTTGGCTTGAAATTAGCGTGAATAAGCAGTTGCTGAGTATTGAGCAACAGCGCCTAGATATTTTAGAAAATAACGAAGTTTTAGTACTAGAACGCTATCAAGTTGGGCTGGGAAGCTTAGAAGAGTTAGACAGCGCAAAAACCAGTACAGCCTCGACACGAGCAACGGTCGCAGAATACCAAGAAACAGTGGCCCAAAGTGAACGTAGCTTGATCTTACTAACAGGGCAGTGGGGAGCTGAAACCAATACGCCACAGGTCGCCCTTGAATTTCCTGAAGTGTTGAGCCCACTGGATTCTTTGTCTGAGCAAACGTTGGCTGGTCGTCCCGATTTACAGCAAGCCTTTTTTAACATTGAAGCAGAAGCGTTTAGAACCGATGCCGCTTATAAAGCAATGTTACCTTCCTTTAGTTTAACGGCAAGTTTGACCGATCTGGCGGAGTCACCGAGCGAAGCGTTATTTAGTGACCCGCTATGGAGTATTTTAGGCAGTATCTCAGCACCTTTGTTCCAAGGTGGAATGCTTAAATCTCAAGCTGAACTAGCAGAGCTCACTACAGAACAAGCCTATTGGACATACCAAGAAACACTATTGTCTGCGGTGAACGAAGTTGAAAATACCGTCGGACAAGAATCTGCACTGGAGCAACAACAAACGCACCTTGTTGAAGCACTTGCGAGTTCTCAGCGAAGCATCGTGAGCTATGAAGAAAAATACCGTCAGGGGTTAGTCGATATCTTGGACTTATTGACTGTTCAACAACAGTCTTACGACATACAAGCACAACTGGCGAGCACCACTTATCAAAGACTACTAAACCGAGTTGATTTAGGCCTAGCATTGGGCTTGGGAATTTAAACATGAAGATTAATCTTAAGAAAAACGCCACCACCATTGCTATTACTCTTGCCGCTGCAGGTTCAATCTTCGCCGTTGCTTCTTATAACGGAAGTCAAATGGCACAAGCGGGTCAACCTAAGACTGTGCAACCTCCTACAGCGCCAACGAAAATAGAACAGGATTTAACAATCACATCCTTATCTCAAGTCGCTGTTTTGAAAGCTAAAACAGATAACTATCAAGCACAAGTGGTCGGTTATGGCGAAACAAAGCCACGCTTTGAACTTGAACTCGCTACGGAGGTTGCAGGTCGCATTGAATTGTTAACCAGTGAGTTCGAAACCGGCATGATCGTTAAGAAAGGCACAATGCTCGCCAAGATGGACGATACTGCTTATCAACAAGCGCTAGCACAGGCCAAAGCTGATGTCACTTCGGCTCAGCTGGCGTTCTTAGAGGAGCAACGCGAGGGTGAACAAGCAAAATCTGAATGGAAGCGCTCAGGTATTGAAGGGGAGCCGAGTTCGCCTTTGGTTTTACGGGAGCCACAATTGGCCAGTGCGCGAGCTGATTTAGCTAACGCGAAGGCGGCTCTAGATAAAGCACAGCAAGATCTTGATGACACGGTGGTACGTGCTCCTTTTGATGCCTTGATTATCTCACGAGATATACAGCCTGGAAGCTATGTTGCAGTCGGCCAATCGGTGGCGACGCTCTACAGTGTCGACCGTGTGGAAATTGAGTTACCTCTTTCTGAGCAGCAATGGAACAATCTACCCAACTCAAGCACGTTTGAAGATTGGCAAGTCACCGTGACTGACAGTTATGGTGAAAATCAATGGGTGGCTCATGTCGAGAGAACTTTGCAGCACGTTGAACAAAGCACCCGCCAACGCTCCGTTATCGTTGCGGTTGACTACCCACTAGAACAAGACTCGCCTTTGTACCCAGGAACATTTGTAAAAGCCACACTTTCAGGTACTCAAGTGAATGATCTATGGGAACTTCCTGCCTCAGCGATATCTCAGCAAGGGGATATTTGGACGGTAGATGATAGTGGACTACTACATAAAGAAACGGCTTCTAAGCAATTTGAGCGCAATGACAAGGTCTATGTGGCTCCTGCATTTGATACAAACGAAGCGCTAGTGGTAATGCATCCCCTAAGCAGTTTCCAAGAAGGTATGAAGGTCAATCCGAGTGAGGAAGGATAAAATGAGCCAAGTTTCTCAACAGCGAGGGATTATCGCTTGGTTTGCTAGTAATCCAGTGGCTGCCAACCTTTTGATGGTGGGAATGGTCTTGGTGGGTTTGTTTTCAATGAACTCACTACGTAAAGAAGCCTTTCCAAGTTTGGAGCCTGATGTTGTAACGGTATCCGTTGTTTATGACAGTGGTGACCCAATTCAGGCCGAAGAAGGCATTGCGATTAAGATTGAAGAAGCATTGGAAACTGTTTCTGGCATTAAACGTATCACCTCGACATCCAGTGCGACAGGGGCAAATGTCTCGATTGAAAAAGAAACTAACTATAGCCTTGATACCTTGCTCAGCGATGTGAAAACGAAAGTTGACGCTATCAATAACCTGCCTTCAGAAGCTGAAAATCCGGTGATTGATAAGGCGAGAATGCAAGACCATGCACTTTGGATACAGCTTTATGGTGATGCTGATAGGGCAACTCTGCAATCTCTGGCAAATGAACTTAAATCTGATCTGTTAAGTCAGAGTGCAATTAGAGATTTAGAAATTAAAGCCAAAGTTGACCCTATGGTATCCATAGAGGTGAATGAAAGTGCGTTGCAAGCATACGGTTTGACTCTCACGGATGTCTCGGAAGCCATCAATGCAGAATCTTCTACCAGCATTGCCACCAGTTTGCGCAATGGTGAAAAAACGGTACGGCTCAAAGTCGCAGAGCAGGCGTACGAAGTCGAAGACTTCAGAGCGATTCCTGTATTGACCAATGCCAATGGTAGCCAAATTACGTTAGGTGATATTGCAACAGTCAGCGATACCTTTGAAGAAGATACATTTAGTCTCTCACGCTACAACGAACACAACGCCATGGGTATCCAGATTGTTATGGATGAATACGGTGATGTGGTCAGCATTGTGGAACAAGCAAAGCAAGTTGTTGAGCAGTGGAAAAGTAACAACATTTTGCCTGAGAATGTAGAGATAGAGTCTTGGTACGATTCGAGTACGCTAATTACAGAGCGTCTTTCATTGCTGACACAGAATGCATTAACAGGTATCGCGTTAGTCTTTATTGTATTGGCCGTATTCTTGAATATTCAGGTGGCGTTTTGGGTAGCGGCTAGTTTGCCATTCGTATTTTGTGGAACACTGTTCTTTATGACAGACACGTTCACAGGCTTAACCATCAATGAAATGACCACATTTGGCTTCATTATGGCACTCGGTATTGTAGTTGATGATGCGGTGGTGATTGGAGAGAGCGTTTACTCTACAAGGCGTAAACACGGAGACAATATTCAAAGTACGATTTTAGGCACGTTGAAGGTGGCTAGCCCGACTGTGTTTGGTGTGCTCACGACGGTAGTGGCGTTTTTATCCATTGCTGCGATTGATGGGAAAATGGGGCAAATATACGCGCAGTTTGCTTCTGTCGTGACCATCTGCTTATTACTATCCCTTGTCGAATCTAAATTGATTCTTCCTGCTCACTTGGCGCATGTGAATACACAGCCACGCAAGAAAAAGGGTATTTGGGGGCATGTTCAGCAAGGTGCGGATATGGCACTGGAATGGTTTAATCAGCGCATCTATAAACGAGTGATAGAGCAGGCACTCAATTTTCGCTATGCCGTGGTTTTAAGCTTTATCGCCTTGTTTATTTTGGTTGTGGGTATGCCATTTACTGGCGGGGTTCGTGTGGCATTCTTTCCTGAGATTGCTGGAGATACCGTGAAAGCTGAAATTAGCATGTACAACGACAGTAGCTTTGGTCGAACTGAACAGAACCTTATGGTGCTTGAAGCGAATGCTATCAAGGTCGATCAACAGTTGCGAAACCAAGAAGATGGTAGTGATACCTCAACCTATATTTCAAGTATCCAAGTGCTTGCTGAGGATGATAAATCAGGCGAAGTAAAAATTGAGCTAGACGGTGATGCTTCTTATTCTGCGGCTGAATTTGCTGATCAGTGGTTACAACTGTCTGAGGGATTGGAAGGTGTCAAAAAGCTAAAAGTACTGGCCAAGCGAGAGATGGTTGATAACTTTAAGGTCGAGATAAAGGGTAATGATGACACTGCTTTATTTGCCGCAGGTAAAGAGTTTAAAGATAAGCTGTCTCAAATTGAGGGTGTCAGTGGCATTGATGACAACTTAGATCTTGGTGAACCTCAATATCGTTTTGAATTAACAGAGCAGGGTCGTGCGCTGGGTATGGACACGGCAAGTTTGTCCAAGCAAGTTCTGCAATCTTTTGGTGGTGATATTGTTCAGCGTTTTCAACGAGGTACTGATGAAGTCACTGTACGTGTTCGCTATCCTGAAGAGGACCGTCAAACTTTAGCGGATATTCAACAGTCGAATGTGCGCACCAGCGATGGAACTGTCCTACCTCTAAGTGCAGTTGCAAAAGTATATTCGGACTATCAACCGGCAGAAATCACTCGAATTGACAACAAACAAGCGGTGTTTTTGACGGCTGTGGTTGATAAAGACATTATTTCATCGGGCGAGCTAGTCCGCTTGATGCAATCGACCGTAGTGAAGGATCTGCAGGCTAATAATCCTACAATGAAGTTTGATTTTACAGGGGAAGCGGAGCAACAAAAAGAATCCACAGATTCGATGGAAGAGACCTTTGTGCTGGCTCTAGTTCTTATTTTTAGTCTTTTGGCGATTCCGTTGAAGTCGTACGTGCAACCTTTAATTATTATGACGGCTATTCCATTTGGGATTGTGGGCGCAATACTGGGGCATTGGTGGAATGATCTAACCATTAGTATTCTATCTTTAAACGGTATACTGGCTTTGAGTGGGGTAGTAGTGAATGACAGTTTGTTATTGGTCTCCAAGTTCAACCAACTAGTGCGAGAAGAGAAAGTTTCTGTACGTGCTGCGATAACAGAAGCGTGTAGTGGACGTTTACGGGCGGTTCTACTGACCTCGGTAACCACTTTTGCTGGCTTAGCGCCTTTGTTGAGTGAGACATCGCTACAAGCACAATTCCTTATCCCCGCGGCGGCGGCATTGGGTTATGGCATTTTATTCGCCACTGTTATTACGCTTGTGCTAACCCCTTCACTTTTGCTCATCCAAATTGATGCGCACAATGGATTTTCAAAGATAAAGCAAAAGGTAATGGGTTCAGGTAGACCCACAGTTATTGATGCCACTAATTAGTAGATAGGACACGGAATAGATATGAGCATGGAAAACATTCAGCTTCTTTTAGTTGAAGATGACTTGGGTATTGCCACGGCCGTTGTGGATTATTTCGAACTGGAATCCATGTCATGTGATCATGCCGCCAACGGTTTGCTAGGTTTGAATTTAATCAAAGAAAACGACTATGACGCAGTTATTTTGGACCTAAATTTACCAAAAATGGACGGCTTAGAGGTGTGTGCTCACCTTCGTGAGCAGGGGTTCGATGTTCCGATATTGATGCTGACGGCAAGAGATAGGCTCGATGATAAACTGCAAGGGTTTTCGAGTGGCGCTGATGACTATCTCGTGAAGCCTTTTGCCTTAGAAGAGCTCATGGTTCGCATTAAGGTGCTCTCACGTCGCCGAAGCGGTGAAGTGAATCGGCTCAAGTTTGATGATTTGGAATTAGATGTCAAAGCTGAAACCGCTACACGCTCAGGCATGAAACTGAAACTGTCGCCTACGGGGTTCAAGATTCTTACAGCACTAATGCGCCATGCTCCCAATGTCATAAAAAGGGACAAGCTTATGCAGATAGTCTGGGGAGATGAGCAACCAGATAGTAATAGCTTGAAGGTGCACATATTTAACCTTCGAAAGGCCGTTGATAGCGAATCCACGAATAAGCTAATTCATACAATTGCAGGGCAGGGCTTTGCCCTCAGACTAGAGAACGAATAATGAAAATCCGAACCAGTCTTAGGCTTTACGTAGTTGCTGCGATGTTACTTTCGGGCGCAGTGGTTGTGCTTGGAATGTCTGGTTTGGCAATAAGTTATTTTTTCTATGGGCTAGATACCGCAACCATAGGAAACATGCGCTCAAAGGCTTATGAAGTAGAAGTCTCCGACGGTCAGCCTGTTAAACTGCACGACATGACTATAGCGACTCGTTGGCAAGATCTTCCCGAAAGTATTCGCAATAGTTTTGACCGTAACGAGCTGGAAATTGGTCAGTTAGAAAAGCAATTAGATGGCATACCTCTTCTTCAACGTCCAAAAAGAGCCCGCTTTGTCGTTAAGCTAAGTCATGGTGGAAAGGTGCGTTTTGTTTCGACTGAATACAATGAACTGCAATCTGAAGATTTTAAAACTGACCATTCCCCGCAATTTCGCTACATATTGTTTATCGGTTTAGGCGCGATGATTTTATTTGGTGCGGTACTGGCCATCTTGATTCGTCGTGTTTCTTTGCCTGTGCATCGGCTGCGTGACTGGGCTAAACAATTGGACAAAAAGCAACTCGGTGAGCCAGCACCAGATTTTAATTACATTGAATTAAATACATTGGCTGAGATTATTCAATCGAGCTTAAGTTCTGTTCAAGAGAGTTTGGCTCGTGAAGAACGATTTCTAGGGTATGCCAGTCATGAGTTGCGAACACCAATTGCAGTAACACGCAGTAATACCGAATTACTACAAAAGATGATTGAACGAGGCATCAAGTCTGAGAAGCAATTAGAGGTATTGAACCGAATTCACAGAGCGTCATTTACGATGACTGATCTCACAGAAACATTGCTTTGGCTCAATCGACAGGAAAGCAAGGCGCTACTTGCAGAGTCGATTGTGTTCGGTGATTTAGTGGAGCAAATTCAGTCAGAGCTGCGTTATTTGCTAGAAGGAAAAACGGTCCAAGTAGAGCTCAGCCGTGACACAACGGTGCTTGATATTCCGAAGGGGTTAGGGCGAATTGTGATTTCAAATTTGATTCGAAATGCTTTTCAACATACTTATGACGGTAACGTCGTTATTGAGCAGAATGCACATCGCCTTATTATCACCAATACCAACGAAAGTGATGCGACAAATCAAATTGATTTGGGTTTTGGTTTGGGGCTAGAACTGACCGATAGACTGGTAAAACAATGCGGTTGGTTCTATCAAAATGAACCATTAGAGAATGGCCGCAGGGTCGAGATCCACTTTGTGAATGAATCAGATTAATTAACAGTACTGGTCTATATTTTGATGATTCCGCAACTAGTGACTATTGTTGCGACTAATACTCTATAGATACCAGCGCCCCAATTTGAGTATAGGGCGCTGTTGGCAAGTGGTGTGATTAAACGCAAGTCAGCCTCTTTACCAGGCGTTGGCAAAAACCTGTGTCCAATAAATGCCGTATCGAGTATCAGGATTCTCTACTGCACTGGCACCCATTTCTGTAATACTTTCGCTCATGATATTTTGACAGTGACCAGCACTGCTCATCCATGAACTCATCACATCGTCGATAGTTTGTTGGCCCGCAGCGACGTTTTCCGCCCATGCGTTGGCGGAATAACCTGTATCAGCAACGCGTTCGGCGGGAGTACTGCCATCAGAGCCCGTATGATCCATGAAGTCGGCATTGGCCATATCACCGGAATGTCGAAAAGCCGCCTCTTCTAAATCGTAGTTCCATTTTAATTCTGGTACTGCCGGCATTATCGCTCCACCACAATTTTGCTCTGTTGAGCGGGCTTCGTTGACCGCGTTTAGCATCATGGTTGCAAAGTCATTGGATGGGGTATCATCACTATCACTATCACTATCACTATCACTATCATTAACAGGGTCTGATTCTCCACCTTCATTGCCATTGTCCGGCAAGGTGTTTTCATCAGATCCCGGATTAGTGCTTGGAATCGTAGGCTCTGAAATGGAACTCGATTCAGAGCTAGAGCCAGAACCGCAGCCTAGCAAAAGAGAGGATAAAAGAATGATGGGTGTATATCGCATTGTTGTACCTAACTACCTTGTACAGCACCTGTACTAATGATTAAAAATTGCTCACCTCGGGCACTATACGAAGTAATCACAACGCTCATCAATATATGAATCGTGATTCTTACGTTGTTTTGACATAGCAAAAACTGCTCAAACTGTAGCCTGTTGATTTAGATGGTTATTATCTATTGGCGGTTTTTTGCTCAGTAAAATAACAAAAGGTCAAGCCTAAAACAGGCCTGACCTTTGAGGTTAATGTCGACTTTTAGTTGAGCTTATTTAATCAGTTCGATATTTCTCACCTTGAAAGTAAAGCCCGCTTGGCTGGCATTCCATGAAGGAAGAATAGCCAGTGGCGTATTTACGTTCTGAATATTAAGACTCCCAGTATTGAGTGCTGACATAGGCACTGAGACCGTATGCCATGTTCCCACCCCGTATTCAGCGCGAGGCAACAGTAGGTCGTCTCCAGGGCCTTCAGGTGACTCCATCTTGATAACAAGGCCTTGTGTGGCGTTCTCACCGTCGTTGGCTGGAGTACCGTAGTTTTCAACGTAAAGTTCAAACTTTAGTTCTCCCTCTAGATAGTTCTCTAGATTTTGAGAATCACCATTGACGAACACAATGCCTTTGTAGCTTTCTGGGCTTGTTGCTTCATAGGCCACGTTCAGTTCACCGTTAGATAATCTCTGATAGGTCACGTGACCCTCAATGCCTTGCCAAGTGTCTGTGTTGACTTTGTAGTCACTTAGGTTTGGCCAAAGAGCACTCACATCCACCATATCTTGATCAAGCGGTGGAAGAACTTCACCAGCAATTTCCTCACAGGAGATTGCATCTTCTGCGGCATCGATAGAGCGTGGCACATAACGTATTTCACCAAGGTTAAACTCAAATTCTTGCGATGAATCCGAGTAGAGCAAGAATGCAGTATTTAGCATAGGGAAGCTCATTCCCTCGTCTGCGAGACACTGCAAAGGTATCTTGATGGTTTGCCAATTGCTTTGGGTTGGATCTTCTAGTGGCTTAGGTAGGACTTTACCCACCTCGACTTCACCAAAACAAGGCCACTCACAGTGCATTGACAAAATGAAGTTATCAGGCACTTCTTTTTTCACGTCGATATCAAACTGCAATGTAGCGTCTGCGTTTAGATAAGAGTTTCTATCTTCGCCTTGTTCATCAAAAGTTTGCATGTATAGCTGACGGGCTCCGTCTCCAGTGAAGGTAACGTTCAGTGCGTCTTGTTGATGTAGGTAGTTAATAGGCTTAGTGGTTAGGTTGCCTATAGATGTATCGTTGCCATTAGACACCTCAACTCCAGCCCAACCCGTATTGTCACCAGACATTCTAGCAACAAACTCACCAGAGCTAGATCGACCGAAAATTTCTAGAGGCTCTGTTGCGATACCGTCATCAGGTTTATCTTGCCCGCAGCCGAACTCTCGTGGGTCAAGGGGCAGATTGTCTAAGTCTTGATCATTATTGCTACCATAAGTTAAGCCATAGCCATACGGGAACAACGGCTTGTGTTCACCCTCAATATCTTGCTCAGTTTCAGGTGTCACATAATCTTCAATGTTTGGAGCATGACGGTTGATTGTGGTTGAACATTTTAGGTTCGGCCATGAGTAAGATAATGAGCCAGTAAAGCCCTTATTATCTTGAGCAAACAGAACATCAGTGATCCCGCCCGCTTCAGTGCCAGGAAGCCATGCAGCTACGAACGCATCTGAGTGACTAATTTCTTCATTTACATACAACGGACGTCCAGAATAGAACACGGAAACAATAGGGTTACCGCTTTCTTCTAGCTGGCGAAGTAGTTCTAGATCAGCGCCATACTTAGATTTCAGCGTTGCGTATTCGAGTGTTTGGTTTCGCTTAATATCACCAAACATTTCTGCATATGGGTCCTCACCAAATACAACAATCGCTGTGGTGTTTTCGTCAGCTTGATTAATATCAGTAATGACATTTTCTTCACCAAGAAGCTCTTGCATTGCCATTAACATAGTTTGAGCGCCAGGGAAATCTCGCTCAATTTCATTTTCAGTCCCTTGCCAAGTAAGCGACCATCCACCCGTTTGCTTTTGGATATCATTTGCAGCACTACCTAAAACCAAATATTTCTGGTTGGTTGACAGTGGCAAAATGTTTTCTTTGTTCTTTAGAAGAACTAGCGACTGGCTAACGGCTTCTCTTGCCAAAGCACGGTGTTCATCAGCACCTAAGATATCCGAGTTACCGGCGAAGGTACGCAGTGACGGTTGAGGTTTTTCCCAAAGATGAGCTCGCATCTTCACACGTAGGATTCGAGTAACCGCGTCATCAATACGTTCCATTGGAATAACGCCATCTTTCACTTGTTGGATAACGTTATGATAAAAACCCTGCCAGTCACTACGAGCGGTGACCATGAATACGTCATTGCCTGCATTTACTGCCTCTGGGCAGTTTGACGCAGTACAGCCGTTGATTTCACCTTGGCCATTCCAGTCAGTGACTATGATGCCATCAAAGCCCATCTTATCTTTCAGTACGTCATTAAGAAGGTATTTGCTGCCGTGGATTTTATAGTTGTATTCGCCGGTGCCAGTTTGATCATAGTTAGCCGGGTCGTGCCATGAGTTAAATGAACTCATGACTACTTGAGCTCCTGCGTTTAGACCTGAGAAATAACCAGTAGCATGAATGTTTCTTAGGTACTCTTCGCTGTAATGATTTTCACCGCGGTCGACCCCATCTAGGGTGCCACCGTCACCAACCCAGTGTTTCACATTAGAGATGACATGACTGTCTGTCTTGATTCCGTTTTTGCCACCTTGTAAACCGGTAACCATACGACCTGCATAGGCATAGATGATCTCCGGATCCTCTGAGTAACCTTCATAAACGCGTCCCCAGCGATAATCTCGCGGAGATGCAACAGTTGGTGCAAAGGTCCAATCAAGGCCAGTGGCGACGATTTCTTTTGCTGTTGCGTGTCCAATTTCTTCAATAAGATCAGGGTTTCTTGCTGCACCTAGGCCTATGTTATGAGGGAAGACGGTTGCTTTGAAAACGTTGTTGTGACCATGCACGGCATCGGTTGCCCAGATGAAAGGGATATCAAAGCCGCGGTCGGCATAAGCCTCTTTTAAGGCTAACCAGTATTTATCTGATTTTTTTGCCCAGTCTTCAGCCGTAGCGTATTTGTCGTCGTTAGGCCAACCCCCACCACCATTTAGCAAGGAACCCAGTTTGTATTCTTTTGCTTCTTCTGGGGTGACTTCACGAAGGTCTGGCTGAACCATTTGTCCCACTTTTTCTTCTAGCGTCATTTTTGCCAGAATTTTTTGAACTCGATTTTCTATGCCAGGGTTTGCTTTAACAGCACTGTCTACTTGGGGCCATTCATCAAAGTGGGGAATTGTGAAAGCGCTTTCTTTTGCGCCCAAAGAAGAACAACCTAAGACTAATGTGGCCGAAATTATGCTGGAAAGAAGGTTTATTTTTGTTTTCATTATTGGTTCTCGTCATTGAGTTAAATAATATCCGTAGAACATAGCGATGCGGGGGTAACATTCATACGCTCTATATATGATGTTAAAGTGATTCTTGTTGTATAAATGTGCGTCAACTCAACTTGTAAGTCATTGACTTGTATGATTATTTTTAAATGTGAGAGAGATGGAAAAATGAAAGTTCAAATGACAGAGTTTGTCAAAACATGATTTTGGACAAAGATATTCATTTTAAGTTATGTAAGCGCTTACATTAATGTGGCACTAAAACAGTCGCAAGTGAGGTATCAAGGCACCTAGTCTGCGTGAGCGTTTGGTTATCTAGGATTTTAGAGTGGGGTTTAACCGTTTTTCGTACTGGTGAGTAGGGATAACTGACGAAGGAGCAAGGTGGTATAACCCCTTATAGAATAAGGGTAATGCCGGTATTTTGAGCGTCAGATCACAAGCTCAGAATGAGAAAATAAAAAAGTTAATGAAATGTATTCATGTTTGAGCGATTTTGTAAATCTTGCATATACTTTACACAGAACTTTGAAGCGACACACTTTCATGTAGTGAGTTTGCAGAAATACGCAAAGGCGGTTTAAGGATATGACCGCTGAGATTCAGGGATGAATTTAATGATTAGGAAACTCCTAAGCGGCATCGTGTTGGCGGCGTTAGGCTCTAGTGCGAATGCGGAAAACTTACTCGATGTCTACAAGCAGGCTCTTGAGTATGACCCAGTCTATCGAGCGGGAATATCACAATATAACGCAGACAAGGAAGTGTATGAGCAAGCTCGTTCTGTACTATTGCCAACGTTAGACCTTGAGCTTAGCCACACACAAACCTATCAAAAGATAAGAGATTCTGATAATCCCGTGTATGCCGGGGTCGGTTCTACAGATTATCCCACCAATGAATTAAACCTTTCTTTAACTCAATCTATTTATAGCTTCAGCAACTGGGCTTCATTTTCTCAAGCAGAGGAAGATGTGAAGCGTGTGGCTGCGGAGCTTGAAGATGTTCGTCAAGAATTGATGCTTCGTGTTGCCAGAGCTTACTTTACGGTACTTAAAAAGCGAGATACTTATCTTGGCATCGATGCTGAGGTGAAGTCTTTAGAGAAACATTTTGAGCGCGTCCAATCTCAAGCGAGCAATGGTCTGGCAAGAAAGACGGACGTTATTGAAGCTGAGGCAAGATTGCTTCAAGCGCAAGCGCGTCAAATCGAAATTGGAAATTCATTAAGAGACTCTTTACAGGGGCTTTATGAATTAACAGGACAAGTACCAGCTTCTATGGCAACACTGGGTGAAGAGTTGGCCCTGGTTAAGCCTGATCCATTTCAAGTGGACAATTGGATTAGTGAGGCGCAACAGAACAACCCACTTATCCTAGCCAAGCAGAGCGCAATGGAAGCAGCGCGTGAAGATATTCGCATGCAACAGGGTGGTCATTATCCATCACTGGATTTAGTCGCGTCTTATAATATTTCTGACACTGACGGATCACTATTTGGTGGCGGCAGTGAAGTGGAAAGTGCTGATGTCGCTGTGGTGTTATCTGTTCCTATCTATGCTGGTGGCTCAGTGTCTTCAAGGGTTCGTGAAAAAGAAAACATGTACAACAAATCTCGAGATGAACTTGAGCAGACTTGGCGTCAAACCTCACGCGAAACCCGTGCTGCCTTTACGGGTGTGACTAGTGCTATTAGTACGGTTCAAGCGCTTCAGAAATCAGTGGAAGCCTACACTTCAGCGGTCGAGTTTAAGCAACAATCTTATGAATCTGGTGTTGTAACCAGTATCACTGTTTTAGATGCAGTGCGAGATTTGTTCATTGCGCAAACTGAATACTCAGCAGCGCGATACGACTATTTATACAACAACTTGCGGTTAAAAAGGGCTGTAGGAACGCTTACTGAGTTCGACTTGCAGCAAATCAACAATGCGTTACAGGGAAAAGAGGTATCCACCGATTTAAGTGTTCTTGATGAAGACCTAGAGCTGTCTAGGTTGGTGTTGTACTAGTTCGAGGCCAACTCAAGAAGTTGAAGCTTTGACATGATTTTACTTTGGGGTGTTAACCAACTGAATAACAGCGCCCTAGAGCTAGAAGTATTTTATGGATGAAAAGGAGTTCGATGTGGCTACTCAATTATTAATTTATGGACAAGTAGAAGCGGTTAACAAGAAGCGCCATTTAGATTGGTCAATCAAGGCAGAAAATAATTACGATTTTGCGAAGAAAGTGAATTCAGTGCCGTTGATGGCAGCCGAGTTTCCTCATGCGGCACAAGACTATTCAATCGTCTTCGCAGGAGAAGGCGAGCAACTTTTACCGGTTGTCGTTATGGGCATTAAGCAAGATGAAAATTTATATGTAAACGATCAAGGCCAATGGGTAGCGAAGTACATTCCTGCCTTTGTTCGTCGTTATCCGTTTGTGTTTGCGAGCACAGATGAAGGCAAAACGCTGACGTTGTGTCTTGATGAGTCGTATTCAGGTTGCAATAAGGAAAACCGCGGTGAGCGCCTGTTTGATGGTGACGGCGAGCAGACTCAGTATCTATCCAAGGTATTGGAGTTTTTACAGGATTACCAAAATCACTATCAAAGAACCCAAGCCTTTTGCAGCAAATTAGTTGAGCTGGATCTGTTTGAAGATATGGGTGCTAAGTTCACATTGCCAAGCGGCGAGGAACGAACGCTAACAGGCTTTAAAGTCATCAATAAAGAGAAACTTAAAGCTATCAAGCAAGAAGACCTATCTCAACTGTTTGCTTCTGATGGCCTTGAATTGATCTACTTACATCTGCATTCGCTTCGTAACCTAAACAAGATGTTGCAAAACAGCGGTGCGACTTCAGAACAAAACGTTAGTGATGAGCCTGAAGACAGCGCTGAAATTCACTAACAGTGAATGGACTGCATTGCACGCCAATGCAGTTATTGATCTAACAGACAGCACAGCCGCATTGGCTGTGCGTTTTTGCTTTTAGTGACCGCTAAAACCACAGGAAGTGTAAGGTTATCTCGTGCCGGGATTCCCTGAAAAAAGGTATTGTTATGAATACACCATTGGGCGCATCTAAGTCATCGAAAAAAGAAGTGGTTGTTAAGCCACGACTTTCTAACCTAATGACAGAGATTAATCATGCGATGAAAACCTCTAAGTGGAGGCTTTCACCTGCGCAAAATAATACCTTTGCCATAGAGCAGCTTGAGCCCAGATTGTTATTGTCTGCTGACCCATTGGCTGCACTCATTGCTGATAGCAATGATGTGACCTTACAAGTGGTGGAGAAGGCACCAAACGAGCAGTATATCCAGCTCATAGATAATAACGACAGCAGTGTTTTAGGTGAGCGCGAGATTGAAAGCATCGGCGACGCCTCAGTTATCACCGTTACCGGCACAGACGGCGATGACACCTTTACCGTAGACCAATCCTTCCTAGACCTTGGTGAACAAAACTTCATTGTCCAATTTGACGGTGGCGACGGCTCAGATACCGTAGCTGTTGGTTCAGACGTCACCACCAGTAACTGGCAGATCAATGGTGACAACGAGGGTAACCTTGGTGATAACGGCACAGTTGAGTTCCTCAATACCGAAGCCATTGAAGCCACACAAAGCGATGACTCTATTCACGTTTTGGCTGCCATCAATAGCAGCTACAACTGGGAAATCACCGGTGAAGGGGAGGGAAACCTTTCAACACTAGAAAACCTTAATGACGGTGGTCTGCTAGATTCCGTAAGCGCCACTACCATCAGCTTCAAAGGTTTTGATGAACTCGGTGGTAGCGGCAGTGATTACCTTGACTACAGCCAATACAGCGAAGGGGTCAGTGTAGACCTTGAAAACGAGGCGGTGACAGGATTTGATAGTGTTACCGGCATGACAACCTTAATCGGTTCAGATTACTCTGATAGCTTTGTTGGGGACACTAATCACAACCTATTTGTAGTGGGTTTTGGTGATAGCGTAGATGGCTTTGGTGGTTATGATACTGTTTTGTTTAAAGAGTCTGCTTCAGGGGGCGTCGATATTAAACTGGAGCTCGATTCAGTTAATGATGATATCGATTATGTTTATCAAGGCGGCAGTTGGGATGGTTCGATTTTTACCGAGACGCAAGATCAGACCGTTACCATAGTGGATGTGAATCTTTTGGCTGCCGAGGGTGGCAGTGGCGACAACTATTTCGATTTTTCTGCCTCTGAATTGGATGCACACCTGATTGGTGGCGCCGGTGCAGATGAATTGCTTGGTGGTATTGGTGATGACGTCTTCATCGGTGGTGCAGGCAGTGACTCTATCGACGGTGGTGATGGCTCTGATGAAGTCATCGCGGTAAGAGCCGCTGATTTCGTCCTGGATGGTAACGCCATCAAGGTGAACGACGATGAAACAGACACATTGACTGATATGGAGGCTGTGTATCTAAAGGCGCAGGCCAATGAAGATGATGTGGATGGCTATATCCTAGATGCCAGCTTGGCCGGTGATTATGACATTACCCTCGAAGGTAGTGAGTTAGATGATGTTATTACCGCTTCAAACTACGGTGATACCTTAATTGGTCTCGGTGGCGCCGATACTATAACCGCGGGTACAGGTGTTGATACCTTGCAGGAAAGCTTTGAAGGCCGAGCGACTATTGCCGCCAATGGCATTAATTACGATTTGAACCTTTCCCAAGGCCTAAACGAAGTCGTCAATATTACCCTTCCTGCGATTACCAGTGGCTCGGGTTACACCATCACCTTTGATATCAATAGTGAGAGTTTTGTTACCGAAGAGCTGGCATGGGACGCTACCGCGCGTGATATCTCTCGTGCGTTTGAGCAGACCCTAGACCTAAATTATGGTCAGCTGATCGTTACCGCAACCGATGATGGCTGGGATGTGGAGTTTGCTGGGCTCTATTCTGGGCAGCCGATGATAGGGCTGATTTCAGCCAGCAATGACGTGAGTGCGCTTCTTTCTCAGGCTGGCACAGAAGTGTTAGATAGCTTGGTAGGTTTTGGTAGCAGTGATTATCTGGATCTAGAAGGTGGCGTTGGCGCTGATGACGTAGACCTATCAGCATTTGACGGCAACAGTAAGATCTCAACGTTTCAAGGCAGCGATAGCATTAAAGGGGCTCAAGGCATCAACATCATAGATGCAGGCGCTGGCGATGACTTTATCTATGTATCCGGTGAAACCAACGACATTATAGAGGGCGGTGAGGGTGAAGATACCTTGATTGCCGATATGAGTGGTAATACAGGTGTCGGGCACAGTTTTGATCTGGATAATGATGAGCTGACCACAGATCTGGCAGTCATTAATCTTTTGGGTATTGAGAGCGCTGAGCTTATCGGCTCTGATAGCGATGATGACTTTGACGCAACCGACTTTATTGGTTTGTCAGAAACTACAGACATGCAACTTGTCGCCGGCTGGGCTGATCTAGACGAATTTTTCCTAAGTTTTACCCTTGATGATGACAGCACAATCCTTGAGGTAGACACCCAGTCAGCCCAAACTCTTGAAGAACTGATTGGGCTTATCAACTTAGCCGATGATCGAGAGTCAGGTGCTATGTTTGCCTCGTTTGATCAAGATACCGCATCTCTTTCTATCTCAGGTATTTCGGCATTTGGTGTTGCCAGTTTGGATACCTCGATTCTGTCAGTGTTGGGGTTAGATGGACAAAGTGTTTCTAATTCAGTGGTTACTGGATTAGGCATGAGTTTGTTGGCCTCGGTGCAACTCACTACTCAGCGAGGTAATGAGGGTAGTGACACCTTCTTGGGATCTGAGGGGATCGACCTCTTTGCCATCGACGATGATGATGCATCTGTAGATGGTAATGGCGGTTATGACACGGTAACTACAAGCACAACAGCAACCCATACCCAAGTAGATGTAGCCGATGGCTCCCTCACTTGGAAAGGGGATATGCAGACAGACAAGAGTGTCACGCTAACCGATATCGAGCGAGCTGAAATTACTGCATCTGCTGGAGCAACTCTTCTTGATGCCTCAACTGCAACCATTGACGCAACCCTAGATGCCGCAGACACCAATGTTGAGTTAAAAGGCGGAGACGGCATTAATGAGTTTCGCATCAATGTAGCTGGGCGCGCTGATACTGACACCGTGAATGTGACCGTATCTGACATGGCAACTAGCAATGATGTGGTTTTTTATGGCGGTGGCGAGACCTTCAACATCGATAACTTCGATTACGCCAGCATCACAGGTGCGAATTACTCGTTTGTCACTGAGACAGGTGGCGACCTCACCATAGACAGCAATGTCTCTGTTGTGGGTCAGTCTATTAAGTTTGATGTCGGTGGTACCATCACCATCAAAGCGGACGTGAATACCGATGATGCTGACACAGCAGGTAATATCGGCTTCTATGCGCGCCATATTGTTGTTGAAGACGGAGTCAGCATCTCTGCTAAAGGTTTGACCCTACAACAAAGCGGTGATATCGATCTGATTGCTTCAGACTCTCGCAATAAGATCAAAGGCGTAGGTTTCTATAACTATGATGATGTGAGTGCCAGTGTCACTATTGGTGCCGCCACTATTGAAGGTCGTGATATCAATATCATTGCCTTTGCAGAAACCAACCCTGATAGCCCGGTTAACTACGGTGGTGACTCATTAGAATCTGATGAGCTAAGTATTAAAGACTTTAAGGCTGAGCTTGAGAACTTTGCGCTCTTTTTTGGTTATTCTCGTTCCAAAGTAGACACCACAATCACTATCGATGAGAGTGCGGTTATCAAGGGTGACGATGTAGTGATTGAGTCTCGCTCAATCGCGCGCGTGAAATCTGAGCCACTGGCTATTCTATTCTCAGTTTCCATCGGCTCTATACGCTCTGACGCCAATGTCGAGATGCACGGTACTGTGATTGCAGAAGGAGATGTGCTTATCTCCTCCAAAGTTGAGAACTATATGAAGGTGGCGTCTGAACCTAGATATGGTTTTAAAGGCTTTGCGTTTAGTGTGGCCGTTGGCATCCTCGAGAGTGACTCTACTACTCTAGTTTCAGATTCAGCAACCATCGTAGGAGAAGGCGACCTTGAGGTATCGGCATACACCTCTGATTTTACCTATGTGGGTGCTCTAAGTGATGCGGGTGATAAGGGTAAGCTTGCCGCGAGTGTGGCAGTGCATATTGAACATGGTGACACTAATGCCACGCTAGCTGGCGATATCATTATTGCCGGAGATGTAGATGTTAACGCTGAACAGAAACAAGGGCGTGTCGATGGGGTGTGGGGCACTGAAGTTTCAGCCATTGTTGATCGTGTGCCAAGTGTTCTCGATAACTTCAAAGATAAATACAAACAGAAAGCCGCTGATAAACTGGCCTCTAAAGGAATGCCAGAGTTTATCACTAAACGTGTTGCACCGTCGGACCGCTTAAAACCGACCAAATTTACCCTAGGTATCGCATTTGGCTATGCCGACGATACCAACAATGCTAATGCCTATATTGGCCTTGCTGATAAGAGCAGTGATATTCAAGTAGGCGGCTCTTTGGATCAGAACGCGTCGGTTCAAAGCCGACAACTGACCAGCGTGACTTCGGTTTCGAGCACAGTTTCTCAAACCTCGCAATTATCCGGCTCAACGGGTACCAAGAGTGAGTTCAACCAGGTGCCGTTTGGTGGCGCAGTATCCGTTATGGTTGCGGATATGGATAACAATGCCAATGCTCTGGTGCAGGGTAATACCAAGCTAGATGTACTAGATAAGCTATCCATAGATTCTGAAACTGAAAATTTAACTGGCCTTATTAGCCCAGATACCACCTTTAAATACGTCAAACCAGACTTTGTACAGCCGGGTGAAATTGATACTGATTACACGGTTAATCCAGGGGATCTAGTTGGCTTCCATTATAAAGATTACGACTGGAAGCAGACCGAGGCTCAGCAACCAGATATTGGCATCTTGGGTGCAGTATATAAATATGTGGGTGACGAGACGGAAACCCTACGCCTTTCAGAAACCGATTTCAGCGATCCATTCAAATGGGAGCTATTGGGTGACAAGGTTACCAGTCTTCCGAGCCAGCTATTGGGCGGCGATAGTGACCTGTATCTTATCGACAATACAGTTAAGTCTGAAGCAGCTGGTGCTAAGGTTTCCATCGGCCTTAACTTTAGCTATCTAAACGTGACTCAAAATGCCAATGCCAAAGTGCTAGGTACAGTGCAAGTTAACCAGAGAACAGCACTTGAAAACACCTTTGATGAGGTGAGTGATAAAGAGTATCACGACATAGTTGATACCTTCTTGGGCGGTTTGGCTCAGGGCAATCGTGATGTGTCGGTAACTTCAAATACGGTTAACCAACAGGTGGACTATGTTGGTTTACTTACAGCGACCAACTCAAATATCCCAATTCTTAAAACCATTTACGAGAAAGCAGGTCAGTCTGAAGCGCTAAATGGCGCTGGCGTGAGTGTGTATATCAATACGGTGACCCTTAACAGCAATGCCATTATCGAAGATGGCGCGCTGGTGTATGCCGACGACCTAACAGTGGATGCAGATTCGAATGTGTTTGCGATTAACCTAGGCTATTCAGCAGGTTACGGTAAGGGCACCCTGGGTCTGTCTGGCTTATTTATTAACAATATCATTGATAGTAATGCCAATGCTCGTATTGAGTCAGGCGTGGATCTAGACATTGCTACTCGCATTACCAACACTCCAGGCACTGAGCGTCTGACAGTAACTGCAGACAACCGCGTGGACATCATCACCATTGCAGGTGGCGGCGCTTCCGGTGGTGCTATCGGTGTGGGCGCATCTTCCATAGTGAATATCATCGATAAGGTGACCAAGGCAGAGATTGGGTCGAAAGATGCCAATGCTCGCTCGGGCGATATCGATGTAAATGGTGATGTTAAGGTTAAAGCTAACAGTGACGGTTTTGTTATTGGTTCAGCTATCAGTGCTGCATGGGCTACGGGTAAGGTTGCGCCATCAGGCGGTGATACACCTAAGACCAATAACAGCGCGTACGGCATTTCTGTGTCGGGTGCGTTTATTTTCAATATTGCCGATCACACAACATCGGCGTCTATCTACAACCTAAATAGCCTAAACGCAGACGCGGTGACCCTAGATGCGGAAGACCGTTCAGGCGTGTATGCCTTCCCTATTGCTTACTCAAGCTCGGAAGCACAGAAGTTTGCTCTGGCGGCTGCGGGTATCGGTCTACGTAATGACGTAGACGTGGATATCGATGCAGGTATCTCGGGTGTGAATAGCCTAGACCTGAATAGCCTATCTATAACAGCACTTAACAATACTACAGTAGTCACAGCGTCGGTTTCGGCTGCACTTTCAGGTGTAGGTGATACGCCTTCGGGTTCGAATACCACCAGTATTGCACTGACCGGGAATGTATCTGTGAATAACGTCGATAACGACGTGGATGCCTTCCTATCGAATATCGGTACTGGCTCTATCACAGGCATGGATTCAGAGAACTTTGCCGTAGATATTGAGGCTAAAGACACCTCTAAGATTTATGCAGTAGCCCTTGGCGTTGCCTATGCAGGCAGCGGCACTGTGGGTGTCACCTATGCAGAGAACAATATTGAGAGCGACATCGATGCGGTTATCAGTAATGCAGATATCGATATCGCCACAGGTAAGGTGCGCCATCAAGCGAATAGTGATGCCAATATCCTTTCTGTCGCCATTGGTGCAGGGGTAAGTAAAGATACTTCGCCAGACTACGATACCTCGGTAGGTCTGTCTGTTGCTGCAGCCGTGAGCTACAACAATGTTCGCATGAATACCCGCTCTAAGGTTATCGACAGCACTATCACAATGCCAAGCCATGACCTAGATACGGCTCGCATGGACGTGAAGGCGCACAACGAGAGCGATATTATCGCAGTAGTTGTGGCGCCATCTGTTGGCCTGCAAAGTGGCAGTAACACCACAATTACATTGTCAGGTAGCGGCGCTTCGGTAGAGAACGAGGTTTATGGGGATACCATTGCTCAGATTGATGGCAGCACTATCGATCAGGCAACAACGGTTAATGCTAAGTCAAATGCTGACAACGGCGTGTTTGTGAAAGCAGATGCGGACGGTGATATTTCTGCGACCGTAGTGTCGGCTAGCATCGCTTGGGCGGGCGCAACCTCAGGTACAGGTGTGTCTGGTGGTATCGGTGTAGCTCTAGCAGAAAACTTTATTGGTGATGATAACGGCACAGCTAATGCTATCAGCGCCATAATTACCGATTCGAGCATAGACATCAGTGGCGATGTGGACACTTATGCGGAGAGTAAGCAAGAGATCACTGCAAATGTGATTGCAGCCTCTGTGGCTATCGGTACTTCAACCGACGGCGTTGCGGTCGGCCTGAGTGGCGTTGGTTCTGATGCGAAAAACTCCATCATGATAGATACCACCTCGGGCATTACCGCGGTTGAAGCTAACCATGTGGTTAAGGCCGACAACATCTCGGTTGAGGCTAAGGATACAAGCTCTATCACCAGTGCGGTGGTAGGGGCATCTATTGCAGGTACCTTCTCGGCATCAAGCGGTTCAGTAGCCCTAAGTATCGGTGTGGCTCTGGCAGAGAATGATATCGACAACGACACCGTTGCTCTGATTGATAACGTGGATATTGGCGCCTCAGATGACAGAGCGGGTGATATCAACGTAATTGCGACCACTAACGCGACTATTACCGCAACCTCAGTGGCTACCTCGTTTGCCTTAGGTTGGGGCGCAGGTAGCATCACGGTAAGTGGCGCGGGCGCGAATGCGGTCAACTCTATTACTGGTGAGACCAAAGCTTCAATTGCGAACAGTCAGGCATACAGCTCGGGCAACGTTACTGTAACTGCAACCAATACCTCTAAGGTGAACGCAGAGGTTGCAGCGGTTTCTATTGCCGGTGCAGGCGGTACCGATGGCGGCCTTGGCGTGTCAGTTGGCGGCGCTGAGACCAAGAATAATATCGGTACTTCGGGCAACCGCTTGGGCGTTACCGCTAGCGTGATTGATTCAGGTATCGACAACACGGGTGATATCTCTGTCACTTCAACTGCTGATCTAGATATCGATGCAGGCGTTGGCGCAGGTTCTGCGGCCATTGCAGCGGCGGGTAGCGGCGTAGGTATTGCTGCTTCTGGCAGCGGTGCTGGTGGTTACAACGAAATCTATTCTAATGTTGATGCCTATATCGACAACAGCTTAAATCAAACCATTAAAGGCTCTTCTCTAACCCTAAGCGCAAGCAACATCTCAGACATTGATGCGGATGTGGGTGCAGCGACAATAGCAGCAGGCTTTGGTAGTGGTGGAGCTGTAGCCATTACTGTTGGTGTCGCTCTTGCTCGAAACGATGTAGACAATAATACCCGCGCGTACGTTGCGGGTGCAGATGTTGAGCTTGGTAGTGGTGCACTAGATATCGATGCCTCTACTGACAATACAATTAATTCGCTATCGGTTGCAGCCTCGCTTGGGGTTGCCTTTGGTAGCGGCGGCGGTATCGCAGTAAGCGGTGCTGGCGCTAACTCAATGAACAGCATTGGTGGAGATACCCTAGCGTATCTTGATGGTGCGGATGTTGAAAGCGCAGGCACGGTCAGCGTAGATGCAGAAAATATCTCAGATATCTCTGCAACGGTTGCTTCAGTGTCTGTTTCTGGCGGTGGTGGTTCAGGTGGTGGTGTCGGCGTATCAATCGGTGCATCAGTATCTGAGAACGAAATCGGCACTTCAGATGATAGCCTTCGTGTTGCTTCTTACATTCAAGACTCAACTGTTGAAGCAACGGGCGATTTGACCCTGACAGCAAACGGCCAGATGGCCATCTTTGCTGGCGTAGGCGCTGGCGGTATGGCAGTTGCTGGCGGTGCTGGTGGCGGCCTAGCGGGAGCGGGTTCTGGCGTTGTAACCACTAACGATGTTTATGCGCTAATTGAAAGCTATATCGACAACTCCGGTGATAGCAATGCCATTATCGATGCGGCTAGTATCTCCATCACAGCAACCAGCCAATCTACTATCGAGGCTGAGCTAGGATCTGCTTCTCTAGGTATTGCAGGCGGCGCAGGTGGTGGCGGTACGCTAACTATCGGTCTGTCTATTGCAGAAAATACCGTTGAGGTTGATACCTCGGCCTATATCAAGGGTGCGAATCAGATTGATAGTGCTGACGCTATCAGCGTATCGGCGACAGCAACTAATGATATCGATGCAACCTCGGTCGCGGCAACGGCTTCATTTGCAGCGGGTGCTGGTGGCGGTGTAGCTATCAGTGGTGCAGGTGCTGAAGCTGTTAACAGCATCTCTGGCGTAACTCAGTCTTATATTGAAAGCTCGCAAATCGATAGCTCGAGCAAGGTAGATGTTACTGCATCGGATACCTCAGATATCGATGCAACTGTAGTTGCGGTTGCCGTGTCTGGCGCAGGTGGTGCTGGTGGCGGTATCGGTGTGGCTATCGGTGCAGCACTTGCAACTAACAATATTGGTAGCAGTGGCAATCGCCAAGCGATTCGCACCTATGTTAAGAACAGTGGCATTACCTCAACCGGCGCACTCAACCTGGATGCCGATGGCAATATGAACGTCTTCTCAGGTGTGGGCGCAGGTAGCATGGCGGTTTCTGGCGGTGCAGGTGGCGGTTTGTCAGGTGCCGGTGCTGGAGTAAACACAACCAATAAGGTTTATGCAGACGTTGAAGCCTATATCGACAACAGCTCAGCATCGAATAAGGTTATCGGCACCGCTAGCGTGACGGTTGATGCAGACAATACCACATCGATCACCGCAGAAGCGGGCGCAGCATCTCTAGCCGCTGCGTTCGGCGCCGGAGGTGGTGTTTCACTAAGCATTGGTGTCGCTCTGGCTCGCAATACTGTGGATGCCAATACCTTTGCCTATATCACCGATGTTGGCGAACTTAATAGCGGTAATATTAGTGTTACCGCAACCACTGACAATACCATCAAAGCAACCTCGGTGGCGGCTTCTATTGCAGCCTCTGGCGGCGTTGGTGGCGGTGTCTCTATCAGTGGTGCAGGAGCAGAAACCTCAAATTACATCTACGGTGAAACCCAAGCTTATATCGCCAACAGCACCTTAGGTGCTTCAAACGATAAAGTGGGTGCTGTCGATGTTAAAGCAGACAATACCTCTGAGATTGAAGCGACTGTGGCTGCGGTATCGGCAGCAGGCGCGGGTGGTGCCGGCGGTGGTATCGGTGTGTCTCTGGGCGGCTCGGTAGCGGTGAATGAAATTGGTGAAGATAACGATCGAGTTGTCGTTAAGAGTTATATCGACAATAGCCAAGTTCATGCCTCTGGAGCACTTGAGGTAGATTCAACGCTTGATATGACTATTGATGCAGGCGTGGGCGCAGGCAGTGCCGCAGTTGTGGCAGGGGCGGCAGGTATTGCCGTATCTGGCGCTGCAGTAAGGGTAGAGAACTATGCCTATGCGGATGTAGACAGCTATATCGAAGACAGCTCTCAAGTTACCGCCTCTGATATTTCAGTCACCTCTTCAAGCACTTCAGATATCGACGCGACTGCGGCAACAGCAAGTTTGGCGGCCTCTTTTGCCGGCGGTGTGTCTGTCTCCATCGGCGCAACACGCGTTATCAATACTGTGGACATTGACCTTAACAGTGATGTTCGCAATTCAACGCTGGATACCACAGGTGACTTTACTCTAACCGCGAGCTCTACCGATGATGTTTACACCATGGGTGTTGCGACCTCAGTCTCTCTAGGCCTTGGCTTCTCAGGAGCCGGTGTGTTCGTTGAAAGTGAAGTGATTGGGGACATCGGCGTTAGCATGGTGGACTCGGATATCGAGGCTGCAGGTGACGGCTCGGTTAAGGCGTTAGCGAGTGCGAAGCAAAAATCTGAGGCCTACGGTATTTCGGGCGGCTTTATCTCGGCAGGCGTGGTGTTTGCCGATAGCGATACAGACGTCGATACCCTAGTAACCATGTCGGCTACCGATTACGTTGGTGGCGACCTAACCATGGTAGCGAAAGCGACAGAAGATAATTATGTGTTGGCGGTTGCAGGTAGCGGTGGCGTGTTAGCTGGTGCGGGTGTGGCGGCTGAAACTAGCTCTACCAGCACTACGAAAGTCTCTGTAGACGACGAATCCAGCATTACCTTGGGTGAGAACTCAGGTGATGGTGTACTGGATGTGAAGGCAGAGCACATCACTCGCTTTGATGCGCGCGTTGTGGCGGCCTCTGGTGGTTTGCTATCTGGTTCGGGTGCAGAGATCAATCATGACATCACCGCTGATGTAGACGTGATATTGGGTGACGGCTCTAGTGACAGCGATTACCTAGAAATCAGCGCATCTGATATCAATGTGGATGCCATTAACCGAGCGCAGAAAGACCAAAATGGCCGAATTGATGTTGTGGCTGTAGGTCTTGCTAGTGCCGCAGGTGCTGACAGTATCACTACGCTGGATATGGCGACTACTATAGATGTGGGTGATGATGCCGAGCTGACCTCATGGGGACTAGGTGATACCGATGGTATTTCCCTTAATTCTCTAAACGATCTTGATATTACCGAGAAGGTGATTCTAAACGCTTCAGGTGCACTGGCAGGTACAGGTGCAACCATGAAGATCAAAGATGATGAGCTGCTGGCTAAGGTGCGCGTAGGTAAAAACGCGGTCTTGGTTTCTGAGGGAGACATTCAGATTGCGGCTCGTGGTCAGGGTGAGGTTGTAGGTACTGTTGAGGCAGACTCAAGCGGTGCGATTTCAGTGTCAGTGACCAATGCCAACGTTAATATCACGCCGGTAAATACCGTGCTTATCGACCAAGGTGCAGATCTAACCACCTATGGGGATATGAATATCTCGGCCGGTACTGATACCGACTTCAACCGAGATGATTATAAGGTTCACTCTCTGATTGATAGTTTCTCAGACAGTGTGATTCCTATTGATGATGCAGGTGCATCCGCCACCCTGTCTCAGACCAACAATATTACCATTGCCTCTGGCTCGCACGTTAAAACAGCGCGTCAGATGAATCTGCATGCTGAGCGCTTTGGCTTTGCCGATATGGATGCACAGACCAAAACAGTGAACTGGGCATCAGCGCTAGGCGGCACTGCTGAACTGGGTGGTGACGTGACCATCGGCACCACAGGCACGGTGAACAATGCTGGTACTCTAGAAACGGGTATTCGTCGTAACCAATCCATTGAGTTCGTTAGCCTAAATGACGACGGCAGTGTAGATGAAGTGAACAAGACAGATGGCATTAGCTTCTCTACCTCTATTGAAGCGCTAAGCTCTAGCCTATTTGAAGACCTAGAGTACGCCGAAGAGCAGCTTTCTATCTTCAACGATGGTAAGTCTTCAGATTCTGATATTGAGGCTTTTTATAAGTCAGAAATTAATCGTTTGCGCGAGCTGATGGTTGAAAAAGGCCTGATGGATGTGGACGGCGATGGTGAGTACTACGCTATCACTCTAAACATTCCGGTAATTACCATCAACGATATTCATGCAGAGGCGGGCCGTATCGATATTCGCTCTGGCGATTATGAAGATACGGGTACGGTACTGTCACCTGGAGACGCATCAGTCACCATATTGAACCATACCTTGGCATCACTGGTGGTGAATGACATTACCATTCCGCAAGAGAATGGTGGGGTATTTCTTAATGGTGAGCGACAAGATGTAGGTAGCGAGGATGATCCGGTGATCTCTATCGTGAACGATGTGGATCTGGACCTTGCTCTGATTGAGCTAAACGATAGGGTAGATACACAGGACAATAACTCTGTTCTTACTTGGCCGTCGATTACCCTAAATGGGGACATTGCAAACCGCAGCGGTAAGTTAGAGCTTAAGAGCCTGAGCGGAGAAGGCTCAAGCACTCTAGGTAAGGGTGATATCAACATCTATGCTGACATTGATGTGAAAGATCAGGTAGTCATGACTGGCGGTTCTACCGTTATCAGTTTGCCACCGGGTTCTACCTATTCCGTTGATGGCTCAGAGTATGCGAAGTGGAACTCTGCGATTGGTAACAATGGACTTGAAGAAGCGTCGCTAGCTGAGATCAACAACCTGATTAATCGCTCTATTACCGGTCCGAGTATCTACGCAGACAATATTTCTATTACCTCTGAATACATTAATATCAACGGCAAGATCCAAAGTGGTAAAGAGAGCTTCACTCTAAACATCACCCAAGATATGGAAGACACCATAGATGAGCTTCGTGCTGACGGTGCGACAGGTCTTGTACGTCTTGATGTGGGCAGTGAGGATTTCTCAGTATTCTATGACGCGACTAATGATCAAATCGTGGTTGGAGATATGCGCGTTAGCGGCGGTTATATCGAACTTGAGGGGCACATCCTAAACACCAACACCAATTCAGAGATTGAACTTCTTGGTGGCTATGCGGAAATCGATGTCATCAACAATACCGACCTTGACGTGAAGATCATGGGTCTGGATGCCTCGCAGCGTGGTAAGGGTACCTTGATTATTCGCGACAAGGCGAAAGGTACCTCAGATAATCCAGTAGAGACTATCTATACCAAGGATGCGAGTGGCGTGACAGTCACTACCAACGGTGTGGAGACAACAGGTTCCGATGATATGACTTATGACCCTAGAGAGGGTTGGCGTTATTCATGGACCATGGGTCAAGAGACCTTTGAACGTCGTTACACCACTGAAGGTACTTCGTCTTGGCTAGGTATTGATGCTTTTGCAAAAGACCCGAAAGATGTGACCTTTGATGGTGAGCCTGAGGTGGTAGGTGACCCAACTCTACGAGGTGAAGGTGCGTATTTTGAGTTTGATGAGGGTGGAGAGACCTACATCTTCAGTGAACTCGATGAGCCTATCGTTCTTGATAATGAAACCTCACTGGTTCGTAAGTGGACTAAGAGCACTTGGTGGGGCAAGAAAACTTATTACGCTAAATTTGTGGAAGAGAGTAAGGTTCGTTACGAATCTACTCACTCTATCCGCGCCGATTATGCTGTAGCCATTACCTTTACCGGCCTTGAGGCTGGCTCAATCGATATCACATCGGAAAACGGTGGTAGCGTGATTGTTCAAGGTTCCATCAGCAATACTGAGGGTACCACTACCATCACTACAGATGCCGATATCATCACCAAATCTACAGGTACAGTAGGCGGGATGGATATCGTGCTCGATGCGAAGAATATTGGCGGAGAAGTGCAAACTAATGTGGATGGGAGTATTGAATCTGCAAGCAACGCGCTTCGCACTAACCTAACCAACAATGGTGGTGGCGGTATCACCGCTATTACTAACGGCGGCCGTATTAACATTGTTGAGACAGATGGCCCGCTAGTGGTTAAAAACATTACCTCAGCAACCAGTCGTCAGCTTAGCAATGATACCGGTGGTAAGATTTACCTATCTGCGGTAGGCGGTGTTGAAGCAGAGTCTGGCACTGCGGGTGTTGTGCGTGGTGGTCAGATCTACATTAACTCTGAAGCCCATGTGGGCACTAACTCACAAGCGCTTGCCATCGACAGCGGTGTGAAGAATACCGATTCAGTGACTGTACTGGCTGTTAACGATATTTACCTTAGCGAGACAGACGGTGACTTCCTAATTAAAGAAATCACCTCGACTTCTGGCGACGTGACCATCACGGCATCGAAAGGCTCGCTAATCGATGCCAACAACTCAACCGCTCGTGACGAACGTACCTATGAGGACCTAAGCACAGGTCTTTGGGAGAACCTTGGTCTGATCGGCGGTAGTGATGCTGCTAGCGCTAAGGTTCAGAATGTTATCGATGCTTATGTGAGTGCTCGTGAGATGGAATACAGCACCTACTGGAATATCCGCAATGGTCAATTTGATGGCGACTATATTGCTGATGAAGAAGTGGGTCTGTCGGTGGATGAAGAGGCATATTATCGCGAGGTTTACGAGACTATCGGTGCTGAAGATGGACTCACAGGCTCCGCTCTTGATACCTTCGTTGACGATGCAATTCAAACGCTAGTGAACAAGCGCACTGCAGAATACCATGCGCTGCATGCCACCTATGGCGGTGAGGCTTATGATGACGAATACGAATATGTATTGAGTCAAGATGAGACAGATAGTCTAACGGCGAGCGTACATGTTTGGACTGAAGATGAGCTGACAAACCTTATTAGCGGTAGCTTACTAAAACCTATCACTAATACCCAAGCAACCATCGAGGATGCCAACATCTCTGCTGGTGGTGATATCACTATCGTCACTAAAGATGATATTGGTAGCGCAGTGGGTTCAGTTGAAATCGATCTTGATGGTGATTACTCAGACGATGAGCGTGTTCAGCTAGCAGCCGCTGAACGTAATGACGTTTACTTCTTGTTTACTGAGCGCACTCAAAACGTGGTTGTTGATGTGGTTGAGTCAGACAGTGGTGACCAATTAGTTCGTTCATCAGGCAACTGGGTAAGCGATGGCTTTGTTGCTGGCATGCAAATCCGAATTGCGGGTGACAGTGCCAATGCCAATGATGAAGGCAGTTTTTATGAAATTGCTTCAGTTACCTCTGACACCATTACGCTGATCTCGACTGCACTTTCGGTAGAGTTTGCCGTAACTATGGATGTGGCAGCTATTAGCAGCACTCCAGATCTAACCACTTTGGTTAACACTGACGGTGATGTATGGACAAGCCTAGGCCTTGCACAAGATAGCTTTGTGTCTCTGGGCAGTGAAGTGTATCAAGTGAGTCGTGTTGCTGGCTTAGTGGTTGACCTTGAAGAGGTTGATCCTAGCATTGCAAGTTCAGTCATTGCGCTTAATTCTAACGACTATCGCACTGCAAGTGTGAACAAGGTGGTTATTGATCAGCGTGAAGATATTGATGTGCTTGTTACAGGTTCAATTAGCGCAACCGCTACGGGTAATGTGTATCTTGGCTCAGAACAATCGATGCAGATCGATTCTGTATCTGGCGATAACGTTCGCATCAAGTCGAAGCAGGATCTAACGGATGGCACTGGAAACAGCGCTTCAGTAACGGCTGGATCTACCTTGATCCTTGAGGCAGGCTCAGGCGCAATTGGTAGTGCAAGCAACCGCTTCAACATTAACCTAGCAGCGGATGCAACCCTAACTGCACGTGCAGAGGGCGACATCTTTATTACCGAGATTAACTCTGACATCAATGTTGCGACGATCTTCTCAAGCGGTGGAACCGTTGACCTAATAGCTCTAAACGGCTCTATTGTTGATAGCTTTGATCACGACTATGAGAACATCCGTGCCGTTGATGTAGTGCTAACTGCAAACTCAGGTGGCATAGGTGCTATTGGTAACCTTCTTGATATTAATCTAACCGGTGGCCTGCTAACCGCTAATGCTCAATATGATATCCGTGTGAACGAGACTGAGGGCAACCTAGATGTTGACCATGTGGAATCAGCGCAGGGTGATGTAGAGCTAGCCGCGCACCTGGCTATTCTAGATGGCGTAACTGATGACCCAAGTGAGCTTGCAGACATCGTGGGTGCGAGCATCTCGCTAACCTCGCGCTTTGATACCGTTGGTCAAGTGGGGAGCGATATCGAGGTGGATTCTGGATCGGCCGAGGGTGAGAATCTAACCGTATCTAGCTTTAACAACACACATCTTACAGAAACTGTCGGTGACCTGTATCTAAACACCATTCAAACCGGCGCAGCGGCTATCGCCTTTATAGCGGCTCCTGCAGGTCGAATCCTAAATGATAGCGCCAGTGGCGACAATATCATCTCAGGTAAAACCTATCTGTTTGCTTCTTTAGATATCGGTACCAGTGATAAGGCACTAGCTACTCAGGTGGGGAGTATCCAAGGGCAATCCACTACAGGTAGTACCTACATCCTGAATACAGGAGCCCTGAATGTGGGTGGCGTGGTTGATGGTATCTCTAGTGGCTTTGAGGCTGGTGGTGAAATTAACTTGGTTACACAGAGCCCTATGACTATCGATCAGAACATAATTGCCAATGGCAATATCAATCTTAAGTCGAAAGATAATTCGGTTAACGATGACATAACTATAGTATCGGGCGTAACCCTAGAGACTGACGCAAGTATTTA
The DNA here is from genome assembly GCA_024346835.1 of Vibrio comitans. GTDB lineage: Bacteria > Pseudomonadota > Gammaproteobacteria > Enterobacterales > Vibrionaceae > Vibrio > Vibrio comitans. Next base: position 927,264 of record AP024866.1, read on the forward strand.
CATTAATTCGGGAGACGGCTTCACACTGGAATCTGGTGCAACACTGGATGCGGATAAAGACGTTACTATCCAGATCGATTCTGGTCAGATTGGCGACCAAGATGCGGTGGGCGCAACTCTAGATATCCAAGGCAGTGTTGTAGCTGGTGATGATATCAACCTAACTGGTAACACTGATGACGACAGCTTTGTTCTGCAAGGTTCTCTAAATGCAACCAACATCAATATCGATGCCGGTGAGGGTAACGATCAGCTACTTATCGATACGCAGAGTCTAATTGGCGATACCTATGTAAGCATGGGCGCTGGCGATGACGAACTCACAGTGAATCAGCTTCATACACGAGCAGACAAACTAGTGCTTGATGGCGAAGGTGGCACCGATAGCTACATCATCAATCGCACAGGTAGCGATGCCGATTACATCATCGACATTGAGGACTCAGGTGCGGGCAATGATGGCGCCGATGTGGTTAGTTTAAATGGTCTAGCAAGCGCTGATACCTTCTTGATCCGCGCCAACTTTGTAGCAGCGCTGCATGATGACGGCAATGGCGGCTACGGCAATACCGTTGAGCGCATCAACTACGATGGCAACATCAATGCACGCTTTATCATCAATGGCCTAGAGGGTGAAGACAGCTTCTACAGTGATGATACCGGCACCATCTTTACCCTAGATGGCGGTGCAGACAATGATACCTTCCAAGTAGGCCAGTTGTTTGGTAGTGACCGTGTAGGTCCGTTTGTCGCTGATGGTGATGAAATCGAGACTACAGAAACCACCTTAGGCTTCTTGAGTAACGGTAACAGCCTGCCGATGGTGATCTACGGCGGTGATGGTGAAGACAGCATCAAGGTTTACTCGAATAAGGCAGTAACCAAACTTTATGGTGAAGCAGGTGATGATAGCTTTGTGGTACGTGCATTCTTGCTGGCCGATAGCGGTCTAACCAACAACAGCGTAGATGTAGAGCTGTTTGGTGGTGAGGGTGCCGATACCATCGAATACAGTATCAATGCAGCCCTTAAGATCGACGGTGGTGCAGGTAGCGATAAGGTTGTGGTTCTTGGTACCGAGGGTGATGACAACTTTATGATCACCGAAGACGGCATCTTTGGTGCAGGTCTAAACATTGGTTATCAAGGCATTGAGTTTGCGGAAGTTGACGGTCTTGAGGGTGACGACACTTTCTATGTATTAAGTACAAACGCCGATGTGGAAACTACCATTATTGGCGGTCTGGGCGCGGATGTATTTAACGTAGCCAGCGATGTGACTAAGCCAATTGTTTCTTACTCGGTTGAAGGTCGTAGCAGCTTTATCAACCACAGCGTATTTAGTGATGATGAAGCGTACAATGGTATCTTCGTTGAAGGCGTATCACTGAACGTTGCTAGCCAAGAGAATGGCGCTGTGGCTATCGATACTCAATCGCTAACGGTTGACGAAGATGGCATGACAGATAGCTACGAGCTGTCTCTAAGTGTTGATGAACCAAATGTGGCGACTGTGGCTTATGTGACAGTTTCTGCGGCGCGAGCTTCTAGCAGCGACAAAGACAATACCAATGGTCAGGCAGCCAGCATCCTGGTTTCCACTGACAACATCAACTTCTATGAGTCACTGGTCGTGACTTACGAATCAGGCTCTAACTGGCAAGACACCACACAGATCTATGTGAAGGCTATCGATGATAGCGCCATGGAAGGGGTGCGTGACTATGTGATTAGCCACAGCGTAAGCAGTGATAACCCTGAGTTTGATGGTCTGGATATCGCTAACGTTGAGGTGAATGTTTTCGATAATGACCAAGCGGATATTATCGTTCTTCCACAAGGTGGCGATCAGCTTACCGAGGGCGGCGCGAGCGCTACATTTGATGTACGACTTGCGACACAGCCAGAGGTAGGTGAAACCGTTACGGTCTCTATTGCAGAGATGCTAGGTGCTGGCGGTTCAGCTCAGCTAGAGTTCAGCACAGACGAGTTGACCTTTGACCACACCAACTGGGATCAGGTTAAGACCTTCAGCGTGAACGCTCTGGATGACCTAGATGTGGAGAACCTATATCAAGGTAGCGTTAAGCTATCGGCCAGCAGCGATCTTAATGATTCTGATTACAACCAAGTGGATGATGCAGAGCAGATTCTGTTTGTAACGGATAACGATAGCGGTGCGGTTATCGTGACGCAGACTGACGGCTCAACTCTAGTAAGTCAGGCTCAGGATGATGATTACAGTTTAGTGCTAAGTAAAGCGCCAACGGCTCCGGTAACTGTGAATCTATTGAACGATGGTCAGACTCTGTTTGGCAGTGAAGACCCTCGCTTTAATGCCGATGACAACACAGTGACCTTTGATTCTACCAACTGGGATCAACCTATCACCATCACTCTATCTGTGAATGAGGAGTATCAAGAACAAGAGGCTCAGCCGGTTCAAAATCCACCACTTCAACCACACACTCTAACTGGTATCCAAGGCAAGTTGATCATTGAGGGCGGTGTACCTCAAGGTAAGGCGCGTGCACTTAGCCTAGCCGTCATGCTACCGAGTGAAACCGACACAGACCTACCTGTTAAGAACATTGAAGTGAGTGAAGTTTTACAAACTGACGTGCTTAATGTGTTCAACGATGGCAGTCAAGAAAACGACAGTGGTGTGCTTAGCGATATTAGCTTAACCGGTCTAGGAATGGGTGAAGGTATAGAGTACCAAGATGTCGAAGTGGTAGAGCTATTCCTTGGGCAAGGCGATGACAACGTCACGATTACCGATACTGCAGCTGATGTAATTACTGTCGTTCATGGCGGTGGTGGTAGCGACACCCTAAGCGTGACCGGCAGTGATGCCGATGGTGTGCTTATCTTGTTCGGTGATACCGGTCAAAACGGCTTTGCTTATAACGCAACCTCAGATGAGAAAACCGATAAAGCGCGTGAGTTTAGTAACCCAGATAATGACATTATCAATGCCACTGGTGCGAGTGGTTCGGTAACCATCTTCGGCGGTCAAGGCAACGATACTATTATCGGTAGTGAATATGGCGACCATATTGCGGGTGGTTCGGGTAACGACACCATTAACGGCCTAGGTGGTGATGACCATATCTATGGTGATGCAGGGTTCAATGTTGACGTAAGCACGCGTTTGGATTTGAGCACTCAGATCCTAACCGTGGTGAACATCGCAGATGCTGTGAACGACAACCTAGAAACCTCTGACTCTCTAACGGTTGGTAGCGACACCATCAATGCTGGAATTGGGGATGATATCGTGATTGCCGACAAGGGTGTGATCAACCAACTAGATGGTGTTAACCGTATCCTTTCTACCTCACTCAGTGATGTAACAGAGGTAAGCAACGTTGGCTTTACCAATGGCGGTGGCGACACCATCACAGGTAGCGCAGGCAACGATATCCTGCTTGGCGGTCAAGCATCGGATTCTATCTATGGTGGTAATGGTCCTGAGGGCGCTGATATCGCAGGCGATGATAGCGATATCATCCTTGGCGACATGGGTAATATCCTGATTGATACTGGCGTGGTTACCCTAATTACTACCTCAGATACCAATACAGGCAGCAACGATACTATCTATGGTGATGAAGGTGATGACATTATCCTAGCTAGCGCAGGTGGCGACTATGTTGAGTCTGGCTCAGGCAATGATTGGGTGCTGGGTGACTTTGGTGAGGTAGACCTAAGAAACAACGCTATTGCACTGAAAACTGAACAAGGTAATAGCAATGCCTCTGGTAATGATGAGATTCACCTAGGTTCAGGCAACGACAGCGTGCTTGGCGGCCTTGGTAGTGACACCATTACCTCTGATTCTGGCAACACCCATGTTATTGCGGACAATGGCGAGCTTAACTACACAGGCGCTTGGAACACTAGTTCAGTTCTTGTTAGCGCGCTAAGTAATGATATTAACCTTGGCGGTGATGATGACGTCACTCTGGGTCTTGGTGACAACATTGTTATAGCCGGCTTTGGCTCTGATGAGGTCACTACCAATGATGGCAATGATAGCGTTATCGGTGACAACGGTCAGATTGACCTTGTAGATGGCGTTATCCGCACCATGCAAAGCACAGATGCGGACCGCTCTACTGCAGCTGCCGATACCATCCACCTTGGTGCTGGCTCAGACCGTGTGATTGCGGGTTTGGATACCTTTACCGAGGAGCTTACCGAGACCGTTAATGGCATCGAGCTTATTACCACTATCGAGAATGATGAGATTACCTCAGACTCAGGTAACACCCATGTTATCTCCGACAATGGTGTATTGACCTACAACGCCGATGGCATTTTGGTCAACGCTATTACCACTGAAACCGACCGAGGCGGTGATGACGCGGTTACCCTAGGTGAGGGCGACAATGTAGTAATCGCGGGTCAGGGTGCAGATACCGTAATCACAGCGGGCGGTAGCGATATCATCATGGGTGATAACGGTGAGCTGGACTTTGATGAGCAAGGTGTATTCGTTAAAGCTGAGTCTATCGCTATCGACCAAGGCGGCAATGACACCATCAATGCAGGTAACGGTGATAATCGCATTATCGCAGGTTTTGGCTCTGATGAGGTGACTACTGGTTCTGGTAGCGATGTGGTTATCGGTGACAACGGTCAGGTAGACCTAATCGATGGTGTGATTCGGGTAATCCAAAGCACGGATACCGAGAATGTAACCGCGGGTAGCGACACTATTCATGTTGGTAGCGGCTTTGACCGAGTGCTTGCAGGGCTTGATAGCGACATCGTGATGTCGGATTCGGGCAACAGCCATGTTATCGCAGATAACGGCGCACTGAACTACAACGCCAATGGCATCCTAATCAATGCGAAATCTACACAGCCTGACCTTGGCGGTGACGATGAAGTGACCCTCGGCGAGGGAGATAATGTGGTTATCGCAGGTATGGGTTCGGATACTGTTAACACGGCAAACGGTGAAGACATTATCGTTGGTGACAATGGTGAGATCAGCTTCGATGCCAACGGCGTATTGATGCAGGTTAAATCGACCTCACTAGAGCTTGGCGGTGATGATGTTATCGACGCAGGCAATGGCGACAATATCGTAGTCGCGGGCTTTGGTAGCGATGAAGTGACCACCGGCTCAGGTAATGATGTGGTGATTGGTGACAATGGTCAGATTGATGTTACCGATGGCGTTATTCGCTCAATCCAAAGCACTGATACAACGAATGAAACCACAGGTGATGACATCATTAAGGTAGGCACTGGTTTTGATAGAGTGATTGCAGGCCTAAATAGTGACATCGTGATGTCTGATTCTGGTGATACAGAAGTGTTAGCGGATAATGGCATCCTTAGTTACAACGGAAATGGCATCTTAACACTGGCCAGAACCACTCAAGAAGACTTAGGCGGTGATGATGAGGTCATCTTGGGTGAAGGCAACAACCTAGTCATTGCCGGTAATGGTTCAGACGTTGTGACCACTGCGAATGGCATGGACCATATCCTAGGTGATAATGGGCAGGTGTCCTATGACAATGACGGCATCATAGTACAGGCGACGAGTACTGCAGTTGATCAAGGTGGTGCAGATATTATCAATGCAGGTAATGGCATTAATCTTGTTTTAGGTGGCTTTGCTGGAGACCAAATTACCACGGGCGATGATAGTGATATTGTTGTCGGTGACAATGGTGAGGTGGACTTTATAGATGGGGTTCATCGCCTGATTGTCAGTACAGACCAAGAGAATGCGACAGGTGGCGATGACACCATTGTACTTGGTGCGGGTAATGACCACTCAATCGCTGGTGTGGGTAACGACAAGGTAAAAAATACCTCTGGTGAAACCATCATCATTGGCGATGATGGTCGCATCGTTACCGACAGTACTGGCCGTTATATCGATGTGAAAACGGGCAATACTTCAATTGGTGGGGATGACTTCATTGAGGGTGGTAGCGATAGAGATATTATCTTCGGTGGTTTCGGCGCCGATACTCTAGATGGTGGTGCAGGTAATGACCTCATCGGTGGTGATGGTTCACAGGTTGTGCGTGAGGGCGATAGACTGGTCTTTGATGCGATTGACCTATTTGTAGGTGGTGACGATACCCTTATTGGTGGCGCTGGCCAAGATAGCCTGCAGGGACACTTTGGTAGTGACTCATTCTTCGCAAGCTTTGATGATGATTTGCTGGTTGGTGAATATGGTCAATTTGTCTTAGTGGAAAGTGAAACCGTTGATACCCCTGAGCTGATTATCTCGCTAGCATTAGGACAATTGGATTTCATTCGTTTATCCCAACAAGGGCTATTTAGTGGCTATGCGGATCAGCTATATGTTGAGTCTGACTTGGCTGAAACAGCGCGAACGCGCTCTGTGGCAGCACCTATTGAGTTTACTACTGAAGCGGAGCAGGCATTCGACAATCTAATAGCTGTTATCGCTGAATCGGGCTCTGGTGGTTCTAGTGGCAAGGTGCAAGCACAAACTGCTCCTGCAGAAGCTGAACAGTTAGAACAAACAGAGGAAGTGACTCAACCTGAGGTAGAGCAAGTACCTGATGCAGAGTTAGATCAAGTCAATGACAACGACGCTGAGCAAGCGCCTGCTGAATTAGCCGTGCAAGAGTGCTTGGAGCAAGACAGTGAATGTATTCCTGAGCTAGAAATGCAAGCTGATACTAAGGAAAGTGAAGGCGGCATAGATGTTGAAGCTGCAATTGCGGGTCTAGGTGGTTGGATGGTGATGCGTGCGGATAAGAAGACGACAAGCGCTTCAAATCGCAAGAACCAATAGAGGAAATGTATAAGTGGTCAAAATCCCTATTTGAAAGGAGTAGTTAACCATGACTTCTATGGACAGATAGAAATAACAAGACTAACTTTATCAAAGGGTTGTGCGTCCTACGCGTAGGGCGCACCTTTTATTTGGCAATTTGATTTTGTTAAGTAAGGCAAGAAATTAGTGTGGCGGTAAGGAAACGGCCATCAAGCGTGTGTGACAGGGATGTATTAGTTATGACACAACAAGCCACTATGGCTACCCCGCAACAAGTGATGCCTGAGTCATCAGCACAAAAAAATTATTACCATGATTGGCTAGCCAAACATCAATCAGTCTTATCTGGCATAGAGACGGCAGTGGTGTACCTAAAAATTGGTGCAAACTATTTACCTGTTGCGTCTATCGACGCTGAAAATTCTAGCTACCCAGAGCTGGCTGAATTAGCTGAACAGCAGCTACAGAGCACTCAACCTCAAGTTACTCGCTTATCCTCAGACTCTACGCAGAATGAAGTGTTTGGCCTGTTGTATCCTGTATTGGATAAACAGTCTGAATTTATCGCCTTTGTGGCTTTTGCTGTGCGAGTCTCCTCCAAAGAACAGTTAACCCAGGCTTTGACCCTTATTCAATGGAGTGTTTCAGGCATTGAAACGGTTGAGTTTGAACAAAGGTTGCAGCGTTCATTAGAAGAGCAGCAACACTACGCTACCCGTGTAGAGATCTTGGCTAGGGTGTTATCGGAAGTGAGTTTTGACGAAGCCTCTGTGCGCCTAGTGACAGAGCTCGCAGTACTGTTCGATTGCGATAGAGTGAGTCTCGGGGAATATAAAAACAAGCGTTCGCGCCTAAAGCACTTATCTCATAGTGCCCAGTTTGGCAAGAAGATGAACCACGTTCGGCTGATTGAACGAGTGATGGACGAATGCTTGGATCAGGGGAGGGTGATTCGCATACCTAACCTGAAAAGTGATGAAAACCTAATCACCCAAGCTCACCAAGAGATGTCTTCACAACATGGCGATATCGGTATTATGTCAGTTCCGCTTTATCTGCGAGGGGAAACTTTTGGGGCCTTGGTTGTCGAGGGTAAACCAGAACAGGTGTGGAGCGAACCTGAGTCTGAGTTATGCCAGAGTATTGCCAGTATAGTGCTCCCGACCTTAGTGGATAAGCAGCGCAATGACCGTCCTTGGTACAAAAAATTAATCGATGCCTCTGCAAATCAATTAAAGCGATTGTTTGGCCCTAATTACCTAGGCAGAAAACTCATATTCCTTGCTTTGTTAGGAATAGGGTACTTACTTGCGACCGTGACGAGTCAATATAAGCTTTCAGCGGATGCACAGATAGAAAGTGCGGTGCAACAGGCAATCGTTGCCCCTTACGATGGGTATATTAGTGATGCGTTAGTGCGAGCGGGAGACAGAGTGACTGTCGATGATCCTTTGGTTTTAATGGATGACCGGGATCTTCGTCTTGAAAAGTTAAAATGGCTTAGTGAACAAAGTAAGATCAATCGGCAAAGGCTTGAGGCTTTGTCAGCGCGTGATCGAGCTAAGATCAATATCCTGAACGCTGAGCAGAAGCAGGTTGAGGCGCAACTTGAATTGGTCGATAGTCAGATTGAACGAGGCCAACTACTTGCACCCTATGATGGTTTGGTTGTCAGTGGTGACTTAAGTCAGAGGCTAGGAAGCGCGGTGACTAAAGGAGACCTTTTATTAGAGGTAGCACCAGCGGAGAGCTATAGAATCAAATTGATGGTGCAAGAGAGCCGAATTTCTGATCTGGAATTAGGGCAGTTAGGCACCTTGTATTTGTCTGCATTACCTGAGTCAGGCTTTGACTTTACAGTGAGTAAGATCACGCCGATTACCGAGGTAAAAGATGGAGCCAGCTACTTTATCGTGGAAGGAGAATTAAGCGAACTCTCCTCACAATTTCAGCCAGGTATGGAAGGCATAGGTAAGGTAGCCATTGATGAGCGACTTTTATTCGATATTTGGACTAGGGATCTTACCGAATGGCTAAGACTAAGAATATGGTCTTGGTGGGGTTAGGCGTAGTATGGCACAGTCTCTCTTTAGCCCTTCTTGGTACAAGGTCTCCAATTTAAAAGTACGTGTTCGCAAACATGCGGATATTCACCGCCACGTGTATCGAGATAAGGTGTGGTACGTACTACAAGATCATGTCACAGGCCAGTTTCAACGCTTTACGCCACAAGCATATCAACTGATTGGTTTGATGAATGGCGAGCGAACCCTTCAGCAGATATGGGAGATTGCCTGTGAACGATTGAAAGAAGATTTGCCGACACAAGATGAAGTGATTCAGTTGGTTGGGCAACTAAATAAAGCGAATGTAGTCCAATCTAACGTCCTACCTAGTATTAAGCATCTGCATCATCGTAAGCAAAGCGAGCAGCAAAAAAAGCTGTTGCAGCAACTCAAATCGCCATTGAGTGTCCGCATTCCTATGTTAGACCCTGAGCGCTTTCTTAGCTCAACTCAATGGGTAGCAAATCTAGTCTTTTCTAAAATAGGCGCGTTGGTTTGGTTAATTGTCGTGTTGACTGGAACCATGCTTGCCGTTACCCATTGGGACGCTCTAACTAACAATCTAAGTGACAAGGTATTAGGGGTAGAAAACCTGTTTTTGATGGCACTTGCCTATCCCATTGTGAAGCTTGTTCATGAGCTTGGTCATGGCTACGCAGTTAAGCGTTGGGGGGGAGAGGTGCATGAGATGGGAGTGATGTTACTTATCTTCATCCCTGTGCCTTATGTCGACGCCTCTGCGACATCATCATTTAGTAATAAATATCAACGCATGATAGTGGGCGCCGTAGGGGTGTTGGGCGAGCTATTAATGGCGGCTATTGCCATGATTGTTTGGGTGATGGTCGAGCCTGGTCTAGTGCGTGCCTTGGCATACAACGTGATGCTCATTGGTGGGATATCCACCTTACTGTTCAATGGCAATCCACTGCTTCGCTTTGACGCTTATTATGTGTTGGCAGACTTCCTTGAAATCCCCAATCTAGGTGCGAGAGGTAATGCACAAGTAGGCTACCTGGTGAAGCGCTATCTTTTTAGAATTTCATCAGTTAGAACAAACGCTTATTCCTATACTGAATCTATATGCTTGGTCGTTTATGCAGTCTCAGCATATATCTACCGGCTGTTTGTTATGGTGGTCATCTCTCTGTTTGTCGCGAGTAAGTATTTTTTTATCGGTGTACTGCTTGCCCTATGGTCGATAATGCAAAGTTTGATATTACCTATAGCCAAATTAATTACTAAACCGAGAACAGACCCAGCAATGCGGATGAAAAGCAAACGAATTTACCTAGGCTCTATCGTATTAATTTTGGCAATCTTAGCGGTTCTTTTTGCTGTGCCCGCACCCTATAAAACCTATACACAAGGTGTTATTTATGTTCCTCAGCAAGCATATGTACGGGCAGAAGCAAATGGTTTTGTTGAGCGTTTGTTTGTCAAAGCAGGCGTTAACGTGGAGCAAGGGCAGGTGATTCTAGAGTTGAACTCACCGGATCTGGAGTCACAGGTAGTCGTGCTCAATTCTCAACTCGTTGAAGCTAGGCTCAGATATGAAGCTAGTGTTAACAATCGCTCAGAGTCTGAAATACTGTTGGAAGAGCTTCGATACTTAGAACAAGAGTACCGTCACGCGCTATCAAGAATGGAAAGTTTACAAATTATAAGTCCAGCACAGGGCACTTTTGTGTATGCAGACAGAGAGACGGAGCAAGGTCGATATTACAACCGTGGGCAAATTATCGGATATTTAGTAGATTTTGACTCATTGCCATTGGCAGCAATGGTGTCAGAGGATGACATTGATAGGGTTAGAACTCAGACTTCTTCGGTGACACTTAAGCTCGCATCGAACCCTAATCAAGAATACATCAGCAGCATCAAGCGCTTCGTTCCCTCTTCAACGAGAATCTTACCCAGTGCAGTACTCGCCACTGAAGGGGGAGGACAGATAGCTTTAGACCCAAATCGAAATCATGACCTTGAAAGCTATGAGGGATATTTTAGGGTGGAGCTAGATAGCACCCAAGCCCCCATTACCCGATTTGATGAAAGGGTGCATGTTCTTTTTGAGCATGATAGTGAGCCTATTGCCTATCGCTGGTATCGAGCAATTCGCCGCCTTTTCTTGAGGCAGTTCGATGTTTAGTCGTCCCAAAAGGCGCCCAAGCTCTGTTGTAGATAGGCCGCAAAATACGATTGAGAAACAAGAGAGAATGATGCGCTGGTGGCGCGCTATTACCGCGTATTGCAGTCGGCCTATTCGCGCTTCTGTATGGCTTTATAAGCCGATGCTTTGGCGAATAAAATCCAAGGACGCGGGCTATCGATCGCTTAGTGAGGATCAACTAGATGCGCGGATACTTGAAATAAGACAGTCTTTGCTTCGTGAGGGCATGACCTTCAATTTAACCATAGAGTGCTTTGCTTTAATTAGAGAGGTTGCGGGCCGCGAGCTAGGTATGTGGCATTTTGATAGCCAAGTCCTAGGAGGGCTTAGCATACTTCATGGCACCATAGGTCAAATGCAAACGGGAGAAGGCAAGACGCTCACTGCTACCCTACCTGTTGCGGCAGCGGCACTTGCAGGCGTTCCTACCCATGTAGTGACGGTTAATGATTATTTAACCGAGCGCGATGCTAAGTTAATGACACCGGTTTATCAACGCTTGGGATTATCTGTTGGGATAGTGATTCAGGGGCTACAAAGAGGAGAGCGTCAGCAACAATACGCCAGGGATATTGTTTATTGTACTAACAACGAACTCGCGTTTGACTACCTCAAAGACAGCATTCAGCTCGGCCAATTCAATGACTCTTTGCAACTGCATGCCTTGCGCAGTTTGCCCAAGCGCGACTCGGTATTGGGCAATTTAATGCTACGGGGGCTGCATTTTGCGGTTGTTGATGAGGCTGATGGCGTGTTTATGGATGAAGCCACCACACCTTTGGTCATTTCGGGTGAAACCACCCCTCAGCAAGAGCAATCTGAACTCTACTCTCAAGCCTATGGGCTGATTTCTCATTTACAGCAAGGACGTGACTTCTCTATTCACACTTCAATGCGCACAGTAGACATCTTGGCCAGTGGTGAAGAGCTAATACAGGCTAAGACTCAAAATCTAGGCCCTCTATGGCAAGCTCGAATCAGGCGCTTAGAATTGGCGAGACAAGCACTCACAGCCGAGCATTTGTTCATCAAAGACCAGCACTACCTAGTGGATGAGGGCAAGGTCGTCATTATTGATGAGCACACAGGACGAAGGATGCCAGATCGCACTTGGGAAAGAGGTCTTCATCAGTTAATTGAAATCAAAGAAGGCTGTGAGCTGAGTGACCCAAGAGAGACGCTCGCAAGTATTAGCTTCCAAAACTTTTTCCGCTATTACCATCATTTATCAGGAATGACAGGCACAGCGGATGAGGTCAAAAGTGAATTTTGGCGAGTATATGGGCTACCAGTCGTTGATGTACCAACTCATAAAAAAAGCAAAAGGGTTCATTTGGGCACCACTATTTCAGCCAGTAATGAACAAAAGTGGCTAACAATAGTGGCCAAGATATCGGCCATTAGAAAGCAGAGCTCACGCCCAATAATGGTGGGCACTCAGTCGTTAAAAGCTTCTGAAAGGTTAAGCAGTCTGCTGGCGGACAAAAACATTGAGCATCAAGTTTTAAACGCGCGCCAGGATCAAACTGAGGCTGAGGTCGTTGAGCAAGCAGGCCACAAGGGACGAGTCACCATAGCAACTAGCATGGCGGGAAGAGGCACGGACATTAAGCTTGAGTCTGAGGTCGAAGCACAAGGTGGACTACATGTAATCATCACAGGCTTGCATGACTCATCTCGAGTTGATAGGCAACTCGAGGGGCGTTCTGCCCGGCAAGGTGACCATGGAAGTGTTGAATATATCCTGTCACTGGAGGAAGAAATTATTACACAAGGTTGGAGAAAAGTTCTGCAGTTATTATTTTATGCGCCAATCCCCAAACCTTTGAAAAATAGATTATTGTTTAAGTGTATACGGCGTTGTCAGCATCATATCGAGAGACGGCAACAGCAAGCACGTAAACAACTTTTGCAACATGATGAGCAGCAACAGGAAGTGTTGTCATTTTCCTCCCAACAGGTGTAACAATGAAAAAAATGCAAATAGCCCAATCGATGACATGGATAGCAGTAACTATGATGGGTTCTTTGGTGGTAGGTACAGCCTCGGCCAATGATGAGATGCAAGACTTTGCTAGCGGTATTACGCCTTTAAGCTGCTTGCTAGAGCCTAGTTCAGACGTTGAGCTGAGTAGCGAAGTTCAGGGGGTGATCAAGGATCTTAAGGTCAACCGAGGCGACCGAATCAAAAAAGGGCAATTGGTTATGACCCTGAACTCGACGTTAGAAGTTGCTGCAATCAATACCGTTAAGGCTAGGCTTGAGTTTGCAACCCGCAAGGTGGAGCGTAACGCGGATCTGTATCGAAAAAACCTGATCTCTGAGAATGAGCAAGATGAGATGATCACAGAGCAGCGGTTAGCCTCTTATCAATTAAAAGAAGCTAAGGTTCGCCTCAGTCAAAGACAGACTCGAAGCCCAATCTCCGGTGTCGTTATTGAGCGAATTAAAGATCCAGGTGAATTTGTTGATGAACAACCTTTCTTACGCGTTGCGACCTTAAATCCAATGCATGCCGATGTTGTTCTCCCTGCTGAGCTGTATGGTCAGGTACAAAAAGGAGAGAGCGTCACACTATACAAGCTAGGTACGGACACTCCTTACCAAGGGAGGGTGAAGATTATTGATCCTATTATAGATGCCGCAAGTAATACCTTTGCGGTGACTGTGACCTTAAATAATGACGCAGGGGATCTCTCTGCCGGCTTACGTTGCAGAGCTGAGTTTGAAGATAAGAGCTAGCTTAGACTCTATGCATTCGACATTCTTATCATTGCGGCAATGGTATTGAAGGTACTAAAGCCAGTAAGTTCTACTTACTGGCTTTTTTGTTGTTCGTGCGTGCGTGCAAGATGCTAGCTAATATCGCCAAGCAATAAATCGGCTGATTTTCTGTCCTTGGGACATTTCTACGACTTTAACTTGAGTTGCCCCTAAGGTACTGAGTAGCTTTTTCATCGGAGAGACATTCTCTTTTTTTGAAATGAGAGTACTAAACCAGCCCACCTGCTCTTTAAAAAGGACACTTTCTTGTGCCATATTTTTGATGAAAGCCTCTTCTCCCCCTGGGCACCATAGCTCTGCTTTTTGGCCGCCAAAGTTTAGCCCGCTTGATGAAGACTTAATGGTGTGGTTTTTGTTGTTCATAGCATTAGCGCCACGTTTAGCTCTATTCTTAGCGAGATTATCAGCCTTTCTTTTTGTCCCTTGCTCTGCCTCTTTTAGCGACTTGTGGAACGGAGGATTACACAGCGTGAGGTGATAGTACTCTCCCTCTTTAATGACACCTTTAAATATATTGGCTGCGTTTTTTTGCAAGCGCGGTGTAATCTTTTTTGATAGGTGAGGGTTCTGTCTTGCAATTTCAGTGGCTACTTTAATGGATACAGGATCTACATCTGAGGCGGTAAAGTGCCACTGGTAGTCAGTAACGCCAATAATAGGGTAGATACAACTTGCCCCCGTGCCTATATCTAGAACATTGATGCTGGTATCTGAGCTGTCGAGTAGATCTGCCAAGCGATGAACGTAGTCAGCGCGTCCAGGAATAGGCGGACATAGATAACCCTTCGGAATGTCCCAGAACTTCACTTGATAATGGTGTGCAAGTAGAGCTTTGTTGAGAGTCAGTACTGCTTCAGGATCACTAAAGTCTACTGTTTGCTCTCCTCTCGGATTGAGGGTTACTTTGCTTTTCAATTCCGGAAGAGCTTTTACCAATGCCGCAATATCGTATCGTCCGTGATGTTTATTTCGTGGATGAAGACCTGCTTTTAGAGATTTCGTTGACGGGGTTCTATTACTTTTCATCAGGATTCGATACTCGGTATTGGAGGTCAGTATTGCGGTGGCTACTTTAGCACAAGCTTATACCAATCGTACTAAATAACCGGTCATTCTAACTTGTTAAAATGCTCTCGAACATTTTCCCAGCGCTATTTCTGATCACTTACTTAGTGTGATTGGTATTAGACTAATGTTAGTCCATGCTGAATATTGTCATACAATTGGATTTATTGGTTAAAGACTGATATCTTCGCGCGTCTTTGCCAACCTAGATTATTTTAGAGCATTTATGCGCGCCAACTCGGTTACTCAAGCCATCCTATTATTGGTTTTCGCTAATTTTTTAGCGTCACTCTCTGATGTGTCACTTAAAGTGCTAAATGGAGAAGTGCCAACCTTTCAGTACGTCTTCATACGTCAGGTTATGAGTTTACTGATCATTGCACCGTTGTGGCTTCGTTTGCCAAGGCAGGAGCGTATGCAGGGGTGTGGAAAGATCAACTTTTGGCGCTCGCAGTTTATTTTGATTGGCAGTGGGTGCGCTATGGTAGCGATTACTCATTTAACCTTAGCAACGGCGAACGCGATGTTTTATGTCGCACCGTTAATGATGCTGCCTTTGTCGATCATCTTCCTTAAAGAGATGCCTCCACTGAAGAAGGTGATAGCAACCGGTATTGGCTTTATTGGTGTGCTGGTGGTGTTAAGACCAGAGCATTTCCATTGGGCTGCGATTATTGCCTTGGGTAGCGCTCTGGCGATGGCAGTCGGTAATATTTTGATTAAGCGCTTGCCGGCATCTCAGTCGGTGGTCTCGACACTGTTTTGGACTACGGCTTTGACGATTCCTGGCGCCTTCTTACTGGCACTGCCTAATTGGGGCACTATAGAATTACGTCACCTGTTCTGGATCTTGGCAATCAACTTTTTTGTATTGAGCTATCACGCGTTGGTGGTTGTGGCTTATAAAAAGGCGCCCGCAAGTCAAATAGCCCTCGCAGAATATTCTGGCCTAGTATTCGTTACTCTGTTTGGGATCATGTGGTTTGATGAGATCCCTGACGTATTGACCATCATGGGCATTGCTATGATTGTGGTTCCATTAATGCCAATCCGTTGGCGTAAAAGCAAAAAGCAGACCGAAATGGCTACGGACATCGCTACCTAAATTAAGGTTATGGGTAATACACAATATTTTGAAAGCGCACGGTTTCAGTAATGGCCTTATAGCTGTGCGCTTGGTCTGCAAAAAATCGAACACATTCTCCTTGTTTTAACGGGTGCCACTCTCCGTCGAACAACATAGCTAACTCTCCCGATAAAACGACTATATGCTCAATCACACCGTGGCTGTGAGGCGCAGAGTCTTGCTGGTGAAAGTCTGTTAGTTGTATCTCAAACATCTCGAACTGAGTATCTTCTTGATAGCCAAACAGCGTATCAACCTTCATCTTACTATCGTTGGGAAAGGCTTGATTGTGCTGACGTAGTGCTTTGCTTGTAGCAAAGAAAGAGGAGAAGGACACTTCTAATCCGCTGGCGATTTGCCAAAGTTTGTTAATGGTAGGGCTCGATTCTCCTCTTTCAATCTGCCCGAGCATTGCCTTAGACACACCAGTGAGTTTTGCTGCAGCGTCGAGGCTAAGTTGCTTGTCTTGACGGATTGATTTTAATTTATTTCCCACTTGCTGCTTAAATAGCTGTTCTGACACTTTAACCACACTTGATTATTCTGCTTATGGATTTAGTTTAAGGCTGTACGTTATAGCGCACAAGTGCTATGTTTTGATTTGTGCGCTATTACGCACAAGGATACCATCAAAGGAAAGGACAAGCGGCATGCAGATAAGTCGTCAGTACGGGCAAAAGTTTCACAGCTTCTTTAATCTTTCTCATATTACAGCTGGATTTATCGCGGTGCTGGTTGGCTATACCAGTTCAGCGGTCATTATTTTCCAAGCGGCTAATGTGGCGGGTGCTAACGCTGAGCAAATCAGTTCATGGTTGTGGGCGCTAGGGGTGGGCATGGCGGTGACTACCATAGGCTTATCGCTATTCTATAAGACCCCGATATTAACAGCATGGTCGACACCAGGGGCCGCACTGCTGGCAACCTCACTTGATGGCGTTAGCCTTAATCAAGCGATAGGGGTATTTCTGTTCTCATCCACCTTAATACTGGTGTGCGGTTTAACGGGTTGGTTCGAAAAGCTCACAAAGCATATTCCAAGTTCCATCGCCTCAGCCATGTTGGCCGGAGTGTTACTTCAATTTGGTCTAAATGTGTTTACTGGAATCGCAATCGATCCGCTACTCGTAGGATGCATGCTTGTTGGTTATCTGATTCTAAAGCGGTTTGTTCCTCTATATACCATCCCATTGGTACTGCTCATTGGAGTCGTAGTCAGCTTGGGTCAGGATTCGTTAAGGCTGGATGGTATTGATTTAGAGATGGCATCTCCGGTTTGGATCGCACCTGAGTTTTCTCTATCTGCTGTTATAGGTATCGGGATCCCGCTATTTGTCGTCACCATGGCCTCACAAAATGTCCCCGGTATTGCCGTTTTAAGAGCGAATGGCTATCAAACACCATCATCTCCACTTATCTCAACAACAGGAGTGATGGGTGTGCTGATGGCACCTTTTGGTGGCTTCGCGTTTAACCTTGCAGCAATTACTGCTGCTATCTGTATGGGAAAAGAAGCGGGTGAAGATCCTAAAACACGCTATATGGCATCGATATGGGCGGGCTTGTTTTATCTGCTAACAGGGCTATTTGCTGCAACGGTCGCGACGCTGTTTTCCGTTTTTCCTCAAACTTTAGTATTTACCATTGCAGGGTTAGCTTTGGTGGGAACCATAGGCAATAGCCTTGCTATCGCGCTGAATGATGCAACAGAGAGAGAGCCTGCCTTGCTTACGTTCTTGATGACGGCATCGGGCGTGTCAATTATGGGTATAGGTAGCGCTTTTTGGGGATTGTTGTTAGGTATTGCCGCTTACGCACTTTCTTCAGCAAGTCGGCGTTAATATGCCTAGAATTGAATGAGTTATGGATAATTTACACAAGGATTGATGGTGTTGAAAAAAGTATTGTTATTGGTTACCCATATTGTTGCAATTGGCTTTGGTTTTGCCCTTGGTATATACGCATTGCCGATTTTGACAGCGCCCCCGGCACCAACGGAACAGATTATTCAGCATTTCGATAAGGCTGAGTTTACGGCAACCTTTGATAAAGAGCGTCAAGACAGCGATTTTTTTCATTGGGGAGAAGGAAAAGTGATGCTTAGCGCAGAGCAAATCTCCTTTGTAGGTGAACTCGCGCCTGGTCCTGATTATAAACTGTATCTGTCTCCAGAATATGTGGAAACAGAAGCAAAATTCAACCAATTAAAATCGCAGATGGTTCAAGTCGGTGACGTAAAAAGCTTCAACGGCTTTAGTCTTACTCTTGATAAGACTATCGACCTTGAAGATTACACCACGGTGATTATTTGGTGTGAAAGCTTTGGTGAATTTATTACGTCCGCCAGATACAGAGAATAGGGCTTCAGATTTCCCCCTGAATGTCAGGGGGAAATGCCAGTGATTAAATAGGAGATAGACGTTTAATTAGGCTCCAATACAGGTTTTTCAGCAGTAATAAAAAGCCTATGGGGATCAAAATGGTTTTTAGCGTGAACATGGCAATCAAGGTGAGTAGATTGATCACTAAAGACTCTGTTTTTTCCTGAAGTTCATCGAAGCTTTTCTGCATTTCTTGCTTGGTTTGTTCAAAACCACTGGTCATGTTGTTCCATGTTCTTTTCGCACTTCCCAGTAGGCTGTCATCCTCTTCATATTGTGATGCCTTTCCATCAATAAGCTCTTGATTAAATTGATGCAGATCCGTTGCAATAAAGTCGGTTTGCTGGGTGATCTGCTCAGTTTGCTCATTCAAAAATAAGGTATCGACCAAACTGTTGAGCAGTAGCGTGCCGACCAGTAAGAATCGAGTTAAACAAAGGATAAAAAATAGCGGCTGTGTGTATTTTAAGAATCTGGTGAGTGGAGAGAACCATAGGGTCACGAGATAAGTTAATGCGCTAAAGGCAATGATGATGTTGACTAGCTTTGCCGCGAACACATCGAGCAATATTTTCTGTAGACCCAGTGAGGCTAGTGCTGTAGTGAGCACGGTAGATGTTGACTGCAATATTTCTGTAGCAGGAGATAATATTTCACCCACGCTCACGGTTAGAAACGGCACGCTGATTTCTGTACCTTTTAGCATAGAGATCACCGCATGAATACTGCGCACTGATGCAAAGGCAACCACGCCTTGTTCGATGGATTCATCAAGCTTAATGTCCGCATAATGATCCGCTAAGTTAAGCACAGCGCCGACTGTGAGAAGCAAGGTAATCACTGTAAGTAACAGTCGATTAGATTTTGGTGAAGAAGGCGCCGGTAGCGCGTCGTTTGATGTGGTTAACTGACTCATTTAGATTAGCTCAGTAAAAGGCTGGAACTCTCTGTTGGGTTGTTTATGCGAGAACCCAGCCTTGTTCGTTGATTAGTAAGGAGCAGGGAACTGCTTGATGACCTTTGCAATTCGCTGTTGTGTTTCGCTATCTAGGGTTAGATCAAACGCTGCCAGATCTTCTTTTAACTGAGCCATGCTGGTCGCGCCGATAATGCTAGAGGTCACCCCTTGAACACTGTTACACCAAGCTAAGGCCAATTGTGCAGGAGTAATACCGATATCCTTTGCGATCTCAGCGTATTGCGCTACTGCGTTGTGTGCGAGTTCGGTGCTTCTGTAGATGTTTTTTGAGTCCATTAAGCTCCAGCGACTGCCTTCAGGTCGTGCTCCATTGGTGTATTTTCCTGTTAACAAACCACTGGCTAACGGCGACCAAGGCAAATACGCAACATCTGCATGATGGCAGTGTTCAATCAAGTATGGCCAATCCTTCTGGCACAATAGACTGAACTCATTTTGTATGGAAACCATCTTAGGCAAACTGTGCTTTTCGGCAAGGTCGAGATAGGTGCTAATGCCCCAGGTAGTCTCATCTGAGAGCCCGCAATGGCGTATTTTACCAGCGGTAATACATTCATTGAGTGCTTGCAAAATCTCTAGCATTTGCGAGCGCTGTGCTTTGACGTCAACGTCTGCGAAGCTGAATGTGTTTGACCATTGCTTACCAAAGTGAGGAGAGGTTCTGTTTGGCCAATGCAGTTGGTAAAGATCAATGTAGTCTGTTTGCAGTCTCTTTAATGAACTCTCTACCGATTGTATAACGGCTTCGCCAGTAATCGGTCCACCATCTCGGACCCAATGCATACCAGGCCCAGCAATTTTGGTCGCAATGATAGTCTGTTGACGCTTCGCTTGATTGCGAGCGACCCAGTCACCAATAATGGCTTCAGTTTTACCGTAAGTCACTGGGGTAGGTGGAATGGCGTACATTTCCGCGGTATCGATAAAATTAACGCCTTGCTCAAGAGCATGATTAATCTGCTCATCAGCATCTTGTTGATTGTTTTGCACTCCCCAAGTCATGCTACCTAAGCAGACACGTGATACTTGCAGTTCACTATGGCCAAGTTTGGCGTATTCCATTTGGGTTCTCCTCATCTTAGGGCCTGTTGACCTTTTGAGTTGATTTTTGTAGCGATTTGTTGGGTATTTATACAAGGCAGTCACTTTTAGGTGTGGTGGTTCCACATGAAAAGGGACTAACGCCGTAGAAATGCCCAACAAACCGCTACCCGAAGGGCTCGGCCAGAAGCCATTTACTCGTCGTTGAGCGTCTTTTGCTTAGATGACTAGGCGGCAAGACACTCGCCTTGATTAAATGGCTTCTGGTCGAGCAAAATTTAATCGCAACAGGCCAACAGGCCCTAGCTATCTATTTAAGATACTCTATGGCACTCGCTGAAACCAGTAACTTGAGTTATCTTGGGGTTAAGCTTTTTGGCAACAGTAATGGATGGATGCTCTTTGCGCCCGCATCAAATCAAGATCACTACCTTCAACTTGTTTAATTACTTAGTGCCTCCAGGTGCTTACTACGATTTCGAGAATATCTATAGCTTTGCTCATTGGCAGGATAAGCAGCACTGGACACTCAAACAAATCGAAGCTTCAGATGCTGATGTTATTGGTTTTCAGGAGATTTTTAGTGCCGATGAATTAGAAGAGCAGTTGGCTAATGCTGGCTATCCTTACTTTGCGGTGATTGATCAGCCAAAGGTCGAGAGTGATTTTATCTATTCTGAGCCTGTGGTTGGCATTGCCTCTCGCTATCCATTGCTGTCGATATCTGCAGTGGAATCTGATCCGTCGGCATCCAAAGAGTTAGGTTTCACCTATAGCCGAGCACCGCTGCATGCACTTATTGAACTGCCGGTTATTGGTAAGGTGGATTGCGTCGTGGTGCACTTTAAGTCGCAGCGCCCTAAAGCCTTGAGCGAGGAAAAGGCTAGCTTGAAGCAGATCGAGAGTTGGCGTTCTACCATGCAAAGGGGCCTTGAAGCCCGCTTCATTGATGCGTTCTTTGCAGAGCGCAAGCGCACTAAAGGCTATCCTCAGATACTGATGGGTGATTTCAATCGAGATTTAAACAGCACGGAGTTTTCTTGCTTCCATGCAAATAATGATGATGAAACAAGAGGGCTCAGTGACTCGAAAAGACTTTTAACTGCAGAGGCGCCAATACAGGCCACACATTATTATGGGGCAAAAGGCAGTGTCTTAGACTACATCATGCTTTCAGAAGAGTTTGATAGAAACAGTGCCTCTTGCTTGTTTGAGGTGAGCGATTATCAGGTTTCCGATAGCCATCTAGTGAATCCTATTTATGCCATCGATCGCATGGCGAGTGACCATGGCATTGTGACTATTACGCTCACAGAGAGAAGTTAGTTAACCCACTCTATATCTAATAACGCTTTTCTATCTGTGTTGAGCAATAGCGCTTGATGGGTGGTTTGAATTAATTCAGTCTCAATGGGTAGTAGCGCAGGGCGTTTAAAGTTAACTTCGACCTCTGTTGGCGCAATATCCAAAGTCACTAAACAACGAGCCAATAAATAGAGGCCGTGTGCGATGGGTTTCTTAAAACCGAAGGGTGCGGCTGTGAATCGATGCAGATGGATGGGATTGTAGTCTCCTGATACCCGTGCATATCCGCGAACACTTTGCTCTGTGATGTTGAGCTGAGCAAGGTGTTGAAAAGCACTAAAGTCATCCGCCATTTGCGCAGGCTTATTGCCTCGTTTGCTACTAGTAATGGAAAAGTAGTGGCTATCGAACCCGCACACCAGTTGACTATCTTCATAAAACTGCACACACAGTTCAAACTCGATGCCTCGAGGTTTGTTTTCAACACGGCCAACAGAAACAGTGACATCGTAGTTTGCTTTAGTATCGATCTCTTTATGCCGATAAAAACGAATACCAGTGTGAATTAAGCCCAATGTCTTTAGCGGAAACTTTGCATCGGTAAGCAAATGCAATTGCGCTTTCTGGCTGGCCACAAATAAGTAAGGCAGGGGCAGTTCAGTGTGGGTAAAACCACAATAGCGTTTATAGCTTTGCAGGTGGGCTTGATTAAAGTGAAATCCTTCTACAACAAAGTGTAATTTTGGGATAGCGGTTGGGGATTGCGATTTGAATAACGTTTTACCCAAAATGCGCAGATTGCTAGGAAGATTTTTATACTCAATGGTTTTGTGTGACATTAATTGCCTATCCCTGAACATATATTAGTTCTAACAATCATGAATGTTAGCAAGCCTCATTGAAACTATCTGATTGAAATACGGTAATTTTTATCTAGCTCCCGAACTTTCATAGTTAACGGGTTGCATAGTTGTAATATTAGATTGCATTTATGCTTGTTGTGATACTCGCTCATCTGGCTTAAATTTAGTGGCACAGGTGATGGGGTTCCACCTACTTAACCGCCGACCAGTCGGCTGATGACTCCTACCAAAATCGGAAACAGTGACTCATGGTCTTTATGATCTTTGAGGCTAGTACCATATGGTACTCGGTTTGGTAGGGCGTATCTAATCCATCTTGCACCCAATCCTTTCTCACACTGTTTTCCTAACTTTATTCATTTGTTAGAGCGGAAAACATTATGCATTACACAAACGAAATTCAATCAATGTGCCCAATTCAACGTGGCGACCTACATGCTTCTTCTCCTATTCCTGTAGAAGGCCGCATGATCAATCCTAAAGAGGTTATTGCAATCTCGGGTCTAAGTCATGGTGTGGGTGCATGCGCTCCTCAACAAGGCGCTGCCAAACTTACTCTCAATGTAAAACAAGGCATTATTGAAGAAGTTCTAATCGAAACCATTGGCTGCTCAGGCATGACTCAATCAGCAGCAATGGCATCAGAAATTCTTACCGGCAAAACCATTCTTGAAGCGATGAACACCGACTTAGTGTGTGACGCTATCAATGTGGCGATGCGCGAAATCTTCCTTCAGTTTACCTACGGTCGAACTCAATCAGCATTTTCAGATGGCGGTCTGGAAGTGGGTGAAGCACTTGAGGACCTTGGTCAAACTCTTCGTAGCCAAGTGGGTACTAGTTACTCAACGAAAGCTAAAGGCGTTCGTTACATGGAAATCGCAGAAGGTTATGTAACGAAAATGGGTCTAGATGAAAACGATGAAGTGATCGGTTACCAATACATGAACCTTGGTAAATTCATGAAAGCGGTCAACGCGGGCGTTGATGCTGAGACGGCACTGGCACAAGCAAGTGGTCAGTATGGTCGTTTCGACGAAGCTGTTAAAACCATTAACCCACGTCAACAATAAGCGAAGAGGACTGAATCATGAACAACGCAACTCAAGCTCTACTAACCGAAATGAACATGAACTCTTTAGAAGAAGCATTCGCTTATTGTAAAGAATTTGGCATCGATACTCGTGAACAAGTAATGGAAACTCAGCCTATTGCTTTTGAAAGCGCAGTTGAGGCTTACACTGTAGGTACAGCCTACGCTCTATTCACTGATAGCAAATCTTCAATTGAAGCGGCGAATGCGATTGGTAAAGGCCTACAAGCGTCTTGTAAACCAGGCAGTGTGGCAGACCAACGTCAAGTGGGTATCGGTCACGGCGCTTTAGCGGCTCGCCTTCTTGATGAAAAAAGCACGTGCTTTGCTTTTCTTGCTGGCCACG
Organism: Vibrio comitans; assembly: GCA_024346835.1. Taxonomy (GTDB): domain Bacteria; phylum Pseudomonadota; class Gammaproteobacteria; order Enterobacterales; family Vibrionaceae; genus Vibrio; species Vibrio comitans. The sequence continues at coordinate 951,267 of AP024866.1, forward strand.
AGTCATTTGCCGCAGCAGAAGGCGCAATCAAGATTGCTCTAAACGTAAACAAAGCGCGTACTACACCGCTTAAAGTTATCCTTAACGGTTTAGGTAAAGATGCAGCATATCTAATTTCACGTATCAATGGCTTCACCTACGTAAGAACTCAATACGATTACGACACTGGCGAGCTTAACGAAGTTGAACGTCGTCGTTTTTCGCAAGGTCCACGTGGCGAGATTATCTGTTACGGTGCTGATGATGTACGTGAAGGTGTGGCTATCATGCGCAGCGCTGGTGTTGATGTGAGCATCACAGGTAATTCAACTAACCCAACACGCTTCCAACACCCTGTAGCGGGCATCTATAAAGCAGAATGTAACCGAGATGGTAAAGCATACTTCTCTGTTGCATCAGGTGGTGGTACAGGTCGTACACTTCACCCAGACAACGTGGCTGCGGGTCCTGCATCATACGGCATGACAGATACTATGGGTCGTATGCACGCTGACGCTCAGTTTGCGGGTAGCTCTTCAGTACCTGCACACGTTGCTATGATGGGCTTCATCGGTATGGGTAACAACCCAATGGTGGGTGCATCTGTGGCTCTTGCAGTAGCGGTTGACGAAGCGCTCAAAGCAAAAAGAGCGTAATTAAGAATTCTGGAAGTTAGCTGACCATCCCTCTAGTTCTACTCATGCGTTGTCGTGAATAGCAGCTAGCTTCTAGTCTTATGCCCAAATAGATGGATTTCTACCGCCAGATGGACATCTATTGTTATCGGAATTGAATTTATAGGAATCCCTAGACCCTACAAAATCAGGCGATACCAAGACAATTAGTGATACCGCTCATTGCTTATTGCTTGTGGGCACGAAGAGCAAATCCAGTCCGATGGGTTTGCTCTTTTTCCTTTTGTAAATGAGCAAGTTCACTTGTAGAGTGGTTACTTCGAGTATTCAAGGATGAATCAATGTATTTAAGGATAAAGCAATGTCTGCGTTTTTAGCAGGGTTTTCTATTGGGCTATCGCTGATTTTGGCTATCGGAGCGCAAAATGCCTTTGTTATTAAGCAAGGCTTGCTCAGACAGCATGTATTTTGGGTATGTTTAGCCTGCGCCGTTTCAGATGCGCTGCTTATCAGCGCTGGCGTAGCGGGCTTTTCTGTAGTAGTAAAGGCTTACCCGCAAGTGGAAGATATCGCGCGCTATGGTGGTGCGTTGTTTCTGATTGTGTACGGTACTAGCAGTCTTTGGTCTGCGTTTAAAAATAAGCATACATTAGACCCAACCGCCAAAGCGCCTTCCTCATTGAACAAAACTCTTGCTGTTTGTCTCGCCTTTACTTGGCTCAATCCTCACGTCTATCTTGATACCTTGGTTTTGCTGGGTTCAGTGTCTACTCAATATGGTGCAGACAAAGACTTGTTTGGTATTGGAGCGGTGTTCGCATCCTTTGTTTTCTTCTTTAGCTTGGGATATGGCGCAAGATTATTAACCCCTTACTTCAAAAAAGCCCATACTTGGAAAATACTTGAGGGAGCGGTGGGCGCTGTGATGTTGATACTCGCTGTCCAATTACTACGATAAACCTCCAACAATCTACAAGGAAGTAGCGGTGGCAGATCAGCAAGCAAAGTTCGTTGAAGGCTCAACAATGAGGCATATTCTGACCATGTCAGGAGCTGGCTCTATTGGTTTAATGTCGCTGTTTATTGTCGACCTCCTAGATATGATGTTCATCAGTATGCTTGGGCAGGTCGAACTGGCTGCGGCAGTGGGCTTTGCTGGAACACTCATCTTTTTCTCAACGTCAATATCCATTGGTACCTCGATTGCAATGGGGGCCTTGGTATCGAAAGAGCTTGGCGCTAAACGTGTTCAGAGTGCTCGTCATCTAGTTATCAATATCTTGGTAACGGCCTTTTTAGTCAACGCTGTGATTACCGGAGTGATGACTTATTACATTCCCGAGCTATTGCAACTCATTGGTGCTAAGGGAGCGGCATTAGAGCATGCAAAAGACTATATGTATATCCTATTGCCGAGTACTCCCGTTGTGGCTCTTGGTATGGCGGCAGGTGCCGCATTACGCGCTGCTGGAGATGCTAAACGCTCTATGATGGCGACAATATGGGGCGGGGTAGTTAATGCTATCCTCGACCCTATATTTATCTTTGTGTTTATGTGGAATGTCGAAGGCGCCGCACTGGCCTCTGTAGTTTCTCGATTTACGGTACTGGCCTTCTCCTTAGCCCCTCTAATTAAGCAACACGACCTCGTTGGAAAATTCCGATACAAGCAGTGGCTGATTAGCCAACGAGCGATCTTTGCTATTGCGTTACCTGCGATCTTTACCAATATTGCGACACCTGTGGGCAATGCCATAGTCACTAGTGCTATTGCGCAGTTTGGCGAGGATTTTGTCGCAGGCTTTGCGGTTGTGGGGCGTCTGACCCCGGTGGTGTTTGCGGCTATTTTTGCTTTATCAGGCGCTGTTGGTCCTATCATTGGGCAGAATTATGGAGCTGAGCGAATTGATAGGGTTAAAGAAACCTTACGCAACTCACTGATTGTGGTCAGTATCTACTGTGTTGTGGTGAGTTTGATTTTGTATTTCCTACAGTCGCAAATAGTCACTAGTTTTAACTTAACAGGCGATGCGGACTTGTTAGTTCGTACCTTCTGTACTTTTGTGGCGATTACCTTTGTATTTAATGGTGCGCAATTCGTAGCGAATACCTCTTTTAATAATCTTGGTAAGCCACTGTACTCTACGGCTCTGAACATAGGCAAAGCGACAGTGGGAACCATTCCATTTGTTTACATAGGATCTGCTTGGTTTGGCGCTTTAGGCGTGCTGTATGGGCAAGCGGTGGGCTGCATCGTATTTGGTTTGATTGCTTTGGTTGTGCTTAGATTCCACGTTCATCAATTGGATGAGGAAGTGATCACTGAGGATGAAGTGGACGAGGGATTACACAGTGTGAATATGCAGCCATTTTGTACACATGACGCAGTGGCAATGGAAGAGCTAGCTAAGAATGATGAATTGGTTACAGAACAGAAGTAAAGATTGTTAGATATAAAAAATGCCTATGGGGACTATATCTCCATAGGCATTGTTGTATTTAGTCGTTGTTAGCCAGCTAGGACATCAGTCGCAACCTTGTAGCTAGGATCTTCTTTTACGTTGATCTCTACAAGACTCCCTGCTTTGTGCAGCAATGCACGACAGTCTTGGCTAAGGTGGCGTAAATGTAGGGTTTTTCCTACAGCCGTATAACGTTCAGCCAGTGTTTCAATTGCTTCGATTGCTGAATGGTCAGCAACGCGAGAATCCGCGAAATCAACGATGACGTCAGAAGGGTCGTTACGTGCGTCGAACAGCTCCAAGAAGTTAGCAGCAGAACCAAAGAATACAGGACCGTGAATACGGTATTCCTTAGAGCCTTCTTCATTGATTTGGCTGCTCGCATAGATGTGTTTAGCATGCTGCCAAGCAAACATCAGCGCTGAAGCGATAACACCAACGGCAACTGCAACGGCAAGGTCAGTCAGCACAGTGACTACAGTTACGAGAACGATAACGAAGAAATCTTGTTTTGGTACGCGACGCGCCAATTTGAATGTCGCCCACTCAAACGTGCCGATAACCACCATAAACATAACACCAACTAGCGCTGCTAGAGGGATCATCTCGATAAGTGCTGAAGCGAACAGGATGAATATAAGTAGTGCAACCGCAGCAACGATACCGGAGAGACGGCCACGACCACCTGAGTTAATGTTGATCATAGATTGACCAATCATCGCACAGCCACCCATAGCGCCAAATACTGAACAGCTCAGGTTAGCGATGCCTTGACCCACACATTCACGGTTACTCTTACCACGAGTGTTTGTCATCTCATCAAGTACAGTCAGAGTCAGTAGTGATTCAATCAGACCAATTGCCGCTAGAACGATAGCATACGGCAGGATGATCTTCAGAGTCTCAAGGTTGAATGGCACTTGAGGAATCGAGAATGTTGGCAGTGAACCTGCAAGCGTCGCAGCGTCGTTGCCTGACATAGCACGTAAGAAGTCAACAACAGTGCGCGTATCAAGACCGCCGAACTGAACGATTAGGGTTACTGTAACTATGGCTACCAAAGAAGATGGAATGGCTGTGGTCAGCTTAGGAAGGAAGAAAATGATACCCATAGTCAGTGCAACAAGGCCAAGCATGATCGTCATTTGATCAGCAGGAAGCCATGTCATAACACCCGCAATATCTGGCGCTTTAAATTGTCCCAACTGTGCAAGGAAGATAACAATCGCCAAGCCGTTCACGAAGCCTATCATTACTGGATGAGGCACCATGCGGATAAACTTACCCAGTTTAAATATGCCGGCAAGTACCTGCAATAAGCCGGTAAGCATGATGGCGGCAAATAGGTATTCAACACCGTGCAAGGCAACAAGGCTGACCATTACAACAGCCATGGCACCCGTAGCACCAGAGATCATACCAGGACGACCACCGAAGATAGAAGTAATTAAGCCAACGATAAAGGCAGCGTATAAGCCAACCATAGGGTCAACACCTGCAACAAAAGCAAAGGCTACCGCTTCAGGTACCAATGCAAGTGCTACGGTTAGACCGGATAAAACATCATTTTTGACGCTTTGAGCTGAAAACTGTGGAGATTCAAACATTTGTGTTATTTCATCTTTTGGTTTGAGTTCACGACCTGAGACTTAAAGAATAGTCGCGATAGTTGATGTTTGCGGAATATGCTTACACTGAGTAACACATTCATGCTTGCTATTATAATTTTTTGTCGGCGAATGCTAACGGAAACGAGGTGGAAGTGCAATCAAGGGATGAGAAACAGCAAGAATATCCAATAGATTTAGGGTTTAGATAAAAAAAGAGCCAGCTTTATGCTGGCTCTTTTCTGACTAATCCAAATTAGTAATTTGGTTTAGTAGTAACGGCAGTTGCCTTATTGGTAGCTGATTGACTACCACCGGCTTTACCTTGCAGACGTTCGTTGCGGAAAGCGGCTGCGTTAACAGAGATTTCACGTATTTCCTGTGGACCAGGTGCACTTGTCATGCCTGACGCTGCATGACCCTTGAAGCTCATAGTCGCTTTAGGCGCAGACTGTGGTGCTTTCGGAGCAGGCTCAGCTTTAACTTCTGGCTGTTCGGCAACAGTAGGAGTCACAACTTCTGCTGTTTCCACCGGAGCTGCTTCAACAACTACTGTTTCTGGCTCAGGCGCTTCAACTACTGGAGCAGGCTGATGTTCAACAGGTTGTTGTTCTACAGACTCAGCAACACTAGGTGCTACAACTGGTGCTTCGGTCTTTTGTTCTGCAACGACTGCCTTCGTTTGTTCAACTTTCGCTTCAGTAACCTTTGTTTCAGTAACGATAGGCTCAACAACCTTAGTTTCTTCAACTCTAGCTTCTTCAACTTTAGGTGCAGGTGCTGCCTTCGGCTGTTCTGCTTTAACAGGTTGAGCTGCTTTCATTACGATAACTTTGCCCATAGACATTTCAGGGAAAGCTACACCACCGATTACGCTAACGATTGTTTCTTCAACTTTAGGCGCTTTTTTCTTCGGCTTAGGTAAGTCGTATTTAGGCATTACTTTGCCCATTGCCATCTCTGGAGAGGCTACACCACCTTTACGTAGGCGGAATGGGTTAGGTCTGCGATCACGACCGCGACGACGACGCTGGCCACTTGCGCGTAGGTGACGCGGAGAGCGACGATTACGACGTTGTTGTGGTGCTTCGTTCTTCTCAGAGTTTTCAGCTTGAGCATTGTCTTCAGCTGAAACTTTACCTTTCGGCTGTTGTTTCTTAGCTGGTTTTTCTGCTTCAGGTTTAGAAACTTTAGCCGCAGGAGCTTCTGCATTCACGTTCTGTTGGTTCGCTTCAGCTTGCTGGTCCTTAACGCGTACTTGTTTCTTCATCTGACGACGCTGACGACGTTGTTTAACCTGACTAGTCTTGGTTTCTTTGTCGTTCTTCGCTTCAGGCTCTTGCTGAGCTTGTTCGGCAATTTGTTTGCCTTGCTCTTCAACTTTGCTTGGCGCTCTTCTCTCTTTACGAGGTTTACGCTTGTTCTCTTTACGAGGCGCTTCTTGTTGAGGTGCTTGTTCGCGAGGTGCTTCAGTCGTGGTCTCTTCGCGCTCAGCCTTATTACGGTTTGGACGGTTATTACGACGACGGTTATCACGGTTGTTGCGACGACGGTTGTCATTGCGATCGCGACGTTGCTGTTTTGGTTTACTTTCTTCAACAACTGGTTTTTCTTCTTTCACTTCTTCTGAGCTAAACAGTTTACCGATAGCAGAGATGATGCGAGAGAATAGACCAGGAGCAGCAGGCTTAGCCGGAGCTGTAGCTGCAGGTTTAGCGACAGGTGCTGCTTTTTCTTTTGGCGCAGGAGCTGCTGCTTGTGCAGGAGATGCGAAACCTTGCAGTGCAGGCTCCTCTATGCGTCGAGGTGCAACTTCAACTTCACCAGCATCGCGAGCTTCTGCTTCTTTCATTGCGTCTAGTTTCTTCGGCAATAGGTAAGAAAGCAGGCTTTGTTCTTCACCTTCACGAACACGAACAACCTCAAAGTGAGGAGTTTCCATGTCTGAGTTAGGAACAATAAGGATCTTAACTTCTTGGCAGCGCTCGATGTGATTAACACTGCGGCGCTTTTCGTTCATTAAGTAAGACGCGATAGGTACTGGTACAACAGCAAGTACTTGAGCGGTATTGTCTTTCAGTGCTTCTTCTTCAATTAAACGAAGAATAGACAGTGCTAGAGATTCATTGTCACGTACAACACCCGTACCCGAACAACGAGGACAGATGTGGTGGCTTGCTTCTGCTAGAGAAGGGCTCAGACGCTGACGAGACATTTCTAGAAGACCAAAGCGAGAGATGCGACCGATCTGTACGCGAGCACGGTCAAGACGCGCAGCTTCACGAAGACGGTTTTCAACTTCACGCTGGTGTCGTACTGGAGTCATATCGATGAAATCGATGACAACTAGACCACCTAGATCGCGTAGACGCAACTGACGAGCAATCTCATCGGCCGCTTCTAAGTTAGTGTTCAGTGCGGTTTCTTCAATATCGCTGCCCTTCGTTGCACGAGCAGAGTTGATATCGATAGAGGTTAACGCTTCAGTTGGATCGATAACGATTGAGCCACCAGAAGGCAAGCGAACTTCACGTTGGAACGCAGAGTCGATTTGGCTTTCAATTTGGTAGTGGCTGAATAGCGGTACTTCACCTTCGTATTTTTTAACACGGTTGATAAAGTCAGGGCGAACCAATTGAATGTGTGCTTGAGCACGTTCAAAGATAGTGTTGCTATCGATAAGGATCTCGCCAATATCGCGACGCAAGTAGTCACGAATAGCTCGAACGATAACATTACTTTCTTGGTGAATTAGGAAAGGCGCTTGATTTGCATCAGCCGCTTCTTTCACTGCATTCCAGTGGTTAAGAAGTACGTTTAAATCCCATTCTAGCTCTTCAGCACTTTTCCCAACACCCGCTGTACGAACGATTAAACCCATTCCTTGCGGCAGTTCTAATGTGCTTAGAGCTGCTTTAAGTTGAGTGCGCTCGTCACCTTCGATACGGCGAGAAATACCGCCTGCACGAGGGTTGTTAGGCATTAGTACAAGGTAGCTACCTGCAAGAGAGATAAAGGTAGTTAGGGCTGCGCCCTTGTTACCACGTTCTTCTTTCTCAACTTGAACAATGACTTCTTGGCCTTCTTTAAGCACTTCTTTAATGCTTGGACGGCCTTGATATGTGTAACCAGCTGGAAAGTAGTCGCGTGCAACTTCTTTAAGAGGGAGGAAACCGTGTCGCTCTGCACCATAGTCAACAAACGCCGCTTCTAGGCTTGGTTCGATGCGTGTGATACGTCCTTTGTAGATATTCGCCTTCTTTGATTCGTGGCCAGGACTTTCGATATCTAAATCGAACAGTTTCTGTCCATCAACGAGGGCGACACGCAACTCTTCTTTTTGAGTTGCGTTAATTAACATTCTTTTCATTCGAAATCTCGTTGTGATTCTTTAATTATTTCATTTGTGATTGTCGCTGTTGTTTCTATCGATGGTGTCTGATCCCATGGTCAATCGGTGCAGCCTCTCGGCTGGAAGGGATGCTCGGGGACACTTTAGCCATCACATTTTGCTCTTCAGGAAAACATGATCTGCGAGTATTTGCAGTCGATCTCTGCATCGATAGGTAAAAGTCGCGCGACAAGTTTGTTCATTATCAATGTCTTATGCCTTACGCAGCACTGGGAAATGAACAATCGACTTTCGTCTTTTTATCAATTTGCACCTTAGAAAAGTGTAAAAAATAACCAAGAGGGCATATTGATTGACGAACTATAACAGTGTCACTAATACACAGCAATCAGCAAACAGATAAAGGATAGAAAAAAATCTAAAAAATGCGAATGTAATTTCATTAAGTCATTGATATATAATGCTTTAATAAATGTCAGTAAAAATGACAAAACTGTGACGGCTTAATGTTGTACACAGGTTTTTAAATAACCAGCAGGCAAGAGCACAGGTGTTTCAAGTTATCCAATTTTGCAGAGAAAAATGTGATTAACAGCACTTTAGGATGTTAGACTACGCGAATGAGTGAAATTAGAACCCAAGTACAGTTTGTTGAGATAGATTCCGACATGGCTGGACAGCGCATTGATAACTTTTTGCGCAATCAATTAAAGGCGATCCCGAAAAGCATGGTTTACCGAATCGTGCGTAAGGGAGAAGTTCGTGTAAACAAAAAACGAGTTAAAGCAGAATATAAACTGCAAGCGGGTGATATTGTCAGGATTCCTCCAGTGACGTTGCCTGCCACGGAAGAAGCACCGGCTTTGAGCACTAAGCTGAATAAGGTGTCTGAACTAGAGCACTGCATTTTGTATGAAGATGATCATCTGCTTATTCTCAATAAACCATCGGGCACTGCGGTGCATGGGGGCAGCGGCCTTAAATTCGGCGCTATTGAAGCCTTGCGTGCTCTTAGACCAGAAGCAAGGTTCTTAGAGTTGGTGCACCGCATTGACCGAGATACCTCTGGAATCCTGTTGGTTGCTAAGAAGCGATCAGCATTGCGTCATCTGCAAGCTCAATTTCGTGAGAAGACGGTACAGAAATACTATTTTGCTCTGGTAATGGGTGAATGGAAGAGCAGCATTCGTAAAGTGACGGCGCCACTTCTTAAAAATGAAGTGAACAGTATTGTGCGTGTGAACCCAAACGGTAAGCCGTCAGAAACGCGCTTTAAGATAATTGAAAAGCTCAATAATGCGACCTTGCTGCAAGCGAGCCCAATCACTGGGCGTACACATCAGATCCGTGTACACACCCAATACACTGGCCATCCAATAGCTTGGGATGATCGTTATGGTGATCGCCGCTTTGATGCCTTCACAGGAAAAGTGGGTCTTGATCGTCTTTTCTTACATGCGGCAAACATTAAATTTATTCATCCAGGCACAGAAAAGGAAATGGATATTTCTGCGCCAATGGAAAATAAACTGCAACGTGCTATCGAAGGGTTACGTGTTAAGTAACGCAGTTGCCTAATACATCAATCCCTTCGTTGTTGAGTAAAGTAATAAGATCGATGAGTGGTAGCCCAATTAATGTATTTGGGTCTTTACCCTCCAAGGCTTGAAATAGAGCGATGCCGAGTCCTTCGCTCTTGAAGCTGCCCGCACAATTTAGAGGTTGCTCCATCTCAACATAGCGTTTGATTTGGCTGTCTGTCAGGGTTTTGAAATGAACCTTGAATGTATCAACAACTACTTGAGTGCGACACTGTTTGCTGTTGTATAATGCAAGGCCAGTATAAAAAGTAATAGTTTGGCCGCTTTGAGCGTGCAACTGTTTAATTGCGTTTTCTACCGTGTGCGGTTTACCGACGATTTGCCCATTGACCACACATACTTGGTCGGAGCCAATAACGAGGTGATTGCCGCTGGGTAGGGCGCAAGATTTCGCTTTCCCTTCGGCAAGTCTGGCAACGAGTTGCTCTGGTGTTTCATTGTCTTGAGCGGTTTCGTCAAAATCTGGGCTAAGCTGAGTAAAAGAAAGAGATAATTTATGCAGAATTTCAGCTCGATAGGGTGATGTTGAGGCTAAAACAATTTGATATTCGCTCATGAATTCCATCTATGGGTAAGTATTGATTGCTATAGAATAATCGACGTACAAAAATTGAGTAAGTTTTTTCTGTTTTCCTTTGACTAAATATAAATTGAGAGATAATATTCGCGCCCTATGCAAAAGGTAAAAATACCGCGAACGGTTGACCCGAGTAAAGCTGCTCAGAAACGACTAGACTATGATGGCATCATCCAAGTCAGTCTACTCAAGCGCTTGGCCGAGTCGGTCGAAGGCGTAAAACGCGACGCAGAAGTCACATTGTCATTTGACTTAGATGAACAACGATTGGTCGTTATCTCTGGTAAAGCTAACGTCGAAGTCGATTTAGAGTGTCAACGCTGCAATGAGAACTTCACACATGTTTGTGAAGTCCAATTCGTCTATACCCCTAATAAGGGCGAAAAGACCGAAGAGGAAGCCCCGGAAGAGTACGATTTGGTAGATCTGAACGAGTACGGTGAATGCGATCTCATACAGTTAGTTGAAGACGAGTTCCTTCTAAATTTGCCTCAAATAGCAATGCATGATGTTTCTGAATGTAGCGTAAATACACATAACTTGGTTTTTGGTGACATTCCTGAAGAAATTGAGGAAGAGAAACCAAACCCGTTCGAAGTTTTAAAAAGCTTAAAAGCAAAGACAAAGGAGTAGGGTCAATGGCCGTACAAAAGAGCAAAAAATCACGTTCAATGCGTGGCATGCGTCGTTCACACGATGCGCTTACTACAGCTGCACTATCTGTAGACGCAACTTCAGGTGAAACTCACCTACGTCACAACGTGACTGCTGAAGGTTACTACCGTGGCAAAAAGGTAATCAACAAGTAAGGTTGCCTTTTGCGAACGATTACCGTTGCACTTGATGCAATGGGTGGGGATTTCGGTCCCCATGTTACAGTGCCTGCCGCCGTGCAGGCATTGTCTATTTTCCCAGAGCTGAAAGTTATATTAGTGGGCGACGAATCCGTCCTCATTCCCCACCTCTCTTCATTGGGCTCATATCCCAACGATCGAATTTATATCGAGCATACCGACAAGGTCATTGCAGACACCGATAAACCCTCTTCCGTAATGCGCCGTAGCGTAGGTACTTCTATGCGCACAGCCATTGATCTTGTTGAAGATCAGACCGCACAAGCCTGTGTGAGCGGAGGAAATACAGGTGCCTTGATGGGACTCTCTCGTTATCGTCTAAAGCTACTTCCCGGCATTGAAAGACCAGCACTCATTTCTGCGTTACCTACTCGTAGTGGCCAAAAAGTATGGCTGTTGGATCTTGGCGCAAATGTCTCAGTAGATGCAAATACACTATTTCAATTTGCGGTTATGGGCTCAGCACTTGCTGAAGAACATCTGCAACGCGCTCCAAGAGTGGCAATATTGAATGTGGGTGAGGAAGAGATTAAGGGTAATGATCTGGTAAAAAACTGTGCTGAAATGCTCCAGCAGGTAAAATCAATTAATTACATCGGCTTTATCGAGGCGCATCAATTATTGCACGATGAAGCGGATGTAGTGGTATGTGATGGCTTTGTAGGCAATGTATGCCTAAAAGCGTCTGAAGGAGTAGCAAATCTATTCCTTGAAAGGCTAAAACGTCATATGCTGTCCTCTAAGCTAAGAGCTTGGATTTCAAAATTATTCTTCTCTGAGCTGTTTTCTGAGCTAAAACAGCTGAACCCCGACCAGTATAACGGGGCAAGTTTGCTAGGATTGCGCGGCATTGTCATTAAAAGTCACGGAAGTGCGGATAAAACTGCTATCATCAATGCAATCATAGAGGCAGTTCACGAGGTCAAACGTCAAGTACCCAGTCGTATAAGTGACCGTTTGGAAACCGTTTTACTCGAGAGGCAAAATTAGTCTTCATGTATAGCAAAATATTAGGCACAGGCAGCTATTTGCCTTCCCAAGTGCGCACCAATGCAGATTTAGAACAAATGGTAGATACTGCCGACGAGTGGATTGTTGCTCGTACAGGTATCAAAGAACGTCGTATTTCTGCTCCCGATGAAACGGTTGCAGACATGGGCTATATCGCCGCTAAAAATGCAATTGAAATGGCCGGTATCGATAAGAAAGATATCGATCTCATCATCGTTGCGACTACAAGTGGTAGTCATGCTTTTCCATCTTCAGCGTGTCAAGTTCAAGGACTCTTAGAGATCCCTGGATGTGCCGCTTTCGATGTGGCAGCAGCATGTACAGGCTTTGTATACGCATTGTCAGTAGCTGATCAACACATCCGTTCAGGCATGTGTAAAAATATCTTAGTTATTGGATCCGATGCTCTGTCAAAATCAGTGGATGAGATTGATCGCTCTACGGTTATCTTGTTTGGTGATGGCGCAGGTGCAGTTGTGCTGGGTGCAAGTGAAGAGCAGGGCATCCTATCTACACACTTAGGCGCTGATGGCCGTTACGGAGAGCTACTTAGTCTTGAAATGCCAGTTCGTGGTGGTGAAGTCGATAAATGGCTACACATGACGGGCAATGAAGTATTCAAGGTAGCAGTAACTCAACTTTCTCGTTTGGTTACCGATACACTAAAAGCCAATAACATGAGTAAAGAAGACTTGGATTGGTTAGTACCTCACCAAGCAAACCTACGAATTATTACTGCAACGGCGAAGAAACTGTCCATGTCTATGGATCAAGTGGTTGTGACCCTTGATCGTCATGGCAATACTTCGGCAGCGACAGTACCAACAGCGTTGGATGAAGCTGTGCGAGATGGTCGAATTAAGCGTGGTCAGACGCTGTTGCTAGAAGCCTTTGGTGGTGGTTTCACCTGGGGTTCTGCGCTGGTTAAATTTTAACCCAAGCGCGTTCGATTAACCAAAAGAAGTGCTTTTGCACTTCTTTTTCAATATTTAGCAAGGCTTAAAGGACGAATTATGAGCAAATTTGCAATCGTATTTCCAGGTCAAGGCTCTCAAAGCCTTGGTATGTTAGCTGAACTTGGCGAGCAGTTTGATATTGTTAAACAAACTTTTGCAGAAGCTTCAGAGGTTTTAGGTTACGACCTTTGGGCGCTTATCCAAGACGGTCCAGTTGAAGATTTAAATCAAACTCATCGCACTCAGCCGGCACTACTGGCTTCTTCAGTTGCTGTTTGGCGCGTATGGAACGAACAAGATCTAGCCACTCCTGAGCTTTTAGCTGGTCACAGCCTAGGTGAATACTCAGCGCTTGTATGTGCTGGTGTGATTGACTTTAAAGAAGCGATTAAGCTGGTTGAGCTACGCGGTCAACTGATGCAAGAAGCGGTACCAGCAGGTACGGGCGCAATGTACGCTATTATTGGTCTTGCTGATGATGCTATTGCCAAAGCATGTGAAGACGCGGCGCAGGGTGAGGTTGTTTCACCTGTTAACTTTAACTCTCCTGGTCAGGTTGTTATCGCAGGTAACAAGGCAGCTGTAGAGCGTGCTGGTGCGTTATGTAAAGAAGCAGGTGCGAAGCGTGCACTGCCTCTTCCAGTTTCTGTACCATCACACTGTGCACTAATGAAGCCAGCAGCAGATCGTTTGGCAGAAGCACTTAAAGATATTGAATTCAACGCTCCAACACTGCCAGTGATCAACAATGTTGATGTAGTAGCCGAAACGGATCCAGCAAAGATCAAAGATGCACTAGTGCGTCAGCTTTACTGCCCAGTACGCTGGACAGAAGGTGTGCAGAAGATGCACGAGCAAGGTGTTGAAAAACTTCTAGAATTAGGACCAGGTAAAGTACTAACTGGCCTAACTAAACGTATTGTAAAAAGCCTAACGGCTGCAGCTGTTAATGACACTGCATCCCTTGAAGCGGCGAAATAAGATTCTTAACGGAGATAACGAATAATGAACCTTGAAGGAAAGATCGCACTAGTCACTGGTGCTAGCCGTGGTATCGGTCGTTCTATCGCTGAGACATTGGTTGCACGTGGTGCAACTGTGATCGGTACAGCAACTAGTGAGAACGGTGCCGCAGCAATTAGCGAGTATTTAGGTGATAAAGGTAAGGGAATGGCACTTAACGTGACTGATCCTGCGTCTATCGAGTCAGTTCTTAAAGAGATCACCACTGAGTTTGGTCCTCTTGATATTCTAGTGAACAATGCCGGTATCACACGTGACAACCTGCTAATGCGCATGAAGGACGATGAGTGGACAGATATCATGGACACTAACCTGACCTCAATCTTCCGTTTGTCTAAAGCCGTTCTACGTGGCATGATGAAGAAAAAGTGCGGTAGAATCATCAATGTAGGTTCAGTTGTTGGTACTATGGGCAACGCTGGACAAACAAACTACGCTGCAGCGAAAGCGGGCGTAATTGGTTTTACAAAGTCTATGGCACGTGAGGTTGCTTCTCGCGGAGTAACGGTCAATACTGTAGCACCTGGCTTTATCGAAACAGATATGACAAAAGCATTGAACGACGAGCAACGCGCAGCGACGCTCTCTTCTGTGCCAGCAGGTCGCTTAGGTGATCCTCGTGAAATTGCAGCGGCTGTGGCATTCCTTGCCTCTCCAGATGCTGCTTACATCACAGGTGAAACATTGCACGTCAATGGTGGCATGTACATGGTGTAATTTTGCGCATTTTTGGCGTGATATATGTCAAAAATGCCATTAAAATCGGTTAAATTCACAAATTTGTGGTTTGACCAGCAAGGATGCCCTTGCAACTTTTTAACTTTCGAATAAACTACGCAAAACATCGCATTAAGCGACTTATGTATAGGAAATAAAAAATGAGCAATCTTGAAGAACGTGTAAAAAAAATCATCGTTGAACAGCTAGGTGTTGACGAAGCTGAAGTTAAGAACGAAGCATCTTTCGTTGACGATCTAGGCGCTGACTCTCTAGACACAGTTGAGCTAGTAATGGCTCTAGAAGAAGAGTTCGACACTGAGATTCCTGATGAAGAAGCAGAGAAAATCACTACTGTTCAAGCTGCTATCGATTACGTAACTAGCGCTCAGTAATTCTCTTCTCAGGCGGTCTATCTTGGCCGCCTGATTCATCTCAGCTCCCTTATTGTTTAAAATCAATATCTAATTAATCTAACCCGGAGTAAAAATCGTGTCCAAGCGTCGTGTAGTTGTCACTGGCATGGGTATGTTGTCACCGGTCGGCAACACCGTAGAATCTTCTTGGAAAGCCCTGCTATCTGGTCAAAGCGGTATTTCAAATATCGAACATTTTGACACCACCGAATATTCAACACGCTTTGCAGGTCTTATCAAAGACTTTAACTGCGAAGAGTACATGTCTAAAAAAGATGCTCGTAAAATGGATCTATTCATCCAATACGGTATCGCAGCAGGTATCCAAGCACTTGATGATTCTGGCCTAGAAATCACTGATGAAAATTGTTCTCGCGTAGGCGTGGCGATTGGCTCTGGTATTGGTGGCTTAGGTCTGATTGAAAACGGTATCCAAGTTATGAACGATAAAGGCCCTCGTCGAGTGAGCCCATTTTTCGTTCCATCAACCATAGTAAACATGGTTGCAGGTAACCTTTCTATTATGCGTGGGCTTCGTGGTCCTAACATTGCTATCTCTACTGCATGTACCACTGGTTTGCACAACATCGGCCATGCGGCTCGTATGATTGCTTACGGTGATGCTGATGCAATGGTTGCGGGTGGCTCTGAAAAAGCATCTACTCCAATGGGTATTGCAGGTTTTGGTGCAGCTAAAGCTCTATCAACGAACAATGAAAACCCTCAAGCCGCTTCTCGTCCATGGGACAAAGCGCGTGACGGTTTCGTATTGGGCGATGGCGCTGGCATGATGGTACTAGAAGAGTACGAATCAGCTAAAGCTCGTGGCGCTAACATCTACTGTGAGCTAGTGGGCTTCGGTATGAGTGGTGATGCGTACCATATGACCTCTCCAAGTGAAGACGGTTCTGGTGGTGCTCTAGCTATGGAAGCTGCGATGCGTGATGCAGGTGTAACTGGTGAGCAAATTGGCTACATCAACGCACACGGCACTTCTACCCCTGCGGGTGATGTTGCTGAACTGAAAGGCGTAAAACGCGCTTTAGGTGATGCAGGTGCTGCACAAGTGAAGGTATCTTCTACTAAATCTATGATTGGTCACCTATTGGGTGCAGCCGGTTCTGTTGAAGCTATCATCACAGCATTGGCTCTTCGCGATCAGAAAGTTCCGCCAACAATCAACCTAGATGAAATGGATGAGCGTGCTGCAGAACTAGGTATCGACTTGGTGCCAAACGTCGCTAAAGATGTTGATATCGAATATGCTCTATGTAACTCATTTGGCTTTGGTGGTACAAACGGTTCACTAATCTTCAAAAAGATTTAATAAACCTAGATACCATAGAACAAATAGTTAGCTAGAATAGTTTGGGTCAGACTCAGTTTCAAAGAAACTGGCTCTGGCCTTTTTTATTGTTGGTAACCTTTGGAAAGAGCGCATGTATTGGATAAATGGAGTCCAAGAAGAGACTGTTTCGGCCAGTGACAGAAGCTTCAACTATGGAGATGGCGGTTTTACGACAATTAAAACCATGGATGGAAAGCCTGTTTTTTGGTCTTTGCATGTAGAAAGGATGCAGGCTTGCTTGCAACTACTACAAATTTCTCAACCCGATTGGAAGCAAGTGCGAGCTTGGGTGGAACAAGCGGCAATAGAGCAAGGTTTAGGGGGCGTGAAGCTTCATGTAAGCCGAGGCAGTGGTGGCAGGGGCTATAGCCCTGCTGGAGTCACCGAGTCTATGGTTACCATCAGTGAATTTGGCTATCCTGAACACTACAAAGATTGGCAACTAAATGGGGTTGAGCTCGGTATTGCCGAACATAAACTAGGGATTAATCCCTTATTAGCTGGGCATAAACACAACAATCGATTAGAGCAAGTGTTGCTAAAGGCCGATATCGAACAGCAAGGTTATCAAGACGGAATTGTACTTGATCTCAATGACCATATTGTGGAAACAACGATGGCGAACCTTTTCTGGGTTAAAGGTAAAACGCTCTATACCCCAAGTATGGAGAAGTGCGGTGTATCGGGAGTCATTCGCCGGTTAGTAATTCAAGATGCTCAAATGTTAGGCATGAAGGTGCTATTTGGTGAGTTTGACATGGAGCACTTATTAAACGCTAATGAAGTTTTTATGTGTAATTCGCTATTGGGCATTGCTCCTGTCGTAAAAATCACACATAAATCCTATCCAGTCGGTATAATCACACGCGACTTTCAGGAGAGTATAAATAGTGCTTAAAAAAATCATCACCCTTTTTATCATCTGCATTCTTTTGGCTGGAGCTGGTTTATTCTACGTTTGGAACCAACTCGATGGCTATGTTAATCAATCAGTGAATATTGATGAGCCCACTCTCGTCACTATCGAGTCGGGGACCTCATTTAACTTGTTGTTAAATCGATTTGAGAACGACGGTTGGATTGAACCAAGCGACTTTTCACGTTTATTACGTCGTGCGCACCCTGAGTTAACTCAGGTTAAAGCAGGCACCTTTCAGGTACAGCCGAATCTTACCCTTAAGCAAACCCTTTTAGATTTGGTTCACGGACAGCAGATGCAATTTAGCATCACCTTCGTTGAAGGAAGCACCTTTAAAGAATGGCGCGCAATGTTCGACGAAGCGCCTCATCTTATACATACGACTAAAGATATGACTGAGGCTGAGATAGCCGAAGCACTGCAGATTGATAGAGATAAACTCGAAGGCCTATTTTTGGCAGAGACTTATCACTATACCGTAGGCATGTCAGATCTGGATATCATGAAGCGCTCTCATGCTCAGTTGAATCGCGTTCTTGAACAATATTGGGATCAACGCCAAGACAAACTGCCTTTGAAGAACTCTTATGAAGCCCTAATTCTGGCTTCTATTATTGAAAAAGAGACAGCGGTTCCTGAAGAGCGTCCGTTGGTTTCATCTGTGTTTGTCAATCGCTTGAATATTGGTATGCGTTTGCAAACAGACCCGACCGTTATCTATGGTATGGGCGAAAAGTATCAAGGTAATATTCGTAAGCGTGATCTACAAACGCCAACACCCTACAACACATACACCATGTATGGTCTGACACCAACGCCAATTGCTATGGTCGGTGAAGAGGCAATAGCGGCCGCTGTTGATCCCGATGACAGCAAGTACTTGTACTTTGTGGCGAGTGGCGATGGTGGACATGTATTCTCAAAAAACTTAAGAGATCACAATCGCGCAGTTCAAGAATATCTAAGAAAGCTAAGGGCACGTAAGTAAATGGAACAAGGTAAGTTTATTGTTGTTGAGGGCCTAGAGGGCGCCGGAAAAAGTACCGCTATTGCGAGTATTATGTCGGTGTTAACTTCTTCGGGTATTAAGAATATTGTCTCGACAAGAGAGCCTGGCGGTACTCCTTTAGCTGAAAAAATGCGTGCTTTGGTGAAAGAAGAGCACCAAGCCGAAGAAATACAAGATATCACCGAATTGCTTCTTATGTACGGCGCACGAGTACAGTTGGTAGAAACCGTCATCAAGCCTGCATTGACCGCTGGTGACTGGGTAGTGGGAGACCGTCACGATCTGTCATCTCAGGCTTATCAAGGTGGTGGTCGACAGATCCCAGCCGAAACGATGCAGTCACTGAAGAAGATTAGCCTAGGTGATTTTAAACCCGATCTTACGCTATACATGGATATTGAACCTCGACTTGGTTTAGAGCGCGCTCGTGGGCGAGGTGACCTTGACCGCATTGAAAAAATGGATATCTCATTTTTTGAGCGTGCACGACAGCGCTACCTTGAGCTGGCGAACAGCGATAGCTCTATTTTGATCATCAATGCTGCACAGCCTATTGATAAGGTAGCCAGTGATATCGAAGCGGCTCTAACTCATTGGTTAGGAAGTCACTAGTCATGAATGGTGTTCAGTACCCGTGGTTATCCGATACTTGGGCGAACTTGCAAGCTAGCATGCAGCACGGCTCATTGCCTGGAGCTTTGCTATTCAGTGCAACGGAAGGTCTTGGTGAAGAATCATTGGTTGAAGAATTGCTTAAGGTACAACTGTGTAACAGTAGTACGGTTGAGGCATGTGGTTTTTGTCATAGCTGTGCGCTATTTCAAGCTGGAACGCATCCTGATTTGCACCGAATCACACCCGCTGAAGGTAAAGCGACCATTTCAGTGGACCAGATCCGTGAAGGGAACCGCTATGCACTAGAGTCATCTCAACTGAGTGGCCAGCGAGTCATCGTTATAGAGCCTGCTGAATCCATGACAGAGCAGGCTATGAATGCGTTATTAAAGACATTAGAAAGTCCGCCTGATAGCTGTGTTTTTATCTTAAGAAGCCATGCTCCGCATCGCTTGTTGCCTACTATTAAGAGTCGCTGTCAGCATTGGCACGTTAAAACGCCTGTTCTAAAGGACTATCAGCAATGGCTAGCAGATGGTGGAATTTCTAAGGTTCCTGAGCTTTATTACCAACTATGCTTAGGTGCCCCATTAAAGCTCAAAGCATTTGTTGATGAAGGGCAGGGTGCAGAGTTTGATTCTACATTGGCCGCATTGACGGATTTTGTTGAGCAAGACTTTGCATTGCCTAAATCCTTCGTAGATAAATGTTCTACAGACACCCTGTCGAAGCTCAGTTTATTGTCATTGGCTTTAATTGAGTTGCAGAAAGGATACTTTGTTGAATTACCCACGGTAGAAAATCACCCTCAGCTAAAACGTCTGAAGTCAGCGCTAGATTATCAGCGAGTTTTCGATATGACTCGGAGACTCGCCAAGCTTATTGAGCAACTCACGGTTCATACCGGGCTCAATAAGGAACTATTATTAAGCCAGTGGCTCATTGAAACGAAAACTAGATGACTATTCGTACTAGTTAAAATTATTGTTTACAAGGCGCGCGTGCAGCGCGTTTTTTTATAGGTGTTATATGTTTGTAGATTCTCATTGCCATCTTGATAAGTTGAACTATCAAGATTTGCATACTGGTGTAGCTGATGTTGTTGCTAAAGCTGAGCAAGCCAATGTCAAACAACTGTTATCGGTTGGGGTAACGCTGGATGCTTTTCCAAAGATGATGGAGCTCATTGCTCCCTTTCCTCAGGTACATGCCTCTGCAGGGGTTCATCCTCTTGATGTGGAGAGCGCATTTGACCTTGAACAGCTTAGTTCTTTTGCTAAACATGAAAAGGTAGTGGCTATTGGTGAGACGGGTCTTGATTTTCACTATAAGCCGGAGACTAAGAACTTACAGATTGAACGATTTGAACAGCAAGTTGAACTCGCTGTTGAGGTAAACAAGCCTTTAATTATCCATACACGGCAGGCAAGAGCTGAAACATTAGCGATATTGCGAGAAGGCGGCGCAGAAAAATGCGGTGGGGTTATCCATTGTTTCACGGAAGACCAGGCATTTGCAGAAGCTGCAATGGAGTTAGGGTTTTATATCTCTGTGTCTGGGATCGTGACGTTTCGTCAAGCTATTGAATTAAAAGAGGTTGTAAAAAACTTACCCCTAGATCGCTTGCTTATTGAAACAGATTCGCCGTACTTAGCACCAGTACCTCACCGAGGAAAAGAGAATCAACCAGCTTATGTAGTTGAAGTTGCTAGCTATATTGCGCAGCTTAAAGGTATTTCATTAGGTCAGGTAGCCGAAAAAACAACGCAAAACTTTGCTGATCTTTTTTTGCGCCGCTAAGTTAGTTTTTGGTCGTATTTCTCCTTGCTGATGAAAAATAACACTTATAAGTCCGCTGTTTACTGTTTGTGTTGTTTATTACTGTCTGTGTTTAAAATCGAGTTCACAGAGCTGTTGCCGTAAGATTCCGTGCAAAAAATAAGTACTTGAAAGCGCGTACATTTGTGTCTGGTGCTATTTTTTGTGCTATTTTTTGATTAAAATACAATGACTTAGATTTAATTTATTTGATGGTTATTCTTATGGGCGAATGTGATCCATAACCGCTTTTCAAAACTTAGATTTTAGTCAGTGAGGAAAGTTGAGGCGCATCAATATATATTTAGAGACGAAAAATATAATCGTAGAGGTTACATTTCTTCGATGGGATCCATCATTCGGACTACGGGGGTAAGTCGATGGAACCCAAAAAAAATACTAATAATCTTTCAGGAGCATAAACATGTTTAAGAACCTTTTTGCGAACTTGCAGAAAGTTGGTAAGTCTCTGATGCTACCAGTATCAGTACTTCCAGTTGCAGGTATTCTACTAGGTGTCGGCGCCGCTGACCTTGGTTTCATTCCAGAGGTTGTATCTAACCTTATGGAACAAGCCGGTGGCTCAGTATTCGGTCAAATGGCTCTGCTATTTGCTGTTGGTGTAGCACTTGGCTTTACCGATAACGACGGTGTAGCAGGTCTTGCTGCTATCGTTGGTTACGGCATCATGACCGCAACGCTAAGCGTTATGGCTACAGTTTGGGGTGTTGAGAAAATTGACACTGGTGTACTTGGCGGTATCTTAGTCGGTGGTGTTGCAGCGTGGGCATTCTCTCGCTTCTTCCGTATTCAACTACCAGAATACCTTGGCTTCTTCGCTGGTAAGCGTGCTGTGCCAATCATCACTGGTTTTGCATCTATCGGTCTTGGTATCCTACTTTCTATCGTATGGCCACCAATCGGTTCAGCAATCGGTGCATTCTCTCACTGGGCTGCAGAGCAAAACCCAGAGCTAGCGTTTGGTATCTACGGTATCGTTGAGCGTTCACTAATCCCATTCGGTCTTCACCACGTTTGGAACGTACCTTTCTTCTTCGAAGCAGGTTCTTGTGTTGACGGAAGTGGCGTAGCGCAAAACGGTGTTCTTACTTGTTACCTTGTTGCTGATGAAGCATCTCGTGCTGCAGGTAACGGCTTCGGTCAACTTGCTGGCGGTTACATGTTCAAGATGTTCGGTCTACCAGCTGCTGCAATCGCAATTGCACACTGTGCTAAGCCTGAAAACCGCGCTAAAGTAATGGGTATCATGCTTTCTGCTGCATTGACATCTTTCCTTACTGGTATCACTGAGCCGATCGAATTCTCATTCCTATTCGTTGCTCCTCTACTGTACGGAATCCACGCGCTACTAGCTGGTTCTGCATACGTTGTTGCTAACGTACTAGGCTTTGTACACGGTACATCATTCTCACACGGTCTAATCGACTTCATCGTTCTTTCTGGTAATGCTCAGAAGATGGGTCTAATGGTTGCTGTTGGTCTTGGTTACGCTGCAATCTACTACTTCGTATTCCGCGCTGTTATCACTGCTATGGACCTTAAAACTCCTGGTCGTGAAGATGAAACAGAAGAAACTTCTTCAGTTGCAACGGGTTCTGAGCTAGCAGGTGAGCTTGTAGCTGCATTCGGTGGCAAAGCGAACATCACAGGTCTAGATGCTTGTATTACACGTCTACGTGTAGCAGTAGCTGACACTGACAACGTTGACCAAGATAAGCTTAAGCAACTTGGCGCAGCGGGTGTAGTTGTTGTTTCAGGTGGTGTACAGGCTATCTTCGGTACTAAGTCTGATAACCTTAAAACAGACATGGACGAGTGGATTCGTAACAACGGTTAATATCCACACATAACCATGATTTAGAAAGGAGGCCTTGGCCTCCTTTTTTTGATCTTAAGTATTCTCATCAGTACATGCCTGCTCCTGATATACAGAGCCTGAATGTGTTGCAAGAAATAAAAATGTGTTACGAAACGCACTTTTACAGATTTCATCACAAATCGCTGACAAAGGGCGCTAAAATAGTATTAAAATGCGCAAAGTTATAGATTATCAAGGATACAAAAAGTGAATATTGGGAAGTTAGCATTAGTCACAGCGGTACTTACAGGGGTTGCAACCTACGTAGGGGCAGCGAAAGCGGCTGGTACTAATGGCAGTGCTGTTAAGGTGGGTATGGCGTTTGATCAGGGCCTAAGCGCAGTCGTTAAATTTGAAGATAGATTTAATTTGACGGTAGGTAATGATGGTATGGCCTTTGATTACCACTTTGCAAAAGGTAGCTTTTCTCAAGATGTTCCTTTTGACTGGTATGTAGGTGCCGGTGGTTGGTATGAGTGGGATGATGACTTTGGTCTTCGCGTTCCACTAGGCTTAGATTGGAACTTCGCGCCTAATTGGAATGCATTCGGACAAGTAGCTCCGGAGTGGCAGATCCAAGACAAGTCAAAGCTTAAGTTTGGCGCTGCGATTGGTGTGACATACCGCTTCTAGTGTTAAGCGATTAGGTACAAAAAAAGCCGACATCTTTATGTCGGCTTTTTCATGTCTGCTTGTCTAACAACTGGCAGCTTAACACTGCCAGCTAACAGCCATTATTTTTGCTTGTTCATTGCTTTACGGATGCAGATGGCTGCGCCACCCCAAGTAATCCCTAGACCAAGAACCATCATAATGATTGCACTAGTTGTCATAATTACGCTTCCTTTTTACTAAGTACGTTAATTGCTACACCAATGATAACTAGAAGAGCAAGTAATCCCCAGCCAAGTAGTAGCAGGTCAGATTGTGCATAACCGCCGTAGCCATCGGTTAGAGTCGTTTTTAATGTGTTGAATAGCGTTAGAGCAAGAATTGCTGGGCTTACAAACTTCAAGCAAAAATCAAACCAAGCACCAATTTGGAAATCAGATACAGAGTTTACATAGTTACGAATAGTAGCCGTCTTCACAATCCATACGATCAATAGCACTTCAATGAAGCAGCTCAACACGATACCAATCTGGTTGGTGAAGTAGTCAACAAGGTCGAGTAGTAATAAGCCACCGTTTGTTGCGAACGCCAGAGAAACCACCGCGCCGGTACCACACACAAGTGTTGCTGCTTTTTTACGGCTCAGCTTGAACTTATCAATGATTGCTGAAGTTACCGCTTCAATGATTGAGATATGCGAGCTCAAGCCTGCAATAGTCAGTGCTGCGAACAGTAGTGGACCTAGGATATAAGGAGCAGGGAGCTCATTAATTGCCGCAGGTAGTGTAACGAACGCAAGACCTACACCAGCAGAAACAACGTCTGTCAATTCCTTACCTTGTTCGTGTGCCATGAAGCCCAGTACAGAGAAGATCATGATACCCGCTAGGATAGAGAAGCCACAGTTAATCAATACCGTCATAAAGGCGTTATTGTTGATGTCTGATTTCTCTGGAAGGTAGCTAGAGTAAGCTAGCATGATTGCGAAGCCGATACTAAGGGTAAAGAAGATCTGACCGTAAGCCGCTGCCCATACCTTAAGATCCATGATCTTACTGAAATCCGGTTCAAACAGGTAGTTAATACCGTTTAGTGCACCCGGTAGGAAGATAGTACGACCGATTAGCACTAATACCATGATGAATAACACTGGCATCATGACTTTAGCAGCTCGTTCAATACCGGACTTAACGCCACCTGCAATAGCTGAATAAGTGATGGCCCAAGCTAGAAGCATGGTACCTGCAATCTTCCATTGGATAGAACCAAGATTTGATGGTGAGTTGTCGCCTAGGTTCAGATATTCGCTGAAGAAGAACGCGTTTGTGTCTGTTCCCCAACCTTGATTGAATGACATGCCAAGGTATGAAATAGACCAACCGATAACAGCAACATAGTACACAGCGATACATGCTGCGATACCGACTTGGAACCAACCTAACCATTCGAACTTTGGATTAACAGTACGAAGGGCTGTAGGTGCAGATCCACGATATTTTTGACCTAGCTTGAATTCCATAATCATAAATGGAATACCAGCCGTTAACATGGCGAAAAGGTAAGGGATAAAGAATGCGCCACCGCCATTTTCATAGGCCATATACGGGAAGCGCCATATATTACCTAGACCGATTGCTGAGCCTACTGCGGCTAAGATAAATCCGGTACGGGAACCCCATTGTTCTCGTTTCATAATTACTCCTTGTAATTACTTATTAAGAGTTGCAAACCTTATATGTAAAAGTCTCTTTTGCTTAAATAATCAGAGTATATAAAATAATCACCGTGCATCAGTGCGGTTTGGTGGTTATTAATTCTAATATAACGCTTAATAAGTAGTGGTTTATTTTAAAAATTTCAGTACCCAAGCTCTAAAACTAGTAGAATATTCTGGGTCATAACGGCAGGTTACCGTGAGATATTCTGGCTGGCAAGATAAAATAAGGCTCATATATGGGAAGAATGATCGCGGAATTGCTGATAATAGAAGGCTGATTAATGGATCATACTGCAAATAACTTAATGACCGTTGTCATAAGTTAGGGAAATGCTTTCAGTTAGAGGATATGACTAAATGTTAAATTAAGAGCGAAAAACTAAAAATCTTTCGCTCGTTAATATTTTGTTGTGATTATGTGTATGTTTAGAAGCTGAATCTAACGCCTAGGTTGGCTTGAACTTGACTAAGCCAGTCACCAGAGAACGCATATTTACAGCTAGTGCCGTTACTCGACGAGTCACAGATTGTTATGGAATCACCGTCAACCAAGGTTCCCATGTAGCGGACTTGCCCTTGTAGGGCAAAGTTATCCGTAAATTCGTACTCGAGACCGCCATATAAGCCTGCAGAAAACTTGTATTCATTGCTTGCGCCCTGAACATCTATCTGCGTACCACCTAAACTCAAGCCTATGTAAGAATTCCACTTCTCTCCTGATGGATAAAAGACCGCACTTTGAAAGTGCAAGTATCGTATTGTGGTATCAAGATTTACGTTTTCAATAGATGAATCTTGTTGAGAGTACAGTAATCCGAGTCGACCTTTTTCGACATCTGTTTCGATCGCAATGTTGTAGTTGACGGCTTCTTTGATATCGAAGCTACCATTTTCCTCTGTATCAAACGAACCGCCCATACTGTAGCCAACCATGGGCGTGATGTGGATATTTGCGTGAGACGCAGCAGAGTAACCACATGCTAACAGCAATAGGGTGAGGGCTTTTCTGTTCATAGTATTGTCATCCTTGTCAATCTAGACCACGTTTACTTGGTTCCATTGATCCTTGCCTACGTTTAACTGGGTGTTCATACGACCTAGTTCACGCTTATGTAGCGATTTAGTTATACATTTGTAATTGTGACAGTAACTGCATAATTCTGCACGGATTTTCGCTAAGTCTTGAGAGGTAAACTGAGGAATGCTTATACTGAAGTTAACCCTAGCTATTATTATCTTTAGGGACTAACGAATATCTATAAGGTGAGAGAATGAGTACAGATTTAAAATTTACCATAACAATAGTTACCTCAATCTTCGCAATACTTATCGCTTATGGACTAGTGGCGGTATTTAGCTAATTTCATTTGGTGGATGAATGGACAATAGTGGGTTAGTTTGGGGTAATGATGCCTTATACAAGCAACAGATGTTTGCTGAGTATATTAATGGCAAAAATGCCCTAGTTGCACAGGGGGGAGGACAGCGTAGCATCTTCACTGCCGGTGTATTGGATGCCTTTTTATATTCCAACTTCGACCCATTTAGTACTTTCTATGGTACCTCCGCCGGTGCCCTCAACCTTTGTGCATACCTTTGTCGACAACCTGAAATCGGCAAATCATTTCTTTTGGATCTCACTACTGACGATCGTTTCTTCAACCTTTTTAGTTTTGTCAGGCAAAAACATTATATCGGGCTTGATTGGGCGCTGAATAAAATTTGCTCGTCTCCTTATAAACTCGACATCGATATGGGTAAAGAAATGCTTGTAGGAAGAGAGGCCTACGCAGCAGTCACTCGCGCAGACAATTTCCATGATGACTACCTTCCTATGTTAGCCACCGATTGGCTTGATGTAATTAGGGCAACTTGCGCTATACCCAACCTCGTTTCTAGGCCCATATCTGTGGCGGGAAAAGAGTTTGTGGATGGTGGCGTTTCAGCATCAGTGCCAGTTCAAGAAGCGTGGAGGCAAGGAGCTCGCTGCATCATTGTGATTCGCACTGAGCTACCCGAGCATCCTTTGCTATCCGGACAAGAAGCAACAGAGCTTGCGTCCAAGCATGATAAAGAGGTCTGGTATCGCAGTCCAATAGACAATATTCAGAGCTTCTGGAACGAAAAAGTCGATCAAGGCAAAAAGAGTATTGAAGACTTTATAGATGAGAGAGTAGGCAAAAGTGGCTCTGACAAATCTTTATCGCGTTTAGAGCTACTTAACGGCGGTCGGTGGTTATTTGGCGCAGATAATGTGTACCGTTTGTCTCACTTGTTAGGCACAAAGCTCGATGCGGGTTTAGCGGATATGCTAATGGTTCACTATCAAACTTATGCGCTTACACAAGAATTTATTTCCAACCCACCTGAAGATTGCTACGTAATGCAGATCATCCCGGAGGAGCCTCTGCGAAGCTCTTCATTGATGAGTAGTACAGAAGATCTGTTATTTGATTACCAGCAGGGGCTAAACTCAGGTTATCGCTTTATCGATGAGTATCAGAGCACTCGAAAATTGAAGATAAAGAAAGGGGCGCACGTAAATTTAATGCTCAATCGGTGAGCATGCTCACGCCTTTAGATCTGAATGCTTCACATTTACTTCGAGGTGTAAAAAAATAGAACTTCACGATTGGGGAGAATTTCTATGTACACGGCTCAACCAAGCCACATTGACCATATTAAACAGATTAACGCCGGCAAGGTGTATCAACTTATTGATCAATTTGGTCCCATCTCCCGAATCGACCTGTCTAAACTGAGTGCGCTTGCTCCTGCTAGTATCACCAAGATCACTCGCGAACTCATTGATGCCCACCTTATTCATGAAACGGTTGTGCAAGAGGCGACAAGTCGCGGCCGTCCTGCGGTTGGACTACAAACTAATAACGAAGGCTGGCAATTCTTGTCGCTTCGTCTTGGCCGAGGTTACTTGACCATCGCACTGCATGAATTAGGCGGTGAGGTGATCACTGAAAAGTACATTGATATAGAAGAGCGCCATCAAGATGCGATGTTAGAGCGCTTGTTGTCTGAAATTACTCAATTCTTTGAAGACAAAGGGGAAGTACTGGAGCGCATGACCAGTATTGCCATTACACTGCCGGGTCTAGTCCACTCTGAAAGCGGTTTAGTGTTGCAGATGCCTCACTTTGATGTGAAATACCTAGAGCTTGGACCTGCCTTATATAAAGCCACCGGCTTACCGGTATTTATTGCCAACGATACGCGAGCATGGGCACTGGCCGAAAAGTTATTTGGTAACTCTCAGCAAAACAAAAACTCTGTGTTGATCTCCATTCACAATGGTATCGGCGCAGGTATTATCCTTGAGGACAAGGTCTTGCAAGGTCGCTTAGGGAATGTAGGCGAACTAGGCCATATTCAAGTAGATCCAAATGGTTACCCTTGTCACTGTGGTAACAGGGGCTGTTTGGAAACAGTGGCGAGTTCTCATGCTCTGTTGCGTCAAGC
Organism: Vibrio comitans; assembly: GCA_024346835.1. Classification (GTDB taxonomy): domain Bacteria; phylum Pseudomonadota; class Gammaproteobacteria; order Enterobacterales; family Vibrionaceae; genus Vibrio; species Vibrio comitans. The sequence goes on from AP024866.1 coordinate 979,848, forward strand.
CAGAGAAGCCATTGCTGCAGGTGATGAAACCAGTCTAGAGCTAGAAACCTTATCGGTCATTAATATCTGCATGGCTGCCAATAATGGCGATGAAGTAGCTTTGAAGATTATTTTGGAACTTGCAAAGCGTCTAGGCATGGCTGTGTCTCTGGTGGTTAATATGTTTAACCCTGAAAAAGTGCTTATTGGTGGCGATATCAACGTAGCCAAAGGCATCATTCTTCCTGAGGTTGAGCGTTGCGTGCAGGAACAAAGTCTGCCTATTTATCGTCAAGACTTAGAGATAGTACCAAGCCGTTTCATCAAAAATGCCACCATGCCCGGCGCCGCGCTGATCAAACAAGCCCTGTATGACGGTGTGCTTTTAATGAAAGTGGTTGAAGGCTAAGCCTTAACCTCTTTAGTTGGTAAAGGCTGATTAAGCTGCTCGCTAAGTTCAATTAAAATCTGGTCATACACTTTAAATATGGCCAGTGATAATGTACTCGTTAGCTGATAAAGCTCGCGTTCATCCATTTCTTCTATATGACCATGGGCTGAGATGATTTCAGTCAATTGCCTTGCTGCATGACTGGTGCTTGGTGCATGCACGCCTAAGGGTGATAATAAACTCAGTCGATTTATCTTACGAAGCAGTATCTGCGCCTTTAGGTTCAGACGTTCACACTGCAGGTCATTTTTTGAATCACTCACCAACATCCTAAACTGAGTCAATGCCTCTAGTGAATCAATGACCAGGCTCCACTGGCGTGAATATTGTTCACTCAACTCCGTCTGATCTGACTCAACTAACCAAGTTAGCACGATTTCATCAATGAGGTATAAGGTAGCGCGTATGGCTTTACCATGGCTCATCTGGCTCTTGGCTGGTGTCATATCTCGCCATTCAAATAGTAGGGTTTGTATTTGTTTCATTAGCAGACGAAACATTGGACGATCATTGACGAAGCTTTTTTCTACCAAAAAGAGCAGTGAGTTACTGATGTTTTTCTCAATCTCAACGGTATGGTTATCTGGGATAGGCTCGAAGCTAAGATGAGTGTGTGCAAGATGCCTATGTTCGCGTAAGTGCTCTGCGACGCTACGCAGTTCGCACACTAATCGATAGCGATTGTCATTGAGTTTGGATTTCCTGCCATGTCGCATCAATAAATAGAGGACGATGACCGCACTGAGGCTGGCTGCAATAATCATGAACATAACTTACTCCCTAAAAGCTACGAGCCAAATAAAGGTACTGCAGTTTCTATGCCAGAATAAGGTTATGAATTTTAGCTAATGAATACAGGCGGTTGCATAATAGGCGTGAGATAAGTTGCGTTACTTGAGGGCGGGATTGCACTTGTTTGGCGCAAAAAAATACCGGCTAAATTAGCCGGTATTTTAATAAGGTTAATACGGTTTACATTACGCGCATGCCTGGCTTAGCACCTTCATGAGGCTCTAAGATCCAAAGATCTTTACCACCAGGGCCTGCTGCCAGAACCATACCTTCAGACATACCAAACTTCATTTTACGAGGTTTCAGGTTTGCGACCATTACAGTGTGCTTACCAATGAGGTCTTCTGGTTGATAGGCTGATTTGATGCCAGCAAAGACTTGGCGAGTCTCGCCACCAAGATCCAGTACCAGTCTTAGCAACTTGTTTGCCTTTGGCACAGATTCACATTCAACGATCTTAGCGATGCGCAGGTCAACCTTGGCAAAATCATCGAACTCGATTTCGTCAGCGATTGGCTCTTTAGTTAGCTCGGTCTCGTTTTTAGCTTGTTCGGCTTGTTCTTTGGCTGCAACTTCAGCTGCCGCATCTTCTTTAGATGCTTCAACCATAGCTTCGACCTTTTTAGGGTCAACACGGTTAAATAGCGCCTTGAACTTGCTGATCTCGTGATCAGTCAATGGCGTTGCAACGCCGTCCCAAGTCAATTCTTGATTCAAGAAGCCTTCAGTGCGCGCTGCAAGCTCAGGCATAACAGGTTTCAAGTAAGTCATTAGCACGCGGAACAGGTTAATACCCACAGAGCAGATATCTTGAAGCTCTTTATCTTGGCCTTCTTGCTTAGCAACAACCCACGGTGCTTTTTCGTCAACGTATTGGTTCGCTTTATCAGCAAGTGCGGTGATCTCACGAATCGCTCGGCTAAATTCACGAGTTTCGTATAGCTCAGCAATACGATCCGCAGCGTCAGCGAACTCTTGGTATAGCGCTAGTTCAGCAAAGTCTTCAGACAGTTTGCCTTCAAAGCGCTTGGTGATGAAACCCGCATTACGAGACGCAAGGTTGACGATCTTGTTTACCACATCAGAGTTTACACGCTGAGTGAAGTCTTCAAGGTTAAGGTCTAGGTCATCAATACGGCTGTTTAGCTTAGCTGCGTAGTAGTAGCGCAGGCATTCTGGATCTAAATGATCTAGGTAGGTGCTAGCTTTAATAAAGGTGCCTTTAGACTTAGACATTTTTGCGCCGTTTACAGTTACGTAGCCGTGCACAAATACATTGTTTGGCTTACGGAAACCTGCGCCTTCTAGCATTGCTGGCCAGAATAGGCTGTGGAAGTAAACGATGTCTTTACCAATGAAGTGATACAGCTCTGTAGTGCTGTCTTTCTTCCAGTATTCGTCAAAATCTAGGTCATCACGCTTGCTACAAAGGTTCTTGAAAGAAGCCATGTAACCAACAGGAGCGTCTAGCCATACGTAGAAAAATTTATTTTTCTCGCCAGGGATTTCAAAACCAAAGTAAGGCGCATCGCGAGAAATATCCCACTGTTGCAAGCCTGACTCAAACCACTCTTGCATCTTGTTCGCAGTTTCACTTTGCAAAGAGCCAGAGCGAGTCCACTCTTTTAGCATGCTTTCAAATTGCGGAAGGTCAAAGAAGAAGTGCTCAGAGTCTTTCATTACTGGAGTCGCACCAGAAACAGCAGACTTAGGATTGATCAGCTCAGTTGGGCTGTAGGTCTCACCACAGTTATCACAGTTATCGCCGTATTGATCCTCTGACTTACACTTAGGGCAAGTACCCTTAACGAAGCGATCAGGTAGGAACATTTCTTTTTCTGGGTCAAACAGCTGAGAAATAGTACGGCTAGAGATAAAGCCGTTCTTTTTAAGCTCAAGATAGATGTTAGACGCCAGCTCACGGTTCTCTTCACTGTGAGTGCTGTGATAGTTGTCAAAGCTGATGTCAAAACCTGCGAAGTCTTTTTGATGTTCTTCGCTTACCGCTGCGATCATGTCTTCTGGTGAAATTCCCATCTGCTGGGCTTTAAGCATGATAGGGGTACCGTGTGCATCATCGGCACACACAAAGTTTACCGTGTTACCACGTAGGCGTTGGTAACGCACCCAGATATCAGCTTGGATGTGCTCAAGCATATGACCTAAATGGATTGAACCATTGGCATACGGTAGCGCACAAGTGACGAGCATTTTTCTTAATTCAGTAGTCATACTTAACTTTTCGCAGATAGGTTAAATTTGTAGGCGCTTATACTACCGTAAGCTAGCAATAACGAAAAGGATCTCACGGATAAATTGCATTGTGTTTACCTAATAACAAGTGAGGAGATCTCGCTAATTGCTGAAAATAACCGCACATATGTCGATAATTTGTTATAGGTGAAAGAATCCTGTTAATTCAGGGCGATATTAACGCTAAGATGTATTCATAATTAGAAAAGGACACATCAATGAATAAAGAAATACAGGATCTTCATGCTTGGTTGAATCAGTTTCAGCATCCGTTACTTGTGAGTGAGTGGGCGACGACTCAAGGTGTCGTGACCGTAGACGAAAAGGACAAAGCGATTGATGTAGAGATTCCCTTCTTGGTGGAGTCTTTAACTCAAGCGGTTGGGAACTGGATATCACAGCACGATGCCCCTGATGAGTGGGATGAGTACACATTTTATGTTTCAGCAAGAGTACGCCCGCTAGAGAGCAAAGTGGTTAGCACCCTAACGAGTATTAAAAATATCATTGCAGTGACATCGGCAAAGGGCGGGGTAGGGAAATCCACTACTACCGCTAACCTCGCACTGGCTATTGCTCAGCAAGGCGCTAAGGTGGGCGTTTTGGATGCGGATGTGTACGGCCCTTCTATCCCTTTGATGTTTGGTACTAAAGGTAAAAACTTAGAAATAGTCGACAATAAGTGGATGAAACCATTAGAGGCACACGGCGTTTTCACTCAATCCATTGGCTATTTAGTCTCTAGCGATGATGCAGCGGTTTGGCGTGGCCCAATGGCTTCAAAGGCGTTGATGCAATTACTCAAAGAGACGCAATGGCCAGAGTTGGATTATCTTATTATCGATATGCCGCCGGGCACGGGCGATCTGCAATTGACCCTTTCCCAAGAGATCCCATTGACCAGTGCTTTAGTAGTCACCACACCTCAAGACTTGGCGTTGGCAGACGCCATAAAAGGCATTGCTATGTTTGAAAAAGCCGAGGTTGGCGTGCTGGGGCTTATCGAAAATATGTCATATCACGTGTGTAGCAACTGTGGCTCACATGAAGATATTTTTGGCAGTGGTGGTGCGGTAAAGTTGGCCGCAGAAAAGGGGATATCGGTACTGGGTCAACTACCATTACATCTTAATGTTCGCCGCGACATCGATATGGGGGTGCCGTCGGTGGTCAATCCCGAATCAGCAGAGCAAGCAGAAGGGTATTTACAGTTGGCAGAACAAGTAGTGAGTCGCCTATTTTGGCATGGAAAACCACAGCCTGAGCGTATCAGTTTTGTTGAAGTAAAATAATTGTGCGCATTGTGTTCGGTAATTGCTAATGGTTGATTAATTTACACTCAACCTTTAGGGATTATGAGCTTATTTCTGGTATCAAAGTTTATCAATCCCTATAATTACACGGTTTAAATTCTGTTTTTCGTTAGGATCAGTAAATGTCTGAAAATAATCAATGTGTCATCGTCGGCATCGCGGGTGCATCGGCATCCGGTAAGAGCCTTATTGCAAGTACTATCTATAACGAGCTGCGTGCAAAGGTAGGCCCAGATCAAATCGGTGTTATCACGGAAGACAGATACTACAATGACCAAAGTCATTTGAGCATGGAAGAACGCGTAAAGACCAACTACGACCATCCAAAGGCATTGGATCACGATCTATTGTGTGAGCATCTTCAGCAATTGGCTGATGGCCATGCTGTTGAGGTGCCGGAGTACAGCTATACAGAGCATACTCGCACTAGCAACACCAAAACAATGACTCCTAAAAAAGTTATTATCCTTGAAGGTATCTTGCTACTAACAGACCCTCGTCTTCGTAAGATTATGCATGCAAGCGTGTTTATGGACACTCCTTTGGATATTTGTTTGCTACGCCGTGTGAAGCGTGACGTTGAAGAACGTGGCCGCACCATGGAATCAGTACTGAACCAATACCAAAAAACAGTGCGCCCAATGTTCATGCAATTTATTGAACCTTCAAAGCAATACGCCGACATCATTGTTCCTCGTGGTGGTAAAAACCGTATTGCGATTGATGTATTGAAAGCGCATATTGCTAAATTATTGAAATCTTAGTAATTTACTGAATAGTTGTCGCTTTAATAGACTTGGCACAGACGGTTTCATTAAACCTAAAGAATAAGCACATATTTTTTTAGGCTGACGTTACATACAAGTGGCAAGTTTTGGTTAAGAATTAAATGGCACGGATGTGCCATTTTTTGTATCTAACGTTTGCCAAGCCCAGCAAACGCATAGAAAAATCAGGTTACAGGGAAGAAAAGATGAAAAAGCTGTCACTATTTATCATCACACCAATCGTGTTGGTCATATTAGCTGTTGTTGCCTTGCTAGTATTTGTCGACCCCAATCAATTTAAACCCATGCTGGTGGAACAAGCTAAAAAACAAACCAACCTTGATTTAACCATCGAAGGAGATATTGGTTGGCAGTTCTTTCCTTCTATTGGATTTTCTCTTGGTAAAACAACGTTAAGTAATCCTGAAGGGTTTAGTACCCCGAATATGCTGAAGGTCGACCAAGTCGGTTTGGATATCTCTGTTCTTCCCTTGCTGGACAAAGAACTGCGAGTAGGCAATGTGACCTTAGTTGGCGCTGAGTTCTACATGGAAACTCTCGCTGATGGTAGTAGCAACCTCGATTCACTTACTGGATCTCAACAAGCAGCAGAAGAATCAGCATCTACCGAGCCTACTGCTGAGCCGAGCACCGAATCTGCGAGTAGCAGTGCTGACGAGCCAGCAGAACCATGGACTATCTCACTTGAAGGGGCAAACATTGAAAACGCCTTTCTTGAGATCAAAGATGACCAGGCTAAGTTGTACACCAAGCTTGAGAACGTCAATCTGCAGGTTGCCAACTTTGAATTTGATAAGTGGACCCCTATCAGCTTTAGCTTCTCTGGGGTGAACAACCAACAGACATTTGCTATATCCGGTAAAGCGAACGCAAAAACTAATGCTGAGTTCACCGACTACCAAGTCAAAGATATTGAAATTGGCGGAAGCTTCTCACAACCTGATTTTGATCTGGCGAGCTTTGAGTTGAAAGTTGATGAGTTCAAGCTGGGTGCATGGGCAAACGTATCTTTGCTCGCTAAAGGTAATGCGGCGGGTAATGAGTTTGATATGACTAGCTCTGTGCAAGCGCTACTGGAGCAAGACCTTGCCACCTTTGCCATTAAAGATCTCGCTTTAGAAACCCCTTTAAAAGGCAAAGATCTGAATTTAGAGACGGTTAGACTGGGCTTGTCATCATTTAAATTTGGACAACCAGGTGGTTTTCAGTTGGCGGTGATTGGTAATGCTGCAGGGATGGATAGCAATCTGACCATCATGGGTAGCCTGTTGGTTGATGAGGCTATCTCTAAGGTAAATATCAATGGCTTTGATCTAAAAGGAAAGATAGCTGGGGATACGCTACCGCAAAATCCAATTAACTTGGATATAAACTCGAATATAGAATTTGATCTTACTAAGAATAAATTGTCGCTGATTCTAAACAAACTGGCCGCCAACGATTTGCAATTTGATGGTAGTAGCAGTGTTGTTTTAGCGGATATCCCTAAGGTTCGTTTTAAGCTGCATAGTCCAAACATCAACGTAGATGAGTGGACTGGAGCAGATTCGGCGGAGCCTGCGACAGCAGAAAAAGAAACGTCAGGATCATCAAGCAATGCTTCTCAAGCAGCACAAGAACCGGACTTATCTGTACTTAAGACGGTGGATGTTGCGGGTAATATCACTATTGATAAACTTCAAGCAAGCAATGCCAAGATGCAAAATGCCTTTGCCGACATTGCCATTAAAGATGGCGTGTTTAACTTACGCTCTTTAAAAGCGAAACTTTATCAAGGCAGTATCAATGCCAAAGCTGTAATCAATGCCAAGCAGCCTGTTGCGAGCTACGATATCGATGCTAGCGTTAGGAACGTAAAGGTCGGTCCTTTGCTAGTGGACGTGGCCGACAATAATACTCTTGAAGGCACGGGTAATATTGATATCGACCTAAAGGGTAAAAGCCTTATCCCAGACGAGCTGAAAAAGCATCTAGCCGGCACGGTACAGGTCAAGTTTGCGGATGGAGCGATTAACGGTATTAATGTAGCCCAGATAATTCGCTCCAACTATGCCAAATTCAAGGGCGAAGAAGTGCCTAAGGAAGCAGAGGCAAAGAAAACGGACTTTAGCGCTATGAATGCTGTGGTTAAGCTGAACAAAGGGGTCGCAACACTGTCTGGTGTGTCGGTACAGTCTCCATTATTGCGTATCAAGGCAAGTGGTGATGCTAACTACCTCAACGAGACGATGGACATCTTGGCTAAAACCTCAATCGTTGGCTCTCTAGAGGGACAGGGCGGTAAAGATATTGATGATCTGACCGATTTAACTCTCCCTTTACGTTTGCAAGGTGGCTGGACAAGTCCTAAAGTGAGTCTAGATTTAGCGGCTCTTCAGCAGCAAGAGATTGAACGCAATAAGAAAAAGCTCGAAGAAAAGGCGAAGAAAGAAACTGAACGTGGTTTGAAAAAGCTACTGGGTGATAAAGCCAGTGATGAAGATACCAAGAACATCACAGACTCGTTGCTGAAGAAATTATTCTAATCGAGGTAAGCGACAATGAAGACCTTAGGTTTAATAGGTGGAATGAGTTGGGAGTCAACTCAAACCTACTATCAGTTGTTAAACACTCAAGTTAAGCAACGCCTAGGTGGTCTGAACTCGGCGAAGTTGGTGCTCTACAGCGTAAACTTCGCCGAAATAGAAAAGCTTCAGCGAGAAGGGGAGTGGAAGCAAGCCGCTAAGATTTTATCCAGAGCGGCCCTTTCTCTGCAAACTGCAGGCGCTGAAGCTATTGTGATTTGTACCAATACCATGCATAAGGTGGCAGGGGATATCGAGCAGGTTATCTCTATTCCTCTTTTGCACATTGCTGATGCGACGGCGAAAGCACTTAAGCAAGCCAATATCGACAAAGTGGCTTTGCTCGGCACCGCTTTCACTATGGAGCAAGACTTTTACAAACAGAGGCTGACCGACCAGGCTATTACGGTAGTGGTGCCAGATGAAGAGCAGCGCAAACAGATCCATAAGATCATCTATGAAGAACTGTGCCAAGGTAAGATCTTGCCTGAGTCTCGCCAGATCTACCTTGATATTATCTCAGACTTAAAATCACGCGGGGCTCAAGGCGTGATCCTTGGTTGCACAGAGATTGGTCTATTAGTCAGTGATGAACACACAGACGTTCCTTTATTTGATACCACGCTGATCCACGCAACTTCTGCCGTTGATTGGTCACTGAGCTAAGTAAAACAACACATACAGCCCGCGGTTTCTCTACCAATCAATACCTTTGCGAGCCATGATGCCAGAATCAAAGGCATGTTTAACGTTTCTCACTTCAGACACAGTATTTGCAAGCTCAATTAAAGAGCGATGCGCTCCTCTGCCGGTAATGACCACTGATTGTTGATTCGGTCGCTGTTCTAGCGCGGTAATAACCTCGTCTAAATCGATATAGTCAAAACTGACCATGTAAGTTAGCTCATCAAGCAAAACCACATCGAGGCTTGGGTCTTGCAACATCTTTTTGCATTCTTGCCATACGGCTTGCGCCGCTTCTGTGTCAGCTTCTTTATTTTGAGTTTCCCATGTAAAGCCTGTTGCCATTACATGGAATGTAACCCCATGCTGCTCCAAGAGGTTTCGCTCTCCATTGTCCCATGTGCCCTTAATAAACTGAGCTACACCACAGCGAAAGCCGTGCCCTACAGCACGAGCAACGGTGCCAAACCCTGATGTGGATTTTCCTTTTCCATTACCGGTAATGACCAACAATAGACCTTTTTCTTCAGTAGCCGCAGCTATCTTTTCATCGACTTTTTCTTTTAGTTTTTGTTGGCGTTGCTGGTGGCGATCCTGTTGTTGAGTCATGGTCCTTCCCGTTATATTGCTGACATATTTCCGTCATATCTTCGGCACAAAATGATGATGTTAATCTGCATTCTGCTATTCATAAGTAATACTCGGTATTGAGACTTTCAGATCCCGAGCTAAGGTTATGATAAACATAGTTCTACCAATAAAAGAAGGATCGATCGCAATGAAGATATTGGTTGTGTGTATGGGGAACATTTGCCGCAGTCCAACGGCCGAGGCTGTACTGCGAACAAGAGCCGAAAATAAGGGCTTATTAATTGAGGTAGAATCAGCGGGCACCATAGATTATCACCACGGAGAAAAGCCAGATAGTCGCTCGGCGGCGGCAGCGAAAAGTAGGGGCTACTCTTTTGGAAGAAAAAAAGCTCGCGGAGTGACACAAGAAGATTTCTATTATTTTGACCAAATATTGGCGGCTGACAAACAAAACCTTGCCGACCTTCAAGGCATCTGTCCTAGTGAGTATCAATATAAATTAGCGCTGTTTCTTCAAGGTGCAGGCTTAGAGACGGAAGAAATTCCCGATCCCTATTACGGTGGGGAGCAAGGATTTGAGCACGTGCTTGATCTGATAGAAAGTGGTAGTGACAAGATACTCGCGCAGCTGTAAACCTTCATGATGAGGTTCGTGCAATTGGAATTAGGGGAAGCCGAGATTAGGTTTCCCTTTTGCAATGGGCATGATGTATAAGTGAGAGTTATTTGTTTTCATTATGTAATCAATGCGTTGAATTAAATGCTATTTAAAATAGTGAAAGATTGATACAACCCGCAAATGTAAGTAAATGTAACTTTTATCCGTGAAAGCGTATCAAAAGTTGATTTGAGTCGCCTTTTGAATGTAATGGCTTTGATAAGTTGCGTCGATAAATTGAACATTAGCAAGGTTTATCGACATGTTAGAGCTCCTCATTGGATTAGTCGCCACAGTAATCGTCGGCTACTTCATTATAAAAGGCTATCGCGCAGCAGGTATACTGCTGACAGCGGGCCTCGCACTTCTTATTATTACTGGCTTATTAGGCCATACCGTACTGCCTGCTAAGGTAGCATCAACCGGCAATACATTTACCGATGCTCTTGAGTTTGTGAAGTATATGCTTCAGTACCGTGGCGGTGGCCTTGGTCTACAGATCATGTTGCTGTGCGGTTTTGCTTCTTATATGACGCACATTGGCGCAAACAATGTTGTGGTAAAGCAGTTTTCAAAACCTCTTTCGGTAATTAAATCACCATACATCCTATTAGTCGCGGCTTATATCGTGGCGTGTTTGATGTCTTTGGCGGTAAGCTCAGCAACAGGGCTTGGCGTACTATTAATGGCGACCTTGTTCCCAATGATGACGGCTATGGGTATTTCTCGACCGGCTGCCGTTGCGGTGTGTGCATCACCTGCTGCGATCATTTTGTCACCAACTTCGGGTGATGTTGTGATTGCTGCTGAAAAATCAGGTATGGCGCTCGATATCTTTGCGTTCCAAACGGTATTGCCAGTTTCAATCAGTGCCATAGCAGTTATGGCTGTTGCCGCTTACTTCTGGAACAATTATCTAGATAAAAAGCAAAACACGCCAATGGAGAAGCTAGACCTCTCCGAGATGGAAGTGAATGCACCTGCGTTTTATGCTATTTTGCCATTCCTACCAATTCTAGGTGTGTTCTTATTTAATGGCCGCACTATTCCAGGCTTATCGCTCGATATTTATACCATCGTTGTACTGTCTATTTTCATTGGCGCAGTAGTGGATTACGTAGTGAAGCGTTTTGATGGCAAGCAAACTCTTGAAGACCTTGAATCTTGCTATGCAGGTATGGCCGATGCGTTTAAAGGCGTGGTAATGTTGCTGGTGGCCGCTGGCGTATTTGCTCAAGGCCTAATGTCTATTGGTGCTATTGATAACCTGATTCACCTAGCAGACAATGCCGGTGCAGGCGCGATTGCGCTAATGCTATTGCTTACTGGACTTACGGTTGCCGCTGCCATCGCTACAGGCTCTGGAAATGCACCATTCTATGCGTTTGTAGAACTGGCTCCTGCGTTAGCAGGAAAAATGGGTATTAACCCTGCGTTCCTTATTATTCCAATGCTGCAGGCTTCTAACTTAGGTCGTACAATCTCTCCCGTTTCTGGTGTTATTGTTGCAACTTCAGGTATGGGTAACATCAGCCCATTTGAGGTGGTCAAACGTACCTTTGTTCCCGTTATGTGTGGTCTTGCGACCGTTATCATTGGTACCATTTTCCTTGTACCTATGGCGGCTTAATCTGACAGCGCAATCAATTCAAATATGCTCTCTAAACCTCAATTAGAGAGCTCTCTCGAGGTGTATCATGGCAGTTTCTTTTGACGTAAATACCTATATTGAGCAACTTTCAAAACTGGTTAATATAGATTGTGGCAGTGCGAACGCGCAGGGCATTGCTAATGTAGCGGATGTGCTGATTCCTATGTTTGAACAAATAGGGTTTAACGTTACACGACATACAGTTCATAGCGATGCAGGTCCTTGTCTGGAAATCACCAATAAACCTAATGCAGCGCATTACGATGTCATGCTTTGCGGGCATATGGATACGGTTTTTCCAGATGGCACGGTGGCTGCACGTCCTCTTACTTTCGATAGTGAGAAGATCTATGGTCCTGGTGTGACGGACATGAAGTCAGGGATCTTAAGCGCATGGTATGCTTTGCAGATGCTGTCTACTGAGCAAAGAGATAAGCTTGCTATCGTTGTCGCTTTAAACTCCGATGAAGAGATTGGCTCTAGATACTCTCGAGAGTGGGTCGAGTCTTTAGCTCGCAAGAGTAACAAAGTGCTAGTGTGCGAAGCCTCGCGTGCTAATGGCAATCTGATCCGCTCTCGCAAAGGTAATGCAAAGTACGAAATAACCTTTCATGGCGTAGCCTCTCATGCAGGTTCGGCGCTGCAAGATGGTGTATCAGCTATTTACGAGCTGAGTCACTGGGCCCTAGCAATTAAGGATATGGTGAACCTAGAGACGGGTACCACGATGAACGTGGGTACGGTTGAAGGGGGAGTGGCTGTCAATGTGGTTCCTGATTACGCTAAAGCGATTGTTGATTTGCGGTTCTGGAACAATGAAGAGGCAGAAGCTATCCATCAGAAGCTAGAGCAAATGGCGAAAACACCGTTTGAGCCCGGAGCAACAGTCGAGGTCAAGCGACTAGCATTTAAGCCAGCTATGATCCCAACCCAAGCGACGGAACAAATGATTGAACTGGTCAGCAGTGAAGCTGATAAATTGAATCTTGTTTATGGCTGGGAAAATGCTGGTGGCGGTTCAGACGGTAACTTCACTGCTAATGTAGGTACGCCAACGTTAGATGGCTTTGGGCCATCAGGTGCAGGTCTTCACTCGGATAAAGAGTACCTTCTGATTGATTCTATCAAGCCAAGGCTCGATCTATTGGTGAATGTACTTAATCGTTTATAATCGCTAGTTAGTTGTTTGTAAAAAGCCCCTAAAGCTTATGCAGTAGGGGCTTTTTGTTATTTCTGCTGCGTAAACGTCGGGTAATCAGTGAGCCCTTTTTCATCGCCGCCAAACAAGGTATTTGGATCGTGCTGTGCCAAAGGTGCACCAATTCTAATTCTTTCTGGTAGGTCAGGGTTCGCTACAAATGGTCGGCCAAAACCTATCATATCGGCCAATCCTTCTTCGACAGCTTTTGAGCCTGTATCCGCTTTATATCGTCCTGCGTAGATCAAGGTATTCTTGAACGCTTTACGAAGTGCAAGTTTAAATGCCTTAGGAGTATCAGGAGCATCATCCCAGTCCACTTCAGCAATGTGTAGATAGGCAATGTTGTGCGAGTTCAATAGCTTAGCAGCTTCAGTGTAGGTGTGCTCTGGATTTGCATCCACTGTACCATTTAGGGTAGTGAGTGGGGCTAGACGCACGCCTACGCGGTCTGCACCAATGGCATCAACCAAGGTTGTCACGACTTCATTTAAAAAGCGTAAGCGGTTCTCTAGATTGCCGCCGTATTCGTCAGTACGGCTATTAGACTCAGAGTCGATAAATTGATTGATTAGGTAACCATTGGCCGCGTGAAGCTCTATGCCATCAAATCCTGCTTCGAGAGCATTTAACGCCGCCTGGTGAAACTCTGCGATCACATCTTTGATGTCAGAAGTGGTCATTTCTCTTGGTTTTACTACATCAACAAAGCCGGGCTCATCCGAACCATTGTCGATGAATACCTTGACGTTTTCCGCCTTGATTGCAGAAGAAGAGATAGGTTGGTGACCTTCAATGTTATCTGGGTGGGTCACACGCCCTACATGCCACAGCTGAGCGAATATTTTGCCACCATTGCTGTGGACTGCCTCGGTCACCTTTTTCCAGCCAGCGATCTGTTGTTTGCTATAGATGCCAGGAGTCCAGGCATAGCCTTTGCCCATTGGTGAGATTTGAGTGCCTTCAGAGATGATCAGTCCTGCTTGAGAGCGCTGAGCGTAGTAGGTTGCCATCATTTCATTTGCAACATCGCCAGGTTGAGAGGCTCTAGAGCGAGTCATTGGCGGCATTACGATACGATTCTTAAGAGTGATGTTACCGAGTTTGATAGGTTCAAATAGTGCTGAAGTCATGAGTCAATGCCTTAATGGGTTTGGAAACTGAGGCTAGACTATCAGTGAGGACTTTTGTCTTAAACCGCAAAATGAGCAAAATACTTTTACCCATTTCGCAATAATCAACTTGGAGTGGGCTAGGCTAGGTAGCTTTCAATGCCATTCAAGAACATCTGAACTGCGATCATCAGCAGTAGCATCCCCATGAGTCGCTCAACAGCTTTCAGGCCCTTCTCGCCAACGATGCGCTGGAATAGCTCTGAGAACATTAAGATCACGGCAGATGCGGACCAAGCACCAACAAGAGCTAATGACCAATCCATCATGCGGTGTGGATCTTGGTGAGCAAGCAAGATTAAGGTAGCGATAATAGATGGACCTGCCATCATCGGAATCGCTAGTGGCACTATCAGAGGTTCTTCACCCGCCCCTAGGCTAGCACCCAGGCCGCCTTCAGGTGGAAAGATCATTTTTAGACTGATCAAAAATAGAATGATAGCCCCAGAAATAGAGACGGCTTCTTTATCCAAACCAAGGAACGTAAGGATCTGCTCGCCTGCGAATAGGAATAGAAACATCACCACGAGCGCTATCACTAATTCACGAATCAATACTAGGCGGCGGCGTTTCTTATCAATGTGTTTTAGTAGTGACGTAAAGATGGGCAGGTTGCCCATAGGGTCCATGATAAGAAAGAGCATCACAGCGGCTGATATAGTATCCATTCAATGTCCTGATAGCTTTGGCTGATTAATTAAAAGCCGAGATTATGAAACAACATGTGTCTATCTGTACAGAAGAATAGCCCTTGTTTTGTCAGATAGTTAGCTTGAATAGGAGGCTAGTTTCAGAAAAAAGCTCAGAAAATTGCCGTCTTTTTCTAAATCACCGCATCGTAATAGACGTTAGATAATTATTGAGACAGTAAACATTGCTTGCCCTAAAGGGAGGAAACAAAGGCTAACAGCTGATAAAGAAAAAAAGATAGAGCCTATTAAAGTAGGGAAGGCAACAGGCCTTCAATTCGAACTGAAATCTCTTGGATGATGACTAAGAGCCGATCGCGTTCAAAATGTTAGGCTCTAATTGAGCATAAAAACATCACCCGAATGGCTTGGGATTGTTGCAATAGAACAGCTATGGTAAACATATTGTTACGTCCCCTTAGTTCAGCTGGATAGAACAAGGGCCTCCTAAGCCTTAGACACAGGTTCGAATCCTGTAGGGGACGCTAAATTAGCTCTACGGTTGTGTTTCTACTAGCAACTACTGGGAGCATCATACCTTCTTGGTACCACCTAAATACTGCTTTTAATCCCTCTTGCTCCTCTCCCTAAATAAAAAGTTATTTCAACAGTTACATTTCATGCAAACGGTGGCGCAACCGATTGCATGGCAATCTTCGCTGTTAAATGTCATTAAGGTGATGGCATTTGGTTCTAAAATAGAGCTTTAACTCTATAAATGAGTGTCATTTGGTTAATAACTGGAAACATATTCTGTATTTGCAGACATAGCATAGTCACAAAATAAGCTTATTATCCTCGTCGATTTTTATATCGTAAATAAACGAGGATTCAATGTCTTTTACTAAGAATGTTGCAGTATGCAGTGCGTTATCACTAGTAATGGTAGGCTGTAATAGTGCAAGTGACTCAGATGATAGTAAGGTTTCAATAGACCTTCGCTTGATGGAAACCACAGATTTACACGGTAATATGATGCCGTTTGATTACTTTGCTAATAAGTACGAGCCAAGTTTTGGTTTCGCACGTACTGCATTGGTTATCGATGAAGCACGCGGTGAAGTAAGCAACAGCATGTTGTTTGACAATGGTGACCTTATCCAAGGTAGCCCAATGGCGGATTACATTGCGAATCAGTTTGCGCAAGACAGTGACTACCTGAACCAGAATCCTCATCCAGTATACAAAGCTATGAACTTGATGGATTACGATGCAGCAAACATCGGTAACCATGAGTTTAATTATGGCTTAGACTTCTTGGAAGCTGCGACAGAACACGCCGAATTCCCTTATGTTGTATCTAATGTATTTGAATATGACGAAAACCTTTTAACGGCAGATAGTTTTCAAGCTAACTCGTGCGAGTTGAGAGTAGAATCAGAGTTCCTTGGTTCAGCAGAGCCAGCATTCGAACCATACGTGATGCTAGACAGAGAATTCATTGCTCGGAATGGTGAAAGCTATACGCTTAAAGTTGGGGTTATTGGTTTTACACCACCTAATATCATGAGCTGGGATAAGAGCCACCTAGAGTGTGAAGTAGTCGTTTCTGATATTAAAGCGACTGCTGCTCACTATGTCCCTATGATGAAAGAGGAAGGCGCTGACATTATTGTGGCAATTCCTCACTCTGGTCTAACTGGTGCTGATCTAGATGTTCCATTTGCTGATAACGCAACGTGGCAACTAGCTAAGATTGATGGCATTGATGCAATCATGTTTGGCCACGATCATAATAACTTCCCAACTACCGCAGGTAGCTATGATGGTATGGAAGGTGTGGATGCACCTGCTGGTAAGATCTTCGGCAAACCTGCTGTAATGCCTGGATTCTGGGGTAATCATGTAGGTGTTATTGACCTTGTAGTTGAGACCCGTGATGAAGGTGAAACTTGGTCTGTGAACTACGGAGCGAGTACTGCAGAGTTACGTACTCTACCAGAAAATGAAAGCGCTGTTGCCGCTCAAGTTGTCGCTGTAGTAGCAAGCGATCACCAAGAAACCATAGATTATATGGCTGAGCCTATTCTAGGTATCTCGCAAAAGATCAACAGCTTCTTCTCTGCAATTGAACCAGACTTGTCAGTGCAAATTGTTAATGAAGCTCAGTTCCACTGGGGTCAACAGCTTATTGAAGACGGCGAACTAGAAATCAAAGAGGGTGAAATTCTGCTATCGGTTTCGGCACCATTTAAAGGTGGTCGTGGTGGTAGAGATGACTACACTGACATCAACGGCGAAGAGTTAACCAATGCCAGCGTTGCTGACCTGTACGTATTCGACAACAATACTCCAGCGATTTTGAAGTTAACAGTTGCAGATGTTAAAGAGTGGCTAGAAACGATTGCTTCTCAACAGTACAAAACGGTGGCCAATGACGGTGATGCACTTCTGCACCAAATGTTCCGTAGCTACAACTTAGATGTTTTCTACGGTGGTTGGGACCAACAAGGTAACAATATTGATCTGCATTACACTATCGATGTGACTCAAGAGCCTCGTTATTTAGTGGATGATAGCGGTGAACTTATCGATGGTGAAGCACAGCTAGACCCAGCGGAGAATCGTCGTATCAGTGATATCACGTATAATGGTAAGACTTTAGATAACGACCAAGTAGTTTATGTAGTGACTAACAACTATCGTGCATCGAACAACTGGATACCTGGTGTCGACAATGCTGAATTGGTTCTTGAAGATGCAGCTTATTCTAACCGTGAGTTGGTCGATCAATATCTTAAGCATCTAGCAGAGCAGGCTGATTCCAATGAATTTGATGTTGAGCCGCCTATGCACGAGTTTGTTAACGCTAAAAACTTTAGCCTAATGGGTACTCAAGGCCTGAAAGTTAACTTCCTATCATCGCCAAGAGCAGAAGAATTTGCTGATGAAGTAGATTCAATTGAATTTACTAACGAAACTGGCAATGTTGGTGACAACGAAGGTTATAGCGTGTACACCTATACGTTCAAATAATCGTTTTCATGATTGATTAATAACTCAGGGCAGGCCAATAGGCTTGCCCTTGTTTTATTTGGTTACACTTTTGTTTCTGATGTTTCAGCTATCAAACAAAAATAGAACATCACTAATTAGTAACCTTCTGTTTTAGTTGAAATTATTCCCAAGTTACGATATTTCCCGAAGCGTTATATCGACTATTCCATATAAATCATCAGCCTCATTTATAGTTCACTCTCTGTACAGCGATGCCATACAAAAAATAAAACGGTATTCGCGTGCATAATTGGCTTAGACACAGAGAGAATTGACCATGCAGGCAACCCTTACCCCCACATTTACCTCGACCAACCCCGATACTATATCGCTACTAAGGAAAGTAGACCTCAACCTTATTGTTGTATTTGAGGCTGTGATGGCTGAAAGGAACGTGACTCGCGCAGCAAGGATCTTAAACATGTCTCAACCTGCTGTAAGTAACGCATTGTCGCGCTTACGTGCTTTGTTTGATGATGAATTGTTTGAGCGTATGGGCCGCGGGATTGTACCGACAGTTCGTGCAGAACAACTGCAAAGCTCGTTAAGCCATGCGATGCACATTATTAGAGATGAGCTTCCTAACAGTCGCTTTGAGGCTGAGTCGTCTTGTCGCAACTACCACATCGTGCTTCGTGCGCCCCAAGATCAGCGTTACTTGAGTAACCTTATAACTCAGATATCAGAGACAGCGCCGGGTATTACTTTGTCTTTGATTTCTGAAGCAAACCAGACAAGTACCCCCCTTAACCAAAACGTTGATTTTGTGATTGATGTAGAACCAGTAATGACCGACGGTTTTACAAATAGTTTGCTAGTGTCCGATGAACTGGTTGTGGTGTTTGCGAGCAATCATCCGCGTCTTACTCAATATACAAGTCTTTGCTTTGAGTTCTTACAAACAGAGAAAATAGCAGTCACGGCTAATATGCAGACTCGGGTTCAAAAAATAAAAGCGTTAAGCCAAAAGCCAACCTATATTTCGAGTAGCTTAGATGAGGTGATGGCTGTAGTTGCTAATACAGACTTAATTACGGTTGCCCCTCGCCGCGTAATAGAGCAAGCAGGAAGTCAGTTTGACATTCGCATGCTTCAACTGCCAGGCAGAGATGATCGATTCAATACCTATTTGAATTGGCATCAAGCCAATGAAAAGGACGGTTCTCATAATTGGATGAAAGAGCAGATTCAGAGTGTATTTGAGCGATCATTGCCTTATATTATTAAGTGACTAATTTTCACTGAAACTAATAAATACTCTATATCGCTTCAAGGAAACCTCGTTCAGAAGTGAATGAGGTTTTATTTTTATCCGACATATAAAGTTATGGGTAAGTATAAGTGAAACTAATATAAATGAATTTGTTTCTTTAGGCGCTATTGAATAGAATAAATTCAAACAGAATTATAGGCTCTCAATGTTTTCATTCATTAGACAATTCATTATAGACCAAACAGGTGCTACTGCTATTGAGTATGGAATGATAGGCATGGCAATTGCCACTGTATTAGCACTTATAATGGGAAATAATGATATCGGTTTCATGTCGACATTATCATCTCTCTATGAATTAATCATAATCTCATTCTAAATTTTCTCTCCTCCAAGTCTCTTTCTTTGTTGCTATATTTTTGTTCACATAGTGCTTACAAGAATCATAAATAAACCTAGAACGCATAAAAATAAATATCAGGATAAAGTTAAGAATTGTCAGCGCTTGGTGAATTCGTGATGATTGTCACTAAATGTTTGTAAGAAAACCCTAACAAAGAAATGTATTGTTCCTGTTTTGTTAACAGGGTGTTTCCTTGTGCGGAATTTGAGATTTAGTGTTTTTTTGAGGTTTGCAAGTATTACTTTTAGTATGGAATGGCTTTTATGGGATTTCCCTAACATGATGATTTAATAAGGAACTTGAACATGTTGAAAAATTTTCTAACTCGTTTTATTAAAGATGAGCGCGGCGTGACTGCGATTGAATATGGTTTGATCGCAGTAGCTGTTGCTGTTGCAATTGGTGCTGCTGTATTGACTATGGGTGATGAGCTCCTTACAACTTTTACTAATATAACAACTACATTAACTGCTGGTTCTAAGGGGTAGTAAGCTTAATTATTGATATATGGATTACATAAGGTTTGTTCTTAATATTATATAGTGTCGTAAGTTTAACAGTAATATATACGGATGTTAAATATAGAAAGATTTATAACATCCAGTGTATATTAATATTTTTACTTTCCTATTTTATTAGTACACCTTGGATGACTAATAAGGCCGTGTTGTTATCGATTTTAATGTTGTCTTTTATTAGTATTGTGATTTATAAATTCAGAGTTTGGGCTGGTGGTGATAGCAAGTTGCTAATCGCCATCTCCCCTCTATTTATGATTTCATTACTTCCCTACGTAATTTATTTGATTTTGCTTTGTGGTGGGATTATTTCCATTTTCTATTGGGTAAAATATAGATTGGTATTTCGCAGCAGAAAAGATAGAGGGCTTCCGTACGGACTCGCGATTATTTCAGGATCTAATATCTTTCTTTATGGAATTTTATACTCTGTTGCTATATATAATTGAGATTTTATGAATTCACGCGTTATCTTTTTTATTTCTTTTATCTGCATCTCTATAGGACTGTTTGTACTCTTTAAAAACGTGAGTGCCCGTACTGAAGATAATGAGCAACAAAAGCAAGATGCATACGTCTCTGAGTCCGTTGAGCGACAATTAGTACTTTGGAAAGCTAATCGTCATATTGAACGTGGTCAGCAAGTTACTAAAGGTGACTTTAACCGCATTGAGGTAAATGAGTCGGATGCACACAAAATAGCTGTTTTTTCCGACGTTCAACTGTTGATAGAGTCCGATACTTTAGCAAACAAAACTATTGCAAAAGATGAATGGGTATTTGCTAATTTTCTGACCAATCCTGACGACGGTGGTTATCTTGATCTCTTAGCATCCGAAGGGATGATTTTGTATCCATTACCTATTTCTACATCTAACTTAATTAACAACTACATTCGATCGGGAGATTTCGTCGATATTGTTTCTGTGAGCTCACCAGAAGTGAATTTAGCCGATCAAGATGCACGTATCTCTCAATTTCGAGGAGTTACGGCCGGTACAATAATACGTAATGTTAAAGTATTGGCGTTCGAACAAAACACTGTAGAGGACGATGGAAAGTCGGTGAGTAAGACGACCATTAGTCCACGTATGTCATCCAAAAATGATTCGAAAACCATCGTCGTTCTAGAGATCGAGCCTGAGTTTGTATCAAAGCTTTCGCTTGCACAACGTACAATGCACCTCGAAATGTATCGCTCTCATGCAAATAGTATAATTCCAATGGCAAATATGACTGATGTCATTGAAAACTATCAAGGTATACGTGAATTACGCGGAACTGAATCGGAAACTCAGATGACTAATGTTGAGGTATACTAATGCGTTCTATTTGGTCATTTATTACGTTCTTCTTTGCTTTTCTTTTCTCCTTCGCCGTATTTGCGGCTTACGATATCCCACTAAATGACGCTCGCTCAATTAGAACCAAACAACAGATAGGTACTGTCTTTATGAGTCAGCCCATGATAGCTGACTATAAGGTGATCAATGAACGCCAAATAGTTGTGTTTGGCAGTAGCATCGGTCAGACACGCTTGATGATATACGATATTGATGGTCGTCTAATTTTGTCGCGTCACGTTAATATAATCCAACCTCTGCAACATGTTCGAAATGAAATTAAACAACGATTTCCTGATCTCAATATTTCTATTCAGAGTATTGGGAGTAGAGTAGCTATCAACGGTATCGTGTATACAGAAAAGCAAAGAGACGAAATTTATGCAATAACAGCTGGCATATTAGGCTTCGAAAAAGCAGCTCGTTGGGAGTTAACCGACGACATGACAGAAGATCTTACTGCTCCGTTCAGGGTGGACCCTAAAACTCACTTTTATCGAAATTACACCTATGAAGGCATTATAGAAGGTTTAGAGCTGAGCTTTCCGTTTCAGGTCAATGTGCGAACTACTATAGCTCAAGTAGGTAGTGACTTTAATGAAACGATAGGAGTTGATTGGGGCTCTACGGGGGCAAGTCCAGGCGTATTTACGTTCCCAGATCTCACCGCAACTGATCTTTCAGCAGTCATTACTGCTTTATCCGATGAATCTTTGGCTGAGGTGCTAGCAGAGCCAAACTTGACAGTATTATCGGGCGAAGAGGCATCATTCTTAGTCGGGGGGGAGATACCAATGATCATTTCCGATACCAATGGGACTACTATTGAGTTTAAAGAATATGGTATTGGTTTAGATATTGCCGCTAAGGTTATGAATGAAAATGAAATAAGGCTTCGCGTGCAGCCTAGCGTTAGTGTTGTCGATGATATTATCAGAATTGAATCAACTGAAGTACCGCAACTGAGTTCCCGAAGAGCAACGACCACAATAGAAATTGCTGACGGTCAAACCTTTATGATAGGAGGGTTGATGAGTAGCGAAGATATAGAAAATTTGCAGAAGATCCCACTACTTGGTGATATTCCATTCTTTGGGGCATTATTTAGCAAATCTACCACTGATCGTCGCAGTACAGAAGTAGTCATTATTGCCACTGTAAACCTTGTAAAGCCTACGTCGGCTAGTACTTTGAACATTCCCCGTATGAACAGGACCAATACCCTTGAGCGCTGGATGGGAATGAGTGGCGGGTTCAATCAGAAAGATGCTCAAGATGCTGAATTTATAGATTTACTTGAAGTGGGAGGGTTTGCACAGTGACTTTTTCCACCTTTTATTACCTCTTTTTCTCTTTATTTATTTTTGTACTCTCAGGTTGTGCTGACCATGCAGTAAATCGAATGGGGAGTGAGAGCGTTGTCTATGAGGAAGTACATTCTTTTGAGATTAGTTTTAATTCAAAAGGTGAATATCTAGATATAGAAGAGTTCAACAGAATAGTTACTCAGTTTGAACTCCAAAATGCAGTATTTCAGCTGCATTATCCAAGAAAATATCAGAAACAGATTAATAGTGTGTATGAATCGTTGCTCTCTTTTAAAGTAGATCCAGCTCGAATATCTTTAGAATCCAGTGAAAAAAAAGATGTTGTAACATTAACTGTTTTGCAATGGAAAACAATTTTGAATAATTGTAGGCCGCTAACTATTACCAATGCGCATTTTCAATCTGGATGCACAGTTCAGCGAAACATTACTTCGCAAATAGTTAATCCTAATAAAATAGTTCAATAGGCTCTATTATGTTTGATTTGTCTGAAGAGTTATCTCTTGATATCGATAAGAAAAAGAAGTCAACGTCAAAATCCCCCGAACTAGGTGAGAGCGGGGGAGTTACTGTTTTTTATCAAGAATATGAATGCAAAGAAGCTATTTTAGAAGCGTATCGCTTCGAAGGGTTAGAAGAACCGAAATGTATTAAAGGCTCTCCAATAACATATAAAGGTACAGAGTTAGGTAAAGTGATCATTGCTGAATTAACTGCATCAGAAGATATCTTGAGAGATGCAGAGCAATTAAATAATCGCTTACCGAACGATAAAGCTGTTGTGATTATAGGAAAGACAGATTCAATTCACACATTGCGTTACCTCGAAAAGTTAGGATTTTATTATATTCCTTGGCCAACAGAAAAACTAGAGCTGATTAGCAACCTCAAGCTCGCGAGTGAAAATGATGGTAAACGCTTTAAAAATGGCTTATTCCGCAAGGCCAAAAGAGTCGCTGTAATTGGATCTCGGGGTGGACTGGGAACATCAGTTATTACAGCCGAAATCTGTTCGCTATTGGCAAAAAAAGGAAGTCGTACCGTTTTAGTCGATCATCAGTATATTTCTAGCGTTATCGATATCATTGTGAGTAAGAAAGACTTAGAGCAAGTGGACATTAACAGCATTACTGTTGAGCTAGCTAAGTTGGATGAAGAATCTGCGGGAAACTATTTATATGAAGTAAGTCAAAACTTCCTTTACTTGGGCCTTAAGGGGGATGCAAATTTAGAGTTACTGGAAAACTATACCCACACACTGTCAGAAAAGTTAGCTCGTCAAGCTAATTTTATAGTTAACGATTACTCAGCGTCAGTGGATTTTCAATTGGATGTTGAACACATTGTCACGCAAACGGAAATAACCATTCTTGTTATTGAACCCTCGGTATCATCGGTAAGATCAGCTCAGCGCTTGCTTGACAAAATTAACGAGGTAGCGATACCGCAAGCAGCTCGTCCAAGAATTCTGATAGTGCTAAATTTTCATCGCCCAGAAGGTAGTTTTAATTTAACTAAGGAAGAAGTAGAGAAGTTTGTAAAACACAAAATCGACGTTTCAATCCCCTTCTATAAATACGCTGCCAAACAATTGATTGATGGTAACCGAATCTATGATCTAGAGAAAGGATCTAATAGCGGGATTGCTGATCTCACAATGTTAATCAATGGGCAGTCAAAGTCGAAGAATAGTTTTTTTTCTAAGTTTATTCCAAAGGGGAGGAAGGCTAAATGAGTTTGACGAAGGAGTTGTATGAAGACTTTAGAGCCAAGATATTCGAAGTTATAGATGCTGGTGTACTTAGTGAGATGACAAGCCAAGAACTGGGCCAACAAATTGAAAAAGCCATTGGTAAGTTATCTGAAAACTATGCGATTCCGGTTCCGGCGGTGACTAGGGCTGAGTTAACAAAAAGCATGGTCGATGAACTTATTGGTTTAGGTCCTTTGCAAGAGCTTATGGAAGACCAAAGTATTTCTGACATCATGGTTAATGGTGTCGACGAAGTTTTCATTGAACGAAATGGCAAAACTCAAAAATCTGACATTTCTTTCATGAATGACAAGCAATTACTTGAGGTTGCAAAAAGAATAGCCAATAACGTTGGAAGGCGTGTAGATGAGTCTAGCCCATTGTGTGACGCTCGATTGAATGATGGTAGCCGTGTAAACGTGGTGATACCTCCTATTGCACTGGATGGAGTGGCTATTTCCATTCGTAAGTTTAAGGAACAAAAGTTAGGCCTTAGGGAATTGGTAGGCTTCGGTGCCATGTCTCCAGCTATGGCTCGAGTTTTGATGATAGCTGCTCGATGTCGTTTAAATATCATTATTTCAGGTGGTACCGGCTCGGGAAAAACAACACTACTTAATGCTTTGTCTCAGTATATAGGCAGTGATGAGCGTATTCTGACAATTGAAGATGCTGCAGAGTTGCGTATTCAACAGCCTCATGTTGTTCGTTTGGAAACGCGTCCTGCGGGCACCGAGGGTGGTGGAGCGATCACTCAAAGAGACTTGGTAATCAATGCTCTAAGAATGCGCCCTGAACGCATTATATTGGGAGAGTGTCGTGGCGCCGAAGCTTTTGAAATGCTACAAGCGATGAACACCGGACATGATGGTTCTATGTCTACATTGCACGCTAATACACCTCGTGATGCCCTGTCCCGAATTGAATCAATGGTCATGATGGCGAATCTATCTTTACCTCTGCCAGCTATCCGCAGAACAATAGTGTCCGCTGTAAATCTTATAATTCAGGTAAATCGATTGAGAGATGGTAGTCGAAAGGTCACTAGTATTAGTGAAATATATGGACTGGAAGGTGAGGCGGCGGTCATGGAAGAACTATTTAAGTTTGTTCCTGACGCAGAGCAGGGTAAAGATAAACTTACTGGTGCGTTTGTTTCAAGCGGTCTTTCTAATCGTTCAATGATTACTGAACAAGCAGCGGCCTACGGTTTATCAAGAGAACTGGATGCTGCTTATGAAATGGCGGAATCAGCTTAATGGGATTGGCTTACATTATATTAGCACTGGGTTTAAGTCTTGCATTGTACTCTTTTACTAAAAGGAAGCCTGATCCTCGTGCTGTCTTTCTTCAAAGTGTAGACACAAAGAAGACAAAAGATAAAACTGCTGTTGACATTAATGGGTTAGTGCAGTCATCGGTAGTTACAAATATAAAAAATTTTTCCAGTGTAATAAAAGCATCTTTGGGCAATAAACCAGTCTTAAAAGTAATTTTTTTTCTTATAACTGTAAATTTTATTTCTGTAGCCATCAACACAAAGTGGTTTGAACTTTCAAATATTTACTTTTGTTTATTCGTTTCTACTTTATCTACTTTCATTGCATTGAAAACTCTAATTGATAAGCGAAGAAAAGCTTTTAACAATGATTTCCCTGATGCACTTAATATTCTGATGAGTGCGGTTACAG
The DNA here is from genome assembly GCA_024346835.1 of Vibrio comitans. Lineage (GTDB taxonomy): Bacteria > Pseudomonadota > Gammaproteobacteria > Enterobacterales > Vibrionaceae > Vibrio > Vibrio comitans. Next base: position 1,005,877 of record AP024866.1, read on the forward strand.
CTGGTGAAAGTATTAATGGAGGTTTTACTTATGTTGGTAAAGTATCTGATACTGATATTGGCCGAGAGTTCAAAGATATTTCAGATCGTATGAAATTAGGGGAGTCTATTGAAAGTATATTTTCTCGATCAAGTCGTAGATTTCCTTACCCTCCTTTTTTATTTTTCGTCATAACAATTAGAGCTAATATTGAGCGAGGAGGTCAACTTAAATCAGTTCTTGGCAAACTAATTAGGGTGTTAGTAGAGTCTCGAAATCTAGAAAAAAAGAAAATGGCTATGACTTCGGAAGCCCGTATCTCAGCAAAAATTGTAGGTGCTATCCCGTTTATATTTTTGTTTTTCTTAAACTTGGTCAACCCTAAAGATCTAGAATTCGTGTTGTATAACCCAGATGGTAGGTGGATTCTTTACTATTTGCTAATCAGTGAATTTATAGGCCTTGGGATTGTGTGGTGGTTGGTAAGGAGTATTCGATGATTTTGATTTTTATCTCGGTATCTATTATCGCTGTTCTTATGTCAATGCTAGTAACCAAGGTTCTAGAAAATAAAACACGAAAAATAAAAATCAATGGGTATATTGGTAATAGAAGAAATTTGAATTTTGGTTTTGTACATGAAACTCTAGGGGGCTTTGGTAAAAGCACCCAAAAAGATATCAGAAACAAATTTGAAGATGCAGGAATATATAACAATGAGATGCTTAGGTATTATACACCGGTAAAGATATGTTCATTCATCGTGTTGAGTTTGATGGTTTTGCTATATGTCGAAGTGTCTATGCAGATGCTTCTTATTTTTATGGCCATCATCGTCATCATCATTGTATTACCAGACAGTTATTTAGCACTAAGAAAAAATAGATTGATTGAGAAAAATAGCCGCCAACTACCTTATATGATAGACATGATGGCTGTGTGTGTTCAAACAGGTATGACATTAGAAGCAGCATTTAAGTATTTAGGTGATGAGTTGACGTCATTTGATAAAGATCTATGCTATCAGATTCGAAAAACTTCGGATGCGGCTGAAGTTAAGGGGATGGAATCAGCTTTAAAAGATTTCAGTAAACGCGTTCCTACACCACAAGTACGAAGCTTTGCTTTAACCCTCACCCAAAATATTCAATACGGTACTTCAATAGCTCCTGTTTTATCTGATCTAGCTGAGGATTTCAGGAACGAGCAGATCTTGGTAATGGAAGAGAAAATTGGGAAGTTATCGGCAAAAATGAGTGGTCCTTTGATTATATTTATAATGTTCCCAATCTTAATACTAATTTTAGCTCCGGGCATAACACGATTAATGACGGGTAATTGACATGCGGATAATAAGTATATTGTTTTCTTTACTGATGATGGGATGTAGTTCAACAGAGAGCATTTCTGATCAGAATAAAGTTAACCAGCTGACTACAACAAAAAATTATAAAGCATTAATAGATATTTACAAAAGTAAAATCGTGAATGATCCATCTGACTGGGAATCTCAAATTAGATTGTCGCAAGCATACTTAGATTACAAAGATATAGAATCCGCCAATTTTTATATAGATAGGGTTCTTTTATTGTCAGGAAGTAATAGTGGTAAAGCATACTTTTTGAAAGGGGAGATTCTTTCAGAGCAGCTAAATTTCGAATCTGCTCTTGAGAAATATGAGATGGCAAAATACTATGGTTATAATAACGCGAAACTATATCTAAAAATGGGAGTTGCTAACGCTCAAATAAGACAATATGAAGAAGCAATAGATTTATTTAATCAGGCTAGATTGCGTGGATATGATGATAATACCATTAAAAATAACTTAGCTGTAGTACATCTTTATCAAGGTGAATATCAAAAATCAGTGAATATTCTTCAGCCAGTTTATGAAATTGACTCGACTGATAAGAAGATAGAATCAAATCTGAAAATTGCTCTCTCATTATTAGATGAATTGAATAGGAACTCTGATCCCAACTCGACATCTTTAGTTACGGGAGAATCAGATATAGATGATAGCTCGGTAAATGATATTGAATATAGTGAAATAACAGCTCAAGAATACTTCCTTTCACAAGAAAAGATAGAAAACATTAGTGCAGAGGAAGAAAATAAAAAATATTATGTTCAAGTGGGCTCTTACCCGACTTTTGAAGAGGCGTTAGAAAAAAGACAAGAGCTAGTTTCTACGGGACTAGAAGTTGATATCAGACAGTCTAAATTAAATAACTCAGAAACTTGGTTTAGGCTGTTAAACGGCGAATTTAACTCCTACCGACAGGCGCAGGGTTATGCTTTGAATAAGCAAGAACTTAATGGGCTTGAATATTTCATTCAAGTAATTAGGTGATCAATGAAACGGACTATTAATAGCGAGAGAGGGGTCGTGAGTATTGAATTTTCTCTTGGAGCTATCGCATTTTTCACTCTCATTATCGGAGTTTTTGAGATAGGCCGTTTTATATTTATTACTAACATGACGGAGTCTACGCTATCGGAGTCAACCCGTAAGGTACGAATTTATGAAGGTGAAAAGCTTGATACTAGCTACGAAAATAGATTAAACGAAGTTTTTAATGATAGTGATTCGCTGTGGAACTCGTTGGGAATTGTGGATGCAAAGCAGTTTTCGTTTCAAGCTAAGCCTTATCTAACCTTACAAGATGTAGCTTCTGAAACAGCAAGGGTCGGTTGTGAGCGCTGCCCATTGGTGGTTTATGAACTTAGCTACCACTATACACCGATGGTGATGGCAGACTGGTTTTGGAGTGGAAAAATCACGAGAAAGTTGCTTACTATTCAAGAGCACGAAGGGTGGGAAGATGAGGGTTAGAGTTCAAAGAGGTGCATTTGTTGTCGAGGCAGCACTTAGTATGACACTAATAGTTGTTATATTATTTTTTATCGCAGATCTTTCTCAAATATTACTCGCAAAGACACAAGCTAATCGTGTGAGCTACTCAATAACTACAGCTATGAAAGAGCGGTATCGGTTTTTCGATACAAGACATGATATATCACAAAGCGATTTTGAATTAGTTAGCTCAATAGCTGGGGGGCTGCTTGCAGATAATGGGACTTATAGTGATTATGGAATAGCAGTAGGTGGGTATACAGACAATGGTGTGCAGGAGTATTTTCGATCTTTTGAAAGCGGTGAGAGTTGCATACCACAGGAATCAATTTCAGAATTAGAGCATTTGCGTCCGGTCAGGGATGACGGTGTGGTGTTCCCTATATATCAAGTGACAGTATGCCTAAGGGTAGAAGGTTTCTCGGATGTGTTTCCAGGTATGAATTATGTGAGTTCATCTTCTGTGTTACCTGGTAGATAATGACAAGGGAGAATGTTATGAGAACTATGGAAAAACAGAAAGGAGTTGCAGCGATTGTAGTTGCTCTTTCGTTTTTAGCGGTCGGCGGGATGATTCAATTATCCGTTGAGGGTACTAGGATGATTCAGGAGCAACACCGATTGGCTGATGCTGCCGAGGCAGCAACTTTAGCTGTGGCTATTTCAAATAGAAAAAATAGTGAGGCTTCTGACGCATTAGCTAGAAGTTACCTAGAAACCTATATGCCTAATATTGATATAAATACAGTAAAAGTATTGAGGACAGAGGGAAATGAAGAAGTTGATGGAAATAAATTATATTATGTCCAGTACGAAGTAGAGGCAGACGCCTCTTTTGATAGTTGGTTCAATTTCTCCGATCATAGTTCTACAGAGCTTGAATCAAGACGAGTCGGCAATGATGCGATGGCTAGGACTCATATGTTGCCGTCAGATCTCGACTTGGTATTTGTGGCTGATTTTTCTGGCTCGATGAATAGTCCCTGGAATGGAAAAAGTCAACTACAGCATTTGAAAGATCAAGTAAATATTATTTCATCAGATTTGTTATCTAGCACAGCTACAAGTGCTGGTTATGCTCATAGGATAGGATTTGTCCCTTATAACTTAAGAACTCAGGAATCTATAAACGGAGATCGTCGTTGTATAACACAACTAGAGTATGAACCAATTGAAGTAACTACAAAATATCAATATTGGAATGGGTACCGTTGGGTTTGGAGAGATCAGGACCACCTAATTCCATTTGAGAGTATTGATTGGAAAACATGGGGTGAAAAGAGTTCTAGTGAGGTCAGAAATTGTGCTGATGAATCCAATTATTGTTCTGGTTTTATGACACAGCAAGAAGCGAAGGCTATTAGGAAGGTTTTTAGTAGTGCTGGTGGCAATTGGCCAGATGCGCACTCCTATGTTGATATAGATATTTCAGCGTTAAACTGGAACGTCAGTAAGATAAGTGCCGAGCATTTGCATCCAGTTTCAAGCAAATCAGGAAGTAATTTATTCTCAAATGGTATGTGTGGTGGTAGCGAGAATTTCTTTACTATCCCTCTCTCTCTTCAAAAACCTTCGATTGATAGTATGAGCGCCAGCGGAGGGACATCCGTGTATCAAGGTCTTATTCGGGGGGCACAGGTTCTAGCTGAAGGGCGATCAACAATAGGCGATACAGAACAACTTGAAAAGTATAATGAGCGTGCTCAAATGCTATTGATTCTGAGTGACGGAAAAGAAGATCCTTTTACTGAGACTTTTTCTGAGCTTGTGGAGAAGGGCTTGTGCACCAATATAAGACAACATTTTAGTGACCATGATAGCCCATTATACATAGGTGTAATTGGTATCAACTTTAACGCTTCAGGCCAAACTGGGTTTAAGAACTGCGCAGATGAAATCATAGACGTATCAAATAGCCAAGATCTTCTAGATAAAATCCAAGAGCTAATACAAAAAGGTGCCGCCACAAACGGTGTATCACGCCTCTATGACAAAAATTCTTAAGGGAGTAGTATGAGATTTAGTGTAGCCACATTAGTTTGCTTTAGTGTGGCTTCATTTCAGGTAACTGCAAATGAAGTCAACGCCACGATTGATCAGCTTTGTTCAACTGAACATATGCTTATAAAACATTCCGTCTCCATAGGTCAGGCGAATGCAGTTGCTAATAATAGAGCACAGCATTATCAAGTTCAGCCGTCATTGTCTGATGAACAAAAATCTAAGTTAACGACTAGTAACATCACACTTGGTGACGATTGCCTTGAATACTTGAGCAAGAAAGACGTTCTAGAAGTAGATTCAGATGGTGTCGTAGCTCGCGTTTATTTTAACTTTGACAAGAGCGAGCTCACGGAAACCTCTAAATTGACTTTAACCACGCTCGCCGAACGAATTCAGTCTCTCGGTGAGGTGCCAAATCTGAATGTAGTAGGGCATACGGACAATGTAGGCTCAGAAAATTATAACAAACAACTTGGCGAGTATAGAGCTGTATCGAGTAAGGTTTACTTGGTTGAATCAGGTGTTAAAAAAGAAATACTTTCGCCCCAGTCTGAAGGCTTTACCCAGCCAATGAAGGATAATCAAACAGAGGAAGGCCGAGCAGCAAATAGGAGAGTAGAAATCGTAGTCGCAGATCAATCATGAGTGCTTTCTTACCGTAGTTTTTAAGTGAACAGCCTTTTTGATTTAAATTTCTAACGCTTAATAATCACTCTATTTGCTGGCTTTTTTAGATATTAAAACGGCTCTAAGCCTATCCTATAAAATATTAGCTGAATCAAAATTAGTTTATAAAGATAAATTTAGTATCCATTTGGAACTAAAACTTGGTTGGAAAATGGCCATATTAGTTGACGCACTATTTGAAGTATCGATGTAGCAAGAATGTAAAGCGAGGCGTCTTTATTATCGTCGCGTGTTTTGAAGCATATTTTAATTTCAAATTGTTGATTCAGTTAACGTTTATGTAATAGCAATATCCTTTGAAAAATTGTATAAATAAGCCGATTGCTATTGATTTATCTTTTTTTGTTTTGTCAGCGTAAGGTAAATAATAAGAAAGCGAATAATAAACACTCAATTAGAGCAGGGAAAGTAACTGTGGGTGTTTATTGAACAAGTACATTTATTAGGTATAAATTTATATGATTGAAGCTATAGAGGCTTTTATATTAGCTGCAGAACATAATTCGTTCAGTATTGCCGCAAAAAAGCAGGGAAAGAGTCAGTCAGCGGTGAGCCAGCTAATTCAGAATCTGGAAGTAGATTTAGGTTATGAGTTGTTTACTCGTAGAGGGCGCTTTATTTCACTAAACGATAATGGTGATGCCTTACTCAAGAATGCGCGTTTAGTAAGGGCCCAGTATTCTCGCTTTATTCAACATGCAGAACAGTTAAAAACGAACCAAAAACAGCGTATAAACATCGGAATTGATCCTCTGCTTTGTCCTAAAAATATCACTCGGCTGATTCAACAATTTGAAGCAACCTTTTCTTCTGTCGAGGTGTATCTAATCTATCGTGACAGTGCGGGTTTGAATGAGTTATTGCTAGCTCGGGAGTTGGATATTGTGATTGGTGGAAGCGATAATTTCTTACCAGCGTCCGAATATCATACTGAAAGTGTTGGTTTGGCTGAAAATGTGTGGGTTACAACTGAGGAAGCGACACAACGCATCAATGCTGCTGAGCAGTTGTTTGAACTAAGTACTTATCGCTATCTGATACCACCTCAATTTGAGACAGAAGAGCTCAAGTGCATCACTAATATTGCATCGGTGTGGCGGGTAGATGATCTAGCGACCTTATACAAGATGTGTGAGTCTGGTTCTAATATTGCTTGTATTCCGCACAGTGCACTTTCTATGTTGTCTCAATATGAAACCCTGCGTGTTGTCAATTCCCGCTTACTACCAATCGTAAAGAAAGGCATATCACTAAGTTGGTATCTAGATACCCGCACTGTGCCATTTTGTCATTGGATTAGTCAGTCCCTGCAAAATCAAGCGACTCCGGGTTATCATTCCAGCGTTAAAATGTAGCGTTCGACAATTTAATAATAAGCGTTTGTATAGTTTCTACTTATGATAGAGCCCTCAAGCATTGTTTGAGGGTGCTATCATAATGTGCAATCGCTTAAGTTTCTTTTTTTGTAGATCGATTTCAATACTTGATTATGAAATCATATAATCTTCACGCATACCTGAAATGCAAACAGTTGATTAGGTGAATACCATCTCTGCTTTTAACATGGCTGTTTTGTCTGTGTTTCTGTATGCGTCGATGCTCACTCTCAGCTAAAGCACTCCTATCTCTATTCTTTTGCTATCCCTTGTTTTCTTGGCATTCAGTTGCTTCAAGTACTGAGTCTAAAGATCCCAATCGCCCAATGTTTTCTATTCTCGGCGGACCAGGTTATATGCCTGAAACAGGGTTAATGCTGGCCGTTGGTGGGTTGTTCTCGTTTAAAACAGAGGATGATGATGCCCTTCAGCGCTCTTCGATTACCTTGGTAGGCGTTGCCAACGAACTTGAAGGTGGCATTGGCTTTGGTGTTCGTTCAAAGCAGAAAGTCTTCTTTGCCGATGATAATATTCGTTACTTTGGGCATCTGGATGCGGGTCATCAAAATCTTTATTACTGGGGCATAGGCTATGAGGCGGGTACGTCTCAAAAGGCGAGTGATGACTTGCTGTTGGACCTTGAATTCGTCAAATACAACGCTGACCTTACCTTTAGAGTTTATGATCAGCTTTATATTGGGCCGATTCTGCGATTGAAATATTTTTCGCCAACGCAAGATAAGATCCCAGATTCTGCTTTACAAGACCCTAATTTTAATCGCTTTAAAGACTTACCTTTAAGCCTAGGCCTTGGCGCAGCAGTTCAGTGGGACAGCCGAGATGTGGCGGTTAATGCACGCCGTGGTCACTTCTTTAACCTTGAATACTCAAATTATTCTCCAGAGTGGGGTAGTGATTCACGGTACGAAAAAGCTCTTGCTGATTATCGCTTCTATATCACCCCAAGAATAGGGTCGACCTTTGCTTTCTTGAATCGAATCGAACTAAGCCAAGGTGATGTTCCTTATTATGATATGGCAACCCTCGGAGGGATGGATTTCATGCGAGGGACCTACCTCGGACACTTTCGAGACCTCAATGCCACAGAAAATACTGTGGAGTATCGTCATACCTTTAAAGATGGTGAGGGCTTAAGTCGGCATGGCGTGACGCTATGGCTTGGCGCAGGCTCCATTGGCGAACAAGCCAGTGATCTTTATCAAGATTGGGTTGTGACTTATGGAGTGGGTTATCGCTATGAGTTGCAGCCAAGGATGAATGTTCGGGCGGACTTGGGCTTCTCAAATCAAGATGAGATGGGATTTTACCTCACCTTTACTGAGGCGTTCTAAGTATGCGCCATTTAATCTGCCTAACGATTTTTTCTCTGTTTAGCACTATAGCGCTGGCTAACCCCGCTCGCGTTGATTTTCCCGACGAGCAAAAGCAAGAAAAATTGAATGAAAAGTACGACCGTATGTTGCCGTTTCATGCGCAGCAGGCTATTGATCTTGGTTACCACCTTCCACTGCCGTTTTCGTTGTCTTTGATTCCCAGTGTGGCGAAGCAAGGTTACGACATTCATTCCCTTGAAGTCTCTTATGGAGACAACAATCTAAGTGATAAGTACGACCTTTCTCAGGTGACGTGGGGAGATCCGGAGATTGAAAGCGCTACTTTGCAATTGAGAGCAGCAGCGTGGGTTTTGCCTAATTTACAGGTGGGCGTACATGGCGGTCGCTTTCGCGGGCGAACAGCGCTAAGTGTTGGGATACCGACATCGATATTTGAGCGTTTCTCAGAGCACTGTCAAACAGACCCAAGATTGGGTAGCGAACTGTGTGACAAGATAGGTGAGGTGATAGAAATACCTACATTTGAAATTGATGATATCAAAGGAACAAACTGGGGGTTTTCAGCTAATTTTGTCGGCCAGTTTGGTGGATTTACCTATGTGGTGCCGCTGAGTATGACCCAGTCGAAAACCGATGACGGTCGTACTACCGCTAAAACCGTGATGCTTAGCCCACGTATCGGTCAATTATTCCCAGTTGCGGGATATGGCGCTATCTATGGGTATGTGGGGGCGGCTTATATGAATACCGAAGGTCGTGTTGCTGAAAATGATGCTTTAGGGGTGGAAGGTTTAAGTTACTCTTTAGAGCAAAGTAGCTCGTCGCAATACGCCGGTGTGGTCGGTATGAACTGGAATTTTGCGAACTCATTTGGCACTAGCCTTGAGTTGGTAGCAGGCCCTGAACGAAATCTAGTAAACATGGTAATGACTTACTCATACTAAGGGCTTTAAGGGTTGAGAGTATGACCCGTTTCAAATCCTGACGACATACTTCACTTTTCTGTGAAGAAACGCTTACTAATTAATCGTTTACATTGGTTGGCCTTAATAAGCCTGTGTTACTATGCCAACTCTTTGGAATAGATACTGTCGGGCTATGCTGAAAGTAAATGGATTAACTGCAATACGCGATGAAAGAATTTTATTCGAGAGCCTGTCTTTTACTGTAGAGGCTGGAGATCTGGTTCAGATTGAAGGGCGTAACGGTACCGGTAAAACGACCCTGCTTCGAATTATTGCTGGTTTGGGTGATAAAGAAGCCGGTGATATTGCGTGGAAGAACGAATCCATTTTTTCAGACCGAGACAGTTTCCACCAAGATCTATTATTTTTGGGACATCAAACCGGTATCAAGCGCGACTTGAGTGCCTTTGAAAACCTGTCGTTTTATCTCAATATCAGTGGCCATTCCTATACCCATGATGAAGTTTGGCAGGCGCTAACCAAAGTTGGGCTTGCAGGACGAGAGGATGTTCCAGTAGCGCAACTGTCTGCGGGACAGCAACGCAGAGTCGCTTTGGCGAGACTGTGGCTAAGCAAGCACCCACTGTGGATCCTTGATGAGCCACTAACTGCGATAGACAAGCAAGGTGTGAAGGTGCTTGAACAGCTGTTTCTTCAGCATACTGAACAGGGAGGTATGGTGTTGTTGACTACCCACCAAGATATGTTTGAAAACAATAGTAAGCTTCGCAAGATAAGGTTGGGTCACTAATGTTTAAACATATGTGGGCCATTGTTCGTCGCGAGCTGTTGATTGCCTTTAGGCGTCGAGCCGATGTCTTTAACCCATTGTGGTTTTTTATCATCGTCATCACCCTTTTCCCATTAGGTATTGGCCCAGAGCCAAACCTGCTAATGCGTATTGCTCCCGGTATTGTATGGGTTGCAGCATTATTGGCGGCGCTTTTGTCTCTAGAAAGATTATTTCGCGATGATTATCAGGATGGGGCGCTTGAGCAGTTGATGCTTATGCCACTGCCGTTACCACTAGTCGTTATTTCTAAAGTAATCGCACACTGGATTTTGACCGGCTTACCTTTAATTCTCATTAGTCCTTTGTTGGCGGTTCTATTGAGTCTAACTTGGGAGTCTTGGAGTGCGGTATTGATTACCTTATTGCTTGGCACCCCGACATTAAGCTTTTTGGGGGCAATTGGCGTTGCATTGACTGTCGGTCTACAAAAAGGCGGTGTTTTGCTCAGTCTTTTGATCTTACCCCTGTATATTCCGGTACTAATTTTTGCTACCTCTGCAATCGATTCTGCAGGGCTAGGCGTTGCATACAACGGACAAATCGCAATTTTAGCGGCTATGTTAGTGGGCTCGATAACATTAACACCATTCGCAACTAGCGCAGCATTGCGCGTATCGGTAAATTAACCTTAATTTTCTCAGAGAGTAAAACAACATGTGGAAGTGGCTCCATCCATACGCAAAACCTGAAGCAACTTACAATCTATGCGGAACCCTGCAACCTTGGTTTACGGCGTTAGCTGTAATTTGTCTTACTGTGGGAACGGCGTGGGGACTGGCTTTCGCGCCAAGTGATTATCAACAAGGCGACAGCTTCAGGATCATCTACATTCACGTGCCTTCGGCGATTTGGTCAATGGGCGCTTACATGTCGATGGCGATCGCCGCTTTTATTGGCTTAGTATGGCAACTGCGATTAGCCAGCATTGCAGCCTCTGCGATGGCACCGATTGGCGCAGTGTTTACCTTTATCGCGCTAGTAACAGGCGCAATTTGGGGTAAGCCTATGTGGGGCACGTGGTGGGTATGGGATGCGCGTCTGACCTCTGAGTTGGTACTTCTATTTCTCTACTTGGGTGTGATTGCACTTTATCATGCCTTTGACGACCAAAAGACAGCAGCTAAAGCTGCCGGTTTGCTTGCAGTGGTAGGCGTTATCAACTTACCAATTATTCACTTCTCTGTGGAATGGTGGAATACGCTTCATCAAGGGGCAACTATTACCAAATTTGAAAAACCATCAATTTCCAATGATATGTTATGGCCATTATTGCTCAACATCTTCGGCTTTGCCTTCTTCTTTGGCTCAGTGACCATGACTCGTTTTAGAACCGCGATTCTGCAAAAAGAGGGACATAGACCTTGGGTGCAGGAACTCGCAAAACGTACTTTTGCTAAAGGGTAACGCATGCATTTTGATTCCCTGTCGGACTTATTTTATATGGGAGGTTACGCCTCCTACGTTTGGGGTGCTTTTGCCATCACATTTGGCGCCCTAGGTTTGATTTTTCTATTCAGTCGTTTAGACAGCAAAGCGACGTTAAAAGAGGTTAAAAATCGGATGGATCGCCAAGCACGTATCGATGCGGCTAAGAATATGGAGAACACATTATGAATCCTAGACGTAAAAAGAGAATGGGCTTAATTGTCGCTCTGTTGGTTGGTTTGGGCGCAACGGTAGGCTTGATGCTGTATGCACTAAATCAGAATATGGATTTGTTCTATACGCCGACTGAGATCGTAAACGGTAAGAGTAACGGTGAGAAACCAGAAATCGGACAGCGCCTTCGAATTGGCGGAATGGTTGTAGCAGGCACCGTATCTCGTGATTCTGAATCATTACGAGTCTCTTTTGATGTTGCCGATGTCGGTCCTGCTGTGACGGTAACTTATGATGGCATTTTGCCTGACTTGTTCCGTGAAGGGCAGGGCATCGTAGCCCAAGGCGTTTTGACGGATAGTCATACTGTTGAAGCTTTTGAAGTATTAGCGAAGCACGATGAAGAATACATGCCACCCGAGGTTGCTGAAGCAATGAAAGTGGTTCACGAGCCTCTTGAGTATACTCAAGAACAAAAACAAGGAAGCGCTCAATGATTGCTGAGTTAGGGCATTTTGCTCTCATCGTTTCACTCGCTCTAGCGGTGTTGTTGAGTGTGTTGCCTCTGTGGGGCGCCTCAAAAAACAATGCGCTATTGATGAACACTTCAAGACCTTTGTCTTGGGGCATGTTTATCCTGCTGGCGATATCATTTTATATCTTGTGTTGGTCTTTCTACCACAACGATTTTACGCTTCAATATGTAGCGAATAACTCCAATAGTGCATTGCCTTGGTACTACCGCATTACCGCTGTTTGGGGAGCGCATGAAGGCTCACTACTACTTTGGGTACTGATACAAGCAGCTTGGACAGTTGCCGTTGCTACTTTCAGCAAGGGAATGCCTCAAGAATCTGTTGCTCGCGTGCTTGCGGTAATGGGTCTCATAACCGTGGGCTTCTTGCTGTTTATTATCGTAACTTCGAATCCATTTGATAGGACCCTGCCTTATTTCCCTGTAGATGGTCGCGATCTTAACCCACTACTTCAAGACCCTGGCTTGATTATCCATCCGCCAATGTTGTACATGGGTTATGTAGGCTTCTCGGTTGCATTCTCTTTTGCGATTGCTTCTTTGATGACAGGTCGACTTGATACCGCATGGGCGCGCTGGTCAAGACCTTGGACAATTGCAGCATGGTCATTTTTGACGGTCGGTATTGCTCTTGGTTCTTGGTGGGCATATTACGAACTTGGCTGGGGCGGCTGGTGGTTCTGGGATCCCGTAGAGAATGCTTCGTTTATGCCTTGGCTAGCGGGTACAGCATTGATGCACTCATTAGCAGTGACTGAAAAACGCGGCACCTTCAAAGCTTGGACTGTGTTACTGGCGATCTCTGCGTTCTCTTTGAGTTTGCTCGGCACATTTTTGGTTCGTTCAGGCATCTTGGTCTCCGTACACGCATTTGCGTCTGACCCCTCTCGAGGCATGTTCATCCTTGGCTTCCTAGTCTTTGTTATCGGTGGCTCGTTGTTACTGTTTGCTCTAAAAGGGTCTTCGGTGCGAGTGCGAGGTAATTTTGATCTCGTATCCCGCGAGAACGCGCTACTTGCAAACAACGTGCTATTGGTTGCTGCTCTGGTTGTGGTGCTTGTGGGTACGTTATTGCCGCTAGTACATAAACAGATTGGTCTGGGCTCGGTCTCGATTGGCGCTCCGTTCTTCAACACCTTGTTCACTTGGCTGATGGTGCCGTTTGCCTTCCTGTTAGGTATTGGACCCTTGATACGCTGGAAGCGTGACAGTATCGCAAACTTTACGAAACCTATCGTGATTAGTGGGGTTATCTCGCTAGCGTTGGGCGCGGCAATGGTGATGATATTGGGCGAGAGCTTTACTGGCCTTGCATACCTTGGCTGGGTGATGGCGCTGTGGATCATCTGTCTGCACTCATTCGAGCTTTACACGCGAGCGACACACCGTCACTCATTTGCAAAGGGTATCACTAAGCTACCTCGCAACCACTGGGCGATGATGTCTGCTCATATTGGTTTAGCAGTGACAGTGATTGGTATTGCTATGGTGCAAAACTATAGCATTGAGCGCGATGTGCGCCTTGCTCCTGGTGATAACTTCGAGATTCAGGGTTATAACTTCTACTTTGATAAGGTGCGTGATAACGATGGCCCTAACTACGATGGTTATATCGCAGACTTTGACGTCACTAAAGACGGTAAGCACATCAATACACTTCACGCAGAGAAGCGTTTCTACACAACCGCTCGCTCTATGATGACGGAAGCCGCTATTGATGCGGGTGTTACTCGTGATTTGTATATAGCGATGGGTGAAAAACTTGATGATGGCGTCTCTTGGGCTGTGCGTATCTACTATAAACCCTTCGTTCGTTGGATTTGGGCAGGTAGCCTGTTAATGGCTATTGGCGGTGCTATCGCAATCAGTGATAGACGCTACCGCTTTCGTAACAAAGCGGTGAAAAAGGAGTCGTAATGAATAAGAAAGTATTATTTGTACCTCTAGTTTTGTTTATGGTTCTAGCAATGGTGTTTGCTACCCAGCTAACGCGAAACGCAGGGGGCGATGACCCGACTAAGCTCGAATCCGTGCTGATTGGAAAACAAGTGCCAGTGTTTAAGCTTGAAGACTTGGAAACAGAAGGCTTGCAGCACGATCAGGCCATTTTTACCGGTCAGCCTTTGCTCCTTAATGTTTGGGCAACTTGGTGTCCTACCTGTTATGCCGAGCACCAGTACCTTAATGAATTGTCCGCCCAAGGCGTGAAAATCATTGGCTTGAACTATAAAGATGACCGCGCTAAAGCCATCAAATGGCTTCGTGAGCTTGGCAATCCTTATATGGTTAGTCTATTTGATGGCAGAGGAATGCTCGGGCTTGATTTAGGGGTTTATGGTGCGCCAGAAACCTTCTTGATTGATGCTAATGGCGTGATTCGCTATCGCCATGTGGGTGATGTGAATGCGACAAACTGGCGTGAGAAACTAGGCCCTATGTATCAAGAGATGCTTGATGAGGTGAAATCATGAAAAAGTGGTTAATTGCCTTAGTTGCTTCAATGATGATGAGTATGACGGCATTTGCCGTTATTGAGATTCACGAATTTGACTCTCCAGAGCAAGAGAAGCAGTTTCACGAGCTAAATCAAACGCTTCGTTGCCCTAAATGTCAAAACAACACCATTGGTGACTCTAATGCGGAACTTGCCCTCGATCTTCGTGAGAAAGTGTACGAGATGACCAAAGAGGGTAAGTCCAAGCAAGAGATTGTGGATTATATGGTGGCACGTTACGGTAACTTTGTGACTTATCAGCCACCGTTCACCGCAGCCACGGCAATTTTATGGCTTGGGCCACTGTGTGTCGTATTAATTGGTTTTGGCTTCATTCTCACCAGAAGTCGACGTAAACCAGCCAAGGCTGCAAAGAGCACACCACTCAGTGCAGAAGAGCAGCAACGCCTTGATGCATTGCTTAAAGAAGACAATGGAGACAACAAATAATGACGTTGTTTTGGATTTCGACCTTACTTATTGTCCTCTTTTCGGCGGCACTAATTGTAATTCCACTGATTCGTAAAAAAGCGATTAACGATGCTGAGCGTCGCGATGAACTGAACAAAGCGATATTTAAAGAACGTGTTGCTGAGCTTGGCGTTGAAGATGAAGAAGGTATCGTGGTTGATAAAGACGAGCTGATCGTCGATTTGAAGCAAGCACTGCTTGATGATATTCCTGAAGATCAGCAGTTAGCATCAACCAAACTGGCTTCTCCAGTGCTCGTTGCAGTGGTGTCTGCTGCACTTCTATTAGGCGTTTCTTATGGCTTTTATGCAAAGTTCGGCGCGATAAATGACGTCAAACACTGGCAAGAGGTGAGTGCAAACTTACCCGCTCTGAGCAAAAAGCTAATGGATGCCAACGGGCAACCAATGAGTGAGGATGAGCTGAAAGACCTTACATTGGCATTAAGAACCAGCCTGCATAAAAACAGTGATGATGCGACTGGCTGGCTTTTATTGGGTCGTATTGGACTTGCAAACCGTGATATCCAAACCGCGATTGGCGCAATGGAACGAGCCCGTAAGCTAGAGCCTGAGAGCCCTGATATTCAGTTAGGTCTTGCTCAAGCTCTAACGCTATCTGGTGATGAAGTTGATCAGCTTGAAGCAGAGCGTCTTCTTCATGACTTGCTGCGCAGAGACTATGTCGACCTTCGTGTGTTCTCATTACTTGCCTTTAGTGCATTTGAGAAACAAGACTATGCAGGCGCAATTCGCTACTGGCGAACTATGCAGCAGCTTATTGGCCCTGATGATAGCCGTTATGAGATGCTCGAGCGAAGCATTAATAGTGCTCAGCGTAGCTTAGGTACAGAAGGTGAAGCAGCCCCTGGTTTAGTGCGTATTGGTGTTTCACTATCGGATGATGTGGCGCTACCAGAGCAAGGCGTGTTGATTGTATCTGTTCACAGAGCTGATGGTTCACCAATGCCTGTTGCTGCGGCCCGCTATGGCTTAGGTACCTTCCCGCGAATGATCATGATGGATGATGGTAACAGCATGATAGAAGGTCAAAACCTGTCCGATCTAGATGAGTTCATTGTACGAGCACGCATTGATACTGATGGTAATGTCTCAACCAAAGGTGGAGACTGGTATGGTGAGAGCGAAGTGACTGTTAAAGGGGAAGATGTTAATTTAGTCATTAATAGTCAATACTAGTTATTGAGGGTGCAAAGGGGCTGCCTTTGCACCTAACGCTTTGAATCGACAGGGAACGGATCTCCTATATGAGTCGAACTTGGATCTTGATTGTCACATTGATGATAGGCTGTGCTTCTAATCCTGAAGGGGAGGATGTCTCTCATTCTAATGATCCATTTGAAGGCTTCAACCGCACCATGTGGGATTTCAATTATGACATCCTTGATCCCTACTTCGTTCGACCAGTTTCACTTGCCTATACTGGCTATACCCCAGGTTTTATTCGAACCGGCATTAGTAACTTCCTTGCGCATCTAGACGAACCCTCAAGTGTGGTAAACAACCTATTGATGGGCAACGGCACTTTAGCGCTCAATCATTTCAATCGTTTCTGGATCAATACGACCTTTGGTGTTGTTGGACTTTACGATGCCGCTTCACATGGCGGTATTGCAAAAGAAGATAATCGAGCGTTCAGTGATGTTCTTGGTAAATGGGGACTAGGAAGCGGTTGGTACTTTATGTTTCCTGGCTATGGCCCCTATACGCTGCGTGAAGTGGGGGATTTTGCTGATGGTCTTTACCCAACGCTATCTTACCTAAATATATGGGCTAGCTTTGGTAAGTGGGTATTTGAAGGAATGGAAACTCGTTCTGCATTGGTGGCGCAAGAAGAGTTACTCAACAACTCGCCAGATCCATATGCGCTATCTAGAGATGCCTACCTACAGCGTCGCGCTTATAAGGCAGATGTTGCTGACAACGAAGCTGTTGATGAGGAGGAGGAAGACTTTTTAGATGACTATTTGGATGAGGAGTTTTAGTCTCTTTTATCGTTTATATAGAGAGTTATCTTAAACTAATACAACCCAGGAAATCGGGTAGTTAACTGTAACTATATGATTTTAAATGGTTATGCTTTTTACGTTCCGTTACAGCCTGTCATTCTACTGCAATAAAAATTCACCAAATTTGTCATTTAACTCACTTAGTCTCTCATGGTTTTTTAACAAATACCTATTGGAGAAAGCATGAGATTAAAGCTAAGTGCTCTGGCCGTTGCCAGTGCTGTTTTTCTAGCTGGTTGTAATGACAGTTCAAACGATACGCAAGATAAAGATCAGCCGCCAGTGGAAGTATCTGGTGTCAAAATTGCCTTTATGCCTGATATCCACTTCCATGATGTGTACGGTGATTTTAAAGATGGTTCGTTTGACGGCCTCTACAATAGTGTTACTGGCGAGGGTGCTACGATTCGCACCATGCAGTCTCAGATGGAATCAACGCGTCTTTTTAACGAAAACTATTTTGCGATGATCGCCGCTCTAGATGATGTAGTAGCACGTGGTATCAAGCACGTTGCACTGCCAGGTGACTTTAGTGATGACGGCCAACCTGTGCACATGCGTGGCTTGGTAGAGATCTTTGATCACTACGCTGAAAAATATGACTTAGAATTCTTTGCAGCTCCAGGTAACCACGATCCAACACGCCCATTCAGCATTCCAAACGGCAAGCGCGACTATCTTGGTGAAGGCGGCAAGGAGCAACGTATCTATAGCCGAGGCTCTAACGGTTGTGACGGTTATTCTGGTGATTGGACACTGATTCACGGTGAGTGGGACTTGCCACAAATCTGTACTGAAGAGGTGCAAGAGTGGGGCTATAAGGAAATCATGGATATCCTAGCACCACATGGCTTCCACCCAACACCTGAGCATTTCTATTTTGAAACGCCATACTCATCTCAGGGCGCACGCGATAACTATCGATATGAAACCGCGTATATAGAATCAAAATTTGAGAATCGCTTCTTTGAAATTTGTCATGAAGGTACTGGTGGCGATTACAAGAAAGAAGACTACACATCATGTTCAATGGTTCCAGATACGACCTATCTAGTTGAGCCTATTGAAGGTGTTTGGTTGATGGCAATCGATGCCAACGTGTATCAGCCGAAGGCAGGTACTGCAGATAACTCTCAAAATGGCAATGATTTCGAGGGTTCTAGTAACGCTGGTTACAACATGATGTTGACTCATAAAGAGCATGTCATTGAGTGGATGGCAGATACTGTTCAAGCGGCAAAAGAGCAAAACAAGGTGCTTATCTCGTTTAGCCACTTCCCGATGACCGATTTCTACAATGGCGCTTCAGAAGAGATTGAAGATATCTTTGGTGAAGGTAACTTCCAGCTTAAGCGCGTACCAGAAGATGATACGTCGAAAGCTCTGGCACAAACAGGTCTAGGCATCCACGTGGGTGGCCATATGCACTTCAATGATACTGGCAAAAAGCAGTACAACATTGGTGGTGAAACCTACACCTTGTTTAACATTCAAGCACCGTCTCTAGCGGGCTATATTCCTGCTTATAAGGTTCTTGAAATTCTTCCTCAGGGCCAAGTTGAAGTAGAAACCGTTATTATCGAAGAGGTTCCACGCTTTAACGAGCTATTTGAGCACTATGCTGAAGAGCACGCTCACCTAACTGCGATGGGCAAAGAGGATGCTTGGACTCGTGAGATCCTAGACTCTAAAGACTATTATGAGCTAACAGATTGGCATATCAAGGAACTAACTCGACTTCGTTTCTTGCCTAATGAGTGGCCACAAGACCTGAAAAACATGCTGTTTAATATGGATGGCAAGCAGATGCTTATCCTATCTCAGCTAGAAACCGATATTACGGTTTGTCAGCTAAAGGCGGCATTAGATATCCCATGTACAGATGCATTTGCTAACGAAGATCTGGACAAGTTCCTGCAAGATTGGACTAAAGCAAAGGAGAAGGCGACAGTTCTTGCTAATCAGCATGGTATGAGCCTGATGTCTTTCGCTGAGTGGGACGGTACTGAATTAGCGACTGACTTCTATCGTCTGCGTAATGCTGATGAGCTAGCGTTCCGTGATATCAAACAATCACGTCTTCCACAGTACAAGCTGCTTAGTGATGAGCTGTCAGAGATGGACAACGAGATTCGTTTGCCAGCGGGCTCTGAAGGTCATACACCGGTAGGTCAGGTATTCAAGGTGCGCTTTGGTACACTGTTCTACATCCTTGACCGTTTCGCAACGGGTGAGGCAAGTGATCACTTCCTGATTGATACTGAACTGGGCGAAATTATCGACCTGAAGAAGGTAGCAGACCGCGAAGCGATGCTGTAATTTAAACAAAAATACCGAGGGCGAAATCAACGGGTTTGATTTCGCCCTTTTTTGTTTCTGACATTGCTAGGTTTTGTTTATGCATCTCGAAAAATTCTCTGATATCTACCAGCGTGCCGCCAAGCGCAAGGGAGGAAGTGCCCAACTCGAAGCGCGGCTTTCTGTTCCGTTCTCCGCAGAGGAAATAGCGCAAATTCCTGATGATCGCTGGCTGTCTATTTTTAGTTTGAAGGTGTTTCAGTCGGGAATGTCATGGAAGGTAGTTAGAGATAAGTGGCCTAATTTTGAAGAGCTATTTTTTGGCTTTAAACCTGAGCTACTTTTGATGCTATCTGACGAGCATTGGGAAATGAAGGCGAGAGATCCGAAAATTATTCGTCATTTTGGCAAGGTACTGACCATCAAAACCAATGCTGAGATGTTGATGGATGCAAGATTAACGCATGGCTCATTCGCCAAGATGGTAGCGCAATGGCCATCAGAAAACATTACAGGCCTATGGGACCACCTGAAAAGGCATGGAGCGAGGCTAGGCGGCAATACGGGCCCTTACACATTGCGTCAGATGGGCGTAGATACCTTCATTTTATCTTCAGATGTGGAAAGTTACCTGCGAAATTACGGCATTATTGATGGCGGGCGTGATACGAAAAAATCGAGAGCTGCCGCCAATAATGCGTTCTGTCACTGGCAACAAGAATCCGATAGAAGCCTGAGCGAGATAAGTCAGATTATCGCGTTTAGTTGTGGGGATAATAGGGTTTAAGAACCTAGAAGAAGAAACTAGGTTCCATCGGGTGACCTCTACGTCATCGCGGAATTTGCAGCGCAAATATCCGTAATCTTGGAGAGCGCCTTAGTCAAGCTTTGTGCTCACTAATATCCTAGATATTTACTGTGTAAATTCTAGGATGACGATTGGTGTTCAGTTTTGGTCTTCTATTGTCACAGTAGAAGGTACTTTCCTCACGTCAAGTCGCACTACACTGCGTAATTACGGAATTTGCAGCGCAAATATCCGTAATCTTGGAGCGTGCCTTAGCCAAACTATGTGCTCACTAAGATCCTAGATATTTACTGCGTAAATTCTAGGATGACGATTGGTGTACAGTTTTGGTCTTCGATTGTCATAGTAGAAGGTACTTTCCCCACGCCTAGTCGCACTGCAGTCCGTCATTGCGGAATTTGCAGCGCAAATATCCGTAATCTTGGGGAGTGCCATAGCCAAGCTTTGTGCTCACTAAGATCCTAGATATTTACAGCGTAAATTCTAGGGTGACGATTGGTGTGCAGTTTTGGTCTTCGATTTTCATAGTAGGAGGTACTTTCCTCACGCCTAGTCACACTGAACTCCGTCATTGCGGAATTTGCAGCGCAAATATCCGTAATCTTGGGGAGTGCCATAGCCAAGCTTTGTGCTCACTAAGATCCTAGATATTTACAGCGTAAATTCTAGGATGACGATTGGTGTGCAGTTTTGGTCTTCGATTGTCATAGTAGAAGACACGTTCCTCGCGTCAAACAACACTGCGCCATTTAAACAAAACTGCGCCATTTAAACAAAAAAGGTGCTGAACCTGAGTTCAACACCTTTATTAGTTATGTATCAGTCAGGCTTAGCTTAGAAGCTGTGGCTGTACTGAAGACCAACTAGGATTGCGTCTGCACGAGTTGTCGCAAGTACCGCGCCACCTTCCTCTGATACTGCTTCATCAGAGCCAATTAGGTAGGTAATACCAAAGTCCATGTTTGAATCATCGCTGAAGTGGTATGTTGCACCCGCAGAAATCCAGTTACGGTCTGAATCAGGTACTGAGATAGAAGTGATCTCGTCTTGGGCACTAGTATCATGCATGTAACCTGTACGTAGAGTTACTTTGTCGTTCAAGTACCACGTACCACCGATTGCGAAGTGCCAGCCATCTTGCCATTCATATGGTTTTGAGTAAGTACCATCTGGGATACCAGCAAGCGAGCGAGTAGGATCTAGGTTTTCGAAGTCGATCTTGTCGAATGCACTCCAACCAATCCACTGTACTGAGTAGTGTACTGCGAATGCTGTCTCGTTTATACGATGGTAACCAGAGAACTCAGCCATGTCAGGTAGAGGAAGCGTTAATTTTTGTCCATGATCATCTTCAGCTTCGATTTCTGGGCTGTAACGATATGAGAGACCGAAACGGTTATTTTCATTCAACTCATAAACAGTACCGACATTGAACCCAACGCCCCAACCATCAGCATCTTGAATGTTTACAAGTTGAACTGCTGGTGGCAAGTTTAGCTCTTGAGCTCCGCGGCGGATAGTTCCTTTACCGTAGATGATGTCTAGACCGGCACCGAAACTCCATTGTTCATTTAGGCGATAAGAACCAGATAGACCAATGTTCATACTTAGTATGTCAGTTTCGCCACCAAATGCTGAATTGTTCCAATAGTCACTACCAGAAAAATCAGTGCTTGTACCAAAGTTAGAGTAAGCATTAACACCCCAGGCAAACTTATCGTTCACAGGAACGATTAAGTGAATGTTTGGCGCAATAGATGTACCGCCAACATCGTCATAGCCCGGAAGAGGCACGTAGCCGCCTGCATCTTGGCTAAAGCCTTGAGCATCTTTAACCGAAATATCAGTAATAATCGCTTCGAAACCAAGAGACAAAGAAGTTTTATCAAAAAGGGCCATTGTCGCTGGGTTACGAGCCATAGAAGACGCGTTATCTGCGATTACTGCGTCACCTGCAAATGCACGACCAATACCTGTCGCTGATTGTGCGTTAAGTTGAAAGCCTGCAGCGTGCGCCTGAGAAGTGGTCGCAGCAACTGCAACTGCAAGTAGAGAGCGTTTAAGAATACGCGTCTTATTCATGAATAATTTCCTTATGGTTTTACGCCAAAATCCTAGCGTATCAACCGGTCTTGAATGTCGAAGTCGGCTGATACTATTGATTATTATAAAATTAACAACTCAGACCACTACCTAAAATGGCTAAATTGTTTAGTTTTGCGAGCAAGATGGTGCAATATCTCTGTAATATCGCAATTCTTAGAGTTATTGCTCTAAATCAATTATTGATAAGAAAAATAGGTCAGAAATGATAACCCCTTAACAATTATGAACTGTAAGGGGTTGAAATTATTGAGGTATTATATTTATGAAATGGGTGATATGATGCTTGCTAACCGCTCGGCAACACTTGCAACATCCTCGTCACTGTCGCCAACGAGTATCATAGAAGCAGTACCAATGGGAACTACAGTGCCGGACATCTGGTTTTCACTAAAGTTCACTGCATGATCTGAGCTGATATTGGTAATAAATAGGGTAATTCGCCCTTTTTCACCCTGGAAAACCATGTGCAATGCGTTACTTTCACCAAAGCCACAGTGATTCAGGTAGTACACGTGGTACGGAAAACTCTCACTAAACTGATACGCAAACGGCGTTAGCTTGGTATTGATTTGGCTAGAGTCAACCTGCTCATCGAGCTTGTCAGTAAATGGGCTTTCAGTAATCACATGTTGCACGGCTTCATCGGCAAGACTGGCATGAGCAGCAGGCACTATATTTGGTGACCAATTTAGCTGTCCAATCATAATCCCAGCAGCAAATGCGACAGAGGCGGCAACCGCTAGGCTACGTTTGGCAAAGTTTGGGCGCACCACGTTATCTTCAGTACTCTGATTAAACAAAATCTTATCAGCCAAACTCTCTGGCACATCGACACGCATTGCCTGTTCTATTCTTGCGTCAAGATTTAACACGTCATCGGCAAACTTGGCATTGTTGTCATTGTTTGCGATGGCGCTGAGTAGATCTTCGTCTCGCGCTTTCGGGTCAGACATGATGCGGCGGCGAAATTCTAAATCATCCATTTTGCCTCCCCTGATTTGAAGTTGATGAATCGAGTAATTCTTTAAGTTGGTTTCTAGCCCTAAAAAGTCGAGTCATCACAGTGTTTTTATTTAGGTCTAATATGTCGCCGATCTCTTCTCCGCTGAATCCACCAACTACTTGGAGGAATAACGGTTCCCTATATTCGAGGTCAAGGCGCATTATCTGAGCTTGAAGCCACTCACTTTGATGAAAGCCGTCGTCGCTACTGTGGCCTTCGTTGCCTGGATCATCGATATCAACAAGATCGAGTTGCTTTCTTTCGAAGCGTCGAGCATTCTCTCGTCGAAGTATTGTGATGAGCCATGACTTAGCAGCTTTGTCATCTTGCAAAGAGTCCAGTGCCTTCCACGCTCTTAAACAGGTTTCTTGTACAAGATCTTCCGCAACGGAGCGATCTTTACACAACCAGTATGCATAGCGAAATAGGTCTCGATGATAAGCGCGAACGAGCGCTTCGTATTTTCTTTGTTTATCCATATTAGAGTCGACCGGAGAGGTCGAACTTTTCTTTCGAGATTTTTCTTTTTTGTCGAAAATCCGTAGTATTGCCACACAACCTCCTTGGTTTATGCGCGCTTGTTACATTCACTGTAACTATAACAGTGAAAAAATTGATCTACTTCAAAGAATGAATGCTCAGTTTCCCTATAGTACACTCGGTCATCTGGTGAACATATAGTTGCAAACATACCGTTGCATATTGTAAACCCACTCAAGTGACAGTTTCCTTTTAGGCTGACTTCAATCTCTCACTTAACCTTTTGCCTTTTGGCTATTCACCATTTTTTAGTGAGATTTGATGATACAGTGAGTAGTACACTGTATTAACAGTACTTTATAACCGCACCCTAGGGTGCGGTTTTTTTTTGCTTAAGATCTAGTTTGCTCATTTTATGTTTTGATTTCATTAACATTCTGATTACAATGGTCGAGGTCTGACCACTTAATTAAGGATGTGTGATGGGATTACAACAGTTGACGACCCGACAGGGAGATAGGGTGGCAGTAGTCGCAGGGCTTCGAACGCCCTTTGCTAGACAAAGCACAGAACTCAAAGATGTGCCTGCACTAGATCTCGGTAAGATGGTAGTGAGCGAAATGCTTGCGCGTACAGAGATCGACCCGTCTATGATAGAGCAGGTCGTTTTTGGTCAAGTCATTCAAATGCCTGCTGCTCCCAACATTGCTCGTGAGATTGTACTGGGTACCGGCATGGATATTAATACAGATGCTTACAGTGTCACGCGTGCTTGTGCAACTAGTTTTCAAGCTACGGCGAACGTTGTAGAGTCAATTCTCGCGGGAAATATAGAGGTGGGTATTGCTGGTGGAGCAGATTCATCGTCAGTGCTCCCTATTGGCGTGACCAAGTCTCTTGCTTCAAATCTCTTAGCTCTTAGTAAAGCTCGCTCGCTATCACAAAAGCTAAAAATCGTCAGTGGCTTCAAGATGAAAGACTTGATGCCTGTTCCGCCTGCTGTTGCTGAATACTCTACGGGATTGTCCATGGGACAAACGGCAGAGCAAATGGCGAAGACCCATTCTATCTCTCGAGAAGATCAAGATGCTTTGGCGCATCGCTCTCATGCTTTTGCCGCAGAGGCATGGAATGAAGGTAAGATCCGCGATGAAGTGATGACGGCCTATCCAGAACCTTAT
Organism: Vibrio comitans; assembly: GCA_024346835.1. Taxonomy (GTDB): domain Bacteria; phylum Pseudomonadota; class Gammaproteobacteria; order Enterobacterales; family Vibrionaceae; genus Vibrio; species Vibrio comitans. Next base: position 1,030,901 of record AP024866.1, read on the forward strand.
AAAAAGTGGATTGATACCGACAACAACATTCGTTTTGATTCCACGATTGAAGGCTACGCCAAATTAAGACCCGCATTTGACCGTCAATTTGGCTCGGTAACGGCAGCCAATGCCACGCCTCTTACTGATGGCGCCGCTGCGATCATGCTGATGACAGAAAGTAAAGCAAAAGCACTTGGGCTCGAGATCCTCGGCTACATTCGTTCCTATGCGTTTTCAGCCACAGGTGTTGAGAAAGACATGTTAATGGGGCCTTCGTATGCAACGCCGATGGCACTAGACCGTGCTGGTATTTCGTTAAATGATTTAACGCTGATCGATATGCACGAAGCTTTCGCCGCTCAAGCCCTAGCGAATATGAAGATGTTTGCTAGCGATAAATTCGCGCGCGATAAATTGGGAAGAGATAAAGCGATTGGCGAAATTGATATGGATAAGTTTAACGTGTTGGGTGGCTCCATTGCTTACGGTCACCCATTTGCTGCGACCGGTGCTCGTATGATTACGCAAACCCTAAGAGAGCTCAAACGACGAGGTGGAGGCCTCGGCCTTAATACGGCATGTGCTGCTGGTGGACTGGGTGCTGCGATGATCTTGGAGGTGGAATAATGAGCGAGACTAAAACATTTAATCTAACCATAGATTCAGAGCAGTTGGCTTGGCTATCAATTGATGTGCAGGGTGAGAAGATGAACACCTTGCAAGCGGCATTTGCTGACGAGATGAATGATATCTTGGCGCAACTTGACCAAAAGAAATCAGAAATTACAGGCCTAATTGTTTACTCCCTTAAACCGGACAATTTTGTGGCTGGCGCCGATGTGAGAATGCTCGATGCATGCAGCACCGCAGAGCAAGCGACAGAGCTTGCAACGACAGGTCAGCAGATGTTTGCAAGATTGGGTGAGTTTCCCTTCTCTGTGGTATCTGCCATTCATGGCCCGTGCCTTGGCGGTGGATTAGAGCTAGCGTTAGCCTGTGACTATAGAGTATGCAGCGATGATGATATTACTCGCTTAGGCTTACCCGAAGTTCAACTAGGTTTATTGCCAGGCTCTGGCGGGACTCAGCGCTTGCCTCGTTTGATTGGTCTTATGGCATCACTTGATTTGATCCTAACCGGTAAACAAGTACGTGCGAAGAAGGCGAAGAAATTGGGCCTTGTAGATGCCAGCGTTCCTCAAAGTATTTTGATGGATGTAGCAAAGACCTACGCTACGAAATCTAAACCAAAACGCAAAGCGCCAGCAAAAGAGAAATTAATCTCTAGTATTGGTTTGAGCCGTAAGGTGATTTTTGACCAAGCCGCGAAGAAAACCAACCAAAAGACGCGTGGTAACTATCCAGCGGCTGACAAAATTCTAGAAGTAATGCAGTTTGGCCTAGATAAAGGCTTTGCAAAAGGGCTAGAAAAAGAAGCGCTAGAATTTGGCAAGCTGGTGATGACCTCTGAATCAAAAGCGCTGCGTTCTTTGTTTTTTGCGACCACAGAAATGAAGAAAGAGCACTTTGGCAATGCTGTGCCTGCAGAGGTTAAGCAAGTGGGTGTCCTTGGTGGTGGTTTGATGGGCGCGGGTATTGCGCATGTCTCATTGGCTAAAGCTAAGCTACCTGTGAATCTTAAAGATGTGTCGCAGGATGGCGTGCTCAATGCGCTTGGTTACAACTACAAGTTATTCAATAAGCAGCGCAAGCGTCGTATTCTTTCTAAAGCGCAGTTGCAATCTAAAATGTCTCAGCTTCGTGGCGGAACTGACTATTTAGGATTCAATAAAGCTCAGGTAGTCATTGAAGCGGTGTTTGAAGACCTAGCGCTGAAACAAAGCATGGTGCAAGAGATTGAAAACGAGTGTTCTGACAGCACGATCTTTGCTTCAAACACTTCATCTTTGCCTATTCATCAGATAGCGGAAGGGGCTCAAAGGCCAGAGAACATAGTCGGCCTGCATTACTTTAGCCCTGCTGAGAAAATGCCGTTAGTTGAGGTAATACCTCATGCCACAACCTCTGATGAAACCGTTGCAACTGTGGTTGCCTTAGCGCGTAAGCAGGGCAAAACGCCGATTGTGGTCAAAGATACCGCCGGATTCTATGTGAACCGTATTCTTGCGCCTTATATGAATGAAGCTGCTCAAGTATTAATGGCAGAGCAAGAAATTGAGCATATTGATAATGCCTTGCTCAACTTCGGTTTCCCTGTTGGCCCTATTACCCTGCTCGATGAGGTTGGTGTGGATATTGGCGCCAAGATCATGCCTATTTTAGTCAAAGAGCTAGGGGAGCGATTCCAAGGCCCAGATCTGTTCGACACCTTGCTTAACGATGGCCGTAAAGGTAGGAAAGTAGGCAAAGGCTTCTATCAATACAAAGGCAAAGATAAGAAGGTCGACAAATCTGTGTATGGATTATTGAAATTGACGCCTTCCCGAAGCCTATCCGAAGAGGACATTGCCCTTCGTTGCACTATTCCACTGCTCAATGAGGCGGTACGCTGTCTTGATGAAGGGATCATTGCGAGCGCCAGAGATGGTGATATCGGTGCAATCTTTGGTATTGGCTTTCCACCATTTACCGGTGGGCCGTTTAGGTTTATTGATACCTACGGCTTGCAGAACTTGATCGAGAAGATGAACCAGTTTGAGCTTAAGTTTGGCGAGCGATTTAAACCGTGCCAGGGCTTACTTGATAGGTTGGAATCTGGAGAGACGTTTTACAGCTGATGCTTAGTCAATAACAAGTCAATTGAATAGGCGTAACTCTGATGAGAGTTGCGCCTTTTTTAACTCCCTTGACAGGGGCACACCTACTAGACCCTCGCTATCTCTCAATCTTCGGCGAATAAATAGAATAAGCCGTGATTTGCCCTGCCATAATGGCGGAGAACATAAATAGAGCTGATAACCCAATGCTGGGTATCGGTAGAATTGATTGTTCAAACACAGATTCACTGGCACTGACCAGAACCCGGCTACCGGGTACTAAGATAATAATGCCTTGTAGAATGTAGATGGAACCGGTCAAGTTCATCTTCTTTGCAATCCACGTGCCGTAGAGGGTGATGATTACTGTTGTCAGCCAAGTTCCTACAATCCAGCCACTGCCAAATCCTAAATAATATGGCCCCCACATCCCCAGCACTGCAACAGGGAGCCCTAGCAGCATATCTCTTGGCTGGGCGTTGAATATGATGCCGATAGCGATAGATATAAGAGGCAAGCCTGCGATATGCATCCATGTGGGCACATCATTGGTATAGGTTAGCGAATCGCTCATGCCCCATATTGCTTCTCCCACTTGAACGCCCATGAAGATGCCAATGAAGAGTTTTATTAAGGTCAGTGCGCTTTGCCCAAGTAAACTGGTACCGGAAACAAGATCGTTGAAAGCTAGACATTCGAGTGAGTTGGCAATAGACAAACCGGGCACAAATAGCACGATCGCGGCGATACATAATGCATACACAGGAATGGGCAGCCCTAAGCTACTCAATCCTGCGACACAAATACCAGTCAGAAATGCTGCAATAAATTCTACTGCAATGGTACGACGTCCCCGCAGCACCATTTGACAGCCCCAAACCATAAACCCAAGAAACACGGAGCAGATGATGGCCTCAAGGGTGCTACCAATCAGCATCAGATAAGCAGGAGGAATAGACATGTTTGCTAGAGCTACAGCCCAAATAGGGTAGCGAAACGGTTCTTGTTTGGTAGCGCCACTGGGTCTGCGCAAACGTTGTATGGTTTGAGCAAGGAGACTGAGATCGATAGAAGCGGGTGGTAGGCGCTTCATAATGACTTTATTGTTGTCTTCAGGAAACTGGTAATTAATCGAGGTTGGCAGTGCCTGCACCATAACTTGAACGTTATGTTGCTTCGCGTAATGTTGCGTGAATTTTTCTACTTTGTAGGGTGGGCAACCACTCTTATGAAGGGTGTTTCCAAATTCAACTATCCTGTCGAACATTTCTCGCTGGGGCATGACTAGTAACAAAGAAGATTAACAATGTCGCGAATGTACCAGATAAACAGCATCAAAGCCAAAAGATGCGATTAGCTTTGATACTGTTTGTATTTCAATCCGTTGCTAGCCTAGTTCGACGTCTTTAGGCATGAGCTGAAACTCTTCAATGGAGCCTATTTCCTTGCCTAATTTTAATGGTGGTGCATCGTGGTGTTGGTTTCCTTGCGTGTGCATAACCAATCTATTTGCTGTTCTTGGCTTAAGCTGATCAACTACAAAGCGAATCATATCTGCGCGAGTGAGGCCACGAATCTTATCCACCACGAGCTCTCTGTTATTGAACTCTTTATCTTTGTTGCCAATAGAAACCCAGAGTCTTTGGCCTTTGGTTCGAAGGTTATTGTCCGGCGCCATTATTTGATTGAGTAGTCCTTGCTTACTGTTTTGCCATTGTGCTTCGGTGAGCTCCAAAAGCACCATGTAAAACGCATTTAAGAATTCATCGATAGAAGCAACAAGGTCTATGGGCGCAGCAACGGGCGACTGCACGTAAAGGACAATCCCAGGAATACGGTTCAGTGGCATGTTTCCAGTGCCCACCATGTAGCCCAATTGCTGCTTAGTACGGATCTCATTGAAAAAGGCCGACGACATTAAATGATTCGCTAGGGTAAAGGTGGCAATTGATGTTGGGCTCGAGTCTTTACCTTGGTGGTAGATAGCCACAGCAGAGTCGTCTTGATTACATTTGACCTCTCGCTGGAACGTCCCTTGACTACCTAATTTAACTAGAGGGCGCAGTGATTCTTTGTATACTTGATTCTCTACACGTAACGCATTTTTCAATTCGTCAGAGATTTGATGGGCAGCTTGTTGAGTCCAATCGCCGAAGACGAACATCTCTACGTAGAGTTTGCCTAGCAACATAGATACAAACTCTGGAAGTTGCTCTATGGTCACTTGTTCAAGGGCATCAGCAAGTACAGCAGCAGGAGGGTTATTAGGCTGCAAAATCCCCGATAATTGATTGAACAGCTGTGAAAGTGGTCTATCTTTGCTGGCATTTCGCCATTTACGAAGCATTTGAGCCTTAATAATGTCAAAGCGTTGCTGTTCAAAATTGCGAGTGGCAAACTTCTCTAAGATCATCTTCAGCAGCTGGGGCTGTTTTTCGCTAAAGCCTGAGATAGTTAGAGTCAAACCGCCTTGGTGGGCATAGATGTTGTAACTCATACCCGCGATCTCTGCTTGATACGACTGACGAGATAAAGCCTCCATGAAGAGTTCAACACACAAGCGCAGTTTCACTATGCTTTGCGGATCTTGAACAGAGCAGGGGCTATCTATCGCTATATACAGTGACCCCTTAGGCACTCGAAAGTCGGGTTCTTGAAGATGCCAAAGCCTTAGCCCGGGGAGTTCTTCAATGAGTGTTGGCAGTTTTTTCCGCTCTTCGAGTGATTTTGGATCTAGGTTGTAGCAAATGAACGGGTTCTTACTGGGCAGTGCAAACTCATCATAAGCTTGCGGATTGCTCCAGCGATCTACTTGCTCGAAACTTAACTTTTTAGATGAGTATGGGGTGAAGTACCAGTCAGCTTGTTTGTCATAAACTAGCCCTTTTGCAGTAACCCAAACGCGAAGGTTTTCCACGCAAAAATAGGGGATAAAACTTTCAATCAATGAACGGTCAAAATCGCTCATTCGATAGTCACCGTACAAGACTTCTTCAATAGGGTAGTGCTGCAGGTTCATGACCAGATAGCTGGCTAGATCCATTGGCTTTACGGATTCTTGGAAGCGAAACGCAGATTCTAAAACCGCTTGCTTCTCATGGTAGCGCCAATCCTCAATTCCCTCATCAAACACCAGTTTCATGTAGGAAAAAATCATCTCAATGATGTCATCGATGTGATCAAGCCCTTCAGGTGTGAGCAGACAGCCGATAGTAAATTCTCGGAAATTGCCACCACTAATACCGCCACCGGCGGCTAAAGAGGTAATCCAGTGTTTATTCTTAAGCGCCAAAGTGAGGCTTCCTGGCCCTTCATAACCAATAAGGTGAGCAAAATAAGACAGAGGCTTGGTTGCGTAATGCTTATCCATATTGGGAAAAGAGAACGACAGACTTAGCTTTCGCACTTCTTTTTCTGGTTCGATTTGAATATACAGTTGTTGCTCTTGTTCAGTAAGCAGTGGAGTCGTGAGGGTTTTACCGCCAAAATCTTTATTGGGTATATCAGAAAACAAGCCAGTTGCTAATTCTTCAAGCTCATCTAGAGATTGAGGACCGACAAGCACTGCTGTCATTAAATCCGCGGAATAATTCTCATCGTGAAAACCAATGATTTCATCTCTGATTGAGCCACTTTCTCTGTCACTGAGCGTTTCCTCGTTTCCCACTGAGAATTTTGAAAACGGATGAGCAGGGTTGACCAATTCTTTTTGTACTTGATAGAAGCGACGAGAATCATCGTGGATTTTCATCTGGTACTCAGAGTTGACCGCTTGTCTTTCTTTGTCCAAGGCTTCTTGATTAAACAGGGGAGAAATAAAGAATTGGCTGAACCTGGATAGAGCAGGCTCAAAGAAGTCGGGAGAAACATCGAAGAAAAAACAGGTATGTTCAGTGCCAGTCCAAGCATTATTGCTCCCCCCATGCTGGCTTATGAATGTTTGGAACTCACCAACTTTAGGATAAGCCTTGGTGCCAAGAAAGAGCATGTGCTCAAGGTAATGCGCGAGACCTTCACGGTCTGCAGGGTCATCAAAATGTCCTACTCTCACCGCAAGTGAGGCAGATGAACGTAGTGCTTCGGGAGCCTGAACCAAGATCACCTTAAGCTGATTACTTAGGGTTAAGGGACGATAGCTGTTTTTATCATTCGGGCTTTGATGCACTTAACGCTCTCCTTTGAGTTACTCACGTCCAAAGATGCGAATCTTGATCGAGGTAAACTATTGTTTTGTATGTCAAGTATGGCGGAGCAATGACGTCTAGCAAACCTAAAAAGTAAATTTTTATTGAAATGCTAGCTCAATCAGAGATAACCCCATGTGTTATGGTGTACTCTTTGATGAGGCAGTCACAAGTTTAGGATAGAAATGAACGTATTTATCATGCGCCATGGAGAGGCAGGAAGCTTTGCCATAAGCGATGCTGAGCGTACTCTGACCCAGCGCGGAGAACAGCAGTCATTAGAGGTCGCTAAAGCTGTGGTTGGGCAGGGTGTGTCCCACTTTGACCTCGTGTTAGTCAGTCCCTACATTCGAGCCCAGCAGACATGGGATGTGATTAAAGGGCAATTTTCGGCTACAAAGGTTGAGGAGTGCGTAGATATTACGCCCTATGGCCAGTCCGATGATGTCTATCAATATGTTTGTGCAATCGCAGACACACAGAAACCCAATTCCATTCTTCTTGTCTCACATTTACCGTTGGTGGGCTATCTTACCGCTGAGTTTGTCAATGATATGAGCGCTCCAATGTTTCCAACCTCGGGCTTTGCCGCTATAGACTTTGACCTAGAGAGTAGTAACGGTGAGTTGATGTGGCATATCGCACCATAATTTATATATAAAAACGGCGACCTTCGGTCGCCGTTTTCAAATCTATTTGTGCTTATTTAGGCATAATCACAGTGTCGATAACGTGTATAACGCCGTTTGATGCCTTGATGTCAGTAGCCGTCACAGTAGCGTTGTCTACCATCACGGTACCATCCATTACTTTAATCATGACTGTGCCGCCTTGCACTGTTTTCGCCTCACTGAGTTTTACTACATCTGAAGCCATCACTTTTCCTGCAACTACGTGATAGGTCAAAATTGCGACTAACTTGTCCTTATTTTCTGGCTTTAAAAGCATTTCGACTGTGCCGTCTGGCAACTTGGCAAACGCTTCATTGGTAGGTGCGAATACCGTAAAGGGGCCTTCGCCTTTGAGAGTATCAACCAATCCTGCTGCTTGCACCGCTGCGACCAGCGTTGAAAAGTCGTCATTGCTTGCGGCCACATCAACAATGTCTTTCTTCATGCCATGATGACCAGCGTAGATGTTAAAACTTAGTGCCATAAGGCCGAGTAACCAAACTGCTTTTTTTGCGAGTTGTGAGTACATAACGTATCCCTCGTGTTGTTTTGTTGAATATCCAAACGCTTTGGATACATGCAACATTGATTACGCAACGAGGGAGTAAACGATCATTATTTCTCTGGAATAGAGAGCAGTACCAGCAGTGCACCAGCGCCACCAAACTCGAGAGGAGCTTGATGATAAGCCATAACATCTGGGTGTTGCGCCAGCCACAATGGAACCTTCTGCTTGAGAATATGCTTGCCGATGCCGTGCATCACGCTGGCACAATGCACGTTTTCTTTAATACAGTGCGCAATCATAGCGCCAAGTTCACGCTTGGCTTCTTGTTGAGTCATGCCGTGCATATCTAGATAAACGTCGGGCACATAAACACCACGTCGCAATCGCTTCACTTCATACTTTGATACATCGCTTCGTGCGTAGCGTGTAGGACCGTCGTCACTCAGCATAGGTTCGAACTCATCAGAGAAGAAAAATTCGTTGTCTTTGGCTTCTCTACTGAACCTTTGCTGTTGTTTTTGCTTTGTCTCTCTTTTTGGCGGTTGGATTATGGTATCCTGTTGCAACTTTTTAACGCCCTGTACTGCTTCTTTAAACAAAGCAAAGTCATCATCGCTTGGCTTATCTGATTTGTTCATGGAAATGGTTTTCTGATCTATCTTTGATTGGGCAGTATTGTAGCGCTTTTTGGAGAAAATTTTGGATAAGATTTTTGTAGATGAAGCAGTGTCGGAACTTCACACACTGCAAGACATGATTCGTTGGACAGTTAGTCGATTCAACGCGGCGGGACTATTTTATGGTCACGGCACAGATAATGCGTGGGATGAAGCTGTACAATTAATCCTGCCTTCACTCTATCTACCCCTAGATGTGCCGTCGCATGTCTTAAATTCACGCCTGACTAGCAGTGAACGTTTACGTATTGTTGAACGAGTCATTCAGCGTATTAACGAACGTACTCCAACCGCGTACCTGACCAATAAGGCATGGTTCTGTGGTATGGAATTCTTTGTTGATGAAAGAGTATTGGTGCCACGCTCACCGATTGGTGAATTGATCGAGAATCAATTCCAACCATGGTTGGTTGACCAACCAACTCGTATCATGGATATGTGTACCGGTAGTGGCTGTATTGCTATCGCGTGTGCGCATGCGTTCCCTGATGCAGAGGTTGATGCGATTGATATTTCTTCTGACGCGCTAGAAGTGGCAGAGCAGAATATTCAAGATCATGGTCTAGAGCTTCAAGTTACGCCAATTCGCTCTGACTTGTTCCGTGATTTAGTTAAAGAGAAGTACGATCTTATCGTGACGAACCCGCCATATGTAGACGAAGAAGATATGAACAGTCTACCAGAGGAATTTAAGCATGAGCCTGAGCTTGGTTTAGCGGCGGGTACTGATGGCCTTAAGTTGGTGCGTCGCATCCTTGCTAATGCGCCAAATTACTTATCAGAGCACGGCATCCTGATCTGTGAAGTGGGCAATTCAATGGTTCATATGATGGAGCAGTATCCACAAATTCCATTCACTTGGATTGAATTTGCTAACGGTGGGCATGGTGTATTCATGCTAACTCGTGAGCAATTAGTTGAATGTGCGGACGAGTTTGCTCTGTACATAGATTAGTTTTAAAGAACTGAATTGAATAACGGCACCCATGGAGGTGCCGTTTTTTGTTGTCAAAGATCTTTACAATAGAGTGTGATAAGGCGAGTATGAAAGGCATTAGCTCGCACAAAACAGACTTACAATGAGGAAGTAATGGCAGGAAACAGCATTGGCCAGCATTTTCGCGTAACCACATTTGGCGAAAGCCATGGTATCGCTTTGGGTTGTATCATCGATGGATGCCCTCCTGGTTTAGCTCTAGAAGAAGCTGACCTTCAAAAAGACCTAGACCGCCGCCGTCCGGGTACCTCTCGTTATACTACCGCTCGTCGAGAACCGGATGAGGTGAAGATCCTTTCTGGGGTGTTCGAAGGACAAACGACAGGAACGTCAATTGGTCTATTGATCGAAAATACCGATCAGCGCTCAAAAGATTATTCTGAGATCAAAGATAAATTCCGTCCAGGTCATGCCGATTACACTTACCACCAAAAGTATGGTGTGCGTGATTATCGTGGTGGTGGTCGCTCTTCTGCTCGTGAAACCGCTATGCGTGTGGCGGCAGGTGCGGTCGCGAAAAAGTACCTAGCACAAGAGTTTGGTGTTGAAATCAAGGCCTATTTAACTCAAATGGGTGATGTGAAAATTGAGAATATCGATTTTGACGAAATTGAAAACAACCCGTTCTTCTCTCCAGATGCTGCTGCCGTTGAAAAGTTTGATCAACTGATTCGCGACTTGAAAAAAGAGGGCGACTCTGTAGGCGCTAAACTGCAAGTGGTCGCAAAGGGCGTCCCAGTGGGTTTAGGTGAGCCTATCTTTGATCGACTCGATGCTGATGTTGCTCACGCCCTGATGAGCATTAATGCGGTTAAGGGTGTTGAGATTGGTGATGGTTTTGAAGTGGCAGCACAGAAGGGCAGCGAGCATCGCGATGAGCTAACTCCAGATGGATTTGCTTCAAACCATGCTGGTGGCATCTTAGGTGGCATCTCAACTGGCCAAGACATTGTAGCCAATATTGCACTTAAGCCGACATCAAGTATTACCGTACCGGGTAATACCATCAATCGTCAGGGTGAAGCGACGCAGCTAATTACTAAAGGTCGTCACGACCCATGTGTTGGCATCCGCGCTGTACCGATTGCTGAAGCTATGCTAGCCATTGTGGTGCTTGATCATTTGCTTCGCCATCGCGGTCAAAACTTTGGTGTGACAACAGAAACGCCGAAGATTTAAACTGGCTTTGAATCATTAAAAGGCTCTGAACATTGATGTTCAGAGCCTTTTTTATAGGTTTAATGCAGTGAGTTTTCTGCCTCAAGATGAAATGAAGGTAGGCGCCATTTAAATCTTACGGCCGCCATTCTCAATAGATAACCGACAATCAGTGTTGAGATGGTGGCTGTTACCTCATCAATACCAAACTCTAGCTGGGCTAAGTAGAGTCCCGATGCGATCAGTGCTACCGATGCGTACAGTTCTTCGTGTAAGACCAAGGGTGTTTGACGGCAGATGAGGTCTCGAAGAAGCCCGCCAAAGACGCCAGTGACCAAAGCCGAAACCATGCAGATAAGAGCATGGTGTCCCATTGCCATCGCTACCTTAGTCCCTATGATACTAAATACAATCAACCCCAAAGCATCTAAGCGAATGAACACTCCCTTTAGCTTGATGACCCATTTGGCAAGTCCAGTAGTCAGTACACCGGCAACGCAGGTAATCACTAAAAATTCTGGATTTTTAACCCAGCTTAATGGGTAGTGACCAAGCAAAATATCTCGGACTGTTCCACCGCCTATGGCCGTTGCGCTTGCTACCAGCATCACGCCAAACCAATCCATTTTGCGTCGACCTGCGCTTAAGGCGCCTGTCATAGCTTCAGCCGCAATACCTATGATATATAAAACACTTAGTAGCATGTTGTGAGACTCTAATCATGACCAGTTTTGCTGGTAGGTGGAAAAATTAGGCGTGAGTGTAGAGCGAAATACGAGCGCTGACGAATGAGATTTTGTACCGACGCAATCGTTTGTCAGATTATTAAATCTAATAGCGGAGCAAGACAGTGGGTTTACCTGTAAAGCTAAAAAAGCGACAATATTGTTTTACTCTAACGCAACGACCAAGCTCGCTATGACTCACGAGTACTCAGACCTAATCACTCTTTTTAACGACACTTTTTCTGCTTCGTTCAATACCAAGCTAGAACTTGGTGGAGATGAGCCGATCTATCTCCCTGCGGATGAAGAACATAGCCATCATCGCATTATTTTTGCCAGAGGCTTTTATGCCTCTGCGCTACATGAGATAGCGCACTGGTGCGTAGCTGGTCCTGAGCGACGACTCATTGAAGATTTTGGCTACTGGTATGAACCGGATGGTCGTGATGCAGATACGCAGGCTGAATTCGAAAAAGTGGAAGTCAGGCCCCAAGCCTACGAATGGCTGCTTTCACAAAGTGCAGGATTTCGCTTTCAAGTTAGCTGTGACAACTTGCACGGTGCGTTTGAGCCAGATAGATTAGGTTTTATGAAAAAAGTGCATGCAGAGGTCATCGACATTTTAGAGAAAGGCTTGCCAACTAGGGTCGAGATGCTTTCTAATGCGCTTCGGGAACATTACAGTGTCCCTCCACTTACTCAGGAAGACTTTAAGGTACTTTAAACCATGATTTTACAACTCGAAGAACAACTCTTAGACACCATTGACCAAACCGTTGCCACAGCTTCGGATGATGAGTTGTTTGCTGGTGGTTATCTGCGTGGTCATATTTCCCTTGCAGCCGCTGATTGCGAATATGAAGCCGTTACTGAAGTCGCCGTATTTAAACAAAAAATTGAACAAAGCTTGGCTGATGCGCAATCTGAACTGACCCCAGCAGATCGCGTTATCGTGGCAGATATGTGGGATGCCTTATCAAAGTCAATCGCTTAATCTTTTCTTCAACCAGCGACCTTGTTCAGTTTTTTTGATGGAGTTGTTACAACGGACTCTATGGTCAAATGCTCTGATCTTATTATTATGAACGTAACACTAAGAGACAGTTAAAATAGGAAGTGAACATGAAAGTAGTCGCGTTTGGAGCAAGCACAAGCTCAACCTCTATCAATAAAACTCTAGCTGCTTATGCTGCTGAGCAAATTCCTGGCGCTGACGTCGAAGTCATTGACCTAATTGATTTCCCAGCGCCGCTGTTCAGCGAAGACACGGAAAAGGAAATTGGTCATGCGCAGTCAGCTCAAAAGCTGATTGCTAAGATTGGTCGCGCCGATGCTGTGATTGTCTCGTTTGCTGAACATAATGGTAGTTACACTGCTGCGTACAAAAATCTGTTTGATTGGGCGACTCGCATTGAGCGCAATGTATTTCAAAACAAACCCGTTGTGTATTTGGCGACGTCTCCAGGCCCAGGTGGTGCGCAGAGCGTACTTGCAAGCGCAGTAGGCTCTGCACCTTATTTTGGTGCTGACGTCAAAGCGTCACTTTCTATTCCAAGTTTCTACGATGTTTTTGACGTCGAAAACAATGAGTTCAAAGAGATTGAACTTAAAGGCAAGGTTCAAGAAGCGGTAGAGAGTTTAGTGGCAGAGGTTGCGTAAACTTCTTTCGTTTCGAATCAAAACAAAAATGGGCACATCTCGGTTTATAGAGTGTGCCCATTTTTATTGTCTACAGATTACTGGTCGAGCCCGGGAATAGGTTTACCTTTTCTCAGCTTTCGTACCCACATTCGACTCGGGTGTACTACCTCGAGCATATCCGTAGACAGAGGCAAAGGTTGTTGAAGAATTTGCGAGGCCAGCACTTCAGCCAGCATTGGTGCAGATGTTAGTCCGCGAGAGCCCAGCCCCAACAAGCAGAATAGGTTCGTATATTGGCTGACAGGAGTTACTTGCGTGTTACCTCGCTTATTTAAACTCTCATACTGCTCAAGTATCTGCTCAAATTGCCCTACATTTCCTGCGAAAGGTAAGTGATCTCGGGAAACGCTACGGACGCCCTGCCTCGAATCATTGCCACTTACATCTACGCCTAATGTCCACTCTTGATCGGGTAAGCATTGCTGCAGTTTCGCCGCGTTTTGCTGCTGGGCTTGTGGATCGAATGCGTTGGTCAAATCGCTACGATCATAACTTGCACCAATACAATGCTTATCCAGCGGACTCTTTGGCGTTAGGTAGCCATCGTAGCAAACCACGGTTTTTAGTTTTTGTAGATGCTCATTAGTCGGAATATGGCTGACTTGCCCTTTGACCTTGCCCAGCGGCAATAACTGGCTTTGGGTAAACTGGTCGAATAGATGCCCATTAGCAATGACAACAACAGAGTGCTCGAATGTCCCTTTGTTGGTTGTGACCTGCCATTGTTGTTCACCTTCATGCACTTGTTCAGTTAAATCGGTGACTTCATGGCTTAGCTTAAGAGTCAGTTTTCCCTGCTCACTGAGCATATTAAGCACACCTTCAGTGCATTGCTGAGGAGATAGCCAACCGCCAAGAGAATAAAAAACGGAGCCAAAAGAGCAATCTAAGCCCGCGGTTTCACTGGTTTTCTGTGGGTCTAGCGACTTTATAAGCTCCTGAGGATATTGCCCCTGCACTAGGCGAGACAGTTTTTTGTGCTCTGCTTCATTCCAAAAAAGTTGGGTCACTCCGCACCAGTCATGGTCAAAATCAACCTTACTGGCAATTTGATCATAGAATTGCCTCGCAAAGGTAAAGCCATTGGCAAACACTTGAGATACCGCATTATTGTTGCCATTGAGAAGAGGGTAGAGAGCCCCTTGGCGATTTCCCGAGGCACCATCAGCGAGTGTTTCATCTTTGCAATAAAGGGTAACGCTCGCTCCTTTCTGAATCAGTGAATACGCCAAGCAAGCACTGGCAATGCCGCCTCCAATAATAGCAATGTCTCCAAACTGCTCGGCACTCTTTGTTGCAGATTTTGTAGCCGATTGGCGGTCAAACAGAGGTGAAAGGTTGCTGTAACGCTGCCTGTTAACCATTGAACCTGCAATCATCTCGCGCTTGTGACCAAAGCCTTTTACTTTTTTCATCTCAAAGCCTGCTTCAATCAAGCCTCGACGAACAAATCCCGCTGCAGTAAAGGTGGCAACACTACAGTCTTGCTTAGCAATTTTTGCCATGCCATTGAATAGATCTTGGTTCCACATCTCAGGGTTTTTGCTCGGTGCGAATCCGTCCAGAAACCACGCATCAACAATGCCGTCTTGATAAGTAGGAACTCGAGGTAGGTTGTCTTTAATATCACCAAGCCATAGATCTAATGTGATGGCACCATCGGCTAAGATCAAACGTTGACATTCAGGTAGCGCCATAGGGTAGTGCTGTTGCAATTCTAATGCGTACTTTTTCAATTCTGGCCATGCTTTATGTGCTTGCTTTAAGTCATGCAGAGTGACCGGGAATTTTTCAAAGCTAATAAAATGTAACTGAGTAAGTTGGCTTTGTGGATTCTGTTGTCTGAATTGCTCAAATTCTTTCCAGACAGCGAGGAAATTTAGCCCCGTCCCAAAGCCCGTTTCGGCGATCACAAATCGCGATTGGTCATATTTATGCCATCGCTCTGGGATATGATTTTGAGTAAGGAAGACATAGCGAGTCTCTGCAAGACCGTCGTTGTTTGAGAAATAGACGTCATCAAATTGTTCAGAGACAGGGGTGCCAGAGTCGTTCCAATCTAGCTGAGCGTGTTTAATTTTGGGCATATTGATCATAGAATGAGTCGTTAACTGTAGAGATTGTACAAATATCTAGGAAAGCTGACCACTTTATACGGCCTTTCTGGTTATTATCTAGCGGAAATTTGAATTATAGGAATGTCACATGAAACGAGTCGTGATCACCGGTATGGGTATTGTTTCCAGCATCGGTAACAACGTCGAAGAAGTACTAGAGTCTCTTAAAGCTGGCAAATCTGGTATTGAAGCCTCAGAACAATTTAAAGAAAAAGGGCTGCGTTCTCAGGTTTGGGGCAGTCTGAAGATTAATCCAGCAGAACATATCGACCGCAAGCAAATGCGTTTCATGGGTGATGCCGCAGCCTACGCGTACATTTCTATGGATCAAGCTATTGCTGACTCAGGTCTAACTCCGGAACAAGTATCTAATGAGCGTACCGGTATCGTTGCAGGCTCTGGTGGTGCATCCTCTTTAAACCAAGTAGCAGCCGTTGATACTCTTAGAGAGAAAAACGTTAAACGTGTTGGTCCTTACATGGTAACGCGTACTATGGGTTCGACTGTTTCTGCATGTCTAGCAACACCATTCAAAATTAAAGGTGTTAACTACTCAATCAGTTCTGCATGTTCAACATCAGCTCACTGTATCGGTCACGCTATGGAACTGATCCAGTTAGGCAAACAAGATGTTGTATTTGCTGGTGGTGGTGAAGAGCTTGATTACAGCATGTCGATGATGTTTGACGCTATGGGCGCACTGTCTACTAAGTACAACGATGAGCCGACTCGCGCTTCACGTACCTATGATGCAAACCGCGACGGTTTCGTTATCTCTGGTGGTGGCGGTATGATGGTTATCGAGGAGCTAGAGCACGCTCTTGCTCGCGGCGCTAAAATCTACGGCGAGCTTGTAGGCTACGGTGCTAACTCTGATGGTCACGATATGGTGGCTCCATCAGGTGAAGGTGCAGTTCGCTGCATGAAGATGGCTCTACAGAATGTTGACTCTGTGGACTACGTGAATACGCACGGTACATCGACTCCAGTAGGTGATGTGAAAGAGCTAGGTGCTATCCAAGAAGTATTTGGTGGCAACAGCCCTGCAATCTCTGCAACTAAAGCGATGACAGGTCACGCACTAGGTGCTGCAGGTGTTCATGAAGCTATCTACACAGCACTGATGCTAGAACATGGCTTTGTTGCTCCAAGTATCAATATCGAAACATTAGACGAAGCGGCTACTGGCCTTGATATTGTTACTGAGAAGCGCGACCAAGAGTTGAAGACGGTTATGTCTAACAGCTTTGGCTTTGGTGGCACTAACGCAACTCTAGTGTTCAAAAAGTACGAAGGTTAATCTCTTCTACCCATAATATTTTATAAGGCCCGACAGGCTTTGCTTGTCGGGCCTTTTATTATTAATCTATACCCCTGCAAATCACTTTGAAGCCCTGTTAATGAAAATTGTAATTGATGAAAATATGCCTTACGCCAAAGAGTTATTTGGTCAGTTGGGTGAGGTTATTGCGTTATCTGGACGTACGATTAATGCTGATGATCTGGTGGATGTTGATGCCCTGATGATTCGCTCTGTCACTAAGGTGAATAGCGAGTTGCTGGCTAAAGCAAACAAGCTTAAGTTCGTAGGCACTGCAACTGCAGGCCATGATCACCTTGACGAAAAAGCGCTTAAAGCAAAAGGTGTCGCTTATACTCACGCTCCTGGCTGTAATAAAGTGGGAGTTGCAGAGTATGTTATTTCATCATTGATGGTACTTGCCCAGCAGCAAGGCTTCTCAATCTTTGACAAGACGGTCGGCATCATAGGTGCAGGGCAGGTAGGAAGCTATTTAGCAAAATGCCTTACTGGCATTGGGATTAAGGTGCTGCTCAATGACCCATTAAAAGAGGCTGAGGGTGACACACGCCAGTTTACTGATTTAGATGAGTTGATAGCGCAAAGCGATGTGGTTTCCTTGCATACGCCAATCACTCGAGACGGTGAATATCCAACACATCATATGATTGATACTGAGCGCTTGCAGAGAATGCGTGCCAATCAAATTTTGATCAATGCTGCTCGTGGTCCGATTGTTGATAATTCAGCGTTAAAACAGAGATTAGAGCGCAATGATGGCTTCACTGCCGTATTGGACGTATTTGAGTTTGAGCCAGAAGTGGATCTTGAACTTCTGCCGCTACTGGCTTTTGCAACGCCGCACGTTGCTGGGTATGGCCTAGAGGGTAAAGTTCGGGGCACGACCATGATTTTTAACTCGTTTTGCCAGTTAATTGAGAGTCCGCTTTCTGCCAATGCTGCGGATCTTTTGCCTATCGCTCCAGTTCCCGAAATGCACTTATCTCGCGCTTGGGATGAAGCAACACTGCACAACATCACACAATTGATCTATGATGTGCGCAAAGACGATGCCCTGTTTCGCCGAAAGATTGGCAAAACAGGTGCATTTGACCAAATGCGCAAAGAGTACTGGGACCGCCGAGAGTATGGTGCGGTGACGCTGACAGGTGATGCGTCTTGTAATCTGCAACCCTTGCAAGAATTAGGTTTTAAGGTAGAGGTAAGTAAATGAGTCAAAAATTTAATGTGGCTATTTTAGGCGCGACTGGTGCTGTGGGTGAAACACTACTAGAAGTGCTTAAAGAGAGAGATTTCCCAGTGGGCGATCTGCATTTACTGGCCAGTGAGCGTAGTAAAGGTAAAAGCTATCGCTTTAACGGTAAGAGTATCGAAGTACAAAACGTTGAAGAATTCGATTGGTCTCAAGTACACATCGCTCTATTTTCAGCAGGCGGTGAGTTATCCGCTCGTTGGGCACCTATTGCGGCAGACGAAGGGGTGGTTGTTATCGATAACACTTCGCAGTTCAGATACGACTACGATATCCCTCTTGTTGTTCCTGAGGTGAATCCTGAAGCGATTGCTGAGTTCCGTAACCGCAACATCATCGCAAACCCAAACTGTTCTACTATCCAAATGCTAGTGGCTTTGAAGCCAATTCATGATGAAGTAGGAATCGAGCGCATCAACGTATCGACTTACCAGTCTGTTGCTGGCGCGGGTAAATCAGGCATTGATGAATTAGCAGGCCAAACGGCGAAGCTACTCAATGGTCTTCCTGCAGAACCTGAAACGTTTTCTCAGCAGATTGCGTTCAACTGTATTCCTCAGATCGATAAGTTCATGGATAACGGTTACACCAAAGAAGAAATGAAGATGGTTTGGGAAACGCAAAAGATCTTCAATGACCCTTCAATCATGGTAAACCCAACCTGTGTTCGTGTTCCTGTTTTCTACGGTCACGCTGAAGCCGTTCATGTTGAAACTCGTGCTCCTATTGATGCCGCTCATGCTATCGGCTTGTTCGAACAAACCGAAGGAATTGAGGTTTTTCACGGTGAAGACTTCCCAACTCAGGTTCGTGACGCGGGTGGTAAAGATCATGTGATGGTGGGTCGCGTACGCAATGACATCAGTCATCAGAGCGGTCTTAACCTGTGGGTTGTTGCTGATAATGTTCGTAAAGGTGCAGCGACTAACGCGGTACAAATTGCAGAATTATTAATTCGTGATTACTTCTAATCGATGGCTGCTTCTATGAAGTAGCGTTTATCGGTTTTATAAAGCCAGAGTTGACTCGTTCATCTCTGGCTTTTTTGTTTTTAGCAAGATAAAGCTCAATGATTAACCGGTAGCGGTATTTGCAACACATTTTTAACGTAAATTGTCATGCTGTTGTTGTCTTTTGTTGCAAATTTTAGCAAATTAGAACTATTCATCGCCTAAGGTAAATCTAGTTGCGCTCTCAAATGGAATTGTATCGTCGTACCCTTACTGTAATTGTTTGTCTTCTATTCTCTGTTGCATCGCAAGCAGAAGAAATTCGCCTTGTTGGGCCGAGTGGAAAACTACAAGCGGTTCCTACCTATATTGTCCCAGACAATCTTGATGGCACAGCGCTTAATCGAGATCAAAACAGACTTTCGACTCAAAGAACCTATGGCCCAACCGCTATAGATGAGACCCTGTGGTCTATAGGGCAAACGGTAAGAAGTAGTGAGGAGCAATCTGTTTATAAGATGGTATTAGCCATCTATAGAGAGAACCCAACTGCCTTTGAAGACAGAAATATTCATTTGCTAAAGCCTGGCAGCACAATCACCATTCCAACGGATGCAGCGGTCGAAAAGCAGAGCGTCGCGGAAGCGGTTCGCTTATTCAAAATCCATGAGCGTAAAGCGAGCTACCTTGCCAAAGTTGCCAGTGAAAATGGGCCTACACAAATCAATGTTGAAGACCTTGGCGCTCGAGAAATCCAACAAAAGCAAATTGAGTTTTTGCAGCAGCAATTGCAGTCGTCACAAAGCGAATATAGCTCTTTGCAACAGAATAATCAGGATCTACTTAAGGCTATCGGTACCATTCGTACTGATGTTGTGGAGTTAAAGGGGCAGCTAGACCTAGAATCTGAGCGCCGCGCCAATGTTGAGAAAATGCTCATTGAGCAGCGCAATGTATCAGGCTCAGTCGTTGGTCAAGACAGTACAAGCCTACTCACTAATGTGTGGGTTATTGTTGCTCTGTCAGCGGCGGTCACAGCTTTAATCATGTTACTGATCATTAGGCTAACTCTTTCAATAAGACCCGTCCCGCAGATTGGTAAAGAGCCTTCACCACCTAAGGCATTAAACCCAGTGCCTGTTAGTCGAGGTGAAGATGAACCCGAGATTGAAAATGTCGAACCCGTTGAAGCGAAAAATGCGTCAGCGGCGGAGACAGAATCTACACCGAATGAATCTCAGCCTGGCACAGTCAATCCTTTAGACAAAGAGTTTGAGCAAGAACTGGATAAAATCTTAGCGGACAAGCCTGAGTTAGAGAGCGACGAATTGGCGGAGACTAATGATGTTTCTCAATCAAAAGTCGAGCCAGCAGAGGTTGTTCATGACGAAGACTTGCCTGAGTACGGTGAGGAAGAGGCGTTAGCTGATGCTAGGAAAGAAGCGTTAGAACTGTTGGCAGAAGATGATGAGGCGATTTCTGAATCTAAGGCGGTATCTGAAGTAGATGAAGAGCAAGCGTCTCAAGCATCGTTAGAGCCTGATTCACAGGAGCTTAGCCCTACTGAAGACCTTGTATTGCAGCAGGCGTCTACTGAGAATGAATCAGCAGTAGAGCAGAAGCCTCACAGCCCTTATAAGACGATTGATGAAGTAATCGCTGAGGGAGACGCAGAGCCTGCGATAAATCCAGATGAAGAAGAGTTAGATCTAAGAGTTGGACTTGATGAGTTCCCAGACGTTATTGGCAAGGTAGAACTGAAAGATGTTGATTTGGATGGTGAGGTAGCCAGTCAGCTTGATCTCGCTACGGTTTACATTCAAATGAACGATTTGAACCATGCCCGTAAGTTGTTAAAAGGGGTGTTGGATAAGGGGACTCAAGAAGAGAAACATCGCGCCCAGCAGTTACTTGAGTCTATTCAGTCTTAATGAAATTTGTGAGGTTAACGTGCATCGTTTATACTGCCCGCCCCAAATTTCAACTGGATTGTGACTGATGAGAATCGCCCTAGGCATCGAATACGATGGTGCAAAATATTATGGTTGGCAGAGACAGAATGAATTCGATTCTGTTCAAGAGCGTTTAGAGAAAGCGCTCTCCATAGTGGCGAATCACCCAGTAGAGGTTCAATGCGCAGGTCGCACAGACGCTGGCGTACACGGAACTGGGCAAGTGGTGCATTTTGATACCACAGCTTCTCGTAAGATGCTAGCTTGGCAAATGGGCGTTAACGCCAATATGCCAGGTGATATTGCTGTGCGTTGGGCGACTGAGGTTTCTGAAGACTTTCATGCACGATTCAGTGCGACCGCGAGGCGCTATCGCTACGTTATCTATAACCATGCGTTGCGCCCTGCAATCCTAGCAAAAGGGGTGAGCCATTATCACGGTGATCTTGATGTAGATAAAATGCACCAAGCTGCCCAGTTCTTGCTAGGAGAGAATGACTTTACGTCATTTAGGGCTGCACATTGCCAGTCTCATAGCCCGTTTCGCAATATGATGCACATCAACGTGACTCGTCATAATCATTATATCGTTGTTGATATCAAGGCGAATGCCTTTGTTCATCATATGGTGCGAAATATCGTCGGTAGCTTGCTGGTGGTAGGCCGAAATGAGCAACCCGTTGAATGGATTGAGTGGTTATTAGCGCAGAAAAATCGCTCTCTAGCAGGAGCAACGGCGAAAGCCCACGGATTATATTTGGTAAAAGTGGACTACCCCGAGGAATTCGCTATTCCAGAATTACCTATGGGGCCGCTGTTTTTACCCGAAGAATTGTGATGAAACGCAAATATAGCGTCAGTTTGACGTCATTTTGCTGTAATAATTAAGTATTAAGGGATAGGTACAACCAGTTTTTTATCTACACTAGAGTGGATCTATGGTTTAATCCTTGCAAATTATCAACCTCTTGCCGTTGCGGCGAGAGCTTAATGAAAAAGGTCTTTCATGAGTTGGCTTGAGAAGATTTTCAACAAAAGCAGTATTTCAACGTCTCGCAAGGCGAATGTTCCTGAAGGTGTATGGACGAAATGTACCTCTTGTGAGCAAGTTTTATATCAAGCAGAGCTACAGCGTAACTTAGAGGTTTGCCCTAAGTGTGATCATCACATGCGCATCTCTGCACGGAACCGTTTAGACAGCTTCCTAGATGCAGATGGCCGTGAAGAGCTAGGTGCAGAGCTAGAGCCTCAAGATAAACTGAAGTTTAGAGATACTAAACGCTACAAAGATCGTATCGCTACTTACCAAAAAAGCAGTGGCGAAAAAGACGCATTGATCGCAATGAAAGGCGCTATTCATGGCATGCCGGTCGTGGCTTGTGCTATGGAATTCAAATTCATGGGCGGCTCTATGGGGTCGGTTGTGGGTGCGCGTTTCGTTCGTGCGGTAGATGCAGCGATTGAGAACAACTGTGGCTTAGTATGCTTTTCTGCAAGTGGTGGTGCTCGCATGCAAGAGGCGTTAATGTCTCTTATGCAGATGGCAAAAACCAGTGCAGCTCTAGAGCGACTTTCAAAGAAAGGCTTGCCGTTCATTTCGGTTATGACAGACCCAACTATGGGTGGTGTATCAGCAAGCTTTGCAATGCTAGGTGATATCAATATTGGTGAGCCTCGTGCAGTTATTGGTTTTGCTGGCCGTCGTGTTATCGAGCAAACTGTTCGTGAAGACCTACCTGAAGGCTTCCAAACGAGTGAGTTCCTACTTGAGCATGGTGCAATCGATATGATCGTTGATCGCCGTGAAATGCGTCAAAGAGTAGGTGGCTTATTGGCTAAGTTGACTAACCATTCATCACCTTTAGTGGTTTCTGTTAACGAAGGCCCAAAAGAGGCTGAATACGAAGTACCCGTAGCGCCTGAAAAATAGTACAGTACTCATTATCCGCCAGTAATTAGCGTTATATAGATAGATGAGTTCACATATCCCACAAGCCACATCATCCCTAACGGTGTGGCTTGATTATTTACAGTCCATTCATACCAGTGCGATAGACTTAGGTCTTGAGCGCGTTTCTCAAGTAGCCCAGAAAGCGACGCCTAGTCTCACTAAGCCAGCTCCAAAAGTGATTACCGTTGCCGGAACTAATGGTAAGGGATCAACCTGTGCCATTATGGAAGCCATACTACTCGATGCTGGATATAGCGTGGGGGTTTATAGCTCCCCACACCTTATCCGCTACAACGAACGAGTTCGAATTAATGGTGAGGAGCTTGCAGACGAGTATCACGTGGCTGCTTTTGATGTTATCGAAAAATTAAGAGGCGATATCAGCCTTAGTTTTTTTGAGTACGCGACGTTAGCTGCGCTGCATTTGTTTCAGCAGCAAAAAGTAGACGTTGTGCTTCTAGAAGTTGGCCTTGGAGGTCGTCTAGATGCGACCAATATCGTGGATCACGATGTCAGTATTATTACGAGTCTGGCAGTGGACCATGTTGATTGGCTCGGTGACGATATCAATGTGATCGGATTTGAAAAAGCCGGCATCTTTAGATCAGGCAAGCCGGCCATTTGCGGTCAGCCCAATGCACCTATGACCGTTGCCGCTCATGCTGATGATATTGGTGCAACTCTTTATCAAGTTGAATATCAGTATTCGTACAAAGAGGATGGTGAACTGTGGCACTGGCAGTCGGGTAGCTTTGATGTTACCGATTTACCTAAACCCAATCTTCCGCTAGCCAATGCAGCGACGGCGCTGATGGCGTTGGGAGTATCTGATTTAGACCTGACCGATGTAAACATTGTGAATGGTCTAAAGAATGCCAAGCTTGCAGGGAGAATGCAGTATCTGTCGAAAAAGCCAACGGTCATTCTCGATGTTGCGCATAACCCTCATTCCGCCGAGTACCTCGTGGCTCAGCTACAACAGCGCTATCCAGAGCAAAAAGTAAGAGCGGTTGTAGGTATGCTTCATGATAAGGATGTTGCCGCTACCCTTGAAGTACTCTCTGGCTGCACACAGCATTGGTATCCTGCCTCATTGGAAGGGCCTAGAGCGGCTTCGGCTGATGAACTGTGTCAATATCTTGATAAAGGTACAGTAGGGTTTGATAGCCCTGTTGAGGCGTTTGAGCAGGCTATGAGTGATGCAGGAGAAGATGACATTGTCGTTGTATTAGGATCATTTTTTACCGTAGGGGCCGTGTTGGAACACTGGCAAACAAGGAGAAACAATGGCGAGTAAATTTCAAAGTCGCTTAGTCGGAACCATAGTGCTTGTTGCCGTTGGGGTCATCGTACTCCCTGACGTATTGGACGGTGAGAAGCTGCACTATAAGGAAGAGTTCGTTGCCATTCCAATCAAGCCTCAGCTTGAATCTGAAGTCGAATCCTTTGAGATTTTAGACCCAGTAGAAGAAGACATATCACTACCACCTGAGCCTGTAGAAGAGATCATTCATGAAAGCTCTGAGCCAGTTGCTGTTGCAGAAAACAAGCCGAAAGCAACGCCTAAGCCACAGGTGAAACCTGAACCTGAGGTTGTTGAAGTAAAAGAGCGTAAGGTTGATGAGCGCAACAACTATCAAGACAGTGGTTGGATTATTCAGTTGGTGTCACTGCGAAATGGCGACAATGCGGAGACAACAGCGAAGGATCTACGCAACCGTGGTTATAGAGCCAGCGTAGTAAAAGCCAATGATTTTTACCGTGTAATCATCGGCCCTGATGTCTCACGCTCTAAGTTAGAGTCGCAACTGCCTGAATTGAAAAAGATCACAGGCTCTTCTGGCCAGATTCAGACATTTAAGCCATTAAATCCATAAAGAAAACGTTTGCGTCGCGCATTTTTCTGTTAGAATGCGCGCCAGCATGAGGAAGTAAAGCTCATGAATTGGATAGATTTTACTATTTTAGGTGTGATCGGCATCTCTGCGCTGATCAGTTTGGTACGAGGTTTTGTTAAAGAAGCGCTCTCTTTAGTGATTTGGTTTGGCGCCTTTTTTATTGCCAGCCAATACTACTCTAGACTAGCTGTGTACTTCACAAACATCCAAGATGATATGGTCCGAAACGGAGCGGCCGTTGGTGCTCTGTTTGTTGCAACACTCGTTGTTGGTGCAGTAGTTAACTACACTATAGGGCAACTGGTCCAAAAAACGGGTCTGTCAGGTACAGACCGAGTGTTGGGGATCGTATTTGGTACTTTGCGAGGCGTATTAATCGTTGCCGCAGTACTGTTTTTTATGGATGCCTTCACCAGTTTGTCGAATTCCGACTGGTGGCGCCAATCGCAATTGATTCCAGAGTTTAGTCGTCTGATCGCACCGTTTTTCGAACATCTTAAAGAAACGTCTAGCTTTTTATCCGGCGTGGTATAAAGCTTAACTGGCCAATACTGAGGGTTTAAACATGTGTGGTATTGTTGGAATTGTAGGCACAACTCCTGTTAACCAATCGATTTATGATGCGCTTACGGTTTTGCAGCATCGTGGACAAGATGCTGCGGGTATTATTACCATAGATAGCAATCGTTTTCGTCTGCGTAAGGCAAACGGCCTAGTTAAAGATGTGTTTGAAGCTAAACACATGCAGCGCCTTCAAGGCACAGTAGGTATCGGACACGTCCGTTACCCTACAGCGGGCAGTTCAAGTGCATCTGAAGCACAGCCTTTCTACGTGAACTCACCATTTGGTATTACGCTAGCTCACAATGGCAACCTAACGAATGCTGCTGAGGTTCGTCAGAAGCTTTTCGAACAAGATCGTCGTCATGTAAACACAACTTCGGATTCTGAAGTATTGCTGAACGTGCTTGCTCATAACATCGATATGACTAAGACATTTAACATTACTGAGAAAGATGTGTTTGATGCGGTAGAGCGTGTACACGAAACTATTCGTGGTGCGTATGCGGTAACAGCGATGATCATCGGTCATGGTATGGTGGCATTTCGTGATCCGAACGGTATTCGTCCTCTATGCCTTGGTAAGCGTGAAACCGAAGACGGCACAGAATACATGGTGGCGTCTGAGTCTGTAGCACTAGATGCGGTAGGCTTTGATTTCATGCGTGATGTTGCACCGGGTGAAGCGGTATACATTACTTTTGATGGCCAACTGTTTACTAAGCAGTGTGCACACAACCCACAATTGAACCCATGTATTTTTGAGTTCGTTTATTTTGCTCGTCCTGACTCGTTCATCGACAAAGTATCTGTTTACAGTGCTCGTGTTGAGATGGGTAACAAGCTGGGTGAGAAGATCAAACGTGAATGGGATGATTTGGATATCGATGTTGTTATCCCAATCCCTGAAACCTCTTGTGATATTGCGCTGCAAATTGCTCAGATTATTGACAAGCCTTATCGTCAAGGTTTCGTTAAGAACCGCTATGTAGGGCGTACCTTCATCATGCCGGGTCAACAGCAACGTAAAAAGTCAGTACGTCGCAAGTTGAATGCAATTCGCTCTGAATTCAAGGGCAAGAATGTACTGCTGGTTGATGACTCTATCGTTCGTGGTACTACATCAGAGCAGATCATTGAGATGGCTCGTGACTCTGGTGCAAACAAGGTTTACATCGTTTCTGCAGCACCAGAAGTTCGCTTCCCGAACGTGTATGGTATTGATATGCCAAGTGCCAATGAGCTAATTGCACATGGTCGTGAAGTCGATGAGATTTCCAAGCTAATTGGCGCTGATGGACTGATGTTCCAATCATTAGATGATCTTGTTGCTGCGGTTGGCGAGGGTAACCCTGACATCAAGACCTTTGAGACGTCAGTGTTCAGTGGTCAATACGTGACAGGCGATGTTGACCAAGAGTACCTAGACTTCCTAGATTCTCTGCGTTCTGATGATGCGAAAACGGAGCAAAACATTGCTCAAGACCTAGCAAATTTGGAAATGTACAACGAAGGCGCTTAATGCATCTTTGATAAAGCATCAATAGAAAGGCCCAGCATATGCTGGGCCTTTTCATTTTATGACTCTCTTCAATCAAAGATACTAGTTAAAGTAATCCCTGATGTAATCAATAAGTAGGCGTGTCTTTTCTGGGATATGGTCTTTATGATTGTAGAGCATAAAGATATCTCGGGGGTTTGCCGCCCACTCAGGCAATACTTGAACCAAACCGCCACTTTCGATGTGATGGTTGACCATCACATTAGGTATTAGTGCGATACCAACACCTGCAGAACAGGCATGTCTTACCACATTAAGATCTGTGGCCTCTAATCGGCCTTTCGCTTTATTGACTACGGTTTCGCCATGGGTATTCAGCAAAGACCAGTGCGTAAGCGGTAAGCCCTTCAGTAGAGAGTGCTCCGCCAAATCTTCAGCATGTTGCAAAGAGGCGGTATTATTTTTCAAATACTCAGGGCTCGCGACTAAGATGTCTTTTACTTCTGTGAGCTTGCGAGCAATAAGGTTGGAATCTCTCTGAGGTCCAACACGGAAGATCATGTCCCATTCTGTAGGATCAAGTTCATCGGCTCTATTGGTCATGCTCAGGTCTATCTGGATATCAGGATAGGTGTCCATGAATCCTTCAAATAGTGGCATCAACATCCGTTTGGTTAGGTTAGCAGGAGAGGAGACTCTCAAGCGACCTGCAGCTCCTCGACACTCTTCACCTAGCTCAACAGCTGCACTAGATATTTGCTTGAGAAGGGGACCACACTGCTCATAGAAACGTTGTCCGGCTTCCGTTAGCGTTAATTTGCGAGCGTGTCTGTTCAGCAGTCGTAAATCGATAGCGTCTTCTAACGCTTGTATTCTTCGAGTAATTGTCGCAACAGGTATGCGAGTTGCTCGTGATGTGGCTGTATAGCTTCCATGCTCCACGACTTGGCGGAACAGATTGAGGTCATCAAGTTTCATAGTATCTTTCATGATCTAGATATGCGCTCACTTTCAAGGGGGATAACAACCCTTACGGGTCAGGTGATTTAGTGTTTATTATCAAACAGTTTTTACAATTTGTCGTCAAAATAAGTCATTTATCTTTGTGATTATTAAAACGGACATCTAAGGTTAAAGCAATTGAAGTAGACTTAAAGAGTATGAAGTGCACCAAGAGAGTACCCTAGTGGAACTGCCAATGAATCAAAAATATGCAGCAGATGTTCTTATATTGGATGACGACGCTGTATTTAGAAATTTAGTTCGTTCACTACTTGAGACCCAAGGTTATCGCGTGTTTGAAGCAGATAATGGCCTCGAGGGATTGCAGCATCTTGCGAAACACGTGCCCGACTTGGTGATTTGCGATATAGAAATGCCACTGCTAAATGGAATGGAATTTGTTGAAGAGGTGAGTCACCAATATCCCTCTCTTCCTTTAATTGTCATCTCCGGTACAGAAAAAATGTCGGTGGTGGCTAAGGCATTGAAGTTTGGCATCAAGGACTTCGTGACAAAACCCATCGTTAATCCTACTCATCTTCTCTCGACCGTTGACAGTACTCTTAAAGAAGCTAAAGATTCTGCACTGGGTGCAAGAGACTTTACCAGCCAATGGTTTCAGTTAAACCCTCAAGGAGAGCTACCAGAAGATCAGGAGCTGCATTGGCACCTAGAATATTTAGATAATCATCCTGATATATCACGTGATTTGTTGCAGGCGTTAGTACCTGAACAAAAAACCAGCCAGGGTGTGTGGCACTGCCATTTTCGGGTATTACAAAGCTCTGAATCTATGCCAATCGTCTATGACTATGCCTGGAGCATGAATGGACAGTTTCTTTTTTATGTTCTGGATTCTGATTCAGCGCAGCAATATGGGGTGTCAACAACCCTGTTGGTTCGAGCCTTGTTTAACGATTATATTCGCAGCCAAGAATCGCAGGTTTTCCATATCCAAGACTTAGTCAATAATCTTGAAAAAGCGATTCGTTACGCTGATTGCGGAGAACCCATCAACGCGATGGTAGGACTTGCCGACTTCTCAAATAGTGAGTTTAAGGTGATCAGCGCCGGTGTTGAGGGCTCTTGGACTACGTCGAATATCGACCATGCACTCACAGCTCAAGAGAGTTTGGGGAATGACAAGGTGTTGTATCAGGAGCAATTCCCGCTTTCTACAACAGGAAAAAACAGTCTGAAGCTTTCTGGCTTAGCCAATGCTAACTGTCAAATTGTCATTGAAAACAAAGGGAATTAGTAGTTAGAGCCTTAGCTTCAACTTCTTTTTTTTGCCAAGTTCAGATATTCTCTTTGTAGGCTTAAGAGTGGACAAGGCTTTGCAGTAGTGGCTAACCCCCAAAATCAGTTGAAAAGATGGACGCTAATTTCCCTAGGGCTAGTGTGCCTAGTGTTAGGGCTAATAGGTGTTGTGTTGCCGCTGCTTCCAACCACTCCTTTTGTACTGCTGGCCAGCGCCTGTTTTATGAGGAGTTCTCCTCGCCTTAATCAAAAACTCCTTTCTCACCCCACTTTTGGCCCCATTATCGAAGACTGGCAAGAAACTCGTGGCATAAAGCGCTCGGTTAAGCGTAAAGCATACTGGCTCATATTGTTTAGCTTTACGTTATCCATTGCTTTGGCTCCGATTAACTGGGTGAGGCTGCTGTTGGTGGCAATAATGGCGATATTACTGTTATGGATGAGTCGCCTTCCCGAGCCAGCGGAGTAATTCAACCGCGAAAACTTGAGGCACGCCAAAGTGTGGCTTGCTCAATATTGATAAAATCACTACCATATCGTCCACTTATATCATTCTAATTACTATGACCAGAGGCACTGGTTATACTTTGTTTAGATGGATATCAATTGCACCCAACCCATGCGCTACTTTGCGTCCGTTCATTACCTTGATTTAGGCGAATCTGAGTATTCATCCTCAGTGTTGTCGCAATGCGAAATCAGGAATAAACAACTATGGTTAGGGGCTGAATTAAACTGTAAGAATTAACTATGAATATTGAAAAGCAAGCTCTGATCAAAGCAAGTATCAAAAGCATTCAAGACTACCCGAAACCAGGTATTCTGTTTCGTGACGTAACCAGTTTGATGGAAGATGCAAAAGCATATCAAGCTACGATTGAAATGCTAGTTGAGCGCTACCAAGGCATGGGCTTTACGAAAGTGGTTGGCACTGAAGCACGCGGATTTTTGTTTGGTGCACCTCTTGCTCTTGAATTGGGTGTTGGTTTTGTTCCAGTGCGTAAACCAGGCAAGCTACCTCGTAACACTATCTCTCAATCCTATGAGTTAGAGTACGGTACCGACGTGCTGGAAATTCACACCGATGCCATCACTGAAGGCGATAAGGTACTTGTGGTTGATGATTTGCTTGCTACAGGTGGCACTATTGAGGCAACAACTAAACTGATTCGCCAACTTGGTGGCATCGTTGAACACGCAGCCTTTGTTATCAACCTACCTGAGATTGGTGGTGATAAACGTATTGAAAAAATGGGCATCGAAGTGTTTAGCCTATGCGAGTTCGACGGTCACTAATTCGTCTCATCTATCAGGATAATTAATGAGTTACTTAGCGTTAGCACGTAAATGGCGTCCAAAGCGATTTAAAGAGGTCGTAGGGCAAGAGCACGTCTTGACTGCGTTGGAGAATGCGTTAGACCAAAATCGCCTGCATCATGCCTATTTGTTTAGCGGTACTCGCGGTGTAGGTAAAACGACAATTGGTCGCCTACTAGCCAAAGGCTTAAACTGCGAAACGGGCATTACATCAACTCCTTGTGGCAAGTGTCAAAGTTGTGTTGAAATTGATCAAGGTCGCTTCGTTGACCTGCTTGAAATCGATGCCGCCTCCAGAACCAAGGTTGAAGACACTCGCGACTTATTGGACAACGTTCAATATAAGCCAGCGAGGGGGCGCTTTAAGGTTTACCTGATAGATGAAGTGCACATGCTGTCAAAGCACAGTTTTAATGCGCTGCTTAAAACCCTAGAAGAGCCACCTGAGTATGTGAAGTTTTTGTTGGCAACAACTGATCCACAAAAACTGCCGGTGACGATTTTATCTCGCTGTCTTCAGTTTCATCTTAAGCCTATTACTGTTGATGATATTCATCAGCAGCTAGAGCATGTTCTAGAGCAAGAAAATATTGCCAGAGAGGACCGAGCTTTAGGCATGCTTGCGCATGCAGCTGATGGCAGTATGCGTGATGCATTAAGTCTTGCTGATCAGGCTATCGCTTTAGGTAATGGCAATGTATTGACAGAGCAAGTGTCGCGAATGCTGGGTACACTTGATAGTGAACAAGCGTTATATTTGATTGATGCCATTGTTCATAAGCAGGCATCAAAAAGCCTAGAGGCATTAAACCAACTTGCCAGCAATGGTGTTGATTGGGATGGTTTACTGCAAGAGTTGTCGATGCAATTACATCGCATCGCCATGTATCAAGCGCTTCCTGCGACTTTAGATGCGAGTCATATGGACGCTGAGCGAGTTCAACACCTTGCAGAGCAAATATCGCCGCAAGAGGTTCAGCTTTACTACCAGATCGCTCTAAAAGGGCGTTGTGAGCTTTCTATGGCGCCAACGGAGCGCGCTGGGGCAGAAATGACCCTGCTGCGTATGCTTGCGTTTAGCCCTGCTGACAAGCCTGCAGCGAATGTTATATCAACACAGAGCAATGCTATTGGTAACTCAACGCAGTCTTTACCTGTAGTGGATACTGCACCTGTAGCGGAAAGACCGTCACCCGTTCAACAAGCGAAAAAGGTTTTAGAGCAGGGAGCTGCGAACCCTGTTTCACCGAAACCTCGCCCTGCAGAGCCGCCACAGCAAGCTATTTTATCCGCAGAGCCACCTCCTATGGTTGATGTGCCTTCTGCGCATTCTGGGTATGAGCCACCTGCTCAGGCCTATCAAGATGCTGCTAGCGTAAGTCAGCCTATAGAGCCTGTTGGTTCTGATGCAACTAGTGAGTCTCAAGCTTCGGTTAAGAGCCCATTGGTGGGGCTTCGCCATCAACTTCGCTCTAAGCGTCAGAGCAAAACATCCGTACAAGGCGATCGCTCAAAAAAGGGTGAGGCAGCACAGACAGGTAAAAAAGAGAGCGTACTTCAGCGAGTGACCCAAAAGCACCCGCCAAAGACGCCTTCAGAGTCCGTGCTGCAGGAAAAAGTCGATACCAGTGGCCAGCCATACCAATGGCAGGCATCCGAGTCTTCTCAACCGAAAGAGAAAAAGCCAGGCTTAACACCAGCACTGCTGAAAAAGGCTTTGGAGCATGAGAAGACACCAGAAATGGTTTCCAAATTGGTCGACGAATCTGTAGTGCAGGATAGCTGGAGTGCTTTGATAGCCAAGCTGAATACCGCTAAGCTTGTAGAGCAGTTAGCCTTAAACTCCCATTATGAGGAAAACGATAGTGGGATTGTTTTGCATCTAAGGCCGAGTCAGCAACATCTTGATGGTGAAAAGTCTCGTACCGAGTTAATGCAGGCGTTATCAGAGGTGACAGGGCAACATCGAGAAATTACGGTTCAAGTCGATGAGCAAGGTCAAACACCTTTAGAGCTGCGAGAAACACTGTATCAAGGAAAGCTTGAGCAGGCATTTAACAGTTTAGAAAATGACGAGCATATAAAGTTTATTGAGGCCCGTTTTTCAGCGGAACTGGATAGAGAGAGTGTTCGTCCAATATAGGGTTGAAATGGGCTAGAGTAATCCCCATTTCACTAGTAATTATCAATACCGATATCAAAGAGAGATTCAGAATGTTTGGAAAAGGCGGTATGGGCAACCTAATGAAGCAAGCCCAGCAAATGCAAGATCGTATGGCGAAGCTTCAAGAAGAGATCGCACAAATGGAAGTGACTGGCGAGTCTGGTGCTGGGCTAGTTAAAGTGACGATCACTGGTAGTCACAATGTGCGTCGCGTTGACATCGATGAGAGCTTGATGGAAGACGACAAAGAGATGCTTGAAGACCTGATTGCAGCAGCATTTAACGATGCAGCTCGTCGTGTTGAAGAGACTCAAAAAGAAAAAATGGCTTCTGTGACTGGCGGTATGCAACTACCACCAGGCATGAAAATGCCGTTCTAAGAAACAGAACTAATCAATGCGTACCAGTAACATGCTGGAGCAGTTGATGGAGGCCTTACGTTGTCTACCTGGGGTGGGTCCCAAGTCGGCACAGCGTATGGCCTTTCATTTATTGCAGCGAGATAGAAGTGGTGGCGTTAAGCTAGCTGACGCTCTTAGTCAGGCAATGACTGAAGTGGGTCACTGTGGTGAATGTCGAACCTTTACGGAAAACGACGTTTGCCATATTTGTAGCAATCCCAAAAGGCAGCAAACAGGTCAAATATGTGTTGTTGAAAGCCCTGCTGATATTGCGGCCGTAGAGGCAACAGGTCAGTATTCTGGACTCTATTTTGTATTGATGGGGCATCTTTCCCCTCTTGATGGAATTGGCCCCAGTGACATTGGGCTTGATAAGCTCGATTTTAGACTTCAAGAAGGCGAAATCACGGAAGTGATATTGGCGACCAACCCAACGGTTGAAGGTGAGGCAACAGCTCAATACATTGCAGAGCTTTGTCATATCCACCAAGTTAATGCCTCTAGAATTGCTCATGGCGTGCCTGTGGGTGGCGAGCTAGACCTAGTAGATGGCACTACCTTGTCTCATTCCCTTCTTGGGCGACACAAGCTTTAATCGTAAGATGTTAAAAGGCCGCTTAGTGACTCACTAAGCGGCCTTTTTTGTGCTTGTATTAATCTACTCTTTGCCTGCAACGGCTTTGTAGATGACGGCGCCTATAATACCGCCAATAATTGGGGCTACCCAGAATAGCCACAACTGACTGACTGCGGCATCCCCTACAAATACCGCCACACCGGTGCTTCGTGCAGGGTTCACTGAAGTATTGGTGACAGGGATACTGATCAAGTGAATCAGTGTTAGACATAGGCCAATAGCAAGAGGAGCGAAGCCTGCCGGTGCTCTACCGTCAGTAGCACCCATAATAACGAACAGGAAGACGGCAGTAAGAACGATTTCAGTCACTAGGGCTGCAGTCATTCCATAACCCATAGGAGAGTGATCGCCATAACCATTCGTTGCGAACCCGCCAATTTCTGCGCCAGCTTTACCTGTAGCGATTACATATAACACACCACCAGCAATGATACCGCCAATAACCTGTGCAACGATGTAGGGGACGACTTCCTTGGCTTCATGACGACCACCTGCCCAAAGACCAATAGTAACGGCAGGGTTTAAATGACAACCTGAGATATGGCCAATGGCATAGGCCATGGTGACAACGGTAAGACCGAAGGCTAATGCAACGCCAGCAAACGCAATACCGAGATCGGGAATGCCCGCAGCTAAAACGGCACTACCACAACCCCCTAATACCAACCAAAATGTTCCAATCAGCTCGGCTAAGTACTTATTCATAAGAATCCCTTCTATAAGTGTTTGATTCTTAATAAAGGTAGTCGGTTTTTAACAAGTGTGGAAAAATTTATGAGGGTGAAAAACGAAGAACTCTGACAAGAGTCGCTTTAAGCAGTACAGTTTTCTAGATCATTGAGAATGAAAAGTGCTTGTTCGCGTGTATCACCACACACCCATTCTGCCGCTTTGAAACCATGACAAACATCTGGGCGCTCTTTTTTACCAAAAAGCTTGCACAAGTTATCTTCGTTAAGTTGCTTACAGCGCTCGCCGGCATTCTTGCCATTAGGGTGCAGCGGAAAACTGCTAGATATGCTCGGCGCTATACAACAGGCACCACAATAAAGACGACATTCCATACATGTGAGCCTTAGAGATAATAGAAGAGGGGATTATCAACAGTTTTACCAAGATTGAAAGAAGTTTCTGTACTCGGATGAAAAGTATTCATGTAAGTGCTTGATTGTCGCTTTTGCTTGTATTTTAAGCGATGAATAGGTATAAAACGCCTCCAAGTTAATGACGGTAAGAATTAAGATGACTTCTCCATTTTGGCAAACAAAAACACTAGAGCAGATGAGCGAACAAGAGTGGGAAGCTCTATGTGATGGTTGTGGTAAATGTTGCCTACACAAACTGATGGATGAAGACAGTGATGAGGTCTATTACACCAATGTGGCGTGTAGCTGGCTAAACAGCAAGACGTGTAGCTGTAAAGACTATGCCAATCGCTTTGAGTCTGGTGAAGAATGCCTGAAGTTGACGCGCGATAAGATTCACGAATTTCACTGGTTACCAGAAACCTGCGCTTACCGATTATTATCAGAAAACAAAGATCTGCCTGAATGGCACCCGCTAATTACGGGCTCGAAATCTGCAATGCATGCTGCAGGCGAGAGCGTTCGCAACAAAGTAGTGTATGAGATTGATGTTGTGGATTGGGAAGACCATATTCTTAATCACCCAAATCGTAAGTAACTACTTACAATCATCTGAAGAAACAGAATGTGGGTGTGTTGACGTTCCGTGGTCGTGCCCACCTGTAACCCTCTGCTCTGGTAGGGACAACACCAGTAATTGATACTCCGGAAAGTGGCTACCCTCGGTTGCTTCCGATATTTCTGTCACTGGGGTGATCAACGCAATCTTAACATTGGGCATGCGCTTTTTGAGCGAGTAAGCGATGCCCATACCTTGCTCAACGTGAAACTTTCCGGCCGTATGCATTAATTGATGATCGGGTTTTTCAGTAAGGTGCATAGCAATACTTTCTGCCATAGTCTCATCCCAAGAAACCTGTGCCGCATACATTTTTTCTACAACATCCTTATCTATCCCTTCCATCATTTCGGTGAAATCTACCTTATAAGGTCTATCTGAGGTATCTAGGTGTGCAGCAACGAAGTTACGCTCTTCACTATCGAGTCTTTGAAGGTATTCAGGGCCGACTTTTCCAATGCAGCGCACGATGTCTCTCGGTGCATTGGCGGCGATGATTGGCATACCTGCCGACTTTGCCTGTTCGACAATGGCTCTGTAATCACTGGTATAGTTAGGCCATGCGTTACCATGAGCCACTAAAGCTAACTCGCCGATCTCACCTTGCAGGTATTGATCCAACACTTCTTGCGACGGGCGACTGAATTGTTCCATTGAGAGACTAACCTTGCTGTTTTCTTCAAGCAGACGCCGGTAAAGATCAGACTGGAATCGATGTACAGCAGAATGAGAATGCCATTCTCCGACAAGCACAACATCAGCCTCAAAAATTTGCTTAGGAAGAGAGTTCAGCGTTAATGGCTTGGATTGGTCCTGATAGAGTTGATAGTCAAAGAAGGTAGCGACAGAAGAAGCTTGATTACCGGCTAAGACGGGAGCACAGAGGAAACAGGAGAGCAATACTAGGGTGTTTTTGTTTCCATACATAGCGGCTCTCCTGCCTAAAGGGGCTAACTCACCCTGTAAATTCGGATGTTAAAGTCGGCTTCACAGTGGAATGTTTCGCACTCTTTAAGCTCAGCTTGCAATTCTTGGGACGCCTTCCAAGCAAACGGGGTCATTTGCAGCAGATCGAAGGCTAAGCCATCTTTTAACTCCATTTCATAGTTGAGTTTAGCTTGCTCTACCAACTCTAGTCCGGCAAATTCATCTGCTTGCTCTTCGTGTAAGCGAACTTCTTGATATATACGTTCGCGAAGCTGGAATAGATGTCTTGCACCAGGAGTTACTGTGACTAAGAATCCGCTGGGTTTTAAGCAACGCAGTAACTCTTCTTGTTTGCTTGGCGCATAGACCTTAACAATGACATCTAGGCTGTTTTCAGCAAAAGGCAGTTTGTAGCTTGATGCGACACTGAATTGACAGTTTGAATAGCGTTTTGATGCATATCGAATAGCCACTTTGGAGATATCTAAACCATACACGTCTGCGTCATCGGTCAGCGTATTGGCGATTTCATTGGTGTAATAGCCTTCTCCACAACCGATATCCAATACAGTTGGGTTAGTGATGCCTTGGCCACACTTTTCGATAGTAGACGCTAACTGCTTTTGCAGCTTTTGATAGTGACCAGACTCTAGAAAGGCTCTGCGAGCTTGCATCATCTCTTTACTGTCGCCTGGATTCTTTGAATGTTTGTGATGAGCGGGCATCAAATTTACGTAGCCTTCCTTGGCCTTATCGAACATGTGGTTGTTAGGGCATTTAAACGTTCGAGATTCTAGGGCTAAAGGTTGTGAACAAAGAGGGCAGGCGTAGATCATAATAGCTTGATTCAAAAAATGGTATGCAGATAGTAGTCGCTATCGATGATAGAGACAATGATTATAAAAAGTGACTCTAGGGACTAGAGTCACTCACAGGATTTACTTACAACCGATAGTGGTTGATAGCGTGTAACTCTCACCTGGTTTTACGACAGTGCCAGATTCGATACTTGGGGCATGTTGGCTGGCTTCAATGCACAGCATGGTTTTGTAACCATCATCTTGCATGTCACCCATGGCAGTCGCTCCCTCGGCCCAAGGATTCCAGATCACGGCTGAGTTTGAACCTTGGTTTTCTATAACAATCTCTCGCTCAAAGCCAGGATCACTTAAGGTGATGAGAGGTTTTGGCTGGGTGTAGACTCTGTCAATAGTATCAGTAAGGGTGAGTACATCGCCGCCTTGAGTCAATTTAGCCTCATTGAGGCTATCGATATACTCAGGTCCCATACCACGTGTTTCTACATTATCGATATTAGAGATATTTAGGTAGGTATGAAGAGCGCCAGAGAAGCGCCAGTCAGCTTCGTCTGTGTTAGTCATGAC
This sequence comes from Vibrio comitans, assembly GCA_024346835.1. GTDB lineage: Bacteria > Pseudomonadota > Gammaproteobacteria > Enterobacterales > Vibrionaceae > Vibrio > Vibrio comitans. Next base: position 1,068,521 of record AP024866.1, read on the forward strand.
TAAGCTTACCTTTAGCTCGTTGCCTACCTCTACATTCAGTACAGCTTCAAACTGATGTGGCCACACCGCTAGAGTTTCTTCAGAAGTGCTGAGTCCTAGGCTAACAATCACCCCAGTTTCATTTTCTCTGTGCTCGATAAGCTTCCATTGCGAGCTACGAGCAAAGCCATGAGCAGGTGTTGCAATACGACCAAACCATGGCCAGCAAACAGGGATCCCACCACGTAGTGCAGCTTTACCATCGTAAATAGCTTGCTCACTCATCCAGATAAGGTCTTGTTGGCCGTGTGGTTTATAAGAGATGACATGGCCGCCGTGAAGCGCAATGGCCGCAGAGGCTTTTTCGTGAATGACGCGAATAATCTTAAGTTCGTCTTGCTGAACGACGGTGACGTTGTCAGAGAGGACCGCTATTGCGGGTAGTTGATATACATCCATATTGAGTTCTCACTACATTAGGGCGTATTGTGATGCACGGTTGAGTGTGCAGTTGTTCTTGTTGCCCTAAATTTTTGACAAAAAAAAGGCGACTCGAGAGCCGCCTTCATGCAAATTTCTTAGCTAATGCTTACTTAGAGATGTGAGCGATTAGGTCTAGAACTTTGTTTGAGTAGCCGATTTCGTTGTCGTACCAAGATACAACTTTAACGAACTTGTCGTTAAGTGCGATACCAGCTTTAGCATCGAATACTGAAGTGCAAACTTCACCGATGAAGTCTTGAGAAACAACTTGGTCTTCAGTGTAACCAAGAACGCCAGCCATTTCGCCTTCAGAAGCTTCTTTCATTGCAGCACAGATTGCTTCGTAAGAAGCTGCTGTAGAAAGGTTAACTGTTAGGTCAACTACAGAAACGTTAGCAGTTGGTACGCGGAAAGCCATACCAGTTAGTTTGCCGTTTACTTCAGGAAGTACAACGCCTACAGCTTTAGCAGCACCAGTTGAAGATGGGATGATGTTCTGAGAAGCACCACGACCACCACGCCAGTCTTTAGCAGAAGGACCGTCTACAGTTTTTTGAGTTGCTGTAGTAGCGTGAACTGTAGTCATAAGACCAGACTCGATACCGAACTTGTCGTTAAGAACTTTAGCGATTGGCGCTAGGCAGTTAGTAGTACAAGAAGCGTTAGAAACGATGTCTTGACCGGCGTAAGTGTCGAAGTTTACGCCGTTAACGAACATTGGAGTCGCGTCTTTAGAAGGACCAGTTAGAACAACTTTCTTCGCACCAGCAGTGATGTGTTGACGAGCAGTTTCGTCAGTTAGGAAGATGCCTGTTGCTTCAGCAACAACGTCAACACCGATTTCGTCCCACTTAAGGTCAGTTGGGTTGCGCTCTGCAGTTACACGTACAGTTTTACCATTAACGATTAGGTTACCGTCTTTTACTTCAACAGTGCCGTTGAAACGACCGTGAGTTGAATCGTACTTAAGCATGTATGCCATGTACTCTACATCGATAAGGTCGTTGATACCTACAACTTCGATGTCGTTACGCTCAACAGACGCACGGAAAACGAAACGGCCGATACGGCCAAAACCGTTAATACCTACTTTGATAGTCATTATAGTTGCTCCACAACTTATTTCAGATTAATTGTAAACTGGTAGTAAAATTACAAAACTCAGTTTCCTTCTGCAATAGATAATCAAGCTTATTTTGTTCAAAGTCAAAAAAAAATACTGACTTATCCTACTTAGCTCTGCAGATGGTGGTTTATTGCACTCATTTGATGAGCTAATGCTCAACAAGTGCGTGTTGCGCAACAAAAAGTTGATTTTGACGCGCGAATTTCTATCTCTTTCACATAAGTGGAAGAAAGTATGTGCTACAACATCGGACGAGGCAAGTGATCCAATGCCAAAAAGTAATGATAAATATTAATTAGGGAAGCAGGACTCGTTATAAGCATGAGTGATAGTAAAAAATCAGACCAAGAATGGCGTCAGGAATTATCAGAAGAAGAGTACCGAGTGTGCCGAGAGCAGGGCACTGAAGCGCCTTATAGTGGAAAACTATTACACAACAAAGCGACAGGGGATTACGCTTGTACTTGTTGCAAGGCTTTGCTGTTTAAATCAGATAACAAATATGACTCAGGTTGTGGCTGGCCAAGCTTCGATGCTCCAGTATCCAATGATGCGATTCGCTACTTAGAAGACAATAGCCACGGCATGAAACGTGTAGAGATCCGTTGTGCAAATTGCGATAGCCACCTCGGACATGTGTTCCCGGATGGTCCTGTCAGCACAGGAGAACGTTATTGTGTGAATTCGGTATCCCTAGTTTTCAATAAGGATAATGAGCAAAATTAATCATTGTGGTAACTTTGTTACAACATGGAATGAGATTGGAGGGAGACAATGAGTCAAATTAAGCCGGATTTAGCACAAATGGTTGATGCCATAACACCAGAGGCGTATCAGAGGCTGTGTTTTGCTGTTGAAACGGGTCGCTGGCCTGAAGGCACTGCTTTGAGTGAAGAGCAAAGAGCCTACTGTCAACAAGCGGTAATGCTTTATCAAAGTAAGAATAATACCGAAGCGCAGCACATGACAGTGGCAGCGGGCGGGGAAATAAGCTTCAAATCTAAGAGTGAATTGAAGCGTCAATTTAACAATGAAGAAACAATCACTAAGGTAAACGTCGACTAACTAGAGATTGATGGTTAAGCCTTCAACTCATTGTCAACGTTTACTATCTGTTGAACCAGTTGCAGCATATTGTCAGCAACGATTTCTGCCTTTTTGTACAGAGGATGATAAATGGCGCCGCTTCGGTTGATGTAAGCGGCGCGCATTCCTGCTGTCATAGCGCCATGGGTATCCCAATCATGTGTTGCTACCAACCTGAGGTCTTCGACCGAACGGTTCACTTTTTCCGCAGCAAAGTGGTAGACGTCCACACAGGGCTTAAAGCTTTCAGTTTCTTCCACGGAAATAACTTGGTCAAAGTAACCTGTAAGCCCCGCATTCTCTATTTGCGTGCTGATTAATTTAGAGGATGAATTAGAAAGGGCAATCGTGCGATAGCCATTGTCGCGTAACCAGGTTAATGCCGGCTTTATGTCTGAATGCACCGGAAGGCTTGCAAATGTAGACAATAAATCGGTTTGCTGGACTTCGCTAAGGGAGATGTGCCTCTTTGAGGCTAATGTTTGCAGGGCAATTTTGGCAAGAGTCGCAAAATCTGATTTTACCCCAGTGGCGATGGCTACCGTTGAACTATGCAGTAGCATGGAAAACCAAGTGTCGGTAAAATCCGCACTACCGAAATAGGCGGCAAACTTAGGCTTCAGTGGCGCTAAGCTCAGAACAGTTTCATTGATATCAAATAAGATCGTATCGCGCATAGCCTAATTATCCTAAGTAGTTGGATAGTATGACAATAGCACTTACTACAATGACTGTTAAAGATAGATAGTGGGAAAGTAAACCGACTCAATGAAGCTGAGTCGGTTTGAATGTCTTATAAACTCATTTCACCATGCAGTACTCGCTGCATTTGAACCTTGATCTCTTCGTAGCTCAAGCCTTGGCTTAGTAAGAAGTGAAGCTTTGCAAGGGCGGCCTCATGAGTCATATCATACCCACTGATAACCCCAGAGTCGGCCAGAGCACAGCCTGTTGCGTAGCCACCCATATTTACTTTACCCGCAAGACACTGGGTGAGATTCACCACGATAACGCCACGCTCTGAGGCTTCTTTAAGGTGCGCTAATAATTGCGGATTCTGCGGTGCATTACCCACACCAAAGGTCAGCAGAATCATGGCATTTACTGGCTGACGTAATGTGTTGCGAATTACCTCATGAGAAATCCCAGGATACATGGTGATAACCCCAATAGGCTGTGGGGTTATGGTGTGTACCTTGAATTCACCCACTGGCTTCTTATCGACTTCTGCAATAGAACTCACCTGAATGTTTATCCCTGCCTCAAGCAAAGGAGGAAGGTTTGGTGAGGTAAAAGCGGAAAAACCATCGGCATGAGATTTAGTGCTTCGATTGCCGCGCATCAACTGGTTGTTGAAGAATAAGGTGACTTCATTGATTGGGTAGTTGGCCGCAATATGCAGGGCATTAAGCAAATTGGCTTGCCCATCTGAGCGAAGTTCAGCGAGCGGGATTTGAGAGCCTGTCACTATTACCGGCTTGCCAAGGTTTTCCAACATAAATGACAAAGCTGACGCCGTGTAAGCCATAGTATCGGTGCCGTGCAAAATGACGAAACCATCGTACTTTTCGTAGTTGTCCTTAATGTCATCGGCAATCTGTTGCCAATCAGCAGGTGTCATATCAGAAGAGTCGATAAGAGGCGCGTATTCGTGGATAGTGTACTGCGGCATCTCCGGACGATTGAACTCCGGCATACCAGCAAGCTGTGACTCCATGAATCCTGCTACGGGTACATAGCCATTCGCTGATTTTTGCATACCGATAGTACCACCGGTATAGGCGATATAAATGTGTTTACGTGTGTTCTGCTGAGACATAAAGACAGGTGCTTTTTACGGGTAACTGATTGGGGCGAAGTATAGCGGATTTAAGGGTTCAAGCAATATGAGTCTGGTCTTAAAATAACAAAGCCCAACTCTCAATGCTAAGTGAAGCAAAGAGACGCTAGGCTTTGGTTGTTAGTGCTTACTATTTAACGGTCTATTGTACTTGGCACGGTAGGCACAAGGTGTAATAACCGTTAGGATCGTTAAACTGTTGCATCACGCTCAGATCTTGTTGAACTTGTGAGGCAATAGGCTGTAATGCGCTAGGTAGCCACATATTAACGTCTAAGCCCAAAGATACTGAGATTCGCTTGCTAAAGTCTTGTAAGAACTGCTGTGCAGGTGTCAAAGACTTTTGCAACCAGTTGAGAGAATAGGTATCTATCTCCGCTAGGCTTGCTGCACGAGCAATCGCATCATCAAAATCACCGATAGAGTCCACCAAGCCATTATCTACTGCATCTTGACCTGTCCAAACACGTCCTTCCGCTATTTTTTCAACAGCCTCTGCATCGATACCTCTGTTATCACTGACTAGGCCTGTAAAGCGTCGGTAACCATTTTCGATGCCTAACTGCATAGCGCGCTTCGCACCATCATTTAGCCCCGTCGCAATTCCAATACCAGAGAAGGGGGAAGTGCCTAATCCATCGCTGTAAACACCGTATTTGCTAAAGCCTTTTTCGAAGGTGGTGATGACACTAAAGATACCGATGGAACCCGTTAAGGTAGTTGGCTGCGCCATAATCTCGTCAGCAGACATGGAAATCCAGTATCCGCCAGAGGCGGCTAGGCTAGACATGGAAACCACGACAGGTCGGTCTGTTTCTTTGAACGCAATCAACTCGTTACGGATTACCTCAGAAGCAAAAGCGCTACCCCCTGGACTGTCGACGCGAAGTACTAATGCCTTAATGTCATCATTCAGACGTGCTTTGCGAATCAATGCTGCCGTGGTATCACCGCCCACTGAGTTGCCTTGCTGAGGACCATCCATGATGGCACCACTAGCGACAACAATAGCAATTTCGTTATCCGTCACTTCCTGATCTGGGACTATTTCGTCTTTGTAGGTGTAATAGCCAACGGACTTGAATCCGTTTTTCTCATCACCGCCAAAGGCCTCGATCATTGCCTCTCTTGCTTGTTGACGAGTGGCTAATTCATCAACCATACCTAACTGCATTGCTAACTGTGCAAGGCTACCGTCAGCTTGCTCAAATTGTTTGAGGAAGCTATCCATACTCGGGTTAAGAACCGATTTTTCAATTGCTCGGTTACTGGCAACGTCATCGACATAGGCGCCCCACAGTTGCCCAAGCCAAATGCTAGCCGCTTCTTTGGCAGGTGCAGACATGTTGTTACGGGTAAAGGGTTCAACAGCCGATTTATAAGTCCCTACCTTGAAAACGTGAGTCGTCACGTCAAGGTTTTCTAACAGGGTTTTATAGTAAAGAGAGTACGAGCTGTATCCCCGAAGTAATACACCACCGTCTGGAGCCAGATAAATCTTATCGGCATAACTTGCGAGGTAGTATTGGCTCTGGTTATAGAAGTCCCCAATGGCATAAACAGGCTTTCCGCTGGCCTTAAATTCGTTGAGCGCCTTAGCAATATAACGAAGCTTGGTCAGATTGGTTTCTGGCATCTTCTTCAAGCTGAGGACAAGACCCGAGACGTTTTCGTCTGAAGCCGCATGACGAATGGTCTCTCTAATATCGTAGAGAACATTCTCTCTTGGCACTTCGTTGCCAAGTAACGAACCTGTTAATGAATCCATGGGGTTTACAAAGCGTCGCTGCTCGACGATCTTGCCAGATAGATTCAGTACTAGAGCTTTAGGCTCTTTTTCGACAGGGGCGGCTTCTTCTTTTGAGGTAATTTGCGAAAAGCTGAAATAAATAAAGACGATAGCCGCAATAAATAGAAGATTGGCGAGAGCTAAGCGAATGAAAGTGATGACCTTCCAAATGCCTTTTATTATCTTACCGATGAAGCGAAACAGTGTTTTCATTGTGTTCTCCGCCTGATCCTTCAACAATCAGAGATTTAGGGGAAATGATTCTTAATGCTAAGTGATAATCGGTCCAATCACAAATCTATAGTCGTGAATTTTTTCTCAAAAGAGTCAAATAAAATCATAGACCTACAGATTTGTTGCGACAGATTATTCTGCACTCTTAGATATCGTATACGTTAATCGCAAAGATTGTGATTACCTTAACGAATGTTGCGGAATTGTAAAAATATATTTGCCATATGATGGATCCCGTTTTATCGTGGTCAGACCAGGATGAATTAAGCAAACAGGGGATGCTATGTACCCAAACCTACTTCGACCACTTGACCTAGGTTTTACCCAATTAAGAAACCGAGTTTTAATGGGCTCAATGCATACGGGGCTTGAGGACAGTGCTAAGGGTCTGCAAAAGCTGGCCGCTTTTTATGAAGAGCGGGCTAAAGGTGGAGTAGGTATCATTGTCACAGGAGGCTTTTCGCCTAACCTGCGCGGCCGCCTCTATCCTACGGCTGCTCAATTTAGCCGACCAAAACACGCTGAGGCGCATAAAGTGATTACCGAAGCGGTGCATCGCCATGATGGCAAAATTGCGCTTCAATTGTTGCATGCTGGGCGTTACGGCTATCACCCTTTAACTCAAAGCTCTACTCCAGCTAAGGCCCCCATTGCCAAATTTGCACCAAGCGAGATGAGTTCTAGGCAGGTAGAGAATACCATCGAAGATTACGCTAATAGTGCAGCCCTTGCGAAACAGGCAGGCTACGATGGTGTTGAGGTGATGGGCTCTGAAGGCTATCTGATCAATCAATTTATTTGTAAACGCACTAATAAGCGCGCAGATGATTGGGGTGGTTGTTACAAGAATCGTATGCGCTTCCCTCTAGAAATAGTGAAAGCAATTAGACGATCTGCGGGCGACGACTTTATTATTATCTTCCGTCTTTCGATGCTGGATTTGGTCGAAGAGGGGAGCACCCTCGATGATGTGATTTTGCTGGCCAAAGAGCTAGAGAAAGCGGGTGTGACCATTATTAATACTGGCATAGGTTGGCATGAAGCGCGTATTCCAACCATTGTCACCTCAGTGCCAAGAGGCGCGTTTACTTGGGTGACAGATAAAGTCAAACCGCATGTGTCTATTCCTGTGATAGCAACCAACCGAATTAATAGCCCAGATCAGGCAGAAGCGATTATAGCTCAGGGTGCGGCTGATATGGTGTCAATGGCAAGGCCCTTCCTTGCAGACCCTGAGTTCATTCGCAAAGCCGAAGATGGGGAACCCCAATTAATCAACACTTGTATTGGATGTAATCAAGCGTGTTTAGATAATGCTTTTAAGGGCAAGCGCGCCAGTTGCATGGTTAACCCAAGAGCCTGTTATGAGACTGAGTATCCAATTGTTAAAGCTAAACAAAGCAAACGCGTGGCAGTCGTAGGGGCGGGACCTGCGGGGCTCAGCGCTGCTTTATATTGTGCCAAGCGAGGACATCAAGTCGACCTTATCGAAAAGAGCGATAGAATTGGCGGCCAATTTAGGCTGGCGATGCAGATCCCGGGCAAAGAAGAATTTAGAGAAACCATACGCTACTTTGCTAACCAGTTGGATAAGTATGGGGTTAACTTGCTTCTAAATATGGAAGCCAATGAGCAAGTACTGCAAGAGTATGATGATGTGATCATGGCCACAGGGGTTAAACCAAGACAGGTCAAGATAGAAGGCCTGACAGAAAGCACCAAGGTGTATGATTATCAAACATTGATCCGCGAGAAGAGCTATGTAGGCGAGAAGGTTGCGGTGATAGGCGCTGGTGGCGTAGGCATTGATGTGGCGACCATGCTCACTGAGCCTAGTCGTTACTCCCTGGAAGAGTGGATGCATGAGTGGGGGATAGATCAAGAGTACAAGCATGATGGTGGTTTGTATCCATTCCCTGAAATTCATTCCAAAACGCAGGTGTGGTTACTGCAACGCCGTGATGGCACCGTTGGCAAGGGGCCAGGAAAAACAACCGGTTGGGTGCATAGAGCGACCCTACAAAAACGCGGAGTTCATCTACTTGGTGGTGTGAGTTATGAGAAGTTGGATGATGCGGGCTTGCACCTGTCGGTTAAGGGACAGTCACAAACGTTAGATGTGGATAGTGTTGTCGTGTGTGCTGGTCAAGAGTCGGTAAGACCTTTTGAAGATAAATGGGCGGAAAAAGAGGGGCATGTTCATGTCATTGGCGGAGCAAGCGAAGCTGGTGAACTTGACGCTGTTCGCGCTATTCGTCAAGGGTTTGAGATTGCAATTAAGATCTAGTCTCATTTAGATGTTACACTCATTCGAGTAATGTAAAACTGATTCTGGAATGAAAAATACATGGAAGCACTCGACTTATTATTGAATCGTCGCTCTATTGCAAGGCTAGCGGCCCCAGCTCCAAGTGGAGCCGTATTAGAGAATATCTTAAGAGCAGGTTTAAGGGCGCCAGACCATGGGGCAATTACCCCATGGCGCTTTGTTATCTCGGAAGGAGAAGGGCTGCAAAAGTTGGCTGATATCTTGGTATCAGCGGCGACCAAAGCAGAGGCTGAGGAAGCCGTAATAGAGAAGCTTTCTAAGGCGCCATTTCGTGCGCCAATGGTAATTACGGTCATTGCTAAAACCAAGCCTCATCCGAAAGTGCCAGAGCTTGAGCAGTATTTATCGGCTGGTTGTGCTGTTCAGGCAATGCAAATGGCAGCAGTCGCGCAAGGGTTTCAGGGTTTCTGGCGTTCAGGGACTTGGATGTTTGACCCTAATGTTGCCAAGGCGTTTGGTCTTGAAGGACAAGACAAAATTGTAGGATTTTTATATCTAGGTACATCAGAGTGCACGCCTGCCAAAGCGCCTGAGCGAGATCTCGATAAGTTCATCGAATATCTATAGCACTATCGTCAGCATCATTTACCGAGGCTAATCCCTTTACCATTCTTGCACTTAGATTGCTGGGTATGTATATTTATCCAGTAATCTACTTTCATTTAATTTCTTTATGACCCGACTTTTTGTAGCAGAGAAACCTAGCCTAGGTCGCGCAATCGCCGCCGCACTTCCCAGACCCCACAAGAATGGACAAGGGTACATTGAATGTGGCAATGGCGATGTCGTAACTTGGTGTATCGGTCACCTTCTCGAACAAGTCGAACCTGACGCTTATGATCCTCGTTATAAAAAATGGGATCTAGTGGATCTGCCCATCATTCCCGACGCGTGGCAATTACGTCCACGTAAAAGCGCGGCCAAGCAGTTAGCAGTGGTTAAAAAGCTTCTTAAATCTTCGAAACAAATCGTCAATGCTGGAGACCCTGATAGAGAAGGGCAGTTGCTGGTGGATGAAGTCTTTGATTACTGCAAGGTAACTAAAACTAAGAAGGAAGCGGCTCAACGACTGTTGATCAGTGATTTAAACTTGGCTGCGGTTAAGCGCTCGCTTGCTAGCATGCGCAGCAACCGAGAATTTATACCTTTGTCCGTATCTGCTCTCGCGCGTTCGCGTGCCGATTGGTTGTATGGGATGAACATGTCCCGCGCATACACCTTGCTGGGTAAAAAAGCGGGATACAATGGTGTGTTGTCCGTCGGCCGAGTGCAGACACCTGTACTGGGTCTTGTTGTGCGTCGCGATATGGAAATTGAGCGCTTTGTGCCGCGAGATTATTTCACCTTGCATGCTTTGATACCCTATCAAGAGAGTAGCCAAGCTTACGATATCCGTGCTAAATGGGTGCCGAGTGAGGCGTGCGCAAAGTGGCAAGATGAAGATGGTCGAGTATTGCATCGTGCTTTGGTGGAAAATGTGGCCAATCGAATCAAGGGCCAGCCAGCTAAAGTGGTTAAGTCAGAGCAGAAGAAGACCAAGCAAGCTCCGCCTTTGCCCTATTCATTAAGTGCACTGCAGATAGATGCCTCTAAGCGCTTTGGTATGAGTGCGCAGCAGGTGCTCGATCTCTGTCAGTCGCTTTATGAAAAGTATAAGGTAATTACTTATCCGCGCTCAGATTGTCGCTATTTGCCTAAAGAGCATTTTAAGGAAGCGTCCTCGGTGTGCGCTGCAATCTTAGCGAACTCTTCAGAGCAAAAAGTGGCGGTGGAAAACACGAACTTATCGTTGCGTTCTAAGGCATGGAATGATGCGAAAGTTGATGCTCACCACGCCATCATCCCTACACCAAAGAAAGCAAGCAGTTTGCCTGTACAAGAGTCTAAGGTGTATCAGTTAATCGCAACCCAGTATTTGATGCAGTTTTACCCGTCGGCTGAATACGCAGAATCTAAGCTTGAGTTTGACATTCAAGGTGGAAAGTTTGTTGCCTCTGGTCGCCAGCTAATTCTGCCCGGTTGGAAGGCACTATTTCCTACTCGCCAAGGCGCAAACACGAGTGGCAATAAGGAAGATCAGGCACCGTTAGTTCCTGCGTTGCAAGAGGGGCAAGCACTTATCTGCCGAGAAGGGGAGATTAAACAAAAGCAAACTGAGCCTCCTAAACATTTTACTGAAGCCACATTACTACAAGCAATGACAGGTATTGCGCGCTTTGTTCAAGATGACTCACTAAAGAAAATTTTAAGAGAAACTGATGGGATTGGTACTGAGGCCACTCGAGCGGGCATTTTAGATACTTTATTTAAGCGCTCTCTTTTGATGAGAAACGGGAAATCAGTATTGAGCACTCCGGCTGGGAGAGGTCTTGTAGAAGCATTGCCAGATCTTTCTACTTATCCGGATTTGACGGCGCATTGGGAAAAGCAACTACAAGATATGGCGGAGAAAAAGCAGGCTTATCAGCCCTTTATTAGCCAACTGCAACAGCAATTGTCTCAATTGATGGATACTGCTAAATCCGGCCCTGTTCCAGATTCTTTACGCTCTTTGCCAGAAGTGAAAAAGCCTGCCTTTAAAAAACGCCGCTCGAGTAAGAAGCGTTCTTACTCGAAAGGTGGCGCCAAATAAGCGGGCTTTCGTGCGTAGCAAGAGTTTGCTGAAGCACTGTTAAAGAGTCACCAAGATATAGTCTGACCATCATAGTTATAGAAACCACCGGATTGTTCATCTCCAGCCCCTTCTATTACTTCAACCAAGCCTGCCACTGATTGGTTTACATCAATCAGTGCGTTGGGTCCGCCCATGCGAGTTTTTACCCAGCCAGGGTGCAGTGCTAATACGGTATAGCCCTGCGGGCTTAAATCGTTATGCAGGCTTTTTACCACAGAGTTAACGGCAGCCTTTGATGAGCGATAAATATATCCGCCCCCAGAGGTGTTCTCTTGCATGCTGCCAACCCGAGAGGAGAGGATTGCGATGCGTTTTTCAGTGCTCTTTTCAAGCACAGGGTATAGCGCCTCTACTAGCTTCAAAGGAGCGATGGTGTTGATTTCTAATACCTTTCGCCACTCTTCAACATCTGTATCACCGAAGGTGCAGCCCTTTGGACCGTAATAGCCAGCGTTATTGATCAGCAGGTCTAACTGTTCAAACTCATTCTTAAATGCGCGAACTGCAGCGTAATCGGTCACATCTAGATGCCTGACGCGTAAGTTATCGTATTTTTCACAAAGACTGAGAAGCTCTTCGCTAGAGGCTTCGCTTCTATAGGTCGCGACAACGCTCACCCCCTTTTTTAAATACGCAGTGGTAAGTCCAAGACCAATCCCTCGATTGGCGCCAGTAATCAAAACGGTACGCATAGCTATTCCTTATCGCACATGATCTCTAACTCTATCTTTAGCATGTCTTATGCGGGGAATCAGCCTTAGTAGAGGGACAAAATGGTTCTTGTGAGTTACCTCAATTATTTTGGTTGGGCATCCACGCATAACCCACTGATTTCTTGAGATTGTTCACTCATTAGGTAGAGGTAAAGCGGCATGATCTCCAACGGTGTTTTAAGGGTTGAGGAGTCTTCTGCAGGATAAGCGCCCGCTCTCATTGAAGTGCGAGTAGCGCCAGGGTTGATGGCATTGATGCGCACATTAGTATTACTCAGTTCATCTGCCAGAACCTGCATCATACCCTCGGTAGCAAACTTGGAAATAGCATAACTACCCCATAGCGCACGTCCAATATGTCCAACCGTAGATGAGGTAAATACAATGCGACCAAATCCCGCTTTTCTAACTAATGGAAGGAGCGCTTGAGTCATTAAAAATTGAGCCTTGACGTTGATTTGCATCACTTCATCAAAGGTGTCTTCTTCAATTTGGTCAAACGGGCTGATCATGCCTAGCACTCCTGCATTGTGCAGTAAGCCGTCTAAGCGACCGTATTGCCCCTCAATGGTTTCAGCCATATCAATATAATGCTGTTTGGTAGCACCTTGCATATCCAATGGGACAATCGCTGGCTCTGGGTAGCCTGCGTTGACAATCTCATCGTACGTTTTTTCTAGCTTGTTAACGGTTCGACCAAGCAGAATAACGGTAGCGCCATGTTGGGCGTAAGAAAGGGCAGCTTGTTTGCCAATGCCGTCTCCGGCACCCGTCACTAGAATAACTTTGTCTTTTAAAGCGTCAGTTGCTACTGCGTAATCCACAATCTGAGTCCTTTTGTATGCGGTTTTGATTTAACGAATATGAATAGGACGTTACAATACAACAATATTCATCTTCAGGGATAAGACATTGGAATTTTTGTTAGATTACGGCTTGTTTTTGGCCAAAATTGTTACGTTTGTCGCCGCTATTATCGTGGTTTTGGTGATTGCAAAATCGGCATCAACTAAATCAGGCGCAAAGGGATCACTTGAGGTGACCAACCTGTCTGAGCAGCATGAACAAAATATCGAACTGATGGAGCATCATCTGCACGATGAAGCGTTTATCAAAGCTCGTGATAAAGCGGCTAAGAAGAAGCGTAAGGAAGAAGAAAAAGCTCGTGGTAAAGAGATCAAAGAGGCCGTCAAAGGTGGCGAGTTAGACTCTAAGCGTAAACCACATCTATTCGTGCTGGACTTTATTGGCAGCATTGACGCGAAAGAGGTGACTAATCTTCGAGAAGAAATCACGGCCATACTTGCATGTGCTCGCGAAGGAGACGAAGTGTTAGTGCGTCTAGAGTCTGGCGGCGGCATGGTGCATGGCTATGGTTTGGCCGCTTCACAACTGGATCGTATCAAGGCGGCAAACATTCCATTGACTATCTCGGTGGATAAGGTTGCAGCGAGTGGTGGCTACATGATGGCATGTGTGGCAGATAAGATAGTCAGTGCGCCATTTGCGATTGTGGGTTCTATCGGTGTGATCGCTCAAATCCCTAACTTTAATAAGCTTCTGAAAAAGAACGATATTGAGTTTGAACAAATGACTGCCGGTGAGTACAAGCGTACGTTGACCATGTTTGGCGAAAATACTGATAAAGCGCGCGAGAAGTTCAAGCAAGAACTGGAAGAAACCCATGTGCTATTTAAAGACTTCATCCGTGAACGTCGCCCGGAGCTTGAACTTGAGAAAGTTGCAACGGGTGAGCACTGGTATGGTAGTCAAGCACTGGAGCTTGGTCTGATAGATAAAGTGCAAACTTCAGACGACTTAGTTGTAGAGGCGTGCAAGGATAAAACCGTTCTGGCAGTTCATTACGTGCAGAAGAAGAAGTTGGCAGACAAGTTTGGTAAAGCGGCTGCAGAAGCGACCGATTCAGTACTGCTAAAATGGGTTCAACGTGGTCAACGCCCAATCGTATAGTAGGAAACGGTTTAGGGGATAAATTGTTTTAGTGCTAGCGATAGAATACAGCTAACCATAGGGTTGGCTCAGCAGGGGTGGTCCACGCCACCCTATGCTTCTGATAGGCTGGTATATTGAGATACTCGCCAACGCCTAACCTTATCGTCTTCCCATTTTCAAATTCAATCTCACCTTCTCCCTTTAGCACGATTACCCATTCATGTTCATCTTGGTCATACCAACCTTGCGCTGGCGAGGTGTGTCCGTGAGATAGAATACGCTCAATGCGAACATGGTCATTTTTGAATAGGTCACTAAATAGCTCGTCGGGTAAATCATTGGGTATATCTGAGAATAAATTGGGCATAAAAACTTCCTTTTTATGACTATTTTATTATAGCGCTATTCAGTCGTCCTGCATGCTACCTAGCCTGCGAGCCATCCGCGTATAATCTTCTGTGTTATTACTCGCAGAGTGGGGTAATTACCTCTATAATATGCCGCGCGTTCAAAGAGACGCACTTAGGGCAAAGACCCACAACAACAAGAAAAACATCTGGAGTAAATATGTCTTCTCTTTCTCCTGTCATTACCGTAGACGGCCCAAGTGGGGCGGGTAAGGGCACTTTATGTATGATGTTGGCTGAAAAGTTAGGCTTCCAATTACTCGACTCAGGTGCGATTTATCGTGTCCTAGCGCTAGCGGCAATTCACCATGGTGTAGATATTGAATCAGAAGATGCCTTGGTACCTCTAGCGACACACTTAGATGTACAATTTATCGCTCAGGGCGACCTAGTCCAGGTTGTACTGGAAGGTGAAGATGTTTCAAGTGAACTAAGAAAAGAAGAAACAGGAATGGCAGCCTCTAAAGTTGCTGCTTTGCCTCGTGTTAGAGAAGCTTTGTTACGACGCCAGAGAGCGTTTCAAGCTGAACCTGGCCTAGTTGCTGATGGCCGCGATATGGGGACAGTAGTTTTCCCAAGCGCTGTGGCAAAGATTTTCCTAGATGCAAGCGCTGAGGAACGAGCACAAAGACGCTTTAATCAGTTGCAAGGCAAGGGCTTAGAGGTTAGTATTGACCACCTTTTAAGCGAGATCCAAGAACGTGACTATCGCGATCGCAATAGAGCGGTTGCACCTTTACGTCCTGCGGAAGACGCTTTAGTGCTTGATTCTACTGAACTTTCTATTGAAGAAGTAGTAGAAAAAGCCTTACAATTTATCGAATCTAAATTGTCTTGATTCCACCTTTTTAAGGTAATCAGGGCACTATGGAACGTTGGTCGCAAGGATGATGACTGGCGAATTTATCAACCCCTCGAGGCAGGATGCCCGTGGACGTTTAAATATTGAAGATCAAATAATGACTGAATCTTTTGCTCAACTCTTTGAAGAGTTTCTAAACGAAACTGAATTCCAACAAGGCAGCATCGTTAAAGGTACTGTAGTAGCTATCGAGAACGGTTTCGTTCTTGTTGACGCTGGTCTTAAGTCTGAGTCTGCTATCCCTGCAGAACAATTCAAGAACGCTGCTGGCGAACTTGAAATTGAAGTAGGTTCTGAAGTAGACGTAGCTCTTGACGCTGTTGAAGATGGTTTCGGTGAGACTCAACTTTCTCGTGAGAAAGCTAAGCGTCACGAAGCTTGGATCGTACTTGAGAAAGCTTACGAAGAAGCTGAAACTGTTGTTGGTATCATCAACGGTAAAGTTAAAGGCGGTTTCACTGTTGAACTAAACGGTATCCGTGCTTTCCTACCTGGTTCTCTAGTAGACGTACGTCCTATCCGTGACACTGCTCACCTAGAAAACAAAGAGCTAGAGTTCAAAGTAATCAAGCTTGACCAGAAGCGCAACAACGTTGTTGTTTCTCGTCGTGCTGTTATCGAATCTGAAAACAGTGTTGAGCGTGACGAACTTCTTGAGACTCTACAAGAAGGTACTGAAGTTAAAGGTATCGTTAAGAACCTTACTGACTACGGTGCATTCGTTGACCTTGGCGGCGTAGACGGCCTACTTCACATCACTGACATGGCTTGGAAGCGCGTTAAGCACCCATCTGAGATCGTTAACGTTGGTGACGAAATCCTAGTTAAAGTTCTTAAGTTCGACCGTGAGCGCACTCGTGTTTCTCTAGGTCTTAAGCAACTAGGCGAAGATCCATGGGTAGCTATCGCTAAGCGTTACCCAGAAGGTCACAAGCTAACTGGTCGCGTTACTAACCTAACTGATTACGGCTGCTTCGTAGAAATCGAAGAAGGCGTTGAAGGTCTAGTACACGTATCTGAAATGGATTGGACTAACAAGAACATCCACCCTTCTAAAGTTGTTAACGTAGGCGACGAAGTTGAGGTTATGGTTCTTGAGATTGACGAAGAGCGTCGTCGTATTTCTCTAGGTCTAAAACAATGTAAAGCTAACCCTTGGCAGTCATTCGCTGAAATTCAAGCGAAAGGCGATCAAGTGACTGGTAAGATCAAGTCTATCACTGACTTCGGTATCTTCATCGGTCTAGAAGGCGGCATTGACGGTCTAGTACACCTATCTGACATTTCTTGGAACGTTGCTGGTGAAGAAGCAGTACGCGAATACAAGAAAGGCGACGAAATCTCAGCTGTTGTTCTTGCAGTAGATGCAGAGCGTGAGCGTATTTCTCTTGGCGTTAAGCAAATGGAAAACGACCCGTTCAACAACTATGTTGCTGACAACAAAAAAGGTGCTCTAGTTAACGGTACTGTAACTGCAGTAGACGCAAAAGGTGCTACAATTGAACTTGTAGACGGCGTTGAAGGTTACATCCGTGCTTCTGAAGTATCTCGTGACCGTATCGAAGATGCGTCTCTAATCCTAAGCGTTGGCGATAGCGTTGAAGCTAAGTTCACCGGTGTAGACCGTAAGAACCGCGTAATCAACCTATCTATCAAAGCTAAAGACCAAGCTGAAGAGCAAGAAGCAATGGCTTCACTGAACAAGCAAGAAGACGGCGGGTTCGGTAATGCTATGGCAGATGCATTCAAGGCTGCTAAAGGCGAATAATCACTTTTTTAACTAAAAGTTGATCGCTAAGAGGGGGCCATACGGCTCCCTTTTTTTGATTTGTGAATGAGGGAAACTATGACAAAGTCTGAATTAATTGAGAGACTGTGTGCTGAGCAGACACACTTATCTGCCAAAGAAATTGAAGACGCAGTAAAAGAAATTATTGAGCATATGGCCGACACCCTAGAATCGGGTGAGCGAATTGAGATTCGTGGTTTCGGTAGTTTTTCTCTTCACTATCGTGAGCCGCGTATGGGTCGTAACCCAAAAACTGGCGATCAGGTAGAGCTGGACGGAAAATTCGTTCCGCACTTTAAGCCAGGCAAGGAGTTACGTGAGCGCGTCAACGACAGCCTATAGTGATAAAGAGTAATGAAAACGGCACTTCATGATGGAGTGCCGTTTTTTCGTTGTGTGTTCAAGTTGATGAGAAACCACAATTTGATTATTGGATACTCAAGTCGATGATAATTTTCGAATTAGCATGGTGTAGAGTGCCGAATTACTGCATAATCACTGTTATTGCACTGATTTTAAAAGGGTAGTCTTAGTGAAAATTCTAAAGATAGCGTTAGTGTTGGTTCTGTTTCTTCTTGCGCTGGCTCTAGGCGCACAAAACCAAGAAGTGGTGACGTTTAACTACTTGTTGGCGGAAGGTGATTTTCACCTCTCTACGCTGATTGGTATTGTATTTGTGACTGGCTTTGTTATCTCAGGACTGATTTTTGGCAGTATGCACCTCAAATCTCAACTGCAAGTACGCAAGCTTAATAGAAAGCTGAAGAAGCTAACGCCTCAAGTTGCACCTTCTGCACCGACTACCCCGTCTGTACCCGCTTCAATTAAAACAGAGAAGTAAATTTATTGGATGCTTGAGTTACTGTTTCTACTCTTACCAATTGCAGCAGCCTATGGATGGTACATGGGCCAACGCAGTGCACGTCAAGATAATCAGAGACAGTCTAACCAAATTTCTAGGCAGTACGTTCATGGTTTAAACCTTCTTTTATCTGAGCAATCAGACAAGGCGGTGGACCACTTTATTGAACTTCTGCAAGTCGACGATGAAACCATAGATACTCATCTTGCTTTGGGTAACTTGTTCCGCTCACGTGGTGAGGTTGATCGAGCGATTCGTATTCACCAAAACCTCATTTCGCGTACCGAACTAACCATTGAACAAAAAAACATTGCTTTGCAACAGTTGGCGAAGGACTACATGGTCTCGGGCTTTCTTGATCGAGCTGAAAAAATCTACGAACAATTAGTGGATGAGCCTGATCATAAAGAGCAAGCATTGCAGCAATTGGTGGCAATTTACCAACAAACTAAGGAGTGGAGTAAGGCTATCCACTATGCCAGTATGTTGGTAAAAATGGGACGCAGAAAAATGCGCACCAGCATATCTCATTACTGGTGTGAGTTAGCGTTGAATGAAAAGGCCTTTGGCAAAAGAGCCAAATCCATTCAGTACTATAAAAAAGCGCTAGCGGAAGACCCTAAATGTGTTCGGGCCAACATATCGCTTGGCCGGATCTACATGGAAACGGAAGAGTACACCAAAACCATCAAGTACCTAGAAGCTGTCTTGGCTCAGGATGTGGACTTTGTCAGTGAGATACTGCCCAACCTCGCGGACTGCTATTACCATCTAGGGCAAGAGCCTGATCTATTAGAGTTTCTTCGTAAATGTATCGATAAGAAAGCGGGCGTATCAGTCGAGTTAATGCTGGCGCAAGTGGTTGCTCAACATGAGGGTACAGGCGCAGCTCAATCGTTACTGACTAGGCAGCTGGTTAAAAACCCAACTATGAAGGGTTTCTACCGCCTTATCGATTACCATATTGCTGAAGCTGAAGAAGGCCGAGCAAAAGATAGCCTAACCACTTTGCAAGCCATGGTCGGTGAGCAGTTGAAGGTCAAGCCTCATCACAGATGCCGCAAATGTGGCTACTCAACACATGCCCTTCATTGGCATTGTCCGTCATGTCGCAGTTGGGGCAGCATCAAGCCTATCCGTGGCCTAGACGGCGAATAAAATCGCGTTTCACTCTAACAATCTTTGACTGACAAGGTTAGAATAGGCGCGCCTTATCCCCCATGCCCAAACTAGGAGACCTTTCGATGGATCAAAAAGTGATCGTTGCCTTAGACTATGACAACAAAAATGACGCTTTAAACTTTGTAGACCGAATCGACCCAGCCTCATGCCGCTTAAAAGTAGGCAAAGAGATGTTCACTCTATTTGGCCCAGAGTTTGTTAAACAACTCCATCAAAAAGGCTTCTCTTTATTCTTGGATTTGAAATTTCACGATATTCCAAACACTTGCTCTAAAGCGGTTCGCGCTGCAGCTGAAATGGGTGTATGGATGGTGAATGTTCACGCTGGTGGCGGTGAGCGAATGATGACGGCTTCTCGTGAAATTCTTGAGCCTTACGGTAAAGATCGCCCACTATTGATCGGTGTTACAGTACTAACCAGTATGGAGCAATCGGATCTGGCGGGTATTGGCTTAGATGTAGAGCCTAAAGATCAGGTTCTACGCCTTGCACACTTAACCAAGAACAGTGGATTAGACGGTGTGGTATGTTCAGCTCAAGAAGCAAGTTTCTTGAAATCTGAACTGGGTAAAGAGTTTAAGCTAGTTACTCCTGGTATTCGTCCAGCAGGCGCTGCCGTTGGTGACCAAAAGCGCATAATGACCCCAGTTGATGCGATTCAAGCGGGCTCTGATTACCTTGTTATTGGACGTCCAATTACCCAAGCCGCAGACCCTGCGAAAGTGCTAGCTGAAATCAACGGCACACTTGCATAACTGTACTGTCATCCTGAACTAGATTCAGGGCCTTAGAGTGTGCCCAGCCTCATCATTGCCACTCTCCAAGTTACTGGATAACCGCGTAGCGGTTTCCAGCATGACGCTGTTGTTTACTCAAATAGTGCACAACAACGCCAATAACAACCGTCATCCTGAACTCGATTCAGGACCTTAGAAAGTGTCCAGTCTCAGTATTGCCACTCTCCAAGTTACTGGATAACCGCGCCGCGGTTTCCTGCATGACGCTGTTGTGTACTTCAATAGTGCACAACAACGCCAAGTACAACCGTTATCCTGAACTCGATTCAGGATCTTAGAAAGTGCGCAATCTCAGCATTACAACTCTCAAAGATACTGGATAACCGCGCCGCGGTTTCCAATATGACGTTGTTGTGTATTTCAATATTGCAAAACATCGCCAATGACAAACGTCATCCTGAACTAGATTCAGGACCTTAGAAAGTGCGCAATCTCAGCATTACAACTCTCCAAGATACTGGATAACCGCGCTGCGGTTTCCAGTATGACCCTGTTGTTTACTTCAATATTGTACAACAACGCCAAGTACAACCGTCATCCTGAACTAGATTCAGGACCTTAGAGAGTGCCCAGTCTCAGTATTGCCACTCTCCAAGATACTGGATAACCGCGCTGCGGCTTCCAGTATGACGAAGTTGTTTACTTCAATAGTGCCCAACAACGCCAAGTACAACTGTCATCCTGAACTCGATTCAGGACCTTAGAGAGTGCCCAATCTCAGCATTACAACTATCAAAGGTACTGGACAACCGCGCTGCGCTTTCCAGTATGACGTTGTTGTGTGATTCATTAGTGCAAAACATCGCCAATGACAAACGTCATCCTGAACTCGATTCAGGACCTTAGATAGTCCCCAGTCTCAACATTTCAACTCTCTAAGATAGTGAACAGGTACTTTGACAATGTACCGCGATCTCTACCAACTAGGCACACCACTATGAAACTTAAACTCGCTATCCGGCGAACTAATTAATTCAGCTTCAACCTTCGCAAAGTAAGCAACACGCTCGCTAATATCTTCACTGGAAATTTGCTGAGCTAGGGTCAAGTAATCTTGATAATGTCTAGCCTCTGAGCGCAGTAAAGACACATAGAAATTCTGTATATCTTCGTCCATATGTGGCGCTAGTGCAGCAAAGCGCTCGCAGGATCTTGCCTCAATAAACGCACCAATAATCAACTTATCAATTAATGTTTGTGGCTCATAGGTTTTCACATGCTTAAGTAGGCCTTTCGCATAGCGACTCGCAGGGACGTGATTGTACTCAATGTTGCGACTATCCATGATCTCTAGCACTTGATAGAAGTGGTGCAGCTCTTCTTTGATCAGCAGTACCATTTTATCGATAAGGTCTTGGCTATATGGAGAATCGGATTGAGCAATAATCCCTTTTGAGATATTACTCTTTCCTTTCAAGCTATTCAGGTCACCAATGCCTTTATAGGCAAATTCTTCATAGGGTTTGAACCATTCTAATAGTTGCTGTTTGCTGTCGTTGTTCGCTGCGTATTTACGGATAAGGAACATCGCGGACTGGCCAGCTTTTAACTCACATAGCAGGTGATCGATAAGCACCACAGGCAATCGCTCAGGCTTTTTAGCTTCCTCTATCCATTGCGTTGGAGTAGTGCAGTTGAGAAATTGATGAATGGGTTCGAGAAGGTGTTGATACATGAGAGATCCATTGTCATTACAGCGATGCCGTAGCCTAAGAAATTTGTTTAGCTGTGTCTATAGTGAGCTTATATCATGAATATCAATGAAACTACTTTTCATACTAATCTAAAA
Organism: Vibrio comitans; assembly: GCA_024346835.1. Lineage (GTDB taxonomy): Bacteria > Pseudomonadota > Gammaproteobacteria > Enterobacterales > Vibrionaceae > Vibrio > Vibrio comitans. The sequence goes on from AP024866.1 coordinate 1,090,415, forward strand.
ACGTTATAACTATTCATTATATGTAAAGGAATACGAGGCATAGCATGAAGCTACAGCAATTAAGATACATAGTGGAAGTGGTTAATCATAATCTCAATGTGTCTGCCACCGCAGAGAGTCTTTATACTTCTCAGCCCGGTATCAGTAAGCAGGTAAGACTGCTTGAGGATGAGCTTGGAATACAAGTGTTTGAGAGAAGCGGGAAGCACCTGACTCAGGTGACACCGGCTGGCGAAGAAATTGTCAAAATTTCTCGAGAGATCTTATCTCGTGTGGAATCGATAAAGTCAGTAGCCTCTGAGCATACTCATCCAGAAATGGGTACTTTGAATATTACTACCACCCATACTCAAGCACGCTATGCACTCCCAGATGTTATAAAAGGCTTTACCGCAAGATACCCTAAGGTTTCTCTGCATATGCACCAAGGGACACCTTCACAGATGTCTCAGGCTATTGCTAAGGGTACTGCCAATTTCGCTATCGCTACTGAGGCACTTCACCTTTACCATGATGCCATCATGCTACCGTGTTATCACTGGAACCGCTCTATAGTGGTGACTCGTGATCATCCATTGGCTAATAAGGCCAACGTGACCATTGAAGATCTTGCCTCTTATCAACTGGTTACTTACGTATTTGGCTTTACTGGGCGTTCGGAACTTGATGCCGCCTTTAACAAAGCAGGGTTAACACCAAGAATCGTATTCACTGCCACCGATGCTGATGTCATAAAGACGTACGTGCGCATGGGCATTGGTGTGGGCGTTATCGCTAGTATGGCCATTGACGAAGAGCAAGATAAAGATCTAGTGGCTATTGATGCTAGCCATATCTTTGGCGCAAGCACGACCAGTATTGGCTTTAGACGAGGTACCTTCCTGCGCAGCTATATGTTCGATTTTGTTGAGCGTTTTGCGCCACATTTAACTCGCCCAGTAGTAGAGCAGGCTATTTCTCTGAAAAACAATCACGAAATTACGGAAATGTTTAAGGATATTGAACTTCCGGTTCGTTAATCATTTCTAATTGATTCGCTTCCCTCTAAAATGAATGCCTTAGGGGGAAGCATGCTCACACACTTTACACAGCTCGATCATCTATTGCTTAAATGCCAACATCTATGGCGTTTTGAGCCTTTTCATGAAAGTCACTCTCGTCAACATCGATTTTCGGGCACGCCATTAGCCGCTTGGCTTGATGGATTATCTGTATCCGATGTACATACCTTAAAACACGACGTCTCGAGTGTGTATCAGCAATTGCAGCCATTTATCCCCGAACTTAAGGAGATAGAACCCTTAGTCGAGCTTGAGCACTCATCGTCGCCCCCTCTAGAGCTTAACGCTCATCTTGCCACTGGAATACCAGGAAGAAAGCTAGAACAAATTACAGCAATGGGTTCGCAGGCACTGCTTGCGCATTCGGGTGGAGAATGGTTGGAGTGGTGCGCAGGTAAGGGATTCTTAGGCCGAATACTGGCGCATCATTCTGGGCTGGCGGTAACTAGTTTTGAGTGGCAACAACCACTCTGTGAGCATGGGCAGGCCGAGGCTCATAAGCAAAACCTTCCTGTTACCTTTGTTCAAGGTGATGCCTTTAACTGCGATCATCAAAACGTCTTCAATAAAAAGCAACATGCCGTGGCCTTGCATGCATGTGGAGATTTACATGTTTCTTTGATGAAGCATGCGATGGATTATCAGTTGGCAGCGCTTTCAATAGCACCTTGTTGCTATCACCTGATTCAAGATGACCATTATCAGGCACTTTCTAGACCAGCTAAGCAGTCGGCATTGACGTTGTCTAAATCAGAGCTACGCATTCCATTGCAAGAAACGGTGACCGGCGGTGAAAGGGTAGAGCGCCATCGATACCAAGAAATGAGTTACCGACTAGGGCTGGATGAGCTATTGCGTGCAGAGCTCGGTTTGAGTGAATACCAGCCTATTCCCAGTGTTAAAAAGTCTCAGCTTCAGCTTGGGTTTGTTGAGTTTTGTGAGTGGGCGGCACAGCGAAAGGGCTTTGAACTGCCAGTGTGCGATTTTCTGCGCTATCAAAAACTAGGAGAGGAGCGCTTCGCGCGAATGGAAAAACTCAGCTTAGTGCAAATGGCTTTTCATCGACCACTGGAGATGTGGTTGATCTTAGATAAATCTCTTTATCTGCAAGAGCATGGCTATCAGGTATATCTCACGGAATTTTGCGAGAAAAAAATAACGCCACGGAATATTCTTATACATGCATCTAAATAGCTGACAGCTTGAAGCTGTCAGCTATTAGAGGGTTATCAAGCAAAAAGCTCTATGGCTTTACTAGGCTCAACATATTCTAGGTTGAAGTTTTCTGCGACTTCTTTGCATGTCACGATGCCGTGAATGACGTTAAGGCCATTCAAGAAGCCTTTGTCTTCCGTTAGCGCTTGTTTGTAACCCTTGTTTGCCAGTTTGATGATATAAGGCAGGGTTGCGTTATTAAGGGCGAAGGTAGAAGTTCTTGCTACAGCGCCAGGCATGTTTGCTACGCAGTAGTGCACTACATCATCAACAATATAGATTGGATCGGCATGAGTCGTTGCATGAGAGGTTTCAAAACAGCCACCTTGGTCAATCGCTACATCAACAATAGCAGCACCAGGTTTCATTGATTCAATATGTTTTTTTGTAACAAGTTTTGGCGCAGCGGCACCTGGAATCAACACCGCTCCAATCACGAGATCGGCTTCTAACACATGGCGACTTAGTGCTTCTTCAGTAGAATAAACCACTTTTGCTCGCCCTTGGAACTCTTCATCAAGCGCACGAAGAGTATCGATGTTTCGATCTAGGATAGTTACGTCAGCACGCATGCCTACCGCCATTCGTGCGGCGTTTGAGCCCACCACTCCGCCACCAATAACAACGACCTTTGCAGGCTCAACACCGGGTACACCGCCAAGTAAAAGGCCTCTACCAGCATTAGACTTTTCTAAAGCTTGTGCGCCAGCTTGGATGGACATTCTGCCAGCAACCTCTGACATAGGTGCAAGAAGAGGTAGCTGATTTAAGCGGTCGGTCACGGTTTCATATGCAATGCATACCGCTTTGCTATTGATTAGTTCCTCAGTTTGTGGAAAATCAGGAGCTAAGTGTAAATAAGTAAACAATATTTGCCCTTCGCGAAGCATTGCTCGCTCAATGGCTTGAGGTTCTTTTACCTTCACGATCATTTCTGCCTGAGCAAAAATTTCCGTTGCGGTTGGAAGAATGGATGCACCTGCTGCGATATAGTCATCGTCGCTGAAACCAATGCCACTGCCGGCTTGCGTTTCGACAATAACTTGGTGTCCGTTAGAGATAACTTCTCTCACGCTGGCTGGGACCATACCAACTCGGTACTCATGGTTCTTAATCTCTTTAGGGATACCAATTATCATCCTGACTCCTTATTGTTTTCTAGTTATAGTAACTGCATAAATTGCTTATGTGGGGTGTTATAAACTAGTATAAAGCTGTTTATTCAAAATTTGATGCTGAATATTTTTATATTGTAGTGTATGTTGTTGCAAGGAAGTAAAAAGGTGGAACAAAACCATGTTAGAAGCGAGTAAACCGTCCAAGGAACTGGACCGTATAGACAGAAATATTCTTAATGAACTGCAGAAAGATGGCCGAATCTCTAACGTAGAACTGTCTAAGCGTGTTGGTTTGTCGCCAACCCCTTGCTTGGAAAGGGTAAGACGTCTTGAGCGTCAAGGTTATATTTTAGGATATACCGCGCAACTTAACCCACAATATTTGGATGCCTCTCTACTGGTATTTGTAGAGATCACCCTAAATCGTGGTGCGCCAGATGTATTTGAGCAGTTCAACACTGCGGTACAAAAACTAGACGACATTCAAGAGTGTCATCTTGTTTCTGGTGATTTCGATTACCTGTTAAAAACACGTGTATCTGATATGGGTGCATACCGTAAATTGTTAGGTGACACCTTGCTACGCCTACCGGGTGTTAACGACACTCGTACGTATGTAGTTATGGAAGAAGTGAAGCAGAGCAATAACCTAGTGATCAAAACTCGCTAAATTGCTGATTCCCTGAGGTTCTATTTGGGTTTTTACCTCAGCATGTGTTTAAATGAAGATAATCACGAGCGACATTAGTCGCTCGTGTCGTTTATCCGACTCAGACCCGCATGCAATGGATATGTTGAAAAGAAATCCCAAAATTCGAACAGTAGTTCACAAGTCTCCTCAAAAAGCCAAGCCCAATCTCACCGGCATTCAACGCCTAAGAGAAGGGTGTCTTATCATTGGCGTATTGCTTGCTGTCCTTATGGCAGTATCACTGATTACCTTTAACCCAGCCGATCCTTCTTGGTCGCAAACCGCTTGGGGTGGGGAAGTGAAGAATGCGGGTGGTCTAATGGGCGCCTGGATAGGTGATACATTGTTATTCATCTTTGGCGTTCTGGCCTATTTCGTACCCGCTATTATCGTTCTGCTATCTTGGATTGTATTTCGTAAACGCACGGATACAGACCCTGTTGACTTGATGCTATGGGGTACTCGACTACTCGGCGGCGCGCTACTCATCGTAACCAGTTGTGGCTTAGCCGATCTGAACTTTGATGATATCTGGTATTTCTCATCAGGTGGTGTGGTGGGTGATGTCATTACCAGCCTGGCTCTGCCTACATTTAATACTCTAGGCAGTACACTTGTTCTTTTGTTTTTCTGGGGTGCGTCTTTCACTCTGTTTACCGGTATCTCGTGGCTGTCGATTGTTGAACGCATCGGACAGGGAACCTTATGGTGCGTTACTTCTTGCTTGAACTTTGTGCGTGGTGATAAAGAGCAGGTGCTTGAACCTACACGACTTGATGATCAAAAACTCGTTTATGCAGATACGTCTCCAGAAACAGCGCAGCCTTTTGTCGAAGAGACTGAGAGCACCTTATCAGCAGACCCATTACTGACACCGTCCAAGGAAGTTACTGGGGAAGAAACCCCATATAAGATCTATATGCCGGAGGACACCGAGGAAGAAACCTTTACCTTCGATAGAACCAGTAACCTCAATGCACCGATTGACCAGCTAGAGCGTGATGCTCAGCTAGCTAATGATTATGCCGATACTGAAGAACCGATAGTAGAGACTACTGCCCAGACTTTGGAACCTAGCCAAGAGTCAGCGCCAGAGATGTTGATCCCTGAAGTGGAAGAGCATTTTACTGCGACACAAGAGATAGTAGAGGAGAAGCCAAGCTTCCAGCCTCCAACGCTGGAAAGCGACCCCTTACTTGAAGATGATCAAGTACATGGCCATGAACATTCACATAATCATGACGCAGAGCTAGTCGGTGACGCTTCCGATTTTGATATTGTTGAAGAATCTGAAAAGCCAGAACCAAGCATTTCTGTCGAGTCACTTGATGAGATGGAAGAGCAAAACACTGTCTCAGAGCAAGATGATCAACAACCAGACACCGTCGTTGAAGAGTTAACGGACGCGGAAGCCTTTGCTAAACAAGTTGCCGATGCCAAGGCAAAGCAGGCTGCCTCTCAGAATCCTTTCTTGATTCGCAAAGATGCTGACCTTCCGGTGCCAACCAGCCCAATGCCAACATTGGAACTGCTTTATCACCCTGAAAAGCGTGAAAATCATATTGATAGAGAAGCGCTGCAAAACATAGCGCGACTGGTTGAGTCTAAGCTGGCTGATTATAAAATTAAGGCTGCGGTAGTAGGCATTTTCCCAGGCCCTGTAATCACACGATTTGAACTAGACCTAGCACCAGGGGTCAAAGTATCAAGGATCTCTAGCTTGTCTATGGACTTGGCCCGCTCGTTATCTGCATTAGCAGTGCGTGTTGTCGAAGTCATTCCAGGTAAGCCTTACGTGGGTCTTGAGCTTCCGAACATGACTCGTCAGACCGTATTTTTGTCTGATGTTATCTGTAGCCCGCAGTTTATCGAGAACAAGTCCCCAACAGCTGTGGTTCTTGGTCAAGACATTGCCGGTGATGCTGTTGTGGCAGATCTGTCTAAGATGCCTCACGTGTTGGTGGCGGGTACTACAGGCTCGGGTAAGTCGGTAGGTGTGAACGTGATGATTCTGAGTATGTTGTATAAATCAACGCCAGATGATGTGCGTTTCATCATGATTGACCCGAAAATGCTTGAGCTTTCTATTTACGAAGGCATTCCTCATCTGTTATCCGAAGTGGTTACGGATATGAAGGATGCGTCGAACGCGCTGCGCTGGTGTGTTGGAGAGATGGAGCGTCGCTACAAGCTGATGTCAGCTCTTGGTGTGCGAAACCTGAAAGGCTTTAATGAGAAGCTGAAAATGGCTGCGGACGCAGGACATCCAATCCACGATCCTCTGTGGCAGCCAGGTGACAGTATGGATCAAGAAGCGCCTCTTCTTGAAAAACTGCCGTACATCGTGGTTGTGGTTGACGAATTTGCTGACCTTATCATGGTTGTGGGCAAAAAAGTTGAAGAGCTTATTGCTCGTATCGCGCAAAAAGCGCGTGCAGCGGGTATCCACCTTATTCTGGCTACTCAGCGTCCATCAGTGGATGTGATTACAGGTCTGATTAAGGCAAACATCCCAACCCGTGTTGCATTTACAGTATCCACCAAGACTGACTCTCGAACCATTCTCGATCAGGGTGGTGCAGAATCCTTGTTGGGTATGGGTGACATGTTGTACTTACCACCAGGTTCTAGCCATACCATTCGTGTACATGGCGCGTTTGCGTCAGATGACGATGTACATGCGGTAGTGAATGACTGGAAGGCGCGAGGTAAACCTCAGTACATTGATGAGATCACCAAAGGTGAACCATCACCAGAAACCTTGCTTCCGGGCGAAAAAATGGAAGGGGAAGAGGATACTGACCCGCTGTTTGATCAAGTGGTTGAGCATGTGACTGAAACTCGCCGTGGCTCTGTGTCAGGCGTGCAGCGTAAGTTTAAGATTGGCTACAACCGCGCAGCTCGCATCGTTGAGCAACTTGAAGCGCAAGGTATCGTGTCGGCTCCTGGCCATAATGGCAACCGAGAGGTGCTTGCACCGCCGCCAATTAAAGATATGTAATAGGGCCTTTTGGCCCAATATTTTGAGAGTAGTATGAAAAAAATATTAGTGAGTCTATTAGTGTTGGTATCAGGCGCTGTGTCTGCCAACCCACAACAAGAATTGGTACAACGTCTAGATAAAACCGATGGTTTTACTGCGCAGTTTTCTCAAACAGTAGTAAGTCCTGATGATGAAGTTGTTATGGAAGGAACAGGCTCTGTTGAGATTGCAAGGCCAAGCCTATTTCGCTGGACCACCAATACCCCTGACGAAAATGTATTGGTGTCTGATGGTGAAACACTGTGGTACTACAGCCCGTTTATTGAACAAGTGAGTATTTATTGGCAAGAGCAAGCGACAGAACAAACGCCGTTTGTATTGCTAACACGCAACAAAGCGAGTGATTGGGATAAATACAACGTAATTCAAAATGGCGATCGCTTCACCTTAACCCCAACGGACGCAACCTCAACGCAGGGCCAGTTCCAGATCGACATCAATGAAGCAGGAGCAATCTCTGGCTTTAATGTAGTGGAGCAAGATGGTCAGCGTAGTAAGTTTACCTTTAATGACTACCGCACCGAAACGCCAGCTAAGACGCGATTTGTGTTTGAAATCCCAAATGGGGTTGAAGTTGACGACCAGCGTAACTAAACCTATATCATGAGCAATATGCAATTTGATTTCTCAACGGGAGAGGATTTCCGTCCTCTTGCAGCGCGTATGCGCCCAAGAACCCTTGAGGAATACGTAGGTCAACAGCATGTCTTAGGCCCAGGTAAGCCCTTATACCGAGCCCTACAGGCAGGGCAGCTTCACTCCATGATCTTATGGGGCCCGCCGGGCACTGGCAAAACTACATTAGCCGAGGTAGCTGCAAGCTATGCCGACGCTAGGGTAGAGCGAGTGTCAGCGGTAACCTCCGGCGTGAAAGACATTCGAGCAGCCATTGAAAAGGCTCGTGACAACAAGGTGGCTGGACATCGCACTATCTTGTTTGTCGATGAGGTGCATCGCTTCAATAAGAGCCAGCAAGACGCTTTTTTGCCGCATATTGAAGATGGCACGGTCACCTTCATTGGAGCAACCACCGAGAATCCTTCTTTTGAGCTCAACAACGCACTGTTGTCGCGAGCGCGTGTCTATAAGCTGGCGTCCCTAAATACGCAAGATATTGAGCAAGTGATTCAGCAAGCCTTAAGTGACGATGAACGCGGCTTAGGTAAGCTCAAGGCAGAGTTTATCGGTGAGAGCGATCAGCGCTTAGCTGAGCTTGTCAGTGGTGATGCGCGTATGGCGCTGAACTACCTAGAGCTGCTGTTTGATATGGCGCCAGAAAAAAATGGCGTCAAACAGATAGATCTTGAACTGCTGGCACAGGTGGCTGGCTCAAAAGTGGCACGCTTTGATAACAAAGGCGATATTTGGTACGACCTGATTTCGGCAGTGCATAAATCAATACGAGGCTCAAACCCCGACGGGGCGCTGTATTGGAGTGCTCGTATGATCAAGGCCGGTTGCGATCCCTTGTATATTGCCCGTCGCTTGTTAGCCATTGCCTCTGAAGATATTGGCAATGCTGATCCACGTGCCATGCAAGTAGCGATCAGTGCGTGGGATTGCTTTACTCGCATAGGCCCCGCAGAAGGCGAAAGGGCATTGGCTCAGGCTGTGGTCTATTTAGCGTGCGCCCCAAAGAGCAACGCCGTTTATAAAGCGTGGAAACAAGCGCTGCAAGATGCCGACGATACATCAGAATTAGAAGTACCTCATCATCTTCGCAATGCACCAACTAAATTAATGCAAGATTTAGGTTATGGTGAGGAGTATCGTTATGCTCATGATGAACCCGGTGCCTATGCAGCAGGTGAATGCTATTTCCCTCCAGAAATGAGTGAGACTCGCTACTATTTCCCTGAAAATCGTGGCCTAGAAACAAAAATTGCTGAAAAGCTGAACTATCTCCATTCTTTAGACGAAAAAAGCACGCGAAAGCGCTATAAAAAGTAGTGTTTTTTAGATATCTTTGTTCGATTGAAATTTTACCCTTTTTAGCTCCTTGAGAGTTATCGTTAACTATACGCAGGATTAGCAATGCTAGATTCTAAATTATTTCGTGCTGAGCTGGACGAAACAGCAGCAAAACTAGCGCGTCGAGGCTTTACCTTAGACGTTGATACCATTCGCCAACTGGAAGAAAAGCGTAAAGCGATTCAGGTTGATGTTGAAAACTTGCAATCCTCACGTAACTCTATCTCCAAGCAAATTGGCCAAAAAATGGCTGCTGGTGATAAAGAAGGCGCTGAAGAGATCAAGAAACAAATCGGTACTCTGGGTTCAGATCTAGACGCTAAGAAAGTGGAACTAGCAGAAGTTCAAGCTCAGCTAGAAGACATCACGCTTTCTGTTCCAAACCTTCCAGACGATTCTGTACCAAATGGCAAAGACGAAAATGAGAACGTGGAAGTTTCTCGTTGGGGCACGCCAAAAGAGTACGATTTTGAAGTTAAAGATCACGTTGATCTTGGTGAGATGGCAGGTGGTCTAGACTTTGCTAGCGCAACTAAAATCACCGGTGCTCGTTTCATCGTAATGAAAGGCCAGTTTGCTCGCCTTCACCGTGCTATCGCTCAGTTTATGCTGAACCTACACACTGATGAGCACGGCTATACAGAGATGTACGTACCGTACCTAGTGAATTCAGACAGCCTATTTGGCACAGGTCAATTGCCTAAGTTTGGTGAAGACCTATTCCACACTGAGCCACTAACAGAAAAAGTGAATGACGAAGAGCCTCGTAAGCTTTCTCTAATTCCAACAGCTGAAGTTCCAGTGACCAACATGGTTCGTGATACCATCGTTGATGAAGCAGACCTGCCAATCAAGATGACGGCGCACACTCCATGTTTCCGTTCTGAAGCGGGTTCTTATGGTCGTGATACGCGCGGCCTGATCCGTATGCACCAGTTCGACAAGGTTGAGCTTGTACAGATCACTCGTCCAGAAGATTCTATGAATGCTTTGGAAGAACTGACAGGACACGCTGAGAAGGTACTTCAATTGCTAGAGCTTCCTTATCGTAAAGTTGTACTTTGTACTGGCGATATGGGCTTTGGTGCTCGTAAGACCTACGACCTAGAAGTCTGGGTTCCAGCGCAGAAAACATACCGTGAAATCTCTTCTTGCTCGAACACTTGGGATTTCCAAGCACGCCGTATGCAAGCGCGTTTCCGTCGCAAGGGTGAGAAGAAGCCAGAGCTTCTGCACACACTTAATGGCTCAGGCCTAGCGGTTGGTCGTACTATGGTTGCGATTCTAGAAAACTACCAGCAAGCGGACGGTCGTATCGAGATCCCTGCTGTACTTCAGCCATACATGGGTGGTCAAACCCACATTGGTTAATTGCTGATTGTATGAATAGCCGGCTACTTGTTAGCCGGTTTTTTTATGCCTGTCGGAAATGGATCTAGTCGATAGGTAAATAGTAATAGATTTATTACTTTGAATGTGTGTTAATAGATTGTAAATCTTTGTTTTATTGGAGGTTCTTATGGAAGAGAAAAAACAAGGCTTGGAGTATTTCAGTACTCCCCAGAAACTATTTGTTGGCTATACCCTAGCGATTTTGGTCGATCTGACCGTTCTCAATTTGCTCGATGAGTTTTGGCAGTACGTAAATATCTCATCATTTATTGTCTCGTTAGGTGCGGCGATTTTGCTGCAGCTACTATTGAAACTGTCTATAGGCTTAGAGCATAAATTAGCGAACTACTTTAAGTCTAAACCGGGCACTGCACCTAAGGTATATCGTGGCATCACCACCTATATCATTTTGGTGGGCTCAAAGTTTGTCATGCTCGCAGCCATAGACTTTGTATTCGGTGATGCTGTCGTGTTTAGTGGTCCTTACAACGGTATTGTTGCCTTCTTCGGTGTTGTTTTCGCCATCATGATTTCAGAAGCCATTGTTGGCAAAATCTATCGAGCACTAGGAGACGATTAGCACCGTCGTCACCCGTCACTCTGAACTCGATTCAGGACCTTAGAGAGTGCCCAGTCTCCGCATTGCCAATCCCTAAGATGCTGGATAACCGCGTCGCGGTTTCCAGCATGACGTTATTGTTTGCTTCAATAGTGCCCAAAAACGCCAAGTACAAATGTCATCCTGACGAAAGTCAGGACCTTAGAGCGCACAAGTTTAAACTTTGAACACCGCCAAGGTCCTGGATAGTTGCTCCGCAACTTCCAGGATGACGGCTCTGTTAGTTATTAAGAAATAACCCCTCATCCTGCACTGCACTTTCAATAGCATCTATCAACTTCTGCAACTCATCGGGCTGGATAATGTAAGGCGGCATAATATAGATAAGCTTACCAAATGGGCGTATCCACACTCCTTGCTCAACAAAGTGTGCCTGTATCTTCTCCATATCTACCGGTTTATGTGTTTCTACTACACCAATAGCACCTAAATAGCGGGTTTCCTTTACTAAATCGTACTGAGATAGTTTAGAGAGCGAGAGAGAGAGCTGGTTTTCAATAGTCTCAACTTGCTGTTCCCATTTGCCCGATTGCAGTATTTCTAAACTTGCGGAAGCTACGGCGCAGGCCAGTGGGTTACCCATAAAGGTAGGCCCATGCATAAAGCACCCCGCATCTCCACCACAGACAGTGTTTGCAACCTTTGGTGTCGCAAGCGTTGCTGAGAGAGTCATATACCCGCCAGTCAAAGCCTTACCCACACATAAAATATCAGGCTCTATAGCCGCATGTTCGACAGCAAACATTTTTCCCGTTCGTCCAAACCCTGTGGCAATTTCATCGGCGATAAGCAAGATGCCGTATTGATTACATAGTTCTCGTACGCGCTTCAGATAGGTTGAATGATAGAGGCGCATTCCACCCGCCCCTTGGACGATTGGCTCCAAAATAATGGCGGCAATGCTAGAGTGATGCAGCTCAAGCGCGTCTTGCATTGGCTTTATATCCGATTCATCCCAATTGTCAAAGAAGCCACACTCCGGAGAGTCGACAAAGATATGTTCGGGCAGAAAGCCTTTATAGAGTGAATGCATCGAATTATCTGGGTCTGTCACCGACATAGCTGCGAAGGTATCACCATGATATCCATGCCTTAAAGTAAGAAACTTGGAACGAGGTTCGCCCAACGAATGCCAATACTGCAGTGCCATCTTAAGACTCACTTCAACTGACACTGAGCCTGAATCAGCGAGAAAAATATGCTGAAGGTTGTTTGGTGCAAGCTCGAGTAGCTTTTTACCTAGCTGAATTGCCGGTTCATGAGTAATACCGCCAAACATGACATGGGACATAGTGTCTATTTGTTGATGAGCTGCTGCATTTAGCTTTGGGTGAGAATAACCGTGTATGGCAGACCACCACGAAGACATGCCGTCAATAAGCTCGGTGCCATCTTCTAACGTCAATTCAACGCCGGATGCGGATGATACTGGGTAACAAGTGAGTGGGTTGAGAGTTGAGGTATACGGGTGCCAAAGGTGTTTTTTGTCGAAGCTTAAATCCATAATAGAGCTCAAGTTGTATAATAATTGTTCGTTAGTAAACAAAGTTATCCTTGTTGTGTTGACAGTGTACCGCTTCGGGTTAGACTAGCCAAGCAACAGAGCATTAAAAATAATGCCGTTTATACAATGCATTTAGAAAAGGATAACAGTGTGGAAGTTCGCCATGATTGGACAGTTGAAGAGGTCCAGCAATTACTTAATCTCCCATTTATGGATCTGTTGTATCAAGCGCAGACCATTCATCGTCAGCATCAGCAGCACAACTATGTGCAGGTCAGTACATTACTTTCGATAAAAACGGGGGCTTGTCCTGAGGATTGTAAATACTGCCCTCAAAGTGCCCACTATCGTACGGATGTTGATAAAGAGAGGTTAATGGAGGTAGAACGAGTATTAGAGGCCGCAGAAAAGGCGAAAAACTCTGGCTCTACACGCTTCTGCATGGGTGCTGCTTGGAAGAACCCTAAAGCGCGCGATATGCCTTTGCTCACAGATATGATTAAAGGTGTAAAGTCTCTAGGTTTAGAAACCTGTATGACACTAGGTATGTTAACACCTGAGCAGGCTTCAGAGCTTTCTACTGCGGGGCTTGATTACTACAATCACAACCTCGATACCTCGCCAGAATATTATGGCAATATCATCACCACTCGAACCTACCAAGATCGCCTAGATACGCTATCTCATGTACGTGAAGCAGGTATGAAGATCTGCTCTGGAGGTATTATTGGCATGGGTGAGGGCACTGCAGATCGTGCGGGTTTATTAGTTGAATTGGCTAACTTACCCGTCCACCCTGAGAGCGTTCCTATCAATATGCTGGTCAAGGTTAAGGGTACGCCACTGCAAGATGTTGAGGATGTCGACCCCTTTGAATTCATCAAGCTGATTGCCATTGCTCGAATCATGATGCCTGAATCGGCTGTGCGTTTGTCTGCGGGTCGAGAAAATATGAACGAGCAGATGCAGGCGTTGTGCTTCATGGCGGGTGCTAACTCTATTTTCTATGGTTGTAAGCTACTCACAACGCCTAACCCAGATGAAGATAGCGATATGCAGCTATTTAAAAAGCTGGGTATCAACACCTTGGCAACCAGCCAGAAACCGGATCAGATCCAAGAGCATGAACTGCTCGAGCAGGTGAATGAAAGGGTGGCGGCAAGACCAACGAAAGACGACCTTTTCTACGATGCCACTGTTTGATTCACGCATCACTAGCGCACTGCAACAAAGACGCGAACAGGGGCTACTTAGAACCCTAAGCCCTGTTCACGGGGGGAATACAGCGCAGGTTAAAATCGCAAAGCAAAGCTTTACCAATTTCTCTAGCAATGATTATCTCGGGCTTGCGAATGATGACGCTTTGAAAGAAGCCTGGAAAGCAGCCGTAGATCGATATGGAGCAGGTAGCGCAGCCTCTCCTATGGTGACGGGGTTTTCCTATGCCCATCAGGAGTTGCAAGACGATTTATGCAACTGGCTTGGATTTGAACAGGCAGTATTGTTTAATTCGGGATTTAGTGCCAACCAAGCAGCCCTGTTTGCACTACTCGCCAAGAATGACTGCTTATACCAAGATAAGCTCAATCACGCCTCTTTAGTTGAAGCGGGTGTGTTAAGCCCTGCGACCCAATACAGATTTCCCCATAACAACACTCAGCGTCTGCACGACCTGATTGAACGTAATGGCGCCGGTTTGGTGGTGACCGAAGGTGTATTTAGTATGGATGGGGATAGGGCTCCACTCGCCAATATCGAAGCTCAGTGTCAAAAGCAAAGTTGTTGGCTAATGGTTGATGATGCCCATGGGGTCGGCGTTTTAGGCAAAGAAGGTAAAGGTAGCTGCGCGGAGTCTTCGATAAAGCCGCAACTGCTGGTGGTGACCTTTGGAAAAGCGTTAGGCGTGCAAGGGGCGGCTATCCTATGCAGTTCATCTACCGCAGAATACTTGCGTCAGTATGCCCGTCATTTCGTGTATTCAACGGCGATGCCACCGGCACAGGCCGCCGCGGTAACCAAGGCAATCGAGCTCACTCGCACCCAGCAATGGCGCCGTGATCAATTATCGGATTTACAACATACCTATTCGAGCCTGATTGGCGATCTGCCTGGGTATATCGATACGCAAACACCAATAAAACCCTACTTAGTGGGTTCTGCAGGCCGTGCAATGTCGTTGGCAAATCACTTACGTCAGCAAGGGCTTTGGGCAACAGCGATTAGGCCCCCCACAGTACCTAAAGGGAAAGCTCGTATTCGAGTGACCCTATCGGCAAATCATAAGCTTGAAGAGATCAGTAAACTCGCTCAATCACTTAAGCAGTTTGAATTTCAATATGCCAAGGAGGATTGTTAGTGACCAATTTAGACGGCTCTTATTTAAATGGCGCTTTGATTTCTACACCTGAGAAACAGGCGATTGCTAGTGCGTTTGGTCGTGCTGCTCCTAGCTATGATCAGCATGCTCAATTTCAAAGAGATGTCGTAGATAAGCTACTGCAAAGGTTGCCCATCAGTTTGATAGGTAAGCGCATCTTGGATGTAGGTTGTGGTACAGGCTATCTCACAGAAAAACTCATCCAGCGAGGAGCAACAGTGGTTGCCCTTGATCTATCGGACAAAATGCTAGAACAAGCGAGATTACGCTGTGGTGAGCTGGCCACTTATTACTTAGGTGATGCTGAAGCTCTACCGTTTGATGATGATAGCTTCGATTACGTTGTATCCAGCTTGGCTTTGCAATGGTGTGACGACTTGAGTGTCCCTATTCGAGATATGAAACGTGTGTGTAAAGTGGGAGGACATGTACTGTTTTCAACATTGGCCGAAGGGTCATTGGATGAATTAAAACAGGCGTGGAGCTATGTTGATCAGTATCAACATGTGAGGGAGTTTGTTACCAAAAAGGCAATAAAAATTGCGTTGGCTCAATCGAATTGTGATGGCTCTCAAGTAGACTTGGCAAAAATGACCTATTGGTATCGTAGCGCCTTTGAGCTAATGAAAGATTTAAAAGGCATTGGAGCTACTCAAATAGGTGGCCGCTCACATGGCCTAACCAAGAAAAGCTCACTGGTTAAGGTTGAGCAGGTCTATCAAAAATTATTTCAGACCAATCTCAAATTACCGGCAACCTACCAAGTTTGCCTAGGGCTAATAAAGAAATGAACAAGACAATTTTCGTTGCTGGAACGGATACTGATGTAGGCAAAACGGTTGTGTCTCGAGCTTTGTTGCAAGCATTCAATGCCAGAGGTCTGTCGACGATCGGTTACAAGCCTGTTGCTGCGGGCTGCGAAATGACTGCAGATGGCGCTCGTAACTCTGATGCCTTGTATCTGCAAGCCGCTGCTAGCATTGAGCTTGATTACGACCAAGTGAACCCTGCGGCATTAATGACGCCGGCATCGCCACATATCGCATCGGAAATCGACGATAAGCCTATTGATACTGTAGCGCTATCTGAAACTCTGCATCAGCACCAACAAAATGCCGACTTTGTGCTCGTTGAGGGTGCGGGTGGTTGGCGAGTACCGATCGCAGGCGATCGTTATTTATCTGAATGGGTTGCAGACGAGAAATTGCCAGTGATCCTAGTGGTAGGCGTTAAACTAGGGTGTTTAAATCATGCCATTTTAACGGCGGAAGCAATTCGAAATGACGGTCTAGAGGTTGTTGGCTGGGTCGCCAACAGAGTGAACCCGTGCGAAGAGCATTATCGCGATATTATCGCATTCTTAGAGTCGCAGATTGGTGCTCCTAAGATTGGTGAAATCCCTTATATGCGTGGCGTTAAGAAAAAAGATCTTAGCAAATACATCAATCTTGATTCGATTATCTAAACGCATTCGTATCGACTGAGAAGCAAAACGCCCTCTTTAAAAAGAGGGCGTTTTTTCTGTCATTTGTATTGAGTTACTTAGTGTCGCGAGCCAATTGCGACTGAACATTTAATACTTGTTGCTCCACTGATTCGGACTCAGAAAGCCCCAGTTCTTTGAGCGCTTCTTCTTTGCTCATTCCAAGGTGACAACGAAGTATGTCCAACGCCATTTCATGATTAGTACCATCAGCCATAACTCACTCCTTTTTGTTAATGCTTGGTTAATAAATGATTTGCTTGGCTAACATTTATACCCATTCATTGATTTAACGCAAGACACTTTGCTAAAAAAAACGTCAATTGCGAACAGAGCTCTCATTCTGTCGCAAATTGTTACTGCTATTGAGTTTTCGCTTTGCGTCCCTATATATAGAATGTGATAGCAAGAAACTTGCTAATCCAACTGAGATACCCCTCAGGGAACAAAGAATGTTTTTCTTTGTCTACAACCTCGGATTGGAACCATAATTACACTGTTCTAGCTTCTTACTTTGGAGAAAATGAATGAAGCGCGTAGCGTTATTTTTACTGACCAACCTTGCTGTAATTGCAGTATTGAGTGTGGTGTTAAACCTTGTTTATGCTTTCACTGGCATACAATCCGGTAGCCTTTCTGGTCTACTTGTATTGGCCGCAGTCTTTGGTTTTGGTGGCTCTTTCATTTCATTGATGATGTCCAAGAGCATGGCGCTGCGTTCGGTTGGTGGACAGGTGATAGAAAGCCCACGCAACCAAACAGAACACTGGCTTTTGGAGACGGTATCTCGTCAAGCACAGCAAGCTGGTATTGGTATGCCTACTGTTGCAGTTTATGATTCTGCGGACATCAACGCATTTGCCACCGGTGCTAAGCGTGACGACTCATTAGTTGCGGTGTCTACAGGACTGCTGAACAGCATGACTCAAGATGAAGCAGAGGCGGTACTCGCACATGAGGTCAGCCATATTGCTAATGGTGACATGGTCACAATGACTCTAATGCAAGGCGTAGTGAATACCTTTGTTATCTTCTTATCGCGTTTCATTGCCAACATGGTTGCCAATAACAACAGCGACGAGGGCGAAGGTGGCACTAACATGATGGTGTACTTCGGTGTGTCTATGGTATTGGAGCTAGTGTTTGGTTTCTTAGCGAGCTTTATTACTATGTGGTACAGCCGTAAGCGCGAGTTTCATGCGGATGCAGGGGCTGCACACTTAGTAGGTAAGCATAAGATGATCGCTGCTCTTGAGCGCCTTAAAACAAGTCATGAACCTCAGCTAGAAGGCTCTATGATGGCCTTTGGCATTAATGGTAAAAGCTCTCTAACAGAATTGCTTATGTCTCACCCACCATTAGACAAGCGAATTGAAGCGTTGAGAAACACTCAGCAGTTCTAATTAGCTAACAAGAATATTGATGAAAAAGCTTGGTGTAAAAACCAAGCTTTTTTTTGATCTAATGCTTTGTAAAACACGTAGTTAAGGTAAGTTTTCATAAAATACACTACCTTTAACTAGACCCATTAACAATCAGGTCTTAAAGGTTGATTAAACCAGACGGGTAGGGAAGCCCCGTCATAGCCATTAGGAAATGGACGATGAACATTGATACTGTTGCAGATGTATATCAAAGCCTGAGCAAAGATACGCTCCACAGTCTGACTCGGATTTATCACCAAGATGTGATTTTTGAGGACTCGGCACATAAGTTAAATGGCTGGGCAGAGCTATCGTCTTATTTCGATAACTTATATCAGAACGTGATTGATTGTCGTTTCGACATTCTGAGTAAGCACCAAGCCGGCGATGCTGGGTTCATTATTTGGACTATGCGATTGCGTCATCCCAAGCTAAAGGGAGGCAGTGAGGTCGCGGTTCAGGGAATCAGCCATTTAGAGTTTCGCGATGGCAAGGTGATACATCACCGTGACTATTTCGATATGGGTGAGATGCTTTACGAGAATCTTCCTGTACTAGGTTCGGTGATTAAAACTATCAAGAAAAGGTTGGGTCAATCATGAACCCAATCTTGATTACTGGAGCAACCTCAGGAATAGGGGAGCAGCTTGCCAAAGATTATGCCCAGTCAGGGCAAACCGTTTATGTTTGCGGACGAAACTCGGCAAAGCTTCAGGAATTAGCCGCTCTAGGTAGTCACGTAAAGCCACTTCAGTTTGATCTCACCGACCTTGATTCGTGCGAGGAAGCCCTGAAAAATTTGGATCCTATTCCACAAACTTGGGTGCTCAATGCCGGAGACTGTGAGTACATTGACGACGGTGTAATGGATGCCGCGTTGATAAAGCGCGTATTTACGATAAACGTCATTGGCTTGGCCAATGCCATTGAAGGTGCCCAGCATCACTTCTCAGCAGGCCATCATTTGGTCATTGTAGGCTCTATAGCGAGCGAGATGGCATTACCTCGCGCAGAAGCCTATGGGGCATCAAAGGCGGCTGTGAGTTATTTGTCTCGAACTTTGGGCGTTGACCTAGCGCCTAAGGGAATTAGGGTAAGCACCGTGTTTCCAGGTTTTGTTAAAACCCCGCTGACAGATAAAAACGACTTTCCAATGCCGATGATGATCGAAGTGGGCGAAGCTGCCAAGGCGATACGAGAGGGTATCGAGTCAGGCAAAACCAATATTTACTTTCCCAAGCGTTTTACATGGATTCTGAGAATTCTGGGTAGCTTGCCGTATTCACTGCAGCATCGTCTTGCCAAGAAACTGATTAAGGAAAAACAGTAATGAAAATTGCGATCATAGGTACAGGGATATCTGGACTCACTTGTGGATATCGCCTACATGAAGAACACGATGTAACTTTGTTTGAAGCGAACGACTATATTGGCGGTCACACAGCGACTGTGGATGTCGAGGTTGACGGTAAGCCCTACAGCGTTGATACAGGGTTCATTGTTTACAACGATCGCACCTATCCAAATTTCATCGAGATGATGAACGAGATAGGCGTGCGTGGCAATCCGACAGAAATGAGCTTTAGTGTACGAAACGACGGCAATGGGTTGGAATATAATGGCCATGCGCTATCAACTCTGTTTGCTCAGAAGCGCAACTGGTTTAATCCGAAGTTCTACTCGTTTATCTCGGAGATACTTCGCTTTAATAAACTCGCAAAATCTTTGGCAGGCGACGATTCAACCAAAGAGCAGACACTTGGATCTTTCCTTGAAGCGCACGATTTTAGTGACTATTTCAGTGAAAACTACATCTTACCAATGGGGGCGGCTATTTGGTCATCGACCCTTGCAGACATGCGAGCATTTCCCCTTTCTTTCTTCTTAAGATTTTTCCTTAATCACGGCTTGCTTGATATTAAGAACCGACCGCAATGGTATGTAATTGACGGGGGCTCTAGAGCCTACATAGAGCCGTTGATCCAAGGGTTTTCTGATAGGATCTTACTCAATTCACCGGTCGAAAAAGTGCAAAGAACGCCTATGGGAGTTCGATTATTGGTGAATGGAGATTGGCTACAGTTTGATCAAGTTATCTTTGCCTGTCACAGCGATCAGGCTCTGAAAATTCTAGCAGAAGAGAAGACCCAGCAAGAGGCCGATATATTAGGAGACATGCGCTATCAAGCTAATGAGGTGGTGTTGCATACGGACACGAGCCTATTGCCAAAACGCAATAAAGCCTGGGCTTCTTGGAACTACTATTTATCGGGTGAACAAGATCAAGAAAACCGATTACCCACTCTGACCTATGACATGAATATTCTGCAGCATATTCAGTCTCAGCATACCTTTTGCGTATCATTAAATAACAGCCCGAATATAGACAAGAGTAAAATCTTACGTAGTTTCACCTATCACCACCCAGTCTTCACTAGAGAATCTATCGCCGCACAGCAGCGAAGCGATGAGCTTCAAGGCAATAACTCGACCTGGTTCTGTGGTGCATACTGGCGCAATGGCTTCCATGAAGACGGTGTTCATAGTGCGCTGCAGGTAGTGAAAGGCATTAACGCGATGCAAGAGCGCATTCAACGCAAAGGCGCGGCATGAACAGCGCAATCTTAGTGGGGACGGTGAGGCATAGGCGTTTCTCTCCGACGGAGCATGCGCTTAATTACCCGTTGTTCATGCCTAGTATTGATGTTGATGAATTTCAATCGCTGAAAAATTCGGTATGGGGATTTGGAGATAAGTGGTGGCACTGGGCTCGTTTCAACCGCAGTGATTATGTGGGAGAAGGCTGCCTCAAATCAGCGGTTCAAGATAAGGTATTTGAACTTACAGGAAAGCGATTTAGCGGCAAAGTCGTCGCGGTTGTACACCTTCGCTATCTTGGTCTCTACTTCAGCCCTGTTAACTTCTACTATGTTTATGATAGTGAAGGACAATGGCAGATGCTGCTGGCGGAAGTGAGTAACACGCCATGGAACGAGCGGCACTACTATGCCATTGATGCCGATAAGGGTGAAAACGGAGAAAACTGGAAGCATGATAAGGCGTTTCATGTATCGCCTTTTAATCCTGTTGACCAGCAATATGTATGGCGACTCAAACCACTTTCAGAAAATCTGATGGTTCATCTAGAGTGCCACAAAGGGATCAAAGAGTTTGATGCTACTCTTTCTATGAAAGCGAGGCCCTTCAATAGTAGAAATCTTGTTAAACAGTTGATCTCCACGCCGATTTTGACAGTAAAAGTACTCACAGGCATTTACTGGCACGCATTGAAGTTGTGGATTAAGAAAGTACCCATCTACCCGCATCCAGCAAAAAATAAATAATGAGAAAGCAGGAGGCTTTTCAAAATGTATGATTCACAATCTTTGGTTATCGAAAAGGATCTTTCGCCTCTGCAGCGTTCCGCTCGATCGCTTCTTCTTAATAACCTACAGAAACTTCAGCATGGCAGGCTAACCATCATCGAACGATTCGAGTCTCAGTCGGTTTCAGAATCTTTAGAGTTTGGTCCTGCCTCAGAAAGTTTTCACGCTTCTATCGAGGTGTGTCATCCCGATTTTTATTCGAGAATGCTAAGTGGCGGCAGTATTGCTGCTGCAGAGGCGTATATGGATGGCTGGTGGGACAGTAGCGATCTTACCGCGGTGATGAGGCTGATGGCGCTCAATCTCAATTCGCTCGACAATATGAACAGTAAACAAACCCTGGTCAAGAAACTCGCGTACAAACTGGGGCACTGGCTTAACAGAAATACCCACTCTAATTCAAAAAAGAATATCGGCGCCCACTATGACCTAGGCAACGACCTATATACTCGCTTTCTAGACAGTAACATGCTCTATTCAGCGGCGGTCTACAACAGCAGTAGTAACACTCTAGAACAAGCTCAAATCAACAAAATGGACAGGCTTTGTCAGCAACTGAAATTGCAACCAGGTGATTCGGTGATTGAAATAGGCACTGGTTGGGGCGCCATGGCGATATACATGGCGAAAACTTATGGATGCCAAGTGACGACCACTACAATTTCAGAAGAGCAGTTCGCCTACGCCCAGCAAAAAGTGCAGGAGCAGGGACTCTCTGAACAAGTCACCCTTTTAAAGCAAGATTATAGGGATCTTGAGGGACAGTACGACAAGCTAGTGTCTATCGAGATGATAGAAGCAGTTGGCAGAGAGTTTTTACCTTCTTATATCGATAAATGTCAGAGCCTCCTAAAACCTGGTGGGCTTATGGCGATTCAGGCCATAACCATTGCCGACCAAAGATTTGAATCTTACAGCAAGGGCGTTGATTTCATTCAAAAATACATCTTCCCCGGTGGTTTCCTACCATCCGTAACCCATTTATTGCAACAAACCACAAAACACAGTCAATTGGTTTTGCATGATCTCCATGACATAGGGCTAGATTACGCAAAGACGCTTCGCGAGTGGCTACATCGATTCAATTTGTCAGAGAAAGAGCTTGCGAGCTTTGGTTATGATGAGCGCTTTATGCGTATGTGGCGTTACTACCTATGCTACTGCGAAGGAGGCTTTCTCGCGCAGCGAATCAGTACTGTTCATTTAACCTTTCGCAATCCAAAGTAACTGATGATGGACAAGGGGCTGTTGGTCAAATCTATCTGGTTCCAAGGTCTTTGGTTCTTAGCCGTCATTGGTCGAGACAGCACCTTCTTTCTATTGCTACTCGCTGTGGGGGCAACCCTCATTTATTCGGTTAAGAAAGACCAAATTAACCTCGCTTGGCTAGCCACGTTAGTTATTATCGGCATAGTCTTAGATACCTTCCATGGCTTTATAGGCTTGTTCTTGTTTCCACAGTCATGGATTCCAGCCTGGTTGATTCTATTGTGGGTGATCTTTATTTGGTATGCGTATCAAATGAAAACAATTTTGACCCGTTTTCCTCTACCTATCGTAAGCATGATAGGAGCGCTCGGAGCAGCCGGCAGTTATTTTGCAGGGCTGAAACTAGGTGCAGTGCAATGGCCATATTCTGACGAACTGACCTTTGTGGTTCTAACCATAGAATGGTTCTTACTTTTTGCACTTGTCATCTACTCCCTTAAAGCGTTAGACAAACGAGGAAAGGGACATAATCACCATGAGACTCATCACACTTAAGACCTTGCTGTTTGCTTGCATGGCTTCATTTGGCACAGTGGCTTCAGAGGTCCAAAACACCAGCACTATCGATGTTGTTAAAGGTTGGACGCACTGGCCAACGGTGGGCTCGGCAGACCTTAATTTTATGTTCTTTGATGTATACACTTCAGAGCTTCGCGCCCCTGATGGCGTTTATACCGTTGATAGCGACATTACACCTCATCCTGTGGCTCTTGCTATCACCTACGAGAGAAACATTTCTAAAAAACACCTTCTGAAAGAGACAAAAAAGCAGTGGCTGCATCTTGGATATTCATCGGCCGATTCCGATCGATGGACGCAGACACTAGACGCTATCTATCCTGATGTCGCGACAGGCGAGCAGCTGGTTTATATCACTGACGGTCAAACAGGCTCGTTTTTGTACATTACACAAGACGGTGCAACACAGCTACGAGGCACGATTACGAATGAGGCCTTAAATGATGCCTTTCTTGCTATCTGGCTCTCGCCAAATACTGAATATCCGAAGCACCGCCAACAACTTATAGGAATGAACCAGCGATGATTAGTCGAGCATTTAGAGCTTTCGTGGCACTCATTGGCGCTTTGCTCCTTGTGGGTTGTAGCGCAGATCTTAGTGATTACCAGCAGGAAGGCCCTAAGTTCGATCTGTTCGAGTATTTTGAGGGCAGTGTAACGGCTTGGGGAATGGTTCAAGACCGCAGTGGCAAGCAAACCCGTAGGTTTGAGGTTGAGTTAATCGGTAGCGTTGAAGGAAACGTGTTAACCCTCAACGAAGATTTTGTGTTTGATGATGGAGAAGAGTCGACGCGAATTTGGGTCATTACTCGTTTGGAAGACGGGACTTATGAAGGCAAAGCTGACGACATCATCGGTGTTGCCACGGGAGAAGAGGTAGGCA
This sequence comes from Vibrio comitans, assembly GCA_024346835.1. Taxonomy (GTDB): domain Bacteria; phylum Pseudomonadota; class Gammaproteobacteria; order Enterobacterales; family Vibrionaceae; genus Vibrio; species Vibrio comitans. The sequence goes on from AP024866.1 coordinate 1,114,370, forward strand.
ATGCCCTTCGTTGGACTTATGACTTCGAGCTGCCTCGTGGTGATTCAACAGTAGTGGTGGGTTTCGACGATTGGCTTTACCGTCAGGATGATAAGCATCTGTTTAATTTAACCTCCATAAGGAAGTTTGGTATTGAGTTTGGTACCTTGACGCTATTTTTCCAACGTAATGATTAGCGCGAACTTGTGCAGCAGATCACCGTTTGTTACAAATTGCGCGGCCTGATACGTCAGTGTTAAGGTCGATTATGGTAGAATCGAAGCACTATACGCTTTATTTACAATGTGATTAATGACTGCAATAGCTGAAACTAACCCCCTCTTATTTCATAAAACATACCGCCATCCTGAGTCTAAGGAATGGGTGGTATTTGTGCATGGTGCGGGCGGCAGTTCTTCTATTTGGTTTAAGCAAATTAAAGCGTACAAAGAGCATTTCAACATTTTGCTCATCGACCTACGTGGTCACGGCAAATCCAACACTCTATTTCAAGATATCATTAGCAAACGCTATACGTTCGAGTCAGTGACTAAAGACATCGTCAATGTCTTGGATCACTTAAAGATTAAGTCAGCACACTTTGTGGGTATGTCACTAGGTACCATTATTGTGCGTACCTTGGCAGAGATGGCTTCAGAGCGTGTTAAGTCTATGGTGCTGGGTGGAGCGGTAACGCGTTTTGATACTCGTTCACAAATTCTGGTCAAACTTGGCGGCTTGTTTAAGAACATTATCCCTTATATGTGGCTGTATAGCTTGTTTGCCTGGATTGTGATGCCGCAAAAAGGCCAAGTTGAGTCTCGCTTGATGTTTGTTCGTGAGGCGAGAAAGTTATGTCAAAAAGAGTTTAAGCGTTGGTTTAAATTAGCCTCAGACGTGAACCCTATCATGCGTTATTTCAAGGACAAAGAACTCGACATACCTACTCTCTATTTGATGGGCGATAAAGACTACATGTTCATCAAGCCAGTTAAAGAGATGGTTTCTGTTCATCAAAACAGCCAATTGGTTGAAATTGAAGACTGCGGCCATGTGTGTAATGTAGAGCGCCCTCAAGAGTTCAACCAGCAATCAATCGCTTTCATCCAGTCTATGGTGAATAGTAAAGCTGCATAACTTGCGAATTTGGTTGATTAACTGGCCGCTGCGTGTCCACATTGCCAACACAATGCAAACTGCCCCTCATTAACTTCGCCACATTCTTCGCATTGCCATTCGCTGTTTGCAGATGCACTATTAGTTTGTTCAAACTCTGCAATGATGGCTTTAGCTTGTGTTTGCTTATGTTCGTCAATCAACCATAAGTACGGCAAACTAGAATCGTCCATTGGCAGTTCACCTTGCAAACCAAACATACCCTCTCCACGGACTTCAACCTGGATGTTATGACTAAGCAAAAGCTCACAGAGTATGTGAGCTTGTGGGGGATTTTGCGCGACAAATAGTTTCATTCTATTCCTTTTCTATGCCGTGCTTGAGCCATTCTGCGGGCGGATTTTGCCCATTACCCATTTGGCAATGAGTGGGAATAGGCCTAGCAATGCAAACGAAGCTAATACGGTAGGCGAAACAATGCCAGATAAACTGTCTATCTCTGCTAATTGTGTTCCCGCATTTAAATACACCATAGTACCTGCAAGCATACCTAGCTGACTAAACACATAAAACTTAGCGATAGAAATCGGAGTAAGGCCCATAAGTAAGTTGATTAAGAAGAATGGGAATACTGGAATAAGACGCAGCGAGAACAGATAAAATGCCCCGTCTTTTTCTACGCCTTTGTTAATCGTCTCAAGCTTCGATCCAAATTTAGCTTGTACCCAATCGCGCAGTAAGTAACGGCTACTCAAGAAAGCCAAGGTTGCACCAATGGTACTAGCGAAAGACACCAGTAGTAAGCTACTCCAAAAGCCAAATAGGGCTGCACCTAGCAGCGTTACTACAGCGGCACCAGGAATAGAAAAGGCGGTAATGAATACATAGCCAATAAAGTACACAGCGGCAGAAAGCACGAAGTTTTCTTCGATGTGTGCATTCAATGCTAACTGTTGCGCTTTGGCGTTTTCTAGGGTCAGATGCTGACCAAAATTCACACCAAGTAATACAATGGCGACCACTAAAATTAGTCCGATTATCAATTTCTTATTCATGATTCTGCCCTTATCATCCTGAGTAAGTATAGAGACACGACAAGCAATTAAAAACTTTCAAATTAATTTATTTTGCCTGCTAATAATTCAATACGTAGATTATTTGTTAACACGTCATCCTGAACTTGATTTAGGACCTTGAAGAGTGCTTAATCTCAGCATTACCGCTCTCCAAGATACTGGATAACCGCGCTGCGGTTTCCAGTATGACGTTGGTGTAGCTTCAATAGCGCACAACTGCGTTTTCTATAACCTCCGTCATCCTGAACTTGATTCAGGACCTTAGGGAGTGCCTAACCTCAGAATTTTGACTCTCCAAGATACTGGATAACCACGTTGCGGTTTCCAGTATGATGCTATTGTTCGCTTCAATGGCGCACAGTAGCTCTCTACAACCATCGTCATCCTGAACTCGATTCAGGACCTTAGGGAGTGCCCAACCTCAGCATTTCGACTCTCCAAGATACTGGATAACCGCGTTGCGATTTCCAGTATGACGCTATTGTTGTCATCAATAGTGGACAGTAGCTCTCCATAACCTCCGTCATCCTGAACTTGATTCAGGATCTTAGAAAGTGCCCATGCCAGCAATATGCACTATCTTTGAGCCTAGAGTATGCTCAATGGACATCTGTTATTTCGCACATAAAAAAACGGCAGCCCAAGGGCTGCCGTTTTCAAACATTCTACGAATTATTCAGCATTCAGATTACGCACACTCGCACGTTCAATCAGCTCTGGATGCATCTCAAAGATACGGCGGTCGTGTTCTTTGTCCTTGATTCGCTCAAGAAGAATTTCAAATGCAGTCTTACCAACGCGACGTTTAGGTTGGTGAACCGTAGTTAGTGGCGGAGCAAAGTAGGCTGCAAGGTCGATGTTGTCGTATCCAATGATAGAAATGTCTTCTGGAACTAATAGACCATGCTGTCTTAGGCGACTGATAAGGCCTAGTGCCATGATGTCGTTAAAACAGAACACAGCAGTAGGGCGCTGTGCTTCTGGAATAGCGAACAGCTTATCGGCTGTTTCAACGGCCGTATCACACTCAAAGTTGCCTTCAAAGATGTGCTTCTCGTCGAAGTCGATGTTCGCTTCTTTTAACGCACGTTTGTACCCAGAGATGCGCTCAATACAGGCTAGTTTCTCTGCTTGGCCTGTTAAACAAGCGATTCGCTTATGGCCATGCTCAACAAGGTATTTAGTCGCTAAATAGCCACCTTCTTCTGAGTTATCAATAATCTTATCTGCAGATGAAGACTCAGGACCCCAGTCCATAACAACCTTAGGGATACCTGGGTGTGAATCTAACATCTCACGTAACTCTTCAGTCAGATCAGAACACATGACTAAAATGCCGTCGACACGCTTTTCTGCGAGCATGCGGATGTAGTCACGCTGCTTCTCATATAACCCACCAGTGTTACAAAGAATAAGAGTATAACCTTGGCGGTAGCAGTAGCTTTCTACGCCATCGACCACTTCCGCAAAGAATGGGTTCGTCGACTGAGTTACCAGCATGCCAATGGTGCGAGTGGTGTTACATTTAAGACTACGAGCCACTGCACTTGGAGCATAGTTAAGCTCTTTTACTGCCTCCATTACACGCTCTTGCGTTGCTTCTGCAACAAAACGAGTTTTGTTAATAACGTGGGAAACAGTGGTAGTGGACACACCAGCTAGCTTTGCGACGTCTTTAATGGTTGCCATGCGATACCTTGTAAAGAAAACTGAGGGTTATTGAAAATGGAAAGTTAGGAAGAGGTTAGCACTCTTAGCCTATGTTGCAAACGATTGCGCCGGGCAGTCTAGCCATAAATGCAAGTGCTGACAATGCATTTATGGCCATAATGTGAATCAATTACTCATTGCCCAGATAGCGGCAGTCTAATTCACAAAAGTTAACTAGCAATTCGGCCACTGAAGAATAGAATCCAAACTCATCATATTGAGTACAGTTTTCAGAAAACTGTGGTATCCAAGAAAGGATATGTTCTTCAATTAGTGCCTTCTGCTCTGCCAGAGCTTCTTCAAGGTGAGATTCTTGTTCTAGTTCATTGGAGCGAATAATTAAATTGCCAAGAAAATCCAACTCTAACGCCAAATGGTCGGCAGGCTCATTGAAGTTTTTATCCACTTCAATGCCTTTTTCAAGCATTAGCTGCGCCATATCTTGAGCGGGCTTGCCGTTAAGGAGCTTACTTTCATCTAGATAGATCGATGCGTAGGGCAGAGCAGCGTACTTATCTGACGTTAAAAATAAATCACAAAAATCGGCTGCTAATTCAAGCTGGGCATCTTCTCTATCTTGAAGACGATTGAGTGCGTCAACCACGAGTTCTACAGACTTAACCAGTTCTTCATTTTCAGCCAGACCACCCAAAAAGCCTCGTACTTCAGCAGATTGATAGGCCTTCAAATCATCTTCGGTCAGCTCTTTAGAGAACAGGCTTGAAAACCACCAGTAGATTTCAGCACGTTGTTCGTTGAACTGTTTTAGTTCTTGCATAGATAAATCCGTTTCTTTGACACAAATGAAAAGGCTATCTGTATAGATAGCCTTATCGTGTTAAATAGAATCTTAAATTATGAATCAGTTAGTTGGAGCTGACAAGATCTCGTATCTTCTGCCACCAAATTCCCATGGTTTCGTGCCAATAGCGCTCTGTTTGTTCGAGATAACGAGCTTGTGGCGTGTATTTGACCCATGCCTGATTGATATTGGACTGTGCTAGGTAATTGGTTGGTGCTGGCAGTGGCTCAAGACCCGCGCTATGAAACTCGCCTAAAGCTCTGTCCATGTGGCTAGCTGAAGTGACTAGGGCTAGGCTTTTTTGACCGACAAACCCAGCAGCTTGTCTTGCTTCTTCCCATGTGTCTTGCGCCGTTTCTAAAAGAATGATGTCTGATTTTGCTACGCCCAATGCTAAAGCGACCGTTGCCATCATTCGTGCTTGGCTCATTTCTGAGCCTCCATCGTATCCAGATAAAATAAGCTTGGCGCCTGGGTACATACGTAAGATACGAATGCCTTCACTTAAGCGCATTAATGCGGTGCGACTTAGCTCTGAAGTCGGGGGGATCTCAGCGTCAACAACGTGTCCACTGCCTAGAACCATGACATAATCTAGGCTCTCTGAGGGGGGTAAAAAGGCGGTGTACTTTCGTTCTAAAGGCTTGAGGAGAGAAGTAGATATTGGCTGGAATGAAATAGCAAAGATCGATATCAGTGAGATAAAGATGAAGATACAGCCAGCTTTATGCCTTCGTGTAAACATAACAAGCGCTAATCCAGCAAAGCCAACCAGCAGCATTGCAGGCAGTGGCATAAGAAAAGCGGTGATAATTTTTTTCAGTTCAAACATGTTGAGATAAACCAATTCCTAGGTTAGGTAGGGCAAAAAATGTGTCACGGGAATAAATGCCCCGCATTTGGCCGTTTTTTTAGTCGATCGAAGAGTCAAATCGACGACAGCGCTTTATTCTTGACGTCCTTGTGACACAATACGAAACACTCTTAAATAACATCATACCTCAAATAAAAGTGACACAAGATCGTAATTTCGACGATATTGCCCACAAATTTGCCGAAAATATCTATGGTTCGGACAAAGGTAATATACGTCAGACTATCGTCTGGGAAGATTTGCAGCAAATCATAACCCAGATAGGTGGCGACTCGAAACCCCTTACCGTACTGGATGCGGGAGGTGGCTTAGCGCAAATGTCACAAAAGTTGGCGCAACAAGGTCACAAAATTATTTTGTGTGATGTGTCTAACGAAATGCTTTCGTTAGCTAAGCAAGATATTGCGCAAAAAGGCTTGCTAGAGCAGTATCAGTTTATACACGCGCCGGTTCAAGAGTTGGATAAACATCTCGAACAACCAGTGGATTTAATACTGTTTCATGCGGTAATGGAATGGCTAGCGGATCCTAAACAAGCGCTCCAGAAATTAATGCGTCATGTAGCCCCAGGTGGCATGGCATCGATTATGTTTTATAACCACCACGGATTGGTGATGAAGAACGTAATTTGCGGCAACATACCTCATGTATTGCAGGGAATGCCCCATCGTAAACGGTTTAAGTTGCAACCTCAGAAAGGGTTGTTACCAGAAGAGGTCTACCAATGGTTACAACAGTGCGATTTACGCATTTGCGGTAAATCAGGAATTCGATCTTTTCATGACTATATTGGATTTACTCAGTACGTGGGTGATTACAGTCAAGAAGATCTGATGCAACTTGAACAGCAATTATGCAGAACTGAACCCTACCTTTCGTTAGGAAGATACATTCATGTATGGGTTCAGAAGGAACAACAGTAGGGAACTGGATGAGTCAACTCTCCCAAGAAGGGCAACAAAACGATCAAGTCACAGTAGATGAGTTGGTCGGGTGGGTTAAACAACACGATTTCTCCCTTAATTTAAGTAGCGAACACTTGAGCTTTTTGGTCGGTATCGCCCTGTTAAGTCAAGAGCGTTTTGATGAAGAACTGGGTGAAGGCGAACTGCACGATGCATTTGCCATTGTGCAGCGCGAATTTAATGGCACCGAAAGCTCCGGAAATGCAGCGTTCAAAGCCAATAATGCGATTAACAGCTTAGTGGCACAAAGACTCCTCAGTCGATTTACCAGTGAAGGACAAGAGGGCAGTAGCATCTACCGCCTGTCACCTTTGGCTGTGGGTATTTCTGAGTATTACTTGAGGCATCGCCAATTTTCTAAGCTGAAGCTATCCATTCAGCTGACCCTCGCCGGTAAAGAGCTAACCAATGTTGTTAACATTGCCGAAGAAGAGCCAAGCTCTGAGGGCTGGCGCCGAGATGTGTATGGCACGCTTAAGTTTTCGGTGGCTGAGATTTTTGATCAAATTGACCTTAACCAAAGGGTCATGGATGAAGAGCAAGGCCAAGTAAAAACGCAAATAGCGGAACTATTGAATCAAGATTGGCGCGAGGCCATCAGTCAATGTGAACACTTGCTATCTGCTACCTCTAACACCCTAACAGAACTGCAATCCTCCTTGCAGGCGGCCGGCGACGAGTTGCAATCTCAGTTATTGACCCTACAACAAGTTGTGTATGGCAATGAAGAGTTGGACTACATCGATGCGGTGCTGTTTAGCTTGCAGGTAAAACTCGACCGAATCATTAGTTGGGGTCAACAATCCATCGATCTATGGATTGGGTATGACCGCCACGTACATAAATTTATTCGTACCGCTATCGATATGGATAAAAACCGCGCCTTTAGCCAAAGACTTCGCCAGTCCATTCAAGATTTTGGATCGAGCTCATGGTTGCTCACTTTTGCGGATGCAGAACGCCTACGGGATCTAAGAGATGAATCTATGGTGCTTAAGAATGATGAAGCACTAGGCGAACTGCCACCAGAGGTGGAGTACCAAGAGATGCTACAGGTAACGAATGAGTTAGCTGAGCAGGTTAAGGGTATGCTGAAAAATCATAAAAACCAGGGAGCGAAAATCGACCTCGGTGAGGTACTGCGCAATTATCTTGCCACTCACCCACAAGCGAGCCATTTTGATTTGGCTCGAATGGTAGTCGACCAAGCAGTGCGCTTGGGTTACTCAGAACAAGACTACGCGGCCATTCAGCCAGATTGGCAGTCGATTAACGAATATGGTGCAAAGGTACAAGCAAATGTCATCAACAAATTCTGATACTTATATGCCAGAGAACCTGGCACGAGCGATTGCAAATCCGCTTTTTCCAGCCTTGGATAGCTTGCTTCGCTCTGGTCGTCACATTACGCAAGACGACATGGATAATCACGCACTATTGAGTGATTTTGAAACTGACTTGATGCTGTTCTATCAGCGTTACAACACGGAACTGGTTCGCGCTCCGGAAGGCTTCTTCTACCTGCGCCCTCGTTCAACAACATTGATCAACCGTAGCGTACTATCAGAATTAGACATGCTGGTGGGCAAGGTATTGTGTTTCTTGTATCTAAGTCCTGAGCGCTTGGCTCAAGAAGGCATCTTCAGCAATCAAGAGATGTTTGAAGAATTGCTGTCTATTGCCGATCACAAGACGCTGATGAAGTTTGTGACCAATAAGGCAACCGGTACCGATCTGGACAAAGAAAAACTGTACGACAAGGTTCGCACCTCTCTGCGCCGTTTGAAGCGTCTAGGGATGCTTCTACCGATTGGTGAGGGCGATAAATTCCGCATCAGTGAAGCGGTATTCCGTTTTGGTGCTGATGTTCGTGTTGGTGACGATGTTCAGCAAGCACAAATGCGTTTAATTAGAGATGGTGAAGCCGTACCTTCAGAAGAAGTGCAGCAAGGAACCCTGCTAGATGAGTCTGAGAGTGAGGAACAAGCATGATTGAGAGAGGAAAATATCAGTCGCTGACGATGGTGAACTGGAACGGCTTCTTCGCGCGTACCTTTGACATCGATGGCCTTGTGACCACACTTTCGGGCGGTAACGGTGCGGGTAAGTCGACCACTATGGCGGCATTTATTACCACCTTGATTCCAGATCAAAGCTTACTTCACTTTAGAAACACCACAGAAGCGGGTAGCTCGCAAGCCTCTCGAGACAAAGGCTTGTACGGTAAGTTGCAGCCGGGCGTGTGTTATTCAGCATTAGAAGTTGTGAATTCTCGAAATCAGCGTCTGGTATTTGCGGTTAAGTTGCAGCAGATAGCGGGCCGAGATAAGAAAGTTGATATCAAGCCCTTTGTGATTCAAGGACTGCCGAGTTCAATCAAGGCAGCGCAGTTGTTTATCGAGACCGTAAACGAAACTCAGGCTAAGGTTTGCCAGTTAAATGAGGTGAAAGAGCGTGTTGCTCAAATAGAGGGTGCTCAATTTAAGGCCTTCAACTCTATTACTGATTACCATGCACAGATGTTTGATTTTGGTGTTGTGCCAAAGAAACTGCGCAACTCAAGTGACCGATCGAAGTTCTATCGCCTGATTGAAGCATCGTTGTACGGTGGTATCTCAAGCACTATCACTCGTTCTTTACGTGACTACCTATTACCACAAAATGGTGGTGTTAAAAAAGCATTCCAAGATATGGAATCGGCGCTGCGTGAAAACCGCATCACCCTAGAAGCGATTAAAAACACCCAAGCAGATCGTGATCTATTCAAGCATCTACTTACTGAATCGACTAACTACGTGGCTGCAGATTACATGCGCCATGCAAATCAGCGTCGTTCAAAGCTAGAAGCGACCTTAGGTTTACGAGCTGAGCTGTTTAGCAACCGCCAACAAATCATTGATAACAATGCTTTACTTAATACCACTCAGCAGCAACTTGAGGCAGTGTTGGAAGAGCACTCTGCGCTAGAGCAAGACCATCAGTCGGCTATTGATTACTTACAGTTAGTTCAAAATGCACTTCAGCAGCAACAAAAAATTGCCCGCTATGAAGAAGACTTGATTGAGCTCAGTGAACGTCTTGAAGAGCAAATCATGGTGGTGGAAGAGGCTCAAGAAGCCCTTATCATGGCAGAAGAGCAAAGTGAGCTTACAGAGCAAGAGGTGGATAGCCTTAAATCTCAGCTTGCTGATTACCAACAAGCACTTGATGTGCAGCAGACCCGCGCTTTGCAATACCAACAAGCGATTAAAGCTCTTGAAGACACTCGTGCGCTGTGTGACTTAGACATTGAGTCTGTTGAGCAGATCCCAGCATTAATTGCAGAGCTAACGGCGCAGCAGCAACAGCAAACGCAGCAAATTCTATCGCTAAAGCACAAGCTAGATATTAATTCTGCAGGTGTTGAGCAGTTCAACCAAGCCTTTGAACTGGTTAAGCGTCTTGATCCTAGCTGCGAACGCAGTGGCGCAGCAGCCTTTGCCAAGAATGCATTGGCAAAAGCGGTGAGCGCGCACAATGACGCGCAGCAATTGACTCATTGGCAGTCACAAAAACAAGATCTGACCAAAGCGGTAGCCAAGCAGCAAGCCGCTCGCTCATTGGTGAGCGATTATCAGCAGCAATTTGCTACCTTGCTTGTTGATGATGCGGATCTTGAAGTGGAGTATGAGCGTCAATCTCAAGCTATTGAGATGGCAGAGCAAAACATTGAATCGGGTCGAGAAAACCTGATAGAGATGCGCCGCAATGAACAGCAAATCAACTCTGAGATCCAACGCTTCGAATCCATCGCACCTTCTTGGATTAAGGCCAATGATGCACTAACTCAGCTAAGTGACCAAACTGACGCTGAGCTTAATGATGCGCAGTCGGTGATGGCTTCAATGCAGTTGGTATTGGAGTCTGAGAAAGCCTTACTATCAAATAAGGATGCGTTGGCGATTCGTCGTACTCAAGTCGAGAAAGAAATTGAAGCATTAGGCGCACCGGGCGGTGCAAATGACGCTCGTCTTAAGGCATTGGCCGATAGCTTAGGCGGTGTGCTTCTTTCTGAGATTTACGATGACATCACCTTAGAAGATGCGCCTTACTTCAGCGCTATGTATGGTCCAGCTCGTCACGCTATCGTCGTATCGGACATGAGCGGTGTGAAAGAGCGTCTAGTCGAGTTTGATGATTGCCCTGATGACGTATATATCCTTGAGGGCGATGTAGATGCCTTTGATGATAGCCAGTTTGAGGTAGAAGAGTTTGAAGGGGCTGTGTGTGTTCAGGTTAGTGAACAGCAGCTGCGTTTCTCTCGCTTCCCTAAGGTACCTTTATTTGGTCGAGCAGCCCGCGAATCTCGCTTAGAGACACTTCGCGAAGAGCGCGATCAACTTATTGAAGACTACGCTAAAGCCTCTTTTGATGCGCAAAAAGCACAGCGTTTGTACCAATCATACAATGACTTCGTGGCAAATCACGCCCAAGTGGCATTTGAAGACGATCCAGAGCAAAGCATTAGCTCTTTGCGCAGCCAGCGCAGTACTCTGATTGAAAAACTATCATCACTGCAATCTGCAGAAGCCGAGCACAAAGCTGTGCTCGCTAAAGCCAAGAAAGCACTATCTGCACTGGATAAGATTGCGCCGTCTCTGCACCTACTCGAAGATGAGTCGCTGAGCGAGCGTCTAGAGGAAGTAGAGCAAAAACTAGAGCTGTTATCAGAGAGCAAGCGTTACCTTGACCAGTTTGGTCAAACGCTACAAAAGCTTGAACCGATTGCTAATGCACTAGAGGCTGATCCTGAGCAGTTTGATGCTATTCAGGCGGAATATGAGGCCTTAGACCAAGCACTTCAGCTCAATAAACAAAAGACCTTTGCATTGTCGAATGTATTGGGGCGAAAAGCACACTTTGCTTATTCAGACTCAGTGAAACTGCTAGATAAAAGCAGTGAGCTCAGTGAGCAACTGAAGCTGAAGCTTGCTAGTGCAGAACAAGAAAAAGATCGTGCTCGCGAAGGCTTTAAACAGGCTCAGCAACAGTTCCAGCAGTATAATCAGCTACTGGCTACATTGAAGAGTTCGCATCAAGCAAAATCGGAAACGGTCCAAGAATTCCGCCAAGAGTTAACAGATGCGGGCATTACTCTAGATGAGGGCATCCTTGAGCGTGCGCAAACGCGTAAAGAAAGCTTACATCAACGTATTGAAACCTCTCGCACCGCTCAATCGCAGATGCAAAAGACGCTGACAGCGACAGAAATGGAGCTTCGAACATCCACTAAGGCACTTAAGAAGCAGCAGAAAGAGTACTCAGAGCTTCGTACCTTCGTTGTGACGGCAAAAGCGGGTTGGTGTTCAGTGCTCAAGCTTGCAAGAGAGCATGATGTTGAACGCAGGCTGCACAAGCGTGAACTGGCGTACCTTTCAGAGGGTGAGCTCCGTTCTATGTCAGATAAATCCTTGGGTGCGCTTCGCTTAGCTGTAGCTAACGAGGATGACCTACGCGACTCACTGCGTGCATCGGAAGATACTGCGTATCCAGAGCGTAAGGTTCTGTTCTATATTGCGGTCTACCAGTACTTAAGAGAGCGTATTCGTCAGGACATCATCCACACTGACGATCCTGTAGAAGCTATCGAAGAGATGGAAGTGGAGCTTGCGCGTCTGACTGAAGAGTTGAATCAGCGTGAAAACCGCTTAGCGATCAGCTCGGAGTCGGTGGCAAGTATTATTAAGAAAACTATCCAGCGTGAGCAAAACCGTATTCGTATCTTGAACCAAGGTTTGTCGAACATTCACTTTGGTCAGGTTAAGGGGGTGCGACTTAATGTTCAGATCCGTGAAAGTCACGAAATCTTGCTAAGCAGCTTGGCTTGCCCTGATAAAACGCATCAGCAACTGTTTGATAACTCAAGACTGACCTTCTCCGAAGCCATGGCTAAGCTATTCCAACGTGTGAATCCTCACATCGACATGGGACAGCGCTCACCACAGGTAATGGGTGAAGAACTGTTGGATTACCGTAACTACCTAGAAATGGGTGTTGAGGTAAACCGTGGCTCAGAGGGCTGGTTACAGGCGGAGTCGGGTGCACTATCTACGGGTGAGGCGATCGGTACCGGTCAATCTATCTTGTTGATGGTTGTTCAGAGCTGGGAAGAAGAATCTCGACGCTTACGTAGCAAGGATATTGTTCCGTGTCGTCTATTGTTCTTGGATGAAGCAGCGCGTCTTGATGCGAAGTCTATTGCAACCCTGTTCGAGCTGTGTGATCGCTTGAATATGCAATTGTTGATTGCTGCTCCTGAAAACATCAGCCCTGAGAAGGGGACCACCTATAAGCTAGTCCGTAAGGTATTCAAAGACCACGAACACGTACATGTGGTTGGCCTGCGCGGCTTTGGTCAACAATCGGTAGGCTCAGAGCCTATTGATGAAGCTGAGGTGGTTTAGATTTAGCGGAGGTTGTGCGCTCTAAGATCCTGGATAAGTTCTGCGAACTTTCCAGGATGACGTTGCTTTGAGGCGATACTCAACGCTTAAGATCGTCATGCGGTGATACGGGGTTGGCCTGCGCGGCTTTGGTCAACTATCGGTGGGCTCGGAGCCTATTGATGAGGCTGAGGTGGTTTAGATTTAGCGGGGAGTGCGCTCTAAGGTCCTGGATAAGTTCTGCGAACTTTCCAGGATGACGCTGCTTCAAGACGATACTTAACGCTTAACATCGTCATACTGGAAGCCACTAAAGTGGCTATCCAGTATCTTAGATACAGCCCATGTCAGCAAAAACTAAACACCCGTCATACTGGAAGCCACAAAGTGGCTATCCAGTATCTTAGATACAGCCCATGTCAGCAAAACCCAAACACCCGTCATACTGGAAATCACAAAGTGATTATCCAGTATCTTAGCGAGTGCCCAACCTAGTATATTTTCAAACCCTCTACAGCAAATCAAACGTATGCTGATAGTGGTATTGATACCCCAACTTTACCGACTTCGAACTATCAATTCGCTTATCCGGCGTATCAATAACCTCAGGCAAGGTAATATCAAGATCTCTTGATTCAATCGCAGCTTGATAAAACTGCGCTTTGTCACAAGTGCTGGGTGTCGAGGCGTTGATGATGCCGTGGTTGATATAATTCATCGCAAACTCAACCACACCTACCGCATCAACGCGATGCAGCATGTTTGCAGGAGAATTGCGACTCACCGAGCGCAATCGCGTTGCAAAGCGCGAAGGGTGGCGTATCTCATCGACTAATCCACTGCAGCGGATCACCACAGAATCCATCCCACAATCAATAACCCTTTGCTCTGCTTGCAACAGTGCAAGGCTTTTATCGGAAAACTCATTATTGCCAAGCGCTAACTCTAGGCTAGCATCTTCCTCTTTCATATCTTTAGATTCAGAAGGGTAGACCGCAGTTGAGCTAATCATTATGACTTTGTTAGCACCACCTTGTTTTGCTGCTTCGCAGATTTGTTGCCAGTTATTGGCATAACTGTCCCAATCGGGAGTAGTACTGCGTCTAAAGCCTGGAGTGATGCACCCTATAACCACCTCTATCTGCGATTGCTCAATGAGTGAGGCTAGGGACTGCGTGGAAGGTAAGGGAAGTTGTAATTGGTGAGCAGATAAACCCAGTTCAAGGCTTTCTTTAGTGCTCTCATGACTGGAATTTGTTACGTGAACCGTATGATTCGAGGCGCTAAGCTGTTTGGCTAATGGGCGGCCAAGCCAGCCTGCGCCTATAATTAAGACAGCAGTCATAGTTAGTGACTAAGTGCTCTCAATACTTTTTCGGCGTGCTCTGCAATTTCAATGCCTTCGTCTGTTAGATAGCCGCCATCACTGAGAGTACATAAACCTTTATCGAAAAGTCTTTTGACGGCCAGTTGTATATGTTCTTCTGCGTCGCTGTGTACTTTGATACCTGTTGCAGCACTGCTTAAATCGAATTGAAGAAGTAGATTAAGTTCATCGATCAATAGTTGGTTGAATTTCATGCTTTTTCCTTTTTGATACTTTCTTCCACAGTAGGACTGGAATAGCAGTGAATCAACAACAAACAGTAAAAAACGTTATCTATATCCTACGCTCGCTCAATTGTTCATCACTAAAGAGCATTCTGACGGAAATTTAAAAGAAATGTCATTGTCGCGTAAAAAAAGTCAAATTTAACATTGACTCTTTGTCAGCCCAGATAGGACAAGACTTTACACTTTTTATCCACAATTATTGTGGATAACCGCCCTAGAAACCTGCAAAGAGCAGTGTTTAAAAATCCATCAAACAACACAGTAAAGTAAATTAAATTAGTTATTTACATTTACTTTCAATTTAAGTTGCGTCAAATTGCGCGCTTTAAAAATTTCATTAGTGATCCGGTTGCGTATTCAAGCTGTGAATAACTCTTTTTGATAGGGAATATCATTAGCAACAACTGGATAGATCAAGGAAATGGTCTAAGTTTTTAGTATTGGCTCACCGTGGTATCGCTGTGGTGAATGAATAACAACAATCAAGGCAATGTGTATGAGTGATATGAATAATATCCAAGAAGAAGAGAAACGTTCGCTTGAGTGGAAAGCGTTTCTTTTCATTGCAGTCGTTCTATTCCCAATCTTAAGCGTAGTGTTTGTAGGTGGGTATGGTTTTGTCGTCTGGATGCTTCAAGTATTTGTATGGGGGCCACCTGGCGTTCATGGCTAAGCAAGTTGCAATTCAGAAAACTGATTTAAGAGCGAGAGTAAGATGAAGTCACTAATCGTCAAATTATGGAAAACGATGGGGCGCCCAGCAAAACACATAAGTTTAGGCGTGCTCACCCTAGGCGGCTTTTTAGCCGGGGTTATGTTTTGGGGCGGATTTAACACCGCTTTGGAAGCGACCAACACTGAAGAGTTTTGTATTAGCTGCCACACTATGCGTGACAACGTATACGAAGAACTCCAAACAACGGTTCACTGGAAAAACCATTCTGGTGTTCGTGCAACCTGCCCAGATTGTCACGTTCCTCATGAATGGACTGCGAAGATAGCGCGTAAGATCCAAGCTTCTAAAGAAGTGTATGCCCAGATTTTTGGGGACTTAGATACCCCAGAGAAATTTGAAGCACGTCGCTTTGAGCTAGCTCGTCATGAGTGGGATCGTTTCTCTGCTAACCAATCTTTGGAATGTAAAAACTGTCACAACTACGATTCAATGGATTACGAGTTGATGTCTCCAACGGCTCGAATTCAGATGAAACAAGCGGCTGAACGTGATCAAAGCTGTTTGGATTGTCACAAAGGTATCGCTCACAAACTGCCTGAAAATATGGATACCTCTGGTGGTATGGTCGGTGAGCTAGAACAGATAGCGCACTCAACCTCTTATTCTAAAGACTCCTCTTATGTGTCTGTTCGCCACCTTCCTCTATATGAAGACAAAGACCTTTCTGTTGAAGCTGGTCTATTGAACCCTGCATCTCAGATTAAGGTTCTTCAAGTCACTGACAAAGCTTTGCAGGTTGAGATTAGTGGCTGGCGTAAAGACAAAGGCTTTGGTCGAGTGATTCAAGAAGACTTTGGTATGAATATCGCCGTGGGCTCCCTTCTTAAAGAGGCAGCACAAAGTGATGCTATTGTGCAAAGCTTTGAAGAAAAAGAAGATGAGCTAACCGGTTTACCATGGAGCCGAGTTGTTGCAACAGTTTGGATGAAACCAGAAGCACTAGTACAAGGCTACGAGCCAATTTGGGAGCGTGCGGGTGAGTCATACACCGTTAACTGCTCAACCTGTCATACACAGCCAGCTCCAGCACACTTCAGTGCTAACGCTTGGCCGGGAATGTTCAATGGTATGTCAGCATTCGTAAACCTAGATACTGATAGTGAAGCGTTGGTATTGAAATACCTACAGAAACATTCATCTGATTTCTCAGATGAGCATCACTAATTCTGGACGGAGAGAAATAATGTCATTATCAAGAAGAAGCTTTCTGAAAGGTTTAGGGGCATCAGGTGCTGCAGCATCAGTGATTGGTCCAAGCTTATTAGTATCAAGCTCCGCTAGCGCCGCTTCAGAAACAGAAGGTGTATGGAAGACGTCGGGATCTCACTGGGGCGCTTTTCGTGCTCGAGTGTGGGCCGGTAAGGTTCAAGAGATAAAGCCACTAGAAGTGGATAAATACCCGACTGAGATGCTAAATGGTATCAAGGGTATTATCTACAGCCCATCACGTATCCGTTATCCAATGGTTCGCTTAGATTGGTTGAAGAAACATAAGTACGCGACAGATACGCGCGGTAATAACCGCTTTGTTCGCGTGACATGGGATGAGGCCCTGGATCTTTTCTATCGAGAGCTTGAACGTATTCAAAAAGACTACGGTCCTTGGGCGCTACATGCAGGTCAAACAGGTTGGCGTCAAACAGGCCAAATGCACAGCTGTAACAACCACATGCAGCGTGCTATTGGTTTGCATGGCTATTCGGTGAAGAAAGTAGGGGATTACTCTACTGGTGCTGGTCAAACGATATTGCCATATGTGCTTGGTTCTACTGAGGTGTATGCGCAAGGTACTTCTTGGGAGCTTATCCTAGAGAACAGTGACAACATCATTATCTGGGCAAATGATCCAGTTAAGAACCTTCAGGTAGGTTGGACCTGTGAAACCCATGAGTCGTTTGAGTATCTTGAGCAACTAAAAGAGAAGGTCGCGAAGAAAGAGATCAATGTGATCTCGGTGGATCCGGTGAAAAACAAGACTCAGCAATACCTTGGCAATGAGCATTTGTATGTGAATCCACAAACAGATGTGGCCTTCATGTTAGGTATGGCTCATACCCTGTATAAAGAAGAGCTGTACGACAAGAAATTTATCGAACTGTA
The DNA here is from genome assembly GCA_024346835.1 of Vibrio comitans. GTDB lineage: Bacteria > Pseudomonadota > Gammaproteobacteria > Enterobacterales > Vibrionaceae > Vibrio > Vibrio comitans. The sequence goes on from AP024866.1 coordinate 1,131,764, forward strand.
CTGTCTCGGCTTCAATGAGTTTGTTCCTTATATGATGGGTGAAACCAAAGATAAGGTTGAGAAAACACCTGAGTGGGCAGCAGAAATCTGTGGTGTGCCTGCAGATAAGATTCGTGAATTTGCTCGTATGCTAGTGAGCGGCCGTACTCAAATCTTGTTTGGGTGGTGTATACAGCGTCAAGAGCATGGTGAGCAACCTTACTGGATGGGAGCAGTATTGGCCTCTATGATTGGCCAAATTGGCTTGCCAGGCGGCGGTGTATCTTATGGCCACCATTACTCTGGTATTGGCGTTTCCTCTACAGGCTTTGGCGCGCCAGGCTCTTACCCTCTAAACATCGATACCGGCCAAGAGCCTAAGTACACCAACAAGGACTTCAACGGTTATAGCAGCGTTATCCCCGTTGCCCGTTGGATTGATTGTTTGCTAGAACCTGGTAAGAAAATTCAAGCCAATGGTAGTGAGGTCACCCTTCCTGCTTACAAAATGATGGTGATTAGTGGTAACAACCCTTGGCATCACCACCAAGATCGTAACAATATGAAGAAGGCGTTTAAAAACCTTCAAACCATGGTGACCATTGATTTTGCTTGGACAGCGACTTGTCGATTCTCAGATATCGTTCTGCCAGCTTGTACTCAGTTTGAGCGCAATGATATTGACGGCTATGGTGCATACTCAGGTCGTGGTCTCGTTGCCATGCATAAGCTAGTAGACCCATTATTCCAGTCTAAAACTGACTTTGACATCATGACAGAGCTTACCGCTCGCTGGGGCCGTGAAAAGGACTACACGCGCGGTATGTCAGAAATGGAATGGGTGAAGAGTCTATATGATGGCTGTAAGGCATCTAACCCTAAGTTCAACCTGCCAGAGTTTGAAGAATTCTGGGAGAAAGGCTTCCTGGACTTTGGTAAGGGGCAACCATGGACTCGTCACGCCGATTTCCGTGAAGACCCAGAGATTAGTGCGCTAGGTACCCCATCGGGCTTTATAGAGATCACCAGCCGTACAATTGGGCGTTATGGCTACGAACATTGCCAAGAACACCCAATGTGGTTTGAAAAATCAGAGCGCTCCCACGGCGGACCAGGTTCTGATAAACATCCGTTCTGGCTACAGTCTTGTCACCCTGATAAACGTCTTCACTCACAGATGTGTGAATCTGAAGAGTTCCGCGCAACATATGCGGTACAGGGACGTGAACCTTGCTACCTAAATCCTAATGATGCGAAAGCAAAAGGCATTAAAGATGGTGATTTGATTCGCGTGTTTAATGATCGCGGACAGCTTCTTGCTGGGGCAGTGGTAAGTGACCACTACCCAGAGGGTGTGATTCGAATTGAAGAAGGGGCATGGTATGGACCACTCAATGAGAAGATTGGCGCAATAGATACTTATGGCGATCCAAACACCCTAACTCAAGACATCCCATCATCAGAGTTGGCACAGGCAACATCAGCCAATACGTGTTTGGTGAATATCGAGAAGTTCAAAGGCGAAGTACCTCCAGTGACTGCCTTTGGTGGGCCATTAGAGGTTTCTTAACCTCTCATGATTGAAACAAAAACCACCGATTAATCTCGGTGGTTTTTTTATGCCCATGGTGACGGATAAACAAATAATCCTAGTTGGTAGATTAGTAACTAAGAGTAGCTTCTTGAGTATCAATGAGTAGTTGGTTAGCTTGGTCAACTACATTTTGGTACATAGACTCATCTGGATACACCATCCACTCACCGTCTGTTGGGTGTGTTACCCAAACGTAGTTTTCGGTGATTTCATACTCAATCCAGCCAATATCGGTTTTGTGATTGAGTACATCCATTGAGTGACCGAGGGTGTATGTGTGAGTGTACGATGCAACGTGAATTAACTCATTAGATTCATCAACTGTAAACTCAATCGTGTCATTACATTCGTTATAAGTAAGCATGTATGTAGTAGTGACATCCATTACCGCTATTTCCATTTCAGTATTTACTGAACAGTGCTCCGGCTCTTCTGTTGTTGAGGAAGATGACGAAGAACCACAGCCAATAAGTGATGTAGTAATAAGTGTTGCTAGCAAAACTTTTTTCATGGTCGGTATCTTATATTGTTGAATGCTATTTTTTTTGCGTAATAGGTACGAATTGTGTGGAATTCTATTGCATGCGAAATATACTGTCAACGTGTGAGAAGCAATTTTATTCAGAAACGAACAGCCGTGAGCATTCTTTGGCAATAAAATGAAATCACACTAAGAATCATTCAGTGTTTTTTTGCCTCATGATTAAGGATTAAGGCCTGACGGTGTGATTTGTTTTACTTATGGTTGCAATACTTAGAGCTAATTTCTCTATTGCTTTAGCTAGCTGTATCTTACGCTCAATTTAAATTGTTGATGAGTTCAGAAAATGAAATCAAGCCTAATGAAAATGAGCAGTGTATTAAGTATCGCGATGTTAGTGGGGTGCTCATCTCCTGCTTTTGATGCTGAGAATGAAAACGCTGCTCGTAACCGAGGTGCGGCAGGTGGTGCTCTTGTTGGAGCAACACTAGGAGCGCTAACTGGCGAACCAGAATTGGCGGTCATGGGGGCTGTTGCTGGTGGCGTGACCGGAGGTGTTGCCGGTTCTATGAAAGACTTAGAAGACTCTCGCTCAGCAGATCGAAATGAAGTGCTTGCTGATGGCATCAGTCAGGATAACCGTAGCGATGCCGAAAAGAGACTTGCTGAGCTAGAAGCTGAAATCCGAATCAAAGAGCTAGAAGCTAAACTGGCTGAGTATGAGGAAGCGGAATTAGCAGACCACGATGAAGTGGAAGAGTTGCCTGCGAGTTAACAACTTTTTGTAACAAAAGTACTTTATACTAAAACCACCAACTTATACTTGGTGGTTTTTTTGTACCTGCTATTTAACGAGTCAAATTTCAGGCAAAAAAAAAGCCGACCACGAAAAAACGTGCGATCGGCTTGTATTCTTGTGAACAAAAAACTACGTTCACTAACAACGTCAGTTGGCTAGGTGATCCTTGGCTTAAAAGGATCACTCCTACTAATGCAGTATGCGTGCCAACTTTTGAATTTATTTATTAAGCCTTTGTTATATAAGGATTAAGTTTTAAATTTTCACTTTATTCGCAAATTGCATTTTCATATTGCAATGATTTTTGTATTTTTGCATATGTGTGTCTGTGCATATTTTAGGCATGCAGTTTGAAAGCACCTTCATCATACTTCTGAGATTAGACAAAGATTCTAAATACCAAGGTTTCAAGTGCCACAATGCCGAACAGGGCAGGAAACGCAATTCGAGAAATAATGTCCAACCTGTGGGCAAGCTCCAATTTACCCTCCTTTGCTAGCGCAGACGTTGCAATGCACTGTAGAAGGCTGGCAAACACCAAAATAGTCGATGCCAAAATAAAATAGTCTAGGCTGGTTAAATAAGGCAGACGAGGCAAGATAGTGTCTGCGGAAAAGCGGTAGGCAATCAAAGTTAACATAGAGGTTATTGCGATACCTACATTACTGGCGACATTGAGTGGGTCCATCCAAAACACCGCCCAAGACATAGCAACAATTAATGCTAACGGTAGGATCATCTTTAGGATGTAGTAACTGCTAAGTCGCTCTGCAACAAAGCCGTAATTGATACCTGCGACATTGATGGTGTCGTTTTCATAAGGTCGATAGGCTTTAGTTTCAGAAAACCAGTCTAGGATACGCCAGTCCGCCAGAGACAAACTTTTCGCAATACCTGAGAATTCTTCTATATCCACCATTTTAATTTCATCAGGAGTGTATCCAGGCGCGACTAAATGGAAGTTGAAGTCTTGAGTATCAAACGGAAAGCGGTTCAAACGCATTGCCTGTGAATATCCCCCCCAACTTGCGACTAAGAACGATACTTGACCTTCAGGAGTTATGGTGACGCTATCTTTGTTGTGAAAGAAGATCTTTTGCTGACTAACGATCTGAAACTGAGGGTGCCAAACCTCTTCTAGATCTTTGGTAATAGGTTCGGGGCCAGGGTGAGCTTCACGGCTGTCTAGCCAGCTCAAGCGATAGAAAAGGCGAATATCAAAGCTTTGTGACGAGGTATCAATGCCATCTACGTCAGCAACGAATAGGGCGGTGTTTACTTTTAAGGGAAGGTCACCAGGAGGTAAACCCTTTGAGGCGAACGCAGCAGGAACTATACAAAATAGCGTTAATAAAAAAATCCCAATCGTTCGCATCGGCAGTCGCTCCATCAACTTGATCTTCAAATTATAGAGCGATTACCGTGTAACGTCGGATTTACTTGATAGCGAACATGGATCCGAAGTTAAAACATTGGAACCAAACTTCACTGCTGCTAAAGCCAATGTCAGCAAATCTCTGTTTATGAGTTTCAATCTTGTCAGGAAGCATAACGTTTTCGATAGCGCTACGTTTCTGGCTAATTTCTAGCTCGCTGTATCCATTGGCGCGTTTGAAATCATGATGCAAATCGATAAGCAGTTCATGAGAGGTGTGATCTTCAAAGATGAACTTTTCAGATAGGATTAAGATGCCACCTGGTAGCAACCCTTTGTAGATTTTTTCAAGAAGCGCCTGACGGTCATCTGGAGATAAGAACTGCAACGTGAAATTCAAGACCACAACAGAGGCGTTTTCAATTACGATTTCACGAATATCCGCTTCGCGAACGTCAACAGGGGTTTTCGCTTTATAAGCATTGATGTGCAATTTACAGCGTTCCACCATGGCAGAAGAGTTATCTACCGCAATGATATTGCAGTTATCCGTGGTGATGTTACGGCGCATAGACAAGGTAGCAGCTCCAAGGGAACAACCAAGGTCATAGAGATTCGACCCTTCTGTGGCAAAGCGCTCAGCTAACATGCCAATCGCCGATATGATATTACTGTATCCAGGTACAGAACGTTGAATCATATCTGGGAACACTTCTGCTACGCGTTCATCGAAGGTAAAGTCGCCAATCTTTTCGATTGGAGCGGAAAAAATCTTATCTGTGCTCATTGGGATCTGGGTGTGTAAGTAATGACAAGCGTAAGTTTAGAGAAAAGGCACCGAGCTGTCATTAATCTAGCTCAATTGCATTTAAGCTTGTTGTTTTTCCCTTTGTTTGCTCAAAAACAGAGCAAAGCCAACCTTTCAAGCATAAAAAGTTGCTTTGACTGTCGATTTTAAGGCTATTTCCGAGTATAAATGTCGGTTAATTGCGTCGAGATCTTATTGTCTCGATAGAACCTTATTAGTAATTAGAAAAGAGTCGGGAAATTCAATATGCGTAGCCATTATTGTGGTCAACTGAACAAGTCCCTAGCAGGACAAACTGTAGAACTTTGCGGTTGGGTAAACCGTCGCCGTGATCTAGGCGGTCTTATTTTTATCGATATGCGAGATCGTGAAGGTATCGTTCAAGTAGTTGTTGACCCAGAGATGGCAGAAGCTACTGCCGTGGCAAACGAATTACGTAACGAATTCTGCATCAAGCTAACGGGTGAAGTTCGCGTTCGTCCTGACAGCCAAGTTAATAAAGACATGGCGACTGGTGAAGTAGAAATCATCGCTAAAGGTCTAGAAATCATCAACCGCTCAGACGTGTTGCCACTGGATTTCAACCAAAATAACTCTGAAGAGCAGCGTCTAAAATATCGTTACATCGACCTGCGCCGTCCTGAGATGAGCGACCGCATTAAACTACGTGCAAAAGCGTCTAGCTTTGTTCGTCGTTTCCTAGATGACAACGATTTCCTAGATATTGAAACCCCTGTTCTGACTAAAGCAACACCAGAAGGCGCACGTGATTACTTGGTACCAAGCCGTGTTCACAAAGGTAACTTTTACGCGCTTCCACAGTCTCCTCAGTTGTTCAAACAGCTGCTGATGATGTCTGGTTTTGACCGTTACTACCAAATCGTTAAATGCTTCCGTGATGAAGATTTGCGTGCGGACCGTCAACCTGAATTTACTCAGATTGATATTGAGACTTCATTCATGTCTGCGGATCAAGTGCGTGCAACCACAGAGAAAATGGTTCACGACATGTGGCAAGAGCTACTGAACGTAGACCTTGGTGAGTTCCCAGTAATGCCATTCGCAGAGGCAATCCGTCGCTTTGGTTCTGATAAGCCAGATCTACGTAACCCTCTTGAGCTGGTTGACGTTGCTGACATCCTTAAAGATGTTGAATTCAAGGTATTTGCAGGTCCTGCAAATGACGAAAAAGGTCGTGTAGCAGTGCTTCGTGTACCAGGTGGCGCTAAGCTCACTCGTAAGCAAATCGATGGCTACGCAGAGTTCGTTGGTATCTACGGTGCTAAAGGTTTGGCATGGATGAAGGTAAACGATCGTGCAGCAGGCATGGAAGGTATCCAATCTCCAGTGGCTAAATTCCTAAACGAAGACGTGATCAACGGTATTCTTGAGCGCACAGGCGCTGAGAGTGGCGATATCATCCTATTTGGTGCGGATAAAGCTAACGTAGTTTCAGAAGCGATGGGCGCACTGCGTCTTAAAGTAGGTACTGATTTAGAGTTAACAGATCTAGCTGCATGGAAACCACTTTGGGTTGTTGATTTCCCAATGTTTGAAGAAGATGGCGAAGGTAAACTGCACGCGATGCACCACCCGTTCACATCTCCTCTTGGTGTAACAGCAGAAGAGCTAAAAGCAAACCCAGCAGCGGCAAACTCTAATGCATACGACATGGTTATCAACGGCTACGAAGTTGGTGGCGGTTCTGTACGTATTCATAATGCAGAGATGCAAGCAGCGGTGTTTGACATCCTAGGTATTGACGCTGAAGAGCAGCAACTTAAGTTTGGTTTCTTGTTAGAAGCACTTAAGTACGGCACGCCTCCACACGCAGGTTTGGCATTCGGTCTTGACCGTCTAGTGATGCTGCTATGTGGCACAGAGAATATCCGTGACGTAATTGCATTCCCTAAAACGACCAATGCATCTTGTCTACTAACGGACGCTCCTAGCCTTGCAAACCCAGCTGCGCTAGAAGAGCTTTCTATTGCAGTGAATATTGCGAAGAAAGAAAGCGAATAACATTCGCATCTAACTAGTCTAAACTCCCGCTTATATCGCGGGAGTTTTTGTTTGAGGGATAGAAAACATCAATGACGATTATTTTAGGAATAGATCCAGGCTCTAGAATCACCGGATATGGGGTTATTCGTCAAAATGGCAGGCACTTATATTATCTAGGCAGCGGTTGCATCCGCATGTCAGAAAAAGAATTGCCAGGTCGGCTAAAACAAATTTACGCAGGCGTGAGCGAAATTATCACTCAGTTTCAACCAGACGTATTTGCCATCGAACAAGTCTTTATGTCAAAAAATGCAGATTCCGCATTAAAGCTAGGGCAGGCTAGAGGCAGTGCAATTGTTGCAGCGGTGAATGCTGATCTAGAGGTGCATGAGTACGCCGCTAGGCTTATCAAGCAAGCGGTAGTAGGCACTGGCGGAGCAGACAAAGCCCAGGTGCAACACATGGTTCAACAAATGCTTAAGCTTCCGGCGAAGCCTCAAGCCGATGCTGCCGATGCATTAGGCGTAGCAATATGTCATGCCAACACCAACAAAACGCTGGTGGCACTTGCAGGAAGAGCAACCTCAGCACGACGCGGTCGATATCGTTAAATGTACTGTTAGTTGTCAGGTTACAGCTTTAAGCCGTTAGTTTTCACTCATTCACTGTCATTGCCGAGATCTTTTCTGGGCCGGCACCCCGGTTAGCAGTCTTGTACTTTGTGCGTCCTAAGATTCCCGCTAAAAGCATGCGGGAATGACGTTTTTCAGCTACTCGATCACACCATAGAGTTTTTCACTCAAATACAGCTATTTGTCCGGAGTACTGGCTATCCGTCCAGTTATTTATTATCATCAATAACATTGTAAACAGTGATTGGAAATAGACAGTGATTGGACGCTTACGTGGAACCCTTATCGAAAAACAGCCCCCAGAACTTTTAATTGAGGTAGGTGGGATTGGCTACGAAGTACAGATGCCGATGAGTTGTTTTTATGAGCTGCCGGAAATTGGCCAAGAAGCGATTATTTATACTCACTTCGTGGTGCGAGAAGACGCGCAGCTTTTGTATGGTTTCAATAGCGTGAATGAGCGTGCTCTATTCCGTGAAGTGATTAAAGCCAATGGCGTGGGTCCTAAATTGGGCTTGGGTATCTTATCTGGTATGACGGCGGGTCAATTTGTTAGCTGTGTTGAAAACGAAGATATATCGACGCTTGTTAAGCTACCAGGTGTAGGTAAGAAAACAGCCGAGCGCTTAGTGGTCGAGATGAAAGATCGTCTTAAAGGCTGGGGCGCTGGAGATCTGTTTACTCCTGCCACTGATGCCGCGCCAATGGATAAAGGGCTGTCTAGCGACGAAAGCGCCATTGATGAAGCAGTAAGTGCACTACTGGCGCTGGGTTACAAGCCGCAATTGGCCTCAAAAGCTATCTCACAAATTGCCAAGCCTGATATGACTAGCGAATCCCTGATCAAAGAAGCCCTAAGAGCGATGGTGTAATCGATGATTGAAGCTGACCGACTCATTGCACCGGAAAATCCTACCTTTAGAGACGAAGAAGCGATAGATCGCGCGATTCGTCCTAAGAAGCTTGAAGATTATCAAGGTCAAGATCACGTGCGTGGTCAGATGGAGATTTTCATTAAAGCCGCTCAAATGCGCAATGAAGCTTTGGATCATTTGCTTATCTTCGGCCCTCCTGGCTTAGGTAAAACCACGCTGGCTAATATTGTGGCCAATGAGATGGGTGTGAACATCCGCACTACCTCAGGGCCTGTACTAGAAAAGGCCGGCGATTTGGCAGCACTTCTCACAAACCTTGAAGAAAACGATGTGTTGTTTATTGATGAAATACACCGTTTGAGCCCTATGGTAGAAGAGGTGCTATATCCAGCAATGGAAGATTACCAACTAGACATCATGATAGGTGAGGGCCCTGCGGCGCGCTCTATTAAGATTGACCTTCCTCCCTTTACTCTGATTGGTGCAACCACACGAGCGGGTTCCTTAACTTCGCCTCTGCGAGATCGCTTTGGTATTACCCAGCGCCTTGAGTATTACAAAATTGAAGATCTACAACACATTGTTCAGCGCAGTGCTGATTGCTTGAATTTATCGATGGAAGAAGAGGGCGCTCTTGAGGTAGCAAGGCGTGCTCGCGGTACCCCACGTATTGCTAACCGTTTACTAAGGCGAGTACGAGATTACGCTGAAGTGAAGGGAGATGGACATATCGATTCAGACATCGCCGATAAAGCGTTGGACATGTTAGATGTCGATAGCCTTGGTTTTGATTATATGGACCGCAAATTACTGCTGGCTATTATTGAAAAGTTTAACGGCGGACCTGTCGGGCTCGATAATATGGCTGCAGCCATCGGTGAGGAAAAAGATACAATTGAAGATGTACTTGAGCCTTATTTAATTCAGCAAGGTTACTTGCAAAGAACACCTCGAGGCCGAATTGTTACAGATCGAGCCTACTTACATTTTGGATTTGATCTAAAAGATTGATGAATAGTTAAAGGGGTGTAACGCCCCTTTTATTTGTCTGACAATAACCCCACCAACTTCTTAACCTTGCTTACATATTGCTCTCTTTCTGCTCAATAAAAGACCTATCTCAATTCATTATTCTTGATTCAAATCAAGGAAACTTTCTGAAATAAAGCCTTTGAAACCAACAAACTAAACCGATAATATAACCCACAGATATATTAGAGGATGCTTAACAACTGTTTAACTGTTAGTTTTCAGGGAATTAATGATTGATACAGTTATTTAACAGCTCCTGTTAATTTTTAACTTTGCGCTTTAGGTTGAACCAGTGTCTAGGAAGACACCCAAGGAGTTCTTATGATAGATGTCGTTGATCTGTCGCGATTGCAATTCGCGTTGACAGCAATGTACCACTTCCTGTTTGTACCATTAACTTTAGGTCTAGCTTTCCTGCTTGCGATTATGGAATCCGTTTACGTGATGACAGGCAAGCAGATTTATAAAGATATGACCAAGTTCTGGGGTAAGTTATTCGGTATTAACTTTGCCCTAGGTGTAGCAACAGGCCTTACCATGGAGTTCCAGTTCGGAACAAACTGGTCTTACTATTCTCACTATGTTGGCGATATCTTTGGTGCTCCTCTTGCCATTGAAGCCTTGGTAGCCTTCTTCTTAGAATCCACTTTCGTTGGTTTATTCTTCTTCGGTTGGGACAGACTGTCTAAGCGTCAGCACTTGGCGGTAACTTGGCTAGTTGCATTGGGCTCTAACTTCTCTGCATTGTGGATCCTTATTGCAAACGGCTGGATGCAGCACCCAGTGGGCGCAGAGTTCAATTTTGAAACCATGCGAATGGAGATGGTGAGCTTCTCAGAAGTCGTCTTCAACCCAGTGGCTCAGGTGAAGTTCGTTCACACTGTGGCATCAGGTTATACAACCGGCGCAATGTTCGTTCTAGGTATCAGTTCATACTACCTATTGAAGGGACGAGATGTGGCTTTTGCTCGTCGTTCATTTGCTATTGCCGCCTCATTTGGTATGGCAGCAATTCTATCTGTAATCGTTCTTGGCGATGAGTCAGGCTATGAGCTTGGTGACGTACAGAAAGTTAAGCTTGCCGCTATCGAAGCTGAATGGCATACCGAGCCAGCACCAGCAGCCTTCACTGCATTTGGTATTCCAAATCAGGAGACAATGGAAACGGACTACGCGATTAAGATCCCTTACGTAATGGGTATTATCGCAACGCGTTCTATTGATAAGCAGGTAACGGGCCTTCGCGACCTTCGTGAAGAGCACGTAGATCGCATCCGTAACGGTATGTATGCTTACGATCTTCTTGAAAAGCTTCGTGCAGGTGACAAGTCTGACGCCAATGTAGCAGCCTTCGACCAGGTGAAAGATGACCTTGGTTATGGCTTACTTCTTAAGCGTTACACCGACAACGTAGTTGACGCAACAGAGACGCAAATTCAAGCTGCGGCTGATGATTCTATCCCGACCGTTTGGCCTCTATTCTGGTCGTTCCGTATCATGGTTGCGTGTGGCTTTATCATGCTGTTTATCTTCGGTATGGCGTTTTACCAAACGTGTCGTCAGAAGATCGAACAAAAGCCTTGGCTACTTAAAGCCGCGCTATTTGGTATCCCACTTCCGTGGATTGCAATTGAAGCCGGTTGGTTTGTTGCCGAGTTTGGTCGTCAGCCATGGGCTGTAGGTGAGATCTTGCCTGTACACGTCGCTGCATCGGCACTCACTATTGGTCAGCTATGGGCATCACTAGCCGCAATTCTGGCACTTTACACTGTGTTCCTGATTGCAGAAGTTTACCTAATGGTGAAGTTTGCACGTAAGGGACCGAGCAGCCTGAAAACAGGTCGCTACCACTTTGAACAAGACAACGACGATGAAGCGAAAGCGAAAATCGGTCGTCAAGTTGAAGCATAATAAGGGAGTGTAATTATGTTTGATTACGAAGTTTTAAGATTTATATGGTGGGTGCTGATCGGCGTGTTATTCGTCGGATTTGCAGTCACTGACGGCTTTGACATGGGTGTATGTGCGGTTGTGCCTATCTTAGGTAAAACGGATAACGAACGTCGTGTCATGATCAACTCTATTGCTCCCCATTGGGATGGCAACCAAGTTTGGTTAATTACCGCGGGTGGTGCTCTGTTTGCCGCATGGCCTCTAGTGTACGCAACCTCGTTCTCTGGCTTTTATTTCGCGATGATCGTGACCCTTGCTGCGTTGTGGCTTCGCCCAATTGGCTTGGACTACCGTTCTAAGATTGAAGAGCCAAAATGGCGTAAGACGTGGGATATTTGTATCTCTATCAGTGGTTTCGTGCCACCGGTTATCTTCGGTGTTGCTTTTGGTAACCTACTGCAAGGTGTACCGTTCCAGCTGAATGAATTCATGATGTCTAGCTATCATGGCAGCTTCTTCGGACTACTAAACCCATTTGCATTGCTATGTGGCTTAGTCAGCTTGTCGATGATACTGCTGCAAGGCGCAACATGGCTACAGATGAAAACCACATCAGACATTCATGTGCGCGCTCGTAACCTAGCTCAAATTGCTGGTATCGCGACTGCAGTACTCTTTGTTCTTGGCGGTTTCTGGGTTCAAGGCATGGACGGCTATGTGATTACAAGTCAAATCGACCACAATGGCGCTTCGAATCCTCTTGCTAAAGACGTAGTAGTAGAAGCGGGCGCTTGGATGAAGAACTTTGCTGAATATCCAGCGTTTTGGCTAGCGCCAGCGCTAGGTGTGGCTATGCCATTGCTTGCTCTGCTTGCATCCCGCGCTGAGAAGGGTGGTTTTGCTTTCTTGTTCTCAAGCTTGGGCAACGCTGGCGTTATCTTTACAGCTGGCCTTGCGATGTTCCCATTCGTTATGCCATCAAGCCTTAACCCGGCACACAGCTTAACTATGTGGGATTCTACCTCTAGTGAACTGACTCTTAATCTTATGACGGCAGTAGCTTTTGTTATGGTTCCAGTAATTCTGGCTTACACCAGCTGGACCTACTACAAGATGTTTGGTCGTCTAGATGACAAGTTCATCGAAGAAAACAAGAATTCACTTTACTAAGAAGGGACAAGATATGTGGTATTTCGCTTGGATTTTGGGTGTGTTGCTAGCTTGTGCTTTCGGCATCATCAATGCTCTATGGCTAGAGCACACAGAAATGATGGATAACGATAAGCAAGATTAAGCTTAGTTGACATTCAAAAAGGCCAGAGCTGATTTCCAGCCCTGGCCTTTTTTATAAAGGATTTGTTCTATCTATGTGGAAGGTGATAAACGTCATCCTGACAAAAGTCAGGACCTTAGCTCGCACAAACCAAATAGGTAACCAACCAAACCCCTAAGAATGTATCCAAATATTGCGACATTAGTCAAATTTTGGCCACTTAGCTCACGAAAGCCGTGCATGCATCAAAAAAAACGTGTTGCCTAAAAAATAAAAAGTTACATTGTGTATATTACAGGCAAAGAAATCAGGGACCTAGGGCATGTCGTCGACCGATAAAGCGCCGTTCACTTGGCCAATACGAATCTACTACGAAGATACGGATGCGGGTGGTATTGTTTATCATTCCAATTATTTGAAGTACTTCGAGCGCGCACGAACAGAGATGCTAAGAAGCATTGGCGTGTCACAAGAAGTGTTGCTTCAAGAGAATTTAGGTTTCGTGGTTCGACATATGGATATCGATTTTCTAAAAGGTGCGAAACTCGACCAAGAATTGACGGTCCAAACACATATTGCTCAATTAAAACGCGCATCTCTCGATTTTTGTCAGGAGATAGTCAATCTAGAAGGCAGAGTATTGTGCAAAGCTATGGTTAAGGTAGCATGTATCAATACCGCCAATATGAGGCCTCAGGCCATACCAAGTTTCATGATCACGGAGTTATCGTAAAGTGTCCGCAGAAATCAATTTTATTGATCTTATCCTAGAAGCAAGCCTATTAGTTCAGCTGGTGATGCTCACTTTGGTTGGCATGTCGGTAGCCTCATGGGCAATGATCATCAGTCGCAGCAAGGTTATCTCTGAGGCTCATGCTCATACCGAGCGTTTTGAAGATAAATTTTGGTCAGGCAAAGATCTGGGCAAGCTATATCAAGAAGTAAAAGCGCGTAAAGACCGCTTATCAGGCATCGAAGAAATTTTTTACTCAGGCTTTACTGAGTTTGCTCGTCTTCGCCGCACAAACGCAGGCTCACCAGACTTCATTATGGAAGGAACTGGGCGAGCGATGCGTGTATCGGTGGCAAGAGAAGTCGACAACCTAGAGACTAACCTGCCATTTTTGGCGACAGTAGGTTCTATCAGCCCATACATCGGTCTGTTTGGTACCGTATGGGGCATCATGCATGCCTTCATCGCGTTAGGTCAGGTTAAGCAAGCAACGCTGGCTATGGTGGCACCGGGTATCGCTGAGGCTTTGATTGCGACAGCTATGGGTCTGTTTGCTGCGATTCCAGCGGTAATGTTCTATAACCGCCTTAGCAACCGTGTTGGCAAGCTAGAACACTCATACGCGACATTCTCTGAAGAGTTTCACGCTATCTTGCACCGTCAAGCGATGAGCGACAGGAACTAATCAATGGCGGGTTATCAACCTAAAAAACGCAAGCTAACGGCAGAGATCAACGTAGTTCCTTACATTGATGTCATGTTGGTTCTGCTGATTATCTTTATGGTGACCTCGCCGTTTGTTACTCAAGGTGTGGATGTTGAGTTGCCAAAAACACATAGCGCGACACCTGCATCAGAGCTTGCAGGTGATAGCGAAGCGAGCTTTATCATTATTGAAATCACCGCTGACGGCGAGCTAGGCCTCAGTGTTAATGATGAAGAAGTGCAACGTGGCATGAGCATTGAAGATGTGATTGTTCGAGTTAAAGCAGAGCGCGCTATTTCACCCGATGCACCTGTTGCGGTGGGTGGTGATGCCGCCACGCCATACGCTGAGGTAGTACTGGTTCTTGATGAACTAGGGCAAGCGGGTATAGCCAAGGTTGGCTTGCTGACGGATATCAAGGGATAGATTCCAATAACCGATGAAACAAGATAAAAAGTTCACTAGATCGCTCATCATCTCAGCAGCAGTACACTTGCTTCTGGTGATAGCTTTGATTTGGGGAACTAACTTCAATATGTCAAAACCAGAACCTACACCCAATATGGTGGAGGCGGTGGTCATTGACCCTAATGCTATTCAAAAGCAGGCTCAGCAGATTCGCCAAGAGCGTGAGGCTGCCTCAAAGGCTGAGCAAGAGCGCATTCGCAAATTGCAAGAGCAAAGCAAGCAACTTGAGCAGAACCGAAAGGCCGAAGAAGAGCGCATTCGTCGTTTAGCTCAAGAGAAAGCCGAATCTGAGAAAAAAGCGCGCGAAGCTGAGAAGCAGCGCCAGTTAAAAGAGAAACAGCGCAAAGAAGAAGAACAGCGAACTAGAGTTGCTGAAGCTGAACGCAAGAAAAAAGAAGAGGCGACTAAAAAGGCAGAAGCAGAGCGTCTTGCTAAGGTGAAAGCTGCTGAACAAGCGAAAAAAGAAGCTGCGAAAGCAGAGGCGGATAGGGTAGCCAAAGAAAAGGCCGCTAAAGAAGCCACTGAAAAAGCGCGCAAAGCTGAGCAAGAAAAACTAGCTCAAGAGAAGGCCGCGAGAGAAGCTGCTGAGAAAGCCAAGCAAGAGCAAGCACGCCTTGCGCAACTTGAGCGAGAGCGCAAAGAGCAAGAAGCAGCGCTGAGCGATATATTCTCTGGCCTTGAAGCAGAACAACAAACGAACTCAACAGCTCGTAGCAGAGCGATTACCGATGAAGTAACCCGAATGGGTGAAATCTATAAGCAAATGATTCAACGAGAATTATTGCTAGATGACTCCTTTAGAGGAAAAGAGTGCCGAGTGAATTTGCGATTGCTCAACACAGGCTCTAACTTCATTGTAAGCGACCTAAGAACCCTATCTGGAGATTCAGGGCTCTGTCGTGCGGCGCAAGTAGCAGTCTCAAAAGTAGGGAGCTTCCCACTACCAAGCGACAAGGCTGCTATTGATAAATTGAAGAGCATTAACTTAACCGTTGCACCTTAAGAAGGAAAACCTGGTGATTAAACGATTATTTGTAAGTCTATTGATGATGTGCAGCATGGGGGTATCCGTAGCCCATGCCTCATTGGAATTGGTCATTACCGAAGGCGTCAACTCTGCGCGCCCAATTGGCATTGTTCCATTTAAATGGGACGGCCCTGGCAAACTGCCACACGATGTGTCGGCGGTGATAGCTTCCGATCTGCAGCGTAGCGGAAAGTTCAGTCCAGTGGCGACGAATCAAATGCCACAGACGCCTTACGAAGATAAAGACGTTAACTACTCAGCTTGGACATCAATGGGTGTTGATGCGCTACTGACCGGCACGATCACTGATGCAGGAGACGGCAAATACAAGGTTCAATACAAGCTGATTGATGTTGTACGCGGAGCATTGACGGATGGTCAGGCTAAATCGCTGCAAGACGGCACCTTGGTATTGTCTAAAGATCATATCTTGTTTAATAAGCAAGCAACTGTTCCTGGTCCACGTTTACGCGAATACGCTCACCGTATCTCTGATTTAGTGTATGAGCAGTTGACAGGCGATCGCGGCGCATTTTTGACGCGCATTGCTTACGTTGTGGTAAATGACAAAGACAACTACCCATATCAGCTACGTATCGCAGACTACGACGGCTACAACGAGCGCTTAGTATTACGCTCTAAACAGCCTTTGATGTCTCCAGCATGGTCTCCAGATGGTAGAGAGCTTGCTTATGTCAGCTTCCAAAACGGCCAAGCTGAAATTTTCTTAATGAACATCTACACGGGTAAGCGAGAGAAACTAACCTCGTTCCCTCGTCACAATGGCGCACCTCGATTCTCTCCTGATGGCAAGTCTATCGCTTTGGTATTGTCAAAAACAGGCAGCCTTCAGGTGTACACCATGGACTTGGAATCACGTAAGTTGAAACAGATAACTCGTGGTAGATCAAATAATACAGAACCATTTTGGCATCCTGATGGTCAATCTCTTATATTCACCTCTGATAGAGGTGGTAAGCCTCAGATTTATCAAGTAAATTTAGGTAACGGTGCATCGAAGAGATTGACGTGGCAGGGTAGCCAAAATTTGGGTGGTCAGATTACTCCTGACGGACGTTTCATGATTATGGTGAATCAGTCTTCTTCAGGTTTCAATTTGGCAAAACAGGATTTGGAGACCGGAGCCGTTCAAGTGTTAACAAAAACACTACTAGACGAGTCTCCGAGCATAGCTCCAAATGGAGGAATGGTGATATACAGCTCAATGTATAATAAAAACAATGTGCTATCGATGGTTTCAATTGATGGACGGTTTAAAGCCAGACTACCAGCAACCAATGGGCGTGTAAGAGCACCCGCCTGGTCACCGTTTTTGTAACGACGTTACTTTTTATACAATAAGGAAAACTTAACATGCAACTTAACAAGGTTTTTAAAGGGCTGCTAATCGCACTACCTGTTCTAGCTGTTACAGCTTGTAGTTCTACTGACGAAGCAACTGACGCTTCTGATGCTCAAACTACTAACCAAGAAGCTCAAGCGAACGCAACTGAAACTACAGATACAACTGTTGTTTCTCCAATGACTGAAGAAGAGAAGCTAGCTGAAGAGCGTGAAATGGCTGAGAAAGCGCTACGTGAAAACACGACTCTTTACTTCCCATTCGATAACTCTACTATCAGCTCTGAGTACGAAGAGATGCTATCTGCACACGCTCTTTTCCTAAGCGAAAACCCAGACGTTAAAGTAACTATCGAAGGTCACGCTGATGAGCGCGGTACTCCTGAGTACAACATCGCACTAGGCGAGCGTCGTGCTAACGCAGTTTCTAATTACCTTCAAGCATCTGGCGTTCAAGCTGACCAACTTTCAATCGTAAGCTACGGTGAAGAGAAGCCTCTAGAGCTTGGTCAATCTGAAGAAGCGTACGCGAAAAACCGTCGTGCGGTTCTAGTTTACTAATCTTAGGAAGTAAACATGATCAGTAACTACAAGCGAGCAGTTGCGCTTACGTTACTAGCAAGTGCGGCGAGTGTTTCATTCGCCGCACCGGCTCCCGTTTCTGATCTCAACTCTAGCAGTGCCTCGACCTCTAAGTCGTCGTCATCTAGCGCTAAAGAAACCGAGACAGAGCGCTTGGAGCGTCTGCTACGAAACAGCAACCGAGTACAAGCCAACTTACAGCAGCAAGTCGACGAGATGTCTCTTGATGTGAGTGAGTTACGTGGTGAATTAGAACGTAACAACCACGAAATGCGTCAGCTTATCGATAGACAACGAGAGCTGTTTATTGAGCTAGACAAAGTTCGTTCTGAACTAGCCAAAGTCAAACAAGCCCCAGCACAACCTGCCGAGTCAGCCCCAGCCGGTAAATACTCTTCAAATCAAGACGAGCAACAAGCGTATCAAAGCGCCGTTGATTTGATCTTGAAGAATAAAGACTACGACGCAGCGACCGTTGCATTGGAGCAGTTTAAGAAAGATTTCCCTCAATCAGTGTATTCGCCTAATGCGAACTACTGGTTAGGACAGCTCTACTTTTCGAAGAAGAAAGACGTAGATTCAGCGAAAGCATTTGCTGCTGTCGTTGCGTATAAAGACTCAAACAAACGTGCTGATGCACTGGTTAAGTTAGGGGATATTGCTGCTAGAAATAACAGCACTAGCGCAGCGAAAAAATACTATCAGCAAGCGGTTGATGAGCACCCGAATACATCGTCAGCAAATTCAGCTAAGAAGAAGCTGTCTGACTTGAAATAACTACAATTAATAATCGTTAAGCTCAGCATTTATTTGCTGAGCTTTTTTGCTTTTGGCAAGCACACTCAAAGCAGTGTACAATGCCCGAAGTTAAAGGAAGTTGCCCGAGCATTGCAATGAGCCAAATATTAGAAACAGCACCAACAATTTACCCATTTCCTCCTAAGCCAGTACCTCTGAGCGAAGACCAGAAACAGGCTTACAAGGAGAGCATCAAAACCCTTCTTCAACAGAAAGATGCGGTACTGATTGCCCATTACTACACCGATCCAGAAATCCAAGCACTTGCCGAAGAAACCGGCGGTTTTGTAGGCGACTCTCTAGAGATGGCCAAGTTTGGTAACCGTCACTCTGCAAAGACTCTGATCATTGCCGGTGTACGCTTTATGGGCGAATCAGCGAAAATCCTCACCCCTGAGAAAACCATCTTGATGCCAACCCTAGAAGCAGAATGCTCTCTAGACTTAGGCTGCCCAGAAGAGGCATTTTCTAAGTTCTGTGATGAGCACCCTGATCATACTGTAGTGGTATACGCTAACACCTCTGCCGCTGTTAAAGCGCGCGCTGATTGGGTGGTAACGTCAAGTATTGCTCTGGAGATCGTTGAGCATTTAGACGCAGAAGGTACGCCAATTATCTGGGGTCCAGATCGTCACCTTGGTTCTTACATCGCTAACCAAACAGGCGCAGAGATGCTACTTTGGAACGGCGAGTGTGTAGTACACGATGAGTTCTCAGCAAAAGCATTGAGAGATATGAAGGCTGTCTATTCAGACGCCGCTATCCTAGTGCACCCTGAATCTCCGGCAAGTGTTGTCGAGTTGGCGGATGCGGTTGGTTCTACTAGCCAATTGATCAAAGCGGCGAAGGAGCTTCCTAACAAGCAACTGATCGTAGCAACAGACAAAGGCATCTTCTTTAAGATGCAACAGCTAGTACCTGAAAAAGAGCTTATTGAAGCACCAACAGCAGGTGCAGGCGCAACGTGCCGTAGCTGTGCTCATTGTCCTTGGATGGCAATGAATGGTCTTAAAGCGATTGAATCAGCATTGAAAGAGGGCGGAGCAGAGCACGAAATCTTCGTTGATGAAGCCGTGCGGGTGAAGTCACTTATCCCACTAAATCGCATGCTAGATTTCGCAGAGCAGTTAAACATTAAGGTCAAAGGCAACGCCTAACTAAAATGTAGCACTAACAATAAAAAAACCTCGGCAGATGCCGAGGTTTTGTTTTATATAGCTATGGTAATCAAGCGTAGTGGGTCTCGTCATCCTAGAAAGCGCAGCTTATCTAGGACCTTAGCAACACCAACACTTGGCTATTAGCCTAACTCTACTGAGCTTCCGCCAACGCCGCACCACGCTGTGTTAAACCACACAACATTGCCGGCATGGCATTAAAGATCTCAGCAAACTGATCAAGGCCATTCATGCCTTCTTCAGAAAGCGTAGCCAGTGACGTCTCAGGATCATAAAGCATGCTAATTGACAGCAATACACCGCCTAATAGGGCGTTATCTTGGCTATCTTGAGGCATCAGCGTCTGCCAATCGTCTTGAGCCAACTGCCAGCCTTGTAGCAATCCTTCACAGAACTCTTTAGTCGCTTCTGTCACTATCTCTTTATCGCTAAGATCACACTCAACAGGCCACTGCCAGGTGCCTTCAAACAGCGCAGGGCGCGCCGCATTCCAAGCATTGATGACCGCTTCTAGATAAGACTCCAACTGCTCACCATCGGTGAAAGGAGCGCTTTCCTCGCCACCCCATAGGTAGGCAATCCATTCAGCAGGATCAAGAACATTAGGCGCAGCTGCCATAGCCGTGATAAATCCAAGGGTTTGATGATAAGGAAGAAGGCGATCTTCCAGCTCAGGCTGAGCAATAATTTGTGCTAAATCCAAAATGGCTATCCGTAAAAAAGGTTTTGCATAGTGTAGCAAGCCTTTAAATCCAACTGCACTGCTAAATTGCCCTAAATGCCTCAATTTTCATCGAACTACACAATAATTGTCCAAACAACCGCAAACCACCTAAAAAGCACTGATTTCTACTTGACCAACCGCCCACAAATCATTAAATTAGCGCCTCGTTGACTGACACAGTTAACAATCAAATTCGGTGAGTTGTCCGAGTGGCTGAAGGAGCACGCCTGGAAAGTGTGTAAGGGGCAACCCTTCGAGAGTTCGAATCTCTCACTCACCGCCACATTCAAGATCAAAGACGTCCATGGGCGTCTTTTTTCGTTTCTAATCAATAACTTACCTTTCAGTAATGTCTATCGATGTCTATAGTGTCTCCGATTTGATGTATAGAAATTAGTATTGTTTAATGTATATCGCCGGCAGCAATATACAAAACTGAGCAATATTGTTTAGGATTGAATCATTTTTAGGGAAGCATGTTTTGTTTTTTCTAAACCTAGAATCACCTAACATTCAATGTGTTACATTAATTTTTGTATATAGCTAGATCTATCTCTTTTTACTGTCCAACTCTATACAGTTTCGGAGGTCGAAAATGGCAAAAGGTAAGCTATCCTCAGCGCAAGTTCGCGCTTTAAAACCCCTTAAAAATAAAATTAGCCAACGTTTCAGTGATGGCGGTGGTCTCTATTTTCACGCAAAACAGCGTGGTCAACACGCATGGGAATTTCGATACAGGAGACCCACAGGCGGTGATACCTATATTGTTCTTGGAACATATCCGTCTCTTTCGCTCTCTGATGCTCGGCAAAACGCACTTGAGTACCGAGATTTATTGAAAGATGGGGTAGACCCTCAAGTAGAACGTCAAAGGATTGAATTAGAAAAGAAAGCGGCTCGATTGAACGTTTTGAAGTTGGTTTTTGAGTCTTGGTTTGAGAGCAAGGAAGGGCAATTGAAGCCTAAAACACTCCAGGATATTAGACGTAAGCTTGAAATTCATGTAATGCCGAAGTTGGGTAACATGCCTGTTGAGTCGGTAACAGCGCCGGTTGCAATCGGCGTGTTTAGGCCTCTTGCTGAAAAACGTAAGTTTGAAACTATCAAGAGGTGCATTCAACTTCTAAAGGCAGTCATGAATCATGCAGTCAATCTCGGAATTATTTCGAGTCACAATTTACATGGGATTGGTGAAGTCTTCCAGAAGCCTAGAGTGAAGCATGTAGCTTCTTTGGAACCAAGTGAGCTTCCTGAGTTACTGAGGCTTGTCGCGCTTTCAACGATGAGACCTTCAACAAAGCTGATGTTTGAATGGCAGTTGCATACCATGGTTCGATCTGCCGAAGCTGCTACAGCTAAATGGAAAGACATTGACTTGGAAGCTCGTGTTTGGACTATCCCTAAATCAAGGATGAAAAACAATCGAGTTCATAAAGTACCACTTACAGACCAGGCTATCGAGATTCTGGAGCAGCAACGCATTTACAGCGATGGATGTGAGTTTATATTTCCGGCTATAAGTGATCGCATAACTCATGCGCATACCGAATCGATAAACAAAGCTTTTCATAGATTAGGACTTCAGAATCGAACAACCGCTCATGGTTTACGTTCTTTAGCAAGTACGACCCTTCATGAGCAAGGGTTTGATACACACGTTATCGAGGCTGCACTATCGCATTCAGACAAAAATAGAGTTCGAGAAGCTTACAATCGATCCAGTTTTTTTAACGAAAGGGTGAGATTGATGTCTTGGTGGAGCATGCATATCTCTCGTTGTTCTGTTATCGATCTATCTAAATAAATACAAATATTTCCGTCTATAGCGTCTATGGGAAACTATTGCAGCAACAAGCCTTCCAATATGTTTGCCTATGAGTTTATCTTGGTCTCTCATTACTTATGAGAGGTTAGAGATGGCGATTAACAAGCTCAGTACAACAAAAATTGCGAGATTAATTTCTGACTCCAAGTTCTTCGGAAAAGTGCAGAGGGTCAATGACGGAAATAAACTTTATATTTGTGCAGAAGCAAACGGAAACGCCCACTGGGAGTTTCGCTACAGGAAGCCTTTTAATGGGAAAGACACCTATATGCGTATCGGATCTTACCCGTTTGTTGGCATTGCCGATGCAAGAAAAGAGATTCAGCATTATCACCAAGCTTTGCACAATGGTATTGACCCATGGTTGGTCAAAAGTGGCGTTATAGAATCCATAGAGTATGCAGGGAACGTCACGTTTAGTGATTATTGTAAACATTATTTTTCTGAAAACCCCAAGCGTTGGGCCAAAAACACCATAAAAGATAAAACAGGCATAGTAGAAAACCATTTGGCAAAGATTATTGGTAGCTCTCCCTTAAAGTCTCTTACTTTAAATGTTATTTGGGATGCCCTTAACACCATAGAATCAGGCAATGTAAGAAACAAAGCTCTGGTGCTTATATGCACTATATTGAACTACGCATCTGTTAAAGGCGGCTTGGTGGATTCGATAGAAACCGATAAATTGAAGGAATACTTTAGAAAGCCAAAGTCTAAAAACTATCCTGCAATGAAGCCAGAAGAAGTGGGCGAATTGATCAATGGCTTTGTTCATTCGAATACGTCGATACTTGTATTTTTGTTGTTTCTTTGGCAATTACATTTGTTGTTACGTCCAGGTGAAGCAGCGAGTAGTGAGCATGAAAATATTAATCTTGCTGAGCGCAAGCTTGTTATTGCAAATCTCAAAAATGACTCTGAACACTGTATTCCCCTCACGGAAAGCGCAATTAGAATATTCACATTTGTTACCAAGTATTTTCCAGATGAAAAATATCTTTTTCCTGGAAACTCAAAAGCAGGTTGTATTGGGGCTGGAACAGTAGGTCATGCTATCCGAAATAACCTGAACCTCAAAGGCAAGATGACAGCACACGGCACGCGAAGCATAGGCAGTACAAAGTTACACGAAGATTTGGTCCCTAGCCACGTTGTAGAGGCATGCCTCTCCCATATTGATAGCAATAGTGTGCGAGCAGCATACTATAGAGATAATTTTTATGGTCCACGCGTAAAAGTCATGGAAGAGTGGAGCGACTTTATTGACCTTCAATTGAAGACTGTTGTATCGAACTCCAACGAGGATAGTCATCTAATTGAAGTCATCACTGCAATTATTTCGTAATGTGCGTCGGTAGTTTAAAACCTAGCTCTGTTAGTTTTCAGGCAAGGCGTGAATAGATTCCTATTGCCAATTTTTCTAATTGATATTGGACGAAAGAACGCATTATTTCGTTATCTTCCACTACCAATATATGAAGGACCGTGCTAGAGATGGCGTTGACACTAGTTTATCTAGGTGCTGCTCTTTCGTTAGTTTGTGGTTTTGGATTTGCTAGCTGTCAGTCTCCAAAGGGATAAAAATTAAGCATATGGTTGTGGAGATAAAAGGAAGCTAATGCGCCACTCTATTCACTGACATATTGATTAACTGTTCCGCTTGTGATGGTGAGAGCGGTGTGGAATAGACATTCATGTGCTCAATACCGCACCCGTGCGCTGCATCTACCGCAGATTCGAGCACATCATCGTTTGCTGCGCTGAGAATAGCATAGCTAGCATTAGGCACTGCCTTTGAGAGGTAATAGAGCATTTCAACGCCGTCACAAACGATTAAATCTGGAATGAAGCCTTGTAAAGTGATCTTTTTGAACGCATCGACATCTGAGTGTGCAACGCATACACGTGTCCCCTCATTAGCTTCAAGCATGCTACCAATGAGTGTTGATTGATGTAGGTCCTCTTCGATTAGTAATACGTCCATGAAAGTTCCTCTCTATCATTTTCACTATGCTCTAATTGTTAATCAGAGGGCAGGGAATAGTAACTAGGACTATTACCAGACACACATAGAAAAATTACGAGTGGCTCATAAAGAGTCAGGGAAAGTAGTGTGACAGTTCGCGAAGTTATAGCTGGACAATACGCGTGCTATCAGGCGTGGCAATTTAGACCACAGGATGACTTTGAGAAAGAATTCGATTGAGGTAGCGGGGCAGTTCCGTTTCGATGTTGCTGTACGCAATATAGCTAATCTGTTGGTTGATGCAGAAAGCTTGTTGAATAGACTCTTCTGTGTAATGCCCGAGGACAAGCACATGGCTATATAGAAGGTGTAGGTTAGGCAATATGATTGGCTTGAAATGTTGGCTATCTACGATAAGCAGATCGTAATCCCCTTCTCGATACTCGATGGGGGTAGAGAACTTCTCTATTTGACAGTCTAGCTCTAGCTCAATCGCCATTCTTTGAATAGCGGTTAGAAGCTCACTGTGACCAATATGGCTTATTTTCATTTAGGGTGTGCCTCGAGCATATTAGAATTCAGATTATCTAATAGTATCGTTCTATTCACTTTCTAGAAGTACTAGAAAATTTACCAGTATTCACTCTGTTGGTTGGATTGTATGTTGCGCTTTCTTGCTAAATTTGCGTTTTGACTTGCAAGTTAG
Source organism: Vibrio comitans (assembly GCA_024346835.1). GTDB lineage: Bacteria > Pseudomonadota > Gammaproteobacteria > Enterobacterales > Vibrionaceae > Vibrio > Vibrio comitans. The sequence continues at coordinate 1,156,584 of AP024866.1, forward strand.
ATGAAGAAATACAATGATTTAGAAAAAGGAACTAGACTGGTTAATGGCATCAACTAATTCAGTAATTGTTGAGATTTTAGTTGATGTTTAGGTGTATCGGGCTGATAGTGTTCTATATTCTTTAATATCTTCGCGCAGAAGACGTTATCACTAGAGAACTTGCCTTATCCTGCATTAGAACAACACTGTTTAGGTTGTAGATGTAATTTTTGGAGTCACGCTTTGAACAAGAAAACCGTATTGTTGGCCGATGATCATGTGTTGGTTGCGGAGGGAATAAAAAATCTGCTGGCCGACGAGTATGAGGTTGTGGGTCTGGTAGAGGACGGGATGGCATTGGTGCAGAAGGCTAAGGAGTTAAAGCCTGATGTGATAGTGTCGGACATCTCAATGCCAATAATGAATGGTATTAATGCAGCCGAGAAGATTTTGGCTACAGATAAGGACTGTAAGATTATTCTTCTTACAATGCACCCGGAGATAAAGTATGCGATGCGTGCTTTGGATGTGGGAGTAAAGGGATATCTATTAAAGCACTCCGCATCTGACGAGTTGCTCACCGCTATTAAGACGGTGCTTATGAATAAGACCTTTATCACCTCCGCTTTAGCCGCAGATATCATGGAGGCATATAGGAATAATAAGGGCCAAGCTGAGGATCCTATTAGTTTACTTACACCTCGACAGCAACAGGTTTTGCAGCTACTTGCTGAGAGTCATTCAGCGAAAGAAATCGCTAATATTTTAAATGTATCAAGTCGTACTGTTGAATTTCACAAGTACAAGATGGTCGAGATCCTAAAGCTCAAAAATGCCAGTGAGTTAGTGCCTTTTGCTATAAAAAATGGCTTAGTCTAGTTCGGCATCTAAAATACTGAGTCTTGAAAGCCTTGAAGCACTCTCAATGGCACGAAGAAAACGCGTTTCACCATAAATGCAATAGTAATAACCTTGTCGCTAAATTGAGGAGATCTTACACGCTTGTTTTGTTCGCGCCCACGTGGCTATTGCTTCCACTTAGTCGTTTCGTGCCGAGGTTTAGGCATGGGCTGAGCCTATGAATGGATGTACCCTGTTGGGTCGCAGCTTCTTAATTTAGTCCCATCGATTAAGCAACAAAGTCGTCTGGAGCAGCTAAGCTGAGCTCAATGGTAGTGCCTTTGTTTTCTTCTGAATGTATATGCAACTCACCGTTAATGAGTTTGGCTCGCTCCATCATACTTTGCAGCCCCAGCCCTGGCGAGCGCTTCGCCTGCTCGACATCAAACCCCATTCCATCGTCTCGGATTTGTAATACAAGGGTGTCTTTTATTAGGGTAAACGACACTCGAGCTTTGTTCGCCTCTGAATATTTGGCGATGTTTCTTAGCCCCTCTTGCACTATGCGAAACAGTACTAAAGCAACATCTTTGGGAAGGTTTAGCTCCCTTGAGGTATGGATAAACTCAACTTTGATCTTTTCACGTAGCTCAAAGCTTTGTACCTCAGAGCGTAGCGCGTCGATAAGGCCTAAGTCATCTAGAATCGAAGGGTGAAGCCTACGTGATAAGCTGTGGGTGTCTTCGGCTATTTTACCTAGGGCTTGCTTGATGCCTTTTATTTGATTCATTAATGACTCAGATTCCACTGACATCTGTACTGCTCCCAAATCGATGGCAACTACCGCTAAGCGCTGGCTTAGGTCATCGTGCAGGTCTCTTGCGACTCGTTTGCGTTCTTCCTCTTGAACACTAAGAAGCTTAGAAGTTAGAACCCGTAATTCATCTTGGCTTTCGATGAGCTTTTCTTGTTGTTTCTTGAACTCACTAATGTCTTGAATGGTGGTATTGGCAGAAACGAACTGGTTATTATTGTTGAACTTGAGCTCCGAGACCTCTTTGACCCATTTAAGCTTGTCATTGACTATGATGCGATATTCAACGTTGAGTAGGCCTGATTCTAGTGCGTCATCTATGTTCTTTAGGTAGCGCTTTCTGTCTTGGTTATAGATCATTTGTACATAATCGATGCGCTTCATTGACTTGGTTTCGGCCACGCCTAATATTTGAGCTGCCTCTACCGAGAGCGAAGTAATGGTGCCATCGCTGTCTACGTCCCAGCTACCAAGCTTGGCTACACGCTGTGCATTAGAAAGCCTGTGGCTGACTTTCTTTATAACCCTGATGCTTTTCCTTCTATTCAAGTAGTTAAACAGCAGTATGATAAATATTACTGCAAAGACCAATAGGACCGTCCAGCCAATAAAATCACGCCAAGGGTTTTTCTCAATGACTTGAATGTTGTTCCATTTTTCGAGAATGAGCGTCATCTGTGATTCATCTACGGATGCGATTACTTTATTAAATAGGCTTACTAATTCGGGTTTAGAAGGGTGAACGGCGATGGCAGTGGCCTGTCTGTACTGTGTGGTACCAGAGCGAACAAGATCATCAAGGCCTAGGGTGACGATATGATGCTTGGCGACAAATGTATTAACTACGGTAAGATCTACCTCCTCATTGGAAAGTGCAAGTAGGGCATCGTCTAATTTTGCGTATTCCACGACGAGCAAGCCTGGAAAATCTCGCTTGATCGGCGTCATCCATGCACTTCCTTTTGCCAGACCAATTTTCTTGCCCTTAGCTTGCTGTAGGGTGCTATAGATAGCTCTTCCTGATTTGGTATAAATGGCGGCTGGCATTTCAATGAAAGGGTCGGTAAAGAGCAGGCTTTGTTTGCGCTCTTTAGTAATATTCATGCCAGGTACAAAATCGATCTCCCCTGACATGACTGCATTGACGATATCGCTCCAACTATCATATGCAATGAAGTGGGCCTCAATAGCATATTCTTTTTCAAACCTGCGCACGAAGTCATCGGCTATCCCCTTTGGTTGATCATCAATGACATAGGCGAAAGGGGGGAGTTTGAGAGGTAAACTAAAGGCGATACGACTATGGCTTTCAATCCAGTCCCTCTCTTCATCTGTGAGAGTTTCTATAAGTAGCTTTTGTCTATTGTTTTTATCGAACCATTTATCCCTTAGCATTTGTTTCTGCTCAGCGGTGATAGCAGCGATCGCCTTATTGATGATGGAGTTTAGTTCTGGCCAATCATTTCTTGTGGCAAACCTAGACTGATTTTGCTTTTCAAGTTCGGCTATGCCAAGACTTCCCACGATTTCCAAGTTGGATAAAAAGTTTTGATAGATATAGGTTTCACAAGTGCTAGCAGCACAGATGAAATACTCTGCTTCGCCTCCTAGAACGGCATTTAATCCTTCACCGGTGGATTCGACGATGATCAAATTTAAATTGGGGTAGTGTGTGCTTAAATAACGCTGTTCTAAGAAGTCTCTACGTACGGCGATAGGCTGATCTTTTATACGACCGATAGAGCTGACCCTTGGTTGCCCCTCTCTGCCATAGAGCACAGTTGACCCTCCTGAGATATAGGGCTGAGTGAAATCCATAAAGCGCCCAATGCTATCTCTCTCTCGCACCAATTGCAGCATATCTAGTTGGCGTTCCTCTGCTTGTTGCAATTGTTCTGACCAATCTTCCTGATACTCGAATACAAAGGCTAACCCAGTGATTTGGCTTATGAGGTCGATATAATCGATGGAGTAGCCAACGACTTGGCCATCTTTTTTAAATGCCAGCGGGGGGAGGTCAGTAGAGTTGCTGACGCGAATGCTAGGATTTTTCTCAATCCAGGCCAATTCGTCGTTTGTAAATAAGTCATGTTTGTCTGACGGTTTTGCCCAACAGTCGTGAATCAATAAAGTAAAAACAGAGATAATGAGAAGACGCAGGTACCCTGCCATGAAAAACTCCTACTAGATACAGCCATTCTTATTTGGCGAGTGGATTGTATTGACTTCTTATTTTTAAAAACTATAGAAGCCAATGAGCTTTGTTGCAGGAGGATTTGATTGGTTATTTGAATGATCTAAAAAAACGAGCGGGCATGTGCCCGCTATCGTAGTCGTATTGTTTTCTATGGTTTTAGAAGTGATAATCTACTGACACCATAATTTGCTGAGTGTTTTCAAGCTTGGTGTTGTTCTCTTCATAATCTTGATCGAGATATTGGTATGAAAGCTCCGCCGACCATGACTCGTTGAACTGGTACATAGCACCTACTTGGCCACCCCAAACGAATTCTGTAGAGCTCTCGTTAGCGATTTCACTGTCTGCAACACCCATAGAAACACCAGCGAATAGGTTAACATTCTCGTACACTGGTAATAGGTAGTCATATGAGGCTAGAAAAGAGTGTTGCTCTAGCTTATCCATGTAGCCATAAGTACCCATAACACGGTGATGGTCATTCAAGATTGCGCCACCACGTAGTTCAAACGCTACATCTTCACCATTCATGTCATTTGCACCTGTTACATCGTCAATTTGATAACCTGTACCCACACCTGCGAACCAATCTACATCTAGATCATTTGCAAGGCTCGGTGCTGAGATAAGAGCAGTAAGAAGTACAGATGAGATAGCAGTTAGTTTTTTCATATTTAGATTCTTATTAAAAGATAATTGAAAATATTATTTATCATTCTTAGCAATTGCATTGCTTCGTTTTGATGAGGTCATTATTTATTAATTTACCCCATTGGTTAACTAGATATTTTACTAAGAGGGTAAAGTATATTTACTTGTAGAGTGGTTTTAATTTACTAGTGGTGTCCTCTAGCAATATATTAAGTGGGTTTTCGAGAGGGATATAAATTTGGTGGTTTTGTGATTAATATTATTTGTGATCTGGCCATAGATTAAAGATGGAAGTTACAAGGAGGAGTTTAATATTATCTTTCTGCTCTACTACCTTTGATTTGTGTCCATTATTCGACAAGGTTATTAGCACTAAATTTTATTGCTAGTAAAAATACCGGTTACAAGATGAAATTTTCCTAAATAACATATGGGTCATTACATACTAATACGTAAATAGATTACTATACGGCTAACTTCTATTATCCATCATCGAAGAGGCAAGACATGACTGAATATGAAAAACACTTTTTGCAAGAGGTTAATATGCTCACTTCTTATTTAGGTACAGACCTATCGAGCCCGGTAATGCTAAGTATTGAGCGTACTTTAGATGCTTATGACCTGGATAGACTCAGTCTATACCCGTTTCCTAACATCAACATAGAAATTGAAGAGCTTATATCAATACAGCGAGGCGATGTGGGAGGGCACGTATTAGAAAAAGATATCAGCACATCATTACAAGACTATATCTCAATGACCAATGATGGGAATACTTACCACATCTTTAGTCGAGATGAAATGAAATCCAGTCCAATTAATACTTTGCGCTTGCTAGAGTTTGATGGTGTGAAGTGGCATATTGTTATTCCAATAAGGACGTTTGGCCAACTAAATGCAGGGCTAAGCGTGAGTAGATTTGAAGATAAGAGATTTTCTTTAGCATTAATAAACTCTTTGAAATTAATTGGTTCTCTGTGGTTTATGAATCTTTACGGTTCAATATCTAATAAATTGTGCGAAATAGAATCAGAGTCGAGAATATTAGCTAGTGAAAAACTACGATTTCTAACCAAGCGACAGTTAGAGGTACTACGAATGATTGGCAGTGGAATGTCAACGAAAAACATTTCAATCGCCCTTAACTTAAGCGTAAGAACAATAGAGTCACATCGCTATCGGATATCTGATAAACTCAACTTAAATAAATATGATACCTTGTCTAATTTTGCGAAAAGAAACAACCTGTTGTTGCAAAGTACACTAGAAACATGAAATACATTTTGGAGCGACGTATTATGGCGTCGTTGAGTAAATCAGGTAGAAGGTACATTATTTCATCCAATGTATCAGTCATAGACATTCCATCATTTAAGGGGTGTCTATAGATAGAACCAACAAATATTTCAGTTAGAATTCGCACGCCTTCACTATTTTCATTCCAGTATTACTATTAACGTTAAGTTATTGACATCCAATCCTGTTGCCTAGTTGTCACATATCGCTAGGGTAATCCTGCCATTTTCAACGGACGTTAAACTATGGGGGGGGCTCTTTTTCAGTTCGAGGGGTTTCTAAAAAAGCATGCTAACAAAATGGCAGTAACACAGGGTCTGTTGCAGCCTGGTATAGTTGCCTTCCTAGTTATTTGGTGAGTTGTTTTCGTATGGTATTAGTGCTAATTAAAAGCTAGCTAGTAAATGCCTTTCTAGTTAGCAAAGAGCTGCGACAATACTATACTTCCAGACTCTGCTCTTGTTCTCATCATCAATAAAAAACGCAATACTCCCTGTATCGCTCTCGTGAAGTAGATAGTGTTGATACATGTAAGTAGTAATTAGATGACATCATAGATCAAAATACCAATACTGAAGCGATTCACTCTATGGTCGTAGTCGATAAGGCTTTCTCCATAACCGTAATAATATTGGGCATACAGTTTAACGGTATCAAAGATAGGTACTGCTGCATTTAACTCAACAGCCCCTTTGCTATCGCTACTGATATTATTACGAAGTAGCATACTATAGAAATTGCCACCGTCCTTGTAACCAAGAATGACTTCACCATAGCCCAAATAATCATTAATATCTGGGTTGTCATCATCCTCATCATCCTCGGGGATTCGGTACCAAGGTTTAATTCCGATGACAAAATCATCACGAACAAACTCAAAGTTTGCGTAAACTCTATTCCAGCTGCGTGAGTAAGGTTCAGAGCGTCCATTAGATTGATGGATAAAAGCGTAGTCCGCCTGAACTAAGTCGAAGCCGAGAAAAGAGACGTTGGGATAGGTACTGACAATAAACTCGGGGCTATAGTTGGTGTCACGAAATGGTGCCGACTCTTTCTTATTGTACAATTGCCACCATGAGGTTTGTGTATAGCCAAACCACATATCCCAATCGCTATAAAAATCATTCCACAGCTTCAACTTACCACTGAATTGAAATTTTACTTCAATATCATCAATATTAGAGCCGGGCCTGACTGACTCCCAATAGTCTTTATTAGGTTTATCGTTATATGATAATGGCAGGATATAATTAGGTTGGTGCGGTGTAAGTTTAAATATCCCTTGGTTATTTATATAGTCTACTACTTGATGAAAGCTCATACTATCGAGATCAAACTCATCTTCAGAGGTGATAGTTTCAGGTTTCGCACCAATACTGTCGTAACACGATAAGCGCTCATTATCATCGTCAATTTGCCAGCAATTAGTTTCCGCGAGACTCGCAAAGGGGAAAAGGATAAGTAGCAACCAGTTAATTTTCATTAGATCTCCTCATCTGCTGTGAGCAGAGTTTGTGAGTGTTCAGAGCGACTTGCGTCAAAAGAGTGTGCATGAATAAATTCTTGAAATGTTGAGTCTAAATTCAGTTGTTGGTAGCCCTCATCAACCAGCAAGTCAACATTGTCATTAGATAAGTTAAAATCAGTACGGATCTGATTTAGCAGGAATTTTTTGTCTCTATCTAGGGTCTTAGTAAAGCTCACTTCAACAAAGTAAGGGGTCACATCGTCTCCCTTTTCTGAGGCCAACCTTCCCCAATCATGCATTGCTTCAATCATTAAGTCCTTAGTCGAGTCATTGTACCGGTGAAGCTGAATATCAGTAATGGCATCCACCGTTTGTTTTAGGTCCGGTGTATCAATACTGTCTGCAATACCTAGCTCTGGGTTTGTCGCTGCATCGACTGAAATTATAATCAGGGGTTTAATTTGACCTCGGTTATTACGAGGGTCTAGGCTCTTGGATTTATTTAGCCTCAGATACTCGACCATTTCATAAACAGCAACCAATCCAAGGTTATCGGTAATACCACCATCAACTAGGTGCACATACTTAACCGCTTCTTTGTCTTGATATTGCTCTATGGTGGAAACAGCATTTCTATTGCGGTAATTAGATGTATCAAACATTACATCTTTGTCGATTTGAGTCACACAATCGTCTCTGTTCTCAATAACGACAGGAGTAAACAACAACGGAACAGCAGATGAAGCAGTTACCGCACTAGAAATTGAATAGGAATTAAGGTCAGAGCAAAGCATGTCAAAGTAGCCCTGTGTGAAAGAAAAGCGGGTTCCAGTGGATAGGTCTGTCGAATTAATTACTATATATGGCGAATTATCACGAGAAATATCAGCGAAGGTCTTGTCACCAAAGATATTGTTTTTGTAGTAGTCCTCAGCTAGACGGGTTCGCGTCTTGGTAGAAAACCACCGCAGGGGTGAAAGAAAAAGAGAGGCAAGATCATCGGTCACCTCATGATATAAAAAAGTCTCTTTGTAATTATCGAAAGTTTGCTCACCATAAAGCCCGTAATAGGCTGCGGTAAAGCTCCCTCCAGAGACTGAACTGATCATATCTACTTCATCAAGAAGACGAATATCTTGTCCGGCGATATGGATGGTGGTATCACGCAACGCCTCAAGGACTCCGTATGACAGCGCAGCTGCACGTGTACCACCGCCAGAGAATGAAAGAATCAGTGTCACTTCGTCATGGTGTTGGCCAAAGTTTTCAGCAGAATAAGCACTGTTATTGGTATAAACTTTTTGCTGTTGGTTGCTCACTACATTTTTTGCGCTACAACCCATTAGCGAAACACTTGCTAATACTAATGCGATTAACTTGTTTATGTTCATACCCATTTCCTCTGTGCGATTCATACCCATTCAACTGAAGCGAAGGGTGGCTTTCGCACACCCTCAGCGATCTTCATCTACATCATTTTCAAAAAGTAAGGAATAATGAGTGCATTAGCTAAATCAATAAAGAAGGCACACACCAGGGGTACAATGATGAATGCTTGGGCTGAATAACCATACTTAGCAGTAATTGATGACATATTGGCCATAGCAGTAGGTGTTGAACCTAATGAAATCCCGCCGAAACCAGCACATACCACTGCGGCATCATAGGTTTTACCCATAGCCTTAAATACGATGATTGACGCCGTCAACACAGCTAAAATGAACTGCATCGTCAAGATAATTAAAATAGGGCCTGCTAGCTCTACTAGGGTCCACAATTGCATGCTCATTAATGACATAGCGAGGAAAGAACCCAAAGAAATATCAGCAATCAAGCTAATCGATTGAGTGCGAGTTGGCCACTTAGTACCACTGATACGAGGGTAGCTGTCTGGGATTAAGTTAGTAATCAAGATGCCCGCAAACAGACACGACACGAACAATGGCAACTGTAAACCAGTCTGACTAATTGCTTCATCAAGTAGAACACCAACAATGATGCAAATATGAATAGCCAACACAGAGTCAAGGAACGCAAATGAGGTTAAAGATTCCGTTTCGTCTTTGGTGTCTTCTTCTTGGTCAACTGCCTGATTTTCATTTGCTTTTAGGTTGTAACGTTTAATCAAGAACTTTGCGATTGGTCCACCCATCATACTAGCTAATATCAAACCAAATGTAGCGCTGGCGATACCAATCTCCATAGCATTTTCAATGCCTAACATTTCCTCAATACGTGGAGCCCATGCAATAGCAGTACCATGACCGCCAATTAAAGAAACGCTACCAGACAGCAGGCCCACTACCGGTTCAAGGCCAAGTAAACTTGCCGTTGTCACGCCTACAACGTTCTGCATGATCATAAAGGCGATGGTGACTCCCAAAAGAATTAATAAAGGCTTACCACCTTTTAGTAAGTCTTTGAAATGCGCATTAATGCCGATTGTAGTGAAGAAATACACTAGAAGCACATCACGAGCCATTAAGTCAAATTGCACCTCAACTGCGGTAAATTGATAAATCAATGCGATTATGATCGAGACTAATATCCCACCCGATACAGGTTCTGGGATACTAAACTCGCGTAAAAAAGGGATTAGTTGATTCATTCGTTTACCAAAGAACAGAACTATGATGCCCATAGTCACGGTAAAGAACGAGCCTAAATTTAAAATATTGCCGTCGAATTCCATAATGTTACTCTCACTCTAAGTACTACTGAAATTCTACTGCAGTAGTGTTAAATAACTCCTCGTAAAAGTACCAGTTAACGCAGTTCAAATTACGAGTGTTCTTAGAAAGCGAGAGAGTTTGTGATATGAATAGTGAAGTAAGGTATTGAGCTTAGATACAATGACTTTTATGAGGCTCATTTTTAGCAGTGGTTCTATTATTAGTGTCGATATTGCTTCGCGAGCAAAATGGTCAAGTTAGGTTCTTCATTACCGAAGTCTCGAATCAGATTTCTAGAAGGGTATTAGCGCTTAGATGTTCGATAAAATATTGTGAAGGCAAGGAATCTGAAAATAACTGGTGGCCTCGAATACCAACAAGGTCCTGAATCTAATTCAGGACCTTGTTCATAATTACAAAGAGTATACGTAGTAGATCTGAGCTTTCATTCTTAGAATGATGCCACGAATAGCATCGAGGAATGATAAGAAGGGATGAGGTTTTTCGCCACTCACCCACGCCAGACCGACAGCACCAACAGGGATATCATAGCCTTCAGGTTCATTCAGTTTCAGACGAACAAAATGGAATTTGTTACGAGCATTCTTTACCGTCGTCTCAGATACTGAAGCCTCACGCCCCATACTACCCGCTTGTGCTTCACCTGTGGCCTCAACAATACCTTGTACTTCTGCAGAGAACACTTTACCTGGGTATACAGGAGATGCAAATTCTGCCATTTGACCTGGTTTTATATTTCGGATAGCTTGGTGATTAACACGCATCAAAACGTATTTCTCGTGGGTGTACATCTGCATACGCGACAAGATTCCCACGTACTGGCCTTCACGAAGTATGAAGTTAGTGACAAAACCATCAGCTGGTGCGTAAACCCTCGTCTCGTCAAGGTTCCATTGTGCTTCAGCCAAGCGTTCTTTTGCTTCTTCAAGATCAGCCTGTGCATTCATTAGATGCAATTTTGACTTATCTACATTGACCTTAGCTCGCGCAATTTCTACTTCGCTACGTGCTATTTGACTGCGTAATGACGATATTTTATTTTCTGCCAATGCCACAACAGTGCTCTGCTCATCCATAAGGCTTTCAGTGACAGTGTGTTTTGCTTTAGCATTCTGTTTTTGATAACGAGTTAGGGTGGTTTTTTGCAGCTTGTACTCTTTGATTGCTGACGACAATTCAACCTTGGCAATATCAAGGTTAATCAGCGTCGTGTTGTAATCCGTTTCAGAAAGCTGGATATCTTCGCTCGCCACGTTGTACGCCACTTCTGCAGCCTTTAGCTGCGTCGCTGCTTTATCTCGTGCAATTTCATAAATTTCAGGGTCTATTTCAAAGATTAAATCGCCTTTTTTCACTTCAGTATTTGGCTCGATGTGGACCTTTTTCACTTTACCCTTAATCCCAGTATTACCCGGTCTCAACTGTACGTGAGGGGATTGCACTACCGATCCGCCAGACATATCCATAGGCGTATAGTTGATTAGACCTATCCACACGAACCCGAGCCATAAGCCACCACCAATATAAGCAAAAGCTTTAAATGGTTTGCCCCACGGCACTCCTAATAGTCGGAGTATATAGATAAATAGAGCCCAAATGGCTAGACCTTCTAACATGACTCTTTTCCTTCTTTTGTGATTGGGTTGCCTGCTTTATCTAAAGAACCGTGACGCCATATATCTCTGACTCGGATAATGGCACCTTCAACATCCAGAAAGGCGGCAATGATGGCCAATACCCATACCCAGTGCCAAACAAATCCTATCCAGGTTAAAATTGTGATGAGTCCTATCTGGTGATGCCCACTGCTATGAGCCTTATGGATAGGTAACTCGTGTAATTTCCAGAACGCGATACATATCGCAACCAATGACCCAACAAGTACGACTGTCGCAACCACATGCAATCCAATATCTGCGCCACTTTCCACAAATGGGAGGCTGACTAAGCTCATAATGACTCCTTATAATTCTTACTTCGGATTCACTGATAACTGCCGCCTATAAGCTTGTGCGAGCTGCGCAAATGGGGCATTCATCAAGGTATATATGAACTATAAGACTTGTGGGGGTACTGAAGTACTCGAAGAATTACTAGGTAGGGAAGAAGGATTTTCGGGTTATGAATGGGGATTGACACTGGCAATCAGAAACTGCCAGTGTCAGTGGTGCAAAGTTAATCTTCACCCTCTGTGTTTGATTGTTGAGGTTCAATTTCCCAGTTACCACCCAGAGCCTTGTGCAAACTTACTAGCACCTGTGACGTTTGCAGATTAGCCGATACCTGTGCATCACGAATGACCTTCTGCTGGCGCTGAGCATCCAAAACGGATATGTAGTCTACTAGCCCTGCGCGGTACAGCGAATCAGCTTTAGCGACTGCATTATCTGCTTCTACTAGAGTATCAGCAACGTAGGTTTCAGCTTCTTGGCTACTGCCATAGGTATAGAGCAGGGTTTCAACCTCGCTGATTGCCGTATTGACAGTTTGCTCATAGCTAAGTGCAGCAGCATTAAAGCGAGACTCTTGCAACTCTACCATAGCGTCAGAACGCCCCCCATCAAATACAGTCCAGCTTGCTCCGACACTTGCGACCCAAGCTGCAGAGTCACTGCTAAACAAGTCACTAAAGTCACCCGCTAATAGACCCGGTGAGCCGGTTAGGTAGAAACGTGGATACTTGTTTGCTACTGCTGCGCCAACATCTGCATTGATGGCAACCATTTCCTTCTCGGCAATACGAATATCTGGGCGGCTTTGTAACACATCAGATGGTAAGCCAATAGGCACTGTGCCCTTGAAATCAGGCACCTTGCCAGGTTCTGCTAGCAAGATATCCATCTCCGTTGCACTTTTGCCTAGCAAGATAGCCAAACGCTGTTTGTGTACCTTCATAGCAATATCTAACTGTGGCAACAATGCTTTCGTTGCTGATAGGGCTGCCTTAGCTTGTGCAAGGTCTAGGTCCGAGCCATAGCCATTTCTCACCAAACTTTGTACTAATTTTAACGTTTCTTGTTGTGACTCTTGAGTTTCTAATGCTATTTGCTTGCGTTCTTCCGCCCCTCGGAACTGGAAGTAGTTATGAATAACATCTGAAGTTATTAAGGTCACCATGCCTTCACGCATAATCTCTACTTGCTCTGCTCGCGCCTCAGCAGATTGCGCTTGATACTCTAGGCGGTTAAAGACATCCAATTCCCAAGAGATATTGGCACTCACGGATGTAAAATCATAGCTACTATCGATTAACGTATCTTGGCCAATTGCTTGGTTAATTTGCCCTAATCCCCCTGGAGTAACCAGTGGACCAACCAAAGGGTCATTCTCACTAAAACCGTACGTCGTGGCTCCCATGTTTACGCTAATGGTTGGCACCTTGAAAGATTCTATAGCGCGCTGATATGCTTGCGCTGACTTCACGCGTTCAGCCGCAATCAGCAATGATATGTTCTCATTTTGTGCAACTTTCACTAGCTCGTTTAGTGTCTCATCATCAAACTGAGCCCACCAACCCGCTGTAACTGTCTCATCGCTAGCTTGTGTCCCTTCAACTTGCTCTACCAAAAACGCGCTTCCCACAGTATCTTGAGGCGCCTGGTATTCAGGACCAACAGCGCAGCCAGCTAGAACCATACTCAAAATAATCGGTGATAATTTACGTAGTTTCATGCTGTTATTCCTCAATGACTTGTAGTGTTTCGGCTTCTTGCTCCTGCTTCTCTTCGTTTTGATAGAAGACTTTATAGAGCGCTGGCATAACAAATAGTGACAGTACAGTTGCTGCGAGCAGACCACCAATCACTGTTGCAGCCATTTGGTCGAACAGAAGGTCAGTTAGTAGTGGCATCATTCCTAACATTGTTGTCAGTGCGCCCATAGTAATTGCCATTGTTCGATTCATGGTGGCTTCTTTTATTGCATCAGAGAGTGATGCACCATTCTTGCGTTCCAATTCAATCTGATCCATCAATACGATACCGTTCTTAATAATCATACCCGACAAACAAATTGCACCGACTAACGCCATAAACCCAAATGGCTTGCCCAGTAGTAGTAGCATGCCAACCACACCTGTTGCAGCTAACGGCACGGTTCCAAATATGATGATAGGCTGTTTAAAACCGTTAAACATAGCCACCATAATAATGACCATCACGACTAGAGCTGTAGGTAACTCCATTAAAGTATCAACTATCGTTTTGTGCTCATCATAGTACTCACCACCCCATTCAAGGGAATAGCCAGGTGGTAGCTCAATAGCTTCGATTGCTTCTAGGCTATACTCTCTTGCGACCGCGACTGTTGCTCCAACAACACCTGCTTGTGAGGTAATAGTCGGCACACGGTTGCGACGCCAAATCATTGAGTCTTCGGTAGTAAACTCAAAACCATCGACCAGTTGACCTAGTGGTACGTTATGTACTCCAAGTAGTGATTGAACTGGAATAGTGTTTAGAACACTCATGTCAGCACCAATACCACGCACGCGAATTGGAATGATCTCGTTTTCCATCTTCATTTGACTCACAGGGAAGCCCTCTGAAGCACGTTTTAGAGCGATTGCAATATCTGTGCGGTTGATACCAGCACGACGCATTTTATCTTCGTTAATAATCGGTTTTAGTACCTTGCTTTCTTGTCTCCAATCATTGCGAATATAAGTCGCGTAAGGGTTTTGCTTTAAGATTTCTTCAGCTTGATGTGATAGCTCCTTCAATACTTTAGGGTCTGGACCGCTAAAGCGGGCTTCAATACTAAACTTATCTTTGGTAGCCAACTTCAAGTTGCGGAAGCGAGGTTCTGCATTGGTAAAGTTTTCTTTCAACCATTTGTCACCACGCTCTTGTAGCACCTTAATCGAAGCATAATCCTTGGTATTGATTAGGAACTGGCCATAACTCGGGTCAAATGGTTCCGGCTCAACGGTTACTGAGAAGCGAGGGGCACTAGCACCAACGAAAGTTGAAATATTGACAACCTCTGGTTGTTCAAGTAGCCACTGCTCAATTTGCTGCATATCCTGGGATGTCTGCTCAATTTGTGCTCCGTTCGGCAACCAGTAATCTAGGAATACAATCGCACGATCCGATGCTGGCATAAATACAACGGTGATTTTAGAGATAAGTAACACGGTGACTAATAGTACCGGTACTATCGCTGATAGTCCTTTCCATGGGTTGTCTACCATCCAGCTTACCGCTTTGCGATAAAGAGCAACGAACTTGGATTCTTTAGCCTCGTTTCCTTCAGGAGCTGGCTTAATCCAAATCCAGCAAAGTAGTACAGTGACTGTGACAGCGACTAACCATGATAGAAGCAGAGATGACATCATAATCTGAGGTAGACTTGCCGCAAACTCAGAAGCATCAGACCGGCCGGTCAATACTGGTAGAGTACCCATCATCGCGATAACAGTTGCGCCCAATAGCGGTACAGCCGTTTCTTTTACAGCTTCTATAGCTGCTTTGGTTCGGTCTATCCCTTTGTTAAGCTTAACAATGAACAAGTCTGTCACAACAATGGCGTTGTCTACTAACATACCTAGTGCCAAGATGAAGCTACCCAGCGATACACGTTGTAGGTCAATGCTCATCATGTTCATGTACACCAAAGTACACAGAATAGTAATTAGTAAGCTCGAGCCAACAATGATTGCGCTCTTAACGCCCATGAACAGCCAAAGTACAACAACTACAATCAGGACACTTTCAAGCAAGTTCGTCACGAAGTTATTAATTGACTTCTGAACTTCATCTGGCTGAAAAGCGATATCGTTGATTTCTACACCGACAGGCAAAGTTGCTTGATATTCGTTGATAACTGAGCGCAACTTATCACCAAGATCTACAACGTTAATGCCATTTACAGGACTTGCTGCTAGTACGATAGAATCTGTACCATCAAAACGAGTCATACTTAAAGGAGTCTCATTATAAGACATTGAAATATCTGCAATATCACCAAGGCGAATAAGACCCGAAGAAAGGTCACCAACTCCTCCTTTGATCATAAAATTAGCAACGTCTTCTACCGTTCTAAACTCACTACTTTGTGCGATACGTACGCGCTCGATACCTGCTTTGAAACGGCCTGCATCATAAGTCGTGTTTTGGCTATTTAGTTGAGCTATAACCTGTCCTGCTGAAAGATTAAAGTTAGCTAGACGTTCTTCTGGCAAATCAATATTGACGACTTGTTGCTGAACACCGTGTAGCTCAATTTTCTTTATTCCTTCCACTGTTTTGAGGCGTCTTTGCAACTCTTCAGCGTAGTTCTTGAGATCTGACATCTCAACGCCTTCACCAGACATAGCAAATAGCATGCCGTACACTTCAGAAAACTCATCTTGTACAACACTAATTTGAGCACTCACTGGAAGCGTAAGCTTCACATCTTCTACCTTGCGACGCAGCAAATCCCATTGTTGTGGTAGCTCTGTTGATACGATATCTTCTCTTAAATCAACAAATATCATTGAAGAGCCTGGACGAGAAAGAGAGCGCAACCTTAAGAGGCTACCCATTTCTTGAAGTTTAGTTTCGACTTTATCTGTTACGTGTTCCTCTACCTCTTTTGCTGAAGCGCCAGGGTAAAGTGTCACAACTACGGCACTTTTTACTGTAAATGTGGGGTCTTCAAGTTTGCCTACTTTGAAATATGAAAGGACGCCAGCAACAATACATAAAGTGGTAAAAAAGAGAACAAACGTTCGCTGCCTGATAGTAAATTCTGCAATATTCATACCTTTACCCTCTATTTAGTCGTTACGTCTATCATTTCACCGACCGGATCGTTATCTTCTAGATAACTCACTCCTGCGGTAACTAGATACTCATTGTCAGACAAGTTGCCCACAACGCACGCGGTTGATGTTTGTAGGTGGTCGATTTCTACAGGCTTTTGCATTGCTCGCCCATTCTCGATTATCATCAGTGAGTACTGACCTTTCTCTCCCTTTAACGCTGTGTATGGCACACAATATGACCCTGCTGAACTTAATAGATCCACAGAAACAGCAACGGCTTTACCCGGTAACTCATTAAGGTTTTTGTCATCAATTGTGAAGCTGACCGTGTAAGTTTGCTTGATAGGGTGAGGAACGGTGCCAATCTCTGATACTGTTGCTACATACGTGTCTGTTGAGCCATGCCAAGAAATCTCGGCTGATAGTCCACTACGAATTTTTGTAATCAGTGTCTCAGGAACATCAACTACAGCCTCCAGACTAGACGGCTTGTGAACATTGAATACCGGCACACCTGGCAGTATTTGCTCAAATTGTTCAGAGTATTGCTCTCCAACGACACCATCAAAAGGTGCTAACAGGGTGGTGTAACGAATCGCATCACGTGCTTTTTCTATATTTTGCTTAACCACTTCAATTGCGGCTTTTGAGCGTTGGAAAGCACTGCGTGCACGATCAAGGTTGACACTCGCTATGGCATTTTCCGAAGTAGCCTGTTTAACGCGCTTGTACTCTGATGCTGCCAGAGCATATGCAGACTCTGCTTCAGATAAACGAGCTTGTAACTCTAAAAGCACAACGTTGTAATCGTGATCATCTAGTTTGGCTAGCTTTTGACCTTTTGATACCACGTCACCAGGAGCAACGAATACTTCTTCGATCATGCCAGCAACACGAAACGATACGTTTGCTTGGTATTCGGATTGAAGGCGACCCGGAAAGTGCTGATAGTGGGACTCATTGACATTTCCTAGCTGTATAACATTTACAGGTCGAGCTGATTTATCTGCTACACCTGTTTCAGTGTCAGAGCAACCAAACGCTGAGGCCAATGCTAGCGCTATGGTTGAGACTTTGGCAATTTGATTAAACTTCATAACTCTCTCCCGGTATTTATTTGTTAATCGGCATCAGCTAGTGCTTTTATTCAGAACTAGCAGCACCCTAGTCGATGCCATCTATTTGTGTTTAAGAAGCTCGCGCTTTATTTAGCTTTCAATTTTTCGGTAAATGGATAACTTGGATTAAGTTTATGTGTTGAGGGCTTAAGTAAGTACTGGGCAATTTACTAGGTGTGGCTAGAAAGTTTTCTAGTTTTGAATAAATTAAGACTTGTAATCGCTTCAAATATATTCCGACAGCGAGTGAGTATTTGATGGCTGAACAATCCATAGTAATTGTTTCATCGTGTCAGTATCGATGTTCAGTGCCAGAGTGAGTAAATAGAACGTAAGCGGGGCTAGTTAGGGCCACTAGAAAGGGATTCTAGGAAGGTTGTGGCGGGTCTTTTATTAGCGGGGTATGAGCTACCACTATCTTAAAAAAACGCCGTTAATGTCCAAATAGCATTTAGGTATCTTTATTCAAAATGATGCTAATTAACGGGTAACTTTCAGCCAAGTAAAGAGTGTGTAGTTCAATTAATTAGCCGTCGTGATTCGAAGGAATCAGAATAGTTTCTTGACATCGAGGTTTGTTACGTTTGACACTTACAACAGTCCTAATTTTGTTTAATTAGCTAGGATAAGTAGTAGCCACATTTTCACAAGGATCGTTCAAAAATGTTGAAGCACTTTCTATCATTGGTTTTAAGCTATGTTGTATTTTTACCGTTTACTTATGCTAGTGGTGTTGAACTCAGTTCAGAAGAGCTAGAGTGGATAAAAAGTGCCCCTCCAATAAAGGTGAATAACGCCAAAGACAATGCACCTTTTGATTATATTGTAAATGGTACCCCTACAGGATATTCCGTTGAGTATTTACAGTTGCTGGGAAGCAAGGTTGGCTTGTCTTTCGAATTTATTCAAGGAAAGACATGGAGTGAATATAAGCAGTTTGCTGAAGATAAGCATATCGACATGCTGCACTTGATTAGCAAATCAGAGGATCGTCAACGCTACCTAATATACACGCGCCCTTATTTTACTGGCTCACCGACCTTACTTTACGGAAAGAAAAGTCAACCTTTGGTGAGCAGTTACGAACAACTTGAGCAGTCAACATTAGCTGTTATTAGAGACAGTGTGGAGCAGCGCTTTTTGTCGCATAACCTTCCTGATATTCAGTTGCTTGGAGTGGATAGCACTCACGAGGGCCTAAATAGCGTCTTAAAAGGGGAAAGTGATTATTTTTTGTGTTACCCAAGTATTTGCGACAATTACATAAATCAAAGATTTTTGACCCTAGTGGAATCTAGAGGGCACCTCAACATTGATGAATTATCAAAACCCAAGCAAGCTTACTTTGCTGTCCGAAACGATTGGCCTGAGCTGGTCGCAATACTAGATAAAGCAATTCTGTCGGTTACACCTGAGGAGAAAAAAGAACTGGCTGACAGATGGGTTGAAAAAAACAATGCACCATCTTCGGCTGGCAGTGAACTGTCTGAAGTTGAAAAACAATGGATAGAGAGCAATAAGCGACTTCTCTATTCTCAACCAACCAAGTACTCTCCTTACTCCTATGTTGAAGAAGACGGTCTCCTAGGAGGTCTCGCAGCTGACTTGGTAAAAAGCTTCAACGAAGAGTACGAGGTGCAAAGCTTCTATATCGATTACCCGAATTGGACAGACACTTATCAAGCTTTGTTAGAAGGTGAGATTGATTTCATACCAGCCATTAATATTAATGATAAGAGAAGAAAGGAAGTACTGCTTACAGAGCCCGTACTTACCTATTATCTGACCATTTTTTCTCACGATGATGGCCCTGTATTTAACAGCTTGGATGACCTTTTGGGTTATAGGGTGGGTATTAGTAAAAACTCATCTGTAGCTCGATTGTTGAAAACAAATTACCCAAACTTAACTTACGTAACCTACAACAATGGCGTGGACGTCTACAAAGCGCTCTCCAACGGAAACATTGATGCCACTGCAACCAGTCCGCACGTGATGTATCAAACAATCAATGAATTTGGCTTAGACAATATTGTAAAGTCGGCGGAAACTGAGTTTAAGTTTGAGCTAGCAATCGCTGTCCATCCTTCCAAGCCAGAGTTGCTGGCTCTTTTCAATAAGATGATCTTTGATTTAGGTGATAACCAAATTGAGGAATTTATGGATAGGTGGACCAATATAAAAGTTGTCCACAGAACGGATTGGTCCTCGCTTATCTATTGGATACTGGGGGTTAGTTTAATTGCAGCCTTGATTGTGACTACTGTACTGAGTATCAATAAGGCTCGAACCATAAGATTACTAGGTGCTAATGACAAGCGACTCACCAATGCTCAGAGGGTGGCAAAGATTGGTAACTGGGAACTCAACAAAAAAAGAGAACTAGTACAAGTTTCTCAGCAAGTAAGAAATTTACTAGGGCTCTCCAGTGATATTCCATTAACTCAGCAAGAGTACGCAAAGTTCATATTTGCTGATGATAAAGAAGGAGTTAGAAAAAGCTGGCTTAGTGCTCTTAAGACTGGTTTGTACCAACATGAGTATAGAATTGAAGTGGCTGGAGTTCAGAAGTGGGTACGAGAGGTAGCTGAACTCTCCTTTGATAAAAGAGGGAGATTTAACTCAGCCAGTGGCACGATTCAGGAAATTACTGAGCAAAAGTTAGTTGAGCTTAAAGCCAAGCATAACGAGAGTGAACTTCGGGAGCTAACCTCTAAACTGCTATACGTTCAAGAAGAAGAGCGAAGACGCGTAGCTAGGGAACTGCATGACGACTTAAGTCAGCGACTTGCCGTTTTATCCATTTCTATTGGTTCTTTAGAGCTCGACCCGAATCTTTCACCTGCTAAAGAGCGCCTAAGTGAACTAAAGCAAGACCTTTCTTTAGTAGCAAAAGACATTCATGGGCTTTCTCGCCGATTACATCCATCAATACTTGATGACTTAGGCCTAGTTGATGCTTTGAGGTCTGAAATCAGCAATTTTGCGGATCGAGAATTGATTGCGGTACATTTTGAACCAACTGACAAAGAACTTGATCTCAGTAAGTCCTCCGAGCTTGGTTTATTCAGGATTACTCAAGAGGCGTTAAGGAATATTGCAAAATACTCTGAGGCTTCAAAAGTACTGGTTACGCTCAGTTTTATTAATCAACATGTGGTTCTACAAGTTATCGATGATGGGATTGGTTTTAACGTAGAGGAAGCAATGAAGTCGCAAGGATTAGGATTACAGAGTATGACCGAACGTGCGCGATTAATTAATGCCTCTTTTGATATAACATCAAGTAATGAAGGTACGACAATTACAGTTGATATCGAGCATTAAGCATGAGGCTTGGGCAAAGGCGTATTGAGTTCGCGCTAAGGCCACTCTGCAAGCCAGTCTTACTATAGACTATGAGTGACTTGTAGTTAAATGCGAAGGAGGTTGGCTAGACCTAGCCCCTTCGCATGTCGTCAACTACAAGATTGAAAAAACAGAATGTAGTGAGGTTTCGCAATGGAATAGTTCGAGTCATTACCTAGCCTCAGCCTTTTAGTTGAGGTTTTCTAGTTGCTATAAAGAGATTCGAAGCTTTGGTAGGGAGGCTAATTAAAAACTGAGCAACTTTATTTCTAAGAAGTTTGTGACCTGACTTAATTCTTTGCCTCATCAACTTTTTTTGGAGCGCAAGAAATGCCTCTTCCAACGCACTTTCTAGGTTATGGTCTTTGTGAATAATAACGTAAGTTCTGTCTTCTAAATAGAGAGTTAAACTAACTTGGTGAGTCTGTGTTATGGTCTCAAGTTTTTCAATATCGCACTGTAGCAATAGGATGTCGATGTTGAATCGATAGAGATACATATGTTCTTCTTCGATGATGGCTCGCAAATCCGGTGACAGTGTTAGGTTATAGGTATTAATCTGCATCTTTGCCTCCAGCAGTTATCGCGTCAATAAGTCAATAGGTTGTGTCATTGCGCCTCTAGCAACAATTCGGATATGAGCCAGTAGGTTAGTCGATGTAAAATCTAAGGCCGCCGGTAAAATGGATATCCGTTGAGTTGTCCATGTTTCCCATGTTTTCAGTCGCTGATACCTCAACGGCTAACCAATCGTTGTAGGTGTAGCGATAGCCTAGAATGATTTCTTGAGACGGGTCTGAGAACTCACTGTTATCACTCAGGGCACCTTCATATATGTGGTATTGGCCAATGACTTCGTGATTGTTAAAGAATCGATAGGCATATCCCGCTGAGAACGCTAAGGTGGAACTATTGAGAATATTACTCATAAACAAAGCATCATCGTCATGAAAGGTGTAGCCTAAGCTTGAAAATAATGAGTGATTGTCTTTTCTGTATGCATAGTTTAATTGAATAGCTTGTTCAAAAGTGGATTTCTCAAATGGATAATTATTGACATCATTAAAATACAATGTGCCGCCTATAGATAATCCATGATTAGCGTTTTCCAGTATTTGATATTGAATGTAAAGGTGCATTGCATTCGCCATTGTTTCACCTTTAAATTCAGTAGCGGTATAGTTGTATGCTTTGCTTCGCATATTAAACTGATTTTCTGAAACAAGATCTCGTCCATTGTGTCCAATATCAAATGCATCATGAAAATCCGCTACAAATGAGTCTAAACCGTTATCTCCTGCCCAAGAATATTGATACGTAAACTCAGTCATCACCCTGTCAGTAGGTTGGAAATTAAACCCAACAAAAGCATGATTTTGGTAGTAGTCCAGTTCAAACTCATCACTTTGGGCCCATATGCTAGCCATACTGGCAAAAGCAAATATCTCGTTCTTTTCGTGATTAAACCCACTTCTCAACTGCATTGCTGAAGATGTTGATTGAAAAGGAGATGAGGCGTAGGTGCGAAGTGGTGTTGATTGAACCATGGCCACCGCTGACTGAGATATTAACAGAGCGACGAGCGCACCGATATTCATCGCTTTTAAATAAAACATGGTTCGTCCTTACAGTAATTCGACAGTAAGGAAATGTTAAATAATCAATTGTTTTTTATTACTCGATAATATACGGGTACTCGCTGATATATTTACTAGCTAGTAAATATGCGAGTTACTACTAGTAGGTTTTCTAGCCAAAAATTATATAGGTAGAATTTAATATGCCTTTCGTTGACTTATTAAAGAGGTAAGATGGCAGCAAATGGCACGCGAAGCATGGGTGTACGAAGCTACACGAAGATTTGATCCCTAGCCACGTTGTAGATGCATGTCTCTCCCATATTGATAGCAATAGTATGCGTGCAGCATACTATAGAGAGAATGTTTATGGCCCACGAGTTAAAGTCATGGAAGAGTGGAGTGACTTTATTGACCTTCAGTTGAAGGCTGTTGTAACTAACTTCAACGAACATAGCCCTCTAATTGAAGTCATAACCGCAATCATTTCGTAATTTGAGTCGTTAGTTTGAAACCTAGCTCTTGCAGTGTGCGGGGAAGGGGGTGAGCACATTCCTGTCTGAAGATGTGTAAGGGCGACTAATGCTAACGCTTTTTTGTCCAGAGACGTACTAGCACGATCACCGCTAGCTCGTTTATGTCCAAAAGTTTGTTAGACCTCACAGTGTTCCATAACGGCAAAACGACAACTTGGTATAATTACTCTAATGCTGAAGCGTTGATTTCATTTCAAAAAGCCACTCAGATAAAACACAACTGGTCGCAGGTTCACAAAAGACTGTTAGATTAACAAGGAGCTTCGTTCACTTCCCTTTTTTGAGTCCACAAATGACTCGAAGAACCCATAAGATTCCCTCTTAGGCGCGTAATGGTAAATATCTAGGGCTAATTCATGGCACTATCGCGTCTCAGAGAATCATGCATTTGTGGAACAAACAATGAATAAGCAATCAGGCTTCACTCTAATTGAATTAGTTGTAGTTATTGTAATCTTGGGGATCTTGGCAGTTACGGCCGCACCGAGATTTTTAAATCTACAATCCGACGCTAGAGTAAGCGCACTACAAGGTGTTGTGGGTGCAATTAATGATGCGAACCACATCGTCTACGGAAAAGCGGCTATTGAAGGCGAAGAAAACACACCTGACTGGAGGCACAAGGATATAGGTCCAGAGGGGGTGCGCATTCATTATGGCTACATGGATACACACAGCCCGACATTGACGTACTTTGTGCAACTATCAGAAGATGAGTTCAATCTCGATCGTCAAGATAACGGACAAGAAGTCGAAGGGCCAGTGATTAGAATTTCATTAAAGGATCAGCCTAACAACGAATGCTTCGTAGAATATCAAAGAACAAATGTACGTGGTGAACTACCCACGGTGACAAAGGTCCTTGATGGCTGTTAACCATAGTTCTTAATATGGAAAAATTGTAATAAAAGCGACCTCTTCTCTGGTCGCTTTTTCACAGTGGGAATTTCATAACTCAAAAATGTCCAAAACTTTCACAGCTAGCACTTCGTAACTCGGAAATGCCCCAAAACATGTTGGCTCAGCAATGTGGTTTTAAGTATCAATAATAGAATGACCTAACTTTAGACGGTTGGGTTTCTCGTCTGATTTACGCGACAACCACTTGTACCGCAAGCAATGGGATCGCGTCAGAAGTATTCAATTTTGGGTGCTTTGTTGGTGTCTAAAGGTAGTTATATGGTGATCTCGAACTGGGGTTTACTACCTTCTTAATTTTCCATGCAACTGGTATGGTAATAACCACAAAAATGAATTGTCAGAGGGCAGCATGGAGCTATTGGGCGGAGCAGCAACAATCATTGGACTAATCTACAACTTCAAATCCGGTCGAGATGCTAAGTCGGATAGGGAGTACCACGACTTCTTAAATTGGTTACAAGAAAACCGATACCAGAACATCCGTACTCAGATTGAAGGTAACAGTGAACTGGTACGTGGTGTCGATGGGCTACTCCAAGAGAACCACGATGCGGTTATGAGTAAGCTGAACTTCATCGAAGATTCAGTAGCCGGTATTGCGGCTGGTTTATCCGGCCTAAGTACCATAGCTCACGTTATTCGTCCGAGTGCGGAGTTGTCAGAGCAAGCTTTGCGTATTCTCAAGAACTTTGTCGAGTCCAAAGCTAGCTTCATACTGGAGCTAAAAACTCTTGGTGGCGGTGGCGAGGGTTATATGATTGCAGGTGGTGATAGACGTTCACTGGGTATCACAGAGCCAATTTTTGTTGATGATGACTTCGATGCCCTTTGTCGGTTGGGCTTAATCACAGCAGGGTATAACAGCAGTGGCAGTAAGAAGTTCACCATTACTCGAAATGCTCACAAATATGTTGCTCAGATGAACGCAAAGTAGAGCACAAAATCGAGGCCAAAATTACCTCGAAATTGGGTTAAAGCAGGCTGTACAAAACTCAATCAAAATACCCAGAAAGTGTGATGTAGCAATTCTGTAGTGGGTGAATTGACTTGGCCAGTCGCTAAGAGGTTTTTCAATACCACAATTTATCCGTTAGATACTAATTTAGCAAAAACTGTAATTCACTTCTGTTCAAATCCGTGTTGGCGGGGTAGATCTCCGTAACTCAGAAATGCCCCAAAGTTTGTTAGGAGAAGCGACTTAAGTTAGCTTTGATGTCACAAATCTAATTCAAGTGCTTTCTATGCCTCTTGAGTATTATATGAGCACGAATAGTCAGCAAATCCAAAGTTTATGGGAGAGTACCTGTAGCTATTCGCCAATGGGTCGGCAGTTACATGGTTATTTTTACGTTAATTTTCGGACTCAGATTCGATATCTTCAACAAACTCAAGCAAGTCACCAGGCTGGCAATTTAAATGTTGGCAAAGAGCGTTTAGCGTAGTTAGCTTTAAGGCCTTAGCTTTACCATTTTTCAGTACGGATAGGTTCTGTTCTGTAATCCCTATCTTAGATGCCAATTCTTTGGAACGCATCTTACGTTTTGCTAGCATCACATCAATATTAAAAATAATCATAATCAGTGATACTCATATAGTAAGTTGGTTTTCTTCGTTAATTTCAGCACCAAACAACATTACTTTACTGATGCAGAAGACAACCAATCCAACAATAAAGAACGTCAGATCGCTGTCTGAAAAATGGACATTTGTGTGCCAGTCTCCCTCTGAATAAGTTAAAACAAAAGAAAGAGTTAGGTCGGAAGTTAAAGTAATAATGGGTGTGGCAAGAAGAGCGTAGCTGATCAGCTTAATTTTCTGTGCGTTTCCAATTTCAAATATCTGATGGTTCGCATAGAGCTGAAATAGACTAGCAAGCAAATAGAAAATGACAATGAATTGCATGACTGGCAACATTGCAGGTATGAAGCCAAGTAAAGATCGTTCTAGGGATATCGGCATACTCACTTCGACAGGGAAAGATGCGTCGAGCCATTCTGCTGGGTATAAGGTCGCCATAACCCAAAGCATTACAGATACCATGGCGCTAATAGCAATCAAGGTAGTCAATGTTCGATGAACGATTACTGAGAATCTAACGATACTTTGTTCCATATTTAACTCCGGATTAATCTCTGTCTGTCGAGCGACATCACACTCGGTAAACAGGTTAGCACGAGAAGAAATTATCGCAATACGATGTCCTTTTATCTTACACAACAGTTCGAGTTTTAAAATTTTCCTGCAGGGTAGGCTTCTAGGGGCGACCCATCATTGTTCTTGAGTAATGAGCCTTTCCTAGATACAGGTAAGACTTTGGGTTTCCTGTTAATGAAGTAAACTTCCTCAAAAGTCACCTACGACCCCGCATTTCAACGTGAAATCTTATTTTTCACTGTGTAATTTTATGGTTAAAAATCAGCGTTTTTTCATCTCACGGTCCACTCTAAAGTATTGATTTTCATAGTTCTTGCGACAAACATGTGATTCAATTCAAAATCTCCCTTCTCAATCATAAGTTATCGTATTGCGGTAAATTATGATTGTTTTTATTTAAATTTAATCGTAACTTATGCCACAAATTGAGCGGTTACACAGCTATAAAGTTCATCGATTCAAGTTAGGGAAGCACCAAATAGGAGTGCGGTAAGTAAATGGAAAAGTTATTGACTTATTACTTACTCGTTTTTCGATAGCTGCAAAGGTTTCATATATCACGAGTCCTAGCGGTGGCCCTCAAATTACTAATAAATCATTGCGTCGATTAATGATTATATAAACCACTGGTAGCAAGTCGTGCTTGCCATATATTTTTGAAATATGAGATTTCTCGAAATGAAAAAACTAATCCTAGTCTCAATGATCACCTCAACCCTATCAGGTTGTTACCTAGATGATTTAAAAGACAAAGCGGAAAAAGCTGTTGATGTAGGCAAGCAAGTTTGGAATTGCGAGCATGAGCTTGATGGAAAATTTAACAAGAAAGATAAAACTTGCACTCTTGATAGCGGTATCAAAGTTAAACTTGGTCATAGTATGGATCGTTTTTATGATCTTGCTAGAGCATCAGGTGCGCCTGAGATAAGTTTACACAAATACTGTGGAGATCTAGACACAGGAACCTCAATCGGTGTGGTTCAAGCAAAATGCTTTGTTGGTGAAGATGATCACCAGGAAGAAAAAGCTATTGTTGCCGTAGTACATAAAAAGGTTCATGAAGATGGTGATATTGAGCAGACAAGTCAAACTATCTCAATCGTGAACTTGACTGACAAAAAATTTGATGTTCAGTACATTCAGCATTTTGAGCCAAAGAGCAATGCAATTAGTATCATCCCATTCTTTTCTGGACATGACAAAACTGCACTTTTACCTTCCGAACTTGGTGTTCAAACTACCGTAAAGGTTACGATCCCCGAACCTGAAACTGATGAGGATTATGATAACCTTACAATTCGTTATGCATGGAACGTTCGGTTGGACAACATTGGTGACTTTAATAACAATGGATATGAAGTTAAAAACTCAACTTTCACTCCAATACCGATCAAAGATGCCTCTTTCAAGTATATCCCAAAAGTCAAAAGCAAGTTGGGTGTGGGCTCGCGCCCTGCGAATGTTGAATTTTTACCACAATTTATAGGTGGCAATCACTACCTAATTGCAGAACTGATTAAATCAGACTCATGGATTTCACAATGAAAAAGCTAATCTTAGCAATAGCCATGTTGCCTGCTTTTGCATTCTCTCAAGAACCTAGTCAACCAGAGTTGGGCATCAGTTACCGAGAGCCTGAAAATAATATCTGTATTGAGTTTATGTCCTCAAGTATTGATGGTAACGATATTCATGATCGTGGTATCGGTGGTGTAGTGAATTTTGATGTAAATCATTTGGTTAGCATCTCAACAGCTTATCAACGTTTAAAGTCTGAAAAAAGTGATTCTGAGATTATTCAGCCACAATTGAATATTGGTTACACTTGGGCTTTCGACGATGCTGTTCACTCTCAAATAAAACCTTATCTGATAGTCGGTTGGAATTTCACCAAAGAAAAGATGAAAGCAAGTTATGACACTGACTCATATCAAGAGAACGCATTAACATACGGTGTTGGGTTACGATCAGTGAGTTTTGGGTTCTTGTCTTCATCAATTGAATATAAACGTTCAGATTTTATGTTTTCAGAAATGGACCAACTATCATTCTCTTTAGGTGTAGCATTTTAATTAGAATCTGAAGACCATACTTTAACGAAATTTTCAGCTTAATAATAACGAATGAAAGCTAGTCTAACTGCGGAGCAGTTGCAATTCCTCACACGCCACAATTTGAAGGTTTCTAGTATTTTTGATGCCCAGGGAGTGAGGCGAAAAGATGCTATTCCTTTTCATAAAGAGATAGAGAACTCAGAACTGTCCAACGATGCATTGATTGGGCTAGCGCTAACTCAGAAATGTCCAAATTCGTGTTGGCGGGGTAGATCTCTGTAACTCATAGATGCCCCAAAGTTTGTTAGGGTGGCGATTACCATTCGATGATAACGTCTTGTTGTGCTTACTAAATGACGCACATAGGCGTTATTTCATAATGTCGTCAATGCCTATTGTGTGCTGATGGGGCATTAAACACGACCCTAGTTTGTTGATGCAATATATTGAGGCAGGTGGTTGGAACTAAATTTTAGTAGCACAGCATTGTTTACGCCTCAAAGTCCGGCCAAGAAAACTCAATAACCCCCGAAAATCTAAAATAGCTAAGCTGTTGTTTATAAGCCAGTTAAACATCCCTTAGTTCACTCACATTGAGCATTTGGAGTCACCAATTTAGTATTTGATTTACTAATTAGTAAATCAAATACTAAAACGTACTAAAAGATAGCGAATTTAAATAATTTTATTTAAATTCAGAGCGTTAGCTTAAATAAAACTAAAGAGCTACGTAGGGCCAATAGGCATTAGTTACTTATTTGTTTGATATTGAACTGACAGACTCTAATAGACATTATTCGCCCAGTTAGACTCAGGGAACTAAGGTTTAGTGACTAAGGTTTAGTTGCCACTTAAAGCATTGATAAATAATTAAAAAGTCACATTCCACATATTTTTGGATGACCTATACATTTCAGTTATAGGTTTTGTCATCACGTCAATTCATTCAAACTCATTTATGCCCCTTTTAGTTACAACGGTTTAATTCGCTACTTGCTCCATGAGGGGTAATGAATAGTTAAATGCTCTGTAGGTTAATTTACACTTACTAACTTGGTGGCTATTCATATCCTTTTCTTAAGGTTGATTATCAGTTAAACCAGAAAGCAAATAGCCTGAAAACGGCCAGTCATATTACGACAAATCGCTTAACTACTATGTGTATCAAACCCTTAATTGCTGATGTTCAGAAGTTGTTAGGTATATCAATATTGATATATATCATACCCGCGAGAACTCATATCTGCCGCCTCTAAACTTCTATATTATCGCCTCAAAACCTAGTTTACCCTGATTAATAAAGGCTGAGTGTGAATAAAAAACTGTTATTACTGACTATACCTTTAGTTGCGCCAACAATCGTAATTGCCAATGATGAAGTTGCTGATATGTCCGATCCACTAGCGGTTTTTACCCAAGTTGGTGCGGGTATGACGGATAGAGGCCTTAACCTAAAAATTGGTCAGATGTACGACACCGGTAGTGACATCACTGCGGCAATGAACGTCATCGAGATTAAAGGTATAGGTGGCGAAACTCTTGGAGGTCGAAGTGATGCTAACGATTCTGTTGATTCATTTCGCTTTCGTAACTTCGGTGTTGAACTAACCAATGGACGTGGTAAGCAAATCGATATGAACTACGACTTCCAGAACGAGTCGGGTACGGTCTCTTACAGCATAATCCAAGCTTTACCTTCATTTGGTCCACTAACCCTTTACCCTCTAGCGGGAGCGGGTGTGGCCTTTGGTAATGCTGTCGAAGACGATGGATCTAAAGAAGCGGGATATCTTATCCCTGGTACTTTCGGTGTTATCGGTACTTACGCGAGGATTAATGTCACCGATAAGTTATGGCTGAATTACAACCCGATGTGGATGACTACCCTTTCTGGCTCAGACGACTTTACCGACAACGGTTTTGCTGGTCGAAGTGACCTGCTTACTCACGAATTTGCTGTTTCCTATCAAATCCAGCCGCGCTTCAATGTCCGTTATTACGCTAACTGGGATCAGGTGCGTTCATTCGACGATGGTGACCACCGCATCGAATTCAACTATCAACTTTAAGGATTAACATGAAAAGAACATTTATCGCAGTAGCACTTACAAGTGCGCTATTTGCTACTCCATTGGTTGCTTCGGCAGAAGATACTATCCGTTTTACGCAAGCATCGGAGGCTGTTCAGGCTCAAGACCAGCAAAAAATCGCTCAATTGGCCTATGAGTATGCTTATTCCATCGATGAGGCTTACAAATACTTTTACCACACGGCAATTGAGGCAGACTATCCGCTAAACCGTTTCGAGAACATCCGCATTCTTGCCGACCACACATATACTGCGCACCCTACTATCAACAACGATACTCTACATGTTATGGGGTGGATGGATCTTGCTGCTGAACCGGTCATCATCACGATTCCTAAGCAGGATGAAGGTCGTTACTGGCTATTGCATACTATGGATATGGGTCACTACACGGATTCTACTATCGGCTCTGTCGCTTACGGCGCTGAGGGAGGGATGTTCATGTACGCTCTTGAAGGCTGGGAGGGTGAAGTTCCTGAAAGTGTGACCGAGGTTATCTATGTTGAGCATCCAATCTCTAAGTTGATGGGGCGTATCATGGATACGGGCGGCGAAGACTCAGTTAAAGCTCGTCGTAATATGGACGGTTGGAACCTCCGTACTCTGTCTGAGTTTCTTGGTGAGAAAGGCCCAGATCCAGTGGTTCGTGACTATCCGAATCCAGCAGATACTAACTGGATAGAGCGTGTAAACTTTGTTCTGTCCGAAGGTACTATGCGTGACCATGATGCGGATTTGCTAGAACAGTTCAGCCTACTCAAACTCGGTGAACCCGTGGGTACCAAATTTACTACAGCCGAGCTGAAACTAATTGAGCAAGGTGAGAAGGATGGTTTCGAACACATTTCAAACGCTGGTTTCGATGATTCACGTCTAATCCTTGGTACTCGTGAAGAAATGAGCATTGTACCTAGTTTCCAACACGCATTTGGTACGTACTTGGGTCAGTGGGGTCTTCCTGCAGAGCACACTTTGTATCAAGGAGTGTACGTTGATAGTGAAGGTCAGCAGCTGGACGGTTCCAAATACGACTACACAGTGACATTCACTGCGCCACCGATTGAAGACGGTGGTTTCTGGTCATACACCAACTACGGTGGTGAAAGTCTGATCATGGAATACAATGAATTGAACCGGCACTCACGAGGTGACCGCACAATGGTTCCAAATGAAGATGGCACATACACCCTAACCATGAGTGCTAAAACGGAAGATAAGGCTGATGACCCTAACTTCCTCCCTATTCCTAACGGTACCTGGTACTCGGTTCTTCGAATCTACACTCCAGGTGAGGATGCTCGTGAAGATGTGTGGCAATCAGCTCCTTTCATACGTGTAGAGAAATAAGTTTACCTACCTGATAAAACCAGCCATAGTCACTGACTTGGCTGGTTATTAAATTTTGAGCATTGGATCTATGTCTAAATTAGACTTAAATTTGTTGACCACACTGCACGCTCTCCTAAAGTACAAAAGTACTACCGTAGCGGCTAGCCACTTGAAAACCAGCCAGTCGGCCGTTAGTCGGTCTTTGGCCAAAATCCGCGACCTGCTAGGGGACGAGTTACTGGTTCGCAATGGCCAACACCTAGAGCTTACAGCCCGTGGCCTTGAACTAGAACGTGACGTTCCTGTACTGCTTTCTAATATGGAAAGTATCTTCTCTAAACAGGATTTTGATCCTGCGGAATGTAGCGAGACCATCACGATTGCGATAAATTCCTCTATCGCCGAATGGTTAGTACCGCCACTATTTCAGCTCATCAAATCTCAAGCCCCGAACATGAACCTGATTATTGAGGACTGGGATCGGTCTACACCGAATTTAATGTCCTCTCAGGAAATCCAGTTGGGTGTGAATTACTTCCCAATCGATCTACCTAAGAGTTTCATTCAACGGAAGGTGGGTAAAGACGGCATCGTTCTGGTATGTCGTGCACAACACCCCCTGAGTCAGCTATCAAAAGTCAGTATTCATGACGTGAAAGACCAAGCATTCGCTGTACATATAATGAAGGATTGGAATGACAAAGAGCCTAAGGCTATGGAGGTATTCCGAGAGTATGGATTCAATATGGATGTCCATTTACAGTGCCGTCATATGAGCGTAATACTTCGGAGCATCTTAACTTCTGATATGGTGTTCTTCTGTCCGGCTATGACCGGAGCACAATTAGATGACCAGTTTGCGGTCATACCAGTAGATAGAGAAATAACAGTTGGGGATATCGGCCTTTTTTATTCCAACCGACTTATGAGTGACCCTATGACCCGATGGCTAAGTAAATCACTGATGAAAGTTATAAAAAGCAGATAAAGAGAATAATGAAACAGTCCTACAAAAAATTATTATTTGTGCTGTCTATAGCAGCGCCTCTGACAGTCTCTGCTGAACCTACTATTCATGATTTACTCGAATGTGCGGTCGCGGCGCAAATAGTGGCTGATGATATGGCTACTGACCCACACTTGTCCCATATAGCTTCTTTTTGGCAGAGCGAGGCTAATTGGTATTCATTAGGGGCATATGAGCAAGATAGTCGATTCGCTAGTAGTTAGAGCACACAGAAGATAGTGGCTAGTACGGCTCAAAAGACAATGTAGAAATTTGGCCGCCAGTTGCCAATGTTGACCAAGTACCACTTCGAAGCCACATCTGTTGAGGGGCTTGGTGCTAAATCTTGCAAAAGCTATAGTATGGCAAGAGAAAAGAGCTGATGCCATTTATTCTTGGTGAGCTGAACATTTTACTCTTATCTAACTAAAGCACGGTCACTTTAACAGCAGTATTGGTATACCTGAGGTAATTCATTGTTCACTAAATTAGTAAATCCCCTGACACGGAAATGTCCAAAAGTTAGCTATAAACGTCTAATACTGCCTTAATAGCTTTGCTCTGGCTTTGCTGAAATTTTAAAGGGTTCAAATATGCTGGAGCTCTAAGAACTCCAGTACATTAGGTGGGCAATTCTAGGAAATTGTGAATTGGAAATACAATATCAATCTGGTCAGCAATGAATCTAGGCCTTACTCGGGTAGCACAGAAAACCCTGGTACTGTTTCATAGTGCTGTTTTCTATTGGTGCAGTTCCTTCAGTACACGGCAAGGATTTCCTGCAGCGAGCACATTCGCTGGGATATCTTTGGTGACTACAGAGCCTGCACCGATCACTGTGTTGTCTCCGATACTTACTCCAGGGCAGACGATTGCCCCGCCGCCAATCCATACGTTGTGTCCAATCTTAATTGGCAGTCCGAACTCAACGCCTTCCTCGACGCGCTGTTTTACATCAAGTGGGTGACCGGCGGTGTATATCTGCACGTTAGGGGCGAGCATGACATTATCGCCGAATTCCACCGTGTTTACGTCTAGCACAGTACAGTTGTAGTTGGCGTAAAAGTTCTTCCCAAAAATGATGTTACTGCCATAGTCACAGTAGAAGGGCGGATTGATCTGCGGTAGGTCTACTCTGTTTGGCAACAAGCTTTCTAGAGTCGATTTCCAAGTATCTGAGTGACGCGTGGTTTGGTTTAGTTGCATTAGGAGTTCGCGACATCGAGAGTGCTCTTCAAACAGTTCGTTATCGGAAGCCAGGTACGCTTCGCCTGCTAGCATCTTTTCTTTTTCAGTCTTCATAATTAAGCCGTAATCTCCACACGATTGCCTTCAGGGTCTAAGATTTCACTCTCATAATATCTGTCACCGGTCCAGCGTGGTCCACTGATAATCTCAATTCCGTTTGAGGCGAGCGATTCGGTCAACTGGTCAACCTTCTCGACACTTCCAAGTGAAAACGCTACATGTGCCATCCCAGTAAACTGTTTTTGAACATTCTTGGGTAGAATCTCAACCGAATCCATTTTCATCAACTCGATGCGAGCACCCTTTGAGAGAGACAAGAAATAAGAAGAGAAACCCTTTTTCGGGTTTTCATATTTGTTGTTGCTCTCAGCGTTAAAGAAGGTTTGATAAAAAGACTTCATTTTCTCTAGGTCTTCACACCAGATAGCTATGTGTTCGATTTTCATTTGTTTGCCTTGTCATTGTTAGAGTCACGCCAGTCGTACAGAGAAAGCAGTGATTGTGTATAGATTATCGCTTCCAATTCCAATGCCGTTTTTGCTTGCTCGCATCGGGATTGGTAGTAAGTGGTAATAGATTTTGAGTTCAGGTTTTGAAGAAAAGTCTTTATTGCTGTCAACATGTCATAACCTCCGTTAGTTGGGTTTATTATCAATAAAATACGGAGATCAAAAACAGAGAATAGAATTTATGGAATTTCCACATATCACTATTTGCAGCGATGCTATAGTATAGAATCGGCGATATGGGATTAAATGTGGAAATAAATTACAGTTAGGAGTGCCTAATTTGAATGTCGAAAAACAGATTCTGTATTTTTCTCGTTTAGCCAAGCTAGGCGTAAATAAAGAGATACTTACGACGTTACCCGAATTGGCTGAGACCATGTTCACCAGCACACGGCACTGTCGTGCGTTACTAAAAGAGCTCAGCATTGCAGGTTGGATAGAATGGACTCCAAAAGTAGGGCGCAATCAACGTTCGCACCTCTTCCTAAACTACAGCTTGGAAGGCATGAAGTCAGAGTTATCTCAGCAACTCATGCGAGAGGGGAGCTATGAAAAGGCGCTCAACCTAATAGACAATGACCAGGAATTGTTTGGGCGATTGCTGAAAAGAACCTCTGGAGCACAGCAACATCAGGGGCGACTGCATGTACAGCTTACCTATAACCGCCAGTTCTCTTCCTTGGTTCCACACATTTCCCAACGAAACAGTGAGCGCTTCTTGTTACGGCAGGTATACAGTTGCCTCACTCGATGTGACGAACTAGGACACATTCAGCCAGACCTTGCTCACCATTGGAATTATGATGAGCAAACGCTGGTGTGGCGATTTTATCTAAGGCCCTATCTCAAGTTTCATGATGGCAGTGGCATTACCTCGAAAGTGGTCGCAGAACTATTTCAGCAACTAAGAGGCATTGCAGTTTACGAGCAAGAATTCTCACATATCAAGGATATAAGGGCTATTAATCCCCTTTGTATCGAGTTTGAATTAAGTGAGTCTGACCCCGGACTAGCGGGGCTGTTATCTCAGATCAAGTATTCAATTCAGCCTTATGTTCAAGACTTAAGAGCGAGGAAAGTGGTTGGAAGCGGTATGTTCAAGGTTACTGAGCACACTCCTCAGCAACTGACGCTACAGGCCTTTGATGATTATCATGGCTTTCGAGCCCTTACAGAGTCGATTACGATTTGGCAGGTTGCTGAGCAATCTTCACGAGTATTTGGAGACACTGTTCTTCAAGCTGAAATGGGAAAGCAAACGAGCACTCTTTGCTCCAATTACTTATCTGTAGATGGTGGGCAATCTGAACTGGAGAGTGAGCAGAGAAGTAGGATAGAGGACGGGTGTCTACTGACTCTCGTGAATAGCCGTGCGAAATTGTCTCTGTCTCAGCGTAAGTACCTAAGCCAACTTGTTTCCACTGAACGGCTTTTGAAGCAGATAGCCTCTACCACGGATAAAGTCGAAGCTGTTCCCGCCTACAATCTGCTCCCTGATTGGCTTGGTATGTTGCAAATACAAGATGGTGTTGAACCGCTCCCTAAAAAACTGACTATAGGCATCTTTGAGCACAAAGCACTCAAAAAATGTGCCCCGATAATCACTGAGTTGCTGGAGCAAGTAGGGGTGAAATGCACAACCAAGGTTTATTCATTCGAAGAGTTTCACCAAAGGGCCGTCAACAATGAACTGAATGAAGACTTGTTACTCACCAGTATGAACCTAGATGAGAACCGCCCCATTTCCGCGTTTTATTGGATGTGGTCGAACCCTATAATTCATCAAAGCTTACCCGAGCCGGAAGCTATTTGGCTCATGGGGCGTCTAACCGAAATCAGAAGTGATAAACCTATAACAACTTACCTTAAAGAACTAGAACCTTTAGCCTCGGCTTTGATTACATCCGGCTGGGTTATCCCAATGTTCCACCATCGTCAGACATTGCGTTTTGAAGGTGTACTCAAAAATGTGGCGATGAATACTTGGGGCTGGCCTGTTCTTCAAGATATTTGGAGTGATGAAAACCTAGCTAGTTAATTCATGAAGTCTGTACTCCATTGTGTTTTAAGTTATTCTTCTACACAGCATTCAGTTTGGTATTTGACTTACTTTTCCTTGTGAAAAACTCTAGTCATATGGTCAAATTTTCTTGGCTACTGCAAACAAACTTCTGTCCAGAGACGTTTTGGCGGGGCTAGCGCTAACTCGTCTTTGCCCCAAAGTGTGTTACGAAAATTTTGGGGCTTCATATGCTCAGGATACATAATCAATAGGTAAAGAGGCCCTCGATAAGCCTCGAACAGATAGCTAAAGCGGCAAATCAAATACAAATTGTGCGCTGACAATTTGTACATCATCAGACACCTTTTCCCACAACAAATCGATTTTCCCGTAGTCATTTCGGTTAAGGTTAATACCTATCCCGTAATTGAAATGAGTGTTTTCATCTATATCGATAAGCTCAGACGCACCGTCGATACTCGGCTCTATATAGCTAATCCCTAGTACTACAAAAGGGGCAAAGTTGTCTCCCCAGAGCTGATTGATACGGTATTTTGCATTCACTCTAAACAGGTGATACTGAACATCAGTGTTAGGGTAGCCTACAGCGTCTGATTCTAGTTTGGCCTCGTTTAACCAGTTATAGCTGACATAAGTAGACCAGTTGGAATCGAATTGGTAGCCAAAACCGATACCAAAAGCAGGCTGGTACTTATCATCTTGTTTCCATTGTGTATCGTCTAAATCAGGAGATAAGTAAGACATTCCTAGATCGGCGTTAACGAAAAAACCCTTATCCTCACTGTTATTGTCAATAGTCGATGCATTGGTGGATAACGCAACTGACGACAACGCTACTGCTAATAGACCTCTCCTAACTAAAGTTAGACGTCTATAGATGAGCAATAGTAAAACTATCAAGCCAGAGTAACCTACTGAACCACCTACAATGGCCTGTCCTGAGCTATCTTCGTCAGTTTCAGTGATTAAAGGCTCACCCGCCTTGACTTGCAAAGTCACTCTTTGGGGAAAACTGTGTGCGAGGTTTAGATCGACTGCATCATAGTAAAATTCGTCAATACCTACAAAATCAGCTTCTGGTGTGTATGTAAAACTTCCATCAGAGTTAAATTGAAGCTGTCCATTAGAAACATCACTAAAAAGCCTTGATGTGAGTCCTTGATAAAATGGCTCTGAACTATTTTGATCGTCTCTGTCATTTGCAAGAACCCCCGGACCATGAATGGTCAGCACTTCTGTTGTATGAAGGCTATAAGTGTCTTGCTGAGTCGTTGGTCGAGAGTTGGTTGGAATAGAAATCCAATTAGTTGATTGTATATCGATGTTTACCGTTGCCGTTTTCCCTCCTAGATCGTATTCGAAAGAATCGTGACCATAGTAACCGTCGTTGGGTGTATATAAAAATGAGCCGTCTACCTCAAGAGTTAGAGAACCGTGTAGGACATCTTTAGTAAGGGTTGCATCTAAACCTCCAGGCGTTGTGTCATTTGCTAGGACGCCCTCTGCGCTATTTTTGAGAACAGAAACACCCTCTTCAGTGGTATAGCTATCGTTATGAGGATATAGCGATTCGTGTTTTTCATATGCCCCAATATCAATGGCAGCGCCTTGTGGGCGAACCTCCTTAAGGTAATCGCTAGCAATTGAGGTACCATCCGAATACTTCGCGGCTTCATCGTTACCCATGTCAACAAGTGGTAACGATAGTTCATTGGGAACAAAGCAGCGATTGCGATTAAAGCAGCCAAGTGCGTTTAGGTTCAAAGCTGTATCTGCAACACCATTCGTAGAAAGGTAGTTATTTTTATTTACAGCCCTTGGATAAATTGTCGTATCGGCCCAATTTGTTGGAGAGATCAATGGCAGTGTATTTTTTTCAGGGTCCGTCGAAAAAATTAAGTTATTGTTTGCGATAAGTTGTGCCGAGCCCAAAAGATCAATATGTGTGGCATTGAAAAGAGGGGGAAAGCCGCCTGCAGTTTTTGGTGTAAAGTACAAGGTACTATTAGTCAGTGTCAGATCGCCATCATCGACTAATAAACTACGAGTAGCAAGAGAGTTTCTGCCATCAAAAAGCGAGTTTGCTATTTCAACATCTGCTCGTTTAAAAGAGAAAGCTGCATCCCGAAAACCTGCGAAATATGAATCCTTTATCGTCGCTGTGCTTTGTTGCAACGATACATGAGAAAGGACTCGAGACGAGCTTATCGCTTTCTGCCCAGTAGAGTTATCTGCTATGGCTGTGTTAGAGATAATTAGATCGGTATCGAAAGCTAGAATAAGCTCTTTACCGTTATTAACGCGGTTTTCAAAAATAAGACTATCGTTGATGGTAAGGCTACCAACGTTTGGCCCAGACAAATCTGATGAGCCATGTAAAATCAAGTTATAAGAGCTGTCTTGGACTACGTTGTTAAACAATGCGACGTTGTTTAACGTTACGTTTGCATCATCAGCATTGAGCACACTGCCAGTATGAGTCACTGCAATATTTTCGATAGTGACATCAATAACTCTTCCTGCAACATTTCTCGGGTTCACTCTAAAAAGTAATGAAGAGGGTTTGAGTATGGTCACACCAGCATCGAACGGGTAACCCGCATTGAGAAGACCGCCGGATGTTATCCACCTTTGCTTGTCATCTATGACTACTCTGTCATTACCCAGTCCACGAATGATTACATCATCTTCAATAATAATCGGGTTAGAAGAGACTCCAGCGCCTGCTAGGCCAGGGTAGATAGGCGCGTTATTGCCAAAGGTCGCTGGAATTTCAACAATGTCTGGTCCAGGGTTTTGATTTGCTTGTTCAATCGCCCATCGCAAAGTCCCATTGCCTGTAGCGGCATTACTAGTTACTTGATAAGTAGCTGAATAAGCGGAATTTGAAACGAGTAAGGTTGCCATTAAAGCGAGTAATTTATTCATACGACTCTCATCCTTGAGTGAATAGTTTACGCATACGCTTCTAATGTAACAGAGTTGTTTTGAATGTAAATTAGATTGGTATTATTGAAACCAAATCGGTTACCTGATTCAGCGTCGATGCGCCTAAATTATACGGATATGAAACAATACATATTGATAGTCCAAGTGGGTAGATTGGATTCAATGAACCTTAACTCACAATATAAATAGCTGTTGTTAGATCTAAAGGAAAAGAATGGAAACTATCATTAAACAAGCAACTGAACTGCGAAAAGAAGCCAAGTACAGCGAATCTAGAGCCTTGTTAGCCTCGTTGTTGAACAATGACAAGTATTCTGCGAGAGCTCATTTGCAGATTGCATGGTCTTACGACAACGAGGGCAAAGAGAAAGAGGCAATCACTCATTATTTGTCATCGCTCTCGGGCATTCTCAGTTCAACAGAAAGGTTTGATGCCTTGTTTGGTTTGGCGAGTACTTATCGAAGCCTTGGTATGTACGCAGAGGCATTAAGCTATTTTGAACAAACTCTTAATGAGTATCCTAGCTCAATTGAGGTTCAGCCTTTTTATGCGATATGCCTTTACAATTTAGGACGTCATAAAGAAGCGACTTCATTGCTGCTCGAACTTCTGATATCAACCACGAACAGCGAAGCAATTAAAACCTATCAGAGAGCGATTTCTTTATATGCACAAGATTTGGATAAAACGTGGTAAAGGAAAATATACGAAACGTACATCTAACACTTGTAGATTGTTTTTGAATATGACATCTAACTCGTTTATGTCCAAGAACGTTTTACAGATCCAAGCTTTGGGACAAAAGTGAGCCCTAGTTGGCCTAGCATGAAATGGAAAACAGTGGAGGATTTATATTGAATGATACAAATGACAAGAATCACAACTGCCAGATAAGAAGAAAGACTTAGTATATAGTGATATGTCAGGTTTCTCTGCTAAATGACGTTGCTTTTACGCAGGTACGTTTAAAGTAGCAATTAATACTTTCGATTTTTTAAGAATAATCCAATAGTCACCTCGGTAATAACAGATGTTACCGAGAATCATTAGGCATACATCAACTCAGTTGATAGTTTCTCTGTCTATTTTTTAGTCAGAGAGTCGGTGACATGAAGAAGCGAGTTAGTGGTTTCACCCTAGTAGAGCTAGTGGTGGTTATTGTCGTTTTGGGTATATTAGCCGTTACTGCTCTTCCTAAGTATCTGAATCTGCAAAGGGATGCCCGTATTGCTGCTGTGCATGGAGCGGCGGGCGCCTTGCATGATGCGGCTAAGTTGGCTTATTCGAAAGCGGCGATAGATGGTATTGAAAATGAAGGCAGATCTGGCCCCAAAAGTCCCCCATATTCAGAAACTAACTTAGGTATCCTAGAGTTAAAAAGAGGTTATCCCGAAGCTTATGCCGAAGATGGTGGCGTGGGCATCATTCAGCTTACTGATTTCGGAGGGTTCGTACCTGAAGATGGAAGCGGTGCATCGACTGATTGGGATATTTGTTATGCCTCAAGAAGCGGTAATTGTTACCCAGAGGGAGCTACCGGTAATGGAGAAGTAAGAGTCGGCTTCGACATACTAGAAGACGATCTACGGAAATGTCGTGTTCGGTATATCGAAGCAGAAGACAAAGGCTTTCCTGACGCATATCAAATCATCATAGAAACTCAGGACTGCTAAATCTTGTGCCTTCCAGTTATAATCTAAAACGAGGGTTGAATTTTCCTCCTTCCAGAAAAGTTCAATCCCGAACCTCTTATTGTCTGGCCCATCGAGTTTGATGGGTTTAAACCGCTAATTAAACCAGTTTCCTTTTTATTCGCCCTTATGTAGTTTAGCTACACTTCGCATATCTTCTTATTCTTTGAACTTCTGTCGTTCAAAAAGATGTAAAAAACGGCTTGTTTCCTCGTCATTGATGCATTGATCCTGTTAATGTATTGGTAGTTTGAACAAGCACTTAAACTCAAGGAGTGAGAAATGAAATGCATTAAACTAACTGCATTGGCATTCGCTATTACGTATATAACCGCATGCTCTCAATTTCAGGGCAGTTCTCCAACCTCAAATCCCAACCAAACAATTACAGTGACGGAAGAAAACTTCACTCACGCTGAAACGGCTCGAAACTATCGCAACTGGGCAAGCAAGGGGGCCACTGAGAAGTTTGTGAAGATGCAGGGACTACCTCCACGTGGCAAAGCTGCACCAACGGTTCAGATGAACGATGATACTCTTTACGGAGTGGTTATCGTAAAAGCCAAGGCTGGGGAAGTCACCTTCTCTATCCCAGAAACAAACAACTACATGGCGGTTCAAGTAGTCACAGAGCGTGGCCACGGGCAGCATTATGTTGTGGAGGATAGCAGCTACAATCTACCCGTTGAATCTGACTACGCCTTGTTGATTTACCGCTCAGGTACTGAAAAAGGTATCGAGAATGCAGTAGCTCAACTGGACAAGGTAAACGTAGGTGACTTTAACTTTGCTACAGATTATCAGGTAAAGCCATACGATTATGACGAAGTCGAAAAGTGGGTTCAGAAATACACAGCTGAAGTAAACAGCATGGTTAACTTTACCTATACCTTCCCAAGAACCAGCGACAAAGTAACCGACTTACACCAGTGGAACCTCGAGAATGCTGCAGGATGGGGGGGAGCGAGTCCTGAAGCATTCGTAGGTAACAAATACTCTAACAGCCCTAAGATGAGTGCAAGTATTTGCTACACCACAACATTTGATGATCCCAAAAACAAATTCTTCACTTCAATTACTGCTTACGACCAAGACAAATACTTGATGGAGGGGGTTAAGAACGTTAATTCAAACACTTGGGAAACCAATGGAGACGGGACAATCACAGTGTCATTTAACTGTGGTGAAACAGCCAAGAATAACATTGATACTCAGGGGAATGATTTTACGTTTACCACTCGTCATTACGGAGTGAATCCAAGCATCATCAGTGATCAGAAAGATCCAATCATCGCAGGGGTTAAAGAAGGTAGGTAACTACCTAAGGATAAGCCCCTTTAAACTTCGTTAGGGGCACTTCGAATACTTGGGTAAAGTATCGTAATACGCTAACTGTTTAGTGTTGACTTGTCTTGATATATCAAGGCGTAGTAACCCTACGGCTAACATGCTTTTGTCCATAAACGTTTTACAGAGCCAGGTTTCAGGACAATAGCGCCGTAAACCGTTTGTGTAGAAGGTTTTGATTCACTTAGATTATGGTTGCCCGTACTTCGCTCGAAAGTCTATTTTGAGAAAAGAAAAAATAAAATCTTAGCGTTGAAGCCAAGTGGTGTAAGGCTTTGGGTTTCAATTTTTGCTGTTGGCTCAAAAGTAAAGCTGAACACAAAATTTAAGAACTCTTGTTTGTAATACCTACATTGCAAGGCAGGGGGGACTTCCCGAAAGGCAATTGAAAGTGGGTAGGACCGCCACTTTCGAGAAGGGAGCCTAACCCACTCCGCTCTCTGCCTTGTTTTCTCAGTCACCAGTGGTCAACTGAAGGGTTGCCCATCATATAAAAGTTAGCATCACTGCCTATCAAGGAAGTCTTCGAAAGAAAGGTAGCGAGAAACCATGGAGATAAAGTCGCTGGCTTGCCCTTTGGTTGGCGACTTTATTTCACTACTGTGTGGATACACACAGCATTATCTTGTGTCCCAATGGTTTAACTCCTTGTTGGTCATTTCCAGATGGAACTTAACGCAACTATCAGAAACCACTTGAACCAGTGAAACCTGCTTGCCTGTTTGGAGCGTGTGGCCGACTTTTCATGCTTACCTTTAGTTTTGGTCTTGGTAAGAGTAGTTGGGGCGAGCGTAGGTTGAGCGCTTACATTTGCAGCGGACAGTTGCTCTACGAAAAATGTTTGAGAAAGCTCCTTGTTTTTAGGCCAATGTGTCTTGGAAATGATGGGAGAGGGGGAAATTTTAATGAGCGCAGCAATTGTACCTGTTTGGCTCACTTGCAATGAAGCGTTACAGTCCAGATGGGTATCCTTTGAGAAAGCCGGTTTTTCAGCGTATTTAGCGTTCAGCTTCAGATTATTAATCGATTTACACGGGTCTGTCTTAAAGATACCTGCTTTACAGGCAAGCCGAGTGAGGCAACGAAATTGTCTGATGTAGTTGTTGATGGTGGAAGGAGCAAGGCGCTCTTGGCATTGATTGATGAAGGTAACAATATCGTCATGCGATAGCTCGGTGAAGCTCAGGTTCTCATTAATATAATTGCAGACTTTGCTAAGACAGGGGATGTAGATGCGTGCGGTTGATTCTGCATACGATTTTAGATACACCGTCTCAATGATGGTTTGTAGCTGATTGACTGCGTTGATTGCCGATTCATGTTTTGTCATTGTCTTTCTCCTTTGGCACCAACGTTACGCTGCTGCTTCGAAGCACGGTAA
The DNA here is from genome assembly GCA_024346835.1 of Vibrio comitans. Taxonomy (GTDB): domain Bacteria; phylum Pseudomonadota; class Gammaproteobacteria; order Enterobacterales; family Vibrionaceae; genus Vibrio; species Vibrio comitans. The sequence continues at coordinate 1,200,554 of AP024866.1, forward strand.
GTCAGTGCTCGGAAAAAAGTTTCAATGTTGCTCCAGTCGAAAAGCGCGACACCCGTATTCACGGTGTTGCTTCATTGAGCGCAGTCCTCGCGCATTTCCAAACTCTAAATCCAGACTGATAAAACGACTTAAATTTCTTTTTTACGGCTTTGTGAATGAGACTTTCGGGGTCGGTTCGACCTGATAGAGTGATTGTAAAATCAATCAAATCAATAAGGTGGACATCATGTTGAGATTCTTCGGTGCAACGTTTGTTGCAATAGTGCTACTGCTGACCTGCTCAGTAGGGGTATACAAAGCGCAAGGTGATACGGTGAACCTGTATGAGTGCGCTAATCTTCAATGCCGTTATACGAGTGAAGTATTGGAAGATAACTACTACATAGGGCTTGAAGATAAAGGGTGGGTGACGCTGTTGATGCCAGACAACCACGCGGTACTTTCTGATGAGCTCGAGCTTCAATTTATGGGGTTTAACCCTTGGGTTGAAGGGATGAGTTGGATGCATTGGATGTTGATGCTTTGGGTCGCGTATATTGCGGTTACATCCGTTAAATATCGGATGCGCTATGACATTTTGGATGTGCGCTACAAAATGATGCAAGACGAACTGTCCGATAAGTTGGCAGAACTGGCTCGATACAAAGGAAAGCAAGAGTTCTAGCATGAAGTAGGGCAAAACAGCACTCCACAGTCGGAGTGCTGTTGTACCCATCGCCCAGTGATTACTAGAATGGGACTTCGTCTTGACCGTTATCTTCTCCCGAATCTTTAAACTCCCCTGGTAATGCACCTTCAACAAAGGCTAATCGTAACTCCCACAGTTCGCTTCTTAAACATGATGCATTGTGCTCCATCATCTTGATGTGGTGCTCTATCATCTCAATGTGTTTATTGAATTGACTGTATTTCATACCTTTTACCTCACTTAAAATTAATGGTGTTTGCAGACCAGAATTGGCCTTCAACTGAGTTAGGTTAAGTAGCAGTATTTATTTTTTGAGTTGCGCTTTTTATTCGGTTGTGGATATTGAGTCTTCAATATAGGGAAGGCCCCTCTGATGAGAGGCGTCCGCTATCGTAAGTAGGCTAGGGTGATATCAGGTCTAAGATGCCCTAATTCTTGAGACACAGCCTTTAGCGCCTCTTCGTAGCAGCAATAGCGCATTAACTCTTCCATTCTTTTTTGGGCATAGGTGTGCCTCAACCCATGCGCACCATGGCTCCAGTTAAGAACTCGTGTTGATGCTTTTGAGAATGAGTCTGACCATTGCTTGCCAAAGCCAATGTCGTAGTAGGTTTTATAGGGAATGCCTCTGTCGATTCGCCAGATAGGCTTTTCGAGTCGTCGCGCTTCCAATTCATCGGCGAGTTCTTTGGGGAGCCTTGCTTCTCTGCACAATCCCCCTTTACCAATGACGGTGTAGGCGACCCAATCCTCCTGTCCTGCAAAACGATGCTCCGAATGGGCCTCTCTAAAATCGGGCTCTCTTTCATCCTTAGGCAATAGGGTTCCCGGTTCATGAGCTCTGAAACCAGCTGCTGCTGCAATACGAGTGGTCAGAGAATGTTTGTCGCTCTGAGCTTGCTGCACCAAATCAATTTGTTCATCCAGGTAAGCTCGGGAGTGGGTGACTTCGTCTAGCTCGGTCTCTATCACCTCAAGGGTTTGCTTTTGCTCTAATTCACCGTTGTATCGCAGTAGAGATTGAATGGCTTGTCGGTCCATATCTAATTGCTTCTGACCCACGCAGACAGCGCGGTCGGTAAGAAACTGCATGGCGTGCTCTTTGGTGGCATGCCGAAGACTGGTGCTCTTATTGAGATTTAAATGTTGGCTGAACAGAGTGAGAGAGCGAGCGTAATTTCGCTTAGTTCCCAAGCTACGAAGGTTCAGTTTTTCCATCACATTAGAAGTTTGCTTTTTTGCGACTTTAAGGGGGTCTTTAATCTTGGTCATGTTTTTTAATCCATCGGTAAACGGTGGTTCGAGCCACCTTGATTTTTGTGTTGGTGAGTAGCCATACATGAATTTCAGTGGGATTAGCCCCATTGCAATGCAGTGCTAGAATCTGAAAGCCATACTTGTCTAACTTTGACGCAAGGTAGCGCTTGCGTTTGCGTTGTACTTTTCGTTTTTCTCGCAGAGTGTTGAGCTCTTTCTCAGCATTGAATTCTTCCATTACTTACTCACATTATTTGTTCGAGACCTCGTTAGAGATACCTCTATAGGTACCGGCCTGAGTCTTCGACTTAATGCTTGTCAGCGTGCGAGAGACTTCAGCGTGTTTGACCACTTTTAACCTTCTATCGAGCGGTTTCTTCTCGTCTTGATGGGGTCAAGCTCCCCTGTTTCATCTGTTCAGCTCAGGATAGTCATGCTTTTCAGCGCCCGATGACGGCGGGCTCCGGCTCTGCTCTGTTGCTAGACTCGATTTCATCTGTTCGAGGTCAGTCGGTCTCATCAATTTCTGACATTTTGGTCTTCACGTGATGAGTCATATTGCTTCATGCTCTTTTATGAGCCTCTATACCTACCAATGCAGGCTCCGGTTCGAGAGTCCGGACTCTTTAGTGCTTTGCACTGTTACTTTGGGTATGCGTAAAAGTCGGAGAGGAAAGTAGGGTCGTGCTTCAAAAGCGGAGCTTTTGGTGTGCGTGCGCTTGTCACTGCGGTTTTGTGCGCGATAGCGCTGTAACGCTTTGTGTAGATTAAGGCCTCGCTGTGTCGAAGGTGTTCGACACAGCGAGGCCGATAGGCCGAGAAAATTTTTGAGCCCATGCACACATCAGTGTGTATGGGCGAGGAGATTTTAAGACGCGGTTTTTAGATTCTTGATTTCGTGAATGACGAAATGTAGGTATGAAGGTCAGTACGCTCTGGCACGTTCGATAGAGTAAATATGCACTTCAAATAGCTCTTGATGTTTGTAATTTGTAATTACTTACAACTCATTTCAAGGATGTTTTCCCGCACTCATATCTGATTTTTTCTTAGTAAAGTCAACGGTTTAAAGTGTTACAATTCTATCTTTGCGAGTTGAGACGAAGGAAAAAAAAGAGTTGTACCGAATGACTATAAGCTGAGGTATGTTTTTTTGCGAGGGATAGAGTTCTTGTATAGAGAACGAGTTCGTTGTTTTTTTTGTTCTATGGAGATATTTATAAAAACTATGAACAACAAAGTAAAAATTGTAAACATCCGACACCTAGTCATTGCATGTGCATTATCACGTAGCACTATCAATACATTGATGAAGCAGGAGTCGTTTCCAGCGCCTATTCAGATTTTAGGCAGGGCCAAGCGTTGGGATATTGGGGAGGTTGAGTATTGGATGAGGGAGCGGATTGTGGAGCGGAACCATAGCAAAAAGAAATGCTATGAATATTATTGCCTAGAAAATGAAAACCGGCCTTTAAGGTTTCATAGCATTGCGTCATTGAGGGCGGAATTCGACTTAGCTCGCTCAACTGTGTACGACATGATGAAAAATGAAGGTTTCCCTTATCCTGTTCAGTTATCAGCGCGTCGCGTCGGCTGGGTGGAAAGTGAGGTCATTGATTGGCATGACCGCAAAAAATCAAAGCGTAAAACGTAATAGTATTTTCGTACTACCCAGTAGTCAAAAGCCGGCGTCTCGCCGGTTTTTTAGCAATTGGAACTAACTATTTGTGATGACTGTCACATTTATTCAAAGGATAGAAAATTGGATAGAAATATGGAAATCAACAAAGGAAATTTCAAGATAAATCATTATAAGTCATTATAAATCAGTCACTTAATGTTCGCTTAATGTTTTATCATTGTAAGCTCTCACTCACCGCCACATTTATAAAAAAAGACGTCCTAGGACGTCTTTTTTTATGTCTGAAATATAGCAAAAACAATCATTTTATAATGGACATCCACCCAAAGATGTCCACTGCTATCCAATGATTTTAGGTATGCCTATTCGAGAATCAAGGCTTTTACTTGTACCTCTAGTTCAAACAAGTGATTGGCTGCGTCTACGTATTGCGGGTAATCACTAAAATTTTGTTGATACTCAGGTGTCATTTTGCTGATTTCTTCCGCGCGCATTAACTTCCAGTAAACTGGCGTGGTGCGTAGCATTGCCAGTAGAGGTTTAAATACCTCTTTTTCATAGGCTAAGAATAGATACTCTAATACCTCTTCGCGCTCACTTTCATTTTGAATGACAGCTTTTAAAGCAGTCATCGCTTTGACGTAGTTATTATTCGCCTGCAATGCGCTCATTACTGGGATGTTTTCTTTAGCCATTTCACTCAACTCAACATTAACAGTTTCTAGCCAAGCTTGCTGGGTGAGTTCACTACTTTGCAGGTTATCGAATTGAAGGCGAATCTTCTTTTCTAATTTTACTTGCGAGCTCATCAACACCTTACGCACTTTTTGAAAAGGCAGCTGATAGGTCTTGCACAGTTCAATGATCAAGTTATGAAAACCATTTTCTGGGAAATGCATATTCGCTTTAAATGTGGTAATGGCTTGTTCTTGTTGAGGGGTTAGCTCACTCATTTTCTGTTGATCCTTTACTGTGATGCGGTGTTGCTTTTTGGCTTGATTAAGCAGGCAATTAAAATGTGAGGTGAAAATTTACAGCCCAAAACCCACTTTGGGTAGCATACGCACTGAACGAACACCATAAGGCGTCAGGTCTGGTTTTGGTTGACCTGTATAGTTACCTAAACAAATGTAACCTTTAGATAAGTACCGGTATAGGAAATCGCCCCCTAATAATTTACCTGTCTTTTCATCAGCAAAAGGCAGAGTAATTCGTTCTACAAGCAAGTCTGATGCCATCTTAAAAGCGGGATAAACCGAAGAGTTTACAGAGTAAGCATCGAGGTTTTTTAATAGGGCTTTGTCTGACATTGACGCTTTTTTGCGAATAAAAAGCATGATCAGACGTTTTTGTTGCTCTGAAGAAACGATGAGCATTTCCATAATAGGTATTCCTTTGAAAGAAGCTCAGTATATAAGAGTGAGGCGGCTAACACTATGCGTTTTGTGCCCACCACTGATGGTAAACCTCAACGGGTTTAATGTTGCAAATAAATGGGGTTGATTCTTCTTGTCACTTGGATTGATTAGTCTAAAGGCAATGTTATGTTTTGGGGAGCACTAGATGAACACATTGATCAATATATTCTGCTTTGTGATTATAATTTCAGCCATTTATGCATTTATCATCAGTCGCGATGAGACAAAGTAAACCGCTTTAGAGTTTCACTTCTTTGCCAATTACTAGACGTTACCTGAACGGCAGTTGCCGACCCGAGAGAAAAGGGCGGGCCAGTACAAGGGATAATTGCTGTTTTCTAACCCGTTAAGCTATATGAGAACAAACTCAATTCATCGTTATAGTTGATGGCCTCGACTATATTTACCTCATCTATGAGCTTGTAGAGCGAGTTCAAATTGGCGTGAATCATGGGGAACGAGGGTGCTATATCTATCTTTGGTGATGATTGGAATACTTGGGTATCTCGCACAAACTACTGGCTTGTGTATGGTGCGCGGTGTTAAGAAAGTCCGCTCTGGAAGTCCTATGTTCCTTATTGCCATTATTTTTAGTGGGACACTTTCTTGGCTCTCTATCGGCCTTATTTATGTTTACACAGAGCAGAATTTATTCACGGCTTACTTACCCAGTTGGCATTTTGCTGTCGGCGGTTTTTTATTTGGCTTAGGAGCTGCGTTCAACCAAGGTTGTGGGGTGTCGACAATCAGTCGTTTAGCTCGAGGGCAACTAGTGATGTTGGCAACAATAGCCGGTTGGATTATAGCGTGGATAGCCTTTTCTACGTGGATGGTGGATGTCAAACCCAGTCGATATGAGATGCCAGTGATGATGCAGTATGGTTCGCTGATTATAGGTTCTATATTGCTCAGTATTTTGGTCTTTAGGCTAGATAAAACCAGCCGAACACTATGGCTATCAATGTTGTCGATAGGTTTTATGGGAGGCTGCATTTTTGTATTCGAACCTCATTGGACGCCCAGTGGGTTGCTTAAAGATGTGAGCTTTTATGTGTGGAGTAATGGAGAGCATCTATGGCCAAGCCTAGAGCGCTTTATGTTGATTGCATGTTTAGTGTTGGGCATGTTGCTTGCGGCCATCGCTACTCGCTCTTTTCATCTTGAGATGGCCGGCGCTAAGCGATACTTTTGGCACTTAGGATCGGGCTGCTTAATGGGATTTGGCGCAGTTTTGGCTGGTCGAGGCAATGACACTCAGCTTTTAGTTGCGCTTCCCGCTCTTTCACCTGCGGGGGCAATAGCGGTATCTTCGATTATTGCGGGTATTTTTGCAGGCGGCCTGGTTAAACGTTAACCAGTTGCCGTCAATAAATTAATGATTTTATTGAGGTTTACATTACACTTGTAGCTTATCATTGCGTTTCATACACCATCGCACTTTTTGCCTAGGAACAGATTAATTTATGTCAGAAGTATTAGTACCACCGCTAGTCTCCTTTACCATCGCTATTGCCTTGCTCTTTATTGGTAAAGCCATTATTGAGCGCTCAGAAGTCTTAAAAAAATATTCACTGCCTGAGCCTGTGATTGGTGGGTTTGTTTGTGCGGCTACTGTTGCTGTTCTTTATTATGTTTTTGACACTCAAATCACGTTTAGCTTAGAAGTGCGAGACTTTCTGCTTCTGTATTTCTTTGCTGGCATTGGCCTTCAAGCCGATCTTAAAACCCTGATCAAAGGCGGGCGACCACTATTCATTTTGTTGGTGCTTGCAGGTGCCTTCATTGTATTGCAGAACGTCGTTGGTATGTCTGTAGCTACCGCGTTTGGCTTAGATCCTAAGGCAGGCTTGCTATCTGGTTCGGTCAGTTTGATTGGTGGTGTCGGGACGACCTTGGCATGGGCACCTACATTTGTTCAAGAGTATGGCATCAGCAATGCAATGGAATTAGGGGTAGCGTCGAATACTGTCGGATTAATCGCTGCCTGTGTTATCGGTGGTCCAATCGCTAACTACCTATTGAATAAGCACAAGGTGAGCCCATCTAATCAAGAAGACGTTGCGGTGGGTGCGTTCCAAGACCATGAAACAACCGTAGAGCTTAGTCATTATGGCGTCTTGTATGCATGGTTAGTTTTAAACGTTACCTTGATGCTAGGTTACAGTATTGGCGAGTCTATTGAAGCTGCTGGCTTTAAGTTGCCATTATTTGTGAGCTGTTTGATTGCGGGTATCTTGATTGGCAACATTGGCCGTGCTTTGTTTAAGAAACGTCGAACCAAAGAGAAGATTGAGCAGGGCCGTAAGGGACTGGCGATGATCTCTGATATCTGCTTGGGTATGTTCTTAACTATGGCGTTGATGGGGCTTCATATCTGGGATCTAGATGGGATGTTTGGTTATATCTCAGTGATCATGTCAGCTCAAATCCTGCTATCTCTGCTATTCACTATCCTAGTGGTTTACTACTTGATGGGTAGAAACTACGACTCGGTGGTTATTTGTTCTGGCTTTGGCGGGATAACCTTGGGCTCTACTGCGACAGCGATTGTGAATATGACAGCAGTAACCAGTCGTTATGGTGCGAGTCCGCAAGCCTTTATCGTGGTGCCTCTGGTGTGTGGATTCTTTATCGATATATTGAATGCGCTAGTGATTAGCTTCTTTGTCGGATTGTAAATAATAAAGGCAGGCTTAAAAAGTTAAGCCTGCCTTTTATACTTCTCTGTTCTCAGTACTAAACGAGGTAATAGCTAGTCGCGCAGTTCCCGGCGAAGAATTTTACCGACGTTGGTTTTTGGTAACTCTTCTCTAAACTCAATCACTTTCGGGATCTTGTAGCCAGTAAGGTGTTGGCGACAGTGTTTTTTAATATCGTCCACAGAAACAGAACCATTGGTGACTACGATAAGTTTTACTCGCTCTCCTGCAACGTCATCAGCAACGCCCACCGCCGCAGCTTCAATAATTTTTGGATGCAGGGTGGCAACTTCTTCAATTTCTGTTGGGAATACGTTGAAGCCTGATACTAAAATCATGTCCTTCTTACGATCCTCAATATAGAAAACGCCGTCTTCATCCATACGACCAATATCACCAGAATTTAGCCAGCCATCTTTGGTGATTGCTGCTTTAGTTTCTGCTTCTTGTTTCCAATACCCAGCCATGACTTGGTCACCGCGGATTTGGATCTCACCCACTTGGTTAGTACTTAAAGGCTCGCCATTGTCATCGACGATTCTCATTTCTGTACTAGGTAATGGCACGCCAATCGCAGGTACAAATTGTTGCTGTGTGTGCACACCACCTGCCACAACAGGCGAACATTCGGTTAGGCCATAGCCTTCGATGATTGGCATTCCCGTGATTGCTTGCCATTCATCGGCGATGTGTTTTTGTGTTGCCATCCCACCGGCGATTGTGAACTCGGCATTTGAGAAATCGAGCTGCTTGAATTTTGCATGATTAATAAGGGCAGCAAATAGAGTATTTAAGCCAAAGATCATGGTAAATGGGTACTTGCTGAGATCATTAACAAAGGTATTTAAGTCTCTAGGGTTAGTGATCAGCAGATTGGTGCCCCCCATATACATCATCAGCATCATGCTGACAGAATTGGCGAAGATATGGTAAAGCGGCAGTGGCGTTACGGCGTGTTCTTTGTCTTTTGCGGTACGTGGGCCGAAGTGACCAAAGACCTGCAGCACATTGGCCATTACGTTCTTGTGCGTCAGCATCGCGCCCTTAGCAAGGCCAGTAGTGCCACCGGTGTACTGCAAATACGCAAGATCATCCTGCTCAATCTTAGGTGGATTAAAGTCTAGTCGCTTACCATGGGTGAGTGCTCGTCTTAGAGATATCGCGCTTGGAAGGTGGTATTTCGGTACCATTTTCTTTACGTACTTCACCACAAAATTAACTAGGGTCCGTTTATGAGGTGCTAGTTCATCGCCGATACTGGTGAGTATTACGTGCTTTACACTGGTGCGACTAATGACTTGCTGCAAGCTGTCGCCAAAGTTTGTTACTGCCACAATGATGGTGGCACCTGAATCTCTTAGTTGATGTTCAAGCTCTCGAGGAGTGTAGAGTGGATTCACGTTGACCACCACAAGACCTGCTTTGAGAGCACCTAAAATACAAATAGGGTATTGCAATAGGTTTGGCATCATCAGTGCGATTCTGTCACCTTTCTTAGCGTTTAACTCAGATTGCAAATAGGCAGCAAAAGCATCGCTTTTATCATTAAGTTGCTGATAGGTGAGAGAGTGTCCCATATTGATAAATGCGGTGTTATCAGCAAATTGTTCAAATGGCTTTTTGAACATTTCATTGATGTTGGCATATTGGTCGATATTGATGAATTCGGGAACGTCTTTAGGGTAGGTGTTTAACCAAGGTTTATTCGATGTTGTCATAGTGCGATTTACTGATGTTGATAAGCGCGTATTTTACCAATTTCAATCCTGCTTGTTTTTGTTTTTTCTCATAAACTTGCGCTCGATAGTAGCATTGACAATTTTACGCTTTCGAACTTTGAGTGTGTGAAGTGCATCCTTTGATTAGCAACATAGGTGTGTTGTGATTATGCTTACTATGAGCAATAAAAGGGAATGAAATATGCGACTTTTAGCCACGAGAGAAGATGGTTGGAACCTGTATCGAGCGGCAGACCAGTACTTTGAGTCTCGTATCCAGTTATCAGAGCAAGAGCAAGCGACGAATGGCGAGGAGCTATTAACGAATTCCGGTAATTTGAAGCAGCTTGCGTTCAACTTGGACTCCATCAATGGCTGGTTTAATGACAGCAAAACTACAGACGATCTTAAGCGTGTTATCGCAGCTTTAGAGCCAATGATCATAGAGTTGTGGCAAGAGAAAAAGCTGGGTTCTTGGGTGATGGAGATTTACTAGAACTGGTAAAGTCGAAAGTAACATTCGGCTTACCTGCGCTGTGAAAAGTAAGAGAGCATTATGATTAAAAGACTAATGGCGTTGGCGCTTCTTATTCCTGGTATGGCGTTTTCATCAGGGGCTTTTGCAACAGAGCGTGCACAAAAGGCATGGGACTGGATTGACTCTGGCGCGGTAGTCATAGATGTGCGAACCCCTCAAGAGTTCAGTGGTGGGCATCTTGACAACGCTGTGAATATTCCTGTTTCTGATCTCTCTCGAGCCGATCTCTCTTTTGTCGATAAGGATGATCAGATAGTGGTGTATTGTCGCAGTGGCAATCGTTCGGGGAATGCGAAACAAATACTGCTGACGAAAGGGTATAAACATGTGCATAATGGCGGCGGATTGCAAATGATGCTGTCAGTGAAGCAAGAATCGTCTTCTGAATAGGACGTGATTTAATACTATTACCCTCTGCTTTAGGGCTGACTCTTCGCTATCCTTTTTATTCATCTAACCCTCGGGATCTTCAGCATTGAGTCAGTTCGAACACGCCACTAAACCACAGCCTCTAGAGGTATTAAACTCTGTATTTGGTTACGACAGCTTTCGTCACCAGCAGCAAGCCATAGTTGAAAGTGTGGTAGGGGGACAAGATGTTCTCACCCTAATGCCAACCGGTGGTGGTAAATCCATCTGCTATCAGATCCCCGCAATGGTCCGCTCAGGCGTTGGCGTAGTGGTATCCCCCCTGATTGCATTGATGAAAGATCAGGTGGATGCGCTAAGAGAAGTGGGTGTGGCTTGTGCATTCTTAAACTCAACCCAAGATCAATATGAACAGATGGAAGTTGAAGCCTCATTGATGCGAGGTGAGATTCAGCTGCTTTACGTCTCTCCAGAACGTCTTTTAATGGAGCGTACTCTTAATTTATTAGAGCAAGCTCATCTGTCGCTGTTTGCCATTGATGAAGCTCACTGTGTGAGTCAATGGGGACACGATTTCAGACCTGAATACCAGAAGCTTTCCATTTTGCCGCAGCGCTTTCCTAATGTGCCGCGTATTGCCCTGACGGCTACCGCAGATGAGCGCACGAAACAAGAAATCATCAGCCAGCTGCAACTGTCTAATGCTAAGGTGTTTGTTCACAGCTTTGATCGTCCGAATATTCGTTATCATGTCAGTGAAATGGCGAATGCTAAGCATGAACTTTGGGATTTCATTGAGCAAAACCACCCTCAAGATGCGGGCATCGTGTATTGCCTTTCACGCAAAAAAGTTGAGGAAACAGCAACCTGGCTGTCGGGCAAGGGGCGTGTGGCTCTGCCATATCATGCAGGAATGTCAGTTGAGCAAAAAAACCAGAATCAGCAACGATTTTTGCGCGAAGAAGGGGTGATCATTGTCGCCACCATCGCGTTTGGTATGGGTATTGATAAACCCAATGTGCGTTTCGTCGGACATTTGAGCCTACCTAAGAGTATAGAGTCTTACTATCAGGAAACGGGAAGGGCAGGCCGCGACGGCGCACAAGCCAATGCTTGGATGGCTTATGGTCTACAAGATTTAGTGATGCAAAAACAGATGGTAGAAAACTCTGATGGCAACTCACAATATAAACAAGTGCAGATGGGTAAACTCAATGCGCTGCTTGGCTATTGCGAGCTGAGCTCTTGCCGTCGCCAGACGCTGTTGGGCTATTTTGGCGAATCATTGTCACAGCCTTGTGGGAATTGCGATAACTGTTTGAACCCACCAAAAACTTGGGATGGTACCCAAGCGGCACAAAAAGCGTTGTCGACTGTGTATCGCTCTGGACAAACGTTCGGAGTCACTCATTTGGTGAACGTATTGCTAGGTAAAAGCGATGAGAAAATTCAGCGCTTCGGTCACGAGTCATTGTCGACCTTTGGTATCGGAACTGAGTTGACAGCTGAGCAGTGGAAAGGGGTATTTCGTCAGCTGATTGCGATGAATTACCTCACGGTTGAGGGGATGTATAACAACCTCAAACTCACTGAATTGTGCCGCACAGTGCTGCGCGGTGAACAAACCATAGAACTTCGTGAGCTTCGTAAAGCTAAAAAGAAAAAGACCAGTAGCACTAAGAAAAGCACAGCTTTATCTGCGCAAGATGCAGAGGTATTTGAAAAACTCAGAGAACTACGTGCTTCACTGGCAAAACAGCAAAATGTACCGGCGTATGTGATATGTCACGACGCCAGTTTGGCTGACATAGCGTTAAAGAGGCCGCTTAACCATGAAGAACTGGGGCAGGTCTCGGGCTTTGGCGACGCTAAAGTGGCGAAATACGGTGATGCAATTGTTGAGTTAATGATTGCTCAGCCTAAAGCCACCTTGGTACTCACAGCAACGGAACAAACCACCGTCGACCTTTTTAATCAACTTAATAAAGTAGATTTGGTGGCCGCTGAGAGAGGTATTGCTGCCAATACTGTCATGAGCCATCTGGCTTCAGCCATCGAAATCGGCCTTTGCCCTTTGCAGCAGGTGATTGAGGTTGAACCCTCGGAACTTGAACAATTTGGAGTTGTTATCACACAGCTAAATTTACTATCAGAGCGAAAACTTAAACCTCTGTTTGAGCACTTTGAGGCTAAATACGATTACAGCACATTGCGATGTGTGGTAAGTCATTTTGTTTACCAAAAGCAATTGGCTAGCTTAGCCAATTCATAGACGCTTTAGGTTGTGGTGACGACTCGCTCAAAGCCAAAGTTGGCTGGGCAAATCTATATTTTCACTTCGTATGGCGCATTATGATAAGCAAATAATGTTGCCTAAACATACACTTAGCGCTAATTCAGTAAATGATAGCGGAGAATGTATTTGAAGTATGTAATTGCAGTGCTAGCAATAGCCGCCAGTTCAATAGAGTTTGTACCTTTGGCTGAGGCTAAGGTAAACAATAATTCTGAAGACTACGAAATTGTAGTGCACTGCGCAAACAATCCAAACGATCAAAGCACCAAGTGCACTAAGCTCAAGAAGTAATTAACCTCATTAGAGCGCTTAGTTTGGCGGATGTCTAAGCCCTAAAATGGGATATCCGCTTCAAACGTTACCCACTGCTGATTGATCGGGTGGGTAAAACTCAGTTGTTGTGCATGCAGGTAAAGTCGGGTGTTTTTTTGACCATACAAGGTGTCGCCAACAATCGGCATATTTAGCCCTTGTTGATGTGCGCAATGTACTCGCAATTGGTGCGTTCGGCCTGTCTCAGGGTACAAAAATACCTTTGATCTACCCTCTATTGTGTCTATGAGTTGATAGCGTGTAAGCGCTGGCTTCCCTTCTTCAAAAGAGACTTTTTGTCTGGGTCTATCGTAAGGGTCGGCGCACAAGGGCAAAGCTATTTCCCCCTCTATTGTAGATAATTTGCCATCGATAAGCGCGGCATAGCGTTTTTTGACTTCTCTGGATATAAATTGTTTTTGTAAGTGCTTGTTCGCACGTTTGCTCAGCGCAAACACCAGCAGGCCTGACGTCGCCATATCTAAACGATGCAAAGCAAATGGTCCTTCAACATCAGGGTACATTTGCTCGATACGAGTGAAGGCAGAGTCCTTGATATGTCGGCCCGGTACAGAAAGAAACCCTTCGGGTTTGTTAACGACCACAATATGCTCGTCTTCATAAATGATGGGTAGCGGTTTGTCTTGTGCAGGGTTTTCCAAAAGTGGGTTAGGGTCTACGTCTAGGCCTTTGAGCATATGTGAGAGAATAGGCTGGCACTTGCTCATGCATGAAGGATAGTACTGCTTGTGCTGACGGATCTCAGATTTTGGAGAGTGTCCCCACCAAAACTCGGCCATTGTGATAGGCGTATAGCCATTTAGGTAAGCGTATTGCATCAGCTTGGGCGCAGCACATTCGCCAGCCCCTGCTGGTGGCACTTTATACGCCGTTTGTACGAAGATTTGATTCAAATCTTGAGACTCACCTTCGGCATTTAAAAATGAGTAGTGGGCGAAGATTTTATGTTGAAGTTGATTAGAACGTGACGCACGTTCGTCTTTTAATTGGGCAATGGTTTGTTCAATCTGCGTAATCTGATGAGAAAGTGCAACGCGCTTATCAGCCCATTGCTGCTTGAGCCACTTTAACTGATTTTTTTGCGCCACACTCTGCTTAGCAAGCTCAGTTTCAAGTTGTTGATATTCTTGCTCTGCTAAGGACTGTTTTGCTTGGCTTCGCTGCCATTTACGCTGCTTTCTACTTTCGGCAATGTCGCTTTGCAGGCTTTTTATCTGCGCGGATTCATCTTCAATTAGCTGAGACAGCTGCAGTGATAGCGCTTGCAGATTGGACTCTCTTTCAAAGTCTTTTAGCTTTCTTGAAACCTCGTTAACCTTTTCAAGTTCACCTCTAAAAAAGCCATCGTCATCGAGCATATCGTACACGGGCGGCACGAAACCTTGGTGATGATTACTGTCATCAATCTTGCCGGAAAATGCGGACAGATACCCAAGCGCGCCTTCGGCATCTTTTACGACCAGCACACCAAACATTTTGCCACTTGGTAGGGTTGCTAAAGCGGTATTTAAGCTGTGATCATCCTTCAGGCCAAACAGCTGATTAAATCGATGATTGGAGCCAAGGTGCTTCTGCAATTGCTCTGTAGCTAATATCGAGAGTGGATGCGGGTCATAATAAAATGGAAAGGTAAATCGCTGTGGCATCGTTAATGCTGATGTTGCTTGATCGAACGAAGTGAAAAGAGGGTCGATGCTCATGAGGTTGATGTACCTTAAATCGAAATGGAGGCGGAAACAGTCGAATAACAGATTGTATTGAATAGTCACCTTATCTGCCACCCTAGCGTACTTATCGCTGTGATATACAATGAGCGCATATCCGGTATAAAAATGAATAATTGGAGGTAATCTAAGTAATTCCTTATTGTCACTGTGTTGTGGAGATTACGGAAAAGGGAGATGGCTGACCACTCTAAGAAGTTGGGGCAGCATACGCGTAGTCGCTACTCGTTTTAAGCCCAACGAAAGTGAGAGTGAGTGATGAAAAGATTGTTCAGTATTTTAAAGTGGCTGATGAAGGCCGTAGGAGTTATCTCCGCTGCAGCAGCAACCTCCCTGTTTTTCTCTACCCTGTCCAACATACACGGCAAATCGATGCCGGAGAGTGAATTTGTTGACGGTAATCCAAGCATTATCCAACTTCTTAACTCAGAGATCTTTATGGGTCTCATCTTCGTTGTGACACTGTCTATTTTTGCCTACGTCGCCTACTTGTTGTGGCAACTGCATGAAGTTGCGGTTCACGAGAGTGAGCATCGCAACAGCGCCCATACCACTATCGTGTTTGCCTTGTCATTGTGTGGCTTGTTCATCAGCAAGACTTGGTGGGTACTGGCTATTATTATCGCTTTCACCCGTTGGGACATCATTGGCAATTCATTAAGTGGTGTTATTCGCCGCGGTGTAACACAAGAAACAGAATCATCAACGCAGGAGTCTAAATAATGAAAGAGATTATGCTTCCTTATGTATTCATTATGTGGATTCTGGTAAAAGCCGGAGTCATTAAATGGAACCTGCGCAATGCAACCATGATTACCTCATTCGGTATATTTTTAGCGATGACCTTGTTTACTGTGAGCCGTTTCTGGGCTCCTGTTGATTTGACTGATAGCAGTACCGTTAAAGCACCACACGCCGTTTTGAGCCCGCTGGTAGGGCAGAAAGTTGAAAATGTTATGGTCAATCATAACCAAGTTGTTGAGAAGGGCGATCTGCTTTATACCCTTGAAGCAACCGACTCTGTTGAGGAGATCAAAGGTCTTGAAGCTCAGATCCAAGCGATTCATCACCAAATCTCAGCAACGGAAACCCAGATCAAAACAGACGAAACCACTATGGCGCGTTTGATGAAGCTAGAAGAGTACAGCAGCCAAGCAGAGCGTGATGATGTTAGAAACGCTATCTTGCAAGGATACTCACGCTTATCTGAACTGCGCGCTGAGATCGCGACCATTAACGCTCAGATCAAAGAGAACCAGTGGCTGAATGAAATGAACCAGGTGGTTGCGCCGTTTGATGGCCAAATAGGTGTGGTTAACATCTCTAAAGGTACACGTACAGGTAACATGCACATCTATGATACGAGCAAAAAATTCATGGAAATGCGCGTCAGTGACCAGACATATCGCTATATCAAAAAAGGTCAGTTTGCAGAGTTCTATGTGAATTCTCATCCAGGCGAAGTGTTTAGAGGCAAGGTGCACAGTATTACTAGTGGCACGGGTGAAGCAACGGTATCAGTGAAAAATGGCGCGCAAAATGTTACTCAGCATGTTGCTAGTAATGCCGGTGCACACGGCCGAACTGTCATCATCGAGTTTGAAGAACCAAAAGGGTACAACATTCCTATTGGTGCAACAGGTTCAGCGTGGATTTCTGCCTCTAAACCGCACCCAATTCTAGGGTTCATGGATATCATTGGCGGAGCAACGGTTAGGCTTAAATCATTGAAAGCATACCTGAGCGCTCTGTAGTGAAATAAGAGACTTCAGTCAGTAAATCGAGAGTTTTTGTTTAGTATCAAATAAAACCCTACAATTTGTGAGTGAATAGACAACATTAGGCATATTTGCGGTGTAAAATTTAAACAGCACGCAAATGTGCCTTTGTCGTATGTGGAAGAAAATTTGAGGCGAAATGCGTGATTTTGACTTAGTTTGTGGGTAAATAATACTGCAATTGTGTGCGGTCTGTTTGTCCACCTGTTTAGGAGAAACAGCGCATGTCCTCGTTATCAAAAACCATTGAATACCCATCCTACCCCGGTACGCCTGCCGTCATTCATGGTAACGGAGCGGTTGCTCACGTTATGGATTATGTCTGCGGAGGCGTTATTGGTTATCCCATTACTCCTTCAACTGAAATCTCCGAGCTTTACGAAGCCTTCCGTGCCCAAGGCGGAATGAATGTATGGGGGCAGCATCCTTTCTTCTTCGAACCTGAAGGGGAGCATTCTGCACAAAGTGGAGCACTAGGCGCTGCCCTTACAGGGGGAAAATATATCTCCAATGCCTCTTCAAGCCAAGGTATTTTGTATGGGCTGGAGTCTCACTATGTGACTGTAGGTAAAAAGGCCGCAGGTTTTGTACTGCACGTAGCGGCACGTTCTGTTTCAAGACACTCGTTGAATGTGATGGCAGGGCACGATGATGTCTATGCACTGCTGTCTGCGGGTTACACAACCTTATTCGCCAGTAATGCTCAAGAAGTGGCCGATCTGGCCGCTATTTCTTATCGAGTCAGCGCACTATCTCTCATCCCTGTTGCCAACTGTATGGATGGCTTTGCCACCAGTCATATTCAAAGCGAAGTACTGCTACCTGAGCCTGAGCTGTTAAAAACCTACCTAGGTGATCCGTCAGAGCGCATTCAAGCCCCAACCGTTGCCCAAAAGATGCTCTACGGTGCTAAAGGGCGCATTTGGCAACTCAATGTGTTTTTAGACAAGCATCAAGATGACTTCTGGCCCGATAAATTAGGAGAGTTAAAGGATTACCTAAAGGCCAACGAAACACAGCTAGAGCAAGATAAAGATGGGCGATTCATCCGGCATACACTGGACTTTATTCCAGCTGAGCTACATAAAAAATGGCGAAGAGTTTGGGTAAATAGTTATGAAAAAGGCAGTCGTCAACGAGTGCCTGCTTTAATGGATACCCATAATCCAGGGCTAACTGGCGGAGTGCAAAATCAGCCTGATTATCAAGCAGGGATTGTTGATCATAGAGTCCACTTTCAATCGGATGTACCAAAATTTATCAAACAAGCGATGCGCGAGTTTGCCCTGCTTACCGGCAGACATTACTCCCCTGTAATGCAGTATGAATGTGAAGATGCCGATTCTGTAATTCTTGGCTTAGGCTCAGTGACTGACGATGCGGAAGCGGTGGCAGAATATCTTCGAGGTAAAGGCGAGAAAGTGGGCGTGGTCAGTATTAAGCAGTTGCAACCCTTCCCTGAGGCGCAGCTCACCGAGGCATTGGCGGGTAAGAAAGCCGTTACCATATTGGAGCGCTGTGATGAAACCAAATTGACTGAGCGCGTTACGCGAGCGTTATTTAAAGCCAGAGAAAACGCTGACAGTCATCGCCATGAAAATATTCCATTTCTTCGTGAGCTTCCGCAAATCAGTACCGGCGTATTTGGCCTCGGTGGCCATGATCTTCAGCCTCGTCATTTAGTAGCCGCATTTGCCAATATGCAGGCGGAGAAAAGTAAGCCTTTCTTCTATCTTGGCAGCCAGTTCTTCGATAGTGAAGCCTCTGAGCAGTTGCAGGTGATACAAAGAAGACTCAGGGATGCGTATCCAGAGACTGAGTTGATGGCACTATCAACCAATGAGAATCCTCAGCTGCTTCCTGAGGAGGCAATACGTACGCGTTTTCATTCGGTGGGTGGCTACGGCACCATTGCCACAGGTAAGTTATTAACCGATATCCTAGCAGGTGCATTGGAACTGCATTCTAAATCTATGCCTAAATACGGCTCAGAGAAAAGCGGCGCGCCGACAAACTTTTTCATTACCTTGTCACCAGAGCCCATAAAGATCACCAATGCAGAACTGCAAGAGGTAGAGGTGGTGCTATCGCCTGATCACAAGGTCTTTATGCATACCAACCCGTTAGCAGGTTTGACCCAGAACGGCACCTTTATTCTACAAACCCACCATACCCCAGAGCAGGTGTGGCAAGAGATCCCGGAAGCGGCTAGGCAATACATTCGTCAGCACAATATTGACTTCTTTATTGTGGATGCCTTTAAGGTAGCGAAAGAGCAAGCTCCTAGCCGAGACCTAGAGATCCGCATGATGGGAATCGCCTTCATTGGCGCACTGTGTGGTCATGCTCGCCAGGTTATCGGTAGTGCTGATGAAGAGGCCATGCTAAATCGAATCGAGCAGCAAATAGCCAAGAAATTTGCTAGCAAAGGACAGGCGGTGGTGAACGGTAACATGGCCGTGATTCGCGAGGGGATGCATGCCACTAAGCAGGTACGTTATCAAGATTATGAGGATGTTGCTGTTACTAACGACAGCAACGCCCAAGTGAATCTGGATGAAAAAACAACGCGTGCCAGTAGCTGTCTATTTGACCAAGACTACTTTGACAGTATTGCCGGTAAACACTATGCCGACGGCAGTATTGCAGAAGCGCCGGTTATCCCTGGCTCTGGCATGTTTATGCCACCTTCTAGCGCCAAAACGAAAAATAAAGGGCTGTTCCGTTTGAATGTGCCTTTGTTTGATCCCGATAAGTGCACAGGGTGTATGGAGTGCACCATTGCTTGCCCAGATAGTGCTATACCAAATGCAGTGCATGAGGTGCACGACATTATCAATAACGCAATAGATACCCTTGCAGTGCCTCCAGCGCAAATCTCGGCGCTAAAAGCGGAAGTGCCTAAGCTAAGTGATGCGGTAAGACACTACTATCGCTCTCACTCTAAAGAGGAGTCTCTTCCTCTGCATAAAGCGATAGCATCGATGCTAGATACCATGACCTTCAATGATGGCAAAGTTCAGCAGCACTTTGCCAGTGTCTGTATTGCATTAGAGTCGATGCCGGTGGCTCGTACCAAACCCTTCTTTGATGCCATGGAAAAATCCATGCCTGGCAGTGGTGGGCTGTATTCGGTCGCAATAGATTCCAGTAAGTGCAGTGGCTGTATGGAGTGTGTCGATGTATGTGGACCTAACGCGCTGCAAAAAGTGCGTCAAACTACAGAGCTGAATAAGCAGCTGCATCACAACTTTGAAACGCTCGCAGCGCTTCCCAATACGCCGATTCGATTTATTGATGGGCAAGAGGCTAAGCGTTTATTGCTAGATAGAGACAATTACTATGCGATGAGCGCAGGTCACGGTGCGTGTCGTGGCTGTGGAGAAGTGACAGCACTTCGATTGGTGACCTCTATTAACCGAGCCATGGCTGAGCGCCGAAATGAAGCCCATCGAAGTCAGCTAGAAATGCTTTTAGAAAAGCTTGAGAGTAAGCACCGTCAATTGTTTGAAACTGAGCAGCAGCCTGAGCGCGTTAAACGCATAGAAGATACGGTTAAGGTATTAGAGCGACGCTTGTATGAGTTTGAGCATGGACCAACAGGTGACGGACCTGCAGATGCACTGATTGCCAATGCAACTGGGTGTAGCAGTGTGTATGCGTCTACCTTCCCGTCTAATCCTTATAAAGTGCCTTGGGTAAACAGTTTGTTCCAAGATACCCCCGCATTGGCTAAAGGTCTGTTTGAAGGGGAGGTTGCTAATCAGCTAGAGCAGATCAAGGCGCTACGCCGAGCTAAGTTGGAAGTAGAAGATCTCTATGATCCTAGTATTCACGATAAGCAGCTTAACTACCTAGAATGGTCACAACTCTCCAGTGATGAGCTTAATCTATTACCAACGGTGTTCAGCATCGGGGGCGATGGTGCCACCTATGACATTGGCTTTGGAGCGCTATCGAGACTCCTTACCACCTCGACACCCATTAAGGTATTGGTGCTGAATACGGGGAGCTACTCCAACACTGGTGGGCAGGCCTCAACCGCGAGCTTTACCGCTCAAGACTCAGATTTGAGTCGAGTGGGGAGCGCACATAGTGGTAAGGAAGAGGCGCGCAAAGAGCTTGGGATCATCGCGATGTTCCACCCTGAGGTATTGGTGGTGCAAACCTCGACTGCGATTCAAGGTCACTTTATGTCTAACTTAGTGGAGTATCTCAATTATCAACATGCGCCTGCTTTGTTTGATGTCTATACCCCGTGCATGGGAGAGCATGGAATAGCGGATGACGCCAGCACTAGGCATTCACGCTTTGCGGTTGAAAGTCGAATGAACCCTATATTTGTGCATGATCCGCGTAAAGGCGAAACATTAGCAGAACGACTTTCGTTAGAGGGCAACCCTGATATCTTGCAAGATTGGACCACGCAAATGATTACCTATCTTGATGATGATGGTATGACTCAGCTTCTAGAAACGGCTCTCACCCCAGCAGACTTTGCCTTATTTGAGGGGCGATTTAAGAAACACTTCTCCCTCGCGACAAGTGAACGAAACCTCATTGAGTTGGCCGATTATGTTGGCATGAGCGCGAGTGAGCGTGCAGATAAAACGCCATTTATCTGGTCTGTGGATAGCTCGCAGCACCTCATTCAACTTAGGGTATCAAGCTCCATTGTCGCGCTTACTGAAGAGCGATTAAATAATTGGCATCGGTTGCAGTATCTGAGCGGGCAACAGATGGCTAAGCTTAAGACTGAGCACCAAGCAGAGGTCGCTCAGTGGAAAGCGCGCTATGAGGGCGCAGTAGAGCGCAATGAACACACCATAGACACCATAGCCAATGGATTGGCAGAGTTGGCACTTACCGTAGACAGCGAGGTGCAAATTCCGGTGACTCAAATCGAATCAACGGAGTCTAGGCCTGCTGCCAGTGAAGCAACGAATAACAGACTGGTGAGTATCGCCGATTCCGATATGGCAAGTTGTACGGACTGTAAAACCTGTTATCAGCAACTTCCTGAACTGTTTGAGAAGACCACTATTATCGAAGAGGGCAAGGCAAAGATCGTCAGTCGGGTGATCCCTAACGTCTTTGATACTCTTGTGATTACCGATGAGCTCGTTGAGCGTGCCTCACGTATTGCTGATGAATGTGACGCTGAGATTATTCACGTTAATGTCTCGCAGGCTTCGGAGGTGTAGCATGGTTTCGACAATCAGTAAGGCGCAACACGCGCTGCTAGAGCAGAGAATGCAAAAAGACCCCAAGCGCTTTCAGCAGATGGTGATTGATGAGAGCATGCAGGCCATTCAAGGGGCATTGAAGCGTGGAGAGCTCTCGGCTTCCTTTGTGGCAAAGCTGTGGGAACTATTGCTCGTTGATGATGAATTGAGCACCACGCTACAACGCTATTTGTGGCGAGTGCCTCTTAAGCAGAAGCGTGCTTTTGTTCGAGGCATCGATAGACACCTCAGTACTCGCTATCCGATGTTTGAGGGTTTATCAAAGGGGTGGCCGGGCAGCAATAATATTCCCCCTTATGTGCGCCCTGCAAATGAGAGACGTAAGGATTTTGATTTAGTCAGTCAGGGTTATCTGGGTTATATGGGATTGGGTTATAGCCTGCGTGAGGTGGAGCTGTTTGTTTGGCTAGAGGTACTGCGGGATAAGCAATGTGAAGACCGTCCGTGTGAGATAGGCGTGCCGCAGTGTGACCCGCAAGGTGCGCCCCAGGCAGAAGCTGAGGGCGGTTGTCCTGTTAAGATCCATATACCGCAGGTGCTCAATTTGATGGGAGAGGGTAAATTGAAGGAAGCCTTTGAGCTTATTCGAGACGCTAACCCTCTACCTAATGTCACTGGCCGGGTGTGCCCCCAAGAATTGCAGTGCCAAGGAGTGTGTACCCACAACGATAGGCCTATTGAAATCGGTCAGCTAGAGTGGTTTTTGCCCCAGCGCGAACGCGAGCTTAACAACGCAGGTTCTGCTGAGAAAAAAACCAACAATCCTTGGGTGATGGCTACTAAGCCGCCTATCGCTATCGTGGGTTCTGGGCCGTCGGGTCTTATCAATGCCTACTTGCTGGCTAAAGAAGGGCACCCTGTCACTGTATTTGAGGCCTTTCATGCTCTTGGCGGAGTGTTGCGTTACGGAATCCCAGAGTTTCGATTACCCAACCAATTGATTGACGATGTGGTTGAGAAGATCAAGGCTCTTGGTGGGCGTTTTGTGACAAATTACATCGTGGGCAAAACGGCCGCTTTGAGCGATCTTAAGAAAGCGGGCTTTGTGAGGATTTTCGTAGGAACAGGAGCGGGCTTACCTAGGTTTATGAATGTCCCTGGTGAACACCTGCTGAATATCATGTCGGCGAATGAGTTTCTTACTCGCGTCAACCTAATGCATGCCAACTTAGCGGATTACGAAACACCTTTACCTCAGATGCAGGATAAAGAAGTAATGATTCTAGGTGGTGGTAATACAGCGATGGATGCCGCGCGAACGGCGTGCCGGTTGGGGGCTAATGTCACTATAGTCTATCGTCGAACCGAGCAAGAAATGCCGGCTAGAGTCGAAGAGCTTCACCACGCCCTTGAGGAAGGGATAAAACTCAAAGAATTGCGTGCACCTTGCGAATTTCACGGCGACAAAAATCATGTATTAAGCAGTGCCACAGTTGATGTGATGGCGCTAGGAGAGCCTGATGCATCTGGCCGTCGTCGCCCTCAGATTACAGGTAAGCAAGAGCTCATAAAGGTGGACTTTGCCATTATGGCCTTGGGCAATAGCTCCAACCCTATCGTTAAAGATGCTAACCCAGATCTTAACACCTCAAAATGGGGAACCCTGCTGCTGGATAAGGATTCACAGCAAACCTCAATAGAGGGCGTGTATAGCGGCGGTGATGCCACAAGAGGCGGTTCTACGGCTATCAAGGCGGCAGGGGATGGACAGGCTGCCGCACGTGAGATAATGGCTAACTTAGAGTTCAATGCCCAAGAGTTGCAAGGCTTAGTGGACAGCGCCAGCCGTTATACCAAGCTTGGTCAAACCCCAGCTAAGATCGTGAAACGTAAACAGCTAACAGACGAGATTGTTGAATTCACCATCAAGGCACCGTTAATCGCACAATCGGCTAGGGCGGGGCAGTTTGTTCGCGTATTGAGCGATGAAAAGGGCGAGTTAATACCTTTAACGCTGGCTGACTGGAACTGTGAGGAAGGTACCATTGACCTTGTTATTCAGGGGCTGGGAAGCAGTTCTAAGCTGATGAATAAAATGCAGGTTGGTGAGTGTTTCTGCGCAGTAGCCGGTCCTCTAGGTCAGGCTAGTAAGGTTTCTGAGCACGCAGGAAGAGTCGTTTTTACCGCTGGTGGCGTTGGTTTACCTGCGGTATTTCCTATCTTGAGAGCACATTTAGAGATGGGCAACAAAGTGACGCTTATTTCTGGATTTAGGGGTAAGACACACAGCTTTTGGACTGAGCCTAGTGGCCGATTAGAGAGGTTACGAGAGCGCTACCCTGAGCTTCTTAAGATCATCTATGCCAGTAACGATGGCAGTCTTGGCATTAAGGGCTTTGTCACCACTCCGCTTGAGCAGATGATGCTTGCACATAAAAACTTAATCGAGGCTCAGGTTTCTGAGGTGATAACCATTGGGCCGCCAATGATGATGCGTGCGGTGAGCGACCTGACTAAGGACTTTTCGGTGCCTTGTGTCGCGAGCCTTAATTCGATCATGGTTGATGCGACAGGTATGTGTGGTGCGTGTATGGTACCGGTGACGCAAGATGGGAAATTGGTACGTAAGCATGCCTGTATTGATGGCCCTGAGATAGACAGCCACATCATTGATTGGGATAAGTTCTTACCAAGGTTCAATCAATTTAAGCCGCAAGAGCGTCAAAGCCAGATTGATCACAAGTTGATAGAGCCGGAATAATGAAGAGCCGTTAAGTCAACGCCCCTAAAGAGGATGACTCTTAGGGGCGTTCTTATTTATTGAGTTAGAGACCATTCTCTATTCGATGGTAAGAGAGGCTAAGCCAACCAGACTTGGCGCTGTGAGTGGCTCAACGCTACTCACTTTTACTTTATAGCCCTGTCGCAAATACTTATAGATATCTTCTGTGCTTTCCACATAGGTATAGCCTTCATCGAACCTTGCCTTACTAACGGCAAATTTTCCATTTTTATGCCTATGGGGCTGTTGAATTAATCCTTTGTTTTTGCCTCGTTTGGTTTCATAGAAAATCTTCATGTTATGGACCTCAGCCTATAATTATCTGACCCAACATATAACCTGCACAACAAGCACTGATTACCCCAATAAGACCCACACTCATAAACGAGTGATTGAAGTACCATTTGCCGATTTTTGTTGTACCGGAAGAGTCGAAGTTGACTGTTGCGATATCGGATGGGTAGTTAGGAATAAAGAAGTAACCGTATACCGCTGGCATCAAACCGATTAACAGCGCAGGCTCTAAGCCAAGGCCTAAGCCAACAGGCAGCATCATGCGCGCGGTTGCGGCCTGAGAATTCACTACGACCGAAACAATGAATAGTGCTAGCGCGAAGGTCCAAGGGTAAGTCGTTACCATTTCAACGATGCCTGATTTGAATTGTGGCATTGCGTATTGGAAATAGGTGTCGGACATCCAGGCAATACCAAAGATGGCGATAGCGGCGACCATACCTGATTTAAACACGACGCCATTGGGAACGAGCCTAGGGTCTGTTTTGGTGGCTAACAAAATAATACCGCCGAAGCAGAGCATCATCATCTGAATGACGACGGCCATGCTGATGGGCTTAGTCGCCTCACCAATAGTTCTAATTTCTGGCACCATCGCAATCACGACAATCACTGCAATTGATAGCAAGAACAGCAGGACTGAGTTGCGAGCGGAAGTGGGTAAGGTTTCGTCTAATGATGTCGCAGTTGTATTGAGAATGCGGTCGCGCCATTCTGGGTCTTTCAAGCGACTTTGATACTCAGGATCGTCATCTAATTCTTTGCCGCGTTTCATGCTATACAGCGCCATAAGTAGGGTACCAAATAGGGTAGCCGGCACTGTAACCATTAAGATGGAAAGTAAGCTAATGTCAGGGCGAATATCGGTCAGCTGCGCAAGGTAGTAAACAACGGCTGCAGATATTGGCGATGCAGTAATGGCTATCTGAGATGCAACCGAGGCAGAAGCCATAGGGCGCTCAGGACGAATGCCGTTCTTCAATGCTACATCGCCGATGATTGGCATAATTGAATACACAGCGTGGCCCGTACCTAGCAAGAATGTCATGCTGTAAGTGACAAATGGGGCAATTAAAGTCACACGCTTGGGATTTTTTCGAAGTACACGCTCGGCAACCTGGAGCATGTACTTTAGACCTCCAGCAGCTTCCAATATGGAAGCACAAGTCACCACCGCCAAGATGATCAGCATAACGGTAACTGGAGGAGAGGTAGGTGGCATCTTAAAGATGAATACCTCTATGGTTAGGCCGATGCCCGAAACAACCCCCAGTCCAATACCACCCTTCCGTGAGCCAATATAGAGCACAATCAGAAGGAACAAAAACTCAAAATACAGCATTAATGTTCACCATTGATAATTACAAATTCCTAATGAAATTATCCTCCTATTCATCAGGGTTATTTGTTTTTCTCATCACATAACATCATGATTAAAATAAGAAATTCTCTATTTATCGAGTTGATCACGTGGTTTGGTGTAGAAGTAAATGCATTGTAAAATGTGTGTATTGTTTGAGGGTAATTACAGTTGTAGGAGCGATACTGTTGAAAGGGAAAAGAATATAAAACTAATGCCTTATGTATGAAAAACAATATAGGCGTCTTTCCAAATGTTAATAATTTGTATAACTTAGTGGTTTGACCACTACGTAAGGTGAAGCGATATGTCTCGAGTGACCTGCACTATTGACGATAATCAGATTGCAATAGTCAGCCTTAATCGCCCTGATAAGCTTAATGCTATCGATATGGAGATGTTTAAAGCAGTCAATGCCGTAACCCGTGAGTTAAAAAACGATAAACGAGTAAGGGCAGTGATCGTTCGAGGCGAGGGGAGCGATTTTTGCTCTGGGCTTGATGTAAAGTCTCTATTAACAAGCAAGAGTGGAGCGCTCTCTTTACTCTTTAAGTGGTGGCCAACTCGAGCCAACGATGCTCAGCGTTTCTCCTTGGGTTGGCGAGATATTCCGTGTCCGGTGATATTTTCTATCCACGGTCGCTGTTGGGGTGGTGGATTGCAGTTGGCTAGCGGAGGAGATTTTCGTATAGCAAGCCCCGGCGCTACCTTTTCCATTATGGAAGCTAAATGGGGACTCATTCCTGATATGGGAGGAGCAATCGCTTTTCGTGAGTTGATGCGTAAAGACCATACATTAGAAATGGCGATGACAGCGAAGGAGATCGATAGTCAAACGGCTAAAGATTACGGGCTGGTCACTAAGATTGCCGAAGATCCTTATGCATGTGCTTACCAGCTAGCATTGGAGTGTATCAATCGCTCCCCAGATGTATTGGCAGCCAACAAAAAGCTCTATCACAACACATGGTGGTCTAGCCCGGGTAAAGCATTACTGTTAGAAACCTGGTATCAGATAAAGGTAGGCGTAGGTAAAAACAGGGTTATTGCCGCTAAACGGGAGCGTAACCCTGAAGATAAGCCCGCGTACTTACCGAGAAGGTTTAGATAAGAGGGGATCGCGTTGTGCTCTCTTAGTTATTCAGGACTACTACTAGGCAAAGAACAGTACATCGCCATCCATTACGTTACGCAGTAACTTTGTAGAGACAACAGATTCATTGTCATCAAGAAACAAGACTTGGTAACTGTTACTGCCTTCTGGTGCGTATTCGTTGCTCATTTGCGAAAAAAGGAAGGCACATTGGCGATACGAACCTGAAAATGTGTCGCTAAGGGTTCGATTCCCATTGCTGTTAATGGCATATAAAGCGATAGATGAATGACTCATAGTGTGACCCCAAAATCTCGTAACCAGTGAGGTAACTTTAGCCTTGGGGCCATGATCAATGAACTAGCAAAACTACTAGATAGTGAGCAGAAAATTGACAGTAGTAGCTGGACTGACGCCTAGTCGTATTACATCTAGCCTTTTTTAGACAGCTTGATGTACACCAATAGCGATAAGAAGATAACGCCTCCACCGAGCAGTTTTTGCGTACCCACGACTTCACCAAGCATGCTGATACTGAGCATTAATGTCCATACGGGCTCTAAAATCATAATGAGAGACGCGGTTTCCATCTTCACTGAGAATTGACCTACCGTTTGCGCTAGGTAGCGAATCGAGGTGGCAATAAGGGTGGATACCGCAAACCAAAACAATACATGCCTATTCAGCTCGAAAGCATCTGGCTGGGTAATGCCTACAGAGATGGCTCCAATCAACCCAACAGCAAACAATTGCACACAGATGGAGGTTAATGGGTTCAGATTGGTGATCACACGTTTGTTTAAGACAAAGTGCAGCGACAGCAATCCCGAAGCGAGTAAGAAATACCATTGGCTTCTGTCTACTTGCCAGCCGTTAGCTAGGGTGAGTAGAGCCATACCTAAGATGGCAATAGGTAAGGCGACCCAAAAGGCTCGGTTAGGCTTAACTCGAAACAATATCAATGACACGAATGGCGCAATTATCATAGCGAGGCTCATGATAAAGGCTCCCTCGGCCAGAGTGGTTGAGATAGAGACCGCATACACCCAAACTTGAATAGACAGGGCTAAGACGAAGCCTACACCAAGTAGAGAGATTATCTGTTTTAGTTTGAGTGCGAGGACTTTTTTATAACAGAAGGGAAAAAGAATTAAACTTGCCAGCAGGAAACGGCTAGTGATGAAGATTTCGCCCGGGACTTCGAGAATCACGAGTTTAGAGGCAATCCAACCTATTGCGGCTAGAATGGTTGCCAATACAAGAAACAACTCACCTTTGAGAGCCTTCAGATTCATGGTTATCCTAATTGAGATACGCTTAAAAACGATAAAACCCTGCGAGAGCGCAGGGTTTTTGATTGTGTTGAGCGATGATTAAGCTTGGTAGACAGGGTAGTCTGTTAAGCCTTGCTCTGCACCACCAAATAACGTTTCTGGGTTATGAGAAGCTAAAGGATAACCCTTCTTGATGCGGTTAGGAAGGTCTGGATTTGAAATAAATGGACGACCAAAACCTACCATATCTGTGGTGTTTTCTTCGATGGCTTCAGCGCCTTTTTCAGCGTCGTAGCGACCAGCGTAAATCAGCACTCCTTGGTATGCTTCGCGAACAGCGGTTTTAAACGCTTTTGGTGTTTCAGGTGCATCTTCCCAATCTACTTCGGCAATGTGCACGTAAACCACGTTCAGTTTGTTTAGTAGTGCTGCTGCTGCAACGTAAGTCTCAACAGGTGTTGCGTCAACAGTGCCGTTTAAAGAAGTAAACGGAGCTAGACGTACGCCAACGCGCTCTGCGCCAATAGCTTCTGACATCGCTGTCACTACTTCACCAAGAAAACGCAGACGGTTTTCAATTGAGCCGCCGTATTCATCAGTACGGTTATTTGCTTCTGAGTCAATAAACTGGTTGATCAAGTAGCCGTTTGCTGCGTGCAGTTCGATACCATCAAAGCCTGCTTCGATAGCGTTCAGCGCTGCTTGACGGTATTGCTCAACCACCATTTCGATGTCAGCTTTAGTCATCTCGCGAGGCTCAACAACATCAACAAAGCCCGGTGCGTCAGTGCCGTTGTCGATGAATACCTTTACATTTTCTGCTTTCATTGCTGAAGACGAGATTGGTTGCTCACCACCGATGTTGTCAGGGTGCGTTACTCGGCCTACGTGCCATAGTTGCGCGAAGATTTTGCCATTTTTAGCATGTACCGCATCCGTTACTTTTTTCCAGCCAGCAATTTGCTCAGCAGAGTAGATACCTGGAGTCCAAGCGTAGCCTTGTCCCATTGCTGAGATTTGCGTGCCTTCAGCTACAATCAAGCCTGCATCTGCGCGCTGTGCGTAATATTCAGCCATCATATCGTTAGCAATGTTACCTGGTTGGCTTGCGCGAGAGCGAGTCATTGGCGGCATCACGATACGGTTTTTAAGAGATAGTGGACCTAGTTGAATTGGTTGAAATAGTGCGTTAGTCATTATTATTCTCTCTCTAATTAGCCTAGTTGGATCAGTTCGATTGCGTAACCGTCTGGGTCTTTAACGAATGCGATGTGAGTCTCGCCGCCTTTTACTGGACCTGGTTCACGAGATACATTGCCACCTAGTGCTTTGATCTTATCGCATGCCGCGTAGATATCTTCTGCGCCAAGAGCGATATGACCAAATGCGTTACCGTGGTCGTACGCGTCAGTATCCCAGTTATAGGTAAGCTCAATAGTGGTTGAGCTTGATACGTCATCAAAGCCAACAAATACAAGCGTGTAACGGTACTCAGTGTTTTCGTGACGCTCAAGAACCTTCATGCCAAGAACCTTGGTGTAGAACTCGATCGATTTATCTAGGTCGGCAACTCGAAGCATTGTGTGTAGAAATTTCATGGCATATCCTCGCTTGCATCGGTGTCTGTCCAATGCGTGGTATGAGTGGAATTCGATTGAGCTCACTATACCTAAGGGTATTAAAGATAAGAAATTATCATTGCTTATTCATATAATAATGAAAATTTATAATAAAAAGGGTTTCGATAAATCGAAACCCTTATGAAATGACGTTGGAACTAAGGATTAAATGGTTAGAGGGATGATGGTAACTAATTCACCTTTTTCAACCTTGGCATACAAAGGCTCTATCTCAATCAAGCAGTTGGCTTCACTCATAGAGCGCAATATCCCTGAACCTTGCTTACCGGTGGAGCGGACAACAAGTTGGCCTTGATCGTTTAGGCTGTAGACCCCTCGAGTAAACTCTGTGCGTCCATGGCGAGAGCGCAGTGGCTCACTTGCTAGAGCGCGCAGCTTGGTGGGTGTCCACTTTTCATCGCCTTGCATCTTACGGATAGCAGGCTCTACAAAGTTAATAAACGAAACCATAGTGGCAACAGGATTTCCTGGAAGACCAAAGAAAGGCGTTTCACCAATTTTACCAAAGGCTAGTGGTCTGCCTGGTCGCATATTGATACGCCAAAAATCGATGTTGCCGTTTTGTTCCAACACGTCTTTGATGTAATCCGCATCACCAACCGAGACGCCACCTGTTGTCAGTACCAGATCAGCGTTCTGCGCGGCGTCTGAAACGGCCTTTTCTATTTGGTGATGATCATCTTCAAGAATACCAAGGTCTAAGATTTCACAGTTGAGCTGAGTCAGAAGACCTATTAGGGAATATCGGTTTGAATCATAGATGCAGTTTTCTTTTTGTGGCTGACTGGGGTGTTGAACCTCATCGCCGGTAGAGAATATGGCCACCTTTAGCTTACGCTTAACCAAGCATTGGTTGATACCTAGAGAGGCGATCATTCCCATTTCGGCTGGGCCTATTTTGCACCCTTTTTCGAACACGCTTTGGCCTTCGCTAAGGTCTTCTCCAGCGGAGCGAACATTTTGTCCTGCTTTGACAGCTGCGCCATTAAAAGTAACAAAATTAATTCCTGCTTCGCTGAAGGTACCTGATTGTTCTCTCATCACGACTGTTGTGCCATTGCTCGGCACTGGGGCTCCAGTCATGATCTTAACCGCCTCACCTGCTTGCAGAGGATGAGGATAGTTTTGACCCGCCATCACTTCGGCAACTAGCTTAAAGCGTTCTAGAGACACGTCTTCATCGCGGATAGCAAAGCCATCCATTGCTGAGTTTGTGTGTTGCGGTACATTAATGTTCGACACGACATCTTCAGCTAAGACATGCTTGAGGGCGTGATCGACCTCTACACTGATTTGACCCTCAATCTCTGAAACCGCATCTAATATGCGTTCTATGCCTTGCTCAACAGAAAGGAAAGCAGGGGAGAGGGTATCGCAGCAGGCAGCAACACTGTCTTCGCTTTGCTTCTTGTATGTAGCGTCGCTAGATTTCACGCTAGAAATAATAAACTCGGCAATAGCATCAAGATCGTTAATATCAAACTTAGGCAGTGAGCAATCTAGTGCGATATCAGTTGCGACAGCGACAATATTGTCATCATTGGGATACATCCAAGGATTTTGTAGGGCTTCACGGCGCAATTCAATTTTTGGGAATGACTGGCTTTTAAATCCTTCGATGAGGATCAGGTCGAGTTCATCATGCTTAAATTGCATCAGAAGGTGCTCGAAGGTTGCTTCTTCGTCACGGGTTTCAGTAATCATGGCATTACGATAGCGAGAGCTGATGTACATTTGCGTTGCTCCAGCTTTTCGCAATCGATAGCTGTCTTTGCCTTCTTGGTCGATGTCAAAGTTGTGATGGGCGTGTTTGAGGACCCCAAGTTTAAGACCTGCGTTGGTAAGCAAAGGAATTAGCTGCTCGAGTAGGGTAGTTTTCCCCGTGCCGCTAAACGCGGCTAAGCCAAGAATTGGCGTATTACAAATCATTTTCATGGCTACTGCTTAAATTTAAGTAATTCTTGCTTCGAGTTAAGGTTCACAAAGCTGTCTTTGATGTCGCTAAAATCGATCTGTCGGGTATGACAGCGATCATAGAAGAGAATGATCTTGCGCTCACCATCATCGAGAAATTGTTGTAATCGCTCCAATACACTGCGACGAAATACCGTAAACACGGGTTGAATAAAGTCGCCATCATGCGCCACTAAAATTTCATCTTCATCGCTGATTTCTTGTTGCATGCGTGAAATCAAAGTGGGAGAGATTTGTGGGCAGTCGCAGGGTACGAATCCAACCCAGTCGCTATCTACGTGGGTCAGACCGGCATGAATGCCCCCCATTGGGCCAACAAATCCTTGATACTGATCCGCAAAAACAGGCGCATACTCTTGATAACGCTCTTGGCTACGATTGGCATTGATATAAACAGAATCGGTATGCGATTTGAGAACCTCAAGAACGTATTCGATCAGTGGTTTATCATTGAGCTCCACTAATCCCTTATCTTGACCTTGCATACGAGTGGCTTGGCCTCCGGCTAGGACGACCCAGCTTATTGAATTCATATTAGTTCCCTAAAATGTTGTGGGTAATAGGTTCGATGTGCTTGATGTCTTCATCGATAATTCGAAGATGAGGCGTTGCAGTTAGCCCCTGATTTTCGATGCACCACTGAGTCTCGCAGAGATTGGTTAGCCCATTTTGTTGATGACTGGTGATGACGATACTAGAGCCTCGGTCTAGCAGGTCTTTGGCAAGAGACACTATGCCTTGCGTAGACTCCATGTCCAATGATGCGCTTGGCTCGTCCATCAACAGTATTGATGGATTAACAATCCAAGCTCTCGCCATCGCTAAGCGTTGTTTCTCCCCGCCAGAAAGAACGGAACAATGCTCATCCGCCAGAGACTCTAAACCTACTTGTCTCAAGGCGTGGATAGCGCGCGTACGACTGTTTAAACCTTGCTGAGAGGTAAGAGGCAAGGCGTAGCGAATGTTATCCACTAAGCTTGCATCAAACATATAAGGCGACTGATGCAGATACACAACGTCTCTAAATAACTTTCGTTTAAATAGTCGCTGGAATGTGGAAATCTCATTGCCGTTGATGGTGCCACTACTTGGGGTAGTGAGGCCAGCAAGGATCTTCAGCAGCGTTGTTTTACCAACACCATTATGACCTTTCAAGTAGATGGCATCGCTAGGGCCTAGAGTTAGGCTAGGAATGTGGAACAGAACCCGATCATCATAGCGCTTAGACAAATCTTGGGCTCTTAGTTGTATTGACATTGATTCTCGCCTCTAGACTCGAAGATGACTTTGCCCACGCAAAGACGTTAAGACAAAATTGAGTATGAGTGCCAAAAGCAGCAACACAATACCCAACGCCACACCCTGTGAAAATGCGCCTCTTGAACTTTCTAAGGCAATTGCGGTGGGGATGTTACGTGTATGACCTAGGATATTCCCGCCAACCATCATTGAACATCCGACCTCTGTGACTATTCGTGAAAATGCGGTCACAATAGCAGCAATCAACGCAAACCGTGTTTCCCATAGCAGTGCTCTAAATACCTGAGGATAGGACTTACCCAAGGTAATAGAGGTTTCGACATTGCGCATATCGACGCTTTGAAACCCAGCTTGGAGCATAGAGATAAGGATAGGCATTGCGATGAGTATCTGTCCAAGTATCATTGCCTTTTGTGTGAACAGCCATTGCCAGTCGCCCATTGGACCTGAGCGAGAAAGTGTCATGTACAGTAATAAGCCGATGACGACCGTAGGCACCGCTTGCAGTGTGTTGACTACAGAGGTGATAATGTTTCGCCCTGGAAACGGCGCGTACGCTAACACTAGTGCTATGGCTATGGCAGGCAGTAAAGATAAACTAAGGGCGAACAGCGACACGCTGAAGGAGATAGACACTACCTTCCACAGCGCGGGGTCAAGACTAAGAAGCAGCTTTATCGCTTCTATTGTGGTGTCACCAATATTCATTAGTTAGACGGTTTCGCATCAGCAGTAAACAGTTTTTCCCCCTTGACCTGAAATTGATCAATCAAGTCTTGAGCCTTGTCGCTCACTATCCAATCACTGAGGGCTTTAGCGCCATCGATGTTCAGGTCAGGATACCGCTTCGGGTTAACACGAATAATTTGGTATTGATTGAATAGAGCCGGATCGCCTTGCACCCAAATAGCCAGATCAAGTGCTTCTTGATAAGCAAGCCAGGTACCTCTGTCCGTCAAAGTATAGCCTTGTAATTCCGAGCTCATGTTCAAAGTTGGCCCCATGCCTTGGCCGATAGAGCGGTAGTTACTCCAATCGTGAGTACCGTTACCCGCTTCCCATAATGCCAGCTCTTTTTTGTGGGTGCCCGAGTCATCTCCGCGAGATATAAACACAGACTTGCTGTCTGCGATTTTGGTTAAGCCACTAGCCGCTGTATCTGTTTCGGCAAGCTTAGCTGGATTATCTTTAGGACCCACTAGAATAAAATCGTTGTACATTACCGAGCGAGCATCGATGCCAAACTGCGCATCAAGGAAGGCTTTTTCGGCCTTTGGAGAGTGAGTAAGAACGATGTCTACATCGCCCATTTCACCCATTTTTAGGGCCTTACCTGATCCGGTAACCAATAGCTGCACCTCGTATCCCGTGTCCTTGGTAAAGGTCGGCAATAGGTAATCAAGTAAGCCTGAGTGATAGGTGCTGGTGGTGGTTGCCATGCGCAGCGATTTGGAGTCCGCATGTGCTGGTATGGTGATAATAAGTAGGGAAGATAGCGCAACCAGTAGCGCTGTACGCTTTTGAATGCGTGAATGAATGCGTTGGAACAATGATTTGAGAAACATGAGTCTTATCGATCCTTTTTGATGTCTTCGTTATTGGCGTGTTTGCCATCGAATTCGATTTTTTCTACCCCGTGGTAGACCTGAAAGCGAAGCCCCTTGGCTCTGGCGATGATAGTGATACCAAAACGCTCTGCTAATTCAAGCCCCATTTGGGTAACCCCAGAACGAGAAAGCAGAGTAGGGATGCCCATTTGCGCCACCTTAATCACCATCTCTGAGGTAAGGCGACCTGTGGTATAGAAAATCTTATCATCCCCCGTGTCTTGATTAAGCCACATCTCGCCCGCTAGCGTATCCACCGCATTGTGACGGCCTACATCTTCGACAAAGGAAACCACTTCCCCTTCTCTACAAACGGCACAGCCGTGTACAGCACCGGCTTTTTTGTAGGTATCGTTGTAGTGGGTGAGTGCCATCAGCGTGGAATAAAGCGCACTTTGCTTGATTTTTGTTTGCGGCACTTGATAATTTTCTAGGCTTTTCATGACGTTGCCGTACATAGTGCCTTGTCCACAGCCCGAGGTGACGGTTTTCTTCTTCAAGGCGTTTTCTAGGAAGTCAGTGTTTTCTTTGGTGACCACTGCCACACTGTTTGTCTCCCAATCTATCAACACGGAATCAAGTTGGGTAGGGTCTGATATAAAGCTTTGATTTTTAAGATAACCTAGTACTAGAGCGCCAGGGTGAGACCCTAGTGTCATCAATGTCACTATCTCTCGCCAATTAAGCAAGACGGTTAAGGGACACTCGCAAGCAATATCTTTGCTCAGTGGCTCTCCATATTCATCAAAAACGGTCACACTTTGCGTCTGAGACGGAGGTTGGCCAACGGCAACGATATGGGGCGCTTTAGGCATCAAAAATTCCTTTTTCTATACTAGAACTGTGTTGTGTAGAAAGGTAAGGGGGCGTAGCCCATCTTTCAGTTATTCGAGTTGGCTCGAGTAGAACTATTTAAATAATAATGACTTAGCTTAACGAGGTACCAATGAAAACGGAAGATAATTGGCCCATTAGATGTCAGATTATTCTACATCAAACACAAAACTCTAAGTGGCAAACCAGCAATTGGAACATCGAAGAGATATTTTTAGACCCTTCGAAGAGTGAGACAGGTACCGATGCTGAAATACAACTGTTCAGAGATGAGAGAACCGACTACCGTTTTAACCTCAATTCACAGACCCCAAAACTGTTCGTGGTGCTGGAAAATGACACTGAATCACTCAACCTTGTTTCTGTCACTGTGTCGCAAAGCGTAGCAGGCAGTTTTCTGGATGGCGACTATCTGGTGCTATCGGTGGATATGCCATTGGCTGTGCAGGCATGGATGGAAGCCTACCTTGCTCGTCATGGGGAATTGATTGAGCATAGAAAGAAAAAACGCAAAGGAGCGGGACGTGCCAGTCGATAAAGATAGAGCAGGAGAGTCATCATGAGTCGTGGATTGTTTGAAAGACTGCTGCACAAGCATACAGCGCCGGCTGAACTTGAAGAACAAACAGAGAATTCACAACAGGAAGTGGATTCGCAGGTGATAACGGAAGAACAACCAGAGCTCGACGAACCTAATTTAGAGCCCTTAGACTCGGCCGAGTGTGAAGAGTTAGATCACACACAAGACGAAGATAAAGAAGTTACAGAAGAGCAAAAAAAGGGTAATGCTATGTCTGCGTTGTTGGCGTCAGATGCTGCACCTGAATTAAAGAAGCGAGCGCTGCGCAGTCTCTTTCTCAGTGGGCAGTTTAGTGAAGTTGATGAGCTCAATGATTACAACCAAGACTTTAGCCAAGTGAAATCCTTGTCTGCCGATGTGGCAAGTAAGCTTCGCAATTGGACCCAAGAGAAAGTGGAGCAACTAGAGGAGTTAGCTGAGGATCAAAGCCCTACCGATGAGTTGCAATCACAGGCTGTTGAAGAGCAAAAAAGGGAAGATAAGGTAGAAGACAATGAGGCTGAATCTGAGCTTGTAGAGAATCAATCTGTTGACAAAAAAGAAACATATTCAGGGTCTGAGAACAACTCCGATGAGGTTGAATCTACGTCTTTTAGAGAGGATTCAAATAAAAATGTTTAGAAAATCACATAGTTAACAAAATTTTCTGCGTAATGCCTCAAAATTTCTATGGGTTTAACATGATTCTACAAATTATCTGCAATCCTTAAGCAAACTATTCACAACAGTAAGCTGAGCTTATTCATTAACTCACAGGATGCGAATGCTAAAGGAATTTTTGGCTCAATCGACTTCAAGCAATGGCCAAGCGCGCAATTACGCCTTTAACAACACGTTAGAGCTCTCTAATCTTATTCCACCCACCGTCAGCTATGAAAGTCACGGTGCCTTGCTCGTTATTGCTGCAACGCAAGACCTTAAATCACTTCAGCAGCAATTTTCTGGCTTGAGTTCGGTAACTTTCGTCACCCCAGTAAATGCTCAAGTGCAAGACGGAATAACGCCTTATTACTTCTCATCAGCGTCTCTTAGCGGATATATGGGGCGATTTTCATTTCAATTGTCGCAGCCTGACTTATTATCAGAGATAGATCTTGCTCCCATAGCTATTGGGCAGCAACACTTTGACCTGATTTTAGATTTGAGCCCGAAATCACTGATTGATAATGAAGTGCCGCCGGTAGGTTATTTCCCTGTAGGAAGAGGCTATCCAAAGCTTGAAGATGCCATTGAAGAAATTAACGCATTGGTTGGCACGTTCGATAAGCCCAAGTTTTTCCGTTTAGATACTGACAAGTGCGCGCACAGCTCACGTGGCGTTAAAGGGTGTGAACGTTGCATCTTGTCTTGTCCTGCTGGAGCATTGACCAGCGAGGGGAGCGACGAGATAGGACATAAAATTGAGATCAATCCTTATCTCTGCCAAGGGGTTGGCACCTGTGCCACATCTTGCCCTACTGGCGCGATTGAATACGCACTCCCATATCCTCAAGAAACCCAAGGTTACATTGAGAGAACACTGCAAAACTACCAAGAGCAAGGCGGCGAGTCGCCAATTATCCTATTTTGCAGTGAACAGCATGAAACCTATAACTTAATGGCGCTTAGCGCACTGCCAGATAACGTCATCCCTATTGTGGTGAACGAACTGCCTTCTGTGGGGATAGATACTTGGTTTGCTGCACTGTCCAACGGTGCTACTCAGGTATTGTTCGCAGCAAGTCGTCGAATGCCAGCCACGATTATCCGCGTGCTCAATGAAGAAGTTGCCGTGGCACAAACCTTACTAAGGCAGCTAGGCATTAATGCTGGCTGTGTTGATATTTTGTATTTGGAAGATTTGAGATCTCAGGCGCCCAACTTGATTGAACAGCCTCTAGGGGTTGCTGTTGGTGAACTTGAAGGTGATAAACGTTCACGACTCTTTCAATCTCTAGATGGACTGGCAAAATCTTTCACCCCTCTTCAGCAACAAGTTGCTCTTCCGGAAGGCGCACCTTATGGCACTGTTGAGTGTGACACCGACAAGTGCACCTTGTGTATGGCGTGTGTTGCGGTTTGCCCAACGACGGCTATCCATAATGAAGGTAAGTTACCTTTACTGAATTTCATCGAGCAAGACTGTGTGCAGTGCGGTTTGTGCGAGGGAGCCTGCCCTGAAGATGCACTCACCCTGACGCCAAGAATGAACTGGAATCAGGCGCAGCGCACCAATGCCACTGTATTACACCAAGATGAGCCTGCGCTCTGTTTGCGTTGTCAAAAACCATTCGCGCCCAAGTCAATGATTACTATGCTTCAAGGGAAATTAAAGGGGCATTCTCACTTCTCTGATGACAACGCAATCCGTCGAATTGCCATGTGTGAAGACTGCCGAGTTGCGGATGTTTTTGAAGAAATGGCGAAAGATCCTACAAAACAGCTAAAATATTAGGGGTAAGCATGAATCAAGAAGCACTACAGGCACCGCGCGCCGATATTTATTTGTTACTTGCTACCCTGTTCAGACAAGCCCCAAACAGCGTCTTGCTTGAATGGCTATCTGAGATAGAAACGGAAGACAGTAACAGTCAGATGAGCGCTGACTGGCAAGCCCTTAAGCAGGCTGCAAGCCAAGCGAATCAACAAGAATTAGAAGAAGAATACCAAGATTTATTCATAGGGATTGGAAGAGGGGAAGTAATGCCCTTCGCTTCTTGGCACCTCAGTGGCGCCTTGATGGAGAAACCCTTGATTGCTCTAAGGCAAGATCTTACCGCGCTGGGTTTTGAAAGAAATGACAGCGTGAAAGAGCCAGAGGATCACATTGCCGCCATTTGCGAGGTGATGGCGATGTTGGTAGAAGAAAACTCACCGCAGCAAGGGGTGTTTTTTAATCGCCACATTGCGACTTGGTATAAAGATTTAGTTAAGCAAATCCAGAGCGCAAAAGCGGCTGGATTTTACGTGGTTGTAGCAAGTCTTCTTGCCTCCTTTTTGGAGCTAGAAGCCGTAGCATTGAGTGAGCAGAGCATTGCTGTTCGCTCGAGTGAACTGGATTAGGTTGAGGATGGAGTCATGAAAAACAACAAAGAAATTGATAGTCATCGTCGTAAAGCGTTAAAGGCTTTAGGAGGCGGCGTTGTTGCTGGTGCAGTACTGAGCACGGCTACAACAACAGCTCAGGCGAACCCGATTGATGTGAACAACGAACAATCGAAAGATGAGCAGGGATATAAAGAAACCCAGCATATCCGTGACTATTATGATTCACTCTAGGAGCCTAAGACTATGAAACTAACCAAGCGCTCTGAAAGCACCTCAAATCCTAATCAAAAGTTCGGTGTTAGCCGTCGTACCTTCATGAAGAACTCTTCACTCGCCGCAGGTGGTGCTGTGGTAGGTGCGGGGATCTTTGCTCCCGGTATGATGAAAAAGGCCCAAGCCAATACTGAAAACAAAGACGTTAACGTTGAAATCAAACGCACTATCTGTTCACACTGCTCGGTTGGCTGTGGTATCTACGCCGAAGTGAAAAATGGCGTATGGACAGGCCAAGAACCTGCATTTGACCATCCATTTAACCTTGGCGGTCACTGTGCCAAAGGTGCGGCGCTGCGTGAACATGGTCGCGGTGAAAAACGCCTTAAATACCCGATGAAGCTTGAGGGTGGTAAGTGGAAAAAAATGAGCTGGGATGAAGCCATCAATGAGATTGGCGATAAAGCTCTGCAAATTCGTAAAGAATCTGGCCCAGATTCAGTGTATTGGCTAGGTAGTGCGAAGCACAACAACGAACAAGCCTACATGTTTAGAAAGATGGCGTCGCTTTGGGGTACCAACAACGTTGACCACCAAGCACGTATTTGTCACTCCACCACTGTATCTGGGGTAGCGAATACCTGGGGTTATGGTGCGATGACCAATTCTTTTAATGACATGCACAACTGTAAGTCGATGCTGTTTATTGGTTCGAACCCTGCAGAGGCTCACCCAGTAGCCATGCAGCACATTTTAATCGCAAAAGAAAAAAACAACTGTCAGATAGTAGTTGCTGACCCAAGACGAACGCGCACTGCAGCTAAGGCTAATCACTATATTTCACTTCGCCCGGGTACAGACGTTGCCTTCATTTGGGGCTTGTTGTGGCATATCTTCCAAAACAAATGGGAAGACCAAGAGTTCATCCGCCAGCGCGTATTTGGTATGGATGAGATCCGCAAAGAAGTCGCAAACTGGACACCAGACAAGGTTGAACGTGTAACAGGCGCCTCTGAAGAGCAAATGTACAAAACCGCGAAGATCTTAGCGGATAACCGCCCTGGTTGTATTGTTTGGTGTATGGGGGGAACTCAGCACACCACAGGTAATAACAACACTCGCGCATACTGTGTCCTTGAGCTTGCTCTGGGTAACATGGGTAAATCTGGCGGTGGTGCAAACATCTTCCGTGGTCACGATAATGTACAGGGTGCGACAGACCTTGGCGTACTATCGCACACACTTCCAGGTTACTACGGCCTTGCACCCGGCTCATGGAAACATTGGGCTAAGGTGTGGGATCTCGATTACAAGTGGATTGAAGAGCGCTTCGACCAAAACAAATACCGCGGCAAGCTGCCTATGAACAACATGGGTATCCCAGTATCTCGTTGGATAGATGGTGTTTTAGAAAACAAAGAGAATATTGAACAAAATGACAATATTCGCGCCATGTTTTATTGGGGACACGCAGTAAACTCGCAAACACGTGGTCCTGAGATGCGTAAAGCGATGCAGAAGTTGGATATGATGGTTATCGTCGACCCGTACCCAACCGTAGCGGGCGTTATGAATGATCGTACCGATGGTGTCTATCTGCTACCAGCGACTACTCAGTTTGAAACTCATGGTTCAGTAACCGCATCAAACCGCTCGTTGCAGTGGCGTGACAAGGTTGTGGAGCCTTTGTTTGAGTCAAAACCTGACCACGAGATCATGTATCTGCTGTCTACAAAGCTGGGTTTTTCCGAACAGCTGTTCAAAAACATTGAAGTTCAAGACAACCAACCCGTTATTGAAGACATCACTCGAGAGTTCAACAAAGGTATGTGGACGATCGGTTACACCGGACAAAGCCCTGAGCGCCTAAAAGAGCATCAGCAAAACTGGCACACCTTCCATAAAACCACATTGGCTGCAGAAGGTGGACCGGCGAACGGCGAAACCTATGGTCTGCCATGGCCTTGTTGGGGCACAGCAGAGATGAAGCATCCAGGTACTCATATCTTGTATGACACCTCTAAACCGGTAGCTGAGGGTGGCGGTAACTTCCGCGCGCGCTTCGGCGTTGAGTTTGAGGGTGAAAACCTGCTGGCAGAAGACAGCTACTCGAAAGGTTGTGAACTGCAAGATGGCTTCCCAGAGTTCAGCGATAAGTTACTGAAAAGTTTAGGCTGGTGGGATGACCTTACCGCTGAAGAGAAAGCCGCAGCTGAGGGTAAAAACTGGAAAACTGACTTGTCTGGCGGTATCCAGCGTGTCGCAATTAAGCATGGCTGTATCCCATTTGGTAATGCTAAGGCTCGTGCCATTGTATGGACTTTCCCAGACAGAGTGCCATTGCACCGTGAGCCACTGTATACGCCTCGCAGGGATCTTGTTAAAGATTACCCAACCTGGGATGACAGCGAGTCTATCTATCGACTACCTACTCTGTACAAGAGTATTCAGGATGTCGACAAGTCGAAAGAATACCCAATAATTCTTACGTCTGGTCGCTTGGTTGAGTACGAAGGAGGTGGTGAAGAAACACGTTCTAGCCCTTGGCTAGCTGAGCTTCAACAAGAAATGTTTGTTGAGGTGAACCCTAAAGACGCGAATGACCTTGGCATCAGAGATGGTGACATGGTTTGGGTTGAGGGTGCCGAGAAAGGTAAAGTGCATGTGAAGGCTATGGTGACCAGACGAGTTACTCCAGGGCTTGCGTTCATGCCATTTCACTTCGGTGGTAAGTTCCAAGGTGAAGACCTTACGGAACGCTATCCAGAAGGCACAGTTCCTTATGTCATAGGTGAAGCAGCAAACACTGCAACGACCTATGGTTATGACCCCGTTACTCAGATGCAAGAAACCAAAGTAACTCTGTGTAATATTCGAAAAGCGTAAGGAAACCTGAATTATGGCTAGAATGAAATTTCTATGTGATACCAAGCGTTGTATCGAATGTAACGGCTGTGTCACTGCATGTAAAAACGAAAACGATGATGCCTTAGAGTGGGGTATTCAACGTCGCCGCGTTGTAACACTGAACGACGGTGAACCGGGTGAAAGCTCAATCTCTGTAGCGTGTATGCACTGTACCGATGCTCCGTGTATGGCGGTGTGTCCTGCAGATTGCTTTGAGTACACTGAAGATGGCATTGTGCTGCACAACAAAGATCTATGTATTGGTTGTGGTTATTGTCTATTTGCTTGTCCGTTTGGTGCACCACAATTCCCGCACACCTCAGCCTTTGGTGAGCGCGGTAAGATGGATAAATGTACCTTCTGTGCAGGTGGTCCTGAGACAGAGAACGGCTCTGAAGAAGAGCGCGCGAAATACGGTGCAAACCGCATTGCAGAAGGCAAACTGCCTATGTGTGCTGAGCTGTGTT
The DNA here is from genome assembly GCA_024346835.1 of Vibrio comitans. Taxonomy (GTDB): domain Bacteria; phylum Pseudomonadota; class Gammaproteobacteria; order Enterobacterales; family Vibrionaceae; genus Vibrio; species Vibrio comitans. The sequence continues at coordinate 1,243,512 of AP024866.1, forward strand.
CTACCAAGGCATTGCTTGCCGGTGATGCTGAAGTGGTCTCGGACATCTTCCGTCAACGTGTTGTTGAGCGCGGAGCAAAAGGCGCTGGATGGAGCGATGGTGAAGATATAGCGTTTGATGCAACCAAAAGCTAGCTAGAGGGAGCAATCAGATGCAGTTAGCGAAACAATGGACTTTGTTGCTGTTAACGGTGTTCGCCAGTGTTTTGATGCTAGTGAGCACAGCAAGCTATGCAGAAGAGCAAAAGGCCAACACCGCAGCAGAAAAAGAAATGGTTCAATTGGCCGGTGCTGACTATTGGCGAGATGTGAAAGGAGGCGTTGAGGGCACTACAACCTCAAAGTCTCCTGAGCATGGTGTGCTAATTAGTGTACCAGGGCAAACTTGGTTCATCTTAAAAGAGAAGTGGATGTCTCCCGCGGCAGCGGTAGCCATCTTTGGCAGTATCATGATGGTGGTATTGGCCTACTTCTTAGTTGGACCGTTGATGCTCAGTAAGCCGCGTACGGGCAGAAAACTCAATCGCTGGTCTCGGATGGATAGGGCGCTTCATTGGACAATGGCCTTTACCTTTTTGACTCTCGCGTTTAGTGGTTTGATGTTGGTGTACGGTAAGCATTTCTTAAAGCCGTTTATTCCGACTGAGTTATGGGGTTTGGTGATTATGACGGCCAAGCAATACCACAACTACATAGGGCCAATTTTCTATATCCTACTTATCTTCATATTAGTGAAATGGTGGCGTAAATCTATCTTCAACAAAACTGATGTGCAGTGGTTTATGAAGATGGGCGGCATGATGGGTAAGCATAAAGGATCACACCCATCAGCGGGCTTTTCCAATGGCGGCGAAAAAATCATCTACTGGCTACTGATTGTATTCGGTGCAGTGGCGGCAACCAGTGGTGTTATCCTAGATTTCCCAATCTTCGATCAAACTCGACGAGATATGGAGATAGCTAACTTAGTGCACATGATCTCAGCACTAATATTGATCTGTGGATTTGTTTTCCATATCTATATTGGCTTGTTTGGTATGGAAGGTGCACTTGAAGGTATGGTAACAGGCAAGGTTGATGAAACCTGGGCCAAAGAGCACCACGACCTATGGTACGAAGAGGTCAAAGATCAATTGGAAGATGCCCCTGTTAAGGGAGCCAATAAAAAGGATGGGGTGAGCAATGAATGATCATCATAAAGGCATTTGGTACGCCTATATAGGCAGTATTCTTACTCCATTTACCTTGTTACTGTCGGGTGTTATCGCGATTGTGTATGCAGGGTATCGCTTAGATAAGGACGAAGATAGCGATGTGGTGATTTCTCACTACTACAGCTTGATCAGAAACTTCTTTCTATTTTTGACCTTCTTTGTGGTGCTGATTGTTACAGTCGCAACCTCCAACGGCGTACTTATCGGGGTTAACGATTACTGGGCACGCAACAGCGCGCTAGTTGAGATTGCGCACTTTATTCCTATCGCAGGTGGCGTCATCTCTGCCATAGCGATTGCGGTATGGTTTGTCCGAATGTTCAGAGGCATGCGCCTACTGAAAGAAAACAAGCCTGTGGTTCAAGCAAAATCGCTTCATCAGTTTTCTCAGACTTAACCTGAATATACAAGACTTAAAAACAAAAACACCAGTGCGAACCACTGGTGTTTTTTTATGCTTACAGAGAAGGTGCATATTTAAGGCTTGGGCATCCTCTAAGATTCCGGCTAAAAGACTGCCGGAATGACGAGGGTCAGGTATATCGTACAGACTACACACCGTCATCCTAGAATTTACGCAGTAAATATCTAGGATCTTAGAGAGCACATCGCCGGCTTAGGCACTTTCTAAGATTCAGCACCACTTAACCGTTCCTAGGCTTCCTCTGAAACTGCTTAATACTCTTCTTACTATTGGTACGTCGATTCGCTTTCTTATCTTTTGGGGCACGTTTACTTTGCCCAGAAGATGGCTTGTCCGTAACAGGGAAGCCTTCAAGTTGCTCAAGAGGAAGTTCGCGGAGGGTCAGCTGACGAATAGCGCTCAAGTACTCTGTTTCGCCATGACAAACCAAAGAGATAGCAATGCCTTGCTCACCTGCGCGTGCAGTGCGTCCGACACGGTGCACGTAGACCTCAGCGCTTTGCGGTAGCTCAAAGTTAATCACCACTGGCAGACGCTGTACATGAATGCCTCGGGCTAAAAGGTCTGTAGCAATGAGTACATTAACCTTACCTTGCTTAAATAGCTCTAGAGTCTCTTCACGCTCTTGCTGGGATTTGTTGCCATGCAGAGCGGCGACTGAAATGCCCGCTTTGGTTAACTTCTTAGTCAATGCGTCAGCGTTATCTTTAGCACCAATAAACACTAACACTTGCGACCAATTGTGTTGCTTCAATTGAGCAATCAAAGCGTTGGTCTTGCTGCCTTTGTTCACCAGATAGAGCGTTTCTTCAATACCTTCAACCACACTATTGGCGACGCTGGTCTGAATACGTTGCGGCGCATGCAGTAACCCTTTGGCTTGAGTTTCTAGCTTTTCAGAGAAGGTAGCAGAGAACATCAAGGTTTGGCGTTTTGCTGGAATAAGAGACACGATCTCTTGAATATCAGGCCAAAAGCCCATATCTAACAATCTGTCTGCTTCATCTAGCACAAACGAGCTCAGTCTAGTGACGTCGATTGACTGATCTTTTAACAGATCGAGTAGCCTTCCTGGAGTCGCAACCAGTATTTCAGGAGTTAACAGCAGCTGCTCTTTTTGCCACTCTTTATCGATCCCGCCACACAGCGATAGTGCGGTGATATCGACGGTGTTGGCGTACGGTTCAAGAGTTTCGCACACCTGAGTTGCCAGTTCTCTGGTAGGAACCAGAATAATGGCTTGGGTGCTACAGGGCTGCAATTTGACTTGTTCGAGGATCGCAAGGCCATACGCCAGCGTTTTACCACTGCCGGTTTGAGCAATCGCGAGCACATCTTTGCGCCCTAAGATTGCAGGGATGGCTTGGCTTTGAACCTCGGTAGGCTTGGTGAAATTGGCCTGCAGAGTGTCACTTAGCTCAGAACATAGGGATAACTGTGAAAACGACATAATCAATCTTGAGTAGTGCTGTTCGGGCGCAGTTGAAGTTGAAGACCCATTAGGAAATTACGTAGGATCTGGTCTTGGCACTCACGGTAATGCTTGTTGTCAGGCTTTCTGAAAAAGGCACTTAGTTCGTGTTTGCTTAGTCTAAAGTCGACAAGCTTCAATGTATCAAGAATGTCTTCAGCCTTCATGTTCATGGCGATACGAAGCTTCATAAAGATCATGTTATTGGTAAGGCGTGATTCTGGCTCTGGTTGAGCACCTTCGCGTTTACCGCGTTTTTGATTGATCAGGCCATTAAGAAATTGAGCTAATTGTTTGTCGATGATTTTGCAAAAAGAGTCATCTTCTTCTTTCTTTAGCCAATTAATCACCTGTTCACGAGTGACGGTAAGATCAGCAGAATTAAACACCTCAATCATATCAGCATCGCTGAAGTCGAAGGTGTAGCGGATACGGCGCAAAATATCGTTATTAGTCAAAGTAGTTCCTAATTAAGTTAAGTGAAGGGTGCAAATGGCGTGCACCTTAACACAGACAATTGAATGAATATAAATATTAGTTTGTGATTATGGTTATTGTGCAAAAAACACCTATGACCTGTAATGAGCAATCGAAGTTAAAGAGGTACCAAATCAATGCGAGTAGAGATTGTAGATTGGCAATCAAAAGATGAGATTTTTCTTGTTCGAAATACCGTGTTTACCGCAGAGCAAGGCATAGATACTAACCTAGATTTTGACGGCCAAGATGAACAATCTGTCCATGCTCTTGTTTATGATAATGATGAACCCGTTGCAACGGGCCGAATGCTTGGGGATGGCCATATTGGCCGCATAGCTGTGCTTATTAGTCAGAGAGGTAAGGGATTAGGCACCACTATCATGAAGGCGCTAGTGAATGAAGCGCGCCGTCGAAATTTCGCAAGAGTCTACTTAGGCGCTCAGGTACATGCGCTAGATTTTTATGAAAAACTGGGGTTTGAATCTATTGGTGAGCGTTATGATGAGGTGGGTATAGAACATCAAACTATGCAACTTAGCCTGAACTGAAATTGTCTCAATAAACGGTCTAAAGCCACATTTAGTAAAACTAGCGTCACATTCAGCCAATCAATATTTTGACTTGTGTTAGTCCACTAGTAAGGTATATGCGACGATTTGGGTAAATTTGAATAACAATAACCCAATCGTTTTGGACTAATAATCAAGGAGATGGTTGTGTTTAAACGAAACTTTATGTTGGCTTTAGCGTGTTTACTGCCCCTATCAGTAAGTGCTGCAAACTATTCAATTGGTACCGGCGGTCAAAGCGGTATCTACTATCCATTTGGCGGTGCACTGGCAAAAGTCTGGTCTGAACATGTACCAGAAGTAAACGCTAAGGCTGAAGTAACCGCAGCTTCCGTAGAAAATACCATCAAGGTTGTGCGCGGCGACATGATTGCAGGGATTGCAATGGGTAATGTTGTGTTAGATGCTTACAATGGTCAGGGTAAATTCCCTTCAAAAATGCCAGTGAAGACACTTTTTGCTCTTTATCCAAACCTGGTTCATACCCTTACTCTAGAAAAGTCAGGCATCAACTCGCTATCTGACCTAAAAGGCAAGCGTGTTTCTTTAGGCGCTCCAGGCAGTGGCACAGCCGTAACGTCAGCTGCACTTCTTGAGTCTATCGGTATCAATGTTGAAAAAGACATCAAAGCGGTATATCTAAATTATTCAGAAACGACTAACGCACTGGCAAATGGTCAGGTAGATGCTGGCTTCATCGTTGGTGGACAAGGTGTTGGGGCGGTAACGCAAGTAGCACTAACCCATAAAATCAAAGTCCTCTCTATCTCAGATGAAGAGAGCCAAGCGTTTGTAACCGCAAACCCAGCTTACAGCTCTTATGATATTCCAGCAGACGTTTACAATAACGTTGGCGAAGTCTCTACGCTAAGTGTTTGGAACGTATTGGTGGTTAACGCGAATATGGATGATGACATGGCGTACAGCCTAACGAAGGCTGCCTATGAAAATATGGGGGATATTCGTAAGGTGGTTAAGATGGCTGAAATGACTACACCAGAGAACGCTTCTCGACTACAAGGTGTGCCTCTACACCCAGGTGCGAAGAAGTACCTAGACTCTGTATCTAAGTAAAACCACCTAACAAAAAAGCAAGCATGACGCTTGCTTTTTTGTGCTTCCAATTCTTATCTAATTTTCTTTCAGGCGCCGTTATGGATGTAACTAATAACGAAAATAACCAAGATCTTAGTGCTAACTTGCCCTATGAAAGAGTGACAACATTCTTTGGCTATTCAATATTACTGATCGCTGTTGCGTTATCAGTGTTTCAAATCTGGCAGGGAATAAGCTCAACTATCTCAGCCACTTATTTTAGACCTATACATTTATGCTGGGTGTTAGTGCTGATCTTTTTGCACTTTCCGTTAATCAGTAACCGTAGGAGCAAGCTCTATATAGCAGGTCGCTGCATTGATCTCGTTTTATGTGCTGTGGTTGTGTTCGCGGGCTACCGCATGTCAATCTTTGACTACAACGATATCAATTACTTGTTCTACGGATTACAGCCTGCAGACATGTTTGCTGGCGGGGCATTGATTGCCTTGCTAATGGAAGGTTGTCGCCGCACCGTTGGCTGGGTGATGGTGCTGATTGCTGTGCTTTTTCTTAGCTACAGCATGTTTGGTGACATGCTGCCAAGTGCAATCTCGATTAAAACTTATTCCTTACAAGAGCTGATACAGTTCCAAATATTTTCTGCTAATGGCGTGTTTGGCTCTGCACTCGGCATCGCAGCAACAACCGTATTTATCTTTGTTCTATTTGGTGCTTTTTTAGAGGTGACGGGCGCAGGTAAATTCTTTATTGATCTTGCGTTTGCTATTGCTGGTAAGTATCGAGGCGGTCCAGCGAAAGCGGCTGTACTCGCATCTGCAGGATTGGGCTCTATTTCTGGCTCAGCGATTGCCAATACGGTAACCACTGGCTCTATCACCATTCCGATGATGAAAAAGCTTGGCTATAAATCGGAACAAGCTGCAGGAATTGAAGCCGCGGCCTCGACCGGTGGACAAATCATGCCACCGATCATGGGGGCGGGTGCGTTTGTCATGGCTCAATTTACGGGTGTTCCTTATAGCGAGATCATGTTTGCCTCCATTGCGCCAGCGATTCTGTATTTCTTCTGTACCTTGCTTTATGTGCACCTTATGGCTTGTAAATTGAACCTGCAGGCAGTGAGTAAGACAGAGGCTGTGATTGCAGTAATGAAGCACGGTGCTCATCACCTTATACCTCTTGTGTTGATCACGTCGTTATTGATGATGGCGTATTCACCACTTTTGGTGGGTGTAGCAGGGTGTGCAGCTATCTTAGTTGTGGCAAGCATGCGTAAGCACAGCCGAATTGGCTTTAAGAAATTCTTTGAAGGCATGAAAAATGGCGCGTTACTGGCCTTGCCAATTTCTGCTGCCTGTGGCGCTGCCGGTATCATTGTTGGGGTTGTAGGACAAACAGGAATAGGGCTTCAATTTACTCAATTTGTGATGGATTTCTCTGGCGGTTACATGATTATCGCCCTTGGGCTTATCAGTATCGTAGCGCTGATATTAGGTATGGGCTTACCTGTTACTGCCGCATATATCGTACTGGCCGTTATGGCGGTGCCTATGTTGACTGACTTTGGATTACCGTTATTAACCGCTCACCTGATTGTATTCTGGCTATCTCAGACCTCAAATGTGACTCCACCAATCGCACTGGCAGCGTTTGCTGGGGCAGGAGTGGCAAATGCCAACCCTATGAAGTCTTCAGTAGAAGCGTTTAAGTTGGCAGGTGGTCTATTCATCATCCCAATCATGATGGCATACACTAACTTGGTAAATCCTCATGAGGGAATACTTGCGCTTATGCTATCAGTGGGACAGACCCTAGCCATAATCGTGGCTATTGCGATCACCATTGAGGGTTACTTGTTAGGGACGCTTAACAAGATGGAGAGAATGGCATCTTCTATAGCTATTCCATTGCTGCTTCTTAACCCATTTAATGTGGGTATATTAGGTGCGGTGATCATTGTAGGAATAGCACTGCTACAGTGGCGCTCACACAAGACTGTGAACGCTAGTTAGCATTCGATTTCTTTTAGTAAAAATCTATTCAACCCCGTCTCTTTGAGTCGGGGTTTTTTGTTGTCACATGAGAATATAGTTGACACTATCAACTTGAGCTATTATAGTTGCGCTTGTCAACTAAGTGAGAGGGTACATAATCCATGAGCACAACTGCTGTATTGCCAGTAACAAGCCTAGAAGCTAAGAGTCCGTCTCTATTTCTGAAGGTGTTAGCTGTGATGGGGATGATGACATTAATGGGTGGCTCTATCACCGGATTGATGACTTACCTAAACCAAGGTTATAGCGAATTGTTTTTTGACCAGTGGATACGAGCCTTTTTTACCGCCGCGGTGACTGTGATGCCATTGGGCTTTGCGTTTATGGCGCTATTGACCAAGCTCGCTGAGCGCTTCTTACCTAACACCAGTGAGAAAAAACGAAATGTATTGATTGGCATGACTATGGCCATGGTGATGGAGTCGGGCATGGCACTTAGCACCGCTGTTAACAGTGTTGGTTTTGCTGACACATCGAAGCTAGTAAACACTTGGCTAGATACCTTGGTATCGGCCCTACCTTTAGCATTGCTGTTAATGGCAGTGGTATCGGTAACGCTTAAACCAAGAGTTGAGCGCTTTTTAAAAAGCTAGAAGTACTAATTGAAATAATGAGGTAACCCTATGATTCGTAAAATCAGACAAGATCACAACTATCGCATCACTATTGAAGAAATTGCGCAAGAAGAGAGCAGAACGCTGCAGTTTGAATTTCAAGATAGAGAAGATATGTTCAAAGTGGTCGAAATGATCAATAAAGGCAGTGAATTACCGAAACAAGATGCAACTAGAGTGGCGGTAGCACTTCGTTTGTTGGGACCTGTGATGATGCAAAACAGAAAACATCCACTATTTGCTGACTTTATGCCACACTTTAAAACCTTTATGCAGAACCTAAAAAGTACAATCAAGACTTCGGTTAAAGCATAGAAAAAGTCGAGGCACTGTGTATTAACAGTGCCTCGTCTTTTTCTACTACGATTAACACTCACAACGAATGGGGAAATGCTGATGAAAATAGCGGTAACAGCGGCAAGTGGCCAACTTGGTGGTGCAATTGTGAATGCACTTATCACTCTTATCCCCAAAGAGGAAGTGGTAGCACTCGCCCGCACTCCAGAAAAGGCTAAGCATTTGGGTGTTGAGGTTCGTGGTGGGGATTACGACAACCAAGCTTTATTACAACAGTCCCTGCAATCAGTCGATACCTTGCTTATTGTCTCGGGGATGGATGCTCCCGATAAACGTATACAACAGCATCGTAATGTTATCTTTGCAGCCAAAGATGCAGGCGTTAAAAAAATAGTATATACCAGTGTGCAAGGTGCAGAAGAAGGCACGGCATTTTCGCCTGTGATTCAAAGTAATCGTCAAACAGAAAGCGATGTAAAAGAATCTGGATTAGAGTGGGTAATTGGTCGAAACGGCATCTACATTGAGCCCGACATTGAGTATGTCGACAGCTATCAAAAACTTGGTGCAATTATCAACTGCGCTGGCAACGGCAAATGCGGCTACACCACCCGAGATGAGTTAGCTTATGCCTATGCTAAGATGCTGACAGAACAAAAACACAACGGGCAGATCTATAATCTCAATGGCGAAGCCCTGTCTCAATACCAATTGACCGACCTTATCAATGCAGCGCTTGATACCCAATTAGAGTACAAACCGATATCGGTAGAAGAATATCGTGAAGACAGAGTTGCTGAGCTAGGCGAATTCATTGGGACTGTGATTGCGGGGATTTATCAGGGAATCAGTGAAGGTAAAGCCGATAACCAAAGTCAGTACAGTCTCGCTGCTGGTAGACCTCATATAAGCTGGAGGGAGTATTTTGGTGCTCTAAAAGCCTCTCGAGACTAATTGAATGGCTGTTTTGGCTTTTAATGCGACAAAATTGCCCTTGTAAACGAGTTTAATATGGCGAGATACCCATCATTTGCGGTATATATAGCCTAAACACGTTTAGTCAGATAGAACGACACTTTGGAGAGTATTAGTGGCGCTAGTAACCAAATTCTGCCCAGCATGTGATGAGGGCACAACCCATGAAACATCACACCCTATGCATTGGATTCACCTCATTATGACCATTTTTACTGGTGGCATTTGGGGCGTTATCTGGTTGTGGAGAGGCTTGATGAAACGTCCGTGTGTCTGCTCCCGTTGCGGTTGTGACAATTCATAGTCACCACTTGAATAACGAAAAGCCCCAATCTCTTTTTGGTCGAAAAACCTAAAGAGGCTGGGGCTTTTGGTTTTAGGCCAATTAGTAAGAAATGTGGCTTAAGATGTAGTTGATGATCTCTTCATCGGTCTGAATTTTCTCTGGGTTCAAGCCTACCTTTGGTATGTAGTTCGACTTCATTCGCTGTTCAGCTATGTTGTAAATCCCGACAACACGGTCAGCAACTGCTTCCATAGGGTCAATGAAGTGGATGTCTGGGAACTGCTTTTGTAATAAATTGCGTACTAGCGGCAGCTCTGTACACCCCAAAATTACGGTTGTTACACCCTTATCAGCAAGGGGTTGAACGGCTTTGGCAAGTAGTTCAGCATTGCGTTCAAACACACCAGATTTAATGCCGTTCTTTATGCGGATATCTTGTCCGCATTCGGTTTTCTCTCCAGTAACTTCGCCGTAGATAGCACAGTGAACATAATGTTCTTGTGCAAAGCTATCTGGTTTAACGAAAACAAGGTTTGCTTCTGTTAGATATTGGTCGTAGATGCCTGAGTTATATGTACCATTGGTACAAAGAATGCCGACAATAGACTCAGGATCTTTTTCTTTGATTACGTCTACTGTGGTTTTTAGCATATCTACAATATACACACCAGTGCATTGCTGAACGCGCTGCCTAAAGTAATGCGCCGTGTTGCACGTCATGACTGCAAAGCGCACGTTGTTACGCTCAAGCATTTGTGCAGATTTCAGAAGTTCACGTACAGGGTCTTCACCGCCTTCATTGATTGCCTCAGAGCGATCTGGGATATCCGGGTTTTTCACAACAAGCATACCCATATGATCCTGATCTTTTAGAGCGCCATGTTCCATTTCTTTTTTAGCTACGATGTCTTGAAATAGCGCATCTGCTTCTGGGCCCATGTTGCCGATTACACCGAATAATAGTTTTTTCATGTTCTTTACTCCGACTTCTAGTATGGGAGTAGATTATGATGATAAATGCAATCGTATAAATCACTTATGATGGATCTAATCATCACATCAGCAAATGCCGTCATCCTGGAATTTACGCAGTAAATATCCAGGACCTTAGTAAGTACATTTCTAGATTAAGGCAGACTCCAAGATTCCGGATATTTGCTCTGCAAATTCCGGAATGACGCGGATGTGTAGTGAATTTGACTTAAGAGGAATGTTCCTCTCAATGACTAATTTAAAGCGTGTTCAGATAAGGCATTTTGCACCAAAACGAGCTTCAATCCGTCATCCTAGAATTTACGAAGTAAATATCTAGGATCTTAGCGAGCACATTACTCGGTTAAGGCAGACTCTAAGATTCCGGATATTTGCCCTGCAAATTCCGGAATGACGCGGGTGCGTGGTGTATTTGACTTAAGAGGTATGTTTCTCTCTATGACTAATTGAAAGCGTGTGAGAAAAGGCATTTTGTCATCAAAACGAACCCCAACCCGTCATCCTAGAATTTACGCAGTAAATATCGAGGAACTTGGTGCGCACATTACTCGATTAAGGCAGTTCCCAAGACTCCGGATATTTGCTCGGCAAATTCCGGAATGACGTTGGTGGCGTGTGGAGCGATTTGACGTATATGGAACGTGTCGCTAATAGACGGACTTAGAGAGTTATCAGGCATGACACTTGAGCACTAAAACAGAACACCCCTTGTCATCCTAGAATTTACGAAGTAAATATCTAGGATCTTAGTGAGCACATTACTTGATTAAGGCAGTTTCCAAGATTTCGGATATTTGCTCTGCAAATTCCGGAATGACGTGGGAGGGGGGTGGATTGATTTGATGTAAGAGGAATGTTCCTCTTTATGACTAATTGAAAACGTGTGAGAAAAGGCATTTTGTCATAAAAACGAACCCCAAACTGTCATCCTAGAATTTACGCAGTAAATATCTAGGATCTTAGTGAGCACATTACTCGGTTAAGGCAGTTCCCAAGATTCCGGATATTTGCTCTACAAATTCCGGAATGACGTCCGACTCAATACACTGAAGCACATAGTTAAAGCACTATCAGCACTAATACAACAAATTCAAACTATTAAGAATCACCAAACCAATGGTGGTGGTCACGACTGATAAGATAGTAGTAAGGGCAATGATGTTAGCCGCTAGGGTTGAATTGCCTCCCATAGAGCGTGCCATTACGTAGCTTGCAGCAGCAGTTGGAGAGGCAGTCATAAAGAAGATGATACCGAGCGCTTCACCACGAAAACCAAGCACATAAGCTAATAGACAGCTGACGATAGGCGCTGCAATGAGCTTTAATGTTGTGGCAATCCAAGTTGGCATGGTTTCATGCTTTAGCGAATTAAGATTGAGTGAGCCTCCGGTGCACAACAGTGCCAAAGGAAGTGTCATGCTAGCGAAGTAGTGCCCTGCGTCAGAGGCGACTTTTGGAACAGGCAGTCCGATAAATGAGTAGGCAAAGCCAGCCATAATTGAAATGATCAATGGGTTGCTGGTAATGCTCTTGGTCATGGTCTTGAGTGCACTGGCACCCGTTTGAGCGCCCTTAGGTGTTAGGGAGATCACCGCAAGAACATTATAAAGCAGGGTGGTTGCAGCAACATAAATGGCGGCGGTGGCCAGTCCTTCTGTACCATACATGTTAGCGACATAGGCTAAGGCAATGATGCCCGTGTTAGCACGAAATGCCCCTTGCACCACTACGCCACTATCATTGTTCCCCTTCAGTAGTATGCCCACTAAGGCGGTGCAAAATGCAAAGAACAGCACGTTACTGCCTACGCTAAATCCCACCAACGAAGCACTGGTAGCAAAGTCGTGGTCCGCTTCAACTAAGCTAAGGAATAGCATAGTAGGTAGCGTTACCTTGAATACGAGATTAGAGGCACTTTCAATAAAGGCGTCGTTAATAATAGCGACCTTTTTTAGAACAACTCCCATCACCAAAATTAGACAGATTGGTCCGGTAACAGAAATTGAGAAAGCGAGTTGGTCAAAAAGTCCCATAACAGCCTACATAGATAAAATTTTAAGAGAGCACCTGTTCACTGTATATTTGTAATACAAATATACAGTAATGCCTATAATGCCATGTTTTTCACGTGCTTGGCAAAGTGAAATCCGAGGAAGTGAGGCTAAATACGCAATAATCATTGATTACTATTTCATCAGCTAAGGTTACTTTTTGCTTTTAATCACGTAAGATGTGCGCCTAATTTTTCTCGGGAAGACATTGTGAAAAGAGAACAGTTTGAGTTATTAGCACCAGGTGGCGATCTAGACTCGATCAAGGCAGCGATCGCAGCGGGAGCAGACGCGATATATTGTGGTCTTGATCGCTTTAATGCGCGCAATAGAGCCACGAATCTGACTCTAGATAACCTGAATGGGGTACTTGAACTTGCTCATCAGCATCAATGTAAGATCTTCCTGACGCTTAACGTTCTTATTCTAGAGAGCGAAATCCCAGCTATCGTTCGTCTTCTTAGTCAGCTTAATACCACCAAGATTGATGGCGTTATTGTGCAAGATATGGGGCTGGCCTATCTCTTGAAGCATTACTTTCCACAGCTTGATGTCCACGCCTCAACTCAGCTAAACACCCACAATGAAGGACAGATACTGTTTTTAAACCAATTGGGTGCAAGCAGGGTGAACCTTTCTCGTGAGCTGAACATTAAAGAAATTAAACACTTAGCTCAGTTTGGTCTAAAGCACGACGTACTGATGGAAGTATTTGTACACGGTTCCTATTGCATTGGATTCTCAGGTTTGTGTTACATCAGTTCGGCGCGCAATGGCGCTTCCGGTAACCGTGGGCGATGCAGCCAACCGTGTCGTGAGCAGTATGAAACCACACAAACAGGTAATGATTATCCCCTCAATCTAAAAGATAATTCGGCATTTGGCGATCTAGAAGCGCTGGTGGATGCTGGGGTGTATTCGCTCAAGGTGGAAGGGCGTATTAAAAAATCTCATTACGTGTTTACGGTTGTCGACAATTGGCGCAAGCAAATCGATAGATTGTGTGACGGTGAAGCATTATCGAGTGACACTACTGAGCTGTATACAGTGTTCAATCGCGATTTCTCCAATGCGTTTCTGCAGGCAGATTTTGGCAAAAACATGTACATCGATAACCCTAGAGACAATGCTGTAACGCACTTCTCAAAGGTTTATGGTGCGACATCCGAAGAGCAGCTAAAGCGGGTGAAAACCAAGCTTTACGATGATAAAACGGAGATTATTCAGCGTGTCGCCAAAGAAACCGCCGACTTTGATATAACAGGAGCTCATCATAATGGCTCCAGCTTAAAAGGCGCTATCGATACACCGACGATTGAAAAGCTTTCCCATCATAAATCTGAAGAAGCGACGCCTAAACTGTCTGTTCTTATCTCTTCTAAAGAAGATCTCGAGCTGCTTAATAATGATGATGCCGATTATTATTACCAACTTCCAATGGGAATGAAGGCCGAGCTAAGTGATTTGATTGAGCTGTTCACTGAACACCCAAGATTGAAACCGTGTTTCCCTGCAATATTGATTGGTGATGATTTTCTAGCTGCCACTGAGTTCTTGGAAACGGTTCAACCTGAACTACTGATCACCAATAACTCAGGCGTTGCGTATCAGGCCAAACAACTTGGCCTTGGCTGGGTTGCCGGCCCGCACATGAACACTACAAATTCATTTGCAATGTACTGCCAGCAGCAAGAGTTCGCGGCCTCTGGTGCCTTTATTTCTAATGAATTAAGTAAAAAGCAGATTCGCCATATTAAGAGACCGGAAAACTTTCGAACCTTCTACAGTATTTATCATCCAAATACTCTGTTAACTAGCCGTCAATGCCTGTTCCAACAAACGGAAGGGTGTAAGAAGATTAAAGTAAACAAAGGCTGTTTAAGAAAATGTGAGAAGCGCACCTCAATCATTAATCTTAAAGATAATCCTTATGTGGTTCAAAAGCACAAAGGTAGCCATAACAGTATCTACAGTGAACATAACGTGCTCAATCTGGAATTGTTGTCGGACTATCCGGAGCTGTTTACCGATGTGCTGATTGATTTGCGAGATATTCAAACAGAGACCCAATTGCAAGTAGGGAAGCAAGAGTTAATCGCATTGTTCCAACAAGCACTGCAGAATAATATGGGCGACTCAAACGCAGTACAACTTATTCATAGTAAGGTTGCGCCAACGGGCAACAAGCAATACTTCAAGGGTGTATAATTCTTTTATTGCTGTGGGAAGATAAGGACATTAAAAGGTATGATGTTACCGAGTCGAGGGTTTGAGCGTTACCATGCACATGTGTATTTTGACGAAACTAGCCTAGCTTTTGCACAGAGCTTGCGAGAGCCTGTTTCAAATAAATTCAATGTTGAACTTGGCCAAATGCATACCAAGCCAGTAGGTCCGCACCCTTGTTGGAGCTACCAAATCTTGTTCTCGCAAGACGAGTTTGATGAGATCATCGCTTGGTTGGATGCCAATAGGCAAGGCCTAACGATACTTCTTCACCCTGAAGCTGGCAGTTTTCTTATCGACCATACCCAAAGAGCAGGCTGGCTCGGTGAGCCAATAGAACTTAACCTGACTTAAATTGCTTCCAAATAAAAAGAGAACCTATCAAGGTTCTCTTTTTGGTTTTGATTCGCTTAGATTACATGAACCACTTCCACCACACGAACAGCGCTAAGAAGCCAAACAAGTAAACCAATCCAACGATAGACAGTGCTTTCAGTCTTGGTCCTACTGCCAATTCAGCAGGCAACGGCGTGCGTGTTACTAGAATGTAGTTTAACAGCGCAAAGAATGGCGTTGTGATGAAGGCCAGAACCATCGCAAAGTCGAGCATAGGTAGTAGCGCTTTTGCTAGGAATACCACAATAAACAGCGCTGATAGAGAGACGATCAACATCCAAGCTTGATTCATTGCTGGGTGAATGGTTTTCTTTTTGCGAAGTAAGCGCTGAGATTCAGTAATAACGCGAGAGTAACCATCGATAACCGTAATGGTGCTACCAAAGATACAGAAGAAGGCAATGACAGCGACGAGGTAGCGAGACCACTCACCAATTGTCGCCGCATAAAGGCTGATTAACTGATGTGAGAAACCCACGCCAGACGCCTGAAGCTGTGCACCTGAGCCATGAAGCATTAGCGCACCTAAAGCCACAAACACCATCGCTAATAATGCGGTGCCGATGTAACCGACGTTAAAGTCAAACAGAGCCGATTTTGCTGTGACTTCTTGCCCTTTGCACTGACTTTTTAGCCACATTGAGGTCAAGCTTGATATTTCAATAGGTGCTGGCATCCAGCCCATAGTCACAACAATGAAGCCGATGGCAGCTAGTGTCCACGGAGAAGGTGATACAAAGTCTGGCTGAGGTTCAACAGGGTTGCCAAAAGCGATGGCTACAGCAATAAGCGTAGTCACGGTTAGCACTGCCATAATCACTTTTGATAGTGTATCCAATGCCTTGTAGTGCCCCACAAACAAGATAGTAAGGCAGGTTGCTAGCACAATCATGCACAAGGTTGGCATGGATAGATCAACAGGGATGAAATAGGCTAGCAAACTTGCGCTGAACATAAGCAGTGCGGCTGTGTTGACGATTGCGGAGATAACACTAAGTAGCGCAAACGAGATCAAATAAGGTTTACCTAGGTTTGAATACCCTTCAACAAGGCTTGTCTTTGTTCCAACCGTATATTGAACGCCAGCTCTAAAAAATGGATATTTGAAAAGATTAACTAGCAAAATCAAAATAGCGAGTTGCCATCCATAAATTGCGCCCGCCTTAGTTGAAGCAACAAGGTGAGAGCCGCCAACAGCCGCTGCCGCCGCCATTACTCCTGGGCCCAATGAGCGAACTAATGTTCCTAATCTAGATGGGGAGGATTGAGAGGGTATTGCATTTTCCATTACTACGTCCATGTTGTTATTTTTGCATTGTCAATACCGTCTATAAATATCATATAACCTTTAGGTGTCAACAAATGAATACACTACTGGCGCCAATTGTGGGCTTTGGCGCGTTAAGTGGTGTTTAAATGTACGAGGGTTGTGGGAACTGTGAGCCAAATTCAGCAGAGAATTAATGAGCAGACTTACGATGTTGCTGATAGAGAGTGAGTGCAATACCACCCAAAATAAGCGACATGCTGAGTAGGTTTTCAGTGGTTATGGATTCGCGAAGGAACAAGACGCCCATGATCATAGCAATGGCAGGAACGAGGAGTTGTGATAGTGATGCGCTGAGCAAGGATATCTTTGGAACAACGGCATACCAAAGCACATACCCCATCCCAGAGGTGATAGCACCGGAGATCACTGCATAGGTAAGGCCTTGGGAGGTTATGCTTTGAGTATCCAATACCCAAGGAATGAGCGCCATAGAAATAACCGAAGCAACAATAAAGCCCTTGGTGGTTGCCGGCAGTGCTGCGCCGGATCGTTTGCCTAGAAGAGTAAATCCAGCCCAACTTACTCCTGAAAATAACATGCTTAACATTGGCCACAGAGCAAGCGTTGAAGAGGACGGGTTTACTAGCCAAATAAAGCCTAAAAAAGACACCAAGATCCCAAGCCACTCTATAGAGCTAAAGCGATGTCCTTGAAATAGATGTATGCCTAGTAAAGAAAACTGTACAGAGCCGAATAAAATGAGTGCACCGAAGCCAGTTGTGAGCTCGGTGTAGGCCAAAGAAAAAAGTAAAGCGTACAGAAAAAGGCACATACCGGAATAGAATCCGATGCGCCATTGATGGTAAAAGCCTTTGGCTCCCTGCAATACCATTAAGATTGCGCTAAGGGTCAAGGCTCCAGAGACGATACGAACTAGTGTAAAGGCTTCTGCGGAAATAGCCCCATCAACCAGTGCTAAGCGTGAAAGCAAAGAGTTGGCTGCAAACGCTATCATCGCAAGTCCAGTCAAAAAGAGTATTCGCACTTATTATTCCTTTGCTTATGCATCTCACGCTATTTAGAAGGGCTCAAAGAGCCCTTAATACCGGATAACCTTAGTTAAGATTGGATAGTTTGTCGTCCACTAAGGCTTGTAGTTTGTCATAGGCAAGGTAACCGCTGACCATCTCGCCATCGATGAGCATTGCAGGCGTACCTCTCATACCTAGTGATCGGAAAAGCTCGAGGTTTTTATTAATAAGCTCATCGCTTTTCATGGATGGGTTCATTAATGCTGTGGTGTCGGTGCTTTTCGCAACCTTACTGATGGAGTTGAGATTATGAGCACCAGGTTTTGCCACCATTAACTGGTGAACTTCTTCATAACTGCTGCGCTTTTCGCGCCATACGTTCAATCCAAAAGAAGCAGAGTTAACGCTGCTTTGCTCTTTAAGGGGAACGTAGAGATTAATCACTCGAACGGTGTCGGGGTTGTTCTCGACAAGTTTGTACAGCTCCGGATCGAACTTCTTGCACCAAGGGCAGCTGTAATCAGTAAATACAATCAGGGTTACGGGTGCTTCTTTGCTACCAATAGAAGGCTGAAGATCGTTGTTGTATAGATAATCGTGATTCTGCGTTAGAACGTTTTGTACCTGATCTTGTTGCTCGATGTACGCCTGCAAATTGCCATGTAGGCTATCAACCAACTCAGGGTGTGCCTGAAGCATGTCAGCAATTTCTTGTATTTTTTGTGTCGTAGTCGTTTGGTTTGCAAACACGGGTGCGGCAAAAACAAGCAGTGACGCGAATAGGCTAATAAGTAATGTTTTAATGTTCATGAGATGCCTTAAAGAAGCCACAGTCTAGCAAGTAGACCGATTGGCGTTGTAATTCCTGTGGTAATGTTTTTGATCTCGCCATTTTCAACAATGGCAATTGTTGGGGTCACTCTGAGATTCCAGCGAGAACTTATCTGACTTCTAGGGTCGTTAATATTTTCAAAGTGATAGTCGTGACTATTGATAAAGGCCTGTACGCGCCGAGCTTCGCCAGATGAGGCGCTGATGGCGACAACGTCATAATATTGGCTTAGCCAATTAATCGTGGGTGTCACAAACTTACACGCGCCACACCAAGTTGCCCAAAAGTACACAACCACGGGTTTGTCTTGGCTAAGGGCATTCAAGTCTATGTTGTTTCCCGATAGCGCTGTAGCTTGTGTCGTTGGACTCTGGCTAGAGGTAAAGTCTCTTGTACGCCATAGATCCACCGCTACTGAAATTACAGTAAACAACAGGATGTAGATAAGTGACTTTTTAATGAGGTTAAGGACGTTCTTCATTAATATGTCCCTTTCGCTTGTTCTATTGCCGTGAGCACTGCTTCACTGCTAAGAACCGTTGGCAGGGCGATACCTTGCGGGGCATTTGGGCCATACACGATATTAAATGGCACGCCATAGCGGTTATAGCTCCTCAAAAATCCAGTAACCCTGTCACTCGGTCTCGTCCAGTCGCCCTTCATTCGAATCACCTCGGTATTGTCCAATGTTGAGTAAACCGGTTCTTGAAGCAGGACGCCTATCTTGTTGGCTTTACAGGTAATACACCAATCCGCGGTGACATCTACAAAGACGACTTTATCAGCGGCAACGTATTTCTCTATGTCTGGAACGGACAGTCTGTGCCATTCGCGCTGTTTGGGTAGGGGAGTTGCCCAACTATCCGCAGTCAGACTTGCAGTCACTAACCCTCCGCCCACAATAATAATGCCCACAACGCCAATTACTGCCGCGACGTTCTTTCCATAGGCTGATTTAGATTTAACGATAAGCACGCAAAACAGGCTTAGCCCTAAGACGATGATCCATAGCAGTGATAGATGATTTCCAAGTAAGGATAGTAACCAGATACTGGTCGCTAGCATCATCAAACCAAATGAGATCTTCACCTTGTTCATCCACGCACCTGGCTTAGGCAGTTTGCTCGCCATTGACGGGAAAGTGGCAACCAGTAGCCACGGAAGGGCCATACCTAAAGCGAGGGCTGAAAAGATCGCAAACAGTGTGCTTATATTGGCGCCTAGGGCAAACGCGACGGCTGTGCCCAAAAATGGCGCTGTGCAGGGAGTGGCGAGTAGAGTAGCGAACATGCCTTGAACAAAGTGTCCTGAGTATGAATTATCTCCTTTATCGGCAACCCAAGTCGACATACTTGAAGGTAAGCGGATCTCCATCAAACCCAGCATATTCATTGCAAACAGTGCGGTGACTGCAAACAAGAAGCCTAAAAACCATGGGCTTTGAAATTGAATGCCCCAGCCTAAAGCTCCGCCGGATAGTTTTACCACTGTCAAAAACAGTGCGATCAACCAAAACGAGACCAATATGCCGAGCGCAGATGCGATAAATTGCCATCGGATCTTACGCTTTTGTTGCCCTTGCATACTGACAATTGAGCCAAGCTTCATACCTAAAACAGGCAATACACAAGGCATGATATTGAGAATAAGGCCGCCAATAACTGCAAACAGCAACATCTGCAATAGATTTGTCGTACTAGGGTCTACCGCGCCGGTGCTAACCGCTACTTGTTCTTCGGCGAGAAAGTCAGAATCTGAGAATGAGACAGAAACGGTTTCGTTCTCGAGAGATGGAGCGCCCAACCAACTGGTTACTTCAAATACGGCATGCAGAGTATTGCCATTTACAGTAATGGTTGGTTTCTTAAAGCTTGCATCTTCTACATTTTCAGCTTTGCCATCCACAAGCACATCTGGAGAGTGCCAAGGTGTGGTCTTTGTTACGCTGACTTCTAGCTTAGAGCTTGCCTTGTCCCAAGTTGCAGCTACGTCGCTTAGCAAAGGTGAATCCTTTGGTACAGAGCTAATCGCCTTGGCGTAATTGAGCATTACTTGATCGTTTGTTGTCAGGTCATTGGCCACAAACGAAAGCGAGATGGGGTAGTCGGTGAGAACACAGATCGTCGTGCATGACGGAAGCGTCAGTGTTGCATTCAATATTGTTGGTTGTGAGAACTCATTTAAATGCAATGTGATAGGAAATATCACATCGGATTGGTAGCCCAAGGTTTCTATTCCGAGCAGCGAAAAACGCTCTGGGAATGGCCAGTGCCACTCGAGAGATTCAATATTACTTGAATCTGAGTAATCGATACTGGGCGCAACTCCGGCTTCACCTGCCGTTCGCCAGTAGGTTTTCCAGCCATCATCGAGTTTAACCTCTAACAAACCTTCGACGGTGTGAGTGTCACTGTTTCTTTGGCCTGTGAGATCAAAACGTACTTGAACAGGAGGATGATCGGCAGAGGTAATCCACCCTGAGCTCATCTCAGAAGCTGAGGCTATCTGCACAAAGCTGATTGCCCATAGCAATAGCAATCCACGCAATAGAGGCTTGAGTAGAGTGCGAGTCATAAATTTTGTTTTAAGCATAGTTTTTCCATAAATAACAAAGTGATAGTTGTTGATAACCATCTTTTTGTTTATTCACGAAATACACACAGCCGAAGGTAAATTCGCGGAGGAGGGCCTGTTGGCTGTGCAAAAAAACGCACAGGCTTAAAGGCGGTGATAACGGTGAAAATGCCAATCAGAGCAATCAGTAACAGGGCAACAGCAAGGTCTTCCATGCTGATTTGGTGAAAGCTCAATAATTTTTCCGATAACGAGCAGGACGTTTCAGTTAATGTGGAAGCGACTTGTTGGCTTACCTCTGCTGAAACAGTTTGCTCGGGAGAAACGGTACAAAGACTAACAAAGCCAACGTTTTTTGCCAGGCACACCAAAATGACCCACCATACCAGTAGTAGGGAGTATTTTGCGGTTAGGTGCCTTTTCTGCTTGGGCTTCACGATATCGTTTTTGAGCTTTGATTGAGTCCGTTAAGCGTAACTTAGCACACTCTAGGCAGGCAATGAAATACAAATGCTTATCAGTTAATAGCACGGGTGTTTACTTTCATAATGCAAATGCAACCTGTATGTCATAAGTTCGTAATGTTCTGATTTTAGGGTATTTGCACAACATCATCGGCACAAACACAAAGGTACACAATGAACGGTTTGAACAAGTCACTTATTGCACTAACTACTTTAATAGGCGCAACGTCAGTATGGGCTCAAGATTTAGCTTTAGTTAAAGAAGGGGATGTCTATCAAGTGACTCTGTCTGAGCTTAAGCCTACACAGCCTTCTGTGGGTTACGATCAGATTTATTACAAGCTAGGTCGCTACCAACACGATGTGAAAAAGCAGTTTGATGAAATTTGTGAAGCGAATGGTCAGAAAGGGTTAACCTCGTTTGATGACAATTCAGTGCCTTCAAAGCCAGAGACCTTCGTTTGTGAGCAAGGTATTGGTGAGAAGCGTAAAGATATGAAAACGATCGTGCTTGCGCCGAACAATGAAATTTACCTAACTGATGGCCATCATACATTCAATACCTTCTGGCATATGTCAGGCGGCGGCAGTGATTTTAAGGTGCATGTGATTGTTGATAAAGACTATCGTCACCTAGAAAACATGCAGGCATTTTGGGCTGAGCTAGAGGCTGATAAAAATGCGTGGTTGTATGATCTAAACAATACAGCGATTACCCATGATGACCTGCCACAGCAAATGGGCATCACTAATTTTGCTAATGATCCATACCGCGCCCTGATGTACTACTCACGTGACGTAAGCTGGAATAAGCCAAAGCAACCAGTACCATTTCTTGAGTTTTACTGGGCTAAAGAACTGAAGCCAGTATTTGACCTAAACCAATATGACCTAACAACAGAGCAAGGTTACATGAAAGCGGTGAAGGAAGCAGGAGAGGTCATTCTATCTCTGGATACAGAGAACTTAGGCGGCTCAGGTCTGTCTGCAAAAGCGATGGGGCAGTTTGACAACTTCGATGAGAAAAGTTTTCAGAAGATGACGCGTGAAACCAGCAAGCTTAATTATATGTTGGGATACAAGCAGGCGCTTTAGCCTGAGTGAGTTTAAGTAAAGATGGCCGATCTGAGTGATCGGCCATTATGGTCTGTACGGAATGTTCAATGTGTCCAGTTACCGTCATTCCGGCAGTGTTTTAAGCCGGAACCTTAGAGAGTGCCAAAGCTAGCAATGTGCACGCTAAGATCCTAGATATTTACTGCGCAAATTCTAGGATGACGTGGTATTCGATACTCTCGAAAATTCCAACTCACGTCATTCCGGCAGTGTTTTAGCCGGAATCTTAGGGAGTGCTCAAGCCAGCAATGTGCACGCTAAGATCCTAGATATTTGCTGTGCAAATTCTAGGATGACGTTGTATTCGATACGCTCGGTGTGTCCGATTACCGTCATTCCGGCAGTGTTTTAGCCGGAACCTTAGGGAGTGCCCAAGCCAGCCATGTGCACGCTAAGAACCTAGATATTTACTGTGCAAATTCTAGGATGACGGTGTATCTAGTACACTCGATGCATTCGATACCCTCAATGTGTCCTCTTGCCGTCATTCCGGCAGTGTTTTAGCCGGAATCTTAGGGAGTGCCCAAGCCAGCAATGTGCACGCTAAGATCCTAGATATTTACTGCGTAAATTCTAGGATGACGTGGTCTATAGTGTGCTCCATGCATTCGATACGCTCAATGTGTCCGATTACCGTCATTCCGGCAGTCCTTTAGCCGGAATCTTAGATACTGCCAAAGCCCGTAATGTACATCCTAAGTCAATCAATACTCAGCATAAACACTTGTCGTGCCGTCGGCATGAAAGGCGATTACATCAAAGTCTTTGTATGCATCCCCTGGTTTAGCCATACCAGGAGAGTGCATTGGCATTCCTGGTGCTGCCAGCCCTTTAATGTCTTGTGGGCGTTCTTTAAGAAGGCGTGCCACCTCTTTTTCTGGCACATGCCCCTCAATTAAATATCCATCGATAATCGCAGTGTGGCACGATTGCAGCTTGGCTGGCATGCCAAAGTCTCGCTTGACGTTAGTCCAGTCCTTTTGCTCTTGGATATCTACTTGATAGCCTTTCTGCTCCATGATATTCGCCCATTCTGTGCAGCATCCGCAACTTGGGGATTTGTACATTTCAATATTGCTACTGGCGAAGCTTAGGCCACTAAATAGAAGGGATGCGCTAAGGATTACTTTATTAAACGTTTTCATTGTATTGCTCCATTGCCAAGCATCTTGCTAGGCAAATTAATATTGTTTAGAAAAGTGTAAGACACTTTTTGATAATTCGATTTCGCTAAATAGAACGCTAAACAATAGGAGGCCGTAATACGGCTTGTTTGTAGGGCGGTAGAATATCTGAAGAGGGTAGAGAGTAACTTGTTTCATCAAGAATCGTGCTGGAGAGTAACAGCGCTGATGACGGTAAACTAATTAAACTGCCACAGGCTTGTTCGCAACACTGATGCGCGGCGCTAGAGCACTCACTTGCCACTTGTTGATGCGATTCCTCGTAGCAGTCCGCGGTCATAGATGTCTCGACTGATTGGTGATGCTCGATAGAAGTTGCTTGAGCTACTGACGGCAAAACACCTGCAACTAGCAGAGCCAGTATCAGTGTTAAAGCTATTAAGCTATTTGAATGAAATCGTTTTAGCATCGTCAGTATCCGTAAAGTTCCTATTCGTTATAGCTCATATTAATTTTTCTCGTCAATACAAATCTTAGTTTCAGTGATGAAACCTAAACATCCATAAATCAATACCTTAAATTATTTGACCTGTGACCTGCTCATAGGTTTTAGACTAGTGTGACCCTAATTTGATGAGGAGAATCTACATGGGATGTTGTAACAAAGCACCAGCGGGAGGCACGCGTTCCTTAGGGCCACTGCTTAAATTGGTGGGACTGTTGTTCGCAGTCATTTTCATTCTTGCAATGTTTGCTAATTAAATTCTTGACCTGTGTGTAGCTCCTAGGTTTTACACTAAGGTTATAGTTAAAAAAGAGAACTCTAGGAAGTAGCCAATGATTACCTCAAAACTTGCTAAATCAGCCAATGTCTCCCCTGATACGGTGCGCTATTACACCAAGCGTGGACTAATTAGTGCGACTCGAAATCCTGACAATGGATACAAAGAGTATGATCTAAATGCATTGCAAAGGCTGAAGTTTATCCATCAAGCAAGGGATCTTGGCTTTGGTTTAAAGGAAATTGAGGAAATTCTGGCATCCACACAAGATGGCAGTTCACCGTGTCCTAAGGTGCGGAAAATGATGGCAGAGAAGATTGTAGAGACAGAGGCGCAGATCCTCAGACTACAACAACATGTTGCCATGTTAAAAGAGACCTTTGATCAGTGGGGAGAACTGCCAGATAGCTTACCAACGGGGGATTCTATTTGTTGTCTGATTGAGTCTTGGACTGAGGAGAAGAAGTAATGAACCAGTTTAGCCTTCAACTAGAGGGCGTTTCTTGTGGCGGCTGTATCAATAAGATAAAACGCGCCGCTCTTGAACAAGATCCTCAGTTTACCATCGCAAGCAGCGAAGATAAGAAATGGGCTCGCGTTGCGACTAGTTTGAGTATTGATAGCACCTTAGCTGTCATTACAAATCTCGGCTATAAAGCCAACGAGCAGCCATTGCCAAACATTCACAGCAAAGTAGCTAAGGTATCTTGCCAAGGCTGTGTTAAGAAAATCACCAATGCACTGATTGAACTTGATAAAGATGCGTTGGTTACTGTCGATATTGAAGCTCAAACTATTGATGTAAGTAGCCTGCTGTCTATAGAACAAGTGCAATCTGTATTGCGAACTTTAGGTTACGCTGCATCTGATGAGGCAGAAGACAACCCACTAGATGTCGAAGAGTCAGCTACTGAAAATCTAACTTCGGGTGAACCGACCTTAACAAATGAATCCAACTTAACGCGTCTTAACCTGTCAGGTGTTACCTGTGCCAGTTGTGTTGCGACCATAGAAAAAGCGCTAACCGGTAAACAAGGTGTGGATTCAGTAAATATTAACTTTGCTAATCGAACAGCAAGTATCTATTCAAGTATCTCTGCGGATAGCTTGATTGAAACCGTAGAAGGCGCAGGTTACGGCGCATCACTAATTTTGGATGAAACCCAAGCAGAGCAGGAGCGTGAACAGGCGGAGCAGCAAGAGTATCGCGATAAGATTCGCCACACGATTGTGGGCCTTGGATTGGGTGTTCCGCTGATGCTTTACGGCTTGCTTGGTGGCTCCATGACAGTGAATACAACCTCAGAGCAACTTGTTTGGTTGGTTGTCGGTCTGATGACGCTAGGGGTACTCTATTTTAGTGGTCGTCATTACTTTGTGGGTGCGAGCAAAGCCTTTGTAAATCGAAGCGCAAATATGGATACCTTGATTGCATTAGGCACAGGTTCAGCGTGGCTTTACTCTATTGTGGTCGTTGCCATGCCATCTTTGCTTCCAGAGAGTGCTCGTCACCTCTATTTTGAAGCCTCCGCGATGATCATTGGTCTAATTAATCTAGGACAAGCACTGGAGCTAAAAGCTAGAGGCAGAACGTCTCAAGCAATCAAACGTCTACTGGATCTTCGAACCAAAACAGCGGTAGTGATTCGAGACGGCAAAACGCTTACTTTACCTGTAGAGGAGGTTGTCATTGGCGATACCCTGTTGATTCGCGCTGGTGAGAAAGTACCGGTGGATGGCAAGGTAGTCGATGGAGAATCGTCTATTGATGAATCTATGCTAACGGGTGAGCCCATTCCTGTTATCAAAACAAAAGATGACAGTGTGTCTGCGGGCACGATAAATGGTGATCAAACCCTTAGCATAGTGGCGAGCAAGATTGGCAGCGACACCATGTTAGCTCAGATCATCGAGATGGTTTCTAACGCTCAAAACTCTAAGCCTTCAATCAGTCACCTAGCTGATCGAGTATCCAGTGTGTTTGTGCCGACGGTAATGATACTGTCCATCATCACGGCTTTGATGTGGTACAACTTTGGTCCAGCGCCAACAGTGATCAACATGCTAGTGACTGCAACCTCAGTGCTGATCATTGCCTGCCCTTGCGCACTTGGGTTAGCAACACCTATCTCGACCATGATAGGGATTGGAAAGTCAGCAGAATTTGGCGGCCTGATTCGTAATGGTGATGCCTTACAAAAAGCCAGTGATATCGATGTGGTGGTACTGGATAAAACTGGCACTATTACCCAAGGTAAGCCAAGTGTGGTCAATGTAAAAACTATCCAAGAAAACACCGCTACTTTGGGCTATCTACATGCCATAGAACAAGGTTCTACCCATCCATTAGCATCTGCGGTGATTAACTATTGTCGCGAGAACACACAACAGCTAGACGCTCATAATGTAGCGGGCTTCCAATCATTAAATGGTTTGGGTGTACAAGCTGAAATTGATGGCCATACAGTGCTACTTGGAAACCAAAGGTTGATGAGCGAGCACGGTGTCGAAATTGAAGGCGCTGAATCCATTGCTAATGAATGGGAGAAACAGGCTCAGACTGTGGTTTATTTTGCTATTGATAATCAGCTTACCACTTTGTTATCTATCAGCGACCCGATAAAGGAAGAGTCTCCCCAGGCAATAGCAGCCCTTAAATCCTTAGGTATTAAAGTGGTTATGCTGACAGGAGATAATGCTCATACAGCGCAAGCAGTGGCAGCAGAAACAGGTGTTGATGAGATTCATGCCGAGCTTCTGCCTCAGGATAAACTGCAGTGGGTGACTAAGTATCAACAGCAAGGCTTGGTTGTCGCTATGGTGGGAGATGGCATTAATGATGCGCCCGCGTTGGCACAATCTGATGTGGGCTTTGCCATTGGGCATGGCACCGATGTGGCGATTGAAAGCGCTGATATTACCTTGATGAGAGGCTCGCTATTTGGCGTGTCTCAAGTAATAGAGGTCAGTAGAGCCACGATGAAGAACATCAAGCAAAATCTATGGGGCGCGTTTATCTACAACTCCTTAGGCATCCCAATTGCGGCAGGTGTGTTATTTCCACTGACTGGTATGTTACTAAGTCCGATTGTTGCAGGGGTCGCGATGTCGCTTTCTTCTATCACGGTAGTGAGTAATGCTAATCGCTTAAGATTATTCTCACCAAAATCATCAGCAGGTATTCGTCATGGTTAATATAATCGGCTTATTTCTAATCGCCTTTATTGTGTGGTGGTTTTGGCTAAAATAGTCGTATCGCAAAGTAATCATTAAAGCTGACAGTGTCAGCTTTTTTTTATTAGTAATTTCAAGTGCCTATTGCCGAAATTTGGCATACTCTTTGTAACAGGATCAATGGTACAATGACGTGTAATAAAAATGTCACATTAAGGATGGTGCTAATAAATGTTGGATCTGAAGGTAACGGCAAAGAAGAGTATTGAACTGCAACAAACACTCTCAGCCGATTCGCAGTCTGAAACTAAAGTAGAATTTGTCATACCTAGTAGTATCGATCTGGGTGACACCTTCTCGGCTGGGGATTTCTTCGATAAATCATTTACTCAGATTCGCCGCTTTCACAAAGGAAAAAGCATCAGCTTAATGTTGCTATACATTAAGATCTTGGAAAAAGAGCAGCTTCCTTACGAATCTTACAAGACCTCGATTAGCTTGTTTGCTTATCTTTTTATCAATGACATTCGATCGTTTAAGACCAATCAAGAAAAAGAAGAGCAGGCAGTAGAAGAGATCATTGAGAAGGCGAAGGGTCATTCCAATATCCTGACCTCATTTCGTCGCTTCTCTCTTGAAGATGACCAGAAATTTGAGCGCTTTCGTAAAGTCGATGCGATTCTTTCCTACGAATTCGAACAGTACCTTCTTCGTCAAACTGCCACTTTGCAAAACATCAAAGGTGCCACAGTAGCAAGAGACTATCTTGCCCAGCTCTCAATCGCAGAAGATGAGTATCGCGTTACCCAAATGTACGAGGGGATCTACTCGGTTAAGAGCTTAGAGGCTGAAGACCAAGAAAAATTGACTCGTGTTTTCAACCAAACTGATCTGCAAAAGAAGCTACTCGAGCTTCCACTTCGCGTTCACAGCAGCAGTAAGCGAGTAGGGGAAAAGGAACGCTACTTGTCCCTAGCCATTGCGACAGGTTTAATCATGTTAGGCTTTAGTGTGGTGATCTTTCAGTTCCGCTTAATGGGATTAGATACCGACTTGCAGTTTGTGCTCGCATTTGCCGCCCTTTATGTGGTGCGAGATGTGTTTAAGGAAAGCATAAAGGCTTGGGTGTTTGAGAAAATCATCCGCAATAAACCTCGTGTTGTCTCATGGTTTGGCATGCCGGATAAAAAAACCGGTATTGGAACTGGCGAAACTTGGTTTAACTCTCAACCGAATTCGAAAGTCGCGATTGCTAACCGTGAAAACATTTCTTTGTTCTTTAGAGAGATAGTGAGCCTTAAGAACTTTGAATATAATGGTTTTAAGAAAATCAAAACCAATACTACTATCGATCTAGGGCCAATTATGCGCTGTTTTCCAAGTGAAAACAGAGATATGTATGTGTACTCAACGGGCAATAAATCTCGTAAGGTGAGCATTTCTCGTCGTGGTCGTATCGAGGTTAAGATCCATGAGAAAAAGACTGAGCCAGGTGGCGTTAAAGAGAGAACTGCACGTTACCGTGTCACGTTTGATCGTACCAAGATCATCAAGCTAGAACCGCTACAATAGTAAGCGACTCATGTTAAACCTAACTTTTGAACAGTGGGCGCTTATTGCGGATATATACACTCCATTACTCGCGTTATGGAGTGCGCGCTTAATTCTTCGTGAGACTACACATAATCGCAAGATAAGCTTAACCGCTCTGGTGGTGACTATCTGTATTGTGTATGTGTCGAGATTTGTCGATGAATGGCTAGGAATTTGGCCTGCATTTAGCGCTGATTACAGCACCCATACTGCTGTGGCATTGGCCTTAGTGGTGCACATAGCAATAAAGGTTGGAGTGTGGGGTAAGCTCATAGCCGTTGGTTCTTTATTGGCTTACCTACAATTGATGAATCATCAGGACTACCATACCTATCTTGATATGGTATCCACGATCATCTATTTACTTCCCTTGTTTTGGGTGAGTTGGCTGCACTTTGGCGCAGTAAAGGAAGAGCACTCTAGAACGGCTGATTGACCATAAACCACATGTAAGAGCCTTCTTCAGATACCGCGTAATCGAGTCGAACCACTAAACCTGCAGCCAGCGCCCTTACCGCTACACCGCCATCAACTTTCATGTCTGATGTTAGCTCGCCTAAATCGTAGCTTGGGGCTACCTGACCGACTTCGGCAAACGCCACTAATTGAAACCAATCAATATTTAAGAATCTGAGCCAAGATACGTCTTGAACTGGGTTATAACGAAGGGTATATCGATACTCGGCAGTGGCGTATAAACTGGCCTTATCGTGAAAGCGATTTGAGTCAAAGCCGCGCATTCTAGCATGCCCACCTAAAGTTGCGCCTTCGTTGTATGGCGGAGCGTCTTCTACAACTTTTGACTGACCGTCTATATCAACAAGATTCCAAGACGGTGAATAACCAGTCCAAAAATTGAATGCAAAAATACGTTGCCTAGCCCAATCACTCTCACCAATGGACATGTACTTACTGACATCTAACTCTACGAAATCCCATGTACTGTCTGGAGAGACAATATGCCCCTCATAGGTGTACCCAATGTATTGCCTGCTTCCCATTGAGGGGTTTGGTGCAAAGTCTGTATTGTCATACTGGATACCTAGTTCAAACGCGCTCATATCACCTGCACGTTCGACACCAGTAGTGTCTTCATAAGACTGATATCGGTTGAATTGGCGAAGCAGTAAAATAGTGGTGCCGGTTTCCAGAGGATTCCAGTGGGTTTTGGTAATGCCATCGACAAGCATACCGTTTCTTAAATGATAGTGGGCGGTAGGGTCATTTTTGGCCGAACCTATCGGCAGTACATATTCAATTTTAAAATCTAACCAGTTTGAAAAACCATCACCTTCAATAAAGTCATCTTGGCTTGAACCAGAACTTCCCCAGCGATCATCTTCAAATGGTCTATTGCCATTGGTATAGGCTCTTTGCTCAGGGAAGTAGGCGTACATACCTGCAACAGAAATAAACGCGCGGTTGGCAAACCAAGGACGATAGTTCCATAACCCGCCGGACACACCATAGCTTTCAGCACCTGCCCAGCCAGTTCCACCAATCACCATTTGTTCTTGTCCTACGCCTTGAACAACGCCACCGACACCGACGTTGAGCCCCATGCTTTCTGTTGAGAAGAAGTAGGGCAGTACCATCGCATTTTTAGTGTTGTTAGCGTTTTCAGCGCGCGTGATGGTGTACTTCATACCAACGGGAGTCGCGGCAAATACACTGGTTGCACAAACACTAAGCGTGAAGAGTGCGAGGGAGGAAAACTTAGGTATGGGTTTTAATAAAGACTTTAACATCAATAGCCGAGCGTCCTGCTCTGAAAGGGTAGTAACTGTTAGTGCTAGCTTACAAATAAATCACGGAACGTTAAAGAAATGTATCTGTAGATTGTGCTTAAGCGAGGAGTTTTCGAGCGTATTTGAACAAAAGAGAAGCGATCTGGGCGAACGCTTCTCTATTATGAGTGGGCTTATAGCCAGAATAACGACGCAATAAAGGTCAGTGCGCCAATACAAGCGATGTTGAGCACTATACCTACTCTCATCATTTCTTGCTGTTTGATGTGTCCAGAGCCAAACACAATCGCATTCGGTGGTGTGGCAACAGGAAGCATAAATGCACAAGATGCGGCGACGGCAATCAACACAGACAGAACCACTGGCGACATACCAAACACTTCAGCTACGGTCGCAAAGATAGGAATTAACAGTGCGGCGCTGGCGGTATTACTAGCAAACTCGGTTAAGAACACCACGAATAACGCAATGATGGCGATGATGAACAAGATACCAAAGTCTGAAATTAGGGTGCTCAATGAGTTAGCTAAGAACACACTAGTACCTGTAGCCTTAAGCACGTTACTTAGGCAGATACCGCCACCAAACAAGATAAGCACGCCCCAATCAGCGGTTTTTTCAATGTCCTTCCAGTGAACCACTCGCGCAAAGCTCACCATGACAATAGCGGCCAGTGCTACGACAGTATCGAAGTTTGAAATTCCGCCAAGCATAGAGTTAATAGGTTTACTAAAGATCCAGCAGAAGACCGTTAGGGAGAAGATCGCCAGTGTTACAATCTTTCCTTTATCCCAGTTAACCGGCTCTTTGTTGAGTTCAAATGTGCCTTCTAGTTTAGGTTTAAGTACGAAATATAGGGTACCAACAGCCAGCGGTAACATGATCACTGCAGCAGGAACGCCAAAGGACATCCATTCAGTAAAGGTGAGTCCTACTTCCGCTGCCGCTATTGCATTAGGAGGCGAACCAACAATCGTTGCAATGCCGCCAATACTGGCACTGTATGCAACACCAAGTAGCACGAACACGTAAGTCTTACGCTCTTTGTCGGCATCTACTTTACTTAGCACGCCTAGTACTAGTGGCAACATCATTGCCGCAGTAGCGGTATTACTGATCCACATGGATAAACCCGCCGTGACCCCAAACAGCATAAATACCGCGGCGCTCATCTTGCCCTTAGCCAAAATTAGCACCTTATCGGCAATGACTTTATCAAGTCCTTGCACGTGCATCGCAGCTGCTAAGGCAAAGCCTCCCAAAAATAGGAAGATAATGGGATTTGAGAAGTTACTTAGCGCCGTTGGGGTATTAAATATACCGAACACAATAGCCAGTATGGGCACCAGGATAGCGGTTATTGTGACATGGAGTGCCTCGGTTAACCAAAGCACAGCAATGAATACCAATATACTGATACCTAATACGACTTGTGGTTCAAAAGGTAAAGACTTGTATAGCGCAAAGAAAAGGACAATATCGGCAAGGATAATCAGGCTGTTCCGGTTAAAAAACCACTCTCTGGTGTTAGTGGGGAGAGGGACACTATCGTTTCTGTTCATATTATTATTCCTCAATAGCTCATTCTTGTTGTATTTATGATCAAGAATTCGTTGTAAAACGAAGAGTAGGGACTACCACTTTTGGGTTAATAAATGGTCACATGATTTGTGGGGATTTGAAATGAAGTTATTGCTGAATTGTTAACCGTATCAATGGTGTGGTTATTTTATTGTGCTACATCAGATTGACGTCACAATAGTGGTGTAACAAGCTGAATTTATTGCAAAATGACAGAGATACTTAATCGCTACTTCCAGATAACGAGCAATAAAAAAGGAGTGGTTCCCCCGGACAGGGTTCCACTCCAAACGGACAAACTATTTACTCAGTTATGTTAGCTATTTTTCATATAGTCGAGCATCTGTGTTTTGTAGACATCACTGTTGCCACCAAAGATGGCTTGCACACCTGTGCCGACACGAACTACGCCAGCCGCGCCCAGTGCTTTTAGTCTGGCATCGTCAACTTGGTCTTGATCTTTCACCTGCATTCTTAATCGAGTAATGCACGCATCAGCAGAAACGATATTTCCCTTACCGCCAAAGGCTGCGACTAATTCCTTTGTGAAGTCATCACCTTGGAGTGCGTCTTGCGCTTCTTCGCTAACGTCTTCACGGCCGGGAGTTTTCAGATCGAAGTGCTTGATAAACCATGTGAATACTGCGTAGTAAACCGCGGCATAACCTAGCCCAAGAGGAATGATCATCCAGCCTTTAGTGGAAATACCAAAGAAGGTGACGTAATCGATGAGACCTGCACTAAAGCTATAGCCGTGTTTAACACCAAGAATGATGCAAAGCGGGTATGCCAGTCCGGCCAAGATAGCGTGCACTGCATACAGAGCAGGTGAGATGAACAAGAATGCAAATTCTACTGGCTCGGTAATTCCGGTTAGGAAAGAGGTGAGGGCAGCAGATACCATGATTCCCATAACCTTGACGCGGTTTTCTGGTTTAGACGCGCGGCCAATAGCAATAGCAGCAGCAGGTAGACCAAACATCTTAAACAAATAACCGCCTGCAAGGTTACCGGAATTAGGGTCACCGGCGAAGAATCGTGGGATCTCGCCATGGAACACTTGACCAGCTGCATTGGTGAAGTCACCGGCTTGCAGTTGAATGATAACGTTAATAACGTGGTGTAAACCAAATGGGATCAATGCGCGTTCTGCAGTGCCATAAGCCCAAAATGCCATTACTGGGTTTTGCTCTGTTGCCCAATGACCAAAGGCATCAATACCTAAGCCGATGGGTTGCCAAATAAAGGCAAGAACAATACCAAGTAATAACATCGCAAATGAAGTGATGATAGGAACGAATCGCTTACCCGCAAAGAAGCCCAAATAAGCTGGCATCTTAATGGTGTAGAAGCGATTAAACATGTACGCACCAACCGCACCAGAAATGATACCGCCTAGCACGCCCATGTCGATGTGATAGACGCCCAATACACCCGCCATAACCTTTAAGGTTGCGATCAGAACGTAATAGCCAATACCTGCTGCGACCGCACCTACACCGTCGTTATCGGTAAAGGAGATTGCAACGCCTAGAGCAAAAATAAGCGGTAAGTTTCCAAATACGGCGCCGCCTGCTTCAGCCATAAGCTGTGAAACGATTGGTGGGATGATGTCAAAGTTAGCTGAGCCAATACCCAGCAAAATACCGGCTGCTGGCATGGATGCTATAGGCAGCATAAGCGCCTTACCAACCTTGGACAGGTTGGCAAAAAAGTTACTGAACATGTGATTACCCTTCTATTTTATATTTTTAGGCATCGAAAAATAACGCTTTCAATACCATTACTCAAAACGTATTAATGAAAACTAACTCTCTGATTTTTATATGCTTATGGTTTGTTATTCTGGTTTGTCAATGAGCAAGAAAGTTTGGTTTTTAAAATAGGGGAGAGCCGGTTATCTTCAATCCTTGAAGAAGAACCAAGCTCTGAAAAGGGAGGTGATAATTAGCCTATTTGTGTTTTACAAGGGGGGGGGGGATGGAGCAAAAAACACAGATAAATTAATTATCACCTTAAACTGGTTAGCCGCTATTCGTTGGGCTGTTTAATTTGGATGACGCCACTACTGCAACTTTACGTTTGTTATTTCTAGTTGCGATTAACCTATCGTTAATGCAAAGAACGTACTTGTTTTGTTGAGTAGCTTTCATAAGCGTCACCTCAAATGAGTCGCGTTGTTAGTGAACACATTCAGTATCGCTGTTTTACGAACTTTTAAAACAGATAGGAAAGTAGAAAAATGTTCCTCATATTGTATTTATTACTTCTTTTTCATCTTGGTTAGGCTATTTTTAGTCTAAATAAGGAATGAAAATAGAATGGAAGCTTTATGAAGCCGGTTAAACTGGTGAGATTTTTTGCTCGACTTGAGCCGTATGCAGTGCATGAAGAGAATGCAGTATTGCTCGATGAAGTATCGGAACTTTTATATACAACAACACGTTATGCGCGCACTTTACTCGGCGACATGCAAAAGAATGACTGGCTACAGTGGACACCAAAAACCGGAAGGAACCAGCGCTCAATTCTTAAAAAGCTGTATTCAGAAGCCGATATTCGCCGTCAAATAGCTTTAGATTTCATCTCTCAAAAGCAATTTGAAGAGGCTCTGGAGGTACTGCAGGATAATCAGCAATTGTTTGGTGAATTGCTCAAACAATCTTCTGGCGCAGGTTTGTACAACGGGCAGTTGCATGTGCAGTTGACCTATAACCGCACCTTCGGTGCTCTTTACCCCCACAATATTTTACGAAACAGCGAGCGCTTCTTTGTACGGCAACTCTATTCTTGTCTGGTAAAACAAGATGCTAAAGGGAATATCTCGCCCGATATTGCTCATCACTGGCAGATGAGTGAAGACGGTAAGCAGTGGTCACTTTATTTAAGGCCCAAGGTGCAATTTCATGATGGAAGCCCAATCCATGGGCAAGCGATTGTCGAACTCTTCAATGCCTACCGAAAATTACCGGGATATAAAAAGGATCTTTCGCATCTGCTGCGAGTTGAGTCACCTCAATCTAGAGTAGTTAGATTCTACTTAAGTACCGAGGATGTAGACTTTGTATCAAAGCTGTCAGACGTGAAGTACTCTATTCAGCCCGTTAACCAAGTCACTAAGAGCATCACAAAGCAGAAGGATGTGATTGGTTCAGGCCCTTTTACCTTACTTGAACAAAGTGACAAATGGCTAAAACTAAGGGCTTATGAGGCTTTTCATGGGTATCGCTCATTAACCGATGAACTGACTGTTTGGCATGTACAATCTGAAAATGGCGGTAATTCATACAGTCATAAAATGCTGTCTCAGCAAACTGAAGATGATGCCAAGTCAGCGGCAGCACCTACAAAGCAACTTTGCGTTGAGGATGGTTGTTTACTCGCGGTATTTAATCAAAATGCGTCAAAGGAATTACCCACAGAAACGCGTCGATGGTTAGCGCATGTGATACAAGGGGAAGCGCTTTGGCAGGATATAGAAAAAAACAAAGTGCCGATTAATCTCGTAGCCGCTGATAATTTCTATCCGTTTTGGAAGCCGTGGGAGTGCGTAGCAGGAACTAAACCTACAGCGTTTAGAGGTTTATCAATACTTATCTACAACCATTTTGGGCTTAGGGTATGTGCGCAGGCTATTAGCAACGTGCTTGCCAAATACGATATTGAAGTTGACATCGAAGAAGTGCCGATTGAAACGTACGCAAAACGCGCTAAGGGTGACGGTTTTACTCAAGACATCGTGTTAATGAATTTGTTATTGGACGACAATCTGCCAACGTCGGCATTGTTGGCGTTTCAAAGCGATATTGCGCTCAGAAGTTGTATGAACGATAAAACAAGCCAATGGCTAGATTCAAACCTAACAGCGCTATGCTCGAAAGTTCAATCCACACACTACCTAGAACGACTAGAGCCAATCGGTAATTACTTGATCAGTGAAGTAATCGCCAAGCCATTGTTTCACCACATGCAGTCTATGAGTTTTCAGGATATGTTTCATGGCGTTGATATGACCCCTTGGGGCTGGCCTGACATTCAACAAATTTGGTTAGAAGATTAACACCAAGCAACAAGGAATAAAGCGAAGATTATGGCAACAGAATACTTAGCAGATGTTATTGATGGTAAAAAGGTGATTCAGAGCTTAGATGTATCAGATTTGAGCGTAGGAGAGCACACTTTTTGGTTTCGGATCTGTAGTAATGCGCTAGGACAATGGCTGCATTTACCCGTGATGGTATACAAGGGCAGTAAGCCTGGTAAGCGTTTTATGATCACAGCTGGTGTGCATGGGGACGAGTACAATGGCGTGCTGGTGGCGCAAAAGGTCGCATCTCAATTGGCTACCGCCGACATCTCAGGCTCGGTGGTGATCGTTCCAACGGTGAATTTATCTGGGATGCTCAGCCACAGCCGAGATTACAGTTCAAACGATCCGGATCATTCCACGGCCAACCTTAACCGTTTTTTCCCAGGTAATAAGAATGGCAATGAAGCGCAGCGCTATGTTTATCAGCTTTGGGAGAATTTACTAAAGCCTAACGCCGACCTTGCCATAGATCTTCACACCCAAACCAGTGGCACTATCTATCCACTCTATGTATTTGCCGATTACCGTCTTGATGATGCCCTTAACATGGCCCGTCTAATGAATCCGGATGTTATTTTTGACGATCCGGGTGATCCCGGTATTTTAGAGACCGTTTGGAATCAACATAACATTCCTTCTATTACTGTTGAGGTAGGAGTAGGGCGTTATAGTGATTACCCATTAGTTGAGCGCTCCGCAAACGGAGTGCTGAATGTGCTGAGTGATTATCAGGTATTGGCAGATGGTACAGCCATGGACGCTGAACCGCCGTTTGTGGAGGGTAATGAGTTGACTAGCATCCGCGCAGAAACCGGCGGTTTCTATCAGCCTCAGGTAGAGTTACTTCAACCCGTAAAGGAAGGCGACCTTCTATCGGTCCAAACAGATTCGTTTGGCAAAGAGGTTAAGCGGTACTATGCACCAAGAGCGGGGGTTGTATTGAGTTTTAATGTTGAACCAATGAGGGCGACGGGTGCTCTGATTGTTCGCCTTATTCACTAATCATTTCTTCGATGAGATTCGCTTGGCGCCAATAGCCGAGCGTCTCTTCATTAACTTCACCTTGCTCACGAGCGGCTTTAAGCATCGCCATTTGAAAGGTTTGGCTGAGTTCTAGTTGGCCTAACAGGGCAAGGCTACGGATGATACGGCTGATTCGCAGATGATTATGGTCAGTGGCTTTTAACCATGAGTGGTCGCGCATGTTGAGATCTTCTTTTGGCACAATAGAGTTACCAAAGAAGCGCATTCCAAAAAAGTCGAGCATCATGCCTAGTGAATGCAGTTGCGCCTCACGCAGTACTTCACAAGCGCAGAAATAATCCTGCGTTGATTGACAGGCAATCGGGCTATGGGAGTGAAAGCGGCTTGGGGTGTCGATTGGAAACAACCATTGAATGTACTCATGGTCGTACTCTAACCAGAATGAATCCAAAGCCCATATTTGCTCAATCCTTCTTCCTTTATGATCAGGCTCCAACCCGAGCATGAACTGACAAACAGTCTTCATTGATTACTAAAACTACCATGTAAAATAGCTACTTACAGCGTAGCCTAAAATAATGAATTACGTTTATGCTAAACGTTGTAGCTTAGAATATCTATTCATAAGCGTTATGAATAATAACTGTTTACAAAATACTATTTAACTACTATGAAATCGGTTTCATTCATATTGTTAAATAGTATACAAGTTTCTTTCTTCCGTATTTTCATTGCGATATGAATTAATATCGTATGACATTATGCAAGTATATGTACCGTAGTAAAGATTGGAT
This sequence comes from Vibrio comitans, assembly GCA_024346835.1. Lineage (GTDB taxonomy): Bacteria > Pseudomonadota > Gammaproteobacteria > Enterobacterales > Vibrionaceae > Vibrio > Vibrio comitans. The sequence continues at coordinate 1,281,777 of AP024866.1, forward strand.
ACTCATTGGTAGATAATTCGCTGCTTTACAATAAATAAGGTCTATTAGCATAGGCGCTATTGTGTGTGAAGGTTGAATAGATAGGAATAGTGGCTACTTCCAATGGCATAAACATAGAAGTAATTGGAGTTATTGAATAAAAGATACAATTTGATCTATTGAGTAATCTACCAAGATTTGCAATATAATATGCACCACCAAAAGCATTTCCTTGCTTTGATATTTTACCACACAGCTATCTATAACAATTTGTAATGAAATGTTTCAGTGTAACTTTCTGAATATAAATAGTCTGAATAGTCATGAAAGATTCATTTTATAAATAAATCTTTCATCTAGATTCCACTTAACTGTCATCTAATTTGCTTACCTTTCTTCGCAGTTTATTAGCCAACAGGAAAGCAAAATGAAACTCGTTAAGACTGCAGTAGCTACTGCGTTAATGTTCTCTGCAGCTGTTTCAGCAATGGATTCACGTTACCAAGACCGCACTGGAAACCTAGTTGCGGATGTTCCACAAAATGAAGCTGAATGGGTAAACCCTTCTACTCTTATTTTTGCTTACACACCAGTTGAAGACCCTGCAGTTTACGCAGATGTATGGAGTGAGTTTCTTGAGCATCTAGAGAAAGAAACGGGCAAGAATGTTCGATTCTTCCCTGTACAGAACAACGCAGCCCAAATTGAGGCAATGCGTTCTGGCCGCCTACATATTGCTGGCTTTAACACGGGTTCTACGCCACTTGCGGTTAACTGTGCTGGTTTTGCTCCTTTCACTATGATGGCAGCAGAAGATGGCTCTTTTGGCTATGAGATGGAAATCATTACTCACCCTGATTCAGGCATTGAAAGCGTTGAAGACCTAAAAGGTAAGAACCTGGCATTCACCGCACAAACATCTAACTCAGGCTTTAAGGCACCATCTGCTATTTTGGATGCAGAATATGGATTGAAACCAGATGCGGACTTTAAGCCTGCATTCTCTGGTGCTCATGATAACTCTATTCTAGGTGTGGCTCACAAAGACTATGACGCTGCAGCGATTGCTAACTCTGTACTAAATCGTATGTTGTCGCGTGACGTAGTGAACGAGCAGCAAATTAAGTCGATTTATAAATCACAGACATTCCCTACCACGGCTTACGGCACGGCGCATAACCTAGCTCCAGAGCTACAAGAAAAGATTCAACAAGCGTTTTTCACTTTCGATTGGCAAGGAACTAAGTTGCAAGAAGAGTTTGAGCGCAATGGTGAGGCACAATTTGTTCCGATCACATACCAAGAGCATTGGGAAGTGATTCGCACTATTGATACGGCAAACCAGGTTTCTTATACCTGTAGCTAACCAGCTATACATTTAATAAAAAGGCCCAGAATGCAATTTGGGCCTTGCTTCACATCATTTTAATTTCCACCTAACCTCCCCAAAGGAAGGTCATGTCTACATTAACTCTTAAGGGCTTAACCAAGCATTATTCTTCATCGGATAAGGCGCTTACCGATGTCAATCTTACCGTCGAACCAGGTGAGGTTGTTGGCTTAATTGGCCCATCAGGTGCGGGTAAATCCACTCTGATTCGCTGTATTAACCGCCTCACTGAACCCACTGATGGGCAAGTGCTGTTTTCTGATAAAGATCTGGTCAAACTCTCAACATCAAACTTAAGACAAGCTCGCCGAGAAATTGGGATGATATTCCAAGAGTACGCATTAATTGAGCGTCTTACGGTGATGGAGAATGTACTGTCAGGCCGCCTAGGTTATGTGAACTTTTGGCGTAGCTTTACGCGTCGTTACCCAGGTGAAGATATACAAGAAGCTTACGCATTGTTGGATCGCGTAGGTTTGCTGGAGCACGCTAATAAACGAGCCGATGCACTCTCTGGTGGTCAGCGTCAAAGGGTTGGGATTGCAAGGGCACTAGCTCAAAAGCCTAAGTTGTTACTCATCGATGAACCTACTGCAGCCCTTGATCCACGAACTGCACGTCAGATCATGCGCTTGATCAGTGAAATCTGCGAAGAGCAGCAGCTTCCTGCCATCATCAATATTCACGATGTTGAACTCGCTAAGCGATTTGTTCAGAGAATCGTTGGTCTCAATGCAGGTCAGGTCGTTTTTGATGGAAAGCCAAGTGAGCTGGATGAAAGTGTACTGACCAACATCTATGGTCAAGAAGACTGGAATGCGACGACAGAACAAGAAGCTGAGCCTTCGATGACTACAGCGACGTTGACTGAGGCTCTAGCATGAGTGGCAGTTACCCTAATCAGTGGAAGAAGCCACCCTTGATTTCCAATGCTTGGGTTCGCTATGGCATTACCGCGTCTGTGGTGATTTATCTCTATTTGGCAACGCAATCCATTAGCATTAACTGGATGCGGATTTATGAGGGAAGCGAGAGGGGTTGGCGTTTTATTGTCGCTTTCATGAACCCTGATTTTGCAGGTCGTTGGGACAATATTTCACAAGGCTTAATAGAAAGCTTAACTATGACGCTCACCTCAACGGTCGCGGGTGTGATTTTATCGATTCCGTTTGGACTGGGAGCGGCAAAGAATTTGGCACCTAAGCCTGTGTATTTCTTTTGTCGCGGATTTGTAGCAATTGCGCGAAGTTTTCAAGAAATCATCGTTGCTATTTTATGTGTGGCATTGTTTGGCTTTGGTACCTTTGCTGGCTTTGTCACCTTAACATTCGCCACCATTGGCTTTTTAGCCAAGTTGTTTGCTGATGAGATAGAAGCGATTGATCCAGCACCCTTGACCGCCATGCGTGCCACGGGGGCGAGTTGGCTGCAACAGGTTAATTATGCAGTACAAGCGCAAGTCATGCCGCGTTTTATCGGTTTATCTATGTACCGTCTGGATATCAATTTCCGAGAATCCGCCGTGATAGGTATCGTAGGCGCAGGTGGTATTGGCGCAACCTTAAACACCGCAATGGACCGCTACGAATACAGCGCTGCAGCCGCCATTCTTTTGATTATCATCGGTATCGTGATGTTGTGTGAATACGTTTCAACCATCATTCGCCAGCGCGTACAGTAGGGAAAAATACGATGAAAAATTTACAATCGATGCCTACTGTTTGGCAAAAGTACGATCAGAAACAAACCATCACCCAATGGGCATGTTGGTTAGCATTTGTCGCATTGGTGGTGTTTGCTTGGCAGGTGATGAATCAAGATACCATCTGGTACTTTGTCACTGACTCGCCAAATCAAATCGCGGACATAGGCTCTCGCATGTGGCCACCAAGATGGAGCTATTTAGAGCAGCTTTGGCTACCGTTATGGGACACGTTAAACATTGCGACGCTCGGAACCTTGCTAGGTATTGTGCTCGCGTTTCCTGTTGCTTTCATGGCTGCACGAAATACAACGCCGAGTGTAGTTTTTGTCAGACCTATTGCGCTTTTTATCATTGCTGCGAGTCGCTCCATAAACTCACTTATTTGGGCATTGTTGTTAGTCGCAATTCTTGGTCCTGGTTTGCTTGCCGGTATTATTGCTATTGCACTTCGCTCAATTGGCTTCGTATCTAAGTTGATGTACGAGGCAATTGAAGAGGTTAACCACACTCAAGTGTCAGCCATTCGCGCAACAGGCGCTTCGTCTTTGCAAGTGCTTGACTACGGGGTGCTACCTCAGGTGATGCCAAGCTTTATCGGCACGAGTCTATTTCGTTGGGATATTAATATTCGAGAATCGACGGTGTTGGGCTTAGTGGGTGCAGGTGGCATTGGTCTGAAGCTTCAAGAATCGATGGCTGTGCTAGCTTGGCCTCAGGTGACAGTAATCTTCTGCGCTATTCTGGTGACGGTAATCGTATCGGAATGGATTTCTGCAAAAGCAAGGCATGCTTTGATCTAGTAATTACAAACCCTGATAGTGAAAGTGGGCGACTAACTTTAGCCGCCCACTCATGAAGGGAGTTTACTCAAACACTGACAGCGCACGAGCCTTGGTACAATCTGCAGGGAATTGGTTTTGTACTGCATCAATGGATGAGCACACTTTTGCCAATGCTGTATTGTTATTCCAGATAAATAGCCCACCAACAATAATTACCGCTGCAATAATGATGAGTTTTTTCATGTAGTTATTCCGCCTTTATATGAAATCTGTTTAAAGGATAGCTCAAACTTTTCTAATAACCTCATATGAAAACAAAGGTTTAGGATCTGAGGTCTATGGTAAAGATTGAATATTCTAAGGTCCTGACTTTTGTCAGGATGACGAGAGCGTTTCAAATAACTCCCAGCGACCACGCGCGCCGTAGCTTTATATACCCTCATTTTTCGATAACTAACATTTAAGCTTACACGTGTACGCTAAAAGTGGCATACTCAACAGCCGGGAAGTTAACCAGTGTTGTGTCATGTCCAGTGTAGTCAGTAACCAGTACAGTAAGAATGAAGAGATCGCCAATTCCGTCACTCATGGGGCAGGGATGATCTTTGGTATTGTGGCGCTTGTGTTGCTACTACAGAAAGCATTGGCCCACCGCGCGGATACTATGACCATAGCCAGTATGGCAATTTATGGTTCTAGCATGATAGTGCTGTTTCTCGCTTCGACCTTGTACCACGCAGTGCCTCATCAGCGCGCCAAGCGTTGGCTGAAGACCTTTGATCACAGTGCGATTTATTTGCTGATTGCAGGCAGTTACACTCCCTTTTTGTTGGTGAGCCTGAGAACGCCGTTGGCCATCGGATTAATGATCGTCATTTGGAGTATTGCGATTCTGGGTATCGTGATGAAACTGGCCTTTGTCTATCGCTTTAAGCGTTTCTCCTTAATTAGCTACATAGTGATGGGTTGGCTATCGCTGATTGTGGTGTATCAATTGGCGATAACCCTACACTCTGGCGGATTGGCACTATTAGCAGCAGGTGGATTGATCTATTCGTTAGGCATTGTCTTTTATGTCAATAAGCGGATCCCTTTCAATCATGCGATTTGGCACTGCTTTGTGTTGGGAGGGGCGGTATGCCACTTCTTAGCCATTTACTTCTACGTTCAGCCGGTCTAACAACTCATACCTTATTGATCAATATAGTGTTTTATCCTAGTTTTTAAGCAGGGGGAAATCACTATGCCTATAGCGACTAACAAGATATCAGCGCTGACCTTACTGCCTATTGTTGCTCTGTTGGCAGGTTGTCAATCTGAGCCTGAGCCGAAATCAGTCATGGAAGCGCCCAGCGATCCCATTGAGAAAATGGTGTTTGAACAGATTCTTGAGCCCGAGGGATTGACGGACAGAAGCTATTCATTTGACTACGGCTATGCCGATCTTAATGGCGACACGGAAGACGAGGTCTTTGTATTGATGCAAGACCCATACTTCTGCGGAACAGGAGGTTGCTCGGCATACCTGTTCAATTCTTCGTTTGAAAAAATGAACACCTTCACTGTTGTTAAAAAACCGGTATTGATTTCGCATACCGACACCAACGGCTGGAAGAGCATAACGGTTTGGAGTGATGGATCGCTGCGTCTATTGAAATACGATGGTAACTCCTATCCAAGTAATGCATCCAGCCAGCCCATTTTTAATCGTGATGCCCGCAAGAGAAGGGCACATGATCTTGCAATTCAAAGCGATCTTTATCTCGACGGTGGCTATGAGTTAACAGAACGTACCGACCTTCCCATTTTTACGCCCATAGATCAGTTCAGGTTTCAGTTTAAGCGTGAATCGGATCCCGATAGTGTGTTTGTAGTTAAGGTAAATACCTTAACTAGTGATATCTTTTTTAGTAAGGAATGAATCACACAGAAAAACTGATGGCGAATCCTGAACATAAAGAACAACTAGATGGGTTAGATAAGATCAGCGTAGTGTCCTATAGATTGGGCATTACGCTGTTTGCTTTGTCATTGCTTTCTTTGTTTAGTGCCGAGTTGTTGTGTGTGCTTGAACTAGAAACGGCTCCAGTGCTCAGGGAATGGAGTATCAACTTTATTGCTGTTTCAGCTGCGCTAAGTGCCGCCAATATTCATGTTTATGATAAGAAAGTTCGCGCCATCATTGCATGGTCGAGTTGGATAGGATTGGCTTTGTTTATCGTTCTGCCTAGCAAAGAGTGGCTGTATATTGGCTTTATCTTCATTACCTTTTCCGGAATCGCGTTAAAAGAGTCCTACTGTTTTAAAGTGAAGGGGCTCAATCTCGTGCCTCTATTATTAATCCTATCGGTATTGGTACTTTGGATGAAAGAGCCCACGATACTAGCAGCATTAGTCGGTCTTAGCGGTCTAATTTATACGGTTCTCGCCATAGAGAAATGGAAGATGCCACTGCATTTTGATATTGGCAACAAAGCTAATTATGAGATTTGAGACCTCAGTATTGCACAATTATTCCCCTAGTTGATGCAGATCAACTAACTGTTCATAAACCCACCAATGTGAGTACGTACATAAGTATCCAGTATTATATTTATTACATTAGCATTAGTTAATTTAGTGTTTGGTGTAGCAAGTAAGTAGAGCTTATTCATACTCAATTTAACCTCTTCTAGCCGATAAAAAATAAAGTAATGAAGCAGGGAACAATTGCTTGTGAAGCTAGCTTACAAAGGGTGTTGTGGCTTATGAACAAGTTATGGTTTTTACTTCTTATCGTATTCTCTCTTCCTTGCTTAGGTGCATCTTCTGAAGAGCTGCAACCATTACCCAAAACAAATCTAGCCCCCACCAGTACTGCTGATCATTCAACCTTTGAAAGCCTTCATCAAGAATTCGACTACGCGCCGGATGTCACTGAAGCCTGCTTAGAATGTCATACCGAAGCCTCAAAACAGATGCAGGAAACCTTCCACTGGAATTGGGCTAAAGAAGTAGATGGCATTATGGTAGGGAAGGCAAAGAATGCATTTAACAACTACTGCGTTTCCGCCCGAGGAAACCAAAGCTGCACCCAATGCCACACGGGTTACGGCTGGCGCAACGATGACTTTGAACTTGATGCCCCCGAGAATGTGGATTGTTTGGTGTGCCATGACACAACCGGCACTTACAAGAAATCGGCTGCCTCATCGGGACACCCTTACTACGAAGATCAAATGCTTGGTGGAAAACTGCAAAAAGCGGTCGACTTAGCTTTTGTCGCTCAAAACGTGGGTAAGCCAGATCGTGATAATTGCCTTGCATGCCATGCTGTGGGAGGCGGAGGTAACGGCGTAAAACATGGTGATACGGATCTTTCGTTGATTGATCCTAGCTTTGGGCTGGATGTGCATATGAGTAGCGAAAAGCTAGACTTCGCCTGTCAAGACTGTCACACCACCAACGATCATAAGATTTCCGGCCGCTATAATGATCGCAAAGCCTTCATAGACCATGAGCTAAACATGGGGCGTGAAGACCGCATGGGCAACAATGTCTCTTGTGAAAGCTGCCATAGTGGCACTCCTCATGATAACCGTGAAATAGACAATCATACGGCGAAAGTCGCTTGTACCTCATGTCATATCCCTGAAATGGCCCGTGGGCCTTATCTCACTAAACTGTCGTGGGACTGGTCGACAGCCGGAAACCTAAAAGACGGTAAACCTTATGTGATTGATGCTGAGTTTGACGGTGTCGAACATCACGCTTATATGAGCAAAAAAGGCACCTTTACTTGGGGTAAGAACGTGGTGCCTGAATACCGCTGGTATAAAGGTGAGCTAGAACAAATGACATTCCAAGACACTTTTGAACCCTCTATGGCACCTATCGATATTAACCCGCCAACCGGTGATTACAACGACCCTGATGCGCGTATCTGGCCTTTCAAAATCCATCAAGGCAAACAGCCCTTTGATACTCAGAACAACAAGATGCTGCCAATTAAACTCTACGGCCGAAAAGGCTCTGGAGCCTTTTGGACAGAATTTGATTGGGACAAAGCCTTGGTCGCGGGAGCTAAGTTAAACGAGGTGGATTTCAGCGGAGATTACGGTTTTATCGAGACCTTAGGTTATTGGCCAATTAAACATATGGTCGCACCTGCGCAGCAGTCTGTTCGCTGCTCTGAATGTCACAGCACTGATAGCCGCTTAAATGGATTGAACGACTTCTATTTAGTAGGTCGCGATAGAAACGCGTTCGTAGAGTGGTTTGGCGCTATTGCTATTTGGGGCGGTCTTGCGGGAGTGGGTTTACATCTATTAGTTCGATTAATCAGCATACGTCGACGCAAATCGCTGGCTGAAAAAGAGTTCGGAGAATAATTATGAGTAATTCCTTAGTCATTTTTAAACGGTTCGAGCGGTTTTGGCACTGGGCACAGGCGGTGCTAGTTCTCACACTCATCGTCTCAGGTTTAGAGCTGCACGGTTTGGTCTCTGTTTTTGGGTGGGGCAACGCGTCTGAATATCATCATTGGACTGGGTTTATTTGGGGTGCACTGGTTGTACTCATTTTTACGTGGATTTTTACCACAGGAGAGTGGCGCCAGTTTATGCCAGAGCACAAAGGCATTGAAGGCGTAATACGTTTCTATCTATTTGGAATATTTAAAGGACAAAAGCATCCGCATCATATGGCACCTAATGATAAGTTTAATCCCCTGCAACGGGTGGCGTATTTGTTGGTGCTTTTTGTCCTCGTCCCTTTGCAGATCTTAACGGGCATTATTTTCTTCTTCTATCCAGAGCTAAGAGCCGCTGGAATATTAAATAGCACTGAGCTCGTTGCGATTGTACATACGTTTTGTGCCTACAGCGTGATGGCATTTCTTATTGTGCACCTTTACTTGATCACCTTGGGTGAGAAATTGACCAGTCACCTAAAAGCGATGATTACGGGCAAAGAGTAAGCCAGAGAATACAGACAGATAGATACGAGGTAATGACGATGAAAAAGCTCATATTAGGTTTGATGATAGGCTTGCTCTCTTGCAGCGTGCAGGCAGATGCAGCAAAAGGGCAGGAGGCGTATTTGGAATATCTTCGCCCCTTGTTTGGCTACAACGGACAGGATTTTGCGAGTCAGCATTTGAAAGTGGAGTGGAAGCGCTACTTTAAAAAAGATGCGGCTAGGTTTATCAAAAAGTACAGCGGTAAACACCCAGATGCTGCTGAGTTTTTGAATAGTGCTAAGTTCCAAGAGATAGCGCCAGACGTAGCAGACTTTGCCATGAAATACGCAGCAGACAGCGGTGAGTTAGCTGCCTGCGACTAAAGCAAAAGAGGGATTTATTATGTTAACCACTCATCGAATTATTGCCTCGCTGCTATTAGCAATACCTTTAGTGGCAACGCCAATAACAGCAAGCGCGGCAGAAGTAACCGGTAAAATTCAATCCATTATTCACTCATCGAAGGTGATTCAATACCTAAATCCTAAAACTAAGGAAGTGCAGGTTTTGAAATATACCGACGACACCAAACTATTGGAGGCGAGCTCTTTTGAAGACTTAACGGTCAACACAAAATTTAAAGCGGTAGTTAATAAGGACAATGTCGCCACTCAAATTAAACGAGTACTAGTAAAACTGCCCCCTGAAAAAGTCATCGATACAGATACCTTGGCGGACTTAATGGACGAAGGAAAACCTGTGTTTATTGGTGATGCACGTCCTTTGTCTGTCTATAATGCAGGCCACCTTCCAACCGCAAAAGCCACCCCATCTAATCAATTGAAAGATAATTTAGATTGGCTACCCAATGATAAAGATATGTTGTTAGTGTTTTACTGTGGCGGAGTGACTTGCCCACTAAGCCCAGCTGCATTGAAGATTGCAAATGCCGCAGGATACACCAATGTGAAAGCTTACGTTGACGGCTTCCCTGCATGGAAGGCAGACGTTTATCCAGCGCACGTAAATCCTGAGTGGATGGAGAAAAACTTAGATATTCACCATGTGATCTTAGATGTGCGAGAAAACCCAACCTCAAGCGTCAAAGGCGCCGTACATGTACCAGTAAGTCAATTAGTGACAATGCACGACCAATGGAATGCTGAAAAATTTGCAGTAGGAAAGCGCATGGTTATGGGGCTTAGAGATAAAAAAGCGCCAGTGATCATCGTGGCTAATATGGATGATAGCGATGAAGCCATAGAAGCGTTTGAAATACTCACGTTCTGGAAATACAAAAATGCAGTTATCTTGAAAGGTGGTATGCAAGAGTGGACTTTAGCGAAGCACCCAGTCCAAGACGACGGTTTTCCAACTGAATTAGTTTACGAGAAAAAAATGGCGCCTGGAGCGGTGGAAGAATCTGTCTTTGTTACTGCAGCAAAACAAGGCAACGCCACCATCATAGACGTACGTAATCCCGATGAAGTTGCCACCGGGCATATTAAAGGCTCCATCAATATCCCACTGTCTGAGCTCGACAAGCAACTAGCGAAAGTGCCTAAAGACGGTTTAGTCATTCTGCACTGCGAAGCAGGAGCAAGAGCAGCGCTTGGGTATACGCTACTCAGCAAAAAAGGCTACACCAATGTGAAGTACTTGAACGATTCATTTAAGGGAGTTGTGGCTGATAACGATATTGAGTTGTAGTGAGCACTCGTATTGTCATCCGGAATGACGCGCGGGTGTTTAGTTACTCACGTACATTAGTTCTTTTGAACCGTCATCCCGGAAAGCGCTAGCTTATCTGGATTGCCAGCCCAGCGGGATCTTGGTGAGCACAATGCCTGCTTTACCCACACAAGGGTAGCTATGAGGTACCCAAGATTCGGGATAACCCTACCGGGTTTCCGGAATGACGGCTATGGGGGCAGGGTCTAGCTGTAATAATCCACGTATACCGTCATCCCGGAAAGCGACAGCTTATCCGGGATCTTTGTGAGCACAATGTATGCTTTACCCACATAACAGTAGCTATGAGGTACCCAAGATTCCGGATAACCCTATCGGGTTTCCGGAATGACGCTGATGGGGCTAGGACTAGTCGTATTAGCCCATGTGTACCGTCATCCCAGAAAGCGATAGCTTATCTGGGATCTTAGTGCGCACAATCCGTACTTTCCCCTCACACAAACCCATCAAGCCCAGCCACACAAACATCCCGCATATTTCCCTAACAACAACCTCAACTCGTTGCTATAATCCTGCCAAACCATACAGAGTAATAAGCAGCACATGAGCATTAACAGAGAAGAACTACAAAACAATCCATTACACGGTCTTAAACTAGAAGACATGGTTAAAGAGCTGGTTGACCATTACGGTTGGGATATTCTTGATACTGCGATGCGCTTTAACTGCTTTCATACCAATCCATCTGTAGCCAGTAGTGTGAAGTATCTTCGTAAGAGTGAGTGGGCGAGAGAGAAGCTAGAGGCGTTTTACTTGTCTCGCTTCAAGCGCATGCCGCGTCCTACAGAAGAAGAGAAAGAAATGCCACCAAGAATGCGCACCTTCGCCAATGGTATTGAGCCTAGAGAGCCGATGGAACTGACGGTAGATTCTATCTTGGCATCGCAAGCTAAAGCGGCATCAGCGTTTAAAGAGAAAAAAGCGCAAGAGCGCAGAAATCGCTCTCGTAGATAAGCGACGTAACGTCTGAAAATCACGACAAAATAGCACTCATTAGGGTGCTATTTTCATATCTAGAGTTCGCTATACCAATCTTTCCATCCATAACAAGCTAGAGCAATCGTTTGCTTGTGCTGGTCAATTCATATGCGAACGCGGAATTGCAATGTGATCCGCATCACGTTTGTCGGTTGAAAATATTTGCTATCCCATAAAATATGTTTTTATTCTGCGGTCGCGAAGAATATTGTTCTTCGATGATACGTAGAGGCGCATCGCCTAAGAGTAGTTAAGTGGAGGTAGACATCCTTCGAAGCTTAATGAAAGGAGTCGATGCCGAAGCAGTATTGATCGTCAGTCGTACTGCTGGGGTTGTTCTTAATAAGAATAACACTGTCATCTCCGACTCTGTCGGGATGGGGAGCTACAACAGTCATGCGCTTGCATATTTTCTATTGCTTTAACGCCCGTCTATTGTTCAACAGTGCTCACTAATACAGCCTTCCTCTAAATCGATTATTTTTTCTTTTTTTGGAGTATTTTACGAATGGCTGATTATGGATTGTTATCCATCGTTCCCGCTATATTGGCATTGATTCTGGCGTTCACCACTCGCCATGTTGTTTTGGCCCTCGGCGTTGCCGTGATCAGTGGTATGTTGATTATCACTCAAGGAAACCCAGTAGATACGGCGTTAATGTTTCTAACGGATGGTCCCTTTACTCAACTCGCTCAAACGACCAACGCACAAATCATTATTGTTATTACCATCATCTCTGGCTTTATCTACCTTGTAGAGCAAAGCGGGGGTATGACGGCGTTTTCGACAATGGCAACTCGTTATATCTCGTCGCCTTTAAAAGCGCAGGTGGCGACGTGGGCAACCGGTATTGGCGTGTTTTTTACTGATTCTGGTAACTCACTTATCTTAGGCCCAATGTTCTCGCCAATCTTTAGCAAGCTAAAGCTAAGCCGAGAAAAGCTGGCCTTTATTATCGACTCCACCTCATCACCTGTGTGTGTGCTCATCCCTATCATTAGCTGGGGCGTGTATTCGCAAGGCTTGATTGAAAATGCCTACAGCAATATGGGCCAACAAGTGGATGGCTTCACCACCTTCTTACAAGTGATCCCGTATCAGCTTTATGCTCTGCTAGCGCTGTTCAGTGTGCCTGTATATGCAATGCTGAAAAAAGATTGGGGTCCAATGGCTGAAGCGGAAGCTAAGGCACGTTTGTCTTCTGAAGTAGAAGAGGTAAAAGTACAGGCAACAGAAGGTAAGTCAGCATCTATGACGCTGATTATTCTTCCGCTTGGCGTGCTATTTGGTTCTTTGATTGCACTGTTCACTTACAATTACCACCTGCATGGCACTATTAATGGGCCAGTGATTCGAGCAAGTCTAGGTACCAGTTACTTGATTGCTTCCATTACCGCTATTGGTTACTACGCCTACACCAAGACAATGACAGCTTCTACAGCATTCAACACCTTTGTCGCGGGTATGCAGCGTATTATGCTGATTTTGATGATCTTGCTTTTGGCTTGGACACTTGGCGATATCTGTAAAACTCTAGGTACTGGCGACTACATTAGCCAAGTGATGAATGACCGCCTTCCAGTATTCTTGTTACCTGCAATTATCTTTATTATTGGTAGCTTTATTTCAGTAGCAACGGGATCATCTTGGGGTACATTTGCTATCTTGATTCCTATTGCAGTGCCAGTTGCTTCAGCACTGGGCGCAGACCCAATCATCTGTATTGGTGCGGCGTTAAGTGGTGGTATGCTAGGTGACCATACGTCGCCGATCTCTGATACAACGATTTTGAGTTCTATGTCGACAGGCTGTGATCACGTCTCTCACGTACGCACTCAGTTCCCGTATGCAATTTTGACTGGCGTTTCGGCATCGGTTGGCTTTATGCTGGCAGAAATAACTCGTAGCCCATACACAATTCTAGCGATTGCAATTCTTCAGGTTGCACTCATAACCTTTATGGTGCGTAGACAAGGCAAAATCCAGCGCGTCGCGCCTGCGGTATAAGAAGGACTTTAAATTTATGAAAACTCTATTTTGGCTTCGCGATGAAGTAAAACCAGGAGAGCGTCGCACAGCGCTGACTCCCTCTGGCGCCAAAGCACTGATTGAAGCAGGCGCTGAGATCGTAGTTGAACACAGTGATACTCGTATCTTTCCAGACCAAGCTTACGTTGATGTGGGCTGTCAGCTCGCTGAGACTCATTCATGGGTTGATGCTCCGGAGCATGCCTACATTCTTGGCCTAAAAGAATTAGCAGAAGAAAACTTCGCGCTTAAACACAAGCACATCTACTTTGCGCATGCCTTTAAAGGGCAAGACGAAGCCGTTCAGATCCTTTCTCGTTTTAAAGAGGGCAGTGGTCAAGTGCTAGATCTTGAATTCCTTCGTGATGAGCAAGGTCGTCGTGTTTGTGCCTTTGGTTACTGGGCAGGCTATGTGGGAGCCGCAATCGGGCTGTCTGGCTATGTACACCACACACAAAGCAATGAAGCCTATCCAGCAGTTCAAAGCTACGCTGATCGCTCTGAGTACCTATCTGTATTAGCAGAGCAGTTAAAAAGCGCTAATGAAGCACCAAAGGTATTGGTTATTGGTCAGTATGGTCGCTGCGGAAAAGGCGCAATGGATCTATTTTCAGAACTTGGTATTCAAGCCCAAGGCTGGGATATTGAAGAAACCAAAGCAGGCGGCCCGTTCACCGCAATCAATGACTACGATATCTTGGTGAATTGTGCCTACCTTGCAGAAGGCACGCCTCCGTTCCTTACCAAAGAAAGCCTTGGTGACTCACCACGTTTGAGCATGATCAGCGATGTAAGTTGCGATCCAAACAACCCTGATAACCCAATCAGAATCTACAACCAGTGCACTAAGCTAACCAAGCCAATCATTGACTCTATTGTTGAAGGCGTTCGCGTTCAAGCTGTTGATCACCTGCCAACGGTATTACCAAAAGAGAGCAGTGAAGACTTTGCGGGTCAATTGCTTCCGCATCTTATCGACTTGACGAAAGATTGCGATCCACAAGGTATTTGGGGCAGGGCAGAAGACTTTTATTATTCTGCTGAGCAGTCTGTGTTGGCCGAGGCCTGAGATTGAGTTGAATTAACGCCAGCGTTAAAAATGCAATAGGGGAAGATGCATATGTGTCTTCCCTTTTTTCTATCTTAATGATTGAGGTTCATTGCTTAAAGAGTATGAGCTTCAAGCTTGTTAGCATGGTTACGTCTAGTAATTAAACTACTCGACCACGTAGTGACTTAGTCGTAGCGCGTTTCTTTTTACCTTCAAGACGCCTTGTTTTAGAGGCTCGTGTTGGCTTTGTAGGACGGCGTTTTTTCTGTACTACAGTGACACTTTTAATCAGCTCTTGCAGACGATTAAGCGCATCTTGTTTATTCAACTCTTGGGTTCTATAAGCCTGAGCCTTGATCACCACAACACCCTCAGTGGTAATGCGACTGTCCGAAAGAGCAAGCAATCGCTCTTTATACACGGCAGGTAGGCTTGAGCGATTAATATCAAAGCGCAAATGTATTGCCGAGGAAGTCTTATTGACGTTCTGACCACCCGCACCTTGAGCACGGATAGCAGTCATTTCGATTTCCCAGTCGGCTAGGGTGACGGTGTTAGAGATTTGAAGCATTTATTGCCACTCAAATATCTTGATTAGGCCATCACCGAAATAAAAGGCAATGGTGTCGCCAATGTTTAAGTTTGAACTTATTGGCAGGTGATTAACTCGAGCACGACCACTTTTAGTAACTTCAATGACGATGCTTTTTTCTTCATTGTTGATTGAAAGTGCCGACCAAGTTATTTTCTCGCCAGTTTCTAGAGTTAGATTAGGAAAAAGATCATTCCAAATATCGTGAGGCACCCCAGTTTGCTTTGCTTCAAGCAAAGATTTATCGATAACTTTAAGGCCCAAGCGTGGACTAATAACGGTCCACGAGTGAGAAGTTTTAGGAAAACTAGGCATGTATCTACTTATAGCAGGTGACACAAGCACCGCCACCCTCTACTTCATCGTAAATCTCATCCATAAACATAGTATCGATAAGCTGCTCTTCGTCTACCATCGCATGAAGGCCAAGTTTACGTTTGCGCTCACGAGACTTTTTCTTCTCAAAGCGTTTTAATGATTTCTCATGGTTAGCTTTGATTTGAGCAATACGAGCAGGATCCTCAAGCGTTGTTAATGGTTCATTTGGACCCATCCAGTAGAATGTCTCTCCATTAGCACTGGTTTCTGCACGTTTTTCATAAGCTTTAGCTTCTTCGAATGCTTCTGGATATCGTTCCATTAACCTTACCCATTCAATTTTTCGTTGGAAAAAGCAAAATGTGCAACCAGAGCGAGAACGCCACTCATAGTATTTAGGCAGGCCGATACCTGAACTTTCAAGCAGGGATATTACCCCCGCTCGTTTAATGCCATCATCTGCAAATGGCATTTTGATCTTCAAGTATTTCTGAGACTCATTGGGTGTATAACCATCGCGCCATGGTTCATCAGCTCGAATTCCCACATATGAAACCACTTCATAACCATCGTTCAAGTATGGCTTAATCCATTTTTCAAATGGCTCTAGCTTCATGCGAATAGTACACCAGCGCTGTCGCCCTGATGGTAAGAAGTTGTTATGTTCAACTAATAGTTTATCAAACACTTTCACGTCGTTATTCACGGTTCGCTCGTTGTGGTTGAGACGAAGAATTTCCTTTCCGAGAATACTTTCTAACTGTTCAATAAACTCATAAACCTCAGGAAGTTCATAACCTGTGTCAGTGAAGAAGTAATCAATATCTAACTCTGGGTATTCGCGAGCCATGTATATTGCGAGTGCTGCGCTATCTTTGCCACCAGATAAACCTAAGACATGTTTTACTTTTCTATCATTACTCATGATCGGTACCTACTTCTTAACCTTGAGCTTCTAATGCATCTTGTAATAGCTGTCTCAACACATCTATCTTTTCGAATTCACTCAATTTATCTAATTCTTTAGACAAACTTTTCTTAATCGGCGAGATGATAGCATCATCGCCAGCTTTAATCTCTTTGCTAAAGTTAACGAACTTACCGTCTTCATTTTCAAGTACAAGTGAAACACTTCTTGTGTTCAGAACCGTGTTCTCGGTCAAATCGCTATTACGTTGTGAAGAAGCTTTGTAAACGCGTAAAAAATCTTGTGAAAAATCGCTTATCTTCTGTTCAGCAGTAAGCAAATTGCTTTCGTTCCAGTTAGTCATGCCACGGCCAGCAACTACTGCGATTAATGATTCCAACCAACCAGATTCACTTTCAGAACTCCGTCCTAACTCTCTTGCAAAAGATTTGAGTCTTAAATCGCCTGATCTCTTCTCAACGGCTTGACACATCTGTAAGAGCAAGTCGCCAGCCTCGGGTATAAATTGATTCACAGTAGAGTGCATGCGACTCAACATTTTTCCATGGGCTGCACGAAGTATTGCTATGCATTGTTCAAGCCCATCAATTTTTTCAGCTTCTGTTAACTTGGAATCTGGATCTAGAACGTCATTCAGCTGTTGAATAAGCAGTGCGTGAGGATCATTCGCTTGTAAGAAAATATCACGTAAACGCAGAACCTTTTTGTTCAACATACGATCATCATCAACAAGGTTACTAGCATTTCTTACCCAATGGGGGAGAGAATGCATCGTTGTCACTAATGGAGTAGCAATTGATAACAGGTTAGTCTGAGTTGACTGACCAGTAAGAATCGATACATACATTGCAAGCTGTTGTAGCCACTGCTTATCATTTTCTTCTAACACAATAAACTTAATTGCTAGCTCTTTTGGTGCCTTTTGAAGCTTATGGACATAATCTATGTCAGGCTCTGCTAAGAACTCGAAATCGCCCGATAGAGCTTTTTCGTAATATGCAATGTCTTGGCCTAGAGTTTTTAAGTAGGCGAGCAATAGTATAGGGAAAACACCATTACTGATACCGAACGGTGGCTTAGCCCACATTTGTTCTATAGTGGCTAAGTTAATTTGCTCGCCCGCGTTTTCTTTAAGATACGCACTAGTAAATTTAAAGAGCTTTTTAAACTCAGGAGCAATGTTGTCGGTTGACCACTCCCATTCGGAGCCATTATCTATATGCAAGTTAGTGTTCTTGAGACAACTAATATACATAGACTTCTCTGGTGGAAACCCTTCGATATCTAAACTTTCTTCATCATCAAAATCTAGCATCGCTTCAAGAAGCTTCTTGCGAGCGGATACTGCTGTACCAGAAATTTTGTTCCTGTTAACCAGCTCATTTAGGATTTTCGGGCTATCGCAGTAGATATGATCGGCTAATTCACTAGCTAGTTCACTCAATGGATAAGTTCTATCGCTCGGTATCCCTCTAACTGTCCAAAAAGATGTTGTAAATCCTTCTTCAATTGAAGACCAAAGCATTTTCTGAGCATCAGATAGTCGGCTATCAAATTCTTTTTGAGCAACTTTATCGTGCTGTATAGCCGCACCGACTTCTTTATCTGCTTTAATTAGATTTAATGCATACACTTCATTTGCGTAAGCGGTAATGTCGTCTGCATTGCTTGCAACAGCGAAAGCAATATTCGGGTAGTTTTTCGACTTATCAATGAGCTCTTGTGCGTTAGCTTCTTCCATTAATAAGACAAAGTGAGCAAACTCACCTAGTTTAGTTTCGGTAAGTCTTTCCAAATCTAACATAGCAAGGTTTTGACAAAGCGTTTGCTCTACCCAACGCAAAGAGCCAGTCAAATGGTAGTGACCCTTGGCCATTGTCTGCTGTGAGTATGCAATATGTTCAATTGCCTCAGAGCTCGAACTCAATTGTTCAATCTTTTCTTCTAGAAGAGATGGAAGATCTATGTCGCTCCCTTCAAATATGACCCAAGAAGACTGGTGCTTTCTGAAGATAATCGACGATGCATCTTTTAGGATGCTTAAATGCTCTATTAGCTCCGAAGAATCCTCAATACCACTGGCTGCTTGGAGCATTGCTTCTGTTGCGTAAAGCTTTGCTGGTTTGCCGAACAAGTTTATAAGGGCTATGGATTTGAGTATATTTAGTGTGTCTTCTGGTACATCTACTTTATTAATTGCCTCTGAAGCTTCAGCCCATGCGTGACCATCAGGAGAGCTAAGGATTGCATGCTCCAAGTTAGTTTCAAGGTAGTTCCAAAGATCGTGAAGCGCATACCTTGCATCTTTATCTACGGTGTTTTGTAGAAATAGTTGGAAACTGCTAGGTTCATGAGAATTCAAGAAACCAAAAGTACTACGCTCGTTTTGACTAAAGCGACGCTTTGAGAGCGGACCCAAGATTAAGGCTACTAAAGGATGTAATGGTGCTACGTTTTTAAGACGATCATGTAACTGCGTTTTGCGTTGCTTCGTGTCTTCGAGAGCATCCAGAACCAACTGAACGTAAGCAGTCTGGTCAGTAGTTGTTTTTTTCGCAGGAACAATAGATTTAGCTATCAGTGAAACTGTTTCATCTGTAGATACGTTGTATAGAATATCGGTATAGCGTCCTTGGATCTTCGCCCACTCTTCTTGTAGCTTCGTACCGCGCTCTTTAGCGTACTCGCTGAATGATTGATGAAGTAGGCCTAAGAATAAAACAGGAGTGTCTAGCCTTCCTAAAACTTCGGCTAAGTCTTGGTATAGATGAAGCTCGCCTTTGTTCTTATTTATGAACTCGAGGGATTTACCCATCTCATCGCCTATGATTAAAACACCATCAACGATATCTTTTATTTCATTGAAGAGCCTTTCCCAATATTCTATGAGTTCTGACTCGCTTTTCGGCATAAGGTCTGAATATTGATTGAATAACAATCCAGTATTAGGGTGTTCTTTTAATGCTTCTAAAGTAGCGTTCCAAAACGTATCTATTGGTGCATTTACACCACCCACAGATCTAACTTGTAGCCAGCCTTTAACTACAGTTAAGCTACTATCTACAAGCTTCTTTGATTCATTATTTAAAACAGATCGGGCTGCATTATTAATTTCACGGTCGAAATGAAGAAGGCCGGTAAGCAATAGCGCAATTGTGGATTTACCAGAACCATAAGGACCAGTTAGCGTATAGGCACTTTGCCCAGCTTGCGCATATTGTCTAACTAATGTTTCCAAAGCATTCTGAGCTGTACCGTGATAAACAAGACCAGGGAAAAACTCTGCGCTTAGGTCACTATCAATGCGTGTAGAACGTTGATGCCTAACAGAAATAGAGTATTGATTTGCTAGTGTCATGTTTATCTCTTGTAGTAGCCAGTTAAGTAAGTTGAAGGTTCAATGGTTTGTAAATCATCGAAAGAGTGTTGAACTTGTCGTAACCCCTGAGTATCAGTCCAGGCAACTTTTCCCTCGGTAATTCTTTCGACAGAGTCCAATTTTTCGCTTAAGCCATTTGCGGTAAGCCTAAATATCCTTCCTGGAGAACCAACACTATTTAGCAAGTTATCGAATGAAAATGTGTTTTCGTTACTAATAACTTTACCCGATTTATCTATCTGTTTTTTCTGCATAAAATCAATGATGGCATAGGTGAAAATTTCATCCGGCAAGGACTTTCGATTTGAGAGCTCTGATAAATATGTCTTGCCATCAAGTTGAACTAATAATCCTAACTCAGTAAAAGGGGACGTAAAGCTATCTTCACTCAGCTTTTTATTAATCGAATATTTAGTAGAGTACGTCTGAAAAAAGCAATCAATATCTTTGCGAAGTGTCGCTTCAGTAAGCTCTTTGTCATGATTGATTAAAGACAGGTTTATGTCTCTAGCCAGTTGCTGCTTATCTAAGCGAACGCCATTGAAGTAGTTAAAAAACCATCTAGCAGTGTTTAGCTCAGCATCACTTGCAGGGATTGATTGAGTCAACCAATGCAATAACCAAATCGTTCCAATCTTATCCAAGAACTCATCCCATGCTTTTTGCTCTTCAGTGTTAACGAAAAGGTCTTTAGCTAATTTTGTAAGTTCGAAATCTAGCTGTTTATTTTGACTAGGTTGAACTAACTGAAGAGTCTTGATCCAGTGTCGAACTGACAGGACCATGTTTTTACCCATTCCCATTGAAACCATTTGTTGTTCTATAGTTTCTTTACTAGAAATTGAAACGTTAGTTTGAACTTCTTGAATTATCTTGTAAATCCATCCATAACGGACAGGGAAGGTTTGATGACCTGAAAACTTCAGACTACTAGACTCGATTGACAATTTACGTACCTTTGCTGTTTGGAGATTTTATCCACGTGCTGATTTTACGCAGTTGAGCTTAAACGTCTACTGCATTTTGCACTTTCTGAGTGATTGAGTATATTTGATTTTACTTAAAGGTACAAAGTACGTATATTGATAAGTATGCAGTGATGGCGTTAAATGATCAGCAATTAACAGCTATTCAGTATAAAGTTAATTTTTAGTTAATAAACAAACAATGTTCACAAGAAAAGCCGCTTAATTCACATTTAGGTAGCTTCCTCTATGTTATTGTTATTGTTGTTATTGTTGAGAGGCGCGTTCGTAAATGTTAAAGAAAATCATTAGTAATTTGTCTTACAGTGATAAATATCGTTTATTGTCTAAAGAACAACTCAACCTTATTGATAGCCTTAGTGAAATTCAAAAAGAAAAGTTGGACCTGGTAAACATTATCTTTCATAGCCTAGGTGTTAAGCTTCTTGTTGATGAAGGAATGCGTAATTTAGTGATTGAAAGGCTCAAGAAAGAGCAAGTCAAAGAAATCATAGAGGCGTTAAACATTGAAGGGATCTCGTATGATCCAAAAGAATCTTTTGTAGCTTATGAAACATTAAAAGTAGTGGCCGAACAGTTCCCTGAAAAATTTTTTAAAGCATTAGGCTTAGCTGAATCACTTGAAGAGTACGATTCATTGAAAGAGAAAGTAAGAGGGACAACTCAGGTTGCCCCTCCTTATCCTCTCTACGATTATCAAATTGATTGTGCTTCTCGAGTCAAACGTTATCTAAACTCCGAATCAGAAAAAAGGGTGCTTTTGCATCTTCCTACTGGTGCAGGCAAAACTCGAACTTCGATGAACGTCGTGTGTGACTTTCTACGAGATAACCCTAATCAGTTGGTTGTTTGGTTAGCAGATACCAAAGAACTTTGTGAACAAGCTGTTCAAGAATTTGAGAGAGCATGGGGTACTCTGGGAAATCATAGTCTCCCTGCATATTGCTATTTTGGAGATTCGGAGCTATCCATTAGTGGATTAAATCGCGGCTTTTTAGTTGCAGGCCTACAGAAATTGAGTAGTTTGGGTAAGCAAGATAAGAATGCACTTGACTACTTATATAGTGAATTGAGGCGAAAAACGTCTTTAGTCATATTTGATGAAGCACATAAGGCTATCGCTCCAACTTATGCAGATACAGTTGAGAAATTTCTAAATCACTCGGAAAACAACGCTTTTTTAGTTGGGTTAAGTGCAACTCCTGGTCGAGTGATGGGCGATGACGAAAAAATGCATCATGAGAACCAAAAGCTGAGTGATTTTTTTCACAACAACAAAGTTACGATGATAGTAAAAGGATACACATCCCCACTTGAGTATTTAGTTGAAGAGCAATATTTAGCTAAGGCGGAGTTTATTCAGCTTAACTATGATGATTTGTCAGTAGATCAAAAATTTGGGAAAAATAATAGAACAGTTAGTAATGCGGAGCTTTTGAAAGTACTTTCATCGAATGATAATCGAAATGTTAAGTTGCTAGAAACTATAAGTAGTGAAATAGAAGAGCATAACGCTCAACTTATTGTTTTTGCATGTACGGTTGCGCATGCTAATGAATTGGCGTTTCAATTGGCTGGAGTGGGTATATCTTGCCAAAGTATAGATGGCGGCACACCTGCGATAGTACGTGCTGCTGCTATTAGTGACTACAAAAATAAGAAAATTAATGTGCTCATAAATTATGGCGTACTTACCGCAGGGTTTGATGCTCCATGTACTAATGTCGCGATTATTGCTAGGCCGACTAACTCGTTGGTTCAGTATTCTCAAATGGCAGGAAGGGCTATGCGTGGTAAACGTAGTGGCGGAAATACGAATTGCCGAGTTTATACAGTTAACGACAATATTCCAGAATTCAGAAGTGTATGTCATGCATTTTCATACTGGGATCAAATGTGGAAACCAGAGTGAGGTTATTGAAGAAAATGACTAATTTAAACGAACGCCCTTTTATTAGAGGCGCAGTAGCTATTGAATCTATGAGAGATAATGGCTACAAGAATGCTGCCTATGCATTGGCCGAACTAATAGATAATAGTATTCAAGCTGGAGCTCCAAATGTACGTTTGATGTGCTTTGAACATTCAGAGTTATCTTCCTCAAATCGAACTACTCGTCGAGTTAAAAAGATTGGAATATTTGACGATGGTAAAGGTATGAGCAAAGAAACTTTACACTTAGCCCTAGAGTTTGGAGGGTCTAAGCATCGAGACGACCCAAATGGAATGGGAAAGTTTGGCATGGGACTTCCCAACTCCAGTATTTCTCAGTGTAAGAGAGTCGATGTTTGGAGCTGGGAAAAAGGAAGTACACCTATTCATACTTATCTTGATATCGATATGATGAAGGATGGAAAGCTTGAATCGATCCCTTATCCAACTGAATCGCAGCTACCGCTAGAATATCGAGAGCATCTAAGTTCAGGTATTTTTCCAGAATCAGGTACGTTTATTCTTTGGAGTAGATTAGATCGACTGCAATGGAAGACTGCTGCATCTATTTACAAGCATTCGGAAGCCTTAGTAGGGAGAATGTACAGAAAGTATATTGAGCAGAATCAAGTTAAAATTCGATTTCACCCATATTTGTACAATGAAAATATGAGCAAATACTTAGAGTCAGAGTCGCTAGAAGTAACTGACTTTAGGTCCAATGATCCACTTTATCTGTGCAATGAATCATCTTTACCTGAGCTTCCTGGTAATATGAAAGGAGAAGCACCTTTTAAGGTTATGCAGCGGGAAATAATGCAGCTACCTTACGAGGGGGAAATTTTTGATGTTGAATTAGTTGTGTCTATGATTAAACCAGAGGTTTTATCTGCAATTAAGAACTCGGATCAATCAACAGGGCAATTCGTTGGTAGTTCGCCATGGGGTAAACATATGGCGACAAATACAGGCGTATCCATAGTAAGGGCCGATAGAGAACTAGAGACAAGAACCGATTTCTTCCCAAAAGATTTTCTTAATACAAAAGCTAGATTTATGGGCGTAGAAGTTAATTTTCCGCCTGGTCTGGATAAAGTTTTTGGAGTCTTAAATAATAAGCAAGCAGCAGTTAATTTTCAATTTATGGATTTTGACGATGACGCTTTACAACAAGGATTTGAAAACTCTGAAGACTATAAGAAAGATCTGGAAGAGAACAATGATCCTAAATTAAAGTTATATAAAGTATCAGACAGTCTCTCGAAGCTGATAAAAGAAGTCACGAAAGAAGTTAATAAATTAGATTTGACAGTTGTTAGTAGAACTAGTGATAGGGTAGTAGAAAGACCTATTTTTGAAAAAATAATAGAACAAGTTAATAATAGACGTGGCGAAAGTGGTAAAGGCCCAGATCCAGAAGAGAAGATACTACCCAAAGATAAACCTGAAATCATAAAAACAATTAAAAGAGATATCAATATTTCTGAGCCAGAAGCTCAAACGATAGTTGAAGAGATAATTAATAATGATGAGCATTTCAAGATACAGGAAATTGGAGTTGCTCAAAATATATTCTTTGATGTTAGTAGGTTTAATGGGTTGACTTTGCTTCAAATTAATAGAAACCATGCATTTTATCAAAAGTTAATATCTGATGCTCCGAATGAGCAGAGTGATCTATTGAAAGTTAGTTTAGGTGCATGGGCTCGCATGGAAAATGAAGCACTGTCAGAGCGTTCACTTAAGCAGTTACAGTTTGCAAGGGAATTGTGGGGCCAGATGTTACATGACTATTTAAGTGATGATGAGTAATTAAATGTTAGGTGGGCATGTATTATCAAGCAGCCCATCTTTCAACTAGAAATGGTATATGTGTGTGAAAAATATTGAAGACGTACTTAGTGCAGTAGAAGGTATAGTTGAGTACATAAAAAACAATGACTCGAAACTAATTAACTATAAATTAAGAATAGAAAAGTTAGAAAGAGAAATAGTTGAACAACGGGAAATTAATCGAACTTTATCTAAGAAGGTAAAATCCGATACGGTTCTTGTTCAAAGCGTGCCTACTAATAATGATTCATTTAGTTTGTCTATGTTACCGAAAAGGTACCACGAAACAGTTCGATTAAATGCTCATCTTCATAACTATAGCTGTAAAAAGTTGGATTCAATTGAATTCAAGAATGCGTTATCTTCAGACGTAAAGCGGTACCATTTTCATAAAATAGCCACCTTATTAAAAGAACAGGAAAAGGCTTGTAGCAATGAACATAAAATATCTGAAAGCACAGTTACTAACTCTGAAATAGATAGTTTTACACGTTCTAATGGTGATCTAACAGAGTCGTCCGATAAAAATTTAGACTCCAAATTCGATCTAACGATGTTACCTGGTAAATTACACGAAGTAGTTGAAAGAACAAAGCATATACACAAATACAATAAAGATCGTTTAGATATTAAAGAAGCAAAACTAAGGCTTTGGCTAAATTCTGATGAAGTAATTAAATTTAGACAAGCAAAGCAGATAATAATATTTTCAGAATCTAAGGAATCTAAGGAATCTAAGGAATCTAAGGAATCTAAGGAGTCTAAGGAATCTAAGGAATCTAAGGAATCTAAGGAATCTAAGGAAGTCGATACAATAACAAAAGTAACTTTTGCATCGCAATTGGTTGATATAGTTACAAACTCTTCTAGATTAATTGAAGTTGATGTCCCAGAACATTTGGTTGAAGTTAAGTCTAAGATTTTAAGTTCTCTAGGCGCTGATATTACTGTTGAGAAAGTCAGGAGACTCAATAACGAAGATAAGGCTAAACTTGGCCAAATTGCGATGTCTCTTATCGCTTTGCAATTTCACATTAGGAAACGTGTTAAGAGTAAATCGCCTCGAACCTTAAAGAGTCCACTGACATATACTAAAGTAGAAAAAGCAGACAGCGACAGTTCATCAAAGCCCACAATAGCAGAAAAGTATTACTCGGAAGCAGCTGGGGTGACTGTAACGTTCAAGCCAACCGTTTTATTGGATAATGATTTGTTTCAAATTAGTGAGCAGAACGAACTAGAAGTAAAGATTAACTTGCAACATGCGTTTTTTGAAAGTGTTGATTGGTTTACGGATAATCTAGAAAAAAAATTTCTTATGGAGTTTTTCACCTTATGGGCATCTATGCGAAAAGACACCAATTCTGAAATAGCAACGACTAAGTTAAAAACAGCTAGGGCAGTATTAGGTAAGTCTCTTCATCAGCTCTATCATGAGGGAACAGCTGTCAACGTGAGCTTAGAAAAATTACCATCAACTATGTTGATGGACTTTAAGCAGTTTAATGGAAGAGTAGTAGTAAGTTTAAACGTAAGGCATCCTTTCTATGAGTTACTTCTATCCGATATAGAAGAAGAGAAAAGAAGTAATATATATAAGTTTATATTTTCTTGGGCGATTGCAGAGAAAGAAACTTTATCGAAGAACATCCATGAGGCATTGATATTCTCTAGGGAGCATTTATCTACTTATTCTTATGATAAGTTTGACGAATACCTACATGAGAAATTGGCATAATGAGCTTAATAGGAAAAGACTTTTCGAAACACTTAGAGAGCGCGTTTAACGACGCGAACTCTCTTGTCGTTGTAAGTGCCTATCTAACCATGCCTGCAGTAGACTTTTTATTTGATAAATTGCCGCTAGGTGTACCTGCAACATTTGTAGTTCGAGCCAGGCCAGAAGATATTCTTTCCGGATCTTGTGATCTAGATGCGATTAAAACCATGCATTACAGTGGAGTTAAATGCTATCTCAATAGAGAAGTTCATGCCAAGATTTATATTATAGATCAAGCGTTTGGATTCATAGGTAGCGCCAATTTTACGAATAATGGTTTGAGATTAGCAGGCTATGGGAACTTAGAGTTATCGACCAAGGTTGATATAAGTGATGCCGACATGAGTTTGATTGAGACCATCATTCAAGACTCGATACTAGTAACGGCTGATTTGATAAAGAAACTAGAATTATATAGAAGAGATAATAAAGCTTGTGATACTGTAAAAGTTCCGATTGATAGTTGGTGGGATGCTATTCTTGATCTCCAGACGTATAGTATAGATGATGGTTTGTATGTAACAGACTTACCTTGGATTGATTTGTCAGAACCATCACTAGATAGTATTGCTATAGAGCATGATCGAGATATATTTCACTTTGAATCAAGTATTAGTGCTATAGAGAGACGCTTTAAAGCGAGTAAAATATTTAGTTTCGTTAAAAGTAGTCTGCAAGAAAGTGAAAATGGTTATTTATACTTTGGAGAGTTGACGGCTTTAGTTCACTCTGCATTGAAAGATGATACTCTTCCCTACAGGTCCGAAATAAAGCAGTACATCGTAAATTTGATGTCTTACTTACAATTGTTAGCTAAAGATCAGATAGATATAGATAGACCTAATTACAGTCAACGAATTTCACTAAAATAGAATAATGAGTAAATACTACGATTATGCCGCTTCAACCCCAGTTTCTGATGAGGTTTTGGCCGCTATGAAGCCTTGGGAGCAACAAAGTTTTGCTAATCCGTCTGCGTCTCATCACGCTGCGGTAGATGCAACTAAAGCGATACAGCGCGCCAGAGAAAAGATAGCAGATGAAATCGGAGCTATGCCTAGTGAGATTCTCTTTACGAGTGGGGCGAGTGAGTCTAATAATCTTGCTATTAAAGGTATTGCCTTTAAACACTTAGATGAGAAAGGGCACATCATTACGTCAAGTATTGAACATAAATGCATCCTCAATACATGTTCTTTTCTTGAAACATTGGGTTTTGAAGTTACTTATATAGCACCAGATAGTAATGGTGTTATAGATAGCACTTCCGTAATGAATGCTGTTAAAGATAACACTATACTCATCTCAATTCACCACATAAACAATGAGCTGGGAACTATGCAACCTATTGGGGAATATGGTGCAATAGCCTTTAATAATAACATTCCTTTCCATACCGATGCTGCTCAAAGTTTTTGTAAAGCAGAAATCGATGTTGATGACATGGACATTGATATGCTTTCTCTGTCTGGCCACAAAATCTATGGGCCTAAAGGCATTGGTGCGCTCTATATTCGAGATGCTCGTGATTCGGACATTGTTCCTTTGATTCATGGAGGAGGCCAGGAACTTGGACTTCGAGGTGGAACGTCACCTACACCATTGATTGTGGGCTTAGGTTGTGCAGTAGAAGCATTTCCGGAAGATAAAAGCCTACAACATCGAGATTTTGATGGCTTGATTGCTGAGTTTGACTTTAAAAGAAATGGGGGAGAACGCCTTCTTTCCACAACTTGGAATATTACTTTTAGTTCAGATGCTGAAGTTAAGAGGTTCTTTTCCAAGCATGAGTGGCTGGTTTCACAAGGTTCAGCGTGTAATGCTATGACGAACACCCCTTCTCATGTGTTGACTGCTATAGGCCTAGATGAGTCACAAGCAAGGAGGACATATCGAATTAGCTTGCCTCCTTATCAGGGTTCGGTAAGTTGATGGTTTAGAGTTTAGTCAATGTAAAATTGGTCACTTTCTTATTGTGCTTATCGAGTAAAACCTCATATTCAGATCGATGTAAAATCGCCTCTTTATCCCAATCAATATCTAAAAGTTTCGCTAATCGTTTGTCGAAGCTTTTTTGCTTTTCAAAGTTCTCGTGATTCTCATGAATTAATAGGTGTTTGTTGAGTAGCGGTGGTCGGCGTTTTACATCTACATAGTCAAAAAAGTCTATGTCTTGCTCTGCCATTTTGATTTTGATTCGCTCTACTAAGAAAGGAACAGAGGCTTCAAAATCATCATATCCCATAAGTGTGAGCTTGCCTGATGTTATGTGTACCTTTATAAGGTCAATGTCATCGTCTAGTTCTCCATACATTTGTAGTCCTGCACCGACGTAGGTTCTTAGGAGTAGAGGTAGGTCTTGTATGTACTGCTTGTGAAATATGAGTGAATGTCCGTCATTAAGAAGACTTGCTGGCAGGGTTTGGTTCGCTTTTATACATTGAGCATTGATCAGTTCAGTATCTGCAATGGCGAACAGAAGTTCAGCGGCAAGTTCTAGGGCTGCTTTGTAGTCAATAAACAGAGCCTTAATATCACGCTTTAAACTCTCTGGCTGTTGTGTGTATGGCTTTCTTTTTTCGAATAAGGCCATAGCGAAGTAAAGTAGTAAATCTTCTTTGTGCTCTTTCTCAGCTTGTTTGAAGTCATCCTCACCGTGCATTTCGACTAGTAGATTGAATACTTTCTTATGAGATCCTATGAGTTCTTTTATACGATCAGATTGCTCGAATTCATCGTTTGCAGGAATGCGGCCTAGTTCTAAGCAGATCTTCCAAAAGTCAGCGAATAGAGCCTCATGTTGAGTTATCAAGAGCTTCGCTTTATCTCTAGAGTCGGGCAGTTCCGGAGTCGTCAGCTGATTCCACTTGTGGTGTCGCTTATACTTTCCTTGTAAATATACTTGCTCTTCTATCTTATCTTTGAATACATAAAAGATACCTGGGGCCACAGTGATTGCTTCTTCCCCTAGGCTTCGTTCTAAATAGGATT
Source organism: Vibrio comitans (assembly GCA_024346835.1). GTDB lineage: Bacteria > Pseudomonadota > Gammaproteobacteria > Enterobacterales > Vibrionaceae > Vibrio > Vibrio comitans. The sequence continues at coordinate 1,311,121 of AP024866.1, forward strand.
TTATTTCTGACTGTGCGTAGTATTTTTGAAAAGTGTTGCGAGAAGTGATGATGCCATCTTTATATGGCTTAAATTGAGCAATGTAGTTTTCATTTGCGAGCATTACGGAAACCACAAGAAACTTTTCTGCGAGATCATACGCACCCAGTAAGGCCTCTAGTCGTTCATCTTGGTCTTCAATCACATTTAATACGAATCCAAGGTTCACAATATCAGAGGCTGATTTCTCCGCATCTGGTCTAAAATTAGGATCCCAGCCAATAGCATCTATACCATGAGCCTCTAGTTCTCTTAGGTCGTCGCCTCGTCCGCAGCCGTAATCAAAAATGGAATATGAGCCTTCAAGGTAGCCATGCTTAATTAATGATTTCATCGGTGAGGAGAGTTCGTGCCGGACTAATGCTGTTCTATGGCGGTCTATCCCTCTCTCTTGCTTACCAGTTACAATTGCAGATGAGCGAAACAGCCTTCCATCAACTAGTTCATATCCGTGGCGTTGGATCAAGTTTTCCCAAGATTGTTTAAACCCAATGAGACGTGCGTTTTCATACAATCCAGCGTTCTCACCTTCCTGTGTGATGTTTACGAAGTCTTCGTAGTAATCACTTGAAGGTAGGATCATGGTTTCCTTGCGGTGGAGTATGGGTGGGTTATCAGTCTCATTGTAGGTCACTATCTTGTGCGATAGCTTTGAAAGATCGACGTTTAAGCTTTGTTTAAGGCTAGGATACGCTTCTGAGTAAAACGTTGGATAGCTTAGTAAGGATAATCGAAAGTCTTTTTTGAACAGCTTGACTAGGTCCCAATCCGACTCATCTAGTTTTAGAGCATTCGCTACGGCAGGAATAAATTTAACCAGAGTTTGGGGCAACTCTTCAAAAGCATCTTTATGTAGATAAATTGCGTCAGGTAAGCTTTTGCCTACCTTTACTTGTGAAACAAGCTTTTTAAATAACTCTGCATCCATGTAGCTAACGATCTCTATGCATTAATGAAACTGTTCTTTGCAATGTAGCTCTTTTTCAATGAGTTAGTCTATAAAAACGCGTAATTCTGAGATGTGAAAAGGGCGAAGCAGAGTCATCCTACTTCGCCCATTGTCATTATTTGCTTATAAGCTTAACTATGCCTCAAACACATTAAATTCAACTGGGCTATCCATGTGCTCTAAGAACTCTTGAATGACAACACGGTTGTTGGCGTTGATGGTGATTCCCCAGTTAGTTTCTTTTTGGGTATCATCAATGAAGATGATTTGTTCTTCACATGATTCCCAAAACTTGACTGAAGAGGCATCAAAGTAGTCGTAGAGTTTTTGCGACAGAGTGCTTTTTAGGTCTGAGCAAAGCTGAGAATTGTAGTCGCTTGGCAATAACGTAACTGAAAACATAATCAATCTCTCTCTATAAATCTGAAGGCACATCCTGCTCGATACAGGTTATGCCTGTTTGATTTATATACTACAGAGAAGTCTAAATTAATGCTTACCACTAGGCGCCAATGCCTGACGAAATTTATCGAATGTCATTTGAGAAGTAGACCGAAGCTTGTTCTAGTTTAATGACTTTACCTAACACGCGTTTGCCATCTTCTCGCGTTTTGCGGTATTGAATATAACGGCTGTGGTCAGGCCCAAAGCTGATGTGCAGTGGTTTGCTTGAGCCATAAAAGTACAGGCGATCGAAAGGGAGGTGTTCTGCTACGAATTTGGCCACTAGGTGCATGCGCTGCTCATAACCTTCTACTAATAGGTCACAAGCGGCCCCCTCTCGTTGGCAAATGCGCTTACCTGCGAGGTTGAGTTCCATTGAGGCGTGCTGATCTTCTTTTGGTCCTGTATCTTTTGGGCTGACTCGTTGTATATATCGATTTAACGTACCGCTGTTGAAGCCATAAGTGATGGATACCGACCCTAACTTATTTTCAATAGGTTCTAGGATCTCGGTGACTAATGACGTTAAGCAGAGCGCAGAGTCTGACTGTGGTGTGTTAGAAGCATCGAAATCAGGGTGTTTAGCTTGATGCCAATCGATGAGCTTATTAAACAAAGATGAATGGGTAGCCATGGCGCGGTATTAGTTAAAGGACGGATGTATATAGGTTAGCTTTAAAAGCGACTGTAAGTGTCTTTTGATTGGGTTCGATGTCTAAAGATTACCCAGCAAGAAGCTGGGTATCAGTTGATATTAGATAAACACTATTTATTGGGCGTTAGTGGCTGCGTTTTCGGCGATTCTTACAATCACATCTACGGCTTGCTTCATGCCATCAATGCTGGCGAACTCATGAATGCCATGAAAATTGTAGCCACCAGTAAAGATGTTAGGGCAAGGTAGGCCTTTGAAGGACAAACGGGCGCCATCAGTACCACCACGGATTGGCTTGATGTTAGGTTCAATATCACAATCCAGCATCGCTTGTTTTGCAAGCTCAATAATATGAGGGTGAGGCTCCACCATTTCGCGCATGTTGTAGTAGCTATCAGTGATGTTTATCTCTACATGTCCTTTAGGGATCAGCTGGTTTAACTTTTCGACTTGCTGTTGCATGAATGCTTTTCGAGCTTCTAATCTTTCACGGTCAAAGTCTCGAATAATGTAGGAGAGCTCTGCCTTAGCGACAGCACCAGTGACTGAATTTAGGTGGTAAAAACCCTCGTAACCTTCGGTGCACTCTGGAGTTTCTTCACTTGGCATCATCAGTTGAAACTGAGCCGCAATATTGGCGGCATTGACCATCTTATCTTTTGCGGTACCGGGATGAACATTTACGCCATGACAAGTTACTTTTGCTGATGCTGCGTTAAAGTTTTCGTATTCCAGTTCGCCAACAGGCCCACCATCTATGGTGTACGCAAACTGCGCACCAAAAGCCTCTACATCAAATAGATTTGCGCCTCGCCCGATCTCTTCATCTGGAGTAAAGCCGATGCAAATTTCACCATGCTTGATTTGTGGATTCGCTTTTAGATAGGCAATAGCGGTAATGATCTCTGCAATACCGGCTTTATTATCTGCGCCAAGTAGAGTGGTGCCATCGGTGGTGATTAAGCTTTGTCCATGCAGTTTTTCGAGATCAGGGTATTGTGCTGGAGTCAGTACTTCTCCTGATTTCCCCAGTCTTATCTCGCCCCCTTGATAGTTGTCTATGATCTGCGGTTTTACATCCTTGCCTGAGGCATCTGGCGCTGTGTCCATATGAGCTATAAAACCAATAGCAGGAACATCAAAGGTGACATTAGAAGGAAGGCGAGCAGATAGGTAGCCGTTATCATCTAAATGGACATCACTTAGGTCAAGTTCGAGTAGTTCGGATTCAATTTGTTTTGCCAGTAAACGTTGCCCCTGTGTGCTAGGGCATTGCTGACTTGCTTCGTTAGATTGTGTGTCAAAGCTTACATAACGCAAAAAGCGCTCGACCAGGTTATCCATTTCGATTGTTACCTATATGTTCTGTAGTAGCCCAGTATCCTCCTGCTCTAGCTTTGGAAACTTGCGATATATCATTTTATGGTTAAATTATCCTATTGAAATCTATCCTTACTCTTCAACCAATCGTGCGACAAGCCTGGCAGAAACCCTGTTACCAAAAGCCAAAACTCTAGTTTGAAAACAAGGTTTTCAGTATCAAAAACATGCCATTCCTGCTGTAAAGTTAATCAAAAATCAACAAAGGATTGAATATGAATATCTATTTTGCAGGAGCACTGACACTTGCCTCAATTACTACTGCTGTAAGCACTGGTATAGCCATCATTCAAAGTCGCAAAGCCAAAAAACTAAACGCCCTCAGAGAGCAGCAGGCGTATGAACACAAGAAGGATCCTCGTACCATTGAACTCAGCCGTTTGCGTCAGCAAAATCGGCAAGTGATAGATTAATGGATGGGCCACAACTAAGCAGAACTTAGATAAAGCCATATATCGACGCTGTGTTATCTAATCTAACGTAATTAGAAGGGCTGGCTGATGACTTCTGAAACCACAAGCCGTGAATTAGATCGCCTGGCAACAATAGTTTTCCATGCCAAGGCTTCTATGCCTGATAGCATCAGCCTTTAATCTATTGCTATCATCTTTAAAAAGGGGTTTAGACCTAGCTCTAAGTCCCTTTTTATTATCCATTCGTTACAACCCCTCAAAGTGAACAGTCACTTCACGCCTAATTAATTCTCCGTTGCTAGTTGAACCATAAAAACGTGATCTAAAGCTAATTGCAAAGGGTCTCGTATTATCCTTTAGTCTAAATTGTAAACAATTTGATTGTGTGAAGAGAAAAATAAGCCTATTTTTTAATCATAAATTACAAATTGTCGACAATGTTAGGTGAAGATGAACATTCCTCAACTGGTAAAAGACTCAACAAAATCGGAAAACCTGACCGAATTTCTTATTGAAGCTGTGGTCTGTGGCGACATAGCTGAAGGAAGCAAAATTTCTGAGCCTGAGCTCGCCAAGCGCTTTGAAGTCAGTCGAGGTCCATTGCGCGAAGCGTTAATGCGTTTGGAAGGGGTCGGTCTGATTGAACGTATCCCGCATGTTGGTGCTCGAGTGATTAGCGTGTCTAAGCAACACTTGGTTGAGTTGTATTGCGTTCGTGAATCCCTTGAAGGAATGGCAGCACGGCTTGCGGCAAAACACATTACCGATTCGGAAGTGGAACGATTGGCTCTGTTATTGGAAGCCCATGGCGACCATCTAGCAAACCGAGATGGAGAGTCATACGCTCTGCAACAAGGGGACTTTGATTTTCATCATCAAATCATTCATGCCAGCCGTAACTCTCACTTAATAAAACTGCTTTGTGGCGAGCTGTATCACCTCATTCGAATGTACCGTTATCAGTCTCCTAGAAGGCATAACGATCCACACAAAGCACTGCTTGAGCACCAATTTATATTAGAAGCGATTCGAAACCGCGATGAAGAACTGGCCGAGATACTGATGCGTCGTCATATCTCTGGTAGCCGTCGCCTACTCGAATCTGAAATTGATTGATCCATTGAGGACACATTATGAGCCAAGGAAAGAAATTTAGACAGGCGGTGGCAGATAACCATCCGCTTCAAATTGTCGGAACTATTAACGCTTACTGCGCATTGATGGCTAAGCAGACGGGCCATAAAGCGATTTACCTGTCAGGAGGGGGCATTGCCAATGCGTCTTATGGTCTGCCTGATTTAGGTATTACCGACCTTAATGACGTGCTGGTGGATGTCGAGCGTGTGACTAACGCGTGTGATTTACCTTTGCTAGTCGATATAGATACCGGGTTTGGCGGCGCATTTAATATTTCTCGCTGCATTAAATCTATCGAAAAAGCAGGGGCGGGTGCTGTTCATATTGAAGATCAAGTTGCGCAAAAACGTTGCGGGCACAGACCCAACAAGGCGATTGTGACACAGCAAGAGATGGTCGATAGGGTGAAAGCTTGTGTTGATGCCCGTCTTGACCCCGATTTTGTGATTATGGCGCGTACCGATGCCCTTGCTGTCGAAGGCATGGATAAGGCAATAGAGCGAGCAATAGCCTGTGTGGAAGCCGGCGCAGATATGATCTTTCCCGAAGCAATGAATGAGCTGAGCCAATACCAGGCATTTTCAAAAGCATTGCAGTCGGCGACCGGTAAAGATGTGCCTATTTTGGCCAACATTACTGAATTTGGCGAAACGCCTTTGTATAACTGCGATGAGTTGGCCGAAGTTGGTGTGGACATGGTGCTGTATCCACTCTCAGCATTTCGCGCGATGAATAAAGCGGCAGAAATGACTTATACGCACCTGCTAAAACAGCGAAACCAAGAGGCCTTGCTTGGGGAAATGCAAACCCGCGCAGAGCTATACGACTACCTAAATTATCACGATTTTGAAGATAAGTTGGACAAGCTATTTCGCCAGTCGTGATAACAGATTAATGAAGAGTCTAAAGCGCGTTTTCATGGAGCAGTAGTCAACCGCGCAGATAGGCAACAAGGAGTGATTATGTCGTTAGAAACTACGGCGCCAATTGGAGGCGCAGGACTCAGAGGCCAAAGCGCCGGTGTTACCTCGCTATGTACCGTAGGTAAGTCTGGCACTGGGCTTACTTACCGAGGTTATGATATTTCCGATTTAGCCAAGTATGCTGAATTTGAAGAAGTGGCACATTTATTATTGCGCGGACATTTGCCTAATCAAACAGAGCTTGATCAATACAAAACCGCATTGGTAGCTCAGCGAGGTTTACCTGATGCTCTCAAGAAAGCCCTTGAGCTTATTCCAGCCAGTGCGCACCCAATGGATGTGATGAGAACAGGTTGTTCGGTATTGGGTAACCTTGAACAAGAGCTCGATTTCTCAGAACAACAGCAAGCAACCGAAAGAATGTTAGCGCTGTTTCCGGCCATTATCTGCTACTGGTATCGCTATAGCCATGATGGTGTGCGAGTGGATACCGAAGATCAGTCTGAGTCTTGTATTGGTGGCTATTTCTTAAAATTGCTGACGGATAAAGCTCCCTCAGAGCTTCATAAGCAAGTGATGCACTGTTCACTGATTTTGTATGCAGAGCATGAGTTTAATGCTTCTACGTTTGCGGCACGTGTTTGTGCTTCGACCTTATCAGACATCCACTCTTGCATTACCGCTGCCATTGGCACCTTGCGTGGACCTTTGCACGGCGGCGCCAATGAAGCTGCAATGGAAATGATTCAAGATTGGCAAAGCCCTGGTGAAGCTGAGCAGAAGATCCTGCAGATGCTTGAGGCGAAAGACAAGATCATGGGCTTTGGGCATGCGGTTTATCGCGAGTCAGATCCGAGAAATGCCCTCATTAAACACTGGTCAAAGGTGTTATCTGAATCGGTCAATGACACCAGCCTTTATGCTGTTTCTGAGCGTGTTGAATCGGTAATGAAGCGAGAAAAAGGCCTGTTTTGTAATGCGGACTTTTTCCATGCGTCGGCCTATCACTTTATGGATATTCCCACCAAATTATTTACACCGATCTTTGTGATGAGCCGATTGACGGGTTGGGCTGCACACGTTTATGAGCAACGTGAAAATAACCGAATTATACGACCGAGCGCCGATTACTCTGGCCCTGAACATCAAGACTGGTTACCGATTGAGAAGCGAAAATAAAAGGAATTTATCATGAGTCACAATGTAGATATTAATGAACGTCAAGCACCCGATGAGCTATTGGTTACCATCGCAGATTATGTAATGAACACCGACATTGAATCCAGTGAAGCCTATGACACCGCGCGAAATTGCTTAATGGATACAATAGGTTGTGGATTGCTGGCATTACGCTTTCCTGAATGTACAAAGCATTTAGGCGCGTTAGTACCAGGGACGCAGGTGGCCAATGGTGCGCGTGTGCCGGGCACCTCTCATGTGCTAGACCCTATCACAGCGGCGTTTAACATTGGCTGTATTGTGCGTTGGCTTGATTTCAACGATACATGGCTAGCGGCAGAGTGGGGCCACCCTTCGGATAACCTTGGGGCAATTTTGGCTGTGGCGGATTATTTGAGCCAAGTTGCGGTATCAGAAGGTAAAGCACCTTTGACCATGCGTGATGTATTAACCGCAATGATCAAAGCCCATGAGATTCAAGGGGTATTAGCGTTAGAAAACAGCTTTAACCGTGTAGGTCTTGACCATGTACTCTTGGTGCGTGTTGCTTCAACGGCGGTCGTGACAAAAATGCTCGGAGGTAATCGCGATCAGGTGATTGATGCACTTTCTCATGCTTGGGCCGATGGTGGTGCATTGCGTACCTATCGTCATGCGCCGAATGCGGGCTCTCGTAAGTCTTGGGCTGCGGGGGATGCAACATCAAGGGCTGTGCGCCTTGCCATGATCACTATGAAGGGAGAAATGGGCATTCCAACTGTTCTGTCTGCTCCGGGCTGGGGATACTTTGACGTGCTGTTTAAAGGTGAAAAATTTAAGGTCAGTCAGCCGTTTAACAGCTATGTGATGGAGAATGTTCTATTTAAGATCTCTTTCCCTGCGGAGTTCCATTCACAAACTGCGGTAGAGGCTGCGGTAACCCTGCATTGCGAAGTAAAAAATCGCTTAGATGAGATAGAGCGTATTGAGGTGACAACGCACGAGTCAGCCATTCGCATTATTTCGAAGGTGGGCGAACTGGCTAACCCAGCAGATAGAGACCACTGCCTACAGTACATGATTGCAGTGCCATTGATTCACGGTGACTTAATTGCCGAGCATTATGAGGATAGCTTCCATCAAGGGGACAAGCGTATTGATGAGCTTCGCTCGAAAATGAGCATCGTTGAGGACTCTCGATATACCGAAGAGTACCTTGACCCAGACAAGCGCTCCATTGCCAATGCGATTCAGGTGTTCTTTAAAGATGGCAGTTCAACGCAGAAGATTGAGGTTGAATATCCAATTGGCCACCGTCGTCGCAGAGAAGAGGGCATCCCAGTGCTTGAGCAGAAATTCTTGAGCAATCTACGCACACGCTACCCAGAAGCAAGCTGTCAAAAAGTCTTTAGCTTATGCAAGGATGCGAAGCGCCTAGAGCAAACCCCGGTACAAGAGTTCATGAATCTGTTGGTCATCAACTAATTGGAGACAGGCTATGTCGAACTATCAGGATGAATACAACAAGGCTGCGAGCAACCCTCAACAGTTTTGGAAAGAACAGGCTCAGCAGATAGATTGGTTTACCTTTCCCACTCAGATCCTGTCTGATGATGAAAATGGCATTGAGCGTTGGTTTGCCGATGGCGAACTCAACACGTGTTGGCTTGCGCTCGATTATCATGTGGCTAATGGCAGGGCCAATAATACGGCTCTGATTTATGACTCACCGGTGACGGCAACCAAGAAGCAATATACCTATGTTGAGCTTCGTGATGAGGTGGCCAAAGTTGCGGGGATGCTGAGTAATCTTGGGGTGGGTAAGGGTGACCGTGTGGTTATTTATATGCCGATGATCCCTGAGGCTGCAATGGCGATGTTGGCCTGTGCCAGATTGGGTGCTATTCATTCTGTGGTGTTCGGCGGGTTTGCACCAAACGAGTTAGCAGTGCGTATCGAAGATGCGGAGCCTAAGGTTGTGCTAACGGCATCTTGCGGTATCGAAGTGAGCAAGGTGTTGGAATACAAACCGCTAGTGGATAAAGCGATTATGGATAGCCGTTGGAAACCATCGAATGTGGTGGTGTTCCAACGCCCACAGGCTCTGGCAGAACTGGGGCATGATAGAGACGTTGATTGGCAGAGTGCAGTGAGTGAGGCTGAGCCTCAGGAGTGTGTTCCCGTTAAAGCAACGGACCCTTTATACATTTTGTACACGTCAGGTACGACAGGTAAACCAAAGGGTGTGGTTCGCGACAATGGCGGACATGCGGTGGCCATGAAATACTCGATGAGTAGCATCTATAACATCGATCAAGACAGAGTGTTTTGGGCGGCCTCTGATGTGGGATGGGTCGTTGGTCACTCTTACATTGTGTATGCACCGTTGATACATGGTTGCGCCACAATACTGTTTGAAGGTAAGCCTGTTAGAACCCCTGATCCTGGCGCGTTTTGGCGAGTGTGCGAAGAGTATCAGGTCCAGGCTATCTTCTCGGCACCAACCGCGTTTAGGGCGATTAAAAAAGAAGACCCTCAAGGCTTAGAGTTGGCAAAATATGATCTAAGTAAGCTTGATACGATTTTCATGGCCGGCGAGCGATTAGATCCTCCAACCTTAGAATGGGTCACTGAGATGACTAACAAACCCGTTATCGATCACTGGTGGCAAACCGAAACAGGCTGGGCAATCGCTGCTAATATGACGGGCATAGAAATGATGCCAGTGAAACCAGGCTCGGCTACGGTTCCTGTGCCTGGCTATCAGGTGGAGATCTTGGATGAGTCGGGCGATAAGGCGCAGGCTAATCAGCAAGGGTATGTGACCTTAAAACGTCCGTTACCGCCGGGCTGTTTACCAACCGTATGGCGTAATCATGATCGCTTCCAATCTGGGTATCTCAGTCACTTTGATGGGTATTATTTATCAGGTGACGGTGGCTACATGGATGAAGAGGGTTACCTGTTCATCATGGGACGCATTGATGACGTGATTAACGTGGCAGGACACAGGCTATCGACGGGCGAAATGGAAGAAGTAGTTGGTGGACATCCAGCAATTGCCGAGTGTGCGGTTGTCGGTATTCACGATGATCTTAAAGGTCAGAAACCCCTAGGGCTGGTGGTACTTAAAGATGGAGTATCGGTGGAAGATGCCGCGCTTGCTTCTGAGTTAGTAGGCAAGGTTAGAGCTGAAATTGGAGCAGTAGCGTGTTTTGATCAGGCTCTGGTGGTGGATAGATTACCTAAAACGCGCTCGGGTAAAATACTACGCCGAGTGATTCGTCAAATTGCGGATGGTGAGCAGTACGTGGTGCCATCGACGATTGATGATCCGAGTAGTCTTACTGAGATTGAGAGGGTATTGGAGAGGTAAGTTTGGCAGATAGTTGATTGGGTGCGCTCTAAGATCCCGGATAAGTTCTGCGAACTTTCCGGGATGACGTATCGGGGCGAATACGAGGAAAGGTGACAAATACACCTATGCCTCCATAACCCCCAACAGCCGTCATTCCGGCATGCTTTTAGGCGGAATCTTAGAGCGCACATAATCAAGCAATGTGCTCACCAAGATTCTGGATAGCGACGATGTCACTTCCAGAATGACGACTATTTTGGAAGCTAGGGTAGAGAGTAAAGACTGCGCTTATGTCACCATACCTTACTAACAACCGTCATTCCGGCATGCTTTTAGCCGGAATCCTAGAGAGCACATAATTAGCCATGTGCTCACCAAGGTCCTGGATAGCGACGGTGTCGCTTCCAGGATGACGAGGTTTTGGCTGTTATATCCTACTTGGTCAGGTCAATCTGATACAAAGCAAAGCCGCTTTCGTCGGTTGCTACTTGCTTCATAGGGTATTGACCCTTGTCTTTAATAAACTGCGCCGCTTTCTCACTTGGTGAGGTTTCAAAGCGTACATCAAGTTTAGTTTCAGCCTTAATCGGAGCAAAACGCCAGTTGTTGTCAGCACTTGGTGTTACCTCACCCTTATCTTTACTCACTTGTGAGATGTAGTTTGCAACAATTGTGCGGTTTTCATCTGGAGAATCAAACGCAATGAACTCAGGGCCAGTGCCTGGGAAGCTGTTGCTGTATGCACGGTAGTTGTTGGTGGCGATGATGAAGTCTTGCTTCATGTCGATTGCTTTACCTTGGTAGGTAAGGCCAACAATACGCTCAGACTCAGGGTTGATTACCTTACAGCTTGCATCGTATTTAGCAGGCTTTGTCACATCGATTTGGTACTCAACACCATCAATAACGTCAAAGTTGTACGTTCTGAAGTTGTCCCAGTCGATCAGGCCTTGTGGCTTAGTGCTGTTCACGTTTATTTGGTTAAATTGACCTGCGCTACATTCAAGCCACTCTTTTACTTCATTACCCGTTACTTTAAGTGCTACAAGTGTGTTCGGGTATAGGTACAAGTCGGCAGCGTTACGGAAGGTGAGCTGGCCTGATTCTACCTCGGTGAAGTTAGCTGGGTCATTTTTACGACCACCTACTTTAAATGGTGCAGCAGCTGAAAGCACTGGAGTGCCATCTAGATCAGGGTCGCCTTGGATAAAGCGCTCAACGTAATCTTTTTGTGCAAGGTTTACGATTTGAATCGTTGGGTCATCTTGTACAAGGGCAAGGAAGCTGTACATCACGTCGTTTGCTTTACCAATCGGTTGGTTAACGAATTCGCGAGTGCCTTTGTGGTCTTCTTCTAATGCTTTAACAATGCCAGCATCAGGTTCTGCCAAAGACTTGTTGTTTGCAGTATCAAAAATAGGGCGGGCTTCAGATTGACCATCGGTCACGACCCATTTTCCGTCTTTTTGTGCCAGGGTTAAGTCCATAACACCTACGTGGCTACCCCAACGACCCGGCATAACCGCCGTTACACCATTGATGGTGCCTTTCTCGTTGTCGATGCCTTGCATGTTGTCAAAGCCTTTGCCTGGGAAGACTGCGTGAGAGTGACCAAAGGCAATGGCGTCGATTCCTTCAACTTCTGATAGGTAGTAAGTCGAGTTTTCTGCGCCTTGTTTATATGGGTCTTGTGACACACCTGAGTGAGGAATCGCGACGATGATATCCGCGCCTTCTTTTTTCATTTGAGGAACCAGCTTTTCAGCGGTTTCTTTGATGTCTTCAGCGTAAACACGACCTTCTAGGTTTTTCTTGTCCCATACCATGATTTGCGGTGGTACGAAGCCAATGTAACCAACCTTAACTTTATGCGACTCGCCATCTACATCTGTAAAGGTGTGCTCTTTGATGATGTAAGGCTTAAATAGGTGCTCGCCAGTTTTTTTGTCAAATACGTTGGCGCTGATGTAAGGGAATTTAGCGTCGTTGATAGTTTCGAATAGAAACTCAAGACCGTAGTTGAATTCGTGGTTACCGATATTACCTACATCGTAATCAAGTTGGTTCATGGCTTTGTAGACAGGGTGAACTTCGCCCATCTTAATGCCTTTAGAGGCCATGTAGTCGCCCATTGGGCTACCTTGGATAAGGTCACCATTGTCAACCAATACACTGTTGTTTACTTCTGCGCGCGCTTCTTTAACAAGAGTTGCTGCACGCGTTAGACCGATTTTTTGAGAAGGAGAATCTTTGTAGTAGTCATAATCCATTACGTTGGTATGGATGTCGGTCGTTTCGATAATACGAAGCTTAATAGTGTCTGCCATAGCAGGGCCAGCCATTGCTAGCATGCCACCTAAAACGGCCAGTGAAATTGGTTTGATTGATGTTCTCATTGTGCGCTCCACGCCAAAAGAGTGATAAACGCGCTAAATGTAACAAATTGAGAGGAAAGGGCACAAAATTAGTGTAATTCGGTCGCTATCTTATTGCGATTATGCGACCTATCTCACGACTCGTTACGCTGGCTGAACTTCGAACTTACGCAAGTATCTAGGTAGCATGGTTTCATTGCCTAAAATGCCGCCTTGGTGAACATACAGTACATTGATGTCTGGGTTTTCATCCATCCAAGGGAGCAGGCAGTTCCACATGTACGGGTCGTACAACAGATCAAATTCCACATTGGTGTTTTTTTCAAGCTCTTGCCAGATTCGAAACTCACTCTCATAGAGCTTGCCAAAGTGATGCTTATAATCTGCTGACAGAACTGTAGGAAAGTCCTTTGCACCCAGCTCTTGCCATTGAGTCTGAAGATACTCTTTACCACCTACACAGGCGCAGGTGAGTACTGGGATTTCATGCTGCTTTAGGTGTTTGTGCAGGTAGAGCGCTGTTGTGCCAGTGCCAGAGGGAAGGGCGATGGCAAACTTTTGGTTTGGGCGATAACGAGTCCAGGTGAGGAGTTCGCTTGCAAGCCCTTTAATACCCTCTTCGGATAGATATGAGCGCCCGCCTTCGGGAATAACTAAGCAGTTTGCTTCGGGCTGCCTGACATCTTGAATGTACTGTGCAGGGTGAATACCCTCGGAAAAGGCACTGTCACATTCTACGATGTTAGCGCCAAGCTCTAGAGCGCCTCGATAGTTACCGCTAGGGTTGTCTTTTAGCCATTGTGGGATGCGCTGAACGTAAAATTCCAGTTTCCACTTTTTGATTTTACACAAAGCGGCTAAAGAGTAGAGCGAGTTCGCTTGTATGGATCCGTAACCGATAAGAGTGTCGATGCCAGCATAGTCATCTTGTAACAACCGCATGAATTTTCTCGCTTTATTGCCAGAAAAATGTTGATGTAGTTGGTCATCGCGCTTTAAATAAAAGCAGTGGTCGCGAAAGATATGTTGTGTAACTGGACTAGTATCAAGTTTCATAGGTGTGCTTAGCGATCGTTATACGGTAAGTCGAATCAGCAAAAGTTCGACATCTTAGTGGTATTTGCCCCTTAAACCAAGATGATTTGTTCACATTAAAACGAATTTATATAAAGGTATGGAATGATAAACGGTCGCTTTTTGCGTTTTGCTAAAGTTGGCGCCGCAGGGTTTGTGGTGGATATCTTAGTATTCTCGATATTGGTTTACGGATTTGGCTTTCCTACCATGCTATCGAGAGTGCTTTCATTCATAGTTGCTGCCACCACAACTTGGCTCGGTAATCGTTTGTATACCTTTAAGGTTACTTCAGATCGCTTTGGTCAATGGAAGCGCTTCTTCCTCTCAGCTTGCATCTCAATGTTGCCCAACCTTTTGGTATTTAAAGGCATACTGCTTTTTCTTGGGGAAAACCCCATTACTCATGTTATTGCATTTGTGTGCGGTGTTGCCTCGGGTCTAGTGAGTAATTATGTGCTGAGCTCGCGCTGGGTGTTTAGATAAAAAAGGGTCGCTAAATGCGACCCTTAGAATGTGTAAATTATGCTGGAAGAGTTTGTGCATCGTGCACTTTGTCTTCTATTGTGTCTGGCTTGCTTTCCGCACCGTGCATCCATTTAACGAGCGTATTCGACATGAATAGTAGAATAACGCCAGAGACGGTTGCTGCGACTGCAATACCACCAAAGATAGACATAGCGCCGTAATCACCTACGTGAGAGCCAATGAAGCCCGCTACGTAGTTAGCAATTGCGTTGAAGCCAAACCATGCACCCATTAGCAATGATGCAAGGCGAAGCGGAGCAAGTTTAGTTACCATAGATAGGCCAATTGGAGAGATGCAAAGCTCACCCAAAGTATGGAAGAAGAACGCGCCTACTAACCAGAACATTGAGGTTTTCACCGTCTCGTCACCACCTTGTTGAAGCACAGCGCCTACCATGAATAAGAAGCCTACTGCTAGGAAGAACAGCGATAGAGCAAACTTCACAGGAGAGCTTGGTTCACGCTTGCCTAGTTTCACCCATAATGCCGCCATTAGTGGTGCAAGGACCATAATAAAGAACGGGTTTAGAGACTGGAACCAAGCCGCAGGAACTTCAAAGCTACCTAACATGCGGTCTGTGTATTGCTGAGTGTAGATGTTCATCAAACCACCGGCTTGTTCAAAGCCAGCCCAGAATACGATAACGAATAGACCCATCACCATGATTACTTTTAGGCGATCAATCTCTTGTTTGGTTAATGGAGCCTTCTGCTTATTGCTGTTTTGTTGCTGTGCAATTTTAGCTGCAGGAACGGTACCAATTTTCCCAAGCCACGACTGGCCAAGGCTAACTTGAAGTACCACACTTAGCATCATACCAATACCGGCAACCAGAAAACCTGCGTTCCAACCGTAAGAGTTGGCAACACTGCCGGCAACAACACCTGCGATAAGTGCACCCAGATTGATACCCATGTAGAAGATAGTGAATGCACCATCACGACGATTGTCGCCTTCTTCATATAAATCACCCACCATGGTCGAGATGTTTGGCTTAAATAGTCCGTTACCTAAGATAAGTAGCGTTAAACCAAAATAGAAGGTGGTATGGATGTCTAGTCCAAATGCATGATTGGGTAGCGCCAGAGAAAACTGACCAAGGGCCATTAATACACCACCGATTAGGACTGATTTACGTTGTCCTAGGTAATTATCTGCAATCCAGCCGCCAATGAGAGGGGTGACATAAACTAGGCCGGTATAGATGCCGTAAAGATCAAGTGCTTCCTTGGTACTCCAACCAAGACCGCCGTTAAGCGTGGTATCTGTAAGATAAAGAACAAGAATTGCACGCATTGCGTAATAAGAGAAACGCTCCCATAGCTCAGTGCTAAATAGGAGAAATAGGCCGCGCGGATGGCCTAAAATATTTTTTTGAATAGTCATAGTTGTGTCTGTATATATTAGTTTTTAGTATGAACGCAGTTAGGTATACAGGGATGAAGGCTTCACATCAATGACTCGAGATTGCACTAAATATGCACTATTAGTGATTAACTTATTGTTTTATAGAGCTTAATTGCATTAAATGGCACGCTATTCACGTGCTGGAAAGTAACTTTCCATTTTTGCCTGTCAAAATTTACTCAGAGTAAATAATGAGCTGGATTTGTTTGTATTACAGGCGCTAAGGCTGCTGTATAGATATAAAAAATCCCCAATATCTGGTAACCAGTTATTGGGGACTAGTGTCGACTTTGAGGCTTATTAATAAGCCAATCTACTTAAGCGTAAAGGTTTAGGTTCTCTTTCGCGTAAGCTTCAAATTCTGTACAACCACCAACGTGGTCTTGGTCGATAAAGATCTGAGGTACTGTTTCAACAGGCTTACCAACAGTCTTCTCTAGGTCTGCTTTTGAAATGCCTTCTGCATGGATATCAACGTAGCGATAGTTAAAATCTTCACGCTTTTCTTTTAGCTCTTCAGCAATGTCTTTTGCGCGTACGCAGAATGGGCAACCTGGACGACCAAAAATAACTACAAACATAAAACTCTCCTTTTCCGTTGTTGAAACTATGCCTTAACCCCTCAATGAAATAAAGAAATAATTACCTGTTACTGTGATAGGGAGCACCTATCAAAACTAAGCGGTGACTGTTTAATCAAAACTAGACATTGAACGAAGTGTGATCCGATATGTAATGTAAACTGTTTGTAGGTCTTTTGAAAAATTTGATTGAAGTAAATCAATAAATTAGTACCAGTTAGGGTGCATGCTAATGCTTTTCCCTAGAGACTAACAGAGGATGTTTCTATGTTTCAGTTCATGACTACATCAAGGATCGTATTCGGCGAGGGAGCTCTTCAATCATCGCTCTCAATCCTTAATCAATTTGGCTACAGTGTTTTGCTTGTGACAGGGAAGGATCTTTCTCGCTCGCAGATGATAACCCGCTACCTAAAAAGCCAGTCAATGCGTTACCAGCATATTTCCGTGAGCAACGAACCCAATATTACCATGGTTGAGGAGTCTGCTGTTGTTGCGCGTCGCTTCAAGCCAGATATGGTGGTGGCGATTGGCGGGGGCAGTGTGATTGATATGGGGAAAGCGCTAGCGGCGATGGTGACCAATAATGGGGACCTTTACGACTATGTCGAAGTAGTCGGAAGAAATGTTCCTATCAAAGCTGCTCCTCTTCCTATGATAGCCATTCCAACGACGGCGAGCACTGGCGCTGAAGTCACAAAAAATGCCGTTCTAAAGTCAGGGCAAGACAAGGTTAAGGTAAGCCTTCGTAGTCCAGAAATGCTGCCTAACGTCGCCATTGTGGACCCTACATTAACCTACGGTACTGACCCTCAAACTTCAGGTCGCGGAGCCATGGATGCATTTACTCATCTAATGGAAGCGTATGTTTGTGGTGAGCCAAATCCTTTAACGGATATGATTTGCGAGGAAGGTCTTAGGCGTTTAGCTCGTTCAATCATTCCAGGCTGTCGTCAAGATAACCCAAGAGCACGTTCAGATCTTTCGTTTGCTGCTATGCTAGGTGGAATGGCGATTACTAACGCAAAACTGGGAGCCGCACATGGTTTAGCTTCTGCTTTGGGAGGCAAGATCAGAGCGCCGCACAGTGTCATAACGGCCAGACTTGCCCCTTTTGTTATGAATGAAAATATGCGCGCAGCTAAACAAAGTGGACGAAATGATCTTCTGACACGTTATCGTAAGATAGCCCAGTTTGTAACGGAGAATGATGACGCACACATGGATGACAGCATACATTGGGTAAATAGCATGCTTGATAAGCTTGAGTTGCCTACCTTGTCTTATTATGGAATATGCGATGTATCGTTTGACGCAATTGCTGAGGATGCGCTGAAATCTGTAGCAATTAAAGGCAATCCATTACCATTGACTCAAGACAGATTAGTCGAGGTATTAAACCAAGTGTGTGCTTGTGATCATAGACAAAATAGAAGAGAGCAGGGCGACGATTTACCAGAAATGGCTTGAGTATTCTAGAAGCAAAAAATGCGCGATTTATCGCGCATTTTTTATGTTTTTTAACGAATTAAAACTGCTCGTCTTTGCCGAAGCGAGACTCTCGCAACGCTTCTTTCACACGTTTTAGGTTGTCTCTAAAGCCACTTCCACGTCGCAATGTAAAGCCGGTAGCTAACACATCGATAATGGTCATTTGAACAACGCGGCTCGCCATTGGCATATACACATCGGTATCTTCTGATATATCTAGAGTGATGGTCAGAGACGCCGCTTTATCCAGAGGAGAGTTCTTTGACGTTATTGCGATAACTGTTGCGCCATTGTCACGAGCTAGGTGAGCTATTTCAATTAGGCTTTTGGTTCTGCCAGTATGCGAAACCAACACTACAACATCGTTATCCGTACTGTTGATACAACTCATACGCTGCATAACAGGGTCATCAAAGCAGGTAATTGGGATATTAAAGCGAATAAACTTATTTTGAGCGTCTTTTGCAACGGCAGAAGAGGCGCCTTGTCCGTAAAAAGAGATGCGTTTTGCTTGAGTTAACAGGTCAACAGCTCGATTAACTTGCTGTGCGTCTAGACTGTTTTTAGCCACATCAAGACATGCCATTGTCGACTCAAAGATTTTATGCGTGTAGGCATCAGGGCCATCGGTTTCTTCAACATTTCGGCTAACGTAAGGAGTGCCGTTAGCCAGGCTTTGCGCCAAGTGCAATTTAAAATCAGGAAATCCTTTTGTGTCTAAACGACGACAAAAACGGTTCACTGTTGGCTCACTGACATCAGCCAGTTTGGCTAACGTTGCGATACTAGAGTGAATTGCCGTTTGGGGATTAGCCATTATTACTTCAGCAACTTTTCTTTCTGACTTACTGAAGTTCTCTAAATTTTTTTGTACTTTTTCTAAAGTATTCATGAAGTTGGCTTATTGAATAATTTGACTGCGTGAGCTCAATAATGAGACCGACGGGCGCGAAAAAACGAATGAAATCAGTATATACCGTTATGTTCTAGCGGTGTAACAAAACCGAAATTAAATGACAAGTAATGCGTTAGAATATGACAAACTTCAAACTTGAAGCCGTAAATAACCCTTATTTAGCCGCTAAATCGTGCAATATTTAGCGGCAATTTATACGGTGAGTAAAAATATTACAGCTCAGATTCGATAGTGCTGACGAGGGCATCTATCTGCTTATGTAACGAAGGTGCCAACTTAGCAATCTCACGCTGTTCATTAAGCACATTATTGAGTATTTCGTGGGTGGTAAGCGGGTTAGCCAATACTACTCTAAATACGATTGTAGTCATGCTGTCCCATTGCTTTGGCGTTAGTGTGGTACGCGATACAAATGACAAACCATTTTCACGCTGACGCTTTTGAATAAACTGCGTCAAGCTATTGAGTAATTCGTTTAGTTTGTGTTTGTTCTTGCCCGTTGCTTTTTCCAGTGCCAAACGAACGCGCGCAGGGATATATCGATAAGTAAGCAAACATAATTCTGGGTCGGTAATCAGCTCAAAATCTTCTTGCTGACTGACTAGGTCTGCAAAGAATCGCGCCTTGTCTAAACCCGCATTAATTAACAACTCATACCCTGGTCGGCTAATAATGTGCATACTTGAGTACACTAACATCGCCATACCGGAGCGAGACCCTTCTAACGAGTGGCTACCAAGATCTTTAGAGCCTTTACGTAAGATATAGGCAGCATGATGCTCGACACTTGCCATAGCATGGGGGTCTTTGAATAAGACCATGCCTGCACCCATCGGGATGTAGAGCTGTTTGTGTGCATCAATAGTGACAGAATCGGCAAGCTCAATGCCAGCAAGCAGATGTCTGTGTTTATTTGACATCAAAGTCGCACCACCCCATGCCGCATCAACGTGGAAGTGGCACTGATGTTTTTGGCATTGTTTAGCGATATCTTCTAGCGGGTCAATGTTGCCGGTTTCTGTGGTACCGGCAATTCCCACTACTGCGATAGTTTTAATTCGATTCGATTCAAGCTCAACCAGTTTAGCCTCTAAATCATCAAGGCAGATCTTGTTGTTTTCATCCGTCTTGACGGCAATCAGGCTTTCTCTACCAATACCCAAAACGTCGGCAGCTTTCTTCAGTGAATAGTGGCCACGTTCAGACACTAGTATCGCAATACCCTCATAGTCGTAATGCTTAAGAGCTTTGAAGATACCTTGCTGCTCAATGCCTTTGAACTCGCCGTCAGCAGGGAATGCATTGTTTCTTGCAACCCATAAAGCGGTAATGTTGGCTATGGTGCCACCAGAACAAAATGCGCCTAGAGAGTGCTGTGCGCTGTGCATCCATTTGGCGTAGAAATCATCATTCTGAGCATAGATAAGATTGTGCAACATACCTAAGACTTGACGCTCCAGTGGCGTGAAGGCCTTGGATGTTTCGATCTTCACCAAGTTTTGATTCAGCGCAATCATGATTTTTGATAGCGGCATCAAGAAATAAGGCAATGCCGAAGTCATGTGACCAATAAAGCTTGGCGATGAGGTATGTACAGAATGAGAAACTAGAGTGTCTAGTAAATGTTGCGTGTGCTCTGAGACAAAGGTTGGTGACTCAGGCAACAGAGAATCATTGAAGTCTTTCTCGATCTCTCGAAGAGGCTTTTCTTCAGCAACAATATGTTCTTTTAGGAATTCATTCAGGTTTAGTGAAAGCCTGTTTTCGATTTGAGTCAGTGTAGATTCTGGCCCTTCTGGAACAGTAAATATTCTGAGTAAGCTTTCGAAATCAACTTTCGCTGTTTTATCCTGTGAAACCATATTGAATGCGTTTGTATTGCTGAAATTGCGAGACAATGTAATAAATAAATGAACCAAAGTCTCGCATTATTTTTCATGTGTTGCTTTTATAAACAGCGTCAATGAATGGTTAAGATTTGCAGTCCATTGCGACAACGTCTTGAATTGATTGATTGTAAGTGTCGAGTGCACCTTGGATCTTGTTTGGATGACTCAGTAAATCAGCAAGGGCAGAGCGGAACTCATAGTTCTGCGGATGTGGCTTAGCCTGACGATATTCAAAGCTTTGTTTAGCTATGTTGCCAAGTTCATCATCTCGAGTGGCGAGCTCTTTAATATCACTCTGGGAAAGTTGTAACCAAGACTCGACGTCTAGCTCTGTAGAGACTTTGTTCGGCTGAGAGTCCAAAAAGGTATGTACAGCAGCGCGATTTAACTCAAAGTGCTTTTTACGGCCCTCAAGGAACCATTCACTGACTTCTTTAAGCTCAGGTGTATCTTGGCTCGTCATTGTCGCAAGATCTTGATACCAGTTGATTGAGGCATCTATGTAGGTATCGTATTTTTTTATCTGACATTCCGTGTTTGCTGCAAATGCAAAAGTTGGCAAAGCTGACAACAGTAAAACCAGCGTTTTGTTCATCTTATTATTCCCTAGGTTGAAATACCCTACGAGTGTAGTGTCGCTAATCTAGCAAATCTCATATCAATAACCAAAGCGTTCAATGTTTGAATGTGAGCGGTAGCGCCTTATCTCTACATTCCCAATCCTGAAAATGTCAGGATTAAGATAGGAACGAGTAGGCTCAGAATAAAACCACTGACAATAGCCACTGGCACGCAGCGTATCCCACCTGTTTGTTGTATTACTGGCAAGGTAAAATCCATCGCTGTTGCTCCTGCGTAGCCGATGGCAGTACAAGGGCGAGTTTTGATTAGCATTGGAATGAAAATAAGTGCGACTAACTCTCTGAGTAACTCGACGATTAGCGACGCACTGCCATACAGAGGTCCATAATTGTCGGTGATCAGGATGCCTGTTAATGAATACCAACCAAAACCTGATGCCATCGCTAGCCCTTGAGTAATGGGTAAGTCTAATAACATGGCGGAAACAATTCCCCCTAGCCACGATGTAATCACGATGGCGCCAGCAATGATAAGCCCGTGTTTGTTGATGATAATTTCACGAAGAGTCAGGCCACTGTTTCTCAGCTGAATGCCAATTAAGAACAGCAGTACAAACAAGGTCCACTCACTTGCCGTATGTACCCACGACCAATAGCCTGGAATCACTAAACCAATAATTACCCCAAGCGCTACGACTACTACTAGCTTTAATGACTCTGATGCCATCTGTAGCAGTGGTAGCTTATTCTGTTTCCCATCCACTGCCAGTGGCAACTTCGCATCAATCAAGGGCAGAGCGATGAGATTAAACACGCTCATACTGACAAAAAAGCATGCGGTAACCGTCAGGATTTGCTTGATATTGCCACCAAGATTATCCATACCGGCAATGCTTAGGCCCATAAGAAATAAGATGAATAAAACCGTATGAGAGCAGAACTGGTTGATCTTGTCGAGAATACGTGTGTTTTTAACTGAGATTAGATACCCAACAATGAGGGGTATAAAAATGAATAATAATCCTGAAAACATATTTTGATGAGGCTCGTAATGTTTATATGCAAGTGAGTTATCTGGGCTTGCATGATTCCTTTCGAAGATGGACTAGCTTACACCATGCTTATTCAAGAGACGAATAACTATTCGCCCCTTTTCGTATGAAATTTTTCAAGTAATACAATTCTTTTGTGAATGTTGGGTGCGATCTGTCTCGCGTCTAATAGTACTTTCCATCATCGTAATAATACTTTGGGTCACTAGACAACCGTATGCCTGCCCGCAAATATTATAAGGTACCGTTTGCATAACCATTCTGTATGCATGCCGGTACGACATTGAGATGGAATTTATGGAGAATCGTATTGTGGCTATAAATGGATGTGAGGCTGTGATTGGTGATATTGAACGCTTTGACGGACTTTATACCCGCCCTATGTTTGGCGGAACAGGTTATTTTGTTGAGGATGCTATGTTTCTGCTAGTCGATGATGGAAAGGCCTACTTAAGAGGAGGTCAATCACTCACTAACGAGCTGGTTAATTGGGGATGCGAACAGTACAAATTTCAAAAACGAATAGGCTGTGCCAAAGTGCAGTATTACAACATTACGGATATGCATGTGAAGGAGAGATCACGAGTTCGATTACTGTTTTTTCGGTCTATTGAGATTGCGAAGCAAGATAAAATCAAATGCAATTGTCATGACCGAATTCGTGACTTACCCAACTTACAGCTCAGCATTGAAAGGATGTTAGCTCGAGTCAACATTATGGATATAGCAGAATTAAAGCAAGCTGGCTCAAGTGAGTCTTTTGCAAGGCTACAACAAATCTATGGTTTAGATCTTAATGTTAGCTTGCTGTGGAAATTAGAGGGAGCGATTCGAGGGGTTCACTTTTCATTGCTGGAGCATAAAATCAAAAATAGTCTTCTCTCTAAGGTAACTTCGAGAGGGCACTCTCGCTCGTGATGACCTTTAGTTGGCTTTTTACTTTTATACGCTGTTTATAAAAGTAAAAAGCCTGACTTCGATAGACTATCAAAATCAGGCTTTAAGCCACTTAAACCAATGTAGCCGAACTAACACTGCATAAGCTGTGATTGATTAAGCTTGCTCTTTAGCGTGCTCTGCGCGACAAACCGCTGCAGTGAATACTACGTCTGTTGAGCTGTTTAGGGCTGTTTCAGCAGAATCCTGGATTACGCCGATGATGAAGCCTACCGCTACTACCTGCATTGCAACTTCGTTTGGAATACCAAACAGGCTACATGCTAGAGGAATAAGTAGTAGTGAACCGCCAGCAACGCCTGATGCACCACATGCAGAAACTGCAGCGATAAGGCTAAGCAGGATAGCTGACAGGATGTCTACTTGAATGCCTAGTGTATGCACGGCTGCAAGCGTTAATACTGTGATAGTGATTGCCGCGCCACCCATGTTGATGGTTGCACCTAGAGGGATTGATACTGAGTAAGTATCTTCGTCTAGTTTTAGCTTTTCACACAGCGCCATGTTTACAGGAATGTTTGCCGCACTTGAACGAGTGAAGAAAGCGGTAACACCACTCTCACGTAGACACTGAAGCACTAGTGGGTAAGGGTTTTGCTTCGTTTTAACCCAAACAATGATTGGGTTAACCACTAGCGCAATAATTGCCATTGCACTTAGCAGAACAAACAGCAGATTTGCATAGCCAAGAAGTGCGCTGAAACCCGTAGTTGCAAACGTTGCAGCAACCAAACCGAAGATACCAAATGGTGCTAGACGGATAATAAAGCGAACAATTTGCGATACGCCGTGGCTAAGGTCTTCAAATACTGCTTTGGTAGTGTCCGAAGCATGGTGAAGTGCAAGGCCAAGACCAATACCCCAAGCAAGAATACCAATGTAGTTAGCATCCATTAGAGCATGTACTGGGTTATCTACGATTTTAAACAGAAGCGTGTGTAGAACCTCTGCAATTCCTTGAGGAGGCGTCGCACCTGTTGCGCTGTCCACTAGAGTTAGCGTCGTTGGGAAAGCAAAGCTAAGTAGTACAGCGGTGATCGCAGCTAAAAAGGTACCAATTAAATACAGAATGACGATCGGACGCATGTAGGTGTGTTGGTTTTTCTTTTGGTTGGCAATCGATGCTGCTACCAAGATAAATACCAAAATAGGAGCAACGGCCTTAAGAGCACCAACAAACAGACTACCTAATAGTCCTGCGCTGGTGGCGGCAGAAGGAGAAGCAACGGCAAGTAGAGCGCCGGCAACGATACCGACTAAGATTTGCATGACAAGGTTACCCTTGGCCATACGGGCGATGAATGTGTTTTTCATAATATATCCATATATCTGGGATGAGAAAGCCGCTCCCAGGGTTTTTATAAATTATAAGACGCTGGCTTAAACGCTTTTGGGCTTGCTGACCTCATTTGAGTAATTGTAATTAAAGGTAAGCAGTCCATAGCATAAAACGATAAATCTTAATGTCTAGTGGATAATCGTTTGCATTGGTGGTTTTTTAGCTTTCTGTAGCGATATTGATTAACAATATAGATTTAATTGTAACATTTCAGAGGTGAGGCGGGATAAAAAGTAGGTTGTGGTTCGCAGAGTGATAGGTGCATATGCTACTAGTCGAGTGTTAAATGAAAAGCTATGAGGTCGTTATGTGCGCTTACCGTCATACTGGAAAACACTCAGTGTTTATCCAGTACCTTAGTGCGCTCTAAGATCCTGATTTTCATCAGGATGACGGTTCGCAGCAGATCACATTGTATATCGGGCTCTTTAGCTTAGTGCGACGTTACCACCTCCGCTTTAGGCTTTTTCACCATCAGCTTGAACATTGCTGGCACAAAGTAGAATGAGATAAGTGTTGTTAATGTTGTGCCTCCAGCGATTGCGACCGCAAATGGGGGCCAGAAGCCGCCGCCTCCAATAATGAGAGGGGTAAAGCCGCCTACTGTAGTAATGGTGGTTGAGGTGATATGCCTAGTACAACTCATCACTGCCGTCAGTATCGCGTCTTTGTCACCTGCGCTCGCCTCAGGGCTTGCTTTAAGCTCCGCTAATATGACAATCGCGGCGTTGATTGCCAAGCCTACGATCCCTAGCATGGCGATGATAACGGTAAAGCCAAACGGATAGTCAAACAGGAATACCGACAATATTCCAAGACCTGCCGCTAGGCCTGCAACGGCGAAGATAATTCCACTCAATCTAAATGAGTTAAAGGAAATCACCACCACTAAGATCATCAAGGTAATCACCATCGACAGGTTGGCAACCAAACTGTTAACGGATTCGTCGCGCTCTGCTGATTCACCGCCAAACTCCATACGGTACCCAGTGGGTAGTGAATAGCTTTGTAGCGATTTTTGAAAATCATTGAGCACGGTTTGCGGCAGCACCCCAGATTCTAGATAGCCTTCAATGGTATTCACTCGCTGACCATCTCGTCGCGGGATTGCGCCTCGGCTTGGCGTGAGCTTGAGCTCAGCAATGGTTGAGATACTGATTCCGGTGGTGTACATCTCCGAGACAACAGGCAGTCGTAAATTACTCAAGTGAGTAATATTCTCTCTATCTGAGTCACCGACACGCACCCGCACAGGGATCGATTCGCTTGCCTCGATGATGCTGCCGCTTTCTCTACCCAC
The DNA here is from genome assembly GCA_024346835.1 of Vibrio comitans. Classification (GTDB taxonomy): domain Bacteria; phylum Pseudomonadota; class Gammaproteobacteria; order Enterobacterales; family Vibrionaceae; genus Vibrio; species Vibrio comitans. The sequence goes on from AP024866.1 coordinate 1,337,068, forward strand.
TAAGGTCGCTTGTAATAGATCGGCAAAATCACTGAGTGCTAGGTTATTGAGCTTGGCAGTGTCTTCGTCCACATCGAGCCATACCTTGGGCGTGCCTGGCTGCAGTGTTTCTCTGGTGTGTGTCACATGCTTGGTGTTGGCAAGAATTAACCTGATATCTTCACCAATCATTTTCAGTCTATCTAGATTCTCACCGTAAATTCTCAGCTCAATAGGCGCTTTGAATGGAGGACCTTGCTCTAGCTTACGCACCAATATCTGAGCGTTGGGTATGCTCTGGCTGAGTTGACGTTGCAACTTTGGAATCGCATCGTTCGCCGATTGGAAAGTATCCATCTTCACCATAGCTTGACCAAAGTAGGGTGCTTTGCTTTGCGAGGCTTGCAGGTTGTAATAAAAAGAAGGGAAGTTAGCCCCTAGTAGCCAATTGACTTGCTCGACACCTTCATATTCACGGATGATGGCGTCGACTTTTTTTGTTGCTTCCTCGGTGGCGTAGATGCTGGCTTGAGGAGACAGATACACTTGCACCTCGAACATATCCCTATCGGATGGCGGGAAGAACTGCTCAGTTAATTGCGACATACTGAGATAGCCACCAATGGGAACGGTAATAACTAAGGCTATAGCGATTAACGGTCGGTTGATAGCAAACGCCACTGTTTTTGAAAAGGCGCGAGTTAACGCAGGAAAATGCACACCTGTTTGATACCAGCGATTGGATGATGTGTGGCTAGGTAATATCTGAGCGGCGAAACCTGCAATGATGGTGTGAGAAATAAGATATGAACCCACTAGAGAGAAGGATACCGTGATCGCGATAGCGCCGACGAACTCACCACTTGCCCCCGGCATTAAAAATATAGGAGCGAAGGCTAATACCGTGGTTAGGGTTGAGCCTAACAAAGGCACCCAAAGGTGTTCGATAGCCTTAAGCGCTGATTCGAGCTTTGCCTTGCCTTGCAACCTGTATGTCTGAATGGTATCCACCATGACCACAGCGTTATCGACCATTATGCCCAGTGCCACAATCAGCCCGGTTACTGACATTTGGTTGATTGGGATCCCTGTGATTTTCATTAATACCAATGTCAGCATCGAAGTAAGAGGGAGTGCGATTGCGACCATGATCGCGGCCCTAAAGCCAAGGGTCAGGAGCAGCACGACCAAGATAATGCTAAAGCCGAGTAGTAAACTGCCGCTTAACTCCGAGAGTCGCGATTCTGTGTATCCTTGCTGATTGAAAAGGATGTTAACCTTAATGTTGCTGGGTAGCTCTGCCTGATACTGCTCAATCAGCGCTTCTGCACGAGGCGTCCATTTGTCCACCCGCAGGTGAGATTGCATGCGTGCGGCGACAATGACACCGGGCGCTCCATCTATAACGGCAATTTCATCGGCAGGAGTCTTTTGCGTGCGCTCGACCGTTGCAATATCTCCAAGACGCACCATATGCCCTTGAACGTCAATAGAGATCGGCACTTGCCTGATGCGTTCGAGAGAGTCGAGGTCGGACGCTATCTCTAGACCAAAGCGTGAATTACCGTTCACCAATTCGCCTGCAGAGTTTTTGGCATCGGCCCCATCAAGACTATCAGCAATACTGGCACTAGAGCCGCCCATGGCGACCACGCTGTTGGTATCAAGGCTTACCAGTACTTCTTCTTGTGGCATGCCGTATTCGTCGACGAACTCTGTACCAGAGAGGGAGCGTAAACGTGAAGCCAACTCTTTTGCATATCGACCTAAAGTCAGTAGGTCGCTTTCTCCTTTACCTTGCCAAGTGAGGGAAGCGATTAGAGTAAACGCATAGGTGTGGTCGCTATCAAGCTCTGGCGCTAAAGTGCCGTCTGGAAGAAAAGGAGTGACGTCAGAGAGTTTGTCGCGAGCCTTTGACCATATAGCATCGGGCTTGGTGATATCATCATTGAGCTCAATGGTGATGATAGAAACGCCGGGGCGGGAGGTAGACGAAAGCAGTTTTACTTCACTGAGCTCGCGCAGTTTGTTCTCAACAACTTCCGTCACCAAAGCTTCAACTCGCTCAGCGCTGGCACCAGGGAAACTAGTGGTTACATTGGCAAAGCGGTTACTGATAATTGGATCTTCAGCTCTTGGCAAGGTATTCAATGCTGAAAAACCGCTGACCAATAAAAAAGCTGTCATCAACACTAATAAGCGGGTGTTGGATATGATATTTATAAGTTTCATATTCTATCCTTAGCCCTGCTTTGGTGAAACGACTTGGCCGGGTACAACACGGTGCAGTCCATTTTCAACAATTCGCTCACCTTCAGAGATTGCGCCCGCTACGTAAGCTTGCTCATTATCAGCAAATAGCACCTGAATGCTTCGTCGCTCGATAACATTGTTTTCCGTTAGGACAAATACATTCCATACGCCTCGAATCCCATCAGTTAGCGCAGTATTCGGGATCCAGAAGCCTGCTTCAGGGATACTTTCTGTGTAAGTAAGATAAGCAAGTTGTCCATCTAGAATTGGTGCGCTGTCAGGCAGTAGGTAACGTAGTCCTATGCTGCGAGAGTTGAGATCGACAGTCCCTCCAGGGTTGATAAGCTTGGCGTCGTATTGATTCTTACCTATGCGAATCTTCGGGTCAGATATTTGACTGACTTTAGCTAACTGTATGGTTGGGATACCGATAAAGGCTTCCTTGTCATTGTCTGACAGCAGAGTCAGTGTTGGTGAGCCTGCATCGACAACATCACCGAGAGAAACATGGCGCCTGCTGACTGTACCGGAATAAGGAGCTTTGATAGTTGACTTGGTTTGTTTCAGGCTATTGGCTTGAATAACAGCGTCGAGCCTGACGGTATTAGCTTGCAGTACTCCTTTTTGGCTGTTGAGGGCGTCAATTTCAGCCTCGGCACTGAAGCCCTTTGATTTGAGCGACTGTTGTCGCTTGAGATTGGCATCGACTAGTTTTAATTGTGCTCGTATCTCGTTTCGCTGCGCTCTTAGCTGCTTAGCTTCAGTCTCGAGTAACTGTGTATCAAGAGTGATAAGGGGAGTGCCTTTATCTACCTTGTCTCCCATATCGACCAATATGCTAGATACCTTTCCTGCAAATTCGAACCCAAGACGCGCTTTTTGCCCTGCCTGAACGGTGCCGACATACTCACGCTTCACTTGATATTGCTTGCTTTGCTCTAGAGCATAGGTTTGGACAGAGACGGTTTGTTCAACCTGTTCTTGTTGAGCTCTTGAATCAAAACAGCCGCTTATCGCTACAGATAATGCCAACAGTGAAACGACTTTGATTTTTGATGTGTACAGCATGACTGACGTCCTGGGAGTAATGTTTATGAGTATATTAAAACTCAATCAAACTAGACTGTCCAGTTTGATTGAGTTATATTTGTAAAAAATGTTAAGTGCTTGAGAGGGGCCATGATTAGCAGAAGCGAACGTAAAAGAGAGCAAATTCTTAAAGCAGCAGGAAAATTGTTTGCAGAGCATGGCTATGGGGTAAGCATGGATGCGATATCTAAGGCTGCGAATGTCTCAAAGCAAACGGTGTATGCGCATTTCAAAACTAAAGATTTGTTGTTTGAAACCTGCATACAATCTAAGTGTGTGAGTAATCGTATTGATGAAAATGCGTTTAATACCGACGCGCCGTTGAGGGAAGTGTTGCTGGAATTTGGTATTCGTTTTCAAAATATGCTTTTAGATGAAGGGGTGCAACAAACCTACCGCAATGCCATTAGCCAACTTGAACTGCACCCAGATCTTGCATCGCTTTATCTTGAGTCCGGACCTAAAACCACTAATCGAGTATTGAGTGATTATTTGTCTAGAAAAATCGATTTAGGCGAGTTGTCTCTTCAAGGAACAGCAGAAGAGGGGGCAATGCAGCTGCTACTATTATTCCATGGTAAAGCTGTGTATTGGGCTAACTTGGGAGAGGACAGTGGTGAAACACTTGAAGAGCGCGCCGCTTACATTGAAAGTTGTGTCGATCTGTTCTTAAAGGGAAATGGTCACCGAGTTTAATTTGTGTGATATCAACTGAATAATTCGTATCGAAATATCAAACAGTTATGTAACAATTGAAGTCTCGGTAGATTTTTCGTCGATAAGGATATGTTATGACCCTGCCTTCACTCAGCCTGCTTGCGACCGCAGTACTCGTCGCAACTCAATTTTCAACTCAAGTGTTGGCAAATCCATTGCCTGAAAACGTTGTGCTCGCAGCTGACCAAGAGTTAGTGCGTGCCAATGATGCCGAGGTTGCCACCCTAAACCCAATAAAAGCCGAAGGACTGCCAGAGATGCACGTAGTCCGTGACCTTTTTGAGGGTCTGGTTATCCAAGATGCTGATGGGAATGTCATTCCAGGAGCGGCTGAGCGTTGGGACAATGTAAATAACCAGGAATTTACTTTCTATCTTCGAAAGGACGCAAAGTGGTCCAATGGTGACCCTGTCACGGCCAATGATTTTGTCTACAGTCTTCGCAAGGCCGTAGACCCAAATACGGCATCACCAAATGCTTGGTATCTGAAACTAACAGAGATGCTCAATGCGGAAGATATTATTGAAGGTAAGAAGTCTCCCGAAAGTCTTGGCGTGAAAGCGCTGAATGAGCACACGCTCAAGATCACTCTTACTAAGCCTGTACCGTATTTTTTGGCGATGACTGGCCATACAGTAATGATGCCAATTCACAAAGCGAGTGTGGAGGCAAACCCTAATTCATGGGCGAGGCCGGGCAACTTGGTATCAAATGGCGCATTTACCTTAGATGAGTGGGTGGTTAATGAAAAAATCACTCTCAAGCGTAACCCTAACTACTGGGATAATCAGGATACACGATTAGACAAAGTCACTTATATTCCGTTTGAAAGTCAAATGGCGGCTTACAATCGTTACCGTAGCGGAGAGGTAGATATTACCTCTGATGTGCCAGCGCAAATGGCGAGTAAACTTGCCGAAGAACTTCCGCAGGCATACCAAGTATCGCCTCTACTGTGTACTTATTACTATGCATTTAATACTGAGCGACAAGCACTTAAAGACCCTAAGGTTAGAGAGGCATTGTCCTACAGCATAATGCGTGATGTGGTCACTACAGGCATCACCAATAGTGGGCATATCCCTGCTTACACCTTCGCTCATAAAGATGTAGCGGGCTTTAGCGCTTCAAAGCCAGATTATGCGAGCCTCACTCAAAAACAGCGTGACGAGAAAGCAAAATCGCTGATGAAAGAGGCGGGCTTTGATGAGTCAAACCCACTCACCCTTAACCTTTTATACAACACCTCGGAGAGCCACAAGAGTATCGCAGTTGGCATTGCTTCTATGTGGCATAAGACATTAGGCGTGAATGTTACCCTAGAGAATCAGGAGTGGAAGTCTTACCTTGATTCTCGTAAGGCTGGAGAGTTTGATGTACTAAGAGCATCGTGGTGCGGAGACTATAATGAAGCCTCCACCTTTTTAAGCTTGTTCACGTCAGAAAACGACAGAAACTTTGCCTTCTACAAGAACCCTGAATACGATGCGGTGCTTGATAAAGCACAAACCGAAACAGATGAAGCAAAACGCAGCGCACTATACGACCAAGCTGAATCCATCCTTGCCGCAGATATGCCTATCGCCCCAATCTATTACTTCATGCAAGCTCGCTTAGTTCGGCCTAATGTAGGTGGTGTGCCTAAGCACAATGCTGAAGGGCGTATTTATTCTAAAGATCTTTATATTAAAAAGCTGTGAGTAAGCGCGTCAATAAGCGAGAACTTCCCTCTAAGGTATGCCGCACCTGCGGCCTACCGTTCGTTTGGCGCAAAAAATGGGAGCGCTGTTGGGATGAAGTGCTGTATTGCTCAGAGCGGTGTCGCAGGAATAAGAACAAGAATGACAGCTCGGATTGAGGCGTATTGGACATCTTGCCATCCTAGGATTTGCCGAGCAAATATCTAGGAACTTGGTGTGCACAATATTCGATTTTGGCACTTTCTAAGATTCTGGCTAAAAGACTGCCAGAATGACGGACGGGTAATAGGTAGAGTGTCATCCTAGAATTTGCTCAGCAAATATCTAGGAACTTAGGTCGTACATTGCCAAGCTTTGGCAGTATCTAAGATTCCGGCTAGGAGACTGCCGGAATGACGGAGGTAGGGTCGTTCGTCATCCTAGAATTTGCTTAGCAAATATCTAGGATCTTAGAGCGCACAGTGCCTAGCTTTGGCAATACCTAAGATTCTGGCTAAAAGACTGCCAGAATGACGCTTGAGCAATTGGCGACCAAGTAGTTAAATACTTACCCTGTAAACTTAGACCGCACAAACCCATCAACAATCAGTATCAACAACTCTCACTGTGCAGGTGCACCCTTCTGCAGGGCAACTTCTATTGTTTCCTTCACGACCGCCGAACGAGTCGTAGATGACGTAGCAGCCATTGGGGAGGTCGGCATCAGAATAATTTCTGCTGTTTAGGTCGCTTTCTTGAAATGGATAATCAAAGCCAATAACGGTGTGTCTATTTCCTATCTCGTAGGTAACGTCAATACTGGTATCAAGGGTTAGAAAATCAATAACCGTAAGATCATCACCGGACTCTCCGCGGCTCTCTGGACAAAGTGTTCCCCAGTCGATTTCAACTGAGCCAAAGCCAAAATCGATGATGTAGTCGTCCTGATTATTAGGTATGGTTGGCTCTGCTGTCAGCCCTTCTATATAAGCCTTCGACTGAACTTGCGTTATCGCAGAATCCAATGCGCTATCGATTCCATCTAATGTTGCTATGCGAGCATCTGACTGTAGGTTGAAAAACCTTGGTGCTGCGACAACCGCAAGAACACCAATAACAACAAGTACCACAATCAGTTCGATGAGGGTAAAGCCTTGTCTCATCTTGTGTCTCATTACATATCCTTATGTCCACCCCCTTAAACCGGTGTTAAAGAGGGCGCTTATGAATCCATTCTTATATTTCAATATAGGATGACGTACTGAGTAATAGTTCGCAAGCGTTTGTTGGGCTTTAACTTTTAGTCCGGCTCCTCCTTACCACGGAATTGTCTCTCCCGCATAATCCTTAAACATTCCAGAACAATTTTCATCTAGTGAATCTATTTGCTCTAGCAGGAACTGCGCGGTTTGCATTGGGGTCATTAATTGCCCTTCGGGCAAATTCCTCTGAAACGGTTCGGAAAGGGGGGTGTTGGTTGTGCCGGGGTGAAGTGCTAACACTGCAATGGGTTTATGACCGCGCTGCCATTCGTTATTCAGATTCTTAAGGGCCATATTGAGAGCGCTTTTTGAAGCGCGATAGCTGTACCATCCACCTAGTCGGTTATCTTCGATACTGCCCACTCTGGCAGACAGAGTCACAAATTTTGCCACTTCAGCGTGATTGCAAGACACAAGCTTGTCTTGAAAGTGTTTGGCGAGAAGTAATGTGGGCAGGGTATTGCGGCGAAAGTTTTCGATGAAGAAGTCAGCATCGACCTGTTTAATGCTTTTTTCTGGACCATGGTGTTGGCAATGCAGTAATCCAACGCAATTGATTATCCAGTCTATCTGAGAAAACTGATGGCTAAGCTCCTCAATTTGGTTCTCGTCAGTCACGTCAAGACGATGCCACGACACTCGCTCGGCCTCAAACTCTGGCTTTGCACTCAAATACGTCGCCTCGAATCTGGCAAAAGGGTACGCCTCCATGCACTTTTCTAGGAGGGCAGAACCAATACCACCCCCTGCTCCTACAATCATTATCCGCATTTTTGCCACTCTTTATCTAGCCAACGATTGATGAATGCTCTAGAGGGGTCGTATATCTGTGTTTGTTTCTCTAGATCAAAGCGCCTGACAGGTTTTGCGTCAGCACCCACGCCAGCAATGTACTGCCAGTTTCCCCAGTTTGAACCAACGTCATAATCAATGAGGTTGTGCTCAAAGTGTAAAGCTCCAAGTCTCCAATCCAAACCGAGCTCGTGTATCAGACAGCTAGCGACTAGTTGCCGGCCTCTATTTGACATAAATCCGGTGTATTTCAACTGTCTCATGCAGGCATCAACGATATCAAAGCCAGTTTCTCCGTTAATCCACGCGTTTAACGTGTTTGTGTCGTCATCCCATAATTGAGGAGTTTTGCTTATTCCTCCTGAGTGAAACAGTTTTTCCTGATGCCAAGCGCTATACCAATGGAAAAACTCTCTCCAAAGTAACTCGAATTTTATCCAGTAACTTGATTCGTTAGAGCCGTGCTCTCGCTCAAACTGAATCACGCTGTGCCAAATTTGCCTGGCCGACAAATTCCCAGAAGCAAGCCAAGGGGAGAATTTAGTGGAGTTCTCCCATCCGTCTAATCGGTTTCTGACTAGCTTGTAACTGTGTGGTCGTTGGGACGAAAAGTATTCGAAAAGATGATTTTGACCAGCATTCTCACCACCGATAAAGTTGCCATAGTTTGTAGGCTCAGGGAGCGAGATTTCTACGTGATTGCATTCCAATGCAATGGGGGCAGGCAATGTTTCAGGCTGGGTAAGAGGCTCGACAATAGTGAGCTTTTCAACGCGCTTTCTAAATTGGGTGAATGTATTAGGTAAGTTTTCTTTGGTGAATGGGAGCTGACTTTGGTGAAATAAAGAACCCGTGTACGCATCACAAATATTGAGTCGTGGAAATATTTGAGTAAGGACTTTGATTGCGTCTTGTTCATACATGCCAGGGTGAAACGCTCGGTATAGCGTTGTTACTTGAAGCACCTCGATTATCTGACACAGATGAGCGAAGTCTTTCGGTGTATACAGCTTGTGATCATATTGACCGAGAGACTCTGCCAGATTATTTAAGGATTCTTGTTCAAACTTTATAAGGTGATCAGACTTGGAAAAGTGAGGGCTATTTTCTTCACAATTTGTAAGTTTATAGTAGGGCAAATACACACAAATTAGTTCGTCTACTTCATGATTAGCTCTTATGAGTAGATTGTTGTCACCGACTCGGCAATCTTTATCAATCCATATTAACCCGCGTTTTTTATCATTCATCCTGATTTCACCCACCGTTCGCTGATGAGTGTTATTACGTAGATGTCGGTTCGAGCGATCTAATGCTCGTCAAAGAAATCCTTGTTGCGGATGTATTTGCTCATTAAGTGATAAGAGAATGGTCGAATTAGCCAACTTATTAGAGAACGCCCGAGACGAATAAAGGTGGGCGTATTTTCATAGATGCGCCCGTTATACAGCCACAGAAGCTTGCCTACATGCCAATAAGCGAGAGGTATTAAGGGCATAAAGGTCACTATGTCGAGATCGCAGCAGACTCGATAAGTTTTATGAGGCAGTCGGTAATGCTTTTTAAAGCGCCAACAACCCACCGCAGGCTGACCAAAGGTAACGATGCGTTTGATCGCTTTGGGGTAATGATGTTCAACATAATCACCAATGACACATCCAATGGCACCACCGGAGGAGTGACCGGTGATCACAAGACGACGTCCGAGCTTAAGGTGTGGCTCTATGATGGCTAAGACGCGCTCAAATACGGATAGTCCAAGCTTATCATCCCTATGTGAGGGAGGGCTCTCTTGAGCAAGAAGGTAGTGAAAACCAGCATGAATTGAATAATTGAGGCCAAATTGTTTGCAGCTCTTATGCCAGAAGCCAAGGTTTAGCAGCCAGTCTTTAACACTGTGTGAGCCCTTGATAACCAGAACCACTTCCTCACGCTTCACACTCCAAAGTACCCGTATCATGATATTACCTTGGGTGTTACGAATAATACGCTGCCCGTTGGGATCGAAACCAAAGGTAGTTTGTTTGAATACACGAGGATAAGCTAGCCGGCAAAGCACAGCGTAGCGTTCATATTGATATCGTTTGAGGCTTTTCAATGACTAACCGAACAATCTTTGGTCCAAAAGCTTATTGTGTCGTGGAAAAATGACGATTATGTGACCGTCTGAGCGATGAATAGCCTATAAGTCGCTGTATCGATTGCTTAAAGCAGTCTCTTGTTCAATAATTTGCCTACTTTTCTCCACCGTCGCTTTGCTGAGGCACCTACTGTGCAACGTTTCACTGACACTATTATTCGTTTCCCTAAGACCTTTCTATTACTGCTTGTGATGGTTACGATGGCTGCTGCCTATTATGGGTCGACTCACTTTTCAATGAATGCGGATCTAAGTGACCTTGTCGAACAAAAAGGGGAATGGCGTGACAATCTTGACGCGGTAGAAGCGGTATTTCCTGATTCTGGAAACATTATCATCGCGGTTTCATCAAAGGACGGTGAGCAAGCCAAGATAGCGACAGAGAAATTGACCATGGCGTTCAAAGAACGTCAGCTGTTTGCTGATGTATTCGCGCCGTCGACTTTACAGTGGTTCGAACAATACGCTATTGGCTTTTTAACCGAGAAAGAGTACCAGTCTCTTAGAGACAAGGTTGCACTGTTATTGCCGGATGTTATGGTCTCGACTCAGATGAATAACTTGCAGCCTTACCTTGGTGCGTTGGACAAACAACTGTCTGACCCCGAGCGCTCTGCGGATGAAATTAACACATTGATGCAACCGCTTTTAGAAGCGCTGCAAGACCAAGACGTTGATTGGCAGGCGTTGCTATTTGCAGATGTGTCTGTGCCCAATGGCTATGTGATTAGCTTAAGCGCAGTGCCTGATTATGCTGAAACTGAACCAAATAAACTCATTATGAATACGGTTCGTGAAGTGATCTCCAGTGTAGGCATGCCTGCGGATGTGATGGTGCGAGTGACTGGCCAAACCGCATTAGATTATGATGAAATTCAGGATGCGAACGATAGCGTTGCGCTTGCCGGAACAGTATCACTAGTGAGTTTAATCCTTATTCTCGCAATCGGTATTCGCTCGTTAAGGATTATTGTTGCAAGCTATCTTGCGGTAATCGTTGGTTTAGTCTGGACCTTTGCCGCGGGCTTATTGCTGGTGGGGTCATTCAATACCATCTCCATTGTCTTTATGGTGATTTTCATCGGCTTAGGTGTGGATTTTGCGGTTCACCTTAGCCTACATGTGTATGAGCAAAGATTAAAGGGGCACGACAATAGTGAAAGCTTGGCGCTCTCGGTTCAGCACTGCATCTCGCCATTAGGGCTATGTGCCTTATCATCAGCAATTGGTTTTCTGAGCTTTTATCCGACGGCCTACAACGGGCTAGGTGAGCTTGGAGTCATTTCAGCGGCAGGTATGATTTTAGGCCTTGTTGCCACCTTCTTAGTCATTCCGCTTTTTTTCCAGTTCTTCGGTTATCCAAAGGTCAAGAGAAGCAATGCTAAACGTTCGAAAGTGGCGTTGAAACTCAGCGAGTTTATTGTTGCTCAGCACAGAAAGATCATCTTGATGACTTTAGTTGGCGCGGTGGTGACTGGGTATGGAGCAATGCAGTTTCAGTTTGATTTCTCGACCTTAGTGTTAAAGAACAAAAACTCTGAGTCGGTAGAAGCCTTGCAATGGCTACAAGACAATAAACTGGGTTCTAGCTACCAGCTATTTGCGGTTGCTAAGGATCGTCAGCAAGCACAGAAATGGGAGAGTCAGCTACAAGATAGCCCTGAAGTCGCCGCTACCATTAGTGCGAACTCATTTTTGCCACAAGATTTTTCGCAGCGAGTGAATGAATTAAAAGAGTCGGCGACGCCAGAAGCAAAACGCCCGACAATGATGACGTGGTCAGAGTTTGCGAAAAAGCACCAGCAGTTACTTAACTTGCAAGGTGCGTCAGATACAAGATTCGACGAAACCACTTTGCAGCAGCATTTAACCGCCAAGATTCAGCCTCTAATGCAGGAATTAGCCACTGCTGGGACAACCATAGAGGATCCTAACGTTGACATGCTGCCATCTGAAATTGCCAATAAATATATTGCTAGTGATGGTCAGTGGCTGGTCTCTGTGACGCCATCGGGCGATATGCGAGATGTAGCGCAGGTGAATGCATTTATAGAGACTGTGCAGCGTGTAGCCCCTTTAGCTACTGGTCGCGCCGTTGCAGAGCAGCAAGTAGGACAAATCATTGTTAAGGCGTTTTATACCGCAATAGCGATATCGATTGTCAGCATCACCCTTATCTTGCTCTTTAGCGTTCGTTACAAGTTGGATATCTTGTTTATCTTTATTCCATTACTGCTAACGACAACCACGACACTTGCTATAGCCCATTGGTTTGGTCAGTCGTTGAATATGGCCAACATTATTGTGATACCGCTAATTTTCGGTCTTGGTGTGGATAATGGTATTCATATAGTGAAGCGATTTAGACATGAGCAAACCATTACCCGTTTCTTCTCATCTTCAACCCCTAAAGCAACTTTGATTAGCTGTCTAACCACCATTGCTACCTTTGGTGCTTTGACCTTAGCTGAACATCAAGGGATGTATTCTATTGGGTTTTTGCTGACCATAGCGCTCAGCGCAATACTTTGCTTTAGCTTGCTAATCTTACCTGCGTTCTTGCACAGGTTTGAACCTAGAGGGTAAAGCGAATCGAGAGTCGTAGAAACGAAAAACAAGGCCTTATGGCCTTGTTTTTGTGTGTGGAGCATTTATTTTGGCTTGGGTGCTTTCTAAGGTCCTGAATTGAATTCAGGATGACGTTTTGCTTGGCCGAGGTGCGAGGTTTAAGATACGGTTTAAGCTAAGATTCTGAATCGATTACAGAGAGACAATCTCGGCAAATCTCAATAGTGTCACCACACCATGCCCAAGTCGTCATACTGGAGAATTCGCAGAATTCATCCAGTACCTTAGGTATATCATTACTAAGTATTGCACAGGCGCTAGAGATACCACCGACTAACACCTCTAAACTGGGTATCTTACCTCTGACGACTTGGCTTCTTGCCTGCCTTTGGTTTACCTGCATGTGGGCGGTTTTGCTGACCACCTTTGTTGTTCGCACCCGTTTTACCTTGGGCATTATTTCCTTTGGTACTGTTGCTTTGGCTATTACGTCCTTGGCCTGCATTACCTTGAGTAGCATTGCCATTACGGCCTTGTCCTGGTTTCGCTTTGCCTCTTTGGTTTGGCTTGCGAATGTCAGGCTGGCTGTCGGTATGCTTGGTGGCAAAACGGTGTGCTCCGTGGCGCCCAGACTTACGGCGCTGTGCCGGCGTTTGCTTGTCTAAATCTTCTTCTGGAACAAGGCAGTTTGGCTTGTCACCAATTAGGTGTTTTTTACCCATGCTGATCAGAGCTTCACGGATCATTGGCCAGTTAGCTGGATCGTGATAGCGAAGCAATGCTTTGTGTAGGCGGCGCTGACGCTCACCTTTCGCAACAGGGACATCTTCACGCTTTTTATATTTAACGCGCTTCAGAGGGTTGGTCTCTGAGTAGTACATCGCTGTCGCGTTACACATAGGTGAAGGATAAAAGTTCTGAACCTGATCACACTCGTAGCTGTTTGATTTTAGCCACAGCGCAAGATTCACCATATCTTCGTCTTCTGTGCCCGGGTGGGCAGAGATGAAGTAAGGGATCAGGTACTGCTTTTTACCCGCTTCTTTACTGTATTTCTCAAACATTTCTTTGAAACGGTTATAGGTCCCCATGCCCGGCTTCATCATTTTATCCAGAGGCCCTTTCTCTGTATGCTCTGGAGCAATCTTAAGGTATCCACCGACGTGGTGAGTTACCAACTCTTTCACATATTCTGGAGACTCAATCGCCAAATCGTAACGAACACCAGAGGCAATCATTACTTTTTTCACACCTTGCACCTTACGGGCAGCGCGGTATAGATCAATGGTGTGCTTGTGGTCTGTGTTGAGCTTGTTACAGATGCCTGGGAATACACAAGATGGGCGACGACAAGTTGCTTCAGCCTTTGGAATGCTACAGCCAAGTCGGTACATGTTAGCCGTTGGGCCACCAAGATCAGAAATTGTGCCAGTAAATCCAGGAACCTTGTCTCTGATCTCTTCTAATTCGTTGATGATCGATTCTTGAGAGCGATTTTGAATAATACGCCCTTCATGCTCTGTGATAGAGCAGAATGAACACCCGCCAAAACAACCGCGCATGATGTTGACCGAGGTTTTGATCATGTCATAGGCTGGGATCTTAGCCTTGCCGTACATAGGGTGGGGTACACGTGCAAACGGCAAACCAAATACGTAGTCCATCTCTTCTGTTGTTAGAGGGATAGGAGGTTGGTTTACCCAAAGCTCACGATCACCATGACGCTGAATAAGCGCTCGGCCTGAGTGAGGGTTAGTTTCTAAATGCATCACGCGACTTGCGTGGGCATATAGGATTCTGTCGTTATGCAGTTTTTCATACGCAGGTATGCGAATAGCCGTTGTTTCAGAGTCATGGCGACTAGGGCGCACTACTACGGGCTCTGCTTTAACTTCGGTTTGCTCTGAGGTTTTATCACTGCAGTTGGTTTCAACTTCGTAAGGGTTAGTCGGTACGAAGGCTTTGCCGGGTTTTTCAATGCGTGACGAATCAATGATCTTAAATTGCTCTGGAGCTTCTGCTAGGTTTACCGCAGTGCCGCGAATGTTGGTCATCTGCGCAATGTCTTCACCATCAGCAAGACGATGAGCGACCTCTATAAGAGCACGTTCAGCATTACCAAACAGAAGTAAGTCAGCCTTTGCATCAAAGATCACCGAGCGGCGCACTTTATCTGACCAGTAGTCGTAGTGCGCGATGCGACGAAGACTCGCCTCGATACCGCCAAGAACAATCGGTGTTCCCTTGAAGGCCTCGCGACAGCGCTGAGAATACACTAAGGTCGCGCGATCAGGACGTTTACCACCTTCGTTGTTCGGAGTGTAGGCATCATCGTGGCGTAATTTTCTATCCGCTGTGTAGCGGTTGATCATTGAGTCCATGTTGCCGGCGGTAATGCCAAAAAATAGATTTGGTTTACCAAGCTTCATGAAATCGTCTTTGTTGTTCCATCGCGGCTGCGCAATGATACCAACGCGGAAGCCTTGAGCTTCTAAAAGTCGCCCAATGATAGCCATACCAAAGCTTGGGTGGTCTACATACGCATCACCAGTGACAATAATAATGTCACAACTGTCCCATCCTAGAGCGTCCATTTCTTTGCGACTGGTTGGCAAGAATGGTGCGGTTCCGAAACACTCAGCCCAATATTTTTTATATTGGTGGATTGGAGTAATAGTGTTGTGCATTTTTTGACCTCTTTTGAGCAAGCGGTGCATTATAGCGATTAGTGTTAAGGTTAGCTAGCAGAAGCCAGAATTTTATATATACTCAGTAAATAGTCCTTTAATTTCATATATATAAGAGTCCCTTTTATGAGTAAGCCTATTCGCCACTTCTCCTGTCTATTGGCTCTCACTGGCTCTGTTTTCAATACGGCTCATGCAGTCAGTTTCACTGACCCTGTCGATGGCATGTTTGATATGGGCGAATATCTTGCTGAAAACGCCTACGGATTTCTGCCAATTCCCGTAATTATAACCGAGCCTGCGGTAGGTTATGGTTTGGGCGTAATAGGTATGTTCTTGCATGAAACCGAAGAACAAAAAGAAAAGCGTCGTAAGCTCGCAATGGAGTCGATTGATGGTGGCGCGCAGCTTATTCCTCCTGCGGTCACTGTTGCCGGTGGCGCAGCTACAGAGAACGGTACTTGGTTTGCACTGTTAGGGCACAGACGCGTATGGAAACAAGACTCTATTCGTTACATGGGCGGAGTAGGCTTTGGTACAGCGATCATGGAATTTTATCCCTTCTCTAATAGTGGAGGGCCGTTGCAAGATGTGGGAGTTGAGCTTGAAACTGAGGGTTTTGGCGGAATGCAAAAACTGCAGTTTAGAATAGCTGACACTAAATTGTTTTTGGGTGTGCAACAGTTCTATGCCGATAGCGAGGTAAGACTTAAGAATAACACTGGGATTGGCTCCGATAGTTTTACGCTTGCTGAGACACGCTCTTCAGGCTTGGGGTTTAACCTTGAATATGACGCCAAAAATAGCTTCTTTTATCCGACAGCAGGGTGGGATTTTGTTGCCGAGTATCTATGGTATAGAGAAGGTATAGGCAGTGACAATGACTACGAAACTTTCTTAGCCTCGAGTACTGCGTATGTGCCTATTGCGACGAATTGGACTCTGGCTTTTGCGGTTGAATACAACTCGCTGACAACGGATGAGACGACGTTACCGCCACTGGCTTATCCTGATATATCCCTTAGGGGTATTCCAGTGAACCGCTATCAAGGTAATTACACCAGTTCTTATCAAACACAGGTGATGTGGCAGTTTACTCCAAGATGGAGTATGTCACTGTTTGGTGGTGTCGGCGGTAATAGTGGTGTCGGCCGCTCTAATGAAGGTGCATCGGCTATGTTCGACGATATGAAGTGGGCGTACGGCACAGGCTTTCGTTACTTAATTGCTAGGCGCTATGGCGTTCATATGGGAATGGACTTTGGCTTTAGTGAAGAGGACAGTGCGTTCTATTTTAATGTTGGCACGGGATTGTAATCACGCAAGGGGAGGTTACACTATTTGCCCTCACTGTTTTTGATTGATGACACTATGGACACTTACGCTCAGCTATCGATACAACTTTTCTTGCCTATGGCGATTGGTGCATTAGCGATTTTGATTTTGGCCTTAACTAAGGGTGAGATTTGCCCAGGTCAAAGAGGTCGACTGCACAAACAACTGCCTATTATTGCCTGTTTATTCTTTATTTGTGGTGGCGCTATGCCAGCGTTTATTGTTCCTGCTGCGCTACTTGTGTACTTTTCGGTACAAACCAAAACAGGTAAAACACGAGACAGTGGTCCGCTATTTCTATTGATGCTGGCGGGCGTGTCAGCATGCTTATTCTGGATATTATCCATTGTGAACAGTGAACCTAGGTTTGTTGTGGGCTCTTTAAGTATCGCAATCGGTGAGTTGATATTCTTAGGTGCGGCCCTGGGGCACCTTCTTATGATCAGAGCAAAGACTCGCCTTCAAGCATTCCATACATTATTACCTGTTGCCGGCATTGCTTCGGCAATGTTGCTCGTATTATCAGTGTTGATTCAGGCTCATTGGGCTTGGGGTGAGAATAGCGATCTCGTCATATCCCAGATTAGCTTTGCCTTCCCGTTACTACTAACAGCAATCCTTGTATGGAGCTGGCACCTATTTCGCTCATCTACTGTGAATCAGTATCAAGTTCTCGTAGCAAGCGCATTGGGAATTAGCGGCAGTTATTTACTCCTTCCTCTGTTTTGATGAAATTTTGCCATTGATCACTGTCAAACGCTCGGTTTGCAACTAATCTTGTAAGAGGTGGTTTAAGGGGCAGTACGTCTAAGAGGTGACACATGGATTTAAGTAACATCAAACGCTGGGACAGTAACATCCTGCTGAGTATCGTTAACGAGAAGCTGCGTTTAGAGTGCGACAGCATTGAAGAATTAGCCAGTATGTACGAAATTGATGCAGGTAGCTTGGCAGATAAGCTAAGTGGTGTGGGTTATCAATATGATCCACTGACTAATCAGTTTAAATCTCACGACTTCTAATCACTGGTTAAATATACTTATAAAAAATGGCTACCCTAAGGTAGCCATTTTTTATATTGGGGCTTTAGAACACAAAGCGTGTCGTCAGCATGAACTGATCACCGTAGAAGTCGTTGATCTTGCCTTCTAGGCCAAGAGAGAAAAGCTCAGTTGCGTGGAAACGACCATAAACGCTACCAATCCAGTCGTCATTGCTGTCGATAGTGACGTAACCTACGTTACCGCCTAGCTCAAATTGTGGACCTAACCATTGGCGCCAGCCAAGGTTCACTTCCATACCAAGATCGTTGTCGAACTTGTCGTTGTCAACAACACGAAGCAGCATTTGGCCTGTGATATCTGCCCAGTTTGTCACTGGAGCGTGGAATCCTAGACCTGTGCGAAGGTTGTAATCACTTTCAAACTCAGAGTCGATAGTTGCTACAAAGTGCGCGTTAGGGTGAATAGCTTTGCTAAATCCCGCACCGAAGGTTAGAGGTGCCATGCCGATGCGAGCTTCAAAGTAATCGTAATTGAAGTTGCTCATGACTGCTGGGCTGTTTGCAAAGGTGGCGCCAGAAAAAGTCGCGGCTACAGCAAGTGCAGCACAGGCTAATTTACGCATAATTTTTGATAACCTACTTAGTGGAAATTGTTAGTCCTTGGCTCAAAGGGGGTTTATGCCCTTATTCTTCATGCACCGAGTGAATGAATGGCCTTTTATAATGCTGACCATATTAATAGAACAAGACTATTACCTCCACTAAAACAGAGGCTTATATCCGCTAAATTTCTGTCAATTTTCACAAAGCTAGCGCTTTCGCACGTTTATTCGCCGAATTGAGTGCGTTTTTCCGAAACGGCCTGCAATATTTTAGCGGTATCTAAGAAGCGAGCCCATTGCATTGGCTCTTCTTGGGTCTCTATAACGTAACGGGTTAGGTGCTCCGTGACGATGTTAACGAGTTCCTCTTTTTTCCAAGGTTTAGCAATGTAGAAATCTAAGCAGTGGTGGTTGACCGCATTGACGGTATCATTGAGGTCGGCCTGTCCCGTGAGTAACAGTTTTTTAGCCGCCTTCGTAGAAATATTCTGATGCAGCTCAATAAGGTAATCGACTCCAGTTTCTTCTGGCATAATGTGGTCGCACAAGATCATCGCTAAAGGGGTGTTTTCTACTTGATACTCAGCAATGACTTCACGCGCCTCGGAGACAGATTCGGCAGCTTCAATTTCACAAAACTCTGCAAAGGATTTAAGGTCACGAACCACACTTTCTAAGACGTCTCTCTCATCGTCGACACATAAAATTAATAGCTTGTTCATTCATTCCCTCATTGGTTCACATTGATTGCGGTATAAACGGCAGACGAACAATCATCTGCGTCCCTTCTCCGACGGTAGATACTGCGGAGATAGTTCCTTGGTGCTGGTGGACAATTTGCTGGCACACGGATAACCCTATGCCTAGACCAAAGTCGCCCTGTTTTTTGGTGGTAAAGTTAAGCTCGAAAATGCGCTCGAGCTGTTCGGGTTCAATTCCTATGCCGTTATCTTGAAATACGATCTCTATCTGTTGTTCATCTGCGACTAATGTCGTGTGAATACTGAGCTTTCCATTGTTATCCATAGCGTCTAGGGCGTTGGATATTAGGTTTGTCCATACCTGCTGCAGGGCAATGGGGCGACAAAAAGTTGGAGGGATTAAGTGATAGTCTCGCTCTACACTGATATTTTTTAATCGGTTCTCAAAAATGACCAGCGTATCCTCAATGCCTTCGTGTATATCGACTTTTTGTGTTGATTCTTCATCAGAGCGTGCATAGCTTTTTAGGCTTTTCACCATGTCGGCGATACGTTGTGAGCAGACATTTATCGAACGTAAAGTCGTGCCGGCAGTGTAATAATGATCAAGCTGTTTGAGAATTTTATCGACGTCTTGATGCGCTAAGATAGTATCTACGTGCTCTTCAAGCCCCATATTCACCACCATTTTAGCTTGTTGCTTGGTTGGCATTTTATTGGCTATAGATTTGGATTTTTGTCGTAGTTGTGCGGTAGAGATGGGGTTAGAGCGTAATGCTCGTTCAAGTACCTGCTTGCCAAGGAGTTTACTGGTTGGGTTGAAGTCCTCGGTATCTTGGCTAATTTCATGAATTAGGGTATCGGAGCTGCGTAAAATGGCGGCTATAGGATTGTTTAGCTCGTGGGCAACGCCCGCAACTAATTGCCCTAGAACCACCATCTTTTCATTTTCAACCAGCTGAGTTTGCGCCGCTTCAAGGGATTCGAAAGTATGCTGCAACTGTAATTTAGTATGAATGCTGCGTTGCAGTCGGCGGTTGAAGTGTCGCAATAATAAATTGGTGAATAACGGAAGAAGGGCGCTGTTTGAGTGCATTACCTCAGTAAAGGTTGTTTTGCTGAGTTTGATTACATGGGTTCTACTCAGGGTGAGAGCAGTGGAAAATGATTTTTCTCCGGTGACAAATGACATGCCGCCGATAATGCCCCCTTTGCCATGTCGAACCACTTCACGCCGCTTTCCATGCTCGTCTTGCTTGTATAACGCGACTTCACCCTTGGTGATAAACCATAGAAATTGATTTGGCTCTCCCTCTTTGGTTAAAAGGTGAGAGGGTGAGTATCGGCGAATAGCCCGTGATTCGTCGCTTTTTGCAAAAAAGGCTTCTAGGGCGTTACATACCTTTTCCGATAACTCGTCATCACTTATGGAGTGATAATCACGAATAAAATCGCTGCGGTAGGCGTGGATGCGCTTATCAATATGCGCTCTGATGATTTTTTGGCTATCTAACACCGAGCCATAGGGTAACCAGTCTATCTTAGGTTGGTTGACGATGAATTCGGTGAGCTCTTTTTTAATGATTTGAGTGGTATTTTCAAGCTGCAATGGGTGGGTAAAACAGTGATCCAATCGCCCTTCGTTCACTGCTGTAATCACACTCTCCAATTGGTTAGCGTCACAGGTCAGTATCTTACGACAACTTGGGTAGTGGGGTTCGAGATCAACAAGTAACTGTGACGCGCTAGTATTGAGCGATTCAGTCGCGATAACCATGGAGAGTTCTTGACGTTTAACTCGAATTTCTTCCAGGCATGCGTAGGCATCGCGAACGTTTTTCGCGAACAACGGTCTAAACTTGCGCTCATAAGGTTTGAGAGCAAGCTCAAGTATTGATAGTGAGTTTGGATCGTCTTCGATACAAAGAACGCAATATTGAGTCATAATCAACCCATCTTTTTATTGCACTGTAACAATTTTAATCTCACTCAAATGAGAGCCAGTTAAAGTTATGTCAGTAAAGCGAAAATATCCTAGAAAATACTGATTTATCTCAATTTTATCTGTATAAAAGAAAGTAGACGTGCAAACACAGAATTTATAAGAATATGCGACAATTAAAATCTATAGCTGCAGTAGGCGGCGCAGTAGCCCTTATCGGTATCTGGCCTTTGGCCGTAGGTCACATTGGTCAAACCATAGTGACGGACGGTATTCAAAATTTCGATAACCAAGACATCAAGGTAGAATTAGAAGAATACGATAGAGGTTATCTTAGCTCAGTTGCCAAGACGCTAGTCACAGTTACAGACCCACAAGCAGTAGCTCAACTTAATGCTTATGGTTGGCCGACTCAGTACGAGCTAGTACACCATATTAATCATGGGATGTTGAGCCTAAGCGGCGAGACTTTCTATGCACAAATGCCTGAGCTTAAGCTCCTTACAAAGACACAGCTTAATGGCAATACTGAGTTTTCTACTAATTTGAAAGCGCAGCAATTCCAAATTGGTGGTAGCGAGCCAATGACAGCACTGCTGGGTGCGCTGGATATCGAAGGTTCGGTGAGCGTATTGGGGGAGCTTGAGTACCAATTGACTATGCCTTCTCTAGAGTTTGACTATGAAAGCGGCGCTATGATTCGCTTCGATGGTTTAACAAGTAGCGGTGAAGGTAAGGTAGAACAAGGTCTCTGGATGGGCGAGCAAACCTTGTCGCTCGATAGCTTTGTGGTCAATGACTATGAAGGAGTCAACCTCGTTGAAATGGGTGGCTTAAGCTATCAGTTCCAAACGAGCCAAGATGAAACAGCACAAACCCTGCAAGGTGATTATCAACTGACCCTGCAAGAGTTTAAAAATCACGATGGTGAAGCTAAAAACCTGAGCCTAAGCTTTACCGCTGGTGGTTTTGATAAATCTGCGTTCTTAGATTTATCTGAGATGTACCAAAATAGTCCAGTATGGACAGAGCAAGATACCGCTAAAGCACTACCTAAAGTGGATGAACTGCTTGCTAAGGGCTTCTTCATGTCCTTGAATAAGTTCAGTGTCGATGTGGATGAAGGTCACTTTGAATCAAATTGGAATATGAATCTGCCTTCAGGTGAAGCGAATTCATCTAAAGACTTCCTACAGCTTATCGAACTATTACAAGGGGATATGAATGCCTTTGTTTCTAGTGACTTAGTGATGGCTTATCCTTTCATTCAAGAAAACTTGGATGAATTGTTAATTATGGAAGTTGCATCGCAAACCGATAATGGCTACAGCATGGCCTTGCAACTGAAGGATGGGAAGATACTGTTCTCTAACGGAAAAGAAGTGCCAGTCATCTCGTTATTGCTGCCAATGCTAATGCCACAACAAGCACAGTAAAACCAATCACCTACAGGAAAAATAGCCATAGTTTGGTGCTTTATACCAACTATGGCTTTTTTATATCAAAATGAGACTTAAATCTTGTTTTAAGCTGGGGTATAGTCATTGAAAACATTGATTGAATCACTTGGAGTAAGTAAACGAAATGGACGCCATTTATAACTTTAGTGCCGGACCTGCTGGCCTACCAAAAGCCGTGATGGAATTAGCTCAGAAAGAGTTTGTTGACTGGAACGGTATGGGCCGCTCAGTGATGGAAATTAGCCATCGTAGTAAAGAGTTTATTGCAGTCGCGGAAGCTGCTGAGCGTGACTTGCGCGAATTACTTCAAGTGCCAAGCAATTATAAAATTTTGTTCTGCCAGGGTGGTGCGCGCGCTCAATTCTCAGCAGTACCGATGAACCTTCTCGGCCAGTCCACAAAGGCGTGTTATGTTGATGGTGGTTACTGGGCAAACAGTGCTATTGCAGAGGCAAACAAGTATTGTGAGGTCCAGGTTGTTGATGCAAAAACTGAGCGTGATGGTAAGGCTGCGATAGCGCCTGCAACATCTTGGCCTATCGATGATGACGCTGCATACGTTCACTATTGCCCAAATGAAACCATTGATGGTATTGAGATCAATGATCTTCCTGTTACTGATAAGCCAATTGTTGCGGACATGTCATCGACCATTCTGTCTCGTCAAATTGATGTGAGTAAGTTTGGCGTTATCTATGCAGGCGCGCAGAAGAACATTGGCCCTGCGGGCATTACACTGGTAATTGTTCGAGACGATTTGCTTGATTTGGCGAGTGATATCTTGCCGAGTACGCTGAGCTACAAGCTGCTTGATGAAAAAGAATCTATGTATAACACGCCACCAACCTACGCTTGGTATTTGTCTGGGTTAGTGTTCAAGTGGTTAAAGTCTATCGGCGGTATCGCTGAGATGGAAAAACGCAACCGCAATAAAGCGGCTGCATTGTACAAGGCGATAGATGATTCTGATTTCTACAAAAACAACGTTCATCCAGACAACCGTTCATTGATGAATGTACCATTCCAACTGGCTAAACCAGAGCTCGATGCATTGTTCCTAGAGCAAGCAGAGGCGAAAGGTTTGGTGGCGTTAAAAGGCCATAGAGCGGTGGGTGGTATGCGCGCGTCTATCTATAACGCGATGTCAGAAGAAGGCGTGAACGCTCTTGTTGAGTTTATGGGTGAGTTTGAGAAAGCAAACCGCTAAAACTGAAAGCTGTCAGCATTTAGCTGACAGCTAGAAGACGTGTTTGTAGAAACTCTTTCAACGCTTTCACTAATCCGCTGAACTGACTTCGGTCGGTGAAAATCATATATAAAGGGGCGTGCTCGCCACGCCACTCTTGCGCTAGAGTAATTAAGCGACCTTCTTTAATATCTTCCAGTACATCTAATCGTGACTTATAAGCGATACCATGCCCATTTAATGCCCACTGACGCACCATTTGACCGTCACTGGTTTTGCGATTTCCGTTTACCTTAATCACCAATTGTTGCTCAGACTGATGATGAATAAAGTGCCAACGATTGTGCAACTTTTGATTAAGGGCGAAGCAGAGGCAATTGTGTTGCTTGAGATCCTCAGGCTCAGTAATTTTGGCGTGGGACTGTATGTATTTAGGAGACGCGCACAGAATGCGATAGTTTTCCTTAAACAAAGGTATGGCAATCATATTGGAGTCTTCAGGTTCCCCGATGCGAAGAGCTACATCAACGTTTTGTTCGTAAAGGTCGGCATAACTGTCAGAAAGGTGTACATGCACTGATACCTTAGGATGTAGAGCTAAAAACTCATCTATGAGGGGCATAATGACGCCTCGCCCTGTATCTGAGGGCATAGAGAGGCTGATGTTGCCTGCTAGTTCTTGATCTTTCTCTGTTAACTCATCTATGCCTTGCTCAAAGATAAGCATAGCTTGCTGGCATCGAGGCAAAAACAACTCCCCTTGAGGCGAGAGTCGCAACTTTCTTGTAGAGCGGATAAATAAGGGGACATCGAGCTCAGTTTCTAATCTTTGAATCGTTCGACTAATGGCCGCAGGAGTTTGGTCTAAACTACGAGCAGCGGCTGAGAGGTTACCGAGCTTTGCGGTTTCAAGGAAGACCTTTATATCGTGTAGTGATTTCATTTTTAACTTTTTGTAAAAAGTGTTTTGAGCGAAGCTTAGTTTTTCAAACTAAACGTGTCAATTAAACTGGTTGTATATAACGGCATTAATCTGGAGAGCAAACAATGAAGGCGGTCGGATATCAAGTTAACCTACCTATCGAAAATGAAGATTCATTACAGGATATTACGCTCGATAAACCGAGTGCCGCAGGCAGGGATCTGCTTGTCAAAGTTAACGCTGTTTCAGTTAACCCAGTGGATACAAAAATACGCTCCAATGTGGCTCCAGAGTCGGGCTATAAAGTGATTGGCTGGGACGCGGTTGGCGTTGTCGAACAGATCGGTGAGAAGGTCAGTTTGTTTAATGTTGGTGACCTTGTTTGGTATGCAGGGGATCTCACGCGCTCGGGGACTAATGCCGAGTATCAATTGGTAGATGAACGCATTGTTAGTCTTGCCCCTACTTCTGTAAGTGTTTCACAAGCTGCAGCACTACCACTAACCACGTTAACAGCGTGGGAGATGTTGTTTGATCGTCTGCGCGTTGATAAAGACGCAGAGCAAAGTATTCTGATTATTGGCGCTGCGGGTGGGGTGGGCTCAATCATGGTACAGCTTGCGAAAAAGCTCACCAATTTAAAGGTTATCGCCACAGCTTCTCGTTCTGCCTCTGTAGAGTGGCTTAAACAGCTTGGCGCAGATCAGGTAATCGATCACAACCAATCTATGAGTGAACAACTTGGAATGACTGATTGTGTTGATTATGTAGTGAGTCTAAATAATACCGAACAACACATGCCTGAAGTAATGAAGCTCATTAAACCGCAAGGTCAATTTGGTTTGATTGATGACCCAATGTCTTTTGACATCCGAGCACTAAAACAAAAGAGTGTATCGCTGCACTGGGAGTTTATGTATACCCGATCGATGTTTGAAACCGATGACATGCAAAAACAGCATGATATCTTGCAAGCAGTGGCAAGAATGATTGATTCTGGAGAGGTGAAAACCACTCTCGGAGAGCATTTTGGTGCAATCAATGCCGCTAACCTAAAGCGAGCACATGCGCTATTAGAGTCTCAAAAGGCCCGCGGAAAAATCGTACTGGAAGGCTTCAACGACTGATCTGAAGTGCATAAAAAAGCCCGGCAGCGTATTTACGTTGCGGGGCTTTGTTGTATTTATTGGTTAGCTAACTTGGCACTAGATTGCTTGATGCAATTGGTAATAGCGACCTTTTTGCTTAAGAAGCTCTGTATGCTCACCTTGTTCTACTAGCTTACCTTGCTCTAGCACTACAACGTTATCCATTTTACTTAGACCTACCAGACGGTGAGTGACAAAAATCACGGTCTTATCTTGATAGTGCTGTTCTAGTAGTGACATGATTTGCGATTCAGTAGAGCGATCTAGCCCCTCTGTTGGCTCGTCGAGCAGAAGGATAGGGGCATCGTGCAGGACGGCGCGAGCAATGCCGATACGACGCTTTTCGCCACCAGATAATTGTCTGCCACCATCACCAAGCCATTGGTCAAGCCCAGGTGCATCCAGCAAATATTCCAGCCCAACTTTAGTTAGCGCTCCAGAAAGTATACTGTCATCAGCATCCGGCTTTGCAATTAATAGATTGTCGCGCAATGTGCCATTTAGGACATCAACACGTTGACTCACTACCGAGATAAGGCTGCGAAGCTCCGATTCAGAAAGCTCGGTCAGTGCCTGACCACCGATCTGAATATCACCTTTTTGAACGTCCCAATAGCGAGTGAGCAATTGAAGCAATGTCGATTTACCACTGCCCGTTTTGCCGAGTATGGCAAGCTTGCTGCCCGCAGTTACGTTGAGCGATAAACTATCCACAGCAAGTGGGACGTGTTTATCCCCGGACAAGCTTTCATAGGCAAAGGATACATTGTGAAATTCAACGGCAATCTTGTCACTGTTATTGATGACTTTATTATTGCTATAGATAGGGAATTGGACATCAGGTTCTGCACCAATCACTTCATTTAGACGTCTTGCAGATGCCAGCGTTTGTCCTAGATACTGGAATGCCCCAGCGATAGGCATTAATAGCTCAACACTAGCCAGGGTCGCAAACACCACCAGAGCGATAAGTGGGCTTGGCTGGGAACCGCCGATACCGTCAGCAGACATCCATAAAATCAACAGAAGTGTCATGCCGTTTGCCAAAAGCAGCAAAGCGTTGGCAAGACCCGTAATATGAGCGTTGATTGCCTGGTTGCTCATCAGTGCCATTTGCGCTTGATCGATCTTCTCTCTGTAGCGTTTTTCTGCACCAAATAACAGAAGCTCACAGTGGCCTTCAATCCAATCTAAAGTGCGTATGCGCAGGTCTGCGCGATTCTGGGTCAGTCTATGTCCGTTACCTTTACCCAGTTTATAGAAGAGTACAGGCCAGATCAGCACAAGCGCCATCAAGATCGCGCCGAGTGTTAGGCCGATATCACTGTCGAACCACACCAAGAAACCCGTTAGGCAAGTGATACCAAGGATGCTGAGTATTACTGGGCTCACAAGGCGCAAATACACGTGATCCATTGCCGATACATCAGCAACAAGGCGATTGAGCAGATCAGCATCGCGTAATCCACCCACACGGCCTGGGATCAGTGGGGTCAGTTTCTCATAGAAATACACACGCAAATCGGTAAGTAGCTTAAAGGTGGCGTTGTGTGACACCACTCGCTCACCCCAACGACCCGCGGTACGACCCATAGCAAGGCCCCGTACACCACCGCCTGGAAGCATGTAGTTAAAGGTTTCTCTGGCTATGGTCAGTCCTGCAACAGCCGCAGCTGAAAGAAACCATCCTGAAAGTGTTAGCAGACCGATAGAGGCAAACAGAGTGAGAAAGCCCAATATCATGCCCAGCGATAGGCCAAACCAATGTTTTTTATACAATTTGAGGTAGGGAAGTAACTCACGCATCGATATCGCCTCCTAGTGTTTGCTGCTGGTTAAGCATGGCTTTGAAGGTGCCTTGATGCTGCAATTGACTGTAGCTACCTTGCTGGGTGAGAGCGCCATTTTCCAACACTAATATTTGATCCATCAATTGCAAGTTACTCAATTGGTGGGTAACCATAAGCGCCGTTTTTCCTACTAGCGCCGATTGCAGGCTTTCATTGATTAACGATTCGCTGCGCGCATCTAAACTGGCGGTAGGTTCATCCAGTAGCCAAAATTGCCCATCCTGCAACAAGGCTCGTGCTAAGGCGATACGCTGAGCTTGACCTACAGATAGACCACCAGAGCGGTCGGCAATCGCATGGTCTAAACCCAGTTTATCGATAAATTCATCAGCGTGAGCCTGTTTGATTTTATCTTGTAGCTCTTGCTCGCTAACTGAGTTCTCAGCAAGGTTAAGGTTTTCGGCAATGGTTCCATGAACCAGTAGGGGGTTTTGACCTACCCAGCTCACCGTTGAGCGGTAGCTGCTGAGATCAACCTCGGATAGCTCGGTACCATTAATGGTGAGGCTACCTTGGTAAGGCAAGAATCCAAGAAGCGCGTTCATTATCGAGGTTTTACCTGCACCGCTTGGGCCAACTAAAGCGGTTTTCTTGCCTGCTTCTAGGGTGAAACTGACAGGGCCAACCAATACTTTGCCTTCTGTGCTAGTGACAATTAAATCTGTGGCCGTTATTACGCACTTCTTATCACTGTTGATAGCCTGCTTGTTGCTCTGTTGTTTTGGCTCTTCAATATTGAGGAAATCAACGATGCTTTCTGCAGCCCCGATCGCCTGCTGCTTAGCATGGTAAAAGGTACCAAGATCGCGAAGCGGTTGATAAAACTCAGGTGCGAGTATCAAGATGAATAAGCCAGTAAAGAGAGTAACGCTAGTGCCATAGTGGCCAAAGTTAAGCTCACCAATAAAGGTGAAACCAAAATATACAGCAGTGAGTGCAATGGAAATAGAGGTGAAAAATTCCAGCACAGCTGAAGATAGAAATGCAATTTTTAACACACTCATGGTGCGCTCGCGAAACACCTCTGATGCGGCATGTAGCTGCTCTTTTTCGTCTCTTGCGCGATCGAACAAGCGAATGGTTGTCATCGCTTGCAAGCGATCGTAAAAATGTCCAGACAAGCGTTGCAGTGCTTTAAAGTTTTTACGGTTGGCATCGGCGGCTTTTTTGCCAACCAGTGCCATGAAAAAGGGAATGAGTGGTGCGGTGATTAAAAATATCAGTCCGCTGACCCAGTTAAGTGGGAATACTACAACCAAGATCATCAGCGGTACCAACGCTGACAGGGCCATTTGCGGTAGGTATTTCGCGAAGAAATCTTGCATCTCTTCTACTTGCTCAATCAGCATGGTCCCCCAAGCTCCGGCTGTTTTGCCTTTTATATGGCCAGGCCCCAAGCGACGCATTTTATCGACCACTAAGCCTCGAATATAGATGCGAACCTGCTCGCCGCTTCTATACCCGGCAATCTCTCTACACCATGCGAGGGCACTACGCAGCACCACTGTTGCACCTAACCCAACGAATAGAGGAACTAATTCATACTTGTCGGTATGTTCGATAATGAGGCTATGTAGGATTTGAGCGATCAATGAGGCTTGAATGATGAGCACAACGGCAGAAGCAACCCCAGCGACAACTGTTAGGGTCAACCATCGCTTTGCTAGCTTACTTTGCTGTTTAAGCCAGCGGCTCAACTCGCCTTGGGTTTTCTTATCCATGAATATGATTTAAATGCGAATAATTTTGATTTGGGGGGAGTATATCGAAAAAGGTCCACAGATGTACTCTGTGGACGCTAAGATTTCAATATGAGAGGCAATTAATTGTGTTTACGCATCAATCTCATCGAGATAACGCTCAGCATCTAGTGCTGCCATGCAACCAGTGCCTGCTGATGTGATGGCTTGACGATACTGATTATCCATAACATCACCCGCGGCAAACACACCAGGTATGCTAGTTTGTGTCGCATTACCTTCAAGGCCTGAATTTACCACGATATAGTCGTGATTCATCTTCAGTTGCTCTTTGAAGATGCCAGTATTAGGTTGGTGTCCAATGGCGATAAACGCGCCCATGACATTGATCAGTTCGGTTGCGTCAGATTGAGTATCTTTAACGCGAACGCCAGTTACACCCATATCATCGCCAACAACTTCGTCAAGCGTGCGGTCTGTGTGCAGAATAATATTGCCTGATTCAACCTTATCCATGAGACGTTTTACCAAGATCTTCTCCGCGCGGAATGAATCACGGCGGTGGATCAAGTGCACCTTGGAGGCGATATTTGAAAGATACAAGGCTTCCTCAACGGCAGTGTTACCCCCGCCAACAACCGCAACTTCTTGATTGCGGTAGAAGAAACCATCACAAGTTGCACAAGCTGATACGCCACGTCCCTTGAATGCTTCTTCAGACTCTAAGCCAATGTATTTTGCAGAAGCACCGGTTGCAATGATCAATGCATCACAAGTAAATTCTGTGCTGTCACCAAATAAGCGGTAAGGTTTTTGGCTAAGGTCAACTTTGTTGATGTGGTCAAAGATGATCTCTGTTTCAAACTTTTCTGCGTGAGCTTGCATACGCTCCATCAGTGCAGGGCCAGTTAAGTCACTTGCGTCACCTGGCCAATTCTCCACTTCCGTGGTCGTGGTTAGCTGACCGCCTTGTTGCATCCCTGTTACGATAACTGGATTAAGATTTGCACGAGCGGCATAGATAGCCGCCGTATATCCAGCTGGGCCTGATCCTAAAATAAGTAGCTTACAGTGCTTAACATTACTCATAACTGTTTGATCCTTTGTAATTCTGCCTCGATTGTAAGTAATTCAGGCCACGAATTGAAGATGGTGATTAAAGGTATATTGGTGTGAAAGTGGAGAAATCAAGGATGGGGCACGAAATGAGTGGCTAAGATCAACAGACCCTAGTTATCGCCTTTATGCTCATCATCTAGCGTTGGGACAAACCTAGGCATGATTGGGCCATACTCAAATCTCGGTAACATTTCCAATATAGGTTCTTGCGGGCCCATGAATTTTGGTTGAGTGTTCATGACGTAGACATCGAGCATAGCTTTAATTCGAGCGAACACTTCCCTAACTCTTACGTTGAACCAAGAACTCGGCTTAGGGGAGGGAACCCCTAGGCAGATGGCATCCGCTTTGTAGTAATTAGCAATGAACAGCGCTCTGTCGCAATGAAAGGTTTGAGTCACGACAGTAAAGTCATTGAGGTTAAAAATTTGCTTGGCACGAACTATGGAGTCTAGGGTTCTAAAACCCGCATAATCAAGGAAGATGAGCTCTTCAGGTATGCCCGCCCTCAACAGGTCTCGCTTCATGGTCCAAGGCTCGTTGTATGAGCGATGTGCGTTATCACCACTGAGTAAGAAGCCGCGCACCTTTTTCTGTTTATACAGTTCAATGGCGGCATCTATCCGATAGGTGTAATAAGGGTTTAAGGTTCTGCCTATGTATTTGCTGGTGCCTAAGATCAGGGCGATATCTCTGGCGGGTGCCGATTCTACTTCTTTGTGGATTCGCCCCTGTGCTTGGTAGCTCATCCAAAAATCCACCGAGCTTAATAGCAGGATAATGCACAGCGTAATGCCACTACTAAGCAGTAGCAGCATTTTCAGAGCTTTAAGGACTATCTGCCAAACGGAGGTTTTGCGATAATAGTCCTTAATCGTATCCCAGCTCAGTTTATTCACTAGAAGGCAGTGCGTTTGTAACGACGGTAAACAGGTTGCCAAAAGTGGTTGTCTATCGATTCTTTGATTGCTTGATCGGTGATCTCTAGCGCCACGCCTTGCTTAATGGCTTGTTTTGCCACAGCGAAAGCGATCTTCTTCGATACTGAATGAATCTCTTCTAAAGGTGGCAGTAGGGCGCCGTGGCCTTTGATAGCCAGTGGTGAACATTCCGCAAGAGCTCGGCTTGATTCCATTAGCATCTCGTCGGTAATACGAGATGCAGAAACAGCAAGCACACCAAGGCCGATACCTGGGAAGATATAACTGTTGTTACATTGAGCAATCTCAAGGCGTTTGCCGTTAACCAATACTGGCTCGAAAGGGCTGCCCGTCGCAACCAAGGCCTTACCATCAGTCCAATCAAGAACATCTTTTGGCACAGCTTCAACTCGGCTAGTTGGGTTCGATAGAGGGAAAACGATTGGGCGAGGGCAATGCTTGTGCATGGTTTCAATAACCTGCTGGCTAAAGATGCCTGGCGCGCCAGATACACCAATCAATACTGTTGGTTTAGCGTTTTCAACCACATCTAACAAGGTGTAGTCTTGTCCTTCTGCCTGCCATTCTTCTAGGTTGTCAGACTTCTGAGCGAGTTGCTTTTGGAAATCGAGAAGGTTATGCATACCTTCTTGTAGAAGGCCCCAGCGATCCACCATGTAAATGCGTGAGCGAGCTTCATCTTCAGGTAAGCCTTCAGCCTGCATTTGAGCGACAATCGCCTCGGCGATACCGCAACCCGCTGATCCCGCACCCACAAAGGTAACACGCTGATCTGACAGCTTACTGCCTGCAGCATGACATGCCGCAATCAGCGAGCCTACCGTCACCGCAGCGGTGCCTTGAATGTCGTCGTTAAAACAGCAGATGCGGTTTTTATAACGCTTCAATAGTGGCATGGCGTTCTTCTGAGCAAAGTCTTCAAATTGAACCAGAGCATCAGGCCAGCGGCGCTGAACTGCTTGGATGAACTCTTCTACAAATTCGTCGTATTCTGCACCGGTAATACGTGGGTGTCTCCATCCCATATACATAGGATCAGCCAAGCGCTGAGGATTATTGGTACCGACATCTAGCACAATCGGTAATGTGTAAGCAGGACTGATGCCACCACAGGCGGTATACAAAGAGAGCTTACCGATAGGAATACCCATACCACCGATACCTTGGTCGCCTAAACCTAGAATACGTTCGCCATCGGTGACTACTATAACCTTTACATTGTGTGTAGAGGCGTTGTTGAGAAGATCATCGATACGGTCTCTATTAGAGTAAGAGATGAAAAGGCCGCGACCGCGTCGATAGATATTGGAGAACTTTTCACATGCTGCGCCAACGGTTGGCGTATAGATGATCGGCATCATTTCAGAGATGTGATTCTGGACCAAGCGATAAAACAGGGTCTCATTGGTATCTTGAATATTTCGCAGGTAGATATGTCGATCCATATCGTTGTCGAACTGCTGATATTGCTGATAGGCACGTTCAACTTGCTCTGCAATTGTTTCTGTTGTCTCAGGCAACAAACCATCTAGATTAAAGTAGGACCGTTCTGAGGCGGTAAATGCACTTCCTTTATTAAGTAGTGGAGTACTTAGAAGTGCAGGGCCGGCGTGAGGTATATAAAGCGGTCTTTTATCGTTTTTCATGGTTTAACCTAGTTGGAGAGAAGAGAAGAGTTTCGCGTAGGGCATTGTAAGTTATCCCATTTGTAAATTGAATGACGCAGTGACCATTTTTTGTCAAATGTTTCCCCTCCTGACAAATAAGTGTCGAAATAGTTAACTGGTCTGTTAACAACCAGTTACATATATATCATTAAGGAATGGATTACTGATGTAGTGGATCGTTATTTCATACAGTCTTGTACTGTTGAGTGTATCGGCTGATTATTATCAATAACATAGCCAGACTCTGACTAATCCTAACGCAAATTCTGTGAGAATAATGACCATTAGCCAAATGCAAAGTAACGCTGTTCGCTTCGACTACACCCATTTTTTGGGTGAGAGTAGTCGTGGTCATCGCTGGCGTTTTGTCGATGTGATTAACAGCATTGCGCCTATTTTCGGCACACTGTGGCAACAAGAAATTGATAAGGCTCAGAACTCAGAGCAAAAGCTTTGGGAGAGTGCGCTCAATCAGCTTTCGTCCACACATAGCGATGAAAAAAATCTAGTGAAGCTGTTACGAATCGCTAAACAAGAAAAGATAGCCTCGCTTGAGATTTCTTTGCCTTATTCGTTTGAGAAAAACCAAATTCAGGCGATTAGCGATCGAGCAGAGGTGACGATTGAGTGTGTTGATGAAGAGTTATGGAAGGTGACTTTGTGAGCCGTCAGTAGACGACTCACACACTTAGGTTTAGTTAACCCAGTCTTTCAGTTGAAACGTCAAGGTATGCTCAGCACTCTTCAGTTCCATTGTCTTCTTAGTAAGAGCCACTTCATTCCATTCAGATAGAGCCTTTGAATAAGCCATTTCAGTGTTCATCACACCTTCTGGACACATCTTCATTGTCATTCCCATCTGTTGGATGCGGAACTTGCCGTCTTTTAGTTCACCCTGGCCAAAGAAGTTGTTACAACCAGCATTACCATTGGTGGTCATCTTCTCACCAATTTCTAGGGTTGGTGCTTTGAAGTTCTCTTCAACCTCTACTGCTTTACCGTCAATGTGAGTTAATACCCAGTGGTGATGCTGTAGGGCTTGTTCATTGACCTGCAAAGTTTCAGCACTCATTTCCATTTCAGCCTTGCTATCCATAGCTTGCTTATCTGCATCATTACTGCCCATACTTGAACAAGCTGAAATGAGCAGTGCAGCTGATATTGCCGTTAATTTTTTGTACATTTAAAGACTCCAGATATTTGAAGAAGATGGTCCAAGTGTATAACAAATAAAGAGAAATATGTCAGTTATACGTCAGCAATTGCAATGACATTCATTGAATAATAGACCTATTTGATGAATACTGTTTGGTATTAATTCAGGGGTTGAATGGAGGGCATAAATGGAACAATTAGATTTTTTTGATGTGCCTAGTCCTTGTATTGGCGTATGCAGTTCCGATGAGCGAGGTTACTGTAAGGGATGTATGCGTAATCGTGATGAACGCTTTACGTGGCAAACCCTGTCTTCGACAGATAAGAAACACATTATCAAACTTTGTCGTCAGCGATACAGACGCAAGATGTTAAAAGGAAAGCAGCCAGCTAAACCTCATGAAGAAGAGGTGACAAGCCCTCAAGGTGACCTGTTTTAACCCCGCCAAATAGACGAAACGTATAGCCTCATAAATAAGCGGAACATATTCCGTATCATTTTTCTAAATGAGTGTTCTTGTATTATTTATTAATTCTTCTCGACACTCAAACTTTCATTTCTAATTACTCTTTATTACCCATTGATAATAAAAGAAAAACCCTTCAGTTCTTCTAGAAATAACGCATTGCCTTTCGATATAAAATTGGCTGTTGAAAAGATAGTTTCCACTTTTTCATATTAATCATGACGCTGTAAATCCTTATGCTAGATGCTCTTATTGAACAATCTAGGCAGGGAAATAATGAGCCAACTACTGCAGATCAGCGATCTTAATGTCTCTTTTAAAACCATGCAGGGTAAAAAGGGCGTACTTCACGACATCAACATAGATGTGAGCAAGAATGAAATTCTTGCGGTTGTGGGGGAGTCGGGCTCAGGAAAGTCCGTAATGAGTAAAGCCATTATGGGGCTACTTGGCAATAAGGCTGCTAAATCAGGTCAAATCTACCTTCATGACAGCAAGTTAAGCGATGAACCATTAGAGATGGTGTCTATGAGTCGCAGGCAGGCTCAACAAATTCGTGGCGATGAAATATCAATGATATTTCAAGATCCGATGACATCGCTAAACCCATTGATGACTGTGGGCAATCAAATTGCTGAAGCGGTACAAATCCACCAAAAGACTTCTCGCGCAGAGGCGATAGAAGAAGCTGGGCGTATGCTCGACCTTGTGCGTGTGCCATCGGGCAGACAAGTACTGGGTGTATACCCTCATCAATTATCGGGTGGTATGCGCCAGCGCGTAATGATTGCTATGGCTCTGGCCTGTAAACCTAAGTTGCTGATCGCCGATGAACCTACCACAGCACTGGATGTGACCATTCAAGCGCAGATTCTAGGCTTGATTCGTGAACTGCAGGTAGAGCTTGGCATGGGCGTTATCTTTATTACTCACGATATGGGAGTGGTGCACGAAGTAGCAGACCGCGTGGCAGTGATGTATCACGGTGACATCGTAGAAACGGGCACACTCAATCAAGTATTCCTATCTCCGCAACATGCATATACCAAAGCATTGTTAAAAGCGGCACCTAAACTAGGCTCTATGCGCGGGCGTGCAGTGCCACATAGCTTTCCGGTTTTAACAATGGAAGAAGAGCTAAAGGGCAATACGACCTCAGTAGAAATACCCGGCTCTCCTGTGGATTACAGCGAAGAGCCGTTACTGGATGTTGAGCGCTTACATGTTGTTTTCCCTAGAAAGCATAATTTCTTTGGCAAAGTGACTCACCAAGTTCATGCGGTGAACGATGTGAGCTTTAAGCTGTGGAAGGGTGAAACCTTGGGCATCGTGGGCGAGTCAGGCTCAGGTAAATCAACCATAGGTAATGCCATCTTAGGGCTTCTTGAAGAAGCGACGGGAGGGATCTCCTATCAAGGCATTAATCTACTTGACCCAACTCGTGACCAAAGAAAGCTAATAAAGAGAGACATCTCATTCATCTTCCAAGACCCATTGGCTTCTCTTAACCCACAGATGACGATAGGCGAGTGTGTCGAAGAGCCGTTCATCATACACCACCCTGAAATGTCAAAGGCCGAAAGAGAGCAAAAAGCGAAGGCACTACTGAATAAGGTAGGGATCAAATCCGAGCTGTATCGTCACTATCCACATGAATTCTCAGGCGGCATGCTGCAGCGAGTGAACATCGCGCGAGCGCTGACCACACAACCTAAGATCATCGTCGCCGATGAGTCTGTATCAGCGCTTGATGTTTCCGTTCAAGCAACGGTGTTGAATTTGATGCTAGAGCTACAAAAAGAATTTGGTATCTCATTTATCTTTATTTCCCATGATATGGCGGTTATTGAGCGCGTATGTCATAGGGTTGCCGTTTTGACAAAAGGTCAATTGGTCGAGATTGGTCATCGCCAAGAGGTATTTGAGGATACCAAACATAGCTATACACAAAAGCTATTGGCCGCCATTCCATCTATCGATACAGAGCGTTCTGCGCCGAAGCAGTTTGAACTTCTAACGGACGATATCCCCGATCCTATTTTTCCCGTAGGTGAATCCCCCTTACCAATAACATTGGTTGAACACACAACAACACATTTTTCCGCTACTGAATAATTACAAAGGAATGATCATGAACACAACAAAGAAAACCTTGGTTCTCGCCGTCGCATTAGGCTTAAGTGCTAATGTATTTGCCGCACAAGATAAAGTGGTTGTCGCTTCCACGAGTACAGTGCAGACATTGAACCCCCATAATGCGGGTGTGACACTGGATATGAGTGTGGCAAACGCAATCTATGATGGCTTATTCAAGTTTGACGACAATATGCAGGTGCAACCAAACCTAGCAACAGGCTATGAAGTGAGCGACAACGGTCAAACTTACACTATTACGCTACGTGAAGGCGTGAAATTTACTGATGGCACTCCGTTTAATGCTGAAGCAGTAAAATACAATTTCCAAGACGAAATTAATAAAAAGCAGCGCCGTGCATCGCTACTGTCCAACGTAGAAAGCTTCAACGTAGTGTCTGAAAACGTACTAGAAGTTAAGCTTAAAACGCCTTCTAACACTTTTATCAATAATATTACGCATCCTAGTCAGGGCATGATTAGTCCTGCGGCCATTGAAAAATATGGTGATGATATCAAGGCACACCCTGTAGGTACTGGTCGTTATGTGCTGAACAAATGGATCCGCGGCTCAAAAATCACTATGGATGCGAACCCAGATTATTGGGGAGCACCTGTTAAGGTTGAGCACCTAGAGTTCCGCGCTGTCCCAGAAGCGGGTTCTCGTCTTGCCATGCTGAAAAGTGGACAAGCGCAGGTGATGCTTCAGTTGCCAAACACCATGAAACCAGCGGTGAGCAATGATAAAAAACTCGATGCAGTTGCTTCTCCATCCATCATTGCTCGTTACTACGCGCTGAATACTCAAAATGAAATTTTGGCGAATGCCGATGTGCGTAAAGCCCTCAACTATGCCATCAACAAGGATGCTTACAAGAAGGTGGTTTACGGTGGTGATGCCAGCACACTTAATTCAATCGTACCTGAAAAGATTGAAACCTTTGCTGCGCAAACGCCTTACACCTATGACGTAGCCAAAGCGAAAGAGCTTTTAGCAAAAGCGGGCTATGCAAATGGCTTTGATGCGGTTATCTGGGCGAAAAACGTCACAACTAGCATGCGCAGTGCAGAATTCATTCAGCAACAGTTAAAAGCGATTGGTGTTAACACCACTATTGTCCCACGCGACGTGGCCAGTCATTACTCAGCGGGCGATGGCATTAACAACGATGGCACTCCACCAGTGATCTTTGATTCAGGTTGGTCTTCTTCATCAGGTACTGTTGACTGGGCTATTCGTCCACTGTTCGGCTCGCAAGGGACGTCTAACTACAGCTACTACAAAAACGCTAAGGTTGACCAATGGTTGGCTGATGGTCAAAAAACATTAGATAAAGCAGAAAAAGCGAAGATCTACCAAAACGTTCAATCCACGGTATGGAACGATGCGGCTGGCATCTGGACAACCGTTGATACTCAGCTTTGGGCTAAATCTAAGAGCGTTAAGGGCATCAATATGTTGCCAGACGGTTCTTTAGCGATCTCTGACGTTCACTACGAGTAATAAAGCATGTCGCAGTATATTGTAAAACGACTATTGGGCATGATCGGGGTAATGTTCCTCATTGCCGTGATTGCATTCCTATTCGTTCACATGTTACCTGGCGACCCTGCGAAAATGATTGCTGGCCTAGATGCCAGCAGTCAGGACATTGCAGCCGTTCGTCATCAATTGGGCCTAGACCTCCCGTTATTGGTTCAGTTTCAGCACTTTTTAGTCAACCTTGCGCATCTTGATCTTGGCAAATCCATGATTAATGGCGACTCAGTTGTCAGCCTTATCAGTGAGCGTTACAAGGTCACTGCTACTCTTGCCTTGGTCTCTTTGTGGTTTATTCCTGTTGGTATCTTACTTGGCGTTATCGCTGCAGTTTGCCAATCTCGTTTACCTGACAGAGTGAGTATGGTGGTTGCCGTTTCGGGGATCTCGGTGCCTGATTTTTGGTTAGGTCTAATTCTGATCCAAGTGTTCGCGGTTAAGCTCGGCTGGTTTAACCCTACGGGATATGAAGGGTTGCATGACTTAGTGCTGCCGTCGTTAACCTTA
Organism: Vibrio comitans; assembly: GCA_024346835.1. Classification (GTDB taxonomy): domain Bacteria; phylum Pseudomonadota; class Gammaproteobacteria; order Enterobacterales; family Vibrionaceae; genus Vibrio; species Vibrio comitans. The sequence goes on from AP024866.1 coordinate 1,375,612, forward strand.
GGCACTGTAGGTACTGCCATCATTGCTCGCTTCTCTCGCTCTGCATTTCTAGACGTTTTGTCGGAAAACTATATTCAAACCGCCAGAGCTAAGGGTTTGATGGAGAGCCGAGTACTGATCAAGCATGCGTTTCGGAATGCCATGCTACCGATCATTACCGTGATTGGTTTGCAGATTGGTTTTGTATTGAGCGGTTCAATTGTGGTTGAAAGCATCTTTGGTTTACCTGCATTGGGCTCGTTCTTAATCGACAGTGTGAATGCCCGCGATTACCCAGTGGTGCAGGCGCTATTGATTCTTTATTCGTTTCACTTCGTGCTGATCAACTTCGTGGTTGATGTCTTGTATTCCGTCGTGAACCCACAGATCAAAATGAAGTAGGAATTATGGATACTAATTCGAGTAAAACTCTTTCTCCTTTTGCGATGTTTTTGATTCGCTTTAAGCGAGAGAAAACAGCGATCGTTGCCTTGTGTATCTTGCTAACCATGGTAGTGATGGCAATCGCAGCGCCGATGTTTCTGCATTACACTGCGACGGATGTTGATTACAACAACATCTTAAGTCTTCCTTCATGGGAGCATTGGGCAGGTACGGATTTGTATGGACGCGATAACTTTGCGCGCCTTGTGTATGGCGCTCGTATTTCACTTTCTGTTGGCTTTGTATCGGTCACCATTGGAGTGATTGCCGGCACGGTTCTTGGGGTGATCAGTGGTTACTACGGCGGAATTGCTGATGCCATTATCATGCGCGCCGCAGATGTGTTGTTTGCGTTCCCAAGTTTCTTATTAGCCATAGGTATTGTGGCGGTGCTTGGCGGCGGTATTGTTAATGTGATTATTGCTATTGCCATTTTCAGTACGCCAATGTTTGCCCGTATCGTGCGTTCACAGACTTTGTCAGTGATGAACTCTCAATATGTTCGCGCGGCCAAAACCATGGGTGCAAGTACTCCACGAATCATGTTTAAACACATTATTCCTTCAACGGTAAGTAGTGTATTGGTGTATTTCACCATGCGTGTGGGCACCTCTGTTTTGACAGCAGCTAGCTTGAGCTTCTTAGGACTTGGCGCTCAGCCTCCTTCACCAGAATGGGGAGCAATGTTGGCATCCAGTCGAGACTTTATGGCAGTTGATGGCTATATGTATCTCACTCTTTTCCCTGGGCTATGTATCTTCCTGACGGTGCTCTCTTGTAACGTATTGGGTGATGGTATTCGCTCTGCACTAGACCCTAAGAATTAAGGAACAATTATGCAGTTATTAATCAAAAATGGTTCAGTGTATGCGCCGCAGCGATTAGGTAAAAAAGACCTTCTATGTGCAGGAGGAAAAATTATTGCCATTGAGGACGAGATCAACGAATCTGCATTGGTGGGTGAATATCAAGTCATTGATGCCAAAGGCGCAAATGTCGTTCCTGGATTTGTGGATACCCATCAACATTTTATTGGTGGTGGAGGCGAGGGCGGTTATGCCACTCGTACCCCTGAATTAAAGCTGACCGACCAAACTCTAAATGGCGTCACCACTGCACTGGGTTTACTCGGTACTGATGATTTATCTCGTCATGTAGAAAGTCTGTTTGCTAAGACCATGGGCTTTCGTGATGAGGGGATCAGTACCTACATGATAACCGGCTCTTATTTCTTACCCTCGCCAACTATTACTGGTTCAGTCATGCGTGATATCGCCTTTATTGATCCGGTTGTTGGGGTGAAGTTGGCGGTATCCGATCATCGCGGGCCGTACATTACACACGAGGGCCTAGCAGATTTGGTTGCTCAGGTGCGCAACGCGGCGCTTGTGTCGGGCAAAGCTGGCATCATTACAGTGCATGCGGGCGCTGGTAAAAAAGGGCTAACTCAGCTTTTGGATGTGTTGGATGAAACGGACTACCAAGCTGAACGTTTTGTGCCTACCCATATTAACCGTGAGGATGTATGGGAGCAGGCGGTGGAGCTGGCAAAACGTGGCGCTATTATCGATGGCACTGCGGTATCACAAGAGATGTTAGATTCAGGTCGTAAGGCTCTGTCTTGCGCTGAGGCCACTAAGTTGTCCATTGAGCTTGGTATAGCAGATAACTTTACCTTTAGCTCAGATGCGGGCGGCTCACTGCCAAAATGGAATGAAGACCGAACTCGTATTGTGGGGATGGGAGTAGGCACGCCAAGCTCACTGCTTGAAGAGATCCGTCGTGGTGTGAACGAGTTTGACCTTGGCCTAAGTGAGATGCTAACGCCTGTCACCAAGAATGCGGCAAAGCAGTTAGGGCTTAGCACGCTTAAGGGTGAATTAGCTGTGGGCTATGATGCGGATATCTTGCTTCTGAGCGATGTTGATTTGGCTTTGACGCATACCGTGGCACTGGGACGTGTGATGGTTAGTGACGGTGAGGCTGTGGTTAAGGGGACGTTTGAATAGGCGTCTGCTTATTTTTAATGGTTAAACTTTGTTGTTTCTAAGGTCCCGGCTCTAGGCCGGGATGACGGTTGCTCGTAACTAAAATCACATTCCCAAACGTCAGAAATGGCGAAAGCCCGATTGTTGGTAGCAATCGGGCTTTCTAATTTTTAAGAATCTACAGTTGGTAAGACCGAGTTCTTTATATATGCAAAAGGTTGGATGTAATCCGAATTAATTCCTTGGTAGGGAATTAAACGCGGATGAAGTCCATGTGCTCAACTTTTGGCTTGAACGCGTGACGTTGAACGTCTTGTGGCTTAACCTTAACTTCTGCGCCGTCGATCACTAGAGTGATTTCTTCGTAGAATTCTGGCTTGTCCATTTGGTTGATCACGTCAGAGTGAACTAGCGCGATAGATACTGGCGCTGCTTCACCACCGTAAACGATTGCTGGGAATTGGCCAGCGTGACGTAGGCGGCGGCTCGCACCCTTACCTAGTTCAGTACGTACTACTGCTTCAAATTTCATAGTATTTACTCTCAAATTAGTAAAATAAAAAGGATTTTCATCAAAGACTTAGCGACCTAGTCTTCGATGCGATTCGCTTTAAAACGATAAATCGTCAAAGCGAGCGCGGATACTACCACTCAATACTAAATCGAGCAATAGGATTCTGTTCCATTTTAACAGATGAAGGGCGAATAATTACAGCATAAACTCGTTGTCGAATATCACATCTCTGAGTTTCCAAAATCTGCCTTCTTTTCGAGCGATGACAAACTTAGGAAGCCTAAATCTATGTTGTTGATTCACCACCTTAGTGGGTGACAATCCATCAAACTCTTGATGTTTGTCGGCAAGGTGCAATTTGACGAACTGTGAGTAAAAACTTTTCTTTTGTGCTGGAGTATTGAGATAGAAATTCAAGCCCACCTTATTACCGCTTTCTCCTAGGTAAACCACTCTAAGAAAATTTTTGCCTTTACTGTCTTTAACGACATTAAACTCAAGGTCGGTACATTCATACACCAGCGCATCTTTTAGATTCAGTGCTTCTTTAAGTTTTTTGTCAGGGTCTACCAATACGGTATCGCATTCGTGACAAATGCGCGCTGCGATATCGTTATCAGCGCCACATTCTCTGCAGTATTTTGCACGGAAGCGATAGTCGCAATGCTCACGCTCTCCATCGTCATCTTCAAGGTAGCCCTGACACTTTCTTCCGTAGTGTTCGATAACAAAGCCGTTTTCGGCAGTTTTGCCCCAGAAATTATTGTTAAAGCCGCAAGCAGGGCAGGGAATAGTGACAATCTCGCTGTCAGGATCAGGTTGCGGGGAGCCTACTTCTGGTTGATACAAGTCATAGCAGTTGCCCGCATACTCAAGAACCAAACATTCCGTTTTACCCTCTGATAGACGAAGCCCGCGACCGATGATTTGTTGATAGAGGCTAATAGACTCTGTAGGACGTAGTACAGCAATAAGGTCGACGTGCGGGGCGTCAAACCCTGTGGTCAGCACTGAGACATTAACAAGGTATTTGATTCGTTGTTGTTTGAATTCATCGATAATTCGATCTCGCTCCTTGGTGTGGGTATCACCAATAACGATGGCGGCTTCGCCTTCGGGTAACAATGCGAACACTTCTTCAGCATGTTTGACCGTTGCAGCAAATATCATCACGCCCTTGCGGTTTTTTGCCAGTGTGACTATCTGATTGAGTATCTGCGGCGTCGCCCGTTTTGATTTTTCGATGACTAGGTCCATATCAGACTCTCGATATCGTCCCATATGCGTTGGAGAGATCTCAGAGAAGTCATAACTAAATAGTGGGGCGTCAATGATTTTCGCAGGAGTTAGAAACTCTTGATCCAATAGATAGCGAATAGGCAGTTCAAAGACACAGTCTCTGAAGAATCGCGCTTCGTCTGAGCGTACTTGGCCGCGAGTATGGTATTGGTATATCCATCCAAGACCAAGACGGTAGGGCGTTGCGGTTAATCCCAGTATTTTAAGGTTGGGGTTAAGCGTCTTTAAGTGACTGATGACCTTTTGGTAACTGCTGTTTTTGTCTTCTGGTACTCGGTGACATTCATCAATGACCAATAATGAGAAAGGGTCATTAAAAGCATCTAGATTTCGAGCAACGGATTGCACAGAGGCAAACACTACTTGTTGTTCGGTTTCTTTTCGGCCTAAGCCCGCTGCAAAAATGGCACCCTTGAGGTCATAACTTTCATATTTGGCGTGGTTTTGTTCAACCAGCTCTTTCACGTGTGCCAGTACCAGCACCTTTCCCTTAGCAAGGCGAGCAAGCTCGGCAATCACTAGACTTTTGCCCGCTCCAGTAGGTAAGACGATGACAGCGGGTTCGCTACGCTTTCTAAAGTAGTGGACAACGGCTTTAACAGAATCGGCTTGATAGGGCCTCAGTTGGTACATGACTGGATACTATTTCCTGAAAAAAGTTGAAGTTTGAATCATTTAAACCAGTTATACTATCCGACTTCCTTAAAAAGGAATATCCCCACTAGGCTTAACTTTTCTTCTTTATTGGTATTCATACCAAAGGTCGTAGATTCGCTGTAACGCGGTAGGGCGATATTTCAAACCTTTAAAACTCCTAGGTTAAGATGCGTTTAGATAAGTATTTGTGTGATGGATTGGGCATTAGCCGTAAAGACGCGACTAAGTTGATCAAAAGTGGTGATGTAACAGTTGATGACGCTGTGGTGAAATCTGGCTCAGTTAAAGTCAAAGATGGACAATCCGTTGAATGGCAAGAGCGTCCTATTATCCTTCGCGGACCACGTTATTTAATGATGAACAAGCCCGAGGGTGTGGTGTGTTCTCATGAAGATGGTTTCAATCATACGGTTTTCGTGCTTCTTGATGAAGTTCGCTACGAAGACTTGCACTTTGCTGGCCGTTTAGATGTTGATACCACGGGCCTGTTATTGATTACCGATGATGGCCAATGGTCACACCGTATTACTTCGCCAAAACACAAATGTGATAAGACCTACCGAGTGTGGCTTGCCGATCCAGTACAAGAGCATTATCAGCAACAAATTTCCGAGGGAATACTGCTTCGCAATGAGCGTGAGCCCACCTTGCCTGCTCAAATGGAAGTCGTGGATGAGAAAGAAGTACTGCTGACTATCCATGAGGGTAAGTACCATCAAGTGAAGCGTATGTTTGCGGCTTTAGGCAACAAAGTTGTTGGGCTCCATAGAGAGCGCATCGGCGCTATTGAACTCGATGACACACTTGAGCTAGGAGAGTATCGCGATCTGACTCAGCAAGAGATCGACTCTATCTTCAAAAAATAATTACTAGGATAAAACACTATGACGAAACAATCAGCGACTCAGCTGAGTTTCATGATGTTTGTGCTTTTAGGGGCGATCTCCGCATTAACGCCTCTTGCTATAGACATGTATCTGCCGGCAATGCCTGCGATTGCCGACGACTTTGGTGTCACACCTGGGGATGTGCAGATCACGCTGACTATCTACACCTTAGGTTTTGCCGTGGGTCAGTTATTTTATGGTCCACTAGCTGATAGCCTTGGTCGAAAACCAGTATTGCTTGGCGGTGTTGGTCTGTTTTTAGTCGGTGCTATTGGTTGTACCTTTACCCACTCAGTAGAAATGTTGGTGTGGGTTAGACTGCTGCAAGGCTTTGCTGGCGCGGCTGCCGCTGTGGTGATTCAAGCCGTAGTCAGAGACATGTTTGAGGCAGAAGACTTTGCCCGCACTATGTCATTTATTACCCTAGTGATGACCGTCGCGCCACTGGTCGCACCGCTTATTGGTGGTCATGTTTCTGTCATCGCTGGCTGGCGAGCAGTCTTTGGTATCCTTGCTGTGTTTTCGGTCATCATGCTGGTGGCTATTTACTATAAGATCCCGGAGACGCTGGCCAAAGAAAATCGGCAGCCATTTCATTTACGGACCTCCTTAAGAAACTACGCGGGCTTGCTTAGAAATAGACAAGCGATGGGGTTGGTGTTGTGTGGTGCATTTTCATTTTCGGGTATGTTCGTATTCCTAACCGCTGGTGCTTTTGTTTATATAGATATCTACGGGGTTGCGCCTCAAGATTTTGGCTACTTGTTTGGCTTGAATGTATTAACCTTAGTGATGTTTACTACGCTAAATGGCAAGGTGGTAAAGAAGTACGGCTCAAACAAGATGATCATGTTTGGACTGACTATTCAGCTTCTGGCAGGTTTAGGACTGTTCATCTGCTGGGTGGCTGATCTTGGCTTGGTATTTATCGTGCCTTGCGTGATGTTTTATGTAGGCACTATCTCTACCATTGGCAGTAACGGCATGGCACTACTGTTAAATAAATACCCGAACATGGCTGGCACAACCTCATCGATAGCAGGCACGCTACGTTTTGGTGTTGGCTCTGTAATGGGCTTTATTGTGGCGCATTTACCTGGCGATGAAAGCTGGCCAATGCTCACTATGATGGCGCTTTGCGCCGTGTTATCTATCGTAATCTATAAAGTACTCGGAGAATCAAAACCGTGAAAAGCTACGCAGAACAAATGCTTGAGCTAGTTGATATGGCTTTGTTGGACATAGACCAACAGCATAAATCAGGGAAATTGGCAGATACGCCAGTAAGCAACACTAACTCTCTGCTGCGTTGGATTACCAAGAGTATTAAGGAAAAGCGCTTTGAGACCTTGATGGCCAAAGATTTGATCGCATGGCAGAAACTAGGCCGAAGCCAAGGCAGCAAAACCGGTCTTTATGCACGCTTTCAGACCCTATCAGACTTCTATGGCATGTTCTTCGGTAAAGACCTAGAAGTAAAACCTGTGTTGGATAAGCAGATCGAACAGTTAATGGACGATATGGAAGGGCTAGGTTGGAGCGTTACCAATGAATATGACCTGACTGAATCGGCAAAAAGCCAGGTGTTTACCGACGGTGAAAGTTCATTTGTATTGTGCGCCGATCAATGTGAATCGTGCTTCGATGGCGGAGAAGAGCTAGTTCGACCAATGAGCTTCTATGTTCGTGGTAATCATGCACAATTCGTTCAACAAGCGCTGCGCTGTGGCATGATTTTGCATAAGCAGACCGACTACAAATCCAAGGTTAAATACCACGGGGAATATTTAATTTACCCAAGCAATCAAGGCCCTATTCTTGCTGAAATTCCGCTAGGGTTTTCGTTAGACGAATACCAACCTGAAGCTGATAGCTCGTCACCTAAAGTCTAAAGCCTAAAGCCTAGAACCTTCGTTCTAGGCTTTTTTACAGATAGCTCGCACCATTCCCTTAAAAATAAACAGATGCGCAGGAAACATCGCATACCAGTACAGCAGTCCAAAAAAACCTTTTGGATGCCACCACGCTCGAACGTCTAACTCTCTGTGATCGCCATGGTCAACAATGGTACATTCCAAGCGGCCTAATCCAGGACCTTTCATGCCAAACAGAAGTGAAAGAAACTGGTTTTCTTCAATGCGGATCACTTTCCAAGAGTCTATTTTGTCACCGACCTTTAGGCTTGGGCCCTCCGGCACTCGTCTTTTAGGGCGTCCCCCTCCGACAAACAGATCTAACCATTCTCGAGTGCGCCATAAGATGTTGGCAAAGAAGTAGCCTTCTTCTGGACTTCCTAGCTTTTTTACTACGTTCCACAAGTCTTCAGCACTCTCTTTGGTGGTGATGCTTGCTCCTGCTTGTTTCGGGTAGTAACCGTAGCCTGGCTGCCATCGTTTAAGAGCCGCAGGATCGAACCCCCAAACTTTACCTCGAGCAAACTCATCTTCATGACCAAGTGTGTCGGTGATCATTTCTTGATAAGAAAGCAGGGTCTGAGGAAAGCGGGTACGTATTGCTTGCGAGTCAGCGACGAAATCATGGCTCAGGCCAGACAATAATGCGCGACCAATATTACTGGGCACTGAAGTAATGAGACCTAGCCATACGGATGCCATAGCGGGAGTGAGAAGGGGAGTGGCAAACAGACGATATCGGTTGTTGGTGGCTTTACATAGAAGCTTAAACTGCTCTCTATAACTGAGGGTGTCCGGGCCTCCGACCTCGTAGAATTCACTCTTGGTTGGCATTTCATCCACTAATGATAATAGGTAGTGGTTAAGGTTTTGCAGCGCAATAGGGTTAGCACGAGAATCTACCCACTTTGGTGTGATAAGTACGGGTAGGTTGTAGACAAAATCGCGCATTATTTCGAAGGCTGCGGAGCCTGGCCCAATAATCACCCCTGCGCGAAGTTCGATAATAGGCACCTTAGTGTTGCGTAATATGTTCCCCGTTTCTCGACGGGCTTTAAGGTGCTCGGAGTCGCCAGTCTGAGGCTGCAGAGAGCTCAGGTAAATAACCTGACCAATGGTGTTTTGGTTAAGTGCATCAGCAAAGTGATGAGCAAGTGATAGCTCGTACTCAAGAAAGTCATGACCATGATTCATGCCATGAACCAAGAAGAAGACTAAATCATAATCGTCAACGACATCCAGTGTTTGCTGTTTGTCTGCTAAATCCAGTTCTTCAAAGGTGAGGTTAGGGTGACTGGCAATTCGGCTCTTTAATAATGTTGGGTTTCGAGCGCTAGCAGTAACTTGATGTCCCTTCTCGAGCAACAGTGGTACAAGTTGCGAGCCTACATAGCCAGACGCGCCAACGACTAATACCTTTTTTGAGTTCATCCTGATTCCTGCTTGGTTCTATCCTATAGATAAGAGTATACTATTTGCAGAAAACCCTCACTTTTTCATGATCTTGCTGAAAAATACATCACATTTTTCAAAAGAGTCCTCTCATTTTCGAGATTGAGTAATTAAGTGAGCTTAAGATGGGTAAAAGGTAACCATTAATGTTGAAACTGGTAAGTGTTAGCAAAGGATTTGTTGACGGTGGAGAATTTCATCCGGTACTACAGGGTGCTGATCTAAAGATTGGCAGAGGTGAGCAAATAGCACTTATGGGAGAATCTGGTGCAGGTAAGAGTACGCTTCTTAACCTGATCGCAGGCCTAGATAAAGTCGACTCTGGCGAAATCTGGTTTGACGATTATGACATGCATAATTTCAAAGAGAACAATCGTACTCGTTATCGTCGTAATCACATTGGTCATGTTTTTCAACAATATAACCTACTCACCACGCTGAACGTTGCTGACAATATTCGCTTTTGCCGCCAATTGAAGGGTTTACCTGAAAACAGTCAGTTATGGCGCCAGATATTGGCAACCCTAGACCTAATGCCTTTATTAGGTCGATACCCCGAAGAGTTGTCTGGTGGACAGCAACAACGTGCGGCTATCGCTCGTGCATTGTATATGGAGCCGTCGATTCTGTTGGCGGATGAGCCAACCGGTAGCCTAGATGAAAAGAATGCAGAAGCGGTGATGCGCTTGTTTACATCTTTGACCAAAGAATTCAATTGTACCTTACTGCTGGTAACACACAGTGAGAAGGTCGCTGCGTATATGGAAAAAACCGTGCGTCTGCAAGGAGGGCAACTGCATGTTATGGCCCATAGCTAAAGCGCTACTCGGTCATTACAAGCGGCACCCATTACAGATGATCTTAGTCTGGCTAGGGTTGTCTCTTGGTATTTCAGTACTGGTTGGCGTTTTGGCCATTAACCAGCATGCCAAGCTCTCTTATACACACGGTGAACGCCTTTTCTCAAACCCTTTGCCTTACCGTATCCAATCTAAAAGTAATTCTAATACTATTCCTCAGGGCTTTTATGTCCAGATGCGTCGTGAAGGATTCAATCAATGTATTCCGTTTGATCTTTATCGCACTCGTACTGACGAAGGAAGTGAAGTTCAGCTACTAGGTATTGACGCTTTGGCCACGGCTGAGGTGTTTTTTAGATCGAATATCCTAGAAAACCCGATACTGAAAATGATGCAACCTCCTTATCCGGTGTTGGTGAATCACACCTACATGAAGTACATGGGATGGGAAGAGGGTCAACGCCTTAAGCTGCATGATGGCAAAGAGCTAGGCCCACTTGTGGTTGATAACCAAAAGTTAGTAAAGGGCTCCAACTTAATCGTCGATATGGCGGTAACTCGTAACTTAAGAAGAGGCACAGGCTTTTCCATAATTGGTTGCGGAAATATGAGCCAACAAAAGCTCGATAAGGTTCGCGCCATGCTTCCTGAAGGCATGAGTTTGCGTAAGAACACTCGTGCTGAGCTGGTGTCTCTTACTGAAGCCTTTCATCTCAATCTCACCGCAATGGGAATGCTGTCATTCTTAATCGGCTTGTTTATCTTTTATCAAGCTATGTCGCTTTCGTTCATTCAGCGACAAACCGTCGTTGGCGTATTGCGTCAAATAGGCGTTTCAGGCGGACAGCTGGTGGCGGCTTTAAGTTTAGAGTTAGTTATTCTGGTTGTCGTTAGTTGGCTTTCGGGCAATGTCTTGGGATTAATGCTTGCCAATCAATTATTGCCTGCCGTGTCTATGAGTATTGGCGCTATTTATAACGCGAGTATTGATCTGGTGATCAACTGGAGCTGGACTTGGAGCCTTAAGAGTTTAGGCATGGCGATCTTGGGCGTGTTGCTCTCTTGTACTTGGCCTTTAGTTCGCTTAGTACGTTCGCAGCCTATTCGTTTGACGGCTCGTTTGTCCTTGGTGCGTTTTGCGGGTAAAGAATTTTTCTGGCAAGCGGTACTATCAGCGGTTTGTTTATTTGCTGCTGTTTTCATTCTTCAGTTTGGTGAAGGGGTTTATGCTGGTTTTAGTATTCTTGCCTTTATGTTGGTGGGCGTTGCTTTAGTGGTACCTTACGTCATATTTGAGCTATTCACCTATCTTTCTTATCGATTGCGCTGGGTAAGAGCACGTTGGTTCTTTGCCGATGCGGCTGCTTCAATGAGCTATCGTGGTGTGGCGTTAATGGCCTTTATGTTAGCAATAACGGCGAACGTTGGCGTAGAAACCATGGTGGGAAGCTTTAGAGAAACCACCGATAAATGGCTTTCGCAGCGTCTTGCGGCCGATGTCTATATCCACCCGACAGTTAACGCGGCGCCTCGAATGACCTCATGGCTAGAAAAGCAGCCAGAAGTTAAAGAGGTTTGGCAACGTTGGGAGACAGAATTAGTAACCCTCGATGGCAATATCAATTTGGTGAGCACTGGCGATAGTGCGGGAGAGAAGAGCTCGTTATCGGAGAAGGTTACCATTCCGGACTATTGGCATCATCTGCATCATTCTCGTAGCGTTATGATCAGTGAGTCTATGTCTCTGAAACGTAACATCAGAGTTGGCGACTATATTTCACTGCCTGCCCCCGTGGGCCAGCAATGGCGTGTGGTAGGGGTCTACTATGATTATGGAAACCCTTATGATCAGGTCTTGTTATCGGAAAATAGCTGGCGCTTATTGCTGCCGGGACAAGGAAGCATAGGCTTAGGCGTTGTGCTTAATGATAAATCCACAGCCGATAGCCTGACCTCTAAGTTGATCTCTATTTATCGAACGCCGGCTGAGCGGGTGGTTAACAACAACACCATCCATGAGCAGGCATTGAAAATTTTTGACAGAACCTTCGGCATCACTGACACCTTAGGTAACTTAACCCTGATTGTCGCCGTATTTGGGATCTTCTTTGCGACGCTTGCGGGTGAGGCGTCTAGGTTACGCAATGTTGCCTTGCTTCGCTGTCTGGGCGTGTCAGGTAAAGAGTTAGTGTTTGTTGGCGGTGCGCAACTGTTCGCCTTCGGTTTGGTGTCCTCATGCGTCGCAATTCCACTTGGTATGGCGTTAGCCAGTAATGTTGTCGAGCTTATTTTGAAGAAAACCTTTGGCTGGAGTATGCAGCTGCATGTGGTTCCATGGGATTATTTGGGCACGTTGGCTCTTACTGTCGGTGCCTTAATGTTGGCGGGAGCGATACCTGTGTTGCAAGTCATTCGTCGTACGCCGATGAAATCACTGCGCGACGCGTTATAGAGCAAAACAATGCAAATTACTTTGAATAAACGTCTACTGCTGATAACCACACTTGTTGCGACCCTCTCTATTGGTGTCGGTATAGTGATTTACAAGCTATGGAGCACAGAGCAGCAACCTCTATTGACCATAGAAGATCTCAAGAGTGAGGTGGATGATACCTTTGAACCGGTATTACCAGGCCCTAGAATTAATTTCCCTAACGACTTTAGGGTGCACCCAAAGTTTCAGCATGAAGTGTGGCGATACATTGCTACGCTAAATGATGACCAAGGCAACGAGTATCTCGTGCAGTGGTTTTTGTTTCGAATCTCTATGTCTGAAAATGAGGGAACGGGCTGGGAGTCACCACAGATATATACTTCTCAAGCGATCGTTACCACTCCAGATCAAGTTTTCAGAGACCAACGGTTTGCAAGAGGTGGGGTAGGTTTGGTCGGTATGCGCCAGCGCCCGTATCAGCTTTCCATTGATAACTGGTCTTTGCGCTCTTTTACCGGCTTTCCAATGCCGGGAAGATTGTCCATTTCATCGGATCAATTTGATATCAACCTAGCGAACAGTTTAGATAAACCTTATATCCCTCTAGGAGAAAATGGTTATCAGGTAACACATGAGTTGATGTCGCGGGCGATGTATGGCTACGCCGCTCCTTATGTTAAGAGCTCAGGTACATTAACCATAGGTAACCAAACTATCGAGGTGTCAGGCAATGCTGTGTTTAATCAGGTATGGGGAACTGACATCATTGGTGAGGACCAAAAGGGTTATAACCAGTTTACGTTTAGACTCCAAGATGGAAGAGTACTATCAGTCACTAAAACACGCCATCAAGGGGATATAGACGCTTATCACTATGGCAATATTTATACGCCCGATGGCGGTCATGTGGCACTTAAGCATGATGAGATAGAGGTCCATGCAATTGGCAGCAGCACCTTGAGTAACGGTAAGACTGTGCCTTTGCAATGGGTGGTGAATGTACCGGAGTATAATATTTTTCTAACGGCGAAGACGTCACGTCTTGAGCAGTGGGTCAATCTTTCGATACCGTCATGGTCAGGACGAATCGAAGCCTCAGGAAGTATCAATGCTACCGGTTACCTTCAATTGATCGGCTACTGAGTTATTGGTCTACTCTATATAAGTTAGGCTGTGTTGCTCTGGGGGAAGTTTAACTAAATTCTTTTTGTATTATTTTAGTATCTCAGGGGCTTTTTTTTGCCTTTTATTATGGTTCAACTATAGGCATTCTACTTTTTAATTCGTATATTCCGAAGTGTTTGGTATATAGAATCGAATTTTGTTTAGCGTAACAATAGGTAGACTATCTGCCACTTAGTTGTGTGATTCTAATCACAAATGTATAGGTTTAAATATGAGTCAAATGCTAAAAGATTTTTTTAAGATGGAATCAGCCGGAGGCATAATCCTTGTTATCGCAGCTGCGCTAGCAATGGTTGTGGCGAACTCTCCTCTTAACGAAGCTTATCAAGGCGCTCTGCATTCTTACGTGTTAGGCATGTCTGTTGAACATTGGGTAAACGACGGTCTAATGGCGCTATTCTTCCTACTGATTGGTTTGGAAGTAAAACGTGAACTCCTAGAAGGAGCTCTAAAGTCTCGCGAAACAGCTATCTTCCCTGCAATTGCAGCAGTGGGTGGTATGGTTGCACCGGCTTTAGTTTACGTACTATTTAACATGGGCAATGCTGATGCTCTTGCAGGTTGGGCTATCCCAGCTGCTACAGATATCGCCTTTGCTCTAGGTATCATGGCACTGCTTGGTAATCGTGTACCAGTAGCATTGAAAGTATTCTTGCTGGCTCTTGCGATCATCGATGACCTAGGTGTTGTTGTAATTATCGCTCTGTTCTACAGCAGTGATCTTTCTACAATGGCATTGGCTATTGGCTTTGCGATGACTGGCCTACTGTTTTACATGAACCACAAGAAAGTGACTCCACTGAAATGGTACCTATTAGTGGGTGCGATTCTTTGGTTTGCTGTTCTTAAGTCTGGCGTACACGCTACACTAGCAGGTGTTGTTATTGGCTTTGCTATCCCTCTTAAAGGTAAGAAGGGCGAGCACTCTCCGCTGAAACATTTGGAGCACGCACTACATCCTTGGTCAGCGTTCATGATTCTACCAATCTTTGCTTTTGCAAATGCTGGTGTATCACTAGAAGGTATCTCACTGTCAACCTTGGGTACTGCACTGCCTATGGGTATCGCGCTTGGTCTACTTATTGGTAAGCCACTAGGTATCTTCAGCTTCAGCTGGTTAGCAGTTAAAGCAGGTGTTGCTAAGCTTCCAGAGGGTATCGATTTCCGCCATATTTTTGCAGTATCTGTGTTGTGTGGTATCGGCTTTACCATGTCGATGTTCATCGCATCGCTAGCCTTTACTGGTGCAAATGCAGACTTCAACACTCACGCACGATTGGGTATCTTGATGGGCTCAACTCTAGCTGCTGTGATTGGTTACTTCTTGCTGAGCGTATCGCTCCCAAAGAAGGCAGAGGCTGAGAATAAAGCTTCAACAGTGGAAGCTCAGTCTTAATAGTAAGATTTGATGATTTGAAAGGGAGAGCTGTAAAGCTCTCCCTTTTTTTGTGGGTAAATTTTGCACAAAAAAAAGCCCAATCAATCGGACTGGGCTTATACAAAACATAGGAGTCAAAAGAAATAACAGTGGTCGTAATCAACAGTAAAAAATCGAATTCTTTCAAGCTAATTCATACTGCTCTGTTGCTTACATAATATAAGACTGGGACTCACTGAAAGAGTTCAATTAAATTTCTAATTTTCTTCTAATCATTCCTGATTATCTTCGACAATTTCTTAACACACTGTTTTTCAACTAGTTAATTATTCCCAGTCTGCTTAATTTGTGATCTGGTCAGATCTCTTTTGTTTTTTGTTGTTGCTTTCATGTTGCGCTCTTGTTAAATTCAAACAAGTGTTTAATACAGGTGATTGAATATGGGCGCAAGATTGGGAACAAAACAGAAGATCATAGAGGTCGCAGAGTCTTTGTTTGCAGAGAAGGGCTTCAAGGACACGTCTTTGCGTGCCATTACCAGCCAAGCCAATGTCAATCTTGCCTCTGTAAACTATCACTTTGGTGATAAGAAAACGCTGATTAGAGCGGTGCTGGATCGCTATCTAGAAGAGTTTATGCCACAGCTTGAACGTGAACTTGAGTCTTTAGATTTGCGTACGAATGTATCAATGAAAGACGTCTTCAATGCACTAAAGAGCCCTTTGACCAACCTAGATAAAGAATTTGATAGGGGAGCGAGTCGTTTCTTGCTACTCGTAGGTAGAGGTTACAGCGATGTGCAGGGTCACCTTAGATGGTTTATTACAACACGCTATGGGCATGTACTAGATAGGTTCACCCAGGCTGTAATTCAAGCTAATCCAAAATTAGACAAAGAAACATTATTTTGGCGATTGCATTTTACCTTGGGGACTTGTGTTTTCACTATGGCCTCAAGCGAAGCGCTGCTAGACATCGCCAATAGTGAGTTTGAAATGAATACTGATGTCGAAGCAATGTTTGAACAAATAGTGCCATTTTTGGCGTCAGGTATGTGTGCAGATTAAAGATTAACCATTAAGGGAAGGGGAAGGTTATGACTTCATATAGAAGGAAATGGGTGAGTGACCCAGCATTTAAAATGTTCAAGAAAGTATTGCCGCCACTATCAGACACAGAGAGAGAGGCAATGGAAGCGGGTAGCGTTTGGTGGGAAGGCGACCTTTTTTCTGGATCGCCAGATTGGGAGAAACTACACGCTTATCCTGAACCTACCTTAACCGCTGAAGAACAAAGCTTTGTCGATAACCAAGTTGAGACACTGTTGGATATGATTGATGACTATCAGGTTGTCAAAAAGGACAGAGACCTTCCTAAAGAGGTGTGGGACTATCTAAAGAAAGAGCGATTTTTCTCTTTAATCATCTCTAAAGAATATGGTGGGAGAGCATTTTCTTCCCTTGCTAACTCAACCATTGTCACCAAGATCGCTACTCGAAGTTTAAGTGCTGCAGTGACGGTAATGGTGCCCAACTCCCTTGGTCCAGGTGAACTCTTGTCTCACTATGGTACTGATGAACAAAAAAACTACTGGCTCCCTAGATTGGCCGATGGCCAAGACATTCCCTGTTTTGCATTAACGGGTCCTGAAGCTGGCTCTGATGCTGGTGCGATCCCGGATAGTGGGCATGTTTGCTATGGGGAGCATAATGGTGAAACTGTGTTGGGTATCGAGCTAAGTTGGAATAAGCGATACATCACCTTGGCACCGGTCGCAACCGTGTTAGGTTTAGCGTTTAAGCTGCAAGATCCCGAAAACCTGCTAGGTAAGGGCACTGACCTTGGTATTACCTGTGCACTAATTCCAACCTCTCATCCAGGAGTGGAAAATGGCGAAAGGCATGATCCGCTGGGGCTTGCGTTTATGAACGGGCCAACTCGTGGCGAGAAGGTATTTATTCCCATTGACTGGCTGATTGGCGGTGCAGACTACGCAGGTAAAGGTTGGCGTATGTTGGTGGAATGTCTATCAGCAGGCCGAGGTATTTCATTACCTGCACTTGGAGCCGCTGTTGGGCACTTAACAGCCAGAACAACTGGCGCGTACTCGCTGGTACGCAAACAATTTGGTTTGTCTATCGGTCGCTTTGAAGGCGTAGCAGAGAGCTTAGGTAGAATAGGCGGGCTAACCTACCTATTGGAGGCGAGTCGAACCCTAACTACTACGGCCCTTGATAGCGGAGAGAAACCAGGCATTGTAACAGCCATCGCTAAATATCATATGACAGAAATGGCTCGTACTATTTTGGACGACTCTATGGATATTCACTCGGGTCGTGCCATTCAACAAGGCCCAATGAATTACCTTTCACACCACTACTATGGAATTCCTGTTGCGATAACGGTAGAGGGCGCCAATATCTTGACTCGAAACCTGATGATATTTGGTCAAGGCGCAACACGTTGCCATCCATATGTGCTAAGTGAGATGGAACTCGCGTCAGAGGAAGATGCAGATAAAGCTGCGGGTAAATTCGATACTTTACTGTTTAAACACATTACCCATGCAACAAAGAACAGCTTGGGTGCTCTGGGCGCTGCCTTAACGGGTTCTCATTTAATTTCTTCACCTGTGGGCGGTAAAACAAAACGTTACTACAAGCACATGACAAGATTAAGCCGAGCACTGGCGGTCAGCTCTGATTTTGCCATGCTGACTCTAGGCGGTGATCTTAAACGTAAAGAATTGATCTCTGCACGTTTAGGGGACCTGCTGAGTTACTTATATTTGGCTTCTGCAGCTCTCAAAAAATATCACGACGAGGGTGAACAGGAAAAAGACCTTGCGTTTGTTCAGTATGCAGTAGAGCACTGCTTGCACAGTGGTGCGAAGGCATTGCAGCAGGCGTATGACAATTTCCCTGTTGGCTGGGCGAAATACGCTATGAAGGCGCTAGTGTTCCCAATTGGTAATCATTTCCAGCCACCAAGTGATGCAGTGACGTTGAAAGTAGCACAGCTGCTGATGGAGCAGGGTGAGCATAGAGAGCGCTTAACTAAGCTTTGCTATGTGAGTGATAAAGAAGACGATGCAGTAGGTATTATGGAAAGAGCATTTGATGCCATGTTGTCTGTTGCTCCGATAGAGAAAAAGGTAACCAAGGCAATTCGTGATGGACGAATTGATAAAAAACAGCCTCTGCAACAGAAACTTAGCATAGCGAAAGAGTTAGGGATCTTGTCACAAGAGGAAGTGAATAAAGTGCTTGAAGCGGATAAGCTTCGTTACCGAGCTATCCAGGTCGACCACTTTAGTCATGACTTTGAAGAAGTACGTACGGATAAACCGCAGGGCATTCGTCCGGTAAATAATGATGCAGCCTAGCTAAAGTAGTAATAAAAAAAATCGCGCCTAGGCGCGATTTTTTTATTTGGTAGCTAGGTTAGAATTTTAAACTGACCTGCATACCAATAAACTGTCGGTCATAAGGTGCACCGGCGTCTAATGCAAATACGGCAGCATCTTCATAACCAAACCACGGATTGGTTACAAAGGCAGCTTCTGTATCGCCACCCCATGCATCTGTTATCCAGTAGTGAATTTTGCCTACAGGGTTTAAGAAAAACAGAGAAATGCTTCCCATCGTTTCTGATCCCCAGACGCGTCCGCCACTGGCTAAGATATCCTGTTCACCCTGCAACATAAGTTCACCGACCACAGCACCAAAAACGGGTGTTACAAAAAGATCCTGCCATGATGGTACTTCTGCAAATGCCTCCACGCCGTATTCCCAAAAGAACGTCGACATAGTGAAAGAATAGGCAAATGATTCGAACTCATTAAATCCTGCATGCCTTGCTGCGGTGTAGTAAACACCGCCGAAGTAGGGGTGCATAACATAGTTAAGAACATGCTCATCTCGGTCCCAAGTTGGGCCTGCTTTTACGTTGTCAACCCACTTATCGCCCAACTTACTGAGGTCTCTATCATCGTCTTCCCATTTAGTGATGCTCTCAGGAAGCAAGGTCATCAGTCCAACGGTCGCGACACTAAGACCGAGAATGGTATAAGTCTGTTCTGCGAGATAGTCCCAATCTCTCTCGTCTGCTATGGTGTAATGCATAGGATAACGTTGGGCTTCAGTATCGAGTTTAGGCTCGTGATCATCGAGTGATAGCGCTTTATAGTTGGTTGTTGAGCCATTAGCGCAATATTGGTAGTTACTTTCACAGTTAACGACATAAGTAAGTTCAATATGTTTACTTGTGTCATATTCAGCGAAAGCGGCAGTGCTAAAAAGGCCTATTAACGACATGCCTACTTTTTTAAACTGCACTTTATGCTCCCATGCAAAATATTTGGATCCATTTCACAATTATCTACCATTTTATGGCTAAATAAAACAGTGACTTATGAATATTACACTTTTGTTTTACAGTACGATGTAAAAGCAATCAAGTGGTGTTCATTCCTTGAATTACCCACGCCTTGTAAATGGCGTGTAATTAATTGTTAACGTAACATGAGTTTACGTAAAATTCTATTAGCAATCCGAGAAGACAAATATGACTAAGCTTCAGCCCCTTCAACATTCAGCTAACCAATCAGTACCACCGCGTATCGCAATGCTCAGTACAGGGGAGGAGGTGTTATTTGGGGATATCGTAGATACCAATGCCAGTTGGTTATCGGCGTACCTGTTTGAACAAGGTTTTCAAATGACCACTCGTTTGACGGTAGGGGATTCTCTAGACGCGATTTCAGAAGGCTTGTCACAATTATCTCGTAATCATGATGTAGTGATAGTAAATGGTGGACTTGGCCCAACCAGTGACGATTTAACAGCGCAAGCTGCAGCACTTTGTGCGGGAGTAGAATTACAACTGTATGATGAGTGGGTAGAGCGTCTAATCCAAATGTATGAGCAGTGGCAAAGACCTATGCCAGATTCAAACATCAAGCAGGCACTGCTTCCAAAAGGCAGTGAGATTTTGGACAACCCTAGGGGAACTGCTTGTGGGTTTAGAGTTAACATCAATGGTGCTCTATGCTACTTCACTCCCGGAGTACCACACGAATTCAAAACCATGCTTGCACAGGAAATCCTGCCGCATATGCAGAAAAGCTTCTCATCAGTAGAACAGAAACAAGTGCATCGCATTTATACCTTTGGTTTATCTGAATCAGGCATTGCCAATCAAATTGAGGCCCTAGATATACCTGGTGAAGTTTCATTAGGTTATCGCTCGGCATTACCTTTCATTGAAGTGAAGATATTTTATAGTGAGGCTGCACAAGAGGTCAGAGACTTTTTACTGAAGGTTGAACAAGAATTGTCAGCCAATACTATTTCGGTCAACCGAGAAGTGCGAGATTTGACTGTGTCGATGATGAAGGAGCAGGGTGTAGGACTCAATATTATCGATTACTCCACGCAAGGTCATTTTCATCAGTGGGTTTCGGCAAGCGCAGTGGAACAACAAATAAGTATAAGCTCGGTGAATACTAACCCTGGTGAATCTATTGCTTTTGGTGATGAGCGCTCGTCTATGATCGATAAGCTTTATCAGCAGTTTTCACTAGAAAGATCAGGCACTAACACAATGATCATCCATAACATTGAAGACGGTGGTGTGGAATTTTTGTTAGTAGTGCAGGATAAGATCCTTTATCAAGCCGTTGTATTTAAAAGAGATTACAGTTTTAAAGCTCGAAATGTAGTGATTTCTGCTATCGCCATCGATATGCTACGCCGTCACTTAAATGAAGATGAGATTTTTGCGGACTACGGAAGTGTGACAAGAGTCGCGTCTAGCATAACGAATTTGTGATCTTAACTGCATTTTTAGTTAACAGGCACGACCAGCACTTTAAGCGCTTTGATTACAATATAACGTTTTGTTCTAAAGGTTAAGTGCCTGTAAATTAAGAAGATATTCGAGTGTTTCTAATTCAGAATAATTCACTACTTCTCTACTGTGCAACGAGGTTTATAATGGTGGCTCGCTCTTGAAAAAGGGTTGTCTCACTAACGGCTAGGGAGGATATTATGCAAAACCAATCAAGGATTGAGATCTGGTACAAAGTAGGTACCGATCAGGTGTTGCTCGGAGAGGTTGATCATTCTGATCAAATCAATTTGCTGGCTATGTGGCGAAGCGTCTCTATTCTCAACCGTGCAAATATCAACAATAGAGTTCAACAAACAGCGAATTATAGACTCAAACTGTTTGATGACGATGGTCACTTAATGGGCAGTAAAGATGTTAGCGAAAACGACGCAGAGACGGTGTTAGGAAACAATCACTGGATGGTTCGCCAAAGTCGCAATCGCTTTAACAATAGTGAAGCCCCTTATACTTGGGTACCGGTCGTTGCGGGTTAATTGACTTCAAGTGTAAAAAGCTAAATAGCAAGATACAAAAAGGCCCCAAACATGAAGATGTTTGGGGCCTTTTTCTTTTTTATCTATCTAGGACGCTGAACGTATTTCTTTATGCACGTTTACATCTTCTAGCTTCAAATCTGACTTTGCTCGACAAATACAGGGTAGTATTTCATCTTCTTTAAGATAAGCCATGGCAAAGCCGATGTATTCAACTTCTCCAGAGCTTACCTTGCAGCGACAGGCTCCACAATGGCCATCTCTACAGTTAAATTCAGGTTTTAACCCCGACATCTCCATCGATTCTAGCAGTGTCGTATTCTTAGAGTTAACTAATTGGGTAACCTTGTTAATTGTAACCTTGTACATCGATTAAGCCTGACTCTGTTGGTTAAAGTTCAAAATCTTCAAAGTCGTCCGCAGATACTTCGTTGTCGATTTGACCCACTAGGTAAGAGCTGATTTCAGCTTCTTGCGGGGCAACTTGAACGTTGTCAGACGATAACCAAGCGTTGATCCATGGGATAGGGTTGTTGGTCGCTTCAGGGTAAGCCGCATCTAATCCAACCGCGTTCATGCGAATGTTAGTGATGTACTCTACGTATTGGCACAAGATATCTTTGTTAAGACCAATCATTGAGCCGTCTTTGAATAGGTATTCTGCCCACTCTTTTTCTTGCTCTGCTGCTTCTTTGAATAGGTCAAAACACTCTTGTTTACACTCTTCCGCTATCTGCATGAAGCTAAAGTCATCTTGACCGTTACGTAGCAAGTTGATCATATGCTGCGTACCAGAAAGGTGGAGGGCTTCATCGCGGGCAATTAGCTTGATGATCTTCGCGTTACCTTCCATTAGTTCACGTTCGGCAAAGGCAAATGAACAAGCGAAACTTACATAAAAGCGAATCGCTTCTAGAGCGTTAACTGACATTAGACATAGGTAGAGTTTTTTCTTCAATGTATGAAGGTTTACATCTACGATTTCGCCGTTAACTTCATGCTTACCTTCACCGTAGCGGTGGTAGTCATTGGTCGCTTGAATAAGATCGTCGTAGTAGTGTGCAATGTCTTTTGCGCGCTTTAGGATGTGCTCATTTTCAACGATGTCGTCGAAGACAGTCGCAGGATCATTTACGATATTTCGAATGATATGAGTGTATGAACGCGAGTGAATCGTTTCTGAAAAAGACCAAGTTTCAATCCAAGTCTCAACTTCGGGTAGAGAAACTAACGGTAGCAGCGCTACGTTAGGGCTACGACCTTGAATTGAATCAAGCAGTGTTTGGTACTTCAGGTTACTGATGAAGATATGTTTTTCGTGTTCAGGAAGCTTGTTGTAGTCGATGCGATCGCTTGATACGTCGACTTCTTCTGGACGCCAGAAAAACGACAGTTGCTTTTCGATTAGCTTTTCGAAGATCTCGAACTTTTGTTGATCGTAGCGAGCAACGTTAACCGGCTGTCCCAAAAACATAGGTTCTTTAAGCTGGTCATTTTTGTTTTGAGTA
This sequence comes from Vibrio comitans, assembly GCA_024346835.1. Classification (GTDB taxonomy): domain Bacteria; phylum Pseudomonadota; class Gammaproteobacteria; order Enterobacterales; family Vibrionaceae; genus Vibrio; species Vibrio comitans. Next base: position 1,398,436 of record AP024866.1, read on the forward strand.
AAAGTACTATAGGTCATCTCAACCTCAATTATTCCATAAGTTAAACAGCAAAGTAGGGGTGAATGCACACCCCTTCAGCTTAAAAAATTAAATCTTACAACCGCCGCCTGCGCAGTCGTCATCTTGCTCAACAACCACATCTTTTTGGTCGTCTTTAGCACCATCACGGGTGTTGTGATAGTACAGGGTTTTAACGCCCATCTTATACGCGTTCAATAGGTCACGAAGCAATAGCTTCATCGGTACCTTGCCACTTTCATACTTGTTAGGGTCATAGTTAGTGTTTGCAGAGATAGATTGGTCTACAAACTTCTGCATAATGCCCACAAGGTTTAGGTAACCATCGTTACTTGGGATGTCCCATAGTAGCTCATAGTTCTCTTTGTACTTTGTAAACTCAGGCACAACTTGTTTCAGGATGCCGTCTTTAGACGCTTTCACTGAAACGTAACCGCGCGGCGGTTCAATACCATTGGTTGCATTAGAGATCTGAGAAGAGGTCTCAGATGGCATCAAAGCGGTCAATGTTGAGTTGCGCAGACCGTATTGCTTGATGTCTCGACGCAATGTTTCCCAGTCGTAGCGAAGTGGCTCTTCACAGATCTTATCTAGAGAACGTTTGTAAGTATCGATAGGTAGAATACCTTGGGCATAAGTCGTTTCATGGAATGAAGGACATGCACCTTGTTCTTTAGCCAACTCTACTGATGCTTTAAGTAGGTGGTACTGAATCGCTTCGAATGTACGGTGCGTTAGAGCGTTACCTGAACCATCTGAGTACTTAACGCCGTTCTTCGCTAGGTAGTATGCGTAGTTGATAACACCGACACCTAAAGTGCGGCGATTCATTGTTGAAATACGAGCCGCTGGTAGCGGGTAGTCTTGATAATCAAGCAGAGCATCCAATGCGCGAACCACTAAGTCTGAAAGCTCAGCAAGATCGTCTAATTCATTGATGGCGCCTAAGTTAAACGCAGACAGCGTACAAAGGGCGATCTCGCCGTTCTCATCATCAACATTAGCTAGAGGCTTAGTTGGCAGTGCAATCTCAAGACATAGGTTTGATTGACGTACTGGCGCAACTTTAGAGTCAAATGGGCTATGCGTATTACAGTGGTCAACGTTTTGAATGTAAATACGGCCTGTCGAAGCACGCTCTTGCATCAAGATGCTGAACAACTCAATCGCCTTAACTTGCTCTTGCTTAATGCTAGGGTCGCCCTCGTATTGAGCGTATAGACGCTCAAACTCATCTTGGTCTTCGAAGAAGGCATCGTAGAGCCCTGGGACATCCGAAGGTGAGAATAGGGTGATGTTTCCGCCTTCAATCAAGCGTTGGTACATCAGTTTGTTTAGCTGAACGCCGTAGTCCATATGACGAACACGGTTTTCTTCAACACCGCGGTTGTTCTTAAGAACCATCAGGTTTTGAACTTCACCATGCCACAACGGGTAAAAAACTGTTGCAGCACCACCACGCACACCACCTTGAGAACAGCATTTAACGGCTGTTTGGAAGTATTTGTAGAATGGAATACAACCTGTGTGGAATGCTTCACCGTTACGGATTTCAGAACCTAATGCACGAATACGACCTGCGTTGATGCCGATACCTGCACGTTGAGAAACGTAACGCACGATAGAGCTTGCCGTTGCATTGATAGAGTCAAGGCTATCACCACACTCAATTAGAACACACGAGCTGAACTGGCGAGTAGGGGTACGTACACCAGACATGATTGGTGTAGGTAGTGAGATCTTGAACATAGAAACAGCGTCATAGAAGCGACGAATGTAATCTAGTCGAGTTTCTCTAGGGTATTTAGAGAACAGGCACGCAGAAACCAGCATGTACAGGAACTGTGCACTCTCATAGATCTCTTTAGTTACACGGTTTTGTACGAAGTACTTGCCCTCAAGCTGCTTTACTGCGGCGTAAGAGAAATTAAGATCGCGTCTGTGGTCGATGAACGAGTCCATTAGTTCAAACTCTTCGCGAGAGTAATCTTCAAGCAAGTGCTTGTCGTATTTACCCGCATCAACCATTTTAGAAACTTGGTCAAATAGCGTCGGTGGCTCGTACTGGCCATACGCTTTTTTACGTAGATGGAACACAGATAGACGTGCAGCAAGGAACTGGTAATCCGGTGTCTCTTCAGAGATCAGATCAGCAGCGGCTTTGATGATAGTTTCATGGATATCTGAGGTGGTGATTCCGTCATAGAACTGAATCTGTGATTTCAGCTCGACCTGAGAAACAGAGACATTATCTAGGCCTTCTGCAGCCCAAGTGATCACGCGATGGATCTTTTCTAGATCTATCGCTTCTTTGCGTCCGTGACGCTTTGTGACGGTAAGTTTTTGATTCATTCTGTTAGATATCCATAACATCAATGGTTAAAGCCACATTTTTTAACTTTGGCAAAAAAATATTGACGGCTTTGTGATCCATATCTACCTCTTTCGTGAGGTAGAAACACTACATATAGGGGTGTTCCCTTCAACGACTTACAAGATAGTGCGGTTGGGGGGAGTTTTCAAGTTTAAGCTTAAGAATCTTCTGTGGATAAGCCGTGTATGGAATTTTCTCTGTTAGCGTTCACTTACTTATGAGTTTATAGAGAAATTGGCTTGGGATTTTGCACAGCTTGTGGGTGACTTAAAATCAAACAGGGTAAAAAAAAATTTACTTGATCTTTATCAAAGAATTGGATCGATTAGCGCCGAAAAAATGCTCCGCTCAAACAGAGAACAACTTGCTCAAAATCTGAATAAAAGTCGCAGTAGTTCTACGCAAAATGCTCTCGGTTTAATCAGGTATCAAACCAGAGAGCAAATTAGAATCAAAAGCTACGCTTTGTCCGCTTTTTGGGTATGAACAATGTAATTAATATCCACATTGCGCCCTAAAGAGTAGGTATCGAAGAGTGGGTTGTAGGTAAGGCCCGTAATGCCCTTTTCTTGAAGTGAGGTAGCGTCCACCATTTTTATCAGCTCTGAAGGCTTTAAAAATTTATTGTAGTCGTGTGTGCCTTGTGGAAGTAACTTCAACACCTTTTCTGCGCCAACAATCGCAAACAAGTAGGATTTAAGATTGCGATTAAGCGTCGAGAAGAAAACGTGGCCACCGGGTTTGACTAGAGCTGCACATGATGCGATCACCGATTGTGGGTCTGGCACATGTTCTATCATCTCCATACAGGTGACAACGTCGTATTGTCCTGCATGGGTCGCGGCGTGCTCTTCTACTGTCATGCGTATGTAGTCAAGCTTTGCGCCTGTCTCTAATGCGTGCAGCCTAGCGACTTCTAGTGGTTCACGTCCCATATCTAGTCCAGTAACTTGCGCGCCCTCAAGGGCCATGCTTTCGGCAAGTATGCCGCCACCGCAACCCACATCTAGCGCTTTCTTGCCAAACAAGCCACCGATAGAGTCTTGAACGTACTGCAATCGAAGAGGGTTAATTTGATGCAGTGGTTTGAATTCTCCCTCTTTGTCCCACCAACGAGACGCCATGTCGGCAAATTTTTTGATCTCGGCAGGATCGACGTTTTTTCCTTGTTCCATAGTCACTACGCTTTTTGAAATTTTCCTCATTATAACCCCAAGTATTCATGGAATGCATTTGCATTAACGCCGATGAGATGACTGTAGCAATCTACAAGTCGAACTGATTGTTTTTTAAACCATAATTGATGATTAGTTTAAATTATGTCCATCTAGGCAGGAACGCACATCACACAGGGGGGATCTGATAGTGAAAGTAATGCAGAATCCTCGAAAATTGTGTTATATTTTTTTATTCTTATAGGAATCGAAAAGACGATCTAATAATAGAGGGATAATGGCTCTATGAGCGATCTAGCGAAAGAGATCACACCGGTAAATATTGAAGACGAGCTTCGAGGCTCGTACCTTGACTACGCGATGTCCGTCATCGTGGGTCGTGCACTGCCTGATGTTCGAGATGGCTTGAAACCTGTACACAGACGCGTTTTGTTCGCGATGAATGTATTGGGGAACGATTGGAACAAGCCTTACAAAAAATCAGCGCGTGTCGTTGGTGATGTAATCGGTAAATATCACCCACACGGTGACAGCGCGGTTTATGACACTATCGTTCGTATGGCGCAGCCTTTTGCATTGCGTTACATGCTAGCGGATGGCCAGGGCAACTTTGGTTCTATCGATGGTGACTCTGCAGCGGCAATGCGTTACACCGAAGTACGTATGTCTAAAATTGCTCATGAGCTGCTAGCAGATCTTGAGAAAGAGACAGTCGATTACGTACCTAACTATGATGGTACAGAACAAATTCCTGCAGTACTGCCAACTCGTGTCCCTAACCTTTTGGTTAACGGTTCATCGGGTATCGCAGTAGGCATGGCGACCAACATTCCACCTCATAACCTGACTGAGGTTATTGATGGCTGTCTGGCGTTTATCAAAGATGAAGACATCACTATTGATCAGTTGATGGATTTCATTCCTGGACCAGATTTCCCAACAGCGGCGCTTATTAGCGGCCGTAAAGGTATTGTTGACGCTTATAAAACGGGTCGCGGTAAGGTTTACATGCGTGCTAAAGCTGATATCGAAGCTGATAGCAAGGGCAAAGAAACCATCATCGTTACTGAGATCCCGTACCAAGTTAACAAGGCTCGCCTAATCGAGAAGATTGCTGAGCTGGTAAAAGATAAGAAAGTAGAAGGCATCAGTGCGCTTCGTGATGAGTCTGATAAAGACGGCATGCGTATCGTGATTGAATGTAAGCGTGATGCAGTGGGTGAGGTTGTTCTGAATAACCTTTACGCTCATACACAGCTGCAAACGACTTTCGGTATCAACATGGTTGCTCTTGATAAAGGCCAGCCAAAGCACTTCAATCTTAAAGAGATGCTGAAGGCGTTTGTTGATCACCGCCGTGAAGTTGTCACTCGTCGTACTATTTTCGAACTGCGTAAAGCACGTGACCGTGCTCATATCCTTGAAGGCCTTGCTCTAGCACTGGCTAACATTGATGAGATCATCGAGCTGATTCGTAAAGCACCGACACCAGCTGAAGCAAAAGCAGGCTTGGTTGCTCGTGGCTGGGACCTAGGTCTTGTTTCTACTATGTTAGAGCGCGCTGGCACTGATGCTGCACGCCCTGAGTGGTTAGAAGAACAATTTGGTATTCGTGATGGTCAGTACTTCTTGACTGAGCAACAAGCACAAGCAATTCTAGATCTTCGTCTGCAAAAGCTTACGGGTCTTGAACACGAGAAAATCCTAGACGAATACAAAGCGCTACTAGACGAAATCGCAGAGCTAATGCACATTCTTGCAAGCACTGAACGTTTGATGGAAGTGATTGTAGAAGAGCTAGAAGCAATTCGTGAAGGTTATGGCGATGAGCGTCGTACTGAGATTACAGCGGCTATCCATGATATCGACATGGAAGAGCTTATCGCTCAAGAAGACGTAGTGGTAACGCTTTCTCATGAAGGCTACGTTAAATACCAAATCCTAAGCGATTACGAAGCACAGCGTCGTGGTGGCCGTGGTAAGAGTGCAACGAAGATGAAAGACGAAGATTATATCGAACGTCTTCTAGTGGCGAATACCCACGACAACATCTTATGTTTCTCAACGCGCGGTAAAACCTATCGCTTGAAGGTGTACCAATTGCCGTTGGCAAGCCGTACTGCTCGTGGCAAGCCAATCGTCAACATCTTACCGTTGGAAGAGGGTGAGCGTATCACCGCTATTCTTCCTGTGTCTGAGTTCAGCGAAGACAAATTCATCTTCATGGCAACAGCAGATGGTACGGTTAAGAAAACGTCACTAGACCAGTTCTCTAATGTACGTAGTAACGGTTTGATTGCGGTTAACTTGCGTGACGAAGATTCCTTGATTGGTGTCGACATTACCGATGGCGATAGCGACATCATGTTGTTCTCTAAATCAGGTAAAGTAGTTCGCTTTAACGAGTCACAAGTGCGTGGCATGGGTCGTACTGCAGCAGGTGTACGCGGTATCAAGCTAATTGACAGTGACCAAGTGGTTTCTTTGATTGTTCCTCACAACGAAGGTGACATTCTAACCATCACTGAAAATGGCTATGGTAAGCGTACGATTCTTTCTGAGTACCCAGCGAAGAGCCGTGCAACTCAAGGTGTTGTTTCTATTAAGGTTTCTGAGCGTAACGGCAGTGTTGTTGGCGCAGTTCAAACTGAAGAAGGCGACGAGTTCATGGTTATTACCGATGGTGGCACGCTAGTAAGAAGCCGTGTATCTGAAGTAAGCCAAGTAGGCCGTAACACTCAAGGTGTTACCCTGATTCGTACCGTTGAAGGCGAGAACGTTGTAGCGTTGCAGCGCATCGATGAAATCGAGGAAGCTGAGCTAATTGAAGAAGATGCAGAAGGCGCTACGCCTGAAACGGCTGAATCTTCAGAAGCAACTGAAGCTCCAACAGATTCTAACGACTCTGAAGCTAGCGAAGAATAACCTTTTCTTTGTATAGAATGAAAACCGAGCCTTCTAGCTCGGTTTTTTTATGTCCGGATTCAACTGGATGAGTCTTTTTTGTTCTTTGAATATTGATTTAAAAAATTGATGCAGGTCAAAGGCTTGAAAAGATTTCATTTAACCCAATATAAAATCTATAGTTATTGATCCTAAGGTTGGGATCGACCACATTGTTAAGATAGAGACAGAGTTATGGCAGAAGTAAGAGCCCGTGTACATTTAAAAGTTGGAACAAAAAGCGATATTGATGCTGAGCTTCTCTCTTTTCATGGTTTAAAAACGGATAAAGAACATGTTGCTATGGTCTTTCAATCGGCTGACAAGACTCAAAAAGCACCTATCGTTCGTATGCACTCGGAATGTTTAACCGGCGATGTGTTTCATTCGTCTCGTTGTGACTGCGGTGAGCAGTTAGATGAGACGATTAACAAGATGGCAGAGCAAGGTGGTATTCTTTTGTATCTGCGTCAAGAAGGTCGTGGGATTGGACTATACAACAAGATTGATGCTTACAAGTTGCAAAGCGAAGGCTTAAATACCTATGAAGCGAACAACCATCTAGGCTTTGCCGATGATCTGCGTGATTTTGAAGAGGCGGCTCAAATGTTAGCTGCATTGGGCGTTGAGCATATCCGTTTGGTAACTAACAATCCTAAAAAAATTCGTGAATTAAAAGAGCATGGCATTAGTATCGATGAAGTGATCAATACTATGGCGCATCTAAAAAGTGGCAATGAGAACTACCTGAAGGCCAAAGCCTCACACGGCAAACATGACCTTGACGTGTAGCCGAAATTTTAAGCATTAAAATTTTTCGTTAAAACAGGGGTTATTTGCCATACTTAAACCAGTATCGGTATTGAGTGTTCGCTATGACCTTGTGCAAGAAAGGGACGATATGGGCAGGGGTACTTGTCTATGTCGTCCTTTTAGTCCCTGCTTATTCACAAAGCATGTTCCATACCCTAGGGTGGATTAGCTCTTCATCGTCCGTAGAACAGACATTTCGTTACCCACAGCTTACAGAATCCATTTACTCGTCAAATCGCCACCAACTTATCTGGCTTCAGCCTCATGACAGGCAAGTGTTCGAAGACATCATCGAAATGGTGGTTTTAGCCGAAGTCAGCCCGTTTTTTGAACAGCGACTGCAAAAACTCCATGCTCTAAGAAGCTCTGAACAATATTACCAATACGATTTAGTCGCAACTGACCTTATGCTAGCGTTTCTCAGTTATCGCGAACTGCTCAGAGAGAACAAAAACACTTGGCTATACGGACAGGGGTTACCTGATGATTGGGGCGATCCACCTCCAAACATTGTCGGGGAATTTGAAACCTCGGTGCAAAGCAGCTCTTTAACTGAGTTTTTAATGACCTTAGGGCCAAATTCTCAAAGTTATCGAGACTATCAATCTGCAATTGATAAGATGCAATTAGCGATCAATGATGAGCTCGCACTGTATTCGCCAGATGCGCTTATTAGAGTGGGTGATCTTATTCCACAGAAGGAAGTCTTGTTTGCCCGCCTTCAACTAGCGGGGCTAACCACACCTTTGTCGGTAAAAGAGAAAGATTGGTATGGCAAAGATCTGAGAAGCATCATTAAGAGGTTTCAAACTCAACACGGCTTAAACGCCGATGGAGTCATAGGACCTAAAACAGTGGAATGGCTCAATTTTCCCATTGAAGATCGCATTCATAGACTTGCTCTAAACGCTGAAAGAAGTCGCTTATGGCCAATGCAACGAAGTGCGTTAGTCGTTGTGAATTTACCAAGTTTTGATTTGAATTATTACTTTAGAGGCGAGGTTGCCTTTTCTTCTAGGGTGATTGTCGGAAAGCAAAAACGTAAAACACCGATGCTAGAAATAAAGATGGATTCATTGGTGCTGAACCCTACATGGAACGTTCCGCCTAAAATCATGCGCGAAGATATTATTCCTATATTGCGTTACAACCCTGGATACCTAAGTGAAAGAGGGATTCAAGTAATTAAAGGGTGGGCTGATCCGGTAGTGATAGACCATGGTGCTATTCAATGGAATCGAGTCAACGCTAAAACATTCCCGTTTCGTATGAGGCAGTTATCAGGTAGCTACAATGCACTAGGTGCATACAAATTCAATACGCCAAATCGGCGTGCGATTTTTTTGCATGATACACCCGCTAAATATCTGTTCGATAAACAATCAAGAGCATTTAGTTCTGGGTGTATTCGGGTGCAACACGCAGACAAGTTTGCCTATACCTTGGCCAAGACACAGGGCTTTAGAAAGAACAACATCTCGCCAGTAGGGCAGCAGGCGAATGCACGCATTCCATTAAAGAGACGGCTCCCAGTACATCTTATTTATAAGACATCTTGGGTTGAATCAGGACGGATCTACTTTAGAGATGATATTTATGGATATGACACTCGCCCAAAGTCCCCTAGCTTAGCGATTAAACGATAACCCGTAGAGTACAGAATCATTCAATATCAGATTGTTAATAGTGATGTCAGTGGCGCGCTTGCGGCATAGCTAGGCTTGAGTTTAGAGTGAGAAGCTGTCATATTCTGCTGAAGTTTTTCGATAAAATATTCATTTAAATAAAAGGTTTTTCATGGCGTTGCAGTATCAAGTTGTTCCGGTAACCCCTTTCCAACAAAACTGTTCTATCGTTTGGTGTGATGAGACGATGAAGGGTGTTGTTATCGACCCAGGTGGTGATGTTAAGCAGCTTTTGATGATGATTGAAGAGTTGCAAGTTCAGGTAGAGAAATTGGTGCTCACGCATGGTCACCTAGATCATGTCGGTGGCAGTGAAGAGCTCGCGAGAGCCTTGAATCAACCCATTGTAGGGCCACATAAAGATGACAATTTTTGGCTACAAGGTTTGGAAGGTCAAAGCCAAATGTTCGGCTTTCCTTTGACTGAAGCGTTTGAGCCTAGTCAGTGGCTAGATGAGGGTGACACTGTCACTTTTGGCAATCAATCGTTGAATGTGATTCATACACCTGGTCATACACCTGGCCATGTTGTTCTACATAGCGAGTCTGCAAGCCTTGCGTTTGTAGGAGATGTATTGTTCAAAGGAGGCATAGGCCGTACCGATTTCCCGAAGGGTGATTACAATACGCTAATCGACTCTATTAAGAGCAAGCTATGGCCTCTAGGCAACGAAACTCGCTTTGTCCCTGGACATGGGCCGGAGTCAACGTTCGGCTCTGAACGAGTGAGCAATCCATTTGTAGCGGACGAAATGCCTTTATATTAAGGCATTTAAGGGAGCTAGGACCTAGAGTTCTAGCTTCTTCATTTTCTTAACCTCTTGATCTAGATAACCTCACTGCAGCAAAGCTCTCCAGTTAATCTCCCCTCGGTTAACAGGGCAACGTTATCGTGATCCTGCCCAGTATTTTCTCAGTAGTCCTACAAACTCTTCTCCATCTCTATCTAAATCGGCAGTTGAGATGAAAATGTCGTAACCCCAATATTCTCGTTGGTAGTGCATCCTGTGATATAGGCTTGCCTGTAGCCCTTTTAAAGTTTCTCCCTCTTTTAACTCTACGCGCGCTGAATCTAGAACTTGGTCTTGAAACAGGTGTTCTTTGTCGGTTTCTCGCGCTCCGAGATACAAAAGAGAACGTTGTTCCAACAATAAATTAGTGATCAGTCGCGGGCAGGCTTGTTTTACGAACGGAATAGGGTCTTTGAGCCTGATCCCTATCCATGGCAATTCTGGGCTATGTGTGGGTTGGTGACTGCGACATAGCCCTAAAGAAGACACGTTACGCCATTGCACGACCCATCCCCCCTTGAAGGTATGTTGCTGAAGATGACTGTCAGTAATAGTGAATCGCACTACGCCGCGCTTGTAGGTGTAAACCAGCATGAATAGGCCAGAAGCGCATATAACCAGTATGCCAATGCTCCCTTGTGTGCTGTTGGAAAAGGTGCTTAACCAAACGGATATCAATATGTAGCAGGCGAGCAATAACCCTCGACTGATGTTACCTAAAATAAATTTTTCATTGGTCAATTGAAGTGAAGACATAATTACCACACTTTGCCTTTAACACACCTACGAAAGTCCATGTTTAGCTGATCATTCAGCTTAGACATTAATTGATAAAAAATGTAATAAGTTCCTTAAGAAGATCGAGTGACACACACTTTTAACAACTATTTAGCAACCTATATAAAACTGGTCCATATTTAGTTGATTTTGTAGACATTTATGACTGCACGAGGAGCAAATAACATGGTAGTGAAATCAAAATGGGCAAAGGCATGTGTGCGTAGTTTAGCGGTCCTAATTGGGGTGGCGAGCATAGGTACAGCCGTTGCGGCAGATAAAGTGTACAAGTTAAAGCTTGCGGAAACATGGGGACCTAACTTCCCAATCTTCGGCGATGCCACAAAAAATATGGCCGCTATGGCTGAGAAAATGTCTAACGGTCGATTGCAAATTCGTGTCGACTCATCAAATAAACACAAAGCGCCATTTGGTGTGTTTGATATGGTGAAATCGGGCCAGTATGACATGGGGCATTCAGCTTCGTATTACTGGAAGGGCAAGGTTCCAAACACCCTTTACTTTACCACAATGCCTTTTGGTATGACGGCAGAAGAGCAATACGCTTGGTTCTATCACGGTGGTGGTATGGAACTAATGGCCGAGGTTTACTCTCCACACAATCTTATGTCTTTCCCGGGCGGTAACACAGACGTCCAAATGGGTGGCTGGTTCCAAAAAGAGATCAACAGTGTTGATGACCTGCAAGGTCTGAAAATGCGTATTCCAGGCTTTGCGGGCGAGGTGCTTGCTGAACTCGGCGCTAAGCCAACCAACATTGCACCGGGTGAGCTATATACAGCATTGGAAAGAAAAACCATCGACGCACTAGAGTGGGTTGGCCCATCTCTGGATCTTCGCATGGGCTTTCATAAGATCGCGCCTTATTACTACACAGGTTGGCACGAGCCGGCAACAGAGCTTCAGTTCTTAGTGAATAAGCGCACGTGGGACAAGCTACCTGCTGACTTGCAAGAGATCCTGCGCGTCGCTATGCGCACCGCAGCCTACGATATGTATATTCAGTCAACCCATGAAAGTGGTAAAAACTGGGCGAGTATCAGGACTGAATACCCTGATGTACAAGTGAAAAACTTCCCACCTGAAGTGATGAAACAGCTTCGCGCAGTGAATGATCGTTTGTTGGCCGAGCATGCGGCTGAAGATGAGATGGCGAAGAAGATTCAAATGTCTCAAGCGCAGTATCTAGAACAAACTCGTTCTTGGAGTGATATCTCTAAACGAGCTTACCTAAACAGCGCGACGACGGATCAGTAAAAAACAGTGGGCTTTCTCAGTATAAGGAAAGCCCACTATCGTCTTTAGTTTCAGCAGACAGGGAGGTCAATTGCTGACTGCATTAGAGGGATTTTTCAATAGAATTAGCGACGCATTGGGGCATATCTCCAGTGTGTTGTTTTTGCTTTTAGTAGCAAACGTTGTTTACGATGTTGTGATGCGTTATGTATTTAATGACGTGTCTATCGCTTTCCAAGAGTTAGAGTGGCATCTGTTTTCTGCGGTATTCTTGCTCGGCGTACCCTACGCCATAAAAACCAATGGCCATGTTCGCGTTGATATTTTTTATGAACGTTTTTCGCCGAAGGTACAGGCCATTATCGATATTCTTGGCATTTTCATTTGGTTACTGCCATTCAGTTTATTAGTCGCTTGGTACGGTATCGATTTTGCCTATCAGGCATATGATATTGGTGAAGAGTCGGGTGATCCTGGCGGTTTGCCTTATCGCTGGATCATTAAGGCTGTTATTCCAGTCTCATTTTTCTTTATTGCTACAAGTGGCTTAGGACTGTTATGTAAGTCCCTTAGCCAATTACTTAACGCGGATTCTCATAAGAAGGAACAAGCATGATAGGGATTATTATGTTTGCGGTAGCCTTGTTCGCGCTATTGCTCGGTTTTCCAGTGGCTTTTACCTTTGGGGGTATAGCGCTGATATTTGGTGTGTGGTCAGAAGGTTGGGATATGTTCGCCTTCATGCCTTATCGCATAGAGTCCATCATGCAAAATACTGTTTTGATGGCCGTGCCACTGTTCATTTTTATGGGGTTGGTTCTGCAAAAAACGCGCTTAGCTGAGCAGTTGCTAGAGGCGATGGGACGCCTGTTTGGTGGAGTGCGAGGTGGTATTGCTATCTCGACCGTTTTGGTTGGAGCGCTCCTGGCGGCATCGACTGGGGTAGTGGGGGCGTCGGTCGTGGCTATGGGTTTGATATCGCTTCCGGTCATGCTGAAATACAACTACGACAAAAAACTCGCCTGTGGCACTATTTGTGCGTCGGGGACGTTAGGTCAGATTATTCCTCCTTCCATCGTCCTTATTCTGTTGGGTGATGTGCTAGGTGTTCCTGTTGGCGATTTATTTAAAGCCGCACTATGGCCCGGTTTGGTGTTAGTGATTGCCTATGTATTGTACATCGCTATCTATGCCTTCTTTAAGCCAGAGTCTGCTCAATCTATTCCTAAGCTTGATGATCAAAGTCGTAAACAAGAAGTGATTGCTGCCTTGAAGGCAATCGTGCCGCCTCTAGCGTTAATTGTCGTGGTACTCGGCTCCATCTTTGCTGGCATTGCAACGCCAACCGAATCTGCAGCACTGGGTGGTGCGGGTGCCATCGTACTTGCTCTATTATACCGCCAATTTAGCTGGAGCTTGCTGTATGAGTCATCTAAAGAGACGGTCAAGGTTACGGCTATGGTGTTTGCTATCTTATTGGGTGCTACCGCATTCTCTATGGCATTCACCTATACAGGCGGCGATTACCTAGTAGAGGAGTGGTTATTAAAACTCCCAGGTGAAAAGTGGGGTTTCTTGATCTTAGTGATGTTGGTCATTCTGGTGCTGGGTTTCTTCATTGATTTTGTGGAAATCTGTTTCATCATCGTTCCTATGATTGCGCCGGTTGCTGAACTGCTTGGAATTAATATGGTGTGGTTTGCCATTTTGGTCGCAATGAATTTGCAGACTTCCTTCTTAACACCTCCTTTTGGTTTCAGTTTGTTTTACCTAAAAGGGGTAGCGCCTAAGCAAGTCACAACAAGAGATATCTACGCTGGCGTGATGCCGTTTATCGCCATTCAGATAGTTGTGCTCGCAACACTGCTGCTATTTCCAAGTATGTATGGGCTGTCAATGTAACTTAATTCCCTGATTTATCGAAAAAATAGCCTTAGTCAGTTATAATTGAAAGTTAATTACATTATGTAATCGTAATCGGTACGTTTTTTGTACACCTATAGGAGGTCGAATGACCAAGGGAATTGATAAGTACAGTATTGACAGTACTGACTATCAGATCGGACAAGATAATGTCCAAAAATGGGGTTTTGACGTACACAATGCGGTGTTCTCCGCAAGTGCTGGCCTAACTATTCTTTTTCTACTGGCGATGGTGTTTCTTGATGCGGATACCGCTAAGACCGCACTTGATGGACTAAAGTGGCAGATCATTGGCTCTTTTGATGCCCTATTTATTTGGGCGGGTAACATTTTTGTTGTCTTCTGCTTAGGTTTAATCATTTCGCCATACGGAAAGATACGCTTAGGTGGTAAAGACGCAGTCGCTGAATATTCTGTGCTTTCATGGATAGCGATGCTATTTGCAGCCGGCATGGGTATCGGTCTGATGTTCTGGAGTGTGGCTGAGCCTGTTGCTTACTTCACTGGTTGGTATGAGACTCCGCTGAATGTGGAAGCGAACACTCCTGAAGCTGCGAAGCTTGCACTAGGTGCAACTATGTATCACTGGGGTCTTCACCCTTGGGCGATCTATGGTGTTGTAGCACTTTCTCTCGCGTTCTTCGCGTACAACAAAGGTCTACCGCTTTCTATCCGTTCAATCTTTTACCCTATCTTGGGTGATCGTGCATGGGGTTGGCCTGGTCACATTGTTGATATTCTGGCGGTTCTAGCGACATTATTTGGTCTTGCTACATCCCTCGGCCTTGGTGCTCAACAAGCCGCAAGTGGTATTCAGCACGTGTTTGGTGTTGAGGCTGGCTTTGGGATGCAGGTAGCGGTTATCAGCTTTGTTACCTTACTTGCAATTGTTTCAGTAATGCGCGGTATGCATGGTGGTGTGAAACTGGTTTCTAATATCAACATGATCATTGCGTTCGTATTGCTAGTGTTTGTATTGATCATCGGTTATCACGTTACCTTTAGCAGCATCTCTACGACGCTAATCTCTTACGTTGAGAACATTATTCCACTGAGTAACCCGCACGGTCGTGATGACGAGGCGTGGTTCCAAGGCTGGACTGTATTCTACTGGGCTTGGTGGATTTCATGGTCCCCATTTGTAGGTATGTTCATCGCTCGTGTTTCTAAAGGCCGTACTGTTCGTCAGTTTATGACTGCTGTATTGATTGTACCAACAACAGTGACTCTGATTTGGATGTCTACGTTTGGTGGCTTGGCAATTGACCAAGTGATTAACAATGTGGGTATTCTGGGCAGTAAAGGTCTAACCGACGTCTCTCTAGCTATGTTTGAGATGTTTGACGCTATGCCAATGGCAAACATGCTTTCTATTATCGCGATTATCTTGGTGATGGTGTTCTTCGTAACATCGTCTGATTCAGGTTCTCTAGTTATCGATAGCATTACCGCTGGTGGTAAGCTCGATGCTCCTATGCCACAACGTGTGTTCTGGGCATTTATGGAAGGCGCGATCGCTGTCGCTATGCTTTGGGTTGGCGGTTCAGAAGCTGTACAGGCCCTACAGGCCGGTGCCATTTCTACTGCGCTGCCATTTACCTTTGTATTGCTTGCTATGTGTGTGAGCTTGCTAATGGGTATGGCTACAGAAGAACGTTAAGCTTTGAAGTTTACAGACTAAGTACTAGTATAAGGCCTGATTTATCAGGCCTTTTTTGTGAACCAAAGGAATATTATGAGTTTAACAACAATGACGTTCTTTGAACGCTTTGAAAGTGACATCTTAGCAGGTAAGAAAACCATCACCATACGCGATGAGAGTGAGTGTGATTATGCGGCAGGCTCTACGGTTGATGTATCAACCTATGAGGATGGTCGTTGGTTTTGCCGTTTGCAGATAAAGTCAGTCACCCCAATCCAATTTAAAGAATTGACCGACTTTCATGCTCAGCAAGAAAATATGAGCCTGCAGCAACTCAAACAGGTGATCTCGGAGATTTATCCTAACGTGTCGCAGTTGTTTGTGATCGACTACCAACTTGTAGATTGACCTAGAGTATTTATTTGATGCACGATAATTTTCGTTATCCACACTAACGTGTATGTGTGAGTAGCAATCGAAGCTAGCACCCATTCGCCCTAGAAAGTTTGAGCCTAGTCACTGAAATTCGCTGCATTCATTTGGTTAGCGAACGGTTTGGGGTAGGCTGAGCGGCTAGATTCGTGGATACACGATAATTCATTTTATTCGATACGTTTGAAGGTATCGAAATACGTAAAAGAACAAGTACAAAAGAACAAGGTATTTATAGGTCATGAACGATAAAGTGTTTCAAATTTGGCAAAAGAAGCGAGAGCAAGGTTTCGTTAATTGGCTCTTTAAGAGTACTACCGGAGCGGTTGCTTTCTATCTTGTCTTTAGCATTGCCTTCCAATATTCTTCTATTGGCGAGATGGGCATGCTAGCATTTTTGCAAAGCCAGCTTTTAAACTATGTACTATTTACGGCTCTAATGCTGTGTGCGAATGGGTTACTTTGGCTTTATCGAGAGTCGAGCTACAAGAAAGAGGCTCGCCGCAGAAATATCATATAGCACAGCACTTAGATCTATCCTGAACGCGTAGCGCTTTGCGTTTGATAGTAGTGATATTACAATCCCTCACTACTATCATGTGCATGCTAGCTTTTACTGTCTTTTGAGGCGATGACGTCACCCCTCTACCCGTTAAGCCCAAAATCAATTCTAGGCGCTTATGCCACTATCACTATCGCATCTTCGCTCCCTGAGAGGGGCATAGTGATTTCAACAGCAATACTCTTCATTTGATTACCTAGATAGCTATACCGAAAATCAGTGAAATAACAGAACTGCATATCATAAATAAAATTAAGTCATTTTTTGCATTGGTGTCCAATGGTTAATATATACCCAATTGATTTATAAGAATAACCGATGAAAGCAAGGGTGTTTCTTTGGGTTATTTTTGGGAAGTACGACTTATGAAATTAACACCATTGATCAGGCTGCTCCCTTTGAGTTTAGCTCTCGTCACCAGCGGACACGCACTTGCCGATGGCCTTTTTGGTTCGGGGCACTATTCTCCAGGTGTCAGTAATGTCAGAGATCTTTCCGTTCCTCAAGAGGCGGGTTTTATTTACGAGCAGTACAATATTTACTATACCGCAGATAAGCTCACAAATTCCTCTGGTGAAACTGGTTTTGATACCGACTACAGTGTTTTCGCTATTGCGCCTTCCTTTGTTTGGACAACTGACAAAGAGTTATTTGGTGCTCGATATGCTTTTTCTTTTAACCCTTTATTAGTTAACAACGAATCTTCAGGTGGTGACTCTTCAGGTGTCGGTGATCTTTTTGTGCAGCCTCTTTGGCTAGGTTGGCAAGAGGACAACTATGACATCAACTTTGGTGCTGGTGTCTATATTCCAACGGGCAACAGTGATGTTACTCTCGATCTATGGACAACCCAGCTACAGACATCAGGCTATTACTATCTTATGGATGGGGCAGGTGCTTTGATGTTCGCTGCGACCTATGAGTTTCATACCGAGTCTGATTCCACCGACGTAAAGCCCGGCGATCACCTCAGCTTTGAATATGGATACAGCCAGTACTTAACTCAGCAACTGGAAGTGGGTATCCGAGGATATAGCCAATGGCAGACCGAAAGTGACGATATAACAGATACACATGCACTGGTTAATGAGCGTTTAAATACGTCTATAGGTTCGCAATCACAAGTTCATGGTATTGGCTTATCTGTGGGTTACTGGATAAACGGGAACTGGAACGTTACCGCAAACGCTGCCAAAGAGTACTATTCAGAATCCCGCCTAGAAGGGGAAACGTACTCTCTCAATGTAACTTACTCACCAAAGGCTGTGTTTTAATCACTAGCGGAGTCGTGTTCAAATAACCTGCCTTGTTGCCGATAGTGCATAAGGGCAGGGTGTTTTAATCTCCGTTTTATTGTGAGAAGTATAGATTGTGGTATAAAACACACTTGGCGTAATATGCACGTTTCATCTGCTTGATTCACTTATTATCTTCTACATCAACAGCGCACTTGACTCGCTAATCATTGTAGAGGACACGTCATGAAAAAATTACTACTAGCCGTAACAATCGCATCATTATCTGCAGGCGTAAACGCCTCTATTGAAACCAAAGATTGGCATGAATTCGCGTCACCAGAAGCGAAGCAGTTTGCAAAAGAAGCGGTCGTATTGGACTTTTATGCTTCTCCTAGCGCGGTTGGTTTCACGGAAGATTCTGAAGTCGCGCAGTATATTGACCTTGCTCATCAGCGTGGTGTAACCGGTGCGTCTGTCACGATTGCAGCGCCTCACACACCTAATATGCTGGCGTTTAAATCTGAACACGCTAAGTGGACAAAAGCATCATCTTCAGCAAAAACGCTCATTCGTTATGTAGAAAAAGTGGAAGACTTTCAACTAGCGCATGAAAACGGCGAATACGCCGTAATGTGGGCAAGCCAAACAACCATGCCTTTGGAGGGAGATGCTTCAAATGTTGCGGTAATGGCAGAGCACGGCATTAAAACAATGCAGCTTACTTATAACGAAACAGAGCTAACGGGTTCAGGTGTTATCTCCATGATTAATGGTGACAAATCAGGTCTAACCGAGTTCGGTAAGGAAGTAATTGATGAAATGGTAAAACATGGCATCACCGTTGACCTGTCTCACACCTCTCATTACACAACAAAAGATGTGACTGATTACATGCAGAAGCATCACAAAGGTGTACCGGTTATTTACTCGCATTCACCACTGGCATCAACCTATGGCTGTGAGCCTCACGAAACATTAAGTGAAACTGAGCAGCGTATGGCAGAGCAAAACCTACAAAAAGATCACCCAGACTATCGTCTGTCAGCGTGTTACCGATTGATTTCAGATGAGCAAGCAAAAACGGTGGCAGAAATGGGCGGCGTGGTCGCGGTGACAGGGACAGAGTTCATGATGGATGGAGTTTGGCCTGAAGATATTTCACCAAAACAATTTGCACAGATGATTGATGGTGCAGTAAAAGTAGCCGGTATCGACCACGTAGGCATCGCAACGGATGACATGATGACAACAGCGAAAGTCGTGCCTTTTGCTATTGCTAACGCTGATAAATATGCTGACAACGGCTACATGGTAGACGCGTTTGATAAAGGTGCGACAGGTTGTGCCGAGCTATCCAAACACATCGCTGGTGTTATCGATGCTCTATGGGATATGGGTTACACAAATGAAGACCTAGCAAAATTGTTTGGTGGTAACTTGATGCGTGTATATGAACAAACATGGACGCCAAAAGCTTAATTATTTTCCCCACATTTTTATGTGGGCTTTTCAGTTTGCTTGATTGGTTTTTCGCCATTGCAGCGGCGTCATTTTTTCTGATTTTTTGAATGCACGAATAAACTGAGAGGTATCGGAGTATCCCAAGTGTTCGGCAATATCAGAGATAGAGACATTTCTTTCAATCATTACTCGCTTTGCAAATGCCATGTTTAACGACTCTTTGATTTTGCGAAAAGTCGTTCCCTCATTATCTAAGTGACGTTGGATTGTTCGAGGGGGGATCCCAACGATGCTACTAAATGTATCTAAACTGACATCTTGCCGCCCAATGTAACTCTCCAGAGCATCGGCAACTTGTTCGGTGAAAGTTTGTGTTTGCCTGCGCCAGTGCTGATTATGGTTGCTAAAACCCGATAAGCTAGATGAGCGATAAAAAAGTGCGGTACATTCTTGTCCCAAAAATTGCGGAGCTTTGGTGGAGGCCTTTAGTGCATCTAATCCAAATTTTTCATGCGTCACCAAATGATATTTAATGGGTTCTACAAGAGCGGGGCACTGCTGGGTTAAGCAATGATGAGCAACGGAGATAACGTAGAGTTCGCTGATAAAAGTGTAAGGCTCAACCTCTTCCAATGTCATTGTTAATGAGCACTCTGACACAGTCCCATTAGATGATGATGTAAACGCCACTTCTTGAATCGGCAGATAGTGTACTAGTTCGCCCAGAGCTCCTTTGCCTAGGTCTCCTTTGCTTTTGTCCGATAAACAAACCCCTTCGATATGTTGTGAGTAGCTCTTTGCACCGCAGTGGATAAATTCGATGAACTCTTTTGCGGTGAGGTGTTTTAACGCCGATTGCAATAATCGACAAAGAGAGTGAAAGGGGATAAATTGAGCCGATGTTGAGTTTAGATATATGGGAAGTTGAGCATCACTGACGATGGGCCAAATGTCTTTAATATAAAGCTTGAGTGCTTCTATTTGTGCTATCGCAGCCGACTTGTGGATGAGTGGGATAGTCTTGTTCATTGGGTGCCGTTGTTGATCTGATGATACTCATTCGGATATTGGTCTGCCATTGACGTAACCGAGCGTCGAAGCTCGGTCGCTACGTCTTAAAGCTTGCAACTATAGCCACAACTGCTCAATCTCAGTGTCAGGAGTGAAATGATGCGCAACCTGTGCTTGCAAAAGCTCGGCTGTAGCAATGGCATCGACTAAGGCATCATGAGGCGTGTAGGTAGGTAAGTTGTAGCGTTTGCGACTCTTAGCAAGACGCACAGAACCTGGCCTTTTACCCTTCAAACGATTCATAAAGCCAGCCGCGTATTCTTGTTGTACTTCCCATTCAATCTGCAAGGTATCAATGACGGGAAACTGAATGCCTTCATTAATTCGGCGTCTAAGAATACTGTCCAAAAAGCTTCGCTCTATTTGACGGTAATGAACCACGCAAACCTTGCCTGCGATAGCATCAAGAAACTCAGGAAGCACGTTCATGATATCTGGAGCGTACTGAAGTTCTGAGTGCGTAATACCATGGATTACCACTGAGTCTGCATTAAGGGCTTTTTGCGGTTTGATAAGCCATTGTTTACTTTGCTTTAGATAGATTCGTTTTAAATCAAAAGGGACTAACCCTATTGAGATGATTTCATCTTTATCGGAGTTTAGTCCTGTAGTTTCGAAGTCTAAGGCTAGAAAAGGCACATCTTTTAATGGTGTTGTATGGTCAATAGTGCCAGTCGCGTAGAAGCGCTTAATATGCCCGTGCTTGCTATCTTCCAGCAAAGCATTGAAATGCGCTTGCCAATCTTTGGTTGGTGCGATAGGGGCCTGATCTTCTTTAGTTTTTTTAAACATAATGTTATTTCAGCGCTGTGCCTTGATAGCGAAATTTCAAGAAATTCTGAGCATTACTTAAGATTTGGAAAGCATCTTTAAGGTTTCGCCTTTCAAAGTCGGAAAGGTTCTCAGGCTCTATGTTGTTATCTGGCTCTCTCTCTTCGCTGATATCGATCGCTTGATGTCGTATACGTACCAGAGAAATAAACTCTAGCGCATCCTTAAGATCTTGCGCTCTTCCTCTTGGTAATATTCCTGAATCAAGAATGTCATCTAGGCGCTCAAATGAGTTTTGCTGGGTTGAACCCACAGCCAGAGCATGAACACGAATTAGATCCGCAAGTGGCGCTGTGCCTCGCCTTTTCAGATTTATGGAGTTTTTATGCTTGCCGTCTTTTTCCATTACAAAGCTTTTGAAAAAACCGAGAGGAG
The DNA here is from genome assembly GCA_024346835.1 of Vibrio comitans. GTDB lineage: Bacteria > Pseudomonadota > Gammaproteobacteria > Enterobacterales > Vibrionaceae > Vibrio > Vibrio comitans. The sequence goes on from AP024866.1 coordinate 1,419,803, forward strand.
GCGTTCGGTTTAGTGCATTTCGTGCCAAGCAGTATAGGAATTTAGAATTATTCTTAGCGCGTTCTGTGATGAAGCGATTAAGCTTTTCTGCCCATTTTATCTGCCCGTGTACGCCGACCAAATCGAAAAATATTGACGCGTTCAGCAATGCCTTGGCGTTGGGGTTATCAATCCAATCGGCAAAACAGTCTTCCCACTCAGTTTGTGTCATTCGCCAGATAGGGTTAGTCGCCATAATGTCACCAGTACAGTATGGATAACCGCAACGGTCCAAGCCGTCACTGACCATCTGAGAAAGGGTAGCGAAATATTCATCGTGCTTTTCTTTGTCGAAGCTGTTCGACAAAATGATGGCGTTATCTTGATCGGTGACAATCAATTGCTCATCACGTGCCATGGAACCAAGAGCAAGAAAGCAATACGGAACGGGTGAGGGGCCGAGTTCTTCTTCTGCTAATTCAATGATTCGTTGCTTAAAGCTCTTACCTATGATCGCCATTGCACTTCCCACCATGTGAGAGTTGGCATCTTCGTTGACTAATCGGACAAAACTATCACTGACTTGCTCGGAGAGCGTCACTAAATCGTCCACACTGTTTTGTTGGAAGATAGAGCTCACTAATAGCAATGAGTTTTGCGACTCATATCGCACGATATCACTGGCCTCGATTACACCTATAGGGGTGCTTTTTCTCACAATGGGTAAGTGATGAACGTTGAAGCGCTGCATGGTTAACATGGCTTCGTAGACATAAGCGTTACTATCTAATGTGATAACGTCTTGGGTCATCACAGATTTTACTATGTCGTCGGGGGATACGCCTTGAGCGACAACTCGCGTACATAAATCTCGGTCGGTGAGTATACCCCGTAGTTTTTCGTTGCTATGCGCCTCATCGTCGACCACAAGAAGACAAGAGGTATTCTCATCGTCCATTTGTATTGCCGCATCTCTAATTGAAGAAAACTCTGAGATAGTAGATGCAGGGCGATTAATCATCGCGGTTATCTTAGCCGTAGTTAGGTCGTTGTCGTCGGTGTTCGCCATGGCTCGGCGAAGCCTTGTGCTGTCGTCTAGCGCGACGAAATCTGCGAAGGAATCATAGTTGTCATACAGTGTTTGAAAGGTGTCAGCAGGAATGCAGTACAAAAGGCAATCTTCGATTGCGGTTGCTGGGAACATTACCTTGCCGTTACTAAGTAGTGCTAACTGACCAAACACCGCCCCTTCATCTAATCGATTAAACAGCGAACCATTACGCTTAGATATTTCGACCACGCCACTGCGTACTACAAAGAAATCAGAGATAGCTTCACCCAGTGAAACAACAACTTCGCCTTTTCGAATATAAGAAATCTCAGTTTCAAAGGCGACCTGACTTAGCATCTCGTCGGGTAAGTCGGAGAAGGGGGGGTACTGAGCGAGAAACTGTTTTATTTCGAGTAGTTCAACTTCCATGAGGCGCCTTAATTATCGCGATTTTGTGCATCGTTCATCGTGAAACGAAAAAATGAGGGTCTAGACAGTAGTTTGGCGCTAAATCATTGTTAAGTCACTAAACTATCATCATTTATTGTCTACTATTATGGTTGAATATAAGCATTAGTTCGTCTTTTTTTCATGACATGGAGCGCGCATGAACAAATACTCATCGATTGCACTGTTTAGTTTAAGTTCATTGTTTGCGGCTGATAGCTTTGCTTCTAGCTGGGATTTTCGCTCGTATGAGACGCCGGTGAACTATAACTTTCTCAGTTTTGCTATCGGTGGTGGCAAATTGAACTCTGATGTCCTGACTGGTAGGGATGGTGTGACTGTTAGTGACATCAATCTAAGGTGGTTGCTCAATGAGCATTGGTTCACCAATTTTCAATATAAAGGTCGTTTCACCCATCATGGTGATGAGAATGACAGAGCCGATTATGTAACACTATCAGGAGCAAGACGTTTTGCTGTGATGGAAAATGGGGACCTTTACGCCGGTATTAAAATAGGTGGTTCTAAGTTGAAGATACGCGATAGCAATGGCTCAACAAAATATACCGAAAAAGATTTTTTGTTGGGGTTATTTGCTGGTGCCAACTATGCGTTTACCGATGCGTTAGAGGGGAATATGGTCCTCGAGTATCTTGAATACGACATCATTCATGAATCTTCTTTTGAGCTGTCATTGGATTATTATTTTACTACGAATTTCTCATTAGGAGCGTACGGTAGAACGATTTGGAATGATGATTCAACGCTGGATCAGGGTGGGGTGGTCGCTAAACTTCGTTTTTGATGCTAGTGGTCTAGGCAATAGAGACAATAAAGGCTGGTAAAAACCAGCCTTTATATCATTCAAGCAATGCTTACAAAATGCTTATAGTACTGCAGCAATGCCTTTGCACAGTGGCAGCATGTTTTCTTTGGTCATGCCAGCCACGCTGATACGGCCAGAACCTACAATGTAGATAGCAAATTCATCTTTAAGGCGCGTTACTTGCTCTTTGGTTAGGCCAGAGAACGAGAACATACCGTTTTGACGCTCAATAAAACTAAAGTCACGTGAAACGCCCTGCGCTTTAAGAGTTTCGACAAACAGTGTACGCATCTCTTGAATGCGGTCACGCATCTCTTTTACTTCTGCTTCCCACTCTTGACGAAGTTCAGCATTGTTTAGAATGTGCGTAACTACAGCAGAGCCGTGAGCCGGTGGGTTAGAGTAGATTGAGCGAATAATCCCTTTAACTTGAGAAAATGCTGTCTGCGCAACGTCAGCATTTGCCGCTACCAGAGTAAATGCACCAACGCGCTCGTTGTACAATCCGAAGTTCTTAGAGAAAGAGCTCGCCACTAGGATTTCGCTATTTTGCTCAGCAAACGCACGCAGACCTGCTGCATCTTCTTCTACGCCCTTAGCAAAACCTTGGTAGGCAAAGTCAAACAGTGGAATAAGTTGCTTGTCCGCTGCTAGTTTCGCTAGTGCTTGCCATTCGTCAGCCGTTGGGTCGATACCCGTAGGGTTGTGGCAACAGCCGTGCAGAAGAACGATATCACCAGCATTGGCTTGTTCAAGATCCGCAAGCATAGCGTCAAAGTCTTTCGCCTTTGTTTCGGCGTTGTAGTAACGGTATTCAGCAATTTCGATGCCTGCCGCTGTGAACACACCTTTGTGGTTTGCCCAAGTCGGGTTGCTGATCCAAATTTTCGCACCATTTAGGTGACGCTTGATGAACTCACCTGCAACACGAAGTGCGCCTGTGCCACCTGGCGCTTGAGCTGTTTTAGCACGCTTTTCTGAAACAATAGCGCTGTCTTCACCAAATAGTAGCTTTTGTACAGCTAGGCCATATTCGGCTGTGCCTTCAATCGTTAGGTAAGACTTAGTGGTTTCAGTCTCAAGAATGGCTTGTTCTGCTTTTTTCACAGTGGCAAGAACAGGGGTAGAACCTTGTTCATTCTTGTAGATACCTACACCAAGGTTAATCTTGGTATCACGAGCATCTTTTTTAAACTCTTCAGTTAAACCTAGGATTGGGTCGGCAGGAGCAGCTACTACTTTTTCAAACATGAGAATCGTCCGTGTTAAAGTGATTTAAGGGAATGTGACTGTCTTCTTTTATACCTGTAGAAAAACGTCAAAACAACAGATTTGTAATTAATTTATCAATGTAATTCGCAACACCTGTCTGATATCAATTTTTCCTGAAACCTAGATACAAAAAAACCGCCATCAGGCGGTTTTTAATAACAGTCGTCGACTTAGAAGTTCGCGCTGCGTGGTGTACGTGGGAATGGAATAACGTCACGTACGTTGCCCATGCCTGTTACGTAGGATACTAAACGCTCGAAACCAAGACCGAAACCAGCGTGTGGCACAGTGCCGTATTTACGTAGGTCGCGGTACCAGTTCATGTGCTCTGGGTCGATGCCCATAGCGATCATACGCTCGTCTAGAACGTCTAGACGCTCTTCACGTTGAGCACCACCGATGATTTCACCAATGCCAGGTGCTAGAACGTCCATCGCAGCAACAGTTTTGCCGTCGTCGTTAAGGCGCATGTAGAAAGCTTTGATGTCTTTCGGGTAGTTCTTAACGATTACAGGTGCCTTGAAGTGCTCTTCAGCAAGGTAACGTTCATGTTCAGATGACATGTCGATGCCCCACTCAACAGGGAATTCAAACTCACGACCAGAATCGAGTAGGATTTGAATTGCGTCAGTGTAGTCCACTTGTGCAAAATCAGCGTCAACGAACTGCTCAAGACGAGAGATCGCTTGCTTGTCAATGCGCTGAGCAAAGAACTCTAGGTCGTCACGGCGCTCTGCAAGAACAGCCTTGAACACATACTTAAGCATGTCTTCAGCCAGTTTTGCAGCATCGTCAAGATCAGCAAACGCAATCTCAGGCTCTACCATCCAGAACTCCGCTAGGTGGCGGCTGGTGTTTGAGTTTTCTGCGCGGAACGTTGGACCAAAGGTGTAAACCTTGCTTAGGGCACACGCGTACGCTTCTGCGTTCAACTGGCCTGATACAGTAAGGAATGTCTCTTTGCCGAAGAAATCTTCGTTGAAGTCTACATCGCCTTTGTCAGTGCGTGGCAGGTTTTCCATATCTAAAGTAGATACGCGGAACATCTCGCCCGCACCTTCAGCATCAGATGCAGTGATTAACGGCGCCGAAGTCCAGAAGAAACCTTGCTCGTGATAGAAGCGATGAATCGCTTGAGACAAACAGTTACGCACGCGAGCGACAGCGCCGATCACGTTTGTACGTGGACGAAGGTGAGCTACTTCACGAAGGTACTCGATAGAGTGACGAGTCTTCGCCATAGGGTAGGTTTCAGCGTCTTCAACCCAACCAACCACTTTTACAGCGGTAGCAGCCAGTTCAAAATCTTGACCTTTTGCTGGAGACTCTACGATGGTACCAGTGACTTCTACAGAACAACCTGTAGTCAGTTTAAGCACTTCTTCATCGTAATTATTTAAACTATTTGGGACCACGGCCTGAATCGGGTCGAAACAAGAGCCGTCATAGATGGCAAGAAAAGAGATTCCAGCTTTGGAATCGCGACGTGAACGGATCCAGCCTCGAACAGTGATTTCACTGTTTACTTCGAGCTTTCCGCTAAGAACGTCTGTTACAGGCGCGTAAGTCATTTGGTATTACTCTCCAATAGATGCTATCGAGAAATAGAAAATTAAATAGAACTTCTCAGTTTACCCACCAATAAATTTGCATCAAGTAAAGAGTGCCTATTTCGTGGGTATTTTTTTTTAAGCGGTGTTTAATCCATCAAATAAGTGAGCTGTCTCTGCATCGCATCGATAATTTGTGCGGTTACTCCCCAAATAAAGTGTCTTTGATAGGGGATAGCAAATACTTTGTGTGTCACGGTTTTTAATTGGAAATGAAAACTAGAAAGGTTGCTACGGGCAAAAAGAAACTCCGCGGGCACCTCAAATGCTTCAGCAACCTCATTGGGATCAAGCTTTGACTGATAGTGTGGCTCGATAAACGCAATATACGGGGTAACGGCAAACTGACTGATTGTAGGTAAAGGAGGCAGGGCACCTGCTACTGTGACCAATGAAGGATCGATACCCACCTCTTCAAAGGTCTCTCTTACGGCAGTAACACTAAGATGTGCGTCTTCTTGCTCATATTTTCCTCCAGGAAAACTGACTTGTCCTGGATGGTGCTTTAGGTGAGCAGCGCGCTTAGTGAGAATGACATGGAGACGATTCTTTCGCTCAACGAGACCGATTAATACCGCGGCAGGTCTTAGAACATCTTGATCAAAATGAGCCAATCGCTGCAGGCTTTGCGTATCGTAGGAAGTAGGCTTACTTAGATTAAATCTCAATAAAAATTCGTCTTTGGTCATGCCTTCCTCTCTAAACAATTCGCTACTCTAATACTGGCAGAATTTTGCCAAGTTTATGTAACGTTTCTTGGTACTCTGATTCACATTCGCTATCCGCGACCAATCCACCTCCTGCCCAAGCATGTATTTTATTGTCTTCGGTAATCAGCGTTCTGATGGTTATGCTGGTGTCCATATTGCCACATCGACTGATATAGCCAATGCTGCCGCAATAGACGCTGCGACGGTGAGGCTCAAGCTCCTCTATGATCTGCATCGCTCTGACCTTTGGTGCGCCAGTAATTGAACCTCCAGGAAAACAAGCGCGCAGCAGGTCGTATTCGTCATATTGCTCATCCAACACCCCTGTGATTGTGCTCACTAGGTGATGAACGGCAGGGAAGCTCTCGATTTCAAACAAATGCGGCACTTTTACACTACCGGGCGCGGATACGCGTCCTATGTCGTTGCGCAGCAGGTCAACGATCATCAGGTTCTCGGCTTGGTCTTTTTCTGCTGTTTGTAAGTCGTCCCTTTGCTCTTTATCTTTTAAGGGATCGTTAAAGCGTGGCCTAGTTCCTTTAATGGGCTTGGTCTGTACTTGTTTATCATGAGCAAGTAGAAAACGCTCCGGCGATATACTGAGCACAGCATTATGCGGTAACCGAATAAACGCGGAGAACGGCGCTTTATTCTCGTTTTCTAAGGTTTTGTATGCTGGCCATTCGTTGCCAGAGTAACCTGCGCTAAAGCGCTGTGCTAAGTTGATTTGGTAACAATCACCGGATAACAGGTAATCTTGAACAGCCTCAAACTTATCTTGATATTGCTGTTTGGTCATATTCGCAGACCAAGAAGTCTCTAACTGAAACGAAGGATGCTGAGCGTCGCTCTCGTGATTGAGCTTGGGCATATTGTCAGCAGCGAGGTTTTTCCCAACCCAAAACGCTTGTTTGAGTTCGTGATCAACCACTAATGCCTTTTCGTACAGGCCCACTGCCATATCAGGGGCGCTTAGGTCTTGCTTAGCAATATTTTTGAACGCTTCAATGCGTCTGCCTAAGTCATAAGCAAAGTAGCCTAGCCAACCACCAATGAAAGGCAGATGTGTATCGGCATGTAAGTGAGGAAGATATTGTTGTTGCAGTCTTCTTAGGAGTTCGAAAGGATCCTCTGCAACTTGAGAAGACTCGCCATCTATTGTTACGTTACTCATGCCACCGTAGGTTTCTACTGTAATCTGTGGTGAATGCACCAAAATATCGTAACGACTGTTTGGGTGATTATCAGATGCAGAACGAAGCAGCATGGCGTAAGGGGATTGTTCTATTTTATCGAACAGATCTAAGGCAAGATCCTTTCGATAAATGAGTTGCTCGGTTTCAATTTTTAAATCAGACATCTATCAAATTGCTTGAAATGTGACGACACCGTAAAGGTGAGTGTGGTTTGAGAATCGCCTCAAGAGTATCATAGATTTATCTCAAGTTCAGAACGCACGTGAAGTCATAGGCTTGATCGTGCATGAAACGGATTCAGACTGACCAAAAGGGGCTCCGCGAATGACCGTAATTCGTAAGCAAGATCTTATCAGCAGTGTCGCTGATGCACTTCAATACATCTCTTATTACCATCCGCTTGATTTTGTACAAGCGTTAGAAAAAGCGTATCACGCCGAACAAAGCACTGCGGCAAAAGATGCGATTGCGCAGATCCTTATTAACTCTCGAATGTCAGCCGAAGGCCACAGACCGATATGTCAGGATACGGGCATTGTGACGTGTTTCGTGAACATTGGCATGAAAGTACAGTGGGAAGATACCGATATTACAGTGCAAGAGATGATTGATGAGGGTGTTCGACAAGCCTACACCAATCCAGACAACCCGCTTCGCGCATCTATCTTGCTAGACCCCGCGGGTAAACGAACTAATACCAAAGACAATACGCCTGCTGTTGTGCACATTAATATGGTGCCAGGAGACAAGGTTGAGGTGCAAATTGCCGCTAAGGGCGGTGGTTCAGAAAACAAAACCAAAATGGTGATGTTAAATCCTTCCGATGACGTAGCAGAATGGGTTGAAAAAACCTTGCCAACTATGGGCGCGGGCTGGTGCCCACCTGGCATGCTAGGCATAGGCATTGGTGGCACTGCAGAAAAAGCCGCAGTATTGGCAAAAGAATCCTTGATGGATCCTGTTGATATCCATGAATTGATGGAGCGAGGTGCGCAAACGACAGAAGAGAAGATGCGTCTTGAGATCTTTGAACGTGCCAACAAAACGGGTATTGGTGCTCAAGGCCTAGGCGGCTTAACCACTGTCGTGGACGTTAAGATAAAAACTGCTCCAACTCATGCTGCATCTAAGCCTGTGTGTATGATTCCAAACTGTGCAGCAACACGTCATGTACATTTCACTCTAGATGGGTCGGGTCCAGCGGATTTGGTTCCACCTAAACTAGAAGACTGGCCAGAAATCTCGTGGGATGCAGGAGCAAAAGCGCGCAGAGTGAATCTCGATTCTGTTACGCAAGCGGATATTGAAACCTGGAAAACAGGCGAGACATTATTGCTATCAGGTAAGATGTTGACTGGGCGTGATGCCGCTCATAAACGTATTCAACAGCTTCTAGAAAGTGGTGAAGGGTTGCCAGAAGGCGTCGACTTTAAGGGTAAATTTATTTACTACGTTGGACCTGTAGATGCTGTGGGTGATGAGGCTGTGGGACCTGCTGGCCCAACGACATCAACGCGTATGGATAAGTTTACCGAAATGATGCTGTCTAAAACGGGCATTGCCGGCATGATAGGTAAGGCTGAGCGCGGTTCGCAGACCGTTGAGCTTATAAAAGAGAACAAAGCGGTATACCTAATGGCTGTGGGTGGCGCTGCCTATCTTGTTTCTAAAGCGATCAAGAGTGCCAAAGTGATTGCATTTGAAGAGCTAGGCATGGAGGCTATCTATGAGTTTGACGTTGAAGATATGCCTGTTACCGTTGCTGTAGACTCAAGTGGTGCCAATGCACACCAAATTGGACCTGAGACGTGGAAGGTAAAAATTACTGAAATGGATTAACTTTAGTTAATCTAAAACGATGAAGCGCAATCAAAGATTGCGCTTTTTATCGAAAATTCAGCGAGATAGCTGATACACTTATGCTGTGACTTTTTTTAACAGGGGATGTTATGCCACGCTTTGTACAAATTCTTCAGATCATCGTTGCCGTCGTTATCGGTGGCTTCCTTTGCTATGACCTAATTCTCAATGGTATTGCCATTTTCCACGAGAAGTACATTACCATCACGATAGTATTAACACTTCTTTTGGAACTTGCTCTGTTTGTTATTTATAAGCTCATTGTGGATGATTAAATCTTGTTAATGTTGCGCTCTAACGCTGGATATTTGGAGAGTAATTCAATATCTTGAGCCTAGGAGCGTAATATGAACAAAATAACAAACGAAGCAAAACAACTACTTAATAGAGGGCTGGATGCACACCTTAGAATTGGTGTGACCGGCCTTTCTCGTGCCGGTAAGACCGCATTTATTACCTCCTTTGTGGATCAACTTCTCCATACGTCAACCCATGACAATCTGCCTCTATTGGCGGCGCAGAGAGATGCTAGGGTGTTAGGTGCACGACGAGTGCCCCAGAAGAATCTTCTCACACCTAGATTCAATCTAGATGCTTCTTATGAATCATTGACACTTGAAACTCCGCAATGGCCGACACCGACCCGTGATGTCAGTGAAATCCGTATCGCCATCAAATATAAGCCAAGCAGTAAAGCTCGAAAATTGATCAGTCGCCATGCCACCTTATATGTGGACTTGGTGGATTACCCTGGGGAGTGGCTTCTCGATCTGCCCATGCTAGAGATGGACTTTCAAGCATGGTCTGAACAGCAACTATTACGTCTTCAGCAGATTGACCTGCCTGAAGTGAAAGCTTGGTTAGACCGAAGTCAGCATCTTGACTACGAGGCATCTAATGACGACAAATTGCTCAATGAAGTTGCGGCCCAATACACAGAGCTGTTACTTAATCTCAAGTCGAAGGGATATCAGCTTATACAACCTGGACGATTCGTATTGCCGGGTGAGCTGGCCGATGCCCCTGTAGTGCTGTTCTTTCCTTATGTTTTCAAGGACAAACCTGCAAAGGGTAGCACTATGAACTTGTTGGTTAAGCGCTACAAAGAGTATCAGCAACAGGTGATCAAACCCTTCTATCGCAATTATTTTTCGTCGTTCGATAGACAAATCTTGCTGGTGGATGTGTTAACGCCTCTTAATCAGGGTGAGCATGCCTTCAGCGATATGCAGATTGCACTTACTGAAATAATGAAGAGTTTCAGTTATGGAAAAAATAGCCTAATGCGTCGCTTGTTCTCACCAAGAACCGACAAGTTATTGTTTGCGGCAACAAAAGCTGACCACATTACCCCAGATCAACATTCTAATTTGAACTTGTTGCTTAGACATTTAGTGCAACCGATTTGGCAACATGTCTCTTTTGAAAGTGTCTCTATGGAGTGCATGCCTTTCGCGTCGATAAAATCGACAGAGGCAGGGTTTGTAGAGCAGAAAGGAAAATCTATTCCTGTTGTTAATGGCACGACGATAGAAGGAAATGAACTGACTTTATATCCAGGAGAAGTACCGGCAACCCTACCAAAGGCCGAATTTTGGGATAAACAAGGATTCGATTTTGTTAGCTTCAGACCACAAAATTATGTAGAAGCCGCGCCCTTGCCGCATATCGGTATGGATAAGGTGATGCAGTTCTTACTGGGTGATAAGTTGAGGTAATGCTTTGAACGAATACAAACAAAAACAGGTTTTTACAGACTCAGATGAGAATAAAGAGCAACGCGAAAATGCTAAAACTCAGTACAAAGACGCGCAGCCTGATCTAGGAAGTAAACAAACCTTTGAACAGCATCAATTCATTAAGGCTGAACCTATCGCTACAGCTGATGATGAGCCTATAGAAGAGAAGGTTGAGACGTTGTTTAATCGACGTCGAGTCCCATTGCGTTGGAAGCTATTGTTTGCCACTTTAGGGGGCTTAAGTGTGTGGCAGCTTATTGACTCGTTCATAGGAGCATTTCAAACGAACGACTTTTTGAGTTTGTCATGGACGGTGCTGTTAACCGGTGGCTGCGCCATTGGAGCGGGAGCTTTATTGCGTGAGCTGCTTAAAATGAGACGTCTTCGCCAGCAAGGTGACGTGCAAATGAAGGCTCAAGAGCTCTATGACAATAACGACTATGGCAATGCGGGGCCGTTTTGTGATTCTCTTTCTAAGACGATGACCGCATCAGGTGTTGAGAATGTTGGCCTAGCTAAATGGTCACAACATAAAAGCGAAAATCATTCTGATCGTGACATGCTAGATTTGTATCAGGGGTACGTCCTGTCTCCTGTGGATCAGAAGATAAATAAAGCCATTGCCAAGTATTCATCAGAGGCTGCTGTGATGGTGGCAGTGAGCCCGCTGGCGGCAGCTGACATGTTGCTGGTGGCTTGGAGAAACATATCGCTAATCAACCGTATTGCTAAAGAATATGGTGTTGAGCTTGGCTACTGGTCTCGAATTCAATTGTTACGACTGACTCTAATCAATATGGCAGCAGCAGGGGGTACTGAGCTGGCTATGGATGCAGGCATGGATCTTCTATCTATGGATCTTACTGCTAAGCTGTCGACTCGAGCGGCGCAAGGGGTAGGTGTCGGTTTGCTGACTGCACGTTTGGGTATTAAGGCTGCTCAGCTAATGAGACCAATCCCATTTTCCGATGATAACCGCCTGCGATTGAGAGATGTGCGTGACCAAGTATTGCTGTCTGTTAAACATCGTTTACAAAATAGTGAAGAAAGAGAGCAAGCTTAACTTGCTCTAATCCCTGATATTACTTGACTGAAATGTGCTTCTGCTAGACACTCATGTAAACATTATTGAACACTTGAGAATCAGACGTGCGTTTACAAGTATTGTGTGAAGACCGCTTGGGCTTAACCCGCGAACTGCTAGATATATTAACCTCGCAAAATCTAGATTTGCGAGGTATCGAAATTGACCCTGTCGGTATCATTTATCTTAATTGCCCTGAACTAGATTTTGAATCCTTTAGTGCTTTGATGGCACAAATCAGGCGCATCGATGGTGTCTCTGATGTTAGGCGCATTCAATTCATGCCTAGCGAGCGTAAAAACACAGAACTTACGGCTGTACTCGATAACTTATCAGAAGCACTTCTCTCCGTTGGTCTTAATGGTCAGATTGACATGGCCAATCAGAAGGCCAAGCAGCTTTTTCATAATAATGAAGGCTCTATACTAGGCAGCTCCATCAGCCAACTGCTACCAAAGTTTTCTTACCAAGCATGGCTTGAAGACTCCGCAACCCGACTCAAACAAACGGTTGTAATTGGTGGTATCGATTATCAGATGGAGATTGTCCCTGTCTATCTGACGCAAAGCAGTGATACCTCGGTGCATGCAAGTACCGTGTTTCAGCTTAGACAAGCTCGTCAAGACCATGGACACACTGAGCAGGTTTCTGATAGCGACCCACTGGGCTTTGAGCACTTTGTGGGCATATCCAATCGACATAAAGCGTTGATCACGCAAGCCAAAAAGTTGTCAATGCTAGAGCAGCCGCTACTGATTGAAGGCAATACTGGGACAGGTAAAGAAATGCTTGCTCGCGCGTGTCATGCGCGTTCTCACAGAGCTGCCAATCCCTTTATTGTGCTGAGCTGTGCATCGATGCCAGATGATGTGGCAGAAACTGAGCTGTTTGGTCATGCCCAGAGTGCTTCTAACCAAGGAAAGCCACACAAAGGCATTTTTGAAAACGCGGATGGCGGAACCGTATTTCTTGATGAGATTGGTGAGATGTCAGCACACCTGCAAAGTAAACTGCTGCGATTTTTACAAGATGGCACCTTTAGGCGTGTAGGTGAAGATAAAGAGGTCAGTGTCAATGTGCGCGTGATAGCCTCTACTAAGCATACGTTAGAGCAACTGATAGAGTCGGGAAGCTTCCGTCAGGATCTTTACTTCCGTCTTAATGTGCTAAATCTCAAAATTCCGCCACTACGTGATAGGTCATCAGATATTGCCCCTTTACTGGATATGTTACTAGTGAAACACAGTGCGCAGTTAGGTATTGATAAGCCAAGCTGTTCAGCAAGCCTAATGGACGCCTTAATTAGTTATAGCTGGCCGGGCAATATACGCGAACTCAACAATGCAGTATTGCGCGCCCTCACAGAGCTTGAAGGGACTGAGTTGTCGACCCAACATTTCCACCTTCCTACTCTTGATGGTTTGTCGAAAGGGGAGACGAAGCTCGATCTTGATGGTTCGCTGGACCATATAATGAAGCGTCATGAATCTCAGGTGTTATCTAAGCTGTATCAGGCATTCCCATCGAGCAGAAAACTAGCGAAAAGGCTGAACGTGTCTCACACCTCAATAGCTAATAAGCTGAGAGACTATGAGATTGGGAAGAAATAGGTTTGGAGATGTTTTTCACACATAAGCCTTTGGTCATTAAAAAAAGCACTTCTGTATCAGAACCGACGATTCGTTCTGTTACTCGCTCGGATGCAAAGATATTGTGCGAATACTTTGTGCGTAATAAAGCGTTTTTAAAGCCTTGGGATCCCATTCGAGATGAAGGTTTTTACACCGTAACAGGGTGGAAATATAAGATAACCCGCCTTGAAGAGTTAGAGAAACTCAGACAGGGCTTATACCTTCTATTGTTGAGCCATGACGAGAGCAAGGTATTAGGTGTAGTGACCTTTAGTAATATTGTCGGTTACCCATTTCACGCCTGTAATCTTGGTTATTCTCTCGACGAACAGGAGCAGGGAAAGGGACTAATGCACTCTAGCTTAAAAGAAGCCTGTCACTATCTTTTCGAGACGTTTAATATGCACCGCATTCAAGCATCTTATCTTCCGCATAATGAGAGAAGTGCTAAGGTCCTAGATAAAATGGGCTTTGTAAAAGAAGGTATCGCCAAGGATTACCTATTGATTGATGGGCGTTGGCAAGACCATGTACTGACGTCATTAACTAACCAAAATTGGATGGAAACATGCAAAGATTAAACCAGCAACTTGATATGTTGATGGAGATTGACCAGCTTAAGAACGTCCTTAGAAGAACGCGCGTAAAGAGCGCACAGGGCCGTCTTGAAAATAGTGCAGAGCATAGCTGGCATGTAGCAACTATGGCAATGCTGACTCAAGAGCATGCCAATGCAGAAGTCGACATCGCTCGAGTGTTAAAGATGCTGCTACTGCATGATATTGTTGAAATTGATGCGGGGGACACCTTCGTTTACGACGCAGTTGCCTCAAAAGAGCAAGAGCAAAAGGAGCTTCAAGCAGCGGATCGTTTGTTTGGCTACCTGCCAGAAGGACAAAGAGAAGAGCTTCGTTCTATATGGGATGAATTTGAAGCAGCGATAACAAGTGATGCCAAGTTTGCCAAGGCATTAGATCGATTCATCCCAATGTTATTGAACTATCATAATCAAGGGCAAAGCTGGGTTGAGCATCAAGTGAAACGCAGCCAAGTTATTGCTATCAACAGTCGCATTCAGCAAGGTTCAGAAACCTTGTGGCAGAAGGCGCTACAGATCATAGATGAAGCCGTAGAAAACGGCTGGCTAAAAGATGAGTAATATGGACCATATATCGTTAGATGAGTATTCACGTAAGTGGATCTTTACCCACCAATCCATGCCTATCCCATCAGAAGACTTAGCAGCTATAAAGCCTATGTCTCAGGCTAAAAGTGCTCAGTTCTGGAAGGATAATGTCAGCAAGCAAAGTCCAGACTCAGAGCGTATGAGCAGCCAAGATTGGCCGACTTCAGAGGCTAATTGGTCTGACTCGGTAAACTGGATGAGCAATTGGGAGTCCGATAGCGAGGGGTTGCCTGAAGCAGTACTTGAACACATTGACTGGCAAGACGATGTGACTGTGTATTTCTGTTACGAGAAGTACAATGTGGTACAAACGACTTGGTCGATATTCAAGCAGCACTGGAAAAACTTTCTGTTTTTCGACGACGGCCCAATATTGATTGGCCGACGACGCAAACAGGCGCTATGGTTTACCACTGATGGACAGGTTAAATTGGGTAACCGTCCTTAAGATTTGAGGGGTGGCATGTGTGGCTTGAGTTAGGGTTATTAATACTTTTATTACTCATTCTATTTTTGACCATGCTACCTGTTTGGCGAAACGTAGAACGTCGCTATTTAACTCAAGAATTAAAAAAACACCCTGAACTTACTATTGCGCAGCTACCACTTGGCATTGTTAATTATCACTTTGCTGGTGGCTGTGATTTACCCGTTGTGGTTCTGGTTCATGGTTTCTCAGTTCCTAGCTTTGCGTGGGAAAAAAACGTAAAAGCTATAGAACAATCTGGTTTTCGCGTATTGACGTTTGATTTGTTCGGAAGAGGCTATTCTGCCCGTTCAAATACGCGATACAACCTAGAGCTGTTTTCTAATCAGATAGAGCAACTTTTAGATCATTTACACATAGAGCAAGCAGTGCATTTAGTGGGTTTGTCTATGGGCGGCGCTATTGTGGCGAACTATGCTAAGGCGCATCCCGGTCGGGTTGCAAGTGTGAGTCTTCTTGCTCCACTGAATGAACCGATAGATATTGGACCACTAAAACTGCCTTTCATTGGTCGCTACCTCACCTACGCTTTCTATCTTCCTAAAATGGTTAACGAGCAGATAAAAGACTTTGTCAAACCAGAGCTGTTGGATTACTGGCAACAGCGATATCGTGAGCAAATGAAGATAAAAGGGTTTCGTAACGCGATTTATTTAACCGCAAATCAGGCCCTGCAACAGTCGAGTCAACAGGCTTTGGAGAGCCTCAAAATAAATCACATACCGACGCTTTTAATGTGGGGAAAGAAAGATCAGATGTTCGATTTCAATCAATCAGACAAAGTTCGCTCTTACTTATCCAGTGATCACACCTTTGTTGCACTAGAGGATGCAGGCCACGCTCTTCAGTATGAAAAATCAGAGGTTGTGAATGAGGCTTTGGTTGAATTTATTCAAGGGTTAGCAGATAAAAAAGAACCGGCCCGAAGGCCGGTGCTCTAAGCAGTTTGGTTAGCCATTGCAACGTGGTTAACTTAGCCGCTAAGAAAATCATACACTAAAATTACAACTTCTAAAACAGCGATAAAAACTCTTCGTATCCCATGCTAGCCAGTTGATCTTTGGGAATAAACTTTAGTGACGCTGAATTAATGCAGTATCTTAATCCAGTAGGCTGTGGACCATCTTCAAACACATGCCCGAGATGAGAATCACCAAATCGACTTCTGACTTCTACACGTGTGTAAAACAGTTTGTTGTCCTTATGCTCGGTGATAAATCGGTCATTAATCGGTTTTGTAAAGCTCGGCCAGCCGGTGCCAGATTTATACTTATCTGTTGAGCTAAACAGAGGCTCTCCTGAGACGATATCGACGTAGATACCTTCTTTTTTATTGTCCCAATATTCGTTTTTAAACGGACGCTCTGTACCTTCTTGTTGAGTAACATAATATTGAAGTTCAGTTAGCATATCTTTAATTGCAGAGTCACTCGGTTTTGAGTAACGCTGAGTATCTACGCCTTTGTCTGCCTCAATCATTGCTATCAAGGTCATGCCAGATTCTTCACGATCTTTACCAAAGATGCTATCTAGATAACGATCACGCCCTGAACCGTGGCGATAGTACTTGTAACGAATAGGATTCTTTTTGTAGTAATCCTGATGATAATTTTCGGCCTCATAAAAGGTTGTGTATTCGATTAGATCTGTTTTCAGCGGTTTTTTGTACACACCCAATCGGTCTATATCTTGTATAAACCCTGTAGCAATATCGAGCTGTTGTTCATTGTGATAAAACACAGCAGGTCGGTAGTGTCGGCCTCTATCCACAAACGATCCTTGGTCATCGGTAGGGTCCATGTGGCGAAACAACTGGTCAAGCACTTCAATGTAGGTGACAGAGTCAGCATCGTAGGTAACTTGAATTACCTCTATATGGCCCGTTTTACCTGCAGCTACTTGTTTGTAGGTCGGGTTGACCTCCGTTCCTCCGGCATAACCAGAGACAACATCAATAACGCCAGGCAGTTTTTCAAGATCAGCCTCTGTGCACCAAAAACACCCACCGGCAAGCGTGGCGACTTTGATGTTGGTTGCATCGGACATCTTTGCATCGTCAGCCATAGAACTGCCAGACATCATCCATGCGAAAGGAGAAGCGATTACAATGGTGAAAAGTGCGGTAGACAGTCGTTTCATTTGAGACCTCGTCTTTCTTTGTTAAATAGTCTCTCAATAGGAAAGTGCGAACTAAGAAAAACTTTCACTATTTGTTATTAAATAGCAATTTTAATTAACAATAGTAGTACGAGCTGCAGAAGGGGTTGGTTCAGAAGAAAGATAATATTGCCCCTTTTGATAGGGGCAATCGATGATGTTAGAGCACGCTTAGTCGTCTTGCAGTAATTGCAGGCCTGCTGGCAAGGTATCGCCAAAGGCTTTTTGAGCCTCTTCTTGATTAAACGACTCTTCAGCAGTTAGCAGGTGCAACCAAGTTTGAGGAACTTTACTGCCAGTGATTTTTTCTATTACTTGTTGCCTGAGTTCCTCTGATACATCAAGCGTTCTATCACCGGTTTTACACGCCATCATGACTGCAGCAAAGGCAGCCATGCTTTGTTTGCTCCAATCAAGTTCAAGCAAAGTGTGTAGCCAGGTATTGATCTCTTTAACCGGAATCACATTGTGCTGACTGCCATACAATGGCCTGCGACTGCCTAGGCGTGCTAGTGCCCACCAGTGCGCATCACGGTAGCTTTCTAAGTGGCATGCTTTGGTCATGAACCAATTGGCAAGCAGCGTTTTGTCCTCGAAATGTAATCGTTCCAAAGAAGCAGATAGGCGCACCATTGCTTCATAACCATTGTCATGTGCTACTTTGGCTGTTTGAGGGTTTTTCAGCGCTCCTGGGTGTAGATATTTAGCAATATCGGCAAGAATGGTTTCTTGTTGGTCTTGGTTTAGGCCTCCACTGACTCTGCGCCAAAAAATCCACCAATCACTCCATCCTTGCTGGTTTTTAAATTGAATACCTTGTTGGTAAAGTGGCCAAACTTGCTCCATGCGCCAAGAATCAACGGGATCGCCAAATCCTGGTCTCAAGCTGTAACCCGCCAATCTTAACCAATTTTTTTCATGGGGCTCCGAGCGGCGTCGGCGTTTCTTACCCAGCGCAAAGGCATCAAACAGATGACGAGAGGTGGTTAAGTCCCAGCTCTCCCGCTTGCCTAATTTTCGCTCTAGTTGCTTGGCGAGCATTTTGATTTCTTTAGCATCAGTTTGCTTTTTACTGCCGCTGTAAAGCGCAGAAATGAGCTGCTTGGATTGTGTTAAATTCTCTGGAATTTGTTGCTCTTCAACCGTTTTTTGGTTGCGTACCTCAAACTCCACCTGCCAGCGGTCGTCATCGTTTTCGATGTCAACACACTCAAGCTGCAATGTGCCAACTTCTGTTAACTTACTGCTCAGCTGCACTTCCACTCTGCGCTTTTGATTAGCCTCTAGTTCCTCGTCGTTCCCACTATCAAGTGATGCGATAGAAGGAGGAAGTGCCTGCATTAGGTCACTGTCCACCGTGTGAAGTGTTCCATTGTTGGGTATTGAGCCATCGCTCAAACTGTCCATCGTAGTGGTTAACAGATTAAAGCGAACCGGCTGATCAAGGGTGAGCGCGAAGCGGCGTCCGGTTAGACGCACTTCGGTGCCTTCTTCACTGCCTTTACCCAGTAGACAGAGCGCTTGGCTTTTATTTTTACCCGCAAGGTGCAAGAAGTAGGAGCGAGGGCTACCACCACCAATCTTTAACTGGGCACCACGGCGTGCTTTGCTGTAGGCCACTGCGCCATAAGCCACGGCAAAGTCTGGGTGTGGGTTATCTAACAGAGTAACGGAATCATCACGCCACAATTCAAGGACATCCTGGATACGTTTTTTAATCAGAGGACTGTTAAACGCGCCTCCATTAACTAACAGAGCGACAGGGATAGCGCTACCTTGGCTTTGTCCTAACGCGTCTTGGCAAGCCGATTGGTGCTGGTTTAAAAATTGCGCGACGTGTTTAGTTACAGCGGGATCGGATACATAGGGCAGGCCAAATTCCACAACGGCACTACGTTTACTGCTAGGTAGCTCATCAAATTCGGTGAGAGGGAAAAAGCCCTCCAAGCCGAGTTGCTGAACTTCCTCTCGCGTTACTGCCACACTGCGTGCGCCGCCAATGAGTCGAGAGCCTCCGCCAAGAAGGGTGACTTTACCTTCCTCGGGCGCATTCACGCCAAGCAAGTTCTCTTTCACGCGGCGAGTTTGTGAAATGAGTTTGCTTAGGGCTTGAGCCTTCATGGGCGTTTTGTTGTTTAGCTTTTGCTCACTAATATGGGCGAGGGCAAGGTCGATGTTATCACCACCAAGCATCAGGTGTTCACCCACACCAATACGGTTGAGGCTAAGTTCACCGTCTGTATATTTAGCCTGAATAAGGCTAAGGTCGGTGGTGCCACCACCTACATCGCAAATCAAAATCAGAGGAATATCGGAAAGATCGGGGTTCTGCTGCTGTTCAAAGCGAGCATACCAGTCATAACAGGCCGCCTGAGGCTCTTCCAGAAGCAGCACATTCTCTAAGCCCGCCAGAGAGGCAGACTTTAGGGTTAAACTTCTGGCGATTTCATCAAATGAGGCAGGAACGGTGATAACCACTTCTTGCTCTTCAAGTCTGTTGATTGGGTTTCGGTGGTTCCATGCCTGCCTGATATGGTTTAGGTAACTGGCACTGGCAATAACCGGAGAAACCTTTTCCACATCATCAGCACCTGCCCACGGCAAGATCTCTGACTCTCGGTCTACATTGGCATGGGATAGCCAACTTTTCGCACTAGAAACCTGTCTTCCCTCAACCTGAGAGCCCAATTCTCGCGCCCATTCACCAATGATGACATGTCCAACGTCTCCTTCAACCTGTTGCTGTGTCCACGGCAACTGAAGAGCTTCACTGGAAAACTGCTGCTTTGTCGCATGAAACCTGAAGGACGGAAGTTGCGGTCTGCGTGCCACTTCACCTTGTCCCACAAGCTGGTCAATTTCAAACAATTGCAGAGGCGACTCTTTAAGAGGTTCAGTGTTTTCACAAAAAGCGACCACAGTATTGGTGGTACCAAGGTCAATGCCGACCAGGAATCGAGATTTTTTTGAAGAAGCTGATGTCTTTGACGATGTCATAGTTAACTCGGAGAAACAGGGGTGGAGAAAAACAGCACTGAAGGCATCAGTGCTGTTTAGGGTCTATGGAATTATAGATTAGCTTGAGGTGTTTTCTTCTCGTACATCAAATTCAACGTGCCATTTTTGACCGTTGTCAGCTGCAATGGCTTCTAGGTAGAGAGTACCCAGCTCTGTGACTCGAGACGCTAGCTTAACCGCTACCACATCACCTACTTGTCGGCCTTCTTTGGCGTCTAGAGTGACCTGGATTTCAGGAAGCTCATCTAGCTCACCGTCTTGCCAATGGTCTAGGTGCGTGCCTGCACTGTCGTCTCGGCGAATGGTAGAGCCGTAGAACTGGAAGTGGACAGGTTCACCGATCACTAGACCAAACTCTTGGCTTGGTACATCCGCTGAAGAACCTTCCTCCATGCCAAAAGGTGCCACACACAGCGCTTCCATTGGTGGTGCCATGCCAGGGATCGCAGGCATAGCGCTTTCGATACCCACATAGTAGCTTGAAGCGATACCGCCTCGGATGCGTACTCCTTTGCCCTGACGAACTTGACCGTAGTAGGCGGCACCTGAAGATACCGCAAGATCTAGATCTGAACCGAGTAACTGCTTCGCCTGAGGCGCATCAGCACCCGTTAGCCATAAGTTAATGACCTCGAACAAGCGTTCAGCAAGCATCTCTGCTTTGAGTACACCACCATTAAATAAAATAGCCGTTGGCTTAACAAAATCAGGTTTATCAGAGCCAAACATGCCACCAAATACATCAGAGGTGGATTCTGCTTGCTTGCTAAGGAATGCGGCGATGTGTCTTGTCACGCCTGCATCTTGTGCATATGGGAGACCCATTTGAGTTAATGCACCACGTCTGGCTTGTTTTGGATGCTCGTCGATATCTACGACAGGGAAGAAACCATCCACTAGGGTTTGTTGAACTTCTTCTGAAGTCAGCTCAGTTTTCAGTGTGCTACCCATCAGCTTAGAGCCGCGACTTGGAATAACAATCGGTACAGATTGCAGTTCTTTATCGTTGAGTAGTGCTTCTTTTGCATCACGACACGCGTGTACGATGGCTTGGATTTGCCAAGGTTGCAGGTCTTTACCGTCTTGAGCCATCTTCATTTTGATGCGATAGGCTAGGGCAAGATCCATGTTGTCACCGCCAAGCAGTATGTGCTCGCCGACTGCAACACGCTCTAGGGTAAGATTCCCTTCATCTTCGGTTACTGCAACTAGAGATAAGTCGGTAGTACCACCACCAACATCGACAACCAACACGACATCACCGACTGTTAATTGATTGCGCCAGTCATCACCGGTTTTCTCAATCCAGTTGTATAAAGCCGCTTGCGGTTCTTCCAATAGCGTTAGGTGGTGCAGGCCAAGGTTACGAGCCGCTTCTGCTGTGAGGTCGCGGGCCGCTGGATCAAAGGAGGCTGGAACCGTTATTGTGACATCTTGCTCATGAAGCTTATGCTCAGGATTTGCATGATTCCAAGCCCGCATTAAGTGCTCTAGGTAAAGCTCAGTTGCGCGCAAAGGAGAAACCTTGCTGATTTCTTCTGGGCTACCTGCGGGTAAGAAGGCTTCACGGCGATTGACTGCCGCATGACCCAGCCAAGACTTAGCACTTGCGACTAAACGAATTGGAGTCTTGCTACCTAGTTTTCTTGCAACAGAGCCAACAAGTGCTTCTGGAGACTCTGTCCAAGGCAGGGTTCTTGAGCCAGCGCCCATTTCATGTTCGCTAGGCTGATAGATAAAAGACCCTAATTGATTGAGGCTCTCTACCTGACCCGGCGCACTGAGCTGAGGAATCGGCATTACCTCAACCTTGGCTTCTTCTTGGTGCTTATCAACAAAGGATAAAACGCTGTGGGTGGTACCTAAATCGATACCAACAATGTACTTCGCAGATTCACTCATTACAGCTCAACCTCCGCAGGGGCGATGATGTTAGCGTTGTAGTTCTCAGCAAGCTTTGGAAGTTCAATTTGGTCAGCTTTCCAACCTTTGTGAACAAGCGTACCAGTGAAGGGAGCGTTGCCAGTAACATTTCCTACAAGGCGAATTTCTTGAGCGTCAAATCCTTCAGCCACTTGAATTTGTGTTTCTTCCATTTCAGTGCGAACTGGCGTTAGCGTAACGTAGTCTTTTAGCACTTTTTGTCCGCCACTGTGAATAACGCGAGCGGCTGCGCCCACCTCTTCGTCAGCAAAAGATGAAATATCTTCTTTTAGGAAGTCGACTAAGCGAGCTTCTTGTTGCAGAAGTGAGAGCAGTTGCAGTGCAGAATCCGTAGAGGCTGTTTTTAGTTTTGATTCAACTTCCACAACTTTCTCTACTACTTTTTCAACTTCGACGATTTTCTCGACTTCAACGATTTTTTCTACAGGCTTTTCAACCTCAACACGTTTTTCAACGGGCTTTTCGACGATCTTTTCAATGGTTTTTGGCTTACGCGCGATAGCAACAGCCAGAAGGACGACACTTGATGCAGCTAAACCTGCATGAAGCATATCAAACGTGTTGGGTAACACGGATAGGTCGATAATCATGATTAGAGTCTCATTAGGTATAATGTAATTGCTCTAAATGTGCGGGCGCTTGAATAGAAATTCAAGTACTTAAATACATTTAGTTAGTGTTTGAGTATGTCAAATTAGGGTAAACTTAACGACAATTAATATCGCTCATGAACAAGATTTAATGAACTATAACCGAGTTGTTTGCTTTGATTTAGAAATGTGTTGCTGGAATGAAAACGGCAAGGGCATCACAGGTGAAATCATAGAAATTGGTTTAGCGGAGATTGATCTAGCTAAGCAAGAAATCGTTAAGCGCGCGCAATATTATGTGAAGCCTGAACAAGATGAAGTTTCTTTATTTTGTACTCAATTAACGGGCATCACCCCGCGTAAGATTGAAAAACAGGGTAGGCCGCTTCAGGACGTGATGAAGTCGATGATCAAAAATTTCGGCGGCGCGAACAAAATTTATGCAAGCTGGGGTCGAGACGACATTATCTTTCGCAATGAATGCAAAGAGAAAGGGATTGATTTTCCCTTTGTTGAGTTTGTAAATCTCGCTACCTTGTACCGCATGCAACATCGCCTCAGAGAGAAGCGCATTGGTCACAGGGCGGCGCAAGAAGCCTTAAACATAGAGTGGGAAGGCAGACAGCATTCTGGTTATACCGATGCTTATAATCTAGCAAAGCTTGCGCTAGTCATGCTCTAATTACTGCCTTGTACTTCTAGTTTTGTTTTTACAAAGTCACTGTGATCGACATAGATGAGCTCAGCGGCTTTGCGAATGACGGATTCCTCGATAGGGTCAAGCTCTCCATCAGCATAAGCGACTGTCCACATGGCTTTAATGAGATTGTTCCGTTCAGGTCTAGGTAAATCTCTCAATTGAGAAGTGAAGTCGTACAAAGAGACTGATTGGTTAGCTTGCTCGCGTGCGTTTTCTAGCAACGCTGACGCGTCTTCAGGTGTCACGTCTAACAGTTTTTGTAGCATTTGCTGCTCTGCAGCTAACTCTTGAGGCGTTTGCTCATGGTCAGCTGCCGTCACTTCACATAACAAAGCGGCAATAGCCAGCTTTGGTTGCTTTTGTGTGTGAGTGGCAAGATCGTTGCCATCTAATAGCTCTTTAAACAAAGAATGAATTTTATTGAACATGTGATCAGCCTCATGATTCTTTATCGTTTATTCATTATATGCAGGACGACAGGTAATGAAGTCAATAGTGAATTTTGAAAAACTACTTTGGAGTTGTAATGCCTGAGCTAGGTATATTTGAAACCTCATCCCTTATCGCCATGCTATTGATCTTTGTGGGAGCCTTTGTTCAGACTGCGATCGGCTTTGGTTTAGCGATTGTTGCAGCCCCTTTGTTGTTCCAAATTTCAATTGATTATGTACCGGCGCCTATTTGCCTAGTGGCACTGGTGGTGTCACTGATTAATGCCTTTAAATACCGTTCTAATATCAGCATTGGTGGCCTGAAACTCGCTTTGTATGGTCGAATACCAGGCTCTCTAGTGGGAGGCGGGATACTGCTTTATGTGTCCGCTAGCATGCTGTCACTTGGACTTGGGCTATTTGTATTGTTAGCCGTACTGGTGAGCGCATTGCCATTCCGACTTGAACCAACGCCTAAGCGCATGTTTGTTGCCGGGTTCATGTCTGGCTTTATGGGAACCAGTTCGAGTATTGGCGGACCGCCAATGGCACTGTTACTTCAGCATCAAGATGCCAACAATCTGCGTGGCAATTTATCCGCGTTTTTTGTGTTTAGCTCGATTTTATCTCTAATTGTGCTGATGGCCATGGGGTTATTTACAATGAAGCACTTCTGGTTAACCGTACCGCTCATACCTGCATCTATGCTGGGCTATTGGGCTGCAATGCGCTCGGTAGACTACCTTTCAAAAGAGTGGATGAGGCGTATCTCATTAGTACTTTGTTTAGTAAGTGGCTCAACTGCCATCTGGCACGGTCTTTCTTAACCTTTAAATGACGCTATACGAAAACTATATTTACCTTTCTTAGAATTGTAAGCCTATAATTATTAGTGACTTTTAGCCTTGTCTCTAGTTTTTAGCTTTGAAAGGACTCTATGAACAAATCTCAACCAACGATGCTGGCTGCATCGATTGCTATCTGCCTATCTTCCGCTGCAATAGCGGAAGAAAGAGCGGTCACCGAACCTGCCAAATCAGAAGAAACAGAACCTCGCGAAAATACCTCCAAAAACCCAGAGCAGACTTGGGGCTTAGCAGGGGTGGTGAGAAGTGCGTCTGTGCCCTATGTGAACGGGCTGGATCTTGATGACGCCGAGCGTGTTAGTACCTTTATACCCATGCTGTATTTCGAAAACGATTACGTTTACGTCAAAGGCTTAACTCTAGGGGGTTACCTTTACAACCCTAAAGACAGTGATTGGAACGTTTCAGCCTTAGGACGACTTCGCTTCATTGATATTCCAGCGGACATCCAGAACGAATATGGAGCGGATGCCCTCGATCTGGGTATACGAGGGGAGTATCAATACACCGATGAGTGGTTCGCCTACTCAGAATTGATGACAGATACCGATGGTAATTGGTACGGAACCATAGGAACTGAAGGTGAGTATCAATTCGGTTCTTTGACTTTGCAGCCTTATGGTACGTTGCGCTTAAAGAGCAGTGATTTTAACTCTTACTATTATGGCCTTGGTGAGGATCTTGATGCAGGTGTCGATACTTTTGTAGGTGTTCGCGCTAATTATCACGTTATATCAAACTTCTATTTATTGGGTGCGGCGAGCGTACAAATACTTGATGGTAGTGCCAAAGATGCAGTGGTTATCGATGACCAAGTGCAAACCGAATACTATCTGGGTATTGGGTTCTTTAACGATCCGGATAAACCACGTAAACCCCATCTATCCAACAAACCTTATGTACGTATCGCACACGGTTGGGGAACACCATCTAACTTAGGTGATATTCTAGGCGGTGATATCGAAGATGACCCATACAATAGCCAAATCACGACCATATTCTACGGGCATCCTTTGACTGATAGCTTATTTGGTTTGCCGTTAGATATTTACTTAACACCAGGCTTTGGTTGGCACTGGAGTCATGAAGATCAGGCGTCTAGCCAAGAATACATTTTGGCTATCAAGGCGTACTACACCGTACCTTGGCCATTTGATTGGCGTCTTGGTGTTGCAGAAGGTATGTCCTATACCTCAAAGATCAACTCGCTGGAGCAAAACGAGTTTGACGAGAAAGGCTATGAGCCTAACAACTTCTTGAACTATTTGGATTTCTCTGTGGATGTAAACCTTGGCTCCATGTTCAACTATCGACCAATGGACGGCGTTTGGTTGGGTTACTCAATCCATCACCGCTCGGCAATCTTTGAAAAATCGTCACAATATGGGCGTATCAAGGGTGGCAGTAACTACAACAGTGTCTACTTGCAGTTTGATTTCTAGGTTAAATACGTGACACACGTTAGAAAGAGGCTCACATGAGGGCCTCTTTTTTACCTGAAGGGTGACGTTAAAACCAATTTAGGTTCATTACTGTCGAATTTCGCTCTGAATCATTAAAACCACACATTTCGTCGTACGCGGTTGCCTGCAGTAGCGAAGCAGATTGGTACCTATCACCAGAGCAGTACTCTCGGACTTGCTCCAGGCTTCTAAAGGTTTTTGGCGTGCTGTGATGGTCTAACAGCGGTGATTTGTGTTTACCTTCAATTTCGTAGGCTAAATAAATATCGCCTTCTAGTGATTCGATTAGCAGTTCCATGGGTTCCTCGATGACTAAAGAAGAGTGAAAACACTTACGAAACCGAGGCTAAATCGATCATTGAAAGACAATTATCGATGAACCAATTAGACGTTTTTTATGCCTATTGTGATACAATTTAGCGAGTTATACCTTTCATAGTTATCGTTTCGGAATCGTTTTGACCCAATCTCAGCCTCAAAAACAGACAAATACCGCTACCTCTCTTAAAGCCGCTCTTAAAGAGTGCATGATAAAGGATCGCTTTCGCCTATCTAAACGCATTCAAGGCGCGAGTCGAATCAAGAATGAGAGTGCCAAAAATGCCGTGTTTGATGAAATCGCATTAGATATTGCAAAGTCCATGATGACGGTGCAAGCACGCCAATCAAACATGCCTACCATTGATTACCCTGAAATCTTACCGGTAAGCCAGAAGCGAGATGATATCGCTAAGGCTATTGCCGATAATCAGGTAGTGATCGTTGCGGGTGAAACAGGCTCGGGTAAGACGACTCAGCTTCCTAAGATTTGTGCAGAACTCGGAAGAGGTAAAACGGGTTTAATAGGTCATACTCAACCAAGGCGTCTTGCTGCGCGTTCAGTAGCGAGTCGTATTGCTGAAGAGATGGAAACTCAGCTCGGTGAATTTGTCGGCTATAAAGTGCGTTTTAACGACAAGATCAGTGAAAATACGCAAATTAAGCTGATGACCGACGGTATCTTGCTGGCAGAGATTCAGCATGATCGCTACCTTAATCAATACGACACCATTATTATCGATGAAGCTCACGAACGAAGCCTCAACATCGACTTCATTCTGGGATATCTAAGAAATATATTACCCAAGCGCCCTGATCTTAAAATCATTATCACCTCTGCAACCATCGACCCTGAGCGCTTCTCTAAGCACTTTAACGATGCGCCTATTATCGAGGTTTCAGGACGTACCTATCCCGTTGATACTCGCTATCGTCCTTTGTCTGGTGAAGATGATGTCGATAGGGATCAACTCGAGGGTATCTTTGAAGCAGTTGATGAACTGTGCGATGAAGGGCTAGGGGATATCCTTATCTTCATGAACGGTGAGCGTGAGATACGCGATACCGCAGATGCTCTGAGTAAACGTAACCTAAGAGATACTGAAATAGTCCCTCTTTACGCTAGGCTATCGTCTTCTGAGCAAAATCGTATTTTCCAATCGCACAGCGGACGTCGAATTGTTCTGGCAACCAACGTGGCAGAAACTTCGTTGACGGTACCGGGCATTCGCTACGTGATTGATCCAGGTACAGCGCGTATTAGTCGTTACTCGTATCGTACTAAGGTACAGAGACTGCCGATTGAAGCGGTCTCACAGGCAAGTGCCAATCAGCGTAAAGGTCGTTGTGGCCGTGTTGCTGAGGGTATTTGTATCAGGCTATATTCAGAAGAAGACTTTTTGTCTCGCCCTGAATTCACCGATCCAGAAATCCTGAGAACTAACCTTGCGTCCGTTATCTTGCAGATGACGGCGTTGGGATTGGGAGATATTGAAGCCTTCCCGTTTGTAGAAAAGCCCGATCGCCGCAATATTCAAGACGGCGTGCGACTGCTTGAAGAGTTGGGGGCTATTAACCCAACCGCTAAGGACCCGCGCAAGCGTCTAACCGGTATTGGCCGAAAATTAGCCAGACTACCCATCGATCCTCGTCTTGGACGTATGGTGATTGAATCGCCTCGTCTTGGGTGTGCTAAAGAGGTGATGATCATTGCCTCAGCGCTATCTATTCAAGACCCAAGAGAGCGTCCAAGTGATAAGCAGCAATCTTCGGATGATAAGCATCGACGATTCTTTGATAAAGACTCGGACTTCTTAAGTTTTGTGAACCTTTGGGAATACATTAAAACCCAACAAAAGGCGTTATCGGGTAATCAGTTCCGTCGCCAGTGTAAGCAAGACTATCTCAACTACTTGCGTGTTCGCGAGTGGCAAGATTTGTACTTCCAACTCAGTCAATCTTTGCGTGAATTGGAGATTAAGGTTAACGATGAACCTGCAGATTACCAGTCTGTACACTGCGCGTTGCTCAGTGGCATGCTGTCTCATGTGGGCATGAAAGACCAAGAAAAGAATGAATACCAAGGTGCGCGTAACGCAAGATTCCATATCTTCCCGGCATCGGGCTTGTTTAAAAAGCAACCTAAATGGGTGATGACAGCAGAGTTGGTAGAGACCTCGCGTCTATGGGGCCGCATTGTGGCCAAGATACAGCCTGAGTGGATTGAACCTCTGGCTAAGCATCTAATTAAGCGTAGTTACAGCGAACCGCACTGGTCGAAGAAACAAGCCGCAGTCCAGGCTCACGAAAAGGTGACGCTTTACGGTATTCCAATTGTTCCTAAACGCACCGTGAACTACGGGCCGGTTGATCCGACGCTATGTCGAGAATTGTTCATCCGTGCTGCTATGGTGGAGGGAGATTGGGAAACCAAGCATCACTTCTTTAAGCAAAACCGTAAGCTATTAAAAGAAGTCGAAGAACTGGAGCATAAATCACGTCGTCGCGATATCTTGGTGGATGATGATGAGTTGTTCGATTTTTACGATCAGCGTGTTTCAACGGATGCCATTTCGGGTCGTCATTTTGACAGCTGGTGGAATACAGAGCGTAAAGCTAATCCAGAGCTACTCAACTTTGAAAAAGAGATGTTATTCCGTGGCGATGCCTCGCATGTCACTGAATTAGATTATCCAAACTTTTGGCATCAGAATGGTCTTAAGCTCAAGCTAAGCTATCAGTTTGAGCCGGGTGATAATAGTGACGGTGTCACGGTACATATTCCGCTCCCGGTATTAAACCAAGTTCAGCCAGAAGGTTTCGATTGGCAAATCCCAGGTCTACGCCATGAGTTAGTCGTGAGCTTAATCAAGGCTCTGCCTAAAACACTGCGTCGTAACTTTGTTCCAGCACCAAATTATGCGGATGCTTTCCTGTCTCGAGTCACGCCAATGGAAGCGCCATTGCTTGATAGCTTAGAGAAAGAGCTACGTCGCATGACGGGAGTAGAAGTCTTAAGAGAAGACTGGAAGCTAGAGCAGATCCCAGATCACCTTAAGGTCACTTTCCGAGCGGTAGACCATCGTAATCGCAAATTGAAAGAGCACGGGGATCTGTATGAGCTTAAAGACAGCCTAAAAGAGAAGGTACAACAGACTCTCTCCAAGGTAGCTGATGATGATATTGAACAAAAAGATCTGCACACCTGGAGCTTTGGTGAGATCCCTCGTGTATATGAGCAAAAGCGTGGCGGATACCAAGTTAAGGCCTACCCAGCGATTGTTGATGCTAAGCAAAGCGTTGAGATCAAGCTGTTTGAGACTGAGTATGAGCAGCAGCAAGCAATGCAAGCGGGTCAACGCCGTTTAGTTCTGCTTAATGTTCCTTCGCCAATTAAGTACTTGCATCAGAATCTTCCGAACAAGTCGAAACTAGGCCTGTATTTCAATCCGTTTGGTAAGGTGCTTGACCTAATCGATGATTGCATTGCTTGCGGTGTCGATAAGCTGATTGAAGGTCAGGGCGGCCTTGTGTGGGAGTCTGATAAGTTTGAAGCTCTCAAAGAGCATGTGCGCGCAGAGCTTGGTGATACTGTGGTGGATATTGCAAAACAGGTAGAGGCGATCTTAACCACGGCATTCAATATTAACAAAAAGCTTAAAGGGCGTGTTGATCTTAGTATGGCCTTCGCTTTGTCGGACATAAAGGCGCAAGTTGAAGGCCTGATTTATAAAGGTTTTGCGACCGATTGTGGCTGGAAGAAATTGCCAGATATCTTGCGTTATATGCGTGCTATTGAAAGGCGCATGGAGAAACTACCAATCGATCCAAATCGTGACCGTTTACAGCTTCTTAAGATTGAGGCAGTAGCAAAAGAGTACCAAGAGTTAAAGAACAAGATACCTAAGGGCGCTGTAGTTCCAGAGTCAGTAAAAGAGATCCACTGGATGCTGCAGGAACTACGCGTGAGTTATTTTGCTCAACAATTGGGCACACCGTATCCGATTTCGGATAAACGTATTCGAAATGCAATTGATAATGCGTAAATCAATGCTGTGATTTTGTCATTTATGGTTCATAATGTGACAAAGTAAAACCACAACTAAAACAGGAAGTTAGAATGAAGTACGTTAAACATGCTCTTGCCATTGGTCTGATGAGTGTTTCGTCTATGGTAGCTGCAGATTCATGGTTATACGCTGGTGGTGCAGTAGGTCAGTCTTCTTTTGGCAGCGATGACAATACTACATTTGGTTTGCATGTCGGTACGGGCATCTTGCCGATCATCGGTATTGAAGCGGGTTACTGGAATCATGGTAAGTTTAAGTTCAGTGGACAAGAGTACGATGCTGACTCTTTCTATGTGGGCATTAAACCGAGTGTGGACTTGGGTCCTGTACATATTTACGGTCGCCTTGGTGCAAACCGTTATGATGTGAGTGGCCAAACTAGCGCACTTAGTGATGATGGCTATGATGTGATGTACGGCGTAGGTGTTGAGTATTTCGTCATTGATATGATTTCAGTGGGTGCGGGTTACCAAAACTTTGAAGTTGGTGATGCCGGCAATATTGATTCGTTCACGCTAAACGCAACATTCCACTTTTTGTAATACCCAATTTAGAATGAAAAAATGCTCCTGTTTAGGAGCATTTTTTTTGTTTCTAGACTTAGCTTGCCACCATACTGATCGCGTTGACATAACAGGAAGATTGGCATTGACCGCAGCCGTTGCATAGCTCGGTTTCCAGCCTTGGAAGTTCATCTTCTTCTATGTGAATGGCGGCTAGCTTGCAACTGGACTGGCAAAGATGACAAGTCAGCTGAAGATAGTTATCACACCCTTGTGAAAAACTCGGAACTAAGTCTATTTGAGCTTTGACGCTCAGATTCAGCGCTCCGGTCGGACAAACTTTGCTGCATTCTTGGCAAAGAGTACACTCGTTATAGTCCATATCGATACGCGCTAGGCTCTCACGTATGTGCACTATGCTGTTTGGGCAAGCCTCTGCGCACTTTCCGCACCCGTCACATAGGCGTTCAAACAGTGCTTCATCAACGGCTTGAGGCGGACGGGGAGCCGCTCTTGGAGTAGGCTCTGCTTCGGCACTTAACGCCCTAACCGGTTTAGATAATCGAGTTAAGAAGCCTCTGCGATTTGAATCAATAGCGTCGGACATAGTTAATCTAGGTACAGTTTTCTATTTACGATGTTTAATTGCAATTCATCTGAAACTCGCATCAGCCAAGCCTTAATATCAACCGCCAGCACACTGTAGAAAGGATTACCTGCTTTTTCATTAAGTAGATCTAAGTAGGGAAATGCCCAAGGTAGTAGATGGTACTCCAGTAGGTGTTGGGAGGCGTGCTCTTTTTCTTCAGCAAGCAGCTGAGAAAAGGCATACAAGGTTAAACCAAATTGGTCTTCTGGCTCTCTTAAACCGGTATCAAGAGAGATTCCATGGCTTGCAAGAAATGCACGATATTCAACGGTCGATTCGCCAAACACTACCCGGTCTTTATCAAGATACACTGAACCCCATGGAGGCGCGGGCATTTCTCCTAGTCCTTCAAAAAGATGAGAGAAACTGTGCTCTAACCCTTCTTCTGATTGTACCTCAAGGGCATCAAGGCATTGTTGAGAAACGATATTTTCTTCAGCCAAAGCGACTAACACTTGTGTCAGCTCTTGTTTTTTCCAACGTTCGTAGAAGAGTGAACCGACGAGCTTAGCTGTATTGAGAATCATTCGTAAAATTCCGCATAGGTGATGATGGCTAAGTATATTCAAATCCTTATTACTGTCTATGAATAGCCTCTAAGTTCTAGCACGTTAAAACTATTTTTGAGCCGTTCTTGATATCAATCAATCAAGCGTTTTTCTATAGATGTCATTTATCCGGCTAACTATAAAGTAGTAGTAATTACTAGAACAAAGGCACCTTATAATGACAAAAAATAATCATGAGTCAGGCGTAATGAACCTTACTCGAAGAGGCTTCATAAAAGCGTCTTCAGCAGTAGGGGGTGTTGCAGCGCTGGCCAGTGGTATCAGCCTTCCATTTAAATCCAGCCCAGTATCAGCAGCCGTCAAACAAAGTTCTGATGAAAAAGTGGTATGGAGTGCATGTACAGTAAACTGTGGCTCACGCTGCCCACTGCGTATGCACGTGCAAGATGGTGAAATCAAATACGTTGAAACGGACAACACTGGCAGCGATGTCTACGGTGAGAGTACGCAGGTACGTGCTTGTTTGCGTGGCCGTTCAATGCGCCGCCGTGTATATAATCCTGATCGTTTGAAATACCCAATGAAACGTGTGGGCAAGCGTGGTGAAGGTAAGTTTAAGCGTATCACATGGGAAGAAGCTTACGATGAAGTCGCTGGCACAATGCAGCGTCTTATTAAGGATTACGGTAATGACTCAATCTACCTAAACTATGGCACTGGTACCTTAGGTGGAACAGTGACTAAGTCATGGCCGCCAGCCCAAACGCTTATTGCTCGCTTGATGAACCTTTCCGGTGGTTATCTTAACCACTACGGCGACTATTCTACTGCGCAGATTGCCAAGGGTCTTAGCTACACCTACGGCGGCTGGGCAAACAATAACTCTTTCTCTGATTTGGCGAACACTAAACTGAATGTTCAGTTTGGTAACAACCCGGCAGAAACGCGTATGTCTGGTGGGGGCTTGATCCATCACTACGTTGAGAGCAAGAATAAATCTAACGCGAAAACCATCATCATTGATCCAAGGTACACAGACACTGCGGGTGGCCGTGAAGACCAATGGATTCCGATTCGTCCATCTACTGATGCCGCATTGGTAGCGGGTGTGGCTTATGTGATGATCACTGAAGACCTAGTCGACCAAGCGTTCTTGGATAAATACTGTGTGGGCTTTGATGAGAAGACATTGCCAGCGTCAGCGCCTAAGAACAGCGACTACAAGTCTTACATCCTAGGTAAAGACAAAGACGGTATAGAGAAAACTCCTGAGTGGGCATCTAAGATCACCGGCATCCCTGTCGACACCATAGTTAAACTGGCTCGTGAAATAGGCACCAATAAACCATGTGCTATTCACCAAGGTTGGGGACTGCAGCGCACAGCAAATGGTGAGCTAGCTTGCCGCGCCATTGCGATGCTTTCTTTGCTTACAGGTTCGGTCGGTGTTGCAGGCGGTTCAACTGGTGCTCGTGAGAGTGATATTAACATTCCGTTTGTACGTTTCCCTACTGTGCCAAACCCGGTTAAAGCGTCTATTTCCATGTTCTTGTGGACGGACGCTATTTACCGTCATGACGAAATGACAGATAAGACTGATGGTGTCCGTGGTGTTGAGCGACTGCAAAATCCAATCAAGATGATCTGGAACTATGCGGGTAACTGCTTGATCAATCAGCACTCGGATATCAACCGCACACACGAGATCCTGCAAGATGATAAGGCATGTGAAATGATTGTGGTTGTTGATAACCATATGACTTCATCTGCAAAATATGCGGATATCATCCTTCCGGATCTAACAACCTCTGAGCAAGATGATTGGGCGATGGACGGCAAAGCGGCGAATGCGCCGTACTTTATCTACGCGCAAAAAGCGATTGAGCCACAGTTTGAAGCTAAAAGTATCTACGAAATGTGTTCGCAAATTGCTAAGCGTATGGGTGTAGAGCAAGAGTTTACTGAAGGCCGAACTCAAGAGCAGTGGGTAGAGCACTTGTATGCGGAAACTCGTAAACAAGACCCAACGCTGCCGACCTTTGAAGAGATGAAAGAGCTTGGTATTTATAAGCGTCAATATAATCGTGACTATATCGCTTATGAAGATTTCCGTAAGGATCCACAAGCAAATCCGCTGAATACACCAAGTGGAAAAATTGAGATCTACTCCGAAGCACTGGCGGAAATAGCAGCCACCTGGGAACTAAAAGATGGGGATGTGATTCACCCGCTTCCTATCTATGCGGATTCGTTTGAAGGTCACAATGACCCGAAAATAGAGTCCTATCCACTACAGTTGACGGGCTTTCACTATAAGGCGAGAACGCACTCAACCTATGGCAATGTTGCTTTGCTTAAAGCAGCAGCTCCGCAAGAGGTTTGGATTAACCCAATCGATGCCGAAGAGCGGGGAATCAAGAATGGCGATATGGTGAGTATTTTTAATGACCGTGGTGAAGTGCATATAGCCGCTAAGGTCACGCCTCGAATCCTACCTCGTGTTGTAGCGTTGGGCGAGGGCGCTTGGTATGCCCCTGATGGTCAGAAGATCGATCATGCGGGTTCAATCAACGTGCTTACCACTCAAAGACCAAGTCCGTTGGCGAAGGGTAACCCGCAACACACGAATCTCGTTCAAATCAAAGCATTGAGCAAAGCATAAGGTAGGAAGTAATGAAACAATACGGCTTTTACATAGACTCAAGTAAATGCACAGGTTGTAAGACTTGCCAGCTTGCTTGTAAAGATTATCGAGACCTAGATGTTAAGACCAACTATCGTCGTATTTACGAATATGCAGGTGGTGGTTTTGTTCAAGATGGCGATACCTGGGTACAGAAGGATGTGTTCTCTTATTATCTTTCTATCGCTTGTAACCATTGTACTAATCCAGCGTGTGTGAAGGTGTGCCCATCAGGTGCTATGCACAAGCGTGGTGAAGACGGTTTAGTGGTGGTGAACGAAGAAGTCTGCATAGGCTGTCAACACTGTGCCAACGCCTGTCCATATGGCGCGCCGCAGTACAATGCAAAGAAAGGTCACATGACCAAGTGCGATGGCTGTTATGAGCGGGTTGGTCAAGGCAAACAACCTATGTGTGTAGAGTCTTGTCCCCTTCGCGCACTGGAGTTTGGTGAGATCAATACTCTTCGTGAGAAATACGGTGCGACTGCTGATGTGGCGCCTTTGCCATCGTCGACACAAACACTACCAAACATCGTTATCAAGCTTAACAAGAATGCGAAAGCAACCGGTGATACGAGCGGTTTCCTAGCTAACCCTAAGGAGGTGTAAGATGATTTTTCACGAATGGTCTTTGATCTTTTTTACCGTTTTTGCACAAACTGCTGTGGGCGGATATCTGTTAGTTAGTGCGCGCGCTCTAGCTAAAGGTTATGACATCGATCAGATACATAGCTATAAAGTGCCGATGTTTTTTCTGTGGGCGATCATGGGTATTGGCTTTCTGTTCTCTACCACTCACCTTGGCTCTCCGCTAAGAGCATTTAATGCATTTAATATGCTTGGTTCCGCTTGGCTATCGAATGAAGTCTTTTTCGGCGCAGCGTTCTTTGCGGTGGGTGGCCTACAGTGGCTACTTTCTGTTCTGAAAAAAGGAGGCGCTGGCGTTCAGAAACTGCTGATGCTAGTTGCTATGGCGTTGGGTGTTATCTTTATGTATTCGATGATCAGTGTGTACATGATTGATACGGTACCGACTTGGAACAACATCTATACGCCAATGAGCTTTGTGATGACTATGGTTGTCACGGGTCTGCTGTTCTCACAGTGGGTGATTGTGTTTGCTAATGACAGTCGGTTCACGGTAGATCGTAACATTGCGATCCTTGCGGTTATTGCCATTGGTATTAGCTTGCTGGCAACAGTGGGTAAGATGACCCTAATTGGTGATATTCAGTCGTCAGTAGTGAAGGCTTCAGAATTGGTAGACGGATTAGGCTTCTACTTGATATTGCAGGTTGCACTATTAGTGTTTGGCTTGCTGATTTGGATTATGCCATTAATCAATAAAGCGTCAGTAAACCCAATTAACCTTGGCGTTGCTCTGGTACTCATCTGGATCTCAGAGCTAATCGGCCGTGGTCTATTTTACAGCTTGCACATGACCACAGGTCTTTAGTGGGCAGTGAATTACTGACAACTATCGGCTAAAAAAAGTGAGTGCACGAGTTATTCGGCACTCACTTTTTTATAGCGTATGTTTAAGCGTTTTGTCCTCGGCCGCCTCTTTTACGACCTCCATCGCAAGGCTGATTTTGACACTCTGTTTGGTCGATATAACCGTCACCATTTGTATCTAGAGAATCAAAGGTTGCCGCTTTTGAGACGTTTTTCATTTGTCTCCCTTCGCTCGCACGCTGCTCCATGCGCTCTGCTCTAAAGGTGTTGAACTCATCGGCGCTTACTTTACCGTCATTGTTGGTATCCATTGCAGTAAAGTTTGGCATTGGGCTGGCGCTTTGTACTCCGCGACCTTGGCCTGCTGCATTAACACCAAGTGCAATGGATAAGCCGAGAATCGCTAGGACTGATAGTGCTAATTTGCTTTTCATGATCGTGTCCTCGTTTGTTCTTACACCTTAAACATAGGCCCCTGAATGAATATCAGTGTAAGCTAATGTAAAGTAATGCAAAGACACAGTTTCAACAGTAAGTTAGATTATCCTCGATGATCTAACTCACTGATTTCAGTTACAATTTGATATTGTTCTTGTTTTGGTACCTTAATCTTTATTGTCGAACCTTGTTTCGTTTGTTGTGGTCGAAGATAGGTGTCTGCCATGCGTTTTATAGAACGAAACGCAGCGTGTTCTTCACTAGCAAGTAAGTTACCTTGCAGATCATAAACATCAATCTTGAGATCAGCTTTTATAACGGGTTGC
The DNA here is from genome assembly GCA_024346835.1 of Vibrio comitans. Classification (GTDB taxonomy): domain Bacteria; phylum Pseudomonadota; class Gammaproteobacteria; order Enterobacterales; family Vibrionaceae; genus Vibrio; species Vibrio comitans. Next base: position 1,457,003 of record AP024866.1, read on the forward strand.
AGACCATTGTTAGTGATTTCACTTTCAACAACTAAATGCCCGTCAATCCACTGGGGCTCCACAAGGTTTATCTCTACGCCTGAATGTTCTACCTCGATAGTGGTCTTTTCACTACCAACAATTACTATGCTGGCGCCGGTAATTATCGGAGTAGAGGCGGCAATAGAAGCACTGGTTAACGGTGTGGTAGGGGTTTTGTTCTCCGGCGCCGAGACTACAGAGGCGGGATCTGTTACTTCTTCATTTGCAGAGGCATCTAGGTATTGCCAAGTAAAGTCGTCGTTGAGTACAGCTTGGCGACCGTCCTCTAACTGAACGATCTGTTGACCAGCATAGACATTACTAACAAGCACTAGGCTGAGAAAAGAACTCCATCGGTATAACTTCATTTAGACATCCTGAGGTGTGTGAACTGAAAACTTGATATCGGCTGTTTCATTTTAGCAGTACATGGCTAGCCAAATAAGACGGATGGAAGCAAAAAGCCTAACGGTTAAGTTAGGCTTTAGATAATAACCGCTGATTCAGTCTCTTTTATTTTCTAGATAAAGGCATTTCATCACTTTGTTTATCGATTGAGATAACAACTGCTTTGGTATAAGTCATCACTACCTGATCGCCCACAGAGACATTATTTAGGTTATCTGGGTATTCTACTGGTAGTGTCAGTTCACCACCGTGCGGCTGTTTCAAGGTGACGGTACCTAGTGTGGTATCTACGGCCAAGATGTCTGATACGACTTGGATTTGTTCCATTGCATCAACACTTTCTCTTGCCTGATCTAAATCTCCAGAGGTTTGAATACGGGTTTCTCCATCTTGAGTTTGCACATGCACGGCGACAGATTCTGTATATTCAGTTGTCACAAAATCGCCAACCTTTATTTCATCAAAGCGCTTTACCTCAGGCGTTACATATAACACGACAATGCGGTTCTGATTTTCAATCGTTACAGAACGATCTTCATAATCGATGTCAATAACGGCCGCTGAAGTAGTGATGGTATTCGACTCAAGAACGCGAGTTTCAAGTACGGTGTCACCCTTTTGTGGAGTGGTGCTACAAGCCGATAATAAGAAAGCTATCGCGATGATGGAATAGTGTTTGATCATGGTTTCTCCAGAAACGTTTTATTAATAATACTCACAAACAAGATCATCTTGTCTGGGTATGTATAGGTGTTGTTAAAGCTTTAAAATAAAGCTTGTCTCATATTGAGCACTTAAGCCGCTTCGAAATAAATCCATCTATTAATACTGCAGAACATTAAGCCCTTTCGCAGTGGGTTAGTGCTACATGTACTTTTATCAATCAGAGAGTTAATTAGACCCTCTATAAAGGGTGTTGCGTTTTTTGCTTTAATAAAAACAGCCTATTAAGAACATAGGCTGTTATGAGTATCGCTATTGCCTACAGAAGAACCTCAGACTCAGGGAAGTACTCAGCCCAGATCCCAAAGTGGAAACCGTTGTGTGTTGGGACTTGCTTCATTGTCTCTGCATTCAACAAGCGAACGATATTGCCATCAGATTCAATTCTGAGAGTTTCGGTGCCTAAGGCGAACTGATAACCATCGTTGTTGCGAGCGAAATCAGGATGAATAGCAATTTGCTGTCCTTGACCGTTATCGTAGCCAAAGATCTCTGTTTTAGGGTTCATGCGTTGATCTGTCAGTGCTAGTGTCGGGAAGATAAACTTCTCATTTTCTAGATCACGTTGGTCAATGAGGGGCTGCTCAAACAGCTCTAGTAGCAAACCATCAATCATACGATCCATACCGTATAGGTAGACCTTCGCATCAGGGTATAGCGCCTTAGCTTCTTCCCAATCCATCATGGTGTTAGGAATAACTGTTGGGCTGTGTTCAGTAAACTCAGATTGCATGGTCGCTTGCTGAATAGCGGTGCCGTTGTTCACATCTTTAAATACTAAGTTGTTGTGAGTTTGACCTAATACTTGTAAGTCTGCTTCTCCTAAACCGTAGTCAGTCTCTACAACCATAGGTAGGTTAGACAGACCGCAATAAGTGATTGCGTAGTCAGTGTCTTCATGTTTCCAACCAGCCACATGAGGTACTTGAATATGGTAGCGAGGGAAAATACGAACCTCGTCACCTTGCTCTACTACATAGACGCGTTGATCTTCCGCTGGAATTTTCTCATCGGCTTCCTCTATGGAGAAGTAGGCTGCATTAAACTGCTGTGTAGGGAATGCAGTTGGCATCGCATGTGATTCAGCCCAGAAAGTGATGAAGACACCAATGGTTGCGAGAGACATTAATTTTCGATTCCACATTCCCCATTTTTCGCGAAGATACCATAGACCACCTAATGCGAAGGTTTGTAGGATGATAAAGACGAAAAGGTTGTTGTAGTAACCCAACACCCAGTCTCTTGGCACAGCCAATGATTGGCCAGGCTCTGTCATTAAAATGGCACAAAATATAGCAGTAGAAGCCAGTGCCGCAGCGTATACATTAAAGATTACTTTTTTCATGTAAGTCTCTCTTAGTTAATCGTGTTTGCGTCCTGCACTTTATGTTGCACCCTCAACAATATGCTTACTATAATCGCATTATGTTGCTTACGCAACAATTATCGTGCGATTTACGATCAAGAAGAAGTCGAGTTACTATGTAATGGGCAACTGAAACAAAGATAGATATGAAAAGAAATTATGTTTACCGAGTTGGTAGCAAGACATTTGGTCATATTTTTGCTATTGTTGCGTAAGCAACATAAATAAGCTATGTATAACCTGTTTTTGAAAATGAGAACTCACTATGTCCACAGATACTATTTTTGCGAAAGAACTACGCCGCCTGCCGGTTCTAGAAAACAGCCCACTGTTTCTGATGACAGTGTTAACCCGGCTTCATCGAAATCTAGTTCATGGAAAGTTACGAGCCCATGCTGACATTACTCTTGAGATGCTACTGGCAATGTACATTATTTTTGAGAACCAACCGATTAAGCAACAAAGCGTAGCTGACTATCTAATGTACGATAGAAGCACAGCAAAACGCACTGTTGATAATATGGTTAAGCGTGGTTGGGTGAAAACGATGAAAGACGACAATAATCTAAAGAATAAGTTACTCGCGCTTACTGAAAGTGGAGAGCAAATCAGGCAGGTATGCAGTGAAGTCGTTATCGAAACTCGTACAGAGTTTATGGAGTGCCTGACTGAAGAAGAGAATAAAGAGCTGACTCGTTTATGTACTAAAGCTTTGCTTGCGCATCATAAATGAAACCAAGTGTAGATGCGGGATTTTAAGTTAAAGACAAAGTGAGCCCTCTCAATGGGCCGTCATTGAGAGGGTGGTTATGAAAGTCGTATGGGCTGAGGTCTAGCCTTTATGGATTAGGGTGATCACTTTTGCTCCTCGATGGAGATGGCTACCGCTTTTGTATACGTCACGACTACTTGATCGGCAACGGAGATCTTGTCCAAATATTCAGGGTGCTGTTCAACAGGCAGTATCATTTCACTGCCCTGAGGGCCTTTCACTGTTACAGTGTTGTTTTCATTATCAATCGCCAAAATATCAGCAATGATTTCTGTTTTCTCTGAGGCTGAAATACCACCACCCTTAGTCGAGGTGTCGAGATCTCCTGAGCTTTGAAGACGAGCTGAACCGTCATGAGCTTGTACATGTAAAGCTACAGATTCAGTATATTCAGTTTTTACGATGTCGCCGACTTCAAGCTCTGAAAAGTGCGTTACCAGTGGAGAGACATATATTGTTGTTAGGCGGTGTGAATGCTCAATAGTAACGGCTCGACTCTCTTTATCTATACCAACAATAACTGCTGTTGTAGTGACCGTATTCGATTCAATCACTTGTTGCTCTATTACTGTATCGCCAGGTTTAGGGGCTGAACTACAACCGGCTATTAGACTCACGGTTAACGCAATTATTGTAATGATATGACGATTTTTCATGTGCTCTCCTAAAGAGTGACTGCTCGGCATTCTGCCTAGTTTCAACGTCTATTTAAGTAGAACAACCAAGAAATAGATACTGGGATATCTACTAGCAAAGTTGTATAAATCAAAATACTCAACCTAAGGAAATTAATTTTCATTAGAAGTGTGAAGGTCGATTTGCGGTATTTGTAACAAGGTATTAAGCTTGGCTTTCTTAGCCAGTCGAGACCATAGTGTTTAAATATGACCGAATTAAGTATTCTCCTTTTCTTTAGAATAAGCTTAAATAAGCCTGTACATCCATGTTGTATTGGCAGGGTGATCTTGATATGAATTATCTATGGATTGCCATTAGTGCTTTATTTCCTGCCTATTTATTCTTCAGTTTTCAAATTCTTGATAAAACGGACTTTCTTTTAGAGTCAGCTTCTTTCATTTTACTGACTACGATCTATTTGTTTGGCAGAACCACCCTTGAATACACCGTAAAGTTGGGTTTACTGTCACTAATGATATGCGAATCTTATGAGTTTCTAGAAGAGGTTTATCAATTTCAATCGTTCATAAACTCTAATGCGTTAGTCGATATATTTGTCGGTGATGTACTAGCTTTGCTTGGCTTAGCTCTGATTGCCTATGGCATTCATAACATGTTCCGCAGGCAAAGGAGAATGGCTGAAATAGAACCTTTGACTAATACCTTTAATAAGAGAGCGATAGAGCAGCTGTCCAAAAAAGAGCTAGAGCGTTCATTACGATACATGACTGAAACCTCAATGATCTTAGTGGATATCGATCACTTCAAACAAGTCAATGATGTCTATGGGCATCAGGTTGGTGATAGAGTCCTAGTGATTGTCGCTGAGCATTTACGCAAGCAGATTCGTGGCTATGATTTATTAGCGCGCTGGGGAGGTGATGAGTTTATTATTCTATGTCCAAGTACTTCACAATCAGAAGTTGAGGAAGTAATGACAAGGCTACAAAAGTCACTACCATTGCCTATTCAAGATGCACATTTTGATGTCACCCTAAGCATTGGTGGTACCACAGTCCTCCCTATGGCAGAAAATCAGTTTGAGAGATTATTCTTCCAAGCGGATAAAGCGTTATACAAGGTGAAGAATAATGGCCGCAATAATCGATGCCACTTTCATGATCTTTCTTACGATCTCTAGGTCTCTCCTAAACTACCTTCCGATTGGTTATTTCTCTATAAACCTTATCCTCTGTTCAAATCGATAATTTCAAACATTAAGCAGGTACTGAGTTGTCAGCAATGAGCGGTAACGGAGAGTTATGTGTCGTTATAAAATTCGAGCACCTAAAAGGTGCTCGATTGGTGTTACAAATAACGAGTTTCTAAATGACGCTTGAAGTGACTTGGATTTAATATCTCTCCTGTAGCTTGCTTAACCAACTCATCCGTCGTTAGCAAACTTCCTTTACTCCAAATGTTATCTGATAGCCAAGTAAAAATAGGAGTGAGATCACCGGCATTAAGTGCTCTGTCGACATCAACAGACTGCTTCATAGCAGCCATAAACTGAGCTGCGTACATTGCGCCAAGCGTGTAACTTGGGAAGTATCCAAAGGCACCATCGGTCCAGTGAATGTCCTGCATACAACCATTTTTGTAGTTTCCAGCAGTAGACAGACCAAGATAAGACTGCATCTTCGCATCCCATAACTCTGGCACATCTTTGTAACTGATCTTGCCATTAATTAGGTCACGCTCAATCTCAAAGCGAAGAATAACATGGGCAGGGTAGGTCAGTTCGTCAGCATCAACGCGGATAAAGTCCTTCTTAACTCGAGTGTAAAGCTTGTTTAGATTGCTAGGCTCAAATAACGCGGGATCGTGAGAGGTGAATTGCTTAGTCGCCATTTGGCTTAGATGACCAATAAAAGGCGCGCTACGTCCTAACTGCATCTCAAAGAACAGCGACTGCGATTCATGAATCCCCATTGAACGCGCTTCGCTACTAGGATTGCCGGAAAGAGTTGCAGGTAAACCCTGCTCATAGCGAGCATGACCTGTTTCATGCACAATACCCATCAGGGACTGCATAAACTCTTTCTCATCGTAGCGTGTGGTTATCCTTACATCCTCTGGCACGCCCCCACAGAAAGGATGGACGCTTTCATCAAGGCGACCATGCTTAAAATCAAACTGAAGTAGTTTCATTACCTCAAGGCCTAGTGCTTTCTGCTTTGAGGTGTCGAAGGTGCCTGTCGACTCAATCAGGGATTCAGCACTTTGCTTGGTAATAACCGTGTCTATCAAGCTTGGAAGCCAAGATTTTACGTCATCAAAGATCTGGGTAAGGGACTCGCTGTTCGTACCTGGCTCAAAGATATCGAGCATTGCATCGTAAGGGTTTAATCCAGTTGCTTCTGCGCGTATTTGTGCTTCTTCCTGAGATAATTCAACCACAGGCTGCCAGTTCTTCGAAAACCCCTGCCAATCATCATTACCACGTTGTGTACGCCACGCATGCTCACACTTGGATCCTGCCAACGACTTAGCTTCTACTAGTTTGGCTGGTAGTACGTTGGACATAAGCCAACTTCGCTTCATCTCTCGCAGTACTGCGGTGTCTTGCGTTGATAAAGATTGCTCAGAGGCTTTCCCAAACCACTCCTCGAGTTGAGGCTCGGTTTTTAAGCTGTGTACATGAACAGATAGCTCAGCCATAGCGCGAGAACGAGCTTCATTGCCTCCACTTGGCATCATAGCCGCTGCATCCCATCCGCAGATTGCCGATAGGTGGTTAAAGTTATCAATCTTCTGGAAATGGTCTTTGAGTGATTGAAATGCAGACATATCTCTTCCTTAAGGGTGATGAATTGGTTTAGACTAGCAAACTTCCTGCTTCTAACCTAGTCAGCAATAGAAAATCCAATGCAGATTAACGACTTATACACTTTTATCGCCGCAATGACCTTGTTGACTATTACACCGGGGCTAGACACTGTCTTGGTGATAAGAAACACCAGTCGAGGCGGGAAGTGGGATGGTTACGCTACCAGTTTGGGGATTTGCCTAGGGTTATACCTTCACGCGACTTGGTCTGCAATTGGTGTTGCCGCCATTATTAGCCAAAGCCCAGATTTGTTTAATGGTATTAAGCTTATTGGTGCGGCTTACTTAATCTATCTTGGCGTGTCAGGAGTTCGCTCGCTACGGCGCGGCGTGGGTGCGTTGCATATCGATAGCAGTCAACAGGGCGTTTCGCGTTATATTTCTCTTAGAGAAGGGTTCCTGTCCAATGTGTTAAACCCTAAAACAGCGGTGTTTTATCTCGCGTTTTTGCCACAGTTCATCGACCAAAATGGAAACTTGTGGCTCCAATCTATGCTTCTTGCTTCAATACACTTTGTATTAGCAATGATTTGGCAGTGTGGGCTTGCTAGCATGCTGGATAGGGCCAAAGCGTTGTTGGCAAACGGTAAAACCAATTACCGTCTGCAGATGTGTACTAGTGTGGTGCTGGTTGCGTTAGGCGCACAACTCATGATCAGCAGTTTATAGTCGAACTACTTAAGCCTGAGGCTTCGCAGGGTAATTGATACTGATATATTCAGGCTCATCAATTCCCATCTCTTGGTTTAGCACACGAGTTAAGGCAAAAAAGTAATTGACTAGAAGGTTAGCAAACCGAGGTAAAGTCTCAGGCACATTCTTACCGGATTTTTCTACCAAAACCAATTGCCTTACGACCTTTTTAGAGAGACTGCGACAGTAATGCAGTTGTACGACTGGACCTGTGCCTCTAGGTAAAACGAAACGCTTTTGGTCATCAGCTACGCTATTTCTAAAGGTGTGGTACTCGTTAGTGAGCTGCTCTATATCACTCTCAAATATGCCGTTTTTCCCACGAATTGACCCGTTAAGATGAAATATCTTTGGTTGCAGCTCTTCTAAAGAGTGACGTATCTGAGTGTTTTCTATTGCGGTTAGAGCTAATCCGACTACGGTGCAAAGTTCATCTGTGAGAATTTCAAAATCACAAAGTGGGCTTTCTTCAAAGATGAATGGATAAGCTAATTCATCGATATTGCCACTGAATTTCATTTAATCGTCCTTTTCGGCTTACAATTAGGCTATGTTTCAATGCGTTAGTAGAGAAACATTGTTACTCTATGTCCCAATCTGATATCTAATCACTGTTACTTGATAAAATCACGGATTACTTCAATTTTCTTTACATGCAGCATGAAGATGGCTTTAAGCGTAATCTAGCCTCGCAGAGAGTTGATAGTAAAGGATGAATTAATCCCTGAACTAAACAGTCTATGGAAAGTACTATGCGCGTCTTTTTGCTACTTGCTTGTTTTTGTGCACCCGCTGTATGGGCAAGTTTCCCGATGACGGTCACTGATGCTAGTGGCACGGCGGTTGATCTTCCTTCAGCACCAAAAAAAATCTCATCTAAATCACTATTTAGCGATGAAGTATTGCTGGATTTGATTGAACCTGAACAGTTCAGCTCCGTCACCAATCTCGTGGATGATGAACATTTCTCTGTAATGGCAGGAAAGATGCCTTCTTCTATTCTACGCCTTGATTTAAACGTCGAACGGATCTTGGTTAATCAGCCCGATCTCGTCTTTGCTGCCAATTGGAGCGATGCTAGCCGTGTGGAGCAACTTCGCGCTGCGGGCATAAAGGTTTTTCTATTACCCACGCCATCAAGCTATGAAGAAATCAAACAGTTGATCAAGCTGGTGGGTAAGATGGTGGATGAACAAAATAAAGCCGAAGCGATGGTGACGGAAATGGATCGCCGATTGGAAGAAGAGCTCATATTTACTAGCCATCAATATACGGTACTTGATTACAATAGCTGGGGAACATCGAGCACCCGTCAATCGACTTGGCAGCTCATCCTCGATAAAGCTGGATTTAAAAACTTAGTCTCTGATCTGCAGGCTGATAAGTTTGGGCAAACCCCTATGTCTAAAGAGTTACTGGTAGCATTAAATCCTGAAGTATTGTTTGTGCCTGGTTGGATTTATGGCGACGAAAAGGGCGCTGATAATTTCATGAATCAGGTAATGACAGATCCTGCCCTAAGAGGAATTGATGCGATCAAGCATGGGGACGTTTATCCGATACCTGAAAACCTGAGGGGTACTTATAGTCAGCATATCGTTGATACTATTTTATTCGTCAATAAAGCGGTCTTAGGAGCGCCAGCTCCATGATTGCAGATTCAAGCCTGCCAAAAATACGCCTCTACAGTTATGGCTCTTTGCTAGTGCTTTTGCTTTCTATTTGGTTTGCATTGACCTTAGGCGCGGTTGATATTTCTTTGGCGGATCTTTTCGGGTTCTTAAAGCTCTGGATTGTAGAAGGGCAGGAGAATGCAAGTTCGCAATATCCGACTTTGTCAGCGATTGTCGTTCATATACGTTTACCTAGGGTCGTTGCTGCAATTACCGCGGGTAGTGCCTTAGCCCTTGCGGGTGCGTGTACACAAGGTTTATTTCGAAACCCTTTAGCGAGTCCAGATGTTCTTGGGGTGAGTGCGGGTAGCAGTTTTGGCGCCGTAATTGCCATTGCGACTGGGCTTTCTCTCTCTAACCCATTGTGGACACCCGTAATTGCCAGTGCTGGGGCTTTGGCTTGCGCTATGTTTGTCTATGTACTGGCGAAAAACTCGGGTAATGGTCAAACTCTTTATCTAATTTTGGCGGGATTAGCACTCTCATCTCTATTAGGCGGAGCGACGCTAGGGGTGCTTCTATTTGCTAGGCAATATGAAGTCAATCAATTTGTTTTTTGGACCATGGGCGGACTGGAAGGTCGATTGTGGCAACACATTGCATGGCCTTTGCCGGTCATCATTGTGGCCTCGGTGTGGCTCTTGAAACGAGCGAGTTGGCTCAACACACTCTCTATTGGTGATGAAGCAGCCCATGGTTTAGGGATGAACGTACAACGAAGTCGTTTTGCCTTATTGCTGTGTGCGTCGATACTTACAGCGATGTCTATCGCTATTGCGGGTCCGATAGGATTTATTGGTCTGATGGTACCTCATCTTGTTCGAATGTTGACGGGAGCCAATCACATCAGTCTTTTGCCACTGTCAGCTTTAGTGGGGGCAATTCTATTGTTAGTGTGCGACCTATTAGGGCGTTACTTGATTGCACCTTATGAGATAAAGGCTGGCATCATCACTGCAGTATTGGGTGGGATCTATTTTTTATGGTTAGTGGTTAGAGTGCAAAAACAAGGTCGATTGTTATGAGTAAACCTCGTCTTAATACCGTTGATTTGTGCGCTCAAATTAATGGGAAGCTCATTTTAAAAGAGGTTAACTTTGAGGTTAGCGAAGGTGCGTTGATTGGTATTATCGGCCCTAATGGAGCAGGGAAGTCGAGCTTGTTAAAGCACTTAAGTGGCTATTTAAAAGCGTCTTCGGGTGATGTTTTCATACAAGGTCGGTCGATAGTTGAGCTCAATTCAACTGAACGTGCGTCACAGATCAGCTACTTACCTCAATCCAATCGAGTCGAGTTTCCCTATAAAGTCACGGAGTTGGCCTCTCTAGGCTTGGTGAATAATTCCAACCTTAATGTGGATCAGAAAAAACAAAAGATAGAGCAAGTCTTGAAGCGCCTCGACATTGAAAATTTGGCCGACAGAACAGTGGAACAATTGTCCGGAGGCGAACAACAGTTGGTTCATGTGGCGCGAATTTTACTTCAAGATACGCCAATTATTTTGCTAGATGAGCCTAGTGCTAGTCTGGATATTGGCCATGAAGCCCAGTTGATGAATATCTTGCATAGCTTGGTAAAAGAGGGGAAGACCGTTGTAGTCGCGCTTCATAATCTAAATACGGCGGCAGAGTTTTGTGATCGATTAATGTTGCTACAGAATGGAAAGTTGCTAGCGGATGGGACGCCAGACAAGATTCTGACTCAAGAGCTCATCCAATCTATTTATCCATATCAGGTTCAAGTATCGACCAATACGATGACGGGTAACCCCAACATACTGGCAGTAAAAACGCGGGGATAGCAGAAAGCTTTCAGCTGTTAGAAACGAGGCCACTATTTATAGTGGCCTCTATATTTTATACCGAAGTGGTTGCGACCGCAGAGTTCAGAGGCTTGCTGAAAAACAGTTTAGTCTCAGCGATAACTACCTGCCTTAACGCAATCAAACCAATCAGGTTTGGTACCGCCATCAAGCCGTTAACGATATCAGCAATAAGCCAAATCATATCTAGCTTCATAAATGCGCCAGAGAAGACTAAGGCAATAAACAGCACTTTATAAGGCAGTATTGCTTTAGTACCAAATAGGTAAACCACGCAGCGCTCACCGTAATAGTTCCAACCAAGAATGGTAGTAAAAGCAAAGAACAATAAGCCTACAGATACCAAGATAGGGCCAAGGGTATCGGCATTAAGACCAACAGCAAATGCATGTGTGGTCATCATTGCACCTGCTAAATCTGTTTGCCATGCACCAGTAATGATTAGTGCTAAGCCAGTCATTGTACAAATGATGATGGTATCAAAGAAGGTGCCAGTCATGGAGATAAGTCCCTGACGAGCACAAGAGTCAGTCTTAGCTGCCGCTGCTGCCATTGGAGCACTGCCTAATCCAGACTCGTTAGAGAAGACGCCACGAGCAATACCAGATTGGATAGCAAGCATAACACTTGCACCAAAGAAGCCACCGCTTGCCGCTGTTGGTGTAAAGGCCGACACAATAACCAGTTCAATAGCCGATAGGATTTGATCGCTATTGTTCACCAATATGCCTAAGCAGGAAACAATGTAGATCACCGCCATAGTGGGAACTACTTTACCCGCAACGCGTGAGATAGATTTAATACCTCCCAACGTAACCATTGCCACTAGTACAGTAAGAATCACGGCTGCCATGGTTCTATCCGCGCCTAAAGTAACCTCAGAGGCATCTAGGATGGCATTAACCTGCGGGAAGGTGCCGATACCAAATAGCGCAACACCTAGCGCAAATACAGCAAACAATGTGGCTAGAAGTGGCGACTTAACACCATCTCGAAGATAGTACATTGGGCCGCCTAGCATGCCGCCCTTGTCGTCAGTGGTGCGATATTTTACTGCGAGTAGACATTCAGCATATTTGGTCGCCATGCCAAATAGAGCAGCAAGCCACATCCAAAATAGAGCGCCAGGGCCACCAAGCTTGATTGCCGTAGCAACGCCGACAATATTACCGGTACCGATAGTGGCAGAAAGGGCAGTACACAGCGCGGCAAAGGCAGAAACATCACCTTTAGATTTGGAATCACCGGATTTGGTGAACACCATTTTTAACGCAGTAGGAAGGTGTCTGAACTGAATTAGTCCCAGACTAAAGGTAAAATAAACCCCAGTACCGACCAATAAGATCAGAAGAGGTGGACCCCAGACGAAATTGTCGATGGATTGTAAAACAGAATGTAGCGAAGATTGTGTAAATGGCATGTTTTCCCCTTAATAAACAACATATAAGGAGAAGAGTGAACGCGGATCAATAGAACAAAATTAACAGCAAAAGGTTAAACGCAATTTCACTCCTCTGTCCTTTTGCCTGAGAGTTTCACCCTAAAAGGGCTTGCTCCTTCGGCGGCCGATTGCTACATCTAAGTAGTACGGCTCTCTCCAGAGATTCCTCCAACTGCAGTCCTCACTTGTTAAACAAGAACGTATAAACAAGAACCTGAAAGATTTACTTCTTCGGTAGACGTAATAAAACGTCACTCTCCTGCAGTCTTCATTGGAACTAGCGTAAAAACGCTAGGTGTGTAAGTAATTTACTTACAGGCCGCTAAATTAACATAAATCATTACAGTTTCAAGGGGATAATAGGAAAATCTTTTGTTCTAGAATAAATAAAACAAATACTTAACTGATAGACTTAACGTAGAACTGATATAAAACGGATTTAAAGGGGGTAAAATGACGCGTTTACTGGCTATCGTTATACTGATTGCCCTAGCTTTTCTGTTTGTTCGGTATAACACCAACGAAAAGCTACAGAAATGGGTGGTTATAGTGTTATCTGGTGCCTTCGTAGTCTACACTGCCGTGTTGATGATTACTGAATTGATTCGCTGATGGAGAATTGTGTGGTTGATAAAAAGAATGTATCCAGCATGTATGCTCGTGCAGGCAATGCAAAAACAACGGTTTTAGCCGGGGTTGTTTGTTTTGCACTGGGAGTGGCAGCGGGGAGCGCGTTTATTTCACACAATGCCAATCAAGAGATTATTGTTGAAAGAGAAAATCACCAGAAGATCATTCAAGAGCACTCAACATTAATTTCAGAAAACAATCAACTTCGCTCTGATTTGTCTGAAGCGGAGCAATCTCTAACTGCGACTAATGAGCGTGAGCAAAAAACGTCGCAATCTGTGACTGAATTTCAAGATAAGTCAACAAACTTACAGAATGAAAATAAAAAGCTTTCAGCGGAGCTCAAGCAACTCAAGATAACGCTTGAGGAACAAGAAACGGCGGTAGAAGAACTCACTGCAAGCAATGAAGCCCTTAAAGAGCGCACAGAGATACAAAACGAAGTCTTAGAAACATCTAAAGTCTTTTTCCAAGATCAGCTGCGCCTGCAAAAAGAAGTCAATGACCTCCACACTCAGCGAGCGAAACTCATCACCACCCTCAATAGCCTAGTCAAAGAGTGTCAGATTTATTTGGATGGCACTAGTTGGGATGCTAAATCAGACTCTTGTGATAGAAAGAAAGTCGCCTCTGATCGACTTAAGAAAATTGACGAGAGTATCGACGCCAAACAAGCCAAAATTGTTAAAATCGATCAAACCACTGAAGCAATAGGATTGCAAAAAAAAGCGCAATAGGGGTTTACCTGCCAAAATAAATCAATAGCATAGAGGTCTACTTTCGCTATTGGTTTACCTAATGTCTCTCGAACTCTGGCTTTCGCTGTTTGTAATCTGTTTACTTGGCGCTATGTCTCCTGGTCCCAGCCTTGCCACTGTGACTAAGCACACCTTAGCTGGTGGTAGGCTTAATGGTCTTGCTGCTGCATGGGCACATTCTATTGGTATAGGTTTTTATGCCTTTATCACCGTTATAGGCCTCGCGGTCGTACTGCATAAATCAGAAGCGCTATTTGTGACCATCTCTCTGTGCGGTGCAGCATACCTTGCCTACTTAGGCTACAAATCTTTGACAGCGACAGATGGCATAGCCAGTACGTTAGAAAAGGGTGAGGCTGTCAGCATCAAACAGTCTGCAAAGGAAGGCCTCTTAATATCTCTTCTTAGTCCTAAAATTGCTCTATTCTTTATCGCTTTATTCAGTCAATTTGTGGCTGTAGGAGAGAGCACGGGAGCAAAAGCAACGGTCGTAATAACCCCTCTCATTGTTGATGGACTGTGGTACACATTCATTACCTTAGTACTTTCAAGTCCTATATTCTTGGAGAGACTACGCAACAAGGGCAAGCTTATTGACCAGATTTCTGGTGTCGTGTTAATTGGATTAGCTGTTAGGGTGGTGTGGCAGAATGTCGGATACTTATAGCGTTAAAAGAGCTAAAAAAAAGGATGAGGCGTCATTAATCGATTTATGGAGCGCCCTTTATCTATGGCACCATGAACAATGTGTGGATCAGATTAAAAAACCATGTCGCAATGAGCTACAAGCTGAAATAAACAATTATCTGAATACACCAGACTGCGCTGTGTTTGTTGCTACACGAGGTGATGCGGTATGTGGCTTCATAGCTGGGCAACTTTATGAATTGGTTTCACCATTAACAAAGTCTGAATTGATTGGCAGCATAGACCAGTGGTATGTGGCCAAGGAGTTTAGAGCAAACGGGTTGGGTCAGGCTTTGTTTGAGCGTATCGAACAAGAGTTTTCCGATTACGGCGCTAAAAGGCTGAATGTAGAGGTGTGGGATTTTAATAAAAATGCGCTTGAAAGCTATAAGAAAAAAGGATTTCAAACGCATATTCGCTGTATGACTAAAGCATTATAGGATTAAGCGAGAACGAACTTCTCAATTGCCTTTGCCACACCAGAGTTATTATTGGTATCGGTAATGTGATCCGCTAAAGATTTGGTTTCTTCATCGGCATTTTGCATTACAACTGCAAGCCCTGCATATTTCAACATATCGTGATCATTGCCTGCATCACCAATGCACATCACTTCATTTTGCTCAATCCCTAAGTGCTTAGCTAGTGCCTTAACACCTTCGCCTTTATTACTTAACGGATTGTTGAACTCAAGAAAGAATGGGGCGCTTCGTACAACGGAGTAATCATTCTTTAAAGCTTGTGGAACACTATCAACGATAGGTTGTAAGATCTCAACAGGGTCTACCAGCATGGTTTTAACTATGGGATGATCATCTTCGAGTGTATCGAAGTCCATTAGAGTAACGGTGAGATCGTTGATTTTTGCTTCATGCTGCGTGTAATGACTGTCACGAGGTGTAATCAGCCCATGGATTTTACTGAAGGCATGATAGTTGCAGCTACGCTCTTCTGCGAATTTAGCAACGCGTTTAGCATCTTTTCCAGAGACTAAACATTCTCGAATGACTTCACCTGTGCCAATATTTTGAATCATTGCGGCGTTGTAACAAAGAACATAATCATCGTTACTGTTCATATTCAGTTGTTTTAGGCTATCAACCATGCCTTGCAAAGGTCGACCGGACGCCAACACTACAGTCACGCCTTGTTTTTTTGCTTGTGCGATGGCGTGCTTATTTTGTTCAGAGATAACCTTGTCGGTATTAAGCAGCGTGCCATCCATATCGATAGCGATGAGTTTATACATTGTTTATGACCTACCTAAAAACAAAAATCCCCACCAAAACATTGGCAGGGATAAAGTAAAACGTATTTAGATGTAGAGTTTAGCCAGTGCTTCAGGCTCTACTTCTTTGCCTTCTAGTTCAGCATTCCAGTTAGTACCAATGAGAACGCCATCCTCTGATAGGGTAATTAGCCAATCTTCAACAAAGATGTCCAGAGGGATTTCCATTACTTCAAAATCTGCCCACTCTTCAACGTTGTGGTAGTCAGCATCGGCTTTATTAGACCAAAATGGCATAACTTCAGTTTCAGCAAACTCGCTAGAGTCGCAAGCTAGCCAACCATCTTCGTTTTTTAGACCCCAAACACGATTGTCTTTTTTGCTTTGTTCAACAAATAATTCTAGGTTTTGCTGAATATCGTTGCTCAATTGGCTCATGGTTATTTCCTAACAGTGTGATATGTCGGCTATTTTAGCATGCTTATTCTTTGCATGGCACAATTTACCTTGCTGTAAATAAAAAAGCCGAGCAAATGCTCGGCTAGTATACAAACGAATTTGACTCCATCTATTTAGGTAGCTTAGTAAAGATGGTCCACTCTTTGATGAAGTCACCTTTAAAGCCAACAACAGTCGCTTCTACTCTGCGCTCTAGCGCCTCATCGGTAGGGGTGTCATCTTCTGCATCGTCCTCACCATAACCAATAATGGTGACACGATTTGGTTCTACACCAAAACCTATAAGTTTATCTTGAACAAACAGTGCTCTGTTACGTGATAACTCAAGGTTGTATTCTCTATCACCTGGGTTACTCGCAAAACCTTGGATCTCGATTGAGGTCTCAGGGTATTGTTTTAGAAACTCTGCCATACCTTGTATCTGACCGGAGAACACAGGATTCACTTCAGCTGAATCGTTCTCAAATAGGATCTTCAAGGTTTGCTCTTGCGCAACTTCGATCAGTTCTTCACAACCATCGTTATTCACTCGAGCACCTTTAGGTGTTGTTGGGCATTTATCACGAGCATTGATCACGCCATCACCGTCGAAATCTCGAAGGTCCGCTTGTTGCTCAGGAAGAGGTGTTTCAATGTACTCTTCGGTATCGTTCGCACAGCCAAATAATGCTAGTGAAACTGCTGAGGCTAGAAATATCTTTTTCATATTAGTACTCCACCGCCTCGTTCCATTGTTCTGGAACGTCTACTAACAAAGACTCAAGTAATGTGCCTGTTGCATTTAACACGCGAAATTTTGCGTATTGCTCAGCATATAACGCATCGACGTATCCTTTGCGAGACTCAAACAACTCGTTTTCGGTGTTCAACAAGTCAAGCAGGGTTCGTTTACCAATTTTGTACTGCTTGTCATAAGCAACAACAGTATCGGATGCTGCGTCTACGTGGTCCGCGAGAAATTCTTTCTGTTGAAGCGTTAAATCCAGTGCACTCCATGACAAGCGTAAGCTTTCCTCGACATTACGATATGCTCTATCTCTAAGGTCTTTAGCCATGTTCATCTGATAGGCTGCTCTATCTTTATTCGCGCTATCAACACCACCATTGAACAAGTTGTAGCGCATTCTTAGTGTGGCGTTCATTTCGTCACGCTGATAGCCGACACCTTCAGCGTCATCATAGTAGTTGTAACCTGCTTCAATGGTGAAAGTAGGTAGGTTTGGACTGTTCGATTGCTTGTATTGGAACTTAGCCGCATCGACATCAACAAGAGCAGTTTTAATGACTGGGTGTTTTTCTAATGCTACGTCGATAGCCTCGGATAGGGTGAGGGGTATGGTCGTTTCGTCAGCACGTGGGAAAACAAGGCCTTGCGGGCTTTGACCCACTAGACGGGTAAATTGTGTATGGGTATCAAACAGATTGTTCTGAGCGGCCAGCAAATTACCGTGTGCTTTCGCAATACGAGCCTCTACCTGTGATAAATCTGCTGTTGAACCGATACCGGAATCGGTTCTTTTCTTGATATCTTTAAAGATCTCTTTGTGGGTAGCCAGGTTGCTTTCTGAAAGAGCCAATATCTCGTAGGCTTTTAAAGCATCGAGATACACTTTGGCGACTTCCAATGAGATATCCGATGCGTCACTGAGAACTTTATATCTAAGAGATTCGGCTTCTGCTGCAGTTCGATCCATATTGTTTAGGGTATTTGAACCATCCCAAATCAACTGAGTGAAAGTTAAAGATGCATCAATTGCAGTAAAATCTTCGTCTCGGTCAATTTGGTTATCTTGATAGTTTTCCCAACCTATACCAGCAGACAGGTCAAGTTTGGGGTAGTACTCACGTACTGCGGCCTTGTTTTCATAAACATAGGACATGAAGTCGTTATAAGAGCTTTTGACCGTTGGATTGGTTTGAAGCGTGTAAGAGATGGCTTGCTCTAACGACTGGGCTGAGACTGGATTGCACAGCATTGTAGCTAGAGCGACTGCGCTTAGCTTAATCCTTTTCAAGGTGTACTCCCTAGTATTCCGTTACTTTTTTTTAACCAAAACTGAAGCCTTCATTTGCTTTCAATACAGCGTTTTGGTCACTAAGTACATAATAGTTAAAACAAAACTATTTACAATTAATTTGTAATCAATTTGCTTCCTATTGTTAACTCCTTTTTCGTGGTTACATTAGCGTCACGTTTACTTAAAAATAGTATAAAATTTAAACAGAAGCGAGAAAGATGTATATGTAGATAACAGGCTAGCTCGGAACACTCTAGCCAAGGAGAACACATGGACAGTATCTCATTTGCTCAAGACGTTGTGGCAGGCGACGCATGGCTGATTGTCGACGCGCAAGGCAACCTAAAAATAGCCCCTCTAGATTATGTACCGCAAGACGGTGACGTAATACTTTCCGTAGGCGAAAACCCGCTAACTGTACCCGAAGACATTGTTACCGAATTGCGAGTGTCGATTGCTCAGCAAAACTCTATCCAATCTGTAGACGCTCAGTCAGGTATTCAAGGTGTTTTAGACTCACTTGAACAAGGTGGTGATCCTACTGCTGAAGACGGCAACGACCCTCAGTCAGGAGAAGATGATGGTTCGAGCTTAACTGCTACGGGCGCGGTTGAGCGTGACGGAGCACAAACCATCGCAACAACAGATTTTCAAACAGAAGGGGTTTTCCCCGCTGGTTTTACTCCTGAGCAGCGTGACGCTGTCACGGAGTTTGTCGTTCAAACCGTCACCTTATTGTCGGTGAGCACAGTTTCGCTGACGGATAACAACGGGGAAGAGGTGATCAACGGCGAGGGAGAGACGGCAACAATTAAAGGATTCTTGGGTGGGAATAGTGAAACACTCGATTCACTTGTCATTATTGATAGCAACGATAAACAAATTGAGATTGATCTCAACGAGATTGAATTTAATGGCAACGGTAACTACGAAGTGACTGATATAGATGTCGAGTCGTTAGCTGATGGCATTCTTACCGTTGTAGCTTCAGGTAGTGATGGCGACGGAAATCCGGTTTCAGTGACAGATACAGTAGAGAAAGACTTTACCTACGGCGACGATGGTGATGACGACGGTGATGATATAGCGCCGCCATACGTGTCCATGACGGATAACACCGAAGGTGATGACGCGGCCGAGAATGAGGTCATTAACGAGAGCGAACAAGCGACCATTACTGGGTATCTGGGTGAAGGAGGTAAAACCCTCGACAGCTTGGTTATTACAGGTGCAGGTGGAGACCCTATCGATGTTGATGTTAGCCAAGTAACGGTGGATGAAAACGGTTACTACACCATAGAGAATATTGATGTCTCTGGTTTTGATGATGGCGAGTTATTGGTGACGGCAAACAGCACCGATGTCGATGGCAACCAAGCGACCGTGACAGATACGGTCGTGAAAGACTTTACCTACGGTGATGATGGTGACGACGAAGGCGATGATATTGCGCAGCCGTCTGTCTCGTTGACTGATAACACGCTAGGGAATGATGAGGCAGAGAATGAGGTCATCAATGAAAGCGAACAAGCCACTATAAACGGTTACTTGGGTGAAGGAGGCAAGACCTTAGACAGTTTGGTGATTACCGGTCCGGGTGGTGATCCGATTGAGGTCGATGTCAGTCAAGTGGTCATTAATGAAGATGGTACCTACCGAGTAGAGAACATCGATGTATCGGGTTTTGATGATGGGACTTTAACCGTTACTGCAAACAGTACTGATGTGGATGGTAACAAAACCACCGTGACAGATACGGTCGTGAAAGACTTTACCTACGGTGATGATGGTGACGACGAAGGCGAGGACATTGCGCAGCCGTCTGTCTCGTTGACTGATAACACGCCAGGGAATGATGAGGCTGAGAATGAGGTCATCAATGAAAGTGAACAAGCCACTATAAACGGTAACTTGGGTGAAGGAGGCAAGACCTTAGACAGTTTGGTGATTACAGGACCAGGCGGAGATCCGATTGAGGTTGATGTCAGTCAAGTGGTCATTAATGAAGATGGTACCTACAGAGTAGAGAACATCGATGTAGCGGATTTTGATGATGGCACTTTAACCGTTACCGCAAACAGTACCGATGTGGATGGTAACAAAGCGACGGTGACCGATACGGTCGTGAAAGACTTTACCTACGGTGATGATGGTGACGACGAAGGCGATGATATTGCGCAGCCGTCTGTTTCGTTGACTGATAACACGCTAGGGAATGATGAGGCTGAGAATGAGGTCATCAATGAAAGTGAACAAGCCACTATAAGCGGTTACTTAGGTGAAGGAGGCAAGACCTTAGACAGTTTGGTGATTACAGGACCAGGCGGAGATCCGATTGAGGTTGATGTCAGTCAAGTGGTCATTAATGAAGATGGTACCTACCGAGTAGAGAACACTGATGTATCGGATTTTGATGATGGGACTTTAACCGTTACCGCAAACAGTACCGATGTCGATGGCAACAAAGCGACGGTGACAGATACGGTCGTGAAAGACTTTACCTACGGTGATGATGGTGACGACGAAGGCGAGGACATTGCGCAGCCATCTGTCTCGTTGACTGATAACACGCTAGGGAATGATGAGGCTGAGAATGAGGTCATCAATGAAAGTGAACAAGCCACTATAAGCGGTTACTTAGGTGAAGGAGGCAAGACCTTAGACAGTTTGGTGATTACAGGACCAGGCGGAGATCCGATTGAGGTTGATGTCAGTCAAGTGGTCATTAATGAAGATGGTACCTACAGAGTAGAGAACATCGATGTAGCGGATTTTGATGATGGCACTTTAACCGTTACCGCAAACAGTACCGATGTGGATGGTAACAAAGCGACGGTGACCGATACGGTCGTGAAAGACTTTACCTACGGTGATGATGGTGACGACGAAGGCGATGATATTGCGCAGCCGTCTGTTTCGTTGACTGATAACACGCTAGGGAATGATGAGGCTGAGAATGAGGTCATCAATGAAAGTGAACAAGCCACTATAAGCGGTTACTTAGGTGAAGGAGGCAAGACCTTAGACAGTTTGGTGATTACAGGACCAGGCGGAGATCCGATTGAGGTTGATGTCAGTCAAGTGGTCATTAATGAAGATGGTACCTACCGAGTAGAGAACATTGATGTATCGGATTTTGATGATGGCACTTTAACCGTTACCGCTAACAGTACCGATGTGGATGGTAACAAAGCCACCGTGACTGATACGGTAGAAAAAGACTTTACCTATGGTGATGATGAAGACGATGATGATGTTGTTACACAACCATCAGTGTCATTGACAGATAATAACTTTGAAGAAGAAATCGATGGAAGTGAAACCGCTACGATTAGAGGGTTTATTGGCGAGGGCGGACTTACTTTAGATTCATTAGTTATTACTGATGAAAAAGGTAAAACATTAGAAATTGATTTGGAAGGGCTAGAAGGCTTTACCCTGATAGATGGGAACTACTCAATCTCTGATATAGATGTGAGTACGTTGAGCAATGGCGAGCTTATAGTTACTGCAAATAGCACCGATATAGATGGCAACAAGGCTTCCGTCACAGATGACGCTTTGAAAGCTGAGTACGCCTTTGTTGAAGAAGGTTCGGGTGATCAGGTTATTAACGGGGATGATCGGAATGAAATTATCATTGGTGATACGACAAGTGTTATTGGTGATAAAGGTGAAGATCTCAATATAGTGATACTTCTGGACCGGTCCGGGAGTATGCGAGGTGCGGCTCAGATCGGGACGGCTAAAACCCAGATCATAGAGGCATTCAATAAGATAGTTGATAGTGCAGTTAAGGATTTTTCCGGTAGCGTTAATATAATGCTAGCAGGATTTGCCGGCGGGACGTCAATAGCGTTTTCTGTCAATTTAGCAGCCGAAAATGAAACAAGAACTATTGAGGAAATCAAAGCTGACTTCGCTACAGCGGTTAATGCGATAGAAGCTGATGGCTCCACAAACTATGCTAAAGCGTTCGATGTTGCAACAGAGTGGCTAGAAGATCAGGGCGCGACGGAGTCAAATCCTGGTGTAACCTTGTTCATTACGGATGGTCAACCCAACCGAGATGAAGATGAAGATGAAGATGCCTTTGATTCATTGAATGATATTTCAAATGTTGTAGCCATTGGTTTGGATCTAGATGACGATGGTAAAGATACATTAAATACGTTTGATAGTGACGGCTCTGCTGAGTTTATAGTCAATGTTGACGGTCTTGCAGAAGCTATAGAAGGCGAGATATTTGAAACATTGCCCGGAAAAGATACGATTTCCTCAGATGGGGGAAGAGACATCTTGTTTGGTGATACTATTTCGTTTGATGGTATAGACGGTCAAGGTGCGGAAGCACTAAAAAACTATGTTGTCGCAATGTCAGATAAAACTGAAGAGACGATCACTACTAAAGATATATTTGACTATATCACCGCAAATGCGGGAGAGTTTAATATCTCAGCCGACAACCATGAAGACGATACGCTAACTGGTGGAGAGCAGAACGATATTCTCTACGGTCAAGGCGGTGATGATATTCTAACCGGTAGTGGAGGCAATGATATCTTATTTGGGGGTACAGGTGCAGATACCTTCGTATGGACCAGTTCAGATCTAGTTGACTCTACTGATATTCAAGCAGGTGAGACTAACGTCGATGTTATTAAAGACTTCACAATCGGAGAGGACGTTATCGATCTACGTGATTTGTTTAATGGTGAAGATGAGTCAGTTGTGTTGGATGACCTATTGAGCTCTGTTACGGGCACAGATACTGCGAGCTTAGTTGTTGAGCAAGGGGGGAAACAAGTGACCATTGAGTTTGATGGAGTGTCAGCTAACGACTTAATGGACAGTCTCGAACAAATAGTCGTGGTCAACGACAACTAGTATAAAAAACGCCCTACTATTAAATAGGGCGTTTTCAATTAGACAACCTTAGCCGCAAAGCCCTTAAGGTAAAGTCCTTCAGGGTAAGCCGTGTCAAACAAATGGTCGCTTGCCTGAGTAAATGACTCAACAAACTTCACCTCGCGCCCTGCATCAAGCGCAGCGTCAGCTATGATTTTTTGGAATAAACCTGATTCCATTAAACCTGAACACGAGTAAGTAAGAAGGGTACCGCCTGGTTTCAGAATTTGAATAGCAAGCATGTTCAAATCTTTATAACCACGAGCGCCACTAGTAAGGTTGTTTTTAGAACTCACCATCTTAGGTGGGTCCATAATTACCACATCAAACTGTGTGCCTTGATCTCGGTATTCGCGAAGAATCTTAAATACATCAGCGTTAAGAAATACCGCCTTCTTGATATTAAAGCCGTTGATTTCAGCATTCTGCTTAGCGATATCGAGTGCAGGTTGTGAAACGTCGACATTAATTACGCGGTCTGCACCAGCTTTCAAAGCATACAGTCCAAAGCCACCAGTGTAGGAGAAACAGTTGAGAACCTGTTTACCTTTTACATACTTCATAGAATGTTGACGACTGTCTCGTTGATCAAGATAGAAGCCTGTCTTGTGACCCGTCTTAATATCAACTTGAATCTTTACGCCATTCTCTTCAATTACTACTGGCTCAGTAGGGTCGGTACCATGCAGAAGGCCTGTGCTTTCTTCTAAGCCTTCTTTTTTACGCACGGCAACATCAGAGCGCTCGTAAACAGAACAGTTAGGAAAGCAGTGTACGAGAGCATCTACAATATCTTGCTTATGCTTCTCTGCACCAGCACTTAGGAATTGACACACCATATAGTCTTGGTAACGGTCAATGGTTACCCCTGGCATTGAATCAGACTCTGCCGCAATTAGGCGATATCCCGTAAGTCCGGCCTCAGCGATACATTCATCTCGCAACATTTGTGCTTGCTCGATGCGCTGAATGAAAAACTGAGTGTCGATTTCTTGTTTGGTAAAACTCCACACACGAGCTCGAATTTGAGAGTTAGGCGAGTAGGCCGCCTTTGCTAGCCATTGCCCGTTGTGCGCGAATACATCCACTGTATCGCCAAGTTGAGGGTCACCTGAAACCGTTTCTATACCTCTAGAAAAGATCCACGGATGACGACGGCGAACAGATTTATCTCTGCCTTTGGCAAGTTTTATAGATGCACTCATAGGAAATGTAAGTCTCGAAGAAAATTTTGTGACATTGTCGTGTAAGCATCCGCTAAAAGCAAATCAGAAGGGCTTATACTTTCAGATAAGGGTCTATTGTAAATTGAATAGAGACCAAGAGGAGGTTTAATGTTGTCTGTTTGTAGAAAGTTTTTGGTGTCGGGCAGGGTGCAAATGGTTGGCTTTCGTTATCACACTGCTCATGAAGGGTTAAAGCTTGGTTTGACGGGGTATGCAAAAAATCTCAATGATGGCAATGTAGAAGTCATGGCCTGTGGTTCTCAGTCTGCGGTAGACCAACTGGGTGAATGGCTTAAACAAGGGCCAAGAACGGCTTCTGTAGAAAGCTGTATTTCATCAGAAACCGAGTTTAAGCACTATTCGGGCTTTAATATTTTATAAGCACTTTGCAGGCTTTGGCAGTCCTGCCAATTTAGTCGCTTGTTTAGCAGGGCCTTTTTTGAAAAGCTTGAACAGGTACTTGCTGTTGCCTTTTTCTGGACCGTGCGCTTTTTCCATTGCCTTTACCAGCATTCGAACGGCAGGGGAGGTATTAAACTCTAAATAAAAGTTACGTACGAAATGTACCACCTCAAGGTGAGCTTCTGTCAACTCAATGCCTTCCTCTTCGGCTAAGATAGCAATCATGCCTTCTTCCCAATCTTTAAAGTTAAGAAGATAGCCTTGCGCGTCTGTTTCTATGTTTTTGCCGTTAAATTCAAACATAGTCTGTTCCTAATTTGGATTCTATTCATTGAATTATCAATAAAAAATAAAAAGCCCGCAACTAGTGCGGGCTTAACAACTCATAGATTAATCAAAATTAATCGTTATTCATGATGCCTAGAATGCTAAGTAGGCTGATGAATAGGTTGTAGATAGATACGTACAGGCTTACTGTTGCTGAGATGTAGTTTGTCTCACCACCGCGTACGATTTGCTGTGTTGTTAGCAAGATTACACCAGTAGAGAACATAACAAACATGCCGCTCATTGCTAGATGAATCATAGGCATTTGTAGGAAGATGTTCGCCACCATGCCGACTAGTAGAACAACGAAACCAGCCATCAACACACCACCAAGGAAAGATAGGTCGCGTTTTGTTGTTAGAGCGTAAGCTGATGCACCCATGAATGCGAGTGCTGTACCGCCAAGCGCAGTCACAATGGTGTCACCCATGCCAGCGCCGATGTATGCATTCAGGATAGGGCCTGTGGTGTAACCCAAAAAGCCTGTAAATAGGAATGTGAACACTAGACCCATGCTGTTGTTACGGTTCTTTTCAGTAAGGAAAAGTAGGCCGTAAAAGCCAACTAGCATAATGATCAGACCTGGACGAGGTAGGTTCATTGCCATAGAGAAGCCCGCAACGATAGCAGACCAAAGTAGTGTTAGTGATAACAAGAAGTAGGTGTTACGCAAAACCTTGTTGGTTTGCAGCACACTTTCTTGCGTGCGAGTGCGTGATACCATTGGACTGTTCATAGTGTTCCTCAAAGACCTTTTAAATAATTAGTATATATATGTGGCGAAAAGTTCCATTTTTCAAGTATGACATTCGCCTAAGCCAACTTGATATTAAGCAAATAACGTTACTGAGTGAACCGTAAAGTGTAACAATAAGTAAGCATAATGCTAATGCACAGTAAAAAGGGCAGCAACGCTACCCTTTATTCTACGTGAAAACTGCCGTTAGTGGTGCAGTATTTGCGATAAGAAGTTTTGGGTACGATCCGATTGTGGGTTCTCGAAGAAATCTACAGGGTTATTTTCTTCTATAATTTCTCCCGCATCCATGAATATAACCCGATCGGCCACTTCTTTAGCAAAGCCCATCTCGTGCGTTACACACAGCATTGTCATACCTTCATCAGCCAACTCAACCATAACGTCCAATACTTCACGTACCATCTCTGGGTCGAGTGCAGATGTTGGTTCATCAAATAGCATTACCTGAGGGTTCATGCAAAGAGAGCGTGCGATCGCTACACGTTGCTGCTGACCACCGGAGAGCTGACCTGGGTACTTGTCTGCCTGCTCAGGGATCTTAACGCGCTCTAGGTATTTCATCGCTATTTTCTCAGCTTCTTCTTTAGGCATTTTCTTAACCCAAATTGGAGCAAGCGTACAGTTCTCTAGAACGGTTAGGTGTGGGAACAGGTTAAAGTGCTGAAAACACATTCCCACTTCTTTACGTACAGCTTCGATGTTTTTTAAATCTTCAGTCAGCTCAGTACCGGACACAAAAATATGCCCTTGTTGATGCTCTTCCAAGCGGTTAATACAGCGTATCATTGTCGATTTACCCGAGCCCGATGGGCCACAGATAACGATTTTCTCGCCTTTTTTAACTTCAAGGTTAATGTTCTTTAGTACGTGAAACTCACCGTACCACTTGTTCATGTCCTTCAACTGGATCATGTAATCTTGTTGTTGCGTCATAATACGTCCTTGATAATTATCGTTTGTGACCGGTGTGAAGTTTGTTCTCTAGCCATATCGAGTATCTCGACATGCCAAAACAAAATACCCAGAACACTAACGCGACAAATACATAACTTTCGATAGCAAAACCAAGCCACTCAGGGTCGGTATTTGCGGATTGACCAATACCTAGAACATCAAACATACCGATGATGAGAACTAGACTTGTGTCTTTAAACAAACCAATGAAGGTATTTACAATCGAAGGAATGGTAATCTTAAGCGCTTGAGGAAGAATGATTAAACGCATTTTCTTCCAATATGTGAGCCCTAACGCATCAGCCGCTTCATATTGCCCTTTTGGAATAGCTTGTAGACCACCACGAATAACCTCTGCCATATATGCAGCACTAAACATGACCACACCAATCAGGGCTCTAATCAGTTTATCTGTCTCCATTCCTTCGGATAGGAATAAAGGCAGCATTACCGAAGCCATAAATAGAACAGTGATCAGCGGTACGCCACGCCAAACTTCGATGTAAACCGTACACATGCTGCGAATGATGGGCATCTCAGAGCGACGACCTAGCGCCAGTACCACACCGATAGGAAGTGAAACCACAATACCCACAAGTGCGATGATCAGAGTAACTAACAAGCCGCCCCATTTGTGAGTTTCTACTACCTCTAACCCAAATATACCGCCGTACAGCAAGGCTGCAATGATAAACGGATAGACGTTAACGAAGAATAACCAAATCCACGTTCTCTTAGGTGTTTTTTCATAGATTAATGCAGCAACAAACAGTGCAAGTGTTGCGTAAAATAGGCGAGGGCGCCAAAGTTCAGCTTCAGGGTAGAAGCCGTACATGAACTGCTCCCAACGTACGCTAATAAATACCCAACATGCACCTGCACTGGTGCAGTCATCACGAGTGGTACCGACCCAATCAGCATTTAAAAATGCCCAGCTCACAACGTTACTGATAAGTAAGAAGGCGAGATAGCCCAATATCACGGAAACGATAGAGTTTAATGGTGAACTGAATAAGTTTTTACGTAACCAACCTACAACACCTACAGAACTAGACGGTGGCGGAAGATCAGGTTGAAATTGATGTATGCTCATATTATCTCTCCACCAGCGCTACTTTTCTGTTGTAGATATTCATGATTAGAGAGGTCAGTAGACTCAATGTCAGGTAGACACCCATTGTCATTGCGATGATTTCGATAGCCTGACCCGTCTGATTCAGTGTCGTGCCCGCAAATACCGACACAAGATCCGGGTAACCAATTGCCATAGCAAGAGAAGAGTTTTTCGTCAGGTTAAGATATTGGCTAGTCAGTGGCGGAATGATGATTCGCAATGCTTGCGGAATAACGACTAAACGCAACGTACGAGTACGAGGCAAGCCCAGTGACATCGCCGCTTCAGTTTGACCGTGGCTAACGGCGTTGATACCTGAACGCACGATTTCGGCAATAAATGAAGCCGTATAAATACTCAGTGCGAGAGTAAGGGCTGCAAGTTCTGGAATGATACTGATACCGCCCTTAAAGTTAAATCCTTTAAGTTCAGGGTATTCGGTGCTGATTGGCATACCTGCAATGAAATATGCAATCAACGGAAGCACGATGATTAGGCCGACAGAAATTCGACCCACAGGGGTCTGCTGACCTGTCAATTTTTGTTTGTTCTTAGCCCAAATTGCAATAACGATTGACGCGATGATCGCAATCACTAATGCGCCGATAACGATGCCACTACCTTCATTGAAAACAGGAGCGGGCATAAACAAGCCGCGCACGTTTAAGAATATGGCTTCTCCGAGGCTCAAGCTTTGTCTCGGTGATGGGAGCGCCTGCAATACAGCGAAATACCAGAAGAAGATTTGTAGTAACAACGGAATGTTACGAAATATCTCGATATACACTGCGGCTAAGCGGCTTACCAGCCAGTTGCTCGATAGGCGAGCAACACCCATGATAAAACCAAGTATTGTAGCGAAAAAGATCCCCAATACGGCAACCAAAGCGGTGTTTAGTAGGCCAACAATAAAGGTTCGACCGTAACTGTAAGTCTCGTCATATTCGACGAGGTGCAGTCCAATACCAAAACCAGCTTCTTTTGATAAGAAATCAAATCCCGTCGCGATACCACGTGCATCCAAATTGCTCAATGCATTGTTGACTATGGTATAGAAGAACCAAACTAGTCCAAGTACAGCGATAACCTGGAAGGCGATGGCTCGGAAGGTGGGATTGTAGAGGAGGTTGGAACTTTTTGATGCCGAATTCGCTCCGGCGGGGTTTACTTTCGGTGGCGTCATACAACTAACCTTTAATTAAATCCATTTAAACAAAAGGGCGGCGAGGCCGCCCTTAGGTTACAACTTCAGGATTAACGCATTGGTGGCGCGTACATAAAGCCACCCGCATTCCATAGTGCGTTCACACCACGGCTAATCTGTAGAGGGGAGCCTGTACCAACAGTACGTTCGAAGCTTTCGCCGTAGTTACCCACTTGTTTAATAACTTGATAACCCCAGTCGTCTTTGATGCCTAGTGCTGTACCTTTAGGACCGTCAACACCAAGGATACGCTTAACGTTTGGATCCGAAGATTTCAACATTTCATCGGCATTCTTAGATGAGATACCATACTCTTCAGCGTTGATCATTGCAGAAAGCGTCCATTTAGCAACGTTGAACCACTTGTCGTCGCCTTGACGAACAACAGGGCCTAGAGGCTCTTTAGAAATGATTTCTGGTAATACGACCGCAGAAGAAGGGTCTTTAAGGTTTAGACGAAGTGCGTATAGGCCAGATTGGTCAGTCGTTAGTACATCACAGCGTCCTGCGTCGAAACCTGCAGAGGTCTGAGCTGCCGTATCAAATACGACTGGCTTGTATTCCATACCGCTTGCACGGAAGTAATCGGCAAGGTTCAGCTCGGTTGTTGTACCCGACTGTACACATACCGCAGCACCATCAAGTTCTTTGGCACTAGAAACACCGAGATCTTTCTTAACCATGAAGCCTTGACCATCGTAGTAGTTAACACCTACGAAGTTAAGACCTAGTGCTGTATCACGGTGCTGAGTCCAAGTCGTGTTACGAGACAGTACGTCGATCTCACCAGATTGAAGCGCGGTAAAACGCTCTTTTGCTGTTAGTGGTACGTACTTGACCTTAGTTTTGTCGCCTAGAACTGCGGCAGCAAGCGCTTGACAGTACTCAACATCGATACCTTCCCACTCGCCTTTTGAGTTAGGGTTCGAAAAGCCTGGAAGGCCGGTGCTCACACCACAGGTGAGAGAGCCTGCAGCCAATACTTTGTCTAGCGTGCTATCTGCTGCTGATGCAGACGTCGCTACTACAGCTGATGATGCAGCTATTACTGAAGCTAGAATTGTGAGTTTATTCGCCATCTATTCGTATCCTTTCTTTTAAAATCCATGGGTGATGAGGCATCACCTAGTACGACTTTGCATTTCTGCATTAATTGTGAATTTGATTGTACGATTCACTAAATTGGGGCATATTTTTTACACCCGTATACAAAGTAGTTGAGGTTGCTAAGTATCTCAATTAATTACAAATTGTGATTTACTCTTAACCAGCCACTTTAGAATGACTAAATGTTGTCAGTTTGTAAATAGTGCAACATTGTGTAACTTTGGTGATTCGGAGATAATTCCTAATATACATGGCTAAGCCGGTGCTTTATGCTGAATTTTGCAGTTAAGCTGGTGTATGATCATGATGATTTAAATATTACGGAGCTTTACAATGTCACAGTCAGCTGTGTAAATTTTTGTACGCACCAAAATAGTGACTCGAATCTAGCTTGGTGAATTAACATTTAAGGAACAAAATGCGATATTTTCCTCTGTTTTATGATCTCTATCACAAACCAGTTTTGGTTGTCGGTGGGGGGGAAGTAGCGAGCAGAAAAGTAGAGAGCCTGCTCAAAGCGGGCGCTTTTGTCTCAGTAGTGTCACCGACATTGGAGCCTTTTTTACTGTCTTTGTATGAACAGGAGAAGCTCAGTTGGATAAAAGGCTTTTATCAACAAGAACTCATCGAAGAATTCATACAGATTTGGGCTACAACAGACAATCCAGAGCTCAACCATAGAGTGCATGCCGATGCGAAAAGAGCAGGCATTATGGTTAATGTGGTTGATGACACTGAGTATTGCGACTTTATTACCCCCTCAATGATTAATCGCGGACGAATTCAGGTGGCGTTTTCAAGTGGTGGCAGTTCGCCTGTATTAATTCGTAACTTAAGGCGTACCTTTGAGGCGGTTTTACCGCAAAATTTAGGTCTATTGGCAGATTTTGCAGCGTCTAAACGCGCCGATATTAAGTCGAGATTACCCGATGTGACCCGCAGGCGATTGTTCTGGGAGTACTTCTTCGAGGCACCTGAGGTAAAAACCTCAGAGTTAAAATCAGAGCTACAAGCTTGCTATGAAAATATGCTAACCAGCAAACAGTTCGAACCTAGTTACTCGGTAAGTTGGATAGAAACGGGCAGTGACTTTGAAATGCTTACTCTCAAAGCCTTGCGTCTAATGCAGTCGTCGGAAATGGTGCTGTTTTATCATGAGCTAGATGCAGTATTTGCAGAGAGTTGCCGAAGAGACGCTGAGCGGATTTCATGGCGTGAGGTAGCTGAACTTAAAAAGTTACTAGAGGAACAACAGAAGCAGCTCCGCTCAGTGGTGGTATTGCTTCCAGAAGCAAACAAGGCGCTACTGTCAGAGCTTTCTTTATGTTGCGGACCTATAGAAGTATTAGGGTACGCGAGGTAGCGAATTACACAGAGCAGCTTACTGCTAGCTAGCTCAATAGGTACCTCCAAAGCCTTGAAACAATTAATCAAAAGAAATGAGGAAGTTATGTCATCATTTAAAACCCGCTGTCCTTCGTGTGGCGGTTTAAACCGAATTCCTAGTGAACGAGTTTCAGAGGGCGCTAAATGTGGTAAGTGCAAACAAGCGTTACTTGATGGTGCTCCCATTGAGGGAACCAGCGAAAACTTTGCAGCTTTGCTACAAGGCGATACACCCATAGTCGTTGATTTTTGGGCACCTTGGTGTAATCCGTGTGTAGGGTTTGCGCCAGTCTTTGCTGATGTGGCGAAAGAGCGTGAAGGTTTGGTGCGCTGCGTCAAGATTGATACAGAGGCTCAGCAGCAGTTAGCGGCTCAATTTCAAATCAGAAGCATTCCAACCGTTATGGTGTTTAAGAAAGGACAGCGCGTAGATATGCTAAGTGGTGCCTTACCCAAATCTCAGTTTGATCAGTGGTTAAATCAAGCACTTACCAAATAACCATCAGCGCCCGCAATATCAATTTTCGGGCGTTTCTCCGTCTAGAACACGATTAAAAACTTTTATCGATACTGTAAAAATTAATTGTTTTACTAATCTTTAGAATAATCCCATATTCGCGCCTTGAATCCTTCCTTATTAACAATAAACCTAGGCGCAAGACATTGGAAAAAGCACTTCTTCCTGAAGGTGTATCTCGCATCACCGTACCTGTTATCGCATTGACATTTTACGCAGTGGCATCGGGCTATTTAATGAGCGTAATTCCTCTTATGTTGAGTCGTTTTAGTATTCCAATGCACTATGCAAGTTGGCTTGCGAGTGCTTTTTATGCAGGCTTATTATTCGGTGCCGTCATTGTTGAGCGTATCATTCACAAGGTAGGGCATAGACGCGCTTTCATAGGGTGCTTAGTAACATTTGCCTTAACGGTTATAGCGTTACCTATGTTTACCAATGGCTTGGTTTGGTTAGTTGCACGTTTTATTGCAGGTGTTGCGGTTGCGGGAATCTTTGTCATCGTTGAGTCTTGGCTAATGTCTGGCGATGAAGAGTCTCGAATGAAGAGATTGAGTCTCTATATGCTTTCACTGTATGGGGGCTCTGCTTTTGGACAGCTTGGAATTGGCGTTTTCGGCGTTGATGGAGTTACACCGTTTGTTGCGATTGTTTCGCCAATAGTAGTAGCTGTTTTGGTATTAAAGTTTGTTGCCTGTACACAACCCAATAGCGAAGAGTCGGCAGCACTCTCAATAAAACAAATTTCGAGACTCAACCATGCGGCAATTATCGGTTGTGTTGTCTCGGGTCTGACATTGGGAGCCATTTACGGGTTAATGCCGTTAGAACTGACTAATCGTAAAATTGACCACACTGATATAGGCAGTTTGATGGCATTAGTGATCTTAGGGGGGATGTTGGTTCAGCCTTTGGTTAGCCAGCTTAATAAATTCATGAGCCGCATTATGTTAATGGCTCTACTGTGTATGCTAGGAATGTTTGCTATCGGCTTGACGTTTGTTTCATCATCGGTAGCGTTGTTGGCTGGATCCCTATTTTTATTAGGGATGGCAACATTTGGTATTTATCCAGTCGCAATAAATCTAGGATGCGAAAAGCTTGATGAGCGCTTTATTGTGTCAGCAACACAAGTAATGCTATTTAGCTACAGTATTGGCTCTGTTGCAGGGCCCGTTGTGGCTGATGGGTTTCTCTCTCAAGTACATGGTCTATTAGGTTATTTATTTGCCGCGCTTTTAGCAACCTGTATTTACATGCTAGTAGCAGCAAGCAAAACTAAACAGCAGATGGTGGTAGGCTAGGCATAAAAAACGAGGGCTTGTGCCCTCGTTGGTATTTATGAACTTTGTTTGACGTTAGTCTCTGAAGTTCTCGTACTGGAAAGGCTGACCAAGATCAGAGCTCTTGATCAGTGCGATAGCCGATTGTAGGTCGTCACGTTTTTTACCCGTAATGCGAACTTTCTCGCCTTGAATGCTTGCTTGAACTTTAAGCTTGGCATCCTTTACTGCTTTAACCAGCTTTTTTGCCATTTCTTTATCGATGCCTTGCTTAAATAGCACGGTTTGGTACCAGTTTTTGCCAGATGCTTCTTCTTTTTGTGCATCCATCGTATTCACGTCAACGCCACGTCGCGTGAGGTTGCCACGCAAGATATCGCGCATTTGTTGCAACTGGAATTCAGCTTCAGCAGTCAGTTTTACTTGTTCGTCTTTGTATTCAAAACTTGCTTGTACGCCTCTAAAATCAAAACGGGTAGAAAGCTCACGGTTTGCGTTCTCTACCGCGTGTCTTACGTCGACAACTTCGATTTCTGAAACAATATCAAATGAAGGCATTTACTTCTTCTCCTTAAAGTTGAGTTTTAACAGCGTCTGATAAAATATCCAGCATCTCTACTGTGTGTGCCCAGCTTAGGCACGGATCAGTGATTGATTTGCCGTACTGTAATGCAGAAAGATCGTCCATTGGCTGATTACCTTCTTCAATAAAGCTCTCTGCCATGATGCCTGCAACGTAGGTGCTGCCTGATTTAATCTGGCTTGCGATCTCTTTTGCCACATCGAGTTGTTTACGGTGCTGCTTTTGGCAGTTTGCGTGACTAAAATCTACAACAAGTCGTTTCGGCAAGCCTACTTCACCTAGAGCGTCACAAGCGCTTTCGATTGATTGTGCATCAAAGTTTGGACCAGTATCACCACCACGCAGAATCACATGACCGTGAGGGTTACCTGAGGTGCGGTATACCGTCATACGACCATTTTTGTCTGGCGAATAGAAGTAATGTGATGCTTTAGAAGCGCGCACTGCGTCTATAGCAATTTTTACACTGCCGTTGGTGCCATTCTTGAAGCCCACAGGACACGAAAGGGCAGACGCCATTTCACGGTGGATTTGAGACTCGGTTGTACGAGCACCAATCGCGCCCCATGAAATCAGGTCAGTAATGTATTGTCCTGTAATCATGTCTAAGAATTCAGTTGCGGTAGCTAGACCTAGCTTGTTGATGTCTAGCAGAAGTTTGCGCGCCTTGTTCAAACCAGTTTCTAGTGCGTATGAGCCATCTAGATTTGGATCTGTAATCAGACCTTTCCAACCGACGATGGTGCGAGGTTTCTCAAAGTAGGTACGCATAACAATGAACAATTGGTCTTTGTATTGCTCTTGAATCGCCGCTAAGCGAGCCGCGTAATCCATGGCCGCTTCAGTATCATGAATAGAACAAGGTCCAACAATGACCAGTAGTCGTTTGTCCTCGCCTTTTAGGATAGCTTCTATTTGACGACGAGACTCTTCAATACGTGCTGCAACATCAGCGGTAAGAGGATGGTTTTGAGATAACTCAGCTGGTGTTGGCATTGGACCGAGTGGTTGAGTGCGCAACTCATCAGTTTTTAGAGACATAATTTTGTTTTCTTCTTATAGCGAAATTGGGCTAAAGAT
The DNA here is from genome assembly GCA_024346835.1 of Vibrio comitans. Taxonomy (GTDB): domain Bacteria; phylum Pseudomonadota; class Gammaproteobacteria; order Enterobacterales; family Vibrionaceae; genus Vibrio; species Vibrio comitans. The sequence goes on from AP024866.1 coordinate 1,492,060, forward strand.
AGCGGAATTACGACAGGGAATAAACTTCAATACCCCAAAATCGAGAAATTCTTAGTTATTTGCCTAAGAATTGCACGTTATACAGGCTTATAAAGAGTAAGAGACATGCTCAGTCAAGTTAAGGGAGAGTTGAGTGTTTTTCTTCACCTAAATTTTCGGTTAAGTATTTGAATCGTCGGTGTGAGGTGGTATTTTGAATCAGATAATAGCTACTTAGATCTAGAAAGGGACGCAAATGCCAAACACGCTAAATTCGGAAATTCTTTTAGGCACTTCATTGCAACAAGTTAACGACGGTGCAGAGCATGTATTGCTGTCGATTGGGGACGTAATTCAAGAGCGCGTTTTCTTTCACCCAGCGCTTATTGGCCAAGACTCAACACTCAATGATGCGGACAAAATGGCTCTTGAGGCGGTGGTGAATGGTCAAGATCTAAGAGAGTTCTATCTAGAAGTTTTAAACGAAACGGCAAAAGATCTTAAGCTAGGTGAGCATAAGCGCGTTCGAGTGCAATTGAGCAATTGCGATAGCAGTTCTTTGTCTACTTTAATTGCCGGCAGCCTAGAAGAGAAAGAGCTAAATCCTATGCTCGGAATGCGCGGTGTTTCCCGCTATGCCTCTAGCTTTTATAAGGCGAGCTTTGCGGTTGAGTGTCAGTTTATTAAAGAGCTTAGAGAGCAGGGCATTGACGTAGAGATTGTTGTTCCGTTTGTGCGTAGCTTAAGTGACGCAGCTAAGGTCATTGATAATCTTGCGGAGCAGGGTCTTCCTCGCGGGTTAAACGGTCTTAAGGTTCTATTTGGCGCAGATACGCCGTCTTCTGTATTACTTTCAGAGCGACTATTAAAATATTTTGATGGTGTATGCATCGATCTTGCTTCTCTAACTCAACTCACTCTTGGGGTTGACAGAAATAACGAAGCGGTGTCATCTGGCTACAACGTGGAGCATGAATCCGTAACTGAGTTACTGTCACTGGTGCTAACACAAGCTAATGCGGCTCGTAAGCCTGCAATTTTGGTTACCGAAGACTTGGTCAGTAAAGCGAAGCTACAAGAGTTTTTAGTTGAGCACCCGCAATGTGACGTTATTAATCTGGATTGAGTGACTAGGGTTACTGCTTTGTATTGAGCAAAGTATTAGAAAAGACTTTGTATTGTTGGGGTAAGGCAATACAATCGTCGCGATATCTAAAAACCGAGTAATAATATGATTAAAATTGGCCAACTTAACTCACTTAAAATCACCCAAATCACTGACTTTGGTGTTTTTTTAGACGCTTACGATTATGGAAGTGTACTTTTGCCTAAAAAACAGCTCAGTGAGGAGCCTGAAGTTGGTCAGTTAGTTAAAGCTTTTCTTTATTTTGATTCCGACAACGAACTTTGCGCAACGCGTGAAAACCCAATCGCACAAGTAGGCGAGTGGGGCTTGATGGAAATCACCAGCATTAACAGCACGGGTGCATTTGTTAACTGGGGTATAGAAAAGAAAGATTTACTTGTCCCTTACAGTGAGCAGCGCGCGCGTTTTAATGAAGGCCAAACAATCTTGGTGTATGTCTATACGGACAATGCTAGCGGCCGTATCGTAGGCACCACTAAGTTCAATAAATGGCTTGATAAAACGCCACACCATTATAAGTCCAACGACCAAGTAGAACTCTTGATCGCTGAACGCAGTGACTTGGGCTATAAGGCCATCATCAATGGTGAGCACTGGGGCATGATTTTTAGCTCAGATGTGATTGGCAAGCTATTTATCGGTAAGCGCCTTAAGGGCTACATCAAGCAAGTACGTGAAGACGGCAAGATTGATCTGTCGCTGCAGAAAGTGGGTGTGGCTAAGATGGATGATCTTAGTGAAAAAGTGATCGATCTACTGAATAAAAAAGACGGTTTCTTACCACTGAACGACAAGTCTTCTCCTGATGCCATCTTTAAGGTGTTTCGCACCAGTAAAGGAACATTTAAAAAGACCATCGGTGGGCTGTACAAAGCGGGCCTGATCACCATTGAGGCTGATGGGATTCATCTAGTAAAATAGCTTATTATTAGCCAAAAAATAGCCTAGGCTATCCTGACCTAGGCTTAGGGGAATGGCTCTGTGTAAGAGCCTGCGCTAACCGATTAATTGGGTTAAGTTTAGTACACAAAGGCGCTCTTGCCACATAAGAGCCCCTTTGTTCAAACGCTAAACTGCAGGCTTCTAGTTCATCTCTATGAATTAGAACAAGTTATTGTCTCGAACCATTTCTCTTGGCAATCCGTTTTTTATGCGATTGCCAACCCATTTTCCAATACCTATGGTCACACCATCGTAGCGAACCAGTACCTCGCCTTTACTAGAAGGGACCTCAGGACGGATATCGCGCCCCATATACCATTCACGAGCATCATCGATCGTTAGATCAACGGCATTACTTTCGTTGTGTTGACTCATTGCGACTACGCCTTGGTGCTGCCAGCGATAACCTTTCTTATGCGCCTCAGCAAGCTTGATACCGATGCGCTGAAAACGCATTTGGTCGAGTAGCGGTTCTATCAGCACGGGGAACAACCATATTTCATTGTCGCGCTGCCATAGCGAGTAATTCTCCGATACCTGAATACCTAAAGCGTCAAACAATGACTTGGTGACGGTGTCACTATCTTTATTGGACATTCGCAGAAACGGGAATTTCCCTAAACGTTTTTTCACTTTTGGCGCTGCTGCTGAGCCCGTCTTTTTAAACTTGGCTATAAAAAAGCCTTCACAGTCATAGATTTGAGGGTATACGTGAATATATCCTTCTGCGGTGAGTGATCGAGAAGCTTCGGGGAAAAGCCCCTCTAAGGATTCAACTTCGATATCACCTTGAAAGGTTTCTAACAGATGATCGACCACTTGCTGGTTTTCTTGACGATTTAGCGTACAGGTAGAATAAACCAGCGTTCCTCCTGGCTTTAAGGCATGGAAGGCACTTTCAATTAAGTCTTGTTGGGTATTGGCAATCTCTTCAACCGAAGACAAACTCCAATTCTTCATTGCGTCTGCGTCTTTACGCAAAGAACCTTCACCAGAGCAAGGTGCATCGAGCAAAATGGCATCAAACTTTTCAGGGAGCCAAGGACCAAACACACGAGCATCAAAATTGGTCATCGCCATATTGCCGATGCCACAGCGCATTAAGTTACCAAATAGAATTTTGACTCGGCTTGCTGAAAATTCGTTAGCCACCACTAAACCTTGTTTACCCATATTGGCTGCGATTTGCGTGGTTTTTGAGCCCGGAGCTGCGGCCATATCCAGTACACGAAAATTAGAGTCTACGTTGAGGTCATCGAACAACGCAGTGACTGGCATCATAGAACTGGCTTCTTGAATGTAGAACAGACCCGCAAGGTGTTGGCTGGTATTTCCAAGTGAAGTCGTTGACTCATCGACGTTATCAAGCCAAAAGCCTTCACTGCACCAAGGTACAGGTGTCAGTTGCCAACCCATTGCTAATGCCTGAGCTTTAAAGTCTTCAACGGAGATCTTCAGTGTATTGACTCGAATGCTACGTTTTAGAGGTCGTTTACAGGCCTCTAGCAATTCATCTAGATCTAGGTGTTTAGGCATTTGTTCTTTCATCAGTTGAACAAACTGCTCAGGGATATATACGTTTTGATGCAAGGTAGGGTTCCTATGAGAAAGGCGAGCCTGCGAAGTGTAGCAATGCTCGCCTTATCTTGGAAGTGTATAGCGAAATAGAACAGAGGCGTTGATAGTGATGCTCACTCGCCTCTAAATGTTATCTATGGTTTTGGAATAGCGGTTCGCCACTCTAGCCAAGTCGGCTCTGCTTGTTTATACAAGTAGAAAGAGCGCTCTTCTTCTGCCATTGGTAGTAAATTTTGCTCTTCCGGCGTAGTAAATGCGATACCACCCTTTAGAAGACTATCTACTGTGCCAGCTTTCACATTTGCACCGCTTAAGCCGATAGAGACGTCAAGACCTGAGACATTCCAGAACAGCGAGTTTTGTCTCACTAAATAGGCGTAGTCTTTGTCCACCTTAATAGTGATGATGACTCGATCTGCAAGCTCACCCAGTTGAACATCACTTACGTAACCGACTTCCATTTCGCGATAGAGGATAGGGGTATTCTTTGAAACCGAGCCTTTAACTTCACTTTGCAGATAAAAAGTCACGCCATCTTCTAGAGGAGCTTTCTTAAGCAGAGTAAACTGATTTTTTTTGGCACTTTCGTTACCAGGTTTAACTTCAATGCTAGGGATGATAGCACTGGCTAAATTCTTAACACCACTGAGGCTAATCTCTGGGCTCACTAGCCATAGTTGGGTTCCCTTAACCGCAATCTTGGAAACATACTCTGGGTAGATGCGCGCAAGCATTTCAACACCAGTCTTCTCAAATAGAGGAGAGACGAGAGTCACCTCACCAACATCCACACCTTGATATTTGAGCTTGGTTCCCTTGGTAACAGAGGCATTGTCACTGGCATTGATGCGAATGATTTTTCCAAACTGTCGTGCATCATCTTGATTTGGGTAAAGCTTATAGTGCTTGCCGAGTTTGCTCTCAACACCAGGCAGAGTATCAAAAGCGATTCCTCCTTGTATTACTCTAGCTAATGGGGCTGCTTTAACTGACACGCCCGATAGACCTGCGTCGATTTCTACGCCTGAATGGTTCCAAAAAACAGTATTAGCGTTGATGAGGTGACGGTACTGGTTGTCGAGCTTTATTTTCACTTCCATGCCAGAGTGGCCTAACTGATAATCCAATACTTTTCCTACGACTAGATTTCTATAAAAGATAGGGGTGCCAACATTCACTGGAGGCATTTCAGAAGCCAGAAGGGAAATCACTTGGCTTCCAGATTTAGTGTGCTTGGCGAGTTCCGCCAACGCCTCACTCGCATAGAGTGTGTAGCTTGAGTTTATAGACTCATTACCTTCTCGAATAAAGCTAATGCTTCCTGCTAACAGGTGCTGTAGGGGAGGCACGTTAACGTTCAGATTGCTTGCATCAAAACTTGCCGATACGGAACTTGATACAAAGAAGCGGTTTTTAGAGCGTACCAATGCGCGGTATTGAGCGTCAATCAGTACGTTAACCTTAACACCATGATCGTGTAATTGTGACGACGTAACGTGACCAACCTGAATGCCCTTGTAAAGTACTGCTGAACCATTGGCCAGTCCAAAGCTATGCTCGGCCATCAAAGACAAAGCTAAGTTGCCGCTGTCTTGAGTATTAAGCTCGTCTTGTTTGACGGCTTTGAATGAGCGAGTAGCCTCTCCCTCACCAGGGAGTAAGGTCAAGAAATTGCCTGTTACAAAGTTACCTAGGTTTTCAACACCAGCCAATGACAGAGAAGCTTCTTCGAGTAGAAATTGAGAACCTGAATTCAGCAGATCGTGATAGGCAGGTTCAACCGTTGCTTGGGCGATGATGTCCAGTCTATCCTTGCTAAGTTGAACATTGGTAATTTGACCGATTTCAATCCCTCGGTAAATCAGAGGGGCACCGGTTGGATTGATATTGTTGTCGTCTGGAAGGGTTATCTTAATGGGAATGCCTCGACCTGCCGTAGCTAGGTCAGGGTAGAGTCTAAACTCTGTATCAGATTCTACTCGAGTACCTTGAGCAGGAGAGTCAACAGCTATTCCGCCACCAATCAATGCAGCAAGGCTTTCAACCCTGACATCAACGCCATCAAAGCCGACTTTTGCATTGATGCCGGATACATTCCAGAAACGACTTTCGCTAGTAATGATATGGTCATACTCTTCGTCTATATAAGCCCTTAGAACAACGGATTTACCATCTTCATCGAGATTGAAGCTATAAACCTCACCGATGGGTATTTTTCTAAATAGGATCTTAGAGCCTACGTTCACTGAGCCAAGGTCTTTACTTCTGAGGGTGAGGCGTAAACCTTCCGAACTACCACTGTGTAAGTCTTGAGGGGCCTTAGATAGTGCGGTGAATGCCTTTGGTGGGTTATTAAACCCTTTGGTAGCACTTTGTATGGCGATGTAGTTGCCTGACACTAGCGCATCTAATCCAGATACACCCGTTAGGCTGGCTGTTGGTTTAACTAGCCAAAATTGCGTGTCGTCTCCTAACAGTTGCAGCGCATCAGAATAGAGCTCGGCATCTACATAGATCCCATTGAGGTCTTCTGCCAACTCAAGCTTGCGCACCATCCCAACTTCCAACCCTTGAAAGCGTATCGTCGTTCTTCCTGCAATCAACCCTTGAGCATTGGCAAAATGAATACGAACTTGCTGGCCAGCTTCGCTGATGCTTTTGTACATTAGCCAGCCACCAAGCAGAAGCGCAACAATAGGCAGGGCCCAAAGAGGTGAGAGTCCTGTGGAGCGCTTTACCTTTGGTTTAGGTAAGGATGAGTGATTTTGCTCTGTCATGAAAAAGTGTCACCAGTTGAGGTTGAATGCTTGTGAGTATGGTTTTTCCAAATCAAACGTGGATCTAAGGCATCTGCAGAAAACATAGTAAAGACGACCACGATGCCAAATGCGACCGCACCGTAGCCAGGTGTGAAATTAAGTACTTGTCCTCTATCGACTAAGGTTAGCATGATAGACATAACAAAGAGATCTACCATTGACCATTTACCTATCCATTTCACTATATAAAACAGCATCATACGTTGTCTATGGAAAACGGAGCGCTTGAAATGAATACAAAGTAACAAATAGAGAATGCCGAGTATCTTGGCAACGGGGACCACAATACTGGCAATAAAGATGATGATGGCTATCACTAGCATGTCATTGTTTACTAGGGATATAACCCCAGAGAAAATCGTATCCTCGAGGCGAGCACCGTTGGTAAACAATATTGATATTGGAATCACATTAGCGGGAATTAGGGCAATAGTGGCAACGATAAGATAGGCCCAAGTGGCTTGGAGTGACTGCTTGGGCGTTCGCTTCATTTTGTTATGGCAACGTACGCAATGTTCTGTATCAGTTTGTACTAAATGGCACTGTGGGCAATCTTGTAGTTCATTTAGGTCTACTGTATCGCTAACTGGGCGCTCTAGACTTTGAATTTCATCTAGCCTTTGCCAATATTTTCTTGGGCTCACGCGCATGACTAATGCCAAGCATACCAGCTGCAGTACCACTAACACAGGAAGTGCTAAGCCAAAGATAAGGTCACTGTAATCGGTAAGTTTAAAACAGCAGATGGCGATACTGACGATGTATACGTCTATCATCATCCAATGCTTAAGATGATAAATGCCATACATACTCCAGCGCATTAACGGGGTATTGTTCTTCTTTAGCGCCAGATTGCCTGTAAGTACACAAACGCAGTGAGCAAGTGGCACTAAGAAACCGCAAAAAAGCACTAGAAAGCCAACAAACGCAAAACCTTCATCTATCAGCAGAAATACGCCATCTAACAGTGTGGCACTTATGTATTCGCCAAATAGGCGTATTGATAGAAAAGGATAAAGGACGACAGGGACAAAGAGTAAAAGCCCCACAGTGGCAAGGGCAACGTCTCCGGAGCAAGAGTGTCTGTGTCCACGATAGAGTTGCGTTTCACAGCGGGGACAATACGCATCTTGATTATCATTGATAGGCGTCGAAGACACGGCTAATCCGCAGCCCTGACATAGGCGCAGTTCGGAATTAGTAGTGATTGCATTGTGGATTGTGGCCATGCAGTTTATCGTACCTAGATTATATCGACAGCTACGCTAGCACATTTATTGGCGTAGATGGTTTAGATTCAATGATTTATCGGTTACAGTTTGCAGTATATACGCAATCTTGGATATTGAGTCCTATTGTGAAGGATTTCAAAGAGTTTGGTTACAATTTCAATACAGGTAACAAAAAAGTGGACATCAAAGACTACCAAAGAGTAACGCTACAGGTTGAGGCATTAATTAGCGGTGAAACTAACCTGGTTGCAAACCTAGCGAATATAAGCGCCGTACTAAATATGGAATTGGCGAATATCAATTGGGTGGGTTTCTATCTCAAAGAGGGCGATCAATTAGTGCTAGGGCCTTTTCAGGGTAACCCTGCATGCGTTCGTATCAATTGGGGTAAAGGTGTATGTGGTACAGCAGCTGCAACAAATACGGTTCAACGCATTAAAGATGTACACCAGTTTGAGGGGCATATTGCCTGTGATGCAGCCAGCAATTCAGAAATTGTTATTCCATTTTCAATCAATGGAGAGGTGGCTGGTGTTCTAGATATTGACAGTCCACTACATGACCGCTTTAGCGAAATCGACGAACAAGGGTTAGTATTGTTGATGGATATGGTCGAAAAAATGCTCAATGAGCCAATTAACTCTAAGTAAAGTACCACTCGGGAGTGGTTTTTACTTGTCATGTCTTTATAATAGCGCTGAATATTATTGAGAATCTCGCGCAAGAGTCGCGTTTAATCAGGAACCCGCATGGAAAACACCGAAAAATTAAAAACCAGTAAAGAAGTGATTGCTTATATTGCCGAATGCTTCCCTAAGTGCTTTACTTTAGAAGGCGAAGCTAAGCCACTGAAAATTGGTATTTTTCAGGATTTAGCAGAACGTCTAAGTGAAGATTCTAAAGTGAGCAAGACTCAACTTAGAGCAGCACTAAGACAATACACTTCATCTTGGCGCTACCTACATGGCGTTAAAGCTGGTGCGGTACGTGTTGACCTAGATGGCAACGACTGTGGCGTACTAGAACAAGAACATGTGGACCATGCGCAACAAGCACTTGCTGAAAGCAAGGCTCGCGTAGCGGCTCGCAGAAAAGAACAGGCTGATAAAGCCCGTGAAGAGCAAAAAGCAAAACGCGCTCAAGCTAAAAAAGCAGCTCCGGCTCGCAAGCCTAAGCCAAGAGCAGAACAACCTAAGCAAGCCCCAGTAGAAACACGCGCATTGAACAACGATGAAATTACTGTTGGTAACAATGTGAATGTTAACATGGGTAAAGGCAACATGGCTGCGACCATTGTTGAAGTAAACAAGGATGATGTGCGAGTGCAACTCAATAATGGCCTGCAAATGGTCGTTAAGGCGGAGCATCTTCGCGCTTAAAAGGAGTTTATCCTGCGAATGAAAATGCGTTCAAAGATTACGCTGATTGCAGCTAGCGTTATGCTAGCTGCCTCTGCAAATGCTGTCGAAGCAAACCTCACGGTAAAAGACTTACCTGTTCTCACCCCTGAAGTTCAGCACCAAACTGCTGCTAAACGAGTGACTTCACGTTTTACTCGCTCTCATTACAAGCAATTCAAATTAGACGACCAGTTTTCAGCAGAGATTTTCGATCGATATCTGAATATGTTGGATTTTAGTCGCAATCTATTTACTCAATCTGAAGTAGATGGTTTTGATACCTATAGACCCCAACTTGATGATGCTCTAAAAGAGGGTGATAACACCATTGCCTTTGAGATGTATAACATTTCAATGAGAAAGCGCTTTGAACGTTACGCGTACGCTCTTGAGCTACTTGATGATGAAATCAAGTTTGATGTTGATGAATCTATAGCGCTGGACCGCAGTGAAGAAGCTTGGCCGACAGATTCAAAGGAAATTGATGAGTTATGGCGTAAGCGAGTAAAGTACGACGCGCTTAATTTGGCTCTGACTGACAAAGAATGGCCAGAAATCAAAGAGATTTTAACGAAACGCTACAACAATGCGATGAAGCGAATTTCACAATCTCAAAGCGAAGACGTGTTTCAGCTGTACATGAACGCATTTGCTCGTCAGGTTGATCCTCATACTAGTTATCTTTCACCACGTAATGCCGATACTTTCCAATCAGAGATGAATCTATCTCTAGAGGGAATTGGTGCCGTGTTGCAGATGACGGATGATTACACGGTTATTCGCTCACTGGTTGCTGGTGGTCCTGCCGCTGGTAGTAAAGAGTTGGGTGAAGGCGATCGAATTGTTGGTGTTGGCCAAGATGGTAAAGAGATAGTCGATGTTATTGGCTGGCGTCTTGATGATGTCGTTGACCTTATCAAGGGACCAAAAGGTACCAAGGTTAATCTGCAAATCTTGCCTGAAGGCAAAGATGCTAAAACACGCGTTGTTACTATCGTTCGCGATAAAGTTCGTTTAGAAGATAGAGCGGTTAAGTCTGAGATCATAGAAAAAGACGGTAAAAAATTTGGCGTTCTTGAAGTACCAAGTTTTTACGTGGGACTTTCAAAAGATACAGACAAATTGATTACTGAGCTTAAAGAGAAGAATGTTGACGGCATTTTAGTGGACCTACGCAATAACGGCGGTGGTGCATTGAGTGAAGCAACCGCACTCTCTGGATTGTTTATCACCAGTGGACCAGTCGTCCAGGTTAGAGACAGTTATGGCCGTATCAATGTTAATGCAGACAACGGTAATGCCATTAGTTATGACGGTCCATTGACAGTTCTGGTTAATCGCTACAGTGCGTCGGCGTCTGAAATTTTTGCTGCAGCTATGCAAGATTACGGACGTGCGGTTATTCTTGGCGAAAATTCGTTTGGTAAAGGCACGGTACAGCAGCATCGCTCGTTGAATCATATTTACGATTTGTTTGACAACGAATTGGGATATGTACAATACACCATTCAAAAATTCTATAGAATTGACGGTGGTAGTACGCAAAACAAAGGCGTGATCCCAGACATTCATTATCCAACACCTATCGACCCTGCTGAAACAGGTGAGAGTGTGGAAGATAATGCACTACCTTGGGATAGCATTGAGCCTGCTAAGTACACTAAACTGAGTGACGAATCGGCACTGATCAAGAAATTGACTGACCAACATGTCAAGCGTATTCAAAATGACATGGAATTTGGTTTCATCGAAGACGATATAGTTCGCTATAAAGAAGAGAAGGACTCGAATGAGCTTTCTTTGAATCTTAAGACCCGTGAGCAAGAGTCTGAGAAACGCGAAGTATTGCGCCTTGAGCGAATCAATGAGCGCCAAAAAGCGAATGGTGAAGAGGCCTTTAAATCACTCGACGATGTGCCAAGTGATTATAAGGCGCCAGATGCTTATCTTGATGAATCGATTTCAATCATGGTTGATATGTTATCAGATAGCTCAAACAGCTAGTGTTGTTGAAAACTAAAATGAATAGGTGGCTTATTAGCCACCTTTTTTTATGTGGTTACTTTACGTCTCTGAATAGGTTTTGGAAATTTAAAGTGTGATTTAGATCAAAATTCTTCGCATTATCGTAGAAGAGTACCTAAGCTTTAAATGTTTTGGGGAAAACTAAGGAATAATGATGCGCAGAATTTTGTTTATCTTCTTCTTGGTCGCGCTACAGTCGTTTAGTGTTGGTGCTAGTGAAAATAAAGAACCGAGCTTTGATTATCCCTTCTTACTAGGGGAATGGTTTATTACCAATCCGGCACCAGAGTCAACACAGGATAACTTTTTAACTATCCGATTAAGCTTTGACTCAAACTACTACTTCACAATAGATATTCAGAAGAAAGATTATTCGGTAGAACGCTGGGAAGGTCTGTACAACGCCAGTGACGATACCATAGTACTTGGTCTGAATACGTCGACTCCCCAAATCTACGCGTACAAAACGACCCACAATCGCCTGAACCTTAATGGCATTACCTTTCATAAAGCGCTCTCGAAACCTTTAGCGGGTATTTGGTCGAGCCAGGTATTGGCAGGCGAGGATATTCTAGCCAGTAATGTTCAAAAGCTTGACCTGATACTTCAGCCTGATTTTGTGTTCATGTTTCGTGCTAGCGGAGAGCAGGGACAAGAGTCGATCAAGCGTGGCATCTATTACATAGAAAACGATCACTTGGTGTTGCTGTATGAAAACGGCGAAACACAATCTAGCTACAGTCTAAATGATGACACCTTGACTCTGTCTGGAACCGGAACCGATATGTACGCAGAATTAGCACGAATGCGATGAATATAGGTTCAAGAATATGGCACCGTTTAGGTGCCTTTTTTATGCTTTGAAGTTTAATTGGTTAACGATATTAATGAGTCGTATTAATTAAACAACTCTGGATGAGTGCTAAATAAACAACAGTCAGTACAAGGTGCATATCGCCTCTAATTTATTAAGTTCAAACGAGGGTAGTACTTGTAATTTTTTCCATAAACATAGACCCTAATCCCTCTACAACATCATTACATAGGAAGTAGGAATGAAAGACGCAGCTCCTGTTCAGCCTGTCGCTAAATATCGCAAAGATTACACCACACCTTCTCACAATATTCTTGATATCGATCTGGTGTTTAAACTGCATCAAACACAAACGGTAGTGGTAGCAACATCGACTGTGTTAGCCAATGACGGCGCGACGAGTTTAAGTTTGGTTGGCGAACACCTTGAGCTTAAAGCAGTTTGCATCGATGGTGTTGATTGGAGTGATTATGAACTTAATGACGAAGGTTTGGTGATTTCAAACTTGCCCGATCAATTTGATATGTCCATCACTACAGAACTAAACCCATCAGCGAACACCGCCCTCGAGGGATTGTATCTTTCAGATGGAGCGTTTTGCACTCAATGTGAAGCGGAAGGCTTCAGACGCATTACTTACTTTCTCGATAGACCCGATGTATTAGCTAAATACACCACCACAATAGAAGCCGACAAGGAAGGTTTTCCATTCCTATTAAGTAACGGCAACAAGATTGCAGAGGGTGAGCTAGAGAACGGCCGACACTGGGTGAAATGGCAAGACCCACATCCAAAGCCGAGTTATTTGTTCGCTTTGGTCGCTGGTTATTTTGATCAGCTGGTGGATAGCTTTACCACTCGCTCCGGCCGTAACGTTGCTTTAGAGATTTTTGTTGATAAGGGAAACCTTAACAGAGCTCATCATGCCATGCTCAGCCTTAAGAACTCGATGAAGTGGGATGAAGAGCGATTCGACCTAGAGTATGACCTTGATATCTACATGATCGTAGCAGTGGACTTCTTCAATATGGGGGCGATGGAAAACAAAGGGCTTAATGTCTTTAATTCAAAGTACGTCCTTGCCGATCAGGCCTCTGCAACAGATAAAGATTATCTTGGTATCGAAGCCGTTATCGGCCATGAATATTTTCACAACTGGACAGGCAACCGAGTGACTTGCCGAGATTGGTTCCAGTTGAGTTTAAAAGAAGGGTTAACGGTATTTAGGGACCAGGAGTTTTCCAGTGATCTAGGATCTCGTCCAGTCAACCGAATCAACAATGTACGCATTATTCGCGGGCCACAGTTCGCTGAAGATGCAAGCCCAATGTCACACCCAATTCGTCCGGATAAAGTGATAGAGATGAATAACTTCTATACATTGACCGTATATGAAAAGGGCAGTGAAGTGATTCGAATGATTCATACCTTGTTGGGAGAAGAAAGTTTCCAATCAGGCATGAAGCTGTATTTTGAACGCCATGACGGCACTGCGGCGACATGTGATGACTTCGTATCGGCTATGCAAGATGCATCCGGTGTCGATTTGAGCCTATTTAAGCGCTGGTACAGTCAATCAGGTACTCCTGTTGTGACGGTAACTGATGAATATGACGCTATTCGCAAGACCTATACGTTGAATATTCGCCAATACACAGCGCCAACAGCCACACAAGAGGATAAGCTGCCTCTACATATACCGTTTGATATTGAGCTGTATCGACAAGACGGTTCTGTTATCCCGTTAGTTACCGACGCAAAGCCCGTTGATTCACTTCTGCAGATTACCAAAGAATCTCATAGCTTTGTGTTTGAGCAAGTTGATGAAAAGCCAACCCCTTCGTTACTTAGAGAGTTTACCGCTCCTGTAAAACTTGAGTACGACTATGAAGAGTCTCAGCTAGTTCACTTAATGAAGTGTTCTACCAATGAAGTGTCGCGTTGGGATGCAGGCCAGACACTGTTAGCTCAATATATAAAGCATGCGGTTAATGAGGGAGTCGACATAGAACTCTCTGATGATGTGATCAATTCGTTTAAAGCTTTACTGACGGATGAGGGCTTAGACAAAGCCTTTGTAGCAGAAGCACTTACATTGCCTCCTCACAGCGAAGTGAGCGGTTGGTTTGATACCATAGATGTAGATGGCATTTCAAAGGCTTTGAAACAGCTTAAATTAGCAGTTGCGAAAGGGCTTGAAAGCGAACTACTAGCGACATACCAATCACTGAGCGGTGGTGAGTATGACATTTCTCATCAGAGCATTGCTAAGCGGGCTCTGCGCAATACCTGCCTCGGCTTTTTATCTTGTTTAGAAGAGCATCAGTCTCTTGCCGAGCAGCACTTTGAAGCCAGTGATAACATGACTGACACCATAGGGGCACTATCAGCGGCAAATCAATCTGATCTAGCAAGTCGTGAAGATCTGATGAATGCATTTAGTGGACGCTGGAGCCACGACGGACTGGTAATGGACAAGTGGTTTATGCTGCAGGGTTCTAAACCAAGCTCCGATGTGTTGTCAAAAGTGAAATCGGCCATGGAGCACAGCGCTTTTAGCATGCAGAACCCTAATAGAGTTCGCAGCGTGCTGGGCTCATTTTTTAGTAATCCTTACGGCTTCCATGCTATAGACGGCAGTGGCTATGAATTTGCTGGGGAAATGTTAGCAAGGCTAAATACGACTAACCCACAAGTGGCATCGCGTTTAATCGATCCAATGCTGAAATTTGCTCGATATGACGAGCAGCGCAAGCAATTAATGCGTCAACAATTAGAGGTATTGCGTGATACTCCTAACTTGGCCAAAGATCTGTTTGAAAAAGTTGAAGCTGCACTTAAATAATTGCATAACAAACAATCGCTTATGAATGAATAGGCTTAGCATGACGCTAAGCCTTTTTTTGTTCTATATTCAAGGGAAAGATTTGCTTATTAACAGTTTCGTCACATATTGAAGATTTTTAGAGAATGCGGCTTTAATTATGTAACGATGATGAAATAAAAAACCTACAATAGCGCCAATAGGCAGATTTATCTGCTTGTGAGACGTGATTTACTAGCCTTGCATTAACATAACAATAAAAATCTCTGACGGAGTGTGCCCCATGAATGCACGTGAACCCTTAGTCCCTGTACTACTTGAAAAAGTCTATCAACTGATCGAAGACAAGCTTGATACGCAGCACCAGACCGTGGTGACTAAGCTTGCGCAACATCTATTTAGTAACATCTCTCATGATGACTTAGTGTCTCGAAATGAATCTGATTTGTATGGTGCGGTTGTAAGCCTATGGCAACATATGAAAGAGAAGGATCTGGATGATTTATCGGTAAAGGTATTTAACCCGACCTTGAGCCGACATGGCTGGCAGTCAACCCACACCATTGTTGAGATCATCTTACCGGACATGTCCTTCTTAGTTGACTCGATTAAAATGACACTGTCACGTATGGGACTATCAAGTCATATCATGTTGCATGGACCAGCCAAGCTGCATTTAAAAAATGGCAAAGTGTTTGATATTAATAACAAAGCTCTTGATGGCCAACTGCAGTCAGTGTTCCATATTGAGGTAGATAGACTCTCTAGTAAGAGTCAGATGGATGACCTGCAACAAGAGCTAGAGAGTGTAGTGCGTGATACCCATTCTGTTGTGAACGATTGGCAACCCATGACGGACGCTTTAAAGAAAGTCGTTAAGCAAGTGAAAGGCCTTGAGAAAGTAAAAGGCATAGACAACAAGCACATTGAAGAATCCCTAGAGTTTTTAAATTGGCTTGGTGATCATAACTTCACCTTGATGGGCTATAAAGAGTACCGACTAGTAGAAGCGAATGATGAACAAATCTTGGAGCCAACTGAAGACGCAGGACTTGGTTTATTTACGGATCAATCTCGCGTACGAGCGACTAAGCTTTCTAATTTTTCCGAGTCTGCTAGAGAAGAGGCCACTAAGCCTTATATCCTTATTCTGACTAAAGGCAATCGTCCATCTCGTATCCATCGACCTGCTTATAATGACTACATCGGTATTAAAACCTTTGATAAGCAAGGTAAGGTGATTGGAGAGCATCGATTTACTGGCCTTTATACTTCAGCGGTATATAACCAAAGCGTTGAGAGTATTCCACTTGTACGCAACAAGGTAGCTCGTATTCTCGAAGGCAGTGGCTTTTTGAAGGGGTCATATGCGTTCAAAGCACTACACAACATCTTAGAAACCTACCCTAGAGACGAATTACTACAAGCTAGCGAAGATGAGCTTTTGTACATTGGGATGGGCGTTGTGCAGATGCAAGATCGAGATATGATCCGACTGTTTGTGCGTAAAGACCCATTTGGTCGCTTCTTGAGCTGTATGGTGTATGTCACCAAAGAGCGCTATAACACCGAGCTCCGCCGTCAAACTCAGCGCATTTTTAAGCGCGCATTTAATACTGACAAAGAGGTTGAATTTACAACGTATTTCTCTGAAAGCCCTCTGGCTCGCACCCATTACATTGTGCGCGTTGAAGACAGCAACCTAACCTTTGATACTAAGAGCATTGAGCAAGACTTGATGGAGGCATCTTCGACTTGGGGAGATAGATTAGAGCAAGCTGTTGTGTCTAGCTTAGGTGAAAGCCGTGGCTTGCCTTTAGCGAAACGCTATATGGAAGCGTTTCCAAGATCCTATCAAGAAGCTGTACTACCAAATGCAGCCGTTGCAGATATTGAACGTTTAGAGCTTCTAAATGAATTTAATCAGTTAGGAATGCTGTTCTACAGACCGCAAGAAGAACTCATCGATTCCAAGGTCGTTCACCTTAAGCTTTATCATAAGCACACGCCCATTCATTTGTCGGATGTCATGCCTATGCTGGAGAACTTTGACTTAAGAGTTATTGGTGAGTCTCCATATCAAGTAGAGACCAATAACGGTGAGACGTATTGGATCTTAGATTTCTCAATGCTCCATAAAGGCAGTAATGCGGTTGATTTCAATAAGGTAAGGGATCGTTTCCAACAAGCATTTGCCGGTGTATGGAAAGGAGAATTAGAGAACGATGGCTTTAATCGACTCATTTTAGGCGCGGGACTTACGGGTGTCGAGACCACAATTCTGCGCGCTTACGCTAAGTATATGCGCCAGGTTGGTTTTCCTTTCAGTCAGCACTACATCGGAGATACGTTAGCCGCGCATCCTAAGCTTGCTAATAATTTGGTGACACTGTTTGAAAAACGCTTCCTTCCAAAAAATAACGGTGATGATGCGTCTCAGTTGAAAGTGATCAAACAGATCAAAGATCAGCTGGAGAAGGTAGAGAGTCTCGATGATGATCGTATCGTGCGTCGTTATGTAGAGATGATTCGTGCAACGCTACGCACTAACTACTATCAGCAAACAAATGATGGCGATCGTAAGCCGTGTTTAGCATTAAAACTGAGTCCTAAGAAAATTCCAGAGATCCCTAAACCGGTGCCAGAGTTTGAGATGTTCGTTTACTCACCGGATGTTGAAGGTGTACATCTTCGCGGGGGCAAAGTAGCACGTGGCGGTTTACGTTGGTCGGATAGACAAGAGGATTTTCGAACCGAAGTACTTGGGCTGGTTAAAGCGCAGCAAGTAAAAAATACGGTGATATTACCGGTGGGTGCAAAAGGCGGGTTCGTTTGTAAGAAACAACATACGCTAACAGGAAGAGACGAAATCTTTGCTGAAGGTCAGCGTTGCTACCGTATGTTCATCAGTTCTTTGTTAGATGTTGCTGACAATATTGTAGACGGTAACCTAGTACCGCCAATTAATGTTGTTCGCCATGACGAAGATGACTCTTATCTAGTCGTTGCGGCCGATAAAGGTACGGCTACGTTTTCTGATATAGCGAACAGCGTGTCTGAAGAATACAACTTCTGGTTAGGGGATGCATTTGCATCAGGTGGTTCAAATGGCTATGACCATAAAGTCATGGGGATCACGGCAAAAGGGGGCTGGGAATCAGTTAAACGTCATTTCCGTGAGCTGGGTGTTAACTGTCAAACGACTAACTTTACGGTTATCGGTGTTGGTGACATGGCTGGTGATGTGTTTGGTAATGGCATGTTGCTATCAAAACATATCTTGCTACAAGCTGCGTTTAACCACCTTCATATTTTCATTGATCCAAATCCTGATGCGGCAAGTTCTTACAAAGAGCGAGAGCGTTTATTCAACACCCCAAGAACTGGCTGGGATGACTACGATAAGTCATTGATATCAAAGGGCGGCGGTGTTTTCTCCAGAAAAGCCAAATCCGTGACGCTGTCACCTGAAATCAAAGCTATGCTAGGCGTTGACGAAGATGCAATGGCGCCAAATGAGCTCATAAAGCATATCTTAATGATGCAAGTCGACCTGTTGTGGAATGGCGGAATCGGCACCTATGTTAAATCGAGTAAAGAAAGCCACTCAGAAGTAGGCGATAGAGCCAATGATTCACTGCGAATAAACGGCAATCAATTGCGTGCAAAAGTAGTCGGTGAAGGTGGTAACCTTGGGTTAACTCAACTTGGTCGCATTGAATTTGCACTTAACGGTGGCCGCGTCAATACAGACTTTATTGACAATGTGGGCGGAGTAGATAGCTCTGACAATGAGGTTAACATTAAGATTTTGCTAAATGGCCTAGTGCAAAACAGCGATCTTACCTTAAAACAAAGAAATGAAATCCTAGATTCGATGGAACAAGACGTATCTGAAATCGTCTTGCACGATGCTTACTGTCAATCAGAGTCAATCTCTGTGACAGAGGAGCAAGGTGTCAATGGTATGAAAGAGCAGATGCGCTTCATTCATACTATGGAAAAAGCAGGGCATTTAGATAGACAACTTGAATATATTCCTGACGATGAACAACTTCAAGAGCGAGAGAAACAGGGCGTTGGGCTAAGTAGACCAGAGCTTTCTGTGCTGGTGGCCTATGGCAAAATGCTGTTAAAAGAGCAGCTTGCTACTGACGCAATTGCAAATGACAAGTATCACTCTCGTATGCTGGTGGAATACTTCCCTGATAGGTTACGACGTAACTATTCTACCAGTATGGACTCGCATCCACTGCGTAGTGAAATAATTGCAACGGCACTTGCTAATGAGATAGTCAATGAAATGGGCTGCAATTTTGTCACTCGTCTTCAAGAAGAGACGGGAGCCAATGTTGTTGATATAGCGAATGCTTTTGCCGCGTCAAAAGAGTTGT
Source organism: Vibrio comitans (assembly GCA_024346835.1). Classification (GTDB taxonomy): domain Bacteria; phylum Pseudomonadota; class Gammaproteobacteria; order Enterobacterales; family Vibrionaceae; genus Vibrio; species Vibrio comitans. The sequence continues at coordinate 1,511,214 of AP024866.1, forward strand.
TTAAATTCTCTGAAGTGTTTAGCAAAATTCGCGAACACGATAATCGCATCGACACCAGCGTTCAATACCAATTGATGGTCGTGATACGCCGCACGTTGAGACGATTAACTCGTTGGATGTTACGAAACCGATCACACAATAGTAGTGTTGAACAGTTGGTCGAACGCTTTAAAGCTGATGTGGAAGTGATCGTTAGTAAGCTAGATCAATTCTTGGTGCCAAGTGAAGTTGAACAGCATCAAAGCATTGCACAGCAATGGATTGAGAAGGGGGTTGATAAGTCATTGGCAAATTACTTAGCGAGACTTTCAAGCTTATACTGCTGTTACGATATTTCCCTGGCGGCCAAAGAGTGTGGCACAACCATCGAGCGTACAGCAAAACTCTACTTCTACTTAGGTGATCGATTGTCACTGCACTGGTTCCTTGATCAAATCAATAATCAGGTAGTGGATAATAACTGGCAGGCCTTAGCCCGTGCAGCCTTTAGAGAGGATCTTGATTGGCAGCAACGTCAGTTGACTGTGCAAGTGTTGAAATGTAATTGTGGTGATTCACCGCTTTCAGAAGAAGAGACCATAGAAAACTGGATCGTTAACAATCGCATTGCTTTGCAACGTTGGGAGAACACCTTGAACGAGTTTAAGGTAGGTAATGTGCATGAATTTGCTAAATTTTCCGTTGCTTTGAGAGAGTTGATGCTTTTGAACTTGAATTGTGAAGCTACAAAGTAAATAATACAGCCCCGTTTACACGGGGCTTTTTTTTATCGGAGGCACAATGCTCTACCGTCTTGCCAGAACTGGCTTATTTCAATTCGACGCCGAAACGGCGCACGATCTCGCAATTAACTATCTTCCAAAAATTACCGGCACTCCTCTCGATCTTTTCTATCGTCAAAAACTGCCACATCGTCCTGTTGAATGTATGGGTCTAACCTTCAGAAACCCAGTGGGTTTGGCTGCGGGTCTAGACAAAAATGCAGAATGTATTGAAGCATTTGATGCGATGGGCTTTGGTTACGTAGAAGTGGGTACAGTGACACCACGTCCTCAACCAGGTAATGATAAACCTCGTATGTTCCGCTTGTTAGAAGCGGAGGGTATCATCAACCGTATGGGCTTCAATAACCAAGGTGTTGATGCGCTAGTAGAAAATGTTAAGAAGGCTAAATTTGATTGCATTCTTGGCATTAACATAGGCAAGAATAAAGATACGCCAATCGAAGAAGGTAACAGTGACTACCTGATTTGTATGGAAAAAGTGTATCAGTATGCTGACTATATCGCGGTCAATATTTCTTCACCGAATACGCCGGATCTTCGCTCACTTCAATATGGTGAGGCGTTAGATTCACTACTAGGTGACTTAAAAGCCAAACAAGAAGAACTTAATGAGTTACACGGTAACTATGTACCTGTAGCACTTAAGATTGCTCCAGACTTGAGTGATGATGAAATTGTTCAGATCTGTGACTCACTGCGTAAGCACAGCATTGATGGTGTCATCGCCACTAACACTACGTTAGATCGTTCAATTGTTTCTGGTATGAAGCATGCCGATGAAGCAGGCGGTTTAAGTGGACGCCCAGTGCAACTTCGCAGTACTGAAGTAGTTGCTAAGCTGCACCATGAATTGGGTGATGAGATCCCAATTATTGGTGTTGGTGGTATCGATTCTTACGTTTCGGCAAAAGAAAAGATGCAAGCTGGTGCTAAGTTGGTGCAGGTTTACTCGGGCTTTATCTATAAAGGTCCAAATTTGGTTGGTGATATCGTTAAGAATCTGTAATCAATTTGCATTAAAACCAATTGTTTAGCGAATGGAAAGGGGAATTGTTTTCCCCTTTTTTTTTCGTCTCCTGTTAGTAGAATTATCGGAAAGTAACGTGGACCCTTTAAAGGGATGGTGTAGCGCCTTACTTAAACCGAGTTTAAAACAGGACAGAGTTATGCTTAAGCTAAGCGATACATGGAATTGGTACTACGATGAGGATAAATCCTCTCTGATGCTTGAGATTAGCGAAGATATGGTATTTCGCTCTGATCTCCCCCGTAAAGTTCTTATCGAATCTGCATTTACAGCACAGCCGTTTTCAGTTGAAGACGCGGACATCTATCATGTATTCCAAGACTCTGTTAAGGGCCTCCCTTTATCTATTCCAAGACAAGCTGAGCTAGTACTTAAAGCAGTAACAGTTAAGCGCTTCCATAAGCCTGTGCAGCCAAAAAGCTGGTTTTTTGAAACCCAGTCAGCAGGATATCAGCCACAGGAAGGGGAGATTGTTGAGTTGCAAAACGAATTCAATACCGGGCACTTTATGGTGGTTGAATCGTCAGAAACCGCAAGCATCGTTATATCAGTAAGCACAGAAGACTTTTATCTTACAGGGAGTAAAGTCATGTCGTTCTGTGAGCCTATCAAGGTAATGCACGACCGAATGCGCTCAGCCAATGCAATGTTCTGTCAAAGCCACATTCAAATGGTTTCGTAGCTTGCGCTAATTCGTATCATCAAACGTTAATTGCTATTCCCCAAGGTCGTTTTAGAGTCTCTCTAAAGCGGCCTTTTTCTTTGTCTAAATACCCATCAGATTGAGTATTCCAATCTCACAGTTTTTCCAATCCACCTTAATTAATCGCAATTAGTGTGAGGTTAGGTGTTGCAAGTGCACATTTTTTAAATTCTTTTTCGTGGTCATTTCTCCCATAACGTGGCATTTGAATGGGTGATTACCTATTTTATTTCCCTTTTTAGTGGCTTTTGTAAGTAACTTTCAGCCGAAAAAGCACCCTGGTATATACCAAATATAACGTGAATAAGTATTCACTAGCGGCTTGGGGCTCATTTAGTGGTAAAAAACAGAGATAAATAGCTGGACGCAGAGATAAGCATGTTGAAACTAAACCAACACAAACTAGTGCTCTAGAAATGAACAATTAGCGCTAATAAACGGAGAAATTTCGGAATTTACAATTAGAAGGGTTTATAATTAACGCCATTTTATTAGCAGCTTAGTGATTAACATGCATCAATACCTTGCGGTAACGGCCAATGGTTTAGAAAATTTATTGGTAGAAGAACTTAAGAACTTGGGAATTGAAGACCCAAAACCTGTGCAAGCAGGGGTGCGATTTAAAGCAGACTTAGAACAGATCTATAGAGCTTGTTTGTCTAGCCGCACCGCTTCTCGTTTTGTACGTGTTCTCGCGGAATTTAAATGCCAAGACGATATGGATTTATATCTGTCGTGCATGTCCGTTCGTTGGCCGAACCTTTTTGACGCAAACAAATCTATTATCGTGGACTTCAACGGTACCAACCGTGAAATACGCAATAGCCAATATGGTGCGATGAAGGTTAAAGACGCCATCGTTGATACCTTTACCAAAGCTAACTTGCCTCGACCTGAGATCAACAAAGATCGTCCAGATCTTCGTATTCATGTTCGTCTACATAGAGAAGATGCCATTTTGGGTATCGATATGGTGGGGCAAGGGCTCAACCAGCGTGGCTATCGAACAGAGGCGGGTCGTGCGCCGTTGCGTGAGACGCTAGCTGCATCGATAGTGATGAGAAGTGGTTGGGACAAGCAATCTCCGCTTATCGACCCTATGTGTGGCTCAGGCACTTTGTTGATTGAAGCTGTTATGTTGGCTGCAAATGTAGTCCCTGGTCATGCTCGCACTAGCTGGAGCTTAGAGAACCTAAAAGATTTCGATTATGCACTGTGGGCTGAAGTAAAATCTGAAGCTAAAGTCGTGGGCCGTCGTGGTATCAACAAGTTTGAAGTACCAGTGATTGGCTACGATAACGACCCTCGTGTACTAGAAACAGCGAAAAAGAATGCGGTAAGAGCGGGCATTGAAGGTTTGATTGATTTTCGTCTAGGCGATGCAACACAAATTGAAGCGCCTAAAGACGCGCCTACAGGCACGATTATTTGTAACCCTCCTTATGGTGAGCGTCTAAGTACTGAACCTGGATTGATTGCACTTTATTCTGAGTTTGGTGCACAGATGAAGGCACAATTTGGTGGTTGGAATGCGTCGATCTTCTCAAGTTCTGATGAATTGCTGAGCTGTCTTCGCATGCGCGCAGATAAGCAATATAAAGTAAATAATGGCGCCCTGAACTGTTTGCAGAAGAACTACGGCATCTCTGCGAAAGCAGCGTCTAATACGGACGCGGCAAAGACTGATGCTATTGTGGCACCAGATTTTGCAAACCGTTTGAAAAAGAACATTGGCAAAATTGGTAAATGGGCGAAGAAAGAACACCTAGATTGTTACCGAATTTACGATGCCGATCTTCCTGACTACAACGTTGCTATTGACGTATATCCAGAGCACCTTGTTATTCAAGAGTACGCGGCTCCAAAGACTATCGATCCAGAAGTGGCTAAGCGTAGGCTTACTGACATTATTCGAGCCTCTATTCAAGTCACTGGGGTAGAAGCCAATAATGTGGTGCTTAAGGTTCGTCAGAGACAAAAAGGGACCAGTCAATATCAAAAATTGGCGCAAAAATCTCATCAGATGCAAGTGAACGAATATGGTGTTCAGTTAAAAGTGAACCTGTTCGATTACTTAGACACGGGGTTATTCCTAGATCACAAACTGACTCGCCGCAAGATAGGTCAGATGGCGGCAGGGTGTGACTTCCTTAACCTATTTGCCTACACAGGCAGTGCGACCGTTCATGCCGCTGTAGGCGGCGCTAAATCAACCACTACGGTTGATATGTCTAATACTTATCTGGATTGGGCAAAAGAGAACCTAGCCATTAACGGTATCAAGGGTAAGCAGCACCAATTCGTGCAAGCGGACTGTTTACAGTGGCTTGAGACGGCGACGGGTCAGTACGATCTTATCTTTATCGATCCGCCTACATTCTCAAATTCTAAGAGAATGAAGCAAACATTTGATATTCAACGCGATCACATACAGTTGATGACACACCTAAAGAGACTGCTACGTCCTGAAGGAACAATTGTATTCTCTAACAATAAGCGCCAATTCAAAATGGATCTGGATGCGATCAAAGAATTAGGCCTTAGAGCGCAGAATATTTCTGATAAGACACTGCCACTGGACTTTGCTCGCAACAAGCACATTCACAACTGCTGGTTGGTCTCTCTAGAGAAGAATGCGTAGTGAGCGTAATCTTATACAGTACTGAAGGGTGCCATCTCTGTGAGCAAGCACATAAGCTGTTGCTCACAGTGGGGGTGGAGCCTCAAGTCGTTGATATTGCATTTGATGATGAGCTGTTTTCACGTTACGGGGTCACAATTCCCGTGGTTCATCTTGACAATTCAGAGCTTAACTGGCCCTTCAACTTACAACAATTACAACAGTGGTTAGAGAATAATGGCATTACTTACCATTCATAATGGTCAATTGGCATTCGGTGATATCCCTTTATTGGATAACGCAGACTTCCAACTTCAAGAAAAAGAGCGCGTCTGTTTAGTCGGTCGAAACGGTGCTGGTAAATCTACCTTGATGAAAGTCATCGCAGGTGACGTGCAAATGGACGATGGCCATATGCAGATCACACAAGATGTGGTTGTATCGCGTCTTGAGCAAGATCCACCAAGAAATCAAGAAGGTACGGTTCTTGATTACGTTTCACAGGGCCTAGCCGAAATAGGTAACCAGCTTAAGATCTATCAAGATCAGCTGGATCTTGTTGCTGAAGACCCTAGTGAAAAGAACATTAACCGTTTATCTAAGATCCAAGAGCAACTAGAGCACAGTGGTGCGTGGCGCTTTGAAAGCCGTATCACTAACGTATTAGAGGCTTTAGGTTTAGACGGTCATACCTTGCTAACGGACCTCTCTGGCGGTTGGCAACGTAAGGCAGCGCTCGCTCGTGCATTAGTGTGTGATCCGGACGTGTTGCTTCTTGATGAGCCTACCAACCACTTGGATGTCACAACCATTGAGTGGCTAGAGACGTTTTTGAAGGATTTTCGCGGTTCTATCATCTTTATCTCGCACGACAGAAGCTTCATACAGTCTATGGCGACTCGAATTGTCGATTTAGATAGGGGAAGACTTTCGTCATTCCCTGGCAACTACCAGCAATATCTTATTGATAAAGAAGAAGCGATACGTGTAGAAGAGGCGCAGAACGCTGAGTTTGATAAAAAGCTAGCGCAAGAAGAGACATGGATTCGCCAGGGCATTAAAGCTCGTCGTACCCGTAACGAAGGTCGTGTAAGAGCACTTAAGCAGTTACGTCGTGAGCGTAAAGAGCGCATCGAAGTTCAGGGTAAGGCCAATATTCAAATCGACGATGGTGCACGCAGTGGCAAGATTGTCTTTGAAGCGCAAAACCTTAGCTACCAGATTGATGGTCAGCAAATTGTTGACGATTTCAGCTTTACGGTGATGCGAGGCGATAAGATTGCTCTGATTGGGCCTAACGGTTGTGGTAAGAGTACTTTACTTAAACTCATGTTAGGTCAACTAGAAGCTGACTCAGGCCGCTTACACTGCGGTACTAAGCTTGAAGTGGCCTATTTTGATCAGTATCGTGAAGCTCTAGACCCAGAAAAGACAGTAATAGACAACCTTGCTGATGGTAAACAGGAAGTCATGGTTGGGGGCAGGGAACGTCACGCGCTTAGCTATCTTCAAGACTTTTTGTTCTCGCCTCGTCGTGCCCGTTCTCCGGTTAAAGCGCTGTCTGGCGGTGAGAAGAACCGCCTATTATTAGCTAGAATCTTCTTAAGATCGAACAATTTGTTGGTTCTCGATGAGCCAACCAATGATTTAGATATAGAAACTTTGGAACTTTTAGAGGATTTGCTTGCCAACTATCAGGGAACGTTACTTTTGGTGAGCCACGATCGTGAGTTTGTCGATAATACAGTAATGGCGAGTTGGATCTTTGAAGGCAATGGCCGTATCGAAGAGTTTGTTGGTGGCTACCATGACGCTCAGCAGCAACGAGCACAAGCTAAAGCCACTAGGCAGGAGTTTGTTGCGAGTACGTCTGATGTTGTGGTTAAAGAGAAAGCAACAAGTAAACCAAGTCGCAATACCAGTAAAAAGTTGTCGTATAAGTTGCAACGTGAGTTAGAATCGCTACCACAGCTTCTTGAACAACTTGAAGAACAATTAGAAGGCCTACAGGAAAGGGTTAATGACCCTGCATTTTTTGCACTTCCAGTAGAGGAAACACAGCCTGTGCTAGAGGAGCTAGCCTCCAAGGAACAGGAACTAGAAATAGCATTTGAGCGCTGGGAAGAGCTCGAAGCAATGCAGCAGGAATAAGATATTTTGAATTGCAGTCGTATCTTTAAACTTTCAGCCGTAGCCACTTTGGTTATGGCGTCTTATAGTGCAAGTGCCAATCTTTACAACGTTGAAGTGGTTGCCGTACCCGATGGTCTCGGTCTTGAGTCTTATGGCAGTGCCATTGATGAAAGTGGCAATGTTGCCGGCGATACCAAAACGGGTACTGACGGTATTCCGTTTCGTGATGAAGCGCCTTTTGGCCTTGATAACACCTTCATCTACCAAGATTTTGACGATATAGAAAGCTACTGTTATCGCCAACTAGGCTATAACAGTTGTGAGAACTGGGCTACACGTCAATGGAAAGGCATCAATGATAGTGGTGGTTTAGAGCGTGAGCGTGAAGCTTACTACTGGGGCTACACCGCGAATGCGAAAGGCTTTTCCAATGGGGCACAGTTATTTACGACTGAACCGTCTCAAGACTACCAACCAGGCGGCGGTAGTTGGGTAGCCGACTCTAACAATGTTGTTATTAACAAATTTAGTGTTGACGGAGAAGTTATGGGCACCACGAGCAGTGGCTACTATAACTTCGGCAACTATGGTCTTGCATTCCGAGAGCGTGGGTTCGTCGGAACAACGATTTTACCACCGGCCACAACCTTCAACGGTGAGACAGTAAGTACTATTGTTACTCAAATGGGTCGCACCATGGCGTTTGACTCATTCAGCTATGGTGGCGCAACATACATCGTTGGCAGTGCATCGGTTGCGCCATTTGATTATGGAGACAGCGACAAAGATTATAACGGCCGTGATGTAGGTAAGTGCTTTAGTGGGGATGCGCCGATAGCAGATCCTGGAGCAGAAGATTACTGCCAGAATTTCGCTTTTTCTACAAAGGGATTTATCTGGAGCAGTGATGGTTCAACGGGAGTATCTGTAGCCCCATGGAGTACGTCCGATACTGGGGCAACACGCGACCAAAAATCTTATATGTCTAGTGTGCGTGGCGCGGTAGTACCTGACAGTACGTTAATTGCAAATGAAGACGGCTCGGCAGCAGATCCAACTGCGTATGAAGGCAAGCCGGTTCTTGTTGGCTATAACACCTTGCGTGACGACAATAACTTGCTAATGCAGGCGGCAGTTTACTATCCAAATGATGGCTTAGACCTTACTCAAGACGACCAATGGACTTCCAAGTTTATTGCTAGAGCTTATGTAGAAGATGATGGCGATTACATTTACGCTAATACTCGTGCGACAGATATCAATAACAACTTGATGGTTATTGGTGAATCAAAGCGTAGTGGTTTCTACCCAGAAAACGGGGCAGCTGCAAACCGTATATTTGTTGCTGATGCAAATGCAGATTCGCCTTCAGCTACCTACTTATCGGAAACTGGAGAGTCTATCTTCTTTACAGGCTCGGGCGGTGAGGCCAAAGCGGTAAATAACTACAATGAAATGGTAGGTATTATCGATGCAGAAACAGCGCGTGAATACAACGGTAAGCAGCGTAGACATCGCGGCTTTATCAACCCGTATGATTTTGATGTAGGTACACACGCTACTCGTCGTGCGCTTTTCCAAAATCGTGCTTGGTGGCTTGATGACCTAACTAACGACGATGATGCTTCGGGAAACAATAACCAATACCGTATTATCGCCGCATCAGATATCAATGATAAAGGTGAAATCGCAGCAACAGCCCTGTACTGTGCCGGTGGTTATGATAATACTGGTCATAACGCATATTGTGATGGCGGAACTGGAACTGAGGAAATTGTAGCTGTTAAGTTGGTACCTACGGTTGATCTCAATTCACCTGATGCAACAGCAACCATTACACCTCGTAGTGTAGAACAAGAAGCGATAGAACGTCAGGGGGGTAGCATTGCACCGTGGATGTTAGGTTTACTTGGTCTAGTAGGCCTTCGCAGACGATATAAGAAGTAATTATTTAAGTTTTTTATAGGCGTTAAACAATTAGTTAACTCAGGACAACATCACAAATTGTGGGTTGTCCTTTTTTTCACCTTGAGAAAACGCAGTTTATAGACGAATCTTATATGGGTGCTTTGAGATTCTTTGAACGTAGATGCTTCAGCAAACTATAACAGACTGATATATCCATTACCCACGAACGAAGAAGCTTACAGCGCCCTTAGTTTGTTTATTGAAAGGTTAGAGGATTTAACTATGAAGAGACAAAAACGCGACCGTCTTGAGAGAGCACAGTCCCAAGGTTACAAAGCGGGGCTTAATGGTCGCTCGAGCGATACTTGCCCATATCAGCAAACCGATGCCAAATCACAATGGTTGGGCGGTTGGAGAGACGCGAAAGGTGACATGGAATCCGGTCTATATAAATAACCTCATCAAAACAGGCCCCATCAGGGGTCTTGTTTTAATGGCCCTAACGCACTATAACTAAATATATAAAACTAAGAATATTATATAAATAACCATTTTTGTATAAAAACAATCTAATAGGACGTGAGAGAAGGGGATAACAAAAAGCCACGACACTAGGTCATGGCTTTAGTAGAAAAGATTTGAATCAGTTTTAGAACTTAGAGGTATCTTGGAAAAGACCAACTTTAAGATCTTTAGCAACGTAAATTTCTTTACCGTCTACTAGTACGCGACCGTCAGCCATACCCATAACCAGTTTACGATTAACTACGCGCTTCATGTTGATTTCGTAGGTTACTTTCTTCGCAGTAGGAAGAATCTGGCCTGTGAATTTAACTTCACCTACACCAAGTGCACGACCTTTACCTTCGCCGCCAATCCAGCCAAGGAAGAAACCAACCAATTGCCACATTGCATCTAGACCAAGACAGCCTGGCATTACAGGGTCACCTGGGAAGTGGCAATCAAAAAACCAAAGGTCTGGAGTAATATCTAGTTCTGCAGTAATAAGACCTTTGCCAAACTCACCTTCAGTCTGTGACATTTTAGTCACGCGGTCCATCATCAGCATGTTAGGAGCTGGTAATTGAGGACCTTGAGGGCCAAATAGCTCACCACGGCTTGATGCTAATAGGTCGTCACGATCATATGAGTTTGCGATATCGCAAGGTTTTTGTTGCATTGTATTGAGTCTCCAGATTTTTTGAACCTGCATCTTATGTGATGCGGTATAGTACTTACAACTCCGATCAGTCTCTAAACAGCACTCTTTTTAAGCGATCAAGTAAACTTTCGCTGATATCGTGCTGATTGAGTCTGTCGATGCGTTCGGCGATTTTATTTAAGATGGTGTCGTCACTGTCACCACTGAAATCTTGCCCTGTAATAATAGGCAGTGCTTGATGAACGTCTTCAACGCTCCAGATATGGAACTTGCCTTGTTTAATCGCATCTACAACATCTTTGTGTAATGACAGATGTCTCAGGTTTGATTTAGGCAAGATAACACCCTGATCTCCAGTTAAACCCTGATGTGCACAGACATAGAAGAAACCTTCGATTTTCTCATTGAGGCCTCCAACAGCTTGAACGCGTCCAAATTGGTCAACTGCGCCCGTCACAGCAATGTTCTGTTTGATTTCATAACCAGATAAGGCACTCACAAATGCACACAGCTCTGCTAAAGAGGCACTATCTCCATCTACTTCACTGTACGATTGTTCGAATACAATTGAAGCCGAGTAAGGCAAAGGCTCATCGAGATCAAGTGCACTACTTAGGAAGGCCTGCATAATCATCATGCCCTTGGCATGCAAGTTTCCGCCTAGTTCTGCCTTACGCTCAACATCAGATACGTCACCATCACCAAAGTGAATAACACAGGAGATACGAGCAGGCTCACCATAGGAAACAGGATGCCCAGGGATATCAATCACTGTTAAACCATTTACCTGGCCAACCTGGCTCCCTTGGGTCTGTATCAAAACTTGACCATCAAGAATATCGTCCAGAGCTCTATTAGGAAGGTAAGATTCTCGGTAGTAGCGAGCTTCAAGTGCTGCATCTATGTGCTTGGCTTCAATAGTGTCCGAATTAGACTCTAGTGCTGCTTCTCGCAGCAAAGCGCGAATCCAAGAGGCGGAGAGTGGAGCAAAGTGTTGTTCTTCACATACGCGTGCGCCGGCAGTTAGGAAGCTGTGTATTGCCTCTGCTGACATGTCTGGCAAACCCGCGCTGCGCACAAGACTCGCCACATATCCCAAATAGATTGGAGCGGTCGTTGTATCGACGCGAATGTCCATTTCGACTTCTGTAAACATAGTGTGGGAAGACGAGAAAGCGGGGTCTAGATAATCTAGGTCAGCTAACTGATTGCGATCACCAACAATAATGAGCTTCACTGAGCTCTTAAATCGTTGCTTAGGAGAAAAACCATTCTTGCTTGCTGCGACTCTAGCAACGTCTTCGCCAGCCAGTAGTGCACGAATTGCCAACAAAGTTGTAGGCTGAGACAGCACCGCATTGGCAGAAATAATCAGATAACCATCAGTGTGCTTTTCAAACAAGCCTACTGAGGATTGTACATCACCAGAATCAGTGACAATGTAACTTCCTAATAGCTCTTCTGCTACAATGGACTCCGTATGGTGAACAGACTTTTCTGTTAACCGAGAAAGGATAGAGGCGACATCTTTCTTCACCGACACGGTATCAGAGCCGTTGATTGCCAACAAAGGCGCATCATCTGCTAGAGCTACAAATCGCCTTAGACTAGCGTCTAGTCGAGGCTGCAATGAGATAAAAGGGGCTTCTTGGTATTGAAACAGAGATAGACCAGAGTCTATAACTTGATCGTGCTGTGGAGTTGCGAGTTGCCAATCTATCGATTTCATAAAAACTTACTAAAATATACTATCTGCTTAGTATACCTAAGCTATTAACAGATAACCCGAAAAATAGTGTACTTGATGCATTTCGGTGCGCCTAATTTAGACTTGGTTACATCAAATTGTGCTTTACGACAAATATGCAAGGTCTTTGCATTGTCAAATTGAACGACTAGGGTTACGCTGTCACTGTATGTCTTAAATTTAAATGGACTTAGATTAACAATCATGAAATATCAACAACTTGAAAACCTAGAATGCGGTTGGAAGTGGAACTACTTAGTTAAAAAATGGAAAGAAGGTGAGAAAGTCACTCGTCATCTTGACAGCAGTGCTGACGCTGCAGCAGTAGAGTTACTCCGTGCTATCGAACATGAACCCGTTCAAGTGTTGGAGTGGATTGATAATCACATGTCTCTTGAGTTAGACAACAAACTCAAACAAGCCATAAGGGCTAAACGAAAGCGTCATTTCAACGCAGAACAAGTGCACACTCGAAAAAAATCCATCGATTTGGATTATCGAGTTTGGGAAAAACTCTCTCATAGAGCCAATGAACTGGGTTGTACATTATCTGATGCCATTGAGTATCTACTTAGTGAAGCTCAGCGCAGTGAAAAAGCCAACGAAAAGGTAAACTTGCTCAAAGAAGACCTCAGCAAACTGTTATCAGACTAATACGCACTCAATGTAGGAGGCATTAATGTTATATGTCATTTTGATCGCGGCAGCGCTTATCTTTGCGATCGTACTTTACGATAAACCGAAAATGAAGCTAACGTTTAAAGAAGGCGAAGTTAGCTCACACACAGGGCAAGTAGACAAATCGTTTCTTCACAAGTGCAAAGACATTGCTCGTAAAAATCCATTCAGTGGAACGATGAAGGTTTATAAGTCTAGAGAGCAATTCAGAGTTAAATTTTCTAAGAGCGTACCCAATAAAACACGCCACATTTTACGTAGCGCGTTGCCAGGCGCGAAAAATCACGCTCATAAGCGCTAGAGGCGGGATTTAAGCTCTATATCTGCTATCCACTAAGCTTTAATTTAAGTGCATATTATGTATATTATGTTAAATAAGGTTTTATGAGTAGGTGTTTAGCCCCTATAACTCGTCCCTCTCTTATCCTTAGTTCTCTTTTTACACTGTGAGACTTTGCGCAGTTGTTTATGCGTTAAGAACTTTTCTGAGTCTCGATAAGTTCTAATTGTTGAATCGACCAAAACACCCGTTCGTGCATTGCTTCGAGACGTTTGAACAGGCCTCATTCTTTTGCATAGTCCTGCATCTAGCTATCAGAAACTAACAAGCCAAGTCTCATCAACTTGGCTTTAAAAAATGAACTGTCTTGATTATCTCACTCAGACTTACTCGATAAGTTTCACTTCTCTAATTTTGAAGTCTGCAAAGTAAACCTCATCATGGTCCTGGTTTAATAGATGTTCAGATTTAAGCGAACGATAAATACCCCATTTAGGCCTTACAAAATTTCCATCACGTCCATCTAACCCTGAGCGCCACATTTCTATGTTGCTCTCATTAATTTCAATCATTGGCTTAGATTCACCCAGCGGCGTTAACGTCATGTATAGATTCCCAGACTCTTTATAATCAACACGCACAAAGGCTTCAATCCATTGCCCTGCAATATCATGTGCCCAATCTACATCATTCATCTTAGTTGTATGAATCAGTGTGTTGTTTTCTGTACCCGTGCGATCCTTGTTGTAATGCACGTGTCTTACTTCTAGGCCACTTTGATTATTGCGTACATTAGCAGTAATTGTGAGTAACGGACTGCTTGTACTGACAAAGTCCTCGCTATTCTTCTCAGCAACAGATTTCAACTGAAATAGATGGGTAAAATGCTTGGTTACTTTAAGGTTATCATCGATTTTGAATTTCCAACTGTACTCAAAGGTCGTGCCTAGATAGCCTTTTAATTTATCGGGCGATTTATCATAGGCTTTTATCTCATTTCTCTGACGATCAACGCGTCCTTTATCACGGTCACCATCTTCAAAATGCATAATAAATTTAAAGTGGTTACCAATCACTTCGTCGTATTCTTCAACAATATGTCTGCCACCATCGGGGTCGTTGTTTGAATAGAGATCTGGTGCTTCAATAGTGCCTTTACCCAAGATACTTTCGATTAATGCATAGGTTTCCATGCCTTGTGGACCGTCTGAATTAAGCTCTGTAGAGCTAATGACTCTATATCGACCGGATTCATCGATTGGGTAATCGGCGTATTGATTGGGATTATTCGACTCGGGAGAGTTAACGCTGCTTGTTCCACAGCCACTTAAGGCCAGCACAATGGTACTAGCAACAATAGTTCTTAACATAAGGGCACTTTTTAGAGTATGAGATAGATATGAAATAGAAATCAAAGATATCATTGCAGCAGTCCATCTAGTCTTATCATATTTAAAGAGTGTTACACGACTTGCATTTTCTGTGCTTCATATTATTTGAAACACGATCCAAGTCTAAAATGGCGCCTATCAAGCTATTAGCAGCTTAAGCTCCATATTCCGGGACACTAAAAGAATATTTACAGCATTCAGAGTTATTTTAGTGGTTCTATTATCTACCAAAGCACGTTTAGTTATAGTGCATTAAGGTTTATAAAGGATGTGTTAACTACTACAAATCAACACTCTACAACTAAACATTACTCCTTTATAATCACTCACTTGCTCTTCATTACGGGAATACCTGTGTCTCTTACACGCAATCACTACCTAGCTCTAGGTGGAATATTACTGCTCGCTGCCAATTTACGTGGTCCCTTTACAAGTTTGGCCCCTTTGCTTGATCAGATCATGGAAGAGTTGCACCTAAGCTCCACGATTCTAGGAATGCTTTCTTCGTTACCACTGCTCTCTTTCGCCTTAATTTCACCATTAGCTTTGACCGTGCTCACTCGATTTGGCTTAAAGAAGAGCGTTTGCCTCGCACTATTTTCTATCTTCTTTGGGGTGTGTTTACGCTCATTTGGAAGTGTTGCAACCTTATACTTAGGCACTGTGTTCATTGGCGCAGGTATCGCTATTGGTAATGTTCTTTTGCCTGTAGCCGTTAAGATGAACTTTCCAACACGTATCGCCGTGATGACGTCCCTATATACCTTTACCATGGGAATTGGCTCGACACTTTCTTCTGCTTCTATGGTTCCGTTGTCACACCTAACAGTAAGTCCTCTAACTGGTTGGCAATTTGCACTCTTGTTTAATTTGTTATTTGTGACTTTAGCTTTGGTTTTCTGGTTTCGAACTAAAGAAACCAAGGGGCAAAATAGTCAGCATAGAGGAGTAAGCATCAAGCAGCTTCTTAGTAGCGGCATAGCATGGCAGGTAACATTAGCACTTGGATTAAACTCATTTACTTTCTATTCATTTGCCAGTTGGCTTCCCAAGATTCTGCTAGACCAAGGTATGACAGAAGTAGAAGCTGGGTATATATACGGGTTGTTGCAGTTTGCGACAATCTGGCCCGGTCTTGTACTCATCCCCTTCCTATCAAGACTTAAAAGCACCAAAGTTCTATTTTTGTTCACCGCAATAGGCACCGTAGCAGCTACATTTGGACTGATCTGGCTACCAAGCATCGCCATTTTCTGGACCCTTATGTTTGGTTTTTGCAACTGTTCTACCTTTGTTATCGGTTTATCGTTTGTTGGTCTAAGAAGTAACAATGCCTCTCAAGCAGCGGCTTTATCCGCAATGTCTCAAAGCTTCGGTTACGGAATTGCAACAATGGGACCACCGCTTCTTGGTTACTTGCACCAAGTTACCGGAAATTGGAATGCTTCTTTAATGGTGATAGCGATCGCAGGTGGGTTTTGTGCATTATTCGGAGCGTTAAGCGCAAGAGATGTAAAGATGAGCCTACCGTCGTAGATAACGTGCTAGATATCACTTATCGTTAACATTTACCCGCAGCGCTTGCTCGTAATTTCTTACAATAAAAGTAAACTGACTGCTACTATCAACCGCAATAAACTCTGAAATATGATGGCTTTCTCCCTGATATTCTACGAAGTCGTCGTTTTCAGGTTTTGACATCCTAGTCACACGGAATGCTGTCTTTTCAGCGTCCAATTCAAGCAAATAGTCGCTACTGTTGAACTCAAATCGACACGAATCCACCGCTATACAACTAGTTTCACTCATTGAATTGTTATCACTATGTTCAATTGTTCGCCAAGTGAAGGCAGCGATAAGCACAGCAAATGTCACAATAATTTGAATTAAACGCCCTTTGGTCAATTTTTCTGCGGCCATTAAATGACTCCTTTGTAACAAACTTCAAACTTTTTACATTAAATAGGAAAACTCTATTCATTCCTATAGTTAAGTCTCTGTCATTCAAATGTTAATTCCGTATAATTCATGTTGTTAATACCATCATTAAAATGGATTTTAGGAAGTCGAGCGTTTTTGACTCATTTTCCTCGGATTTTGTTGGTATTTGTCGTTGCGTCAACTTGTTGGCGTTGTGTTGGAAAAGTGTAGTTAATAATAAATTGGAAGCATGCAAATGAGCCAAGAAAAGCAGCTTGAACAAAACTACAACTACACCGTTGTTCGTCAATTTACCCTAGTTACCATTCTTTGGGGTATTGTCGGCATGGGTGTGGGTGTTTTGATTGCCGCTCAGTTGGTTTGGCCACAGCTTAACTTTGATACGCCGTGGTTAACCTACTCTCGTCTACGACCGCTTCATACGAACGCGGTTATTTTTGCGTTTGGTACAAGCGCCCTATTCGCCACATCTTATTATGTGGTACAGCGCACCTGTCAAGCGCGCCTATTTGGTGGCCCACTAGTGGCATTCACCTTCTGGGGCTGGCAAGCGATTATTTTAGCCGCTGCTATTTCATTGCCACTGGGATTCACATCCGGCAAAGAATACGCAGAACTAGAGTGGCCAATCGATATCGCTATCGCTATCGTTTGGGTGGCTTACGCTATCGTGTTCTTCGGAACTATGGTTAAGCGTAAAACATCGCATATTTACGTAGCCAACTGGTTCTTCGGGGCCTTTATCCTCACTGTTGCGGTATTGCACATCGTAAACAGCATGGCAATTCCAGTCTCCCCTATGAAGTCATACTCGATGTACTCCGGTGCCGTCGATGCCATGATTCAATGGTGGTATGGACACAATGCTGTTGGCTTCCTTTTGACTGCTGGTTTCCTTGGTATGATGTATTACTTCGTACCAAAGCAAGCTGAACGACCTGTTTATTCTTACCGTCTTTCTATCGTTCACTTCTGGGCTCTTGTCTCTCTTTACATTTGGGCTGGTCCGCACCACCTTCACTACACAGCACTTCCAGACTGGACACAGTCTATTGGTATGGTGATGTCACTGGTTCTGTTTGCTCCATCATGGGGTGGCATGATCAACGGTATCATGACGCTGTCTGGTGCTTGGCATAAACTGCGCTACGACCCAATTTTGCGATTCTTAATTGTTTCTTTGTCTTTCTACGGTATGTCTACCTTTGAAGGACCAATGATGTCGATCAAAACAGTTAACGCATTGTCTCACTACACCGACTGGACTATTGGTCACGTGCACTCTGGTGCGTTAGGTTGGGTTGCAATGGTGTCTATCGGTTCGGTTTATCACCTTGTTCCTAAGCTATTCGGTCAAGAGCGCATGTACTCAGTAAGCTTGATCAATGTTCACTTCTGGCTAGCGACTGTAGGTACCGTACTTTACATCGTAGCGATGTGGATCTCTGGCGTAATGCAAGGCCTAATGTGGCGCAGTGTTAACCCAGATGGCACCCTAACCTACAGCTTCGTTGAATCAGTTCAGGCGTCTTACCCGTACTACACGGTTCGCTTTATCGGCGGCGCTATCTTCTTGGCAGGTATGTTCCTAATGGCTTACAACACCTACAAGACCATCGCTGCACCAAAGGACAGTCTTAAAGCTGTTCCTCAACCGGCACAATAGGAGATTTTGATATGGCTAACAATTCAAAAAATCGCCACGAGCTCGTTGAGAAAAACGTTGGACTACTGGCAATTTTGATTGTATTTGCAATCAGCTTAGGGGCATTAGTTGAGATCACTCCACTGATTTTCCAAAAGCAAACTACTGAGCCGGTACAGAACCTTCGCGTGTATTCTGCACTAGAGATGGAAGGTCGTGACGTCTACATCCGTGAAGGTTGTAACGTATGTCACAGTCAAATGATTCGTCCATTCCGTTCTGAAACAGAGCGTTACGGTCACTACTCAGTCGCAGGTGAAAGCGTTTGGGAGCATCCTTTCCTTTGGGGCTCAAAACGTACTGGTCCTGATTTAGCACGTGTAGGCGGACGTTACTCTGATGAATGGCATCGCGTTCACTTGATTAATCCACGTGAGCTTGTGCCTGAATCAAACATGCCTGGCTTCCCTTGGTTAGAAGAAAACGTATTGGACGGCAAGTTGACGCAGAAGAAACTAGAGATCTTCAAGAACAACTTTGGCGTACCATATACTGACGAGCAAGTTGCTTCTGCGTCTTCCGACGTAGCAGGCAAAACAGAGATGGATGCTCTGATTGCTTATCTTCAGTCTCTCGGCCATGCGATGAAGTAAGGAGTGAATATGGATATCAGTGTTATTCACAGCATCTGGACAGTTCTACTATTTGTCTGTTTTGGCGGCGTTGTGTGGTGGGCTTTCGGTAAAAACCGCAAAGCGCGCTTCGAAGAGGATGCAAATCTTATATTTGCGGACGAACAAAGTCAGAAGAAAGACCAGCAAGGAGAGACTAAATAATGACTACATTTTGGAGTCTTTGGATTACCTTCATCACAGTGGGAACTTTGGTAGGTGTTGCTATCATCCTTCGCTGGTGTGTCAAGGACAGAATGGGGGTTGCTCCAGGTGATGATATGGGACACGAATACGATGGTATTCGTGAGCTCAACAGTGACCTACCTAAGTGGTGGACTTACCTGTTCGTTTCTACTTTCATCTTTGCAATCGTTTATCTTGCACTCTACCCAGGTCTAGGCAACTACAAAGGCCTACTAGGCTGGCAGAGTTCAGACCAAACGGTAACCAGTATTGAAGAGTCAAAAGCATCAATTGCTCGTGCTCAAGAAAACAAGCAACTGGTTCAATACGCAAAAGAACTTGAAGATGCCGACGCTTACTTCGGTGAAGCGTTCAGAAAACTCGCGATGACCGACGACGGTAGTGGCTTACGCCCTATCCCAGAAATTGCAGAGAATGAAGAGGCAGTAAAAGTTGGACAGCGTTTGTTCCTACAAAACTGTTCTCAGTGTCACGGTTCTGATGCACGTGGTCAGCTTGGCTTCCCTAACCTAACTGATAACGCTTGGCTGTACGGCGGAGAGCCCGAAGCTATCGTTACTACAGTGATGGACGGCCGAATTGGCGAAATGCCAGCTTGGATTGACGTGCTAGGGGAAGAAGGCGTTAAAGAAGTCGTTAGCTACACCCTTTCACTATCTGGTCGTAAAGTTAACGCTCGCGAAGCAGCAGCAGGTAAATCTCGCTTTGTCGTATGTGCCGCATGTCATGGTACAGATGGTAAAGGTAACCCTGCGGTTGGTGCACCTGACCTAACTGATAATAACTGGTTATACGGCGATTCAAGAGCTGCAGTAACGGAAACAGTAACTAACGGTCGTATGGGCGTTATGCCTGCTTGGAAAGACATTATGGGCGAAGAGAAGGTACAACTTGTCTCTGCTTATGTTTGGAGTCTAACCAACCAAGATAATTAGTAACAACTCAATAACAGCCCCTACCCAAAGGGGCTGACTTTTCTTTACAATCATCCTTTCATTTTTCAATTAGAGAACTTTTTTATGGTAAAGCCTTGGTATAAGCAGTTTTGGGCTTGGTTCATACTCCTGTTAATCCTAACCACCGTTTTCGGTACGTTACTACGGGTGTATATTTTGTCTCAACATACCGTTTCTTTGGTTTCCGAGGATTACTATAAAAAAGGTAAAGGCATCAACATCGACCTGTCTAAGGTGAGTGTGGCGCAAGATCTCAACCTTTCTGCAATGGTGTACTCTAGCGAAACTGATATCGTCATTGAGTTAAGCAAAGGTGAGCTTAGTAACTTCCCTGCACTTAATGTGGAGTTTTCACACCGTACATTGCCTGACAGAGACTTTAACTACCTAGCTACCGCCAACCCTTCTGGCACGTACAAGATTCACTTGGAAGAACCGCTGCAAGGCCCATGGTTTATTGAACTACGACCTCATGACAAGCAATGGTTAATTCAAGGTCGAATGACCTTTCCAAGTTCCACTCCAGCACCATTAATGAACTGATTATTATGGAAAAATCGTGTTATCACTGCGGTGAAGATGTACCAGAGAACACGAACTATCGCGTCACGATTCTAAAAGAGTCGAGAGAGATGTGTTGCCCAGGTTGTGAATCTGTGGCGCAGACGATCGTAGATAGTGGTTTAAGCTCTTACTATCAGTACCGTACAGAGAAAGCGGAGCGAGTCGATCTCGTTCCAGATCAGTTGCAAGCGTTGATCCATTACGATAATGAGCAAGTGCAATCTGAGTTTGTGCGCAATGATGAAAACACCTCGGAAGTGACATTGTCACTAGATGGTGTATCTTGCGCTGCATGTGCTTGGCTAATTGAAAAGCAAATGAACGCACACCAAGGTGTCGTTCGTATCCGGGTCAACACTGCTACTCACAGGGCACTATTATCTTGGGATAAAACCCAAACTAAGCTGAGTGAGTTGTTGAGTGTAATCCACAAACTAGGCTACAAAGCCGCCCCTTTCGAAGCCGACAAACAAGAAGAAACTTATTATCGAGCAATGAAGCAATACCTATACAAACTAGGTATTGCAGGATTGGCGACTATGCAGGTGATGATGCTTGCGGTCGCCTTGTATCTTGAGGTCTTTGGTAATTTAGAGCCTGAATTCAAGCATTACTTCAGAGTGGTTAGTCTGATTTTCGCAACACCCGTTCTGTTGTACTCAGCTCTGCCCTTTTACATGAACGCGTGGCGAAGCCTAAAAGCCAGAACCCTTGGGATGGACGTTCCCGTTTCTATCGCGCTAATATTCGCCTACTTCGCAAGCCTTATCGCGACCATTACACAAAGTGGTGAAGTGTTTTTTGAATCCATCTCAATGTTTACCTTCTTCTTACTACTAGGAAGATTTCTTGAGATGCGAGCACGGCGTAAAGCCGCAGCAGCCAGTGCCAACTTGCTGAAGCTTGTCCCTGCTATGGCAACACTAGAAGATGGTAATCAAGTTCCGGTTAAAACTCTGAGCATTGGAGACCGCGTGCGAGTACTTGCCGGCGAGCATGTTCCTGCAGATGGTTATGTATTAGATAAAGCGGTATTTGTTGACGAATCTATGCTGACTGGCGAATCTTTGCATGTTAAGAAAAGCACCGGCGAGACCGTGTATGCCGGTACAATCAACGGTGAGCAAACCTTTACCTTAGAAGTTGCCTGCCGCAAGCAAGAAAGCATGATTGCGAATATAGTTAGACTTCAGGATGAGGCTCAAGCAACCAAGCCAAAGATCGCCGAAATAGCGGATATAGTTGCGCGTTATTTTGTCGCCGCAATCTTAATTATCTCAGCTTGCACCTACTTCTACTGGCAACAAAATCAACCAGAAGACGCATTTTGGATCATGCTAGCCGTACTGGTTGCTACCTGCCCTTGTGCCCTTTCTTTGGCAACCCCAACGGCCATCACTTGCTCTACCTCAAGAATGGGCGACCTGGGTATATTATTGCGAAAATCCCATGCCATTGAGACGCTGTGTAAAATCAATCACGTTATCGTTGATAAGACTGGCACACTAACAGAAGGCAAAGTCTCGCTGTCTAATGTTGCTACTTTTGGCCAGTGGCAAGAATCACAAGTGCTCGCCATTGCTTCCGCCCTCGAAGCCCACGCCAACCACCCAATCGCCGTAGCATTTAGGCCGCATATTGATAGCTCAGTATCCGCTGAAAAAGTAGAGAACCATATTGGCTCTGGCCTCACGGGGTTGGTCAATGAGCTTGATTGCAAGATAGGCAGTTATAAGTTTGTTTGTGACGGCACCATTGCAAATACGCCACATACGGTTTATTTGTCTATCAATGGCGAGTTGGCCGCTACCTTTACCTACAGCGACCCAATAAGAGAAAGCAGTCAAAGCTTCATCCAATCTCTTAAAGACTTAGGTATCCGCACTACTCTACTCACTGGAGATAACGAAATAAATGCGGCGCCTGTCGCTCGTCAGCTTGGCATAGATGAGCTCAAATCCGGAGTAAGCCCAGAAGGCAAGCTCAACTACTTCAATAGCTTACCGAAGAAAGACGTATCACTAATGATCGGTGATGGTATTAATGATGCCCCAACCCTTGCCGGCGCCCATCTTTCTGTCGCTATGGGCGGCGGGACTGATGTCGCTAAGTCCTCAGCAGATATGGTACTTTTGGGCGATAAGTTAGACAAATTAATCGAGGCTCGTACCCTTGCTCTTAAAACACGTAAGATTATTAGGGAGAACCTAGCTTGGTCGCTAGGTTACAACCTGCTTATTCTGCCACTTGCGGTTTGCGGATTAGTCGCACCTTATATTGCAGTGGTGGGCATGTCAGCAAGCTCCATCATCGTAGTTACTAACTCACTGAGATTACTAAATAAACATGGAAAGTCTATACATTCTGATCCCCATAGCAATCATACTGGTCGCCGTAGCAGTGGCCGTATTTCTATGGGCAGTTAAGACGGAGCAATTTGAAGATCTTGATCGACAAGGACACAATATCCTATTCGAAGAAGATGACATCCCGTCAGACAAAAGCGACAAATCCAAGGGCAACAAATCGCAATGAGTAACATAGATTGGTTAGGCGCCTTTCTTATTGGATTAGCGGGTGCTGGTCACTGTATGGGAATGTGCGGCGGAATAGCCAGTGCCGTAGCTTTAAATGGACGCCAAAGTTCGTTCCAAATTACTCTGTTGTATAACTTTGGACGCATAACTTCCTATCTTGTCATAGGTGCATTAATCGGTGGCACTGTGGCAAGTAGTGTCAGCGTTTTTGATTCAACCCACTTTTTAACCATTTTGCGCGCTATTGCTGCCGTAATGATACTGCTATTAGGCTTATATTTAGCTCAATGGTGGAATGGCTTATTAAGAATTGAAAAGTTAGGACAGTACTTATGGAAGTTCCTGTCACCTATTGCGGCCAAGATGATTCCTTTACGTTCCCCTTGGTATGCCTACCCAGTTGGAATGGTTTGGGGCTGGATCCCATGTGGGATGGTGTACTCAATGTTGAGTTGGGCCGCGGTCTCCGGCAGTGCAATTAATGGCTTGCTGATTATGGGCTGCTTTGGATTAGGAACCCTACCTGCAATGATTCTGATTGGCGCGGGATCAGCTAAATATTCCCAGTTTTTCCGCTCTTCAATCATTCGCCGCGTGATTGGTAGTTTAATGATAGCTTATTCAATCTACTCAATATTTTTGTTGGTAAAGTAGACAAAGGAATTGGTTAACTATCTGATATAACTATCGTTTATATGACTACCCATTTAGGGTTGAAAGTGCTAATATATTGACGTAAATCAATTATATGTATATCTATTAAATATGATTAATATTGAGAAACCAGCAACAAAGCGCATACAGTCCGGTGGTTGTGCTATTCACTGCCAAGATTGCAGTATTTCACAGCTTTGCATTCCATTTACGCTGAATGACACAGAGCTAGATCAACTCGACCAGATTATAGAGCGTAAGAAGCCTATTCAAAAAAGCCAAGAGCTTTTCAAGGCTGGTGACGAGTTGAAATCCTTGTATGCCATCCGTTCAGGCACAATTAAAAGCTACACTATAACTGAACAAGGCGACGAGCAGATTACAGCGTTCCACCTCGCTGGCGATTTGGTTGGTTTCGATGCGATCAACACCCAATCACACCCAAGCTTTGCACAAGCTTTGGAAACCTCTATGGTGTGTGAGATCCCTTACGAAATCCTTGATGATTTGTCAGGTAAGATGCCGAAGCTTCGCCAACAAATCATGCGTTTGATGAGTAGTGAAATCAAAGGCGACCAAGATATGATTTTGCTGTTATCAAAGAAGAATGCAGAAGAGCGCCTAGCCGCCTTCTTGTATAACCTATCTGAGCGTTTTTCTCAGCGTGGTTTCAGCCCAAGAGAATTCCGATTGACCATGACACGTGGTGATATTGGTAACTACCTTGGCCTGACAGTTGAAACCATCAGTCGTCTACTAGGTCGTTTCCAAAAATCAGATATTCTTGCTGTTAAAGGTAAGTACATCACTATTAACGACCACGATGCTCTAGCAAAACTAGCAGGCGCTTGCCGTAGCTAACCTACTCTAGAAGTGACTCTTAGCTGAGTCACTTCAAATTCCTCATTTATTTCTTCTAAATCACTAATAAATCACTCTTTTTTCGTCTAATCTTAGATTGCAATCTAACACTTTTCTTCACAGTAGAGTTATATTGTACTTATCGTCAATAGAATGAAACGGGTGGTCTATGAGTATATACAACAACATTCTGGTTGTTGCCAATATCGACGCAGAGCAGCAGCCAGCCTTGGCTCGAGCCATGCAAATCGGAAAGAAAAGTAAGTCACCAAGTAAGATTACTTTTTTCCTCGCAATATATGACTTTTCTTATGAAATGACATCTATGCTCTCCCCTGATGAAAGAAACGCGATGCGCGCTGGTGTTATACATCAGCGTGAACAGTGGATGAAAGAAGTTGCAGAGCCATACAGAGATGATGAACACATCGAACTCGACATTAAAGTGGTTTGGCACAATAGGCCTTACGAAGCCATCATCAGTGAAGTGTTCGCTAAAGACTATGAGCTTGTGGTCAAGACGACGCGTCAGCACGACCTTCTAGAATCTGTATTGTTTACTCCAACAGATTGGCACCTACTTAGAAAATGTCCATGTGCGGTATTGCTGGTTAAAAACCATGATTGGCCAGAAAAAGGTCATGTCGTAGTCTCCGTTCACGTTGGGTCAGAGAATGAGGCTCACCTTGAACTCAACCATAGAATGGTTGAACAAGCACTCGACCTCTCTGGTCGATTAGAAGCCGAACTGCATTTAGTTAACTCTTACCCTATCACGCCTCCAAACATTACCGTCGAATTACCTGAATTTGATCCTACTATCTACACTGACTCAGTTCGCGGCCATCACCTAAAAAGTATGAAAGCTCTTCGACAAGAATATGGTATCGCTGAAGAACAAACTATTGTTGAGCAAGGCCTACCGCAAGACGTAATACCCAAAGCCGTTGAAGATCTTGGTGCAGGTTTAGTTGTACTTGGCACTTCTGGAAGAACAGGCTTATCTGCGGTGTTCCTTGGCAACACAGCGGAAAATATCATTGATGAAATTAACTGTGACGTGTTGGCTCTCAAACCTAGTGGATACGTCAGTCCATTGGATCCACACGGCAGCTAGTTTCAATAAACTAGAGTTCAAGTTAAAAGCGGTGGTAACACCGCTTTTTTATGTTCGCTGTTTTTTCACTGGAAACTGCCTAGAATATCCGTATCATACGCACTCTCTTTTTAATCAAGTATCCGGATAGTTAAATGAGCGAACAAGTTCAAGAGCGCACTAAGGCACAACAATACAACTTCAACAAGTTGCAAAAGCGTCTTCGTCGTGACACAGGCAACGCAATCAGAGACTTCAACATGATTGAAGAAGGCGATCGCATTATGGTTTGTCTATCTGGCGGTAAAGACAGCTTTACCATGCTTGAGATCTTGATGAGCCTAAAGAAAAGCGCGCCAATCGATTTTTCTTTAATAGCCGTTAACCTTGACCAAAAGCAGCCAGGTTTCCCTGACCATATTCTTCCAGAATATCTTGAGACCCTTGGCATTGAGTACAAGATTGTAGAAGAAGACACCTACTCTATCGTTCAAGACAAAATCCCTGAAGGTAAGACGACTTGTTCTCTATGTTCTCGTCTGCGTCGCGGTATCTTATATCGCACAGCTAAAGAACTTGGCGCAACCAAAATTGCTCTTGGCCATCACCGTGATGACATCCTAGAAACATTGTTCTTGAACATGTTCCATGGTGGCAAAATGAAGGCAATGCCACCAAAGTTGGTTTCAGATAATGGCGAACACGTTGTAATTCGTCCGCTGGCTTACTGTCGTGAAAAAGACATCATCAAGTTTGCCGATATGCGTGAATACCCAATCATTCCATGTAACCTTTGTGGTTCACAGCCAAACTTGCAGCGTCAAAATATCAAGCAGATGCTAAACAGCTGGGATAAGCAATTCCCAGGTCGCATAGAAACAATGTTCCGCGCCATGCAGAACGTAGTCCCTAGTCACCTAGCAGATTTTGAGCTATTCGATTTTAAATCCGTCGATAAAGATTCTGGGGTGATTAATGGCGGTGACATTGGCTTTGATAAAGAAGAAATGCCTGTAGCAACTACAAAAAACGAGCCAATGGAGTTTGACCCAAAACTTCAATTAGACGTGACTAACGTTTAATACTTTCGTACAAATAGCAAAAGGCCGGAGACTCATTGCTCCGGCCTTTTTTATATCTGATTTATTGTTCGATATATGGCATAACTCGTTGAGTTTGCTCAGATATGTTAGCGGTGACACCGTCACTAAGATCCGCCAGCTTGAGGATGGCTTTACCTTGTTCGCTTACCGGAACAGCCTTACCATTAGAAAGCATAATTTGATTCACGGTATCAGGTGTGAACTCTAATGTGACACCTTCAATATCTGGGGTAAACCAACTAGAGAACATCCCGCCTAGACCGCCAAGCACAGTTTTCATTTGAGAAGTTTTACTCTCTAACTCTGAATACCCTACTACACCACTTAAAGGCTCTTTAGTTAAAACAACCAAGGAGTAATCACAACGCGCTTCTTTTTGCGTGTGAATGTAAACTAATGGATTCGCACTTTTCAGATTGCTATCCAAAGGTACGTTCACTTCTCCGTTATCACTAATAGACAACTCTTCATAATGCTCTTCTTTCTCCATCCAAGCCTTTTCTATTGAACATGGCTGTTTGGTTTCAAAGTTAGTGAAGAAGAGTCCTACTTTGACATCTTGTTGTGGCTCTTTCAGATTATGTTTTAGTGGCGAATACAGTTTGCTGTAGGTAAACATGTATTCCTCAGCCTGTGCTGTATTTAGGCCCATGACCAATAGCGCCGCGGTCAATATACGACATTTCATTTTAAACGATTATCCTATGCATCAAATGTGTTTGAGCCGCCTCGATGGGTACCCGAACTTGGAGGCGTGTTGTCATCGTCAGAATCATTAAAGTGATCGTCATTCTCCGACTCTTGTTTTGATGCATCTTGTGTGGCAACAACCTGCAAGCGAATACCAAACATATTACGGTAAATAATACCTTTAGCATGGAAGAAAAACGGTACTGCGATAACTAGACCTAGACCATACAGCATCATCCCAGCAACGAATGCAAACATGGTCACAAGATAGATAACCGCAATAGAGAAGATACGTTTATTGACCGCACGCATCGATGTCCACAGCGCTTTTATTGGAGTCAGACGCTTTTCACAGACCAATAAAACAGCATTGCTAAACGCAAGAGACAGATAAAGAGATAAGAACGGAAGCAATGCACCAGCAATCGCTTGAGACAATAGGTTAAGCATAGTGACCAGAATAACGGGCATCATAAAAGGCAAACCTTTGGTGATGTGTCTAGTCTCAGTTCTTAAGCCTGCTGCATGACTCATTGCCATTAACGCAACACCGGCATAGATAGGTGCCGCTACTACTTCATAACTGAAGTTGGCAACGAAGATCGATTGGAAAATTCCTGGCTCCATAGATTCAGGGTCTTGGAACATATTTAAGATTGCTGAGAGATCACCAATTTGCAGTTTAAGTGCAACGATAAAAATAACAGCTTGGATGGCGATAAGCAGGATAACAGCTGGAGAAAAAGACAAAAAGTTACGCATCGTCAGTTGCCATGCTTCACTAATTACACTAGCGGGTTTTAATTCATAATCCCCGGCCAATGCCTTATCTACGCTACCACCAAGGTTGAAGTTTTTCTCTATCGGATCGCTCATTGAATCTTTAGGTCCTTGCCTTTAAAAGAAAATATTCTGGCGCAAGTATACCTGCAAACTGGCATTACGGCATAGTCTTAAGCATAAGGTCCTATCACTTAACGGTGTTTTACTAAACAAATAAACTATCTGCACCTTTCCTCGTACAAATATTCATCAAGTACAGTATTTGCACCCGATCTTAAGAAGCCTCTTTAAGTGCAAACCCTTGCACTTCTGTTATACTCGCGCCCTAAAAGATACTTAAGGGAAAGCTAACGTTACAACTATGGCTCTACTAATGCGATTCACTCAGACCTTTGCCCTTCTATCCATGTTCTTTAGCATTTCTGTTTTTTCTGAGTCAGAACAAACATTTGAAGAAGAAACGGTTGACGCTATCACCCCACGTGCCGTCAGTATTTATCTTCCTAAAGATCTGATCCCATCGACAGTTCTATCTGAGTTTACGGCGCAAACTGGTATTGTCGTAGAGCAGCGCATTTATGATATCGACACACCACATCGTATCAGCGTCACTGACTATTCAGCCGTAGATCTAACGTTGATCCCGTACAGTCATTTCCCAGCACAAGCAGAATTTAATAACCACTTTAAGCCGATACCAAAAGGTACGCTTTCCAACGCAGGCTCAATTAAGCCCGAGTTAAATCGAATCGAGCTTGCGCCTTACTTCCAATATTCACTACCTTTGATGGTTCAAGGCATGGGTATAGCAACAAACTCTAAAATGTTGCCACCCTCGATGCTTTCTCATTGGATAGATCTCCATGATGAACAATGGACGGGACAGTTACTGATTTTAGATGATGCACAAACACTGGTCTCTATTGCACTACTTGGAATGGGCTATCCCATCAATAACGCTACAGACACGCAATTGGAGCAATCAAAGCAATGGCTTCTCGACATGAGAAACAATGCAGCTTTTTTGTCTAAGCACGACCCAGAAATGCACTTTCTGTCTGGACAAGTTTCAGTTGGAATATTGAGTAATGATCATGCTTATATCGGAAACTTAGAAGATGCTGATATCGCCATTGAATGGCCTACTGAAGGCGCTATATTAGACGTATATGCGTTATCTATTAACATAGAAAGCGATGCAGATGAGGATGCTCTTTTGCTAATGAACTTCCTAATGGACAAAACGACTCAATCTCAGATCGCGCTCCACTCAGGCTTAACGCCAGCAGTTGATGGGCTTTCTACAGAGAGTCAACTGCTACAACTGCTTTCTGCTGAAGCAATTGAAAATGGCCACTTCAAACTCAACTCGCCTGATAGCCGCCAAAGATACGAGCAACTATTTCTAGAAGTTAAAATGCGCTAGTCTGCGGCAGGTTAAGAAAGTAGCTCTTCGACCAATTTAGGCACTTCAATACCTGCGGGACCATAACGCTTTTCTTCAAATTCACTCTGTACAGCACTCGGCTCTAGATTGATTTCTATGGTGTGTGCACCGTGCATTTTCGCATCATGCACAAAGCCTGCAGCCGGGTACACCACTCCAGATGTGCCGATAGAAACAAAAAGATCAGCCTCTTCGATAGCAGCATAGATTCTATCCATCTGCAGTGGCATCTCCCCAAACCACACAATATGGGGCCTCATTTGATGTGGGATCTGACAGCAGTGGCACAGATCACCATCATTAAGATCCGTCAGTTGCTCAACCACTTGACCCGACTCGCTACAGCGAGCCTTCAGTAGTTCACCATGCATATGCACTATGTTATTGGTGCCGCCTCTTTCGTGAAGATTGTCTATGTTCTGCGTTACTACAGTAACATTTCCATCTAGCATCTCTTCCAAGCGCCCCAAGGCTTTATGCGCAGCATTTGGCTGGATAGATTCAGACAGAAGCTTCTGCCGACGCATATTGTAAAAGGAGTGCACCAACACCGGGTCTTTAGCAAAGCCTTCTGGCGTGGCAACATCCTCAATACGATGATTCTCCCAAAGCCCATCTTGTGCTCTGAACGTTTGTATTCCCGATTCCGCTGAGATACCCGCGCCGGTTAACACAACAATGTTTTTGTATGGAAAGTTCATATTGAGGCCTCGAAGCAATTGCTAATGAATTGTTAACAAAGATTAACATTCATACAAGGGGTAAATAAAGAGACTGAGATCTCATCTTTAAGTGAAATGTTTTACATCTAATTCAATGTTTTTTCACAAAAAATTTCGTGAAACACATTCTCTGCACTAAACTTTTCAAGGAATCAAACGGACAAGAGAGAATCATGCGTTCAAAACTATTCTTCCTTCCCCTGCTCCTAGCTTTATTTTCTTTTGGTGCTTCTGCCAACTGGGAATATGACTTAGCAGATGAACCGAATATTGATAAGGTCTCTATCAGCATCGCGACTGAAATCGACAAATTACCTGAGCCGCTATTCATGACGCGAGAAGATCGCGACAAGGTTAATCAGTTGATGGAAGCGGTGATTACAGAGCAACTTAAACATGCCGATCAATTCGCTGAGCAGATAAAAGCCTACAACAAAGATGGTAGCGATGAAAACTGGCAAACCGCCGAACGCTCATGGTTGACTCTAAGTAGTCTTAGCAAAAGTAAAGCTGACTTGCTTGCCCTAGCGAGTAGCTCAACCAAAGACCTAATCGCCGGATTTGGACCCTCCGGTGTTATCCAGTTTAAGCAAGAATGGTATATAACCCGTCTCAATGGCGAGTTCTTGGTGCATCTGCAAATCCGTAGTTTTAAAGCTCTGATCAAAGACATCTTTATCTCACCGATCCCAGTAATGTGGGCAGCGCTTAAGGTCTTGTTCATTTACTTTGCTTTGACTTGGTGGCTTGCTAATAGCAAACGCTTCATTGAAGCCTTCAAAAATGCTCAAGTTCAGCATGGTACTCGCCCTCCTCTTTGGATGCGCTTAATTTGGTACATAAGCCGCGCAAATAGAGCAATAGCCGTACTTATCGCAATTACACTCTCTTTGCGAGTGCTATCTTCGATACCGAGCCTAAGTCAACTTATCGTCCTTGAAATCTTCACTTGGTGGATATTGGGTGGCTCAATCGCAATTAGCTTTATCCTCGAATTTGCTTATCGCAACAGTCGTAGTTCCAGCAAAGAAATTGTCGCGCTACGTTTGTCGACGATACGTTGGTACGTTTGGAGTTTCATCTTTGTTGGCGTGATTTTGCAAATCTCACAGCGAATGGTCGGCAAAGGCACCATTTATTATTGGATATCTAGCCTCGTATTCTTCTGGTTTGTGTTGATTACGATTAATGTATTGCGTAAATGGCGCCCTATCGTGTTTCGTCGCATCGCTAAGATGCCAGATAAACCACTTTGGATTGTATGGGCTGAAAAGAACGAAAAGACCTTTTTACTCAACATCATCGCGACCGTATTAGGTATTGTCTGGATCTTTACCGCTACGTGCCAAGGCATGATTGTGGCAAAACTGTCCAATTTCACCTTCTTTAGCCAAGGTTTAGCCTACCTATTCAAAATAGAAGTAGCCAAGCAGAATGAAAGTGAAATGCAGTCACAAAATTTTGTTCGAATTAAGGGAGACGAAACCTTCAAATACGTCACTCCTGGTCATGAAGACAGCACCTTAATTGACTACGCGACAGAAGAGTTCAAGCAAGTCTCACGATACGTACTGTCAAACAACCCTGCAGTTTGCGTTGTATCCGGCGAGCGCGGTATAGGCACTACTACCTTCCTTAAGCAGTTACTTCACAAGGTCAAGAATGCCACGCCAATCTATCTCAACTGCCCTTATGCAGGTTACTCAGCACTCATTGAGGAGTTTGCCGAGCAGCTAGGCCTTGAAAGAGAAGCTGGCGAGATCCAAATCCTTAACCACCTTCGAAAAAGTAATGAAAGCTACCTCATTGCACTCGATAACGGTCAACGTTTGGTCAAACCAATGGTGGGTGGACTCAACGGCTTGATTCGGTTTACTAACTTATTGCGCCGTTCTAAGAAAAACCACCGCGCTGTACTGGCCATCGAAAAAGCAAGCTGGCGTTTTGTTGATAGAGCTCGTGGAGAAAGGCTACTGTTCGATTGGGTCTCTTTCTTACCAAACTGGAATGAAGCGCAGGTAGCTCAGTTGCTTGAGTCTCGCATTAATCAATCAGATGAGTATCGACTCTCATTTGAAGGTCTTGTGGTACCAAAACAGTGGGATCACGGCAATATCAGCGAAGAAGACCGTGCTCGAAATGGCTTCTACCGCATCCTTTGGCATTATGCAGATGGTAACCCAACAGTAGCGCTTAGATTCTTCAGGCTATCTCTACGCCGTAATAAAAATGACGACAGTATCGTAGTCAGGTTATTTAGAGCACCAGAGTCAGAAGAGCTCGAAAAAATGCCTAAGCCAATGTTGGCTGTACTTCGCTCTATCGTGCAATTGGAAGTGGCAAACCAAGAGGAACTGTCTGAATGTACACAGCTTAGCCACTCTGAAGTGCTCGGTACACTGCGTTACTTCCAAAGTCGTGGCTACATCGAGTGGAGTGACGATAAGGCTAAAATCTCAGATCACTGGTATCGCCATGTCACCAATGTCCTTCACCGTCAGCATTTACTGGTAAAATAATATGCAAAGATTTTTATACCTTGTTCTATTAACTACATTCAGTAGTCTCTCGTACGCGATGACAGAAGTACCTGACGTTTCGGCTATTCAAGATTTTGCCAGTTTAGTTCGCTGGGGGGGCGTTCTATTTTCTGTGCTTATCATTGCCTGTACTTGGTTACTACTCAGATTCATTGATTCCCTTGTAGAAAGTGTTAGTGCGCAATTTGTACAGTACCGAATGATTTTGCAAAAAGCGCAATCCTTCCTGCAGTTCTTCATCTACATTACTGCTGGTATTGTGGTGTTCATGATCAGCTTCAGAATCAACGACCATATATTGGCCCTAATTGGTGGTACTCTTGCCGTTTCGGTGGGCTTTGCATTAAAGGATCTCGCCGCTTCATTCATCGCAGGCTTAACAGTAATGATAGACCGCCCCTTCCAAGTAGGTGACCGCGTCACGTTCGAAGGCAACTACGGAGACATTATTACCATCGGATTGCGCTCAGTTCGCATGCGTACCCTGAATGATGACATCATTACGATTCCTAATAACAAATTCCTTAATGAAGTCACCGTCAGTGGCAACTATGGTGCGTTAGATATGCAAGTGGTCATCCCCTTCTTTATCGGAATGGATCAAGACATCGATCTGGCAAGAAACCTAATTCAAGAAGCCGCATCATCGAGTCGTTACATACATCTTCCCAAACCTGTTGTTGTTTTGGTCAAACAAACCATCACCGAGAACTATTTAGCAATACAATTGACCTGTAAGGCCTATGTTGTCGATACCGGATATGAGAAACTGTTCGAAACTGATATCACGCTGCGTGTAATGAAAGAGTTCAAGAAAAACGGCATTACTCCACCGCGCATTGCTGTGAGTTCACAACCAGCTTAACCGTCGATAATTCGTCGAATACTAAACAGAGAATACAATGGCAAGAACGATTCAATACGTATACAACAAACAACACAAAGAACTACTGTTCTCTTATCAAGAGCACCGCAATATTCATGAAGCAGTTGCCGAAGCTGAGGGGATCGACCTAAAAGAGTTCCTTAAGATGGAACAACAAATCGAAGCGGTATCTGATACAAAAGCCGTTCGTGATTATCGTGACAACTACTTCAGAAAGTTGGGCTTTGGCAAAATTACGCTAAAACCAAAAGAGAATAAGCCGATTGGCAAAAAATAACACTAGGGGCCTGATGGCCCCTTTTTTATTGGCGTTTGTCTAAAACCACGCAGTACTGTATAAATACACAGTACTGCGTAATTTTGAGAGTTTTCTTTGCGTTAAAGAAAATTTCTTTCGCCTAAATACGACAATGCCCCGAATAATCGAGGCATTATTATTATCGCAAAGTCTAATTAAAGAGCCTTATAGATAACCTTATTTCCTGACAACTGTTCTCTTTGAACAAGATTCTCAGTCAGCAATTTTTTCAGTGCGCCGGTTGCCCAAGAAGCCGCTTTAGCCTCTTCTTGACCTGCCTCTAGACCGATCCCTTTAGGGTTGATGCCTTCAGCGTTGGCAACAACGATATCAAGTACCTGTTGCTGCTTTGGAGTAAGTGCAATGTCTGAAGCCTTCACTTCTACATTGTCTTCAACCTTAACGGTTGCAGTCGCTACTGCTGGTTTTGTTGCAGCTTTAACTACTGGCTTAGAAGCAGCAGTTTTAGCGCTAGTTCTGATGCGCTTTTGCAGCTTCATCTGCACGTTACGTTTATGTGCAAGTCTCATTAAATGATTCCCCTGTTCACTGCTTCTCAGCAGGCATGAAAATTTGAAGCGTGTTTATAGCAAAATAGCGCTCAAATTTGTAGATTTTTGCTTCTGAAAGAACCGAAAATTACATTTATTGAATAAACCGAACAGGATACTTAACAATTCATATTCATCTGATTAATCTAAGTACTGAACTCTGGACAAAATTAGAGCGACTCAATGTACGAGCAATTAAGACTGCCAGAAAAGCAATCGCATGCTAACTCAAAGCAAAAGGTGAACATTTTTTTTAATCGCTACATGTTTTAGGTACAGGTTAAATTTTATTATCAAATCCTACGAAATAGGAAAATTGAGAATGATCATTTTAGCCATAATAGCAGCGGTAACATTAGGTTTAAGTCTTTGGACTTACAAAGCATATCGAGCAGAGTTAACAGATTTAAAGGCTACCTATGAGACAATAGAAAAACAAAAAAAGAGCGCCGAAGCGCTCTAGTTTCTATATGCTGTTTAAGCGGAAGCTTATCGAATGTTCAAGAATGCTGCGCCGCGCACACCGCCTGAATCGCCGTGTTTCGCCTTAATAATTTTAGGGCACTTAGCCACTGGCATTAAGTACTTTGGCACACGCTTTGGCATTTCTTCGTATATCAACTCGAAGTTTGATAGCCCGCCGCCCAGAGAAACCACGTGTGGGTCGTAAGCGGTGAAGATGTTCGCAAAACAAATCGCTAGCAGCTCCATAAAGCGCTCTACGTGTTCTACTGCTTTTTCTTCACCCTCGTTATAAGCTGTAATGATGTCGATAGCTTTCTTCTTCTCACCATAGTAGTGATCGTAGATCAGCTCGAATCCGCGACCAGAAAGGTAGCTGTCTAAACAGCCTTTCTTACCACAACCACAGCCTAGCAAAGGCGCATTTTCGCCTAGGTGGAACCATGCATCGATAGGAAGACGAGTGTGGCCAACCTCTCCTGCTACGTGGTTGCGACCAGAGAAAACCTTGCCTTCATGAATAATGCCACCACCGAAACCAGTGCCAAGAATCAAGCCCATTACAGACTCTTCATCTTTCAATTCATCATCCCATGCTTCAGACAGAGCAAAACAGTTCGCATCATTTTCAATCTTAACGCTGCGTCCAATGCGAGCTTCGAGATCAGCACGTAAAGGCTTACCTTTTGCTGCTGGTACGTTTACCGTCAAGATAGTGTTGTCTTCTGCATCTTCCATACCAGGAAGACCAAATCCAATAAGACCTTCTACACCAAAATGCGCATCGTATTTTTCTACCAAACCAGCCAATGTTTCAACTAGCTTTGCATAGTCATCACCTGGTGTTGGCACTCGTTCTGTCGCTAAACGCTCCAGACTCTCATTAAACGCACCAAATTCAATCTTAGTGCCGCCCACATCAAAGCCATAAAACATCAGTCATCTCCTAAACTAAACCGTATAATTCATTGAAAAATAATTCGTATTATCCCGATCTTCTGGCATACATACCGTGATGACTGCCATAAAAAAAAGTCAGCTCAGTCTATTCGGTTAAACTCCGTTCGCAGATGTAACTAAAAAACTTATTTTGATAGATAGTGATTAAGCACTGGACGGCTAAAATCTCTCTTTTCTCTTGTTTTGCTCAGCATGTAGCTTTCTTTGAACACCTCAAACCATGATTGCAACTCATCACTGGCATTGTTTAAACCAAACTCTTGAAAAACAAGAGACGCTACCTCGCAAGTGGCTAGATGTTGTTCATGTTCTGATTTTCTCATTACATATTCAGAGATTTTTTCTGGTTGAATAGACATGACGGGGAAATGATGTAAATACTCCGACTTTCTATAAATCCTACGCGCCTCACGCCAACTGGCATCTAGGAAAATAAATAGCGGTATCTTGTCCTGAACAAAGCTTAGTCTCTCATCAGGAACAAGCGCATTAGAATCAAATAGATAATTTTCTGGAAATATCAGAATGGGCTGATACCTTGTATCTTGTAATAGCGACAACATTTGGGCATCAGGTTCTGTACGGTTCCATTGATACGCATGAGCATCTTCACAGATATCAGCGATGAGTCGTCCTGTGTTGCTCGGTTTTAATACTTCGTTGTCCGAGTAAATTAGCAGGCATGCAAAACCTGTATGAGCCTGGGGCTGATGAGCGCAAATACAATACTGCTGCGCGATACGACAATGTGGGCAACGCTCTACCTTAGATCCCCTAGCGCTAAACGGTTTGGTAGATTGTTTCAGTCTGTACTCAACGAGTTTATGAACGGCATGTACACGCATTTTTCGCCCTACTGCGTAAAAGGAAGTAAGAGTAATGAAGCACACTAGAATTGTCATCACCTTGGAGAAAAATATTTAATGGACGTTGCATCCATAAGGTTAAGTGTTTTTATCGTAGTGCTGTGTATCTGCGCACTAGTAGAAGCTCTGAAACCCAAACGCCCACTGACCCAGCCAAAAGGTTTTCGTTGGCTAAATAATCTCAGTTTAACCGGATTTAACTCAGTAATTTTAGTGATCACCATGCCGCTATTGGCGGTAGAGGCTGCGCTCTGGGCCGAGCAAAACCAAATTGGATTGCTATATTGGCTATCAGTCCCTTTACCTATCGCAACTGCGCTTGCAGTTATAGCGCTGGACTGCGCCATCTACTGGCAACATCGCTTGTTTCACCGCATTCCAATGCTTTGGAGCCTGCATAAAGTCCATCATGCAGACCAAGACATCGACGTCACCACTGGCGCACGCTTTCACCCTATTGAAATCTGGTTGTCTATGTGGATAAAGATTGGCTTAGTTTTCGCCCTTGGTGTTCCACCTGTTGCGGTTATTATTTTTGAGATTGTGCTTAATGCCAGCGCTATGTTCAATCACAGTAATATGCGCCTGCCTTTGTCCTTAGACAGAGTACTGCGCAAATGGCTAGTGACACCAGATATGCACAGAGTCCACCACTCCACAATAAGGCAAGAGACAGACTCCAACTATGGATTTTGTCTTTCAATTTGGGATCGCATGTTCCAAAGTTATATAGATCAACCGAAGTTGGGCCATCAAAACATGAATATTGGGATTGGTGTTTTCCGTAAGCCTCAAGAGCAACGAATTGATAAAATGCTGACTCAGCCTTTCAGGAAGAATTAATGACACGCCTACATAGCTCAAAATTACTACTTATTACATTAGCTACGCTATTAACAGCCTGTGCGTCTGGCCCTGAAACGAATTCTCAAGCGCGAGTAAACACCAATCAGATTGACCAGCAAATTGACGATAAAGTTTCCAAGCAAAAAAGTGATGAGCTATTTCGATTTTACAAAGTGTGGCACCAGACCCCCTACCGGCTTGGTGGGACAACACAAAACGGCATAGATTGCTCCGCATTCACGCAAATTGCCTATTCACAATTATTCACGCAACCTCTGCCAAGAACGACGGAATTACAAAGCCAGGTCGGCAAGGAAGTCGATTATGACGATAGACGTTTTGGTGACTTGGTTTTCTTTAAAACAGGCTTCAATACCCGACATGTAGGGATTTATGTGGAAGACAACAGCTTCATGCATGCCTCTACGTCTCGCGGCGTCATTATCTCGCGCCTTGACTCTCCTTACTGGGCCGATGTGTTTTGGCAAATTCGCCGTGTAAATTAGTTAATTAGGCAAACACGTAGAATTATAGAGAATCAACGTCTGGTCCTATAAAAATCAAACCAATATCATCTGCGTATAGCTCTTTCATTAGTTGGCATAAATAAGCGCTAGTGCGTCCACCTGAAAAGCTTACAACTTTCTTCATTGCTAATGTCCTCAGGATATTAGCAATCCTTTATATGTTCAATTGGCTGTTTTGGTTAAACCCCTTTACCTTTTCGGAGTCATTTAGAATGATTTTGGTGTCTAGTTGCTAGACGTAAAAAGCGAATATTTCATTAATTTTTAAAGCATTTTTTCCCTTCAACCTAATGCAGCGATATAATAGAGCCAACAAGAAAAGTTTGGGCCCGAACGCTTCTGTTGACGTTGTTTAGAAGACTTTATTGAATGAATCTAGGAGATAAAATGAAATTTAGCGTTAACTTCAACTTAGAAGTAGATAATGCAGTAATGCTCAAAACCATTGGCTTGCTCAGCACATTTATAGCTTCAATGGGCTTTGTGATTAGCAACATGTAAGTAGATCTGGGCTGATTCAGTCAGCCCTACCTTTCTATTGAATCAGGACCGACGATTATCATTGAGAAATGAGAATAGGACTCTCACATGTACTACACATCATATTTGATAAGCAGTGTTTGCTATACACTTACTTAACCAGATGTATTTTGGACATAAAAGTCGCTGAGGTTGTACCGCTACCAGAGGGGACAGCTAGTAGGATTACCTGATTGACCTTTCTGGAATAAAGCCATTCCAATTCACTTACTCTATCGTTCTATGCTTTCTTGCAAATTCGGCATGTAAATTAGCAATTCCTACAAAAAGTTTTTGATCCAGACTAGGTAATACCACTCTACTGCTATTACCTAGCGAGAATTAGCCTAAACTTAATTACGTGAGGATCAGCTGAGGCGTAAATTATGTGGCAGGCGATAACCCAACAGCTTTCAGACATATTGATGTTTGAATTCAAGATTGAAGAAAAGAGGCGCATTACTTCCGGTGATATTAGCGAAAGCTATATGATCAGCGATGGTGAGCAGCGCTACTTTATTAAGATCAATAGTAAAGAGTTTCTTGCCAGCTTTTCAGCCGAAGTTGATAACCTTAATGAACTGAGACTGTCTAATACCGTATCGACCCCGGAGATCGTGCACTTTGGCTCGACTAAAGAAGCGTCCTTTTTAATTCTCAACTACCTCCCTACCCATCCGCTATCTAATCACGAAGCCAGTTACCAGTTTGGCCAAGACGTCGCGCGATTACACTCTTGGGGTGATCAACAAGAGTACGGCTTTGATAACGACAATTACATTGGCGCAACTGTGCAGCCCAATCGCTGGCACAAAAAGTGGTGCCAATTTTTTGCTGAGCAACGCATTGGATGGCAACTGCAACTGCTTAAAGAGAAAGGCATAGAATTCGGAAACTTGGAAGAAATCATAGATAGCGTCAAGTTCTCGCTTTCGAATCACCACCCAAAACCGGCTTTATTGCATGGTGATTTATGGCATGGCAACTGCGCTGAGTCTCCATTTGGACCCATTTGTTATGATCCTGCCTGTTATTGGGGAGATAGAGAGTGTGATATCGCAATGACCGAGTTATTTGGGGGATTTCCTGATGCCTTCTATCAAGGCTATAAGAGTATCAAACCCCTGCTGGAAGGTTATGAAGAGCGCAAAAACACCTATAATCTTTACCATGTGCTGAACCATTGCAATCTCTTTGGCGGACACTATTTGAATGACGCGCAACTGAGGATAGACGAACTACTCAAACAATATGCGTGAATACTGAACCCAGCGTCAGGAGCACCATTATGAAAGAATATGCTGAAAGACATGTTTCTTGCCCTCACTGTGGCCAACATATTACCGTTCCCTTAGATACGACTCAGGGCAATCAAGATTTCTATGATGATTGCCCTGCCTGTTGCCACTCTATCCATCTCAGCATGGAATTAGATGAGGTAAGAGATAAAGTCGAATTGAAGATTGATGCTGACGACGAGCAAATCTTCTAAAGTGCTTTTTGAGCTAACACTCGCTCCACAGTATCAACGATTGCCTGTGTTTGAGGGTCAACCTCAAGGTTTACTCTGTCGCCCACTTTACGTTGCCCAAACAAGGTACGAGTAAGGGTCTCGGGGATAAGATTCACGCTGAACCGATTATCGTTCACTTCTGCAATGGTTAACGAACATCCATCAAGACCTATATACCCTTTCTTTAAGATATAACGAAGACTATCCGAATCAGCCTCAAACCAAATAGCTTGGTTATTAGGGCTTTTAACAATATCTACGATCGTTACTGTTCCCGAAATATGGCCAGACATATT
This sequence comes from Vibrio comitans, assembly GCA_024346835.1. Classification (GTDB taxonomy): domain Bacteria; phylum Pseudomonadota; class Gammaproteobacteria; order Enterobacterales; family Vibrionaceae; genus Vibrio; species Vibrio comitans. Next base: position 1,551,789 of record AP024866.1, read on the forward strand.
ATGCCCACCAATCTCGTCACCAAAGCGTGCAGCGCGCTCTACGTTGACATAGTCGCCAGGTTTAAGCTCACCTAAATTTGTCAGGTCTAACGTTGCTTTCATCAGATCAAATGTGACTATATTGCCATCAGCTTTAGTCACAGTTAAACAACACCCATTGTGAGCAATAGACGCCCCAACGGATATGTTGTCACTCAGCGCATCGGGTAATTCAATAACATGAGTTTGAAAATCTTGCTTCTGCTCTATAGAGATAACTCGAGCCGTTCCCTGAACAATTCCTGTAAACATACTTCCTCTTTGCAACCTTTCTAATTTTTTAAAAGTATACCATGTGGGGTGTTTTAGAGACATTCAAAGCATCATGGTTACCGGCACTTTGAAATTGTTCAGTGGAAAAACAAATCATAGAAAAACCATAGCACGATCAGCGGTTTGATATTACTATTCGTCCCCTAAATGAATATAGGAAAACGCCGTGCATCGTTACCAAAAAGAAGCCAAAAACCTGATAAAGCTCGCGACCCCGATCCTAATTGCCTCTGTAGCTCAAACAGGTATGGGTGTGGTGGACACCATTATGGCTGGCGGCGTTAGTGCTACAGATATGGCTGCAGTGGCAATCGCGTCCAGTATCTGGCTGCCTTCTATATTATTTGGTATCGGTATCTTGATGGCTCTGATCCCCATCGTGGCGCAATTGAACGGTAAAGGGCATCAACACAAGATTGCGAATGAGATTCAACAAGGGGGTAGCTTAGCGGTATTGATTGCCTTCCCTATTGGCTTCGTTTTACTGCAAACCAGCAATATCTTGGGGTTGATGGATGTAGATGCAACCATGGCGGACATCACTACAGGCTACATGTATGCGATGCTTCCTGCAGTACCGGCGTTTTTGTTCTTCCAAACCTTAAGAAGCTTTACCGATGGTATGTCTTTGACCAAACCGGCCATGGTCATCGGTTTTGTTGGTCTGCTAATCAACATTCCACTTAACTATATTTTTGTTTACGGTAAATTAGGTGCCCCCGCTTTAGGCGGCATTGGCTGTGGTGTGGCTACAACCATAGTGTACTGGATAATGTTTAGCATGCTACTTTTCTACACGATCACCTCTAAGCGACTGGCGAAGATTGGTCTGTTCGATCAGTGGCATAAACCAAACCTCAAGGCACAGTATCGCCTGTTCAAGCTTGGTCTTCCGGTAGCACTGTCTATTTTCTTTGAGGTGACATTATTTGCCGTTGTCGCCTTATTGGTCTCACCGCTTGGTCCGATTATCGTTGCCGCGCACCAAGTCGCTATCAACGTATCAGGCATGGTATTTATGATCCCAATGAGTATTGGTGGCGCGGTAAGTATTCGTGTTGGGCATAAGTTAGGTGAAGAGGATACCGAAGGTGCACGTATAGCGACCCGTGTAGGTATTTTTTTGGGATTAGCGATTGCCGTTGTGACTGCGGTACTCACGGTATTGTTTAGAGAAGATATAGCAAACCTGTATACAGACAACAGGGCTGTAACTGCACTCTCTGTACAACTATTGTTGCTAGCAGCTATCTATCAATTTAGTGATACAGTTCAGGTGGTTGGCGCAGGAGCCCTTCGTGGTTACAAAGACATGAAATCTATCTTTAATCGTACCTTTATCTCCTACTGGATGATTGGATTACCTATCGGCTATGTCCTCGGTTCTACGGATTGGCTATTTGAACCTATGGGCGCTCATGGATACTGGTATGGCTTTATCATAGGCTTAACTACAGCGGCTGTTTTACTGTCTATGCGTATTAAATGGATGCACCGTCAAAGCTCAGAGGTTCAGCTAGAGTTTGCATCTCGTTAATACTTCCCGCTGTTAGTTTTCGCTAGTGCACCTTTCGCTCTCTTAGAAAGCGCGCAAAACGCGGCACACCATTTTCTGTTGTGCCGTTATAGCGATAAGTAATCTCAGCCCCAAGCTTAGGCGGATGTTTACGTTGTTCATCCGTTAAGCCACTCCCTATATAAAACCGAACACCAGAGGGCGACTCGACATAAAGCGCCCCCACCAGCGATTGATACTTCCCATTACCTGGCTTATACCCAATCACCCTCGCCTCTGCATCTTGGTGGTTCTTTATCTTAAACATCAGATCACTTCGGCCTGAAACATACACAGCGTGTTTATGACGTACCACCAGCCCTTCGCCATTTTTATCTGTAACCTGTTGTAATTTCGCCTTTAACTGAGCATTAGAATGAAATGGAATTTGCTCTACTATTTGTATCTGATGAGCATCAGAGCCCGAGCTCGTCTTCCATAATTGAAGCGAAGCGTACCGGTCTTCAAAGGTAGACACGCTGTCTATTCTGTCAAACACCAAGTAAGTTATAGTGCTCCAGTCTGACTCATTGGGTATCGCATCCAATACCGTTTTCTGCACTTGAGAGTACCTACCGCGACCTGCCCATAATTCTCCTTCAATAGCGAACTTAGGCAACTGTTCAGTAAAAAATCGAGGAGCAGTTAATATAATCCCGCCACGGGTTCGCAAATTCTCTCCATCCCATATAACCCTCACACCATCAAATTTCTCACTAACAAAGTAATTGCTATTAAGCTCTTCCCCTTGATAAGACTTAGCCAGCATCAATGAGTTGGCGAACTCGTTAGAAACGGCTGTTTCAGATTCAACTACAGAGCACGCAAGTGCAATCAAAGAGACGGGGTTTCGTATTGACATAAATTAGCCTCCGTTTTCGGGACACTAATAGAATGGGTAGTTGTGGCATGATTCCGACAAGTTAGAAACAGTTTTAGGGGATGTCTCGAGCAAGAAAAATGTAGATGGTTCAGGCTTTCATCAAAATATGATGTACGTTCCACGCTCACAGCATTGTTCTTAGTTCTGCATTTAGAGTAGACCTAAGCACATTCCCGTAAGTGACGCTAAATCACTTTACTTTTATAACCAGCGGTTTACCAAAGGCTAATGAAACTAAAGCCCACTCTTGCTATCGAATAGGCTTTAAAAATCTACCGTGCACTAAACAAACTGATGGATGTTTAGGCTTACTTAGTGGCTATGATCGTGAGAATCATGACTATGTTCAGCGGCAAGTGTTGCGACTTTTGTCTCTGCGTAGTCATCCCAGATTTGCTCATAAAGACCTAAGACGTTTTCACCTAAGAAGCCACGAACTTCTGGAATTGTCCAACCGTAGTCTTCGTGTAGCACACGTGCTACCGCCCAACCCTGCTCAATAGTGATGTTCTCAGTGATACCACTCATGCCTGCTTCTGGTGCGTAAGTCTCCGTATCTGGCAATAGCGCTGATACAAAATCTTTGTAGTTATGCAAGAAGTCAGTAGAGAAACAAGTCTTGTCTTTACCAATTAGATTAGCGGTGTAAACAACGTGTTTTGCAAATGCTTCTGGTGACGCGTCACCTTCGGCGTTAAGGAACATACCAACACCAGTGGAACACACCACACCACCCGAGTTAGCCACAGCAATCATTGCTTCATCAGAAATGTTACGTCCAATATTATGCAGACCTTGAGCATTAGAGTGAGACGCGATAATTGGTTTTTTTGATAGTCGCGCTGCATCTATAGCGGTTTGGTTTGAAGAGTGAGATACGTCAATCAGCACGCCGTGTTCGTTAGCCTCACGAATGAACTCTTCACCCAAAGGGGTCACACCAGAAGACTGGTTAGTTCCACCACCTGCTAACGCGTTGTCATCGTTATAAACGAAGTTCATCTGCATAACACCCAGTTTACGGTATTCTTCTACCAAGCCCATATCAGCGATAGCAAAGTCAGCGCCTTGAGCATGAGTCGTAACAGACATCACACCTTCTGCCCAGTTCTTACGAACGTCAGCAACGGTACGAATGTGACGATATCCTAAAGACTCAGCATACTCAGCGGTTTGGATAAACGTATCACGTTCAGTTGTGATCTGGCTCTTAGGGTTGTTGTAGTTAGAGAAACTACCAAGGGTAACGCCCGCTTCTTCGTTACGCTTCATACCGTCATAAGCGTGCGCCTTAGTGAAAGACTTAGCGCCGATAGCGGCTGGAAGCACAGTGTTAACGTAAACTGTATCCTTACCTAGCATTTCACGGAACGCTTCATCTTTAGCCGTCTCTTCAGGGTCACGTTGGTGGTTGAAAAACTTAGCCATGTAAGCGGCGCGCTGGTCTACTTGCTCTTGAGTCTTGCCACGAGCATTCCAATGTGGTGCGTAGACGTCAGTATCAGAGATGTACATGCCAGTTGCAGTGACTGTATAACCTGCTCCGTCTTTATCGTGAGTGTGCTCGAAAGGAATGTCGTGAGCCATTGAATCAAATGAAACCAGTAGTGCTGCTGCAATAATTGTCTTTTTCATAATTGATATACTTTTTAGGTTGTTTGCCTGGAGATGGCGCAAAATATATCAACATGAAGAAATAAAAATTATCTAATCACGCCACTAATCGCTGTAAACTTAATCAACTAGTGCTTCTTAATATGGTGCGATTGGTATTGTTTCGGTGTTAATCCTTCTTTTAGTTTAAAGAAACGGGTAAACGCAGATGGATTCGAATAGCCGAGATGGTAGCTAATATCCGACACCTTTTGGTTAGAACTCACCAACAACCGCTTAGCTTCATCAAGAATGATTTTGTCATAGAGTGATGTAAAGTTTGTCCCCGCCTCTTCAAGTCGTCTTTGGATTGTCCGAACACTCAACTGAGTAATTTTGCTCAGCTGTTTTAATGTCACAACGTCTTCTCCAAGATGAGCTAATACAACGTACGTTAACGCGAGACTAAAATTCACATCGGTATTTTTAAATACAGACTCTGTAGAAGTATACGGGCGCAGTTTTAATGGTAATTGCAGTACTTCATCTTCTACTTTAAAACCATAAAACTCTTGCCCCAGATACACGACTGGACTGGGTAAGCAAGTGGCTTCATCAATGTGCTGAGCATTGAAGCTTCTCAACGCCAATTGGCTCGGCTTCCATTCCGTACCACTGAACTGAGCGACTAACTCTCGATACAGAAATAACCCATAGCTTTCAGTTAAAGGGTATCGCGGTTGTTCTGAATAGGGCCTAGCGCACATAAACCAAGTGCTACCCGCAAACGAATCAATGGTTAGCGTTGTATCGGTCATGATATGAGTACACTGACGACAGTACGAAACTAGCGCTTCTTTTACCGTAGTACACTCATCAAACTCCATCATTTTAATGGCATTAACCGCATTTTTTCGGGCCGAGGTTAGTGCCACGTACTGAAACTGTTCTGATGTTAATTTGGGGACAATTAGATCCATGAAAGAAAACACAGATATCAAATTGATGGGGGTTTGAGAGCGAGGAGAATAGTTGGATAGCAGCGTTTCATCTAATTCTTGATGAATATCGACGTTTGCTTCGATTAGAGCCTCTCTAATTGAGAGCCATTGGTCTTCTACTACTAACGACAAATCCAGTTTGCTCATAAAGTCCCTTTATGTCACATCCTTGTTCTAAAAATATAATCTAGCATTGAAATTGACTCTTTAAAACGGTCTGATAAGCCAAATTGAATGTGGAACTGCTTTGGTGGCGCATCGAGCGCAGTAGTGGATCAGAGCAAGATAACAAACTTCTACTAAATCGAGAATGGTGGCACGTATTGGTTAGCAGTATAAGCCATACCCCTTATAAACTGATCCAATACCTAAACAGAGAGAAATAGAAATGACTAAATTAGTAGAAATGCTTCAAGAAGACTTTGAGCAGTATGATACCAAGCCTCTAAAATACTCGATTATTTGCGCACTGTTAATTATTGGTGCTTTGGCATTCTTTTAACAAAAATTAGTCAAACTTATTTTTCGCTATGCCTTGTCGAGATTATCCGCAGTACTCTCGTTATATAGAGAATCTGCTACTCGGCATGAAATGGTAAGTAATATCCCTTTCAAAAGCGTAAACTCGAAACAGCAATTCAATCTTACGTGATCTAATGGTGAGGGGTACGAGAGAAATGGGCAAACTCAGTAAAGAAGAGCAATTAAAACTAGATAAATTGATACGCAAAGCTAATCGTTTGAGCACCTTAGCAACCAATTTTGAAGCTGATTGTTATGCAACATGTCAGTTGGAAATCGCCAAGCTCTTTCTTCGCAACTATGAGTACGCAGCAAAGTTCCCTCCCTTTGTGCTTGATTCCTATGACGCTTACCAGGAAGCTATCAATCAAGTTAGCGATACCGACCTAGGTGAACTGGTTATCGGTGATGATTATTTAGATACATTGGTCATGGAAACGCTGGTTAAACGCCAAATGTGCATCAATAAGAGAAATGAAGTAGCGGAAAACACATACGCAGCATAGCACGCTTTATATAAGCGCTACTAACAATGTCCCCTACTCAAAATAATGACCACCAAGCAACAACACTATAAGCCGTAGTGCGTGCTTGGCGTTCAATGTAACATTACGACAGCAGGTTTCCTTTAAAGGCTTCTACTAGCGCCCTCGAACAGTACTTTTCTTGGTTTATTCTATAGACTCCATATGCAGACACACATAGCATTATCATGCCCATGAATAAGCTAACGGCGGTGCCTAGAAAAAGGTTGTAGAAAGCCACCAATAGACACAGACAAACCACTAACTGCGTTGTGTACCTCTGCCGTGTATTTACCCTCTCATCTCTATCACTGACCGTTGATATCAGTGCGTTCATCTTCTCAATCCTAACCATTTTCTGGTTATGCAAATCGACTAAAGCCACCAGCAAGTCATTGTGCTCTATCCGCCTCGCCAATAAAAGGGAGTCAAATAAGGATGGATTCAACGTACTCTCGATTTCTAAAATACGTTCGAACTCCTCCTGTGAAACAGTCATTCTAGCCATTAATTTGTACCACTATTATTTTTATTTGTATTACAAATAAAACCCTATCAAAAACAAGAGAATAATCCAGTTTTCAACTGTTAATAGATCTTACGGGCGTGTATGACTTGCCAGATTAGCTAACCAAATAGAAATGTCATAGCCAATCATTATGAAACAACGCTTCATATGGAATGAGTCAATGAATGCAACGCTATGTATACCTCTATAGGCAATTTCTGAGTGTCAAACAACAAGACCTGCTACCCTAAAGGCAGGCGTAGCTTCTGTTAACTACTGAATATAAAGGTCAAAGTGCTCTCAGCCCCAGCATTATTCGCGGTTAGCAAGTAAATTTATATGCACTCTGAGATCTAAGGGTTTAGTAGTCTAAATCTTGACTAACTACTTGGGATACATAGGAAAACCTTTTTATGGCCAATCAAACGTCTCATCGTGTGAAAAGTATGCTTCTTGGCTCATTGGTCGCCGATGCTGCAGCTGTAGGATTTCATTGGTTGTACGACCAAAAAAGAATCCGTGATATTTCTAAAGGGACACCTGAATTCCATCCCCCTAACAAAGATGATTACGCCAATGATTCTGGTTTCTTTGCTCATGAGGAAAGAAACGTAGGCGATTGCTCACAGTATGGCGAACAAGCATTGGTACTTATGCGTTCAATTGCTCAAAACGGCAATCGTTATCATAAATCCCATTACGAAAGCTCTTTCCAAGAGCATTTTGGTTACGGGGGAAAATATATAGGCTACATCGACCATCCAACTCGCGACACACTAGACAATATTACCAAGGCAGAGCATGAAGCGATCTTACTCGCTAAAGCGATACCATTTGACGGTGATGAGAACACACAACGCATGATGCTGACTAAAGTGCTTGCCAACGTAAAGCAAGTCAAAGGAGCTAAGTGTGCTGAGAAGATTGAAGCAGCTGTTAGACAAACTCATGACGATGACCATATGGTTGCTTATGCGTTGAACATAGCAACTAAAGTCGAAGCCATCTCTGGTTACCACGGTGCCAACGATGAGCAGCTGACCGCTATTTCCAAACTTCCATCTTTAGTCGCTGCCTATTGTGGTGATCCTGAATTGTCTAAAGTCGTAGAATCCGCTGTTCGAGTGACGAATGATAATCAAGTTGCTGTTCAGTTTGGTCAAGCTGTAGCAACCATTATAGAAGCTGCTCTAGAAGGGGCTTCCCCTCACTCTGCCATAACTATTGGACGTGATAGTGCCCCACACTTGGTGAAAGCTCTTATTGATGAGGCATTATCCTATGAACACGAAAGTAACTTAACCGTTACTTCTCGATTTGGAATGAGTTGTAACCTGACATACGGCGTACCTTCAGTAATACATAACTTGGCTACATCTACAACGTATCAGGAAGCTATTCAACGCAACATCTATGCGGGGGGAGATTCTTGTGGACGTTCCATATTACTAGGCGCAGTGCTGGGTGCTTGCTATGGGATCGGCGGTGCAGTTGGAATTCCCTTGCAATGGATCGAAAAGCTAACACAGAAACACGATATAGATGAGCTTCTACAGTCACTGGGCTACTCGTAATAAAAGTGTAGGGAGAGTATTTATTATCCCCCTACAATTCACCTTCTCTTTAGACTAAATAAACCCTACTTGCTCATTTCAACCCTAAACGGCACAAAAGGTTGCCCTGTTGGAGTGTTTGGACACTGCTTCATTGAATGTGCTTTGGTTGCGATAATCTTACCTATAGGCTCAAACCATCACGCACGTAGTGCATTTGTCCTCTACATTGCCAATCTGAAAAGTGGAAATAAGTTGAATCGAGGTTTCCATACTCATTCCCTCTAGAGCCCATAACCTCTAAATAAAAAAGCAAAATATGCTTGGATAAAGCTCACAAGGAGTTTATCCATAGCTTTCTTTTGGTCAATTAGATTTGTTCTGTTGGCAGTGCCTTACCTCTTAGCTTCTTCATGATAATGCCTTGTTTCCACATACATAAACCGCTGAGTGTTAACAGTGGGACAGCCAACCAGAAGATGACATTAGAAAACATTGGGTTTTCACTCCACGGCGAGTATATAAAAGTGCCGATTAAAGCTGCCATTAAAAAGTGTACCCATCTTGCGATTTTGCGAAATGTTGAACCATTCATACTTACCATCCTTAGATTAATGTTGACGACGTCTACATAAGAAACATTACTGTACCATGTAGACGCCGTCAACATGATTCGGTAATGTATTAGAGTCTGGATGTAACGAGATATTAAAAATGGCAAATGACAGTAAGTATCACCATGGTGATCTAAGAAGTGAGTTAATTAGAGTTGCCACTGACAAGTTGAGAGCTGAGGGAATAGACTCAATCACGATGAGGGGTTTAGCGGCTGAGCTTAATGTTTCAAGAACCGCACCTTATCGACATTTTAAGGATAAAGAAGAGTTGCTGTGTGCTATAGCAAAAGAAGGATTTAATCAATTTGGTCGTTCGATGACCAACACTTGGGAGTTACACTCAACCCTCCCCATAATGGAACGTTTTACTGCTGTGGGTGAATGCTATATTAATTTTTCACGTAAATTTCCGGAATATTATCAGCTGATGTTCGGTAATACCGGTCTTCTAAAAAGCGCTAATTCTGAGCTTAGGGAGGAAGCTGATTCAACATTCGATTTTCTTCGGCACATGCTTAAACTTTGTCAAGATGCAGGTGTGTTTACCATCGAAGATACACAGCAACAGGCACGCTTTGTTTGGTGCGCGCTGCATGGCTATTGCAGTATTCTAACGGCGAACAGTGATGCAAAAACCGTCAGCATGTTGGATGATAGCCAATACTTTTTGAAAAAAATTGTTGATGGTCTCGCAAAGAAACCGTGAATAGAAACAGCTAACGTTTAGCTAACATGCTTTGAAAACTAGCAAGGTCGTTCAAAAGCGAACAAGCGAAAAGATTTAGCCTCTATCATAGATCATGACAACACTCTGCGATCAACTCTCTAAGCCATTGGTGAGCAGAATCTCGCTCTAACATACTTGGCCATAGCATGCGGTAGCTTACTGGCTTTAATTCAAAGGGCAGAGGCAAGGGTTTGAGCATGTATCTTTGCGCCAGTTGTTTAGCAAAGATAGAAGTACACACAAAAAACATGTTGGTGTGTTGCGCTAATAGTGCTGCACTATGAAAATCAGGGACCTTAGCTTTGTCTTTCAATCGTTGTCCCTGTTCGGCTGCTACGCGGTCTAACAACCAAAACTCACTCTCCTCTACAAAGATTCGAATTCCATCTGAGTCCAAAAATGCGCCTTCGTCCCATGAATCTATAGAAATAGGATGTGATTGGCTAACCAGACAAACATGATTGTCACGATATAACTCGAGGTTAGGTTGATCTCCTAAATCGGAAACATGATGAGGCGCCTCTACACGTTGATCCGTATCTCTTGCCACTATCAGCAGATCCAAGTCACCTTGATTTAGATGATTCAAACTTGCCTTAGATTTAGGGACAATACTGAGTTGCATCCCAGGAGCAAGCCGAGTCAGTTTGGGCATCAGCCTAGGGACTATCACCGGGAACGCCGTCTCACAAATGCTGATGGTAAAGGTGCGTTCATCGCTTGCAGGGTCAAAGGATTCAGGGAGTAGCATAATGTGCGAATCTCTTAGCCATTGACGAAGTGGTGCTTCCAGCTTTAACGCTCTCGCCGTTGGGGTTAACCCTCTACCTGTACGTATAAACAGTGGATCGTCTAATACAGTACCAAGCTGCTCTCGCAACCTAGTTAATTGCTTGCTTACCGCAGACTGACTAAGGTTCAATCGCGTCGCCGCGCGACTGACGCTTCCATCTTCAAGCAATATCAACATCAGCCTAAGAAGGTTCAAGTCAATGTAGTCTAACTTCATCAGATATTCCTTTATAGAAAGTATCTGATGACAATAATTCAATATTAGTCATATCGCAACATTGATACACTGCCGCTCTACACCACACAGACAAAGATACAAATGAACCACAAAGCCCCTATTTACCTCTTCTTGTTATTGATCGTCATAAGCCCAATGGGAATTGATATCTATCTCCCTGCACTTCCACAAATGGCCGACAATCTGCAAACGCCAATGGCAAACATCCAAACCACCATCACACTTTTTTTAGCCGCTTTGGGTTTGGGTCAGTTACTTGCTGGGCCTTTGGCTGATCGCTACGGGCGTCGACCGCTTATTCTAAGTGGCCTACTTCTGTATATTTTTGGTTCGGCTGTTGCCGCGTTAGCTATGCAAATAGAAGTGCTATGGCTTGCTCGTATATTACAAGGCTTAGGCACGTGCGCAGTATCAGTAGGTGTGATGTCGGGAGTACGTGATAGCTATAGCTCAGAAAGAACCGCCTCTATCTACAGCTACATCAATGGCGTTATCTGTGTCATTCCTGCGCTAGCACCTATGCTAGGAGGCTGGCTGAGTGAAACATGGGATTGGAGAGCAACCTTCTACTTCATGGCCGGTTACGCCTTATTTGTTACTCTGTTTTCGTTGCTGCGTTTACCGGAAACTCGCCCGTCTAATACTATTTCTAGTCCCAAGCTTATCAACTGGAAGCAATACCAACCTATTTTGCAAAGCCATACGTTTAGGTTCAATGCGGGACTGGTTATGTTGGCAATGGCCATAATCATTGCCTTTGTTAGCGTAGCTCCAGTGCGTCTGATGGTCGAGTTAGACCTAGATCCTACAACCTTTTCTCTATGGTTTGGTAGCAATGCGCTTATCAACATTCTGGGCTCTTTTACCGCCCCAATTATCATCCGTCGCTTGGGTCAATCTCGCGCACTGAAACTGGCGATCGCCATGTGCACCCTCGCAGCAGTTTCTATCTTGCTACTGCAAGGCGTTGATAGCCCGATTGCATTCATGGGCCCTGTGTTTATTGCAAGTACTGGTTTCTGCTTGACCCTTGCGATTTGTTGTAGCGCAGCCTTAGCGCCGTTTTCAGAGCGAGCAGGTACTGCCGCTTCGCTACTTGGCTTTTTCCAAATGGCTGGTGCATCAACATTGATAGGTATCGTTAACTTCTTGCCACTTGGCTCATTACAGATGATGGCACTGTTTATGTCATTACCACTACTTTGGTATGTTGTGTGTCGACGTAAATCCAATTACGAAGTGTGTGAGAACTAAAGCCGGTATAAATTAGGTGGCGAGCCAAAATGGTTCGCTACCTAACGAGTTTTTACGTACACCAGAGTATTATCGAGTTTCCCTGACGGCAATCTACGCTCATTACGCAAATTCGCCTCAAGCTCATAACCACAGCGCTCAGCAACTTTTCTGCTTTTGATATTGCTTTGTGCGACCCTGATCTCCAAACGTTTCGCGTTAAGTTCGTCAAAGGCGTACTCTTCTAGCTTAGCCACAGCTTCGCTGATAAATCCCTTGCCAACACTATCGCTGCGTAGCCAATAGCCAATAGCCAATAGCCAATAGCCAATAGCCAATCTCAAAGAAAGGGACATCCTTATCGCGAATGATCAAACCTATTGCGCCAATTAATCTACCCGATGCCTTTTCGATAAGAGAGAAACGCAGTTCTTCTTTGAAATTTGCGAAGTTATCAATGGCCTGCTGAGTATGTTCGATTGATGCCTGCTGTGAAAGCGCAAATGGCACCCAAGGTAGGAACTCCTTAAGTGCTTGCTCGCTCTCTTTGATCGCCACCAGCATGGCAGGCTGGTCCTTTAAGGAAGGACGAGCAAAACGTAATCTGTTAGTTTCCATTTTCACTGAGTTCATCTCGCCTCCATTCACCACCAACAACACAAAAAATACGCACCATATTGTTACGCTGTCACTAAGTATGCCTAAACGATAATTTCCGTCGTCACCTCAGTTTCGACTGAGTTAGCGATGAAGCAATTCTCATGAGAGATATGATGCATTTTTTCTAGCTGCTCTCTTGTCGGGATTCGCTCACCAGAAAACACAATTTCAGGGCGAAGTACCACTTGAGTTACCGCCATTTTGCCACTTTTGTTTTCGCTTAGAGTACCCATTGCGTTATCTGTATAGCTTTCAACAACGTATTTCTTCTTCGCTGCAACAGATAAAAAGACCAGCATATGACAACTCGACAGCGCGGCTATAAAGGCTTCCTCAGGATCGACATTTTCTTCTACAGAAAGAGGCAGTGGGACAACATGAGGTGATGCTGAAGCTAACACAGTTGCCCCACCATCGAATTCCCAGATGTGACCTCGGCTGTAATTGTTGTCGCTAAACACTTCCGTTTCGCCACGTTCCCATCGAACAATTGCTGAGTGTTCTGACATTGGATATTCCTTAAATTCAAGCCTTATTGGTCAACACGGTAAGGCGTATGATCGAAACCATAAAACAAGCTAACCTTTGATTCTTGCCATGTGATACACAGAGACATACTCTCCATCTCGAAATGCGTAGGCTTGAGATTCACCTTCAATCACAAAGTCATGCTTCATATACAAACTGATGGCAGATTCATTATCCACATAAACGGTCAGCTCTAAGCGTTTTAGGTTAAGCCAGTTATCGGCTAAATCGATGACCGTAGCCAATAATGCTGTCCCGACACCTATTCCTTGATGTTGATCCTTCACCCCCATGCCAAATGAACCAACGTGTCGACGCCTCGGATTTGTGGATACCTCAAAGCCTATATTGCCAACGATTTCATCACCGGCAACGGCTACATAAGAAAAGACGTTATCTGGGATATTGGAAAGCCTTCCTTCCCATAAGGCGAGTGATGGATTGGGCAGTTGCAACGTACCCATGTACGCATTGGTACATTCATAAATTTCTTTTACCGCTCTTGCATCCTGCGGCTCTGAACGTCTTATTTTAATTTCCATCAACTCCCCCTTCGCCCAATCAAGTTATTGATTTATTTCACTATAACAAATCAAAAAGGTAAAGCTAGCTTGGGGAAAGTAAAAAGGGCCCTGATAAGATCAGGACCCTTTTACTGAAACAAAACTTAAGAACGCTGTTAGAAGAACACACGTCCACGTAAGCCAAATACTAACGCGGTACTCTCTGTTGAGAACGCAGGATCGGCAATCAACTGAATATCAGGTGTTACTTGGAAGTGATCACCAAATTGCATGTTGTAGTAGAGTTCGGCAGTCACTTGAGTATCACTATTAGCAGCGGAAGCTAAGAAATAATTCTCATTGATTTCGCTCCAGTTCACGGCGAATCCAAGGTTATTTTTCGCGCCACCTAGCCCGAAGTATCCAAAACCAGCACTAATCGACTTTTGATACAGGGCCACACCGCCGTCAGAGAAACCGCCACGAACGAATGGCATGATCTGAGGCGTTACAAAAGTGCTATACGAGAAATTAATACCTTTACCATCTTCGCCCTTAGCACCAAAAGGGTCAATATTGTGGCGGTCTGTGGCATCCATATGCCATAGAGTCACATGAAAGTTCTCTGTAAAGATCTGCTCTTGAGATGCCGTCCAGCCTAGCTCTAAAGTAGTGAAATAGTCACCATCACCGACGGTATTAAAGCCCTCAAAAATATCACCAGAATCGCCTTTAGCATCCGCAATACCCGCAATCACATAAAAGTTGTCACCAATCATATGACCTGCTGAAATTGCCAAAATACCATCATCAGGCAACCCCATAGCACCAGAGCCCGTAGAAAAAGCTAGGTTTGAAAACCCAGTCCAAGGGCTTGCTAATGCATAAGTATCAACGTAGTTGGTAACATCTTGCCAACCAACCTGGATAGTACCTCGACCACCATTGATCTTTTGCTTCCAGTTAAGATCCGTTACGCGAAATCCTTGATCACTAAATGCTGGTGACATCAATCCCATATATCCCAAGGTATCAGGGTTTAAAGGATTACCTGTAATCCCTGAAAAATCCTTTGGTGCATAATCAGAATAAGCATGACGATGTTCAATCTTCCAAATTAAGCTACCAGTATTGCCAGTTTCACGACCCACTAAGCTCCATTGACCGTACAAACGAGCTACACCTGAAGAAGCCGTCACATCATCACCAGTAGCACCGTTGCTACTTGCAAAACCGTTGGCAAAATAATCCGCGCCAAAGGTAAAACCGTTGTCTGCCAGGTGTTGGCGCCAATCTTTTTGATCCGCTTTCTGCGCTGCAATAGTGTTCTCTACAGAATCTGGGCCTTCAAAATTTGCGCCTTCAGCAAAAGCCGTTGTTGATGCAAGTGCCGTTACAATTGCTAAGCAAGATTTAGAAAGTCTAGAAGTCAAAGTCATGTCACACCTTAGTATCTTTATGATTTGATTATAGTTTAGCGTTAATAATAAGACCTCGATGCCCTTTATGCGCCACAAGTTAAATGACTTAGTTCATTTGATATAGTTCTACTTCTAGCGCAGACATCTGATACACAGTCTCAACATTGCTTGCGCCATCGCTGTAATTTACATCAGCTGCGGTTGCTTCATTAAACAGCTCACCTTCAACCCATACTGGCGTTTGCAAACTAACTAGCTCAATCCCTTCTGGGTATTCAACTAATACAATTTGGTTAGGTGGCGGTGGTGGCGTATGAATGCATGCGCCCGCTGTAGGAACTAGGAAAAACTTAGTCACCTTAGTGCCTTCCATTTCAACAGGGGTAATAAATCCAGGTATACGATGGGGTTTATTAAGCACACCTTGATTCGGTAAGGTTGCAAGCTTCGTGCGCTGCTGCATGATCTTTTCTCGCTGAACAAATAGCGCATCTACATCAATGTTAGATTTTGCAAAGTTTTCTTCAAGTTGTGCCATCTCTTTTTGAGAAGCTTCTGAAGGTTTGAACCCTTCTACTTTTTGAGCATCGCGATAGCGAGCAATGGTGCCTAGATCGTAAAGCTGGTTAGAATCTAGCGCTGCAAACGGGTCTTCTACTGTGTCCACTTGAGGAAGCAAGTCTTGCCAAAATGTAGGTTCCATCTCCTCGGCAACAACATTTAATGAGAACAACAATGCACTTCCAAGTAGGATTCGTTTTAACAATTTCATTTACAAACACCTCAAAAAGAAGGCAGAGCTCTAAGCCCTGCCTTGGTACTTAACAACGTTTCTAATCAGTTAATAGGAACGGGATTGATTACAGCTTATTGCGATAGATTTTGCCGTCTTTCATTACAAGCTTGATAGTTTCAATCTCTTTGTACTCAGGGTCCGCATCAAACCATTTTTCGGTTGCACCAATCACTGACATATCTTCCAATGGGTTACCATCAACAAGAATCATGTCTGCAATAGCGCCTTTTTCAATCACACCCAGTTTACCTTGCGTTGTTCCGCGAGGGCCGGACATTGCAAGCATTTCACCCGCAATAGACGTCATTTGTTTTAGTACTTCGTAGTTGCTACCAAATGCTTGTGTACGCCAGTAAATCTCATAACGACGTGCACGCTCGGCATCTGAATTCACGCCCACATAATCTGAGGCAAAGACTACTTTTACATTGTTTTTAAGCAGGCGTTGACCATAGTCACCGTACGCCTCTTGAAGTTTCGCCACCATAGGTAGTTTATCGGCTGGCATCAGAGGGTTCTTAGCCAAATCTGGCGATAGTCCCCACATTTGCGGCACTACGTAACCACCCTCTTTCGCAATACGCTTCATGGTATCGTCGTTAATAAAGAAACCGTGTTCGAACGTTTTAACACCACAATCAAGCAAGCGGTTCACAGAACGATCATTAAATGTATGAGCCGCAACATAGGTGTTCCAATCTTTAGCTGCCTCTACAATGGCACAGGTTTCTTCCACTGAATATTGAACCGTATCAATTGGGTCAAAACGTGATGAACCACCACCACCCGCCATGATTTTGATTTGAGTCGCGCCGTTTCGTAAGTTAGTACGCGTTGCTTGCTGCACTTCAGGTACACCATCAGCTACCGCGCCAATGCCCATACGTTCAAAGTTAGATAAGTCGCCTGCTGTTTTTGGAGAGAAACCAGCATCATTACGGTCTCGGAAATCACCATGCCCTGACGTTTGTGATATAAATGCGCCTGACGGGTAAAGGCGCGGCCCTTCCACATTCCCTGCTTCAATTTCGCGAGCCAAACCAAACGCCGGGCCACCCATATCACGCACAGTGGTAAAACCATCTTGCAGATAACGCTCAGCTACAGTAACCGAGTTAATTGAGATATCAGTAAGGTCTTTGTTCTTCTCAATTTGGTCAAAGTGATAGTTAATCATGATGTGCGCGTGGCCATCAATCAAACCTGGCATTAGAGTTTTACCCTCACCATCAATGACCGTCGCATCTTCTGCTGTGATTTCTTTAGATGAAATCTGTTCAATTTTATTATCAACAACCATCACGTAATGGTCTTCGTACAGTTTGTCTTCTGTACCGTTGAAAACATCGACGTTCTTAAAAATAGTCGTTGCTGCCGAAGCAGAAAATGCTAGAGAACATGAAATTGCAACTGCTGAAAGTTTCAAAACGTTTTTCATTTGTTGTTTCCTATAAAGCGTCAAACTCAATATCCATCGTGATTCGCCAGGTTTAATGACGGTATATCCATCTATCAATGAGGCCATTGTGTAGGTCTGTTTTGATTTCCTACCGTTACATCATCTTAATGATTGAAATGTGTTAGTTAATTTCTGTAACACTCAATAGCTTAGAAGTGATATTAAGGACTTTCCGCTTTTATTAATTGCCATTTGATGACACCAATAAAACAACGCGTCTAATTACGCTCGTTGGTAAGAGACTTTCTAAATGCACTAGGTGTTTGGTTGTAGCGGCGCTTAAAGGCACGTGTAAAGTGAGCAGCATCGGAATAACCAAACTTATTTGCAATGGTGGTTAAGGATTCTGTAGACCCTTTCATTGCATCTACGATGAGTTCGAAGGTCATATCTTCAATCAGCTCTTTATAGACAAAACCTTCTTTTTCTAATCGGCGCTGCAGGGTTCTAACGTTCATCCTTAATATCTCTGCCGCCACCTTGACGGGTAGTTTTCCCATAGACAAGTAAGGTGAAATCGCTAAGCGAAAGGTATCCATAAAAGTAGGTTCATTGAACAAGATAGGCATAACAAGGTTTGGGTTAGATGACCCCCCATAAAAGTGCGGCAGGCTCTCCATTACAGATTCAGGGATCTTGATGCCGGTCGCAGTGCGCTGATAGATAAAAGTGACATTATGTAATGTGGGCAGGCTGTTATAGAGATCACTATGGTCACTCACCAAAGCAATCTGCTCAGGCTTCCATGTTGAATGGGTGATCGAACGAATGAACTCCACCATAAACAGAACAGAAAACACCTCAGCATCTTCATACCAAGACTCTTTTTGCCCCAGCTTTTCTCTGACTAACCACCAGGAACCAGCAGCAAACGTTGGATATACTTTTGAATTTGGCGATGAGAGTTGAACAAGCTCAGTCAATTCGTGGCAGGCGTCTAAAACAGATCCATGTTCAGAAAGTTGTGACACAAAGCTAGGCATATAACTATTGCGGATCCCTTCCCAAAAGATCACCCCCAACTCTTCCTTTGTGTAGTGCGAGCCTAAGACCTCAAGCGCATTGAGCATTACACTCTCTGGTAAGCAATCGTAGCTATTGGCACTGTTAATGTCATTGGGGATGGTTGCTTGACGAAGAAGCTCATACGCATCTGCATCAATTTGCATCAAAAGATCGACAAAAAACTTAACGTCATCTAGTCGAACAAGGTTGATATGCTGCTCTGCCGAAGTCATTCCCTTTCCTAAGTAAAACCAATCACTAGTATGAGGATGGCAAATTCAACAAAGAATTCAAATACCTAACTCGTCATATTTTTCGGTTGAACACTATTTCAAGGGTTTGCATCGCAGCGCCAACCTTATCAAAGCTGAATCATGAACTCGATCAACTATATATCGCCTCATAGAATGTATTGGGTAGGCTATCGCGTCAAACTCCTACTCTTCTAATCCATTACATTGACCTGTTGTGGTTCCTCTAGTGTTTTCAAAAGACATTCGGGCAATAAGTTGAATACATGTCTTCCTCCTCAAACCAAAAGACGCTCACAAAAGCCCCTCCGTCTTTTTCCTTTCGAATATCCACTTGAAGGCTGTCGGTTTTATGCACGAAATTTCTCTCATCCACTTTGCGTAGCTTTAAAGTCTGGCCTGTGTCCTTATCATTAAGCATCATCACCCTATTGTCAGATGTAATGTTGTATCCATCATTGCAATCCCAGAGTTGGATACTGGCTTGTGCTGTTAGTGATAAAAACGTCAGCGTAATTAGTGAAAGTGTCTTTTTCATGTTAGTTCCTCAGTGAGTAGTAATTTGCCTCCTTACCTAGTTATCTATCCCTATACAGCCACCCTTCGTCTCAGTTTATTTCCGTCGTATTTACAATAAGCAAAGGCACAAGCTAAAAAGATTAAGAACTGAATTGATTCTCTACCATACAGACCGAGCCCCTCTAGAAACCCCGATCCAATGTGGCTTGAATATAGAAAAGCTATTGTAAGACCGATTGCCTTAAAACATTTCTTAGTGATCTTATTCATAATAATGCCGCCCTTTGTCTTTCTTGTGGGAGTATCTTAAGGGATAGTCAGCTAATGGAACCAGTGAGATTCTATCGGATATTCCAATAGATAAATTGCGCAGGTTATTGGGGAGGGTTACATCTATGCTAAAAAAGCGCTGTGATAAATTAGAGGAAGGCGTTTATAAACCAGTCTACTTCGAGGCTATCAAAGCTCTTGATCTCAATTGAACATCTTTGAAACTGATAATGACCAATTTCTATTCACTCAATCACTTTGTGCTAATTATTTGATTGACTTAGGAATTAGCTCTACATATTATTGCACTCGTTCCTTACAGAGCACTAAGCTACAAGGCCTACTAAAGCCTGTTAGCGAAAAAGTCAAAGAGTATGGGTCCGTAGCTCAGTTGGTTAGAGTACTACCTTGACATGGTAGGGGTCGGCGATTCGAATTCGCCCGGACCCACCATCCTCTTGCATTCACATGCAATCGTATTGAACAACAAAATTTGGGTCCGTAGCTCAGTTGGTTAGAGTACTACCTTGACATGGTAGGGGTCGGCGATTCGAATTCGCCCGGACCCACCAAATTTACAACAAAGCCCGCTTTTAGCGGGCTTTGTTGTTTCTGGCTTATGCTCATTTGCATCCCTTCATAACAAACTCATACACTGCTATCTCAATTTTACTAAGACCCCGAAATGGCATCGATTGGTAAGTATATAAAGCAGTCATCATGCTACTTTTATGCGAAATACCTATCAATCATTTGGGGATCATGTGCTTCGTAAGAATTCAGGTTTCACGCTTGTAGAGCTTGTTGTCGTTATCGTTTTGCTCGGGATTTTATCGACTGTGGCAATGCAAAAGCATGTGAACATTCAACGTGATGCTCGCATCGCAACACTTGAAGGCATTAAGGCGTCAATTCACGATGCCGCGACGTTAGCGTACTCGTTGGCTGTAATTAATGGTGTTGAAAATGATGCCCGTAATTCTGCTGATGATAAAACCGTCTCTGATCCAATATTAACCAATATCGGTTATCTAGAACTGAAGTATGGCTACCCTGAAGCAATGTTGTCAGACGATGAGCTTATGGCCCCTGATGGGCAACCAAGGTTGGGTATTGTTCAGCTCTCAAGCGTTGATGCGAACGAACTTGATGTCTGTTATTCAAGTGATTGCACTACAGGTACGAGTTCCCGCGTATATATCGGATATGGTCTTCATGAGACATCCGGAGATTACACGCACTGCTACGTTAAATATAAAGAGCCAGATGATGATGAACCCACTCCAAATGGCTACTTACTAGAAGTTGAAACTGAGGATTGTTAGTTTTCAAATGACAATGTTTGGCACTGACGCTAAATATATAGCTAAGCGCTATCCAGACATATTTAAGATTAGTGCAGGGTCCGTAGCAGCAACTTCTGAACAGATGTGAGTCAGTAACACTCTGAAACTTGCGGCTAATGGATACGCAGTGGCATAGCAAACCTCTATCTTAGTTGGAAAGTTCACTCATTACCTACGTCTTACTAGTGGCACACTTGTGCATTACTTACTAGATCAAAAAAAGGCTCTGCATCGCAAAGCCTTTCTCTTAATTAAGTCGTATTAACTTCTTTTTATAGCCGTAATGATTGGATCTTTTTCTGAATCTATCACTGCCTGTGTGGCACCATAGTGTCGAGTAGTGATCGTGAAGTTCTGTCCTTTGGTATCGATATTATTAATCGCGTTTTCACCACAGTTAAAAGAAACGGTCACTGTTTTGTCTGCATTTACTTTCCATGAATGGGAATTTTGAGCGACAGCACCATCAATTAGGTATTTTTCCATATCGTACGCAGTGATTGACGTGAAGAATCGATTGTCTGGGTCTTCAAATGTAGTGGTGTAACAAGCAGAGCCATCGATTACTGGCGAGTTGACGTATTTGTTACCTTCTAGCGGAACAGGCGATGCTCCCCCCCAACCTGCAGCATTCTCAAGGTTCCACTGTGTTAGATCTGTCACTTTCTCTGGAGTACGAGGGAAGGTATAGGTAAATACGCCTTCTTTCTCAACAATACCATCGACAACACGCTTACGCTCCCACACTTCTTTCTCTACAGCTTGAAAGTCGTAGTTTGGAAGTTGATAGTCAACTGCAAAATTGAATTGAGAAGTGTCGACTTTTGCTAAACCTTCACGTGATTTCTCTAGACCATTTTCCACACCAGAGCGATAAATTAAGAATGCGGTACTAGAGTCAGTGATAGGAACGGTATGTACACCGTCTTCAACGATTAGGTGTTCACCGTGACCGTTTTCAGTGACAACTTGAACAGACATGTATGTGTCACCAGTGTCAGGGATGTCAAACGTCACCTGGCCATCTACCGCTTTAACGATAGCAACACCGTAAAGAGTATCGTCGTTCATTTGTACTGTAGGCGCTTTGTCACCGCGTGGCGGTAAGTTTTGAAGTATTGCGAACTGTTTGTTCGCATCACCACTCACCATCCAGTTTCGATACATACGAGCAGTTTCAGCGTGTGCAAAATTCTGTTTTGTGACTTCTAGATTGTCAACTTTAACAGTAGTAGCGGATTCACCATTAAATGCTGAACAAGCCATAATTGAAGAGGTAGCTAAAGCAATTGCCGTTAGTTTTAACGCTTTCATATGTTCTCTCAATTTATCAAATGTCATTAGTTTCAATTCAAAGCTGAGATTGGCAATATATGCTGAAATATCAATTTAGCCTTGAGTAATTTAAGCCGTAGAAGCTGATGTGCAAATACTATAATTCGCACTTAATTAATGCTAATGAACTATTCAAATAAGTAATTATGACCAAAGCGCATAATGGGCAACGTGGGAAGTTAATTATGCATAAGACCAGTCATCCCCTTTTCCTTATGTATAATCCCTCAACCCCATAGAAAGTTGGACTGCAAAATCAAAAACCACAGAGAACAATACCCCTCGGTGGTAGTCGCGGACAGTTCGAGAACGTTAGAAACACGCTCTGCGGGCTTGCTCGATGGACAGCCTCGGATCACTGTTCCCAGCATTTCTAAAAAAATAGAGGCTCAATTGCAAGGTCTAGGAGTGGGTTACTTACCTGTTCATCGTATCCAGCAAGAACTCCAGATCGGGCAACTAATAGCTTTAGAAGTGGAGCATGTTGATCAACGAGAGCGTGAAATACATCTGGCCTGGAACAAAAATAACAAAGGCAAAGCCTTGGCTTGGTTTGTGAAAAAGATTCAATCACTTGAACCCGCTCTTTTTTTAAGTTGCTGATTTTTAGTCCTGATCGCTCAGAACAACAAGTATATTCACTTTAATTTCATTTTCTGAACATTGAAGCGGTATACCGTAATTTCACTGCATTTTCGCTCTGCGAAAACCAAAATGTTGACAGAAAAACCATGTCAAAGTTAACTTGGAATAAGATTATTTAGTGAGCACAATATGAGCATTGAAAACAAAGTCAGTTTCGATCATTTAGTCGTTTCACAAGTAAACGCCCTATCATCATGCAGCGCATGCGAGTTTGACAGCACCTTTAATAAACTGGCTAAGCAAGGACTAGAATGGTTTAATCTCGACCGCCTTACGCTCTTTCCGAACTCTATGATAATGCTCAATGATGGCAAGAGCGTATCTGTCTCTCGAAAGCATATTCCAGAGCTCGATAAAGCCCGTTTTGTGGTGGGCAACTATGTAGATTACCTACGACTACTCAGGCTAAAGAGCCAATATCAGCTGTTTAATTCAAATGATTTGAAGCAATCTAACATTAGTACTTTACGCGAACTTTACATGGAAGGTGGACGCTGGCACGGCATCATGAGACTAGAGTTGTTTGGACAGGTATGGGGGGCTTTGGCGTTTTCAAGGTTTAATGATGACTCAACTGATCTTACCGAAACCGATCTTAACCAACTCAAAGCGCTTTGCGATATTTGGTTAGTCTATTGGCAACATTCTACCGTCACTAGAAGTTTGAACAAAGGCAGTGAAAGTAAACTCGATGAAAGTGAAAAACTTCTCAAGCTAAGTAAAAAGCAGTGCACTGTATTAGCGCTACTTGCTCAAGGCTACACTGCAAAGCAATGCGCGGAAAAACTCTTTCTAAGTCCTCGAACAATCGAGTCGCACAAGTATCGCATGCTCGACACTCTCGATTTCGATAACAATACTGAATTGGTTCAATTTGCGTTACGCAATGGCTTGGGTATTGAAGCCTCTTAATACGAATGCAAAATCTTTAACTGGTCATCCCCCATCCTCTGCAACCTTGCAAAGGTTCACGTCATGTGAATTGTAAATGCAGTAAATATTACTGCTTATCTCCCTGCATTCTTCGGTTATTTTACCTACTAAATCACCCATACAAAAAATGCACTATAGCAACTACGTACTTCCTTTCTTGTAGCAAGGCTACATCACGGAGCAGGGTCGCACATGTAGTCGCCACGTAGCAATCAATAAATTTTCAATTCAACAGAGGCCATCTATATGTTCTTTAACCGCTTTATCAAACCCTTCTTGATAATCGGTGGCGCTGTCACTATGTTCGCTGGTGTCTATGCACTCAGCCCGGCCGAAGCACTACTTCAAATGAACAACCTACCCTATGACTCGCAGTATGTTTTTCTGTTTAGGCATTGGGGCATCATGGTCGGTCTCATGGGCTTTTTTATCGTGGCATCTGCTTTTATCCCACGCTGGCGTGAGCCCGTAATCCTGTACTCGTTTTTGGAAAAGTTGTTCATGGTGTATCTGTACACCTCAAACTTCTTCAATGCAGAAACAGCCTACCTTAACGCTAACTTCGTTCCTTTTGTGATTACCGATATCACGATCTGTACTTACACCGTATTTTACTGGTTTGAGAATCGAAGAATGAACCAAATTGCCAGCCAATCCTAATTTATTAATAGAGATAGAACTATGCAAAAGAATGTCCTTGTCATCGGCGCTTCTTCGGGTATTGGCTACGACTTAGTCGTGTCATTGCTCAACACCGGTCACAATGTTTACTGTGGCGCAAGACGCCTTGAACGCTTAACTCCACTAAAAGAGTTAGGGGCAAAAGTCTTTGAAGTAGATGTGCGTAATGGACAAACCATAAACCACATCGTTAACGAAATGCACGATAGCCTTGGCTCTATTGATATTGTCTACTCTAACGCTGGCTACCCAATCGCAGGACCAATAGAAGCGGAAAGTATCGAAAACGTACACGCACAGTTTGATACGAATGTTTATGGACCCGCAAGAATTGTGCAAGCTGTGTTGCCACACATGCGTAAACAAGGCTACGGGCGCATTGTCTTTACTACTTCTATAGCCGCTAGAACCTCTACTGCCATGAATGCATGGTACTCAGCCAGTAAACATGCACTGAATGGCATGGTGAAATCATTGTCACAAGAGGTACGAGAGTTCAATATTGAAATCTCGATGGTAGAGCCTGGCTGTGTCCAAACCGAACTCCCAGACATACAGCTAACCGATATGCTAAGTAAAGGTACGGTTATCAGCGACTATCAGCAATCCACCACAAAAGCCCATCACTTCTTAAAAAATGCATACGATAATGGGTCAAATACACTGTCGACTGTAAAAACTCTGATTAAGGCAGGATTCTCAAGTAATCCAAAACTAATCTATCAGAGTACTATCGATGCAAAACTCATGGCGTGGGGACAAAAAATTATAGGTGAAGGCAAATTAGGCAAGCTATTCTCATTCATCATTAATAAAATGACTTAGTCTTGTTTTCAGTGAGTACTGATAAGCAAATATTCGAGAAAAGCTGTACCATCGTAGTTTAAGTTCAAGCAAGTCGTCGGCTTTCAAAGTTTGCCGACTTGTTCACGCTTTATGTCCCCAATGCCTACTTCCCTTTGAGAAAAACTCCTGCCCCTATTAAACCTATATGTTGAACGTGATGTACTCAACGACGCTTATAGATACTAAAATTATTCAGCTACACCAAATCATTGGTAAATATAACGGCAGGCTAAGCAAAGTCACCTAGCCTGCTCATTGTGTTCGACGTATCAATCACGATTGTGTGAGAAAGTGTCTCCAACCCCCTGTTTCCGTAATATCTGTTGCGCCTTCTATACCTATGCCTTCACAAATAAACCCTTTAACCCAATCGCCAGACTCGAGTTGAACACTGCCTAACCCTAATGGATGAGGAATTTGCACTAGCAAGGCACCTAAGTGCTTTTTGGGGATACGCCAGATTTCGACTTCAATCTTTTGGCCATTGCTATGAGCTCGAACTAGCCCAGGTCTTGAAGGCGGTCCACCCGCAAGACAGTACAGGGAGTAGTTTTCAGACGTTGTTGTACGTTTCTTAAAATTGGCACCTAGTTCAATCAGTTGGTGGTTGAGAGCTAGGCCTTTCATATGAGCGCCGCATACTAGAAGATCAACAATATCAGCACTCTCTGGTTCAACTTGTGTCACACCTAAAGGCAGGTTCATCGCTTGTTGCCATTCAGAAGCCAACGCCATTAGTCTCTCATCTTCAAACGCCTGCGCAAACAGCGTAACGCCAAACGGTAGGCCCGCCTCGGTAAATCCAGCAGGCATGGCAATGGCACTATAATCCAGTAAATTCATGAAGTTGGTGTAGTAGCCGAGGTTTGAGTTTAGGGCAATGGGATCAGCATTGACCTCTTCGATGGTGTAAATGGTGCCGGCTGTAGGGGTTAGCACTGCGTCTACATTGTCCATTAGCCGATCGCATTGAACCTTAAACTCTTGCAGCTGATAGATAGCTTTAAAGGTATCGACAGCAGAAAGATCCTTGGCTCCTCCAACAATGGTCTGAATAACATCTAAGCATTGCTGTTGATTGCTATCAAAAAATGACTCAATAGCGGCGTAACGCTCGGCAACCCAAGGACCTTGATAAAGCAAATTAGCGGCTTCAATAAATGGAGACAGATCAAACGGTATCACTTCTGCGCCCAATGACTCTAGACGAGCTATGGACTGAGCATACAGCTTACGGTATTCGTCATTACCAAAGAATTTAAGTTGCTCCTCTGATGGTACGCCAACTTTAAGCCCTGAAAATTGGGCGATATTCTCTATCCCCTGTTCAATAGCATATCGAGAAAAGCAGTCACTCTCATCATAGCTCGCACCCACTTGGTACAGAGTGGATAGGTCTTCCGCGCTCTTGGTGAAAAATGTCACGCAGTCTAAGGTGCGACACGCAGGTACCACACCAGTGCAACTTATTAATCCTTTACTGGGTTTCAAGCCATAAAGGTTATTAAAAGCAGCAGGAACGCGGCCAGAGCCAGCGGTATCTGTTCCTAGCGCAAAATACACTTGGTTTGTCGCAACGGATACAGCACTTCCAGAGCTTGAACCCCCCGAAATGTATTGCGCATCAAAGCTATTATTCACCGCTCCCCACGGGCTTCGAGTACCAACCAAACCTGTAGCAAATTGATCAAGGCTCGTCTTACCCAATGGCACTGCGCCCGCTTTGATTAATTGCTTGACCACATAGGCAGACTCTTGCGGTTGATATCGGTATGCATCACAGCCGGCAGTAGTGTCTAATCCTGCCAAGTCAATATTGTCTTTGATAGCGAAAGGAACACCAAAAAGAGGCAGGTGCTCGCTATCTTGAGTGGCAAGCTCGGATAAATAATTGTCCAATTGTTGGTCGGAAATCACCGAAATCCAAGCATTAGACGTATCGGCTCTGACTTGCTCAAGCTTAGAGCGCAAAAACTGTTCTACCTTAATCTCTCCGCTACGAAAAGCCTCTAGCAAGCCACTGATGGTCAATGGCTCTGATGCAGTTTGAGCAGTTGTAACTGAATTCGTCATAATCTTTTATCTCCAAAACCTTATGCAGCACACGTATTGACAACTAAAAGTGGCTCGCCTGCATGCACCTGCGCTCCAGCTTCGTGGCAAATCGAGTCAATCACGCCCGACACACTTGCCGTTACTTCGAGCTCCATTTTCATCGCTTCGAGTATCATGACTACGTCATTTTCTTTAACGGTTTGGCCCGGCTCGACTAACACCTGCCAAATGTTGCCTGCAATATGGCTTTCAATGGCTTCTTGGCCCTCTTCTAGCTCTGTTTGAACACTAGATTGCTCAATTTCAGTCGCTACAAAATTCGCTTGGCCTGAAATCTCCCAACGCTGACGTTCCTCTTCGAACGCTTTTTGCTGACGAGCTTTGCTTTCTTTGATCTCACTGGCATGTTCGTCGAGTAGAGACTGATAACCCGCTAGAGAAAACTCTGTCTCTTCAATCTTCACTGGGTAATGGCCTTGAGGGTGCTTCTCGCGAATATCAAGAAGCTCTTCTGCGCTGACTTCGTAGAACTTAATTTGGTCAAAGAAGCGAAGTAGCCATGGTTTCGAGAACGCTTCTGTTTGACGATAGCGATTCCACATTTGCAGTGTGCGACCCACAAACTGATACCCACCAGGGCCTTCCATTCCATATACACACATGTAAGCACCGCCGATACCTACCGCATTTTCGGGCGTCCAGGTTCGCGCTGGGTTGTATTTAGTCGTTACAAGGCGGTGACGAGGATCCATGGGTGTGGCAACAGGAGCACCTAGATAAACATCCCCTAGCCCCATCACTAGATAATTAGCATCAAAAACAATGCGCTTTACATCCTCAACCGAATCCAGACCATTGATACGACGAATGAACTCAATATTGTCAGGGCACCAAGGAGCGTCTTTACGAACCACTTCGTCATACTTGCGAATCGCTAGTCGCGTGGCTTCGTCATCCCAAGACAGAGGTAAATGCACAACGCGGGCAGGAACTGTCATCTCATCGATGTTGTCCAACGTCGATTCAATCTCTTCAAGCTCAGCAAGTAGCTTCTCTCGCGGCAACACTAAGTTGTCATAGTGAATTTGCAAAGAGCGGATACCAGGTGTCAGCTCTTCCACGCCAACAAGGCCTTTTTGTTGGAGTTTAAGCATTAAGGCATGAACGCGAAAACGTAGACGAATGTCCAGCACCTGTGGCCCATACTCAATTAGCAGATAATCCTCGCCACTTGGACGATATACAACTTGCTCTCCATATTGCTCAGCTGGGATCGTCTTGATAATTGGCGATGCTAGCTCTGCTTTTGGTAGCGCTAGTTCAATGATTTCACCCGTCTCAATCTGAGAAAGCTGAGCACGCTCTGCAAATTCTGCATCTTCTACTGATACAGGAATAAATCGGATCTTGTCTCCCGCTTTTAACTGCCCCATCTTCCAAAGGTCTGCTTTGATGATGGTCGCTGGGCAAACGAAACCACCAAGGCTTGGACCATCTGGACCCAAGATAACCGGCATATCACCAGTGAAGTCGATCGTGCCAACCGCATAAGCGTTATCGTGAATGTTTGACGGATGTAGTCCCGCCTCGCCGCCATCGCTACGAGCCCAGTTAGGTTTAGGTCCGATCAGACGAACGCCAGTACGGCTCGAATTGAAATGTACTTTCCATTCAGCATCAAAGAAGCTATCTATGTCTTCTGGAGTAAAGAAGTCTGGAGCACCATGGGGGCCATAAATAACGCGAATTTGCCATTCACCGTTAAAATCTGGCAGGGCTGTTGAAGTGATCGCAGCTGTTGGCTCGTTAGCGGTCTCGTTGATATGTAAAACATCACCAGCAACGAGCGCGCGACCAGCATGGCCACCAAACTGGCCAAGTGTAAATGTTGAGCGGCTCCCAAGGTATTGAGGACAATCAATACCGCCTTGCACAGCAAGGTAAGTGCGAGCGCCACCTTCAACCTTTCCTAGCTTCAATGTTTGTCCTGGTTTAATTTGAATGGAGCTGTTCATCGCAACCGATTCACCGTCAAGTGACGCTTGTATGCTCGCGCCCGAAATTGCAATTTTAGTCGCTTGATTAAATTTCAGAGTTGGGCCCGACACGATGATTTCTAGGCCAGCACATGCTTCATCATTCGCAACTAGCTTGTTGGCTAGACGAAAGCTTAGTGAGTCCATTGGACCTGAAGGTGGAACGCCGATATCCCAGTAACCCGTCCTAGCTGGATAATCTTGAATCGTTGTTTGGGTACCGCCACTTATCACATCAAAAGTATGGGGTTTGAATTCGAAGCTATTGAGAGATTGAGTGAGCACTTCCCCTTTCTTTACAAGGTCACTGGCTAATAGTTGACTCAAATACGCTTGGTTGTGCTCGATACCGTAAATAGTGCTGTTGTCGAGACTCTGCTTAAGCTCGGCCAACGCTGTTTCTCTGTCTTTAGCATGCACTATTACTTTGGCTAGCATAGGATCGAAGAAGGGCGATACTTCAACGCCGGCTTCTATCCAGTGTTCAATTCGCAAATTCTCTTGTTTTGCCCACTCCACATGGCTAAGCAAGCCCGCACACGGCTGAAAGTTTTTATTGGCATCTTCGGCATAGAGTCGAACCTGAATCGCATGACCTTTAGAGGTAAGGTTCGCACTCAATTTATCTAGATCTAGTTTTTCAGCGCCTTGGCGAATCATCCACTCAACAAGATCAACACCGAATACTTCTTCGGTTACACCATGCTCTACTTGCAGACGTGTGTTTACTTCTAGGAAGTAAAAGTTTTGTGTCTGCTGATCCAGCACGAATTCAACGGTGCCAGCATTACGGTATTTCACCTCACTCGCGAGACGCACAGCAGTTTGTTGCAGCTGTACTCGCGCTTCATCACTGAGATTTGGTGCCGGTGTTTCTTCAATCACTTTCTGGTTGCGTCGTTGCGCAGAGCAATCACGTTCACCGAGTGCAACCACATGGCCTTGGCCATCACCAAAGATCTGCACTTCTATATGGCGAGCCTGTTGGATAAATTTTTCTAAGAATACACCGTTGTTACTGAAGTTATTTTCACTCAAGCGTTTAACGCTATCGTAAGCCTCATTAAGCTCTTGGCTGGTAAAGCAGCACTGCATGCCAATACCGCCACCACCGGCCGTGCTCTTAAGCATGACTGGGTAACCAATTTTTTCTGCTTCTTGAAGTGCTTGTTGTTTATCATTGAGTAGGTCTGTACCCGGCAGCAAAGGAACATTAGCTTGAGTCGCTATATTTCGTGCAGAATGCTTTAGACCGAACGCACGCATTTGCTCTGCTGTTGGCCCTAAAAAGATCAGCCCTTCTTGTTCGCAGCGTTCTACAAATTCTGGGTTTTCACTCAAGAAGCCATAGCCCGGGTGAATGGCCTCTGCACCTGATGATTTCGCTATTGAGATGATTTTATCTTGATCGAGATACGTTTCCGATGCGCCGCCTTGACCTAGAGTGAAGGCTTCGTCAGCATCGACGACGTGTAAACTTTGAGAGTCTGCTTCGCTATAAACAGCAACGCTTCCGATATTGAGTTGTTTTAGTGTACGGATAACTCGGCAGGCAATGGCTCCACGGTTAGCAATTAATACCTTACTAAACATATTTTCGTCCCTAAAATCTGGGTCGTCCCAGAAAAACAAAGAGCATCAAATAGGGTCGTCCCTTGCTCAATTTTTGCAGCTACCTTGCTGGCTCTATTGCCAAACAATGACCTCAACGGGTGTTGGATTGTAGGCATTACATGGATTGTTCAATTGCGGGCAGTTTGACATTAGAACGATGGTGTCCATATGCGCTTTCAGCTCAACATACTTACCTGCACCACTGATACCATCTGCAAAAGTAAGTCCACCTTCGGCCGTGACAGGTACATTCATGAAAAAGTTGATGTTATGAGTAATATCACGCTTAGACATGCCAAATTGCTCATTTTCGGCTACCGCTAACAACCAACTATCTCGGCAGGCATGCATACATTTCTTATCAATTGAGTAACGTACTGTGTTGCTTTCGGTTGCACACGCGCCACCAAGGGTATCGTGACGTCCACACGTATCTGCAACGATCTCTAACATCACATTGCCTTGGTCAGACAGAATCTTGGTGCCCGCTGTTAGATACACATTACCTTGCTCACGAATCGTATCAATCGCACTGTAGCGCTCTGATGGATCATTCGCGTTATAGAACAAAGTATCTGCTGCTTGGTTGCCTTCAATATCGAGAATACGAACCGTCTGCCCTTTCTTAACGACCTTCATGTAGTAGTCACCGGCAGGAACAACGTCACGATACAGGGCTTCATTTAGTTCTAATTGGCTCTCTACGATCATACTTTGCTCCTTAACAACAGTGACTGAGAGTGGATGGTTCGGCGGTTTGTTGTACCGAGCTTGCATAACGGCGGTTATTTTCAAAGCCTCGCTCGTTTTCTTCGCGATGGTTTAAACACGCATCGCTTTCTGACATTGACTCAGATTCAAACACCGTAACCTCGACAGGTTTGTATGGGTAAGTCTCTGACGGATTTAATGGGTGCGGACAAGTCGTCATCACTACCAAGGTATCCATTTCAAATCGCAACTCAACGCAATCGTCAGCTTTACTGTGGTGTGGGTCAAAACTGAGGTTACCTTCCTCATCAGTGAACACCTTGCTGAACAGGTTTAAGTTCGCGGCTAGATCGCGCTTACCTAAACCGTATTTAGCCACTTCGACTAACAAAGCATCAAAACCGTTCTGCTTCCACTGATTACGCTCAGTTTGGTAATCTCGTTCGCCCCACTTCTGTGCCACTTTCTGTTTATTTGCGACACCGCAAACTGTGTCTATCCAACCGGTATCATCACGTACAATTGAGCAGAAAATACGCCCCATATCCGAATACAAACAGTTGCCCGTAGTTAGTTTGAACGTATGCTGGCATTTCAATGTATCCGGTGCGTTGTAGCGCTCTAATGGATTGGTCGGGTTATAGAACAACACACTCAAGTTGGCGCCTCCTTCAAGGTCTTTGAACCGTACCGTTCGACCCTTAGGCACGACCATAGACCAATGTGCGGCCCCAGGCAGTGTGTCGGAAAAAATCACTTCCTGTTTAGCTAACATACTTATTTCCTTATGCAATTTTTTGAAGAAGTTGTTCTGGTGGGGTGTGCTCCAGCCTTTCGGTCGGAATATTGAAAGTCACCTGCGCACCAAATCGTTCGGGAGCTTGCTCATCATGACGCGTATGATCAAACACCCATAGACGGTTACCTAAATGAAACCCTTCGCTAAGATCGTGAGTGATCATAAATACCGTAAGGTTTTGCTCTTTCCAAAGAGACTTCACTAGCACATGCATATCTTTTCGAATACCAGGGTCAAGAGCCCCAAAAGGTTCATCCAGTAACAGTATTCGTGGTTTCTTAATTAAGGCTTGAGCGATCGATAAACGCTGTCTCATACCGCCAGATAGCTCGTGTGGGTACTTGTCTTGAGCCGCTAATAAACCTACTTGTTCAAGCATTTCTAAAGCGTGTGTCTTGGCTTGCTGTTTTTTCGCCCCGAACAATCGGCCCAAAAGAGTACTGGCAATACCGCTATCCTCAAACTCATAGCTCAGCATCACGTTCTCAAGCGCTGTCAGGTGTGGAAACACCGAGTACTTTTGGAATACGATCCCTCGCTCTACACCCGGCTCTTGACTCAGAGGCTTACCATCCAGCAGCATCTGGCCTCT
The DNA here is from genome assembly GCA_024346835.1 of Vibrio comitans. GTDB lineage: Bacteria > Pseudomonadota > Gammaproteobacteria > Enterobacterales > Vibrionaceae > Vibrio > Vibrio comitans. The sequence goes on from AP024866.1 coordinate 1,584,852, forward strand.
CGAGGGTGTTTCAGTGCCTAACAGCATGTTGAGAAATGTCGTTTTCCCGCAACCAGAAGCACCAACGATACTGACGAAATCACCTTCATTAACCGTGAGGTTCAAGCGCTCAAGAACGATGTTATCCCCGTATTCTTTCCAAACTTGTTTAATCTCGATAATCGGTTGTGGTTTAGCCATGATTCTCTCCTTGAGACTGGTGATACCATGGGCTTAGTTTTTGCGATGCTAGGCGTAATAGCCAATCCATGCAGTAAGCCAAGATAGTGATCCACAATACGTATGGCAGAATCACATCCATTGATAGATAACGACGTACTAAGAAGATGCGGTAGCCCAAACCTTCAGTCGCAACGATAGCCTCCGCAGCAATCAAAAATAGCCAAGCACTGCCCAAAGTAAGGCGAACGGCTTCAATGAGCTTGGGCATGATTTGAGGAAGAATAACGCGCACGATAATTTGCCAGCTACTTGCGCCTAATGTTTGTGCCTTAATGAGCTGTTCGTCAGGTAAGCTTTGTACCCTAAGCTGAATGTCGCGAATAATGATTGGACATACACCTATAACAATCAACACGACCTTAGAAACTTCGCCCACTCCAAAAGAGATGAACAAGATCGGTAATATCGCCATTGGGGGTATAAGTGAAACTGCAGTGATCACTGGTGACAAAGATGAACGAACAAGTGGGATAATTCCGGTAGCAATACCAAGGGATAATCCAAGCAAGGCACTAATACCAATCCCCCAACCTAGTCGAGCAAGACTGGCAAACGTGTCAGTCCACATCAGGTACTCACCCGTTCTTCTGCTTGGGGTAAAGGCCATTCTGTCAATGGCATCAGCAAAACTGCTAAACGCCGGTAATAGCTTATCAGCCGAGTTCGCAGCCAGTCTTGCATCTGATGCCGTCACGTAGACGGCAAGCAGAATAAGAAATGGCATCATACCCAACATAACTCGTCCAAATTTGGACGGATGACGATTAATTACTTTGGTCATAACGACTCCATTTACTTTGACCGAATATCCAAATTACAGCTTGTTTTCTGCTGCCATTTGCATGTATTCAGAAGTAAATCGAAGCTTGATATTGCTTGGGTCGCCATAAATGCCAGCCGGTGTCTCTATACCGATAAAGCCAGCATCTGGAGCACCTTCACCGAGTAAGCCATGTTCAAACGAGAACTCACTGACTTTCTGCATGGTCGCTGCAAGCGTAGGACTTTGTGTAAAGCTGACGGCGTCATTAGCTGAGTAGAACATGTTGGTTGCTTCAAGCTGAGACTTGTATCCATCTAGATCTGTGCCAGATGCTTGAGCCATATAAGACTTAGCCTCATCGCCCTTCTCAGCAGATTGCATGATTGACATGATTTCATACCATGCACCTGTTAAGGCTTTACCTAACGCAGGGTTACTTTGCAGAGTGTCCGTATTGACCACTAATAGGTCGATGATTTCACCTGGAATATCAGAAGAGTTAAAAACAAAAGAAGTGTCTGGCTGGGAGGTAATTTCGCTAAGAAGCGGATTCCATGTTACGACAGAAGTAACGTCATTAGTGGTGAATGCGGCGACAAGATCGGCATCGGAAGTATTCACTACTTTGACATCACGTTCACTCAAACCAACGCTCTCAAGCGCACGAGCCATCAGGTAATGCGAAACACTAAGCTCAACAAGGTTAACCGACTGCCCTTTAAGGTCTTGCAACCCTTTATTGCCTTTAAGCACAATACCATCATTGCCATTTGAGAAATCACCCACCACCAGAGCAGTCGAATCAACGCCACTTGCTGCTGGAATGGTTAGTGCATCCATGTTGGTCATTACGGTTGCATCAAACTGGCCGGTAGTAAATTGGTTGATTGACTCAATGTAATCATTAACTTGAACTACATCGATTGCGATACCGTATTTATCGGCCCATTTATCTAGGATTCCAGACTGATCTGCATAATCCCATGGCATCCACCCAACATAGATAGACCATGCAATAGTAAATTTTTCTTTCTCTTGAGCTAATGCGCTTGGGGAAAAGGCTGAAGTGATGAGTGTGGCACCAACAACAGATGCAAGTAGGCTTTTCTTTATTTGAGCTTTCATAGGAATCTCCTCCATGAGTCACTAGATATCAAACACAAGAGACACAACCAATTGGCTTGGTTAAATCTCCCGGGCTTCTATCCCTCCGTGTGACCCCTTACGAGGTTGACAACTCTTGACCCAGACGCTGTAAACACAGCCGGAACCCTAGATGTCTATTGCCGAATTGTAGTTAGAAAGGCAAGTTGCCCTAAAAACTTTGTGCTCTTGTGAACTTATGTAAAGTAATCCAAAAAGCATGCCAAAAATTAAAACCCAGAAACATCAAGGGCTTATGGGTGCAGGTAATTATTAACTTACTTAAGTTATGATTATTTTGGTGCGAACGTTCTGTATTGGTGCAAAGAATGCACCCGTATTTATGAATGTCTTTTGGGAGAATGGAGGAATTGTTGAGACGATTATTGCCAAAGGGTTAACAAGCTTAAAAATACGAGCCAGTTCTTCTAGAATAAAAAGAATTCTCGCAATGGCGCCCAATGATAAGTAAATAATTAAAATGTGTTGTAACATCGCGACCTATGTTTCTAACAGCGCGAGTACCCCAATGAACAAACCAATTTTTGCTAAAATCACCACTGGTTTAACGGCGATAATAGTATTGCTATTTGCATTTCATTTAGTACTCGAACTACGCATGCCTACTGGCAATATAGTGCCGATGTTTATAGCGACTCTGCTAAGTATTTGTCTTGCCGGTGCCGCCAACTATTTCGTACTTGGACAAGTGAATCCTAAGCCTTACCTAAAGAAGAGCAAAATTTAACCTCGACCTCTTAGATCAGGCGCTCTTCTTAGAACTCCTGACAAAGAACAGAATAGCTAAGCTTGCTCTACTTGTGGTGCGGCTTCCACCTCACCATCTAATGGTGGCCATGGGCGGTGCTGCTCTGAATCTACCCATTCATTGACCCAAAGTGGCAGTGCGCCAAACAGATCGGGTTCGCCCATCGCTTCTAACACCTCGCTTGGACTCACGATACCTTGTTTAGATGTCACACCGGCTCTTATCAATACCGAAGAGCAAGGCTGCCCTTTTACCCACATAGATTGTTCTACATAAAGCCATTTATCATCAAAGCCTACACATTGAGTATGCATGGTGATCTTGTTGAACATGTGAATGCGCTTTCTATAACGTACCGAACTGCCTGCTACGACCAATGCCCAGCGTTTATTTGCTAGTACCTTCATCAGCCCGCAACGGATCCCCAGCGCAGTTCGCCCTAGATCGTAAAGGGTTAACACTCGGCCATTGTTTAGCTCATTGAAAATATCAAGATCCCATGGGCGACAAGAAAAATAGGTGGTGGTTTTATCACTTATTTTTAGTGCCGATTGTTTTCGTGCTTGCCAATACACTTTGGCAAGGCGCAAAAATGGGTACATGCTTGGTTCTCCTTTACTTAAGCACTTACTGCATAACCATGCTAAGACGCGCGTGGCAAACATTAAGAGTGGTCAGATGAGTTAGTTTAGTACAAGTTGATAGTGACACGCACAATGAAGTTGTCTTAGTGAGATGTAGAAGGAAAGATATAGGACAAACTAGAGGTCGATGCCTAGCTCAGCGCGCTTACGTTTGCTTAGGCCAAGGGCAACCAAGCGATAGGATTCAGACAGATAATATCTGAGCTCCTCATCCAAATGACCACTGGTATCCACCTGTTGAATCCACTTCATTCCGCGGCTGGCAAAGTACGGTGCAGGTATGTATCCATCATGATCACTTAGAAACTGAAAATTCAGATCAGAGGTTTTGAATGTGAATGCAGGTGTTTTATCTTTACTCCACCCACCAATAGCAAATACTTTACCGCCCACCTTCCAGACATCAGCATTACCCCATTGCACAACATGATTAGTTGCTTTAAATGAGCTACAAAATTGATTGAAGTCTTGGTAATCCATACACACCCCACATCATTTCAACGTTTACCCAAAGATCAAGATTAGCAATAATATCAATAGCCCTTTGGCGAGCACTACACCTAGCATAGCCCCTGCTGTAATGACCATAGTCGGGAGAGCCACCATAATAATTGGGATGCAGATAATGGCTAATAGTGCCAATTCCCAGTAGCTTAAAAGCGCCAATACAACCGCTAGACCCACACCCCACTTAACCATCGCTATACCTTATAGAATCAATTATAAATCTGTTTTCACAATAGCGATATTCAAGACAAAAACAGTCGCTATAGAAGCGACTGTTCGGTTACCTGTTTGCAACTACACTGCGTATTCTCGGCTAAGCTCACTGACACCAAGGCCGCTTCGCTTCGACACCTTGATTTGCAATGGTATTCTCTCTTTCATCGCCTCAACGTGGCTAATAACGCCAATCATCTTGCCCGACGCATTCAAGTTATCGAGCGCATCAAGAGCCATATCAAGTGTCTCGGCATCAAGGGTGCCAAAGCCCTCATCAAGAAAGAGCGAATCGATACTGGTTTTATGGCTTACCAAGTCAGAAAGGGATAAGGCCAATGCAAGGCTGACTAAGAAACTCTCCCCGCCGGATAAAGTCTTGGTGTCACGCACTGCATCACCCTGCCAGGTATCCAATACCTGAAGAGCAAGTCCATCATCAGACTTACGTTTCAGCTCATATCGACCATGAAAACGCGCCAAATGCTTATTCGCTAGATACACTAAGTTCTCTAGTGTCAGGCCTTGGGCAAACTTCCTAAACTTATCTCCTTTGGCCGAACCCACCAGCGAGTTCAGGTGTGAGATATCAACGTACTCTTGCTGGAACTTCTCTATTTCATCCAGTAAGCCACTCAATCGCTGGCGATTCTCTTCATCTGAAGCGATTTGTTGAGTAATCTCACCCTGCTGTTTTAGCGTTTGTTCGGACTCTTGTTTCACTAGTGCTAATTCGTGCTCAAGGGTAGCCTGAGGCTGTAACTCCCAGCCTTTGTCTTCGGCATCTTGCTTATGTGTAATTACAGCTGAGCTTGCACTACTGAGCGTTGCTTTTGCATGTTCAAGGCGTTTTTTACTCTCTTCAATTTTGGAAGTGAGCTCATCTCTTTCTTGTTTAGATAGTAAAGCCGTCTGAAACTCATTAATCGTCGAGAAAGGACTCGACTGTAATTCCTTCTCCCACGTCTGAGTGCGCTGCATGAGGTTATCGCCAACAAGCTGCTTCTGCTTGTGCATTGACGTTAACTCGCCTGTTAGCGTGGCAATTTTACCCTTACACGTGTCTCTAGTTTCCATAGCGACTTTGTAGCGTTTCTCAGCTTGTTCCACCTCTAGACGCATCTTTTCAGACTCAAGTGCTACCGATTTATCAGCAAATAACTCTCGGCGCTGATTCTCATCGTTTAACAGAGCTGATTCCATCTCTTTTAAGCGAGTCTGTTCTTGAACTAATCTGGTGTTTGCTGACACTAGCGATTCATCTAATGCATTACTTTGAGTGCGTAATCTATCTAGTTGCTGCTCTGCTTGCTGTATTTCAGACGTCAGTTTCAGCCAACGAGTAAGGTCTTGCTGCTTTTGCTTAAACCACTGCTCGGTATCGGCCTGTGGTAAATTAAACCCTGACTCTCTGACCTGTGTAGCCAGTTCATTCCAAACCGTGCTTGCAGCATCACTCCATTGTTTTGCTTCTTTTTGCGCTGATTCCAGTTTGCTGTTTAGAATAGCTAACGCATTGGATTGACTATTTAAGTTGTCATTCAACGATGTAAGAGTGACTTGGCATTCTTGCTCCGCCTTATGCGCTTCATCTCGACATTTCTGGAGTTCAGCCAAACGCTTAAGTTGAGCATTAATGCCCTGTTGCTGCTGTTGGTTTTCTTGTAGCAAGCGCTCAACCGCTTGGTTGTCACCTAATTCTAAAACCAAGCCCAGTGATGCTGTAAAAGTGCGCCACCCTTCTTGTATCTTCTCTTTTTCTTGTACTAGCTCGGGATGTCTTTTCTGAGCATGCTGTAAATGGCTAAGCTGCGTATTTAGCTGCGCTTCTTGCTGTTTTAACTCTGTGTTTGTTTGAATGAGCTGATTCTTTGCGTCGGTTAATCGCGTCAGCAAGTTTTTCACGTCAAGATTGCTACTCGTCTGCAACACTGGATGCTCAGCTGACCCACACAGCGGACACGGAGAGTGGTTATCTAACTGCGCTCTGTACTTCGCCAGCTCACTTTCCTGATCAAGAAGCTGACTAATGTCCGATATGCTTTGCTCAAGTTGTGCCTGCTTGCCGCGAAGTTCAGTCACCTGTTGCTGCTTCTGCGCCGTCAAGACTGTTTGCTCATCTATTAACTGCGTAAGATCATGTATTGCCTTGCAGTTCTCAGCATACTTGGCATTGCCATTTTCTAGTCTTACATAGCTTGGTTGACTGCTTAGCAAAGCTTGCAATTGTTGATGCAGAGTTGTTGCATCGCCCTCTTTAGAGGCTAATTCTAATTGTTGTTGTGTACTAGAAAGTTGCTTGGATTTTTCTAGCAAAGCGCGCTTTAGCTCTTCTACTTTTTTCTGCGTTAAATCTAAAGACTGCTTACCCTTTCCGTACTCGTCATTAAGGGTAGTCACCGACTCTGTTGTCAGTTTCGATTTTGTCTGTGATTGTTCATATTGCTTATAGCTCTGAAGCCACAAAGACAACGCACCTTGCAGGCATTCATCCTTAGCATGCGCGTCTAGGTATGTTTTCCCTTCTATCACCGCTTTAGATGCAGACTCAATCTGCGCAGAAAATTCAAGCTTCTTTTTATTTTGGCCTTGCAACGCTTGAGCAGACTCCTCTGCCACAGTGTTCTGTTGTGCCACTGATTTTTTCTGCTCAGCAATGCGGGTATCTAGAGGGACTATTTTATGCTGCACTAACTCTCGTAGATGGGTTTGTTGCTCAACGGCTTGATTAAGATTCTGCTGGGTTTGATGCACACTTTCTTGAAGTGGTTCTAGGGCTTTATTTTGTTCATCAATGGATAGCTGTTTAGCAACAACCTGGGACTCAAGTTGTTCATTTTCTGACTTAGTGTTAGCCCATAATTCAAAACTGGTGCGCAGACCTTCAGCAGGAGCACTGCGTTGCAGTTTTTCTATTTCCGGCTGTAATGCTTGATGCTCTGCTTGTGCCGTAGTGAGAACATTTTGTTGCACTGTCACTTTTTGTTCTAGAGTGTGTTGCTGCTGCCACCAGTTCAGCTGAGTTTGATATGACGCTAACTGCGACTGCTGACTCGTGCTCAATAAGGAGAGCTTTAGTTGTTGCTCGCTTAGCTCTTTAAGCTGCTCTTGCGACAGCAGTGCTACACCTTCAGCTCTTGCATTGAGTTGCCCTAGGGCTATTTTTGCATCGCTATAATGTTGATGAACACGTTCAGAGATCAGGCCATAGATCTCAGTACCTGTAAGCTCTTCTAGCAACTCGGCTCTATCGTTAGCATTGGCGTTGAGAAATGCAGCAAACTGCCCTTGAGAGAGCATCATAGATTTAGTGAAACGAGAAAAATCTAGCCCCGTGATCTCATTGACCTGATCGTTCTTCGTTTTCACCTTGTCGGCGATAATAGTGCCGGAGTCGACTTCCGCAAGTTCAACCGTCGCCGGCTGCAAATTACCATCAGCCTTGTTGCGAGAGCGGCGCATGCTCCAGTGTGCTCGATACGCCTTACCCTTCACCTCAAATTCGACTTCGGCACTGCAACTGGCGGTGCCACGAGTCATGATTTCATTGTTCGAGGTTGAGATGCCGCCAAGCCTTGCCGTCTCATGGTAGATGGCTAAGCAAATGGCATCGAGAATGGTTGTCTTACCCGCACCAGTAGGACCGGTAATCGCAAACAAACCGCTTTCGATAAAAGAAGGTGATGAAAAATCGATATGCCATTTTCCCTTGAGCGAGTTTAGGTTTTCGAAGGTTAGATTAAGGATTTTCATTATGGTTTCTCCCCTTCGACATCTTCAACAATCTGCTTAAATCGTGTGGTTATCCGTTGCTCTCTGGCTTTGTCTTCTTCAGTGTCAAAGGCCTCAATGGCTAATCTCTTGCTAAACACTTCTATCGGACTCAGTTCAGACAAGGTTTCGGTCTGCTCTTGATTTAAAGTGCGATCTCTATGCGCTCTTGAGCGGCGAAGTTGCAACACTTCAATCTCTTTATCTCCGATCATCTTCTGCACGGCTTGCTGAAGATCCGTTAAGTAGTCCTGTACCTCTACTTCGATAGACACCCATACAGATGTGCCTTCTTCTATGTCAATACTATCCAGTTGCTGCTGCAAACTCGCTAAATCGCCCTTCAAGGAAAACATCGGCTGAAATGAAGGAACGGCAACAGGCTCAATGCTTGCAACATGGCTTGATAAGAACTCTACTAGTACCACTTGCTTCTGAGATTTCAGTTCATCGAAACTCAAATAGATAGGCGAACCGCTATATCGAATATGCTCACTTTTAGCGACCTTTTGCGGTCGATGTATATGTCCTAGGGCAATGTAATCTGCCGGTGGGAATCCATCTGCTGAAAAACCATCTAGGGTACCAATATAGATGTCTCTCACTGACTCGGAGGCTGTTACACCCAGTGCGGTTAAATGCCCTGTTGCGATGATCGGAACATCTAATTCTCGCTGTGAACGCAACGCCACAGCTTGCTGATAGAGTGTGGAATAATGAGCTTTTATCGCATCACCCAGCGCCTTTTGTTTTTCACTCCCCGATTCACCCGATACGCTTTTGACAATGTCTCTTGGTCTAATGAAAGGAACGGCACACACGATAGCGCCAACATCTCCGATACCATTTTTTATTTCTAGTATTTGCTCTGAGGTCTCTGTGCCTACGCTCGCTATCACCTGAGTATGAAGCTGCTTTAGAAGCTGTTTTGATTCATTGAGCATGGCGACCGAATCGTGGTTGCCTCCAAGCACAATCAATTGACACCCTATGCGATGCATATCCACGACAAAACGGTTATAGAGCTCTCTTGCGTAACTTGGTGGAGTTCCGGTATCAAACACGTCTCCTGCAATGATCACGCAATCAACCTTTTCAGACTCGACGGTCTCCAATAACCACTGGATGAATTTTTCGTGTTCTGGCAAACGACTTTTGGTAAAAAAATTCTGGCCTAGATGCCAGTCAGAGGTGTGCAATATTTTCATCAAAACCAACGTAAGAAAGTAGTTTTATAATTCAATGTTAAGGAAAGGTAACTCTATGAGAAATAAGGCTTAGTAGCGCAAGAATTAATCTTTCTAACTATTCATCATCGTCTTCATTAATAGTTTTACCACAACACAGACAGACTGGCTCTAAATCTGTTGGCATCATGATAAGAATGCCACAATGGGGGCATAAATCGCCTTGGGTATACATCATACTTCACCTTGTGCGTTAAGTAGTGCTCATCATACTGTTAATTAGCGACATTTATCGTCCCCAACCAAACTTAAGGTGCTTAGTACGACTAGTGTGTCATAAAAAACCCACTGTTTTATTAGTGGGTTTTAGAAAGTGACTATTTAAACTTGTAGCCTACATCTAGCATGAACTGATTCGCGTCTAAGTCTCCAGAGAACTGCTCTGAATACCCAAGGTTGGTTACAACATGGTCGCCAAACTGAGTCTCTACACCGACAGCCGCTAAGAACCCATTGTCATGCACTTTTTCCGGTCCTGCTTCCAACTTGTCCCAAGACCAACCGGAGGTCAGATAGGGTTTTACTGTGATAGTTTCAGAAGCATGGTAAGGATAATCAACCCCGATACTTGCCTGGTATCGCTCAAGATCCGCGTCATAGCGACCAACAACATCATCTTTTGATGTTGTGCTAACACGAAAGTCTGTGAACAAATAATCTTTCCAAGAACGAACCAAATAGCCTCTTGAAAATACGCTATAACCTTTCAGGCTTTTGCCATCAATATTGTCTTGCGCATAACCGGCTCCCAGAGTGATACCAGAGAAAAAGCCCGTGCCTTCATCAGCGGAAGCAGCATTGCTTGCTTCACTTGCGTTAGCTAAACCTGCGACCAGCGCTACACTTAAGATTGCCCATTGAATGTGCTTCATTGTGATCTCTCCTGCAAAATAATTAGGAAAGATTCTACAATTGGATACATACTTAAAAGGTGAACAGTTATTGTACAGCTGTTCACCCTTTTGTTCGTTGCATGATGCAATGAACCACAGTCTTTGGTAAACGTAATGAACCGCCTTACCCGCACACGTAGAACCCGTATTGGTCGACAATGTAAACATAAGCAGAGAATGCAGCAGAAACAACACCGCAATGCATTTCACGCTTGGAGTCAGAAAAAAGACTAATTGCATTAAGTCCATGCGAAAAACCAAGCCTTAAAAGTAAATGTCGCCTGTAAAGTCCCCTTTCAGGCGACCTTTTTATGAGTCCTTATTGATACGTAAAAACACGGATACGTAAAAACACGTCGTGCTCAGGTGTTTTCATCGCTTTAGCCCTTTATCAATAGAAGCCTGCTAAAAGTGGAACAGCTTCATAATCACTCTTCCTCTTTATTCCTATTAAAATTTCATAGAATCCCTCCATCAATTAAACATTGGGTGGATGGTAATGAAAAAATTAACGTTAGCTTTACTGGTTACAAGCACTCTTTTTGGCTGCGCCTCTACCGCTATGATGGTTAAAACAGACGCCGTGGCGGCACAACCTATCATTCCCATCACCGTGGATGGTAAATTTGGCGGATTTGGACAACAAGGCACTTTTAAGGTTGCAGAACTCTACTCTGGTAAATTCTCTAGAGATGCAACTAAATCAAGTTGGTTTGGTGTAGTAGATTCAAGTGACGGTGATATGGTTGCCACTATTGACAGTAATAGCGGCCATCATTGGAAGATTCAATGCAGTGGTGAACAGTCCAGTTTTAATCTCGGTTCGATTGCTATGTCCGATAGCGATCCGTTCCAATGTGATATCACTGAAGACGGCACCTCTGTAGGCCATTACCAAATCAAAACCGAGAAAAGCATGCTTGGGGCAAGTAAAGAGTTTGGATTTGTTACTCTTGATGGAACCAAAGTAGAACTCGCTGCAGTTAAAAAAGCACAAGGCTCAGCATTTGAAGGGGGACAACCTCTCGGATACAGCTTTACACTCAATAGAAAAGAAGTCGCTGCGACTCAAACCAATGGCTCTATGACTCTGCAGATGTTGCCAGAGATTACACAGCAGCAACAAGATGCCATTGTTGTCGGTAGTATTGCAAGCGCACTAAGCTGGAGACCAGATAGCGACTCTTAAGCAAATCACCTAGCACTACTTTAATGGGGTCAACCTCCCCCCTTTAGGTTGACCCTCATTAAAGGTGAACTATATTTTTTAGGTTATCCTATATTGTTCACCTTAATAGGCTCGCTATGGTAAAACCCACCAACACCATTCAACTGAACCGCCTGAAACAACTCGACCGCTACTTTGGTACCGCGCTTTCTGTGGTGGATAGTCAAACCTTAGCTCAGATCATGTCTTGCTCAACTCGCAACGTCGCTAAAACAATGAAAACGTTAGCAGAACTCGGCTGGGTAAACTGGCAACCTGGAAGAGGCAGAGGAATCAAAACTCAGCTACAAATAGTCCGCTCATTTCATACTGTGCTCATTGACGTCCTCAAGACATACGTCGCGGGCGGTGAACTCAACGAAGCCGCTCGCTATGCGGATATTTTTAACTACCAGAAAGTCTTTAAACAGAGCCTTCCTGAATGGATGATTGAATTTTCGGAAGATAACCAGCGCTCAGACAAACTCATATCACTTGTGCCCTACTCTCTACCTAATTGCCACCCAATGCATATGGTGGATCGAAATGCTGGAATAATTGTATCTGCAATGTTTGATACGCTTGTTGATTTTGAACCGCTCAGCAAACAGTTCATCCCTCGTCTTGCTCATCAGTTTTATCAAGAAGGGCTGACACACTACTTTCGTATCCGCCCCGATGTGCACTTCCATAATGGGGAATTACTAACACCAGAGCACGTCAAGCAAGTACTACTTGCCCACAAGAAACCCAATACCATCGCTAATGAACTTTATCAAAGTATTGAAAGCGTTGAGGTAAATCGTCAATGGGTAGAAGTCACCCTCACCTTTGACGACCCAATATTTCTGCACGCCATAGCCGATATCCATGCATCGATATACTTAAACAATCCCGCTGAGCCAAATTTTCCCTATGGTACAGGCGCGTATCATTGGGGTACAAAAACCATTGATCATTGGACACTGCTGAAGAACACGGGTTATTTTGCTCATCACGGCATACTTAAATCTGCCGAGTTTTGGCATGTGTTAGAGACAAATAAAACGTCAGTAGGCCATTTGTTAGAGTTTGAGGATTCAGAAAAACGCATAGACAATGCCCCAGAATTATTAGGGTCAAGCCTTGGCTGTAAGGGTTTGTGCATGAACAAAAGCTTGGACGATGACATTAGGAGATCACTAGCGAGTGTTACGCAAGAAGTCCTAAAACAGCACTATCAGGCTCGCCATACTATTTCCCACTCTCTATTCAATCATTCTGTTGCGCTCGACTCTAACGCTCATTCACGCCAAAGCGAATCACTAGAGCTTCCTCATTCATTAAAGGTTCTGAAAAAAAATAGTGATGCTTTACACCACTTTTGGAATCGACTGAATGAGCACGACGTTCAAATAGAGTATGTTGACGAGTTCTCGAAAGCGGACGTGTGGATTGAAAATTTCTTAATTGGTGCAGACCCTGTTCTTGACCATTATTATTGGCTTTTGCTCAGCGCATCAGCAAAACGCATGCTCACCTCTTTCAAGCAACAACAATGGCTTGCGGAAGTTCAAAATGCACCCGACACAAACGCGACACTGTCACTTATAGAGCAGCGTTATTTAGAGCAATATCGAGTTATACCGCTATGGACAAAGTCCTACGCCTTTCACCGTCACCAAACCCTTCGAGGAACGGTAATCAATAGTCTTGGTTTTATGGATATCAGCAAAATTTGGTTTGATAAAAGAGAAAGTTGAACCTAACTGCTCCATTAGCATCAACAATTAACAGCAAAGGATAAGTAAACAATGACAAAAAACCTGCGAGCTGATTGCAGCCTCATCATTTCAGGCCACCAAACTCCAACTCCCGCTGAGCTTTTTTCTCAAATGGCAGCGTGGTGCGCAGACAATGATATTGAACACGATGTTTATGGTGAGGGGGACTTGATCCAGCAATTCGAGGCTAAAATTGCAAAGCTATTGGGCTATCAAGCAGGGCTATTTGTCATGACGGGCACACTGACTCAGCCAACCGTGTTAGATCTTGTCTGCAGACAAAAACGCAATAAGCTCGTTGGAATGCATGAAACTAGCCATATTCTTCGCCATGAGAATCAAAACTATCAATTGCAACAGCGGTTCAATATCCTCAATCTTGGCAACCGTTACCGACCATGGACAGTCGAAGATCTCGCATCGTGCCCAGATGAACTATCTGCCGTACTTTACGAGCTGCCTATGCGTGAAATTGGCGGGCAGTTGCTGCCTTGGGAAGAACTACAAACGATCAAAACGTACTGCAAAGACAATCACATACATCTACATATGGATGGAGCTCGCTTGTGGGAGTCTGCCGCTTTCTATAATAAGCCCTATCACGAGATCGCTGCTGGTTTTGATACAACCTATGTCTCTTTGTATAAGGGCTTAGGCGGGCTTGGAGGATCTATATTACTGGGGGATGAATCATTTATTGCCCTAGCTCGTAAATGGATGCAACGTCAGGGTGGCAATGTCTATCATAGAACGCCTTATGTAGTTTCAGCAGCCATGCAATTTGATCAACGTTTAGAGCAAATGCCTTTGTTGTACGAGCGTACAAAAGCGCTTTATTCACTCATCTCAAAATACCCAAGTTTCACACTCAACCCAGTAAAACCTCAAGCGAATATGCTTCACCTGATCTTGCCCTTTGATTACGAAACGGCAGTGAAGTTAAGAGATCAACTGGCTCAGGAGCAAGGGATATGGCTAGGTAATCCGCAAGTAACAGGAAACCCTTTGCAGTCAATGATTGAATGGTATGTGGGCGATACACTACTTCACTTAGAAGATGCTCAATTGGTTGCGATCTTTGAATGGTTATCAAGCAAAACTGTCTAAATTATGATGCCCAATTTTATCTTCATAAATTGGGCATTTTCTTTGCTGTTTTGTGTCACTATCAGTGCTTATTCAGCTGACAGATATTTAGCACTAGACCAAGCTCTTACCCCATTAAACTCAACTAGCCACCAGCCGTCTTGCTTCATGTAAACATCAACAATCTGGTAACGCTTTAGCTTATACAAGATCTTAGCATTTGCGTGAGGCTCTAACCGAGCGTTTAGCTGCGAGGCAAGCACCCTAGCCTTTAGCATCGGTACTTTAGCAGGCTCAGTTTGCACCACTTTACTCTTCTCACGAAAAGCCTCATTGGCTGACACATTGCTCGCGTCGTTACCCATAAACAGGAATAAGCCACCTACTATCATCACGACAGCCGTTAAGCCTTGTGCATATGGAATACGTCCTTGGTAAGTCGCTAAATCGTTCTGGTGAGCATGCGATGATGAACGGTTTGTACTTTTTGTGGATAGCAATTTAGCTTTGTAGAAAACCCACAAAATGCAGTTAAACAAAAAGCTAATCAGAACAAACAGTGCCTCTACTGCAGCAATCAGTAATCTAAAAAATCCCATCACTAAAAAGAAGATACCAAAACCTAATAAGATATCTTCAAAAATACTGCCACACTCTTCTTCGTCACACACTGTTGTACCCCACTCATTATCAGCTTGTAGTATAAAGCTGACGTCTAGATTGTTCTTATCAATTTACGACAGTAAGGATCGTTTCCTACTGCTAATTAGTACAAGATATCAACAGTGGCGACGTAAAGTGTCTTTAATATTCAAGCTCAAAAAGCTGGACCAGTAAGTATAAAAAAAGCTCAACAAAATGTTGAGCTCAATGGGAACAATTGCAACCAAATTTAAGTGCTAGAACGGGATATCGTCGTAGTCATCTGGGCTTGGTGTAAACCTATCCTGTGAGGTAGTTTGACTTGACGGTGCATTGCCCTGGTTAAACTGATTTCCTTGATTAGCACCACCGCCATATTGATTATCTTGATGGCTTTGCTCGCCTTGCTGACGACCGCCTAGCATTTGCATCGTGCCGTTAAAACCCTGAACAACCACCTCAGTGGTGTAACGCTCTTGACCCGACTTATCTTGCCATTTACGTGTCTGCAATTGGCCTTCGATATACACTTGAGAGCCCTTACGAAGGTGATTACCCGCAATTTCGGCAAGCTTCCCCATAACAGAAATACGATGCCATTCGGTCTTTTCTCTTTGTTGGCCTGTTGATTTATCTTGCCAAGTTTCTGATGTTGCTACCGTAAAATTGGCTACTGCATTACCGTTTGAGAAGTGACGTAACTCAGGATCGGTACCTAAGTTACCCACGATGATTACTTTGTTTACGCCGCGTGATGCCATTGTGATTCCTTCATTATTTGCTTATCTCACTCAGAGATATAAGACAGTCGCCTTCATCGTTGACTGCTTTAAGTATAGTGTTTGCGATGTTCATCGCCGAATTAGTTGCTACTGTGATCAATCACGGTCAATTCAGGGGCAGAATGATGATACTCAAGCTCGAGATTCGCCTTCTCTACCAATTCAGCAGGCAATTCTCTAGTAACTGCAACGCCCAACTCTTTAAATTCTGATGCTTGTTTGATTAGGTTGCCTTTGCCTGTATGCAATTGACCTAGCGCTCTGTCATAAGTTTCCTTGGCCTTATCCAGCTGCTTACCTACCCCTTCCATAGAGTTTAAAAAGGTATTGAGTTTGGAGTAAAACTTCTCGGCGCGATTTGCCAATTCTGCGGTATGTTTGTTTTGCTCTTCAAAGCGCCAAAGCTGTCTTACTATATTCAAACTGGTTAACAGCGTCGTTGGCGTAGCCACAAGGATGTTTTTCTCCAAAGCGGATTGGAACAAGTTCGCATCCGCTTTCAATGCTTCGACATACGCAGATTCGATTGGAATAAACATGATTACAACTTCTGGCGAGTTAATACCAGGCAGCTTGCTGTACTCTTTTGAAGCCAGCTCATTAATACGGTCTCGCACTGCAGAAGCATGTTCTCGTAGGGCAATCTCGCGCTCATTCACATCTTCTGAATTCACATAACGGGTATAAGCATTCAATGAAGTTTTAGCATCAATAACCAGGTGTTTATTTTGTGGAAGATACACGATAGCGTCTGGTCTAAAGCGCCCTTCCTCACTCTCTATGCTGACTTCTCGTTTATAATCTGTGCCAAGACGAAGTCCTGAATTATCTAGGACATTCTCAAGCATCAATTCGCCCCAGTTGCCTTGCACTTTTTTCTCACCCTTGAGAGCGGTTGTGAGTTTATCCGCTTGATCGGTGATCTCTCGGTTCAGCTTTTGCAGATTCTGCAATTCTGTACGCAGTTGGACTCGCTGCTCAGTCTCTTTGCTATGGATATCCTCGACCTTACTCTTAAACCCTCTCAGCTCTTGGTGGATAGGATTTAGGATTGAACTCATGCTTTCTGTATTAAGCTGCTTAAACGCTTGTCCTTTGCGCTCCAAAATCTCGTTGGCTAAACGCTCAAATTCTTTACTGAGCTCTTGCTTGCTTTCTTTAAGCAGTGCGATTTGCTGATCAAAGTGATTCTGTTTGGTTTCAATCTCAGTATTGAGTTCGCCAATCTTACCCATGGCCAATGAATATTTTTCATTAAGCTCACGAAGCTCCAAGTTCAAGGTTTGGCTTCTTTGCATCTCAACCTGCAACTCTTCTAGTTTTGCTTTGAAGCTTGCTGTTGCCGAGCTTTCTGCAACTTTCGAAGCGCTCAGCGCGTCTGATGTCTGGCGTAACAGCTGCTCTTTTTCGCTAAGCTGTTTCCTATAACCATGCTCTGAGACTCTAACCGCTTGAAGCTCAGACCCTAATTGCGCACAGCGCACTTCTAAGTCGCTCACGTCTTCTAAGGCATGCTCGAGTTTTTGTTGTGTACTTTGCGCTAAATCCGTTTGGTTAGCCAACTCTGCGTTGGCGAGCTCAAGCTCAAGCTTTAACTGTCCAATAGGACGCTGCGCTACCCAATACGCGATTGCCGAAGCAAGCAGTACTACTAAACCAAAAATCACATAGGTTAATGTCATTATTATTCCTTATTGAGTCCATCTAACCGTGCTAAGAGAGTCTGTTTGACGGGCATTATCTGCAAAGGCAGGGGATGAATTTGCTAATACCAGAGTGCTTATTACACAAGTAGATCGCATATTTTCTGTTCCAATTAACCATTGCACCACTAATTATGGTCAACATAGAGACAAAAACTGTCTCTTTTACTAAAATATTCAACGTTATCTGATGAGAAGGTGTAAAGCAATGTCCAAAACGTTTGAGCGCTATCAACTCGTTCTGCAAAATATCCCCTGTCATCCCGACTATGTCACTAGCCTTGAATTGCGCCACATACTGCTTTCCAAAGATCTTATTGATTCCACTTTAGATGACAAAAGTCAGATGAAAACGGTACAAAGGGTTATAAATAAGGTGGCCTCAGACTATTACTCTGTGGAGATAGATACGGACAAACGGCCTCATCAGATAAAGATCTCACAGGGTCAACAACACCCTATCAATCCTGCAGCAATGAGTAGCGTCCTTTCTCTGCAAATCATTGAACACGAAGTATTGGAAATGCTCCCCCCGACAATGCGCAAAGAGGTGTCAAATCTGATCAGTACCGGTAAAGCGGAAAGAGACAAAAGGATTGAGCTTTGGAAAGAGCGCTTTAGCTACGCTCCTATTGAGTTTCAACTGACCTCACCCAGCTTTGATGAATCCCTAATAGACACTATCGAACAGGGCATATTAGAGAAGCGACTGCTAAAAATGAAATACAGAAAACGTGGCAGTATGCAGGACGAGGTTTACAGCGTTGAACCTCTTGGCATTGCTCTGCATGGTCGCAGTTTTTATTTGCTAGCGGTAAAAGAGAATAGCCAAGATTACCGTACCTTTGCTATCCATAGAATCACAGAGATGAAGCTTGGTTTCACAGTGTTAAAACCCCATCAAAACTTTAGTGCTAAGCAATACATTGAAGAGCATGTGCCTCATTTCTCAGGTGGACAGTTCACTGAAATAGTGCTCAAAATCAACAACTATAACGGCCTGCATCTTATCGAGGAAACGCAGCTTTCTGAGTGCCAATCCATTGTAGAGTCCGATGATGAGCACACGACTATTAGAGCTAAAATACGCGATAGCTTGGGCTTTGAGTGGTGGTTAATGAAAAATGCGAACCTTGTTGAGGTGATTAAGCCTTTGCACATCAGAGACAAGGTCATCAGTAACCTGACCTCGGCTCTTGGCAAATATCAATAATCAGTGGATGCCTTGAACAAGATAACCCTCTAAATGTCGCAGCAGATCTTGTTTACGTGCCTCACTAGCAAAGCTCGCCTTAATGGCATTACGAGTAAACTGAGCCAGCTCTTTTGATTCCACGGGATGCGTTAGGGCTATTTGATGAAAGTTGTCCGTCATATAGCCGCCAAAATACGCAGGGTCGTCTGAGTTAATGGTCACGCAAAGCCCCTGATGCAACAACTCAACGATGTTGTGCTCTTCCATGGTATCAAACACCTTGAGTTTGACGTTGGATAGCGGACATACCGTCAGTGGGATTTGCAATACTTGTAACGTCTCAATGAGCTTAGGATCATCAACACAGCGAACACCATGATCTATACGAGACACTCCAAGCATGGTCATTGCATCTTGAATATTACTTGCCGGTCCCTCTTCTCCTGCGTGAGCGACTGTGAGAAATCCTTCTTTAAGAGCTAACTGAAAGACTTTCTGAAACTTTTTAGGCGGATGTCCTGATTCAGAAGAATCCAGCCCCACCCCTATGATTTTATCCTTATGAGACAAGGCACTTTGAAGTGTGTCTATTGCTGAGTCCTCATCGAGATGACGCAAGAAGCACATAATCAAATGGCTAGTTATGCCTAAGTCTTCATGAGCTTTGATGAGAGCGCTATGAATGCCACTGACAACCGTATCAAAAGATATGCCTCTGGCGGTGTGAGTTTGAGGATCAAAAAAGATTTCGGTATGCATCACATTATCTTGGTGACACCTTTGTAAATAGGCCCACGTTAAATCAAAGAAATCTTGCTCTGTGATTAACACATTTGCACCTTGATAATAGATATCAAGGAAGGATTGCAGATTATTAAACTGATAAGCCTTATGAACTTCCTCTGCGTTAGAAAACGGTATCTCAATATTGTTTCTTCTCGCCAGTTCGAACATTAACTCTGGCTCTAGTGTGCCTTCAATATGCAAATGAAGCTCTACTTTAGGTAGGCCTTCGATAAACTGTCGCAATACCACTCTCCTTGTGCATTAGTACTGAGTTGATTTTAGACGCTTTTTTAGATCTCGTGGTAAGACGTCCCAGCGCTTGCGCATTGCCTCTATCTTGTCTAGCGGAACGTCGTGGACATTTGCAAACTGCCCTTCACATTCGTAGATAATGAGCTCTGCAGAGCACTGCTTTGCCATTCTTTGATAAGGTCGAATCTCCCACAATTGAGTAAAGGTGTTGGAGACCACGACAGAGCGACCTTGTTTAAGGTGCATTTGCGTTTGCTTTTGACACCAAAGGTGCGCAGCTCCAAGCTTACTCGTATCAAACTGATAGCCTTCATCATTCTCATCAGTGAAATACATATCCGCTTCTAGATGCACGAGATCATGTGTCTGTTTTAGCTGCTTGGCTAATGTCGATTTACCTGAGCCAGGCAGACCACGAATGAGAACTAACAAATTGAAGTCTTACCCTCTTGGTTTAACGATTAACTATTGGTTGAAGAAAAATGATAATGCAACCCAATAATGTAAATTCACGACAAACGTAACAAATCTGAAATCAAGCAAAGTCTTTGAGTAAATTACAAACAGATACGGTTAATCATAGAAAAATGTTTTAGCTTGCAAAGAATAACAGTTAAGCTAAAACCCATAAGGTTAACGTTGTACTTTCAGTTAAATCAAGGAATTAAAAATGCTAACAAAATGGGCAAAGCGCTTTTATCAGATGTCTGAACTGGTTGGTTCTTGGAGTAAAGACCCTTCCACTCAAGTTGGAGCAGTAATCACCAAACGCAACCGTATTGTCTCTGTTGGCTTTAACGGATATCCCCACGGTATTACAGACAGCGCTGAAACCGACGAGCGTGATATGAAATATCTAAAAACGCTGCATGCCGAAGAAAATGCAATCTTGTTCGCAAAACGTGATTTGGATGGCTGTGAAATTTGGGTAACACATTTCCCTTGTCCAAACTGTGCGGCGAAGATCATTCAAACAGGGATCTCTGCGGTACACTGCCCAGAACAAGAGCCTGATTTTCTTTCTCGTTGGGGAGACAAAATCAAGGTCAGTGAAGATATGTTCAATCAAGCCGGCGTCACCATTGACTGGCTGCCATTAAAAGAACTGAAGTCTGATGACTAACGCATAGGATAACGGATGATCAACTGGGGAATTATTGCACCGGGGCGCATTGCTAATCGCTTCGCTGAAGCATTTGGTGCTATCAATGATGGCACTTTATATGGTGTAGCTAGCCGTGATCGTACTAACGCTGAATCTTTCGCACAGCAACACAAAATAACGCACGTGTTCGAAAGTTATGCTGAGCTTATCAGTTCTCCAGAGATTGATGTGATTTACATAGCCAGTCCCCACCAGTTTCATTTTGATACTGCTAAGCAGTGTCTTGAAGCCGGTAAGGCTGTGCTGTGTGAAAAACCTCTTACTGTGAATGCCTCCCAAGCGAAAGCGTTATTTCAGATTGCTAAAGACAACAACGTGTTTCTAATGGAGGCGCTGTGGAGTCGATTTCTTCCTACTTGGCTTGAAGTAAAGCGTTGGGTTGAAGAAGGCCAAATTGGACAGCTAGAAAATATCCACTCTACTTTCGGTTTTAAGGCAGAGCGCAATTACGAAGACCGATTGTTCAACCCAAAACTCGCTGGTGGCGTATTGCTAGATGCTGGAATCTACAATATTTCTTTAACTCAATACTTAGCCAAACGAGAACCACAAAGTCTCTCGTCGCATATATTTGTTGGAGAAACCAAGGTCGATGAACGCTGCTCTGCGACTTTGGATTACGGTGACTTTACGAGTCAGTTCACTTGCTCTTTTAGGGCAAACCTAGATAACAGCATGACCATCTATGGCAGCGATGGGAAAATCACCATTGAAGGCGCTTTTTGGGATGCCACAAAAGCAACACTAGAGGTGTACGGTAAAGAACCCGTTGCGCTCAATCTACCTCACGAAGCTTCGGGTTTTGAGTATCAAATTCGCGAAGTACAAGGCTGCTTGCGAGAAGGAAAATTATTCAGTGAGGTGATATCTCCAGAGCACACTATCGCGACCCTGCACTTGATCGACGAAATACTAAGCAAAGTGCATATAAAACACCCACTAAATTAATTCTAAATCTGTGTAATTTCTCACTTTTTTGTTCAAAAGGTATATAATTGCGTTATCCGTATCACAATTTTATACCTTTTGGATTTCTGAATGGAACTTAGACGTTTCTCTACTGCCGCAGCCATTATTGGCACTACTTTTGCTCCCACCTATTCATTTGCTACATCATTTGAATTACCAATTTGGAAGTCCGAAGCGGAAGAGCGTGGCTATATTCTTCCTAAAGCGTTTGGGATCAGTGTTGGTTACATGCACGTTGAGCAAGGTATCAATGTTAACTCTATTGAGCTCAATGGTTTGAAAAACAGCTTAGGAAATTCAGGTCGACCTGAACAATGTATCGGCATCTCGATTGGCGGAAACTGTAATGGTTGGTTGATACCTGAAATCCCTGCTGACATTCCCGTAAACGATATTATCGTTGATACCAAAGGTGGCTTCCAGGAAAGTGATGTTTGGACTGTTCGAGCCGATATGTGGTTGTTTCCATTTCTAAACTTGTACGCTATTGCAGGTAAAATAACTGGTTACTCAGAAACGACTATCGATGTAGCGCTAGACCTAGGCACTCCAGGCAATCCAACAACTATAGTTAGAGACGCCGCTTTTAAACTAGATCTAGATGGAAACATGTATGGTGGTGGTTTGGTCGTTGCCGGTGGCTATAACGAGTGGTTTACCATTGTTGATGCGAGCTACACTAAAACCAATTTAACCGTTATTGATGGTGGTATCGATTCTATCGTTGTAACACCTCGTGTAGGCTATGACTTTACTAATCATGGTCACCCTGTTCGAGTTTGGGTCGGTGGTCAATACCAAAATATTCAACAAACTCTTAAAGGTGATTTAAGAGACCTATTCCCAGCGGAATTTGTAGACCTAGTAGAAGCTGATGGAGAAACTGCAGGCTTTGTAGTTAAACAAGAACTCGCATCAGAATGGAACACCGTCGTTGGCTTCAACTACGTAATCAACCCAACCTTTAATATCATTGGTGAGTTTGGCTTTGGCGATCGTCAAAGTGCATTTATTTCTTTGGACACCCGCTTTTAAACATGCAATTAAACATGACCTCATTTTCCAACGCACTCACACCCAAGGCCGACTTGGGTAAAGATTTTATACTCGGTTAATGATGCGTTTACCTAAGCCCATCACCCTGCTGTTTCTTTCTAGTGCTCCCTTGTGCGCATTTGCTGAAGGTAACGATCTTACAAACAAAGGCACTGGTTGGGTTACAGACTTGCTAGAGTTCTTTGGCTCCAGTGATGAGGTTGATTTGTCTGGTGGCATGGATTGGGGC
The DNA here is from genome assembly GCA_024346835.1 of Vibrio comitans. Taxonomy (GTDB): domain Bacteria; phylum Pseudomonadota; class Gammaproteobacteria; order Enterobacterales; family Vibrionaceae; genus Vibrio; species Vibrio comitans. Next base: position 1,607,859 of record AP024866.1, read on the forward strand.
GTTTTACCGGGCCCCTTTGCTAACCCAGAACAAGGTGTAGGCATAGGTGTTGCCGCCGTTGGTTTATACGCACCTCAAGGTCTAGAAACAGGCAACCAGCTATCGACTCTAACGCTAAGCGGTTATGTATCGTCAGAAGGCACCTACGGAATAGGCATTGATAACACTACGTTCTTAAATCAAAACCAATGGAAATTAGGCTTGATGGGTCGCCTATCTCAAACGCCAAGTAAATATTGGGGTGTGGGAAAGGATGCTGCTGAGGAAGATGGTAATGAAACACAACACGAGGCGCTTTTCCTTAGATTAGAACCTACAGTTTCCTATCAATTTGTAGATGGCTACTTTATCAAAACAGGTATCGACGCCACATTTCTATACCACCAAGAATCCGACGGTAGCGCACTGACGCCAGAACAACTAGAGGACACCACTAACCTTGGTATTATTTTGGCACTTGAGTACGATACCCGCGATTACGAAACCAACCCTTACTCAGGTAGATTTGTCAGCTTAGAACACCGGTGGTATGTCAAAACATTTGGTGGTGACTACGATTATGAAGAGCTGACTTTCAATTATCGTGAGTATGTGAATTTATACGACGATAACATCCTTGCTTTCGACTATTTTGTGCAGGGTCTAAGCAATGATGAAGATCTCCCATGGTTTGCCATGAGCAAACTCGGTGGAGACGACCGCATGCGCGGGTACTATAGCGGCCGTTACAGAGACCGCTATCAAATGACAGCACAGCTAGAATACCGCCACAAGTTTAACCAACGTCATGGCGCTGTAATCTGGGGCGGAGCCGGAAATATCGCCCCTCACTTTGAAGGACTATTTGAAGACAGTTGGCTCCCTACCTACGGAGTCGGTTATCGTTTTGCTTTCAAACCTAGAGTCAACGTTCGTCTTGACCTAGGCTTTGGAGACGAGACTACTGTTTATTTCAATATACATGAAGCGTTCTAAAGAACCCTTTAAAGGCATTTAATGAAATTTAAATCTCTACTTATTGCAGCAATCACACTCTTTTCTTCTGCTAGCTACGCGATTGATCCCCCTAGTGGTGTTCGTCCTTGTTGCGCCTTTGGTATCAACATGAAGTCTGAACTTGGTGTCGTTCCTGTCCCTTTCTTTCGGGTTAACAACATTGTTGAACTTTCCGATCTCGAAGAGCACCTATACAACGATGGAGAACAAGGGGTTGCCAGCAGTCTGATGGGTACTGGCGCGGAATCAAATGGGCTTATCTATACCTCTAAAGGCGGTATTATTGATACAGCCCATGTGCGAGATACAGCAGACTATACGCTGTATCTACACTCACAAATCCAAGGTCAGCTAGGCACAAAACAACAGGTCATCCTTGAAGATGAACTTCGTAGCCGCGTTATTGAGATGACTGACAAGCCAGTTGACATGACTTCAGAAGAGCAAGCACAAGCTGAAATCGAGCTTAGTGCCCTGCTTGCGTTTCGCTTAGCGCAGTGGCACGAAGTCGCTCAATGGTTTGGTTTCACTTCGGTCGCTGGGTTTAAGGAATACCCATCTGCTTACTCTCCGGAAGATCTCTACTCCAATATGCTTGGCTCTTTTATTGCAATAGAGATTTTAGAAAACAACCCAAATCCTACTAAAGAAGAGTATCAGCAGGCCTTTTCTAAGATATTTCTGAGAAAGCTTGCCGAACTTGGTGCTCAAGACAAAGACCGAACCGAAGAGGTTATGGATGGTCTTGATAAAAAATGGTGGGACAGTGGCAAGCGTCTGCCTAACAAGTGGGTAGTAAAAACACGTGACTATGAACCTAGGCTAACAATCACTCCTCACTGGGGAGATACCGATGACAGAGTGACAACGTCACTCGCTCAGTATGAAGGCCTTGAAGATTTTGGTTACCTTACCCTTGTTGCAACCAATTCTGAGAAAAACTTTAGTGCTCTACCTGGTTACCTTAAAGAACGCCACGTTTGGACCAAGAAACAATTTTCTGAAATTGCTCAGTTTGCAAAAAAAGTAGACGACCAACATAAGCTCAACAACAACCAACTGTTACCACCGTACTAATATTCAGCGCTGGCCTCGCTCGCAGCGAGGCCAGATAGCGACTACGCTTACTACTCTTTTAAATTCCTCGAAGAATCAAACTGATATCAATGAAATCACAGACTAGCCGAACCTTAGGTAAAGAACTCTATAAGATGACTTGGCCGATGATCTTTGGCGTACTCTCTTTAATGAGTTTCCAGCTTATCGATTCGGCTTTTATCGCTCAGCTTGGTGTCCTACCTCTTGCTGCCCAAGGCTTTACCCTTCCTATTGGTCAATTGATCATTGGGGTGCAAGTCGGCCTTGGCATTGCAACCACATCTGTCATTGCCCATGCATTAGGTGCAAACGATGAAAAATATGCCAAGCAACTGGGTGGATTAGTGTTAGCACTCGGTAGCATTGGTTGCGGCGCAATTTGCGTGCTCTTGTATTTGATTCGCTCGCCATTATTGTCTCTATTAGGTGCGACTGAAGAAGTCTTCCCCATCATTGATACTTACTGGATAGTTTGGCTGATCAGCGCTTGGGTCGGTGCTGTGCTGTATTTTCTATACAGTGTTTGCCGTGCAAATGGGAACACCATGTTACCAGGCATTATGATGGTGGTGACCAGCATCTTAAACGTGGTACTCGACCCTATATTGATTTTCTATTTTGATATGGGAATCCACGGCGCGGCAGTGGCAACAATTATTGCCTTTGGTATCGGCATTCTCTACGTAATCTATCGTATCAGATCTAAACATTACTATTCGTTTGACTGGGGCAATCTAGATATTGGGCAAAGCATTCGTTCTTTGTTTGGCATAATGATGCCAGCGATGACCAGTCAACTGATGCCTCCTCTAGCCGCAATGCTTTCAACAAAGCTCTTAGCGTCATATGGAACCGCTGCGGTCGCCGCTTGGGCTCTAGGATGCCGTTATGAGTTTTTCGCCATAGTCTGCGTACTTGCCTTAACTATGTCGATGCCCCCTATGATAGGTAGATATGTTGGGGCGAAAGATAGCGATAAGATCATCAAGTTGGTCAATATTGCGTGCTTGTTTATTCTTGGTTCACAAGTGCTAGTCGCTCTGATTACTTTAATCATTTCTGGACAACTGGCGACATTGATGACAGGTGAACAAAGCGTAGAGAGAATTTTAGACATGCACCTAGTTATCGTCCCATTTAGCCTTGCTCCACTAGGCGTTTGTATCTTGCTGGTGTCTGTTTCTAATGCTCTCGGCAAACCAATGAAGGCCTTACTGGTCTCTTCTTGTCGCCTCTTTGTGTTCTTTTTGCCTTGTTTGTATGGCGGCGCATACCTTGGCGGCTTACAGGGTTTGTTTATTGGCGCTGCAATTGGCAACACTCTCGCAGGCATTTTTGCGTGGAATAATTACCGCGCAACCATTTCTAGATTGCAAAAAAAATGGAGCCAATAGGCTCCATTTCATTAACTATAGCAGTGCTTACTGGAAGCTTGCTTCAGTCACTAGTACAACGCCATTCTTAGTAACTTCGTACAGTTTAGAATCTTCTTCTAGGTTCTCACCGATAACAGTACCATCAGGGATGATAGTGTTCTCGCCTACAATAACCTTAGTTAGACGACAGTTCTTACCGATAACGGTTTCTGGAAGAATGATACTGTCTTTCAGAACTGTACCTTCTTCAACACGGCAGTTACCTGCAACCAGTGAGTGATTGATCTCAGCACCAGAAATAATAGTACCCGCAGATAGAACTGAATCTACAGCGTAGCCTCTACGGCCTTCGTCGTTAAACACAAATTTTGCGCCCGGACGTTGCTGCTGCTGAGTAATGATCGGCCAAGAATGGTCGTATAGGTCAAGCTCAGGATCTGGTGATACTAGGTCCATGCTTGCTGCATAGTACTCATCCAAATCACCTACATCGCGCCAGTAACCGTTGTTACCAGGGTGACGTTCAGTAAATACATAACCGTTTACGCGTGCACGCTCTAGTAGGTTAGGAATGATGTTGTGGCCAAAATCGTGACCATATTCTGGGTCTAGCAGAGCATCGTTCAACTCTTTGTCCAAGATATCTGCATTAAAAATGTAGATACCCATAGAAACAAGTGCTTGGCTTGGATCTTTTGGATGTGGAGTTGGGTTCTCTGGTTTCTCGTCAAACTTAACAATACGGCCGTCTGTGTCTAGAGACATTACACCGAATGAAGAGGCTTGTTCGATAGGCTTCTTGATACAAGCAACCGTTACGTCTGCACCACTTTCAGCATGGAAGTTAAGCATGCGAGAGTAATCCATCTTGTAGATGTGATCGCCACCAAGAATAAGAACTTGTTCGCACTTACGTCTGCGAATCAAATCAAGGTTTTGGTATACAGCATCAGCCGTACCACGGTACCAAGATTCACCAACACGCTGTTGTGCTGGGATAATTGCTACACCCTCATCTAACGTAGAGTTAGTCATAAAGCCCCAGCCTTTTTGCACGTGATCGATAAGATCGTGTGCCATAAACTGAGTCAGTACGCCTACACGACGAATACCTGAGTTGATGCAGTTTGAAAGTGTAAAATCGATAATTTTGTATTTACCACCAAAAGATACAGCTGGCTTAGCGATTTCTTTGGTTAATCCCTTCAGGCGAGTACCTTTCCCGCCTGCTAGTACTAATGCAACTGTGTTACGTACTATTTTATTACTCGAAAAATGAGAATAATTATTATTATGTTCCGTCATTTTGGGGGCCTCTAACATTGAACTAATATAATGTAAAAAAAAACGAAATACGGCTTTTTAAAAGCTCTTTTGTTCGTCATTGCAGGGATAATAAATTAATCCTGTGAAATATATCTGCTTAAACTCACACTTTTTAAAAGATCAAATCTCAATGTAATGATAATGAGAGTTAGGTCACGTTAAGGTGTGGGTAAGATGCAATTTGGTGAATAATGTCACAGATTGTACAAATCTCAAACAATTGCTTCATTATTAATCATCACTCAAATCTATGATTTTTACTTGGTAATTTGCAGAAAATGCAAAATAGATACCAAGCATCAAATCAGTCTTCTAATCTAATTGAATAATGCTGAGTATTTATTACAGTAAGCCTATGCTTGGTATAAATTTAAGTTACATTCAAATGACTGATGTAAATAAAACAGTTTCAAAGTTAATCTATGGAAGATAAATTTCAGTGAATAAAGAAATATAGTGATATACACCAGCATACTGACCATTCATAAGGATATTGATAATGCTCACATGCAAAAAACTAGTTTTATTACCCGTTTTTGCTTTAACTCTCTCTGGATGTGCAAGCGAACCTACAGATCCGCAATTTGTCGCATCGAAATCACTACAGCCTTACATGCAAGATGACTATCAAACCTACCTTGCCGACACACAAGAGTGGCTACTTGAAAATCGCGTATTCTTAACCAATGACAAACAAACTGAACTCAGTGCGGTAGCGCCATTTGAACTCGTGCCACAAAACCCTAATGGACAGGGTGTTTTGTTAGTGCATGGGCTGGGCGATTCTCCATTTTCTTATGTCGATATCGCACCCGATCTAGCCGCTCAAGGTTATCTGGTTCGAGTTATTTTGTTACCCGGACACGGAACACGAGCAGCGGATTTATCCCTTCCTGAAATAGAAGATTGGCAGAATATCGTTGCTCATCATTACGAATTATTGAACGAGCAAGTTGAAGGCGTCTGGCTAGGCGGCTTTTCGACAGGTGCTAACTTAGTCACGGCATTAGCCTATCAGCATCCCGAGGTGAAAGGGTTATTATTGTTTTCTCCTGCGTTCAAACCTCGCGACTCTTTAGCGAGATTCTCTCCACTGGCTAGCTGGTTTGTTGATTGGGAAAGTCAGCTGCCTGAGGACAATTATACTCGGTATAATTCACTACATATGAAAGGAGCTGCAACCTACTACAAATCATCTGCAGTAGTACGAGACTACATAGATGATGCCGCTTATGACAAGCCTACTTTTGTTATGCTTAGTGAGGCAGACGAAACCATTGATTCGCAATACGCCGTTGAACAATTTTCCGAAAAATTCACGAGTAGCCACAGTGAACTACTTTGGTTTGGGGAAACTCAATACAAAGATGAGCGCATCACAAGCTATAGTATGAATCTTCCCAATCAGAAGATTGTAAGTGCCTCACACATATCCCTGGTGTTTTCTCCAGAGAATCCTATCTACAAGCGCGATGGTGAAGTGAGACTGTGCTTTAGAGAACAACCAGAGGGTACGCCTAAGGACTGCTCAGAGGTGCCTAGTGACCAAGTGTGGTTTTCTGCCTATGGGGATGGTGAAGAGACTCAAGTAAGGGCTCGGATAAGTTGGAACCCTTACTTTGATCAAAGCATGCAAAAGATGAATCGCTTCCTCAAAGACAACAAAAACTAATCTAATACTGTCAGTTGGTTATCCACGTATCGAGTCGCACAGGGTTTTACAATCAGTGCGGCTCTTTGCTTTAGCTCTACGTTTGGATTTGGGAACACAACACCACCCTGCTCTACTGGCATGGTCAATACTTTATCTCCATCTTTACCCAACGTTTCACCCTCAGAAAACCTTGAGAAATTGGGTAGTGCTTTGTCAAAGTAGAATTCAAAATCCAAATTCTCACGATAAATTGAACTGTCTACTTGATAGGTGATCATATCTCCACTGGTGCTCGACTCTACCGACTCTACCGACTCTACAAGCTCCCAAAATACCTTCCTGAACTGCGCTAACTTATCCATATCGTTATGACCAAACTTTGCGACCTGCCCTAGCTCCAATGTTGCTGCTTGTGCGCCAAATTTACTCGAACTGAACCAACTAAAGGTACTTGAAGGCTCTTCGGATAACAGCACAGCTTCTATGCCAGCCTGTTGCATAAAGTCGATAAACTCTTTTCGCCGAGTTGGGTAAGTCGATTGAGGGCTAATCGCAAAGGTATAGTGCTTAGAGGCGCGAATTGAGCAATGCATATCCAAATGCCAACGACTTGCCATAGGTACGTCTTGCCAAAAATGAGTGACTTGCTCTTTTAATGAAACAGCTAAAGCCAGTTCTTGAGATTCAGGGTAAGCTGCATCACCAAATAAGCGGTTTAAGTTGGTCTGCACAAATCGCTCTTCTGCAAGAATTGCATTCGGGTGCGCAATGATCAGTAGTAAATGATGCTTTGGAACAATAGACCCGTTAGCTATTTGCGAAGCTAGATCATCCACCATTTCAATGGGCGCAGTTTCATTTCCATGGACTGCACTAGAAATTACCATGTGTTTACTTGGTTTCGCCTCAGAAGGCGGTGAAATTTTAAGTACTCCCTTTTTCAACAAACTCATTTGCACTCCATTGCCGAGTGTAACGGAGCGAGACGAAACCTCAGATGCTTGTAGCGTTTCTTGTAAAAATGAAGACTCAAATAATGGTACTGGCATGGACTCTCCCTTCCTAAGCCTTATATCTAGATGTAACATGGGTATAACATCATACCGAAACTCAGTCCTAGTGACAGAAGATTAATAGGCATTCTCTATGGAAATCACAAAGCCAAATCTCATTCTTGCCGGGGGCACTGGCCTTATAGGTCAACACGCCATAGATTATCTTCTGCAGCACCCTGAATATGTCGATAACATCTACGCTGTAACCAGGCGTCCGTTAGCCCAGTCAGCAGATTCATTGGTGACTCTGCCCAATGACGAGTTCGACAGTTCGTTAACGATCAAAGCAAGTCTTGGACTTATTTGCTTGGGCACTACTAAAAAGCAGGCTGGAAGCAATGAAGCGCTCTATCGCATAGATCATGATTTAGTCATTTCTTTTGCAAAAACGATGAAAAGCCTCGGCGTAAAGCGATTAGGAGTGGTCTCTAGCTATGGCGCTAAGACCGAATCACCTTCTCACTACCTCAAATGTAAGGGGGAGATGGAACGAGACCTGCGACAATTGGGATTTGAACATTTGATCATTGCAAGGCCAGGCCCCCTGCTAGGGGAAAGAAGTTTGCCAAGATGGGACGAGGTAGTACTTCAGAAAGTCCTTAAAGTCGTTAAGCCAGTGATGGTAGGCCCAATTGAAAATCTTCGCCCAATTCTTGCACAAGATGTTGCAAGCTATCTTGTTGATGGCCTTTGCAATGAGGCTAATGACAGCGGCGAAACCATTGCTCATTATCGCGAAATGACTCGTTGAACCACTAACTTGTTGAATTAATGAGCCTTCACATTTTAACTTTGGAATATGTTATTCCTTTTTATACTTATTGTTGGGTGGAAAATTCGATAATCTATGCTCTCTTTCAAGATCTGATTATAAAAACATACGGATTTACACTTTAAAGGAATAACTATGTCAGTTGCCGTTATTGCCAACTTAGCTCTCTTTGTTGGTATCATCTATTTTCTATTTTCTAAACAAAAACAACAAAATACGCTCTCCCGTCTGGTACTTTTAGGCTTAGTTACAGGTAGTGGTTTTGGCTTAGCACTACAGCTTATCTATGGCGAGGGTAACCCTGCTATTGCTCAAACTCTTGATTGGGTTCAAATCGTTGGTAGTGGCTATGTTGGACTTCTTAAGATGATCATCATGCCGCTTGTGATGGTATCAATGGTTTCTGCTGTTGTTAAACTGGACAACTCAGGCTCTCTTGGAAAAATCAGCGGACTGACCATTGGCGTATTGCTATTTACTACCGCTATTTCAGCATTAATTGGTATTGCGGTTACTCAGGTGTTTGGTCTCACCGCTGAAGGACTGGCTGAAGGCGCTAGAGAAACAGCACGTATCGCTGTACTAGAGAGCCGTATTGATCGCGTTGCAGATCTGTCTATTCCGCAAATGTTAGTTAGCTTCATTCCTACAAACCCATTTAGCGACATGACTGGCGCTCGCTCGACTTCAATCATTGCTGTTGTGATTTTCAGCGTACTTATGGGCATTGCAGCTCGTAAGGTAATGATTGAAAAAGAAGAGCTAGAGCAACCGATCCGCACGTTTGTTGAAGTGGCTCAGTCTGTGGTTATGCGCCTAGTTAAAATGATTATGGCCTTAACGCCTTACGGTATTGCAGCACTAATGGCGAAAGTTGTGGCAACGTCTAGTGCATCTGACATCCTCAACCTGCTTGGCTTTATCGTTGCATCTTACGTAGCCATCGCCCTAATGTTTGTTGTGCACGGTTTGCTAGTGTCGCTTGTTGGCGTTAGCCCGAAAGAGTACTTCAAGAAGATTTGGCCAGTACTGACCTTTGCCTTTACCTCTCGCAGTTCAGCGGCAACAATCCCGCTAAACGTAGAAGCGCAAATCACTAAATTGAACGTTCCACCAGCAATCGCAAACCTATCAGCATCATTTGGCGCAACCATTGGTCAAAATGGCTGTGCAGGCATCTACCCTGCGATGCTAGCAATTATGGTTGCTCCAGCTGTTGGTATTGACCCAATGAACTTTAGCTTCATCTTATCGTTAGTGGCTATCATCACCGTCAGCTCATTTGGCATTGCCGGTGTTGGCGGCGGTGCAACCTTTGCAGCTCTAATTGTATTGCCTGCAATGGGGTTACCTGTATGGATTGCCGCGCTACTTATTTCTATCGAACCTTTGATTGATATGGCGCGCACTGCACTTAATGTTTCTGGGGCTATGACTGCGGGCACGATTACTTCACGTATCCTAGGTAAAGAAAAGAAAGAACAGCTAGAAGAAGCCAACGCTTAAACTTTTAACTGATACTAAGAAACGACAAACCGAGGCTTTTGCCTCGGTTTTTTTGTATCTCTAGCAGGAATTCGCACAATCACACAATGTCGCCTAGTTTTTAAACACTGACACGCTAAAGAAAAGGCACATGTCTATGAAGCTCGAATCCAATAAAGAAAACGCCATCGCATTCTACAAAATGGCCTATCTCGGCAACCCTAAACAAGCAGTCGAGTTGTATGTGGGTGATGACTATATACAGCACAACCCATTGGTTGGAGATGGCAAGCAATCGTTTATCGATTACTTTACAGAAATGCAGCAACACTACCCTGACAAAGAAATTGAATTTGTACGTGCAATTGCAGAAGGCGACTTAGTTGCCTTGCATACGCATCAAACATGGCCTGATGATGACCAATACGTCACCATGGATTTTTTCCGCTTTGACAGCAATGGAAAGATTGTTGAACACTGGGACTCCATACAGCAAATCCCTAAAGAAAGCCTCAACAACAATACTATGTATTGATTCAGCAACACCAAGCTCCTAGGGGCTTTTTTGATCAACCTCTAGGAACCTCCATTACATTGATGGAAATTTGTACTCTCTGGTAATTTCCCTCCTAAGATAATTATAAGATTCTGAATTGAATCATATTTCTCATTGCCATTGATGCTTTGTTCTCAACAAGTAGCCACAGGATTTATTCCCTACGTTAATCTTTGACTAACAACAATGCTCAAGGGGTTTGCTATCCGCATTCGGCAATGGTCTAATAACTGACAACATACTGATATTTGGACATTTTTTATGCACACGGACCAACCCACATTCTTTTTCTTTGATTACGAGACTTGGGGAGTCAGTCCGGCAAAAGATAGACCGTGTCAGTTTGCTGGTGTGCGCACCGATGCCGATCTCAATGTCATTGGTGAGCCGCTCGTCATCTATTGCAGACCGCCTGCAGATTATCTGCCCAATCCCGAAGCCGCACTTGTGACTGGCATTACGCCACAAAAAGCCATGAAAGAAGGCCTATCAGAGCCAGAATTCATCACTGCCATTCACAACGAAATGAGTCGTCCAAATACCTGCACCCTTGGGTACAACAGCGTACGCTTCGACGATGAGGTTACTCGATATACCTGCTATCGTAATTTCATAGAACCTTATGAGTGGAGTTACAAAAACGGAAATTCTAGATGGGATCTATTAGATGTTATGCGCGCCTGTCATGCTCTGCGACCAGAAGGGATAAACTGGCCAGAAAACGACGAAGGAAATACCAGTTTTCGATTAGAGCATTTATCGGTAGCAAACGGTATTGAGCACAGCAACGCCCACGATGCGATGGCCGATGTGTATGCCACTATTGAGATGGCCAAAAAGGTGAAACAGAGCCAACCTAAGCTATTTGATTTCTTCTATAAACACAGAGGAAAACAAAAGCTCAACGCTCTTGTCGATATTGTCAATATGACGCCGCTGGTTCACGTATCTGGAATGCTTAGCACTGAGCATCAAAAAACCGCGTTGATTGCGCCTATAGGTTGGACGCCAATTAAAGCTCTAATCACTATCGATCTTACTCAAGACATTACGCCGTTAATTGAACTTTCTGCGGACGAAATCAAACAAAGGCTCTATACCAAGCGCAGCGACCTTGAAGAGGGTCAATTGCCTATTCCAGTAAAACTTGTCCATCTGAATAAGTGCCCTATTCTTGCTCCCCTTGGTGTATTAACGACTGAGGCTATTGAACGCACACAAATCGATAAAGAACAATGCTTGCAAAGGCAACAACTCCTTCAGCAACATCCACAAATTCGAGAAAAACTTGATGCCGTATTTGCAGAGAATAGAGCGTTTCCAGCCAGCCCTAACATAGAAGAGCAGCTCTACAATGGCTTCTTCTCACCGGCAGATAAAGCGCAGATGCGTATTATCCGTGAAGCTAAACCTGAGGTTTTAGGATCACTAGATATCCAAGTCACTGATCCTCGCATTGCGCCTTTGCTGTTTAACTATCGAGCGCGAAACTTTTTTCACACTCTCACCGATCAAGAACAGAAACGATGGCTACTGCACTGTCGTGATAAGTTTGAACAAGAATTACCAAATTACCTATTAAACCTAGAAAATCTTGGTGCGCAGCATCAAGGAGATGAGCATAAGATGAAGATCCTCAAAGCCATCTATCACTACGTTGAACAATTGGTTTCTTAGTCAATGATCAGCAAGGCATTCTTCTATCTACTCAGTGCAGGCTTGATCGTCCTTTCCCTTGTTATCGGTGATTGGATACAGGATTTTTTCACGCTTTCTGTACCAGGGAGCGTGCTAGGCCTGTTGATTCTGTTTCTAGGGTTAGTGAGTGGTGTTATAAAACCTCACTGGGTACAGCCTAGCGCTTCGCTATTGATCAAATACATGATCTTGCTGTTTATTCCCATCAGTGCTGGCCTTATGAATCACTACCACATGCTACTCGATAATGCCCTTGCTATCGTGGTGAGTACAGTATTGGGAAGCCTATTTATATTGATTTTCCTCTCTTTAGCGCTCGATAAGCTGTTAGCGGAGGACAAATAATATGTGGTTACTGCTCAGTATCGTCGTCTACTTCATTGCTAGATTTATCGCTAAGAAAGCACACCACCCTTTGGCTAATCCATTACTCATCAGCTTAGCCATCATTATTCCGTTTTTGCTGCTCTTTAAAGTGCCGTATCAAACCTATTACGAAGGCAATGAGCTCATTCAACACCTATTGCAGCCCGCGGTAGTGGCGCTAGCCTACCCTCTGTATGAACAGTTGAACGAGATACGGGCAAAATGGAAGTTAATCCTCACCACATGCGTCATCGGTAGCCTGGGCGCAATGCTATCCTCAGGTCTATTAGCTGTATTACTTGGCGCTGATTCACAATTACTCGCCAGTATTATGGGTAAGTCCGTGACCACTGCGATAGCAATGCAGGTATCCTCTGAGCTTGGCGGTGAGCCCGCTGTAGCCGCCATTTTAGTATTGCTAGCTGGGTTAACAGGCTCACTACTGGCCTACCCTGTCTATCAGCTACTGAAGATAAAGCACCCTATCGCAAAGGGACTGACTATGGGCACGGTTAGCCACGCTCTTGGCACCGCGACGGCGTTTGAACACAGTCAAAAGGATGCCGCATTTAGCTCACTTGCATTGGTTTTATGTGGAGTTATTACCTCGCTTTTAGCTCCCTTTGTGATGACTCTGATGCTTGGCCTGAGTTCTTGAAGACTTTTCTATTACTGATACGACTCCAAAACGAGCAAACAAACAGCATTCAGTGTGAACGAAACCGTTTACCTCACCGATTAGTCTCCCTATTCACAGCCAGTTGCACTATGCTGTTTGCAATGATTTTTCTAACAGGAACCTGCAATGAGCCAGCGTTTTATTGACCTCTACAAAGATCTTCCAACCGAGTATGTAGAAGGTTTCAAATCTATCTTTGATTCTCCTTCGTTTGCTGGTGAGTTAAGCAATGATCAGTTTCAAACGCTTAAGCAGATCACCCAGCTCAATGAACAAGAGTTAAAGCTAGCTTTACTTCCATTTGCTGCTGCTTACTCTGTCGCTCCTATCTCAAAATTCTATGTTGGAGCCATTGTTAAAGGGACTTCTGGAAAGCTCTATTTTGGAGCAAATCTTGAATTTGCAGGTGCGCAGCTCGGACAAACTGTACATGCTGAACAATCTGCTATCAGCCATGCATGGATGAAGGGCGAAGAAGGTATCTCTGATATCACTATCAACTTCAGTCCTTGTGGTCACTGTCGCCAATTCATGAATGAACTCTCAACCGCTGAGCACCTTTCTGTACAACTGCCCCAGCGGGACGAAATGACGCTACAGCAGTACTTACCAGAATCCTTTGGACCAAAGGACCTAGGTATTGAGTCAGGATTAATGTCTCCAGTTGACCATGGATATAGCTTTGCTGAAAACGATCCACTGCTTGAAAAAGCTATCTATGCACTAAATCGCAGCCACGCACCTTACACAAAGGATCACAGTGGCGTGTCTATAAAAACGAAAGAGGGTGCCCTGTATTGCGGAAGCTACGCAGAGAACGCAGCATTCAACCCAAGCTTGCCACCATTACAGGTCGCGCTAGTACAACTGCAAATGGCTGGCATATCCTTCTCGGAAATTGCAGAAGTGGGTTTAGCTGAAATGAATGAAGGCTCCATCTCTCACCTAGCGGATACCCAAAGCACCATAGAAGCGATCAATCCAGATATCCCTGTCGCTTACGTTGCGATTGGCGAATAATCTCTACAAAGCATCTTCTTATATGAACACCACAACTTAGTCTGTGGTGTTCTCACAAAAAATTCATCAATTTCGCCATGCAAACGATTGCGCTACGCGAAAATTTGAGTATTATCTGCTGAAAAAAATCATCTTCTTAAAGGAAATACTATGTTGGGTACGGCTACGGCATCAAGTGCAACTAAGGTTTTATTACTAGGTTCTGGCGAACTGGGTAAAGAAGTGGCCATAGAATGTCAACGTTTGGGTATCGAGGTTATTGCCTGTGATCGTTATGAAAACGCACCAGCGATGCAAGTAGCTCATCGAAGCTATGTACTGGATATGCTTGACGGTGAAGCGCTAGCAAGCATTGTTGATAAAGAAAAACCAACCTACATCGTTCCTGAAATCGAAGCAATTGCTACTGATACCTTGGTAGAGCTTGAGAAAAAAGGCACCACTGTAGTGCCTAATGCACGCGCTACCCAATTGACGATGAACCGTGAAGGTATCCGCCGTCTAGCAGCAGAAGAGCTAAACCTAAACACATCAAACTATCGCTTTGCAGACAGCTTTGAAGACTTCAGCGCAGCCGTTTCTGAAGTAGGCATGCCATGTGTGGTTAAGCCTGTAATGAGTTCATCTGGTAAAGGACAGAGCGTTATCCGCTCACAAGAAGATGTTCAAAAAGCATGGGACTACTCTCAAGAAGGTGGTCGCAGCGGTGAAGGTCGTGTAATCGTTGAAGGCTTCATCGATTTTGATTACGAAATCACGCTGCTAACTGTGCGTGCTGTCGACGGCGTTCACTTCTGTGCGCCTATCGGTCACCGTCAAGAAGATGGCGATTACCGTGAGTCTTGGCAGCCACAGCAAATGTCTGATGTTGCCCTTAAAGCGGCGGAATACGTTGCTGAAGAAATTGTGAATGCACTTGGCGGTTACGGTCTGTTCGGTGTTGAGTTGTTCATTAAAGGCGACAAGGTTATCTTTAACGAGGTATCCCCTCGCCCGCATGATACGGGCATGGTTACCATGATCTCTCAAGATATGTCAGAATTTGCACTGCACGTTCGCGCATTCACCGGAAACCCTATCAACAAGATCCGTCAAACCGGTCCTGCTGCTTCTGCTGTCATCTTGGGTCAAGGTACGTCAAACAACCTATCGTACACAGGCATTGAAGATGCAGTTGGCAACCCTGATACCCAGATCAGACTGTTTGGTAAGCCTGACATTGATGGCCGTCGTCGCTTAGGTGTGATTTTGACGCGTGCTAAAGATACAACACGCGCAGTTGATGCTGCTGTTGATGCCGCTAAAAAGGTTAAGATTCATTACTAATTGAATTCCTCATAATACAAACCTAGAAAAACTTAATTTCTAGATGTGCAAAAATCAAAAAAGAGGTCATATGACCTCTTTTTTTCGTTTTGCTCAAATGGCTTATTACTTAACGTCGTCTTTCTTAAGCTCTTCCACTCGTGCTTTAAGTTTTTGCCCAGGTCTAAACGTGACCACGCGACGTGCTGAAATAGGTATATCTTCACCTGTTTTCGGATTACGACCAGGTCGTTCCTTCTTGTCTCTTAGATCAAAGTTACCGAAACCAGACAGTTTTACCTGTTCGCCACTTTCAAGTGATTTACGAATTTCTTCGAAAAACACTTCCACGGTTTCCTTGGCATCCCGTTTACTGTATCCAAGATTTTCAAACAGGTTTTCAGCCAAATCGGCCTTGGTGAGCGCCATAAAACTTTCCTCAAAGCTAGATGAACCAATTGCTACGCTAGAGTTTGCCACTCCTAGGCTTCACTTAAATGGAAACCAACGATAGCTCCTAAAATTTGTCTCTACAATCAACTACATATTGATGACTCGATCGAAAGTGTATGACAAGGTTTTCACTTTCGCCAACTTTTTTCTAAATAATATTTATAAGAATTAGACACTTAGATAATTCAAGTCTTTTTACGTTAAATTTTGTCAACAAAGATGACTATTTGATGAGGAAAGATTACAAAAAAGTGAGATTTATAGAGCAAATTCAGTCACTTGTTCTACTATGCTAATAATAATAGTTGAGCAAGGTGAACAGGCTCACACGGAACATTTTAAAATTTAAGTACACTTGTCTAAATTACAATCGCTTGAAAAGGAATTTCATGCCTACCTTTTTTTCTATGCCAGCAACAAGATGTAAGCTGTCTATTTCTATTGCTCTCGCACTTTCTAGCATAGGTTGTGCTACGCAAGAAGACGCTGTTCAAGACACAGCCTTGGCCAATCCCAACATCGCCAGAATCTATTTCAACTCCACTGATGCCGAGCCGGATTACATGCTGCATGTATGGAACGACCAAACCTGTGACGGATATATGGGCGACAATACGGATTGGGAAGCAGGCTTAGAGCCTAGTGGGCAGCATCCTGATTATGGGGTGTACTGGGATCTTCAGATTGATCCTAACGCCGAATGTGTCAACTTTACTCCTCATCGCTTTAACCCCGATTATCAAACCTCGGCTTTAAAACTGAAGTTTTCTGATAGTGCTAACGAAGGCGCTAAGGTAGGTTATGTGTTTAAAGATACTAATCGTGTTTTTTATATCCCTTCAACCACACCTCCAGAATCAGCAATTGGTTTAAAGGGAGCTAGCTCTCACTGGGTATCGCCTTCAGTCATACTAGTACCTAAGAACACTACCGAAGCCGAATTGGTCATGTCTACAACCGGTGGCATGAGTATTAATGAGAGAGACAACCTTATAGAGGGTGCTGCAACAAAATTAGCACTCGCTCCTTCGGCCAACTCATCTTGGAAACAAGACTATCCTCATCTGTCAGATACGTTTATTGCTTTTGAAGTAAAAGATGGCGATAGCAATACCATTGCAAACATGATTCGCGGTCAAATTTGGTTAGTTTCTTATAGCGAGGAAGAAAGTGCGCGAGTACTGAGTTCAGTAACTCGGGTGCAAACGGCTGAGTTGCTAGACAGTTTATATGCCGAAGAGGCAATCAAGCTACAATATGGCGCTGTGATAGATCATGAATCCGACACTACCACATTTAGGCTTTGGGCTCCTACCGCGCAACAGGTGAAATTAATACCCTTTGATGAGGAATTAAGAGCGAAGACGCCAATTTTAATGAGACGGGATAATGCCTCTGGTAGTTGGCTTGCTGAATATACAGAATTAGTTCATGGTGATTACTATCGATATGAAGTCACTTTGTATCACCCGGTCACCGGTCGAGTAGAAACGCTACAAGTGACTGACCCCTACTCTCTTAGCTTATCGACGAATTCTCAGCATAGCCAAGTCGTGGATCTCGATAACCCTGATTTAAAACCCGCAGGCTGGGATGATGTCTCTTCCCCCGTATCCCAACAAAACCCTGCAACGTTTATGATCTATGAAACTCATGTTCGTGACTTTTCAGCACTGGATGAGTCCACAACCGACCATTATCGTGGCAAATACTTAGCCTTTACAGAAGCAGATTCATTACCTGTAACGCACCTTAAATCGCTGTCACGACGCGGAGCGACTCACTTGCACCTAATGCCTGTATTTGACTTTGCAACCGTCAATGAAGAGCTTACAGAGCGTGCTGACATCAGCGATTCGTATAGAACACTGTGCCAAATGAATCCTAACCTAATACGCCACCCTAAGTTTGGCGTGTATTGTGATAGTGGATTATCCGGCGAGCAGGTATTAGAGCAATTCTCTCGTAAAGACTCACTTGAAGCGCCTGATGTTCAAGAGCTGAGTCGTGCCATTAGTCAAAACGACAGTTATAACTGGGGGTATGATCCATACCACTACTCAACACCTGAGGGCTCCTACGCCACTGAAGCCAATGGCATGCAGCGTATCATTGAATTTCGTAAAATGATCGCGGCAATTAAGTCAGACATTAAGATGAATGTGGTTATGGATGTCGTCTACAACCATACCAACGAATCAGGTATTGCAGACAAATCCGTTTTGGACAAAATCGTTCCAAACTACTACCACCGTTTAGACCCAGTGAGCGGAGAAGTCGAAGAAAGCACGTGTTGCTCTAATACCGCTCCTGAGCGTCAAATGATGGAAAAACTCATCACAGATTCTGTTGTTGTTTGGGCCAAAGACTATAAGGTTGATGCGTTCCGTTGGGATTTAATGGGACACCATCCTAAATCGCAAATATTGGCAACCTTAGACGCCGCTAAAACAGTCAATCCAGAGGTCTATTTCTATGGAGAAGGATGGGACTTTGGTGAGGTGAAAAGCGACAGTCAGTTCCAACAAGCCTCTCAGCTCAATTTATATGGCACTGGCATAGGCACCTTCTCCGATCGCATGCGGAACGCAGTCCGTGGCGGCTCGCCATTTGATAAAGGTGAACAAATAAGAGCCTCACAAGGCTTTGGCAATGGCGCTTTTGTCTACCCTAACGAACTTAATAAGGTGGATGAGGCCCAAGCGAAGCATCTGGCTGACATTGTGCGCCTTGGTATGGCAGGAAACTTAAGAGACTTTTCTTTTACCGATAGCCAAGATCGCCTGATTAAAGGCTCACAGTTAGAGTACAACGATGAGCCTGCAGGATACGCAAAAGATGCTTGGGAAATCATCAACTACGTAGAGAAACACGACAATCAAACCCTGTGGGACAATCATCAATATAAAGCCCCGTACGATGCCGACGTAACAACGCGTATTCGAATGCACGCTACCAGTTTAGCTACCGTTATGTATGGTCAGAATGTGGTTTTCCATCACATGGGCAGTGAGTTGCTTCGCTCTAAATCAATGGAAAGAAATTCCTATGATTCCGGTGATTGGTACAATCGAGTCGACTTTAGCAAGCAGTCCAATAACTGGAACATCGGCTTACCCAATGCCGATGAAGACGAGCAAAATTGGCCAGTGATTGAAGAGATCTATAAGAACACACAAGGAAATGTAGAGGTTTCGCCAAGTGATATCGCCACTATGGAACGCTTTTTCAAGGAGATGATGGAGATCAGAAACAGCAGTCCACTCTTTACGTTAGGCGATGGTAGAGACATCCAACAGCGCGTTAAATTCCATAACACGGGCTCGTCTCAGATCCCAGGTTTGATAGTGATGAGCATTGATGATCGCGCCCCATTTAAAGACATCGATCCGCAACGCAAGCGCATTGTTGTCGTGATTAACGCTCGCAATGATATTCAAACCATCGACCAACTCAACATGAGTCAATTTAAACCTCACCGCTTTCATTCCCAACTTGGTCCATTCTCTTTGGCCAACGGCACTGAGATGAACGATGAGGTTGCCATTATTCCCCCATGGAGCGCTGTTGTATTTGAAGAAAGATAGCTAAAGCCAAGCTGGAAGCTTCAGATTTGAGGCTTTCAGCTACTTAGTTTCGATGGATTTAATCCTTCATAACCGTGTTGGTAATCGCCAAAAAGCACCTTAAATTACCCCTATCAACACAACAATACGGACATTAATCGGCCGTATCGACAAGGAATAAATCATGAAAAAAACGCTTATTGCAGTGAGCCTACTGACTCTTCTTTCTACTAGTGCTATGGCGAAAAACATCAGCCAAGAACAGCAAAAAATTGATGCTGATATGGCTTCTCTAGAAACTTCGGTTCCAGTATTAGTACAAATTGAAAAAGACATCGATACTAATGCTCAGCAAGTTGAGTACAAAGGTTTCGTTATCTCTGAATACAAAGACATCTACGTGACACATCACGATGCGAAGAAGATGGGTCTAGAAAAGGTGCATACCTTCCACGTATACAACCAACATAACATCGATAAGTTAAGCGCTGATATCGCTAAGCACATCGAAAAAGATCAGCCTGACTTCTTCTCTGTCGATCTTTATAAAGATTACTACGGTGACTCAGGCGTGTTCCGCTACGTTGCTCGGGTGATTGAATACCGTTAATCCCTAATATTGGGGGCAGGTTGTTAATGTTAGAAAGTGCGTCTTTCTCAAAAACGTGAGCCAAACGGCTCACGTTTTTAATTTTAAAACACCAACACCGACTGTTTAAATGCTGGACAATTTTAGGCTCATTGTTCTGTTTAAGATAGGAGCACATACAAACTACAGAACTAGAACTTGGCAATGCAAAACTGCTTTCTCAGTTTCATCTATCAATTCCCTATTCTTA
Source organism: Vibrio comitans (assembly GCA_024346835.1). GTDB lineage: Bacteria > Pseudomonadota > Gammaproteobacteria > Enterobacterales > Vibrionaceae > Vibrio > Vibrio comitans. Next base: position 1,628,103 of record AP024866.1, read on the forward strand.
TCCACCTATCCAATATGTCGATGGTAGCTAACTGTTTGTTTTTCAATGCCGGTGATTAAATGCCCTCACACCAGGCACAGCAACGAAATTCAACATCGGTTAAAAATTCTAAGGAGTTACCATGAAGAAGTTATTAACACTATTAGCACTAGTAAGTGTTTCATCTGGCGCATTGGCGTCAGGAGGTTTTGGGTTGGACTCTAGCCTAATTGATGATACGCAAAAGCAAACCATCTCAGCAAAGTCTAAAGAGCAACGCGAGAAACGTACAGCTTGGAATCAACTTCGTGAAGAGTGTAAAGATCATCCATCTTGCATCTACCGTGAACTCAAACAGCGCTATCACTAATGCACCTTATAGCATCCATTTACCTTGGTAAGTGGATGCTATGCGATGCAACAACTAGCAAGTAAGCAGAGAGTCACTCACTGCCTATAGGCTGCTCAAGTATGATAAGGAACTCGATAAAGCGAGTTTACTGGTTTATCAACAAAATAAGACCACACATGCTTATAGACCGCATGTTGATTGGGAAAAGGTGCCAACTCTAGCGCCTCACTTAAACTGCACCATTTAAATTCTGTATGTTCGTCGTTCAACTCTACTTGCTGATGTGGAGGGCACAGCACCACAAACACAGGGATAAGCTCAATTACATTTACACTGGGCTCAAAAAACTGCTCTAGGAATTGAGCGTTATACAGCTCATCTGCCTGGATTTGAGTTTCCTCTTTGAACTCACGAAGGATAGCTTCAACTGCCGTTTCATCGCCCTCAATGGAACCTGCCACATGACACCAGAACTCTCCCTTTACTCTTTTCATGAGTAAAAGTCTCATCTCGCCATCAATCTCAGATAGCGCCACACCGGAAACGATGGAGGTATTCAGTGGAATCATATTCATCCTTATAAACTCAAAAAGACTCTACTTCCTCTGCAGTCAGGTATCGCCACTGACCGACGTCTATATCCAATACGACATCACCGATTTTTTCCCGATGCAATGACACCACTCGATTGCCAATCGCTGCAAACATACGCTTCACCTGATGAAACTTGCCTTCTGTGATTGTTAGTAGCACCTCTTTAGGGTCCAGCACTTCCAACACCGCCGGCAAGGTCAATTTATCTTCACCTTGCAAACTAATACCATTACTAAATTTAGTCGCAGCATCATCAGCAATAGGACGATGTAGCCCAACTCGGTAAACCTTTTCACACTTTTTACTAGGCGTTGTGATGTTAAATGACCAACGCCCATCATCGGTTATCAGCACCATACCGGTTGTATCAACATCTAACCGTCCCGCAATATGAAGCTCTGAAACCCGATCAATAGTGATTTGATTAAATAGTGACGGATAGGCTTCATCCCTATTGGAACAAATGGTACCGGCAGCCTTATGCATGAGAATATATCGAAATGCGCGAGTCGTTAAAGTGTCGCCTGCAAGAGTTATTTTATTGTTCTCATGAACTTGCGAAGCTTCATTAGTCACCGCCTCGCCGTTAACACTGATCATTCCCTGATGAATGCGCTGAGTCGCTTCTTCTTTGCTGAGTTCGGTGCTTTTACACACAAATCTATCAAGACGCACTGTAGACAACCTTAAAACGCTCTAGAACTAACAGCATCTCCTTAGTAGGCTCTATCCTCAATTCTTGACACTCTAAGCTAAAGAACTTCCAGTGAGCTTCACGCCACCACTCTAAAGATTTATCACCTTCCCCTTCTTCGGCCGCGAACTCAGCAGTGACGTCGCAATATCTGCAGGTATTTACAGAAGTTATTTCTATAATGCAGATGGGAGCACCTTTCCAATCAGTAACAACCTGCAAATGGCCAACCGCTGGCATAGCCTCCCCTTCATGACTGTACCAATACTCCATACTGCATGAAGCGCGTTTTTCTCCGCGTAGAATCAACTGTGCACACAGATTAGCGTTGTGTTCATCGGCGCAAAAGTAATCGCTACTAAAGGAAGTGTATTTCTCTGCCTGTTCCCTAGGTAAGGATCCTAGATACTCTTCTAAATAAGATTGGCTCTTTTCATCCATGTTATGTAACTCTCATATACAAACCATTCGCTATGCTTCATTCACAGTGCTTCATTCACAGTGCTTAGATGCTTATTGTCCCTGATAGGTAATCTACCGCGTTACCTGAAAGGATAACTCTATCATCCACTACCTCGCACTGAACGATTCCCGTTCTTTTAGAAAGCTGTTTAGCCACTAACTGAGTTCGGCCAAGTTTTTTCGCCCAATAAGGAGCCAGTTCACAATGGGCAGAGCCGGTAACTGGGTCTTCATTGACGTTATACTTAGGGAAGAAAGCGCGGCTCACAAAATCAACATCATCTCCAGGTGCAGATACCACAACACCGCGCAAACCTAGATTTGAGAGCTTTGCAAAATCAGGTGATAGAGACACAACTTGGGATTCGCTCTCTAAAATGACCACGTAATCAAAATCTGACAATATTTCGCTAGGGGTAATACCCAAGGCTGAAATCAAGTCACTCGGCGCATCAATAGATTGAATGTTACTAGCAGGAAAGCTCATGCTATACCCTGAACCTGACTTCCCAACCAGCAGGGCACCACTTATTGTGTGGAATGCGATGACGTCATCTGGATAGCCAAGGTGTGTGAACAACACATGAGCAGCAGCTAAGGTCGCATGCCCACAAAGGTCTACCTCTCCACCGGGTGTGAACCAGCGCAGTGAATATCCATCACCTTCCTCAATAAAGAATGCCGTTTCAGAGAGATTGTTCTCTTGGGCAATATTTTGCAGTAGTTCATCTGAAGGCCACTCATCAAGTGGACATACTGCTGCTGGATTGCCTTCAAATACCCGCTCAGCAAAGGCATCCACCTGATAAATCTTAATATCCATACTCTGTTGCGCTCCCTTGCAGTTAAAAAGTATTACAGTTACTGATTGAGTTTTATGTTTTAGGGACGAATGCACTCAACAATATTCGCATCAACATTAAAGTCGTTACCACCCATTTTCCCTACCGTATCAACAAGTTGTTGATTAATCACGCCATCAACATACAAATCATCTCGAACGTAAACAGACTTAACATCCAACAGAACAATCGTTCCACCAGCAGGAAGGTCGCCTAAAGATATGACTTCCCTTAGATGACACTCGTAGCGTATTGGCGAGTCTTTGACTGACAAGGCATTAACCTTTTTACTGGCAGTATGCTCTATTCCTGCGTGCTTAAATTCACTCACATCAGAATCTAAAGGTGCACTGGTGCTGTTCATCTTTTCTAGCAAGCTTGAACCCACAATATTGACGACGCATTCGCCCGTTTCTTTTAAGTTCTGAAGGGTATCTTTTTCTATGCCACTTCTTTGAGTCACTTGGGTATAGATAAGTACAGGAGGATTACAACTCGCGACGGTAAAAAACGAATACGGCGCAAGATTATCGACGCCTGCTTTTGATCGTGTGCTGATCCAAGCTATCGGTCTTGGGGTTACGCCACCATTAAGAAGGCGATAATTGTCTTGGCTTTCTAAGTCAGAGGTATCAAAGTCCATTGTTCATCCTTTAACTGGCACTTATCGATGTGAACCGTAATCCTAGCAAGTTCTAAAGAATTAAAAGGATATAAATCATTACACTGTGATTTTGCGACGCATGACATGCTGCGGTCCTGCTTGACCACCAAGATAGAGCTCACCCGTATCTTCAAAGCCACCCTTTCGATAACACGCAATCGCCGCAGGATTTTTGCAATTCACCGTTAAATACACAAAATCGTAGGTATGATAATGTTTAGCAAGATAACAAAGTAACGCCTCTACGGTTTTAGTGCCTAATCCCTTGCCTTGTTGTCTTTGGTCTACAGCAAAAGTTCGCAAACCAACGCTGCTTTTAGAGCAGAAGCGATAAGTAGACGCATAATCGATATCAAGCTTAAAAAAGCCAACCACTAAATTATATTGCTTAATCACATATCGGTGTGTGGTGTCACTTGAATCAAGCAAGAAGTCATCGGCCGTGGAAGCAAATCTAACACTTTCATCAGAGAGTTGTATCTTTTTGACAAAAGGGACATGCGCGGAGTTTAAGCGCTCAATGTGAATCATATTTTATACATACCGTAATTTGTAATACGTTAATGGGCAGGAGCGTGTTAATTATATTACTTAGTTAGCCTTATTGGCTGAGGTACGGTAACGTAACGCCTTGCTAAGCAGTGAGTGAACGTGTGTCATGTTTGAGCGAGTCGAGTTCGGCACGCGTTTATGAATCAGACTTAAGCAATTTGTTAGGCATTTACTTCTCTTCACTTTCCGCTTTTTGCTCTGCTTGCTCAATCAGATCCTTCATGTTTTCGGATACGATCCAAACCACACTAAAAAATAGAAAACCGGTAATAACACTTGTAAAAAGACAAATGATCGCTAGCCACACGTTATTGAACGGAGATAAGCATAATTGGAGCATAGAGTTAATCAGAGCAACCAAAATCGTCCATTTAAGCAAAAAAGAAAGGCGCTTAAGCCCACCGTAATATTCGACTCGAGAGCCAGCTTCCCTTCTTTGCTTTACCTTATCTCTATAACTTGGTGAATCATAAATTTTATCTTTGACTGTTTGAATCACAAATGACTTCATTGTAAAAAGAAAGCTGGCCAAAGTTAGACTAGATGTAAAAATACCAACACTCCATTTGGAATGATATTCTAGGATAGCCAATGCAATTTCACACGAGATCATAGACACATCTCAATTTGCAATGGAGGCAAACTGTCACCCTTGAAATCATCATTTGATTTCAAGGATCTACTTTTCGTTACAGTCAAATCAGGTTCAGGAGATAAGTCTGCAACCGACTGATATTTGTCCCAACTTTCAACTGATTTGAGATGACCAAATGTTTCGCTTTTACCTTTTAAGACATTTGATAAGTTAGCCAGAGCCGTACACTCTAGGTAGCTATCCCATACATCGTCGGGCAACTCATCTATATAATCGTCGTAATCAAAAAAACCGTATTCTTCAATATTTTCGCCAATCCAATATTGTGCTCGTTGCCCACTCAAGCTAGAACCAATTAACCTTAAAGCGTACTTTTTATTTTTTTGTGAAAAAGCATCGTGGATAAAATTTGAAAGGTGACCTTTCAAATTTTCTATTGATTTAAATTGATCTAGAAAACTAATAGTTTGAGTGGTTTTCTTAGTCACTGCGCCTAAGTGTCTAAATACAGGTTCTTCTGGAATTCCAAGCTCAGTAATAACCTCCACTTCAGATAGCGATTTTAGGTTATCCAAAATTTGGCTAAGATCTTTTTCTTGATATATATATTTAAAACTAAATGAACCACTAAACTCTGATTGAGCCCTATGTTTTATTCTCTTTATGTCTCCTCGAGATCTACTGCGGGAATACTCATTGACTCGTTGATCTACCAACCTGTCTTTAACATTTTTATGCGCTTGGCCAAATATTGACGTATAAACGGAAACAGAAGCAGCTCCAGCATAGTGTGTAAATACGCCACATTTTGTTGAAGGGTTAAAACAGAATAAGCTGGCTTCAGTACTAGTTTGATTCTCTTTTAGTTCAATTCTATTAACCTTAAGCTTACCACTACCATCTTGCTCTGTAGCCAACTTCTTACGATCATCTTTGAACGTTAATATGAGCCCAACAGCTAATCCATCAACAATCCGCGTATAAACCCTTGTTGAATAAGCTCCTACAATTATATCTTGATTTCGACTTATTGACTCCAACTCTTGATAGAAGTCGTTCATTTCGACTCCCTCTGAGAACTGCATTTCGAATCCAGAAACTTTGACTTTCGTTCCCGCCATATACTTCCCTTAATTAGTTGCCGATGATGTAACCCAGATGCCTAACATTCTGAATAACAAGCCTGCTCGTTTTTCTTATTGCCTAAGTTTCATTCAGGCTACCATAAGCCAATGAAATATAATGCATATTTATCACAATTCGCATTTTGTTTTTACATAAAAACGAGCGTGCGTGTTATCTCTTTTTAACAATGCTCGTTATCTTAGATAATAATGCGGTAACCCTATGATTAACAGAGAGTTATGCGACTACTTGCCGATAAAACGAGACTGAACGCTCGACAAGACAAGCCATTTACATACTTTGCAGTCAGATAAACCTAATAAACTATATAAATAGTCAGGTTAGAAGGCTGACATAGCTATTCCTACACATTAGAAAAATTCACTTTGACTGGTAGTCGTAAAATTTTTAGAGCAAATGAGCTAAACGGCTTTGGGCAGGGATGAGTTTGCCAATATAGCCCCTATACAACCCCAATCAGAAAAGAAAGCTTGGGTCTTATAGAGGCCGTGTTTTCTTTAAGTTCATCCACACAATCTTAGATATTAACCATTACAACAAGTGTTCTACCTTTAGGGATTAAAATCATAAAACATCCCTATTTTATTGAAGTGAATTAAAGGCTAGCTAGTCGTCAGCACCGCATTTTTTACACGGCTCGTACGTTCTATCACCTTCACTAATAACAGCGAACTCACTCACGCATTTCTCGCACAATGCCATCTTTGGGTAAGCGACTTTCTGTTTTTTAGAAGAAGTGTCACCTTCAACGATGTAGTATTTTCTCATGTTCTATCTTATTAAATTTTTGATAACTAACAGAATTATAACGAAATACTAAAAGGGTTTGGGAAAGATTTTCAATGAACAGTGGAGCGAACCTAAATTAAGCGCTTGTGATTTGCACGTTCTCCTAATGACTATTGATGATAGACTCACTCAATAGTCATGACTCAGCGGAAACACAATGAAAGACTGTAACCAATGTGGGAAATGCTGCATCAAATATGGAAATGGCGATTTGGCTGCTACACAAGAAGAAATAGATCTGTGGGAGTTATTTAATCCAGATATCTTTGAATATGTGAAAGATGGAAAGATCTGGTTTGACCCCGAAACAAGAGAGCAATTAGATCGCTGCCCTTTTTTAGAATTAGCACCAAAAATCAAAGCTGAAGAGAAAGACAAATATACCTGTAGTATTTACCAAGACCGGCCTGAAGATTGTCGCCTCTACCCTAGCCTTATCGATGAGATGGTTAGAGATGAATGTGAAATGATTGAAATTGTCGATCTAGAGAACCCAAACAAAGCTCAGAAGCAACTAGACAAACTAATGAGCTCAAGCCGACCATAGAGCTATGCCTGAGGTTAATTCTTGCGCTTGTATATGGCGTCCAGTTAAGTTGCAGACCGACACAAGCCTGAACCTAAAGCATTGCGCTGATTACACCCAGCTATTTGTTCTTGAACGCAAATCAAAAAATTAGAGAACCGTAACACCTTCAATTTCAATTACTGAATTGGCATTAGCTCTTTCGATTATTTTCAGTAAAGTCGTTTGGATTTGCTCATTGTCCCTAATTTCAGTTTCACAACAGAAACGCTCCTCTTGAACACTATCCCCTTCGCCCAAAATAAATTGAACGGCTACTTCAGTTGCACAATCTTTAGTAACTCCGTAGTACGCTAATGTGATTTTTGGATAACCATTGAAGCCTTTTTTAACCTGCTTTGCGATACGTTTTTTAGCTTTATCCAAATTCATACAACTTCCTTTTTAAGCCTGATATTCAAGAGAAATATAACGCCACCATAACACGTACTGACGACCAACTTTCCATAAAAACCTCAATCGCCAAATGTTATCAGTATCGTAATGATGATTTTGTTACATACGTTGTTAAAGTTGCCCTAGAGGCTTGCCTCAAAGCTGATCTAGAAGCATCAGTTAACCAACGATTTATAATTTTCCATTGGTTGAACTGAAAAACCGGTGTTTAGACGATTTCCTTCACGCGCCCCACATCGCCACTTTCAAGGCGAACCTTAATACCATGGGGGTGATTCGGTGACTTAGTCAGAATATCTTTAACTACGCCTGAAGTGAGGGTTCCAGTGCGCTGATCTTTCTTAAGGACAATTTTCACTTCTAGGCCAGTGTGAATGTCCGATCTTTGAGTTCCGATCATGTACTCGTCCTTATCGCTACAGTATGAATCATAAAAAAGTGCCAGCTGGATAGCTTGAAAAGCACCTAGCTGACACTCATAAGTTTTGATTAAGAGTTTCTTAACCAGATGTCGTCAGAGCCTCCATCCGGCTTCTTTTTCTTGCGCTTCTTCTTGCCAGTACCTGCAGGAGCAGCCTTTGGCTTGTTGGCTTCAATCATTTCTTGAGTAATGGTTTCGTCCACCTCAAAGCCTGCAACTTGTTCACGCTCCAGGCGAATCTTGTTCTTCTTCTCGATAACCTTAAAGTGATGCAGGTCCTCATAATCGATAAGTGACAAAGCCAAGCCTACTTCACCTGCACGACCACTTCGTCCAATGCGGTGCATGTAATCTGATGGACTTCTTGGAAGGTCGAAGTTGATTACTACCGGCAATTTTTCAATATCTAAACCGCGGGCTGCGATATCAGTTGCGATAAGTACTTCAATCTCACCTGATTTAAACGCATCAAGGATACGCGTACGATAGCCTTGGCCTTTATCACCATGGAATACGTCGGCTTCAATACCGCGTTTGTACAGTTTGTCTGCTAAGTGCTCACAGCTGTTTTTAGCGTTTACAAATACTAGCGCTTGTCGCCATTGATGCTTCTTGATCAGGTGCGCCAGTACCGCTGTTTTTTCGCCTTTATTGACGTTGAATACGCGCTGAACCACGGTACTCTCATCATCGCTCTGCAGCTGAACTTCAACAGGATCATTTAACAGTTCTTGGGTTAGCGCCTGTACTTGTTCTGGGAAGGTCGCTGAGAACAAAAGCGTTTGCTTTTGCTTAGGCAGTTTCGCCAGAAGATCGGATAGTTCTTCAGTAAAGCCAAGGCTCAACATGCGGTCAGCTTCATCAAGAACCAAAGTCTTCACTCTATCAAGCTTGATCGCATTACTAGAGATAAGATCAAGTAGACGACCTGGCGTTGCTACCAAGATATCTGTTCCGCCACGCAACGTTTGCATTTGTGCATTGGTCGATACACCACCGAACACTGCTACGGTTTTGATCTCACCGTTAAAATGAACTGAGTAGGACTTGATGTTATCGGCAACCTGTTTTGCTAACTCTCGCGTTGGCACTAAGATCAAGCCAGAAACATAGTTACCCTTGCTAGCGCTAGATTTAACTAATGCATGCTTAGTGAACAGTTCCTGTAGCATTGGCAATGCAAATGCGGCTGTTTTACCTGAGCCAGTATTCGCACCAGCAATGACGTCACGACCCGCTAGTACGCTAGGAATGATTTGCGCTTGAATAGGTGTAGGTTGTTGATACTCCAGTTCTTCTAGGCGTGCTAAAAGAGGCTTAATTAAGGCAAGATCAGCAAAGCTGTTAGAGGTTGTGGCATTGGTCATAGATAATTTGGCTCAGACTTAAATTGTGAGGCGCATTCTAGCGTATTTCAGCTCATTGAAGTAGCACTAACGACTTTCTACCCGTTCTCAGTGCAAATACACCCAATTTCGCAGAAGATAGCTAAAAAAATAGGGAGCCATCAGGCTCCCTACTTCATCTAGTGTTACTCAGTACTAGTGATAAAACTAGTCACGCAGTACAGCGTCAAACTTCTCTGATACAGCATTGACTGTTGCTTCAACAGCGCCAGAGATGTCAGCTTCTTCCAGAGTACGCTCAACTGATTGAAGAGTAAGAGCAATCGCAAGACTCTTCTTACCTTCTTCAACGCCTTTACCTTGGTAAACGTCGAACAGTTTCGCATCTGTCATTAGCTCACCACCGTTTGCAAGACATGCAGCTACTACGTCGCCAGAAGCCACAGCTTCATCAACAACTAGCGCGATGTCGCGACGGTTTGCAGGGAACTTAGATACCGCTACTGCTTCAGGCAATACGCGAGTTGCAATTGCAGACCACTCAAGTTCAAACACAACAGTACGACCGTTAAGACCAAACTTGCGCTCTAGCTCAGGGTGAACAGTACCAATCACGCCCACTTCTTTACCGGCTAGGATGATAGCTGCAGCTTGTCCTGGGTGAAGTGCTGGGTGCTTAGTTGCCGCAAAGCTGTATGCTTTGTCGTCACACGTTAGTTCAAGAACCGCTTCTAGGTCGCCTTTAAGATCGAAGAAATCAACAGTGTTGGTTTCAATATCCCAATGCTCTTCAGAACGAGTACCCGCAATAACGCCCGCAAGCATCGATTCTTGACGCATGCCGTTTTCAGCATTTGCATCAGGGATAAAACGAAGGCCTGATTCAAATAGACGTACACGTGGTTGCTGACGCTTTTGGTTGTGAACAACGGTGTTTAGAAGACCTTGAATCAACTGCACACGCATCGCCGACATGTCAGCAGAGATTGGGAACGGCAGAATCAAAGGTTCAATGTTTGGTTCAATCAGCTTCTGCTGCTCAGGCTCTACAAAGCTGTAAGTCACTGCTTCATGGTAGCCACGGTCTACTAGCAAATCACGAACACGCTTAAGTGGCTGGTTCGCCTCTTTGTGATCGTTCATTGTAAGAGCCGCCATTGGCGCTTGATTTGGAATGTTGTTGTAGCCAAAGATACGGCCAACTTCTTCAATCAAGTCTTCTTCGATAGCAATATCAAAGCGCCATGTTGGAGCAACAGCGTTCCAGCCAGCATCAGTAGTTTCAACTGTGCAACCAAGACGCTCAAGGATCTCAACCACGTCTGCATCAGAGATAGCGTGGCCTAGCAGACTGTCTAGCTTAGAGCGACGTAGAGATACTGTGTTTGCTTTTGGAAGATCTGCTTCAGATTCAACACCCGCGATTGGTGCAACGTCACCGCCACAAATCTCAACAAGAAGCTGTGTCGCACGCTCCATTGCTTTGTGCTGCAGTGCGTAATCCACACCACGCTCAAAACGCATAGAAGAGTCAGTGTGCAAGCCGTATGCGCGGGCGCGGCCACGGATATGATCCGGTGCAAAGAATGCGCTCTCAAGCAATACGTCTGTTGTTTCTGTGGTTACGCCAGAGCTTTCACCACCGAATACACCTGCAATAGCCAGTGCTTGGTTGTGGTCAGCAATAACAAGCGTATCTGCGTTTAGCTTCGCTTCGTTGCCATCAAGAAGAGTCAGTTTCTCGTCTTGCTCAGCCATACGAACCACGATGCCACCTTCAATCTTGCTTAGATCGAACGCGTGCATTGGTTGGCCTTGCTCTAGCATCACGTAGTTGGTGATATCAACGATTGGGTCGATAGAGCGAATGCCACAGCGACGAAGTCTTTCTTGCATCCAGATTGGAGAAGAAGCTTTAACGTTTACATTCTTAACCACACGGCCAAGGTAACGTGGACATGCTTCTGATGCTTTTACTTCAATAGAAACAGTGTCTTGAATGCTTTCAGCGACTGTTGCGAATTCAGGCTCTTTTACCGATTCACGGTTTAGAACACCCACTTCACGCGCTAGGCCACGGATGCTAAAGCAATCCGCACGGTTAGCGGTTAGGTCAACATCTACTGTTACGTCGTTTAGGTCTAGGAACTCACGGAAATCAGTGCCGATTACCGCAGTTTCAGGTAGCTCCATAATGCCATCAGACTCGATGTCGATACCTAGCTCAGTAAATGAACACAGCATACCGTGTGACGGTTGGCCACGCAGTTTTGCTTTCTTGATTTTGAAATCGCCAGGTAGAACAGCACCTACTGTTGCAACAGCAACTAAGATACCTTCGCGGCAGTTTGATGCGCCACATACGATATCTAGCAATTCTTCCGCGCCAACATCTACTTTAGTTACGCGCAGTTTGTCAGCATCAGGGTGCTGACCACACTCAACAACTTTACCTACTTTAACGCCGGTAAACTCGCCCGCTACAGGAAGAACATCGTCTACCTCTAGGCCGGCCATTGTAATTTGGTGTGTTAGTTCGTCAGTAGTAACCGCAGGGCTAACCCACTGACGAAGCCATGATTCACTGAATTTCATCTAATTGTGCCCCTGGATTACTTGAACTGTTTAAGGAAACGAAGATCGTTCTCGAAGAACGCACGCAGATCCGTTACGCCGTAACGAAGCATAGTCAAGCGCTCAACACCCATACCAAATGCAAAGCCTTGGTATTGTTCAGGGTCGATGCCTACAGAGCGAAGTACGTTCGGGTGAACCATGCCACAACCAAGAACTTCTAGCCATTTGCCGTCTTTGCGCTTAACGTCAACTTCTGCAGAAGGCTCTGTGAACGGGAAGTAAGAAGGACGGAAACGCACTTCAACTTCTTCTTCGAAGAAAGCAACAAGGAAGTCAGAAATGATGCCCTTAAGCTGTGCAAAGTTTACGTTCTCGTCAACCAACAGACCTTCAATTTGGTGGAACATTGGAGTGTGAGTTTGGTCGTAATCGTTACGGTATACACGGCCTGGAGCGATGAAACGGAACGGTGGTTTACCGTTTTCCATTGTACGAATCTGAACACCAGAAGTGTGAGTACGTAGCATCAAGTCAGGGTTGAAGAAGAAAGTATCGTGGTCAGTACGAGCCGGATGATCTTCTGCAATGTTCAGTGCATCGAAGTTATGGAATGCATCTTCGATCTCAGGGCCTGATTCTGTTGCAAAACCAAGCTCACCAAAGAACTGTTCCATACGCTCGATAGTACGAGTCACTGGGTGCAGACCACCGTTTTCAATGCGACGACCTGGTAGGGTCACATCGATAGTTTCAGCCGCTAGCTTCGCTTCTAGCTCTGCTTTTTGCAGGCCGTCTTTGCGAGCTGCAATCGCTTGCTGAACTGCGCCTTTTGCTTTGTTGATCTCTTGACCAGCACTGCGGCGCTCTTCTGGTGGTAGTTTACCTAGGCTTTGAAGTTGAAGCGTTAGCTCACCTTTTTTACCTAGAAACTGAACGCGCACTTCATCCAGTGCGACTAGCGATTGTGCTTCTTCAATAGCAGCAGTCGCGTTAGCAATAATCTCTTGTAGATGTTGCATTGTTTCCTCATCTGCCTAGCTGGCAGTATCCTTCGGGACTTCGGGTATTTTGAATAGCTACACATAGTAATAAAAGGCAGACACAAAGCCAAACCTAATTGGGAGGAAATTCAAGATTTATTAATTCTTTGACAAGATCGGACGCAACTGCACACATATTGCGGGCAAATTAAGCAGTAAATAGCAAAAAATCACCTAAATCTTTACTTGTTAACTTGACTGGTAAGACGCTGAATTTTGCATTCGTTTTCTTTCAATCTGCATTTTAATCTATAAATATCTCTTTCAACCCAGTTGATAAACTCTTCGTTGTACGTTTTAGGGTAACGTCGCCAGATCGTTTTCAGCAACTCCTCCCCTGCACTCAGTTCCGCACGATTGCTCACTCGGTAACATCGACGAGCAATGAGCTCTACCCTGCTAAATAGTGAAGCACTGAAATATGCGAGTCGGTTGTATCGCAGTATCATTTGATAAGATCCTAGCTGTAGCCTTTAAGTAGGCTCCTAAAATTAAAGAGGTCAAAGGGTACTGACATATGATTTAGATATGTCATGGAAATCTAAGATTTCAACTGTCACTTATTAAGATGCACCGTTACTCGTGCAAAAAATCCCCTTGAAGCTAAAAACACTTTAGCTTCAAGGGTCTATGCTTACCTAATAGGCTTCAGTACTCTTGTTATATATGTTTGAAATAATGCTACTACTGCAATTTATTCTGTTGATCGCAATCATCGTTGGGCTTGTGATGGCTCGGTATGCTCATAAGAGAATCTCCAAGTTACAAGCTGAACTGGAACAATTACAGCTGCAAGTGGCACTGAAAAATGTTGAACAACATAGCCAAGGCACAAACCATGAGCCCCTAGCTACTGATTTGCAAGAGCCAGTATCACCCGAATCTGAGCCTGCCCTTGAGCTCTATCAAGAACAGCCAAAAGGTGAATACTTCAATTTATGGGATTCAATTGGAGAAAACGCTAAGAAACTGTTCGCCGCCTTGAGTAGTAATATACTGCTGTGGCTTGGCGGTTTTGTACTGGCTCTCGGTGGGGTTTTTCTTGCTAAATATGCCGTTGAAGCGGGATTGATCTCCGCACATGCTCGAATCTTACTCGGCTTTGCATTTGGCATTATTCTATTAATTGCCGCAGAATACCTGATTCGTTACCCCAAACGTTTCAATATTCAAACTAGCCAAGTCAGTGCGGCATTAGCCTCGGCGGGTGTCATCACCTGCTTTGCCATGATTGTAGTCTCAACCCACTACTATCAGTTTATACCTCCGACACCGGCGTTGGTTCTTACGATCATTGTTACCTCTCTTGCCACCTTTATGGCGCTTAGGTTTGGCCCTATCGTTGCCTTCATTGGTGTTATTGGCAGTTATGCGATACCCGCGTTATTTTGGGAACTGCAGCCCAATACCTTACAAATTGCCCTGTTTGTAGTGTTTATTAGTGCTTCTGCTGTCTACATCTCAGAGCGGGTTGGCAGTGAGTGGTTGTGGCGATTGTGTTTTGCGGGTAATTTCGCATGGCTACTGATTACAACATTGCTATCTAGTACCTCATCTGAGATCTATGTGCTCCTTAGCTTTAGCTTGCTGTCTCTTTATCTATTTACCCTTACCCCTGTCCTTGGATGGCGATTACTGCAACAAAATAGCGTCGCTATGCCTCTCAAAATCTTACTCATGCCACGTAAGGAACAAGCAGGGTTAATATGTTCACTTGCTCCCCTTGTGCTCTTTTATGTCCTTTACGGGTATCAACCTGAGCTCATCGCCTGCTCTTTGATTTATGCTGCCGTCCTGTGCGCAATATCTATCAGGCATTCTGCTTTTGATACTTGGCCAATGTTGGCATTGATACTCACCATAATGACCTTAGTGCTGTATATACCGACATCTGACTTCAACGACATGCTATTCATGTACACGGGAGCACATCAGTTCACTCAATTCTGCGCCATCGCATTTTTGATTTTTGCCTCGATGATGCATCGTCGTAACCCAAATCGCCCTGCATTCTCATTGTTATTTGCGAGTGCAGTGCCTTTACTATTTGCCACCAGTTATAGTTTAACCAGCAATGAGGCGAGCCAAATGATCTACTCATTGTGGTCAGTGGAGCTGGCGCTTCTTGCCGTTATTGGTGTGTACATTACAAGGCGGTATAAAGAGCCTCATATATTGGTTTCCGGTTGGCTGTTGGCTAATGCGAATCTGTGTTTGATATTTACCATGCTTCTAGAAGCGGGAACACTTACCGTTGCGTTAGCTGTGCAACTATTTGCTCTTGCCTTCTGGAGTCGTAGATTTAATTTCAGCGCTCCAGATTGGCTGATCAAAATCATGGTAGCCGTTGTAATTATCAGGCTTACCCTGGCTCCATGGTTACCGGAGTATCAGTCAGAAACTATCTTAGGTGTTCATTGGACATTGCTTATTTATCCTGTCTGCTTTGGTTTGCTTTACGCCACCAGCATGCAGTTAAATCGTTCATCCATAGACCCTTGGTTGGTAGGATCTCGTCTTCATCTCATCGCTTTATTTGTTACGACCGAAACAAGCTACTTCCTTATTGGTGACTACCCTTCTGTATTTGCTCTTACCTTTGAGGAGTCAGCCCTGCTTGCGATGAACTGGTTGGCGCTTTCTCTCATATACCTTTATCGCTATAAGATCAGCACAGGCAAAACACAGCTGGTGTACCAATATTTTGCCTACGCATTGATCGCTGGTTTTGCCTTACTTCAGGTCCATCTGTTCACAACATTAAACCCATTTATCACCAACCAAGTTGTTGGGGACTATTTCATCCTCAATTGGTTGCTGCCGTTGTGGGTAATACCAGGTTTCATTTTTGCTATTGGGAAGTTGTTCAAACTTATTCCCAGTCAGTACTCCCTTTATGCATTATCTGCAGCTGGCGCATTTCTGTGCCTGGGAATCAATGCGTTAATTCGACATTACTTTCATGACGGCTCTATTGGCATAGTGCTTGGTATTAAAGAGTTAGAGCTCTATACCTATTCTGTCGTTTGGTTATTGCTGGCAGTTGCGGCCATTGTTTGGTCGCAAAAACAGATGAATCAATTCGCTCACCATATCGGCTTCGGTATCCTTTTCATTGTCATTTTTAAAGCGTTTGTGATTGATATGTCTCAGCTAACTGGCTTATATCGCGCTTTATCCTTCTTAGGATTAGGGCTTTGCTTAGTTGCAATAGGTTGGCTATTCCAGCGTTTAAAACATGATGATACTGCCGTGACCAAGTCCACTTAGGCGATCTACTCTCCCAATGCGTATATGTGATTATGAGTATTATTCGAGGGAAGAATGTGAAGGGAGCAAAAAGCGCAGTCGTTTTTGCCGTATGCGCACTGCTACTTGGTTGTGATAACGCCTCTAGCGTTGAAAGCAAGTTTGAGAACTATCTTGAGCGCCTTGCTAATGTTCAGCAAAAAGACACGGTAAAAGTCGTGACTCCAACACCTGAGTATCCAAGGAAGCGAGAACTCTTCCAGCAACCATCCAGACAAACTGTTGGTCTTGTTGATGCACTTCAACTGTCAAAATGTCACCTTATGGAATTGGTTGCTGAAAGAAACACGGTACTGGGCAAGGTGCAAGATCAATTCAGATCCCTAGAGTATGAAGTGGCACTATTAGGTGGCTTGAAGTCGTGCCTCGCCACCAGTGAATTAGGCGTAGAACTCAACGAAGATCTGCAGCGCATCTACAGCATTAAATGGCAAGAATTACCACTACATATCTCTAATACCCTGTATAGCAGTGACTCGCTTTACGCCAATGCTTTCTCAACAAACTGGTACACCAAAGAGACTAATCAAGGATTGTATAGTCTGAAAAAGGTACTTCAACAATTGTCCTCACTACACGCTCACTACGATAAGGGACAGTTACCAGAAGAGTTTGATATCCTTAGCTTTCAAGAAGAGATAGAAAAGTACGATCAACTTGGGCGCATAAGCCATTCACTTCAATCCGCGACCCTCTATTTGCAAGCAAGCACACAGCAGCTTAAGCAGCACGACAGCATTGTATTCTGCGGGAAAAATCGAGACACGACAAAGTATCGCAGACTAAAAAACGTGTTCCAGAAGTACTACATTGGGGAGATTCAGCCTTACCTCGCTGATCTTAATTCTGCCTACCATACGCTATCTCCACACATCGACATTCTTTATTCCGTCAAGCTCGACAACCAATACCATCATCCTGTACAAAGTGCATATAATGAATACAAACAAGTGACAATCAACCACGCACAATATTGGATGTCTCTATTTCAACGTTGTGGCGATCAGGTTGGGCAGTCAGGCTAAAAGGAATCCGGCATGCTTCGATTGAAGAAAACTCATCTACTCACACTTGCATTGGCAACATTAGGTTGTGCGAAACTAAGCCACGCCTACACTTTGCAAACCGTAGCAACCGGGTTGAAAGTACCTTGGTCAATTGAGTTCGCCGATAGCAAAACCGCCGTAATTAGCGAACGCAATGGTTCTATTGTGGAACTCGATATCCCATCAGGAGAGTACAAAGCCTTGTACAAGCCTGAAGATGTTTACTCAGGCGGCCAAGGAGGATTACTAGACTTAGCTTTTCACCCGCAAGACACTAGCCGGTTATTCATCACCTACAGCCAAACTGATAAACAAGGTGCGAGTACTGTCCTCGCCTCTGCAACCTATTCCAAGGGATCGCTTAGCAACTTCAAAGAAGTCTTAGCAACGCAGTCTCACTCCGATACCGGAAGACACTTTGGTAGCCGCATTGTGTTTGATGATGATAATAAGCTCTATTTTTCCATCGGTGACAGAGGCGATAGAGATAATGGCCAAGATACCTCTAATCATGCAGCCACGATTATACGTATTAATGCTGATGGCTCAGTACCAAAGGACAACCCTTATGTAACCAGCAACGATGTTCTACCTGAGATATGGAGCTATGGGCATAGGAATACGCAAGGAATAACATTTGATCCACAGACAAAAACACTGTGGGCAATAGAGCATGGCCCTCGTGGCGGTGATGAAATAAACAAGATCGAAAAAGGACATAACTACGGCTGGCCAATGACTTCTCATGGCAAAGAGTACTGGGGGCCTTTAATGGTGGGAGACTCAGAATACCAAGAAGGCGTTACCCCGCCTTCGCTCGTCTATACCCCATCTATTGCGCCTTCTTCGCTCATTATCTATCGCGGTGAACGCTATCCTGATCTCAACGGTAAACTGTTAGCCGGAGCCTTAAAGCTTACTCATATCAACGTTATTAAGATAGACGGTAACAAGTTGATTGAAGAGAAGCGCTTATTTGACGATTTAGGTGAAAGGATCCGCGACATACAGATTTCACCTGATGACTATCTGTATGTTACAACGGACAGTGGCAAAGTCATGAGGCTTATCCCTTAACACCCAATAAGTGCATGCTTGCAGAGACATTTAAATTGGCCGCCAATGATTACAAAAGCGGCCTTCTCAGTACGCTATTACGCTTTGCACTGACCGAAAGTGGATCTGATTTGTCGTTTGGTTTTCAGCCTGTGCTCTGGCTCATTTCTGGACAAAAATGAGTTACTAAAAATCGAATATTAACAACTCATGAATAACTACAGGTATGGCAAGTCTAGCCGCAAGATTGCAGACTACTCATTTCTTTCAGTTTGCTTTTTAAGTATTGATATCGATACCTAAACCTCAGCTCTGAGTTCATTCACCTCTTCTAAGATCTGAACTTCCATCTTACGCTCGTTAGAAGTGTCCATAATCCACGAGACCAGAACAGCGGGAAAAACATACCCATACCAGTGATGATTAAGATTGCTGTTTTCATCCAGACAATGTAGACGTTCCCATTCCGCTTATCGAGTTGAGCACTGAATAAACAGCATGAACTCAAGCTCACAGCAAGGTTACTAAAAGTATACCAGTTGCAACTGGTTTCCTAGTGACTTATCTTTTTATCTACTTAGTGGTAAATCCAATTCAAGGAGTCGAAATGACATACTCACAGAAGCTCAAAGCCGGTGACACTTTTCCTACATTAGAAGCAACAACCGTGGATGGGACCAAAGTTACGTTAGGTCAGCCTCAAGGTGAAGCCACATGGCAAGCGTTATTTATCTATCGTGGTAAGCATTGCCCACTTTGTACCAAATACCTTAACGAAATTGAGACGTACAAGCCGGCATTTAGTGATGCAGGCGTTGATATTTTGGCTGTATCTGGCGACTCAAAACAACAATTAGAGCAACATCTAGAAAAGCTCGATATCAGTTTCCCAATTGCTTATGGTCTAAGTGAGCAACAAATGAAGACGTTAGGACTTTATATTTCTCTACCGCGTTCTGAAGCAGAAACGGACCATAACTTTGCAGAGCCAGGGCTATTTGTCGTCAATGAGCACGGAAATGTCCATGTAGTTGACCTATCAAACAACCCATTTGTAAGACCAGAGCTTGGTGCATTAACTCGCGGTCTAGCCTGGATTCGAGATCCAAATAACCACTACCCAATCCGAGGCACACTAGACTACTAAGTCTCAAACCTCACAAGGCAAGATTGAAAAAAGGCAACCTCTTAACAGGTTGCCTTTTTATATCTATTCAGTGATAGTTTGAGCTAACAATGTTGAGCGGCACATCATTTGATCTGAATATTGTTGCTTGCAGACCACTTCCTCAATTCATCAAGAATTGTCAGAGCGCTTGTGCCAAACTCTGTCAGTTCGTAACTCACCGCTAGTGGCTTGTCATTGATCACGCGGCGTACCACCATATTTTCACTTTCTAGCTCTTTTAAGCGCTGGTCAACCATCTTCTTACTGGCTCCGCCCAACATTCTTGTAAGATCATTAAATCTGACTGGCCCGTCTTTCAGGTGGTATATGATAGAACCCTTCCACTTAGAACCCAAGATCCGCATGCCTTTTTCTATCGCACAAGGCTCAGAGCAGGCATCGATAACATTTTTACGCCCTCCTGGGTCTACTTCTATTCTTGCTTTCATACAACCTCATCAATCAAGAAACCAGATAGCTGGGGTTCATTCATTAAAAGAAGTCACAAATATCTGGTTTAAGTCATATGCTATGGTAGCACTACGCGCCAATTGAATTAAGTTCTCAGTAGAGGTAATTAACCAACCCTACTGGTCTTGTTAATTAAAATAGCTCGTTAAGGTGCGATTCAAAGCGTACAAAGTCATTTTCAATATCGCCATTTTTCATCACGTCATAGCAAGCAAAAGTCGGCAATGCTGACATACCAAAGAAACGAAAGTTAGCGTGCATGTGGAACATTAGATCATCCACACCTTTGCCTTGGAATAAGAACTCATCTTGATCATCAAAAGATTCTTTGGGTGCATTGAATGTCAGTGAAAGCATGTATTTAGTGTTAGTGCGTGTGCCACCTGTACCGTAGTTCTTAGTCGGATCTTCTGCACTGCGACCATCAAAAGCACACAATGCGCCTCCCATACCAGCAGTGAATACTTCATCCATATATTTTTTGAAAGACCAAGGGATTGTCATCCAGTTTACTGGTGATTGCAGAATCACACGATCAGCCCATTCAAAATGTGCTAACTGTTCATCAACGACCCATTCCTCTTGCATGGTTACGATGCGAATTGAATGACCTTTCTGTTCTAATAGTGTCGCCGCTTTATCTACCAAAGAAGTGTTAAGTTTACCTTCTGAGAATGGTGATGGTTCGTGGGCATTGATGATAAGAACGTTACTCATAGCTAATTACTCCGCAAAAAATAGGGTGAATACACATATGAAACCTTCGTCTCTTGTGTCTTGCGGTGTATATTAGTTACCTGATATTGGATTACAATTAGTATACTTTTAGTAACCTACTTTAGAGATAAAAAAGAATGACTCATATTAAAGCTTTCATAAATAAGCTTCATCATTAGTTTTTCTTAGGTCAATTCAGCTTACTATTTCGTCATAATACATGGTTGTAACTCATAATGGGGCAGAAGTTTGTTAGCTAATCGGCTAACTCAACCCATCAGTGGATAAAAGCTTTCTAGCCGAATTGTTGCATCAAATGAAATAAGTTAACGAACCGCCAATATGGATTGATTTGCTCTATGTATCTTTTAAGCATATGAATACCCAAATTGCTGCGTGATCTTGGATTCCCTTTTTGATATCAAACTATCGCTACTAGCCCAAGACGAAATCTTGCGGTAGACCATCGCCCCCAACTGCTTGTGACTATTAGACTCAGAAAACTTGTTTATTTGCGGTATGTAAAGTGCCCATTGACTTAGCTTTCTAGAACATTTCTTAACTCATCTTCGAGCAACTTCTCAAACCAAACATAGGCATCGTTATCCTTGTTTCTGCTATGACGAATAATGTGCGCTGAGGCGAACCACTCTTTCACTGGAAGAAGTAACTTGAAATCCCTTCCATGTCCTTTGTAAGAAGTTAATGCATCAGCGCCAAAAAGTAAGGCATCACTTTGGAGCATCACATCAATAAGAACTTGAGTCTGAGCACCTCTAAGTTTGGTTTTACACCCGGGTTTTAGTTGATTTAAAAACTTGTCTACAGGTGCATCAAATTCATTGTTAATATCAGACTCTATTTGCATACCGATAATAGGGTATTCAACTACGTCCTGAACACTAAGTGACTTTAGTTTAAATAAAGGGTGACCAAAACGAGCAAAAAGCGATGCTGGTAATTTCCCAACATAATTGACTTGATATTGAGGGTTGTTAGGAGATTTATAATGCACAGAGAAATCCAAACTTCCCTGCTCTATAGAAGTAAGATGACTAGCCCGCAAAGGCAACTCAACCAAGTTAACCAAAGGAGCAGTTTCCAAGAGCTTTATGAGTAATCTGGGCGTAACAATTGTCGACAAGAAAGGAGCCATTGATATTGAAAATGTCTCTGTACACAACTTAGGGTCAAAGACCTTTTGTTGAACTAAAGTATTTAGTTGCTTCAAGATAGCAGGCAGTTGTTCACCAAGCTCTAACGCTTTACTCGTAGGTACGAGCCCTTTTGCAACTCGGGTAAATAAAGGGTCATCAAACGTATCTCTCAGCCTCTGCAACGAATAGCTCATTGCAGATTGCGTAACATGCATCTCATTAGCTGCCCTTGTTACATTCTTTTCTCGCAACAGCACCTCTAGAGTAACCAATAGGTTCAGATCTATCCTTGAAAGGTTTTGAATTATCGAACTTGCCATACTTATTATCAAATTTATTCATGTGTAATTATAAATATATACCATTTCACTAATAATATTCATTTTTCGTATAGTAGTTGTATTAAGGAATTAGTCGGATGGATTCACCTAGTAAATTACTAATAAGTGAATATATAAATGAAAAAATTGGTTATCGTTCTTGCTCTTGGTGTAACTTTTGGCGCTTCTGCAGCTAGTTATAGTGATTATTCTGATGTTGATACTTGGGTATACGATGAGCAATACCCAACGCTTGAGACTTCACTGCTGAAAACGTGTGTTGCACTAGGTGAAGCGAAACAATCAAACCAACATGACGAAGTTGGAAAAATTATCGAACTTGTTGAATCAAATGGCGATGATGTTGAAACCTGTAATGAAGTAGCAATGAACGTAATGTCTGATATCGATTACGACCTATTTTCTGAATAATTGAAATTAGCAATTGTGGGCACCTTAGTTGGTGCCCTTGCATTTGGTGTTTCTTGTAATGGTGAAACTAAACGCATATATATTGGGAATATGATAAGTATGTCTAACATTTTCTCTCTATAATCACAGAGTTCTTTTTCATAGACAGCTGAATACCTTCAACTAAATCATCCAGTATGATATGTCGCGATTGAGAAAAAGAACCACTACAGACGCACTGTAATCTAACAGTGCCCAAGTAGCTACTATCATATGTCACATCATGATTGAGGGTTTTGTAATGAAAACCATTCAACTAAAAGATCTAGTTAGGCTAAAACGCAAACGCAAACGCATTATTACTGAGCGTCAATACAGTGCGATGATAAAAGAACTATGTCAAAAGTTGAAATGCCTCAGACTATCTCAAGCAGTAATGCAGTAGCCAACTAAATTTGGT
Organism: Vibrio comitans; assembly: GCA_024346835.1. Taxonomy (GTDB): domain Bacteria; phylum Pseudomonadota; class Gammaproteobacteria; order Enterobacterales; family Vibrionaceae; genus Vibrio; species Vibrio comitans. Next base: position 1,651,253 of record AP024866.1, read on the forward strand.
CACTTGTTCTTCTAAAATCAAAACTTCAGCATAAAAATAAGTATTCCGAGCTGTCACTTTGCACCTAGCAACTCTGTCAGATTCAAACACTCTTTGGGGCAAAAACGAGTTAACTAAATACCTTTTAACTATGCCAATAGTGGTCATTCAAAGCTAACCCAAACTGAAATAAAGGAGCTACTTTATGCTTACCACCGAGAAGAAGAATAACTTGCGTTTATAGCCCCTATTTTGATTAGCCAAGCGGAAGTGCTTCGTTAGAACCCCACTCCGCCCATGAGCCATCGTACAAAATAGTATTGGATAGTCCTATTTCATGTGCAGCTAAGATAAGAATGCAAGCCGTAATCCCTGAGCCACAGGAAAACACTAAGCGCTCAGAATCTTCACTACCAATATTAGAGAAAAGCTGTGATAACGCCTGTTTTGATTTAAATCCATTACCGTCCATCAAAGACGCAAACGGAAGATTCACGGAATTTGGAATTCGCCCTGCTCTAACGCCTGGCCTTGGTTCTGCAACCTCAGCATTGAATCTCGCACTGCCTCTAGCATCCACCACCAATTGTTGAGGGTTGTTCAACTCTGCTAATACCGCTTGATAATCGGTCACTTTACTCGAGTCGCAATTCGCAACAAAATCACCACTGCCAGTAATCTGTGTATAAGCAGAAGTCGTTGGGAACCCTTTCTCAATCCAAGCAGGTAATCCACCATCTAAGACCTTAACATTTTCAAAGCCCATAACCTTGAACGTCCACCATGCTCGAGGCGCGCTATAGATACCTTGATTATCGAAAATCACCACCGTACTTTGCTTGTTAATTCCTAATTTCTGAGCGTGCTTGGTAAATTGTTGTGGTGTAGGAAGCGCGTGCAATTGGGTAGATTCGTTGTTGCAAAAGTCGTTTTCAATATCAAAAGGCAATGCGCCAGGAATAGTGACAAACTCTGAGTATTCAATAGGGTCTTTGCCAACCACTTTCAGCATAAAGGCATCAAACAGTACCAAGTCTTTGTCATCTAAATGCTCATTCAGCCAAGCACAATCAACCAACACATTGCTCATCTCATATCCCTAAAATATTGATTCCTAACAACTCAGTATTTATCAAACCTACTCTTGTGACAAGTGTAATGCTCACTATATTAGCCATGATATTAATTCTTTGTTTTATGCTAGACTTGAAAAAAAATCATACCAAGTAGTCATTTTATCCATTTCTCTATGGTGATTAATAACGGTAACTTGTGATTAAGAACTAAGAATGAGGAAACCACTATGTCGTTACAAATAGTCAGCATAAATCCAGAGTTTGACCCTGTCGTCAAAGAAGTCATCAAAAAAGTGGGCGAAGAATTTGGCGCGGTTGGTGAAGGTTATGGACCTTCAGATCCTGAAGTTGAAAGTATGAGTCACTACTACACCTTAGAGAATAAGAGCCGTTACTTTGTCGCCCTTAAAGATGGTGTTGTTGTTGGCGGATGCGGAGTAGCGCCATTTACCAAAGGCTCATCGACTTGCGAGCTAAAAAAACTCTTTTTGTTAGAGGGAGCGAGAGGTTTAGGTTTGGGTAAAGCCTTGTCTAACCACTGTTTAGACTTTGCCAAACAACAAGGCTTCACTCAGTGCTATTTAGATACGCTTTCAAACATGACGTCAGCGGTGCGTTTATATGAAAAGCTCGGCTTCGAGCATTTAAACAAACCTCTAGAAGGAACACTACATAATATGTGTGATGTTTGGATGTTAAAAACCTTGTAGAGCGCACTAGTGAGAAATCGTTCAAGGACGAAGGATGCACAACTATAAATTATTGATAGCCCTAGATTCATTGCTCAGAACCCGAAACCTGACGCTTTCTGCACAAGAGTTAAACGTTAGTCAGTCGGCAATGAGCAAAACATTACTGCAAATACGAGATGCCTTCGGAGATCCAATCTTGATCCGTGAAGGCAATCAATTCTCATTAAGCCAACGAGCTTCCCATCTACAAAAAGAACTACCTGAACTTTTGCAAAGGCTAGACAGGCTTTATTCTCCTGAAGAGATAACTCCAAAAGAAATCACCCGTCGCTTTACCCTCGCCTTCAATGCCTTCATTGCACCTAAGATACTGCCAGTTATCTGCCAGCAACTGGAACAACAATCCCCATTATCGAGTTTAACCACCCAACTTTGGCAAAGCGAAGACCTTAGCGAACTTCATAAAGGAAGCGTAGATGTGGTTGCGACCATGGCAGAAGATATACCAGACAATCTATTTGGTAAGCGTCTTGGTGGTGACAAGTACGTGGTGCTGATGTCAACTTCACATCCACTGGCAACGGTATCGATGACCACAAAGCGCTACTCAGATGCTAAGCACATCTTGGTGAATGGTGTCGTAGATAAACAAAGAGAAGTGGATCGATTGATTGCAGATGCAGGACAACAAAGGCGCATATTCGCAACTGTGCCATCGTTTGAATCTGGTGTAGAAGCCTTGCTTATAACTGAAACCTTGATGACGGTTCCCTTACATATTGCCGCAGGTTTTGCTGATAAAAAGTTGGTTGTTAAGCCCGTTCCGTTTGATACCGATGAGCATAGCTATTACTTGCTCTGGCACGCTCGTTATAACAATGATCCTGAGCACCAGTGGTTTAGAGAGCTTTGCTTACCGCTAATTAAGGACGAGCTGTGCAAATCCATTGAGCTTGGACAACAAGCTTTCAGCTAAGAATTGCAAGCAATAAAAAAGGAGACCCTAGGGTCTCCTTTAAATAAAGCTTTAATGTTCTAAATTATAGAGCAGCTTTTGCTTTTTCAACTAGTACTGCAAATGCAGCTTTGTCGAATACCGCGATATCCGCTAGGATCTTACGGTCGATCTCGATAGATGCTTTCTTAAGACCGTTGATGAAACGGCTGTAAGATAGACCATTCTGGCGAGATGCAGCATTGATACGAGCGATCCATAGCTGACGGAACTGACGCTTTTTGTTGCGACGGTCACGGTATGCGTATTGACCAGCTTTAGTAACTGCTTGGAAAGCTACGCGGTAAACACGTGAACGTGCTCCGTAGTAACCTTTTGCTTGTTTTAGAACTTTCTTATGACGTGCACGAGCTTGTACACCACGTTTTACGCGAGGCATTATGTCTCTCCTAAACTAAACGAATTATAAACTAAAAAGAATTAAGCGTATGGCATCATACGCATAACAGCAGCCACTTCACACTTAGGAAGGATTGCGTTAGGACGTAGTTGACGCTTGTTCTTAGTAGTACGCTTAGTCAAGATGTGACGTTTACCAGCGTGCTTAAATTTGATACCACCAGCAGTTTTCTTGAAACGCTTAGCAGCACCTTTGTTGGTTTTCATCTTAGGCATGATGAATAACTCCGCATTGTTGAGTTGTTAATAACATAGTAATTAGGGCGAATGAAACCCTGCCACTTATATGCAGCAAGGTTAAATTACTTGCAGGCCGATAATTACTTCTTCTTAGGGGCTAGCACCATGATCATCTGACGACCTTCAATTCGGCTAGGGAAAGATTCAACAACAGCAAATTCTACTGTATCTTCTTTCAGTCGCTTCAGAACGTCTACACCGATGTCTTGGTGTGCCATTTCGCGGCCACGGAAGCGAATTGTTACCTTCACTTTGTTGCCGTCTTCTAGGAAACGCGTCAGGTTGCGTAGTTTTACCTGATAGTCTCCAATATCAGTTCCAGGACGGAATTTTACTTCCTTAATCTGAATCTGCTTTTGCTTCTTCTTTTGCTCTTTAAGAGCTTTGCTCTTTTCAAAGAGGAATTTGCCATAGTCCATCACACGACAAACTGGTGGCTCGGCGTTAGGGCTGATCTCTACGAGATCCATACCAGCTTCGTCTGCTGCAGCCTGCGCTTCTGCGTAAGTAACGATACCTACTGGTTCGCCATCGGCGCCAGTTAAGCGAACTTCACGTACACTTCGAATTTCACCGTTTAAACGGTGCTGGTTTTGTTTGGCCGGTTGTTGTTGACCACGTCTTCCGCCTTTAATAGCTTATTCCTCCAGATTGAGCTTACGGCTTGAAACCTCGGCTTGGATGTAAGAGATAAAATCATCCACTTTGAACTTGCCTAGGTCCTTACCCTTACGAGTACGCACTGCAATCTCGCCAGCTTCCATTTCTTGGTCGCCGACAACCAACATGTACGGTACACGTTTTAAAGTATGTTCGCGGATTTTAAAGCCAATCTTCTCATTTCTCAAGTCCGCTTTGGCTCTAATTCCACTTTTTTGCATTTTTTGTGCAATTTCTTGAACATATTCTGCTTGTTTGTCAGTAATGTTCAAAATTACAGCTTGTTCTGGTGCCAACCACGTTGGGAAGAAACCAGCGTATTCTTCGATTAAGATACCGATGAAGCGCTCAAGTGAACCTAGAATTGCACGGTGAATCATAACTGGAACTAATCGTTCGTTATTTTCACCTACATAAGTTGCACCTAAACGGCCTGGTAAGTTGAAATCGAGTTGCACTGTACCACATTGCCACGCACGATCCAGACAATCATACAAAGTAAATTCAATTTTCGGTCCGTAGAACGCACCCTCGCCTTCCTGGATCTCATAAGGAATATCCATAGATTGCAGAGCTTGCTCTAGTGCTTTCTCTGATTCATCCCAGATTTCATCAGAACCTACGCGCTTTTCAGGGCGTGTAGATAGCTTAACTACGATGTTATCGAAGCCGAATGTTTGGTATGTATCGTAAACCATCTTGATGCAGCTAATCACTTCATCTTGGATCTGGCTTTCAGTACAGAAGATGTGTGCATCATCCTGAGTAAAGCCACGAACACGCATGATACCGTGCAGAGCACCTGATGGTTCGTTACGGTGACATGAGCCGAACTCAGCCATACGTAACGGTAAATCACGGTACGATTTTAAACCTTGGTTAAAGATCTGAACGTGACCAGGGCAGTTCATTGGCTTGATAGCGTATTCACGGTTTTCTGAGTTAGTTGTGAACATCGCATCAGCGTATTTGTCCCAGTGACCAGAACGTTCCCAAAGAACGCGGTCCATCATTAGAGGACCTTTTACTTCTTGGTAATCGTATTCTGTTAGTTTTTCACGAACGAATACTTCTAGATCACGGAAGATAGACCAACCATTGTGGTGCCAGAACACCATACCCGGCGCTTCTTGCTGCATGTGGAACAAGTCTAAATGCTTACCAATCTTACGGTGGTCACGCTTAGCTGCTTCTTCAAGGCGTGTTAGGTGCGCCTTAAGTGCTTTCTTGTCGTGGAATGCAGTGCCGTAGATACGCTGAAGCATCTTGTTGTCACTGTTACCACGCCAGTATGCACCCGCTACGTTAAGTAGCGTAAAGTGTTGGCAGAAGCCCATGTGCGGTACGTGTGGACCACGACACATGTCGATGTATTCTTCATGATGGTAAAGTCCTGGACGATCGTCTTTAGACACATTCTCATCCAAGATTTCAATTTTGTAGGTTTCTCCGCGAGCTTCAAATGCATCGCGAGCTTCCTGCCAGCTGACTTTTTTCTTAACAACTTGATACTTGGTCTTAGCAAGCTCTTTCATACGCTTTTCGATTTTGTCTAAATCTTCTTGCGTAAGGTGATGCTCCATATCGATGTCGTAGTAGAAACCGTTATCGATAGTTGGACCGATAGCCATTTTCGCATCAGGATAAAGTTGCTTAATAGCATGACCAAGAAGGTGAGCACATGAGTGGCGCACAATCTCAAGACCATCAACTTCATCTTTTGCAGTAATGATTTCTAGGCTTGCATCTTGTTCGATAAGATCACAAGCATCAACGCGCTCGCCATCTACACGACCAGCGATGGTAGCTTTTGCAAGACCAGGGCCGATAGAAGCTGCGATATCTAGAGTTGATACAGGGTTGTCAAATTGACGCTGACTGCCGTCAGGAAGAGTAATTACAGGCATTTTAAGTCCTATTCCAGTGGTGTTACATACGAAGCAACACATGTTTAAGTTAATCTCTTGCGTTCAATGCCTAGAATGCAAGAGCCAAAGAAATGGCCGTTAAGTCCTTCACAATTACTGATGTGATTGGATTCAAATAACAGCAAGCTGAGCATTGTAACCAAAATCACTCAAATAACAACCAAAATGCCCGATTACACGGCTTTAATTCGGTATATCAACACGTTAAGTTACACTGTTATACAAACTTATATACACTGGATAGACCATTAAGATTTTACACTTTGATATACTCCGGTCACATATCTACTAATAACAAAGATTTTAAGCCGTAACTATGTTTCTATCCCCGTACTTCGTAAGTGATAATTCTTCGATTCATTTTACTCGCAAACAAGCTAGCGATTTCGCTAAAGGTATTGCTGGTGACTTCAACCCTATTCATGACGAAGACAACAAGCGTTTCTGCGTACCCGGCGATCTGCTATTCGCTGTATTACTGCAGAACGAGGGACTAAGCCAAAACATGAAGTTCACCTTCTCAGGAATGGTCGGTGATGGTGTTGAATTACAGTTAAACCACGCATGTGATGAAAACAGCTCGGTTGTAGATGAAAAAGGCAAAGAATATCTGAGCATGGAGCGTCGTGGAGAGATCTGTACCGATGCTGAGTTAATTGAGAATGTTATTCGTGGCTATGTAAAGTTCTCTGGAATGAACTTCCCTCACATCATGGTTCCTCTTATGAAAGAAGAGCAAATGATGTTCAACACTAAGCGCCCTCTTATCATTTATGAAAACATGAAGCTTGAGTTTAATCGTTTTGATATCAAAGAGCCGACGGTAGAACTATCTAGCGCCACCTTTGATGTTAACGGCAAGCGTGGCGTAGTGACTCTGAACTTCGAGTTTAAGGGAGACGGCCAAGTGATAGGTACTGGCAGCAAGCGCATGATTGCTAGCGGTCTCATCCCTTGGGTTGAAGAAGACATGATGGCCTACGTAGACAAGTTCAACGCTGCGAAAACCAACTTTAACAAGTAACACCCGTTATCGCTGAATTATTGAAGAAGGGTCTAATGAAATTAGACCCTTTTTTACGTCTAGTCGTCAGCGAAAGATTTACTACTTTAGCAATGCAATTTGTTCTTTATGACGACCTAGATTACGGCGAATAAAGACTTAACGTTCGCTTTTTAGATGCTGCAGTACATCAATCATCGAAGGAAGAATCTGATGCCCTAGTGCTACTATCTCATCAGTCGGAGAAACAAGATCGGGAACTTGATACATTTGCAGGTTCGCTGCAATACCCGAACGCACACCATTGTTCGAGTCCTCAAAGCCTAAGCACTGCTGTGGCTCTATATTGAGCCGACTTGCAGCCAATAAATAGATCTCCGGATCAGGCTTGCCATGAGTCACTTCACATCCACAAGCCAGAATATCAAAGTATCCCTCTAGTCCAGCCAGCTTAAGTTTCGTTTTGGCCAAGCTTAACTCTGTCGATGTCGCAACCGCTATTGGTATGTCATTGCCTTTCAGCCAATCAAGAAGCTCCAATACACCCTCTTTAATAGGGATAGCTTGGTGATGCGTCACATCATGATAATACTCCATCCACACTTTACGCAGTGCTGGATAATCTAAATCATCAGGGTAACCAGCACGGATAGTACGCTCTACTCCTTGGGCATTTTGGCCAATAATAGCGAGATACTCAGGCTTCAAAAACTCAAGACCTAGTGTATTGCACGCTTTTTCAAATGCGTTCATACACACTCGCTCAGTATCAAGAAGCAATCCATCCATATCAAAAATTGCGGCTTTAAAGGTCATAACTCTATCTCGATGATCAGGAAACGAGATACTACTAAAATTATTTCATATAGCAACCATCCAAACTGGCCATTGCCCAGGCTATTAAAATTGCCAGCCTCTTCAAATAGCGACCTCAACTAATCAGTGATAACGTAGGCGTAAGGATTGCAAATTTTGTGGATAGGAAAAAGATGATTCAATGGCCATGTATTTTAAAGTTGGACGGTGATTCAGAGCTCATATATGCCGCTTCAGAGGATAAACTAGATGAAAAGTTAGAGGGCCTAATTATGGGAAGTGCTGACTGTTTAATTGATAGCTTTGGCCGAAGTTATGCAATCAGTCCGAAAGACGACACGTATCTATTCGAACCAAATGAAGCCTCACTATCGCTTCAATCCGTGACTCAGTTGATTCAAGAACATGAGTTCTCCAAAGCAGAAATGTGTCTGACGAAAATTCAATTTATGTCCATTGAAGAAGCCATACAGTCACTTGAGTTCGAAAGTTGACTGGCTTTATAAACCTTCATCCCAAAGAAGGTTATCCCTATTCACCAATGACGACTTTCAAATCTGGAATATTAGCTTACTGGTTAAAAGTGGGGGTTACATTGACGGCCCTGTTTAAGAAGCGCATTCTTCTAAATCCAAACAGGACAAAACGTGCGTTTATTATAAATACAACCCACTAATTGCTTGTTCTGTGTAAAGCATTGATATCGAGGCAGGCAAAATGAACAAAGTTTTTATGCTAGTTATGGGATTGCTTTTTACCAGTCGTCTGTACGCCAGCATAGCCCCGCACGTTAATGAACTTGAGCATGACGCCCCTATTCTCATTCGCTCGGCACTCATCGTTGGCGTGACAGGTTATGTTATTTGGATGGTAGTGAAGTACATTAAAAAGAATAAAACTTCTAGTTCCAGTGAACTATAGTGAAGTCTTCAACGAGTCACCTTTTTATTATCAACGGCATATAAGTTCAAGTTAGCGATAACACTTACAATAAACACAACAACCCTTGAAACCTGCAAGATAACGGTCCTTTATCGAACTCGTCATCCGCAACAACCACCTACCAATGAGTCTAGCAAGATACGCACGTCGATTGATGAACCTCACAAGACGCAATATCAAAGAATTCCGTGCACTCTAAACACACCACCCTGACTAAGAAAACTGGCATGGGCGTATTGAGGTGGTTCGGACTCAAGCGATCAGAAATACCAATAACCATTAGGTTATTCTTGGTTTTATAACCCTCTTTAATCTTCATTGGGATGGGCCTCTTTTTTGTAGCTACACTAGTCAGCGGTCACAGAGAATCTACTCGCATTAAAGAGATGTAGGCGAGTAATTTCTATAGCTCTGTAACTCACATGGGTGATAAGTCAGCTTATTCTACTTTACGGCGTACAGAGTTCCTATGTTGTTAAATTAAGATCATTTATAAACCCGATTTATACACGATATTACATCTTTTATAGGTTAAGCCTGCTCTCTACTAAGTCGTGTAATCAACAAGAGTCTGGCCTATTCAAAGAATCCTACGCTGACGCACATCCGAGAAAAGGAGTTTAATGCTCAATTCTCTCTCACCTGAATAAAGCTACTCTATACTTCTGGAAATACTTACTCGAAATCTCAGTGTAATACTTAAGATGGCCTCATCCAGAGCGCAAAAACATACCTTATCAATGAGCGAAAAATGGATCCATTAACGCAAGGATTGCTTGGGGCTTCAGTGCCCCAGTCAATTAGTAAAAAACAGCATATTGTTGTCGCTGGTGCATTGGGGTTGCTCGCTGGAATGGCGCCAGATTTAGATGTACTTATTCGTTCATCGAGTGATCCATTGCTGTTTTTGCAATTTCATCGACAATTTACCCACTCACTTCTGTTTATCCCTATTGGTAGTCTTATTTGTGCGTTGGTTTTGCATTGGCTTATAGCAAAAAAACACAACTTTTCGTTTAAACAAAGCTGGGCATATTGCGCCTTAGGCTATGGTACTCACGGGCTACTTGACTCCTGCACCTCATACGGAACCCAGCTATTTTGGCCTTTTACCAATGAACGTTTTGCATGGAACACCATCTCAGTTATTGATCCTTTATTCACTCTCCCCCTATTAATTTTGCTTATACTTGCAACGCTAAAGAAAAGGCCTTTATTAGCACGTGTTGCACTTCTATGGGCCTTAATCTACCTCACCCTTGGGGTAATCCAACGAGACAGAGCAGAAGCGAGTGGATTGCAATTAGCCAAAGAGCGGCAGCATGCGCCAGTGCGAATTGAAACAAAGCCTACGTTCGGCAATATCTTACTGTGGAAGGTGATTTACGAAACGGATGATCGATATTATGTGGATGCTGTCAGATTGGGCACATCGGTAACAAAGTACTCTGGTGAATCTATCTCCAAACTAAACGTTAATAGAGATTTTCCTTGGCTAGATCCTAACTCGCAACAAGCAAAAGACATAGAACGCTTTAGACAGTTTTCGAATGATTTCATAGCACAAGATCCTACCGATAAATTCAAAATTATCGATGTGCGATACTCTATGATACCCAATGAAATTAGAGCACTTTGGAGCATCAACCTATCGCCTTCTGTTGATGCGAGCACACACGTTAAATACACAACCCATCGCGACAACACTCCAGAATCAAGAAAGCGTTTTGTAAATATGCTAACCGGCGATTAAAGTATTTATTCGACACGAAGGTAGGAAGTTAAGCCTGCCCCATCAAAGAGTGGATTCATTAAAAATCTTTGACTAGCGTTGGCGTATTAGAAAAGAACACCTTTCCAAACAAAGATTTATACTTCCACCCATGGGTTCGCAGATGCCTTGCCAAACTTTTATTTTCGATGATTGCTACCTCAACGCCTTGGTAGTGGTAAGGATTCCTTTTCACATAATCAATAAACTCAGTAAGAACACCCTGCCCTCGTACAACAGGATCAAATTTAATCGACACTATTGAAAAGCGTTGACTGCCAATGGGACATCGGACAAAACAATGACCCAATGGATGAGTAATAGTTTCAGAAAATTCAGGGAATGAGCGGGATTTAAACTCTTTGGATAGTCGGTCGTATTCAACGCATAGCTGGTGAAGCAGTTGCTTTGCTTTTTGATTCATGGCGGCTTTGTTTAAGGGACCCGTAAAACACCTCAATATTGTAACCACAGGTAGCAATATAAATCGCGGTAAAGTTTTGCTCTAAATCCTTCCTCTTTTTGAGTGAATTATTCTTTATCTGAAATCCAATCATTATTCATATTACTGAGTTTTATCACTGTAAATGCAGGTGGAAAAACGCCATGATGTGGTAAGTAGCCAAAGCATTAATTTATAGAAAAGATAATCCTGTTGAAGCAGATTTAGGGGTTAGAAATGAAATCAAAACATATCGGTGAGCTGGTGTTGAGTGAACAACAGATTCAACAAGGGGTAAAAATTGTCGCAGATAAGCTGAATGAGAAATTCGAAGATGCAGTGGTGATCAGTGTCGTTCCAGGTGGCATCTTATTCACGGCTGATTTAGTTCGTAGTCTGAGCTTCGATTTAAGTATGGATACTATCTCTTGTCCTCACACACCAGGCGATAGCAACAACACCTCTTCCATCGTATACCACGAGAACATTTCAATTCGAGGTAAGGATGTCATCATGATCGACGATGCAATTGAATCTGGTGGCACGATGAAAAGGTTGGTAGAGCATATTTCCAACAACTACGAGGTTAACTCAATCTCTATCGCAACTTTATTCGTAAAACCAAGCCGAGTAGAGATACCCGTGCCACAGTATTTTGCTTATGAAATGAATAATGATGACTTACTCGTTGGATACGGATTGCCCTGGCAAGACAAGCTCAGAAATGTTCCTTACGTCTCTAAATTAGTGAAGTGATTAGCAAACCACATAAACAAATCTAAAGGATTTGTGTACTTACGATTCTTCAATCAAAAAAAGCGAGGTAAAACCTCGCTTTTCTATTATTTACAGCACTTCCAACAGTGCTTGTAGCGGATGCTTGACCACAGTACCTTCAAAGCGTTTCACCTGGCTTCGGCACGAATATCCCGTCACCAAACAACGTTCTATAGGTAAGCGTTCAAAGCTAGGTTTCCAACTTAATCCGTAGATATCCTTTGACCATTGCAGTTTATCTGCCTCATGTCCAAAGGTACCAGCCATACCACAACAACCAACAGGCACAGCGGCAAGTGAGGCGCCGAAGTGAGTAAAAATGGTACCCCACTCTTTTTCAGCATTTGGTAACATGGTTTTCTCTGTACAGTGCGCTAGCAAGTACCAAGGTTCCTGACTGTTATTGTCACGAGAAGGAAGTGAATCCAATTGTGGCAGTAGCCATTCATGCACTGTATTTACGGAAAAATCAGGACAATCTTTTTTCAGGGTTTCTCTGTATTCATCGCGGTAACAAAGCACCAACGCAGGATCTACACCCACCATAGGCATCTTGAGCTTGGCTGCCTCGGCAAGAAACTGTGCGGTATTTTGCGCAGTGTTGGTAAATTGCTTTAAAAAGCCTTTGATGTGTTGTGCTTTGCCATTGGGTTTAAACGGAAGCATGACTGGGATGAACCCTAGCTTCACCAGCAACGATACAAAATCATCAACGACTTGCGCATCGTAGTAGCTTGTAAACGGGTCTTGCACCACAATCACATGTCGCTGTTTCTGCTCATCGCTTAAGCTTGAAAGCTTTTGATGATCGTATTTTTCAACATGTTGACTCTTTAAGCGTTGTTTCAATGTCGGTGAAGATAGCAATGGCGCATCAACATAACCTACCGTTGAAGACACTAATGACTGGACCCAGCCCGAATCAAGTACTGTATTAACTAATTTTGGTGACAGCGCCATTACCGGAAGCAACGACTCTATATTTGCTACAAAATAGTCCTTTAAAGGCCTTTGATAGCGAGAGTGATACAAGTTAAGGAATCGCGCTCTAAAGTTTGGCACATCGACCTTGATAGGACACTGAGTTGCACACGCTTTACAGGCTAAACAGCCTTGCATTGCCTCATACACTTCATGAGAGAAATCATAATGATGACGCTTATTAAAGCGGTTGGTCATTCGATCTAGCATACTCTTCAAAGACAATGAGCCTTTGAGTGTTTTACTTTCTAAATCGAGTATATCAACGCCTTGTTCTGATAATTGGCGTAGCCATTCTCGAACGATACCGGCTCTGCCCTTTGGCGAATGACGTCTGTCAGCAAGTACCTTCATTGACGGACACATAGGTGAGGCAACATCGTAGTTAAAGCACAAGCCGTTGCCATTACACTCCATCGCGCCATTAAAGCTATCGCGAACGGTCACAGGGATCTGACGATCAAAATGAGCGCGTTTAACGCCTTTCACTTTCACTAATTCATCATCAGACTCTAGAGGCGTACAGATCTTGCCTGGATTCATCTTGTTCAATGGATCAAAAGCACTCTTAACACGGCGCAATTGCTCGAATAAATGCTCACCAAAAAATTCTGGGCCGTATTCAGAACGAAAGCCCTTTCCGTGTTCGCCCCACATCAATCCGCCATATTTGGCCACTAGAGCAACCACTTGATCGGAAATTTTATGCATGAGTTCTTCTTGTTTAGGATCGCACATATCAAGTGCTGGCCTAACATGAAGTACGCCAGCATCGACGTGGCCAAACATGCCGTAACGAAGATTGTGTGCATCTAACAGAGCTCGAAATTCGACAATGAAGTCAGCTAGATTCTCAGGAGGTACACAGGTATCTTCGGCAAAAGCAACCGGCTTAGCTGAGCCCTTTGTCGCGCCCAGCAAACCCACAGCTTTTTTACGCATCCCATAAATTTTACCGATGCTGCCTAAGTCGCGACAAATCTGGTAGCCAATAATGCCCCCTTCCTCGTTCTCAATCATCGAATCGAGTCGAGAACAAAGTGCACTAACTTGATCGTCGATTTCGGCAACATCATTACCTGCATACTCAACAATATTAACGCCCAGTAACTCTTGCCCAGGTACTTCGGTTAATAGGTCGCTTACTGTATGCCAAACAATGTCTTGCTTTGCCAAGTTAAGAACTATTGAATCTATGGTCTCAACAGACAGCGCATTCGCTTCAACCATCATAGGTGCCGAGCGTAGCGCTGAATCAAAACTGTCGTACTTGACGTTAACCAACACTCGAGATTTAGGAATCGGTGTTAGATTAAGCTTTGCTCGTGTAATAAAACCTAACGAACCCTCAGAGCCACATAGCACTCTCTCCGGCAAAAATTCATTGTCCTGTAAGGAGTTCTTTAAATCGTAGCCCGTTAAAAAGCGGTTCAAAGGTGGGAATCGCTCTTCAATAGCAGCTCGATGCTCTCGGCAGATTCTTTGAGTTTCAGTCACCGCTGATACAGCGAATGTATTCTCTTCAACACTCTTCCACTGCTCGGTATCGAGCACTGAACCATCAGCCAAAACAGCCGTGAGCCCAAGTACATGATCAGAGGTTTTGCCGTAACGTAATGAACCTTGCCCCGACGCATCGGTATTGATCATACCACCGACAGTTGCACGGTTACTGGTAGAGAGCTCAGGAGAAAAGAAAAAACCGTGCGGTCGAACAAGATCGTTGAGCTTATCTTTGACCATTCCCGTTTCTACGATCACCCACCCTTCTTCTACATTGATTTCAATCAGTTGATTCAAATGCCTAGAAAGATCGACAACGATATCTTCGGTCAATGACTGGCCATTGGTACCCGTACCGCCACCACGTGGAGAAAATCGAACAGTATGAAAATCAGGTTCATTACCAAGCTGTGCCAACAATTCGACATCTTGCTGGGTTTTAGGGTGCACTACCGCTTGGGGCAGTTGTTGATAAACGCTATTGTCAGTAGCAACAGCTAACCTGCTTGCATACTGAGTTTCGATATCACCCTGGAAGCCTTTTTGTTGCAGCTCCGATAAATAGCGTTCGACGATTGAGTTGATAGAAGAGTCTTGGTTGAGTCTTGGTAACATAATGCTTCCTGCGATAATCACGCTCTACTCCATTGCGTTCGGCGTGATCTTAATAATTCGTTCGATTTTCTAACACTTTACATGATTTATTCCTGCATAAAAACCACTTGAGACTATGGTCACAAATTGGGCTTTCAGAGTAGATAAAAAAGGAGTAAAATGTGTCCCCCTTTTGGTCGTACCGAGAAAGCATGAACAAGCAAAAAGCGTTGAAAAAAATAGCAAAGTGTCTTGAGTTGGGTAATTCAGCCAATGTAAATGAGGCGGCTAATGCCATCAAGATGGCGCACAACCTTATGCTCAAATACGGTCTTGAAAAAGACGATATTGAGTTCATCAAAATGGGTAAAACTCAATCCTCTCATCTGCTTCCTGCAAACGTAGGCAGTAATATTCTACGAATCATACGTGGGATTAATACCAGATTTGGTGTTGAGGCTGTGCTACTTAATCACAAGGGCCTGAAGCGTGTAGAGTTTATCGGTGAGGCTGATCGCGCTATCTTCGCTGCGTTTGCATTCGATGTTGTTTATCGAGAAATGAATGAACACACAGGTAAGTTTAGAAACAGTTTTGCAGGCTCTGGTACTCCTGCTTCTGAGGTGACAAAGCGTGTGAACTCGTTTTTATCTGGCTGGATAGAAGGCGCCCTAGAAAAGCTGCCTCTTATCGCTCCCGATGACGAGTCTGACAAAAAGATTAAAAATTACATCGATAAAGAATTCAAAAATATCGATCGTGAAACCTTTAAAAAGCAACTTCAAGAAGCCATGAAAAATTTAACAGCTGATTATGAAGTGGGACTAAAGAAAGGAAGAACCTTATCGGTAAGTCGTCCGGTAGAAGGTGCACAAGCAAAAAAATTGCTTAAATAGTCTTCAATAAAGCCTGAATGTTACTAAATTAAACAAATATTTAACATTTGCGCATTCGTAGTGTAATATTAGGTACCTAACCTTGTAGCGAGGATCGAAATAACGATGCTAGCTTGTCTCGAAGTTAAACAAGGTAGTATCACATGCAAGTACTTATGGAGTAATTAACGGTATGCAAAAAACTTTCTCACATTGCGATTGGTGTAAAAAATTAGCCTTTGTTGAAAAACTGACTTACATGGACGGCTTCGTCAATTCCAGCTGCGACACCTGTAAGCAAACCGCCTTAATCGATGTGAAACGCTACAACCATGAAGAACTCGTCACTCCGCAGAAAGAGTCTCTAAGCGGACACAGAGCATAAGCTCTTCTAGCAAGATAAACGACCCAGCCTAGCGCTGGGTTTTTTTATGCACAAATTTTAATTGTAGAGCTTGATCTTTAACCTAATCAGTATTACTGTTTATTCATACAGTATGTATGGAGATACAGTAAATGCACTTTCAAAACCTGAATAACAGCAGTACTTTAAGTCTTTCACCTCGCGCCTATCAGCCTTGTAACCTTGAGCGATTGGCTAAAGCATCCTCTGCTCGTAAGTGGATTCTATTTACTGCGCAAACTCACTTGCCTGAGCTCAAAGACCTTCAAACATACAGTGTAGATTGTGAAAAAATTATTCAGTTAAAGCCTTCAAATAAAAGCAACGAAATGGAAGTCGTCATCAAAGCTATCACTTCAGGTAATGCTAGTGCCGTCGTTGCTAGTGGTAACATTGATGCTGTCGCTCAGAAACAACTACAAGAATTAGGTAAAGACCATGATTGTGATGTGTTTTTCTCAACGTCAAATACTCAATATCTTCACTAAGTTAACAATAATTTAAGATACCAAAGGGGAAAACTCCCCTTGGCAAATGCCTATAGCGCAATCGTTTGCTTTTCTATTGGAATAGTGAAAATGATCTGTGTATTATTCGCATCAGTATTTGCCCTATTAGGTATAAATTATGAATCTTGCTGACCAAGTATTAGACGTTAACGATGACCTGCCTATCCGCACGGACAAGCCTGTTCACAGTGGTAAGGTACGTTCTGTATATTGGCTAACTGAAGAAGATAGCCGTCGCTTAATCAAAGAAAAAAACTATGATGTGTCTGAAGATGCACCTCTGGCTATCATGGTTATTAGCGATCGTATCTCAGCATTTGATTGTATTTGGCATGGTGAAGAGAACCTAAAAGGTGTTCCTGGTAAAGGTGCAGCTTTAAACGCAATTTCAAATCATTGGTTCAAACTGTTTAAAGATAATGGCCTAGCAGACAGCCACATTCTTGATATCCCTCACCCGCTGGTTTGGATAGTACAAAAAGCTAAACCGGTAATGGTTGAAGCTATTTGCAGAAAATATATTACAGGCTCTATGTGGCGCGCTTATGATAAAGGCGAACGTAACTTCTGTGGTATTGATTTACCAGAAGGTCTTATTAAAGATGGCTTGCTAAAAGACCTGCTTATTACCCCATCGACTAAAGGTATTTTAAAAGGCATACCCAATGTACCTGAAGTAGACGACGTCAATATCACGCGTCAAGATCTACTGAACAACTATGGGGCGTTTAACTTCCAAGCTAAGGAAGATGTCGATCAATACGAAGTACTCCTTAAAGAAGGCTTTAACGTTATCGATAGCGAGTTGGCCAAAATTGGACAAATCTTTGTCGATACCAAATTTGAATTTGGTTACGTTACAGATAGCAAAGGCAATGAAAAACTTATCTACATGGATGAGGTAGGTACACCTGATTCGTCTCGTATTTGGGATGAGCAAGCCTATAAGAATGGCGAAGTCGTAGAAAACTCTAAAGAAGGTTTCCGCCAATTCTTGCTAAACCACTTCCCTGATCCAGATATCCTTTTAAATAAAGATCGCATGAACGAGCGTGAAGCATTGGCAAACAACAATGAACTACCGCTATCTGCCATGATGGATCTGTCAAAAACCTACACCAGCATTGCCGAAAAGATCACTGGCAACGCCATCCAATTAAGCTCTAATCCAAAGTCTGAGATTGTCGAAATCTTAAGCAAAGAATATGGCTTAATTGATTAAGAATAAAACTGGTTCACTAGCCTAGTTCTAATCGAATTAAAATGACCTCCAATAATTGGAGGTCTTTTGTTTTCAAGAATTAAACAAAAGCAGCCACATCACCCAACCACAATCAAAACCAAGATCAAGATCAAGATCAAGATCAAGATCAAGATCAAGATCAAACACTCTAGCAACACTGTCGCCACAACCAATAGCAAACGACTTTAAATTCAATAAAAGTGCATATTTATATGAATCAATTCTTGCATACGTAACCTTACTGTGTAAAATCGCAATCAATGTTTTAAGATTCACAATAAGTGAATAAATAGTCATCATGAGGTTGTAGATGAGCGATATTTTAGTAGCGAACAATACGGTAAATAACAAAAGAAACGTATTGATGTTTGCTATCCCATCCATATTGGGATTATTTTTCTTTTTAGCACCGCTGAACGTAGCGGATAGCTTTACTTTTCCGTTGGCTTTGATGGCAAAAGGCGTGAAAAGTGTGCTTGGTGATGCCATTTTGCCTACGGTTACTGCAGTAATTTGCTTCTCTGCTTTTGCAACGCTAGTGGCCAACGTCCTTAAGCCTAAATTTGTTGTCCAATCGACTCTCCTCAACCGTCTTTTTGTTCTTTCTCCATCTTGGGTTGTAGTTAGGCTTTTAGGCGCATTGTTCACACTAGCTGCCCTTCATCAAGTTGGTCCTGAGCTTATCTGGAATAGGAATACTGGTGGATTGGTATTGCATGATCTCCTACCATCTTTATTTGTAACCTTCTTCTTTGCAGGCTTGCTACTACCTTTACTTCTAAACTTTGGGCTACTTGAGTTACTTGGAACTTTATTAAGTAAAGTTATGCGCCCTGTGTTCCGTCTTCCTGGCAGAGCAGCTATTGACTGTATTTCTTCTTGGCTTGGCGATGGTACTGTTGGTGTCCTTCTTACTAGCAAGCAGTATGAGCAAAAAAAATACACGACCCGTGAAGCGGCTGTCGTAGCAACTATGTTCTCACCTGTTGGTATCTCTTTTTCATTGGTCGTGCTAACACAGGTAGGCTTAGAAAATTACTTTGTCCCATTTTATGCCACTATCTGTTTGTCAGGTGTTGTAGCTGCAATGATTATTCAGTTCTTGCCACCACTAAGCTACAAAAAAGATACCTATATTGATGGAACAGCACCAAATAACAATGATGAACTGATCCCTGAGGGACAATCTGCGGTTAAGTTTGGTTATCAGCTAGCTCTAGAAAGAGCGAGTAAAGTGAAGAGCCTATCGTCTGTGGCAAAAGAGGGATTACACAGCGCACTGGATATGATGTTTGGCGTTTTACCTGTGGTTATGGCTGTAGGTACAGTCGGTTTGATAATTGCAGAAGCGACGCCAATTTTCACCTGGTTAGGTGCTCCTTTTGTGCCTGTATTGGAAATGCTGAATCTTCCAGAGGCAACGGCCGCAGCTGAAACTGTTTTGGTCGGTTTCACTGACATGTATGTGCCCTCAATCATCGCTGCTTCTAGTATTGATAGCGACCTTACAAAGTTTGTCATTGCCGCACTGTCTATCACGCAGTTAATTTTCATGTCAGAAACAGGCTCTGTAATACTGTCGAGTAAGATTCCGGTAAATGTGTTTGAACTAATGGCCATTTTTGTGTTGAGAACGCTAATCACACTACCGATCATCGCCTTGTGCGGACACCTGCTGTTCTAAATAGCCCTAGTATTTGACCCCGTTATACATGGTTATCACGGGGTCATCTTAATCTTCCTTCATATTGCTTCCTTCCAGTCGCTCACTCCTTTTATCTAGAGGCTAACCTTTTTTCTTCGGCTGAGATTCAACCAACACATCATTTGCTCTAGTTTACTTCGAAGTAACCTCTTTATACCCAGCATATCTTCATGCTTTGCTAACTTCATTTGCAATGAGCAAAACGCACTATCAAGCGCACTTTCCAACGAGGAGTTGGAGTGCATTACGTAGAGTGTTTGATCCTGTAAATAGATCTTCAAAGCAACCTGATATTTGCCCAGACTCTCGTGCCACTTAACGTCACATTTGAGCAATAATATGTACAAATTAAACTGGTGAATGCTCATATAGCCCTCTTCAATTAGAGCTCTAACCTGAGATGAGATGTCTACATTGTGACTGGTTATTTGCATCTTCTTTTCCTGCCTTACTATCACTAACCGATTGCGGTTATGCAAAGCTCTTGTTGCAACGCTACAAGAGCATGAACTCGATCTAAAACTAGAACTTCGTATGTTGAGTGTTCGCTAACAAACCTGCATCAACATCAAAAATGTCTTGCTCACTTAATGTGCCTAAGGCTTGCTTAAGTTGGATCTGAGATAATATGTATTGATAACGAGCATCTGATAGATTCTTTTTCGCCTGATACACATTTTGTGTACTCTCCAGTACATCAACCATGGTACGTGTCCCTACACTAAAGCCCTGCTCTGTTGCTTCCAGGGCCAACTTAGCAGACACAAGAGATTGTTTGTACGCTTTAATAGAACCAATCGATGAACGAATATTATTGTTGTAAGCACGAACATTCTTTTGCACATCGCGAAAGGTTTCTTCTAGCTGCTGCCCTGCAACTATGTATTGATACTCAGCTTGCTTTCCTTCAGATGTAACGCGTCCGCCAGAGTAAACAGGCAATGCAATCGTCAAACCAAGGTTGAAGATATTTTCATCATCATCCATTTGTTTGCCAGTAGCAGGGTCATTAGGCTCGTCGTAATTTTTTAAATAGCTATACCCTGATGTCAGCGATATCGTTGGTAAATGCCCTGAATTAGCGAGCGAGATCTGTTCTTTAGCGATATCTTTTTGGATTCTTCCTGCTAAAAGCTGCAAGTTTTCATTAGTCGCTTTTTCCACCAGCTGATTAGCAGACATAGCAGGTATAGATGTGGAGAAACGTTCTGTATCTAAACGTGCAAGATTTGCTACTTGTCGCCCTGTAATGGCTCGCAGTTCTTCGTATTCGTTTTCTACAGAGTTTTTGGCTTGTATTTCTTGCGCTACCACTGTGTCATATTGAGCTCTAGCGTCTTGTACATCGGTAATGGGCGCACTACCAACTTCAAATCTTTGTTCAGTTTGGTTAAGTTGTTTTTCAACCGCTTCTTTTTCCGCTTGTATGAAACGGAGGTCATCTTCAGCTCTAAGAACATTAAAGTAAGCTTCCGTAACGCTATAGATAACGGACTGTTGAGTAACTGCAAAGTTTGCATCTACCTGACGTGCATTCTTTTCTGCAATGGATAAAGAAATCCAACTGCTTCGGTCATAAATCGATTGAGATAAACCCAGAGTGACATTGGTCGTACTTCCATCTGTTGTGTGGCGATCACTATCTTCATAGGCATATCCAGCTGTCAGATCAATGATTGGGAGCAAACTGCTTCGCGTTGAATTAATTGCCTCGAAGGCTGAGTCTCTTTGAGCCGCTGCCTCTAATAGTTGTGGATCATTCTTTTTTGCCAAGCCATAAACTTCACTCAGTGAGTCAGCTAAAGCGGTGCCACTAATGGACAATAAAAGCAGTGGTGCCATTGTCAGTATATTTTTCATTTTTGTTACTCTATTTATTTACTATCTTTAAATGACATTCGCTGTAGGGATATGCCCCATAAGTGATCTTAATTTTTGTAAAGTTGAAACTTCAATTTGACGGATGTAGTCCGTAGATAATTTATGTTTCTCTGCTAACTCGACGATTGTTTTCTTTTCATGAGTAAGCCAACGGTTAAACACAATATCTAAACTAACTACATCGAGTTTCTTCAATGCTTTCTTTAATTCTATTGAAAGGTAATCCTTCCAATTTTCTTCTTCATGACTTTCATTCAAGTCTTCTTTATAAAACTCAAGCGCGCTATCTTCTATATGCATATCCGCGACATGCTCATCTTCATAGCGAGTAGAAAACAAATCACTGCTTTCCTTATCAAAATAACGATTATCAAGGCATTGATTGCTTAAATAAAAGTCTTCTTCATTGGCGACTGAATCATATTGATTAACAGCACCCACATAATATGAAAGACTTTCAAAGGTATCTGATTTATATAAAGAGGCTGACACAGACATTGTTTCTCCAAGTAATATTAATGATTAACTGGAGTGAATCTTAGGGGAGTCGAAGGTGTTTGTTATCACAAATCAATTATGCTGTTCTATTTTTTATATAACACAATAATATCAATAGCTTACAGTTGATTTTTATGTTTTATTTATCTGCAAGCTTCAGGCATCAGTTGAAGATCTTATGATTAAATTATGTCGACTGTGCGGTTTTAGCTAAGCTTTATACCATTTTTAGTACCTTATTAATAAAAGCGCGTACTTTGGCTAATAACAATAAACAAACAGGTACTAAAATGAAAAAACTAACATCATCGCTATTACTGAGCATAGTCATTTCACCATTGGCAATGGGTCAGAACTTAATAATCGACACTAAGGGTTTAGACCAAGAAAAATACAGTGCTGATATGTATCAGTGCGAACAACTCAGTGACCAGGTTCAAATGCAAACCACACAAGGTACAGGGCGCACTACTGTAAGGCATATGGGTAGAGCAGCGGCTTTAGGCGCTGGTGCTTCAGCAATTGCAGGAGGCTCAGGAACTAAAGGTGCAGAAATTGGTGCTGGCGTAGGCCTAGTGACTGGAATATTAGGAAGTTCGGCGGAAAAACAACAAGTAGCTGCTACTTATAATGGTGAAAAGAACAAAGTGATGCGTAATTGTATGACGCAGCGAGGATATACAATATTAAACTAGATGACTTAATTTGATTCACCTCATCAAATACTTACCATTAATAAAAAGGGCTCTGAGTTATATTCTCAGAGCCCTTTTTATTTTTAAGCAGTGCTCAATTAATCTAGCGTCACTGTCAGTATATACCACATATATTATTTCATGAGTGACCTTTAATTCCCTTCATTTTGCATCAGTACAGACATTAACAGAAAATTGAGCTTACTCATTAATGAGCTGAGGACACTATTTAAAGAATGAATATAGGGATTATATAGGTAATGAAGAGCCTATCTCTGGCTTCTTAGAACAATCACTTTGCCAGTGACAACGATAAGGTCGCTACTATCCGTTGATACGGAATATGGACGGATGACGAGTGTGTTAATCGAATACATACTAACTTAAAAACTACACAAGGATGGAGGCGGTGGGCGGATAGCCATATTAGTTTGCTGAAAACACTAATACAGTAATCCCAGAAAGCGTTAGCTTATCTGGGATCTTGGGGCGCGCGATACTTGCTTTATCACATAAGGTTCTCCAATGAGAAACTCAGCACACCCCGGCTTCTAGAACAAAAAATCACTTACGCGACTTTGGTAACCGTATAGTTAGAGGTGGGTTCTACGAATTCATTTTGTGCGTTGATGGTCTGCAATTCCCACGATTTTTGCTCTTGAGTTACTTTTAAAACTCCATAAGCCGCATTATGAGCATGAGCAAAGGCATCTTGAGGCGTCATACCCTTAACCAAACCAGCAGTAAATAATCCAGAGATCAGATCCCCTACTCCTACTGGTTGCTTGTCAAATTTTAAATGGGGGCGTTGAGCTAGGTAAGCTCCTTCCTCGGTCGCAAGCATCATAGAAAAACAATCGTCAGATAAAGAGTGTAAGTGCTTCACCAGGACGAATTTAGGTCCTTTACTCAATGCTAAATTACACGCTCTCACCGCATCTTCTAGTGAACTGATGGGTACACCCGTAAATTGAGTCAATTCAAATTGATTTGGCACGATAACATCTGCTATTGGCATTAAGTGGTTCACTAATTTATTTGTGACCTCCTCAGGAACGATACAACCCTTTTCAGGATCGCCCATTACAGGGTCACAAACGTACAATGAAGCTGAATTGTGTTGCTTCATCTGTTTCACTGCGTACGCCACTGAGTCGCACTGGGAGCCACTGCCTTGATATCCCGATACAAGAGCATCGCAGTTTCTTAGCTGATCGATGTTATTCAAACCGGCGATAATATCTGTGATATCCGATGAATCAAACACCCTACCGGTCCAACCTTGTTGATACTGTGTGTGATTAGAAAACTGCACAGTATGAATCGGCCACACTTCAACACCCATTCTTTGCATTGGAAATACCGCAGAACTGTTGCCTGCGTGGCCAAACACTACATGTGATTGGATAGAAATGACGTTTGCCATCTTATTGTTCTCCAGATAAATCTTATTCATTAAATAACGTCTGTTAAAAGAATCCCAACACCAATGCGTTGGTTATTGTAGTTGTAATCAATCAAGCTTTCGCCATAGCCATGGTAATACTGCACGTAGCCGCGTACTCGTTTAAGAAGCGGAAAACTAATGCCAGCCTCAATACCGCCATACCCGGTATCAAAGTTGTAACGGCCAACACCGCTAAACTCAAACACATCATATTTATACGCTGCAGTCAGTTCAAAATGTCCTAAATAGTCTGTAATGTCTTCGTTGTCAGTCTCTTCGCCAACACTGTAGTAGGGTTCTAGATACACCATTAGGTCTTCTTCTTCATAACCTATACCGCTAAAAACACGGTTCCAACTACGGCTCAGCTCATCAGTTCTACCATTAGATTCATGCTCAAAACCAACTCGAGAGAACCAAACTCCTTCGCCAACATCAATAGGAAGCTTGGTTTCATAAAATACTTCTGGTCGATAGTCATTGTCACGAAACGGCGATGATATATCCTTTGAATACGCTTGAAGGAACGATTTCATAGTAAAGCCAAAATACAGCTCATCACTGTCATTGAAAATTCCGTCAGTAATCAAAGGTACTTTGAAACTAATCTGGAATTTCATCTCCTGGTCTTTCAGTCCGTCTGCAGCATCGCCAAAAATATCAGAAGAATAAGGCTGTGTATTCACCTCTTTCATTGTGGAAAAAGGCAAGATGTAGTTCTGTCGATACGGTGTAATGACGAAAGGATTGTATTCGGTCTCTTTCTCTAAAACGTGTCTTCTCGTTGTTTTTTTCTCTGCCGTTTGTGTCGCTGTTTTTTCTTGCTGGCACTGCTGCTTAATCTCATCTAGATTGCTTTGGTTCGTGTCCATATGAATCTTGCGAAGCAGACAGTTATCAAATGTTGTTTCATAATTTGTTGCTTCTTCATCTGCCCATACATTCCCGGCGCCAACAGCGAATAACAATGCCAAAGACTTAACAGTTATAGAAGATGGTAAAGAGTGTTTAATATTCATATCGTGTGCTCCATTGAGTAAGAGTAAATTTCGATATGGATTATGCTCAACAAATCTCGTGGTTGAATAATCTAAAAAACAAACTTATGTAATCATTAAATCTTTGATTTATTGTTCAATAACAACCTTAAATTACTTATAAAAACAATATAAAACCGATAAATAACAGAGACTTAATTTAAACCCCAACAAGAAATCGAGTTCAGCCCTAATAAAAGTTTTATCGCCGTTGGACTCTCAACAAATGGCTCATTCCTGATGATAATGAGCCATTTACTGATCAGCGTTTTGACTTGCCTTTGTTTGAACTACGCGACCAACAACTTGCTGAGGTTAAACCAGTTGTAGTTCAGCTTGCTGTCAGCATTGATCTTCGAATTCACCAAGGTGATCAACTCTTTATTGGACTTAAGTGCTGCCTTTCCGCTATCAAGGGAAGCAAGCAGTAACGTCCGCTCTGCACCATCAACTTTCTCTTCTTCAAGTAGACGTACTAACGCCCTAGTATAAATAAGAGTGAATACCGACTCTTCATCCGACTCATCAATGAGATACGAATAGGATGAAAGCACCAAATTATTCACGTTAATCTTCGCCTTCTCCCCTTCGGGTTTATTTTTCAAACGATTTAGCATATTCATGAAACGTTTTTTTACTATGGTTGACGTTTTGCGTGAGGGGATAATTTGGTATGCCATCCACAATGCAAACAATCCAACCAAGTTGGCTACTAGTGTATTCAAGAACTGAGCAAAGTCGAAGCTAGGAGATGCCCCTAATGGCACCATGTTACTCCATGAAAATAACGACACCATGAGCACCACTTTTAGCAGAGACTTGCTCTGCCAAAACCAATAGGCCATGACATAATAACCGGCAAAGCCTGCTGCAAACGTAAGCAGTGGAGAACCAATTGGCATGACAATAAAGTTCACAAAAAAGGCAAATAGTCCTGCAACAAACTGTGCGTAAACGTTTGTACTGAACGCCCCTTCGGCACCTGGATTTGCCGCATACACAGATATCACCATACCAGCCATAATGATGGCGCCCATGCCATCACTCCACTGAAGTTCAATCCACATAAATGAAAGCATGAACAATGCCAACGCCGCTCTAAGCATATTGCTTAAGACAAGGTAACCGTCAGTAAAATGGTCAATATCATTTATGTATTTGCTCTGCTTGTAATCGAACACGGTTTCTTGGTGACTAAAAGCAGCAAGGTTTACCGAGAACTCAGAGGCTTTTTCCATCAGCAACTCATACTCTGATAACTCAAAGCGAGATACAAAATCTGATTCATCATTAAGCTTAAAACTCTGTTGTTTTAGCTCTTGCCATGCATCCTGAGTAAAACCAATAGCGTCCCCTAGTTTTCGAAGCGCAATGGCTTGAACACCTAAGTTAATGCAATCATAAAAGACCGAACGCCGTTTCTGTTTGCGATCTTTATTAGCTGTACTTCCATAGATTTCATCATCAACAGCAAGCCATTTATTACTCACTAGACTCAGAAAGCCACGGATCAACTTAGTTTCCTTCGATTCTTCTGCCTGAAAAAGGTCATCGATGAATTTATGGGTATACGTTTTGATAGAGCGCAGTTCTTTAGCGTCATCTGCATAAGGAATGATGAATCCCGCAATCATCGACATTAGAATGCCAAATGAGATAGCTACACATCGCAATTGAACATGATCAAATAAGTTGCTCATATCGGCATCTGCCGCTACCGGAAACCCCGCCAGTGCTAAGGTAATTCCCACCACGGCAAACATGTATGCAATTCTGCGATGAAAATAAGATGCTATGCCTAAGCTAACAACGATCCCTAATATAATGAATGAGTTGTATAGCCATGCATCAATCAGCGTGACACTAGCAACCAACAAAATATAGATACCACCGACAATCGTACCGGTGAACCGTGCCAGAGATTTTTTAAAGCTAGCGCCACTACTACCTGTAATCTGGATAATAGCGGCCGTCATCATCGCCGTTCCCGTTGAACGTGAATCCATTAATAGAGACAAGGTCCATGTTAGCAACAAGGCTAAAGCTAATCGCAAAGCAAACGTCGCCGATTCAGGATTAGTCCACTGTCGAAGCCATGAAGTCAGCATTAGTCTATATCCACTGAAACCGTTGTACCCGCAATCAACCTTTCACTGCCGATAACGTCTTTTGGAATACTAATTCGAACAGGGACTCGTTGAGCAAGACGAACCCAAGGGACTGTAGGATCTACGTCTGATATCAAGCCCGAATTATCGGCACTCTGATCAGTAATGGCTCGCCCTACACCTTCGACTGTTCCTACGAACTCACTATCAGAGGTGAAAGAATGAACAACAGCAGTTGCGCCTTTTTTGATGCCCTTGATCTTAGCCTCAGTAAAATAAGCCAGCACATAATAGGTGTCACTTTCTACTAGTGCTACAAATGTCTCCCCCTCATTGATGTAATTACCTTCTCTCTGTTTTAGGTTGGTAACATAGCCATCTTTGGGCGCAAATACCTTAGTTCGACTTAGGTTTAGTTCAGCTCTCGCCAATTTAGTCTTGCTTTGTTCATATTCAGCTTTGTTTGCTTCCACATCAAGCTTTTCACCTACCACTTGCTCTTGTGAAATCAGTTTACGAGGCAACAGTTTGGAATCACGTCTATAGACACTTTGAGACTGTTTCAATTCTGCACTAGCTTTCAACATCTCAAACTTAGCTTCAGATAGATCATTCTTGTAATCCGCTTCATCAATAACAAAAAGCAGTTCTCCTGCTTTGACATACTGATTATCCTGGACGTTGATCGAAACAATTTCGCCTGAAACCTTTGGAGAGATCTCTGCAATTTCAACGTGTATCTTGGCATCACGTGTCCAAAGGGACTCTGTGTACGCTACCCATGACGAATAACAAGTAACACCCGCTCCTGCAACTAGCACTGCAGGCAATAAAACTCTAAAAAACTTCATATTAACTCGCTTATATTAATTATATTTAAATACTAAAATGTACTATTGAGTACGAGCACAGAACCTATATAGGTAAACCACAGTGCAGAAAATAAAGTTAACACGCCAAAAAATTGTATTGTTAACACTAAATTTTTAATCATATTACCCACCAAGCTGCAGCAATAATAACTGTCCTGTAATAAACACAACTAAACACAACTGGCATAGAGATGGATTAATAACCTTTAAGCTAACTAAAAAATTCCCAGTTAAATACTTAATGACAAAAAGAAGTACTAGACCAAGTATCACATTAACCATAAAGCCTGGTATGTAAACGTGCCCAAATAATAAGTAGTCTTGCATTGCTACACCTTGCGTAATTTCTTATAGGGATTAAGAGTTAAAAAGTCACATATTAAAGACTAGGAACATGTTCTCCATGGTGCTTGCAACTGTACAACTCAACATTTGATGTAATCTTATTCACTTTGCAGGGTAAAGTACTTAAACCTCAATAATAAAAGCATAAAATCACCATAATGAAATACATCAAGTCATTGATTAACAATGATTATTTTTCATTTATCACAGATTATAACGTTTTAATCATGAAGATAGAGTTCACTAGACATAGCTAATAGGTTCCTTTTTCCTCTCTATTCTTAGAGTTAAATTGAATTGCTATCGTTAAAAATCCCTTTGTTAGGGTATAGAACGGTAAAAAACAGCCACTCTCCTAAGAAAAAGTTCATCATATTATTGCTACTGGCCAAATAATATAACGATAAATTAAATAAATACCTGTCTGATTTATCTCTTGATTTTTTAATTAGCGCTTTTTTATTAGGTGTTTATGTATTAAAAGTTCGGATTGGCAATAATTCATCTCGTCCTAACCGAGACAGGTTTAAACAAGTTAACGAACACTTGTCTCATTAATTAAAATTAGCGGAGCTTAAAATGCTACTTAACGAAAAAAACAACCAAGCGACTGATGATTTATTTGCAGATGTATTACTAGATTCTTCTGTTGATAACAATACATTTCCTAGTAGTGAATCAAATCCTGAAGCTGCTTATCAATTAGTTTCTGATGAATTAATCCTAGATGGGAACTCTCGTCAGAACTTAGCAACGTTTTGCCAAACTTGGGTAGACGGCAATATTCATAAAATCATGGATGAATGCATCGATAAAAACATGATTGATAAAGATGAGTACCCACAAACTGCTGAAATTGAAAACCGTTGTGTTCGTATGCTAGCAGACCTTTGGAATTCTCCAGACGCTGAAAACACACTAGGTTGTTCAACAACCGGTTCTAGCGAAGCTGCAATGCTTGGTGGCATGGCGATGAAATGGCGCTGGCGCGAAAAACGTCGTAAAGAAGGCAAATCGACAGACAAACCCAACCTAATCTGTGGCCCTGTACAAGTATGCTGGCACAAATTTGCAAAATACTGGGATGTCGAGCTTCGCGAGATCCCTATGGAAGGTGACCGCCTACTAATGACTCCTGAAGAAGTCCTAGCTCGCGTAGATGAAAACACTATTGGTGTAGTGCCTACTTTAGGTGTGACATTTACTTGTCAGTACGAACCAGTAAAAGCCATTGCTGATGCGCTAGACAAGCTAGAAGCAGAAACTGGACTTGACGTTCCTATGCACGTTGATGGCGCAAGTGGCGCATTCATCGCTCCTTTCTGCGACCCTGAACTAGAGTGGGACTTCCGTATTCCTCGCGTTAAATCAATTAACGCATCTGGCCACAAATATGGCCTAGCACCTCTTGGTGTGGGCTGGTGTGTATTCCGTGAAGCGAGTGACCTACCAGAAGATCTGATCTTCCGTGTGAACTACCTAGGCGGTGACATGCCAACGTTCGCTCTTAACTTCTCACGCCCAGGTGGCCAGATCGTAGCGCAATACTACAACTTCTTGCGTCTTGGTAAGGAAGGATACAAACGCATCCATGATGCATGCTATCACTCAGCGCAGTACCTATCTGACGAAGTAGAAAAACTAGGCTTGTTCGACATCATTTACGACGGTCGTGGCGGCATCCCAGCAATGAGCTTTAGCTTGAAGAAAGATGTAGATGCAGGTTTCAACCTATTTGACCTCAGCGACGCTATTCGCGCTCGTGGATGGCAGATCGCAGCATACTCTATGCCTTCTAACCGCGAAGACCTAGTGATAATGCGAATCCTGATTCGTCACGGTGTGAGCCACGACATGGTTGATCTGCTAATTCAAGATCTTAAGCGCACCATAGAGAAGTTTGAAAAGTTCCCAATCGTCAACTCAGTTGATGAAGAAAGCTCAAGCACTTTCAACCACTCATAATCGCAAATAACAAATGGGGCTAGCTCACTAGCCCCACAACACTTAAACACTTAGCACACCAATTAATGGCTCTAACGTAACTATCTCAGTTACGGGCATTGCTTGGTTTGCAACAAACAATTTATCCATTCAGAGGTTAAAATGGCATTTTTTACGAAACTATGTCCGTCAAAATATGTAAAGCATCTATTCATGAGTCTACTCGCTGTATTTATGTTAGCGGGAACTGTCAATATCGATGCACATGAAGGCACACAATCATTCAATTTGTTCAACGCAGCACAGGCGCAGGAACAAGCGCAACAGACCACGCACGCAGATACCACTGTCGTGAAGGCACAGCCAAAAGCTGAACCAATGTGGATCGTAAAAGTTTTCCGCGAGCATCAAGCTCTAGCAATCTTCCTAACTCTAGGTGTTGGTTACTGGTTGGGCGCTCTTAAGTTTGGCCACTTTAGCCTTGGTGCAGTAACGGGTACCTTGATCGCTGGTGTCCTAATTGGTCAACTAGATATTGCGATATCTTCGCAAGTTAAGTCTGTGTTCTTCACTATGTTCCTATTTGCTGTGGGTTATGGCGTTGGGCCGCAATTTGTGCGCGGCGTGGCTAAAAATGGTGCACCACAGGCAATATTCGCAGTGGTTATCTCTTTCCTATGTTTTGCTGTAACTTATGCGGGCGCAAAAATTGCTGGCTACGACGTAGGTTTAGCAGCGGGTCTTTGGGCTGGAGCACAAACTATTTCGGCTTCTATTGGTCTAGCAACAGATGCAATCAATTCTTCGGGTTTTAGTAACAGCAAAGAACTTCTAGACCAAATTCCTGTAGCGTACGCAATCTGCTACCTATTTGGTACTATCGGCACTGGTATGATTCTAGCGTATGTTGGTCCTAAACTTCTTGGTGTTAACTTAGAAGAAGCATGCAAAGACTACGAAAAAGAAATGTCTCAAGGTACTCCTAAAGATGGAATTGCTCGTGTATGGCATCGTACTGAATCACGCACTTATGAAATCAATGAGAGCATCGAAAATACCACAGTCGAGAATTTTGAATCTCAACATAATGTGGAACGCCTATTCATTGAAAAAATTAAGCGCGATGGTGAGATCATCGATTTCGAACCAAGCACTAAACTTCAAGCACACGACATCATTGCGTTAACGGGTCACTCAGATGCGCTTGTTCACGCTCAGCAGTTCTTAACTGAAGTTGTAGACGACGAACTGGATAACCTACCTCTAGAAACCGTAGACTTGGTTGTGACTAACAAGAAGTTTGCAGATCGTACTCTAGTGGCGCTTGCAGAAGAAGACTACACTCGCGGCGTATTCTTAAATAAGATCACTCGTGGAGCAGCTGGCCAAGAAGTACCCCTATTGGCTCAAACAGAGATTCATCGTGGTGATACGCTGAGTATTACCGGTACTAAGACACATACTGAACGCCTTGAAAAACAAGTGGGTCATGTTGATAGAACAACTACTGAAACAGATATGGTTTGGGTTGGTCTATTCATTGTTGTATTCGGTCTGTTAGGCGCTCTTGCTGTGAATATTGATGGCGCTCCGGTCACTCTGTCTGTTTCAGGTGGCGTGTTAATTGGTGGTCTAGTCCTAGGTTGGTTGCGCTCAATTCACCCAACGTTTGCTCGCCTTCCAGCACCAACACAATGGTTCATGAACTCAGTTGGCTTGAACGTATTTATTGCTATCGTTGGCATCTCAGCGGGTCCAGGCTTTGTGGCTGGTCTAAAAAATGCAGGTGTAGGCCTATTTGTTATTGGTGCAGCGGCAACCGCTATCCCAATGCTACTTGCACCATTGATTGGTAAATACATCTTTAAATTCCACCCAGCAATCAACTTGGGTGTCTGTGGCGGTGCTCGTACAAGCACAGCATCTGTGGCTATGGTGGGTGAAAAAGCGAAAAGCAACATCCCAATGCTTGGCTACACAGTACCTTACGCTGTATCCAATACACTACTGACTCTGATGGGTATGTTTATGGTGTTGTTCTACTAAGAATAATAAACAGTCCCTTAACTCAAGCTCCTTACTTCGGCAAGGGGCTTTTTTATGAGCGAGAGAACGAAAAAAGCCCCAGCCGCTTAAAAACGGCTGGGGCTTATGTACTTAATGATAGTAGTTAATTAGATATCAATAACGTCAAAGTCTACAAGCGTATCAACGTCAGCTTCGTAATCAACGCCTTCAATACCAAAACCAAACAAGCTCAAGAACTCGTCTTTGTACTCTTGGTAATCAGTTAGCTCTCTGATGTTTTCAGAGGTAATTTGCGGCCATAGATCACGACAGTGTTGCTGGATATCTTCACGAAGTTCCCAGTCATCTAGGCGTAGACGGTTGCTCTCGTCGACTTCAGCTGCTGTTCCATCCGCTTTGTATAAGCGTTGGCTGAACATGCGGTAAATCTGTTGCATACAACCTTCGTGTACGCCCTCTTCGCGCATTTTCTTGAATACCATTGCTATGTACAGTGGCATTACCGGAATTGCAGAACTCGCTTGAGTCACAACAGACTTAAGTACAGCAACATTCGCAGTACCGCCTGTTGAAGATAGTTTCTCGTTCAATGCAGTTGAAGCACGATCTAGATCCATCTTAGCGCGACCTAGAGCACCATCCCAATAGATTGGCCAAGTCAACTCAGTACCAATGTAGCTGTACGCCACAGTCTTACAACCGTCAGCTAATACGCCAGCTTCAGAAAGAGCATTGATCCACAATTCCCAATCTTCGCCGCCCATTACAGTAACGGTATCTGCAATTTCTTCTTCGGTTGCAGGCTCGATGCTTGCTTCGATGATTTGGTCTTTGTTGGTATCTACCGCAGTAGAAGTGTAAGTTTCACCAATTGGCTTAAGAGATGAACGAATCAGCTCACCAGTTTCTGGCAACTTACGTACTGGAGAAGCCAGTGAGTACACCACCATATCAATCTGACCTAGGTCTTCCTTGATAAGGTCGATAGTTTTTTGTTTTGCTTCGTTTGAGAACGCATCGCCATTCAAGCTTTTTGCGTACAAGCCTTCTTCATGAGCTAGCTTGTCGAAAGCCGCAGCGTTGTAAAAGCCTGCTGTACCAGGTTTCTTTTCTGTTCCCGGCTTCTCGAAGAATACACCGATAGTCGCAGCACCGCCGCCAAAAGCAGCCGCAATGCGAGAAGACAGACCATAGCCACTTGAAGAACCCACTACTAGAACACGTTTAGGTGCGTTCGCGATTGGGCCTTGCGCTTTAGTGTAAGCGATTTGTTCTTTTACATTAGCTTCACAGCCCACAGGGTGTGTTGTGGTACAAATAAATCCACGAATTCGAGGTTTTATAATCATATTCACTTCCTTAAATAAACTTGCGTAGCATAAAAGGTTCTCCACAAAATCTCACCCTATTTATAGAAGATCTGCCCTTAATAGCCAGTGGTTGGAGCACTTATAAGCAATTCATACACATCTGATATCTAAGTTCTCACATATAAATCAATATGTTGAATGAATTATTGACCAATATCATGCAAGAAGAACTAATGTTTTCTAAACTAGAGATATCAATCATTTAGTTTTGATTTTCATAGACTTATCAAAACTGTGGAGGGAAACACCATGCATACTACCT
Organism: Vibrio comitans; assembly: GCA_024346835.1. GTDB lineage: Bacteria > Pseudomonadota > Gammaproteobacteria > Enterobacterales > Vibrionaceae > Vibrio > Vibrio comitans. The sequence continues at coordinate 1,685,293 of AP024866.1, forward strand.
TTATCGTGAACTTCATCGGCACTGCGTCGCCATCGACGATTAAGCGCCTCTCCGCAATCACTCATGAAAACGGGGGCAAGTGGCTGATCAGTAAAGTAAACTTTATTGACCACCAAGTAGCAGGTGTGATCAAAGTGGATCTACCTAGCGAAAACGAAGAAGTCGTCAAAAGTGCGTTCAAAAATACCGAAGCGCTGGTTTGTCAGTTCACCAGTGCTGATGCGTCGCTGCATGACAAAGAAGAAATCTTTAGCCTAAGAGTCGACTCCAATGATAGAGCCGGTATCGTCAATGAGATCACTCAAGTATTGGACGGGCAAGGCATCAGTATCTTGGATATGGATTGTCATCGCGTATTCTTGGCCGGTGGTGGCGGTGTCAGTTCAAGCCTGTTTACCGCAGAGCTTGCACTGAAACTTCCAGCAGAACTTGCTGTTGAAGATGTCACAAGAGAATTGGAATCTTTAAGCGAAGACACTAGAGTCGTCATAGAAGCTTGAAAGGCAACGATCGCCTCGTGACTATCTAGCCAAAACCTTTAAAGCTCGCTTACTAGGCGAGCTTTATTATTTCTAGGGTTCAACTCAACCTACCGCGTTATATCACACTTCATCTAACATGAACGCTTGTAATACTCTCTTATCTCGCCCTGAATAAACTTCTTGTTCCCGCTTTTGAATCTCAAGATACTGCCTGCGATACTGCGTCGGAGTTAGGCCTGTTTTCTTTTTAAAAATTCGACAAAAGTAAGTGTCATCAACAAAACCCGACTCATAGGCAACAGCCGCTATCTTGCAAAACCCTGGCCTAGTTAACAGCGTCTTAGCATGTTCGATACGCTTGAAAGTAAGATAATCCTGATAAGACATATCCATATGATTTCGAAATAGTTTAGGCAGATAGAAAACTGAACACCCACAGTGATTGGCGACCTCGTCTGCAGTAATGTGACTCAAATAATGTTTGTTTACGTATTCCAGAGCCCGATCAATTTTGCTCATAATTGCTACCTCAATTTAGTATTCTCACCGTAGCGAAATTGAGCAGGGGCAACTATGTTGTTGTGAAATATTTCCGCGCATATGAAATAGAACAGGGAATTACCGTTATTCTACTTCACAATCTTCAACACTCTAGCCAAGATCAAAAAAGAGCAGATCAACTGCTCTTCTAACGTTTTCTAGATATGGCAACCGAGCGAAAAAGTAACTTATCGCAGTACTTTCTCTTTAATCGTGGTCAAAACTCCCGCATCTTTATTACTTGGTGCAGAAAAACGGGCAACCTGTTTGATTTTTGGGTGGGCATTTTCCATTGCATAAGAGTGATAACTCTCCTCGAGCATTTCTAGATCATTGAGGTAGTCGCCGAAGCTCATTGTTTGCTCGAAGGTAAACCCTAAGGTGTTTTGTAAATGTTTAATCGCAGCGCCCTTGGAAGCCTCTTTATTCATTACATCCAACCAAACCTTTGCACTCACTACGACTTGATGTGACTGGGCAAACTTTTCACTAAAGCTGGGGTAAACAAGTTCTTCTGAGCCGCCAAAATTAAGGATTGCCACCTTGATGAATTCCTCATCAACAGCGAGAAGGTCGTTGACGTATTGGCATCGATGATAGTATTTCTTTATTTCGTTCAAGGCTTGCTGGTCTTCTGTCTCAATATAAGCTGACTGTTTACCACACAAAACCACAAACGTGCCTTCAATTGCACGAACCGATTTTATGATCTCTTTTACACTTGGCGTATCAATTTCACAGCTGTATAGCTCTTGACCTAAATGCATCACCATAGTGCCATTTTCAGCGATGAACATCATACGGTCTTTTACTGGTGCGAACATATCAATCAAGCTGTAATACTGACGACCAGATGCAGCAGCAAAGGTAATCCCCTTGTCGTAAAGCTTTTCAAATATGTCGAAGAATTCAGGATTGAGTTGACTGTTTTCATCAAGCAGCGTGCCATCCATATCGGCAGCAATAAATTTAACTTGAGATTGGGACATGAAGAAATTTACCAAGAATCATCTAGAAGATGCCTACAAAGTACCTAAAGTTTCGGGTAAATGATATCAAAAAAGAACTAGTTTACTGAGCCATTGCTGTTTGACCATAAGGAGTTTGATGCTGGTAAACTGAAAACACACTTGCCACATTGAGTCCCACTAATTCTCCGACTTTGATAAGACCTCATCTACCCTAGTTTGCAATCGCGGTATTAGCTCTTTCTCAAACCAAGGATTTTTCTTAAGCCAGATGTTATTTCTTGGACTTGGGTGCGGTAAGGGAACCTTTTCAGGCCAATGATTTTTCCATTCACTAACCAATGTGGTCAGTGAGAGATTCGTTTTACCAAAGTGATAGTTCTGAGCGTATTTACCTAGTACCAATGTTAGTTCTATATTGGGAAGCTCTGCCAATAACTGTTCGCGCCATCTCAGTGCGCACTCTCGCCTCGGTGGTAAATCGCCTGACTTGCCAGTACCCGGATAACAAAAGCCCATAGGCAGCAGAGCGATCTGTTTTGCATCATAGAATACATCCTTTGAAATCCCCATCCAGTCACGTAAACGATCACCACTAGGATCATTAAATGGAACGCCGGTATCATGCACTCGCTTTCCAGGGGCTTGGCCCGCAATAAGAATCCTTGCCTCTGGGTGCATCTGCACTACGGGCCTAGGGCCCAGCGGCAGATGTTCACTGCAAAGCGCGCAGGACTCTACTTCAGCTAATAATCGAGAAAATCGACTCACCATAAATCCCTATCAAAAAAACGGGTGCTAAAGCTCCATATCCGTCAAACGAGGAGCCATAGATACCGTAAAACATAATCCATTGCACTTGCCCACACAACCGACAATGTCGTTGATTACTTCCCCAGTGAAAAACTTACTTGAGACTCGTTATGCATCCTTTGCAAAAAGGCTGAAATTTTTATTTTGGTAATAGGGTCTCTTGTTTTGAACGCAATAATTTTCACGTCGACAGGGAATGCGGTTCAGCTATCAAGAGCAACTACTACATAGGTGAAACCATGAAAATTCTAACTACTCTTCTTTTGACTTCTCTTTTCGTCGCGCCTGTCGCGCTTGCATCGAGCATTAATTTTAGTGCCAACTTGGGTTCTGGAAACGGTTATACCTGGGATGATCCGAGTGAAAGACCCGGCGGCGGTCGTGCTTGGGAAGACCCAAGCGAACGAACTGGTGGCGGCTACACCTGGGAAGACCCGAGCGAGCGAACCGGCGGTGGTTACACGTGGGAAGACCCAAGTGAAAGAACCGGTGGCGGGTACCACAGGGGTTAACCACTTTGATGTTCTATTTGGCTATATTGATTTATCTGCCAAAGCCACTGCTACCAAAAGCCCTTTAGCTCCGATAATTGGAGCTAAAGGTATCGCACTTTACTGTGCCAAATTCGGGTTCTATTTTAGCGTCTTCAAGTAACCGATGAGAGCGTCTCGCTCTGCATCACTAGTCATTCCTCGATAGCCCATATAGGTCCCCGGGACCCGACTTTTAGGCGATTCGATAAATTCACTCAACAAAGATTCTGTCCAGATAGGGTAGTCAGTGGCAAACCCTTTAATCGCTGATGAGTAATTTTTATAAAGGTTGTCTGAAGCGACTTTTCGACCAACAATCGACTCTAGACTCGGTGCAGATTGACTTAAATGGCACAAAGCACATTGCGCATACAATTGGCGACCTCTATCAAGGCTATTTTTCGCTAATGCCTTTTCACCACTCGCTGTATATTTACTGCGAAGAGCAAGCAAGGCTTGAGACTGCTTGTCAGATAAGGACGATCTAACGCTTAGCATTGCTGTCGCCTGATCCCAGGTCATTTTTGCCTCGATCTGTCCAACCTCTCGACCAAAGTAAGCTACTTTTTTACTGTCAATGACATCGCCCCTTTGAGCGACCTCTAGGCTTCTCATCAATTTTGCACGTTGCTCTAAGAATTGCTCGAAATCGACAATGTTGTTTTTCGCCGACATCGCTAATGTCTCTCTTTGTTCCTCTGTCAGCAGAGACATCACCTCTTTCGCTACTTGACCGCGCTTGACGCCATGATTCGAAGCCAACCTCAGACTAACAAAGCCAAAGTGTTGACTCGGCTTGCCAACAACCTCAAAGTCATTGAAGGCCTCATCTCCGGTAGCCCAACTTAATAAGCGAGCGGCGAGGTTTACCAACTCCTTCTTGTCTTCCTTAGCGAGTTTAATCTTTGGATTGCCGTTGCCAAAAGAGAGAGCCTGCCCTTTCCCTTGAAGGTGAGCCTCTCGAATGGCTGCAAGTTGCTGTTTCTGCTCACTGGATAGTGATTGAATGATTTGACCAAAGGTTTGAGCTATCAACTCGCCAATCTCGGCCTCATTCTCGCCATAGGCTTGGCCTAACACAATGAACTCTTCCTTTGAGACACCCTCACCCACTAACAGTGCTTCAAGTGCCCTATTCATCGCCAATCGACTGTTAGAGGCCTGTTCAAAAGGGGCTTTTTGTTGTTCTACTAACGATATCAAGACTGAACGTTGCTTAGAGTCAAGCACAGACAAGGTTTGCTTAGCAATCTGACTTCTCGATAAGCTGTGACCACTAGCCACACGCAAAGCGACAAAACCAAAATAATTGGCCGTGCGGCCGACAGAAATGTAATCGTTGCTAGAAGAGCTTCCAGTTAACCAAGACAGGGTACGAGAGGCAACAGCATCGGTTAGCGCTTTTTCATCCACTTGATACTTTGAGATGTCTCGAACGGCTTGACTATCTTCAGCGGATGCAGTGGACAGGAGGGTCAGTAACATAAGACCCATCGTGATTCTAAATATTCGCATCCTTGCTACCCCTGTTTTTCTCGGTATTTGAATATGTAGATTATGCGTTTACAAGGTTATTCGACATATTTTTTACATAGCTTTACGCAATGTCCAACATGAATATCCTACAAGGATATTAACGCTGTGATTCACACGAGACAAAAATAAAACTAGGCTCTACAGAATGATCAAAAACAAAGAATGAAGGGTAGTATCAGGCGCTACATTGTGTAGTTTATTCCAGCAGCAGGTGCTGCCATTGATTGTTTCGATTCAGGTAGTGTGCGACGTAGCTGCAAGTCGGTATCACCTTAAAACCCTGCTTCTCGATCTCAGGTAAGATCGCTTCCATCATGACTTTTCCGTAACCCTTTCCTTGCAACTCATCAGGAACCCGAGTGGAATAAATTGTCATCACATTGCCTTGCAGTGAGTATTTCGCTACAGCAAAGTAATCCCCTCCTAGGGATACTCGAAACTGTTGATTTTCTTTATCGTTTATCAACGTAGCCCTCTCCATACGATTGTAGATACCATTCGAGCAATCTTATTTGAGCATCGCAAATAGATCAAAGGTCCAGCTCGAAAGGAAGACCTTTGACAATAGTTTGAAAACCGATGTTAGGATCGCTTAAGTGCCTGTCCATTTATTCACGCCGTTACCAAAGTTCAGTTTTATCAAACGCCTTTACACATTTTGAGGTTCCGATGATCGACTATAGAGCTGCAGCCTGATCAAGGTGTATTGCTAATACCAGAACTTTGGTAACGGCGATAACATTTAGTTTCCATTCAAGAAGAACAGCTATAGTGAGACACTCCACCAGCGGAGAAATACTTTAGTGGCCTCAATCGATAGTATTTCTCTTCCATCTGTTCAGATTGCTCCTCATAAGGGTTGGCGAATACCTGTTGCAGCTCATAAATCAGCGAAAAATCACCCTTCTGTGCTAGTTCGTAGGCAGGAACGATTAACCACTCTCGCCAAGTGTATTTAGGGTTTACCTGCTTCATTCGGCGTGAAATCTCGGCCATATCCACATTGGGATCGAGTCGCTCTCTCCAAGCATTTAGCCACAGCGCCCACTCATCAATAAGCTCCTCGCCAGGTTTGGCATAAAAGCCTAAGGCTAAATCAGATACCGCTTTAGGCATGTTCGAGAGTTGGCGAAAAAACAGGGTGTAGTCGACGTGGGTTTTCATCATTAAGGCTAAGAGTTGGTTAAACAACTCTATATCCAGAGTTTCCAGCCCAAGTTTTTCAGCCCACATCTTATTGGATTTCTCTCTCATGACCGAAGAAAACCCCTCAACTAGACAGTCTAGTTTTGCTCTTGATTTTTCATTAAGTAGCGGCTTAAGAGCGCCACAAAATGTTTCATAGTTCTTCTCAGCAGCTAGGGGCTGATTAAAGAAAGAGAAGTGGCGTCCACCACCAGTCCAAGGTTGAAAATAAGGGTCAAAATACTCGCAGAATCCGAACGGGCCGTAATCTAAGGTAATTCCCCCGACAGAGCAGTTATCGCTATTAAAGTTACCCTGACAATATCCAACTCTAAGCCACTGAGTCACCAAGGTGGTTAGGCGTGCTCTAAACTCTGATGCAAGTGTAAGCAGCTTTTCTGTGAGTGGCAGTTCGCTATCTATTTGCTCGCTATATTCACGCTCTATAATGTGTAGCGCCATCATCTCAAGCTCTGACATCGCATTGGGATGCTCATTTATACGCGCTCTTCGACTAAACAACTCCAACTGGCCTACCCTCAGAAACGACGGCGCTACACGCGTCGTAATCGCCACAGGATTGGCAGCCATAATATCTGGATTTTCTGACTGAGATCCTTCACTGTACCATGGGCGATCCACTGTCTCTGATCGCGAGGAGAACAAGCTCAAAGAGCGAGTACTCTCTACACCCAATGCATGCATATACTCCTGAACAAGAAACTCACGTACGCTCGAACGGAGCACCGCTCTGCCATCCGCACCTCGGCAATACGGTGTCGGACCAGCACCTTTGAGCTGCATTTCCCATCTTCTATTGTTAAATACGCCCTCAAACACAGAGATCGCCCGCCCATCGCCATAGCCATTGCCAGTCTGAAAAGGACATTGCTGAATATACTCTGTACCGAAGATTGAGAGTGCATAGCCTGTGGCCCATCCCACATCTCGCATAGGCGCAGGCAGGTGATCCATATTGCCAGAGAAGAAGCGCCCGAAATCAGGAGCAATCGCTAAGCTATCATCTAGCCCTAGCTCTTTGAAGAATTCGTGACTATGGCCTACATAAACGGGGTCTGCGATTGGCGTTGGCTTAACAGGGACATAGTGACCAGAAAATACTTGCCGAGGATAATGGTCAATACCATCTGGAGTGGCTTCTGGATCAGGGGTCAGATTATCCAACAGAGAGTAGCTCGCCACCTCCGCCAAGTCGTCAAGATTGAAAATGCAGACTTGGGCTTCCTTAGTTACCTTGTTACTCATCGCGTCGTCTCCATGTAATGCATCCAAATCAAAACTATCGGCAATGATACGTCTACATAACTGCAAAGACATCATCTGTGTTCAACTAATTATCGATGATAGTGCACTGACATAGCGATTCCCACTTACTCATCGCAAAAGCAAAAAGCTAACGGCGCAGAGTAACAAAGCTCGTTGGTTAGGCTGCAAAAGCGACTTCGCTTGTAACCATCTCATGGCAATGCAGGCAATAATATCTAATCCAACTAGGCTAATCCCCCGTAAAACATCTATGTTAGGTTTAGTTCGGGGTAGTTAACACCACGCTATGTTCTAACCGCTAACAACACAACGCATTTTCTGCCCATTAACAATCCCAATTGGGATGAACGCTGATACAAAGCCATTTGCAATGGTTGTTCTCGGCCATGAGGAAATTCTATTTCGACAGGGAATGTAATTAAGGCATTGAGAAAAAAGCTATATAGGTGAAACAATGAAAACTTTATGTACTCTACTGATAACGTCTCTGTTCATTGCTCCGGTTGCACTTGCTAAGAATAGCAACACTTCCCCGCAGATAAACCCACATAGCTCCTACTCATGCAGCGACCATGAAGAGAAAGACAGCGGCTATACCTGGGAAGACCCAAGCGAGAAAACTGGAGGATGTTTTGCGCTAGTAAACCCTACAGAGAAATCAACAACTGGGTATCAATGGGAAGATCCAAGCGAACGTTCTGGAGGGGGCGGTTATGACTGGGACGACCCTAGTGAGCGTCCTGGAGGCGGCGGTTTCGTGTAAATGAGCCACACCCCGCTGGAAGCTCAACTTCACTAACGAGTTTTTTAGCACGCCTAATAGAACAAAGGTCTAGCAAATAGCTAGACCTTCATCATAGTTTTAAAGCCAATTATCAGCTCTTCCTACCCGACTAGAAGCTAAATCATACTGACCACTGTGACAGAGAGCGCTTAAAGTCAGAGTAATCAAATTCGTTTAGTTTAACCACTTCCCCGCTTGCGCGCTGGCAATAGATCGACGGCATTTTAATACCATTAAACCAGTTTAGTTTTACCATGGTATAACCTGCACTATCCATAATGTGCAAGCGCTGGCCTATTTCTAGTGGATTATCAAATTGAGTTTCGCAGAACTGATCGCCTGCAAGACAAGAGCAAGAACCAATTACATAGTGATGTTTTGCGCCTTCAGTAGCTTCAAGAATAGATGCTGGTTCATCATAGATAAGCGTATCTAAGCGATGTGCCTCTGTCGCAGAATCAACAATCGCGGTCTTCTTTTCGTTCTCTACGATATCAACCACGGTTACCACTAAATCAGTGGTCTTAGTAATGATGGCTTCACCTGGTTCAAGGTATAACTGAACACCGTGCTTATCAGAAAAGGCTTTTAGAGCTTCAGCTAGTTTTTCTAACTCATACCCAGGCCAAGTAAAGAAAACACCGCCACCTAAGCTTACCCACTGCATTTTATCTAAGTACTGGCCAAACTGCGCTGAGATCGAATCGAGTAACTTGATAAATGAATCCGCACTTTTGTTCTCACAGTTCATGTGGAACATCACGCCTTCCAATGCATCAAACACTTGAGGATCTATTTTAGAGGCTTGTACACCAAGGCGAGAGTATTTACGAGCTGGGTTAGCTAGGTCTTGCCCCGCAACGCTAACACCAGGGTTGAGGCGCAGGCCTAGGGAGGCTTTTCCTTCAACTAAATGACGATAGTGGGCAAGTTGACTCTGGGAGTTAAAGATAAGCTTGTCAGCAATATCAGCCACTTCAAGTACGTCTTGCTCAGTGTAACCAACGCTGTAAGCATGCGTTTCACCACCAAAGGTTTCGTAGCCCAATTTCACCTCATAAGGACCACTGCTGGTCGTCCCGTCAAGGTAAGGCTTGATGATGTCAAACACGCCCCAAGTAGAAAAGCATTTCAGTGCTAATACCAGTTTTACACCAGACAGCTCTTTCAATTTTTGGGCTGTTTCTAGATTGCGAATCAGCTTTTCCTCATCAATCATGAAGTAAGGAGTTTGCAGTTCAGAATGATTCATAGTTTCTCTAACTTTTTAACCGAACAAAGCCGGTATTAGAACCGGCTTTTAATAGAGTTATATTTGCAGGATTATTTCAAGATTTGAATATCTGGTGCTTGCTCTGGATCTAGCTCTTGAACGTGCCAATCTAAACCAATCTCAGGCATTGTCTCTAGGAACGGGTCTGGGTCTAGCTGCTCCATGTTAAACACGCCAGCTTCTGCCCACTTACCACGGAAGTATTGCAGTGCAGCGGTGATTGCAGGAACGCCAGTAGTGTAAGAGATAGCTTGGTGCTCTACGTCTTCATATGCCACTTCATGATCTGCGTTGTTGTAGATGAATACGCCGCGCGGTTTACCATCTTTAGTACCGCGAACCCAAGTACCAATACAGGTTTTACCTGTGTAACCCGGTGCTAGTGACGTTGGGTCTGGTAGTAATGCTTTAAGAACATGTAGCGGCTGTACAACCGTACCATCATGTAGGGTTAGCGGATCTGGGCTAAGCAGACCGATATCACGCATGCAGTTGAAGTAGTTCAAGTATGCATCACCGAAGCCCATCCAAAATTCAATACGCTTTGCAGGGATGAACTCTTGCATAGAACGCACTTCATCATGCGCCATAGAGTAAACCTTGTGCTTGCCTACTAGCGGAAAATCGAACTCAAACATGCGCTCATGACAGCCTACTTGTTTCCATTCGCCATCTTCCCAGTAGAAAGAATCGCCTTGGATCTCAAGCATGTTCGTTTCTGGGTCAAAGTTAGTTGCGAACTTCTTACCATGGTCGCCAGCATTTACATCCATCACATCGATAGTGTCGATTTCATCAAATAGGTGCTTCACAGCGTGAGCAGCAAATACGCTTACTACGCCTGGATCGAAACCAGCACCAAGAATGCCAGTGATACCTGCTTCTTTGAACTTGTCACGGAAGCCCCACTGCCAATCGTACGCTTGAGGAACCTGCTGGCCTTCTGAACAAAGATCAACCGCTACAGAAGTATCTAAGTAAGATACCTTAGCTTGTAGACACGCTTCCATGATAGTGATGTTTACCCAAGGAGGACCAGCATTGATCACTAGGTCTGGTTTTACCTCATTGATAAGCGCAACAAGAGCAGCAACATCGTCAGCATCAACAGAGCGAGACTCAAGTTTCTTAGAAGGATCTTTAAGGTTATTTTTACCCTTGATCGATTCAATAATCTTGTCACATTTAGCGACGGTACGAGAAGCGATAGTGATGTCACCCAATACATCGTTGTTTTGTGCTGCTTTATGCGCAACAACCCAACCAACACCACCTGCACCAATTTGCAAAACTGCCATTTGTTTCTTTCCTTTATTGTGCCGCTAGCTCTACCGCTAGCTTATCAATGTCATTTAATAGTATTTCGAAATCTGACAGAGTCAGACACGGATTCAAAATTGTAAATTTCAGCGCTGAGTGGCCATTTACCACCGTTTCGCCCAAGACCGCTACGCCACGAACTAAGGCTTCGATACGTACTTTTTGATTTAGTTTGTCTAGACGAGATGCATCCAAGTGCTTGCAACGGAACAAGACGGTCGACAATGCAGGATCCGCCAACAGCTCAAACATCCCATGCTCTTGTACCATCTTCGCCACTTGCTGAGTTTGTTCTAGCAGGTGATCGTACATTGCACCTAGCGCTTTAGGGCCAACATTTTGCATGGTCATATACACCTTAAGCGCATCAAATCGCTTAGTGGTCGCCATTGTTTTGTCTACAAGGTTTGGTAGCTCATCGTGCTCACGGTTCAGGTAGTCGGCATGGTGTAACAGATAATCAAAGTTGGCTTTGTCTTTAACCAACAACGAACCGCAGCTGATTGTTTGATAGAACAGCTTATGGAAATCCACAGATACTGAATCTGCTTTCTCTATGCCTTTTAGACGATCTTTATGGCTGCTCAAGATAAGAGCCCCGCCATAAGCACCATCAACGTGAAGCCAAAGGTTTTCTCGCTGCGCAATGCTTGCCATCACTTCAATATCATCGATCGCGCCATGATCCGTAGAGCCTGCCGTTGCTACAACAGCAAACGGCATTAAGCCTTCGGCCTTTGCGTTGGCAATGGTCTCAGCAAGAGCTTCAGTATCCATTGTGCCGTCGTCAAAGGTGTTCACGCAGATCACTGACTTTTCACCAAGCCCCATCCAAGCTGCAGATTTTTGCACGGTAAAATGAGATTTATCTGAGCAGATGATACGAAGCTTATCTGCGTAATCTGGATTACCTAGCTTTTGGATGGAGTGCTTGCTGGTAATATCAGCAAACCAGTCACGTGCAAGTAGTAGGCCCATTTGGTTACTCTGAGTGCCACCACTGGTGAATACACCATCTGAGTTTTCGCCCATCTGATATTGCTCACAAAGCCAATCCACCACTTTCTGCTCAACATAAGTCGCTGCAGAAGCTTGATCCCATGAATCCATTGACTGGTTAAGACCCGCAATCATCGCCTCTGCTGCAACTGCTGGCATTAGAGGTGGAGTATGAAGGTGCGCAATACAGTTAGGGTGCTGAACCATTATCGAGTTCTTGGCAATCAAGTCTGAAGCATCACTGATGACTTCAGTTAGATCTTGATTTCCAGAGTCTAGGTTGACCTTGTTAATCTGAGCTTCTAGCGCTTTCGGGTCCATACCTGAGTACGGCTTATCTACCGCTTCAAATACAGACTTCATTGCATCTACAGTGTGATGCATGACATTGGCAAACTCATCTGCGCCCTGCGCGCCAGTATGAATAAAGTGCTTTTGCCACTGTTTGTTGGTTGGCTCAGGATCGTTTAAAGAACCACCCGCAGCAAGGATAGCTTGCTCCATGGTTTTAAGAGCAAAATCAATCTGCGCGTAAGAGATAATGATTGGTGGCAAGAAACGAATCACACTACCATCACGACCACCCTTTTCAACCATCAAGCCACGCTCGAGCGCCGCTCGTTGAATCGCAAGAGTAAGCTCTCCATCAGCAACACGCTCGCCAAACTTATTACACTCACCACTTGGCTTAACAATCTCGACGCCAAGCATCAAGCCTTTACCACGTACTTCCGCAATACAGTTAACACGACGTTGAATCGCTTCAAGACCTTCTCTTAGGTACTGGCCTGCTTTTGCCGCGTGTTCCACTAAGCCATCACGCTCAATGATCTCTAGCGCCTTAGCGCCCGATACCATTGCTAATTGGTTTCCACGGAAAGTGCCGGTATGCTCACCCGCATTCCATGTGTCGTTCTCTTTCTTGAATACAAGTAGAGACATCGGAAGGCCGCCACCAATTGCCTTAGATAGGCATAGGATGTCAGGAGAAATGCCCGCTTCTTCAAATGCAAAGCGGTAACCTGTTTTACCAACGCCACACTGAATTTCATCCAGCACCAAAAGGATATTGTGTTCATCACAGATACGGCGTAGTTCACGTAACCAAAATGCTGGTGCTGGAATAACGCCGCCTTCACCTTGAACAGGTTCAACGAAGATAGCTGCTGGCTTCATGATGCCGGCTTCATCGTCACAAAGAAGACGCTCAATGTAACGAATGCTCGCTTTAGCACCTGCATCACCGCCAAGACCAAATGGACAACGTAGGCTATACGGGAACGGCATAAAGTGAACATCGGACATGAGTCCAGTACGACGTGCTTTAGTACCAAGGTTACCCATCATACCCATAGTACCGTTGGTCATGCCATGGTAGGCGCCTCGAAATGCAAATACGGTATTACGGCCTGTAGTCTGCTTAGCCAACTTAATCGCGGCTTCCACAGCATCTGCACCTGAAGGGCCACAGAACTGAATCGCAGAGTTCTTAGAAAACTCTTCCGGAAGAAACGCTTTTACTCGCTTAATAAAGGTATCTTTAGCCTGAGTCGTAATATCCAGTGTTTGATACGGCAAGCCACTTTCTAGTTGCTCTTTCAACGCTTGATTAATCTCAGGGTGGTTATATCCCAAGGCTAGCGTGCCCGCACCTGCCAAACAGTCCAAAAACATTTGGCCGCGTGTATCTTCTACTAACGCACCATAAGCACGTTTGATAGCCAGAGGGAGACGACGTGGATAAGAACGAACCTCAGATTCGTGCTCAGCTTGGTCAATTAACATTTGATCTGGTGTTAGGTCATAGGTGCCTTCAACAACAGGAACATCACTTGAAAAAACAGCGTTAGTGGCTGCCATCTCAAATTCAAATGCAGAGCTCATAGATTTACCTAAATTAGAGTAATGGGCCCTTGTTCATTATGAGAACAACAGACTGACATTACGGGTATATAGTACGCAAACATCACTAAATAAAAAGGATGCTTAGGAAATAGTATTTAAAGGGGATGAACTGTCAGATGTGACGGATCAAGGCTCAGTAATAATAGTGTAAGCCGGTAGAACGAAGCTGATTGTCAAATTAGATTGATGATACATGTTGGGTGCCTTTCTCAATGCCATCTTCGGCATCTTATTCCCATCTATCAAACGAAGGCCGTTTGATACCTACCCTACGTAATATCACAATCAGCTTGAATGCTTATTACGCGTGTCCCTCAGAGTGTTCTGAGATTGCGCGGGAATTTAGCAAGAAAACGTGATCTTAGCAACAGTAAACAAGCAAAATGTGCGATTTATAACCGCAGATATATTTCAAAGTATTACATGAAATTCAAATGGCTATTTCGCGCATAAAAAAGCCCCAGCATTAAAACTGAGGCCCGAAGATATTGCGATTTTATCAGTCCGTTTTTATTGGAAAACGCTGCTCATACATGTCCATGAAATCTTTACGAATCAGGTTTTCTAGATGATTCGCTTTATCCGTTGGGCAAAAAATCATGTAGTGGACAATCTGCTCCGCATTAATGTTACTGGTAATGTGAATGTGTGGCTCTGCTCCCGGCAAATCTAAGCCCGCATGCTTCTCGATCATCGCGTTATAGCGAATAGCAACCTCACTAAAATACGCACAATGTTCTTCAATCTTTTCTGTTAATTCAGGAAGCATCGGATATAAGTTAACAAAGTCTTTCACCACAATTGAGAAGTTATGATAAACATAGCGCTTCATGAAGTTGAGGTTTTTCACTGGATAGGTAAAGAACATGCTATTTGGCAGTGTCGCTGTCTTACCCGTGTAATGATATTGCCCATGATGAAGGTCGATCTCTTGAATCACTGTCGCCATCATATTGTGCTCTATCACCTCTCCACTTAACTTACCCACTTCAATCCAATCGCCGATACGAAATGAGCGTGAGCTGGCTCGTTGAATTGAGCCAGTAAAGCAGAGAATGATCTCCTTAGATGCCACAACGATAGCCACGGCAATAGCAGTAACACTTAACGCAAACTGATTGATTTCAGATTGCCACAAGATAAACAGAATAATCAGGGTAAACGCAAAACTGCCATTCTTAGTCTTTGACATCCAATTGCGCTGCTTTTCTGAGATAAAAGCATCTTTACCACGAATCAAAGACAATAAAGAGCGACGCAATAACCAAATGACGAGTAAAATTAGTGCACTGAAAATACTTTTATAAGTAAGAAGAAAATCGACAATTGGCTGCAATCTCTCCATGAGTCGCTCCCAGATAAGTGAATAAGTGACAGAGGATAAAGAATCTATTCATATTACGGATAATAAACACTTTAACGCGTAGTTAAAGGCTCAGCGGTAACTTTCTTGAACTCTGTTGAGGTGAGTAGAGAAATAGAGCCTTCTATCTATAGACTTGGGATATAAAAACCAAAAAAGCCCTAGCATTTCTGCTAGGGCTTCTTAATTTGGAGTGACGCGATCAGTTGGGTACGAGGTTCCTCGTATTTGGTCTCATCAATTCTAAATTTTGGAGCGACACACGAGGTTCGAACTCGTGACCTCAACCTTGGCAAGGTTGCGCTCTACCAACTGAGCTAGTGTCGCATAATAGATGGTGCCCCGGGCCGGACTTGAACCGGCACAGCGCGAACGCCGAGGGATTTTAAATCCCTTGTGTCTACCAATTCCACCACCAGGGCACGCAAAACTTGTTGCGATGGGTAAGACACCATCTTCTTACAGCTGATAGCTTAAAGCTGACTGCTATAAGTTTTATTTGGTATTATTGAAAGCTTGGAGCGACGCGACCGGCTGGGCACGAGGTTCCTCGTTTTGGGCCTTATCAAGCCAAAACTTGGAGCGACACACGAGGTTCGAACTCGTGACCTCAACCTTGGCAAGGTTGCGCTCTACCAACTGAGCTAGTGTCGCATTCTTTCGTATAGAAATATGGAGGCGCCTCCCGGAGTCGAACCGAGGTCCACGGATTTGCAATCCGCTGCATAGCCACTCTGCCAAGGCGCCATATTCTGTGAGCTGTAAGCATTTAACTTAGAGCTATAATTTGTTGGAGCGTCTCGACCAGACTGGGCACGAGGTTCCTCGTGACTGAGTCGAACGTTCCTAATTTTTTGGAGCGACACACGAGGTTCGAACTCGTGACCTCAACCTTGGCAAGGTTGCGCTCTACCAACTGAGCTAGTGTCGCTTTGTGTTCTTTCGAACTAATTAGATGGTGCCCCGGGCCGGACTTGAACCGGCACAGCGCGAACGCCGAGGGATTTTAAATCCCTTGTGTCTACCAATTCCACCACCAGGGCACGCAAAACTTGTTGCGATGGAGACACCATCTTAGATACCGCTTACGCCATATCCTTTATATTTGGAGCGACACACGAGGTTCGAACTCGTGACCTCAACCTTGGCAAGGTTGCGCTCTACCAACTGAGCTAGTGTCGCAAATTCTCGTTAAGAGAATGGAGGCGCCTCCCGGAGTCGAACCGAGGTCCACGGATTTGCAATCCGCTGCATAGCCACTCTGCCAAGGCGCCTCTGTGTTACTGAAGAATGTTTCTCTTCGGTACGGGGTGGCATTTTACGGATTCACCCCGTTGAGTCAACAGAATTTTTATAATTTTGATTCGTTTGCTCGCTTTACAATCAAACCGCATGCAAGTGGTTAGATAAGTATCAAATACTGGTCAAATTACGCTTAATTTGACGTATTTTTCTGCACTGCAATTTTCACTAACTCTTTGTTTGCGTTGATGTGAAGACGCTTAGACATAAAATATTTGCAATTGGTTGTCGCAAATACAAAAAAACCAGCTTTCGCTGGTTTTCTAAAATCTATTTTAATCTTCTGAATGGAGCAGATCGTCTTTGGCTGCCATTAAATACTGCACCATAGACCACAGAGTGAGGACTGTTGCCACATACAAGGACAAGTAGCCAATCCATACCATCCAATCGTCGTAGCGCCAGATAAGAACCCACAACGCAAACATTTGCGAGAATGTCTTTACTTTACCTACCCAGGATACGGCTACACTAGAACGTTTACCAATCTCTGCCATCCACTCTCTTAGCGCAGAAATGATAATTTCTCTAGAAATCATAATAATTGCTGGAACGGTAATCCAAATCGTATTGAAGTGTTCTGCAATTAGCAGTAGCGCTGTCGCTACCATCACTTTATCGGCGACTGGATCTAAAAATGCGCCAAAGCGAGAAGTCTGTCCTAATTTACGAGCGGCAAGGCCGTCTAGCCAATCTGTAAATCCAGCAACCCAGAACACCATAGCTGCAGTGAATGGCGCCCATGAAGTTGGTAAATAGAACACAATGACAAACACTGGGATCAAGAATAAGCGGATCATGGTAAGAATGTTTGGGATAGTCAATCGCATTTTATTTACTCTGAAGGCACGTGAAAACAACGCGCTTATCTGTTACCAATCGTACTAAATAATTGGTCATCCTAGCTTGTTAAAACACTCGATGACTGCGTTAGAATTTTTGATTGTAGAATAACTACTTATCGAAAAATTCTGTCTTGTTCTCGAGCACTTTTCCCACGCTATTTCTGATCACTTACTTAGTGTGATTGGTATGACTTAAAATTTAAACCCAATGTTGCGGGATTTTAGCTAGTGTTGCAACGCCTGAACTATCTTTTCTGCTAAAGAATCACTGATACCGGGTACTTTGGCTATTTCTTCAGCACTGGCTCGCTTTAGCTCCTGTAAACCGCCCATATACTTCAGCAGCGCTTGTCTACGTTTAGGGCCTACTCCCTCAATGCCCTCAAGAGCACTAGTGCGCCTTGTTTTACCGCGCTTGGCTCTGTGCCCGGCAATTGCGTGATTGTGGCTCTCATCGCGTATATGCTGCATTAAATGAAGCGCTGGCGCATCACTTGCCAAATTAAACTCATCACCTTCTGCTGTGATCATAGTCTCTAAGCCAGGTTTGCGCGTTACACCCTTAGCAATACCGATCAGTCTAGGTCGTTTTGGCCACTGATCCCAATATTGAGAAATAATATCTATGGCTCGATTAAGTTGTCCCTTACCACCATCGATAAAAATAATGTCCGGGATCTTATCAACATCGAGTTGCTTAGAGTAACGGCGTTCAAGAACTTGTCCCATAGCAGCATAATCATCACCACCCGTTATCCCCGTTATGTTGTAGCGACGGTATTCTGGTTTTACTGGGCCCTCATGATTAAACACGACACAGGAAGCAATGGTGCTCTCACCCATCGTATGACTGATATCAAAACATTCCATACGACGAATCGACTCCATATTCAGCACTTCTTGAAGCTCTTTGAAGCGCTGTGAAATGGTCATTTTGTGGTTAATCTTAGTCGTAATGGCACTCAATGCATTGGTATTTGCCAACTTTAAATAGCGACCACGGTTGCCACTAGGATTAGTATGGAAAGTGACGCGTCTACCTGCCATCTGAGTCAACGCTTCTTGAAAAGCTTGCTCCTCAGCCAATAGACCCGCAGCAAATATCAAACGACTAGGCAGTGCCCTGCCCTCTGATTGATTTAGGTAATACTGGCTGATAAAGCTGTAAAATATTTCGTCTTGCTGACTGTTATTGGGGATCTTTGGAAAGAAACTGCGACTGCCCAATATCTTGCCTTGGCGAATCATCAGAATATGAATACACGCCACGCCAGATTCTTGTGCGTAACCGAGCACATCAATATCATCGAAGCTATCTTCAGATACAAACTGCTGCTCTTGAATGCGTCTTATCGCCTGAATTTGATCGCGAAATTTAGCCGCCTGTTCAAATTTTAGAGTGCGGCTAGCTTCATCCATTTTATCGATCAGTTGTCCTACAACCAACTTGTCTTTTCCTTGCAAGAACAAGCGAACCCATTGCACTAGATCTGCGTATTCTTCATCAGAAATCACGCTACTGACACAGGGCGCTGCACACCGACCAATCTG
This sequence comes from Vibrio comitans, assembly GCA_024346835.1. GTDB lineage: Bacteria > Pseudomonadota > Gammaproteobacteria > Enterobacterales > Vibrionaceae > Vibrio > Vibrio comitans. The sequence continues at coordinate 1,703,979 of AP024866.1, forward strand.
GTACATCAAACACGGTCTAGTTCGATTGGCGTAAATGGTGTCTTCACACTGCCTCATCGGCAGTATTTTCTGAAGCAAATGTAAGGTTTGTCTTACTGCTCCTGAATCAGGATAAGGGCCAAAGTACTCCCCTTTACGCTTCTTAGAACCACGATGAAGGGACAAGCGGGGATGCTTGTGGTTACTAATGAAAATATAGGGGTAGGATTTATCATCTCGAAGCAAAACATTGTACTTAGGCAAGTACTGTTTAATGTAGTTATGCTCAAGGATTAGTGCTTCGGTTTCAGTGTGCGTCACTGTAACGTCTATGTGGTCAATGTGACTGACCAGCGCACGTGTTTTCTCGTTATCGAGCTTTTTTCTGAAGTAACTGCTGAGGCGTTTTTTTAGATCTTTCGCTTTACCGACATAGATAACAACAGCCTCGGCGTTATACATACGATAAACGCCGGGCTGGTCGGTAACCGTTTTAAGAAATGCGGCTGAGTCGAACCCTGTTGTCACTAAAGAGTCTCTGTATCCAACATTCCGTGACGAATAGCTAGGTGAGTCAATTCAACATCACCACTGATATCTAGCTTGTTAAACAGTCGATAGCGGTAGCTATTTACTGTTTTAGGGCTAAGGCTCAGTTGCTCGGAAATATCCGTGACCTTCTGGCCTTTGGTGATCATCAACATGATTTGTAGCTCACGCTCTGAAAGATCCTTAAACGGATTATCAGAAGAATGCGAAACTTGACTAAGAGCCATCTGTTGAGCGATCTCAGGTGAAATGTAGCGTTGACCGCTGTTCACCATGCGAATTGCGTTAACCATTTCATCAGGACCCGCTCCCTTCGTAAGATAGCCGGCAGCACCAGCTTGCATTACTTTAGTAGGAAATGGGTTTTCCGTATGAACGGTCAAAACAATAATCTTAACGTCTGGGTTAAAACGTAAGATTTTCTTTGTGGCCTCAAGACCACCGATACCTGGCATGTTCATATCCATAAGGATTACATCAACATGGTTATTTCGGCACCATTTTACAGATTCTTCACCGCTTTCAGCTTCCCCTGCTACGTTCATTCCACGGACGTCTTCAATAATACGTCTTATCCCTGTGCGTACAAGCTCGTGATCATCTACAAGGAAAACATTAATCAAACTTGTATCTCCACACTTTTTATTATTTTTGCCGCAAAGTTAGTCATGAATGAATCATAACATGCGGTCCATATTCTACGTTAATGCTGTAGCCAACAACATCCAAATATGCTCAGTATTCGCCATTTTTACAACAATTTAGTTCAATTATTATGACGTACTACTGCATTAAGGGGATCGTTCGTTCGTTTTTTATACCAAACCCAATCTTATGCAACAGAAATCATAAGTAACTAGTTAGGATAAAGGTCCATTTTTTATCCAATAAAATCAGTAAATTGAAAAACATTGTTGATAGAAACCAGATTCATATAACTACCAAGACGAGGGTTTGGTATCATCCTCTTTAGTAAGAGTAGCAAAAAGGTTTGCAGATTGCGTTCAGGATTTATACTAACTCGTCAAAGTAAAGATTTAGGTTTTTCTAGCCTTATTGAGCTGTGGGTTTCTACGGATCTAGGGCCTACTTTGGTGCAAATCCCAGAACAAAAATCTGTTTACTTTATAAACACCTCTTTCGAGGCACAGGTTAAGCAGTTAGCAAAACAGCTCAATATCCCTTGCGAGACTAAATCTCTCCCTCTTAAAACCTTTCAGTTAGAGGCGACAACTGCCTGCTACTTCCCTACTCGAAAACATGCATCTGATTTAGAAACTGTATTAAATAACCACTCTATACCTGTCTATGAATCCGATATACGACTGGTCGATCGTTACTTGATGGAGCGGTTTATCCAAGGGCAAATAGAGTTTGATGGTGCCGAGCAACAAGAACACAGCTTTATCAAGGTAGCGAATGCACAGTGTCGAGCGGCTAAAGACTACTCTCCAAGCCTATCCGTTGTTTCATTGGATATAGAATGTTCTGCCAAGGGCGTACTTTATTCTGTGGGCTTAGACTCCAAGCTCGATAGTCGAGTCATCATGATTGGCGAAGCCCAACCAGAGCAAGGTACACCAATTCAGTGGGTCGAGAATGAACGAGCCCTTTTGGTGGCATTGATTGACTGGTTTACCCAGTTTGACCCTGACATCATTGTTGGTTGGAATGTGATTGGCTTTGACATGCGCCTGTTAGTGCAGCGAGCAGAGCAAAACAAACTAAGACTCACGCTAGGTAGAGGAAAACAAACCTGCTTTTATCGACAGTCTAACCAAAGCCAACAAGGTTTTATTACCATACCTGGGCGTGTGGTGATTGATGGTATTGATGGTCTCAAATCGGCCACTTACTCTTTCGATTCTTGGTCATTAGAGTCTGTTTCTCAAGAGCTCCTTCACGAAGGAAAAGCCATACACAATGTGCAAGACAGGATGGAAGAGATCAATCATATGTTCCATCACGATAAGCCAGCTCTTGCCAAGTACAACCTACAAGACTGCGTGTTGGTAAATAAGATAGTTGAGAAAACCCACCTACTCGACTACCTCATTCAGCGCAGTAAACTGACAGGCCTAGCGCTAGACCGCATAGGTGGCAGTGTCGCAGCGTTCTCTAATCTATACCTTCCGCGCCTACATAGGGGTGGCTATGTGGCTCCTAACTTAATGCCAAACGATTGGATTGCCAGTCCCGGTGGATTTGTTATGGACTCAAGGCCAGGACTGTATGACTCGGTTCTGGTTCTTGATTTTAAAAGCCTGTATCCCGCTATCATTCGCAGCTTTCTTATTGATCCAATGGGGTTAATCGAGGGGCTACAAATAGAAATAGGCAACAATCCAGATCAAGCTGTACCCGGCTTTCGTAAAGCGCAGTTTCATAGAGAAAAACACTTTTTGCCCAATCTCATTGAAGAGCTATGGCGAGCTCGAGATCAAGCAAAGAAAGACAGGGAAGTGGCCTTTTCTCAGGCGATTAAGATCATCATGAACTCTTTTTACGGCGTGTTGGGCTCATCCGGATGCCGCTTCTTTGATACACGATTAGCGTCATCGATTACGTTACGCGGTCACGAAATAATGAAAACCACACGTAAGCTTATTGAAGAGCAAGGCTACGAGGTGATCTATGGCGATACTGACTCAACGTTTGTCTCTCTCAAAGATGAGTGCTCTCAACAACAAGCGGATGAAATTGGTAATGCGCTAACCAAACATATCAATAGCTGGTGGACACAACACTTAGAAGAAGAATATAACCTCACCTCTCTGCTTGAGCTTGAGTATGAAACCCATTTTTCACGATTTTTCATGCCTACCATTCGCGGCTCGGAAACAGGTTCAAAGAAGAGATATGCTGGATTAATTACTAAGGATTCTGGCTCACGTATCGTATTTAAAGGCTTAGAAAGTGCACGTAGTGACTGGACTGAGCTTGCACGTGATTTTCAGGCTCACCTCTACGAACTCATCTTTGCTGGTTCCGACCCGACACAGTTCATTCTAGATACTGTGGAACAAGTCGAGAGCGGCGAGTTAGATGATAAGCTAGTGTATCGCAAGCGCCTGCGCCGAAGGCTGCACGAATACCAAAAGAACATCCCACCTCAGGTGCGCGCAGCTCGCTTGGCCGATGAAATTAACCAGCAACTTGGGCGACCATTGCAATATCAAAACCGTGGCAGAATTTCCTATATGATGACCACGATTGGCCCTGAGCCCCTTGAATACGTTAAAAACGCAATAGACTACGAACACTATATAGATAAACAGATAAAACCGATTGCCGATGCCATCTTACCCTTCGTTGGGCTAAAATTTGATGACATTAATGCACCTCAGCTTGGGCTGTTCTAACGATACCAATCACGTTGAGTAAGGGGCAGAAATAGCGCTGGATGACAAGCTAGAATAAGCAGTTGTTCACGACGATTGGTATTAACTCAATTAAGGCGTACAATCGCGCTAATTATCAAAGATACCGCTAAGGAAATCTAATGACTGAACTTTTGTCTTACGATGACACCATCGATACCGCTTACGATATTTTTCTCGAGATGGCTCCAGATAACCTAGAGGCCGCTGATGTGGCTCTGTTCACTCTTCAATTTGAAGATAGAGGTGCTGCTGAGTTAGTCGAAACAGGCGATGATTGGATTCAACACGTAGGGTTTGAAGTTGACAAAGAAACCTATGCCGAAATCAAAATCGGCCTAGTAAACGAAACTGATGATACGCTAGATGATGTATTCGCTCGACTATTAGTATCACGCGACCCTGACCACAAGTTCTGCCATATTTTGTGGAAGCGCGACTAAGCTTTTTGCAAGTAAACAAACAAGAGCCAGATGTTAATCCATCTGGCTCTTGTTTGTATCCGATGTTTGAGTCTTACCTTCGACCTTGGCGATAAATCAAAGCCATTGCTAGCAGCAGCGTGGCATACATGATTAGCAAGGGTAATGCGGTCGAACTAGATAAGCTTGATGCCACAAACGAAACCAGTGCGGTGCACAACCAGCAAGCAGAAAAAACTAAGGCATTCGCGATGCCTGCTAAATGTGGAAACGGTGATAACGCTTGCCCCAAGAACAAAGGAAAAAGCACACCGAGCGCTACGATAACAATCGCTACTGGAACGACAAACGCCACCAAACTCAGTCCAAAATAATACTGATAGGCAATACCCAACGCGACAGCAACTATCGAAAAGCTGACTGAGATTTTTACCTTTGTTTCTGCAGCAACTGAGAAAAACAAACGATTACAAAGATTCCCTACCAACCAGCATGCTCCAAGAAACAGAGCTATCTTGCCATAAAAAACGGGGGTATGACCGAGAGTCCCCTGCACTAGAAAGGGTGCAACGGTATTAAAGGCTGGCAAAATACTGTAAAGAATCCCACAAATAATCGCCACGCGACGAAAATCTGGATTGCCAATAATTTCCGACAGACTGCCTTTCACAAAACTCATATTGAATCGAGTTCGAGTGTGTGAGTCTTTGTAAAACAGCAGTAGCAATACTCCGCCCAGAGCAACCCAGCCCATTAAGGCGTAAAACACCATGCTCCAACCAAAATGAGACTCTAGATATCCACCCACAAAAGGCGATAAGGTCAGGCCTAGTGCAAAGGATATAGTAATCCAGTTAACCGCGCGTAAGTACTCTTCACCATGAAACATATCCTTGATAGCCGCCCTGCCGCCCACCGCAACTAAAGAAACTGCAAGACCTTGTATTAGACGAAGCGCCACTAATGCCGATATCGAAGATGCATTGGCTGCAGCAAAAAGTGCGACCACTAGCACTAAGCAACCCACCAGCATAGGTTTTTTTCGACCAAAGGCATCGACGATAAAACCAGCCGCTATTTGCCCTAAACCAAACCCTAGAATAGCGGTGGTAAAGGCCCACTGGGTCAAGGATTCATTGGTTGCCAGTGCAGCTTTAATTGAAGGAAGTGAAGGCACAATAATATCGACAACAATGCCACCAAGCGCAATCAATATATACATTAATATCGCTAAGTTCCGCCTATAAGTTCGTTCCATACACTCCATTCTCTCAATCTACTATTTATGCATCTTGGCACATGTCATTAACTGATAATTTCCTACCGAAGAATGAATTGCAATGAAACTCAATGAAAAATTATATTTCATATCGCTAGGCTAATAGGCCGGTGGTTCGAGTCGAAAGACATCTGATAGCGAATAGTTTGTATTTTCTGTCGTCAGGAGGTGTAGCTCTGGGGATTGGATTGGTCATATTTTGCTATTGAAAAGCTTTTCTTCGACAACATAAAAAACGGCAGTTCATGACCGATTGCCTATACCAATGCAATCCCATCATTTACTGCCGTCTTACTCGTTCCCGCTACTCTGCGATGAACGGGTTTATTACGTGCTCACTATCAAGCGTCGCTAGCTAACTCTTCCGTTACGTTTGAATGGCCATTGTATTTGATATTATGAAACACCGTGTACAAGACAGGCACAACAATCAGTGTCAGTACGGTGGCAAAACCTAAACCAAACATGATAGTTACCGCCATCGGTCTAAAGAAGATATCCGGTAGCAATGGGATCATGCCCAGTATCGTTGTAATAGCCGCCATACACACCGGTCTAACACGACTCATAGCGGCTTCCACTACCGCAAGGTAAGGGTCCTTTCCTGAGCGCATTTCAAGTTGAATTTGATCAATCAATACGATTCCGTTCTTCAATAGCATCCCAGATAGACTCAGCAAACCAAGCAAAGCCATAAATCCAAATGGAGTATCAAACAACAGCAAACCACAAGTCACACCTACAATCGCCAATGGTACAGTTAACCACACTATCAACGGCTCTTTAACAGTACTGAATAAGAACACAGTGACCAAGAACATAAACAGATAGCCCATTGGCATACTTGAAGCCAAAGCACCTTTTGCGTCACTAGATGACTCTAGTTCCCCACCCCACTCCAAGCTATAACCTGGAGGCATTTCAATGGCTTCAACTTTTTCTTGTACGCGTGCTTGCAAGGTAGCTGCGGTTTCATCACCTAAGATGTCATGGTCAGCAAATACCGTCAGCATACGCTTTCTGTCTTTACGCATGATGATTGGGTCTTCCCAGCGGGTTTCATAACCCATCAACATTTGCTGCAAAGGCACATAATCATTAAGTACTGGGCTCCAGATTTTCAAACTGTCGATGTTTCTAAAATCAACGCGCTCTTCCTCTGTTAAACGCCCAACAATTGGCATTAACGTTGTGCCATCACGATACAAACCTGCTGTTTTTCCTGAGAATGACATTTGTAAAAAGTCATCTATATCAGATTTAGTGATTCCGTAACGACGAGCCTGACTTTCGTTGAAGATAGGTTCTAGAACCTTGGTTCTCTCTCTCCAGTCATGACGAATATTGTGAGCACCTGGGTCGTCATTCAAAATATCCACCACTTGAGCACCCAATTCGCGCAATACCGTTGGGTCCGAACCGATCACACGTGCTTCAATTTTTGCGCCGCCGCCAGGACCTAACTCAATTTGCTTCATGCGGTGGTCTATTTCTGGATAGTTAGTATCCAAGTGATCAATGTACTTAGCCATGACGCCTTGCAGTACTTCATAGCTCTCTACTCGTGTAGTGACTTCACCATAGGCTGCATAGCTTTTCTCTGGGGTGTAAGTAAGCATAAAGCGTTGCAAACCTTCACCTGCAGAGGTGGTCACATCTTCCACTCCGTCTTGCTCTAAAAGCCACGTTTCTAGCTCTTTTAGCTTATCGTTGGTAGCACGAATATCCGTCCCTTCCGGTAGCCAGATATCTGACATAAAGATAGGGGTGGTGGACGCAGGAAAAAACGACTGCTTGATAAAGCTAAATCCATACAGGCTTGAGCAGAACATCACTATTAGCGCTGAAATAGTTAGCCAAGCGCGATTCATACAAAACTCAAGGAACTTACGATAGATAACAAATACAAAACCGTTGTATTGGCTACCCTCTTCATTCACTTCCACTTTTTGTCCCTTGAAGAACAAATCTGCAAAAAATGGCGTCAATGAGATCGCGGTGAACCATGACAGCATTAAAGAGATTAACAACACGGTAAATAAGGTACGACAGTACTCACCCGTTGAGTCCTCAGACAAACCGATAGGAGCAAATGCGGTTACTGCAATTACAGTCGCACCCAATAGTGGCCACTTGGTTTGCGTAACAATGTCCGTCGCTGCTTGTAGTCGAGTGCGCCCCTTTTTGATACCGACCAGTATGCCTTCAACAATCACGATGGCATTGTCCACCAGCATCCCTAGTGCAATCACCAGTGCACCAAGAGAAATACGCTGCAGTTCTATGCCAAGGTAGCTCATGAATACAAACGTACCTAAAACCGTCAACAGCAAGACCAGTCCAATCAATACTCCAGAGCGGATGCCCATAAAGAACAGCAGCACCACAATCACGATACCAACCGCTTGACCTAGACTGACCACAAAGCTATTTACCGACTTCTCTACTTCACCCGGCTGAGCATAGATCTCATCAATGTTGATACCGATTGGCTGTTGATACTCAAGCTCTGCTAATTTTTGATCTAAGGCTTCACCAATAGAGACCACATTCACGCCTGCGTTGAATGAAATGCCCATATTAAGCGCCATATTGCCATTAAAGTTCAGTACATTGGTTGGAACATCGATATAACCGCGCTTGATCTCTGCTACATCTTTTAAGTACACCAATCCAGATGTGCTCTCATCAGTGATGATGAGATCGCCTAGCTGTTCGACACTATCGAATTGCCCTGTTGGGTGGATTCGGATGTATTCATCGCCAACCCTTACCGCACCTGCAGATGACACTGTGTTTTGGGTATTTAGTAGGTTGAATACCGTCTCAGGTGCAATACCAAGAGCGTTCATACGCTTCATCGACATCTCGATGAACACTTGCTCTTGCTGCTCACCAGAAACAGACACTTTACTTACACCGTCAACAAGCTCTAGCTCACGACGGAGATAGTCCACATAGTCGAGCAACTCTTTATAAGAATAGCCTTCGCCAGTGACCGCTAACAGCACCCCATACACATCACCAAAGTCATCAATTACCGCCGGAGTATTCACCCCTGGTGGCAAAGAACCTTGGATATCAGTCACTTTTCGGCGCAGTTCATCCCATATTTGCGGAAGATCTTCTGAAGTATAGTTTCGCTTGATCGTCACCGTGATCTGCGAAAGCCCGCGCGTTGATATGGAGGTCACTTCATCCACATAGGTCAGCTGTTGAATCGCTTTTTCCAATGGATAGGTAACTTCTTCTTCCACTTCTTCTGGCGTCGCACCAGGGTAACTGGTTACGACCATTGCATCTTTAATTGTAAATGCAGGGTCCTCTAGGCGACCGAGGTCGAAAAAGGCTGCAGTACCACCAATAAAGAAGATCAGGGTGATCATCCAGCTGATCACTTTGTTGCGAATAAAATACGCAGCAATACCGGTTACTTGCTCATCTTTTTGAGCGGTAGTTTGGTCACTCTGATTAGAACTCACTGTACTGCCCCCATATTTGTCACTTTCACTTCAGCGCCCTCTCGCAACTGCGATAACCCTTTAACAACGATGGTTTCATCACCCTCTAATCCAGCAATCACTTGCACTGAACTTCCGGTGATCGCTCCCGTTGTTACTTTTTGTTTTCTCACTGTGTTGTTGTCATACACCCAAACGTATTTTTCATTTCGATTAAGGGCGTCACCATCGGCGTTAATCAGTGCTTGATACGGCACGGTAGAAACCGAACCTAATTCCATGCCAGAGATGTTTTCTGGTTTAATGGCTTCAACCGCCATACCGTCCAGAATCAGTTCACCTTTTGGCATCGGTAGCGTTAAGGTGATGGTGTAAGTCCCAGATGTTGGATCAGGCTCAGTGGTAAACTCTTTGATGGTTGCATCGTAAAGTTGTCCAGTTGGTGATTGAACACGAGCCGTTGCCTGCCAAATCTCTTTCTGAGAGGGTTTATTGATGAACAAGCGGTCGGGTATTTTGACCAACACGTCCACCTCATCAATATTGTGAACATTCACTATGTTCTGACCTAAAGTGATATTCTCAAATTGTTCGACATTGACTCGAGAAATCATGCCGTCTATCGGAGACTTTAATTGGGTATATTCCAAGTACAGACGAGCAAAATCTAACTCTACTTTTGCCATTTGGCGCTTAGCTGACAACTCGTCAAACTCGGATTGAGCCAATAGCCCTTTCTCAAGCAAAGGCTTTGATCTTTGGTATCGACTATTGATTGCGCTATAGCTTGCTTCGGCATTGCGCACTGCAATCCTAAAATCGCGAGGGTCTAATGTAGCGATGACGTCACCTTTGGATACGCGATCACCCTCTTTCACTAACACTTCAACAACTTCACCAGAAACAAGGAAACTCAAATGAGCACGCTCAGCCGCCGTTGCGATAGCAGGAAACATCAAAGCATGAGGTGCAGATGTAGCGTCTAGCTGAAGCAGTTCAACACTTTGCAATCGAGTTGTAGGCTCAACACTTGGTCGTTCACAGCCACTAAGAAAATAAGGAGTGGCCAAAACAAACAACCACTTTAAAGTCTGAGATTTGAATGCACTCACAGGCCTTTCTCCTTGATCCACTCACGTACCTTCATACCTTCTGACAATTGATTCACGCCAGACAAAACGATTTGGTCACCATCTTCTAAGCCCGAGATCAATTGCCCATTCTCAGCCAATACGACAGGGGTTTTTACCGTGCGAGATTCATTATCAATGCGCCAAACACACCAATTTACCTCACATGCAAATACCGAAGATTCAGGTAAGGTTGAAGGGTTAGCCCTAGGAAGCGAAAGAGTCACATCACCAGACATACCTGGCATGATCCCAATGTCATCAGGTCTTTCCATTACCATGGTCACTTTATAGTTACCGGTAGTGGAATCTGACTCCGTATCAATTTCTTGGAATACCAGTGGGAAGTTTTCGTCAGAATACGAATCAAACTGCATGTGGAATTGCGCATCCGATCCTTTCACTCGGTTTACCATCGAGCTTGGAAGCTGAAACACAACTCTCAATAAAGAATCCGATTGAATGTTCATGGCACTTTGTTTGGCTTCAAGATACTCAAAGTTATCGATGTGTCTCATGGAAATAGTGCCATCAAAAGGCGCAACTAAACGCGTGTCTTGAAAGTTCGCTCTCGCTTGCTCATACGTCGCTTTCGCCACTTGTTCAGCAGCAACCGCCTGATCATAATCTTGCTCTGATATGACTCGGTCGGCGATCAGTTTCTTCGCACGCTCAAGCTGCACATTAGCCAGTGCATACTCAGCTTCAGCTTCAGCCAAAAACAGCGCATATTCCTCTTGGTTTAATAGTCCAAGCAAATCGCCTTTTTTCACTTTTTGTCCAGTTTTAATAGGCAGATTGATCACTTGTCCTGATACACGAAATGCCAAAATGGCCTTGTCACCCGCAAGCGTAGAGGCTGGGAAGACACGCTCAAAGCGATCACTACCCGCTGACACCGTAATAAGTTTGGCTGGTCTCGATTCTGGTTCTGCCACAAGTGCCTGCTGATTATCACAGGCAGTTAAACTGAATAAGCACACAGGAATAACCCAGGCTCGAGTAAAGTAAGATCCTAACACTCTATTTCTCATTTAATTCACATTAACGAACTGGCTTATGGCTAAGCCATAAGCACGAAGATAAAGGTTGCACTCAACTTATTTAGAGATGACTAACATCAACACAAAAAATAAAACTAAGCCAAATGCTTGTTTTGAGACAATGATCAGAACAATTAACATCCAATGTATTAATCTACTCTGTCAAAGATCAGTCGCATTTAACCACTACGGCTTATACATTTCTATTGTATTTTATTTATTCAGTTTATGGATGCATTGATGAAACTGGAATAACCCATACTAAGTAACTGTTTTAAAAGTACTTATTAATTTGTATAAACCGGGGTTATTTCAAAACATAAGATGACTTTATGTATTCTGATGGTTTTATTTATTAATATATTACTCAAAGATAAAATGCATTATTCAAGATAATAGTCATTTGTAAATATAACTAAGAGAAATTATATTCCACCTAATTAACTCATAAGTTCAATCTTATTTAAGGTAAACCACTGCAAATAGATCTATTATATTTTATCACTTCGTTAAAACATTAATTTTCAAATCGGCTTCCCATAGCAAAGCGGCTCTCAATCTAAACTGTATCCCTTGTCTGATGCACAAACCTAAGTCGAACTTCCTGAACTGACACTTCCAGATTCACCCTTTACTGAGCCACCTATCCGATCCGCTGTAGATATAAACTCTCTGTATTCCTTCTCTTTAATTGGTACCCCATGCTTCAACAACTAAAACTCTTTCACGTGATTAAAAGGTGAAAAACTTTATACTTCATGTTGACCTGTCTACTACTTCATAGTTTAAGTTATAGAAATCCAAGTAAGGAATCATTGCTATGTATCGCATATCAGAGTTGGCTCAGAAAGTCGGCCTATCACGTACTGCTTTGCTCTACTACGAAAAGTTAGAGCTGATCAGTGGCGTCAGGTTAGAAAATGGATATCGCGTATACAGCGATAAAGACGTGCAAAGAGTACTGCTGATTCAGACTCTGCAAGCAGCAGGGTTAACCTTAAAGGAATGCAAAGGTTGTCTAGAGGCAAAAATAAACAGAACTCTGCTGATAAACCGTCTGGGTGAACTCGATAGAGAGATCAAACAGAAGCAACACTCTAGAGGCGTGTTAGCGGCGCTTCTTGGCGAGGGTGACCACAGAGCTTGGCATGAGACTGCCAATCAATTAGCACCAGACGCTCACTTGGATTGGCTTATTAAACAAGGCTTTGATGAAAAAGAAGCCCTCAGATTAAAATGGTTATCAAAAGACATGAACGAACATCAAGATTACATGACTGACTTTATAAAAGTCTTCGAAACACTCGACCGATGGGGACCTGGCAGCGAGCAATCCACGTTGAACGCTCTTAACTCCGTGCCACTCAATAGCCGTAACATACTAGAGATTGGTTCAGGTAAAGGGTTAGCTACAACCGTGTTGGCAAACAATACTCAAGCGAAAATCACAGTAGTGGATAACGAGCAGTCAGCGCTAGACAGATTAGGTGAGCGTTTTACTGAAGACGGTATAAGCGAACGTATTAACCCTGTATGCGCCAGCATGACTGAACTGCCCTTTGCGCCTGAAAGCTTTGACCTAATTTGGGCAGAAGGTAGTGCTTACATCATGGGCGTAGAAAGTGCCCTCAAACAGTGGCGACCAATACTAGAAAACGATGGCGTCCTGATGTTTAGTGACTTGGTATGGTTTACTGATGCCCGTACCCCGGAAGCACAAGCATTTTGGAAGGGCGAATACCCCGACATGCACAGTGTTGCTACACGCTTAGAGCAGATAAAAACAGCTGGCTATAAAGTGATTGAGCACTTCCCTCTTAGTCAACAAGCTTGGGAGAATTACTTTTTACCAGTGAAACAAAGGGTCAGTGAGTTATTACCAAGCATGCCTGACTCTAATGCGCTAAACGACCTCGCAAAAGAGGTCAGCATCTATGAGCGATACCTGGATGAATTTGGCTACGAGATGTTTATTGTGCAAAAGGCAAAAAAATAACATTAGCCTAAGCTAAATTCACAAACGCAACTTGCCACTTTCACTCTAGAGTTGAACATTTCTGGCAAGTTGCGTTAATTCGTTTTACTCAAATGACCCGTATTGTGGGATTTAGAATCGGTTTTGAGCTAATTACAATAAGCTATCAAAATCACACGAAATTATTAGTTATCCCAGTTAGCTTCGTAGACACGAAGAACGTTTTCTCCGAGGAAACCGCGCACTTCTTGGTCTGTCCATCCATAATCTTCGGAAAGGACACGAGCTACTGCCCAACCCTGCTCCACCGTAATATTCGCCGTAGGGCCACCCATACCAAGCTCTGGGGGATACTGGTCAGTATCTGACAGCAAGGCCGCTAAGAAGTCTTGGTAGTTGTGAAGAAAGTCAGTTGAGAAACAGGTCTTGTCTTTACCGATTAAATCCGCTGTATAAACAACGTGTTTCGCGAATGCTTCTGGAGAGGCATCACCTTCTGCATTAAGGAACATCCCCACCCCAGTTGTACACACAGCACCACCACTTTTACCTACGGCCAAAATAGCTTCGTCAGTTAGATTACGGCCAATCGGATGCAAGCCATACGCATTAGAGTGAGAGGCAATGACTGGCTTAGTTGAGTAGTTCGCAGCGTCAATAGCGGTCTGGCTAGATGAGTGAGATACGTCAACTATGACACCGTTCTTATTCGCCTCTTTAATGAATTCTTTGCCAAGTTCAGTCACGCCTTTGTCGTTGTTGGAACCGCCACCAGCGAGCGCATTGTCTGAGTTATAGACAAAGTTCATTTGTTTGACGCCCATTTCGCTGTACTTGCCGACTAAGCTCATATCAGCAATTGCAAAATCAGCACCCTGTGTATTTAGTGAGTATGAGGGGATCCCTTTGGCGTGGTTGTGGCGGACTTCTTTTACCGTGTACACCTTTTTCAGCCCAAGTTCATTTGCAACGGCACTGGTTTTGTTGAACGTATCAGTTTCCGTAGTCATTTGGCTTGAAGGGTAATTATATGTAGACAGACTTGTGAAAGTCACACCCGCATTCACATTTCGCTGTAAACCCTCAACAATATGATGTTTAGAAAAGCCCTTCACACCAAGGGCTGCGGGCAAAATAGTATTGACATAAATAGCGTCACTAAAGCGACTACGAAATGCATTGTCTTTCGCTTCTTGCTCTGGAGTGCGTGGCGAGTTGTACATGAGATTTAGATATTTTGCACGCTCTAAGATCTCTTGTTGGCTCTTGCCGCGAGGGCTCCATAATTTAGATTGAATATCTACATCGGAAACAAAGCCTGCCTTGGCGTTCCAACCACCTTCGACGTGCTCATGCTCATGACCAATATCATGTGCCAGTACAGAAGTAGAAGATAATAAGATTGAAGCGATTAAAGTGTGTTTCATAACAAGCTCTCATTTGACAAGATGGGAGAAGTTTAATTTACTCAACAGTACCGACGTTAACCATTTTGCGACATACGTATTCAAAGATAAGAATTGCGAGTGTGCCGTTCTCAGCATTGTAATAAGGGCGAGGCGTATGACTGATTTTCTTACTCAAGACTTTATCCAACTGGCTAAGTCTAAGTATCTATTAACTTATCTGGACTATTTAAAGCAGCATCATCCTGATGTCTTGCATTTATGGCAGCAAAGCGAGCTACCTGATGAGTTTACTCTGCAATCCTCAGACCTTTTCGTATTGCCCAACTTGGTAGACAGACTTTCTGCTTTGTTAGAACAACACCTTAATTTGGATCAGCAGGTGGCATACATTCGATACTGCGCCCGAACCAACTTACAAAAGGCATTTGAATCCATAGAGTTGACGAGTGGTTACACACTAAAAGAGCAACTCAAAGACTATTTGGACAGAGCCATCTTCGAATCCACCACGTTAAACCATCGATTCTTGCACCAATTAGGAAATACATGGCTAGTGCGCGATAAACCTTTCAAGGATGAGAGTTGGCTGCGTATGTCAGACGCTTACATGGTTGAGTTTTGGACATTACTAATTCAGAAGCTAACCGGAACCTATTGGTACCCCAAAAAGATATGGGTGCAATCCGATGCTAGTCGTTATATTCAAAAGATGTGGGCTGACAGAAGTTTTGAGCTATATGCGCATCGAGAGATAACAGGTATTGAATTACCCGAAGCACTTTTGGGTTTGAAGACACAAACGATGCCAGTGAGGGGTGTCAGCCACCAAACGAAACCTGAGTTATTTAATCTAAAAACAACCCTGCAGCTGAGTCTAAAACCCTATTTAATTAACGGCCGTCCAAGCATAGACACTGCAGCCAATATTCTTGGATTTCATCCAAGGCAATTGCAGCGCAAACTGCACAAAGAAAACTTGAAGTACACAAGAGTACTTGATGAACTGATTTTTGATAACGTCAAAAAAGAATTAGTTGAAACTGAGGATGAGATTGCAGACATTGCTTTTCGGCATGGTTATCGTCTGCAAACCCACTTTACTCGCGCTTTTAAAAAGCACTGTAAACTGACGCCATCAGAATTTAGGAATCAGCAAAAGGGCTAAGAAAACGCGGCCCCTTTTGAGTTTGCAAGGTTGCAGGAAACGAATGCATAAAGGAAGCACCCTTGTTACCTTCGTTTTACAAACAAGATAGCTATTTCAGTATCACCTAAGCTTTATCATCAAAGATACTAGGAATACGTTTAGCAAGTATTTCAGCAAATTTCTTATGCTGATCAACTTGCCAATGTATGCCCTCTTTTGGACAAGGTTGAATTTCGGTTGCCGCATCAAAGAAATGGCAACCCAACTCTTCAGCACGAAGTTTAAAATAATAGCCAAGCTCTTTTGACTTTGGTTCAGCGTTGGTAAATCCCTCTTTAAGCGGATCAACTTCAAGGACATGTGTTGGTGATACAAGTAACACTTCAGGTGGTTTCACCATGAATCTATGTACATAGTTTTGCACCAATTGAACAAGCCTTGCTGCCCCTTTGGATATATCGCTAGCCGTCAAATTGAATCGAGACTTTAGATCATTTGTCCCAAGCATAATCACAACCAGATCTGGATGGTGGCTTTCTATACACGGATAAAGGTAATCTAGCCCGTTTTTACCAGCTTCGTAAGGGTCCTCTAACACGGTAGTTCGGCTGTTTAGCCCTTCCTCAATTACGACATACTCTGAAGGCAGTTGTTTTTGAAGTAGCTTTGTCCAGCGTTCTTCAGAGTTATACCTACGCGGTAAATCAGGCGAGTAACCCCAAGTATTAGAGTCGCCAAAACATAGAATTGATTTCATGAATATTGCACTACTTTATTGATGTTTATGTAATTGTATTACCAAATTAACACAGAATTGGTTAGTACAGTGTCATATGCAGCCCTACGGTTGAGATGAATCAACAAAGGTTAAATGCAAAGTAGCACGCTATATATACAACGGCGTCTTTTAGCAGGCATAGAATTGCCCCACAACCTTTAAACAGTCCAAGTTACCCAGTTTTGATGACGGGAACTTGAGTTGCTTTTTACAAAACCAGTAGAACTGGTATCCAGTACTCTCCCCCTCAAAAAGCATATGTCCACGCACGCTCGAAGCCTGAGTTTTATTTTAATTTCATCTGGTTATCGTACTTTGTTACAACAAACACCTACAAATACTTGAGCGTACGTTCAATTATCTACTATAGTTGTTTGGTCTAATAACTCACAACAAGGAAAAGTTATGAATCAAAATACCGAGTCTCAATCAACGCCAACGAGATCTATTCCCCAAGAAGCATTTGATTGGTACGACGAATATGCACACGGTCTAATTGACCGCAGAGAATTTATGGCTCGTTTGTCTGGACTTGCCGTACTTGGCTTAACCATGACCACACTAACCTCTGCACTGATTCCTAATTATGCCAAGGCAGAGCAAGTCTCTTTCAATGACCCTTCTATTAAAGCGACATATGAGAAGTTTCCGTCACCTAAAGGGCACGGAGAAGGTCAGGGTTACTTAGTGGTGCCAAGAGAGATAGATGGCAACGCACCTGTTGTATTAGTTATTCATGAAAATAGAGGCTTAAACCCATATATAAAGGACGTTGCAAGACGACTGGCAGCCGAAGGTTTTATTGCTTTTGCACCTGATGCGCTTTATTCGCTGGGTGGGTATCCAGGCAATGATGATGAAGGTCGAGCGATGCAGAAATCTCTATCAAGAGAGCGAATTGAAGAAGACTTTATAGCAGCTGCGAACTTTTTGAAGTCTCATGAGAAAAGTAGCGGAAAACTTGGCGCAGTCGGATTTTGCTTTGGTGGCTATATCGTCAACATGTTAGCTGCGGTAATGCCAGAACAACTAGATGCAGGTGTCCCTTTTTACGGTACTCCTGCAGCACCTGATTTAAGAAAGAATGTTAAAGGGCCATTGCTGATCCAATTTGCAGGGATCGATAAACGTGTTAACGCAACTTGGCCAGACTATGAGGCAGAGCTCAAAGAGATTGGAGCTGATTACACCGCTTACATTTACGAAGGCGTAAACCATGGCTTCCATAACGATTCGACAGGTCGATACGCCGAAGAAGAAGCGGAGTTAGCTTGGGCCCGTACTCTTGAGTTCTTTAATAAGCAACTTTCTTAACAGGTATTGTGCAGAACTAAATTCTGTCTAAAGACGTGTTGATGCGAGTTCGCGTAACACGTCTTTTCCCAAAACCTTAACAGCCTGCACTTCTTAGCTCAGAAGTATTCAGACGAATTTAGATAGGCAAAAAACCGAAACTGTCTGTTATTAAAAATGTTAGCTGTCGTCAAGCTTTGGATCCATCCGTGGACTGGGATTTATTTATTTTGTAATCGAAATTTAGAGCTTTTCTTTTCCTTTTTTCCAAGCATCAAATTCTTGGTGAGTCATTCGGATAGTTTCTGGGTACTTTTGTCCATATCTAGCTTTTTGAGCTAATTTATAGCCTTGAGCACGGTTTAAGCCGATACCTTGACAAAGCTCAGTAAACTTCTCACGATCTGCGATCCTTTTGCGGTCTTTATCTAATTGAAGTCCGAGCTCATATTCTCTTTGTTTAAATAACTTTTTAGCTTCCTCATATAGCTTATAAACGTCAGCCACAATGTGTTACCTTGTAAGTAAGTGAATTGAGTACTTTAACAAGAAACCCAAAATAGTTCATTACTGGGCAAATCGAGGGGACATTTGCAAATCGAAAATTCAGCTAACAAACGCTTTAAGACAGATTCGTAACGCTCGGCAGTTTTGATTTGGTTTTTGTGTTTACGGTGTATTAATTTTGTGTCGTAGTAGCGTTGCTCACCACTTAAGCGGACGTCATGTTTTATTCGAGAGTTGTGTATGAAAGTAAGTAATCCATTAACAATTGTGGCTATTTTTGCTGGAACAGCTGAAACATTTGCGACTGCTGCATTAGTCGCATTGCCAGAACCTATGCAGGCTAAATTTATATATTTTGTTATGCTCTTCCCTGTTCTTATCGTCACCTGCTTCTTTTTAACTTTGGTTTTTAAACCACAATCTTTATATGCTCCTAGTGATTTCTCAAATGAAGAGCATTTTCTAGATGCAAATAAACTGAAACAAGTGGTTTCTAAAGAAACTGAATCTGTCCTTAAAGAAGCAATAGAAAATAATATGTTAACTGGAGACGTTAAGTCATTATCAGAAAAGGTTGCAAACCTAACACTACAAAACCTAGAAGCTAGTGTTGATAAAAAGGTTCTTGATTATTTAACTCAACATCCGAACCAAGCATTCGAAAATCGAGTTTTAGGTCATATCCTTCAAGATCATAAAAGATCAATTTTAGAGTCTCTTATTCGTCTTGAGCACAATGGTCAAATTGTATCTGGGATGGATGGTGAGGTTAAAGTTTGGCAAATTAAAACATAACAAGGCATTTAAACACCTTTCATTTAGGAAGTATTTATGACTATTGATATTCGTTTTAGGTATTACCAAAGCAATGATAGAGAAGATTGCTTGAAGGTATTTGATGCAAATTGTCCCGAATTTTTCGCGCCGAATGAACGTTCTGATTATGCCGACTTTCTTGATTCCTCCCCTGAGGATTATGAAGTATGCATGTTGGGTAGTGATGTAATTGGAGCTTTTGGCTTGTCCGGCAATGATCCTTTATATAAATCGATAAACTGGATAATGATTTCACCCAAAGCTCAAGGTTTGGGGATAGGCGCTAAGTTTATGGAGCGAGCTATTAATTTGGCTAATGAGCATAGGTTGAGTCATATAAAAATAGCTGCTAGCCATTTATCTGCGCCATTCTTCGCTAAATATGGAGCATTAAGTATTAGTGAAGTTAAAGATGGCTGGGGTCCAGATATGCACCGTATTGATATGGAGCTGCACTTTTAGAATCGACGCTTAACAAAGCGCTCAAGCCTGATTCATGAACGCGTACCGAACTCGCTTAACTCAATCATGGCACACATTCACTCGTAGCTTTACATTATGTGGTTGCAGTAAAAGTAGGATTTTCAGGTGTTAGAAATTAAAACAATTAGCTTATTCTTTGTAACAGCAATTGCTGAAATTCTAGGGTGTTATCTACCTTATCTTTGGCTCAAAGAAGATAAATCAGCTTGGCTTTTGTTACCTGCTGCTTTCTGTCTTGCTCTATTTGCTTGGTTACTTTCACTTCATCCAACGGCAGCAGGCCGAGTTTATGCCGCTTATGGTGGCGTCTACATCTTTGTTGCTATTCTCTGGTTGTGGATAGTTGATGGCATTCGTCCGACTCTTTGGGACGTTGTCGGAGTTTCAGTCGCATTACTTGGTATGGCTATCATAATGTTTGCGCCTAGAACCACATAGCAAGGCGTTTTAGGCTGACTCGCAACCTATACAGCTTTAATACAAAAATATGCACCAGTGTTTATGACACAATGGTTTAGGCAGGGTGATAGCGTTGCTTTACGTACCAAACTGCGAAAGCAATGACCATTGCCAACTCGACAACAACCCACATCCATTGCCGTGGTGATGAGCCATCTATAACAATACCTATTCCGCGTGAAATTAAAGCTCCTATAGTTATTGTCATACCCAACGCAGCAGCAGTTAACAAGAATGGGCTAACTTGGTGATGAAACATGAGTAACATACCTATCCCCATCACAAAGCCCCAGCGAACTCTTCGTTCAATGGCTTGAAATGTATCTTCTGGAATTGGTTTACTACTCACAAGCTCAGGGTTATAGCTAAGAACAGCCCCTAGTAATAAAACGATAAAACCAGCGACTTGTAAGAATATTTTATGACCCATTCATCACCTTAAATGCTCATAACGGTTATTAGAGCGATTATATCAACGTTATCCGTTACGATTAGTTTTGTATCCACTGGAAATCTTTTCTCCAAAGATGTGCTGGTAGAGTCAGAGATTCATCAGAGACTACATGGCTAATAGCGCTTTGATCTTAGGCATAGCCTCTTTTGTAGCAAGGTATCCTGCTTCAATCGCCTGTGATTTTTCGTCAAATGCTCCACTACTGCTCGGTTCAAATTGTGGCGCTATTACCACATCAGCACTGTTCAACTCGTCTTGAGACAAGCGGCAACTCTGCATTCGGAAGGCTGCAAGAGTAATCTTACTAGCAGAGATTTCTGGAGCCGTTTGATTGTGACAATAAATATCTACGGCGATGACCTTATTAGCCCCTAAGTTTCTTGCGGCGTATACCGGTACCACGCTAAATACTCCCCCATCAATCAAAATGTCCCCTTGATTCTGCACTGGTACAAATGCGCCTGGGATTGTTGATGAAGCTTGTACCGCATGACCTGGGTTCCCAGAGCGAATTATTACGGTTTCTTGGGTAGTTAGGTTTGTAGCCGTCACTGCGACAGGAATTGGCATGTCTGCTAGGTCATCGTACTCTACTTGGGTATTAATCCACTTTGAGAGTCTCTTACCGTTGACTAGCCCTTTTGAAGAGACCACAAAGTCAGCGATATCCGATAGATTTACCTCATCGATAGTTTCTTCCATCTTCGATAGATTCATTCCTGATGCATATAGCGTTGCTGCAATTGAACCTGCTGATGTGCCACTCACTACATCCGGTTTTATCCCTTCCTCTTTGAGTGCTTTAAGTACCCCAAGATGCATAAACCCTCGTACGCCACCACCACCAAAAGCAATCCCTAGCTCATGTTTAGCACGTTCTGGGGTAGTAGCTGCATTCAAGTCTTCATAAACGTTGGGAGACGAACATGCCATTAAACCCACTGTCGTCGCAGAAATTATCAGGCTCTTTAACATTAATACCTTACCAAATCGTTGAATCGCCATACTGTGAACCTCTTTAATCTTGTTGGGTTAATTGCTAGCGATGAAAATGTATTTGCATGCTGCTATGGGTGGGCGTATCGTTAAGTGGAAGCAACTATATCTCTCGACAACCTGTATAAATAGGCTAATTAGTCTTTAAAACATGCCTATTTGTATCAACTTACTCATTTAAGCCGAAATATGAAGCAGAGAATTAAACAACTAGTAGAGAGCCGAATTACTGAAGACGGTATGGTCGAAACAGGAATCAAAGGCGTTAGTCTGTTTAGAGTAACGCACTCGATGCCTTGTGCACCTGCGGTATATGAACCTACCGTTGTTGTGATATTGAGTGGCAAAAAAGAAGCGATTCTGGACGGAGATCATTACATCTACGACAACAGCCATTATCTGTGCTGTACAGTATCTCTTCCCGTCGAAGCAGGTACACCTGAAGCTTCGCCTGAAGATCCATTGTTGGGGGTTTATATCTCTCTTGATACCAAGGTGATGACAGAGCTGGCTATTGAGATGGAAAGTACTGCGAGAGCGATAAAGTTACCCAAAAGCAGTTCACAACCACCGGGTATGTCACTGGCAAACTGGGACAGCACTTTTTCCGATGCGCTACTTCGATTGCTTCAACTTGGCGAGAGCAACACAGATACAGCGATCTTAGGTGAAAGCCGCCTGCGCGAGCTTTACTACGCGGTGTTAAAAGGCGATGCGGGTATCTCTGCAAGAAGAGCATTTGGTATTGGCAACGAAATCGCTAAGTCGATTGAGTACCTATCACTTAACCTAAGTAAGAACGTCACTATCGATGAACTCGCTTCTTTGGTTGGTATGAGCCGCGCGGTTTTTCATCGTAAATTTAAACAAGCGACTCGAATATCCCCAATACAGTTTATGAAGTCGATGCGTCTAAACAAGGCGGCTATGAAGATAGCGGCGGGAATGACGGTCAACGAAGCGGCGATGGCTGTTGGGTATGTCAGCTCTTCTCAATTTAGTCGTGAGTTTAAACGCATGTATGGTCAATCGCCCAAGCAATGGAGCCAATCAAAGGGCTTAATTGAAAACATCGCTTAGCTAACTATATCTCTGGAACCTTGTTTAAACTGCAGTTCTACTAGCCTCTGATACAAATCGCAGCTCTGAAGTAACTCAGCGTGATTTCCCACATCGACCAGCTTGCCATGATTCAATACTGCTATTTGGTCGGCGTGTTGGATCGTAGAAAGGCGATGCGCAATAATAATGGTGGTTCTATTCCTCATCAGCTCTTCTAGGGCCTTTTGCACATGATGCTCGCTTTCGCTATCAAGTGCGCTGGTGGCTTCATCCAATAGCAAGATGGTTGGGTCTTTAAGAATGGCCCGAGCAATAGCAATACGCTGACGCTGTCCGCCAGATAATCGAACGCCCTTTTCTCCTAAGAAGCTTTGATAACCTTGTGGAAGGTTCACAATAAACTCATGGGCATGAGCCTTCTTAGCGGCTTCTATCACCTCTTCATCTGTGGCGTTTGGTTTGCCATAGCGAATGTTATGAAATACATCATGGCTGAATAGCGCTGGTTGCTGAGGTACTAGTGCCATGGTATCGCGCAGTTCTTTCGGGTCAAAACGACGCACATCCACACCACCTAATTTAACCGCTCCCTGCTGAGGATCATAAAAGCGTTGTAGTAACTCAAACAGAGTCGTTTTACCCGCGCCAGACGGGCCCACCAGCGCAAGTACCCTGCCCTCTGCGGCGGTCAAATTTAGGTGACTAATGGCAGCGGTGTCTTTTCTTGAGGGGTAGAAGAAAGACACGTCATCAAAAGTCACCTCAGCTGACAACCCCTTGGTCGAAAGCTCATCATTTTGCGGCGCCACAATATGGCTTTCTACATTGAGGATCTCGAGCAATCGTTCTGTAGCGCCAGCGGCACGTTGCAATTCTCCAAAGACTTCAGAAATTGTCGCCGTCGATGAAGCAACCATAATCGCATAAAACACGAACGCGCCCAGGTCGCCTGCTGACATCTTACCGTGAATAACATCACTTCCCCCAACCCAGAGCATGCCAGATATAGCGCTAAATACGATTACAATAACCCCTGAAATAAGGATCGCTCTTTGCTTTACGCGCTCTCGCCCTATCTCATACGCTCGTTCAACCTCGGTTGAAAATGACGCCTTTTCCTCAGATTCTCGGCTATAACTTTGCACGGTTTTTATGTGCTCAATAGCTTCCCCTGCGTAACTGCCCACGTCAGACATCGAATCCTGACTCTTGCGAGAGAGCGCGCGAACTCGCCTACCGTAAACCAATATGGGAACTAAGATAAACGGGACTGAAGCGAGCACAATCAAAGTCAGCTTTACGTTGGTGGCAAACAACATAATGATCGCGCCAATACACATTAAGGCACTGCGCATCGCCATAGAAAAAGACGACCCTATGATGCTTTGCAGTAACGTAGTATCGGTGGTTAGGCGTGACATAATGTCGCCACTGCCATTGGTTTCAAAATAACTAGGATGCAAGGTCACAACGTGGTTAAACACCGCAAGGCGTATGTCTGCGCTCACTCTCTCACCCACAGATGAGACCAAATAGAACCGGAAGAAGGTCCCGATAGAAATACAGATAGTCACCACAACGATAAATTGAATCGCACTACTAAGGTCGCTAAGTGAACGCTGAGAAAAGCCCTCATCGATGAGCAAACGTACGCCGTGGCCAACGGACAGCGTCAGTCCTGCGGTGAAAAACAAGGCGACTAAAGCGGCAAACACCTTAGTTTTATAAGGCCCTACAAATCGAAGTAACTCAAGTAAAATGCTCAAGCTTTTTCGGCCATTTTGGGACTCGTTATCAGGCATATCTTGCGGCTGTTCTTTTGTATTTTGTTTCTGCATTTCAATGCCTTATGCGATTGAGAATCTATTTACGTTACTTTACAGTAAATCCCCTATAAGTTTCACAGAGTTAATAGATAATACGAATATAAATTCACTAATCGGTATTGAATCATGGCAACCAACACTAAAAAACTTTCACTCACTACCATTGTAATGCACTGGCTAGCGGGCGTGTCTTTCATTGGCGTATTTATCGTCGGCCTGATTATGTCGGAGATGGACAGAGGCCCGAGCAAATCTGAGCTAATGGGGTATCACAAATCCATTGGCGTACTAATTCTTATCGTCGCGACAATTCGTATTCTTTGGCGACTCAAGGAAGGTAAACTATCAAGCTTAGGTAGCAGCCCTGCGTGGCAAGAAAAGATTGCGCACGCTGTGCATGGCATCTTGATGCTTGCGACTATCGCTATGCCTATTTCAGGCATTATCATGAGTGCTGCAGGTGGTAGATCTGTCGATGTCTTTGGGTGGGTGATTATTAGTGCAGGCGAGAAGATTGAATGGCTGCAACAACTAGGCAGTACCGTTCACCACAGTGCCGTCAATATCATAGTTGCAGTGTTGGTGTTACATGTAATCGGCGCGCTAAAGCACCAATTTATGGATAAAGACGGCACCATCAGTCGGATGATTGGCAAGAATATTTAAGGCCGGTTTCCTAAGATAAGAGAGGCATTGTTCATTGAACGATACCTCTCTGTACACAATGGTTCTATCCGATTAATCCTCGTAAGCGTAAGCTAATTCTTGCTCAAAGACGCTATGATTCGTGGATATCTTCTTACTATTGAAGGTATAAAAACACTTTCTAGTACGAGAGTGTTTGATGTACTTCAGCCACGTTGTTTCAAGTTTAGTATTCGCTTTTTTCGGATCCTTAAGAGCCTTTAGAAAATGTTTTTCTTCTTGATTCATCGGCTCTAGCCTGCCTGTTTCTAGCCCAGACAAGGTATCACCGTAATACATCAATAGTTCATCTTCTAAGATTGTAAAGTTGCCTGATTTAGCGAAACCACGAGGAAAAGCTTTATCGTCGTAGAAGCGTTTTTCACCCAAGCGAATCAATGTCTCAGCCACAATGACCTCTATTATTTATGTTGTTAGAACAAACTGAAAATAGAGTGAAAAGTAGTGATTGAAAATCAAATAATTTTTGTCGTTTCTATAAGTCCATTCTATCGTTCTGCATTCCCTTAAATGCCACTCTTAACATTCTCTAACTCAGAGTAGCACTACCTTTTAATCACGCTCTCGAACGCAAAAGTCATGCCTGCGCTGTATACGGATTGATTGGCAAACAACTGCTTTAGCAGCTCATAAAAGCGACTGACATGCACCGGTTTATCATTTTGATAAGTATGCACCACATACAGCGGCCATACTTTGCCATAGAGATCAGGTGCTACATGGACTAGTTCACTGCTTCTTAGATAAGGGATGGCCGATATGTCAGGTAAAGATACTATGCCCATATGATTGAGCGCCATATTCAGCGCCGTTGGCAATGTATTGGTTTTAGCAAAGGGATTCAGTTTAATGGTGTGAGATTGTTGGCTTTTCAGATTGAGAATAGACATGGTACTTTTTTGCCAACTCGACGAGATCCAGGGGTGTTGCTCTAAGTCGCGCAGGCTAAAATTTTTTGCCGTCTTGCGATGTCTTTGCAGGTAGAGGGGCGTGGCACAAAATATCTCAGTGATCTTTGCCAATGGCAATGCCTTAAACCCACTGTCCTGCAATTCCCCACCACGTATGGCCAAATCTATATTATTTTTCACCAAATCAATCTGGCAGTCGCTGACATTAAGGCCGGGCTCTAATCCTGGATACTCTCTACATAGTTTGCGCATTGCAGGCAACACCACTGCCGTCTCGATGGAGTGAGGGTAAGTAATGTTAAAGGGGCCTTTGGGGTTGTGCTGCGCATCGACAAGATCAGTAAAGGCGTAGTTTACCTGCTCTTGAATCATCTGGCTGCGTACTAATATTTTCTCGCCAATGGCGGTGAGTGTTAAGCCTCGTGTGGTTCGAATAATCAACTGCACCGCGAGGTCATCTTCAAGCGCCCTCACCTGCTGACTAACAGCGGACTTGCTGATCCCAAGTGCCTCAGCGGCATCAGTGAAACTGCCCTGCTTGGCAACTTCTCCAAACACCAATAATCGAGACACTTGCTTTGATCTATGCATTGATCGTGGCCACACGTCCGTTGATTTGTAGCTAGAAGTGTAGCTGTAAAGAAAACCTTAACAATGTTTCTAGATTAATCGCATTGTTAAAAGTTCAACTAAACCTAGACTTTTGTATGAGCGTTTAGCGCATCAATATAATAAGAAGGAACATACAATGAACAACTTAAAAACCATGGCGTGTTTGCTTAGTGTGTTTTTAGTCAGTAGCTATACCTTCGCAGCATCTACAGAAAATAATCAATATTCACCTAAAGTGTTTTTGGATCATACCAGCAAATACAACACCTTAGATGGGCTTACCCTAGATAAACAAGGCAACATCATTGCCTCAGTGCCAAACTTCAATAACGACTACTTAATAAAAAACGGCACCATTGAAACAGCGGCCCCACCCGTAATGGCAATCATTACCAAAGATAATCAAGTCAGCGATTGGTACCAATTTAAACCAGAAGACATGCACCAAGGCACAGGCAAGATTGGCCCTATGGAGTGCGCCTTTGGCCCTGATGGCAATCTGTATATCGCGGATATGCAAGTATTGTGGGACGGGAATAATGCCTCACGAGTACTTCGTATCAATATAGTCGATGGTAAGCCTGTCGATATGGACGTGGTTGTTGAAGGGTTTATCGTCGCCAATGGTCTTACTTGGAAAGGCGATACCTTGTTTGTCACCGAGTCCATCTTAGTTCACGAGGCTGCGCCCGCCGAAGGTGAGAAAAAAGCGCCCCTACGAAGTGGTGTCTATGCATTCTCATTAGAAGAATTGCAACAAGGTACAGTGACATTATCGCCTTATAGTGAAGCCAAAGACCCACACCTAGTCGCGCAGATGGTTTCGAGTAATCGTGTTGGGTTTGGTGCTGATGGGCTTGCGGTTGATGATGAGGGTAATCTGTACACCTCTATCATGGAAGACGGCGTTATCTATAAAACCCAATTTGATCAAGACGACAACATCCTAAGTACCAAGATATTTACCGCTAGCGATAAAATGGTTTCATCAGACGGCATCCTATGGGATAGCAACCGACAAAAACTCTATGTTGCCGATATCCTAAATAATGCGGTGCACTCTGTAAGTACTGATGCGAGTGTGGAAACCCTGCACCAAAATGCTGATACCTCTGGTGCCGACGGTTCCTTAGATCAACCCGTAGTGCTGTTACTTCGCGATGACCAACTGATTGTGGTCAACATGGATATCGCCTGGATTACCCCTAAAGGTGTAGCAGTGAATACCGAAGTAGAAGCACCGTTCAACCTTTCCGTCATCGACTTATAGAAAACGACCTTTCTTTCATAATGACTAACTAGCCTATTGCCTCACACAATAGGCCAGTCTTTACCCAAAGTATCCCTTAGCCAAACTAATTCTGTCCACAAAGCCCGTCTGTAAAACAACAGTGTTCAAATCAATCCTATTCTTCAAAACACACCAGATATTTGCCCTACAATCTTGGTATTGATTGGTTTAATTTCTGAGTACTTATATGAAAAAAATCATTTTCTTTGTTCCCGTCAACAATACCGAAGAGGTAAAAAATGCCCTGTTCGATGCTGGTGCAGGAAAAATTGGAGACTACGATCGCTGCTGCTTTGAAACACAAGGCCAAGGGCAATTTCGCCCGTTAGCCAAGGCCAATCCACATATTGGTACTCATGGTGCGGTTGAGTGTCTAAAAGAACTGAAAGTAGAGTTAGTCTGTGATGATAGATACATAAAACAAAGCATTGAAGCACTGCTCGAGGCCCACCCTTATGAAGAGGTCGCCTTTGAGGTGTACGATATGTTGGATTGGAAAACCTTCTAACTGGTAAGTCAAAGGCCGGTTGATGAATTAAATAGCGTCAGCAACCAGTTGGTTCTTTTGAGAATATAGAGATTCAGCTCTCTATGCGTTCTATCTTTCGTTGCATCAACAAATACGCGCGCCAGTAATTAAATATGCCCCCAAGCAAAAACAATATGCTTCCAAGCATATATTGCCACGCCAGAAAATTAAGAATGAGCAAGTGATCAGTCGGAGATTCAAAGGCCCAAAGATAAGGCACTGACGCAATTGCGTACAATACTGAACCTACGATAAAGGTAATGGACGTTAGATTCATCAGCTGCAACAGCTGTACCGACTCTGCCCTTATAATCAAGAAGACGTTAGTTGATGCCCCAAACACAAACAATACACTGCCAATAATAAACAGCCAGGCACTCGCTATGGGGTACCCTATCACCTCAAACCCAACAACTCGCCCCAAAACAAAACTAAGCGTCCCCATCATGTAGGTAGCACCCGCAAAATACTCAAGCCTATCTTGCCGATTATGAGCGGTATGACTTTTCCAGTAGCGTCGTATTTCTGCCATATCATGAACATTCACCACTAGATAAATCAAAGAAGCAATCAGGAAGATCACTCCACCGATATGAGAATATTGAGCTTGGTTTGGGAAAAAGAAATAGCTGCCAATGACAAAAAGGATTCCGCCGATCTTATAAGCAATGGCATTGATGGTTTCCCAACGAAACTGGGAGGCGAGTTCCTTTTTATTGGCGGTTAAATTCATGATACGTCGACGATTAGAAAAGACGTGAGGCATAGATACAATTCTCGACTGATGAGGAAAATCGCTTAGAGCGAATAAAGGATATGGATAGGAAGAGGTGATGAACTTCTATCTCGAGTTCATTTTATCCATTAAGTGCGCTGCGGCTAATCTCGAGTGATGGACTAGACCCTACATTCTAGACAGAATCAAAAAAAAACTTATCGCTCTCTCTAACCCCTTTAAAGAAACCAGATTCACTGCAATCCAAGTCACAGTGAAATCAGAAATATTATTTCCCATTACAACATTATGCTCATGCGTTCATTAAGCTAGCCCGCAAATTGACCTCATCAACTGATGACGAATCCAAGGGGGGATTATGAAAAAAAGCGCAATGGCTGTAGTGGTGATAGCGGGAATGACACTTCTATCTGGCTGCAATGCAGACTCTGAAATCAAAAACATTGAACACAAGGCTGAGAAAGAAGTACTTCGCAATATAGATGGGCTTACAGCCGCTGAGGTAGCGCTCACATTCAGAGCCCCTGACATCAGCGAACGCGAACCTGCTAATACTTGCTATGTACGCACAGGCGAGCATGAATTAGCGGCAAGCGTGTCAAAAACCGATGTTGCTTACGTTGAAGCATCAGACCCTATCTCTGAAAAATACGACGACTCTTGTAAAGCGCTTGGGTTAGATCGCAGCAACCTTAATGTGCAGGTAGACTTCAATGAGGCTGACACTCAAGTCGATCGAGTTCGACGTAGCTTTAAGAACTTCGAGGTTCAACAAGATTTTTCCAGTCCTTTAGCACTGCCAGATTATGGCCAAATTACACTACGTAGTCCTTATGAGGAAATGAAAGGCTATGACTACCAGGTGACTATCGCACTTGAGAACAAAGATAGTGACAAAGTGGTGCTTAAATCAGGCTTCGTAAAACACAACGCTGACGAATCAGACTGGACTATCTCTCCTCGTAGCACGACCTACAAAAACGTTAGAGATATAAGAAGCCACAGCGGAATACCGAACTCAGTAAAAAGACACGATGCAATCAATGATACATGGAAAGACTACTTACAGACTCCATAGATCAAGTGATGTATCGTTAGGTAGTTACCAAATAAAAAGGAGCTCATTTGAGCTCCTTTTCTAGTTATTAGCAGAGAGAAATTTATCTATCGTATCGCTTATTAACCTAAACGCTTGATCTACGGGCGAGAAACCAACGCCAATTCTTGTTCACAATAAGCAGTAGTCCATTGCTCCAAAAGTTCCGGATTCTGACTTACTTGATGCATATCCGTAACCACAAAATGTAAGAAGTGCTCATGGAAATCCGCTGCCTCGATATCAGCGCTAGATTTCCGTACGCGATTCGTGCTTCAAGTTCTAGCACAACTATTCCACGCTCATTCAACAAACCATGGATTAACTCACAATACTCTGTTCTCAAGTGAAGAATTCGAGTTATAGATAAGAGAAAAGTAACTCACTATAAAAGAAGTACAGCTCATCCAAAGACTTAATCCTATACTGGTATTAGTTCACACAAGTTCATGAGATATATGGAAATATCGACTCAGCACTTCCGCTTCATTAAGTTGCACCTATTTCTTTTACTCTGTTTTATCGCAAGTTGCAGTTTGGCTGTACCCTACTTCGAAAATGCGACTGTTACTGAAATTGGTCTAGCGGTATGCAGTGGAGTCATCTGGATAGCTTTTGGGTTTCTAGCAAGAGAAAAACAAGAGCTAAAGCTACTTTGCTTAACCCTGTTACTCACTCTCTCATCGATCTACACCTACCAGTCATTCTTTGCCATAGACAATGAAGTCGCCAGTGCATTATTAGTTAACTTCTTATGGTTATTACTATTGTCTCTTCAGGCCTACACATACTTGAAAGTTATTTCGTGGCTGGCCGTAGTGGCACTGATTGGAGTCAGCTGTACCTTGTTTTTGGGCAATATTTACTATGGTTCACTAGATAAAGAGTTGATCTTTGCCATCATGCAAACCAATACCGCAGAGCTAGCTGAATACTTAAGATTCTTACTTGATGCTGAAGCCATTCTTGTCATAGCTGTATCTTTTAGCTTACTTATTATCTGGTTGCATTACGCCACAACAACCTCGTTCAAGGCCCCGTTGCTCAGTGTTTGCTTGGTCTTTCTTTCTGGATATACTCTACTTTTACCCAATGGTTATTTAGGTATCAAAGCTGCACTAGCATATGCCGAACAGTATCACTACGAATTGGAACAGCTACAAAAGGTTATTCACCGCCGCACATCCAACCTTACGGACTATCAAGCGACTACAAACTCTAATGGCAGCCTACATGTACTAGTTATTGGTGAATCTTTATCTCGGTTTCATCTCAACAACTATGGATACCGCCGAAACACAACGCCATGGATAAACCGCAGTGATCCTGTCGTATTTGAACACGCCTACTCCAGTCACACTCACACCATGGAAGTACTCTCTCAGGCCCTAACTCAAAGTAATCAGTACAACAAATTGGATTATTACCGTAGTGCTTCTCTCATTGATGTTTTGAATCAAGTAGGCTTTCAAACAGCATGGATTAGCAATCAAATTTCAGCGGGCATATGGGATAACTTGGTGTCAGCTCTTGCACAAGAAAGCAATTACGTTCGTTTTATCAATACCAACGTCGGAAAATCTGACCATACTCGAAAACTAGATGATGCATTAATAAATGAATTCGAAGCATACCTTTCCCACCAAGATCTATCACAGGATCACTTCATCGTTTTGCATATGATGGGGAGTCATATCAATTATTGTGACCGCATCAAAGGCGCTGAGTTATCTATAGCATCGGCGCCTAACTATCTGTATTTAAATAAAGAAAACGAATGTTACGATAAGACCGTGTTATTCACCGACAAAGTACTTGAACAAATACATCACATCGCATCAAAAACACCCTATTTCACTTCCATGACCTTTTTGTCTGATCATGGGGAAGAAGTTTTTGAAGGCTTAGGGCACGATGCAAGGAAGTTTAAAGAGACAATGGCTGAGATTCCGATGTTCATTTGGCCAGGAAACAATATGCACCTCTCGAAGCTAGAAACTCTCAAATCACACCGAAATAGAATATTCTCCAACGACCTACTTTTTGACACCATATTAGGTCTGACCGATGTTAACACTCCAGTAAAGTCTAACGACTTTGATATAAGCTCCAGTCAGTTTCACTTACCGATCTCTGAAGCAAAAACGATGCACTCTTCAGTCCCGATATCTAGCTTGCCGCTATTCCAGGCTCAAAATAATCTGTTAAAGGTCAATAACCTAATGGCACACAGAGTCAATACCATTGGTGCTATGGATGATGCTTATAAACAAGGATTCAAGGGCATTGAGCTTGACGTGATTTTTGATGGCGATAGCAACACAATCGTCGTGGGCCATGACAAAGGCACGCTATCAGGTCTAACGCTTAAGCAGTATATGGATTTCGAGAAAGGCCGCTTTAATGCCATATGGCTTGATTTTAAGAACATTGATGAAACTAATCTGGAGTCTGTATTTTTAGAACTAGAATCTTTGGACAAGCAATACTCTCTAAAGAAACGCTCTCTTTTGGAAACATCATCCACCTCGCCTAAGATAAGGCAATTATCTCAGGCTAAATGGAAAACCAGCTACTACCTACCCACGAAAGAGTATATAGAAATCTCAGCCTCATCCTCCTCTAGGATAAAGAAATCCAAACAACAACTCTTTGAACAACTTTCCACGCAAGAGATGACCTCACTCAGCTTCGATTCCTCTCTACTGAAATTTGTTCAAGCCCACCTGCCGGAAGTCACCGATACCTTGAATCTAGAGCTAAATACCTGGACATCATTGCAGGTAGCAGACGAGTTGCTAAAAAGTAAGTTGAATCAAGCGGGCTTACTTAATGACCAAATAAAGCGCGTTATTGTCGTGCACCAATCTCGTTTCAAGCTTTAGCACAACTATTCCACTCTCTCTCAACAGCACCACTGATTAACTCACAATACTCTTTTGCAACGTTTTGTTACCTCTGTGTGATCAAGCTGTTTGCTTTATAAACATAAGCTGATATTCTAGCGAACAGTTGTAAGCTGAAACTTAATATATGGAGTAATTGTGAGCCCTCAACGTCCACCACTTCTGTGGTTTAACATTTTTATATTTGTCTCTAGCCTGTTGTTAGCAGCTGTTGTTACGCCTTGGTATGCGTTTAATTATGGTTTGAGTTGGGCACATCTGATTTGGTTCGTTATCGCATTCAGCTTTACCAATTTATCCATTACTGCGGGTTATCATCGCTTGTGGAGCCACAAAACCTATCAAGCTCACCCTATCCTTAAGGCAATTTTTGCTATTGGCGGCGCATTCTCGTTGCAAAATAGTGCATTGCACTGGTCTTCGGATCATCGTGAGCATCACAAGCACGTTGACCATGATATTAAAGACCCTTATTCCGCCTCTCGTGGTTTCTGGTATTCACATATTGGCTGGATGTTGCGCGACTACAACCAAGCTACGTATTCCGATTATCAAAACTGTCGCGACCTTAAAAAAGATAAAGTCGTCCAGTGGCAGCACAAGTACTACGGGCAACTTGCTGTACTGACCAACTTTGGGCTTCCTATCCTACTCGGTATAATTTACAACGACATTATTGGCATGTTCCTAGTTATCGGTGCGGTAAGATTGGTTTTAAGTCACCACACGACCTTCTTTATTAACTCACTCGCACACATCTGGGGTAAGCAAACCTTTACCAATAAAAACTCAGCACGAGACAACGGTATTCTGGCGTTTTTTACCTTTGGTGAGGGTTACCACAACTTTCATCATCTGTTTGAAAACGATTACCGTAACGGTATCGATTGGTGGCACTACGACCCAACAAAGTGGTTAATTAAGGCGTGTTCATGGGTGGGTTTGACCGAGAAACTTCGTGTCACACCACAATTTAAAATCGAAAAAGCGCGCGCGACAATGATGCTGCAAAACGCTCACCAAAAGCTCAATGAAATGGACGCAAGCCCTTCTATAACTCATACGCTAGAGCAAGAGTTTGATTCTCTGATAGAAAGCATGCGTGACTACTACGACAGCAAAATGCACTTACTGCAGAACAAAAAACAGCAGGTGTTAAAAAGTCACGAATTGGAAGTCTTAAAGATCCGCCACCAGCAATTAAAAGAGCAATTCCTACAGCAGCAACAGATGTGGATGAGCAACGTCAAACGCTTCGCCTAATTGAGCTTCATATAAGAAACAGCAACTTCGTTTGCTGTTTCTTTCTTTACCTGTGTTACCATCCTACCCTGCGTTATGCAGAACTACTCGAAAAGACATCCGCCATCTCCTAGGAAAACACTTATGCACTATATGAATTTGCAGTTCGATGAAAATGCACGCCAGTTAATTGAGAGCGTGATCTGCGAATTAGAAAATGATGATGGCTGGTTTAAAATGACGACCCGCATCGCGGCTCAGGTTGATAGTGTATTGAAAGAGAAAGGTTACCGTGGAACCGTGACTTGGTTCAGCGACTCTGATCTAATAGAGCATCAAATAGAATACTAACCAATACCTATTATTGCTCCCAACTACCGTTCTTAAACGTGCATAACACCTTTGATTACCGTCACCGCTGACCCAATTAACATCGTTCGATTATTGGGCAGTAACTGCATTTTGATGTAGCCACCTCTGTTCGAAGCCTGATAAGCTTTAAGCGCTGTTTTTCCTAACCTTTCTCCCCAAAAGCGGCTCAATGCACAGTGATTAGAACCGGTTACGGGATCCTCGTTGACGCCCACCCAAGGTGCAAAATAGCGAGAGACAAAGTCCAAGTGCTCGTCATTGGCAAGTGAAGTCACAACGACCCCTCGCCCTGGTTGGTTTATCAAAGCAGAAAAGTCTGGCGATAGCCCACGCACAAATTCTTCATCGATCACCTCTATCAATACCTTGGAGTCAAACTCACTCACTGATTTTATGTGTTGTTGTTGAAGACCGAGAGCATTAAACAAGGACAAGTCTAACGGCTGCTTTGGGCTTACCTTAGCGGTTGGAAAGTTAAGTTCAATCTCCCCTTGCGCGACCTTCGCACTTAAAGAGCCTGATAGCGTATTGAACGTAATGATATCGCCAATCTTTGCCTCGCCTATTTCTTTCAAAATATGGGCCACCGATAAAGTGCCATGGCCACAAAGATTGACCTCAATCTCTGGAGTAAACCATCTAAGATTCATATCAGTACGTGACAAGAATACTGTCTCGGATACCGCCATCTCTTTGGCAATCAACCGCATTAATTCTTCTGATAGTGGTGTGTCTGTGATGCACACGCCAGCAGGATTACCCTCAAACGGGTTAGATGCAAATGCGTCAACTTGATAAATCGTTAATTCCATATTCTTCCATTAAAAAAGTTTAAGTCTCTGCAAAGGCGGCAGGACATTTACGAAATAGCGTAGAGCGACATGGCTCAAGCATGACCTCACTACCTCTATAAATAATAAATAGATTTCAAGGAAGCAGTTTAAGAAAACGCTCTTCCCTTGTATGGACGTAACATCAATCTTTAACGTCGACTCATCAACTTACACAACTCCCTCATACTCTCTAAGAGCAGAATATATCTTAATAAATGCACTCGTCACTAAAGACAGTTCCATTGCATTCAAAGAACTGATTGTATCAGTCAGAACATCTGCACTATTGCTAGAGTAGTTTTTATTAAGGCTGTACTGAAGGTCATAGAATTCAGGGATTAAGCACTTTGGAAGGTCGTACGTGGGATTAATCTCTGATATTACGATATAGGCTCGTTTCAATCGACTTATGTAGCTCGAATTACCGCAAAGAACATGAATGGCACTTTCAAAAAGCTCGGATGATTTGAGGTATTTCCCAGTCGTTATGGGTGACGATATGTGGTGCAACGCTTTGCCTGTCATTAATATTTACTCGCGTTTCGCTAACTAGATAAGCGAGCATACTAACCACGATGCACCACTGATTGAGCAAATGGATATATCACATCCAATGAACCCTTGTTTATGATATCGATGTTCTCAGGATTATTGAGTGTACTCTTCTAAGCTTTCAACATACTGTCTAGGAGTAAAATCGTGAGCTTTCTTAAATGCCTTAATAAAGCTTTGCGTGTTACTGAAGCCCAGTTCTGCTGCCACATCTGCTATTGATTGACCCTCAGAGAGCATCTGTGGGGCTAAGTCCAACAGCAACTTGTACTTCACCAACTCAGAAAAGCTTAAATTATCTTTTTGCAGACGTCTTTGCAGCGTAAGCGGTGCAACCATCAAAATATCAGCGATGAACTCTAGCCTAGGGTAGCCAAACGCTCTTGAGTAATCTATCAATTCATAAACACATCGCGATAGATCGTTCTCATCCGGTAAGTTGATGTAATCCAACACCTCAACATACTTTAATTTCTTTGCGCCATATATGGACTGTGGTTGCTCCGTGAACGTTCCCATAACCTCTGGTAAGCAGTGAATTTCAGTTTGCTTAGCATTCCATTGAACAGCTTTACAGCCAAATATTTCTTCCATCTCTCCTGGCTTTCCTAACCGCGAACCAGGCAAACACACTTTTTCTGGCTGATACTGCTCCCCTTTGTATTTGCGAAGCAATAATATAAAAATCCAAGCGGCAACAATCCCGTCGTTGAGCCGTTCGCTAGGAACTGAGATTTCTGTGTTATACGACCATTTTAAAAAACCAGCATCGATGACACCGCGCACCGTACAGCCAGATTGAACACTTTTCGTCAAAGCAGTCAGCCTCAGCATGGCGGTAAAAAAAACAGGAGAAGAGCAAACGATATTGTTGAGCGGAGGGAAATTTTCGAACTTAATTTTAGAGCAGCCTTTGGCAACAAACAGCTCATCATTGGCAATTTCATCAATCACGCCAAAATAGCGAGTCATCTCCGTAAGGGGCATTAATCGCATGGGATCATCAATAAGACTGGTAGGGAGCTTTACTTTATCAACACACCCCCCATAGTAATCATCCATCGCTTTTAGGTATAACCAAAATAGCCCGGTTCGACCAAAAGCAATTGAAAATGAATTTGCCATATTGACGTGTCCTTGATTAATTCTTCCTTTCGAGCTTAGTGAATAACACTTTTTTAATCAATAACTAACCGTCAATATACAATCCATTATCCCTATGTGTTCGAATCCATCTTCAGCCAACCAATAGCAGTAAGAACCATAAAGCATCCCACTACATAAAGATTGGCCAACGCGATAAACAGCCACCTTTCATAAAAGGCATAGTCCATATCAAAGCCAGTGGTGTTGGTCACATCAGTCAGCAATAACATTAAACAACTCAGTGCCGAGGCTAAAAGCGCCCCTTTCTCACTGGTAAAAATCGCTCTTGCAAGACTTGAGATGACGAAAAACATCAGTAAGACATAAAAGGGAGCTATTGGAACCATTACCAAAAGCTCAAAACAAATGATCGCAATGATTCCGCCTAGCAAATTCGCAAGCAGCACACCCATGCACGCTCGAATGCCTTTTTGCAGGTCAGAACTCAGCACCAATATCCCTACGTAGATGAGTGTTAGCATTGCTACTTGTAAATCGAACATTAAAAAAGCGGCAATAATCGGTAGCAATACCAGTGTATTCAATCCGGCTATTTTCCGAGCCGTTGCATTCTTCAATTCGGCTTTAGGTAAGCTAATTTTCGACTGAGGAGGGAACACAAACTGAACCAAAACCGAGCAGACCATTGCGAGCAAGAAAGCAATTGTCACACCAAGAGCGGTATCTATGCTGAGATTAATATCCAATGCAGCCATTGAGGGATAAGCTAACACAGACATTAACCAAATCACGGTAATCAGTAAGTTGTCTCCTTTGATAGCTCGATAGAAAATCAGATAGAGAGACCAGCCAATACCAATCAGCGCCACCAAGGGAAACGTAGCGACTAATCGCGTTAACACAATTCCCAAACAGAGTGCTCCAACTAGCGCAAGTACAATGCTTTTTATCACTTTTGATGTTAGTTTTGGGCTAGTCGGTGCTAGCATTAAAGTGACCAAAGTAGGCGTGATATATGCCATTTCCCATTGGAAAAACACCATAATAATCACTGGAAGCACGACGCCAATACTGTAGCGCAGGATATCGATGTTTATTGTGTTCAGCTCACTGTGGGTTGATAGTGTTGCGTCAGTAGACATAACTGAGCACACTCATCAATCGGATATAGAGCTTTCCAAGCCAATACATCACCCCAGAATCTTCGGTATGAATAATAATGTCTGCTTGACCACCCTCTCTACGTACACCCGTTGGTATCGGGTCAACAAAATCAATCGTTACAGGAAATCTTTGGGCTTCTCGTAACCACCCTGTTTTATCAACTGGCGTTTGCAAATTTCCGACAGACGAACTGGCATTAAACTCTACCCCATAGCTGATGGTTTTAACCGAGCCTTTAAAAACACGACCAGGCGCAGAATCAAAAACGATCTCTACTTCATTTCCGGCTTGAATATGCTCTAGGTTATTTTCTCTCAAATACGCTTCTAACCATGAGTGCTTCGTTGAAATATACGTCATGATAGGTTGACCAACATTGGTATACACGCCGATGTCATAACGCACATTCGCCACAAGCCCTGTACTTGGCGCTCGAATTGTCGTGTGCTCTAGATCAACCTGAGCTTGAAGTAGTTCTGCAACGGCTTTTTTAACTCTAGGGTTACCATCTCCATTAATACCCGCTTCGAGTTTGGCTTGCTCTAAGACCGACTTCGAGCGAACAAGCTCCGATTGCGCATTATCGAGCTGACTATTTGC
Source organism: Vibrio comitans (assembly GCA_024346835.1). Classification (GTDB taxonomy): domain Bacteria; phylum Pseudomonadota; class Gammaproteobacteria; order Enterobacterales; family Vibrionaceae; genus Vibrio; species Vibrio comitans. Next base: position 1,743,083 of record AP024866.1, read on the forward strand.
TCGGTCAATTTCCGCTTTAGAGACAAAACCTTTCTGCCCTGCAGAAAGAATTCTATCAGCTTGCACCTTAACCAGTTCCAAGTTGGTTTTCGCTTTAACAAGATTGGCTTGGGCTACGGCAACATTTGCAGTTTTTGCCCCAACTTCAGATCCAGCAAGTTCTAAAGCCGCCTCTGCTTTCTCAACCGCAAGTTGATACTTTTCCGGATCAATTCGCGCAAGCACCTCTCCTTCTTGTAGCAATTGATTATTAATAACCGGTAATTCCACTACCTGCCCAGAAACTGAAGCAGAAATAGGAAACACGTAAGCTCTAACACGAGAGTTGTCTGTAAATGGAGTCAAACGATCAGCGGCCAAGTACCACGCAAGCAACAACACACAGGCAACTAAGCTTGCCATAGTTACTTTACGAACCCATAGTTCGTCATTGTTGACCGATTCAGAACTTGGTGTGACTGATTCGTCTAAGTTCACGTGATGACTGCTGGTTTTCGTATCCACTAATTACTCCAAACGTAGGTTGTTAGCGTAAAAATTTAGAGAGCAAAACTTTGCTCTCCGCTATTTTCAACTATCTTTTACTCGCCAAAATCACTGGCACACCCAAGTGCTGCCCCTATCAAGATATTCTCTCTAGAGGGGTCTATATTTTGCTGTGTTTCTTCGTAGATACGTGTGAACTCATAACTTCCCGCTACGTTCTTTGCATCAAACCCATGAGACTTCAACATTCTGGTCATGTTGTAGCTTCTTTCCCCTGTGCGGCAATGAACGTAAACAGTACGATTCATATCCAACTCATCGAGCCTTGAGCGCAAACTGCTCATTGGAATATTGCGGGTTCCTTTTAGTCGACCCGCTGCATACTCAACCTCTTCACGAACATCAATCACTTGTTCACCGTAAGCCAACAGTGAATAGAGTTCAGTAAAACGAACCTGCTCTACTGAGCCATCATTCAAATTAGAGGCAACGTAACCTATCTTATTCACCACATCCTTACCTGTTCCAAAAGAAGGGGCATAACACAACTCGAGATCAGCGAGATCTTCTACTGTCATGTTTGCTTTAATTGCTGTTGCAACGACATCGGCACGCTTATCTGACGCTCCGCGACTAGCAAATTGTGCACCTAGGATTCGACCTGTTTGTTTTTCAAAAATGAGTTTGGAATAAACTAGGTTCATGCCCGGCATGATTCCAACGATGCTTGGTGGAGCCGCATAAGCCACGTCATAATCAATGCCACTGTTTTTCAATGTCTTTTCTGACATACCCGTGGAAGCGATATTCATGTTGAACAGTTTCACTACCCCGCTACCAATGTAGCCTTTGTTCAGAATCTGACGACCATTGATATGATCTGCAATCAAACGGCCTTGCTTATTGGCAGGTCCCGCCATTGCTAACGGTATTTTCTCGCCTGTGATTTGGTGAGACACAAGAATGGCATCACCCGCAGCATAAATACTCTTGGCTGACGTTTGGTAGTTTTCATCAACTTTGATATAACCTTTTTCCGTTAGATCGACACGTGAGCCTTTAAGGAAGCCAGTAGCCGGAATTACTCCAATGGCCAAAATAACAGCATCAGTTTCAATCTCCCCGCCAGTTTGGAGAATCACTTTCCCTTTCGCAAAGCTCTCTACACGGGTGTTCAAAATGACCTCCACACCATGAGAAACGAGCTCTGATTGACCGATAAAAGACATTTCCTTGTCTACAAATGGGATAATTTGATCACTGCCTTCAATAAGAGTGACTTCTATCCCTCTCTCTCTGAGGTTTTCAGCCGCTTCTAGTCCGATAAAGCCTCCGCCAACAACGGTGATATGCCTTGGGCTATTAGTGGTTATGAATGACATTATTTTGGAAACATCAGGTACTGTCTTCAAGCAATAGTGCGGCATATCTTCCAAGCCATTAAATCGAGGCGTAATTGGATTTGAACCAGGGGATAGTACCAATGCGTCGAAATATTCTTTAGTCACATCTCCAGTGATAGTGTTTTCTACTTCGATATATTTTTCATCACTATTTACTGCAATGACATTACTATTAATTCTCGCATCAATATTAAACCAAGCCTTAAACTTATCCGGAGTCATGAGTATCAACTTGTCTTCTTCCATTGCCCCAGAAATATGGTAAGGCAAACAACAATTGGAAAATGACACTACAGGTCCGCGTTCATACATAATGATATCTGCGTGTTCATTTAATCTTCTACAACGAGCTGCTGCTGATGCTCCACCAGCCACACCACCAACAATCAAAATCTTCTTAATCATAATAAAACCTTTAATATTAACATTAGCTTCTTAGAAGAAGATAAAATCTTCTTATCATAACTTCGGAGATCACCATCGTTATAACCACAACGATAAATGCTATTACTCCGTCTAGCACTCCTGAAAAATCAATTTTATCTCCAAAGATAAAATCAATAATCTCTAACATTAACAGCTTAGAAAAAAACAGAAGACACCACGTTAGTACCACTTTAGAAATTACTTTTATTCTTGCGTTAAATCTATTTGTTACAAGAACTATCTTGCTTTCTAATAACACAGATACTCTTAACAACAATTGCAATATTGCCGCAGCCAAAAGTCCTATAGAAAAGCTGTCTATATGTACATTGATCCAGAACTCCCCAAATAACCCCAGCACCATAAAATCAACAAATGTAAGGATTAAGAACATCAAGAACTTTTTCTGTAAGCAATTAATCTCTACTACATCCTTTTTTAGAACCTCCATCAAAATTCACCTATTAATTAATAGCGGTAGATATTGGCTTGATATTGCTTTTGATAAAGTGAACTAAGTAATCATTGGCGCCATTTAACCAGCTACTCCAACGATAATCCTTGCCAATGGCCCTAGCTTCATCGTTCAACCATTGATAAGCTTTGCGAGTATCGCCACCGAAGGCTCTCAACTTCTCTTCTGCTTCTAGTATTCCGTTTAAGTACCCCAATTTCATAAAACCTCTCAAATTACATTTAATTCATGCACTTAGTTTTCGTTCCTGTTGTTAAATATAACGTGTAATTTCTAGAGAAAACTCTCTCGTCACAAATCCATCATTTATCACATGCAAGTGATAGATTCTGTCCATCCATAGAGTGTGTAAAAGGATAGGAATGACCATAAATTCAAGAATGGATAGATTACATACCAACAACCGAAATAATGCATAGAAGCTATCCATATATATGAACGCCATATCACTTAGGTTTAATATCATCGCAAATTAAATAATAGAGTGAGATTAGAAATGAAGAAATCACTATTACTAATAGTGGCATCTCTATGCTATATACCTAGCCTATCAAGTGCACCTAATGACAATGTAATTAACAAGTCATATTTCAACCAACTTTCAAGTGAACTCGGTGTTACTGTGGAACAAAAAGCACTAATAGACGAGTTCTACTACGAATATAGATCGAACATAGAAGTTATACCTTGGGGTTCATTGGTATCAATTAGAGAGCAACAATTCGAGTTATTAACCGAAACTGAGTTGGATATCGACTCCCTCTCTAATTTTATTGATCAAATACATCAATATGAAAAAACTGTCGTTTTACAAGAAATGAAGTTTAAGCACTCTGTATTCAATGTTCTCAATGAGCATCAAAAAGATAAGCTTGGTCGTATTTTCTATCGCGATCTACTTAACAGCCAAAGAAACTTTTAATAATCCTAGTTTGCCTACTTTCATAGAGGAATAATATTATGCTGTTTAATAAGTCACGCACCTTGATGTTAGGCTTGCTCTTAGTTTTATCTTCACCAGTGTCATTCAGTGCTGATATTGAAAGAGTAGCGACAATTCAAGATTCAAGCGCAGTCTCTGCGGGTGAAGAAATTACAGTATCTTTATATATTTACAATAATTCACCTAGCACTAAATATGTTGACGATGTCGTTTCGTCAACTTTGCCAATGACTATTAATACAGAAAGTCAAAGCTCTAATGTTGTAGGCAAACTGATCCCCGAAATTAGGCAAAGCAAACTCAAGGGTAACAGTTTCATCAAGGTGAACTACACCGTTACGCTTCCCAAACAGATTGAGCGAAGCATTCAAATAGACATTCCTGATACAAGCAACTCGAGCTTATTTCTCTATGTCTCAAAGCCAGAAACTCAACCGAAGTCTGCGCCCTCTCAGGCCAATAAGCATGAGAAAAAAGTCTACCAAGATGCCTTTAGTCCTTATAAGCCAATGTACTTTCTACTGGGCGTCAATGACGGATTAGAAGACAGCAGCTTTCAATTTAGTTTCAGCTATCGAATTTTTAACGGTACTGGTGCGATCACGAGTAATCATCCTTGGATGGCAGGTTTTCACTTAGGATTTACCCAAAAATCTCTATGGGATTTAGAATCTGAATCTAAACCTTTTGAAGATACGAGCTACATGCCCGAATTTTATTATCGGTTCAACGATATCTCATTGGGATGGCCAGGTAACTCGACTCTACAGCTTCAACTTGGTTTGTTACATGAGTCCAATGGACAAGAAGGTGATCAGTCCAGAAGTACCAACTATGCTTATATGCAGCCTGAAATTTCCCTGCCTCTCATAGACGACTATGAGCTACAACTTTCTCATACTATGTGGGCCTACGTTCGAAATGACAATGAAACCAATCCAGACCTAAAGTACTACAAAGGCTATATGGAATTTGAGGCTAAAGTGATCTCATTGGATGGGATTGCGATTAGTACCAGTGTTCGTCCCGCGAACAAGGGAACGAGTTTTGAGCTAGATGTCTCATATCCCCTTAGCCACATGTTTGGCAAAAACTTAGACCTTTACGCTTATGCTAAATACTTTAATGGTTACAGCGAAACCTTACTCAATTACTCAGAAAAAGAGGAAACATTAAGAATTGGTTTTGCCGTTGTTCGATAACAGGTAAGAGAACTTATTGGCAGTCTATCCATCGGAATAGACTGCCTTTTACGCTATTTCAACCAATGCCAGCTTAAAGCGTCACCCCATTTTTACATAAAAGGAAAGATCACATATCAAAGTGACCTTTTTGGCTAGATACAGTCCATAACCACAAAATACACCCTACAAAACTTATATTTATCTCAACAAAACACGTTATTTGGCAAACACCAATATTTATTGAAATTGCCAAGATAAAAATAAACTTAATTAAGTAGGGTAAATCATGAGCGATTCGAATAAAATATTTAAAAAGTCTTTATCTATTATTTTAGCCGGTCTTACATTGGTATTAACAGGCTGTGCAAATAACTCATCCATCAGTGACAATGACTACTCTGGATGGTTACAAGATGATTACGTCATGTTACAACAAGACGAAAATCACCCAGGCTCACGTAATTGGATTCACTCTGATGAGAAGCTAAGTCAATATACAAAAGTATTGATTGATCCGGTTGCTGTTCAGAAAACAGCAAAGGAAGATTTTGGTGTGTCTCAAGACGTTATTGATGAGTCGACTCAATACTTCCAACAGGCTTTAGAAAAGCACTTCTCCACCACCTATGAAGTAGTTAATGAACCTGGTCAAGACGTATTGCGCATTAGCGCTACTATCTCGGGAACCGAGTTAACAAAGCAAGACATCAAGGTCTATCAACTTATCCCAGTTGCGCTTGTCATTAATGTTGCAAAAGAAGTCGCAGGAGCACGAGATAGGGTCGCTATCATAAGTATGGAAGCCCACGCCACTGATAGCCTTACCAACGACAAGGTCGCTATGGTCGTGCAAAAATCTGCACAAAAAACCTCAGTTCAAGTGGCAGAGGATCTCAATACCGAACTACTTATGCCGACCCTAGATTTTTGGGCAATTAAAGCAAAAGAGCGTATGGACTCTGCTCATCAATAAAAAGAATAAGGCGATGATTTAAAAAAATCTACGACATCATAGTTCAAGTAGTCCCTATTTCATTTGTTAACGCAAGCGACCTTCCTACCCTATATCGCGACTAGTTTAAACTAGTCGCTTTTCTAGCTAAGCCAAAAGTATCAAATTTGCATCAACTATGATGGGTTTTGCACAAAATCGACTATCAAGACTTTTACTCATTAATATATTAGTTATGACAGAGAGTAATAATAAGTAGACATTCTTTATCAGAATACTAATTAAAGTAGATTTGACACACATTCAATTAGGTAATTAGGAATGTAACTATATATATCAGAGCTACTTTTTATCAAGAATTTTTATTTAAGCATTATTAAAAGACATAGTTCTAGTTTCTCTTCACTAGTTAGTAGCTCTCGGTTAAATAAATCGATCACCCCAATAAATAAAACAAGATTAATTATAGGCATGAGAAAATGAAAACCCCTTCTATCACCTTGATTATTGCTCTATCACTAATTTCTGGATGTAGTAAAGACGATCATATGGAGAGTTCATACTCTCGACCTGTCAAGCTGCATACCATTCCTGCAAACTCGAATGTGAATGTTCGTGAATTTCCTGCCTTCTTAGATGCAGGTCAAAAAACCATTATGAGCTTTCGCATACCTGGTCAGTTAGACCAAATACAGGTTAAGTCTGGTGACCAAGTATTAAAGGGAGAGACACTTGCATTACTCAAATCGGATGAACATTCATTGTTTGTGGAACAAGCACAAGCTAACTATGACCTCGCAAAAGTACAGCACCAGCGCGCGGCTAAGCTCAGAAAAGGCAATATCGTTTCAGAGCAGGACTTTGAAGAGGCTTTAGCAACCTATTTGTCAGCAAAGTCGAACTTAGAGCAAGCAAAACTGAACCTAAGCTACACCAAACTCTACGCTCCGTTTGATGGCCAGATTTCCATCATTCATGTTGAGAACCATGAGTACATCAACCAAGAACAAATGGTGCTAAATGTGCAATCTACCGATCTACTCAAAGCCGAGTTTTATATCCCAGCCTCTGTATTACATGAACTCAATGCAGGTGATATTTCGCATCCAACACTTAAGCTGAGTGCTTTCCCTGAGCAATCATTTGCTTTACACAAACTTGAAATTGACAGCGAAAGCGACCCGTCTACTAACACCTACAAAGCCACTATGACTTTCCCAAACCCGGACACTCTCAACATCATGCCAGGCATGTCGGGCAATGTTGAACTGGCGATGAAGTCGGAAACATTACAGCTGCCTGAGGCAAGCTATTTTCAAGAAAACGGACAGACCTTTGTTTGGAAAGTGACCTCATCCGGACAAGCAAAGAAAGTCGAGATTGATGTAATCAATAGCGCTCAGTCCCTTGCTTTTGGACTGAATGAGCATGACGTCATCGTCGCATCAGGAGTCAGAGATATTACCGAGGGAATGAAAGTACACCAATGGGTAAAAGAAAGAGGTTTATAACGATGAATAAGTATAACAACTACTTAGCCTTAGGCTTATTAGGCCTGATCGCAGGGTGTAGCGATCAAGTTGAAAATACTTCAACCCTTGTTCCTATAGTGCAAGTTAAAACGCTGACTCCCTACTCTTTAGAGCACGAAGACACTACCTTGTATTACCCTGCCGTTCTTGAGGCTCGTGATCGCGCGGAGTTGAGCTTTCGAGCTGGCGGCAAAGTTATCTCTCTTTATGTGAGCGAAGGTGACTTAGTCAAGCAAGGGCAGCTGCTTGCAGAATTAGAACCATCAGATTTTCAGCTCAACGTGAAGAACACTTATGCCTCTTTTGCAGCCATTGATCAACAGTTCACTCGTTCTCACCGTTTAGTCAAACAAGGGATGCTCGCTCAATCTCAGTTTGATGAGATCACAGCGAGACGTAGATTTGCAAAGGCTGAGTATGAGTTGGCCAAATTAAGGTTGTCATTCAGCCAACTTATTGCTCCCAGAGATGGAGTCATTTCCCGTGTTCACGTAGAAAGGCATGAAAATGTAAAAACGGGGCAACCTATCGTCAATATTCACGACTCAGAGAATATTGACGTAACGCTTCAGGTAGCGGATCAGGTCATCGCCCACATTCCGCATGGTATAGACAAGAAAAGTGTTCGTGCTCAAGTGAAAATCGGCAGTGAAGGCCTACATGAAGCCAACTTAAAAGAATTTACCAGCGAAAAAAATCATCAAACCGCAGCCTATCGTGTGACGTTATCAATGCCCATTCCAAACGACGTTCACTTATTTGATGGGATGTCAGCCGAAGTATTAACAGACTTCACCTACAAAGGCCACTCTCCGTTCATGACCACGATTCCAATTGAATCCGTTGTGATTCCAGATGGCTATCCTCCACATCCAGACAACAAGTTTGTCTGGACGCTAAGTGACAGCAACTTAGTCCAACTAAAGCAAGTAAAAGGCAACCAGTTAAATCACCATCAATTGCTTGTCACTAGCGGGCTTGAAAGCAATGAAACAGTGATCACCGGAGGTATGGGGCGCTTGCGTGATGGCATGCTGGTTAAACCTATGAGATCAGAGGCAAAACAATGAGTAACACTGAACAACAATCGAAGAAATGCTCTGATACAGAAGACAAAGGTATCGCGTCTTACTTTATTAAAAACAAAGTCATCAGTTGGATGATTACGCTAATTTTTGTTATTGGCGGTATCAGCGCCTTTTTTGAATTGGGCAGATTTGAAGACCCTGCATTTACAATAAAAGACGCTATGGTGGTGACAAGCTACCCTGGCGCTTCACCAACTCAAGTGGAAGAAGAATTAACCTACCCACTGGAAAAAGCAATTCAGCAGTTGGTTTATATTGACGAAGTCAATTCGATCTCGAGTCGTGAATTGTCTCAGATCACCGTTACCATGAAGAAGAACTATGGTCCCGATGACCTACCTCAGATTTGGGATGAGTTGAGACGAAAGGTCAACGATGTTCAAGCTCAACTTCCTCCCGGAGTTAACCCTCCCCAAGTAATCGATGACTTCGGCGATGTGTATGGCATTCTACTCGCGGTATCGGGTCAAGATTACAATAACAAAGAGCTACTTGATTACGTAGATTATCTGAAAAGAGAATTGGAGCTGGTCAATGGTGTCGGCAAGGTCACTGTATCCGGCGAGCAGCAAGAACAAGTTTTCATTGAGATCTCTATAAAAGAGCTCAGCAACTTAGGCATTGCACCTAACACAATCAACCAACTGCTAGCGACACAGAACATCGTGTCGCCAGCGGGTGCGGTTCGTGTGGGTAAAGAATACATCCACATTCATCCAACCGGCGAGTTTCAGCATGTTGATCAACTGGGTGACTTACTATTACAAGAAGGAGGTTCTCATGGGGCTATCTTTCTTAGAGATGTTGCAACAATCCATCGAGGCTATGTAGAAGTACCTTCGAATTTAATTACGTTTGACGGTTTACCTGCTCTGCACATGGGTGTCTCGTTCGGCGAAGGGGTTAATGTCGTTGAAGTGGGAAAACACTTCAATTCACGATTGGAAGAGCTAAAGAACCAACAACCCGTTGGCATCAACATCGCTGAAATCTATAGCCAACCCACTGAAGTTGAAAAGTCAGTAAGTGGTTTTATCATCAGCTTGGCTCAAGCTGTCGCAATTGTCATCATCGTACTGCTGTTCTTCATGGGACTTAAGTCGGGATTACTGATCGGTCTCATTCTGCTGCTGACCGTCTTGGGTACCTTCATCTTTATGCAATACCTAGGTATTGAATTGCAGCGTATTTCATTGGGTGCATTGGTCATCGCACTGGGTATGCTCGTTGATAATGCCATTGTGGTGGTCGAAGGGATATTAATAGGCACTCAAAGAGGCCAAACTAAACTACAAGCGGCCAATGCCATCGTAAAGCAGACAATATGGCCACTACTAGGCGCAACCATTATTGCTGTTACTGCTTTTGCTCCAATAGGCTTATCAGATGATTCAACTGGTGAATACACCCGTACTCTATTCTCTGTGTTGTTGATTTCTTTGCTATTAAGTTGGTTTACGGCGATATCACTGACACCCTTTTTTGCCAATCTATTCTTCAAAGAAACCAAGAAGAGTGTTATCGGTAGTGATCGCAACGCTGACCCATATTCTGGTTTCGTTTTTACGCTCTACAGGAAAGCGCTTCAATTATGCATGACACGTGCATGGATGACGATCTTCGTTCTAATAGTGATGCTTGCTGGCGGTGTTTACAGTTTTTCTCATGTGAAGAAAGCCTTTTTTCCTGCATCTTCAACACCTATGTTCATGGTTGATGTTTGGATGCCTGAAGGTACAGATATTCGAGCAACCAATACGAAAGTTGAAACGCTCGCAGAGTGGTTGTCAGAGAAGCCAACGGTATTGAACGTAACGACAACCGTCGGCAAGGGGTTGCAGCGATTCATGCTCACCTACACGCCAGAAAAAAGCTATGCCGCTTATGGTGAACTGGCTGTAAGAGTTTCTTCGGAAAGTGAGATGGATGAGTTGATGTCAGGTCTTCGCTCCCACATCAACCAAACGCATCCCGACATTGATTATAAATTGAAGAAGATTGAACTCGGTCCCGGCGGCGGCGCTAAGATTGAAGCTCGTATTATTGGCTCAGATCCTACGATATTGCGAAGTATCGCCAGTCAAGTCAGTGACATCATGCACGCCGACAATCAAGCTCACAACATACGCCACGATTGGAGAGAGCGCACTAAGATCATCGAACCGAAGTTTAATGAAAGTCAGGCTCGACGTTATGGAATATCCAAGAAAGACGTCGACGATTTACTGCAAATGTCATATTCCGGAACCAGCGTTGGTCTATATCGTGATGGGACAGCACTGATGCCTATCGTCGCTCGTCTACCCTTAAATGAGCGTAAAGATGTTAGCAATATTAATAGCTTGCAGATATGGAGCCCGGTTCTAAGTGGCTACATCCCACTGCAACAAGTACTGCTGGGTTATGAAACACGTTGGGAAGAGCCGCTGATCTTGCGAAAGAACCGCAAGAGAACTCTGACGGTTATGGCTGATCCCGATATTTTAGGCAACGAAACCGCAGCGACATTACAGGCAAGGCTGGCGGCTAAAATCGACAATATTCAGCTGCCAACGGACTACAGTATTGAATGGGGTGGCGAGTATGAATCCTCACGAGATGCTCAAGCATCACTGTTCAGTAGTATGCCTCTCGGATACCTGTTTATGTTCATCGTCACCGTGTTTTTGTTCAACTCATTAAAAGAGCCGATCATCGTTTGGCTAACGGTGCCCCTGTCCATCATTGGTGTTTCAAGTGGGTTGTTACTGTTAAATACGCCTTTTGGGTTTATGGCATTACTGGGATTCTTAAGTTTATCAGGCATGTTATTGAAAAACGGCATAGTGTTGCTTGACCAGATCAATATTGAGTTGATGCAAGGGAAACAGCCTTTTGATGCGATTGTTGATGCCTCACTGAGCCGTGTTCGTCCCGTATGTATGGCGGCTATCACCACTATACTAGGCATGATTCCATTGCTGCCTGACACTTTCTTTAAACCAATGGCAGTGACGATAATGTTTGGGCTAGGGTTCGCGACTATCCTTACATTGCTTGTGGTACCTGTGCTTTACAAAGTCATTCACAATGTCAGTGTTGAACCGTAATACTAAAGCCAAAATGTATGGGTGTGTCGAATCAATTGTCACATCCATGCACATGGCGCAACTCACAATCAATTTGTTAAATTTGAGGAACAACATGAAGCGCCTCCCCTACTTACTCTTTTTTACAGCCCTGATTACGGGTTGTGCTCAAAGTCCCGAGCACGCAAATGTACCCAGAGAGTTCACTAATACAGTTCAACCCCTAGACAATCCGAACATTCGAGTATGGGGCGATACAACGAGTGGCGAACGCATGGCAAAATTTGCCACAAAGCTTGAGCAAGCCAGTTCGGATAAAGCAGATAAGAATATCCTCGCTTTGTCCGGAGGAGGTGCAAATGGAGCCTTTGGAGCAGGAGTACTCTCCGCTTGGAGTGATTCTGGGGAAAGACCCGATTTTGATATTGTCACTGGAGTTAGTACAGGCGCTATTATCTCGGTATTTGCGTTTCTTGGCAGCGACTATGATTATGAAATTATCGATTTTTACACAAACTCTAGCGACGAAGATCTCTATAGTAAGAAATCGATTTTTTCGATCATCAACAGCACCTCAGTGTTGGATATAGAACCGTTCGAGAACATGCTGCGAGATACCATAACACCTAACATTCTGGAGAAAGTGGCAGAGAAACATGCCCAAGGAAAGGCGCTGCTCATCGGTACCACAAATCTAGATACTCAGCGACTGTCTGTCTGGAATATGGGAGAAATTGCTGCAATTGGAACCAAAGAGTCTGAAGCTCTATTTGAAAATATCATTCTAGCGTCTACCGCAGTTCCTGGGGCAATGCCTGCAGTACAAATTGATGTGCAGATTGATGGACAAACTTATCAAGAAGTACATGTGGATGGTGGCGTTGCAAGACAAGTGTTTTTGTTTCCAGACTCTTGGGATATCGCTTCTATGAACCCTCAAAAAAGTCACGATCTTAATATCTATGTGATTAGAAACGGGGAGTTTTTACCAAGATGGGCAACCACTGAAATGACATTAGCCAACGTGGCCTCTCGCTCTCTCGACACTATTATAAAGTACCAAGGTCGAAGTGATGTGATGCAAATCTATCATCAAGCCGTGGCTGCGGGAGCTAATTTCCATTTCTCCCACATTGGAGAGGATTTTGTCACTGAAAAGGACCCTTCATTACAATTCGATAATCCCTATATGAGGGCTTTATACGACTACGGATATGAACAAACAAAACAAGGTTTAGTCTGGGATCATGAACCACCGACATACCGAACTCAAAGTATCAAATAAGCGCAGAAGACTCGTTTAGCACCTACTCTTATGAGCGATGAAAAATAGCTAAGGCTACTTATTCATCGCTCTAACGCTTTAGAGAAACAGTAAAAATCTGACTGCGTGCCTCTTCAAACTAACCTACAAACCAATTCGCAATACCCAAGGTTATTCTCTACAGTATTCTCATACCTCTGAGAAAAGGAAAACTCATGCGAAAACAATGGCTAATCACGTTTGTCTTGCTCTGTATATCTTCAATTTCGTTAGCAGCTGAGTCTAAGGAGTCCGAGCCACAACGCCCGCTTATCAACGTTGATATGACGCTAGATCTCGATGGTATGGAGCAATATGCACAACAAGCGACGCAATCTTTAGAATCTATTTCTGATTCTTTAAAGGCGATAGTTGATAATCCCAATCTCAGTGACGACCAAAAGCAGGCACTTGATAAGACCATCAATAGTGTTAATGAGTTGACCTTAACAACAAGCCAATCTCTGCGTGGGTTACCCAATACACTAGAGCAATCACGAGTCGCTTTTCAGCAAACAAGTCAAACCTTGATGGATGATGTGCAGCTCAAATTGATCGTCGCTTTAAGTGTCATTGTGATCGTGATAGTGCTGTCTTTGCTCGCTATCTATTTGCTCATTTTGAAACCGATGCAGCAAACCTTAGTTCGAGCGACAGGTAATATCTCCGCAATGGCTAATTCAATACAAATCACCGCTGAAGCACTTAAAGTCAGTACTGAAAAGCAACAGCTCATCATGGATCACATACCGGATACAAAACCACAAACTAATAAATAAAGATAATGACCACGCAAAATTGACTCGCAAGGGTGTGGACATTGAAGGCGTATCCGCCCCTAAGAGTAGGGCTCTAGTTCAAACACACTAACCGAGCCCTTTTTTAGGTAATTTGAATAGTAGAACTAGTTGGTTACTTCTTGATGATGCTTAGTTAATTGCTCATAGAGCTCGTCTTTTATTTGCATACGCTGTAGCTTAAGATCGTGCATATTGGCATCATCGATAGGACTTCCTGATACCTCTAGTTCTCGGATATCATAATCCAATTCATGGTACTTTTGCATAGCCGCTTTAAAGGTTGGATCGTCATGATTTAACTGAACAATGTCTAATTTTAGTTCCGGAAAATCCAAAATAAACGCATGATTTTCATTGAGCATCGGCATCTCCTTTTGATTGAACTTCTCTCAGTATAGGAGCATGTTATTTTGAGAAATGTGGCACAGTACCCAAACTGAAAAAAGATGGGTTTAGTTACGCTTGTTCGCTACCATTACTGATTTCAATTCACTCAAGGAAGATAGACTTTGAACATTCTGATTTTTTTAGGCTCCAGTCGCACTAGTGGTCCACCCCGTCCTAAACGACTGGGCGAGCGAGTGTGTCTTGCCTGCTCTCACCTACTCAATAACGCTTTTCCTAGCAACACTGTTGAGATCATTGACCCTTTAGATTACGACACCGGGGGCGTTTTTAAACCTGAGTTTGCCTACAGTCGTAAACTAGTACCTGAAGATTTAGAAAACCTTGCTGCAAAAATAAAAAATGCTGATGCTTATGTGATGGTTAGCCCCGAGTACAACCACTCTATGAGCCCTGCACTCGCGCACCTTTTGAATCACTTTGGCAGTTCACTCTTCTCGTTCAAACCCAGCGCCATTGTCACCTACTCTGCAGGGCAATGGGGTGGTGCAAGAGCGGCGATCTCTATGCGTACCTTCCTTTCGGAATTAGGCTGCCTTCCAGTTTCTGCAATGGTTCACCTGCCTTGTGCGCAAGAAGTGTTTGATGAAACAGGCCACACTCTCAATCCTGACGACCAAACACAATGGGATGAATACTTGTATAGAACTCTAGCGCAGTTGGTGTGGTGGGCGCAGGCCAGTCAACAACAAAGGGATCTAGTTGATCCGTTAACTACAAGTAAAGCCTTTAAAGATTCACCGTCGCAAAGAAATGCACCGGGTAAGAGTTAACGAACCTTTGCTGCAACTACTGCTTTATAAAGGAGCTAATCACTATTAGCTCCAGCAGTTTATATAGCGCTTCAGCCATGGGGAAATCTGCAGTCCATACAACCAGAGTAATTTCGGCTATAGGCCATGTTACTCTTCAATAAGCGCAGTGAGCTTTCGCACATCTTCAACCGTAGTAGGCCGCACAATTCTGTCTATCTCACAGCCCTCTTTTAGCAAGATTAATGTGGGCCAAAGTTTCACAGAAAATAGGCGCCCAAGCTTTTTGCCCTTGCCATCAAAGATCTTAATATGAAGCTGAGGAGAGATCTCTTCAAGTGCTTGTTGGACTGCCACTTCCCCAGTTTGGCAATGGGGGCACCATGGCGCTCCAAATTCTAGGATTGCATACCCAGAGAGAAACTGTACTTCCTCAATTGTTGGCGCAATTTCTGAATACTCATTATTAAAGCCAAGCTGAATGCCATTCATATTCAATCCCTTTTAAGGTTCACTTAGTTACTGATACGAACAGTTTATCTTTTAAATCCATATTGTAGGTATAAAAAAAGCGACTCATTCGAGTCGCTTCTTGAATCTGTTTTTAAACGCTACTTACGAGCTTTCTTTGGCTTGCGTTTAGCTGGGCCATTAGAGGTGATACGCTCCTCGTGACGACGTACTGCACGACGGATTTTTTGAGAACGAGAACGTTCACGGTTACGAGAGGTGTTGCGCTCGTCTATCACTGTCGCTTTCTCTGGTTGAAGCTCTACAAGTTCACGAAGGTAGTTAACCTGTTTTAGGTTCATTTCCATCCATCCCCCGCGAGGTAGCTTCTTCTCTAGGAAGATGTCACCGTAACGAACACGCTTAAGACGGCTCACTGTGGTGTCTTGTGACTCCCAAAGACGACGAACTTCACGGTTACGGCCTTCGTTAATTACTACGTAGAAGGTATGGTTCATACCTTCACCACCAGCGTAAACGATGTCTTCGAAGCGCGCCATACCATCTTCAAGTTGCACGCCACGAGTTAGGTTACGTACCTTTTGCTCGTTTACATCACCAAATACACGCACTAGATATTCACGCTCAACTTGGCGGCTTGGGTGCATTAGACGGTTTGCAAGTTCACCATCGGTAGTAAACAGCAATAGGCCTGAGGTGTTTGCATCCAATCGACCCACAGAGATCCAACGAGCACCGTGAATTTTTGGAAGACGATCAAATACCGTGCGACGACCTTCTGGATCGTGACGAGTACACAACTCGCCTTCTGGCTTGTAGTAAGCAAGAACACGACACACTACTTCTTCAGGAGCTTTGATTGACACTTGATGTCCATCAATACGGACAACCGCTAAGTCATCTTCTAAGCGCTCTCCTAGCGTGGCTACCTGACCATTAACGCTTACGCGACCTGATTTAATTAAACTCTCAAGTTCGCGGCGAGATCCATGACCAGCGCGTGCTAAAATTTTCTGTAATTTTTCGCTCATTTAGTTACCTTTGTGTCGTCTTCTCAGACGTCGGATGAAGTAGTGTTTCGCAGAAATTGCGGTCGCGTAGTATCTCAAAAACCCAACCGAAAATCACCCAATATTTATTGCATTTTTTAGGCTTAACAAGTCGTTGATTTTACTAGAAAATACTTGTTATTCAAACGGAGCTGTATCCCCTGCTCCACGACGTGCGATAACCGGTTCATCTTCACTGAAATCAATAACCGTTGTCGGTTGTTCACCTAAGTAGCCACCGTTGATGATCAAATCTACCGCATGCTCTAGCTTATCTCTGATCTCTTCTGGATCAGATTCAGTCACATCATTGCCAGGCAAAATAAGGGTCGTCGACATCATCGGTTCGCCCAAAGCTTCCAATAAATCCAGCGCAATCTTATTGTCCGGAACACGAATACCTATGGTTTTACGCTTCGCATTCATTAGACGACGAGGCACCTCTTTTGTTCCTTTGAAGATAAAGGTATACGCACCTGGTGTATTGTTTTTCAATAAACGAAACGCGCTATTGTCTACACGTGCATATAAGGAAAGCTCTGAGAGATCTCGACATAACAAGGTGAAGTTGTGTTTGTCATCGATTTTACGAATTCGACACACGCGATCCAGTGCGGATTTGTTCTCTAGCTGACACCCAAGAGCATAACCCGAATCTGTAGGATAGATGACTACTCCACCATTGCGAATGATAGCGGCAGCTTGTGTAATAAGGCGCGCTTGCGGATTATCTGGATGAACATAAAAATACTGACTCATCATATCTCCTTATGAGCAGGCATCTATAGAGTCGATGCCTTAGGATCAGAAAACTGTGGCCATTGTTCCCACACGGGAGTCACTCCGGACGGGAGCCACAAATTCTTCCCTAATTCCATCCAAGGTGATGGATAATGAAAATCGGAACCTTGGGAAGCTAATAGATTGTATTGTATAGCATAATCAGCCAAGTTGCGTCGCTCTTGTTGACTTTGTTGAGGTTGAGAAACCTCCATAGCATCCCCACCCGCCTCAACAAATGCTGATAACAACCTTTTTTGCCATTTAGCTGTGAGATCGTAGCGACCTGGGTGAGCCAACACAGCTAAACCTCCAGCAGCATGAATGGCATTGACCGCATCAGTCATTGAACACCAGATAGGAGGCACATAACCCGGTTTATCTCTGGTCAAAAAACGCTTGAATACTTGCTGCATATTCTTGGCATGACCATTATCTACCAGCCACTTGGCAAAGTGAGCACGTGTCACTGGAGCACCATCTGCGATCGCCTTTACCTCAGGTAAGGGGTCGACCTTAAGATGTTTGGATAAGCGATGCGCAATTAACTCTGAACGCTCTATACGCCTTGCTTGCTGCTGTTCAATAAGCTCTGTTAACGGTTGACTGTGAATATCGATATTCAAGCCAACAATATGGATATCTTTATTAGACCAAACCGTAGAGATCTCGATTCCAGGTAGTAGCTGAATATCCACCTTGGAATCTCGAATGTACTCCAAAGCAGGCTCTATACCCTCTACGGTGTCGTGGTCTGTTATCGCGAGCACGGCGACACGGTGCTCAATGGCTCTATCTATAAGAGCTTGCGGACTAAAACGGCCATCAGACGCAGTAGTGTGAGAATGCAGATCAAATATCATAAAAGGCTTGACTTTCCACTCGCGTACTAGTTAACTAGTACACCTAGATTAATTAAGGATGTTTAGCAAATCGCTATGAATACAGTCATGATACAACAGCAAACGCCAATCTGTACCGAATTCGGTAGAGTTTGTGTATGCGCAGTATCTAACGTATGGCGTTGGTGGCTCGATACTTAAGCGAGCTAAGCATTGAGTGTGTCTACACAACTCTAAAGCTCGCATTAATGTGCGAGCTTTTTTTATGCCTTTTTTACACCTTTTTTACACAATCCGGCGCGTCGCAAACTAACTACAACAAATTGCCTCGCAAAAATGAGTTAAGTGCGCAAACTTTGACCCGCTTTTACGCAATCACTTTTGGGTGGAGCAACAGAATATGAGAGTATGTGATGCAAAGAAATTCAAGCTTACAAGGAGGTCTTGTGAATAAGACCATTAATCTGACTGCGCAGGGCCAACTAGAGCTTCTGCAACGCGATGTCTTCTACACACAAGATCCAACGGAGCTATTCCATCATTTGTGTAAAGACAAAGCGGATACCCTACTACTCGAATCCGCAGAGATTGACTCCAAAGAAGATCTAAAGAGCTTATTACTTGTTGATGCAGCGATGCGTATCGAGTGTCGTGGCCATCAAGTGGTGCTAACCGCCAACTCTGATAATGGACGCGCATTGCTTGCACGCATCGCCTCAAACCTTAACTCTGAGTTTGTATCTGAAAAGAGCGATAGCGCACTGACCGTTAACTTCACTGCTCCCGATACCAACCTTGATGAGGACAGCAGACTTCGTCAGCCTTCTTCGTTTGATATGTTGCGCTTAGTGAAAAAAAGCTTCAACTGCGAAGAGCATGACCCAATGGCACTGTTCATCGGCGGTTTGTTTGCTTATGACTTGGTCGCCAACTTTGAACCACTAGGTGATGCTGCTGAGAATAGCCGTTGCCCAGACTATGTGTTCTACGTAGCAGAAACCCTAATTGTTATTGACCATCAGCAGCAGCAAGCACACCTGTACGGTAGCTTGTTTGATGCAAACGAAGAAACTCGCTTAACATTAGAAAGCCGTCTTCAAACCATCGAAGCCGAAATGAAGGTGGTTGAGCCAACACCTGATTCGGTCAAGCTAGAAAGCTGTGACGTATCGGTGAATATCAGCGATGAAGAATTTTGCCAAACCGTACGTGACCTAAAAGAATTTGTGGTTCGAGGCGATGTGTTCCAAGTCGTGCCTTCGAGACATTTCTCCCTAGAGTGCCCTTCTCCTCTTGCCGCTTATAAGCACCTTAAGAAGAGTAACCCAAGCCCTTATATGTTCTACATGCAAGATGAGCTGTTTACTCTATTTGGTGCCTCTCCTGAGAGTGCTCTTAAATACGAAACACAAAGCAATCAGATTGAGATCTACCCAATCGCAGGCACAAGACGCCGAGGCAAGAATCCAGACGGCACTATCAACCATGACCTTGATAGCCGAATCGAGCTAGAACTTCGCTCTGATAGAAAAGAAAACGCAGAGCACATGATGCTAGTGGATTTAGCACGTAATGATGTTGCTCGTATTGCTGCAGCGGGAACTCGCCACGTAGCGGACCTTCTGAAAGTTGACCGTTACAGCCACGTTATGCACCTCGTATCGCGAGTTGTGGGACAACTTAGAAATGACCTAGATGCTCTACATGCCTATCAAGCCTGCATGAACATGGGAACGCTCACCGGCGCTCCAAAGATTCGCGCAATGCAGTTAATCCGCGATGTTGAGCAGCAACGCAGAGGCACCTACGGCGGCGCTGTCGGTTATATGACAGGCCGTGGCGATTTAGATACCTGTATCGTTATTCGCTCTGCGTATGTTGAAAACGGCATCGCAAAAGTTCAAGCCGGAGCGGGCGTTGTATTTGACTCAGATCCCCAAGCAGAAGCCGACGAGACTCGCGGTAAAGCGCAAGCTGTAATCAGTGCAATTCAAGCCGCACATACTGAGGTGAAGCATGGCTAATATTCTTTTTATCGACAACTTCGATTCATTCACCTACAACCTAGTGGACCAGTTCCGTACTCTTGGCCACGATGTCACTGTGTACCGAAACAACATAGATGTGGATGTGTTGGGCAATGCACTGAATGAACTTGAGAACCCTGTCATTGTCCTATCTCCTGGACCTGGCGCACCAAGTGAAGCAGGCAACATGCCAGCGATTATCGATCGCTTTA
Organism: Vibrio comitans; assembly: GCA_024346835.1. Lineage (GTDB taxonomy): Bacteria > Pseudomonadota > Gammaproteobacteria > Enterobacterales > Vibrionaceae > Vibrio > Vibrio comitans. The sequence continues at coordinate 1,763,281 of AP024866.1, forward strand.
AGGGCAAAGTGCCAATGATTGGTATCTGCCTTGGTCACCAAGCAATTGTTGAAGCCTACGGTGGAACAGTTGCGGGTGCAGGCGAAATCATTCACGGTAAAGTGTCCATGATGCAACATGATAATCATGCAACCTACCAAGGCTTACCGTCTCCGTTTGCAATTGCGCGTTACCACTCTTTAGTGGCAACAAAAGTGACCGATGATTTGACTATCACCGCACAAGTTGACGACTTAGTCATGTCAGTAGTTCATGAGCAAGACAAAGTGTGTGGATTTCAGTTCCATCCAGAGTCTATTATGACCACCTATGGAGCCACTCTTCTAGCCAACTCGATTGAGTGGGCATTAGGGTCTATTGAACTTTCAAAAGAACAATAACAAGGAAGAACGATGCAACAAATTCTTGAACAACTTTATCGCCAAGAAGCCTTGAGCCAAGAGCAGAGTCAAACCTTGTTTGACCAAATTATCAAAGGCGAAGTAGAGCCGATTGTACTGAGTTCAGTTCTTACTGCTCTTAAAATTAAAGGCGAGACACCAGAAGAAATTGCTGGAGCGGCTAAAGCATTGCTTGCTAATGCACAGCCCTTCCCTCGTCCAGATTACGATTTTGCGGATATCGTAGGCACAGGTGGAGACGGTTCAAATACCTTCAACATCTCAACCACTGCAGCGTTTGTTGCAGCGGCAGTTGGCCTTAAAGTGGCAAAACACGGCAACCGCGGCGTATCAAGTAAGTCTGGCTCTTCGGATCTGTTGGACTCTTTTGGTATTAATCTGGCGATGAGCGCTGAAGATACGGCAAAAGCGGTAGACGATATCGGTGTTGCCTTTTTGTTTGCTCCTCAATATCACCAAGGTGTCCGCCACGCAATGCCTGTGCGTCAGGCACTGAAGACACGCACTATCTTCAATATTCTTGGCCCTCTGATTAACCCTGCTCGCCCGAACATCGAGCTAATGGGTGTTTACGATGAAAGCTTAGTCGCGCCTATTGCTGAAACCATGCAGCAGATGGACATGAAACGAGCTGCGGTTGTTCATGGCAGTGGCCTTGATGAAGTAGCGATTCACGGCACAACAACGGTAGCTGAAATCAAAAACGGCAAAATAGAACATTACACGCTAACGGCAGAAGACTTTGGTCTTAACACGCATCCGTTAGAGGCGCTAAAAGGTGGCACACCTGAAGAGAACCGCACTATTGTGACCAATCTCTTAACAGGCAAAGGTACTGAAGCGCAAGAATCAGCGGTAGCCGCTAATGTGGCCCTGCTAATGAAACTGTTTGGTCACGAAGACCTTAAAGCTAACGCACAGCAGGCAATTGCTGCGATGCGCAGTGGAAAGGCATACCAACTTGTAGAACAACTGGCAGCTAGAGGTTAATCATGTCAGAGCATATTTCTCAGCAAAACAAAGACATGGCGCAAGTACTGGCTAAGATCGTTGCCGACAAAGCGATTTGGGTAGAAGAGCGCGAAAACGCGCAACCACTGGAGTCCTTTCAGTCGTCGCTGACTCAATCTGACCGCAGTTTTTATGATGCGCTTTCTGGGGACAACACCGCGTTTATCCTTGAGTGCAAAAAGGCTTCTCCATCAAAGGGGTTGATTCGTGATGACTTCGATCTGGACTACATTGCGTCGGTATACAACAATCACGCCAGTGCTATTTCGGTACTGACTGACGAGAAGTACTTTCAAGGCAGCTTTGATTTCTTACCTCAGGTAAAGAAACAAACCAAGCAGCCTATTTTATGTAAAGACTTCATGATTTCGCCATATCAGGTCTACCTGGCTCGCCATTATCAAGCGGATGCAATCTTGTTGATGCTGTCTGTTCTTAATGACGACGAATATCGCGAACTTGCACAAATTGCGCACTTATTAGGTATGGGCGTTCTTACCGAAGTCAGTAATGAAGAAGAACTTGAACGTGCTATCGAGTTGAAAGCAAAAGTGGTTGGCATCAACAACCGCAATTTACGTGACCTTACTATTGACCTAAACCGCACCAAACAACTGGCACCAAAATTGCCAGAAGGCACCACGGTTATTTCTGAATCGGGTATCTACAACCATCAACAAGTGCGTGATCTTGCTAAGTTCGCAAATGGCTTCTTGATTGGTAGCTCATTGATGTCAGAAGACAACATTGAACTGGCAGTACGTAAAGTATTGCTGGGTGAAAACAAGGTTTGCGGTTTGACTCATGCCGATGATGCAGCAAAAGCTTATAATGCGGGTGCTATCTATGGCGGGCTTATCTTTGCCGATAAGTCCAAACGCAAGGTAGATGAAGAGAGCGCACGCCTGACAATGAGCGGTGCGCCACTTCGTTATGTAGGCGTCTTTCAGAACCAAAGCTCTGAATACATCTGCGAGATGGCAAAATCCTTAGAGTTAAATGCGATTCAGTTGCATGGTGATGAAGACGAAGCCTTTGTCGCTGACCTGCGTGAGCAACTTGATGACAACACTGAGATTTGGAAAGCCTACGGTGTAATGGACGAAGTGCCTTCTTTTGTAGGAAACGTTGACCGTCACCTTCTCGATTCAAAAATAGGCACTCAAAGCGGTGGCACTGGTAAAGCATTTGATTGGTCAAAAATAGACAATCCTAATGTGATGCTAGCGGGTGGCTTAAATGCAGACAATATTGCCGAGGCATCACAGCTTGGCTGTTTGGGTCTTGATCTGAACTCCGGCGTAGAAATTGAACCAGGTAAGAAATCTCGTGAAAAGCTAGAACAAGCTTTTGCCACGATCAGAAATTATTGATTACAACGCCTATCTCACTGAGTATGTACTGAGATAGCGATACCGAATTTAAGGATATTACGATGGCAAAACTAGATGCCTACTTTGGCGAGTTCGGTGGACAATACGTTCCACAGATCCTCGTTCCAGCGCTTGACCAACTTGAGCAAGCTTTCATTGACGCACAAGAAGACCCAGAATTTCACGCTGAATTCATGCAATTATTGCAAGAATACGCAGGTCGCCCAACAGCGCTAACGCTGACTCGCAACCTGACGACAGGCACGAAAACCAAGCTATATCTAAAGCGTGAAGACTTACTTCACGGTGGTGCGCATAAAACCAACCAAGTGTTAGGCCAAGCACTTCTTGCTAAACGCATGGGTAAGAAAGAGATCATCGCAGAAACTGGTGCAGGCCAACACGGCGTTGCATCAGCACTCGCTTGTGCGCTTCTTGGTCTTAAGTGTCGCGTTTACATGGGTGCTAAAGACGTTGAACGTCAAAGCCCTAACGTATTCCGCATGCGTCTAATGGGTGCCGAAGTTATCCCAGTACACTCTGGCTCAGCAACATTAAAAGATGCGTGTAACGAAGCTCTGCGTGACTGGTCTGCAAGCTATGAAGACGCGCACTACCTATTAGGTACTGCTGCAGGTCCTCACCCATTCCCAACTATCGTGCGCGAATTCCAGCACATGATTGGTGAAGAGACTAAGCACCAAATCATGGCTCGCGAAGGCCGTTTACCTGACGCTGTTATCGCTTGTGTTGGCGGTGGTTCAAACGCGATTGGTATGTTCTCTGACTTCATCGAAGAGTCTGATGTTCGTCTTATTGGTGTAGAGCCTGCTGGTAAAGGTCTAGATACAGACATGCACGGCGCACCACTTAAGCACGGCAAACTAGGTATCTTCTTTGGTATGAAGGCACCTTTGATGCAAGATACTCACGGTCAAATTGAAGAGTCTTACTCGGTATCAGCAGGACTTGATTTCCCATCAGTGGGCCCGCAACACGCTCACCTTAACGCGACAGGCCGCGCAGAATATGGCGCAGTTACTGATGATGAAGCACTAGATGCATTCCAGATCTTGGCTCGTAAAGAAGGCATCATCCCTGCTCTTGAATCAGCGCATGCACTTGCCTATGCATTAAAACTGGCATTTGATGAGCCAGAAAAAGAACAACTGTTAGTGGTTAACCTATCAGGCCGCGGTGATAAAGATATCTTCACTGTGCACGATATTCTGAAAGAAAAGGGAGAAATATAATGGATCGTTACGCTGCGCTATTCGAGCGTTTAGACGCTAAACAACAAGGTGCATTTGTTCCTTTCGTGACTATTGGCGATCCTAATCCAGAGCTATCTTTGCAAATTATGCAAACGCTAGCCAACTCTGGTGCTGATGCCCTTGAACTCGGCATTCCATTTTCAGATCCATTGGCAGATGGTCCAACAATCCAAGGCGCAAATATTCGCGCTCTAGATTCAAAAACGACGCCGACTATTTGTTTTGAGTTGATCGCTCAGATCCGTGAACAACATCCAGACCTTCCTATCGGTCTTCTGGTTTACGCGAACCTAGTGTTTGCCAACGGTATTGAGCAGTTCTATCAGGCCTGTGCGAAAGCCGGCGTTGATTCCGTACTGATTGCAGACGTTCCTACTGGCGAGAGTGAAGAATTCAATATTGCGGCTAAAAAAGCGGGTGTGCATGCCATCTTCATCGCTCCGCCAACAGCAACGGATGAAACTCTTAAGCAAGTATCAGAGCTAGGTGGTGGTTACACTTACCTACTTTCTCGTGCCGGTGTGACGGGTGCAGAAACTAAGGCAAACATGCCGGTTGACCACATGCTTGAGCGTCTAGCTAAGTTTGATGCTCCACCAGCACTGCTCGGTTTTGGTATCTCACAGCCTGAACAAGTAAAGACCGCTATCGAAGCAGGCGCTGCAGGTGCGATCTCTGGGTCTGCGGTTGTAAAGATCATCGAGAACAACGTTAACAACCCACAGCAAATGCTTGGCGAACTAGCGACTTTCGTAACAAACATGAAGGCAGCTACTCAAAAGTAATTCTGCTTTAGTGAATATAGAGCCACATTTTGCATTAGCAGAATGTGGCTTTTTTCATTTTCCACCCCGCCATATGCAACATACTCATTACAACTCCTCTCATAATCGAGTTCAATATGTGTATAAATACCACCCAACGCAAACGATTGCCTTGCCCATTAATCATACAAAAAGATAATTAACGATGAACAAGATCTGCTGGAATTATCAATCCCCCTAAAAATAGCGTGATCTAGATCGCACTTATTCTTGCTAACCCTGCCACATAACCTCAGATAAAAGTACAAAGAAGCACCCTAAAATATAGGGCAATGGGCCATATATATATTCTTATATTCGGCAATACCTAAAATTGTTAGCACAAAAGGTAAAGGAAGTGTTAAAAGATAAAAGTTTACTCGGCAATATTGGTGTGCAAGTTGTTATTGCAATGATTGTCGGCACCCTTGTGGGTGCAGTAATGGGTGAGAGCGCTACTGTATTCGCTCCTCTAGGTACTATCTTCATTAATCTAATCAAGATGTTGGTTATTCCACTAGTCGCAGTTGCACTAATCTCTGGTGCTGCGGGTCTAGGTAACAGCTCTAATGCTGGTAAGGTTGGCCTAACAACCCTTGGTTTCTTCGGCTTAACTTCTGCACTAGCTGTAGCGCTCGCTTTGGTAATGGGTAACCTATTCCAACCGGGTACTGGTATCGATGTGGCTTCTGTTCAGAGCATGTTCTCTACAGAATACGCAGCTCAAGGCGCCCTACCAGGCTTCTGGGATACTGTTACTGGCATGATCCCAACGAACTTCTTCCAGTCTTTGAACGAAGCAAACATACTGCAAATCCTAGTTTTCTGTCTTTTCTTTGGTATTGCTGTTTCAAGTCTTGAGAAAGAGCGTCGCGACCCTTTGATCAATGGCGTAAATGCTATCGTTGATGCAATGGTATGGATGATCAACAAGGTGATGCTAATCGCACCTTTAGGCGTATTTGGCCTAATGGCTGACGCTGTTGGTTCGTTCGGTTTTGGCGCACTAATGGTGGTGTTCAAGCTATTCGTGGTTTATGTTGCTGCTATCTTGATCTTTGGTTTCGTTGTTTACCCTATTCTGGTTCACGTATTCACTAAGACTTCTGCGAAGAAATTCCTAGTCGCTATGAAGAAACCACAAGCGGTTGCACTTTCAACCGCTTCTTCTATGGCAACACTTCCTGTGACCATGAACACCGTTGAAAACGAGCTTGGCGTTAAAAACTCTACCGCTTCTTTCGTATTGCCTCTTGGCGCGACCATCAACATGTCAGGTAACGCAATCTACTACGGTTTAGTCGCGATCTTCTTCGCTCAGATGTTCGGTATCGATCTAAGCCTAGGTGCGTACATCGCTATCATCGCAACGTCTACATTAGGCGCGGTGGGTCAAGCGGGTGTACCTGGACCATCATTCCTTGTAGTTGCAGTTCTATTAGCCGCTGGTATCCCAATCGAAGGCCTACCACTACTGTTTGCTCTAGACCGTATCTTCGACATGATTCGTACAGCGCTAAACATCACTGGCGATGCTGCATGTGCCGTTATCGTTGATGCTCTAGTTGAAGAAGAAGCGCAAGTTGAGCTTCAGAAGCAACAAGCGTAACTAAGACAACGCAATTTAATATCAAGCTGGGCTATAACGCCCAGCTTTTTTATTTCGAATGTTTCCAAGACTTGTTTCTATTCTCATTGCGAACTACCCTTCTCTAGCGCTCGAAATTTAACCAGCGCCTTTTCTCTCGCGTACTCGTCGTAAAAAGTATCGCTCGCTCCATCAACCTTCGGTGATTTGTGGTGAGTTTTCAACGCAAAATAGTGGTGTCTTTCACCTTAATCCTAGGGCTTATTCTCTTTTCATTAGCAGGTTTGTTTGTTTTACAGCACGCCTCTCTCTTAAATGATTTAACGAAAGAACGTATAAAAACCACACTGAGTATTGCAGCTCAACCTATTGAATCCTTCGCTGATATGGGCTTGCCTGTATCATTAGTCCGCAATAAGGAATACCTGCTACAACGCGCGCAAACAAGTGACCCAAACATTCAAAACCTGTACCTCCTCAACCTAACGGGAATAATGGTAGCCAGTGCAACAGGTGATAAGTTTTCCATTTCACAAAAAAGGGTCGAGCAATGGCTGCGCTCTTCTGAAGAGAGCTGGCCAATTATCAATACAGAAGACCAAGGCCTTGTTGGACGAGTGATATTAAACGGCGACGACCAAAGGATCGCGATACTGTTAATTCAATACGACACTAGCGATATGGTGTTGAAGCAACAGACGTTTAAAGACAACATTTTAGCCTGGGCATGCGTAACTTGGTTGATAGGTTCGCTAATAGGCACTATTTTGCTTGGGCGAACTAGTAAACGAATCGTTAAGCAGCTACACAGCAGAAACAGTGTCAGTGAAGATATTTCCAAAAACTACAAAGCCGCAATAGATAACTACAACAATGTTGGGCAATCATCCCCTTTACCGCTTTGTCATAAACCAGCCTCTTTTTCCATTAAAAATCTGACTGAAACAAGAGTAATGGGAATAGATGAAACAGGCTTTACTAGGAAGATCCTCAAGAAGATGGGCTTGCAGGTTTTTTCTCTGGTACTGCTATGTGCACTCCTGCTTTCCCTTTATGGCCACAGAGAAATTCAGCGCTTCATATCCCCAGAAATAAACCTGCGAACCCAGCTAATTACCAACGAAATTGCCAAGGAATTTGAGCATGCAATGTACCTCAATATTCCCCTAGCTACCTTGGTACAAGATAAAAGCTATTTCGTGCACCTTATTAGTCTATTTGAAGAAATTGAAGGTTTAACAATCCAAACACAGCAGTGGTCTATCACTGTGGGGCGCGATCTAATCCACCTAAACAACAGTATTGAGAAGACTCTGCAACTCAGTCATCAAGACCAAGCAAGACTAATTTTTAAGACCAATAGCACCCAGATAGACAAACAGATTTTGTCTCACTCAATGGATTTTTTAACCCTGTTAATAGTGGTATTACTATTGGGATTTGAGCTCATTGCCTTGATGCTTACCGTCTCTATTACAAAGCCTCTCAAAGCCTTGGCCATCATTGCCCGTAAACAAGCTCAGTTTGATTTTTCATTGCTGTACAGGGGAACGTCTGATCATCAGCAAACTAAGCAACTGGATCAGTTAAATCAACAAGCGGTTAGCCTCTGCCAAAACGTAGTTAGGAAAATCATTTCCACACCCCAACGATTACAAGAGTTCGGAATTAAAGCAAACCGGTCACTACAGTTTTCATTTCCTAGACCAAAGGTACTGCGCCTTGCTCATCTATCGGATATACGTTTCGCCCTATTTCTTATCTCACTAGCGGATGAGTTACCTTTGTCTTTTTTCCTCATTTTCAGTAAAGAGCTTTTACCGCAAGTTGGAGCCGTCAACGCTAACTTGTTGCTGACGCTACCGCTCATTAGTTACATGATTGCAGGTCTTGTTGTCGCACCTTTTGCAAGACCACTCAGCATCAAAATAGGATATAGGCACCTTTTTCTTGTTTCTGCTTCATTAACCATATTGGCAAAAGTCGCCTTCTTTTACTCCACTAATATTCCACAGCTCATTTTCGCAAACGCTATCAACGGCATAGGTTTTGTACTGGCTCTATTAGCTTGCCAAGACTACGCATTGGATCAGTTACCTAGACAATCTCGAGCGATAGCCAATAGTCAGTTGCGAGCAACAGCAACGGCAGGTGTATTTACAGGGACGGCATTAGGTGGCGTATTGGCGGAGTATGTTGGAGCAAGAGTCGCGTTTATCGTCTGTGCGGTATTTGCCGTTGTAGCGATGGTGCTCATTGCGCAGTTTGTCTGCAAAGGAAGGCCCAAGGTATCACGCTCAAGTTCGCAAGGGCTATCAATGAAAATGCTAGAGTGTCTCACCCATCGACGATACTTATCTCTCGTGATTGGCTACATGTTACCGCTAGCGCTGATTGACCATGTCTTCATTACCTACCTGTTGGCAATGCAGTTAAATGAAATTCAGGTTTCAGTGGTTGATATCTCTAGGGCTATGTTGCTGTACTTTCTGTTTTATATATTGGGTGGCTCTTTGTTAGGTAAACTCCCCCAAAGGTTACAAGTTACCCCAAGCCTACTTCCCATATCACTACTTGCTACCTCTGGCGCATTATTATTAGTGTCGATGAACCCGAGTTTTATCGGCATGGTATGGGTTTGTATGCTTAGTGGTTTATGTATGGGTCTGTGCATGGGGCCTTTAACCGACAAGGTCATGCGACTCGCCGAAGGTCCACTCTCCTATCTTGGTGCCTCAAATGTGCTTGGCTTGATGCGTGTAATTGAGCGAGGCGGGGCAATCATCGGACTGCTCGTTGCAGGCATACTCAGCGGTTACTATTCCTATGCCGCTACTTTAAACGCTCTTGCGTGGTTCTCCATCGGCGGAGTAATGCTCAGCCTTCTACTGCTTATACCAGAGCGCAAGTTGGAGTCTCCATCATGATCAAAGCTATGATTCAAATCTTCGTCTTCGCTTTACTAGTCTGCGCTACCAGTATGAGGGTTAATGCTTCTAACCAATATACCGTTACTATGGTGCTATGGGACGGATGCGAGGCAGTTTGTAACGGGCTCAATGATGCACTGCAAGACTCTGCCTACAATATTCAGTTTCAGCTGTTAAATGCGCGGGGCGATGCCAACAATCTGGCGGCTATAAGAGCTCAGATAAACGAAGAAAAGCCCGATGCAGTGGTGACATGGGGAACCAAAACCACAATTGAAATCGCAGGCAGAACAAATAGTAAAAGTGGCGTAGATAGTTCAATTCCTGTGATTTTCACCCAAGTATCTGATCCTATCGCATCTGACATCATCCATGACTTCCAACATACTGGCCGACCCAATATTACCGGTGTGCACAGCCGAGTACCGGAAGTCGTCAACATCAGTGCCATCAAACAATACATGCCTAACTTTAAAGTGTTAGGTGTTTTGTTTGAACCCGGAGCGGAAAATTCAATCAATAAAGTAAAAGAGCTAAAAGCCTTGAGTGAACAACATGGATTCAATCTCGTTTCAGTTCCATTAGATTTGAATGCTGAACCTATTAAGGCCATTGACCACGGTGTTCAAAAACTCAAAAAGCATGGTGTTGATTTTATCTACCTAGGCTCGAGTACTTACTTAGAAAAGCATGGCGCTATCTTGATTGATTGTGCCCTAAAAGCCTCCCTACCCATTATTACACCCTACGAGAACATGGTGCATGATTCACACGCCCTTATGTCTATCGCCGCTAACGATTATGAAGTTGGAAAAATAGCCGCACTACAAATAGAAAAATTATTCTCAACTGATACGCAGGCAGGACAACTGCCCGTGCTGCAGGTGGAAGACTTTGCTTATACCGTAAATATTAACATCGCTAAAGTGCTCAATTTATATCCTCCAATGTCTCTTTTGAAGATTATTGAGATCACCCCGCCAATTGAAGAAAACCTTTCCCTCGGAGATCTAAACTAATTATTAAAGAATTCTTTAAACTGTTTCGTGAGTGCAGCTAATTAAAACGCTTATTCAAGGTGTTATCTTGTTGATCTAGCAACCGATATCTCACTTACTATAAGTAGCACAGCTTAATTAGAGGATAGACACCATGCAGAAAACCATACTCATCACTGGCGCTACCGACGGTATTGGCCTTGAAACTGCCAAAACACTCGCCAAACAAGGTCATCATTTATTAATTCATGGCCGCAATCCTCAGAAGCTTCAAAAAGTACAAGATGAGCTTTCTAGTCTTCCAGGTGCGGGCAAGATAGAAACCTACGAATCGGATCTTTCTCGTTTAGCTGATGTTAAGGCGCTAGCAGGTAAAATCGCTGAGGATCATTCACACCTCGATGGTTTGATCAATAATGCTGGTGTTTATAGCGTTGCGAATACAGTAACGGCGGATAACCTAGATGTACGCTTTGCGGTAAATACGCTTGCGCCTTATTTGCTTACGCAAAAACTACTCCCGCTAATGAACAGCGAAAGTCGTGTGGTTAACTTATCTTCTGCAGCGCAATCTACTGTTGATATCAACGCACTATTGGGTGAAAAGTCACTCTCTGAAGGTGACGCATACGCACAGAGTAAACTCGCGATTACCATGTGGACAAGAACTCTTGCTATAGTCCTTGGCGCTAACGGCCCAGCTATCATCGCGGTAAATCCAGCTTCGTTTCTTGGTAGCAAGATGGTGAAAGATGCATACGGGGTAGCAGGAGGAGACCTTTCAATTGGTGCTGATATCCTAGTTCGCGCGGTGTTATCTGAAGAGTTTGCTGATGCATCAGGAAAGTATTTTGATAACGATATTGGTCGTTTCAATGACCCTCATCGCGATGCACTCAATAGTGAAAAGTGCAATGCTGTTGTATCTACACTAGATAAAATGCTTGCGGCGTATAGTTAATACAGTCCAAGCAAATCCATAGATGAATGAAGCCCTACTGCATCGTCAAGTGGGGCTTCTTATTATCTGCAACGCTCAATGAACTCTTGAGTCGCCTTGCCCAAGTTTACGATCAACAAAAGCGCACATTGGGGATTATCAGTAAAGCCATGCAGTGGTGTAACATTGCATTCCGAGCAATGCTCAACCTGATAACGTTCAAACTGGTATCGGTCTAGTTTTTGACAGGCTTCTTCGGCATTTCTAACGCCAACTATTGACCAATACTGAGTGATATCTACGGAAAAATAATTCTTGAAGAGCACTCGTATCGTTTGCGAGTCAAAAAAATCATAGTCTGCGATATCATTATTCAATCGGGTTTGCATTACCGAGCCAAGGTCCGTTGAAAGTGCTTCCCCATACTTTTCTACTAATAATTCGCTTGCTAATGCCTTAACGTAGCAATCCCATGCATCAAGCGCAGACACCAAGATCTTATCGGAATCACTAGGATGTTTTTCTAATCTCGTTTGTAACACGGTTATTGCGTTCAGAAAATTTGCGTGAGCAGCAGGCATTACTATCCCTATCAGAAAAATGCAATTCAACTTTATAAGTACTAAATACCATTAAAATAGAGAAGGTTCAACATATATGATACGTCGTGCATATAAATAAAAACAAAGGCCACTGTAATAGTGGCCTTATCTAAATTTCTGAAACTAGCCTTTAGCGGCAACTAGGCGCTGGTATAGGGAGTCTTTCAACACTGCTCGGTCGTGTTTCATCTTGTGCATTTCTTCATCGGTAATTGGTTCACCGTTCAACTCTAACACACGAATTTCTTTATCTAATGCAGTATAGGTTTTATTGTCTTGGGCAAAAGTTTCATTGCCTTCAACCAGTTGCTTGATAACGTCTTGTAATTCTGGAAAGTCGTTCTCGAGAGAGTGTTTCTCACCTAACATAATCACCCCTTTAGTAAGGTATAGAGTAAAATTGCCGTTGGATTCACAATAAATGTAGCATGCTATTTTGAGCTACTGGCTGTTTCCCCAAAAATTACTCTAAATTTTGGCTAAAACTTGATCTATCTGATTAAGAGTGACATCGCCATCTTGATAGTTGATTGGTAGCTCTACAATAGACTCCCCTTTCACGACAAATAACGAAGGAAAACTATTGCCACCTATCGAGCGAGCAAAGCTAAGTTCTTGCATCAACGCTTGCTCTATTTCGGGCGAACCTAATTCTTTCTCAAATTGTTCGACATCAAGTCCAATTTCGCGAGCAAGTTCGATTAAAGTAGAGACATCACTCGGGTTTCTAGCTTGAAGGTAATAAGCCTGTTGAACTGCGGTTAGCATCTCTTTTTCCGCACCTTGCGATCTTGCACAAAGCATGGCTCTACAGGCGGGATAAGTAGAACGACGGGGTGTATTCGATGTCCAGAAGTCGTGGTTAAATTGAGTCCCTAGTAAGGACTCAATTTTGTTCCAGTAGGAGGCTATTTGCTTGCGCATCTCCAAAGGCATAGGAATATCAGAATCTGGGGCTAATCCACCGACTAGATACACTATCTCAAGTTTATCTTTTAGTGCTGACTCTAGTTTTAACCATGTTGGCTTATAACCCCAGCACCATGCACACATGGGGTCATAAACATGATAAAGACGCGCGGTTTCCTTACTCATTGTCACTCCTAACACACTGATTTATCAAGTCAGTTAATCATCATGACAAGACTAACGCAAGGGGCTAATCAAGTGTTAGCACTATCTTCCCTAAGTGTTTTTTCTCCATAAATGCCAGCTGTGCTTGCTCAATGTGTTGCAGTGGGAATGTCATAGCAACCAAAGGCTTGATCTGCCCGCTTTCAATACGCTTCACTAAATTCAGAAAAACCTCTGGCTCAATGACTGTGCATCCAAAGAAACTTAAGTCTTTTAAATACAAGGTGCGAAGATCCAATGTTACATCCGCGCCAGCAATAGCGCCCGAAACCGCATAACGACCTTTTGGCTTCATCACATCAAGCAATGTTGGCCAATTCTTACCACCAACCAGATCTACTACTACATCAACGCTGTTAAGTCCTAAGCGAGAGACTAGGTCTTCATCTCGAAAAACCACTTCATCTGTGCCTATGCTCTTCAATAGCGCTTCTTTAGAACGACTGGTTACGCCAATCACTTTGGCGCCGCGTGCCTTGGCTAGTTGAATAGCAGCCGACCCTACGCCACCGGTTGCCCCTGTTACCAATACTGTATCGGCTGTGCCTACATTGGCGCGAGTCAGCATATTTTCTGCGGTTGAGTAAGAGCAAGGAAATGATGCAAGCTCCACATCAGAAAGCTCAGTAGATACATGATGAGCGTAACGTGATGCTACCTTGGTAAATTCAGAAAACCCACCGTCACACTCAGAGCCGAAATACCACGGGCTTGATAGTTGTTCACCATTAGCCTCGTTCAGGCAAGGTTCAATAATGACACGCTGCCCTACTCTCGATTCATCCACACCCTCACCCGTAGCAACAATAACGCCACAAACATCGGCACCTTGAATACGAGGAAAACGCAAAGCTTCACCAGACCAAGATGCATCATCGCCGTCTGCGCCACTCTTTGAATACCAGCCTATTCGAGTATTAATATCGGTATTATTGACCCCTGCGGCGGATACCTTAATGAGCACTTCGCCTCTGGCAAGACGAGGCACTTCAATATCTGTACTGTATTGCAATTTGTCAAAATCACCATGTCCCGTCATCTGTACGCCATACATCGTTTGCTTGTTCATTCCAAAATTTTCCTTACCACATTTTTGGCTGCCACTATTGCTTGATCACCCATAGTAGGCCATCCCAGCGAAGCGCCTTCGTGTATTAAAAACAACTCCATCGCCAATTCGGGACGTGCACTTCTTCGCGCTAAGAGTTGAACCATTTGTTGTTTGTGTTCTTGTACCGCAACATTCACCTCTTCATTGTGAGGGAACGCGGCTAACGCGTTCATTGATAAGCACCCTTTAGGCGCGTTATTTTCCATCCATTGACCCAGGCCATCAAAAATAGCAATGACAGACTCCATTGGATTTAAAGATGACTCTTCACCTAATACAGCGAGATAGCGTTGGTGACGATGCTCTAATGCGCCTATCACCATAGATTCTTTCGATGGGTAGTAGCGATACAAGGTTCTTAAGCTCACACCAGAGGCGACTTTTAGTTCAGCGACACTCATTTGTGCAAAACCGTGCTGACTGAACGCGATTTCTAAACGACCCGCAATTTCATCTTTTACCATAAGTCCCTCAAGGTAGAACGTTTACTCTACCTGCATGGTAGAGTAAACGTTCTACCTTGGTCAACCATTTTCGATTAATTAGGCGTCGTCTGAAATAAAACTGTCATGAGGCCAGACATTTTAAGGAGACTAATAGGCGTGTAAGGGCGGTCAACGCTATATTTCACGTGTTCAATTAGGTAGACTGATTCAAACGCTATTTTCAATCAGAACAATGAAGCAATTACTCGATTTTATTCCCCTAATAATATTTTTTGTGTTGTACAAAATGTACGACATCTATACCGCTACAGGGGCATTAATAGTAGCTACCGCACTTCAACTCATTGTGACGTACGTAATGTACAAAAAAGTTGAAAAGATGCAGTTCATCACTTTTATTATGGTCACCCTTTTTGGTGGCATGACCATATTTCTACATGATGACAACTTCATAAAGTGGAAGGTGACCCTAGTTTATGCTGTATTTGCACTAGGACTCACCGTGACTCAGTTAATCGGAAAGCCGGTTATCAAGGGAATGCTTGGCAAAGAAATCACCTTGCCAGAGAGTGTATGGAATAAGATTAATTGGGCTTGGACGCTGTTTTTTACAGGCTGCGCAGTCCTTAATATTTACATCGCTTTCAACCTGCCTCTTGATACTTGGGTTAACTTCAAGGTCTTTGGCTTGCTCGCTGCAACGCTAATATTCACCTTGTTGACCGGTATTTATATTTACAAACATATGCAAAAAGAGAGCGAATAACCTAATGACTTCCCCATCATCTCAACCAGACCAAATCACCCCTAAAGGCGAGATGCTACTTAGAACCCTAGCTATGCCTGCAGATACCAATGCGAACGGTGATATCTTTGGTGGTTGGATCATGTCTCAACTCGATTTAGCAGGTGGTATTCTTGCTAAAGAGATCTCAAAAGGACGCATTGCTACAGTATCTGTATCAAGTATTACCTTTAAACGCCCTGTTTCAGTGGGAGACATAGTATGCTGTCATGGTGAGTGCAGCCGCATCGGTAACTCATCAATGTCTATCGAATTGCAGGTATGGAACAAAAAAGTCATGGGCGAGCGCACAGGTGAGCGCGATCTTGTTTGCGAAGCGACCTTCCATTATGTTGCAATCGATGAAAATGGGCGCCCTCGCGCAATTGAAAAGTAAAAGGACTGACTATGTGGTATGTTATTTTTTCTCAGGATGTCGAAGATTCATTGCAAAAACGCCTTAGCGTGCGAGAACAGCACCTAGAGCGCTTGCAGCGTTTACAAGACCAAGGACGTTTGCTTACCGCAGGTCCAATGCCAGCAATCGATAGCGATAATCCTGGTGAAGCTGGATTTACAGGCTCTACCGTCATCGCACAGTTTGAATCCTTGCAAGATGCCAAGGCGTGGGCTGATGCCGACCCCTACATCGAAGCTGGCGTTTATCAAAACGTTATCGTCAAACCCTTTAAAAAAGTATTCTAATTATGCATTCATCACTTAAAACACTGTTTATCGCAACAATGGCTACGCTTGTTCTCGCGGGTTGTTCATCAAATGGTGACAAACAAAGAGAACTCGAGCTCAAAGCAGACCGCCGCGCAGGAATTTTGGCTTCAAGCCTTCCAATTGAATACGGCCCGTTGACCATCACCAGAGCGTCAGCAAAAGGCAGTATTGTCATTATTGAGATGCTGTACAACCAATCTGGTAGCAAATCAGCCGATCAGTTAGTAGCGAGCGCGAAAAACTATTACTGCAGCTCAGAAGATGTGAAAGCAACCATGGACGAAGGTATCGGTTACCTTATAAAGGTTCGTAATAACAGAGGTCAGTTGGTTGTCGAAGAGATGATTACCTCAAAGACCTGCTCTTCCAGTGAAGAAAAACCTGCTGAATAATTAGGGGCTGTTGACCTAGATATACAAATAAAAGAAAGGCCAAACTAGATTGCTGTAGTTTGGCCTTTTTTATTGTTTTTTGTTCCGCCTTAACGACTAAACAATTGCACCTTTAAGCTCGCTTCTGAATCCACATCGGCAAATTCTGGCGGGTTGTCCAAACGTTGTAAGTACTTGAGCGTTGGGGCATGTTCAGCCATACCTTCAATAACAAAATCCGAAGTAACCGCTGGAGAGTTAGCACAAGCAAGTACTTGGCCATTTTCTGTTAGTAAATCAGGCAGGCGGCGCAAAATCTTCTGATAATCCTTGGTCAAAGCAAAACTGCCCTTTTGAAATGACGGTGGATCAGAGATGATCAAATCATAAGGCCCCATTCGTTTTATTTTGCCCCAAGACTTAAAAATATCATGGGCTAGAAACTTAACTCGACTCACCTCTTGGTTATTCAAGTGATGGTTGTCGCGTCCTCGGCTAAGAGATGAACGAGCCATATCCACATTGACTACCTGACTTGCTCCACCAGCAATTGCTACAACAGAGAAACCACAGGTGTAAGCAAATAGGTTGAGCACGTTCTTACCCTTAGAGTTTTCTCGAACCCAATCTCGCCCAAGACGCATATCCAAGAACAAGCCAGAGTTTTGGTTGGATGAGATATTCATCCAGTATTTGAGATCCGACTCTACCACCTCAACCTTGTCTGGTTGCTCTCCTAAAAGGAACTGCGTTGGCGCACCATGTTCATAACGATGCTGAATAGAGATCGAGCGTATCAACGCGTAATTAGGATCAGAAGCAAGTGATTCTAATCCTTGGGTTAACTCAGCAATAAATTCATCTGTTACTGGCTTAAATAACTGCACGACCAGATGCTGACCAATCCAATCACAAGTGATCTGCTCAAGGCCCTCATAGGTGCGACCTCGTCCGTGAAACAGTCGTCTTACCTCGGTTGGCGCTAAAGCTAGCCCTTCCTTCAATGTAGAGAAGAATACAGTAAGCGCTTGTGGGTTCATTGGTTGGGGTATTTCAGTCATTTTATTTTGGGCCAATTTAGTAATTGTGGTTGTTGCCAGTCTGTAATTTGTTGTTTGATCGCGTCTCGTTGCCATAACTCGCCGAGACTACTGTCATCACTAGGGTCTAGTTGATAGCGATAGGCTTGCCCGTTTAGCTCAAAAGCAAGAGCAAACGCATGTAGATATCCTCTATCGCTTTGGCTAGACGGTGTGTAGATTGGATCACCGACAATAGGACTACCAACCGATTTCAATGCCACGCGGATTTGATGCGTCTTTCCGGTACGAGGTTTACATATGAATACGCGGTAACCATCAGCAGATGCCGAGAAAAACTGGGTAATAGCTGGGTTTTCATTGCTTGGTATGAGCTTCCACATAGAGCGGCGACTCTTAGCCATATCACCCTTTATCAGCCCCTGCTTCTTCTTTGGTTTTTTGTCTGAGATTGCCAGATAAAATTTTTCAACTTCACGATTAGCAAACGCTTGAGAAAGTTCACTTGCTGCCTGTTGGTTTTTTCCTAGCAATAGCAACCCAGAGGTCATCTTATCTAATCTATGGATAAGGTAAAGTGGCCCACTATCGATGACGCTTTGGACTTCTTGTAGTAAAGCCGTATCGTTGTCATCTTTATGAACGCTAACACCGGGGTGCTTATTGATCAGCACAAAATCGGGTTGATTATCTATTATGTCAAACATGAACGACTCTGGATGGGGATTGATAACTGGAGTTAAGGCTTAAGTATATAGTGAGCGCTGGATGAATCCTACTTTTGTCACAATTGGCGCGTTGAGACCATTAAATTAGTGGGTTTTCATACACTTTATTCACACTTCGATTACCCACCAGCAATAACTCAGCTTAAAACTACGCCCACTACGACACTCTTAAGCAAAAGGCGTACAAAGTGCCTTTTTGCGTATACACTACAACTATAAGTGATTGATTATTAACTGAGAGAAATGGAAGGATTTTATCATGCGCTGACCCTTATCGGGATCGCGTTGTATTGGATAATTGTAGCGGGTGTCACCATTCGGGTGGTCATCAAAAGACGTTCTGTTAGCGTCTCTTTAGCTTGGCTAATGATTATCTATATTCTGCCAATAATCGGGGTAATCTGTTACTTCCTGTTTGGGGAGTTAAATCTAGGAAAAAAACGAGCTGAACGCGCGAAAGCCATGTTTGACCCTTATGAGGCTTGGTTTTTAAGGCTGCTTGATTGTAACGCCCATCTTCCTGAAAAAACGCCAACGCACATTACCCACATTGATGACCTGTGTACCAAACGTATGGGCATCCCTGCCCTTTGCGGCAACACCTTGTCTTTGCAAGATACGCCAGAAAAAATTCTAAAGTCGATTGTTGAAGATATTGAGCAGGCACAAAGCATCATTCGCATGGAGTTTTACATTTGGAATGAAGGTGGTTTAGCCAATGCGGTCTCTGCGGCTTTAATCCAAGCATCACAACGAGGTGTGCGATGTCAGATCCTCATCGATGCAGCAGGTAGCCGAAAATTCTTCGCCTCTTCCTGGTGTAAGATGATGCTTGATGCGGGTGTCGAGGTTATTCAGGCTTTGCAGGTAAATCCATGGCGTATGTTCCTACGTCGCCTCGATCTTAGGCAGCACAGAAAAATCATCGTTATCGATGATAATGTCGCCTACACAGGTTCAATGAATCTTGTCGACCCTGAGTATTTTAAGCAAAATGCCGGAGTTGGAATGTGGATTGACGTCATGGTGCGCATCACAGGCCCTACAGTGAACGTGCTTTCAGCGATTCATTGCTGGGACTGGGAGGTTGAAACCGGTGAACGTTCTTTCCCTGCTCCGCCAGAGTGCCATATCGACCAAGACAATCTGTTGCACCCAATACAAGTGGTGCCATCTGGCCCAGGTATGCCCGAGAACCTTATTCAGCAAGTACTGACTATTTCCATTAGCCGAGCCAGTGAATCAGTTACCATTACTACGCCTTACTTTGTTCCGAGCGAAGAACTTCTGCAAACACTGCGGACTACCGCGCAACGTGGGGTTAAAGTAGAGCTCATTATTCCGAAGAAAAATGACTCTATTATGGTGGGCTGGGCATCTAAAGCCTTCTACGCGGAACTGCTGTCTGCCGGGGTCATTATTCATGAGTTTGAAGGTGGACTGCTGCATACCAAGTCAGTAGTGATAGACCAGCAATATTGTCTAATAGGCACGGTTAACCTTGATGTAAGAAGTCTTTGGCTTAATTTCGAGGTGACGCTGGTGGTGGATGATGCAGAGTTTACTCAGCAACTTTATTGGCTACAGCAAACCTACATACAGCAATCTACTACAGTGGACGAAGATCGCTGGCGTGAGAGAAGTATGTTGCATCGTTTCCTAGAGCGCACTTTTTACCTGTTTAGTCCTGTTCTGTAAACACCCGATTTACTTGATTAAACGTAATTTTTCTTGCACTGCCTGCCCTGCTCATGGTTTAAATAACCCTATAGCAATTACTTCAGGGAAGGCAGATGGCAAAGAGCAAATCTCCAGTGACAAAAACCACGCAACTTATTAGTGCGGGTCGAGATAAAAAATACACCCATGGCGTGGTCAATCCACCTGTGCAGCGCGCATCCACAATTTTGTTCGATACGGTGGCTGAGAAAAACCAAGCAACCATCAACAGAGCCAACAAAGCGCTATTTTATGGTCGCCGTGGTACCCAAACTCACTTTGCTTTCCAAGATGCTATGGTCGATCTTGAAGGGGGCTTTGGTTGTGCGCTTTACCCGTGTGGCACTGCAGCTATCTCAAATGCAATCTTGTCTTTTGTAGAAACAGGCGATCACATCCTGATGGTGGATACCTGTTACGAACCCACCCGTGACTTCTGCAACACCATGCTAAAGCGACTTGGTGTTGAGACAACCTACTACACACCAACAATTGGCGAAGAGATACAAGATCTCATCCAGCCAAACACCAAGCTCCTTTTCTTGGAGTCTCCTGGTTCAGTTACCATGGAAGTGCAAAACGTACCGCTACTTGCTGAAATAGCCCATCAAAACGATATGATCGTGATGTTGGATAATACGTGGTCTGCAGGCCTGCACTTCTCACCGTTTGAATTTGGCGTCGATATCTCCATACAAGCTGCGACTAAGTACATAGTGGGACACTCTGATGTCATGCTAGGTACGGCAATTGCTACCGAAAAATACTGGGATCAATTACGCGAGAACAGCTATCTGATGGGACAGTGCGTGTCACCAGATGATGCCTATCTCGGTCTACGTGGTATTCGCACCTTAGATCTGCGACTCAAACAACATCAACAAAACAGCTTAAAAGTCGCTAACTGGCTAGCAACTAGACCAGAAGTGGATCATGTTCGTCATCCAGAATTTGAAACCTGCCCTGGACATCAATACTTCAAGCGAGACTTTACTGGTGGTAATGGCTTGTTCTCATTTGTAATGAAGAGCCAGAATACCAAGGCAACCACTGCACTGCTTGATGGAATGGAACTGTTTGGTATGGGCTATTCATGGGGCGGCTATGAAAGCTTAATTCTTGCTAACGAACCAAGAAGCTTCAACAGTCTAAGAACTGTCGCAAACCCTAACTTCACCGGCACTCTATTCCGCCTTCATATCGGTCTTGAGAACGTGGACGATCTTATCAAAGATCTCGAGGTGGGCTTTGCTCGCTACAACGCCGTTCTACAGGCCGAGGAAAGCGCGGTCAGTTAATAAGCGCGGTCAGCTAATTTTTCCTGTTAGGCCTCCCCACTCGAGGGAGGTCTATTATTTTTACTCTTCTATTTCTTCGCTAGACCTATATACTGCCCGCAGTAAACAGCAGGTTCGGCCATTTTTGGCGAACATTCAGTACCGCGGAGCAACAATGTCTAAAAATACTATTTCCATGATTGGCCTATGTAACCCTAAAAGCCCGACCAATGTGGGCGCAGTTATGCGCGCAGCAGGGTGTTACCAAGCAAGTGAAGTTCGCTTTACCGGAACTCGTTTTGCGCAAGCGGCCAAGTACCATACCGACACCAAGGATATGGCCGGGAAAATAGATTTGAAACAAATGGAATCCCTTACTGATGAACTCGACCCAGACACAAAGATTGTCTGTGTTGAGCTTGCTGAAGGCGCGACTCCGTTGCCTCAATTTCAGCACCCAGAGAAAGCGATATACATATTCGGGCCTGAAGATAGTTCTATCCCCCAGCAAGTGGTCGACAAGGCAGATGCTGTTGTCTACGTACCGACTATTGGCTGCATGAACTTAGCGGCAACCGTTAACGTGTTGCTTTACGATCGCCTAGCAAAGTCTAATCAGGAGATTGATCATACGCAGCGCATTATCGAAAGTCGCGACGTGAACAATCGCCTTAAGGTCTAGAATTCTTTGGCCATTAAAGTGCCCAGCATAACAGTACAAACCATCTAATTTATACCCATAGCCAAACACAAGTCTGGCTTACATTATCAAGGTTTAACATGTATCAATTAACGATTTCACTGGAACAGTTTTTAGCTGAATTCTGGCAAAAGAAACCCACCATCATTAAGGGTGGTTTTGCTAACT
Organism: Vibrio comitans; assembly: GCA_024346835.1. Taxonomy (GTDB): domain Bacteria; phylum Pseudomonadota; class Gammaproteobacteria; order Enterobacterales; family Vibrionaceae; genus Vibrio; species Vibrio comitans. The sequence goes on from AP024866.1 coordinate 1,785,408, forward strand.
TCCAAGACCCTATTTCAGCTGAAGAGCTTGCGGGACTGACGATGGAAGAAGAAGTCGACTCACGTTATGTGTCCAATAAAGATGGCGAGTGGATTGCTGAGCATGGACCTTTTACTGAAGAAAAATATGCCTCACTAGAAGAAACCAATTGGTCAATCATAGTTCAAGCAGCAAACCACTGGCATCAAGGCGCAGCGGAGCTTGTTGAGCCATTTAAAGCTATGCCACAGTGGCTATTTGATGACTTGATGATCAGCTACTCAGTGAAAGATGGTGGTGTGGGTCCGCACATTGACCAATACGACGTATTTATTGTGCAAGGCAGTGGTAAACGCCACTGGCGCGTAGGCGCAAAAGATGAAGGCCAGTATGTTGAAACCAATCAGCACAGCGCTCTACGTCAAATCGAAGGCTTTGAAGCTATCATAGATCAAGTCCTTGAGCCGGGCGACATCTTATATATCCCGCCTGGATTCCCGCATGATGGATATGCACTTGAGCCATCAATGAGTTTCTCTATTGGCTTTCGCTCGCCAAAAGAGCAAGAGTTAATCAGTAATTTTGCAGACTATATCCTGGCGAATGATGTTGGTGATGTTCACCTGCATAAACCTGAGATGAAGACACAAGATAACTTTGGCCAGATTAGCACTAGCGACCTGAATTCCTTAACAGAGATGCTATTAGCATCGATGGAAGATGAGCATCGCGTGAATGACTTTATGGGTTGCTTGCTGAGCCAATCGCGCCATCAATTGAACATCATAACCCCCGAACCTTTGTGGGAAAGTGAAGAAGTCGCGAACCACCTACTCTCTGGTAGGAGCATAGAAAAAGTGGCTGGCCTGCGCGCCCTATATCATGAGCAAGATGACAGCATTGCCTACATAAACGGAGAAGTCATAAAGGTCTCCGAGGAAGACAGCTCTATCATCCAGCTACTTTGCGGAAAGCAGCAGCTTAGCGTTGAGGATTTCCCTACGGGTATTGCCGCTGCAAACGTCTCGCTACTGTGTGACTTAATCAACAAAGGCTATTGGTATATCGATAGCGAATAAATGCCACCAATTAACATTCTTTGTTGACGATGACTCTCTATGGCTCCTTATTGGAGCCATTTTTTTGCTCACTACACACGGTAGACTACTTTTCAGACTTTTTATCAATTTTAGTTTGAGAATAAATCAAATATATAGCTGTTCATATGTGAGTAATATCGAACTATTATTCTTCCCGTCAACGCAAACACATTCCAAGGGGAACATCACATGACTAAGCTGACTATCGTTGCAAACATCATTGCTAAAGAAGACAAAATTGAATTGGTAAAGGCTGAGTTGCTTAAACTCATCGATGTGACTCGTGCAGAAGAGGGCTGTATCAACTACGATCTGCACCAAGATAACGAGAACCCTGCTCACTTTATGTTTTATGAAAACTGGGTATCTCGCGATCTATGGCAAGCCCATATGGGTAACCAACACCTCGCTGACTATATGGCAGCGACAGAGGGTGCAGTTGATCAGTTCATCCTTAATGAAATGACACACATCGCTTAGCGATAAGATTAAAAACCTAACCTTTATCAAGTCCCAGCAACGTCAATGTTGTTGGGATTTTTTGTCATATAGAGTATCGATTTCCAAATAAACCTTTGGTAGATTCAAACAATGCCCTTTCACTGATAAGAAACCATGCACATCCGTTTGATTACCCCTGAAGAAACCTTACCTATACGTCACAGCGTACTTTGGCCTGCGAAGCCAATCGAGTTTTGCCAAGTCAAAGAAGACAACTCCGGTATCCATTTCGGCGCATTTGAAAATGATAGTTTGGTTTGTGTCGCCTCGGTTTTCATAACCGGTACGCGAGCGAGACTAAGAAAGTTTGCGACGCTGCATGAGCATCAAGGAAACGGTATTGGTACTCAAGTTATCGAACACATCATTGAGTATTTGAAACGCCATGGAGTGACGTATTTTTGGTGTGACGCAAGAGAATCTGCACAAGACTTTTACGCTCGTTTCGGCATGCAAAAACAGGGAGAGCGTTTTTTCAAAAGCGATGAGCCCTACTTTAAGATGTCTGTAGAGCTAAATTAGTACAGCTAAAAGCGTTAACCCAAAGATTCAAACTCATCAACTTCAAACCTTGCCCTTCTTGCCTCAGCAACAGAGCAGTGCGTCATCTCCATTAACTCTGACAAAGTCATGTTCGGATTTTCAGTCAATAAGCGCTTTAAGCGATCGGCGGGTGATTCTAATTTGTCTTGATGAAGTTGCAGGGCGAGGTTCAGCTTTTTGAGAATAAATAACACACCCTCTGGTTGCTGCGTTAATGCCGAGCAGAGCGCCTGAATATTCAATGCATCACCTGACACTTGCCAGTGCCGACTTCGGCGTACCCTCTTTAACTCACACTCATGTTTGAGCGCAAGCTGCTTTACCGATTGTACGGTTTCTTTACCTACTCTATGGATTAAAGAAGGCAACGCGACAGTGATGCTTTGGTCTATTTTCATTTCACTAAGTTACATTGTAACTATATTGGTAATTGATGTGCACTAACTACTTCCATCCATGCAGCCACTGTTTTGGATCTTTCAATACCATCCAATCAATAGAGCGGGTTCGCTTGGTGACAATAGGTTCAATAATGCAGAGCTCGACCATTCCCTCTTCATCGAGCTCTACTTCTGTGACAATAAAGTGCTTCTCTTTATTTTGACAGTTTACCGCTGTCCATTTACTTCGTAGCAACTTTTTGGGGTTAATTTGATTCATTGTTGTACCTCGCTGTAGACACTTTCCTTTGTACGAGAACAATCATCAATTTGTGCTAACTGACTTCTCTAACTGAAGGTGCTGATATAAAGCGCTTCAACTTTATCTCTTGCCCACTGAGTTTTTCGTAAGAACTTCAATGATGATTTAATAGAAGGATCATTGCTAAAACAGTTCACTCTCACTTCAGCATGCAGACCGCTCCAACCATAATGCTCCACCAAACGCGTTAAGATCTTCTCTAAAGAAAGACCGTGTAAAGGATTGTTGGGTTGCTGTTGAGTCATAACTTACTTCTACTTATGAATTGACAAAAATTGTGCTCAATGTGACTCTAAATCAAAGATGATGCAAACAAATTCGCGCATTATTTGGTTTTTGTGACCAATTCGCAGCACTGACCATTCTACTTACTCTATTTGAGCTAAAAATATGAGACTCCTAGCAGATAAAACCGGCGAGCAATTTCTGGAAATCCTTGAACAGCAAGGTGATGTGCTGATCGTGCAATTCATCTCTAATGAAGGTATTCGTAAGGGCAAACCGTTCAAAGACTCACTGACGGGATTGTACCTGACAGGCTGGACTCACCGTTCTACCTCAACCGCTATAGGTTTAGAAAGGTTTAAGCAAGGGGTCTTACAAGATGCCACTGTGAGTTTTGCCTTACATCAACTCTACCCTCTTGGCCGCAAAGTTAAGATGCCTTCAGGCGAAATCGCAACCATAGCCAGCTATGCCAATACTCACGCTGATGGCTATTACATGTACGTGCGTATGGATGAAGAATTGCATCGCCACAGAATCACATCCGAGTGGGAACTGCTCCCCTCTGAAAAACTACTAGCTCTGCCTTATTACCCTGCCCCTCTTACAAAAGAAGAAAAGCAAACGATTGATGACTATGACACATGGGCAGGTGGATTTTAATGCTTGGTATTGGGCGCCTAAACTGAGACAATTGGCCCCGAATTTATCTATCAAGGTCAAAGATGAAACTTTTAGTTCGCAACCTTTCACGCAAAATGACTGAACATGAGATTCGTGTTCTTTTCTCTGAGCACGGTGACGTTACGGTATGTAACCTAGTGCTAGACCAAGAGACAGGCCTATCTAAAGGCTTTGCTTTTGTTGAAATGCCAAACACAAGTGAAGCGAAAGCTGCCATCTCAGCATTAGATCAAGCTGATGTGCAAAAAAGCAAGATACGAGTAAAACTAGCTAAGAACTAGCAGATACTATCTTGAAAAACACCGGAAGCCAGCGATTGATTCAGCTGGCTTCGTTGTTTCTATACTGCTATTTATTGTCTGCTTGTTTAAGAGCAAATCATTTAAGGCTCAACCATTTACTAGTAATGAGCTTTTGACTTAGGCTCTGACAGTGCTAGCACCATCGAACTGCCTAGCAACACTACCTTCAGTCCTAGCACAGCACTTACAACAAACACCCCGTGTATTGACAACCCACTTACCAGCATCGCCACACAAATCAGAGTAACCAGTAGATCCGCACCTGGCAAAGCCATTGCTTTTAAATTGCCTGAACGCAATGCCAGCAACAGAGCTGTAACCTCATCCAACAAGAAATAAACGATGACTGTAGCGGCCGCCAGAAATAATGCTACCTCAGGATAGAGAGTCAAAGAAAAAGAAGCTAAGAACAGAGAAATAATCAGGGTTGCATGACGCTTGAAGCCGACTGCACCAGCAATCTGCGAAACTGAATTGCCACTCAAACAAAGCATCACTACTAGCACTGTCGCAAAACCTGTAAACGCCGCTGATAACAACTGAGAGAACAAAGTCTGAGTCATTAACGGGCATGCCATAGTAAAGAATCCAACCAATACAGTACCACCTCCAACTGTCACTTGAGCGCGTACATCATTGGTAAAATCAAGCTCGGCATAAGCCGCGTTTTCTGAACTTGAGATTTGATGATTCATCGTCTGAGCAGTCATGAGTAAATCCTTTTTTGGCAGCGCCAACATTGCGCTGCTTGGTTGATGGATTAATAGTACTCAATGAACTTCATGGTGCCTGCTCGTACAATTACTAGCCCGATTGGCTGAATTTACTAACTCGCATATAAACGAATACTAGTAAAAAACGCCTACATGACTAGATGTAGGCGTTTTAATTTCGAAACCTTAAGCGGATAACTCTCTTAACAGAGGAAAGGCTTGCTTAGTTTTGTCTTGTGTCGCAACAAAACCAACCATTACCTCTTGTTCGTTGTAGGCTTTAGCGACTATACCATCAGCCTGAATGTCTAAGTTCCATCGATTTACTTGATTATCCGAGGTAATACCTGCGATCTGGATAGGATACTTAGGTGTTTTGACCTTCACCATCATTTTCGGCAATACCACAGAGGTAGGCTCGCCCAGCAAGGTCTTCGCCAATGCCGACGCACTCACAACGGTGGGTTGAAGATAAGCTCTCACCTGACCATCAAGCTCCGCACAATCGCCTAAGGCATAAATATTGCTCTCTGATGTCTGCATCGATTCATCAACACAAATGCCACGGTTTGTAGCAAGGCCAGTTTGTTTTGCCAGAGCAACGTTAGGAACTAAGCCGGCACAAACCAATACTTCATCAACAGTTAGCAGCTCACCATTGCCAAGCACTAGGTTATAGCCGTTTTCAGATTGGCTCACCTTTGTGACCGCGGTACTTGAGCGAGCATCAACGTTGAGCTTACGCATAGATTGCTCTAATTTTAACGCGATCAATTCAGGCAGTTGGTTTGCCATAAGGCGCTCACCTGCCTCAATAAGGGTTATCTGCTTGTTTGCCAAAGCAAGATCCATACTGATCTCAACACCAATCAAGCCACCACCAATAACCAAGATGGAATTAGCCTTGGTAAGACGCTCAGAGAACATATCAAACTCTTGGAGGCTATTGAGCGTAATAGGATCGCTCTCTCTCAAGCCTTCTATAGGCGGAACAAAAGGCGTAGCACCCGTTGCCAAAACCAGATTCGAATAGTCAAATCGCTGACCATTGGCGAACACAGCTTTCTGCTCTGAATCGATCTCTTCAACCCAATGCTCAGCAAACAACTCTATATTTTGCTCTCTAGTAAATGTCTCTGCCACTGTAGATATCAGCTGCTCTGAGGTTTGCTGTCTTGATACTACGTGGCTGAGATCCGGCTTATTGTAATCATGGCCTTTGTCAGCGGTGATAACGCGAATAGGCACCTGCTGATCCATTCTGCGCAAGGTTTTAACCAGTTGGTAAGCGGCAAAGCCGCTACCAATAATTGTGACTGGATTCATTACGCCACCTCGCAACGAGTGTGCACTGCAAATACATCTTTACCAAGATTACATTCTGGACATAAGAAGTAATCAGGCACATCACCCCATGCAGTACCAGGTTCAACACCTTGGTTAGGTTCTCCTATTTCTGGGTCGTATACCCAGTTGCACACGGTACAGATCATGCAATCACAGCCTGCCCCATGAGCTTGTGGTTTTTGTTTTTCAGGAACAGCAACCGACAGTGCCGGAGCCGGCTCTGCTTCCACAACTTGCATCGGCTGTACATTCAATTCATGCAAAGCCCATTGTTTCGCGATCTGCTGACCGTGAGCACGGCAGATCCTCATCGCCTTACCATCAGGGCGCCATTTCGTTTTTAAGCCCGCTACGGTTTCAAAGCCAGCATCTGTTAAACGAGAGTGAATTCGGTCTACCGCACCACCGTTCCAACCGTAACTGCCAAAGGCACCTGCTTTTTTCTGTTTGAAGCGCAGCCCTGTGATTTCTTCTAGCATACCCGCGACTTTAGGCATCATCACATTGTTCATAGTTGAAGAGCCTACGAGCACACCTTTAGAGCGGAATACATTGGCAAGGATCTCATTCTTATCCTGACGCGATACGTTGAATACTTTAACCGCTACAGCAGGATCAACATCGTGGATACCTTGAGCAATAGCATCTGCCATCATTCGAGTATTGTTCGACATAGAGTCATAGAAAATAGTGATGCGGTCTTCTTGATAATCGTCAGCCCACTCTAAATACTTCTCAATGATTTGTGCAGGGTTATCACGCCATACAATACCGTGTGAAGTGGCAATCATATCTACAGGCAAGTTGAAGCTGAGTACTTCTTTGATTTTTGCCGTTACTAGGTTGCTAAATGGCGTCAGGATATTTGAGTAATAACGAAGGCACTGATCCATTAATTCGGTTTGGTCGACTTCATCATTGAACAAGTGCTCATCACAATAGTGCTGACCAAAGGCATCGTTACTAAACAGCACAGCATCGCCGGTCAAATACGTCATCATGCTATCTGGCCAATGCAGCATAGGCGCTTCAACAAACACTAATTGCTTACCGTTACCAACATCTAAGCTGTCACCGGTTTTAACTGTCTTAAAGTTCCATTCTGGATGATGGTGATGACCCACAATTGAGTCAATGGCGGCTTCAGTACAATAGATTGGTGTGTTGGGAATACGCTCAAGCAGAGCCGCTAAAGCGCCTGAGTGATCTTCTTCGGCGTGGTTTACGACAATGCAATCGATACTCTTAAGGTCGATTTCCATTTCTAGATTTTGTAAGAACTGGTGGCTAAATCTATGGTCAACGGTATCAATCAGTACCGTCTTCTCTTCGCGGAGAAGGTAACTGTTGTAGCTTGTACCCTTGGTCATTTTAAATTCAGTACCATGGAAGTCTTGAACTTCCCAATCGCGTTGTCCTACCCAGTGAATATTGTTTTTAACATGAATCGTCATTGTATTGCCTTTACTGCTTGTGCAAATAAGAATTACCTTTTGCATTGCATCTGGCGTGCCAACTTTTTAACTGACTGTTTTAAAAGGAAATCAGACAATTTGACTCATTGATATTGTGAATATGACAACGCCAATTCATAATCATATAGACAACTTTGTCTTTATGATAAAAATGAAAATAACGTGCCTTACAACTAAAAACGCAGTATCCAGAAAGTAGTTCGGGATACTGCGTTGTTGGCAAAAGACGCTTTTTTTTTTGGGGGGGGGATAAATCTTACCAATAATTCTCAGAGCTATAATGACCGGGCTTTCGCCTCAGATGTTTGTGATAGCCTCTTTGGGTCAGAGTCAGCCCACTCTCGCGAACCATGGCAGGGTTACCACACAGATAAACGAATGTTTTCTCCATATCAAGGCGCACACCAGTATGAGACTCTAGTACTCTCTTTTCTATCAGTTGTGGCACTCGGCCAGAAAGACTGCCTGGTACATCTTCTCTAGACACAATCGGAACGTATTTAAACCTGCTGCCGAATTTTTCCTGAAAGGTCTCAATCAAATCGCTATACACGAGATCTTGTTTAAAGCGCACCGCATGCACCAAAATGATATCGGTATAGTGCTCTGGGAAAGCGTCTGATTGCAAAATGGATAAGTAAGGACCAATACCTGTTCCCGTTCCCATCATCCACAGCTCTGTGGCGTTGTCTGGGATTTCATCTAGGGTCATAAACCCAGCGCACTGCTCTCCTACCATGACTTCATCATCTGGATGCAAGGTATGAAGATTGGGTGATAATGCGCCATCAGGATCAGAAATAATTAAAAACTCCAACTCCCCCGTTGCGTGATAATCCTCTGGGGAGTTCACTATTGAATATGCCTTACGCAGAAAGTCACCTTCAGAATTGTACAAACCCAACTTAGTAAACTGGCCCGCGGTAAATGAAATACCTGGCACCTTTACTCTTATTGAAAACAAAATGTCAGTCCAATCAACCCTAGAAATCACTAAACCACAAACAAACCCAACATGTGGAGTCATATCGCTCAACCTCTTTATTTGTCATTACATTTAATCTAGTTCAATTAAATGCAATGGGCATGCCATTAGCAGTAATTTATTATAATTCAGTTCCTTATAGAATAGGACGAAGGAGTATTATCATTACGACAATGTCAGATTTCATATCTTTATGACAAAGCTTTGTTACACTGACAAAAGTATGAATTGATAGTGAGCAGTTTATGAAAAAGTATAAGGGCGAGTGGATACAGGTCGCTCGAGACATTACATCGGGTATCTCCGAACAAGATCGTTTTCAACGACTACTCACCACAATTCGAAACATGCTGCATTGCGACGCGACTGCGCTACTACTATTCCAACAGCAAAATTTCATTCCTCTTGCTATCAACGGACTGAGCGAAGATGTGTTAGGTCGCCGCTTTAATATCGAGCAACACCCTCGCCTTGAAGCCATTGCCAGAGCTGGAGATATTGTTCGCTTTCCTTCTGACAGTGATTTGCCCGACCCTTACGATGCGTTGATCCCCAATCATGAGCAAAAACTCGAGGTTCACTCTTGTATTGGGCTTCCTTTATTTCAAGAAGATCGTCTGATTGGCGCTGTGACCATTGATGCCTTTGACCCAACATTGTTTGATGGTTTTGCCGATGACGATTTTAGGCTGATCAGCGCACTAGCAGCCAATAGTTTGCATACCGCTCTATTGGTGGCAAAGCTTGAGAAAAATGTGGGCGTATCGAGCACATCAAATACTAAACGCACCAATTACAATCAATTGGATTTTATAGGCCAATCTCAAGGAATTACCGAGCTTAAATCTCACATTTCAGCGGTCGCCCATACGGATCTATCCGTATTGATCATGGGAGAAACGGGAGTCGGTAAAGAGCTCGTCGCACACGCAATCTACTCTCAATCTGACCGTAAAGGTAAAGCCTTTGTATACCTCAATTGTGCCGCACTACCCGAGTCGGTAGCCGAAAGTGAGCTTTTTGGGCACATCAAGGGCGCTTTCACTGGTGCGATAAGCGATCGAAAAGGTAAGTTTGAATTGGCCAATCACGGCACGCTGTTTCTTGATGAAGTCGGCGAACTGTCGTTAGCTTTGCAAGCTAAGCTACTGCGAGCACTGCAATACGGCGACATACAGCGCGTAGGTGATGATAGCAATATCAAGGTGGATGTTCGCATTATTGCCGCAACAAACCGAGTAATGCACGAAGAGGTTAAGAAAGGGCATTTTCGATCCGATCTCTACCACAGGCTAAGCGTGTTCCCCTTATTTGTTCCGCCACTTCGAGAGCGAGGTAAAGACGTTATTCTATTGGCCGGATTTTTTGCAGAGCAGTGCCAGCACAAGCTCAATCTATCTAGTATCACACTGGATGCAGAAGTCCTCACCCTACTACAAAACAACCCTTGGGAAGGCAACGTACGAGAGCTTGAACATGCCATAAACCGAGCCAGTGTTATCGCCAAAGCACAAAGCAACGCCACGCATCTTGTATTAAAACCAAGTCACTTTCAGTTTGCTCATACTGAAATACCTGACACAAATAAAGCCGTCAATCCCACTTCATCTATCGCAAACCAGTCTATCGAACACTGGCAAGACCTCGGGTTAAAGGAAGCGACTGAGCAATTTCAAATCGAGCTTATACAATCCGCTTACTTAAACAACGACAAAAAGCTCAGCGCCACAGCGAAACAGTTGGGACTTAATCCGGGGAACTTACATCGATTGATGAAGCGCTTGGGATTGAAGTGATAGGGACATAGATATATACGCCTCTATAACCCGAACATCTCACTCTTTTGGAGCAACTTTTCTGAAACAAAAAGCTTGTTCTTTATAACTGCAATTTGAAGTCCTAACTCATAAATGGACAAAACCTTGTCAGTTATATTACTAAATTAGGAAATAACGAATTAGGTGATGTATGGGAAAGTAACGCCCGCTTAAGTGGTGAGCAACGCAACACCAAACTTAAACCATTGTGCCATAAACACTAAAGCCAAAATGTGAACCAAAACCGCGCTGCGTTGGGAATCCGGCTTAAAGCGTTTGTTAAGTGCTCTTTATAAACGACCAAGCCTCAGTATTTAACGTGTATTATTACCTGAAGCTAAGGCTTTAGTATCTTTGTCTATAATTGCCCGTACTGAAGCTGTGAGTTCATCACTGTCAGTGTATTTTCTGCCATAAGACAGATTAAAGTCATAATTATCTGGATTTTTCCCTTGAGTATGTTGCAGCAAGGTTTCGATTTTATCGAAAGCCTTAGCTAATTTTGCTTCTTTTGATGAAGCATTTTCATAATCATCCCAAAGCGTTAGAACATCCTGTTGCAAGCTTTCAGGCAGAGGGTTAATCAAAGTAATCAAATCCAGCCTTTCCTGCTCCCCTTTATCCGAACCTGCTACTTGGTCAATAGCCGCAATATCACCGCTAATTGCTTCCCCTAAATCGTGGATAACGCACATTTTTATCAACTTTAACATATCTATGTGCGGGTATTGCTCAGAGAACATCATTACCATCACACATAATCGCCACGTGTGTTCTGCCGTACTCTCATGCCTACCATTTGAAGTACGAGCAGTTCGCTATGTGCACCCTAGGCAAGCCCTAGGATGCACGAGAATACTACACAAGCACTTACAATACATACCAACGAACGCCTCATATCGATAACCCAATCGTTGTAGACTAAGCAACACAAACAAGGAATTAAAAGAAATATAATGAAAAAACCAGCTCTACTAGTAAGCGCTGCACTCCTAATTGGATGTGGTGGTGATTCAGACAAAGACAGTCAACCTACGACCGGCTCCGCTACCGTAAGCACAAAAGATGCCCTACGGTTTATGCAACAGAATCTATCTGGAAATGGCCGACTAGGCAGTCCTGTGACATGCGCAGATTTCTTCGCTCAGGTCAGCGAGCAAGAGTACGGAGAGCAGCCGCGCATCAACAATGTTTTTGATTTCCACCATACAGTAAACTTGACCCAGTGCGTGATCGGTGAAGCCTATGCCAACCAAGATAACTTATACCTCAAGGGTGCATTCAATCTCTTTAGCCTAGCCACTGATGGTAGTAGTGACATTAATGTGGTAACAAGTTGCTCGATTATGAAAATCCCAATGCACAATGGAAATGGTGGAAACTTCCAGTGTCTAGCTGGTGATTACGGTCCCTCCGTAATGATCACGACGCAAGGGCTATCTCTAGGCACTGATGGCATTCTGCGGTTCGTAAGTAAGAACGAAACAGCAGGCAAAGTTTCACTAATGGAATACGATGGATACAGCGACCAAGCAATTGAGGTTGCTGAGATTAATTTCACGGTTGATGAATCTGTATCCTCCCCATTACCCGGCTATTACACCTATGTAACCGATGGCAACAAGGTTTTAATTGCCGGAAATGGCCCTGTTTATGACGAAACAATTACAGATGGCAGTGGACACTACGAAACCACGGCTATCTACTCCAACGGAGCACTGGACTACTATAGAACCACAAAACCCAGCGCTCAAGGCTCATACCAAGTTGATGATTTTGCGATAACATACGAGCTTAAAGGCCATACCACTATCACAAACTTAAACCGAACAAGTGAAAATGACGAACCGGTTTATATCCAAGGATTTGACACAATTTACGCAGGCAAGAATGACCTGTTCATGCTTAGAACCGTGGACGTTGGTGATGGTAGTCTAAAGCGAGGCATCTACACGCTCAACCCGCACACTGGCGAAACAACATTGGTGAATGGCACTAAGTATTTCAGCAGTGTTGTAGAGTCAGATCTAAATGGCGAAAGTGTCTTTTGGGTTACTTATAGTAATGGGCCTGTTGCTGGTCCTCAGAACCTCCAGAAACTAGCCATTCTGAATGACGATTTATCCATAAGTCAACACGACGACCTACTCAACGGCGTGATTAACTTAGATGGACCTGACACTATCTATTTAGACCCTATTGCTGGTGGTGTTAAGGCTTACGTTTTAGCCGGTGGCGGCAATATAGCTGATGGAAAACTGGCTTTCCTTTCTAATATTGATGGGGTTGTCATGGAGGAACCAAGCGAAAAAAATAGCATTGAATCCATAACGCGCATCATCAAATAAGAGAAAAGCGACAACAGTTAAAGTGAAAGCCCGAACTACTGTCGGGCTTTCACCGCAAACCTTCGCCCAGTGAACTACTCAGTGACAGCATAGCTGATCACTGAGCTTCTAAGGCGGCCAGGCCGCCTTATCTATTTCCTCAGATCCCGAAGGCAACTTCGCTAATGCAAAGACTTTCGTTTTAACGCCTAATTTCTGCTTAGTGTTGAGTGTATTTGCCACCCTGACGACAGTTCCATTCGCCATTAAGTCCAGTTCATCACGCCTTTCAACAGCTATCGCTGATGAGTAGTCGCAATCACTCAATAGACCGCAAGAAGTGCAGGTGAAGCTTCTTTCTTTTAACGTCAATTTATGTTGCTGACCGCAACTTGAGCAAACACCCGTTGTGCGCTCAAACCGCCCAATTTCATGGTGAACACCACCTCTTAACTCAACCTTATATTTGGTTAAATCTGAGATTAGTCCCATGATATTATCGGCCACCATTTTCCCGTTAAATTTCTGCATACCAGCCACATTCAAATCTTCAAACACCACTATATCGCTTGCGTTGGCTATCCGTCGTGCGGTTTTGTGTGCAAAGTCCATTCGTTTTCTGGCGATTGAACCGTGAAGTTGATTTAGGCGGGATTTAGCTTTTTTCCAGCGAGCTGAACCTTTCTTTTTTCTAGAAACTTGTCGCTGTAATCGGGTAAGTTTTTCCTTCTCTGCTTTTAAATACTTAGGATTATCGACAGTAACGCCGTTCGATTCTACTACCGTTTGTTTCGAGTTTATGTCGTAGCCAGCGATGCTATGAAGCAGTTTCTTTGCTTCATCACACTCTACTTCTTGGGTGAGGCTCACCTCCCAATTCCCATGACGAAATTGTACCGTCGCGGTTTTAATACTGCTCACTAATTTACGATGCAAAACTATGGGTACAGGACCAATCTTTGGTAGGGTTATTTTGTCTTTCTCAACTCGAATACAGTTGTTGTTGTTCACAGAGCGGTAGCTATCATTGTGCAGCAAGACATCCGTACTGTTTAAGAATTGCTAGGCCACTCAGATGTAGCAACGACACAAATCTATACGCATGTAATTGGTGAACACTTCGCAGGTACTGTAAGCCCACTAAATAAATCTTTGTTACAAACCACAAGGCAAATCCATAGTTTTTGCAGACGATTCGTGTTCACTAAACTGAACTCTAGCCATTAGAAAACTTAGGGCATATTTGGAGTGAATAGTAGAACTAAGCAAATAGTCTAACGAACTTCGGGGCAAAGGCGAGTTAGAGTTAGAGCCAGTACCGTCAATACGCCAGAATAATCTGTTGGCTCTTTGTATCCGATTACTAGCCCCAGCGCCTACCTAACAAAGCTGTGTATCGGTCAGTGCCGAGTAGTCGGTTTGAGGCTTAGACACACAGCCGGTTAATGGCGGTGCTGCTAGAATTACCATTAGGCTGATTAGCTTGATGTTCATATTATTTAAACTTTTTTCACTGCCTGTGAAATATGCGGCTTCCCACTAATTACTCGTTGCTTCGAGTTACTTGCACTAGCAAATTCACTGAACTACTGGTAAATAAGTAAATTCAGGCTCATCACGACTCGGATTTTTCGTAGCCCATTGCTCTACTGAAATCACCTTATGATCAGAAATGTTCACCTTATAGGTACCCCTTCTATCCGAAGTGCCTACTTGAAGAGCATAGTTAAGGCTAATTTGGCAAACACCAGAATCCAGCGTCTTTAGCAACGCAGAGGTGTTCATTCTTCGTGTTGGAAGATAAGCAGTGTTAGATGCATATAGCTGCACGGATGCCGAAGCAGAGCATGAGTCGTTAAGTGACCCATTTCGAGAGTACATCCACACAGCACCTCTATTGTCTGCATAATACGGCGCTCTATTTTCGTAATAGTAGAGACTCGCACTGGCAGGCACACTCCACGAACTCGCACCGTAAATTCTATTTCCTACCTGCAAACCACCACTAGACATTCGTACCCCTGAGCCACCAAGGTCGGCCGAAACACCCGAAACTTGATAACCATTTTGTGATTTACTATTGAACGACGTTGTAAAACTCCATACTTTTTCCAGTGAGTTATCATCAAGTGCAGTAAAGGTATATGTAATACCTTGGTCGGCCACCCAATTCAAATCAAGCTCTACTGAAACACCTTCATCTTGATCCTCAAATCGACCAGTGTAATGGTCAGCAATGCTTGTGACCGTTGCAGGAGTCAAATCAACCATCGGAGTAGTTTGCGTTGCAGGGGTTAACTTAATCATCGGAGTAGTCTGCGTTGCAGGCGTTAACTCAACCATCGGAGTAGTCTGCGTTGCAGGCGTTAACTTAACCATCGGAGTAGTCTGCGTTGCAGGCGTTAACTCAACCATCGAAGTAGTCTGTGTTGCAGGCGTTAACTCAACCATCGGAGTTACATCAATCTCTGGCTTAGAAACGCTCTCAGAGTTATCAGGAATTGCTGACGTTGACGGGATTCCTCCAGACGAAGAGTCACTACCACCACAAGCAGTCATCAGGGAAGACAACACTAAAATAATAGCTATATTTTTCATTCCTAATCCATATTGAGCCTATTGTAGCGCTACAGTGTACAGCCTCACCATACGTTGACTGCATTTGTAAACTGATTTACCGATTACGAAACAACACCAATAGCAAACTGACTTCAGATAACTACGTTGCTAGCTGAAAAGTTATTAAAGGAATGGCGAAACTTGGGGCATTTCTGAGTTACAATTTCCCTAGCTGTGACGGTTTTGGACAAATACGAGTTAGCGCTAGCCCCGCCAACACGTATCTGGACAAAAATCATACAGAGGAATAACTCTAAATAACTACAGGAGGGTTAGAAAAAATATCTTGAAATCTCAATTGTGTGTACCTTCCTATTGAGCATTAAGAGGCTGAAGAAATGAATGCAATTATCAATGAGCCAATAAGCCTCCCTTCATTCCGCCTACCTGCGCGAGGGAGACCAGGTTCAACTTGTTTTCAGTGTTATGTTATTGCCAATGGTTTTCGAGAGTTTCTGTTTAGATGAGTGTTCATTGTCCCGATATCCAATAGCGGAACTGGGCGTAGGGCAATGATATGCGTACAGCACATTTTCAGATTGACGGTATGCGGTTTGAGAAGCATCTTGTCTGAGAGTATAACAGATACCAGAAACCCAGCATTTGGCTGGGCTTTAAAAATCTACTTTTGAGACTTAACCAAGCTCAGGGTCAAAAAAATTGCGGTGCTTTTGTGAGACCAGCTTAGTCGGTTGCTGGCCAGCCAGTTGCTTGAGTAACTTATTGGTCTCGACGCTTTGGCGGTAAATGCCCCAAACCAAAAAGGGCAAAGCTAAGCAAATGACGCCGTAAATTAGGCCAACGATTGAGCCAACGATGCCGAATGAGGTAAAAATTTGCTCCATTATCGCGCTCCTTAGTTTTGCTATGGGATTGTGTTGAGAGTGGCCAAATCGAAGTTGTAGAAATAGTCACCCCAATCAGCATAATTAAAGCCTTCATATGGGTTTGATGATGTGAAAGCCGAAAGCGCGGCGGAATCGATATCAACCACCGTGGAAAGCGTGCCATGATCGAAAAAGAAAGCCGTCGTTGTTGTCGCTGGTGGCACTTGCTCCTCATATGGGAAAACATCAACATACTTATCCGATCCGATAGCAATCACCATGCAACCGTAATATTTATCGTCGTAGGTCACTGGGTAACTTAAAATTGACTCGTAGGTACCGTCCCGCGTTATTCAAAAATCCTCGTCTCCGCACTTATGAACCGCACCAAATTCAACATCGAAAGAGCCCTCATCATTCAAGAGGTACATATGACCACCGTCGAGCGTGATATCTTGGTAATCGTTCATATCTTCGATATTCGTTAATCGAACCACTTGAACCGAATCAGGGAAAAAATGAGATCCCGTCTTTTTTTGTTCAACCTTTGCCTTGGCTTGCTCTGGGTTGCTTTCGTTTTGTGGTTTTGAATCATCGCCACCACCACCGCAACCGGCAAGAGTAGCCACGGTCAGCGCTGTGCATAATGCTCTTAGTTTCATGTTTAAGTTTCTCAATTTCGCCCGTTTATCAGTGGGCGGGGTTATAGGTTGTGTTGTGCTGAGCCATACACTCAGAATATTGGGTATTCACGAGCTTTGCGCGGTAAGTGCGGGCAATGGCTGGGTTTGAATACTGCGGGTGACTGGAAGCCTTGAGGGCGATGCTCATGATGTGCTTGGCCTCGGCTTCATTCTTTGGGCTGGTGGTGCGTATAACGTTACTCATTAGCCTGAGCCCCAAGACTGGCCATCAGCATCATGGTGGTGATCAACATTTTCATCAATAAACCACCTCGTCGCCATTTGCCAGCTTGCCAAGATCTCGGGCCATCGCCTCAATATCAACGTGGTGCGCCTCGATCGCGTTGCGAAACTGATCAACGACGTAATACCGGCCATTCTCAACAATCCAGCGAGATTGTGGGTGAGACTTTCTAAGCTCAAGGCCCTCTTTGTTTAGTGCTCTGTTAACTCGAGCCTCAAGCGCTCTTATCGCTATTTTCATGCTTATCGCGTATGTGTTTATGTGTTTGGGCTTATGCGTCGATGATATAGGCCTGACTCAGATAAAAGATGAATAGGTTTGCGCAAATAGTTCACCTTTTAGCGAAAGCGAGAGCAATGGTGAGAGCACGAAGCAAGGCCTGTAGACTTCAGCCACATTTAGATTAGAAAATATTATCCAAACCGGCTCTTAACGGATAAGTAACGGTAGCGTTGTAAACACGAAATGGGGCATAAACTGCTTTGCCTTGTCTCTGCTTGATTAAGCATTTTTTGAGCGGCAACCTGAACGACGTCGCTTAAGATGATATTATTCGTATATCATTCTGCATGAATTGAGTGCAAAGCACCATTCTTGCTTAAAACCATAAGAACCGTCAGCGAAATGAACAAACACCTCAACCTTTTTAGAACCTACGCAAAAACAGAGCGTACCTACCAATTAGAAAATGACCTGACTCGCGCTCTGGCAATCTGTCTCCAAGAAGATGCTTTGTTCCTTCATGAAGTGCTCAAATCTGTTTTTGATGGCGATGTCCGTTACAACAAGCTTTTTCAAGACATCAATAGGCCACCCATCCTTGAGGTCTCGATTCAAAAAAATGCTGAAAGCATTAAGGACTACAAGCACATCTATGCCGTTAGTTTAAGTGAAGTTGAAATGGTTAACTTCTGGGGGCAAACACGAGTAGATGAATATGATCCGATATGTGATTTGGTACTTACTATTAACGATGTTTGTATAGTAATTGAAGCTAAAAGAGACGGTATAGACTGTAGTGCTCAGCTATACAACCAAATCTTCAACATCCTCCGCAATTCCAACTTATCTCTGGTCAAATGCCATGATATGGTCACAGACAGGGATCTAAATTGGAAAAAACTGATGACAATTGCAGTGAGAGTATCAAGCTTTGAGAAAATGAGTGGCAACAAAAACCGTTTCTTAGCTGACTTCATTCAATTGGTACGAGATCATAACCCAGAGTGGCTTCCAGCAACGCCAATTGCTTCCCTAGCGCCTAAGAGTTGTAACGCGATATATCGACGTATTCGTATAGCTGTCGAGGAATTTGAATCCGCTAGGGATAGTCTAAAGCTCTTAACCTACAATGACCGACTTGGAACAAACTTTTCTAAGGAGTGGGCAGATGAGGTGCTCTATGAGGTTTGTCCAGAAACAGGTGACTTAGTAGCCTCAATCTATCCTGGAAATACTAAGACGCAGGGTTGGCACATCTTTTACAAAGACCCAGAGTTCAGTACTGAGCTAGTGTTAAATAGTCAATCTTACCCTCTATCTATTGGATATCACGTTAAATTCTCGGGGCAAGGTTACGTAAGCGGTCTATGGTTTGACGACAAAAAGATGAAAAAGAACCTGTACACACATGAAATCTTCAAAAACAAGACTGGTCGTTACACGAGAGACTCTTGGTCTGATATTGAAGAATTATTAGATCAGCATTTATCCTACGATTGGGAAAAGCAGTGTCAGTGGAAGACGAAAATTCTTGAATCTAATCGTACTGTTATAAACATGGCGATTGGTTATGTAATTAGGTTGACAGTGCCCAAGGGCGATTTGGATAAGCTTGATACACAAATCCATGATACGACGCAGCTGATAAAGCTTGTAGGTCAAATCTACGATGCCTTTGAAAATAATTTGATAAAGGAATGATAGACTCGCTTTGGTAAGGACTGAGATTTGTAGGTACATTCGGATTAGAAAGTTTAGCGTATTACCATCCTGAAGTACCAGGCACTTCTGTCAAGTGTAACGCAGAATGGGGCAAAAGTGAGTTACAGAAAACGCCTTCTGACCCAATAAGAAACGATTACGTTAACCCCTAGCTAACGAATATTTAAACAAAGGAGCTCATTTTCAGCTCCTCAATGTTTACCGCAGAAAATCACAACAGCTTGGTGCCCTCAATCTTTTTTAGCTCTGCAAACACAATCCAAATCATGATCGTTAACTAATCCTGTCGCTTGCAGAAATGCATACAAGGTTGTGCTGCCTAGAAATTTAAAGCCGAGTTTCTTAAGATTTTTAGCAAGGCGATCAGAGAGTTCTGTCGTTGCCACTGGGTAATCACCTGTTGCTCTGTTGTCGATTGGTTGGTTATCAACATAGGCCCAGATGAAGGAATCAAAGCTGCCGTACTCATATTGGATCTGCAAAAACAGTTTGGCATTGTTAATCGCGGCTTCTATCTTTGCTCGGTTGCGGATAATAGACGCATCTTGCATCAACTCTTCTACTCTGTCCGCATCAAACTTCGCGACAGCAACTGGGTCAAAGTTCGCAAAGGCACGGCGATAGCCTTCTCGGCGTTTGAGAATGGTGTACCAACTTAGGCCGGCTTGCGCTGACTCAAGGATTAGGAACTCAAAGAATACCTTGTCGTCATGAACGGGTACGCCCCATTCTTTATCATGATATTCCACATAATCTGGTTTGCTAACATCAAGCCAGTTGCATCGCTTCATCTTTATTCCTTCAGTGTTCACGGATGTGTTCACTGCTGTGAACACAGCACTCTTCTATCTGCATACGTGATAGTCAGAATAGCAAACCCATCATCAATTGATAGAAAAGTACCGTGTTAAAGTGAAGTTGATGTTAGATGATCATGGTTAATTGAGCGGAAACCACATAGTTGTCATCATCACCATATTGAGCGGCCAAATCAAAGCCAAACACGCCAAATGGTCTAAATCCAAAACCTGCGGTAACCATGTTTTCAGCATAATCGGTCATGCTATGCATGTAGCCTGCTCTAAACTGAGCCCACTTCCAAAGATCGACTTCTCCACCAATTCGAGTAAATTGAGTTTTGTAGCTTTGCTCTTCAAAATAACGTGTTGAGTTCAGGTCGATATCAGCAGTTAGCGTATACCAATTCGTAGAGTAAGCACTGCCTAGCTTATATTCAGGCTCAACAACATAGGTTGCCGTTTGTCCCATCTGGACGTTGGTTTCCAAGCTGTGCGAGAGAATGTTCTTCGCAACAAAGGCTACGTTTAAATGATCGATAACCTCATAGCTTGCACCAATATCAAGGTTAAACGCTGTTTTTTCTTCAAGGTCGTCAAAGAAGTCAGCGTCGTCTAGCTCATCTTCGTTTAATCGTTCTTGAAAATAAGTGGTGTAGATTTGTTGAACTTTGGGTGAAAAACCTACGCTGAGGTTTCTGTCGTATACCTCATAGTTTTGAGCAAACGTGAAGCCGATATCCAGCGTACCGCCAATGAGACCTGTAACTGTCGATCGAATCTCATCATCAGGGCTAGTATTATCAAAATCTCGATCATCAATATCCATCGTCGCCAATGCGGTTGCGTGTGTAGCAACAAAGAAATTGGTATTGATGAAGCTATTTGGAACCGCAAATACCATACCTGCTGAGGCGTTCGCTGTTATATCACCATTGGTGAGATCTCGAAGCGCTGCTTTCCACGCTTCTTGCGCCTCACCGCTAGTTGGGTTATCCAGCCAATCATCTTCGGCATCAAAGTAGACATCAAGCTTATCTAGCATGCCTTCGCCATCATGAACTCCGGCCGTCACTGCTGGTAAAATCATACCGAAGCTGTGCTTAGACTCCCCTGATGCCGCCAAAGCCGGGTTGTAAAAACTCGCACTGACGAAGTTAGCTGCTGCAACCCCTGTGCCCGCCATAGCGATACCACGAGCATCACTGTGAGCGTATGAATGAAATGAAGCTAAAGAGAGAGGAAGGCTTAAAAGAACAGCAGTCTTTTTAAATGAATACATGACATATCCTTGTGATATCACTTAACGATACGCCATTCTAAATATCTAGTGTTTCATTAAAAGTACAATTAACTCAAAGACTTAAAAGATTACATTTGGTTACACAAGGTGAGTTATGAACGATTAAAGTACCATCCAAAGCATGAAAATAGTTTGATAAAAATACTATTTGAAGGGTGTTAATGCGTGAGGAACAAAAAAAAGACTACGCCTTCGCGTAGTCTTCATACTTTTTAGCGAATTTTAATTTCTGCGTTTAACCTACGCCTGTTTCACTTCAATTCTGTGGAACATTTTGTACAACACAGGTACCACAATCAGGGTTAATACTGTCGCAAAACCCAAACCAAACATGATAGTTACCGCCATAGGCTTAAAGAAGATATCTGGCAATAGTGGAATCATACCCAAAATGGTTGTGATAGCCGCCATACATACTGGTCTCACGCGACTCAGTGCTGCCTCAACTACCGCGGTGTACGCTTCTTTACCTGATTTGATCTCAAGTTCAATCTGATCAATCAGTACAATACCGTTTTTCAGTAGCATCCCAGACAAACTCAAGAAGCCTAACAATGCCATAAAGCCAAATGGCGTATTGAGCAGCAACAAGCCTGTGGTTACACCAATCAAGGCCAAAGGTACTGTCAGCCAAACAATCAGAGGTTCTTTAACTGAGTTAAACAAGAACACAGTAATCAAGAACATGAACAGGTAACCCATTGGCATGCTGGAGAACAATGACGCTTTTGCATCACCTGAAGATTCATACTCGCCCCCCCACTCCAAGCTGTAGCCTGGTGGAAGCTCGATGGCTTCAATCTTAGATTGAATACGCGCCTGTAAAGTAGCAGCTGTTTCTTCACCCAAGATATCAGGGTCAGCAAACACGGTTAGCATACGCTTTCTGTTCTTACGAACAATCAACGGATCTTCCCAACGTACTTCATTACCTAACGTAATCTGTTGCAAAGGAATGTAATCACTCAGCACTGGACTCCAAATTTGCATCCCTTCAATGTTTCTAAAATCAACTCGTTCCGCTTCTGTCAATCGGGTCACAATAGGCATTAGTGTTGTACCATCTCGATACACACCAACCGTCAAACCTGAAAACGACATTTGCAGGAACTGGTCCATATCGTTCTTACTGATACCGTAGCGACGAGCCTGACTTTCATTAAACTGAGGCTCAATCACCTTGGTACGTTCGCGCCAATCGTGGCGAACGCCAGTAGCACCCGGATCGGCGTTTAGAATATCCACTACTTGGCCTGCGACCGTTCGCAATATTGTTGGGTCAGAACCTATGATACGAGCTTCTATCTTGGCACCACCACCAGGGCCTAATTCAATTTGCTTCAACTTATAGTCGATTTCAGGGTAGTTATTCGCTACATGCTCCCGATATTTATTCATCACATCGTGCAATACTTCGTAGCTTTCTACGCGCGTCACTATCTCACCATAAGCCGCATAACTTTTCTCTGGCGTGTAGGTCAGCATAAAGCGCTCTAAACCCTTACCAGCCGTCGTCGTTACGCTTTCTACACCTTCCTGCTCAAGCAACCAGGTTTCAATGGCCTTCATCTTGGTGTTAGTTACCCGAATATCGCTCCCCTCTGGTAACCAAATATCTGACAAGAACATAGGTGTCGTAGAGGATGGGAAGAAGGCTTGCTTAATAAAGGTGAATCCATAGATGCTTGCACCTAGCGCAACGACAAGAGTCGCTACAGTTATCCAAGCGTTTCGCATACAAAACTCTAGGAACTTTTTGTACATGACAAAAACAAATCCATTGTATGGATCATCACCCGCGCCTTGATCGAACTTCTGCCCTTTAAAGAACAGCTCTGCAAAGAAAGGGGTTAGTGATATTGCAGTAAACCAAGACAGCATTAATGAGATAAGCAATAC
This sequence comes from Vibrio comitans, assembly GCA_024346835.1. Classification (GTDB taxonomy): domain Bacteria; phylum Pseudomonadota; class Gammaproteobacteria; order Enterobacterales; family Vibrionaceae; genus Vibrio; species Vibrio comitans. Next base: position 1,808,424 of record AP024866.1, read on the forward strand.
AGAAAACAGCGTACGACAATACTCACCAGTGGAATCTTCTGACAAACCAATCGGAGCAAAGGCGGTTACCGCAATCACAGTTGCACCCAACAATGGCCATTTGGTTTGTGTCACGATATCGGTTGCCGCTTGTAAGCGAGTCCGCCCTCGCTGGGTCCCCACTAATATGCCTTCCACCACCACTATGGCATTATCCACCAGCATCCCCAGTGCAATAACCAAAGCACCTAGAGAAATACGCTGTAAGTCGATGGCAAAGTACTTCATAAACACAAAAGTGCCTAATACGGTGACCAGCAGGATCAGACCAATCAATAGCCCTGAACGAAGCCCCATGAAGAACAGCAATACTACGATAACGATACCGACCGCTTGACCAAGACTGACCACGAAGCCACTTACTGACTTGTCTACTTCCTTAGGTTGGCTGTAGATTTCAGAAATGCTAATGCCAATCGGCTGTTGGTATTTCAGCTCTGCTAAGCGTTTATCGAGTAGCGCCCCTACTTTCACCACGTTTACACCCGCGTTGAAAGAGATCCCCATATTTAGGGCAAAATTACCATTGAAGTTAATTAGGTTACTTGGGACGTCAACATAGCCACGCTTGATCTCAGCAACATCACGTAAATAGATTTGACTCGAACTGCCTTTGGCTACATCAGTAATGATAAGATCGCCGAGTTGATCAACATCCTGAAACTCTCCAGTCGGGTGGATTCGAATATACTCATCACCAATTCTCACCGCACCTGCTGGGGTGACTATGTTTTGGGTATTAAGAAGATTTGCCACCGCTTCCGGAGCGATACCTAGCGTGTTAAGTCGCTTCATCGACATTTCGATAAACACTTGCTCTTGCTGATCACCGGACACAGCCACCTTGCTGATGCCGTCTACCAACTCAAGCTCACGACGTAAATAATCGACGTAATCAAGCAACTCTTTATATGAATAGCCTTCGCCTGTAACGGCAAGCAGCACCCCAAACACGTCACCAAAATCATCGATAACCGCTGGAGTATTCACACCGGGAGGGAGAGTGCCATCGAGATCCGTCACTTTACGACGTAATTCATCCCAAATCTGCGGAAGATCGTCTGGCCCATATCTATTTTTCATGGTCACAGTGATCTGCGATAAGCCCCGGCTTGAAATGGAATTGACCTCATCCACATAGGTTAATTGCTGAATGGCTTTCTCTATAGGATAAGTCACTTCCTCTTCGACTTCTTGAGGGGTTGCACCAGGGTAACTCGTCACTACCATGGCGTCTTTAATGGTGAAAGCAGGGTCTTCAAGTCGTCCTAACTCAAAGAATGAAGCCGTACCACCGATAAAGAAGATCAAGGAAATCATCCAGCTGATCACTTTATTCTTTATGAAGTAGGCTGCAATTCCTTTTGTGCTCTCATCGTCTTGCTGCTCGAGTTTATCCTGGCTCATTGAACAGCCTCCTTCTTAATTACTTCCACTTCTGCTCCATCTCGCAGTTGAGACATTCCTTTGACCACGATAGTTTCCGCCCCTTGCAAGCCACTGATAATCTGCACGGCTCTGTTTTGAAGTTTTCCTAACTGAACCAGCTGCTTACGCACTTTATTGCCTTCTAACACCCACACATAAGTTTCAGTCCTGTCGAGAAGATCTCCGTCCATGTTGACCACTGCATTAAACGGAATATAAGAGCCCACGCTAACGTTGAGCCCTGCTTCACTGCTTCTTGCTGTAACTTCTAAAGCCATACCATCAAGAATAATTTCTTCCTCTGGCATTGGCATCGTTAAGGTCACATTGTAAGTGCCCGTTGCAGGATCCGGCTCAGTGGTAAATTCTTTAATGGTTGCCTCATAAATGTTGCCACTTTCGACCTTTACCTTAGCGTTAACTTTACGAAGGTCCCTCTTTGAAGGTTGATGGACAAACAGGCGATCCGGTATCTGAATCAAGACTTCAACCGTATCGGTGCTGTGTATGTTGACGATTTGCTGGCCAACTTGAATGTTCTCAAAACGATCAACGTTTACACGGGAAATAATGCCATCTGTCGGTGCTTTAAGAGTCGTAAACTCGAAATGCAATTTAGCCATCTGCAAGTCGACCAAGGCGATATTGCGCTGCGCTGCTAGTTCATCATATTGTGACTGTGCCAATAGACCTTTTTTGACCAATGGACCAGAGCGCTTATACTGACTATTTATCGCGTTATAGCTCGCTCGTGCATTATCCACCGCAATCTGGAAGTCTCGCGTGTCTAATTGAGCTAACACGTCGCCTTTCTTAACTCGGTCACCTTCTTTGACAGGGAGTTCAGTAATTTCTCCAGACACTCTGAAACTCAAATGAGAACGCAGTGCCGCTTGTGCTACGGCAGGGAAGAAAATGCGATCCGTTACTTCTGGCTCACCTAACTGAAGAACCTCCACTTTTGAAATATGGGCTGCAGGCTCCACTACAGGTCTTTCACAACCTACCAATACCACAGATAATCCCAATACTAGTGAGCCTTTAGAGAGCCACTTCATTGCTAAACTCATAAGCCTCGCTCCTTAATCCACTCTCTGATCTTCATCCCTGATTGAAGCTCTTGCACGCCAGAAATTACAATTTGATCCCCATCGACTAACCCAGAAACCACTTGCCCTGTGCTACTAAGGGAGATAGAGACTTGTTCGACCATAGAATCTTCTGTGACCCTCCAAACACACTGCTCACTGCCACAAGAGAACATTGAGGTCTCTGGTAGTTTTGTTGGTTCGGTGCGCGGTAACAACACGTGAATATTCCCAGACATACCCGGCAGTATGCCTAAATCACTAGGACGCTCCATAATCATTGTGACCTTGTAACTACCTGTGGAGTTATCTGATTCCGTATCTATCTCTTGAAAGGTTAAAGGAAATTGCTGCTCAGGAAAGGAATCAAATATCATGTAAGACTCTACGGCGTCGTAACCTCTGAAACGATTGAGCATAGAGTCTGGCAGAGGAAAGATAACCTTAAGTAGGTCGTTGGACTGGATGTTCATGACACCCTGCTTGGCTGCTACATATTCAAAATTGTCTATGTTAACCAAAGAAATCGTGCCATCGAATGGGGCCGCAAGCTTGGTATAGCTGTAATTGGCTAGCGCTTGGTCGTAATCTGCTCGAGCTGACTTGTGAAGCGCCCTAGCTTGATCGTACTCTTGCTCAGAAACTACCTTATCCTTAATGAGTTTTTTCATGCGATCAAACTGCACTTGAGCCAAGTTAAAATTCGCCTTCGCTTGAGAGCGTTGCAGTTTATATTCGCTGTCTTCTAATATCGCTAATACATCCCCTTTTTTCACCGGCAATCCAGCGGTAGCGGGTAATTCGATGAGCTCACCTGGAACTCTGAAAGCAAGGACTGCACGATCACCTGCCGCAGAAGATGCTGGGAACACACGTTCAAAGCTTTTGTCTCCAACGGATACGGTGAGAAGTTTAGCTGGGCGAGATTCTGGCTCTGAAACAGCATCTTGCTTATCACCGCAACCGGCTAAGCCTAAAGCGGTAAAAAGCACAACAATCCAGTTGGTGCGCATAGTATTTCCTTATTCTATGTTAGTACCAACAATCATAGATGTTTCAAGATGTTAAAGCCAATTTAATGGGTTGTTTTTAGTGTTTTACTAAAAAATTTCACAATACGTTTAAAAAGCGCCCAGACGTTATTCAATACTAGGCATATACAGAAATTATGACGTGCAATAAAAAACGCACCACAGGATCTGCGGTGCGTTTACAATCATTGATGATTTAAGGCGAACTTACTTGGCTTGATGGAATATCTGCTCTGTATCTAGCGATGTCATGCTGCGGATTTGGCGCCAAACATAATAGAAGATGCCCAACATCATTAACATGCTAGGGATAGCAATCACTGGGTAACTATATAGCGTCATTTTACCTAGTTCTTCGTTAAACGCTGCCGTACCAGCAGGGCTAGTTACGATGTAAGTTGCCAGCGCATAGTTCATGACTGATGAGAACGCGAATGTGCTAGCAAACAAGTAATTTGAATTCATCAAGCAGCGATCAAACGCCTTTTCATTGCCGCTCTCTTTCAAGCGCTCTTCAATCAAAGACAAGTTCAACACCGTTTTATTGAATATGAGCTTTTGCATCAACGGGTGGCGGGTAAAGGTTGAAACCAATACAGCAATACCAATAAGGCCAGGAATTAATGCCTCTTTCATTGCCAACCAGCGAGTGTCTAACTCAAGTAAGCCGATACCACCGGTCAAAAGAACACTCACAAAACCCAAGGCTGCTATGAAATTGAACTTCTTATTACGAATAAGTTCTAGGCCGCCATAAGCAACAGGAAACGACAAAGCTACGATAAGTGACAGCACAGTGCCCAGATGCTCATCCCCACTAAACTTCATCAAGATGAATGACGGGATAAATACGTTAAACAGTATCTCGAATAGAGGATTAGATTTTTTGCTATTGGTGGTACTCATAGTCTTCCAGTGTTACACGCTACATTTCTCTTTATTGGAGAGGGATTGTTCCTTGCGTAGCTCTAAATGTAAAGTCTTTAAAGTTTAGCAATCATGACACCAGTGTTCAAAATAACACCTATTAGGAATTCAATTAAGACGCGAGTTAAAAGAGTTACCTTCAACCCGCGCCATTATTCGATTGTTTTATACTGAATGTGCAACCTCTGATTGAGTATCACCGCTCGAGGCTTGCTCACACTGCTCAGCCTTGTGCAGTAATATCTGAATCAACTTAGAACACAGCAAGGCAACACCAATCATCACCACCGCCATGATGGTCAGCAGTTGGAAGTATTCACCGTAGACGTTATGGGCAATTTCTTGGGTTAGCACCTGGCCTTTTTCCAACGCGATATTGGTAGAGAGAGCAGCGCCAACAATGCCGCTTAATGCGATAGCCACAGAGAACAAGCTCACCGAGAAGTTTTCAATATGATGAGGGGCAACAGATAGGATAAACGCTACCACCATCGACCCCACTACAACCTCTGCTATCGCTTGGAAAAAATGTACCGCCAAGAATACCTCAGGTCGAATTGCGACATCAGGCCCTACTGTTGAGATGAAATAGGTCAAAATGCCGAACGCGATCGTCGTTAAAACGAAGGCAATGGCAATCTTGGTAGAGGTCGATAGATTTATCCCTTTCTTCTCCAATGTGTGGAATGCAAAAGCAACAATCGGTCCACCTACCATGCACCATAGAGGGTTCATGGCCATTGCGGCTTCGGGCTCCAATGGAATAAAACCAAATAAGCTTCCCTTGAGGGTGTTCATCGCAACGATGTTCATTGAGGTCATCATTTGACCGTAGTAAACAAAGAAACAAGTTGTCAGGAAGGTCACGATCAGGATGGTACCCATCTTCAAGCTCTCGGAGCGCTCTACCTTAAACATTAAGAATATGAAGTAGACAATAGCCAGCACACCAATGGCATAAACGATGTTTTGTCCCACATCCATGTTTGAGAACATAAAGAACACCAATGCGATCATAGCGACAGAGGCAACTGCAAAGATCAGCCAATTAGTGACAGATACGGCGGCTTGGTCGATCGGCTTACCCATAGGCTTGAAGCTTTTGTGCAGTACTAATAATACAAATAGTGCAACCGCAGCCATAATAGCAGACACGGTAAAACCGCCACTAAAGCCGATATAAAGCACAACCATAGGGAATAAATACTGACCTAAGAATGCGCCAATATTGTTTACTGAGTAATTGATAGGAAAGCCTTTCTCGAAATCTTGGTGTGAGGCAAAGGTTCGCTTGTAAAGGCTTGGGTATGACGGAGACATCAGCCCTCGGCCATAACTTGCAAGGGCAATACCCGCCATGGCGGTTGGTACGTGCAGACTGGTCGCGCCAAAAACTAGCAGCAAGTAGCCGGCGACAAATGCCAGGTAACTAATAGTTAAAGAGCGATAAGCTCCGAGTAGCTTGTCAGCAATAAAACCACCAGCAATGGCAAACAACGGGCCTATCGCCGCAAATGCACCAACCACCATCATAGTATCGGCTTCACTGTAGTTAAGGTCTTCAAGGAAGAATCGAGTCAGACTGACAAGCACGCCATAAAAAGAGAGTCCGAAGAGCATCTGACAAAGCATCATCGATTTGTTTAGTTTATTCCACATGATCTGTTTCTCGTGGTTAGGGATTTTAGTTCTAAGGTGAGGTAAGAAATGCTTGAGGGCTCAACGAATTTGTAGAGCATCATGGGCTCCATAGGCCATACAACCCCATGCATATTAAGGAGTGGAAGAATTGTAATCGCGGAAGCTAGTTATAAATACTCGCGGTTAGAGGACAAGGTCCATCAAGGATATGAAACGGGTGGAATGAGTTTTTTGGCGGGAAAATTATCTGTTATCAACTCAATCTAATGGTCGGATAAAACAGCAATTTGAAAATGAGTTACTGATCAACATTCTGTTAACCAAAGCGTACAAAACTGTCTTATCAATCACGTTAAATAATACAATAGTATTGTATCCTTTTGTCATTCTAATAAAGGAATACACCAATAAAACGTGGGAAAAAAGATTATGAAAAAAATGTATCTAGGTCTGGCTATTGCGGGTTTACTAGCAGGTTGTGCAGCACCAAGCGATAGTGCAAAAACTGAAATGGCAGCTCCAGCGTCAAACGCGGTAGTAGCGGCAGGTACAGGTGATAACCTAGTAGCAGATCCACATATCGTTGAGTTTCGTGCGAACAGCGGTAAAAGCGATGTTTGGAAAAAACACGCTGACAAGAATAATGGTCTTGGCGACGTAGGCAGCTCAAAGGTATCAGCGTTTGAAGATGAAGGCTCAGTACGTATTCGCTTTATCAGCGAATCAGATGACTTTTCTGCAATGCCAGGTCTAAGCCAACAAGTTAATGGTCTAGCTCCAAACACAGATTACGTACTATCTCTATACGTAGAAGATAAGAAAGGCGCTGCATCACCAACGTCTGTCGTTATTGGCGCTACCGATGCCGCTGGTCAAGAACTAGCTGAGCAAGAGTTCCACGTAGCAAGCATGGACAACGCACCTAAAGCAGACCGCAGCTCTTTCCGTCAAGTCGCGGTTGAGTTCAACTCTGGTGGTAACACTTCAGCAACTATCTTTGCTAAGTTGAAAGTAGATGATGCTTCTGCAATTACTGGCGACATCGGTAAAGCAAGTGAAATCCGCGTTGATGCATTCTCTTTAGCGAAAAAGTAATCACTTTTAAGCCTTAATGAAAAACGCCAATCATTTGATTGGCGTTTTTATTTTTTATGTATTAAAGACTACAAATTTCTAAACGCGGCATTGGTTTTTCTGGTGTCTGAGGTCACATACGCCTCCATCTTTCGAAGACTCGTTTCCATTTCTTCAAAATCTTGCTCCATCACGGTCAGTAACTCTTTAGGTGCCTTACCTGACTGCCACGGCTTTTGCTTCATTTGATGGTCAAACTGCTGCTGCCTAGTTTGAAAGATTTGTGGCGATTGCTTTTCAAGCATCAAACTTGCTGCGAAATACGCCAACACCATAAGAAACCCGCCACCTAGCAGCGCTGCCGACACAAACAAGATCCGCACTACCCAGACTTCTATGCCGAAGCGCGCCGCAATACCCGCGCACACACCAGTGAGCTTGCCATTGTGCGTGTCTCGATATAAGCCTCTCATTGATTAGACCTCCAATTTGGTGACTCCGCATCCAAGATCTTCTCTAGTGTTTCTATACGTTGTTTCATTTGCACCGCTTTCGATGAAAGCTGTTGAAGTTGATCCCTTTCATCTCCTGACAGCCCCTGCCCTAGTTTACGCTTACTTCTGTAATGCAGAATCAACCATAACGGGGCAACAAAGATTAAGAAAACACTGAGTGGTACCGTTATCAATGCTGTAGACATTTCGCCCCCTTATTGGTCTTTATTGATCGAGTTCTTCATTTTTTGCAGTTCTTGTTCTATTTCATCATCGGCCTGAAGTTCGGCAAACTGATCGTCTAAACTCGGCTCTTTGCCTACTTGATAGCTGTCTGCATCCGCCTCTAATCGATCAATCTTCTGTTCATATTGCTCAAACTTAGCGAGCGTGTCTTTAGTGCGACTGTTGTGCAGATGTTGCTGAACGTCCTTTCGACTTTTAGCTGCGTTTTGACGCATTGCTAATGCAGATTGGCGAGCTCGAGTTTCGTTAATCTTAGCCTCTAATTTGCCGACCTCATCGCTTAACTTAGTAATCGTCTCTTCTACCAAGGTTTGCTCTGTATGTAATGACTTCATCACCTTAGTAATGCGCTGCTTTTCTATAAGGGCTGCACGAGCTAACTCCTCTCTGCCTCGGCTTAATGCAAGAGAAGCTTTTTGTTGCCAGTCTTCAACCTGCTCTTCTACCTGCGCTACTCTGCGCTGAAGCTCTTTTCGTTCAGCCAACGCTTTCGCAGAACTGGTGCGCACCTCAACTAAGGTATCTTCCATTTCTTGGATAATAAGGCGGATCATTTTTTCTGGATCTTCTGCCTTATCCAACAATGAGTTAATGTTTGAGTTCACTATGTCAGCAAATCGAGAAAAAATACCCATCTTGTCTCTCCTGTATCGGTATTGTTTGTTGCCACCTGTTGGTGCCTACTTGCTAGTAATATCCAAATTACATGCCAAACTTGCGATACAAAGGTATACAGAGGAAGCGACGTCTACATTTATCATTACAAACAATAGGTTATAGATTTCTATACTGTTATTTTTGTTCTAAATGAGTGATATGCACTCGATTTCAAACCAGTAAAACGTTTGACTTTAACTGTGAATAGTAAATTATTAACCACTAATCGGTTAAAATTACCAACAGGGATATCATGCAACAGACACTGATCGGTCAATCTAGTCCATTTCTTGCTGTATTAGATAAAGTCTCTAGGCTTGCACCTATTGAACGCCCTGTATTGATTATTGGCGAACGAGGAACAGGTAAAGAGTTAATTGCTCAGCGCCTTCATTACCTCTCTAAGCGATGGGACAAGCCGTTAATTAGTCTAAATTGTGCTGCATTAAGTGAAGGTGTTGTTGATTCTGAGTTATTTGGTCATGAGGCGGGATCCTTTTCGGGTGCTACAGGTAAACACCAAGGTCGCTTTGAGCGTGCTGAAGGTGGCAGCTTATTTTTGGACGAACTCGCAACAACACCTCTGTCAGTGCAAGAGAAACTGTTAAGAGTGATTGAATATGGAGAGTATGAACGTGTTGGGGGCAGCCGCATCTTACAATCCGATGTCAGGCTGATTTGCGCCACCAATGCCGACCTTCCAGAACTGGCCGAACAACAAAAATTCCGCGCCGATCTATTAGACCGACTGGCTTTCGATGTGGTGTTACTGCCCAGCTTAAAAGAGCGACAAGACGATATTCCATTACTCGCGGAGCACTTTGCGCTGCGCATGTGCCAAGAGCTAGGACTACCTCTGTTCAATGGTTTCAGCCCTCAGTGTCAACAGCAGCTATTAGACTATACTTGGCCCGGTAATGTCAGGGAGTTAAAAAACGTCATTGAGCGAGCCATCTATCTCAACCCTGAACCAAATGCGCCTATCCAAGAATTGGTGTTTGACCCTTTTGCTAAACCTAGCTTAACCAGTGAACCATTAGACAAACCATCCGTAGAACAAGACGCAGAATTGCCCATTGCGTCTTTGCCTCTTGATTATAAAAAGTGGCAGCATGACCAAGATATTGAATTGCTCAACAAAGCACTACATCAGGCGCAACATAATCAAAAGAAAGCCGCAGGTCTGCTAGGATTGAGTTATCACCAATTTAGAGGAATGCTGAGAAAGTATAAAATGGTTTAGGATCAATGATTAACCCAATGGAGCTTAAAGGCGATAAGTGTTAGATTATGCAGATCATTCTAAAGAAACAATCAATGGTGCCTTAATCTATGAAGGCGAACATCTGGAGAACCCTTCAACTAGGATTAGTGGGTCTATGTACCCTGATACTATCCGGCTGTGGTGATATTGAAGTCTCCGATCAAATCAAACAAGATGGATTCATATTTTGTGGACAAGGAACCCCCAGTTCTTTTAATCCTCAATTAGTCGACAACGACATCGCTGCAGAAGCCTTGGGTCCACAGATCTTCAATACCTTAGTGCATTTATCCAATAAAGATTTGGAGCTAGAACCTATGCTAGCGTCAAGTTGGACTGTGGATGAATCAGGTACAGTGTATCAATTTAACCTGCGCCAAGACGTCTCTTTCCAAACGACAGACTGGTTTACGCCAACCCATAAACTCAGTGCACAAGACGTCGTCTTTACATTTGAGCGAATCATCGACAGTAGCCATCCATTTCACTATGTCAGTGGTGGTACTTATCCCTGGTTTGAGGCAATTGGCTTCAAAAGCATCTTGAAACAGGTTAAGGCAATAGATGAGCATACCGTTCAATTTGAGCTTTTTAAGCCAGACAATACGTTTTTAACCAATCTTTCTACCACCTACTCAAGCATACACTCATCTGAATATGCTCATCAGTTAGTGGCACAAGATCAAAAGCAATATCTTGACCAACGTCCAGTAGGGACAGGGCCGTTTTATCTAGACCAGTTTAGTGTCAACGACTACATTCGCTTGCGCCGTAATCCCGACTTTTGGGGTACTCCGGCTAAAATGGAACAAGTTGTGCTCGACATCACCTCCCGTGGTACAGGCACATTGGCAAAACTGCTACGCAGTGAATGTGACGTTTTGTTTTCACCTCGCTCTAGCCAGATCCCAACCATTCAGGCACACCCAGATTTAGTATTGCAGGCATACCCTAGTATGAACGTTGCCTTTATTGCGCTTCGCACACTAAACCCTGCACTCAACGATGCCCGAGTACGAAAAGCGCTAAACCTAGCCATCAACCGTGACGCGATTATTGACTCGGTTTACTACGGATATGGCACATCGGCGTATTCGATATTACCCCCAGAGTCATGGGCTTACCAAAAAGACTCAAGTCAGGTACGTTACGATCGTAATTACGCAAGAGCGCTGATTCGTGAAGCCGGTTATGGCACTGGGTTGGAACTGTCTTTGTGGGTAGCCTTAGAGCCTACCGCGTACAACCCAAGCCCAAGAAAAGTCGCTGAGCTGCTGCAATCAAACTTTTCCGATATTGGGGTAAAACTGAACATCTTTCTTGATGAACGTTTATCTCGCTCAACCTTCCAAAGTGTTGCAGAAGCAGACATGATCTTAACTGGATGGAATGCCGACACCAGTGATCCGGATAACTTTTTCCGCCCACTTCTCTCCTGCGGAGCTGACAGAGCTGGATTAAACATTGCGTCTTGGTGTAACCCTGACTTTGATGCACTAATTGATATCGCCAAAGAAACAAACCAAAAGCGTCATCGCTTTAATTTGTACCGCCAAGCACAAAATCTGTTGAACGAAGAAGTGCCTATTATACCTATCGCTCATGGCATGCAATTTCAGGCTAAGCATAAGTCTCTACAAGGATTCGATGCTAGCCCATTTAATACCCTGAGCTTTGAAAACGTTGAGAGGAGCAAATAGTGTTTATATACGCCATTCGACGTTTCAATCTATTCGTCATTACCCTGATGATTCTCACCCTAGTGGGTTACAGCATCCTTCGATTAGACCCAACGTCACCTTGGGCTATCTCGGATTTCTGGCAGGGATGGACACTGTATCTTCAAGAAATCAGCCAGCTGGACTTTGGTTCTACGGCTCAAGGCACGCCCGTTTTTGACGAAGTTAAGGTCGTGTTTACTGCAACGCTAGAATTGTGCTTCTTTGCCTTTATTCTCGCGCTGTGCATCGGTCTTCCTTTAGGCACAATTGCCGGGATGCGCCAGAACAAATGGGCTGATCGCTTGATCTCGTTCTTCTCTATGGCCGGATACTCAGCGCCGCTGTTTTGGGTTGCCTTGTTGTTGGTAATGCTGTTTTCACTGCGTCTTGAGTGGTTACCTATATCAGGTCGCTACAATCTGCTGTACGACATTCCGCAGATCACGGGCTTTGCGATGATTGACGCTTGGCTAAGTGATAGCCCTAATAGAGAAGAAGCCTTTACCAGCGTAGTAATGCATCTGATATTACCAGCGTTAGTACTGGCGCTTGCACCTACCACACACTTCATCAGGCTGATGCGCGCTTCAGTGGCAGATGTGATAGGTAAAAACTATATTCGGGTGGCGAAAATCAAGGGCCTTTCCAAGGTTGAAATCATTTTCGAACACGTATTACGTAACGCTATTCCACCAATCATCCCACTTATCGGAGTGCAGCTTTCGAGTATGCTGACTTTCGCCATCATTACCGAGTCTATCTTCAACTGGCCTGGGATTGGGCGTTGGCTACTGGATGCAGTGAGTAATCGTGATTACGTTTCTATTCAAGCTGGAGTTATGGTAGTTGCGACTTTTGTACTGGCCACTCAGATCCTGTCAGAGCTTGTCGGCACTTTGATTAACCCATTAGCAAGGAAGGAATGGTATGCTAAATACTAGTGTCTACCTCGAAGAGAGTATCCCAACTCAACGCGAACGCTTTTGGCGACATTTTCGTAGCAACAATTTAGCGATGTTCGGCCTGTGGAATCTTGGTGTTATCTTATTTATCACATTGATTTCCCCTCTGATTGCACCGCATGATCCCCTTGCACAATCATCAGTACTGCTACAGCCTCCATCATGGGCTAAAGAAGGCAGTATCGATTACTTCTTAGGCACCGACGACCTAGGTAGAGATATCTTGTCTCGCCTGTTGGGTGGTTCACAGATTACCATCGGCTCAGCGATTTTCATTACCCTAATTGCAGCTTTCATCGGCTGTATTATTGGTGCCCTCGCAGGTATGACTAAGGGCTTGCTATCGAGCGTCCTAAACCACCTGTTAGATACAGTAATGTCGATTCCTTCACTGTTACTTGCACTTATCTTTGTGGCATTTTTAGGCACAGGTATGACATCGATTATGATGGCTATTTGTCTCGCCTTGATCCCCCGATTTATCCGTAGTGTCTATCAAACTATTCATGCGGAAGTTGAGAAAGACTACATTATGTCGGCCAAACTCGATGGCGCTGACAAATGGTACCTACTCACGGTATCCATATTGCCAAACGTATTGGCACCGATTGCCGCCGAATTTACCTTCGCCTTAACCATCGCTTTGCTAGATATTACCGCTCTTGGTTTTCTTGGTCTTGGAGCACAAGCACCAAGCCCAGAATGGGGAGCAATCTTGGGAGATTCCGTTGAACTTATCTATCTGGCTCCGTGGACGGTTGTCCTGCCGGGTCTTGCCATCATGTATATCGTAATCACCATCAACCTAGTTGGTGAAGGCGTTCGTGACGCCCTTAACGCAGGAGTGGAATAATGCCTGTATTAGACTTTAGACACGTCACTATAGAAATTGATACTCCTCAGGGGATGGTGAAAGCGGTTGACCGCATGAGTTTGACCATCAACGAAGGGGAAATCCGAGGATTAGTAGGCGAATCAGGCTCGGGCAAAAGCCTGCTAGCAAAGGCCATTGTTGGGCTGGAAAAAGAAAACTGGAAGATCACCGCAGACCGAATGCGCCTTGGTGATGTTGACCTACTAGCGATCAAGCCTAAAGAGCGAAGAAAAGTCATTGCGCGAGAGATAGCGATGATTTTCCAAGAGCCATCCACTTGCTTGGATCCAAGCGAGCGAGTTGGTCGCCAACTTGCAGAGTCCATCCCGTCTCGAACCTTTGAAGGCAAGTGGTGGCAACGTTGGGGCTGGCGTAAAAAAACCTCTATTGCCCTGCTCCACAAAGTAGGCATCAAAGAACATACTCGCATCATGCGCAGCTATCCCTATGAACTTACCGACGGTGAGTGTCAAAAGGTGATGATTGCAATGGCAATTGCGGCTAAACCAAAGATCTTGATTGCTGATGAGCCCACTAATGACCTTGACCCTATTACTCAAACTCAGATATTACGATTATTGAGTAGAATGAATCAGGTCAATAACACCACTATTTTACTTATCGGGCATGATCTTGCCGCCATTACTCAATGGGCTAAAAAGATTACAGTGATGTATTGTGGTCAAAGTGTTGAATCGGCACCAATAGAAAAACTGATGGCCGCACCAAAGCATCCCTACACTCAAGCATTGCTTGAAGCCCTCCCCGACTTCAGTGGTTGGCTTCCGCATAAACAAAAATTGCAGTCACTACCGGGAAGCATTCCGCCGCTTCAACACTTACCCATAGGTTGTCGCCTAGGACCACGCTGCCCCTACGCACAACACAAATGCGTGAAGGCACCTTTCTCTAAAAAAGAGAAGGGGCATAAGTACAATTGTCATTTTCCTCTCAACACCAAGGTTAAGGTGAGTGAATGAGCTCGTTACTAGAGGTTAAGAACCTAAGTAAAACCTTCGTCAACCGCTACGGGCTGTTTAGAAAACAGTATTTTGATGCTGTTAAACCTGTCAGTTTTACTCTAGAGCCCGGTCAAACGTTAGCCCTGATTGGACAGAACTCTTCTGGAAAATCAACGTTAGCTAAGATGCTTGCTGGAGTTATTGAGCCAAGCTCAGGCGAGATCTTTGTTAATGGCGAAAAGCTAGAACACAAAGACTATGCCACTCGCTGTAAATTAATTCGCGTGATCTTCCAAGACCCTAATTCGTCCTTAAATCCGCGTATTCAAATTGGTCAAATCCTAGAAGGTCCGCTAAAACGAAATACCGCAATGCCGCCAGAGGCGCGCAGGCGACGCGTTATTGATACGCTAAAGCGTGTTGGCTTATTACCTGAGCACGCCTACTTCTACCCACAAATGCTAGCCGCAGGACAAAAACAAAGGGTCTGTATTGCAAGGGCACTGATACTTCAGCCCTCTATCATCATTGCTGATGAGGCGCTAAATGGTTTAGATATGGCAATGAGATCGCAGATCATTAATCTTTTGTTGGAACTGCAGGATGAAATGGGTCTGTCTTTTATCTACGTATCTCAACAAATTGGCATGGTTAAGCACATCTCAGATAAAGTGATGGTGATGTCTCATGGCGAAGTGGTGGAAGCTGGCGACACTCAAAAAGTATTATCTGATCCTCAGCACGCGATTACGCAAAAGCTGGTCGATAACCACTTTTATAAGGCACCAAATTACTCTAAGTAGTGTTTTTGCCTCGCAATGAAAAAGGGCAGGATGATTACTCATCCTGCCCTTATTATTTTGTCTTAACCTTAGAAGATTAAACTAGCTCAGCTTGTAGCCAAGGCCAGCCTTGCTTCTTACGGCTTAGCGTGTTTTCCATCATAAGAACGCCGTTGTCTGCGTGCTTATCTAGCTTCTCAGCCCACTCACCTTTGTAAAGTAGACGAGTTGTTGCTGAAGTGATGTCTGTTAGCATTACCGCTGCAAACGCTAGGCCTTCTTCGTCACAACGACGTACAAGGTCTTGCTCAAGAGCTTCAATCTGACCATCAACTTGCTCAAGTGTTGCAAGTTCAATCTGACCAACAACAACGTCACGACCGTTGAATGGGTATGCTTTAAGGTCTTTTTCGACAAGTTGTGCTGGAGATAGGCCTTCGATGTCTGTTTTAGCAATCAGAAGCGCTTTGATGAACGCATCAACGTCATCAACACCAGCGATTTTAGCTAGCTCTTGTACTGCATCTTTGTCTTTTTGAGTGCATGTAGGAGAAGCGAAGCCTACTGTGTCAGACAGGATAGCTGACATCATTAGCTTAGCGATTTCAGGAGCAATTTCTGCACCTTCAATCTTGAACATGTTGAAAAGAACCGTACAAGTACAACCTACAGGCCAGATCCACGCTTCAAGTGGGTTGATTGTCATCACATCACCCAGACGGTGGTGATCAACGATACCAACGATTTCTGCTTCATTCACGTCATCAGGTGCTTGAGCCAGGTCACTGTAGTCAACTAGCCAAACTTTTTCACCTGCAACTGAATCGCGAAATTCTGGTTGCTCTAGACCCGCAACATTAAGAATGTGCTGAGTCTCACGGTTAATTTCTCCTTGACGAATTGGCTTAGCGTCTAGGCCACGAGCCTTAAGAAGTTCAGTAGCAGCTAGAGCTGAACAAATACTATCGCTATCTGGGTTTTTATGACCAACAACTAAAATCATCACTGTTCCTATAATGTTATCCAATGTTACGTCTACTATTAGACGTTATAGTGCGAACATTATACCCAATCAGTTTCAAGTTTCTAGTTATCTACTTGGGTTAAACCGTTATCCGCCTAGCTTGAGAGTGCGTTAGTGCTATGTGAAAACCTTGCGTGTTTTAGGGGCTTTACTCAACATCCGCATTAAGCAATTTTCAATGGCTGTTAACAAGGGCACAAACAACCGTCATTTAACCTAGATTTGACACGAATACCCGATAAAAACTATCAATTTTTATTGATGCAGTGTATCGTTTCGCACGCTCAAATCAATGTTCAGTAACAAGTTGAATTGCATGTTTAATTTTGCCAATTTTTATCAATTAATCGCTCAAGACACGCGCCTACAGCCGTGGCTCGAGACCCTACCTAAACAGCTTGCTGACTGGCAAAGCGCCGAACACGGTGATTTTGACCGCTGGTTACGAGCTCTCAATAAGATACCTGCGCTCACGCCAGACAACATCGAATTGCAGTACGAGGTCAGTGTTTCTAACTCTCACCCACTCATTGATGGTGAAAAGAAAAAATTAGAAAACCTTCTTAAAACGTTCCACCCATGGCGCAAAGGCCCATTTACCTTGCACGACATTCATATTGATACCGAGTGGCGTTCAGATTGGAAATGGGATCGCTTACTTCCGCACATCTCCCCTTTGAAAAACCGTTCTGTGCTGGATGTTGGCTGTGGCAATGGTTACCACATGTGGCGCATGCTGGGAGCAGGTGCAAGATTGTGCGTAGGGATAGATCCATCACATCTTTTCCTAGTGCAGTTTGAAGCTGTGCGTAAGTTGATGAACAATGACCAGCGAATTCACCTTCTTCCACTTGGAATTGAACAACTACCTGAACTAAAAGCCTTTGATACAGTCTTCAGTATGGGCGTGCTCTACCATAGACGTTCTCCTCTTGATCATATCCTACAGTTGAAAAATCAGCTTCTGCCCGGTGGCGAATTGATCTTAGAGACCTTGGTTATAGAGGGTGATGAAAATGCAGTCCTAGTGCCTGCTGATCGTTATGCTCAGATGCGCAATGTGTACTTTTTCCCTTCAGCAAAAGCCCTCAAGGTATGGATGGAAAAATGCGGATTAGTGGATGTGCGAATTGTCGACGAAAACACAACTTCGGTTGGTGAACAAAGATCAACAGAATGGATGAAGCACAACTCTCTACCTGAGTACCTTGATCCTGAAGACCCAACAAAAACAGTCGAAGGCTACCCTGCTCCTCGTAGAGCAATACTGGTTGCAAAAAATCCAAGCTGATTGGATTCACTGATGTACGTTTGCTCACTTAATGAACATCAGTTAAAACATTGAAAATTATCAATGTTTTTTTATTGAACTACCGAAAATATGGAATATGTGTTCTACACTTAGCATTGCGAATCCGGCTAGTTGAAGTGGATTATCGAGCTAAGTACAAAAAATAATAGGTCTAAGATGCTCAAGCATATTGTCGCCTTATCCGGAGCGGTACTTTTATCCGGGTGTGCTACGTCTCAAGCAACACAGGAAGAAACGAGACAGTTTAGAACGGAATCTATGCAAGCAGTACAATCTTCTGAAAAGAATTTATCTAATCAGATCAGCAACCTACAACTTTCAATTGATAATCAAAATGATTATATTGCAAGCTTGGAAGGTCAACTGACTATCATGTCAAATCGAGTGGATAATTTAGCTAAGCAAAACGCTCGAGTTTTGCTCGCTCCTAAACAAGAAGAAGAGCAACCTAAGCCTAAGACCCTAGCGTCTAATGGTGATCTGATTGTTTTAGGCTCTATAGAAACAGTCAAATTTGAACAGATAAATCAAACGTTTGAAGCAAGAATTGATACAGGTGCCGCAACATCGTCACTTAATGCAATTAATATTCAAGAATTTGAACGAAACGGCAATACATGGGTTAAATTTAACTTATCCACTGATAAAGCCGAAGATGCTGAACCAACATGGATTGAAGCCCCGCTAATTCGATATGCAAAGGTTCGTCAATCCAATACAACGAAAACGCACCGACGCGCAGTCATTGAACTGTGGATTAGCTTAGGTGACGTGAGAGAAAAAGCACAGTTCACTCTAGCTGACCGCTCTCACATGACGCACCCAGTACTACTAGGCAGAGAGTTCATCAAGGACATCGCCCTAGTAGATGTGAGTAAAGAATACATTCAAACAGACAAACAGCAGTGACAAATTAGGTCGCCTCAATAATAAGGATTGTTATGACTTCACGAGTGCCTTTTTATATTTTTATTGCCCTGCTCATAGTTGCTGGCGCCGCATTATCTATACTGCGCCATGACTCCTACGGGGTACCTTGGACACCGGGTGAAAGCCGAGAGCTTTGGGATATTGAAGCTCGCGTTGAGCTTGTTGCACAAGGTGAGCCGGTTACGGTTTCTCTTGCAGCACCTGGAACTCAAAACGGCTACACACTGGTTGACGAATCTGCATCATCGCCTGGTTATGGCGTAGCGTATGTGAATTCTGATATTGGTCGACGAGCGGAATGGACTATCCGCTTTGCCGAGGGCCCACAAACCATCTACTACAAGGCTCAATTCCTCGTAGATCCACAGGCTAAGGTTGAGTCAGTTGCGCCTGAGGGCGAAATTGAAGCACCAACCTTTGATGGCCCTCAAGAAGCTGCCGCTCAAGCTATCGTAGAAGAGGCTACCAAGCGAAGCGCTAACGATGAGACGCTAACACGCGAAATCATCCGCAAGATAAACGATAGCAACAGCCAAAACGCGGCTCTGCTTTTGAACCAGTTTACTAAGCAAGAAGCGCTTTCTGCCCTACTCTCTTATGCTAACGTCCAAAATAAAACCGTAGGTGTTATTCAGCTAGAAGATGGCCGTCGCCGTCAATCTATCAACCCTATGGTTCAGGTATGGAACGGTAAAAACTGGCTATTGTTTGATGCTGAAACAGGAACCCAAGGTCAAAGCGAAAACACGCTTATCTGGGATGAGTCGAATGTTTCACTTCTTGACGTTACCGGTGGTAGAAACAGCCAAGTGCTATTTTCTATGATCGCTCAAGACATCACACCTCGCGCCGCAACTGCAAGCAAGGTCAATGCTGATGACTTACTGAACTTCTCGATTCACAGCCTGCCACTAGAAGAGCAATCGATGTTTAAAACCATCATGCTTATTCCAATCGGCGCGCTCATCGTGGTGTTCTTGCGAATCATCATAGGTCTTAAGACTTCTGGTACCTTCATGCCCGTGCTTATTGCTGTAGCCTTTGTACAAACGCAATTAGTCACTGGTATCGTTGGTTTCCTACTCATTGTCGGTACAGGTTTGGTGATTCGTAGTTATCTATCCAAGCTCAATCTGTTGCTGGTTGCCAGGATATCTGCGGTTATCATCACCGTAATCTTGATTATATCTGTATTCACTATCGTGGCCTTTAATATCGGCTTGGTAGAAGGTCTGTCTATTACCTTCTTCCCTATGATCATCCTATCTTGGACTATCGAACGTATGTCGATTCTTTGGGAAGAAGAAGGCGCAAAAGAGGTGGTTCTACAAGGTGGTGGTTCGCTATTAACTGCGGTACTGGTTTACCTAGCTATGACCAACATGTACATCCAGCACCTGACTTTCAACTTTATTGGTGTTCAGCTAATTATCTTGGCACTGATTCTAATGTTAGGTAACTACACTGGATACCGCTTAACTGAGCTACGTCGCTTCAAGCCACTGGCGGAGGACTAAGCCTATGTTGAGTCAGTTTACTTCGCCATTTAAGATTCGCTCAAAAGGGATTATGGGCATGAACCAACGTAACCACAGTTACATTGGTAAATACAATGACCGTAGTAAATTCCCTCTTGTGGATGACAAGCTAAAAACCAAAAAGATCGCAGAGCTTCACGGCGCGACAACACCCGCGCTAATCGGTGTTATTGGTCAACAAGCTGAAGTAAAACGCATCCATAAAATGGTTAAGGAATGGCCGGGATTCTGTATCAAACCAGCTCAAGGTAGTGGTGGTAAAGGTATCTTGGTCATCATCTCGCACAAAGACGGTATCTACACTAAACCGTCTGGCGATACCGTTAACGAGCAAGATGTTGAGCGCCATATCAGTAATACTTTGGCAGGTCTGTTTTCACTAGGTGGTAAGAACGACGTTGCTGTTGTAGAAAACTTGATTAAGTTCGACAGCTGCTTTGAGGGTTACAGCTACGAGGGTGTGCCTGATGTACGTATTATCGTATTTAAAGGCTACCCAGTGATGGCGATGATGCGTTTATCAACCTCTAACTCTGATGGTAAAGCAAACTTGCACCAAGGTGCGGTGGGCGTGGGTATTGATATCGCAACGGGTAAAGCTGTACGCGCTGTGCAATACGATTTACCCGTCACTCACCACCCTGATACAGGTAAAGACCTAATGCAGCTGCAGGTGCCTCACTGGGAGCGTTTGCTGACCTTAGCATCAAGTGCTTGGGAAATGACAGGCCTTGGCTACATGGGTACCGATATGGTACTTGATAGTGAAGAAGGTCCTATGGTGTTGGAACTTAACGCTCGTCCTGGTTTAGCGATTCAAATTGCTAACGGTACGGGTCTACTTCCGAGACTGCAGCACATTGAAAACCTTGGTGAAACCGCTGAGTATCCGAGACCTGCAGAGCGCGTAGAGTATGCCGCGAAGCAATTTGCAGCTCACTTGGATAACATTAAAAAGTAGTTTCTACCGATAGAAATAACAAAGCCCTCGAGTTGAGGGCTTTTTTGTATCTGGTAAACAGCGGTTTACTGAAACTATGCTCTTAGAACCCAGCGCTATTTTTCAAACTCAACGTCCTAGAGCTTCTTTGTAGTGCACGCGGCACACCGACACATACTTATCGTTACCGCCAATAGCTACCTGATCCCCTTCTGCGATAGGGTTACCATGCTCATCGGTACGGATCACCATGTTGGCTTTGCGACCACAGTGGCAAATGGTTTTTAGCTCAACCAATTTGTCAGCCCACGCTAGCAAGTGACGGCTACCCTCAAATAGTTCGCCTAAGAAGTCAGTACGCAAGCCGTAGCACAACACTGGGATGTGTAACTTATCAACGATTTCTGTCAGTTGATACACCTGCTCTTTCGACAAGAACTGGCATTCATCAACTAAAACACAGTGGTGCTGCGTTTCTTGATTAAGCTCACTCATCTTTTTAAACAGATCTGTCTCTTTATGAAAGAGATGCGCATCAGCCTGCAGGCCAATTCGAGAAGTCACCTTCCCTTCACCATAGCGGTCATCGAGTGCCGCAGTAAAGATAAGTGGGTTCATACCTCTTTCTTGATAATTAAAAGAGGATTGTAGAAGTGTGGTGGATTTACCCGCGTTCATCGCTGAGTAGTAGAAGTACATCTGAGCCACGTTTAAGCCTTTATAATCGTTCTAGGTTGCGTAAAAATAAGTTACATAAAGAAAAGGGCCGATAAATATCAGCCCTAATTATTCAAAGGTTGAGCACTACTTGCGACGCCAAGTGGTACCTTGAGGACCATCTTCTAAGATAATACCCAGTTCATTTAGCTTATCACGAGCAAGATCGGCATTTGCCCAATCTTTAGAAGCACGAGAGTCGTTACGAAGCTTAATCAATGCTTCAATCTCAGCAACTTCATCGTCTTCCTGCTCACCTTGTAAGAAGGCTTCAGGATCTTGATAAAGAATACCAATCACGTCCGCTAACTCGCGCATCAATGCACCCAGTTGACTCGCTTTTTCCAGATCAGCACCCTTCAAACGGTTCACTTCACGGGCCATATCAAATAGCACAGCGTAAGCTTCAGGTGTGTTGAAATCATCATTCATTGCAGCGGTAAAACGAGACACGTAGTCTTCACCACCCGCAGGCGTTGCAGATGCATCTAAACCACGAAGCGCAGTGTATAAACGCTCAAGAGAAGCACGAGCTTGGTTTAGGTTATCTTCGCTGTAGTTTAGCTGGCTACGGTAGTGTCCTGACATTAGGAAGTAACGAACCGTCTCAGAGTCGTAATGGCCTAATACGTCGCGGATCGTAAAGAAGTTGCCTAAAGACTTAGACATTTTCTCTTGATCGACCATTACCATGCCGCTGTGCATCCAAGTATTTACATATTGGGTGCCGTGGGCACAGCAAGACTGAGCAATCTCATTCTCGTGGTGAGGGAATTGTAGATCTGAACCACCACCGTGAATATCAAAGTGATTGCCTAGAATAGATGAGTTCATTGCAGAACATTCAATGTGCCAACCCGGACGACCTGCGCCCCATGGTGATTCCCAAGTTGGTTCACCTGGTTTTGACATCTTCCATAGAACAAAGTCTAGTGGACTGCGTTTCGCTGTTTCAATGTCCACACGAGCACCCGCTTGAAGTTGCTCTAGATCTTGCTTAGATAGTCTTCCGTATTCATCAAACTTGCTCACTTCGAACATCACATCGCCGTTGCTTGCAACATACGCAAAGCCACGTTCGATCAGCTTTTCAACAAGTTCGATAATCTCATCAATGAATTCTGTTGCACGAGGTTCGACATCTGGGCGTTTCATGTTAAGTGCATCAAAATCAGCATGCATTTCAGCGATAAGGCGCTCTGTCAGAGACTCACAGCTTTCGCCATTCTCTGCTGCACGCTTGATGATTTTATCATCGATATCAGTAATGTTGCGTACAAAGTTCAAGTTATAACCAAGATATCTAAGGTAACGAGACACTACGTCAAAAGAAACAAAAGTACGGCCATGTCCAATATGACACAAGTCATAGATGGTCACCCCACACACATACATGCCTATTTTACCGGCAGTGATAGGTTTGAATTCTTCTTTTTGGCGCGTCAGTGTATTGTATATCTTGAGCATTTCTTCTGCTTTTACTTCTTGGTGGCAATAATGCGGTTAGTATACCAACACATAACCCGTTAAGTAACATAAAACTCGGATAGCAGTTGATTGTGCTGAGAGTTTGGTTAGAATTTGATTCGATTTATCTACTAAATAAACGTTAAGGACGCTCTTATGATCACCCTTCACACCAATCACGGTGACATCACTCTAGAACTGAACCACGAAGCTGCACCTGTTACAGCGGCAAACTTCGCTCAGTATTGTAAAGATGGTTTTTACGACAACACTCTTTTCCACCGTGTTATCGATGGTTTTATGATCCAAGGCGGCGGTATGACTTCTGGCTTGCGTGAGAAACCAACTCGCGACACTATCAAGAACGAAGCAAACAACGGTCTAAGCAACGCTGTTGGTACTATCGCAATGGCGCGTACTATGGAACCGCATTCTGCTAGCTCGCAGTTCTTTATCAACATTAACAACAACACTTTCTTGGACTTCAAATCAGAAGACATGAATGGTTGGGGTTACTGTGTATTCGGTAAAGTGACTGAAGGCATGGATGTAGTAAACAAAATCAAAGGCGTGAGCACTGGTAGCATGGGTATGCACCAAGATGTTCCTCTAGAAGAAGTTATTATTACTGGCACTACTATCGCTGAGTAATAGCTTTCAAACCGCCTAAGCACACCTTAGGCGGTTTATTCTCTCTAATGGAATCCTCTCCCAATGCGTACACTCTTTATCTCTGATCTACACCTTACTCCTAATCGCAACGATATGACCGACGCTTTCGTGCGCTTTATGCGTGAAGATGCGCCAAACGCAGATGCGGTTTATATCCTAGGAGATCTATTTGAATTCTGGGTTGGAGATGATGATGACTCACCTCTGAACAACACAGTAACCCAAGAGATAAAGACACTTGTCGACGCTGGAACGCCATGCTTTTTCGTGCAAGGCAATCGCGATTTCTTAGTGGGTAAGCGATTTGAGCGTAAAAGTGGCGCTAAGCTGCTAGGCGATGAAACCTTGATTGACCTTTATGGTACTCCTACTCTAATCATGCATGGCGATACTCTCTGTACTGATGATGTGAAATATCAAGAGTTTCGCAAGAAGATGCATTTAAAATGGCTACAGTGGATTTACAACCGAGTTCCTCTATCTTGGCGCCGTAAGTTAGTTAAGAAAGTGCAAAATAATGCCAATGATGACAAGCAGTCCAAATCCTACGAAATTATGGATGTGAATCAACAGGCGGTTATTGATGCGATGCAACGCCATAAAGCACAATGGCTTATTCATGGACACACCCATCGCCAAAATATCCACCAATTAGATACCGTTGGAAATATGAAGCGTATTGTCCTTGGAGATTGGTTTACTCAAGCATCAATCCTCGAAGTCACCAAAGACCACCTCAATTTATTTAACCAACCTCTATAAATTACACTTTTAATACTACTAAATAGGCATTTTTGATCGAAATTAATATAAAAGTCATCATTTATGTCTATTATCAAATGTGACATTTTTGTGATAGTTGATATTTTGTGTACAGTTCATTTATTGCTCGACAATCGATTTCAGACCGTAATGGCAATACAGTAGCTTATGAGTTGCTGTATCGACAAAGCCATTTAAATCGTTATCCTAAAGTCAACGCCAATTATGCAACTCGTTCCATAATGGTTGATCTTTTATTAGACCAATCCCAATTACTACTTAATAATGTTACTGGATATATTAACTTCAGTCATGATTGCATAATTAACGGCCTTCCGTTATGCCTTCCTCCCGAGAATATTGTTATAGAGGTATTAGAGGGGGATTCACCAAGTATTGAACTCATTGAAGCCATCAAAGATTTGCATTCAAAAGGATACCAAATCGCACTGGATGACTTTATTCCATCTCCAGAATGGGACCCCGTCATTCCATTTATCTCAATTATTAAGCTTGATATAAAGCAGTATTCCTTATTTGATTCACATCGGTTTATTCAAGCTCACAAACATCTAAATATTCGATTTATCGCCGAAAAAATTGAGCATAAGCACCAATACTTACAAGCACGCAACGCAGGATTTGATCTCTTTCAAGGTTATTATCTCGCGATGCCCGAAATGTTTGAAAAGCACGTATTAAATGAGTCTTACCCACTTTGGTATCGAAAGGTATACCAAGAACTAAATCATCAAGCCCGTAGCCCGTCTACAGTCTATGAGTTGCCGGATACGATAGCGGCGAATGAAGTGCTACAAAACTCACAGCACCAATTTATCGCCTTTACAGGTAGGCAATCCTCTCTTCGAAATAAATAATCTCTAATAACAGTGTTATAATTGGCTCAAATTTATCAATTACGACATTTCAATGAGCGAATCAGCCACTTCCCTTTGCCGTTGTCATAGCCAAAAGGCTTATCAAGACTGTTGCCAACCGATCCATTCAAGCCCAAAAAATGCCCTTACACCTGAGCAGTTAATGCGCGCTCGCTATTGCGCCCATGAATTAAGACTAGTGGACTTTGTAGTGCGTACCTATCACCCAAGCTGTAACGCAGCGGCAGAAGCCGATGCTATTGCTGAGTCAGTGCATGGTGAGTGGAAAAAGCTAGAGGTCGTAAGCACAGAACCTGGCAAGGATGACAATGAAGGCTACGTCACCTTCAATGCCTATTTTATCGAAGATAAACGTCAATACAGTTTCACAGAGAAATCACGTTTCGTTAGAGAAGACGATCAATGGTTTTATATTGACGGTGAAATGTATGACTACCCGCTTCCAGTGAAGAAAAAGGAAATAGGCCGTAATGACCCTTGTGTCTGCGGTAGTGGAAAGAAATATAAAAAGTGCTGTGGCATCTAAAAGCACAAGGCCATCTCAAATGAGATGGCCTTTTCAATGAGGTCGATTACTTATGACGCTCTTTAAGCTTATTCACCACATCATTTAACGATAAACCTTGGTCTTGAAGTAACACAATCAAGTGATAAATCAGGTCTGCTGATTCACAGACTAATTCCGCCTTATCGCCCGACGTCGCCGCAAGCGCGACTTCAACGCCTTCTTCACCCACTTTCTGCGAAATACGCTTGGTGCCACGGGCATATAAGCTGGCGGTGTAGGAAGAGTCAGGATCGGCTGATTTGCGCTCGGCCAGTAGAGTCTCGAGCTGATGAAGCCACACCATTTGCGACTCTTCTTGAGAGTCTGCATCCCAACAGGTTGTTGTGCCAGTGTGACAAGTAGGGCCAATTGGAGCGACTTTAACCAGCAAGGTGTCATTGTCACAATCTAGCGCAATGTTTTTAAGTTGCAGTACGTTGCCAGAGGTTTCACCCTTAGTCCACAAACGCTGTTTAGTACGTGAGAAGAAGGTAACCTGCCCTGTTTCGCCTGTTTTTTGCAATGCTTCTGGGTTCATGTAGCCCATCATCAGTACTTGGCTAGAAATGAAATCCTGAACAATAGCTGGCACTAGGCCGTCAACCTTATCCCAGTCAATTCGTTCAGCTAATGTCGTTACTTCAGCTGTTGCAAAACTCATATTCTCACCTCTACTGCTTGGGTCTTAAGGTATTGTTTTAATTCACCAATATTGATGATTTGTTTGTGGAATACAGAAGCGGCTAAAGCACCATCCACATTGGTTTTATTAAAGGCCTCGGCAAAGTGCTCCATAGCGCCTGCACCGCCTGATGCAATCAAGGGTACCTTACAGACTTCACGCACCATGTTCAGCTGAGTCACATCGTAGCCATTGCGAACGCCATCTTGGTTCATCATGTTTAACACGATTTCACCTGCGCCACGCTTTTGAACCTCTTGTACCCAGTCTCTGGTTTCCCATTGGGTCGCCTTGGTTCTTGCTTCATCACCTGTGAATTGGTAAACCTGATACTTACCTGTCTCTTTATCAAAGTAAGAATCAATACCGACCACAATGCACTGCACGCCAAATTTATCTGCCAAGTGTGTGATCAATTCTGGATTAGCCAATGCTGGTGAATTAATCGAGACCTTATCAGCACCAAACTCTAGAATTCTTGACGCGTCTTCTGCGGACTTAATTCCACCAGCTACGCAAAATGGGATATCAATTACCTCTGCTACGCGAGCAACCCAGCTCTTGTCGACTACACGACCGTCACTAGAGGCGGTAATATCATAGAACACCAATTCATCCGCGCCCTCTTCGGCATAACGCTGAGCCAAAGGAACAATGTCTCCGATGATTTCATGGTTTCTAAACTGAACACCCTTTACAACTTGTCCGTCACGGACATCTAAACAAGGAATTATTCGCTTCGCTAACATAATACCTGTAATCCTTTTAAAAGCTTAAACTCAATGACTAGGCTGTTTCCCAGCTTGCAAATGCTTGTTCAGCGGTAAACTTGCCATCAAGTAAGGCACGTCCCACGATAACACCGCGCACACCGGTATCCTTCAATGCTTCGATATCCGCAAGGCTTCCGATACCACCAGATGACTGAAAGTGCACCTGTGGATATAGCTTACAAAGGTCAACATACAGTTCTACGTTTGAACCAGTAAGCGTGCCATCTTTTGAAATGTCAGTACAAAGCACATGCTTCAAGCCAACCGTTAGAAAATCCTCAATAAGCGCTTCAATCGTCACACCTGAATCTTCTTGCCATCCTGATACTGCGACCTTGCGATTACCTTCTTTATCAATGTTTACATCGAGAGCGAGAACAATATGCTCAGGGCCATATTTTTCCATCCAGCCTTTAACTAGCTCAGGCTGCTTAACGGCGGTTGACCCTACAACAACACGCTCCGCGCCTGCATCTAATAAATCAATAACGTCTTGCTCTGTACGAACGCCGCCACCAATTTGAATTTTGGCTGGAGTACTTTTTAGAAGTCGCCCGATAAGATCAAGCTGACGTGCACTAGTATCCTTTGCACCTGTTAAATCGACCAAGTGTAACCAGTTGGCACCTGCTTGGTGATAAAGGTTGAACTGCTCTGCTGGGTCTACCTTGTACTCTGTTACCTGTCCGTAGTCACCTTGGTATAATCTGACTACCTGACCTTCAATTAAATCTAATGCTGGAATAATCACTTCTAGTCCCTAAAGTCGAAATAGTTAAAGCCTTACAGCTCTAAAAAGTTTTTAATCAATTGTGAGCCAGCCTTTGAAGAGCGCTCTGGGTGAAACTGAACACCATAATAGTTACCACTTTGAACAGCGGCACTAAAGCGACTGCCATAATCACAACTGGCAATGGTGTAATCCCCTACTGGCATCGCAAAGCTGTGCACAAAGTAGAAGTATTCTCCAGACTCAATCCCCTTAAACAAAGGGTGCCCTTCAGCTGCTGAGACAGTGTTCCAACCCATATGAGGCAGAGGGAATTCTTTACTGTCGAGCTTACGTACTTCGCCTTCACAAAGACCGAGACACGGTACGATCTCGTCAGCCTTTTGGCCTTTCTCTTCAGACAGTTTCCCAAGAAGTTGCATGCCTAAGCAGATACCCAGCATCGGCTTCTCTACCTGCTTAACCAACTCAATAAGGTTGCGCTCTTTCAGGTTTTGCATAGCTTCACTAGCTGTTCCTACTCCAGGCAAGAACAGCTTATCTGCCCCAAGCACAACATCTGGATCTTTTGAGACTGCAACATCAAAGCCCAAGCGTTCGATGGCAAAGCGTACTGAAGAGACGTTTGCACAGCCTGTATCAATGATCACAACGGTTTGCGATTGATTTTCCACACTCATCTCTTACAACATCCCTTTGCTACTCGGTAGCTCAGTACCTTCAACCTTGATCGCTTGACGCAAAGTGCGACCAAACGCTTTAAACAAGCTCTCAATAATGTGGTGGTCATTGTCACCTGTTGACGACAGGTGCAATGTACACGCCATACCATCAGCAAGAGAGCGGAAGAAGTGAACAACCATCTCCGTTGAGAATCCACCCACCTCTTCACGGCTAAATTTGGCATCAAACTTAAGGTAAGCGCGGCCAGAAAGGTCTAAGCTACACTGCGCCAAACACTCATCCATCGGTAGGCTAAAGCCGAAGCGACCGATACCACGCTTATCACCCAAAGCCTCTTTAATCGCTTGGCCTAGCGCTAGTGCGGTATCTTCAACGGTGTGATGATCGTCAATGTGCAGATCACCATCAACAGAGAGTTTCAGCTGGAATCCGCCGTGAGTAGCAATTTGATCTAGCATGTGGTCAAAAAATCCAAGACCAGTCTCAATCTTGTTGCCACCAGCTTCATCAAGGTTTACCGCAACACGAATATCCGTTTCTTTGGTGGTACGCACTACCTCAGCAACGCGAGGATTAGTGGTTAACATTTTGACGATAGCAGGCCAACCAAGCGTTTCAGGGTTGTATTGAATACCTTGTATCGCCATATTTTCAGCCAATTGAAGGTCTGTAATACGGTCGCCAATCACTGCTGATGTCTTAAAGTCTACCTTGCCTGATTGCAGGTATTCTTTCACCATACCAAGCTTAGGCTTGCGGCAAGAGCAGTTGTCTTCTTCAAAGTGTGGACAGATCAGGACATCGTCAAAGTGCACACCCTGAGATTCAAAAAGGTGCATCATCAAATCGTGCGGCGCATCAAAGTCAGCCTGAGGATAGCTATCCGTGCCTAAACCGTCTTGGTTAGTCACCATAACCAGGCGATACCCTGCATCTTGCAGAGTTAAAAGGCTTGGGATCACTAAAGGTTCAAATTTTAGTTTATCTAAGCGGTCTACTTGAAAATCTACCGGTGGCTCAACAATTAAGGTGCCGTCACGGTCGATAAATAAAATCTTTTGGGAGTTGCTCATTATTGTTCCTTATTCTAATTCGGCGTCCTACGCTGCAAATTGAGCCAATTGTTGCTTAATAAAATTCAGTGTTTTTTCACACTCTTCACGACTGCCAATGCTAATGCGTACACAATCTTTAATTGGGGAATTACGTAAAATAATACCTGCATCCCAAGCGGCTTTAAATAACGCATCGCCGTCGCTAAAGCGCACTAGCAAGTAATTACCAAAACCCGCAAATACCGTCACATCAGGTATTGCCTGCAGTTCAGTCTGCAAAAATGCGCGATTGTCATTTAGGGTTGAAATCTGCGTCATCGCGCGCACGAGCCCTTCTTTAGACAAAGCCGCCGAAGCAATATCCGCTACCGGCACGGGCACTGGATAAGGGGCAATCACCTTAAGTAGTACCTGAATTAATTCCTCATTTGCCAAGGTAAACCCGCAACGTAAACCCGCAAGAGCAAAAGCTTTAGACATGGTACGCAGGATGGCAAGGTTTGGATATTGGCTTAGAAGATCAACCGTAGACGCCTCTGGACAAAAATCGATATAGGCTTCATCCATCACTACAATCGCTTTGTCTTTCGTCATCTCAAGTAACGAGACAATATCTTCACGATTGATTAAGTTGCCGGTTGGATTATTAGGGGAGCAAACAAAAACCAGTTTGACTGCATCAAGATTTGGCTCGATGGATTCTAGGTTAAGCTGCCACTCATCAGTCAGAGGTACGGTCTTACGCTCAACGCCAATTGTCTCGGCGCTAATGGCATACATGCCATAGGTCGGCGGGCAATAAAGAATCGCATCTTCGCCCGGCTCACAAAACGCTCTGATAAGAAGCTCGATGCCTTCATCGGCACCACGCGACGTCAAAACTTGCTGTGGCGCAACGCCAGCGTATGAGGCATAAGCCTCAATCAACTGTGGAGGTTGGCATTCGCTATAACGATTTAAGCGAGAAGCCTCTAGGGTATACGTATTATCAAACGGTGATTCATTGGCATTTAGCCATACATCACCAGAACCGCCGATACGGCGAGCCGACAGATACGGAGTAAGAGCTTGGACTTGTTTACGTGCTAACTTTTCCATGTTCAATCTCTCCTACTCAGCCGATAACAGTTTTTCTACACGTATGGTTACGGCGCGTTTGTGGGCATCAAGACCTTCCGCTTCAGCCATAGTGACAACGGTTGGTGCTAGTGTTTTTAAACCATCTGCACTTAACTCTTGTACTGTCATGCGCTTACTAAAGTCGGCTAAACCAAGACTGGAATAAGTACGCGTATAGCCATACGTTGGCAATACATGGTTAGTACCCGATGCGTAGTCACCCACAGACTCTGGAGACCAGTCACCTAAGAAGATAGAACCCGCATTATCAAGAAGTGGCACTAATTCACGTGGATTCTTAGTCTGAACAATCAAGTGCTCTGGACCGTAGTAGTTCGAGATAGCGATGGCTTGAGTCACTGATTCAGCAATGATGATTAGGCTAGAAGCTAGAGCTTGTTGAGCGATATCTTTACGAGATAGTTGTTGCAACTGGCGCTGAACCGCATCGGTCACTTGATCGGCAATCAACACAGAAGGTGTCACTAGCACAACTTGAGAATCAGGGCCGTGTTCAGCTTGGCTCAATAAATCAGCGGCAATAAAGTCAGGATCTGCAGTCTCATCTGCAATCACCAGTACTTCTGATGGTCCTGCAGGCATATCAATGCCAGCACCGCGAAAGTCATTGCTTACTTGACGCTTAGCTTCGGTTACGTACGCGTTACCTGGTCCAAAGATCTTATCAACCTTAGCTACCGTGTCAGTGCCGTAGGCCATAGCAGCAATCGCTTGTCCGCCACCTAGGTTATACACTTCATCGATATTACACAGCTTAGCGACATACAGAATTTCATCTGCGATCGGCGGAGGCGAACACAATACGACCTTATTACAGCCTGCGATTTGCGCGGGTACACCGAGCATCAATACCGTTGATGGTAATGGTGCACTGCCACCAGGAATATACAAACCGACAGTATTAATTGGACGCGTTACCTGCTCACACACAACACCCGGTTGAGTTTCGACTCTAAGTGGCGCTGGCTTTTGAGCTTGGTGAAACTTTGCAATGTTTTTGTACGCTTGGTTAAGTGCCGCCTTCATCTCTTCCGACAGACGCTCTGAGGCAGCGTCGATGTCTGCATTAGACACTCGAATACTGTCTGGACGAATGCCATCAAACTTTTCGGTTAGGTCCAGCAGTGCCTTGTCACCGTCTTTTTTTACGCTATCTACTACCGCAGATACTGCAGCCGTAATGTTTGCACCCTCAGCAATGGCTGGGCGCTGAAGAACAGCGCCTTGCTGTTCTTCACTTAATGATTGCCAAGTAACCGTTCTCATTGCCTACTCCATCATTTTCTCAATAGGTAGCAATAGGATTGAGCTTGCACCCAACTCCTTCAACTGCTCCATGGTTTCCCAAAACAGGTTTTCTGAGCTCACTAGGTGGATAGCAGCTTTAGACTTATCGTTAGATAATGGCAGTACTGTTGGGTCTTCAGCACCTGGAAGCAGCGCAGTGACTTCTTCTAAGCGGTCAAGAGGGGCGTGGAGCATGATGTATTTTGATTCTTTCGCTTGCTGTACACCCTGCATGCGAGTAAGTAGTTTATCGATTAGGTCGAGCTTTTCTTGTTCAAACTCGCCGTCACGTTGAATAAGCGTTGCTTTTGAGCGGAAGATAACCTCGGCTTCTTTTAGGCCGTTTGCTTCTAACGTAGCGCCAGTCGACACCAAGTCAGCAATACCGTCAGCTAGACCAGCGCGAGGCGCCACTTCTACAGAACCGGTTAGCATACAGGTGCTAAAATCGATGCCTTGCGTGTCCATGTACGCCTTAAGCAAGTGTGGGTAGCTTGTTGCAATGCGTTTGCCTGCAAGATCTTGAGGGCCCGCATATTCCATCTCTTTGTCGACTG
Source organism: Vibrio comitans (assembly GCA_024346835.1). Classification (GTDB taxonomy): domain Bacteria; phylum Pseudomonadota; class Gammaproteobacteria; order Enterobacterales; family Vibrionaceae; genus Vibrio; species Vibrio comitans. Next base: position 1,841,330 of record AP024866.1, read on the forward strand.
CGATAGATAAACGACAGCCACCAAAGTCTAGACGACGTAGTGTTTTGAACGTGCTTGGTTGGCCTTGTGCTTTGCGATCAAGACGAACCTCTTCTAATTCATTCTCACCAATGAAACCTAAATCAACCACACCATCCATGATAAGGCCAGGGATATCGTCATCACGTACCAATAGAAGGTCGATTGGTGTGTTTAACGAATGAGCGACTAGACGCTCTCCCATAATGTTGAATTTAACGCCACTCTTCTTGAGTAATTCCTGACATTCTTTGCTAAGTCGACCTTTCTTTTGAATAGCAATTCTTAGACGTTGTGTTTGCATTGCAGATTCCCTGTGCTGATATTCTAAATTTGTTAATCGTATAAAATGAAAAAACCCTTGGGGCTAGGCTCCCAAGGGTTTAAATCTGAATTCTTGATTCAACCTCCGAGAGCATTGTCTCCCGGATACGCGCAACTCGCCCGAAAGACTAGTGTGGGTGATGGTGATGATGATGTAGGTTCATATCTTGTCGGCGCATGTTCTTAAAGGCTTATTCAATTGGCTTACAAACACACTAACTAAGCAGATCAAACTTTGCAACCGTTTAGTTATGAAAAATACGTTTTCGGGTCAAATTTACTTAGGGTGCGACGGAAACGTAAAATGCTCTTTACAAAAAAAGGAAGCAACGCTTCCTTTTTAATCATCTATTTAAGTTAGCAATCGAGACGCTATGCCTTTTGGCAAGCCATCTTCGAGCGAGACAGGGTGGAAAGCACAAAACATACCACCACAAACGCCACACTTGATGCAGCAAACGATATTGCTACCGAGGTTGTCATACCTAGTGTGATAAAGCCCACACAAGAGATAAGCGCTACAGAAATCGCATACGGCAACTGAGTTGCAACGTGGTCGATATGATTACAACGTGCACCCGTTGATGACAGGATGGTGGTATCCGAGATAGGTGAACAGTGGTCACCAAATACTGAACCTGCAAGTACAGCACCCAACATCGGAAGCATTAAAGCAAGATCCGTCGCTCCAGCCATATCACCCGCGATTGGAAGCATGATTCCGAAGGTACCCCAAGAAGTACCGGTAGAGAATGCCATCACACCCGCTAGCAAGAATAGGATTACTGGCAACCAACCTGCATTGATATTTGCTTGCTGTGCCATCGATGATAGGTAAGAACCCGTCTTCATATCACCAATTACGCTACCAATAGACCATGCAAATACTAGGATTAGAATTGCACCAAACATAGATTTAGCACCAATCCACAATGCACGGCTGATATCAACTACAGGCAAGCCTTGGCGTAATACCGTTGCAAGTGCAACTACGATGCCCACTAGACCACCATAGATTAGAGAAGTACCCACATCGGTGTTCTCAAACGCACCTAGCACATTGAACGCAATACCATCTTCAGCCAAAGCCAAACCACCGGTGTACATCATTGCCGCTACTGTCGCAGCAATCAAAGTAACGATAGGAAGGGTTAGGTCTGTTACTGAACCGCGAGAGCTTTGCTCAATATCCAGTTCTTCATCAATTAGGTGTGAACCTTCAGCTTCTTCATCCTTTTCGAAACCGCGACCTTGAGAGGCTTCAATCTCATGACGACGCATCGCGCCCACATCGATCTTAAACCAGGCTACAGCGAATACCATAAGCAGTGCAAATACCGCATAGAAGTTCATTGGGATAAGACGAACGTAAGCTCCAAGCGCAGAATATTCGGTCATGTTGTGGCTAACAAGAATGCCACCAATGATCGTCATTATGTATGCACCCCAGCTTGATGCTGGCATTAACACACACATAGGTGCGGCAGTAGAATCAAGAATGTAAGCAAGCTTAGCTCTTGAAACGTAGAAGCGATCTGTCACAGGACGAGCAACCGCACCAACAGCAAGACTGTTAAAGTAATCATCAATAAAGATGAACACGCCCAAGAAAGCTGCAAGAAGCTTAGAGCCACGTTTGCTTTTTACGCGAGCCTGAGCCCACTCAGCAAAAGCGCGAGTACCACCAGACAACGTCAGCAATGCTGTCATCATGCCTAGCAGCAATAGAAATCCAACAATACTCATGTTCCATGAGTTGATGCTGCCGTCTTCGATAAATACGCCATATACGGTGTCAAAAATGTAACCTGCTGCTCCAGTTACGGAGTAATCAGCTAAAAGGAAACCGCCAAGGACGATACCGGTACCTAAAGAAAGTAGTACGCGACGAGTAATAATAGCCAGCCCTAAAGCCAATAAAGGGGGCAATAAAGAAACAGGCGATGTAGCAAAATCCATTAAATTCATGATCTTCTTAATACCAAATTTGGTAAGAGATCTACTGTAGATAGGTATTCGACATGATGTTGAATAAGCAACCCATCTGGCGACAGGTTACCCCACAGTAGCGCTCCATAGTTTAACAACACAATAGACTATGGCAGTGTTATTCCTTTCGGAAATAACCCCAACAAGCAATCTTGATTGGATTACTCATTTCGGCAGTTACTCCTTTCACTAACAATTACAACGACATCACTCTATTGTTAGCTACTGATAGTATCTGCGCCTCTACCTCATCCCCTAGTTAGGCAACTTACAAAATGTAATATGCTACTAGATGATCTAGGAGCGACGCATTCTACTGAGATAAATCGAAATTGCAACATAAAGTGGCAGCACTTGATTCAGAAACAGTATCCAAGTATTAATCACCTATTTTAAGAGTCTTGTTCTTCAAGATTTAGCTATGAAGATCAGTTAGTTAGCAAGACAGGTATTACCGCGCATTGAATTGATTGAATACTCTAAGGTGATGTTTAAGTTAGGTAACTCTGTTTTGAATTAAAGCGAATAATTTACGAGATTATAAAAGTTCCTTTTATTTTCAATTCTTTTGTTTCTTATTATTTTTGGAATTTTATTTATTTTATATTTAACTATTAGAAAAGCTCTTATATAATTGACATATTCTGTGGCACAACTGTGCACCTTACTTGAGCAACAATTGTTTGCTGTATAAATCTGATGGGATCATAAAATGTCTGAAATCACTAAAACACTTCTTAATATCCGTAGTCTTCGCGCTTTCTCTCGTGAACTAACTCTAGAACAACTAGAAGAAGCTTTAGATAAATTAACGACTGTTGTAGAAGAGCGTCGTGAAAACGAAGCTGAAGAACGCGCAGCACGTGAAGAAAAAGAAAAGAAACTTGCGGAATATGCTCAGCAGCTTCTTAAAGAAGGCATTGATATTGAAGATCTAGTAGCAGCAGTTGCTGGTGATTCTTCTGCTAAAACGGGTAAAGCAAAATCTAAACGTGCTCCACGTCCTGCTAAATACGAATACGTAAACGAAAGCGGCGCAACTAAAACGTGGACAGGCCAAGGCCGTACGCCTTCTGCAATCCAAAAGCAACTTGATGAAGGTAAGTCTCTAGACTCTTTCCTAATCAAGGCATAATTTAAATACTAGATTTGCATTAGATTGAATTAAGCTCCCAACTTGGGGGCTTTTTTTATGCCGCTAGTTAACCAGCATATGCAAATTTAGATACCGAAATTAACAATAGATAAAGAACCAAAATAACGTTATTGGGCGAACCTATATCGACTACAATACCAACACCTTTGTAAGCTTTTGTTCTACTCTCTACTGTTCGGTAATTTTAACGCTAGGCTTTTCAAATCAAAAACAGAACTAATTGTCAGCTTTATGTAAAAAGGCCCCTATCGGAGCCTTTATTTAATTACAAAATATTACCTTTCCCAGTATGCCTCTTCTAAGCTATCTTCTCGCTCTGGCAATCCACGAGATAAACGAGGTGAATGCTGTGCTAAAACTTCATAACTGGCACGATTAGAATATTTACAAACCTGCGAGAAAGAAGAGTAAGTCAAATATTCATGCTCGTGTTTACTCGAATTAGGAATATTCTGCTTATGGAATCTATTCGCTGACAGATCGTGCAATAAAGCAGATAAAGCGGCATCACCTGCCCCATTCGTATTCTTAATCTTCTCTGGACCACCCATATATGGCGCAATATGCGAGTAGACTTTGATAGGAGTAGTACAGGCCGATTTCAAAGCAGGACGACTGAATTCATAGCGGTTAAACTCTGCTATTTCTCCTGGTAGAAGTGGCAATGAGGTTTCACGCTTAGCACTCTCCTCTGTATAACCTGCCATAAACAGACCTACAGGGCCCGCAGTGCATAGAACTAAGTCAGCCCAGTCCAAGACTTTATCTGCAGCGAGTAGAGGGTCGCTCATACCTGTCAGCGCCTCAGCTTCTTCTTCATTCATTGCCACAACAGAAACGTTTTCAGAAATAAAATCAATCCAGAATTGTGGATCATCTTGGATAACGAACTTTGTGCCAAGGGTTAGAACAACAGGAACATTGTGCCTTTTCGCATACTCTACTGCCTTCATCGTTGCTTCAGGCATTGGGTCACCCTCTTTGCAACGAACCAAGTATGAAGTCAGTACAAGAGCGGCTGCATCAGGGAAAATAGACTCAGGAATACTCTCTGCGCGAAGTTGGTTCATCTGACCTTCGCTAATCGCAAAGGTACGCTCACCGCCATCAGAGATAAGGGTAAAACAACGACCAATAGCGCCATCCACACCTTGTAGGTGATTTAGATCCATGCGACTAGAGGTATTACACAGATAACGGAAACCATAACTGCCAATTTTGATGTCAGCACTCATCACGCCAAGCAAGATAGACTTGTCGTCTGCCAACACTGAGTAGTTGTGTAAGGTGTTACCAATAGTACCACCCGCATACTCATTGGTGATCAATTGCTGCTGTTTAAGCTCGTTATACAGCGACTCTGCGGTTTGGTCGTCAATGACCAAAGAGTGGCCCTTACTAAGATTGAACTTGCTAATGAACTCATCTGAAACCGTAGCTTCTATGTCTACTAACGTCTGATCAATTCCCACAACATACGTGCTATGAGCACCGTCATCAGCTTGTGTTTTCGGAACTAATGGATCAGAGGTATTAACTGGAAAGTAGTGCTTAGATTTGCGTTGGCCTGGAAATTTCATTCGAGTTCTATGTTAGGGGAATAGATCTGCAAATTGTAGACGCTAGAAATGTGACCTTCAACACACTATGAAAACGCAAACGGTTAACTCAGAATTAAATTACTCGTTCGGTCAAATTTTAAACAAAAAAAGCCAGCGCACGATTAACGGCACTGGCTCTTTTCACTCAGATTTTAAACCCTTAGCTCTTCGCTTTAGGTTTTTTACGCTTGTCGGTAATTTCCCACTTCCCGTCAATGTATAAGCCTGTCCAACCAGAAGGCTTACCATCGATTTCAGAGCGGACATAGTTCTCTTTGCTCTTACGACTAAAGCGAACCACAGTCGGTCTGCCATCCGGATCCTGAGCGGGAGCGTCAGCCAAGTATTGGAACTTAGGTGAAATACGATCCTTAAAGCGAGCCAGTTCTTCCACTAACGGCGCTCGAGTCTCACGAGATTTAGGGAAGTTACTTGCTGCCATAAACAGACCAGAAGCACCATCACGAAGTACAAAATACGCATCCGACTGAGTACAAGGTAGCTCAGGGAAGTGCACTGGATCTTCTTTAGGTGGCGCAACCTCGCCATTACGCAGGATCTTGCGGGTGTTCTTACAGGTTTCGCTGGTGCAATCCATGTACTTACCAAAACGGCCGTTTTTCAACACCATGTCGGAACCACATTTATCACACTCAACCACAGGACCATCATAGCCCTTGACCTTAAACTCACCGTTTTCGATTTCGTAGCCTTCACAGTTTGGATTGTTACCACACACATGAAGCTTACGCTTATCATCAATTAGATAAGCATCCATCGCGGTTTCACAGATCGGACAACGACGTTTTGCACGTAGCGCAGCCGTTTCTGGATCTTCTTCGAGAACATTGATGATGCCGTCTTCATCACCGAGGTTAATGGTCGTTTTACAACGCTCTTTCGGTGGCAGTGCATAACCAGAACAACCTAAGAAAACGCCCGTTGATGCAGTTCTGATCCCCATAGGGCGAGAACAAGTTGGACATTCAATATCAGTCATTACGATATGGTTTTGTTCCATACCGCCTTGGTCTGCATCAAGCTCTGCAGTTTCCAGCTCTGATGAGAAGTCTTTGAAGAAGCTATCCAGTACTTGAGTCCAAGTCGCATCACCCTCAGCAATCTGATCGAGCTTTTGCTCCATACGAGCGGTGAAATCGTAGTTCATCAAGTCTAAGAAACTCTTATCCAAGCGATCTGACACGATCTCGCCCATCTTCTCTGCGTAGAATCGACGCTGCTCAACCTTCACATATCCGCGATCTTGGATCGTTGAGATGATTGATGCGTAAGTCGATGGACGGCCAATACCACGCTTTTCAAGCTCTTTAACCAAGGCAGCTTCGGTAAAGCGCGCCGGTGGTTTAGTAAAGTGTTGCTTTGGTTCTAGCTCTTTCAGTGAAAGCTTATCGCCAAGTTTAACTTCAGGAAGAATCTGGTCTTCGTTTTTGCCCATAGGACGTTGAACGCGAGTCCAACCATCAAATTTCAGGATGCGACCTTTCGCCTTCAGCGTGAACTCTGCAGCTTTAACACTGATGGTTGTGGAATCGTATTGTGCAGGTGTCATTTGACATGCCACAAATTGATTCCAAATAAGCGCATACAGCTTATGAGCATCAGCATCAACGCCCGCAAGGTCGTCTACCTTCACTTCTACGCTCGAGGGACGTATAGCTTCGTGCGCCTCTTGTGCGCCCTCTTTGCTTCCGTAAGTAATAGGCTTCGCTGGTAGGTACTTGTCACCGTATTCGCTACCGATGTAGCTACGTAGATTTTCAACCGCTTCGCTACTCAAGTTAGTCGAGTCGGTACGCATATAGGTAATGTAACCCGCTTCATACAAACGCTGAGCCAACATCATGGTTTTCTTAACGCCGTAGCCTAAACGCGTACTTGCCGCTTGCTGTAGCGTTGACGTGATGTAAGGCGCAGAAGGTTTGCTCTTCGTTGGGCGATCTTCTCGCTTACAAACCTCGTACTCAGCTTTTTCTAAAACATTTAACGCTGTTTTAGTATCCGCTTCATTTCTTGGCTTGAATGCTTGTCCGTCACGTTGAGCCACCATTAGACGGAAGTCATCGCTGTTCTTGGTTAGCGTATTAGCATGGACATCCCAAAATTCTTCAGGGATAAATGCTTTGATTTCGCGCTCACGCTCAACCACAAGCTTAGTGGCAACGGATTGCACACGACCTGCAGACAAACCGCGAGCAACCTTTTTCCAAAGTAATGGTGAAACCATAAAGCCCACAACGCGGTCCATAAATCGACGCGCTTGCTGAGCATTAACACCATCCATGTTCAACTCGCCTGGAGTCTCGAACGCTTGCTGGATAGCATTTTTAGTAATTTCGTTGAATACCACACGCTTGTATCGCTGTTCATCGCCGCCGATGATCTCACGAAGGTGCCATGCGATAGCTTCTCCTTCGCGGTCCAAATCGGTTGCGAGATAAACGTAGTCAGCGTCTTTAGCGAGTTTTTGCAGTTCAGAAACGACCTTCTCTTTACCAGGAAGGATTTGATAGTTAGCCGCCCAACCATGATAAGGGTCAATGCCCATCTTTTTGATCAGTGCTTTCTTATCTTTTTCTTTCTTAATGCGCGCTTTTTCTTCCGCGCTCAATCCTTTGGTGGATACAGGCGTAGCCTTTTTACCGCTGGATTGACCCGCAGTAGGTAGATCACGTACGTGACCAACACTAGATTTAACAATGAAATCTTTGCCAAGGTATTTATTGATCGTTTTAGCCTTAGCTGGTGACTCCACTATAACGAGAGACTTACCCATAACTGAACGTTCTGTCCTATGTTTTTGGCCCGCAAACGTGCGAACTCCAATTTTGATTCTTTTTTTACTATTGAGCGAGATTTTTTCAAAATCAACCCATTTTTACTCTTTTAGTGCTAATTGTGCGCTTAATAGCCAGTCTAGTCAGGATAGACCATAGACGGATTTACATGAATCTGCTTTCGTTTTGCGTGTTATTAGCGGTACACTTAGCGCCAGAATTTAATTGAACTATAGGTAACAAGATGAGTGATAAGAAGCCTATCTCAGAACTTGAGTTGCTGATGATTGCAAACAACATCATCCAAGAGCACGATGACTATATAGAGGGAATGCGTGCGACCGCAGTCGTCGAAAAAGATGATGTGTTGATTTTTAAGGGTGAATACTTCCTTGATGATAACGGTTTACCGACCCCGAACACCACTGCAGTTTTCAATATGTTCAAATACTTAGCGCACCATCTTTCAAAAGAATTTACGGTTCGTTAATCTCACTAAGAGCTCCTTTCAGGGGCTCTTTTTTATGGCCCTTTCCCTACACCTTTTTGCATACGCCATATAAAACACGAAACATAAGGTTACGCGTGTATCCAAGCGCTTCACTCTCACATATAATGACCCACTTCACATTTTTCAATCGATTGAGACAAGGAATTACGGTGAGTTTACGCAGATATATACCAACCAATGGCGCAATTATTATCGGTAGCATGGCTATCATTTTGATGGCTTCAATCTATTACCATCTAGGCATGGGTAATAACCAAAACTCTCTACAATTTGAAAAAGTATCGGTGCCCGATTTCGCCGCAATTAGCGACGTGAATCAGAAAAAGAGTGAGTTTTTTGCCTTCATTAAACCATACATTGAAAAGAAAAACGCTTTTGTTCAGCAGCAACGCCAAACTTTAGTGACGCTGCAAAGCGAGTTGGTCAATGGCGAAGTCCTGTCTGAAGCAGAGCAAAATACACTCACTCAAATTGCGAATCAGTATCGTGTTGAAGTAAAAGACTTCAGCCTAAATGAAGTTGATGCCTTGCTTGTGCATGTAGACACAATTCCAGAGCAGTTGGTTCTGATCCAAGCTGCCAATGAAAGTGGCTGGGGAACGTCTCGTTTTGCTAAAGAAGCCAATAACTTCTTTGGTCAGTGGTGCTTTACAAAAGACTGTGGTGTTGTACCAAACCAACGTAAAGAAGGCATGACTCACGAGGTCGCTAAATTCGATTCTGTTGGCGATTCCGTATCTGCCTACGTAGATAACCTAAATACCAACCAAGCCTACAGCAGCTTTAGAGAGCTTCGTGCGAATATTCGCGCACAACATAAAACTCCAACCGCTGAACAGCTGATTCATGGTCTAGGCAGCTACTCTGAGCGCTCTGATGACTACATCAATGATATTCTGGCTATGTTGCGACATAACAAGGAACTCCTTGAGCAACCCACTCAAGCTAACTAAGACTCAATACAAATAAAACGGGCTCCCAATGGGAGCCCGTTTTTGATTTCACTGATAATACTGCAACCTAGCTTACAACCAGACCTTGAAGCTTATCAAAGTAGTCAGGGAAGGTTTTTGACGTGCACTTAGGGTCATTGATCGTGACTGGAGTATCACTCAATGCAACCAACGAGAAACACATTGCCATACGGTGATCGTCATAGGTATCAATTGCGGCATGAATCAGCTGCTTTGGCGGGGTGATAATAATATAGTCCTCACCCTCTTCCACCGTCGCACCCACTTTACGCAATTCAGTTGCCATAGCGGCTAAACGGTCTGTTTCTTTCACACGCCAGTTATAAACGTTGCGAATGGCCGTTGTGCCCTCAGCAAACAGCGCAGCAGTCGCAATAGTCATTGCAGCGTCAGGGATATGGTTGAAGTCCATATCTACGGCTTTTAAATCGCCTTTGCGAGCAATAATGTAATCACTACCCCACTCGATTTCAGCGCCCATCGCCTGTAGTGCGTCAGCAAATTGAATATCACCTTGAATACTGTCTTTGCCGATACCTGTCACCTTGATTTCGCCACCACCAACTGCGGCTGCGGCTAAGAAGTATGACGCAGATGATGCATCACCTTCGACCAAGAAATCACCAGGAGCTACATAGCGCTGACCAGAACGCACGATGAATTTTTGATAATCGTAGTTTTCAACGCTAACACCGAACTGCTCCATGATATGCAAAGTGATATCGATGTATGGCTTAGACACCAAGTCACCTTCGATATTGATAGTGATGTCGCCATCAGCTAAAGGTGCAGTCATCAAAAATGCGGTTAGGAACTGGCTAGAGATAGAGCCATCAATAGACACTTCGCCAGAGGTTAACCCTGTTCCTTGGATCTTAAGTGGTGGAAAGCCATCGTTTTCAAGATACGTCACCTCTGCACCCGCCTCACGCAGAGCATCAACCAAGTGACCAATTGGACGCTCTTTCATGCGAGGCTCACCCGTCAATACGAACTCACCTTGGCTAGCACAAAGTGCAGCGGCTAACGGACGCATCGCTGTACCCGCGTTACCTAGAAATAGCTCTAGAGCTTTAGGCGCATTGAAAACACCACCTAAGCCCTCAACCTCACACACTGTTTTATCTTGAGACAGGCTATATTTTACGCCTAGTTGCTCAAGAGCATTTAGCATATGACGAATATCGTCACTGTCGAGAAGGTTAGTTAAACGAGTAGTGCCGTTTGCAAGGGCTGCAAGTAGTAGTGCACGGTTAGATACGCTCTTAGAGCCGGGCAAATTAACTTGGCCGCTGACCTTAGAGATAGGTTGTAGAGTTAAGCTTTCCATCGATGTCTTTTTCCTTGAAAGCAATTTGATGCTAAGTCGTGATATTGAAGATGATTTCAGACTATCTAAATTGCGCAAAGAAAAACAGACTCAATTGGCACTAAATCCGAGAATTTTGTTTTATTGATGCAAATCTACTCTCACACCATTATCAAAATAAAGGATTCGAACAGTGTCCCCCGCAGAGAAAAGCATGTTTCTATCGATATCTTGAATAACATCAATCAGTCGATTGTCATCTGTCTTGATCAGTATCTCCACCAGCTTGTGTTCTACACGATATTGCTGATTGCCATAATGTTGTACAACACCGGCACCCGCGACAGCGCCCAGCGCAGTTGCCACTTCTTTCCCTGTACCATCGCCAAATTGATTGCCTATCACACCACCGACAACAGCGCCCAACAGGGTTTGCCACCCCTTAGCCTCTGACTCCACAATTTGTTGCTGAGAAATATAGCGAACGGTATCGACTTGGCCATAAACCACCTCATTAACTGGACGAGCTGTATTTCTTTGATAAGCAGCTTGTGCTAATAATGGAATCAGTAGCAAAAATGTAATCAGTATTCTCATTTTATAATGACCTTATATCTTCCAGAACTCAGTCTCAGTAATACCCAGTTTCCTGACCCAAGTTTAGCACTGGCTGAACCTAATGGGCTGTTGGCATTTGGGGGGGATCTCTCCGTAGACAGACTGCGTAGCGCCTATAGACAGGGGATATTCCCTTGGTATAGCTATGGTGAACCCATTTTGTGGTGGAGTCCATCACCAAGAGCTGTATTTATCCCTGAGACTTTCAAGCCAGCAAAAAGTTTAGTGAAATTTCAACGAAAGCACGCTTATAGAGTGACTCTTAATCACGCGACGGAAGCGTTAATCCAACTGTGTGCTGACACTCGCCCCGATGAAGAAACATGGATAACAGAGCAAATGCTTTCAGCTTATAAATCTTTTGCCAAAGCAGGCTCATGTCACTCGGTAGAGGTGTGGGATGGCGAACAACTGATTGGCGGTCTGTACGGCGTCTCTGTTGGTCAGGTATTTTGTGGCGAATCTATGGTCAGTGTTAAGCCCAACGCTTCAAAAATAGCGCTATGGTATTTTTGCCAGCACTTCATCAGCCATGGTGGAAAACTGATTGATTGCCAAATTATGAACCCTCATTTGGCCTCTTTAGGCGCAATAGAGATACCAAGAACCACCTTTCAAGACTATCTTTTAGATAGTAGAGATGCATCGGTGATTTCAGGTTGTTATGACAACCAGCAGCTGTTTGCTTCCTAATATTTATCTCGTGTTCAATTCACATCAAAAAGGAATCTATTCGTAAATGAATCCTGAGTTACAACAAATTCGAGTGGGTTTTACCCAAAGCCATCAATGCAGTTATCTGAAGGACAAGCAAGAGCGTGTCGCTATTGCACTGGATAATGAACTGCAAAGCTTACAAGGCTATGAACTGTTGTTAGCAAATGGGTTCAGGCGCAGTGGAGATACCATTTATCGCCCTCACTGTGAAGGTTGTAGTAAATGTATAGCGATACGAATCGATGTTGAACACTGTAAACCATCAAAAAGCCAAAAACGTCTGCTCAATAAAGGCAAACAATATACTTGGGAAGTGACCACTAAAATAAACCCAAATTGGTTTGATATTTACGAGAAATATATCGAAGCGCGACACTTTGAAGGCAGCATGTATCCTCCAAAACGCGATGACTTTGCCAAATTCATTCGCTCAAGCACTATTCCAACTACCTTTTTACAAATTTATTATCAAGACCAATTGGTGTCGGTAGCCGTGACGGATCAAGTGAACAGTGCGAACAGTGCTTTTTATACCTTTTACGACCCGGAGCACCCTATTTCATTGGGTACACTGTCAGTGCTCTACCAAATCCAATACACCCGTTCGCAAGGTAAAAAATGGCTCTATCTGGGCTATCAAATCGATGAATGCCCGGCCATGAACTATAAAGTCCGATTTGATTCGCATCAAAAGCTAGTAAATCACCGGTGGCAAGGGTAGAATATCGCCCAATGTTAATAGGTAACTAAATGAGTTACCAAGATTACCCTTATTCTGATTCGAGGATTAAATGGCTAAAGAAGACGTAATTGAGATGCAAGGCACTGTCCTGGACACTCTGCCAAACACTATGTTCCGTGTAGAACTAGAAAACGGTCACGTTGTGACTGCACATATCTCTGGTAAGATGCGCAAAAACTACATCCGTATCCTAACTGGCGATAAAGTGACTGTAGAGATGACTCCATACGACCTAAGTAAAGGCCGCATCGTCTTCCGTGCTCGTTAATATCTCTATTAACTATGCATAAAAAAACGGAGCTTTAGGCTCCGTTTTTTGTTGGCTTAAGATTAATTTCCGTAAGCCTTAAGTTGGCCCTTTTCAGAGCCGAACTTATCACCCATTAATGATGAACAGCTTCTTCCTCGGTATTTGCGTAGTGGAATTGCAACTCGTCGTTCTTAAGATCAACTGTCACAGTACCACCATTCACCAATACACCGAATAGCAGCTCGTTAGCCAGTGGCTTCTTCAAGTTCTCTTGAATTGCCCTAGACATAGGTCTTGCACCCATCGCCTTATCGTAGCCTTTCACCGCTAACCATTCGCGAGCACTGTCTGCAACCTCTAGAGACACTCCACGAGTATCAAGCTGTGCCTGAAGCTCAACAATGAACTTATCAACCACTTGATGGATAACCACTTCATCTAGGCTGTTGAACCAGATAATGTTATCTAAGCGGTTACGGAACTCTGGAGTAAACACTCTTTTAATAATCGCCATTGCATCAGGCGCGTGATCTTGCTGGATCAAACCAATGGATTGCTTCTCAATCTCAACCACACCGGCGTTAGTTGTCATTACCAAGATAACATTACGGAAGTCTGCTTTACGGCCGTTATTGTCCGTTAGCGTGCCGTTATCCATAACTTGCAGAAGCAAGTTGAAGATATCTGGGTGTGCTTTCTCAATCTCATCAAGAAGCACTACAGAGTGAGGCTGTTTGATAACCGCATCTGTTAATAGACCACCTTGGTCATAGCCAACGTAGCCAGGAGGAGCACCAATCAAGCGACTGATAGAATGACGCTCACCATACTCTGACATATCAAAGCGAAGCAGTTCAATACCCATCAGCTTAGCTAGCTGCGCGGTAACCTCTGTTTTACCTACCCCTGTAGGGCCTGCAAACAAGAAAGAACCCACAGGCTTATTCTCGGCACCCAAACCTGCACGAGAAAGCTTAATGGACTCACTCAATACATCGATAGCCTCGTCTTGTCCAAATACTAACATCTTCATTTTCTTGTCGAGATTCTGAAGAATATCTTTATCTGAAGAAGAAACTGATTTCTCAGGAATACGTGCCATCTTAGCAACCATAGCTTCAATGTCACCCACCCCTACCGTCTTCTTGCGACGACTGCTCGGAACTAAACGGCTCTTAGCACCTGCTTCATCAATAACGTCGATGGCTTTATCAGGCAAGTGACGCTCGTTAATGTACTTAGCAGACAACTCTACAGCAGCACGAAGGGCTTTATTGGTGTAACGAACCTCATGATGCTCTTCGTATTTGGACTTAAGCCCCATTAGGATCTTAGTGGTATCGTCAAGAGACGGCTCAACAACATCAATTTTTTGGAAGCGACGAGAAAGCGCACGTTCTTTTTCAAAGATGGTGCTGTATTCCTGATAGGTGGTTGAACCGATACAACGCAACTTACCACTGCTTAGTAGCGGCTTAATTAAGTTGGCAGCATCGACTTGACCACCGGATGCTGCACCTGCGCCAATGATGGTATGAATCTCATCAATGAATAGAATAGCGTCGTCTTCTTTTTCAAGCTGCTTGAGAATATTTTTGAAGCGTTTTTCAAAATCACCACGATACTTGGTGCCTGCAAGCAGTGAACCAATATCTAGAGAGTAAATAACAGAGTTAGCAATAACCTCTGGCACGTCGCCCTCAACAATTCTCCACGCTAGGCCTTCGGCTATAGCCGTTTTACCTACACCTGCTTCGCCTACAAGTAACGGGTTGTTCTTACGACGACGACATAAAACCTGAATGGTACGCTCTAGCTCTTGGTCACGGCCAATAAGAGGATCGATGTTGCCATTGCGCGCCACAATATTAAGATTGGTTGCAAAATTTTCGAGTTGGTCTTCTTGCGCAACTTCTTCCGTCGTCTCTGCACTGCCAAACAGTTCAGAAGGCTCGTCTTTTTGAGTTTTCGTGATGCCGTGTGAGATAAAGTTAACGATGTCTAATCGACTCACATCGTTCTTTTTCAGAAGATAAGCTGCGTGAGACTCTTGCTCACTAAAGATAGCGACCAGTACGTTTGCACCAGACACCTCATTACGACCAGAAGACTGCACATGGAAAACGGCACGTTGTAACACTCGCTGAAAGCTCAGAGTTGGCTGAGTTTCTCGCGTTGCATCATCAACGGCAATTAATGGAGTGGTTTGCTCAATAAAGGTATCAAGCTCTTGACGAATAGTGTCAATGTTTGCCCCGCAAGCCTTGAGAGCTTCTTGGGCAGATTGGTTATCCAGGAGCGCCAACAGCAGATGCTCTACCGTCATAAACTCGTGCCGCTTATCTCGCGCTTGAGAAAAAGCGCCATTCAAACTCGTTTCTAATTCCTTGTTAAGCATACAGGCCTCCCCAAAACTTCAAAAACAACCACTTAGTCCTGTTCGACAGCGATGTGGTTATGCTCTTTCCATGGTGCACAACAAAGGATGCTCTTGCTCTTCAGAATACATTGTAACCTGAGCGACCTTTGTTTCTGCAACTTCAGCTGTGTACGTTCCACAACGTGCTTTCCCCTGGTAATGCACCTGAAGCATGGTCTGAGTCGCTTTGTCGGCATCCATACCAAAGAAGCGCTCAAGGATCTCAATAACGAAATCCATAGGGGTGTAATCATCATTATTAAGAATAACGTGATACATAGGTGGTGGTTTTACCTCGGTTTTTTCTTTCTCCAGCAAGTCAGAGTCTGGAGTCACCCATTCAAAAAATTTACTCATTTTTACGTCTTTAGTAGAAAAAACAATCACTCTTGTAGCAGAATTTTTTCCAGCTACTTTAGAGACTAATAGAGCAATTGTATCCCTGCAAATAAAAGATTGCTATCAGTATCGGACGAGCGTTTTTTAGCCTACTTTCGCTACGAAATACGTCGATTATTGCAACATGTTGCTCATACCTTGACCTTACACCACATATTCAGTGATCCGCGTTGTTTAATCTCAAATCAATAGTTATTATTCTGTTAAATAATCGAATGAAATGTATTGACGATGATGATTCTTTGTCTACATTATTCTATTGTCTGATTAGAAAATCATCATTACAGATTTTCTATTCAAACAAGATAGGCTGATGAAGTTGGTTTAACTGATGTAATTTTATCATTCAGACTATTGCGACACAGCGCACAATAAGTAATAAATGCATAAGGATGTAAGGCATGGCAACAGGTACAGTTAAGTGGTTTAACAACGCCAAAGGGTTTGGGTTTATTTGCCCAGAAGGAGAAGAAGGCGACGTATTCGCTCACTATTCAACTATCCAAATGGATGGGTACAGAACATTGAAAGCGGGTCAGACTGTCACTTATGAAGTGGAAGATGGGCCAAAAGGCTCCCATGCAAGCGCTGTGGTACCAATAGAAAGCGACGCAGCAAAATAGCGTTACCGTTCAAGTAAAAAAGAGGCTCAAGGGCCTCTTTTTTCATTTTTGAATTTCGAATTTTTGATTAGCTTAATTGCTATTGTACATCCGCTCGAAGTTCTTCGGATTCCAACCAATCATAATTTGATCACCAATCTTCAATACAGGTAAAGACCTAGCTCCAATCGCATCCAGCTCTTTACGCCCTCTTTGCATCTTGGCATTGGTTAAGCGGTATTTATAACCCTTAGAATCAAGATAGCGCTGAGCATCTTTGCAATGCGGACACTTATCCTTTACGTACAGAACTAATCGTTTCATGCATCAAACCTAGCAATAATATTTGAGCCGATTATGCGAGATCAAAACTAGAATCGCAAATACTTGGCAGAACCCTTTTTTGTGACCGAATGTAGCATATTCATAATATTCAATCAGTTAGGATAGATGGCAGTAGGAATCAACACCTATTGAGTCGCCGTGATTATTGAATAGTATTTGAAAGTAATTTGCGTGAACTGCTGTTTATCCACGACACTCAATCAAATAGGCTAGATTTATTCAAAGCACTCACAATTTATTTGGCCGCTCTCACCTGCCGCCTCTATGCAAATATCGAAGGACTAAGCCATGGCTCATCCAATCATTACTGATCTAGAAAATCGTTACACCGCAAAACGCTACGATCCATCAAAGCGTATACCTCAACAAGATTTAGACGTGATCTACGAGGCACTTCGCCTATCCGCGTCGTCCATTAATTCACAGCCTTGGAAATTTATCGTCATTGAAAGTGACGAAGCTAAGCAGCGTATGCACGATACGTTCGCGATTAAGCACCAATTCAACCAGCCTCATGTGAAGTCAGCTTCGCATGTCATTCTGTTTGCGCACAATCCTAAATACACCAAAGAAGATTATGCCAAAGTCGTGGACAAAGGCATCGAAGATGGTCGCACACCCAAAGAGCAGCGTGATGCCGCGTTTGGCGCATTTGCCTTTGTTGAGCTTAACACTGACGAGCATGGTGACACCTCCACATGGACAAAATCGCAAACCTATTTAGCTTTAGGTAACGCTCTACATGTCCTTGCGAGGCTTGGTATTGACTCGACAACGATGGAAGGTGTAGACAGTGAGTTGATTGGAGACATCTTTGCTGAAGAGCTTGACGGTTACGTATGTAATGTTGCTTTAGCCATTGGCTATCATCATAAAGAAGAAGACTATAATGCCAATCTACCTAAGTCTCGCCTAGACCTAGACAAGGTAGTCAAGGTTCTATAATCCTATCGAACACGCCCATAATACAAAAACGGCTAACTCAAAATGTTTAACTTAAAGAGTCAGCCGTTCTTATCTAAATTTTGTAAACCCGATTATTGCACAGTATCAGCTGCGGCAAAACGTCGATGGCTCAGATAGTTAAGAACAAGATCTGTCACCATAGGGTCGCTTCTCAAGCTATCGTGTTTAATGTCCACCGCAATAAAATCTTGCATCCCCTCCAATTGCGCTGACTCCACTGACACCAGACCGTCGTTAGAATTCTCGAACACGTGCCTTAAAATTGGGTAAGTATCTGTCCCTGCAATCACTCCAAAAGGATAATTGGGTGTTGGTAGCGAATTAGGTAAACTTTGTGGATCAGTAGTTAATGAGGCCGCCGTACCACCAGCAAGTGGCAATAACCACAGGCTAGAGAAAAAATCAGCCACATCACTGCCATGATTTGGGGTGCCCAAGAACACCACCTCCCCTAAGTGTTGGGAATAGGTCATTGCTGGTTTTTTGGCAAGATAATCTCGAATCACCAACCCTCCTAGAGAGTGGCCAACAAAGTGTATTTTGCTACCGCTGCTTTGAGACAGTTCACGATCAAACTGATAAACACACTCATCTATCTGCAAGCCGCTTTTATATAATGTGTAGTCTAGCTCCCTGCCAACAGTAGGATAATCCACCACACAAACTTGATAGCCGTGCTGTTCTACTCGCTCTGACATCTCTTCCATTGAAGACGCACTGCGAGCAAGACCGTGAACAATAATTACCTGTTGGTTCTTATGGGAGTTATAATCGCTGATCTCTTTAGGGGTTTCCGATTGACTACAACCCGTAATTAATACACCAAAAACGACAGCGAACAGGCTTTTTCTCATGGACTAAATGACTCCTATCTCTTCTATTCTTAGAATATCAAACAGGAATCAAACACTCACCAAATTTTGTTCAAAATCAAACCAATATACAGGCTAACCTATCTGGGTCATTTCATGCACAACGAAAGACTCTACAGCCCCTTCTGTCGCCGCAATATAAGCCGCCAGATGATCATTTTCCATGTGTTTACGCCATAAATCACGAGTTTCCCAATTCTCAAAGAAAAGAAAATGTGCTGAATTATCATTATCTTGATGAAGGTCGTAGTTAACACATCCTTCTTCAGCGCGCGTGGTTGCAATCAGATTTTGTAACTCCGATTTTACCAACTCTATTTTGTCTTGCTTAGCAACAATATTGGCTACTATGGTTAACTTCGTCATCCTTAAACCCTTCCCTCTATTCTGTAACTAAATGTGTCCCTTAATAAACTAAAGGCACAATAATTGGCTATGAACACTCAATTCGAAATATCAGCTCAGCTTCCCCCTAAAGAACACCGATCAACAGTGGAAAAATAGTTTTAATCTCTCGTTACGAATAACTCTACTTATTCAGCACTTCAATCAGTATAATCCCTCCCCCTTGTGGTGAGCACCGGTTAATTTATGGCCAACTCATCAGTTTACTTTCGATAATTTTTGGTCATCTCCCTTTTTTGATGACCACTTAAGCAGTTTAGAGCACGTAATGAATAATAAGAACTCTGTGGGCTTAGTTGGCTTAATCGCCATCGTATTTGGCTCAATGATCGGTAGCGGTATCTTTAGTATTCCGCAAAATATGGCGGAGCAAGCCTCTATAGGAGCGGTCTCCCTAGCCTGGCTGATCACGGGTATCGGTATGCTTCTTTTAGTGCAAACCTTTAGAGTGCTTGCCGAACAAAAGCCTAACCTTAATTCAGGTATTTTCTCATACGCGAAAGCGGGCTTTGGTGAATACATCGGCTTCCATTCTGCATGGGGCTATTGGTTAATGACCTGTATGGGCAACGTCGCCCTTGCCGTTATGATTAACGACTCTTTAGGCTTATTTTTCCCTGTACTGCTGCAACACGGTATAGAAACCGTATTCCTATGCTCAGCACTACTCTGGGGCATGAACGCCATAGCACTGCGAGGCACCGCAAGTTCATCTTTTATCAACCTGATCTCTACAGTAGGTAAGCTGATTGGTTTGATTATTATTATCGCGATCATCATGTATAGCTTTGAGCCTGCAAACCTATCCCTTGATGTATGGGGAGAAGAGCAGCAGCTAGGCTCAGTGGTCACTCAAATACAAAGTACGATGATGGTTACTCTTTGGTGTTTTGTGGGTATCGAAGGCGCAGTAGTACTATCTGGAAGGGCTAAAAAGAAATCGGACGTAGGTAAAGCTACCCTTATTGGTTTTTTAGTCGCGATTAGTATGTACAGCCTGATCTCCATATTGGCGTTTGGCATCTTACCTCAGCAGGAGTTGTCACAATTGGCAAACCCGTCTGCTGCATCTCTTTTAGAAGCCGCGATTGGTCCCTATGGACGTGTTCTAGTGAACATCTGTGTATTGGTGTCAGTATTTGGGGCCCTTGTCGCGTGGACTATGCTGGTTGCTGAGGTGCCATACGAAGCAGGTAAGGTTGGTGAGTTTCCTAGCTTTTTCAGCCGCACTAATACAAATGAAGCACCAATCAATGCACTAAATGTATCTACATTATTCATGCAACTGTGTGTGCTGTTGGTGGTGATGTTTGAGAATGTATACCTAGCGGCGATTAACATCGCATCGGTAATGGTGCTTCCTTGTTATTTGCTCAGCTGCCTATTTCTTCTGAAGATCTCGCTAAATCCTAAGTCCCTTGGCTTAGAAAAACACAACTACGGACACATTGCCTTGGCAGCAAGCGCGGCGTTGTTTTGTGCATGGCTAATAACCGCGGCAGGACTTGAGTATCAACTAATGGCGACGATTTTGTACACCATAGGTATTCCATTTTTCCGCTACACGCACGCCTCTCGAATCAAGGCTGGCGAAAAAGTCTATTCTGTAGTGGATACTTGGATTGAGCGAGCACTGATTGCGCTAGCCGCACTGTCGGTTTATCTGATGTTTACTGGTTACCTGCACGCCTAGTCATCTATAAGCATAGCCACTTGCATGCTTAGCCATTAACCAACAAATATCAACGCATAAAAAAGCCCGAGCTAATCACTTAGCTCGGGCTTTTCATATCTATATTAGATTATGCGTTATCGATAATCTGATTTAGCGTTGCGCTTGGACGCATCAACTTAGAGGCAATCGCGTCTACTGGCGAGTAGTAACCGCCTAGCTCTCCTGCAACACCTTGTGCGCCGTTAAGCTCAGCAATGATGCCCTCTTCATTTGCAGCAAGGGATTTTGCTATCGCTGCAAATTGCTCTGCTAGTTCCGCATTCTTGTTTTGGCTAGCCAATGCTTCAGCCCAGAAGCGAGCAAGGAAGTAATGACTGCCACGGTTATCAAGTTCACCCACGCGACGTGAAGGAGACTTGTTCTCGTCAAGGAATTTACCTGTCGCAGCATCTAGCGTCTCGGCTAGTACGCGTGCCTTCTCGTTACCAGTCACTTCGCTTAAGTGCTCAAGAGATGCCGCAAGTGCTAGGAACTCACCTAAAGAATCCCAACGTAGGTGGTTTTCCTTCTCAACTTGTTGAACGTGCTTCGGCGCAGAACCACCAGCACCTGTTTCAAACAAGCCGCCACCATTCATTAGAGGAACGATAGACAACATCTTAGCTGAAGTACCCAATTCTAGAATTGGGAACAAATCTGTTAGGTAATCACGCAGTACGTTACCCGTTACAGAGATAGTATCTTCGCCCTTAGCAATGCGCTCTAAGGTAAATGACGTCGCTTCTACTGGAGACAATACGCGAATATCTAGACCGTCAGTTTTGTGCTCAGGTAGGTAGGCTTCAACCTTCTTGATAAGCTCTGCATCGTGCGCGCGATTTGAATCTAACCAGAATACGGCAGGAGTATCAGAAAGGCGTGAACGGTTAACCGCCAGTTTCACCCAATCTTGGATTGGCGCATCTTTAACCTGACACATACGGAAGATGTCACCTTCTTCTACCGATTGCTCAAGCAGTACGTTCTCGTTAGCATCAACAACACAGACTTTACCTGATTGAGACAAGATAAATGTCTTATCGTGAGAGCCATACTCTTCCGCTTTTTGCGCCATCAAGCCTACGTTAGGCACGCTACCCATAGTCGTAGGGTCAAACGCACCATGTAGCTTACAGAAATCAATAACGGCTTGGTAAACACCTGCGTAGCAGCGATCTGGAATCATTGCCTTCGCATCTTTTGGCTTACCATCTGGGCCCCACATCTGACCTGAGGTACGGATCATTGCTGGCATAGAAGCATCAACGATAACGTCAGATGGAACATGAAGGTTAGTGATGCCACGGTCTGAATCTACCATCGCAAGTTCTGGACGCGTTTCATAAACCGCATTAAGAGCTGCAACAATTTCTTGTTTCTGTGCTTCAGGTAGCGATTCGATCTTAGCGTAAACATCGCCAATACCGTTGTTTACATCTACACCTAACTCGTCAAAAAGAGAACCGTATTTCTCAAAGACATCTTTGTAGTAAACCTTAACTGCATGACCAAAGATAACTGGGTCTGAAACTTTCATCATGGTCGCTTTCATATGCAGTGAAAGCAGCACATCTTGCTCTTTAGCTGATTCGATTTCTTTCTCAAAGAAAGACACCAACGCGTTCTTGTTTAAAACAGACGTATCAATGATCTCTTTGTCTTGTAGTGCAAAAGCAGACTTTAATGTGTTATTGCTACCATCATCACCACGTAGCTCAATACGAACCTCTGTCGCGCCATCGATAGTGACCGACTTTTCGCTACCGAAAAAGTCATTACCGTCCATGCTCGCGACATGCGATTTAGAATCTTTAGACCATGCACCCATTGAATGCGGGTTCTTCTTCGCGTAGTTCTTTACTGAAGCAGGAGCACGGCGATCTGAGTTACCCTCACGCAATACTGGGTTTACCGCACTACCCTTGATCTTGTCATAGATAGATTGAATCGCTTTCTCTTCGTCAGTTTTTGCTTCTTCTGGGTAATCAGGAAGATCATAGCCCTTTGCTTGTAGCTCTTTGATCGCCGCTTTTAGCTGCGGGATAGACGCTGAAATGTTTGGCAGCTTAATGATGTTCGCTTCTGGCGTTTTCGCCAACTCACCTAACTCTGATAATGCGTCACCAATACGTTGCTCTGGTTTCAAGTACTCAGCGAAGTTAGCGATAATACGACCCGCTAATGAGATGTCGCGAGTTTCGACTGCAATATCAGATGATGCAGTGAATGCTTGTACCATTGGCAAAAACGAGTATGTTGCCAGCGCTGGAGCTTCATCGGTAATGGTGTAAATAATGGTGGGCTTTTGTGCAGACATGAAATTTCCCTATCGTTATTATTTGTTCACTGGCTGTATTCAGCTCTCGTGTCAGTCGATTTTATAGCGTTCGCATCGTGCGAATCGGTACCGTACCAATCGTACTAAGTCTCTGTTCATTCATTTCTGATCACTTACTTAGTGTGACTGGTACTATGTTGTGTCTTGGGTTTTATCAATTATTGGCTTTAAATTGCCTAAAACGCCTTTAGTCATACAAGGCGATACTGTTTAACCTATCAAATAATCGGCTCTGTTAGCAATCGTGTTATGATTAACCTAACCCGTTTGCTGCGCGTATCATAAAGCAAATGTTGTTTCCTGAGAATGAACTCGTACAGTTTGTTTACAAAAATGCAAGGTAGTTAACATGTCTAGCGGCAACCGCCGACCTCAAAATAAGTCTCGAACTTCTCAACCATCTTCGAAGCCCAATAACAAATTCAGCCAAAATCGCTCTAGTTCTTCCAACAGAAGGAAGCCTTCGCGAACCGTTAAACGCGTTTCTGCCGAAGAGCGAAAAGTACTGCTGTTTAACAAACCTTTTGATGTATTAAGCCAATTTACTGACGGTGACGGCAGACAAACTCTGGCCGATTTCATCCAAGTAAAGGATGTGTACGCAGCAGGAAGGCTAGATAGAGATAGTGAAGGATTATTGTTACTGACCAATGACGGTATATTACAGGCTAAATTGACCCAACCTGATTCAAAGTCTCCTAAGACCTATTGGGTACAGGTAGAGGGAGCACCGACTGAGCAAGATCTCGATGAATTGCGTAATGGCGTAGAGCTAAAAGATGGCATGACCCTGCCAGCAAAGGTAGAAATCATGTCGGAGCCGACTGTATGGGAAAGAAATCCACCAGTGCGCTTTCGTGCGGCGATCCCGACCACCTGGCTGTCGATCACCATTATCGAAGGTCGCAATAGACAAGTGCGCCGAATGACCGCCAATATTGGCTACCCTACTCTGCGACTGATCCGCTATTCCATCGGCAAGTACAGTTTGGGCGATTTGCCTAATGGGGAGTGGAAAGAGGTTTAATGTACTGGGGTTTGCTCTGAGCTTTCTAAGATCCCGGATATTTGCTGGCGCAAATTCCGGGATGACGATGGCCTTTCCGAGCAAGGCTCAGCACTTATTGCGAATTTGGCTACTCACCTTCCATAAAGCCTAGATCCGGCAGTCGGTCTAGATGTTCTGCGTAACGCTTTTCGTTGAACTCTGCGCCGTTATTCACAACATCAAACACTTCGATTGCAACCGCACAGCCAATCATGGCGATAGCATCATCTCGGCTATTGCCGGTCATCATTAGGCGCATCAGCGTTTCTTTTACTTTCTTTGGGTTGCCTGATTCAATCTGATTTTCAACGATTTCGATCAGTTGGTCTTGAACTTCTTGTTGGTCTTGCATGGTCTTTAGCCCTATTGTGGGAGCAACGAAATGTTGGCACATAGTATGACAGAAAATGTTTACACTTTTCAGTCAATTTGAAAGTGTGATTCACCTCGCGGATCTGTCACACTGAGTTTGTTTCTGTTAGAATCTGCGACCGTGTTTATCTAGTGGTAATTTTGAATGTCTGACAACAGCCAAAAGAAAGTCATCGTCGGCATGTCCGGTGGGGTTGATTCCTCTGTCTCTGCGTACCTGCTTCAACAGCAAGGCTATCAAGTTGAAGGCCTGTTTATGAAGAACTGGGAAGAAGACGACAACGAAGAGTATTGTACAGCAGCAGAAGACCTTGCCGACGCGCAAGCGGTCTGCGACAAGCTGGGCATTCATTTGCACACGATAAACTTTGCTGCAGAATATTGGGACAACGTGTTTGAGTACTTCCTTCAAGAGTACAAAGCAGGTCGTACACCAAACCCAGATATCCTTTGTAACAAAGAAATTAAATTCAAAGCCTTCTTAGAGTTTGCCGACGAAGTTCTGGACGCTGATTACATCGCAATGGGTCATTACGTGCGCCGTACATTCCCGAGCGCAGAAGAAATTGCCGCAGGTGAGAAGCCTCGCATGCTTCGTGGTCTAGATGGCAACAAAGATCAAAGCTACTTCTTGTACACACTCAGCCACGAACAAGTTGGCCGTAGCTTATTCCCTGTGGGCGACATCGAGAAACCAGAAGTTCGCCGCATTGCTGAAGAGCAAGGCCTAATCACAGCGAAGAAAAAAGACTCAACGGGCATCTGTTTTATTGGTGAGCGCAAGTTTACAGATTTTCTTTCTCGCTATTTGCCTGCTCAGCCGGGTAAAATTGAAACCCCGGAAGGTCAAGAAATTGGCGAGCACATGGGCTTGATGTATCACACCCTTGGTCAGCGCAAAGGTCTTCACATTGGTGGCCAAAAAGGCGGCGGCGGTAACGAAGACCCATGGTACGTTGCTGAGAAAGACCTGAAGCGTAACGTATTAATTGCGGTTCAAGGTGCGGATCATCCACTGCTTAAGTCTGAAGGTTTACTTGCGTCTCAACTACACTGGGTCGACCGTAACCCGATTCGTGAGCCAATGAGTTGCACAGTAAAAACAAGATATCGCCAAACCGATATTCCATGTACCATTATTCCTGTGGACGACGAGAACATCAAAGTAATCTTCGACGAACCACAAGTTGCCGTTACCCCTGGTCAATCTGCGGTCTTCTATAAAGACGATGTATGCTTGGGTGGCGGAATCATCGAAAAACGAATCAAAGCTTAAGACAAAGGAGTTCTTACGTGGCCAATACCAATTATGACCGTACCATCGCTTTTGCTGGCATCTGCCAGGCTGTCGCTTTAGTTCAACAAGTGGCAAAAGACGGACATTGTAATTCTGCCGCGTTTGAAACCTCAGTTGCTGCAATTATCAATACCAACCCTGCCGATACTGTGAGCGTGTTTGGTAATGAGCGTGATCTAAAGGTGGGTCTTGAGTGCCTAGCGCGTGGCATCGATAGCTCAGCGACAGGCAATGAACTGACTCGCTACGTGATCAGTTTGATGGCACTTGAACGCAAGCTAAGTCAGCGTCGTGATTCTATGGCACAACTTGGCGATCGCATTCAACAAATTGAACGCCAAACTGAGCATTTTGATCTGTTTGAAGAACAAATGATCAGCAACCTTGCTAGCGTCTACCTTGATGTGGTCAGCCCAATTGGCCCTCGTATTCAAGTCACTGGCAACCCAGCAATGCTTCAGCAAACCTCGGTACAAAGCAAGGTACGTGCCCTACTCCTTTCTGGTATTCGTAGTGCTGTACTGTGGCGCCAGGTAGGTGGAAAACGTCGCCACTTGATCTTTGGCCGCAAGAAAATGATAGAGCAGGCTGAGATACTTTTAGCACGAATTTAAACATTGGCTCGCGCATTGTCGCGAGCTAATTTTTTTGCGCATAGAAAATTAACGCAATCGTTTGCGCAACACTAGTGACAATTGCCCTTGTTACTGGTATAAACCTCACAAAATTTAAGAAACTCAACTCGGGAGAACAACATGGAACTGTCAGCATTGACTGCTGTTTCACCAGTAGACGGCCGTTACGGTAGCAAAACCACTGCACTACGTAGCATCTTTAGTGAGTATGGCCTCCTAAAGTACCGTACTATCGTTGAAATCCGCTGGCTACAAAAGCTTGCAGCAACAGATGCAATCGCAGAAGTACCGGCGTTTAGCGCTGAAGCAAACCAATTTCTTGATAACGTAGCGGCTAACTTCAGTGAAGAAGACGCACAGCGTATCAAAGACATTGAGCGCACGACTAACCACGACGTAAAAGCGGTTGAGTACTTCCTAAAAGAGAAAGTTGCTGGCGTACCAGAGCTCCACGCTGTTAACGAGTTCATCCACTTTGCATGTACTTCAGAAGACATCAACAACACCTCTCACGCTCTAATGCTTAAAGAAGCGCGTGACACTGTGATTCTTCCTGAGATCAAGAACATCATTGATGCTCTTAAAGCACTTTCTGTTGAATACCGTGACATTCCACTTCTATCTCGTACACACGGCCAGCCAGCGTCTCCATCGACTATGGGTAAAGAAATGGCAAACGTGGCGTACCGTATGGAGCGTCAATACAAGCAGATCGAAAACGTTGAGATTCTAGGTAAGATCAACGGCGCTGTAGGTAACTACAATGCTCACCTATCTGCTTACCCTACTGTTGATTGGCACCAATTCTCTGAAGAGTTCATCACTGAATCTCTTGGAGTAACTTGGAACCCATACACGACTCAAATCGAGCCACACGATTACATCGCTGAGCTATTTGATGCGGTTGCACGTTTCAACACTATCTTGATCGATTTCGATCGTGATATCTGGGGTTACATCGCACTAGGTCACTTTAAGCAAAAGACCATTGCAGGCGAAATCGGTTCTTCAACCATGCCACACAAAGTTAACCCAATCGACTTTGAAAACTCTGAAGGTAACCTAGGTCTTGCTAACGCTGTATTTGGCCACCTAGCTCAGAAACTGCCTATCTCTCGCTGGCAGCGTGACCTAACTGACTCTACGGTTCTTCGTAACCTTGGTGTTGGCGTAGGCTACGCAATCATTGCTTATACTTCGACTCTAAAAGGTATTAGCAAACTAGAAGTAAACCGTGAAGCGCTACTTAAAGAGCTAGACCAAAACTGGGAAGTATTAGCAGAGCCAGTACAAACAGTAATGCGTCGCTACGGTATCGAGAAGCCATACGAGAAGCTAAAAGAGCTAACACGTGGTAAGCGCGTTGATGGCGAAGCTATGCGTAACTTCATCGACGGCCTAGAGCTTCCAGAAGACGAGAAAGCTCGCCTGAAAGAAATGACTCCAGCAAACTACATCGGTCAAGCAATTGAACTGACTGATAAGCTGTAAGCTAACAGCTAGATATTAAAAAGCCTGAATCGAAAGATTCAGGCTTTTTTTTTGCTCACCACCCTGATGGAAATCAGGGTCTTAGCACGCACATTGTACACGATAACAAACGCGTCATCCTGACGAAAGTCAGGACCTTAGAGAGTGCCCAAAGTCGAACTAATGCACCTCCCAAGGTCCTAGATAAGTTCTTCGAACTTTCTAGGATGACGGTGCGTTGTATTAGCATCGAACTCAACTTAAAAGCGAAAAATTCACGCTTGTCATGCTCGTCACCCTGATGAAAATCAGGGTCTTAGCACGCACATTGTACGCAATAACACGTACGTCATCCTGGCGAAGGCCAGGACCTTAGAGAGTGCCCATGTCAAACAAAGGCACCTCCTAAGGTCCTAGATAAGTTCTTCTAACTTTCTAGGATGACGACGGTGCGTTGTATTAGCACCGCACTCAAACTAAAAGCGAAAGATTCACGCTTTTCATGCTCGTCACCCTGATGAAAATCAGGGTCTTAGCACGCACATTGCACACAACAACAAACGCGTCATCCTGACGAAAGTCAGGACCTTAGAGAGTGCCAATATCAAACTAAAGCACCCCCCAAGGTCCTAGATAAGTTCTTCGAACTTTCTACGATGACGGTGCGTTGTATTAACCTAGAACTCACGCAACTTACGTTGGCTCTGCCCTACATCGCGCTCTTAAACATTTCTAGGTATTTCTCTGCAGCCACGTTCCAGCCGAAGTCTTGCTTCATAGCGCGCAACTGTACTTCTGCGAACTCTGCTGGCTGTTGAAGGTATAGGATCAACGCGCGTTGCATGCATACCAAAAGCTCATCTGGGATTGGATCGTGGAATGAGAAGCCAGTACCCACACTTGGGTCAGTATCGTAATCATTCACGGTATCCTTCAGGCCACCTACATCACGAACTATAGGCAGTGTGCCGTAAGCCATAGAGTAAAGTTGGTTCAGGCCACATGCTTCAAATTCTGAAGGCATTAGGAAGAAATCTGAGCCAGCTTCAACAAGGTGAGCTAGACGGTTGTCGTAAGCTTCTACAAAGGCAAACTTATCGCCGTATTGCTCTGATACTTCACGCAGTTGCGCAGCAATATCAGGATCACCAGTACCGATGATCACAAGTTGTACATCGTTCTTCAAGAAGCGATCTAGGATAGGCAGAATGTAGTGGAAGCCTTTTTGATGAGTCAGACGACACACCATGCCAAACATAGGTAGTTTAGCCACTGGAAGATTAAACTCTTGCTGAAGCGCTGTTTTATTCGCCGCTTTACCTGCTTTAAAGCTTGCCTTAGTTGGCTTGAATTTTTTAACTAGGTATTTATCAGTCGCAGGATCCCATTCGCTGTAGTCACAGCCATTTACGATACCTGAGAAATCTGCAGAGCGAGACACGAAGTCGTTTACTAAGCCGTGTGAACCAAGTGGGGTCTTGAGTTCTTCAGCGTAGTTAGGGCTTACCGCATTTAGCTTATCAGCGTATTGGATACCAGCACGTAGCATACTAATGCAGTCATGGCCGTAGTTCACTGTGCTTGCTTCAACCTCAGTTAGCTCAGGAATGATGCTTACTTCGTTGTATGGGTAGATACCCTTAAACAGCGCATTATGAATAGTCAATGCACTCTTAATGTCTTTATAGAAGTCATTCTTAGCAAAACGCGTCTTTAACAAGAAAGGCACTAACCCAGTGTGCCAATCATTTGCATGAACAACGTCAGGCTTGAAGTTTAACTTAGGTAGAGCATCAAGGCTTGCTGCTGCGAAGAACGCAAAGCGCTCGCCGTTATCTGCGTACGCTTGGTTGCGCTCAGCATAAAGCTCAGGGCGATCAAAGTATTGCGCACATTCGAATGCATAAACGGGTACACCATCAAGCTCTAACTTGCGAACTTGATATGGAGTGTGAGGGTGATGATCTAAAGTCGTAGACAGAACCACTGGGCTCTGTTCAAAATTAGGCAGTTTTGTATAGCCAGGAATAGCAATGGCGATATTAGTGCCAAGGTTTTGTAGCGCCTTAGGTAACGCTTTACCAACGTCAGCCAAGCCTCCGCTTTTTACTAATCCTTCAGCTTCGGAAACTGTAAACCAAACTTTTAATTGTGACATTTTTGGGGAAATCCTGTTTTTCGTTAGAGCTGTTGACAGCTTCTGGTTATGGTTGATTTGACTCGCGTCATTTCTAGGCGATATTAACATAAAAACCAAACGATTGCGCTAGTACCACCGCGCTATGACACCTCGCTATTGCAGAGTACAAACGACTCTAACTTACGACTCATGTTCCATCTATAACGCTTTGAAATACTTACCCCAACAACGAGGTAAAAAAAGATAAAACCGTGATTTACATAGCTAGACAATGAGATTTAGATACAAAAATGCCCAGCACTATGGCTGGGCATTGATTAATTTGTTTTAACTAGATATTACCAGTAGAAACGTGCACCGATACCGAAGTTATTGAAGGCATCATTAGTTTGACCTGGAGCTACGGTAGTATCATCACCACTTGTGTAACCTAAAGTTGTACCGTCTAGGTATGCATACTCTGCATATACACGTGCCCAAGAATTAAATTTGTGCTCAACACCTAGGTAAATTACTGTTCCGTCTTCATCTAGGTTTGTATTTTTAACTTCTTGCATTGTATATTCGTAACCACCGTAAAGAGCAGTCTTCTCGGTCATTTGGAAAATACCAGCTAAAGAAAGACCATTCTCGTCAATCTTAGTATTTGTTGCACCTTCGTCTGCGAGTTCAGCCCAGTAGTAAGTAAAGCCAATTAGATGATCGCCAATACCATACTCTGCGGTAAACTCTGCGTATGTATTAGATAGCTCTGATGCGAAATCCTGAGTGTAACCACCACCAGCATGTAACGCCAGATCACCAAATGAAGTACCTACGAAAGCATCATAAACTTCTTGTTCAGATTCGTCTTCATCAAGTCCCCAAGTTGCTTTTACCCAGAAGTTCTCACCATCAAAAGTATATTTGATAGCAGAATCATGACGGCCACCGTTCAAGGTTTCGCCACGAAGAGCAGAACCACCATAGAAATATGAGTAATCAGCACCCCAAACATCATCAGTAGCTAGCCATTGTTTACCAAATGTTACTGTACCGAAATCACTTTGGAAACCAATGTAGTGAAGACGAGTATCTACGCTGTCTTTGATGCCAACGCCAAGCTCAACTAAACCAATTACATCGACAGTATCAGTAATTCCATAAGCGCCTTTGATACCGGTACGAGAAGAACCAGAATTCAATGTTGCTGTATGCGCCTTAGGATCTCCAGCTTCTTCATTGCTATCATTAAACTCAAGCTGTGTACGTAGTTGACCATAAAAGTCAATGCTACCATCTTCAGTTTTATAGATTTCCGTTGCGTTTACAGAAGTTGCAGCTACAGATGCTACTGCTAGCGCTAATAGTGTTTTTTTCATGTTAATTTACGTCCTTTTCTTTTAACTCGAACCCTATGGCGATTCTTAAAATATATTTATTTTTATAATCATCAGGCGAAAATGCTTCTGCATCTACGTTCTCCTGAAGTTGCTGATACATTACAATTTTTCTAAACCAGTGTCAAACACCCTAAAAAACACAAAACAAAATATAAAAAACAAGCAAAAACAACAAGTTAAAGGAGTTCAAATGCGTAGCTCACACTTTTTACAGCCAATTCACCGCTACTTAACAATTTTGCAAAGTGATAATTATGCAGAGTTAACCACTATTTTTAACTGAGGATTTAGAATTTAATTTATTGACATAATAAAATCTAAAAGCACTTTTAAAATTATTCACCAAACGGGCGCGACAATGGATTCATTGAGAAGTTTCAGTAGCTTAAGTTTGCTAATGACATTTATGAGAAGTCGATCACGAAAAATATTAGATAAATATCATTTTGAGGGGAACTCTTTGTGCTTTAGAGGTGTGTTATCATGGCTAAAGCATCTAACTGTCTGAAAAGAAATGAATAGAAAAATCCAAGAAGCGATCCGCCACAGCTATAAAAACCTGCATCATCAGCTGGACAACTTTATTCCTCGTCGCGCCCAAAATTACCTTGTTGCCGAGATTACCAAGACTCTATGTGGGGATTATCATAAGTCGAATCGCTTAATAGTGGCTGAAGCTGGAACCGGCATTGGTAAGTCATTAGCCTATTTGATGGCCGCTATTCCCGTTGCAAAGTTTAATAGTCGAAAGGTTGTGATCTCGACAGCGACGGTCGCTCTTCAAGAGCAGCTAATCAATAAAGACCTGCCACTGTATCGTCGACTAGTGGATTTTGAATTCTCTTTTATATTAGCTAAGGGAAGACAGCGCTATTGCTGTGCAGAAAAACTCGCCGCAGCTTCAGGTGCTGATGACACCCAGATTGCCATGTTCGAAACCAAACCAAACAAATCGGATATCGATTTATTGGAAAGAATGTACAAAGCCCTGTCCGAAAACAAATGGGATGGCGACAGAGACTCGTGGCCTAAGCCAATCAAAGATGAAGTGTGGCAAAGCATTGTCAGTGACAAACACAGTTGCAATAATGGGCTCCCTGCACATAGGGACTGCCCCTTTCAAAAAGCACGCTCTGAGCTAGATAAAGCGGATGTGGTAATTGCTAACCATAGCTTGGTCATGGCCGATTTAGACTTAGGTGGAGGTGTGATTCTTTCAGAGCCAGAAAATACTATCTATGTGTTTGATGAAGCCCATCACCTTCCCAAGGTGGCTCGAGACCACTCGTCGGCTTCCGCTAGCTTAAAAGGTGCGGCGGCATGGTTAGAAACACTGAATAAAAGTAGCAGCAAGATATCGTCTCTTGGTGATGCTAAAAGAGTGGATCGCTTTCTTACTGAATTGCAAAACTCTATCAGCGAAATCATTCCAAGCCTTAACAACGTTGCACGTCAGCTAGACCCTGCTGGTTTTAAAGAAAATAGACTTAGATTTGAGCACGGCGAACTGCCCCATTGGCTAGTAGAGCAGAGCAAAGAGCTAAAAACCGTTTGCAACAAAGCGGCTCAAGCGCTGGCTAAAATCACTGACCTGATAAGTGAGCGTGTGAAAGACGGCGAGGTATCCCCTCGGTTGGCGGAGCCTGCACTTGCTGAAGCAGGGTTCTTTTTACAGCGCTTAGAGAATCTCGCCAAAGTTTGGCAGTTAATGGCTGAACCATCACGCGATAAAGGCGCTCCCCTTGCCCGCTGGATTGAAACGAATCCAGAGCGAGAGCTCGATTTCATTGTCAGCGTTTCTCCACTTGAGGTTGGTTGGTCTCTAGATCAGAAACTTTGGAGCAAGTGTGTTGGCGCAGTATTAACCTCTGCCACCCTAAGAGCGCTCAACTCTTTCCAGTTTTTCTGCCAACAAAGTGGTGTCAGTTATGATAAAGAAGAAGGAACGCAGTTTTTAGCACTAGCCTCCCCTTTCGACTATCAGAACAATGCCGAGTTGATTGTGCCTAAAGCAAAATATGAGCCTCAAGCACCACAATTTACCGACTATTTGAGTGAGGAGCTGATCAATTGGCTGGCCCCAGACAAGGCAAATCTGGTGTTGTTTGCCTCATACTGGCAGATGAACCAAGTGGCTGACGCCATGCAAAAAGAGCTGACCAAAAAAGGGTGGCAACTACAGGTTCAAGGGGATAGTTCGAGAATTGAAATCATAAAAAATCATAAAGCAGCCATAAAGAAAGGCAAAACCAGTATTTTGTTTGGTACAGGAAGCTTTTCAGAGGGTCTAGATTTACCAGGAGAGTTGCTAGAGAACCTAGTAATTACCAAGATCCCCTTTGCTGTGCCAACCTCTCCTGTAGAAGAAGCGCATGCTGAATACATAGAAAGCCGTGGCGGCAATCCATTCATGCAAATTGCGGTGCCCGAAGCGAGTAAAAAGCTGATTCAATCTGTAGGGAGATTACTGCGCAAAGAGCAAGATTCTGGTAGAGTAATCATCTTCGACCGCCGTATCGTAACCAAACGTTACGGCAAGGCATTATTAGACTCTTTACCACCCTTTAAACGTCGCATCGATTAGGACTGATTCATTACTCAATGGAATACATAGAACCAAGTATGCTGCTTATTTTGGCGCTCGTCGCCTTTATAGCAGGCTTTATTGATGCGGTTGCTGGCGGGGGTGGGATGCTTACCGTCCCAGCTTTGCTTTCTATTGGCTTACCTCCTCACATCGCTTTGGGTACCAACAAGCTAGCAGCCTCGTTTGCCTCTTCAACAGCGGCCTTTACCTATTACAAGAAAAAACTGTTTAAGCCTAGATTATGGCTACCTACGTTTATTGCTACTTTGGTTGGCGCAACCTGTGGCACCTTGTTTGTGGATTCTATCTCTACAGAATGGTTAGAAAAGGTGCTGCCACTGGTCATCTTAGCGGCAGCCCTTTATACCATCATCCACAAAACGCCCGATGCAAATAAGAATCTAATGCCCGAACCGGGCAGAAAGCACAATATAACTCAAGTCACACAAGGCTTTAGTTTGGGTTTCTATGACGGTGTCGCGGGACCTGGCACTGGCGCATTTTGGACCGTAAGCAGTATGGCGCTTTATCGTCTTAATATACTGCTAGCATCAGGTCTTGCGAAGGCAATGAACTTCACCAGTAATTTCACCTCATTAATCACCTTTGCCATTTTAGGACATATCGATTGGCTATTAGGTCTGACTATGGGTTTCTGCCTAATGCTTGGGGCTTATTTTGGCGCGCATTCTGCGATTCGATTTGGCGCTAAGTTTATCCGCCCGGTATTTGTTACTGTCGTCACTATCCTAGCTGCTAAGCTTGCTTATGACGCTTGGTTTGTCACTCTTTAAGGGATTTTGATGAGTCAATTCGCACAACTAAAAGAAAAGCTCGCGCAAATGGCGCACAGTGCAGAACAGCTGGATAAACAGCGTGGTGAACATCACCTACCCTTGTTTGATAGCAGTTTGTTTAACTGCCGCGCCAAAATATTACTGCCTTGTGTAAAAGAAGCCACCAATACCTACGAAGCCATAAGTCGCGAAAAACAACACGGCCTGCTGACGGCAGAACGTGCCGAGTATTTATCCGAACGATTATTAGCACAGATAAGTGCTATCACTCGCGAGCTCTCTACCGCGTATTTTCGTAAGGATGAGCCTAAGCACAAGAGCTATTATCGCAAGCCTATCAACGCTATCTATCAAGACCTTGCGAAACACAAGGAATGGGAACGCCAACTCATGGAGATGGTGATTGATAGACAACGTGCCTTAGACACGGCGGTGGGTTTTAATCAAAGCCAAGCTCAAAGAGCCTTGATCACCGCAGAGCAGCGTTTGCAACGTTGCAAAGACGCCATTATCAAGATAGAAAAACAGATAACCTTTAGGGAGCAACATCAATAATGAGTGAGCCTAAATCGCCATTAGATAATGCACCAGACGATATAAAGCTGGCTGTCGATCTTATCTACCTCTTCGAATCCAATGAGGTTGATATCGACACCGCCCTCTCTGCCCTTGAGATCGTCAAGAGCGATCTGATCAGTAAAAAACAGCAGCAAGACTAGGGTCTGT
Source organism: Vibrio comitans (assembly GCA_024346835.1). GTDB lineage: Bacteria > Pseudomonadota > Gammaproteobacteria > Enterobacterales > Vibrionaceae > Vibrio > Vibrio comitans. Next base: position 1,876,848 of record AP024866.1, read on the forward strand.
CTACCCGACTCTGCTCAATCAACGGAATTGAATAATGAAAGTAATTAGTTTCAACATCAATGGGCTTCGTGCTCGCCTTCATCAACTGCAAGCCATCATAGATAAACATCAACCAGACGTTATCGGTCTACAAGAAATCAAGGTGCACGACGAAGCCTTTCCTATCGAAGATGTCGAGGCGATGGGATACAAGGTCTATCATCATGGTCAAAAAGCACATTATGGGGTGGCGATGCTTTGTAAGAAAGAGCCTATCTCAGTGCAAAAAGGTTTTCCTACCGACAATGACGATCATCAAAAGCGCATGATCATGGTGACAGTAGAAGATGAGCAAGGCCAGCCAGTGACAATCCTCAATGGCTACTTCCCACAAGGTGACAATATCTCCCATGAGACTAAGTTTCCTTATAAGGAGCAGTTCTACAAGGATCTAATGACCTACCTAAATGATCATCACAACAATGATGAGCAGCTAGTCGTGATGGGTGATATCAATATCAGCCCTATTGATGCGGATATTGGTATTGGCGAACCCAACCGTAAGCGCTGGCTTAAGACGGGTAAATGCTCATTCCAGCCAATCGAGCGCGAATGGCTAAAAACATTAATGGATTGGGGCTTAGAAGATACATTCCGCAAGCTTCAGCCAGAAGTTAACGATCGTTTTTCTTGGTTCGACTACCGCTCTAAGGGCTTCCCAGACAATCGCGGCTTACGTATCGATGTGATATTGGCTACGCCTTCTCTTGCGAATAAGTGTGTCGAGTCAGAGGTTGATTATGAATTACGTGGCATCGAAAAGCCCTCTGATCACGCGCCTATTTGGGCAAGGTTTAAATAACCACAAACGAACAGAGCACTAAAACAAAAGGTAGCCCCATAAGGCTACCTTTTTTATTTTATGCTTTTCTTAAGTCACGAGCTGGATAAGTCAGCGTCATTCCATCCACAGAAACATGAACATAGTAACCACCCGCACTTAAACCTGTTACCACCATTTGGCCTAGATCGATGCCTTTACTTGCTACAACCACATCTTCAATATTGAACATTTTTATACCCAATTGATAATTGATACCAATCGTACTAAATCGTTGGTCATCCTAGCTTGTTAAAATACTCTATGACTGGGTTAGGGTTTTTGATTGTAGAATAACTACTTATCGAAAAATCCTGCCTTGTCCTAGAGCATTTTTCCTACGCTATTCCTGCTCACTTACTTAGTGTGATTGGTATAAAACCGAACGGGCGCTATTAAATCAGAAAGCAAAAAAAGCAACTAATCTGGTTATTTATCGTAAGGGTGAAGATTTTTTATCAAGGTTCAAAACGAAAAAAGCCGACACAAAAGCCGGCTTCATTTAAGTGGTACGCTTATTTCGACTCTAGAGGTCTTAGATAAGCTAAGAATCGTTTCTCAGCATGCTTGAACACAAACAAGATGATGAAGGTCAAGCTCATATAGAATAGGCCTGCCGTCAAAAATGATTCAAACGGTGCGTAATAACGAGAGTTTACTAAGCGCGCTGCACCGGTAAGATCGAGTATTGTCACAATACCCGCAACCGCTGAGCCATGAAGCATAAAGATCACTTCGTTACTGTACGCAGGCAGAGCACGGCGTAGTGCACTTGGCAGTACGATACGGCGATAGGTAGCAAATGGACTCATACCATACGCTTTTGCCGCTTCAACTTCGCCCTTAGGTAAACCATTAATTGCGCCACGAATAATTTCAGATGTGTACGCTGAGGTATTGAGGATAAAGGCAACTAACGCACAGAACCACGCGTTCTCCCACATGGTATCTTTTACTGGGTAGAACTGATCCATACCGTAGTAGATAAGATACAGCTGCACCAATAAAGGAGTGCCTCGGAAGAAATAAATAAATGCCCAAGTAGGCCCCACTAGCAACCAGTTGTTGCTATTGCGGGCAATCGCTAAAGGTATCGCAATACACAAACCAATAATGAGCGCTAAACCTACCAGCCATACCGTGGTATATAAACCTTCTAAATACACATCGAAGCTGTCGAGGATAATTGAAAAATCCATGTCCTACCTCGCCTGAATACTAAATTTGCGTTCAACAAGCTTTAACAAGCCCGTGGATACTGCAGTAAACAATAAGAAAATAAGCGATACTGCCATGTAGAAGGTAAACGGTGCCTTGGTTGTGCCTGCAGCCATCGCACTAACGCGAACCATATCTTCCAAGCCGATAATGGAAACGAGTGCCGTTGTTTTTAACAGTACCAACCAGTTGTTACCAAAGCCTGGTAGCGCATGTCGAATCATTTGTGGCAACAGGATGCGTCTAAAGGATAAAACAGGGCTCATTCCGTAGGCTTTACCTGCTTCAAGTTCGCCAGCATCAACTGCCATTATTGCACCACGGAAGGTCTCCGCCATGTAGGCACCGAAAATAAAACCTATAGTAAGAATGCCAGCAACATATGGGCTAACATCAATATAATCTGGGACATAAGAAACCCACGCATGATCTGGGTCGCTTGCTGTGAAGTACTCGTTTAGCCATTCATTGATGCCATACAAGCTATTATTGAGCAGGATCTGGCCACCAAAGAAGATCAGCATCATCAGCACTAAGTCTGGGATACCACGAATAATGGTGGTGTAAAGGGTCGCAATACCTCGGGCCACACGATAAGGCGATAGCTTAGCTAAAGCACCTAGCATGCCAAGTATTACCGCCAAAAGCAGTGATAGCACCGCTACCTGTAACGTCAGCCAAGCTCCACTGAGAATCGAGGCTTCATATCCCTGTAAATCTAACATAATTATCTTCCAACACTATTACGGCTATGTTGGCGTCCTAGTTGATGACAGTTGCCTGTTTACAACAGTACAAACCGTTGATGCGTTCATCAAACAACATCTGATGAGGCTGTGAAAAATAGCCCGGAAATAGCAATTCCATTCCCGGGCCATAAATGTTGCCTAAAGGCTTACTCGCCGTATACGTCGTAGTTGAAGTATTTAGCGGCAATCTCGTCGTAAACACCTTTCTCACGTAGAGCAAGAATTGCAGCGTCTAGTTTCGCTGTTAGTTCTTTGTCTTGCTTGCGAGTTGCAATACCCATGCCTTCACCGAACCATTTTGGATCAGTTAGAGAAGGACCAACAAACTCGTATTGATCGCCTTCAGCAGAGTTAAGAACACCTTCTTCTAATGCCGATGCATCACCCAATACTGCAGCAATACGACCGTTTGCAAGGTCTAGATAAGCTTCATCAAAAGAACCGTAACGAACGATCTCTACATCTTTACCGTAGTTGTCAGAAAGATACTTGTCGTGAGTTGTTGCACGTTGAACACCAATCTTAACGTCTTTTAGGCCCGCTTTAGAGAAATCGATATCAGCACCCTTTTTAGCGATAAACTTATTAGGGATTTGAGCGTATTTACCAGTAAAGTCGATACGCTTCTTACGCTCTTCGGTGATAGACATTGCAGCGATAATCGCATCGTACTTACGTGCTAGAAGAGAAGGGATAATTCCGTCCCAATCTTGAGCAACAAGTACACATTTAACCTGCATCTCTTCACAAAGCGCATTTGCCATATCTACATCAAAGCCGCTTAGTGAGCCATCGGCTTCAGTTTTACTAAATGGAGGGTACGCACCCTCAATGCCGAAGCGAACTTGTTTCCATTCTTTCGCTTGTGCAACGCCAGAAAGTGCTGTTGCTGCTAGTGTCGCAGCCAATAACCACTTTTTCATATCCATACTCCTGTGATTTAAGTGTTTTTTTGTTGTGTTTAAGTGAGCGCTTTAAGAGCACTTCGTTTAGTAAATTGATGAAATAAACTGTTTTAGACGTTCTGATTCAGGGTTAGTGAATAGCTTGGCAGGATCGCCCTGCTCTTCAACTAAACCTTGATGCAGGAACATAACGTGGTTTGACACATCGCGAGCAAACGCCATTTCGTGTGTCACAACCAGCATGGTGCGACCTTCTTCGGCAAGATCTCGCATAACACCTAGTACTTCGCCAACCAGTTCTGGATCCAGAGCTGAGGTAGGCTCGTCAAATAGCATTACTTCAGGATCGACGGCCAATGCACGAGCTATCGCTGCACGCTGCTGCTGACCACCAGAAAGGTGCCCTGGGTAGTAATCTTTGCGCTCGTACAAACCCACTTTTTGCAGGATCTGTTTCGCGTTTTCGATAGCTTGTGCCTTGGGTACGCCAAGGACATGTACAGGCGCTTCAATCACATTTTCTAACACTGTCATGTGTGACCAAAGGTTAAAGCCTTGGAACACCATAGCGAGTCGTGAACGAATGCGTTGTACTTGCTTCGCATTTGATGGGAGAGATTCACCGAGACGGTTATTCTTCATCTCAATTAGTTCGCCATTTACCCAGATTTCACCTGCTGTTGGTGTCTCTAGAAGGTTGATACAGCGAAGAAATGTACTTTTACCTGAGCCTGAGCTACCGATGATAGAGACTACGTCGCCTTTGTGTGCATCCAGTGAGATGCCTTTAAGTACTTCGTTCTGTCCAAAGGTTTTATGCAGATTATTAATTCTTAGCGCGGGTACGTCCGTCATGCGCTTGTTTCTCCCTGTAATCCTAGTATCAGGCTATATTGATGAAAGAAAGGTACCATTTGCGCAAACGTTTAGCAATGGTTCAACAATAGTGAATTTCTAGGATATTTAGTCATATTTACCGCCTATATATACAAACAACGTTATAATTGGCGAATAAACGCACTAACTACAGCACGTTATCGGGCTATAAATGTAAATGAAACCAAACAAAAGACCACAACTTTTTACAATTTTGAAACAAGAATGTGGCTTTGAGCATATTTTGCGCAGGAGTGCCGATAATGTAACCAAAGGTGAATGGAGATTTACAAATGTAAGTGCAATTACCACACTTTTGGTGCGGTTATCTTCCCAGATCCCTTTATGTACTTTTATTTCAGTAATTTTCTTTAACTGATCAAGATCAATTGTTCTAAGTTGCGACCTTGTTACACTCCGCCCAATAAATTCAAATTTGACGAGTATTTTTCAAATTTTCGCCTAAGATTATTTCGAAAACGACGTGCTACATTTCAATAAGTATGAGAAATTATGCCGTCGCAAATGATTCATGCGAACGTGTCAAATTAACCCAGATTCATTTCTACCTATAAGTTAACGAGGATTTTATGTCCGACGCTGTCAACAACAAGCAGTCTGAAGCTGAAGAAAAAAGCTATTCAGAACTGCATAAACCAGCCTCTGAATTCGCAAGCCGTTCTGATTACTTAGATCACGAACTACAAATCATGAAGCCTCGCCGCTTCCGTTTGAACCTTCCTGGTCGTGATTTCCGCTTTGAACTAGAAGATTTAGTTCCAGCTCTAGCAGGTACTATCGGCATTATTGCAATGTACTCTGCAGTAATGATGTCTTGGGCTGATGGCCTAACTCAAGCGTGGGACCACGTTAACCTAGGCAAAGAGTTCGCTATCGAAGTAGCTCGTGTAGAAATGCTTATTCCTGCACTTCTATTCTGTATCCTTGCTTCTGGCTTCTTTAACCCAAGAGCGAACTTGGCCGGTAACCACGGTCCAATGATTCCTCTTATCGGTTCTATTGCACTTGCAGGTGCTCACCCTCTAGCGCTAGCTATTCTTCTTGGTATCTTCGGTTTATTGCTTAGCTTCTTTAAGGGTGGTTCGAAACTCGTTAACCTCACCTCAGAGGGTACCGCAGGCGGTCTATTGATCTTCCTCGGCTTTACCGGAACCATGAGCCAGATTGGCGATATCCAATCTTGGGCTGTAGGTCTTCAGTCTGCTGATGTTGCTGCAGGTAGCCTAGGTTACATTGGTCTAGTGGTACTGGGTATCAACATCGCAATCTACGCTTACCTAGCTAAGATTGGTATGCGTTGGTTAGCTATCCCTGTTTGTGCTATCGCGGGCCTTATTATCGCGCTTGGTCTAGGCGCAGGCTTTGACCTTACGTTCGAAACAGAAATGGGTATCCCTAACCTAAACCCTGTTTACTGGTGGGGCAGCACAGAGCAAGGTTGGCAACTAGGTCTTCCTAATGTGGCTCACTTTGTTGCATCTCTGCCGTTTGCAATCCTAGCGGTAGCTATGTGGTCACCTGACTTCCTAGGTCACCGTATCTTCCAAGAATTGAACTACCCTAAAAAGACTGAAAAAGTACTGATGGACGTTGATGACACTATGACTATGTGTTCTGTTCGTCAAATCGTTGGTACTGCTGTAGGTGGTGGTAACATCACTTCATCTTGGGGTACGTACATGATTCCAGCTGCGATTGCGAAGCGCCCAATTCCTGGCGGTGCAATTTTGCTTGGTGCTATGTGTATTGTCGTAGCTATCCTTGGTTTCCCTATGGACGTTGCGGTATGGCCTCCAGTAATGCGTATTGCTCTTCTAGTTGGCGTATTCTTGCCACTTCTTGAAGCGGGTATGCAAATGGTTAGAGAAACTAAAGACTCACAAGCGGCGGGTATCTGTATCTTTGCTGCTGTAGTGACGAACCCAGTTCTTGCTTGGGCTCTAACTATGTTCTTGGACAACAACGGCCTTATCGGTGACAAAGAGCGTGCTTCACGCCTAACTTTCACTGATAAAATCATCATCCCTGTTGGCGTATTCGTAGTATGTCTAGTAGCGATGCTGGCTGTAGGTATGCTTGAACCACAGTACGGTTTGAAAGCGTTCCTATAATGCAGATTCAAGGGTAGTGTTAGCGCACTACCCTTTGTTTCAAATTAGAGTTTGATTACTGAGTAAAAGTCGTCTAAAACCCTGTAATACTTTTGAGTAATGTCAACAAAGTGAAACTGAGTTCAAAGATTGCAAAAAAACGCTTTTATTAATTTATTTTAAAACTTATAATTATTTTTGAAGATTGACTTGTTTATTGTTTGGTTCGTACCAATATGAATAAGTATTAGGTTGATACTAAACTTATCCATATTGTTATTAATCTTAAGTGTGCTGTGTCGCTTGCGACACTTAGCTACTCAATTTTGAGTAGTGGGACGGCACGTGTTTTTGCTACTAATAAGGTAGGTACATCATGGCAGAGCAATTTGCTAAAGCTTGGGAAGGTTTTGCGGCAGGTGACTGGCAAAACGACGTAAACGTTCGTGACTTCATCCAAAAGAACTACACGCCATATGAAGGCGATGAGTCTTTCCTAGTAACTGAAGGTACTGAGGCGACTAACACGCTTTGGGCTAAAGTTATGGAAGGTATCAAGCAAGAGAACAGCACCCACGCTCCTGTAGATTTCGATACTTCTGTTATCTCTACCATCACGTCTCACGACGCTGGTTACATCAACAAAGATCTTGAAACTATCGTTGGTCTTCAAACTGAAGCACCACTTAAGCGCGCACTTATCCCTAACGGTGGTATCCGTATGGTTGAAGGTTCGTGCAAAGCTTACGATCGTGAACTAGATCCAGAAGTTAAGAAGATTTACTCTGACTATCGTAAAACACACAACGCTGGTGTTTTCGATGTTTACACTCCTGACATCCTAAAATGTCGTAAGTCTGGTGTTCTAACTGGTCTTCCAGATGCATACGGCCGTGGTCGTATCATCGGTGATTACCGTCGCGTTGCTCTTTACGGAATCGACTTCCTAATGAAGAACAAAGCTGCACAATTCCACTCTACTCAAGAGAAACTGGAAAGCGGTGAAGATCTACAACTGACTATGCAACTGCGCGAAGAACTGCAAGAGCAGTACCGTGCACTTGGTCAAATGAAAGAAATGGCAGCTAAGTACGGCTACGATATCTCTGAGCCAGCTCAAACTGCTCAAGAAGCTATCCAGTGGACTTACTTCGGTTACCTAGCAGCTGTTAAATCTCAAAACGGCGCGGCTATGTCTCTTGGTCGTACTTCATCTTTCCTTGATATCTTCATCGAGCGTGACATTGCTGCTGGCAAAATCACTGAAGTAGAAGCTCAAGAAATGATTGACCACTTCGTAATGAAGCTACGTATGGTTCGTTTCCTACGTACTCCTGAATACGATGAGTTGTTCTCTGGTGACCCAATCTGGGCAACAGAATCAATGGGTGGTATGGGTCTTGACGGACGTACGCTAGTTACTCGTTCTAACTTCCGTTTCCTAAACAGCCTATACACTATGGGTCCAAGCCCAGAGCCAAACATCACTGTTCTTTGGTCTGAGCAACTACCTGACGGCTTTAAGCGTTTCTGTGCGAAGGTATCTATCGATACTTCTTCTATCCAGTACGAAAACGACGACCTAATGCGTCCTGACCTAGAATCTGACGACTACGCAATCGCATGTTGTGTATCTCCAATGGTTGTTGGTAAGCAAATGCAGTTCTTCGGTGCTCGTGCAAACCTTGCTAAAACACTACTTTACGTAATCAACGGTGGTGTGGATGAGAAGCTTAAGATCCAAGTGGGTCCTGAGATGCCTAAGATCACTGACGAAGTTCTTGACTACGCTGACGTGTGGGACAAGATGGACCACTTCATGGATTGGCTAGCAACACAATACGTGACTGCACTAAACGCTATCCACTACTCTCACGATAAGTACAGCTACGAAGCTGCTCTTATGGCTCTACACGACCGCGACGTTGCTCGTACTATGGCTTGTGGTATTGCTGGTCTATCTGTTGCTGCTGACTCACTAGCTGCTATTAAGTACGCTAAAGTAAGCCCAGTTCGTGACGAAGATGGCATCGCTATCGACTTCAACATCGAAGGCGACTACCCGAAATTCGGTAACAACGACGCTCGCGTAGATGACATTGCTTGTGAACTAGTTTCTGTATTCATGAACAAGATCCGTAAGCTTAAGACTTACCGTGATGCGCGTCCTACTCAGTCTATCCTGACTATCACTTCAAACGTGGTATACGGTAAGAAGACTGGTAACACGCCTGACGGTCGTCAAGCTGGTGCTCCTTTCGCTCCTGGTGCTAACCCAATGCACGGTCGTGATGAAAAAGGTGCGGTAGCGTCTCTAACTTCAGTAGGTAAACTACCATTTGCTGATGCACAAGACGGTATCTCTTACACCTTCTCTATCGTACCTAACGCTCTAGGTAAAGAAGAAAGCAGCCAACGTGCTAACCTTGCTGGTCTAATGGATGGTTACTTCCACCATGAGTCTGACATCGAAGGTGGTCAACACCTTAACGTTAACGTTCTTAACCGCGAAACTCTAGAAGACGCAGTTAAGCACCCAGAGAAGTACCCTCAGCTAACTATCCGTGTATCGGGTTACGCTGTGCGTTTCAACTCTCTAACTGCTGAACAGCAGAAAGACGTTATCGCTCGTACTTTCACTGAGTCTCTATAAGTTTTAAAACTTTAGACTGAGTCGCAAGTTATAACGAAAACCCCGCCTAGGCGGGGTTTTTTATTACCTAAAATTGTAATAAGCTTGGTGACCATGAGACAGGATGTTTTGATTAAACACGGAGTAGTATGTCCCACTTCCCAGCCAACGCGCGTTGCCTATTGGCATGCTCGTTAGCATTGGCGTCCAATTTTGCCTTTGCCGAATACGATAGTTCTTTTTATATCGGAATAGATAACGACAGTATCGTTACCACAGACAAAGACTACTCTAACGGGTTGTTCTTAGTCTATTCCAGCGACTTTAACATCGAGCCCAACAGTTTTTTTGACTCTCTTCCTGGCTCGCACTTTAAATCTGATCCCACGGATACCGTAACGCATAAATACAGCATCGAGCTTGGTCAGAAAATGTGGACACCTGAAGCCATCGAAGATCCCGACCCCATTCCAGATGAACGCCCTTATGCTGGCTTGCTCTATTTATCATCAACGCTTTACTCTATTGCACCTTCAACCATTAATGCCTACAGCCTAATGTTCGGTACTGTCGGTCCCAATGCCTATGCAGAAGAAACTCAGAAATATGTTCATAGCATCATTAAATCTGAGGATCCTCAGGGCTGGGACAACCAGATCGACAATCAATTAGTGCTGAACTTTGGTTATCACAGAACTGATAAAATGTATCAGTCCGAACCGAGCGGCAACACTACCCATGAAATAAGTGTGCCGAGTCGATTACTTGCCGGTAATTATCGTAGTGAAGTGGCAAGTGGTTTAATGTGGCGCTGGGGTACTAACCTAAATCAAAGCTTTGGTAGTGCTAAGGTGAACAATGAGTCTACTGTCGATCCTGGTTTGATTGTGCGCAGTAAAAGCGGTTGGTACATGTTTGGTGGCATTGAAGGGCGCGTTCGCTTTAACGATATTACCATCGATGGCGATCGTCCAGATGATGGCATTACTGCGAGTGAAGTTGAGCATATACAAGGCACCGCTAGTGTCGGTATTACCGGTTACTATCGAGGATGGGGAGCAAGTTTGTCTATCTCTACTAAGAGCCGAGATTACAAAGAAGATAGTGAGAGCGTGCACACCAACGGTTCACTGGCTCTGTTCTTGTTGTTCTAATTTAAGCCTTGAATGTAATACGTAAAAATCTATGAATATTCACGGCTTTATCTGGCCTCTGGTCTAGGTAATGACCCCTGTTTGTAATACACTTATCACATTCGCAAAATGATCAGAATTGAGAAAATCTATGAAAGGCAGAATTCACTCATTTGAGTCTTGTGGTACTGTTGACGGCCCAGGCATTCGCTTTATCGTATTCTTGCAAGGTTGCTTGATGCGTTGCATGTATTGTCACAACCGCGACACATGGGACACTCATGATGGAAAAGAGATTACAGTTGATGAACTGATCAAAGAAGCAACTTCTTATCGCCACTTTATGAACGCATCTGGCGGCGGTGTCACCTGCTCCGGCGGCGAGGCAATGCTTCAACCTGAGTTCGTTCGTGACTTTTTCCGCAGAGCACAAGCTGAAGGCATCCACACTTGCCTAGATACTAACGGTTATATCCGCAAACATACTGATGTGGTCGATGAAGTATTAGAAGCTACCGATCTCGTTATGCTCGATCTTAAGCATATGAAAGATGAAATCCATCAGAATCTTATCGGTGTTTCTAACAAGCGAGTTCTAGATTTTGCTCGCTACTTGCACAAAATTGGCCAAACGACTTGGATTCGTTACGTTATCGTTCCGGGATACACTGACGATGAAGAATCTGCACACATGCTTGGCGAGTTTATCAAAGATATGGATAACATCGAGAAGGTAGAGTTACTGCCCTACCACAAGCTTGGTGCCCACAAATGGGAAGCGCTCGGTTACGAATACCCTCTTGAGGGAACTGAGCCTCCATCGAAAGAAACAATGGACAAGATTGTCGGTATTCTTAGCCAATACAACGACAACGTTAAATACTAACTTCGTACTCAGCCAATCAGTGGCACTAAAGTACATTTAGATATCATTAAGGAAACCTATCTATGGAAATGACCAACGCACAGCGTTTGATCCTTTCGAACCAATACTACCTAATGTCTAAGCTTTCTCCAGAAAACAAAGACAAGTACGAGCGTCTACAAAAAATCGTTGAGCGTGGCTACGGCTTACAAATGCGTGAACTAGACAAAGACTTTGGCGCAATTAGTGAGAGTGAATGTCGCGAAGTCATCGACATCATGGAGATGTACCACGCAATGCAAGAGTCGTTCAACATGCTTGCTACTGCTGAGCAAGCAAACGTGGACAAGCGTCGCCTTATGTTCCTAGGTTTTGATATCGCAACTGAAGCGAGCATCGTAAACTACGTGCGCTTCTTGACTGAATCTGAAGGCCTATACCCTCAGTTCGATAAAGCGGATCACCATTTCAACAGCCAGATGCCGATGCTAGACAAGTACCGTCGTATGCTGACAACGTGGCGCAACTGCCCACGTCAATACCACCTATGTGCTACTGAGATCACTCAGATCTTTAACGCATAAAAATAAACTGCTAGCTGAAAGCACTAAGCTTTCAGCTAGCAGACTTTAAAAAGCGTAAACCAGTCCAATATTTACAGAGAACGAATCTGTATCCTCCAACAGCGGACTGTCTTCCAAATCCCCTTCTAGATTTGTATAACGCACTCCTGCCGTTGCCACAATATGATCAGTAAACTTGTACAAACCTCTTAGCCCTAAGAAGAACTGTCCATCTCCATCTGGAGTAAATTCATCTAAGCCATCGATACGCGCTGCTTCCTCTCCAGACACGCCATACAAGTGATTATTCAATTTTGATGAATTCCATGAATAGCCTATGGACGGTGTCAGCATCCATTTTTTGGTTCGAATAGGCACGCTATATACCGTCTCGGCATACATTCCATCATGCACGCCAGCAATATCACCTGCAAACGTCACCTGAAACTGGCCTATAGAACGATTGGCGTACTGGTAAGTGACACCACCCAACCCTGTGCTTTTTCGCTTATCAACTTGGCGAATAATAGGATCATCAGAATCTGAAGGTTGTAGCGTGCGGGGATCGTAAGCTAATCGAAAAATGATGTTGTGTGGTGAGCGACGCTCCCAAATTCGGTATCCCGCCGTAAAACCACGTAGATACAAGTGCTCACCTTCATAACCAATGATAGGAATCACTACCTGATTTGAGGGCGTATCCTTATAGACCGCAGGGGAATATGAAGCACCCACACCCAAAGACCACCCTGCTATTGCAGGGCTAGATGACAGAACGAACAGCGCTGCCGAAAATCCAATCCATTTCAAAGGCAAATCCTTTTGCGTCAATGTTGTAATTTTGTTGCTTATTTGCAGGTCTTATAATACACGCATATTGATAGTCGGTTTAGTGCTAAATGATGAAAAAGTTATTATATTTCAAGCAAATCTATTTTTTCATGTCTAGGATTAAGGTTGGGATAAGCGTAACGATTGGCTTGGGTCTTGTAACATTTTAAAGGGGATTTTTGTTATGAGTATTTTTGAACATTTTCAGCACAGATACGAAGCTGCAAAGGAAGAAGAGCTCTCGATTCAGGAGTTTTTGTCATTATGTCGCGAAGACAAGATGGCATATGCCAACTCTGCTGAGCGTCTTTTGCATGCTATTGGTGAACCAGAATTAATTGATACTGCACTGGATCCTCGCTTAAGTCGCATTTTTTCAAACCGCGTCATAGCAAGGTATAAAACCTTTAAAGATTTTTATGGTATGGAAGATGCCATAGAGCAAATCGTCTCTTATCTAAAGCATGCTGCGCAAGGCTTGGAAGAGAAGAAACAAATATTGTACCTACTTGGCCCTGTGGGTGGTGGTAAATCATCTCTAGCCGAGAAGCTAAAAGCGTTAATGCAGCAAGCGCCAATTTATGTGTTGTCCGCCGATGGCGAGCGCAGTCCAGTCAACGACCACCCATTCTGCCTATTCGATCCATCTGAAGACGCGGAAATACTGCGTAGTGAATATGGTATCGATAAACGTTATCTACGCTCCATCATGTCACCTTGGGCTGCAAAACGTCTGCATGAGTATGGCGGTGATATATCCAAGTTTAAAGTCATCAAGTTACGCCCTTCCATTCTTGACCAAATTGGCGTTGCTAAAACCGAACCCGGTGATGAGAACAACCAAGACATCTCATCTCTTGTGGGTAAGGTAGATATCCGCAAGCTCGAACACTTCTCTCAAGATGACCCTGATGCCTACAGCTACTCCGGTGCATTGTGTAAAGCGAACCAAGGCTTGATGGAATTTGTAGAGATGTTCAAGGCTCCTATTAAGGTCTTGCATCCACTTCTAACCGCAACTCAAGAAGGCAACTTTAACGGCACCGAAGGACTATCAGCACTGCCATTTGATGGCATGATTTTGGCTCACTCCAATGAATCTGAATGGACGACCTTCCGCAACAACAAAAACAATGAAGCATTCCTAGACCGTGTGTACATCGTTAAGGTTCCATACTGCTTGCGAGTGTCTGAAGAAGTTAAAATTTACGAGAAGCTGTTGCAAAACAGTGAGTTAACTAATGCGCCTTGTGCACCAAGCACCCTAGATATGCTGGCGCAATTTAGTATCCTTTCGCGTCTAAAAGATCCAGAGAACTCTTCAGTATTCAGTAAGATGCGTGTCTATGATGGTGAAACGCTTAAAGACACGGATCCTAAAGCGAAAAGCCATCAAGAGTACAAGGACTTTGCCGGTGTCGATGAAGGGATGTCAGGGCTTTCAACCCGTTTTGCCTTCAAGATCTTGTCTAGAGTATTCAACTTTGACCAAACTGAGGTCGCAGCAAACCCTGTGCACCTTTTCTATGTCATAGAGCAGCAGGTAGAAAGAGAGCAGTTCCCGCAAGAGCAGGCTGAGCGTTATCTTGAGTTCTTGAAAGGCTTCTTAGTGCCTCGATATGTTGAGTTTATCGGTAAAGAAATCCAAACCGCTTACCTAGAATCGTATTCTGAGTATGGCCAAAATATCTTTGACCGCTATGTCACTTACGCTGATTTCTGGATTCAGGACCAAGAGTATCGCGATCCTGAAACCGGACAGCTATTTGACCGTTCCTCACTGAATGGAGAACTAGAAAAAATTGAGAAAACAGCGGGTATCAGTAATCCAAAAGATTTCCGAAATGAAATCGTTAACTTTGTTCTCAGAGCTCGCGCTAACAATGGTGGCACTAACCCTGTTTGGACAAGTTACGAGAAACTTCGCACTGTTATCGAGAAGAAAATGTTCTCTAATACAGAAGAACTGCTTCCTGTTATCTCATTTAATGCAAAAACCTCTACCGAGGATCAGAAGAAACACGACGACTTTGTTAATCGCATGATGGAAAAAGGCTACACAGAGAAACAAGTACGCTTGCTATCTGAGTGGTACTTGCGAGTACGTAAGTCTTCTTAAAAGACCGAGTGGCGCTAATCCCGCCACTCATTGGACACTATGCCCTCTTTCTTGCGTATGAGCAGTTGAGGGCATTGATGCAACTTAGGTTGTGGCGCAAGGATCATACGCGTATGACTCGACTAGTAATGACCACTCAACAGGTGGGTTATACGAGTATCACCATGTAGGACTTATTGAGGTGGCGCATGGCTCAATTTATTGACCGAAGGCTGAATGGTAAGAATAAAAGCACTGTTAATCGACAGCGCTTTATTCGCCGACATAAGCAGAAAATCAAGGAAGCTGTTTCTGATGCGGTAAACCGTCGCTCGATTACGGATACCGATAACGGCGAGGATATCACGCTTCCTAAAAGTGACATCACAGAACCTGCCTTTCATCAGGGTCAGGGGGGGCATCGCGAAAGAGTCCACCCAGGTAACGACCAATTTATCCGAGGGGATAAAGTAGAACGCCCTCCAAGCGGCGGAGGCCAAGGTGGCTCTGGTGAAGGAGACGCTAGCCCTGACGGCGAAGGCCAAGATGAGTTTATATTCCAGATATCGAAAGACGAATATCTCGATATTCTGTTTGAAGATCTCGCACTTCCTAACCTCAAGAAAAACCAAGTTAACCGCATTACTGAATGGAAAACCCATAGAGCCGGATATCAAACGGCAGGTATTCCCTCCAACATAGCCGTCGTGCGTTCCCTACAGCAATCTTTGGCACGACGCACAGCAATGTCTGCGGGTAAAAAACGCAAACTCAGAGAATTAGAAGAAGAGCTGACCTCACTGAGAAACTGTGAGCCAGCCAAACCATTGCAAGAAAAAAGCATTAAAGAAGAGATCGAAGAAATTCGAGCTCAAATGAGGCGTGTTCCATTTATTGATACCTTCGACCTACGTTTCAAAAACTATGAGAAGCGCCCTATTCCATCCAGTCAGGCGGTAATGTTCTGCTTAATGGATGTATCCGGTTCAATGGATCAAGCCACAAAAGACATCGCTAAGCGCTTTTATGTATTGCTGTATATGTTTCTTAATCGTACCTACGAGAACGTGGAGGTGGTGTTTATTCGCCATCATACTCAAGCCAAAGAAGTGGATGAGCACGAGTTTTTCTATTCTCAAGAAACCGGTGGAACCATAGTCTCTAGTGCATTGAAACTGATGGACGAAATAGTCAAAGATCGCTACCCCACCAATCAATGGAATATCTACGCCGCACAAGCCTCCGATGGTGATAACTGGGCTGATGATTCTCCTAGGTGTAAGAAACTACTCACCGAAGCGTTATTGCCAATTTGCCAGTACTACTCATACATAGAGATCACACGTAGAAGCCACCAAACCTTGTGGCACGAATATGAGAAACTTGAGTCTGAATTTGACAATTTTGCCATGAAAAATATCCGAGCGGTGGAAGATATCTTCCCTGTATTTAGGGAGCTGTTCCAAAAGGAACATAGCTAAGGGAATACGAGTAAGGATGCGCTATGACAGCAGAAGTTAAATACAAGACATTGCCTGATGGTCCAGACTGGACCTTCAATTTGCTGGAAGAGTACCACCAGCAGATCAAGCGTGTAGCTAAGCACTACAAGCTGGATACCTATCCAAACCAAATCGAAGTTATCACTGCAGAGCAGATGATGGACGCCTACTCCAGTATAGGCATGCCTATTAACTACCATCACTGGTCATTCGGTAAGAAATTCATTCAAACCGAACAAAACTACAAACATGGTCAAATGGGACTTGCCTACGAGATCGTTATCAACTCAGATCCTTGTATTGCCTACTTGATGGAAGAGAATACAGTCACAATGCAGGCTTTGGTTATGGCTCACGCAAGCTACGGCCACAACTCCTTCTTCAAGGGCAACTACCTTTTCAAGACATGGACTGACGCAAGCTCTATAATCGATTACCTTATTTTCGCTCGAAACTACATCAGTAATTGTGAGGAAAAGTACGGCGTGGATGAGGTAGAAAAGCTGCTCGACTCTTGCCATGCCTTGATGAATTACGGCGTTGATAGGTATAAGCGTCCTGAGAAGATCTCAATCGCAGAGGAAACGATCAGGCAACAAGAGCGTGAAAAGTACCTTCAATCTCAGGTTAATGAACTGTGGAGAACCGTTCCAAAGTCTACCGATAGTGCGGAAATAGAAAAGAAACGCTTCCCGTCAGAGCCACAAGAGAACATCCTGTACTTTATTGAAAAACACGCCCCGCTTCTTGAATCATGGCAACGCGAAATCGTACGTATAGTGCGTAAGGTAAGCCAATACTTCTATCCTCAGAAACAAACCCAAGTTATGAACGAAGGTTGGGCGACATTCTGGCACTACACCATTCTCAACCACCTGTACGATGAAGGCTTAGTCTCTGACAAGTTCATGCTGGAATTTTTGCACAGTCACACCAGTGTGGTTGCCCAACCAGCCTACAATAGCCCGTATTTCAGTGGCATTAACCCTTATGCCTTGGGCTTTGCTATGTTCCAAGACATTCGTCGTATCTGCGAAGAACCAACCGATGAAGATAAAGAGTGGTTCCCAGACTTAGCCGGCAGTGACTGGTTAGAAGCGGTCCATTTTGCGATGCAGAACTTCAAGGATGAGAGCTTTATCAGCCAGTACTTATCTCCAAAGCTTATCCGTGAATTTAAGTTCTTTGCCATCAAAGACGACGATAGAAAGAACTATATTGAAATTGATGCCATTCATGATGAAATGGGCTACAAAGAAATCAGAGAAAAGCTGGCCGCTCAGTACAACCTTAGTAATCTAGAACCCAACATTCAGGTATGGAATGTCGATGTACGCGGTGATCGCTCGTTAACCTTGCAACATATCCCCCATCAACGTATTCCTTTAGACAAGAGCTACGATGATGTTCTGAAGCACCTTTATCGGTTATGGGGCTTTGATGTAATTCTAGAAGAGCTCAAGGAATCTGGTCACAGAGATGTGCTCGCTACCTGCCCAAAACGTACTGATTTTGGTAAGAGTATCTAGCGCCTGTTGAAATGCTCACAAAGAAAAAGGGAAACAGCAACCTGTTTCCCTTTTTAAACTCTAGATATAACCTAGCTTAACAGCGCTCTGACCGCTTCTAGATCTTCTGGCGTATCAACACCTGGTGGAGGTGTTTGTTTCGCCAAAGCAACATGGATCTTTTCTCCGTACCAAAGTACTCGCAATTGCTCTAGGCTTTCTATCTTTTCAAGGGCAGAGGGTGCCCAATTGATGTACTTGCTAATAAAACCAGCGCGATACGCATAGATGCCAATGTGACGCATTAGGGGCTGATTTAGTTGAGACTTATCATCCGCAAACTGGTCTCTGTCCCAAGGTATGGTTGCACGACTAAAGTAGAGCGCATAGCCTTGATTATCTGTCACCACCTTCACCGCATTTGGGTTGAATGCTTCTTCCGCATCTTCAATAGCAACGCCAAGCGTAGCCATAGGTGCCGTAGAAGCGGCAAGGTTATCAGCTACCTGAGCAATCACAACGGGTGGAATTAATGGCTCGTCTCCTTGCACATTAACCACAATATGGTCTGGTGCAATGCCCATTTTTTCTACAACTTCCGCCAAGCGCTCAGTACCTGATTCATGATCAGGTGAGGTCATGCATACCGAGCCACCAAACCCCGTTGCCACATCCGCCACACGTTGATCGTCGGTCGCTATAATCACCTGATCAGCACCCGCCTGAATCGCTTGTCGATACACGTGCTCAATCATTGGCTTTCCACAGATATCCGCCAATGGTTTACCAGGCAAACGAGTCGACTGGTATCGAGCAGGGATAATGACCGTAAATGACATATTAGCGCCCCTCATCCATAGAGATTGAGCGTGCTTCAGGCTCAAGGAGTACAGGAATTCCTTCTTTTATTGGATAAGCAAGACGATCCAATTTACACACTAGCTCTTGCTTATCTTTATCAAAAGTCAGCTTTCCTTTGCATACTGGGCATGCAACGATCTCTAACAATCTATGATCCATATTCCTTTAAAACCTCTTGAATTCTATTCATTATTTTGTGGCGGTTATCGTCACTAATCTGTGCTGATACAGGTAGATACCACCAATTATCATCTGCAAATTCACGGCATTTAACCGCGTCTTTTTCTGTCATTATTAACTGATGGCCTTCAGCTATTAACGGCGCTATATCCGCCTTTAACAAAGCTTTATGATCAGCAAAGCCCTTAGTTGTAATTACATTGGCGTCCATCGTTTCTAAAGTATCAAAGAACCTTGGAGGATGGCCAATACCGGCTATTGCCGTCAGTGCTCCCAACTGAGCAACGGCTTTTTTCTCTCCAGTAACTAGGTTCACTGCGAGCGAAGGTTGAAGGGTCATGCCAATTTCGTCTGGCTGCGCCTCTCCGCCATTGGTAATGCGAAAATCTACCGTTTGTAGGCGGCTCATTTTCTCTCTAAGGGGGCCCAGAGGAATTAACTGTTGATTGCCAAAACGTCGCTTGCCATCAATAACAATAAACTCTATATCGCGCTGCAGAGCGTAGTGTTGCAATCCATCATCTGTCACCACAATATCAATATTGTGCTGCAGCAGATGCTTAACCGCATTCGATCGTACCGGATCAACCACCACTATCGCACCAGTGCGCTGAGCAATAAGTTTCGGCTCATCACCACAATGCTTGGTCGGTGTATCCTGACCTACTAGCAAAGGATAGCTTGGCGCTTTAGCCCCATATCCTCTGGAAACCACACCGACGCTTAAACCTTGGGCTTGCAAGTTTTCCACCAACCACACCACCACTGGCGTTTTGCCATTTCCACCCGCTGTAATGTTTCCCACCACAACGACAGGAACGGGCGCACGGTAGCTAGTTTTTTTCCCTTGCAGGTAATCACTTCTGCGCCCTTGGCTAATCACCTTGAAAAGCTGACTTAAAGGCCACAGCAGTGGCCAAAACAACCATCGTAAAGGATTGGAGCTAAACCAGAGTAGATGTATCACTAACTAGTCACCGAACTGTATTTTATGCAATTGCGCGTAGGCTTCGCCTTTGGCAATCAACTCAGCATGTGTACCGCGCTCAATAATCTCTCCGTCGTCCACAACCAAGATCTCATCTGCATTCTCGATAGTCGACAAGCGATGTGCAATCACCAGCACGGTTTTATCTTTCTGTAATTCATCTAACGCTGCCTGAATCGCTCTCTCGGACTCCGTATCAAGGGCTGAGGTTGCCTCATCTAGAATCAATACTGGAGCATCACGTAACAGCGCTCGAGCTATTGCAACCCTTTGACGCTGACCACCAGACAAGCTAGCACCATTCTCACCGATCATGGTATCTAGGCCTTCAGGCATGTTGTTAGTGAATTCTGTCGCATGAGCCAATTTAGCGGCATGCTCAATCTGCTCACGAGTGTATTCACCCTCTGCCGCGTACGCTATGTTGTTGGCAATAGTATCGTTAAACAGATGAACATTTTGCGAAACAAGACCAAACTGCTCTCGCAAAGAGGTTAGTTTGTAGTCGTTAATGTTCTCGCCATCAAGGCGAATCTCACCATCATCTACCTCATAAAAACGGGTAAACAGATTGGCAATGGTGCTCTTTCCTGAGCCTGACCGCCCAACTAGAGCAACGGTCTTACCTTGTGGAATAGTGAAATCAATGTGAGAAAGCGCTGGCTTATCCTTGCCGTGATAAGTAAAGGTCACATCCTTCACCTCAATCATGCCCTTAGCACGAGTAATCTCTTTGCCGCCCGTATCTTTTTCTGTTTCCAAATCCATCAAAGAGAACAAGGTATGAGCCGCCGCCATACCACGTTGGAATTCAGACGTTACGTTAGTCAGTGATTTAAGCGGTCTCATCATGCCAAACATAGCCGAGAAGATAACCGTGAATGCACCTGGAGTAAGGTCGGCTCTCACCTGCTCAAAGCTTGCTAAATACAGTACTGTCACTAGAGCAAACGAGGCAATCAACTGCACGATTGGGTTTGCAGCGGCTTGCGCTGTCACCATCTTCATCGTTTGTTGGCGCATCTTGTTACTGACCTGATCAAAACGGCCTCTTTCAACGTCTTGACCACCGTAGCTCAACACCACTTTGTGCCCTTTAAGCATCTGCTCTGCAGAAGAGGTCACCTGCCCCATTGCCGTTTGCATATTCTTACTGATCTTACGAAAACGCTTTGATACAACGCGGATAGCAAACGCCACTACAGGAGCGACAACAAGCAGCACCAGTGATAACTGCCAACTGTTCCAGAACATCAAGGTAAGTAAGCCAATGATACTTGCACCCTCGCGGACCAAGTTGACCAGAGCCTTACTCGTCGCAGCAGCAACCTGCTCACTGTCATAGGTAATGCGAGACAGCAAGCCACCAGTTGACTCTCTATCAAAGAATGGCACAGGCATGTGCATGAAGTGATTAAAGATAGCGCGTCGCATCAGCATAACGACGTTGCCGGATACCCAACTCAAACAGTAGGTAGAGACAAAGCCAGACAGACCACGCACCACAATCATACCAAGGATGATCATAGGTAAAATCTTTAAGAAATTTGATTCTACATCGCCAAAGCCTTCATCAAGCAATGGTTTTAATAGCGATATCATGTAGGTATCTGCAGCCGCATTGATGATCAGAGCGAAGGCTGCGACGAAGAGTCCTAGTTTGTATAAACGAATGTATTTCCACAGGCGTTTAAAGGTTTTCCACGTAGACTCATCTTCAAGTTGTGACATAAGAATTGCTTTATTTTTTATTCAGTTAATAGTTATTCTACTCCCTTCCGCAAAATCTGCCTATACCAAGCAGCAGTTTGTGGGTTGCGCAGAGTCATAACCTTCAACTCATCACTCAAAAAACGTACAGATACCTGTCCATCTGACCCCGTATCCAGCCACCTTGCACCAGATTGTCGATATCTATTCACCACCTCTTGGTTAGGAAGCGACCAACGTCCCTGCTTTGTAACCGAGGCGATGGCTATTTTTGCATCGACTTTATCAACTAAGGCTAGCGTTGAAGACGTATTACTTCCGTGATGAGGGACAATAATCACATCAGATTGAGCGATGGCATCTACTAATTGATACTCTGCGATCGCATCTATATCACCGGTTAATAACACTGAATGAGCCCCATTGGAAATCCGCAATACGCACGAATGAGGATTGTAGGCTCTAGAGACTCTCTTTGGAGGCCAAACTATTTCAAACTTTAGCCCTTGCCACCACCAGAATTGCCCTTGCATGCAAGGAAGCGCCTTGATGTCTTGTTGAGGCGTGAATACATATCTAGGTAAAAAACGGGCTATAAGGTAGTTCATTCCCCCTTGATGGTCGTTGTCCCAATGGCTGATAAACAGGGCGTCAATGCCAGTACCACGCTGCACAACGATTGGATCAACGATCATTTCAGCTATGCTACCCTCATCCCAACCAGCCCCAGTGTCATACACAATCGAACGGCCATCTGACTCGATTAGCACCGCTAGGCCATGACCGACATCTAACACGTCAAGTCGCCATGTTTCATCGTCTCTAGCTAGTCCAACTAGCATCATCCATATCCCACTGATACAAAGAATGAGAATCCGCCAGCGCCTTCTAACGCAGATAAGCGCAAATAATATAGCCAAACCCACGACTTGTACCTGTGAGGCTTGAAACCACAAATTAGGATGAGTTTGAGTCATGGAGATCAAGTCAACTAAGAGGCCCAACCCCATATCAGATAGATGAAATAGCCCCATAGCTACCGATGCTGATAGCGGATTTAGCATAATACCGGCAAGGAGCAGGGGTACCACAAACAATGAAACCAAAGGAATTGCAATGGCGTTGAATACGATAGACAGCCACGCAACTCCGCCCAACAACCGAGCTGACATTGGCGCTAGCCCTAAACTGAGATAGAGCTGGATTCGAAGCCAATAGCGCAACTTTCTGTATCTTGTCGCTACTTGAGAAGTCCGCTGCTCTGCATTGTTATCATGTGGCTCGATAGCAAGAAATATAATGATGACAGCCCCAACACTAAGCCAGAGACTTGAAGATACAGCAGACATTGGTGACAGAGTAAGCACAACGGCTAGGGTTAGCCACAATATGCGCCAGCGACTTAGGCGAATCCCAAGAAACAATGTGGAAGCGGCAACGATACACATAACCAACGCGCGTTGAGTGGGTAAACTAAACCCCGCGAGCCACGCATAAAAAGTGGCCATTACCACCGCAAAAAAAACCGGTAACCAAATCCAGTTGGGGATAGCGATACGCAATACATGCCCTAACCACCAACCTACCATGTAGGCTAATCCTATGTGCAGACCAGAAATTGCAATCAAATGAGCAATGCCAGTTTGCTTTAGATTGTTCCATAGCTGGTGTTCAATAAGAGAACGCTCACCAAACAGCAGAGCTAGGATGAGAGGCCGGGACTCCAACTGCGCCGTTCGCTGGTAAACCTCGTTATACCAGTGACCTCTTAGATCTGCCTTTTTTGTCCGTTGAAGTAGGTGACTGACCTTAGCTTGGGCTATGACTCGTTGACCAAAATAAAAGCGCTCTGCATCAAACCCAGCCTCATTGAGCAAGCCGTAAATGGGTCTTATGCTCGCCTCTACCAGCCACGTCTCGCCAAGCTTCAAATTATGCGCTAATTCTATGGGTACCTTGAGCAACAGCAAACCAGAGAAGTGGGTATCACAACCATAAATTTGATCTGCGTTAACTATCGAATTTGAAAAATAAAGATTTGATCTAAATGTGCTGTTCAACTCAACATTTATGGTAATATTCTCGGCGCAATCGAATAAGGTGTTGACGTCTCTTACAAAAACATGACTCTGTACTAGACTAACCACTGATGCCAACAAGACCCCAAGTGCTATCCTTAGTACTTTCAATCGGCAACAGAGCAACACCATGGCAAGTATTAAAACAAGCCACTGCAATTCAGGAAGAGTGTGCCAATACATTGCTGCGACAATCGTCGCTGAGAATGAAATAAGATTCCAGTTACCTAGTAAGAGAGCCATATTCCCTCATGCCTAGAAAATTTATTCAACGCTTCATGCCGGACCATGAACTGATTAAACGTCAAAAAGCGCTTAGAATATTTGGAAATGTTCTCTACAACCCAAACTTATGGGTTTTGAATCGACGCTCCGCATCAGGAGCGTTTGCTGTCGGCCTTTTCATGTGTTTTGTTCCCCTTCCTAGCCAAATGATAATGGCAGCAGGGCTTGCAATCATGTTTGGAGTCAACCTGCCGCTCTCAGTAGCCTTGGTATGGATCAGTAACCCCGTTACCATGCCAATTATGTTCTATCTGGCCTACAAGCTTGGTGCTTGGATAATGCATATTCCTGCACAGCCGTTTCATTTTGAGTTATCTTGGGAATACCTAGTATCTCAAATGTCCACTATTGGACCTCCGTTCCTGCTTGGTTGTGCCATTTGTGCAGTAATCTTTTCAGCATTAGGCTACTTCGGTATTCGCGCTCTATGGCGATACTCTGTGGTACGCAGTTGGCAAAAAAGGAAGCTAAAAATCAAGCTAAACCCATTTGCCAAAAAAGATGCAAGCTAAGCTCGCGACAAAGCCCTAGCACAAAAATCCTAGACACAAAAAAAGCGCTGCTCATCGAGCAACGCTTTTTTAATTCTTTATTCATACCAGTTATACCAATCACAGTAAGTAAGCGGTCAGAAATAGCACAGGAAAAACGCTGGATAACAAGGCAGGATTTTTTGATAAGTAGTTATTCTACAATCAAAAATTCTAACGCCGTTATCGAGCGTTTTAACAAGCTAGGATGGCCAGTTATTTACTACGATTGGTATTCAAGGTTATTTCGCACTCAACACTGTCGCTGGATTCAACTTACTCGCTTTACTAGCAGGGAACCAAGTGGCAACCAAACTCAATAGAATAGCCGTTCCTGATACGATTAACACATCCATTGGATTGACTTGAGATGGCAGGAAGTTCACGAAGTAAACGTCCCCAGATAAAAACTTGTGCCCGATGATCTTCTCAACCAGTTGGATCATAGTCGTCAAGTTTAGAGCCACAAGTAATCCAAGCACACTGCCTGCTACCGCTCCCATAACGCCGGACAACACCCCTTGCCACATAAAAATAGCTTTAATTAAAGAGTCTTGAGCCCCCATGGTGCGCAAAATAGCCACTTCAGCGGAACGGTCTTTCACCGCCATCATTAAGGTTGATACTATGTTGAAACAAGCAACGCCAATAACCAACACCATCACCAAATACATAATGGTACGAACCATCTGAATATCTCGATGAATGTAGCCAAACTCCTGCTTCCAGCTATTGATATACACATAAACTGGCAGGCTACTGCCCAATGTTCTCATCAAGTCTGGAGCATCAAAGACACTGGTCGTCTTCACCGAAATACCACTCACTGTATCCCCAAGGCTGAGGTAGGACTGAGCATCTTCAAGTGGGATCATCGCCAAGCCATGATCCAGTTGTCCACCCAAAGAGAAAACGCCACTGACTGTTAAGCGAACACGTTTTGGTGCCTGAGTACGACCATTTTTCGATGCGACAGGAATCATTAGGGAAATGCCATCTCCCACTGCAACACCCAGCTGATCTGCCACCCCTTTACCCAGCACCACCTGATTTGATCCCGGCGCAAAATGTTGCCATGCATCCCCTTCTACAAATTGAGATAGGCTAGATACTTCACTTTCCAATGCCGCATCAACACCCTTGACCTGTATTGCTTTGAGGTGCGTACCACGCTCTGCTAATGCAGTGAATTTCACAAAGGGTGCTGCAGCTACAGCTTGTGGTTGCTTGTTAATGTGCTCGACCAACTGAGGCCAATCTTGGATGGGCTTGTTCACCGCGGAAAAGTCGCCATGAGGAACCACAGATAACACT
Source organism: Vibrio comitans (assembly GCA_024346835.1). Classification (GTDB taxonomy): domain Bacteria; phylum Pseudomonadota; class Gammaproteobacteria; order Enterobacterales; family Vibrionaceae; genus Vibrio; species Vibrio comitans. The sequence continues at coordinate 1,902,644 of AP024866.1, forward strand.
CTATTTTCTAGCTCTCTTTCAAAGCCGTTCATCGCAGATAGGCCGATGATGATCACTGCAACACCCACCATGATCCCCAAGGTCGATGAGAGCGAGATAAAAGACACCATCTTGTTCCGCTGTTTGGCACGACTAAAACGCCCACCAATAAACAGTGATAAAGAATTGATCACTCGCTAACCTCTTCTGCCACTTGAACCAAAAGACCATCTTGCATGTGCATCTGTCTATCCATCTTAGCGGCCAATTCACTGTCGTGAGTAACAACTAAAAAGGCGGTGCCTGATTTCTGGTTCAACTCTCGCATCAAGTCATAAATGCCCAAAGCTGTCGTGTGGTCTAAGTTTCCTGTAGGCTCATCGGCTAACACCAAAGAGGGTTTATTCACCAAAGCACGGGCAATGGCCACGCGTTGGCGTTCTCCGCCAGACAGTTCTGACGGGCGATGCTCCAAACGGTGATCCAATCCAACACGAGTCAGCAACTCCTTGGCCGCTTGCTTGGCTTTTGCTGGCTTTTCACCGCCAATCAATAAAGGCATTGCCACATTTTCTACCGCAGAGAAATCGGCGAGTAGATGGTGAAACTGATACACAAAGCCAAGGTGTTGATTACGCAGTCTCGCTTGCTGATTGCTTGATAGTGCGCCTAAATCCTGCCCATTGAACTGTACGTCTCCCACAGTCGCATCATCCAATGCACCTAATATATGCAGTAAGGTACTCTTACCCGACCCAGAGCTGCCGATAATAGAGACGAGCTCACCGTGCCCTACCGTAAAGCTCACACCTCTAAGAACCTGTGTATCAACACTGCCTTCGGTGTAGGTTTTCTTTAGGTTCTGACACTCTAGTAAATTACTCATATCTTAACGCCTCAGCGGGTTTAACGGATGCAGCTCGGTAGGAAGGGTAAAGGGTAGCGACAATGCTCAAACACACAGCCAATCCAACCACAAGGAGTACTTGTCCATACTCAATTAACACAGGTAGTTGCCCACCATAGGCATAGAGAGAAGCGCCCATAGCTTGCAGTATTAAGTTCAGGTTATTTGACAGCAGTACGCCGAGCAAGCCACCAAACACAGCGCCGACTACGCCACTGCTTGCGCCCTGTACCACAAACAAAGCCATCACTTGTTGCTTGGTCATTCCCTGCGTTTTTAGAATGGCCACTTCAGATTTCTTCTCCATAACCACCATAATCAGTGCAGAGATAATGTTAAATGCAGCCACCCCCACGATGAGACCGAGCATAAGACCCATCATGTTCTTCTCCATTTTCACTGCCTGAAAAAGCTCACCGCGTTGCGCGCGCCAATCTTGCCAAGCCCAGCCATCTTGCAATGGCATTGCCGATAGAGTGCTTACCGCAAAAGGATCGTCTAGATACAGCCTCCATCCAGACACCTGCTCTTTATTCATTCTCAATAAGCGACCCGCATCTTCGATATTGGTCACCATTAGCTGAGCATCCACATCAGAGCCTGTGTTGAATATGCCCGATACGGTAAAGTTCCTCTGGCTAGGAATGCGGCCAAGAGGCGAATACTGACTGGCGCTGGTAACCATAAGACGAACCTTATCGCCTTGGTTCACTTTAAGCTTGCGCGCTAGCGTATGGCCAATAATGATACGGTATTTTCCTTGCTGCAAAGAGTCCACGCTTCCTGACAGCATAAATTGACGCAAAGGCTCGTCGGCATTTCCCTCAATACCAATAAGTTGGCCGGCGGTGAGTTGTGCAGGACTTTGCAATACCGCTTCGCTCGATACTATCGGAACACTTTCGATGACATGAGGAAGAGAGGTAATAAACTTTGGAGGTTCTTCGGTTAATGTGGTTTTTCCTGAAACATCCCCCACAATAGCTTGTGGCAGAACCCCAAGAATTCGCCCCTTTAGTTGGCTTTCAAAACCGTTCATCACAGACATAACAGTGACAAGAGACAACACACCTATGGTGATGCCTGCAGTAGACATGTAGGAAACAAATCGACTAAATCGATCTCCCGAACGTCCTCTGAGATAACGCAGGCCAATATAAAGCGAAACGGGTCGAAACATAACCAACCGAAAAATGATGACAATGCCCTTAATGTAACCACTAATCGCCTTTTCGAGTAGTGTTTGCCTCTGTTTTTATTTGGAATTTCCCATAAAACGTCAATAATTGAGCAATCACATCAACAAACAGCCAGTTTTGACCACTTATTGATAGATAAACCCGTCTGGGTTTACGATAATCAGATACATTACATGCTGATCAATTTATCTTGGAAACTCACACTCTTATGGATAACCACTCACTCTTTTCTCTACCGATTGCGTCCACCGCTGGCGATAGAAAACAGCTAGGCAACCTGCAAGGTGCGTCATTAGCTATCTCAGTCGCTCAGTTAAATAAGCAACACCAAGGACCAACGCTGTTAATCGTGAGTGACCCGCAGACAGCACTGAAATTGCAGATGGAATTGGAGCAATTTAGCTCGGTGCCTGTTTCGTTGTTTCCAGATTGGGAAACACTGCCCTACGACAGTTTTTCTCCCCACCAAGATATTATTTCAGATCGCATCTCAACACTTTATCAACTGCCGACGCTTGACCAAGGCATCATCATTGTTCCAATCAGCACTCTATTGCAAAGACAATCTCCAAGAGAGTTTCTTCTACAACATACCTTGATGGTTAAAGCGGGCGACCTTTTCTCTCTAGAAAAGCTCAGGATGCAACTTGAAAAGTCGGGCTATCGAAACGTTGACCAAGTATTTGGCCCCGGTGAATACGCCAGTCGCGGCTCCATACTCGACCTATTCCCTATGGGTAGCTCCGATCCATATCGTGTTGACTTTTTTGACGATGAAATCGACACCATTCGCACCTTTGATCCTGAGAATCAGCGCTCCATCGCCGACATCGAAGAGATCAGACTGCTGCCTGCTCATGAATTTCCGACCAATGAAGAAGCGATTGAAGACTTCCGTATTCGTTGGAGACAAAAGTTCGACGCAAGACGCGAACCTGAGTCGGTTTACATGCAAGTATCAAAGGGCACTTGGCCTGCAGGGATAGAATATTGGCAGCCACTGTTTTTTGAGAACACAGAAACCCTATTAGACTATCTCCCAAAGAACACGTTATTGCTCTCTGTAGGAGAAATAGAACCGGCCATCGACACCTTTCTCACTGACGTTGATTATCGTTTTGATCAGCGTCGCGTAGATCCGCTACGTCCTCTGCTCGAGCCGTCTGAACTATGGATGAAGAAAGACGAGTTATTTGCCGCTATTAAGCAATGGCCGCAAGTAAAGCTGAATAAAGAGAGTACTGATAGTAAAGCTGGTCGCTTTAACCTCAATATAGAACCATTACCGGCACTTGCCGCAGCTCCGCAAACTAAAGAGCCAATGTCGGCTCTGCGTCAGTTTAGTGAAGGTTACACAGGCAAGATAGTCTTCTCCGTTGAGTCTGAAGGCCGTCGAGAGGCGCTACTGGAGCTACTTAGCCCTGTTAAGATTGCACCCAAAGCGGTGTCTAGCCTTGATGATGCCCTAGCAAGCAGTGACAAGTTTACGCTCGTGCTTGGCGCTTCAGAGCACGGTTTCATCCATACCAGCCCAGACTTTGCACTGATTTGTGAGAGTGATTTACTCGGCGATCGCGTTATTCAAAGACGTAAAAAAGATAAACGAGCGGTCAATAGTGACACAGTTATTCGCCATCTCGCCGAGCTTAAACCTGGTCAACCTGTTGTGCATCTAGACCACGGTATAGGTCGCTATATAGGCCTACAAACCCTAGAAGCGGGCGGAATCAAAACCGAGTACGTGACCCTTGAATACCTCAATGAGTCCAAGCTGTATGTTCCGGTTTCTTCGCTAAATCTCATTAGCCGGTACTCTGGTGGCGCGGAAGAGTCAGCTCCACTGCATAAGCTTGGCAGCGAATCTTGGGGCAAGGCCCGCCGTAAAGCGGCAGAGCGAGTTCGCGATGTCGCGGCTGAGCTCCTTGATGTGTATGCAAAGCGCGAGCTTAAACCTGGCTACAAATTCAAGCTAGACAGAGAGCAGTATGCTCAGTTTAAGGCCGGCTTCCCATTTGAAGAAACCGATGACCAAAACCAAGCAATTAATGCAGTTTTATCGGATATGTGCCAAGCGAAAGCAATGGATAGATTAGTGTGTGGTGATGTTGGCTTTGGTAAAACAGAAGTCGCTATGCGCGCTGCATTTGTATCCACGGATAACGCTAAGCAAGTTGCGGTGTTGGTTCCCACTACTCTGCTCGCTCAGCAGCACTTTGAAAACTTCCGAGATCGCTTTGCCAACCTACCAGTGCGTGTTGAGGTGTTATCCCGATTTAAGAGTGCCAAAGAGCAGAAACAGATTCTGAATGATGTCGCGGAGGGTAAGATCGATATTATTGTCGGCACACACAAACTTCTGCAAGATGACATCAAGTTCGCAGATCTTGGTCTATTGATTGTCGATGAAGAACACAGATTTGGCGTGAGACAAAAAGAGAAAATGAAGGCGATGCGTGCGGATGTCGATATTCTCACCCTCACTGCGACGCCAATACCTCGAACGCTGAACATGGCCATGAGTGGCATGCGAGATCTTTCTATCATCGCGACACCGCCGGCACGTCGCTTAGCCATCAAGACCTTTGTTCGTCAAAGTGATGATGCCATCGTTCGTGAAGCAGTGTTGCGTGAGATCATGCGTGGTGGTCAGGTTTACTTCTTGCACAACCAAGTCGATACCATCCATAAGGTGGCGCAAGATCTGGAGAAATTGATACCAGAGGCTCGTATCACCACGGCTCACGGACAAATGCGAGAACGCGAGCTAGAATCGGTGATGAACGATTTCTACCACCAGCGCTTCAACCTGCTAGTGTGTACCACAATCATAGAGACAGGTATCGACGTTCCAACTGCCAATACCATCATTATGAATCGAGCAGATAACCTAGGTTTAGCGCAGCTTCACCAATTGCGTGGCCGTGTAGGCCGCTCTCATCACCAAGCCTATGCGTACTTGCTCACTCCGCACCCTAAGGCCGTTACCAAGGATGCCGCTAAGCGTCTGGAGGCCATCGCCTCTCTTGAAGATCTAGGTGCAGGATTTACTCTTGCCACACACGATCTTGAGATACGTGGTGCGGGAGAGTTATTAGGTGATGAGCAAAGTGGACAGATCCACTCTATCGGTTTCACTCTATACATGGAGATGCTAGAGCAAGCAGTTGAAGCGTTAAAAGAGGGTAAAGAACCGTCTTTGGATGACTTGTTACGTGAGCAGACCGAGGTGGAACTGCGCCTTCCTGCCCTATTGCCTGACGACTACATCCCCGACATCAATACACGTTTATCTCTGTATAAACGCATTGCCAGTGTGGCCAACGATGATCAGTTGACTGAAATGAAGGTTGAGCTCATTGACCGCTTTGGTCCGCTGCCGGATGCCACCAAGAATTTACTTCAAGTATCCGAGATTAAACTTGCTGCCGCTGCTATCAAGGTAGACAAGGTGGAAGCTCATGAAAAAGGCGGCTATATCGAGTTTTATCCCGATGCTGACATAAATCCAATGTATTTGGTTAAGCTATTGCAGTCACAGCCTAACAAGTTTGCTATGGATGGGCCGACCAAAATTAAATTTACACAGAGCCTAGTAGACCGACGAGATCGCGTTTCCTATGTTAAGCAATTAATTGAAGATTTCGCAAAAAATAGAGTCGCGTAACCATTAGGCAGTAAAAGCATTAGTATGAGATCTGCTATACTGCCTAAAACTAGGGTAAACTGCCCTTTCGTGATGAAAATACGCACACTCTAATTTAAATAATTTCAAAGTATTCATAAAGATAAACGGCCTTTTGATAAGCCATGGAGCCAGAATGAAAAAAATTATTCCTCTATTGATGATGCTGCTGCTGATTCCAACACTCGCACAAGCACAACAGAGAGAATTTGACATTGAAGTCCTGATATTCAAGCGTTCGATCGACCCTGAAAAAACGACAGAATCATGGCCAAATGAGCTAACTCAAATCAATATGGAGGGTGTAGAGCCTTTCAGTAATCACGCTTATCGTCAAAAGAAGGGAGCACAAATGCTCTCATACGACAACTACAAGCTCCTTAAAGAACGTGATGTACTAAAGAGTCACGCAGGTTTTGAGGTGTTACTGCACACAGCATGGCGTCAAGGCGATCAAGGGCGAGCAAGCGCGCCTAAATTCCACATTCAAGCGGGCAAGGATTACTCTAAAACCTTTAACCCAGATGGTTCAAAGATTGGCTCTCAAAGCAGTGATGCAGGCATGGGTGACGACATTCAAGAAACTAGCATTGCTCAGCCTCTGTATGAACTAGATGGTGCTATTCAAGTTTATGTCCAACATTACTTGTTTGTAGAAACAGAATTAGATCTTCGTGAGCCTAGCGTTCGCAGCGTTACGTTTACAGAGAAAACGCCTGATGAGCTCAAAGACAGTGACAACTTTGCTGTATTGGCTGATACAGAAACGGCTGATACCAACGTTCAATCGGGCAATCTACAACAAGTTTCACCGGAAAAAATCGAAGAGCAATTCTTAAAGAGCTACCGCATGGACCAAAAACGTCGTATGCGTAGCAGCGAGACTCATTACCTAGATCATCCGCTTATGGGCATGATCATTCAGGTAAGAAGAGTGGAACAGTAAACGACTCTTGCTATGTTCAAATGTAAAAATGGCTTCTTTCGAGAAGCCATTTTTTATTGCACTTTACAGTTCACAGTTCAGGCAAAGATCAGCCGCTAGGGCTTATTTCGAATGGATTTGGCAAACTGCAACGGTGTGACACCCCATACCTTTTTCATAGCTCTTATAAAGTGTGTGCTATTTGTGTACCCCGATTCTAAGGCGACTGTGCCTATATCAAAATCGGTATTTCGTATTAGTTGCTCCGCATGTTCAGCCTTTAGCTCAATCAACATCTGTCTGTAAGTACAAGATTCTTCAGCCAATTTTAATTGAACCTTCTTAGGGTGCAATCCAAGTAATTTACTCAACCTTTCTATGGTTGGAAGAGCATCAAGCGCAAAGGGCTGCAATGCCATTAACACTAAAGCCCTCATCGATGGGGTTGCCATAGGTGTCGCTGAGGGAACACTTTTCGCCAAGTACAGCGGGCTTCTTTTCGCTAACGTTTTATCCTCAATAAATATCTTGCTGACGGATTTATGCGTGAAAATATGTGCAGATTGAAAATGAGTAGAAAACGCTGCATTTACCTGCTGTGCTGATACCCAAATGATCTTTGGTTGCCAAGGTGTCTGCAGGTAATTCTCTATGAGTTTAGACAGTAAAGTCAGTGTATAGACTTCCATAGAGTCACTGGCAAGGAGCGTCATAAAGTTGTGATTTCGACGTAAAAACACCCCATTTGGCTCACTTTCCAAATCAAAGAAATTAAACAGCGATAAATACTTATTGGTGTATTGGCAAAAATTACTCAAGAACTCATATAAATTGCCACTACTTTCCACTAGTGGCCTCATCTCAGGGAGAAGGGTGTTTGCCCCTGCATTCAACGCTGCATCCAACCCAAAAGTATCAAGCCCTTGTTTCTCAGCCAATGCCATCACGACCCTTACAGGTTGTGCTGCCATTGTCAAAGTATGAGGTTGATAGACCAATGAGTAGTACTCTTCTCCCCCCTCGTCCCGTAGAATTTCTTTGACAGGCAAACCAAGTGCAAGCGCATGCTCAAAGATTGGCTTGATAAACACAGGACGAACGACTGTCGTTTCTTGAATCGCTTTATTGTCCTCGGCTTTATTGTACTTGGCGTTATCGTGCACTGAAGTCTTCCATTTGCTCTACTAAAAAATCAATAAACACCCGTATTCTAGATGGCACATACGGGGTGTTTTTATACAAAAGATACATAGGCAATACACTATGGGTAAAAGGTTTAAGTACCTGTTGCAACTTCTGCGCTGCAAGTTCATCGCTCACCATCCAGTGTGGCAGAGCGACTACTCCTTGATCTGCTAGCGCTAGCTGCTTTAGTACACTGGCGTTATTGACTTGAATATTGCTCTGAATAGGAATCGAAATAGATTCCCCCTTTTCTACAAAGTGCCATTGATAGCGATATTGATTTGATAAGGAATAAACCAAACAATCATGGTGCTCTACCTCTTGAGGGTGAAGGGGCGTTCCTTTTCTAGCAAGGTAATCAGGTGAAGCAACATAGGTCACTTGATTATCAAATAGGTGTCGCGACTTAAAATTTGAATCTGGTAGTACATTAGCTCTAATCGCGATGTCTACGTCGTTGAGGACTATGTCCGACATTGAGTCACTGAGCTCTAACTCAAGCTGAATCTCGGGATATTGGGTAGAAAAAGAAGCGATCAACTCGCCTAAATAGTGTTCTCCAAACGCGATAGGAGCTGTAATTTTAAGCCGTCCTCGGGGCGTGGATTGTTCGTCAAACAGCTCTGATTCAATCTCTGACATGTCTTGCAGCAGCGTTTCCGCGAAGCGTAAATACTTAGCGCCCGATTGAGTTAAGTGCTGCTGTCTGCTTGTTCTATGCAACAGAGGAAAGCCTAGGCTTTTTTCTAATGCCGCAATCTTTTTGCTCACTGCACTTTGTGTCACTCCCTTCTCTTCAGAAACAGCGGTAAAACTGCCCAGCTGAGTCGCGCGCACAAACAATTTAATTGATTCTAGCTTATCCACATCCATTCCTAATGGGAATATAACAAAGTCATTTATGAGTATAGTAAGAGTATATGGAATAGGTAAACTGAGTTTTATCAGACTAAGAGGAAACACTCATGCCATTAAGCTTAATCATCATCGCCCTATTACTTGTTCTATTTTTCATCCTTGCCAGCTCAGTGAAACTCTTTGCGTGGCACAAGTTGGTATTTGATACCCAACTGATGTTTTTTAAAAAGTATGGCCTCAATCGAATGGCAATGTTCATCATTGGTCTGATAGAAATGAGCAGTGCTTTTTTATTACTAATGGGAGTGTTGACCTCATCAACCACACTAGGCTTGATGGGTTCAACTGGCATAGCGTTCACCTCTATCGGTGCACTGTTTTTTCATTTTAAGTTCGATACATGGAAAGATGCGATTCCGGCACTTGTGACGCTGTCTCTATCTTCCATCCTGATCTTGTTTTTGTGATGCTAGCTTTGCACCTTATGGAAAGTTAATATCGACATTTGCATTTTATGGTAAGTAAGTCATTACACATATCCCTACAATTTCTGCCAACACTAACTGAAATAGGAACTTGATATGGGTATTAAACCACGTACTTTGCTAACCACTGACGAACAGGGCTTACCTGAATTTCAGGTTATGAATGAAAACAAAGCTCACTTTAATTTTGGTGATAAAGTTGGCCTAATGGTATTTAGAGCCTGGTATCCATGCATCAGTGATCCTAAGCATTTTGCCAACAGCCAAGCCTACAATTTTCCCGTTCGCCTAGGGTATGTTGATGACCCTTTCAATCTCGACAATATTGTCAATGATGGTGCAAGCAATGCATGGAATCTAGAGAATTGGATCGCATGTGCACAGCAACTCGAAGAAGATGGATGTAAGGCTCTCGTTGGAGGATGTGGATTAACTGCGATGATGCAGTCTCAATTAGCTGCTGCGGTAACCATTCCTGTTTATTCATCAACCATGCTGTTCTTCCCTTTTTTGCTCAGCACTTTAGCATCAGACAAGAAAATCGCCGTACTGACGGTCAATGAAAATAGCTTGAATATGAACAACGGCTCGCTATTTGACGAATGTGGCATCGATAAGTCGCGTATGGTTATTCAAGGTATGGATCAGTCCTCTCATGCCGATGATTGGTCAACTCAGTTCAATGATGTGGACTACAGCAAAGACAGGGTCGAAAATGCCATAGTATCGGTAGCAACTGCATTGATTGAAAACAATCCAGATGTCGGGCAAATTATCCTCGAATGTACTGAAATGCCACCTTTTGCAGACGCTATTCGCAAGGCGACTCAATTGCCCGTATTTGACGCTGTTGATATGACTAAGATGGTTTACAACCTGGTGAGGTAACTCACTCTATAATGGCTTTCTTTTCTAGGGGGAAAGTCATTATTAAAAAATATGTAAGTAGCCCAAATGATGGTTAATCTTATTCAACAATATTGGTGTATTATTGAAATAACACCTGTCTGCCACTAACCATTTCATGCCAATATGGTAGGTAGCGATGTAATCTTGATCAAATCGCATATAGATCATGCATACACACCAAATGTTATTAGTTTATTTTGTTGCATCAAATTTAGTTGAGTAAATATGACCGAGAAGCAGAATCGATTTATTCCATTAATCAGTATTGATCAGATCCAAACGTACGTAGAATATATCGAGATCTATGAAAGTCAGTTTGTGAAAGACTTATATGAATCAGGTTTGCCTCAAGCTATTAAGTCAAGCCAAGGACATATCTCACGTGAGGTGATGCTGCGTCTATTTGATAAGCTTGAAAAAGAGCTATCGAGTGAGTCAATGAATCGAATGATCGCTCATTCTTGCCGACTTAATGTCGATAAGATATTGGTTGGTAAACATTTGGAAGGCTCGGTGATAAACGCCTTGCACTCGTTATTCGAACAACTCAAAGTTGACTCTACAGACACTGAATTTATGATTGATGATTATGGTGATCATTACTGGGTCTACCGCAAACGCGCCCATGATATGCAGATAGGCTGTGTGGTGACGTTAATCATATTTACCTACTTAATCCAGAAACTGACCCAATCCCAATGGACTCCTAGTATCGTCAGTACCACATTGACCAATGGTCAGCCTTTATCAAGCTTCTTCCCAACACATAATATCGACTATAAACATCGCTCAGTTTACACCGGGGTTTACGTACCAAAATCGTTAGTTGAAAAAACCATAACTCCCTTCATTGGGGAAGAACAGCAACATCGAATCAAAGAGCTACATACCTTCAAATATTCATTACAGGCACTTCTAAAACCTTATCTATCGATCAGCATGCCCACAATTAATGAAGCCGCTGAGTACGCCAATATGAGTGTAAGAACCTTACAAAGACGGCTTAAACAAGAGAACGAAACCTACAGTGAAATACTCGAAGAAGTCATGGATGAGATCGCATGTGAATCACTGATCGGCAGTAATGAAACCATTACCAATATTGCTTTTAATCTCGGATATTCAAATACATCCCACTTTACCCGTGCATTCAAAAAGAAGTTTGAACTGACACCTTCTGCATTTAGAGAGCGCTATCAAAAATAATAGATCACGGCCTACCTTTAAAGCATTCATCTCGTATTAAGGTATCGTAGCGCAAAATTGCGGTGCCTAAGCTCACCAATAAGTCATCAAGAGTGGCATTATTTTTTTGATAACAAGACTCTTCCCCTCGCATTAATGGCCTCCTTTCAATTCGCTTTACGCAGACAAATTTACTTATTTCCCTCACTTTAAACGCCCACGAAATTATCTATTTAATTGGCATCAAGTGGTTATCAAAGGCACGATTCAATCCGCTACTATGCGCTACAGAATATCGAGTGCAGCCAGAACAAAGTGCATCTTCAGCGTAGCCATACCGGCCTTTTTCTACCAACGCTTCACTCTTATCAGGAACTCAACTGATCCAATTTTGTGCCTTAAGGCACGATTGGGTAATCCCTATTGTGGAGAAAATGATGAAATATCAAGCAACTGCCCTACTTTCGCTACTGCTTTGCACTCATGTCAACGCCGAGACCTCAACCAAACCTGCGCCAGACGAAGTCAGAAAAACGGTTGCTGAGACAAAAGATAGAGATGACTTGGCAGAGAAAGCGGCCAAAGAACTAGCCAACCCAAACACTGTCTACGCCACAATGAACTTTAAATTTCAGTACAGTGGTGGCTTTGAAGGAGGCGGTAGCAATTTCAATACCACATTCCAACCGTCCATGCCTATGCCACTGGCCAATGGCGATAAGATCTTTTTCCGTCCTGCGATTTCCTATTCACAGAATATCGATAAGGTTGGTCCTACAGGTGATGACGGTGGTTTCTCTGATATCTCATTCGATCTTGCATATGCCCCAACGTTATCCGATCCAACAAACCTGCTCGCCCTAGGTACGTTTGTTACCGTGCCTACTGGCTCAGATGGCTTTTCAGCAGAACAATACGCTGCAGGTCCTGAGATATTGGTAGGTAAGTTGAGTGCGCAGCGCGTTGTGGGTGCTTTAACCACACACCAGTGGGGTTTTGCTGAAGATGACGGCGTACAAACTCGAAATGCGACCAACATGCAGCTATTGTGGGTAGAAATCGCCGGAGGCGGTTGGACCTATGGTTCTGTCCCTATGCTTAGCTATGACTGGAACAACGACCAAGCCGAAATTCCATTAAACTTGATGGTCAGTAAAACGGTAATCATGGGTCAGCGTCCCTGGAAAATTGGCATGGAAGTTAACTACTATGTTGAAAAAGCCGAGTCCCGCCCAGACTTTATGTTGAGTTTTAACATCAGCCCAGTAGTTGAAAACAAGCTTGCTGGCTTACTCAAATAACCCATCAAACTGACCTAACAACAAACGGGAGTGCTCACAATGCACTCCCTTTTTGATCTCGTCCGTTCCATCCCGAATAAACTAATCTGCGTTGTTGCGCTGCATCCTATACGTCCGCCCTCCCTGGTCTGCTAGGAATAACTTCATCTAACTAAACGCCTTACCGCCCTCGTATCTAACACTCGCCTATCCCAAAGACCTTTTGTGCTGAGAATACATTTGCGACTCTCATAAAGCGCATTTCGTCGTCTCGAACAGTAATACTAAACTCCACTTCACATTGTGATTTCGTATCAACAAGGCGAAACGACAAGACTAACAATCCAAAAGTACGTGAGACTCACCCGCCGTGCCTGTACAGCAACAAGCGTTCAGCACTCGTTAGCCAAGGTAAACATCGCCCATTGCGTCATTGGATACCCTTCATTGCACGTATCATCTGGCTGTTTACCCATAACCCACGGGTTAAGCGCCGCTCAATCAAACAGGAATAGCCTAAGAAAGCACATCAAATGTTAAATAGTCTAACCATGTAGAACAGCCCAAGTAGCCATCGAGGATTGTTATGCTCACAAAGCAAAAAGCGCCCACCGTCTAAGACGATGAGCGCTATCAGTTTTCTAGCATGTTTTGTGGCAGGAGTTATTTCCAGTTGGCCTCATAAACACGCAGTGTATTTTCACCTAGCACACCCGCAATTTCCTGCTCCGACCATCCATGCTTGGTTTCTAAGCTGTCTACCACAGCCCAAATGTCTGAAGGTCGACCATACTCTGATAATGATGCATAACCACCACCTGCAGACGTCGCTGGAAACTTATCCGGTGCTCGAACGATCCATTGCAACGCATCAATGTAGTTGTGCACATAATCCGCACCGATACCCACATGTTTTTTACCATCAACGCCGAGCTCACGACTGATCAAATCAGCAATGTAAACAATGTGTGCAGCAATATCATCACCGGATGCTGTTGCCTGATCATTAAGAAAGCCGCCAATAAAATTAACGCCAATCACTCCATCCGTTTTGGCAATCGCTATGATCGCCTCGTCGGAAATATTTCTATCAATGTCTCGAAGAGCGCGAGCATTCGAGTGCGAGGCCACCACAGGTTTAGTGGAGTAGTTTGCGATATCAATGCAGGTTTGGTCGCTGTCGTGTGAACAATCCACGACAACACCTGCTTCATTCATCGCTTTGACCGCTTCAATTCCCAAAGGAGTCAGGCCTTCAGGTCCTGATTTGAGCGAATTAGTATCACCAGAACCCGAAAAGTCATTGCTGATGTTATAAGAGAAGGACATGACCTTCACACCTTCGCTCGCAAACTTAGGGATATGTGACAATGGTTCCTCGCTTCCACGCTGCAGATGATCAATCGCCTGAAAGTTATAGAAATAAGAAACCTTACCCTCTTTATGATTAAGGCGAATATCATCGACGCTTTTCACAAGGTGGTGACCATGGTCGTGATACAAATGTTTGCTCGTTGTATCAGCACGATCATACACCTCGGATACCGTTTTATCCGTGCCATTAGAAATGGTTATCGACATAACATCGTAATCCACTTCTCCAGTGGTTGCGATCGTATCAAACTGCGCTTTAGACATCATAGGAAAGCCTTTTCCATTAGAGTTCATTCCGCCAACAACTAAGCCGTCCAACACTATGTATTTCTCATACTTTGCTTGATATTTTTTGCGAAAAGCCTCTCGTTCTTGCTCTGTATAGGGTTCCTTCGCTTGATCAACAATAGAAAGTCGTTGATTGATTATGTCGTCAGATTTAAGAGAACCATCTGCATTCGTCACATCCCAGTAACGGTCATGGATGTTATCCGACAAGCCCTCTTTTGCCGAAAAGGCGGGGCTAACAAACATAGCGGAAGTAATTAAGGCAAGCAGTGTTTTTTTCATCATTCATATCTCTAGTGGTCGTAAACAATAGGGATACTTTACTTAATCAGTCACCTCTATATTTGCCATTTAATGCGAAAAGCCCGCACTTAATTACCATTAAGTGCAGGCCTATTTGAGCTCGTTAAGAGATTACGAACGTGTTACTTCCAGTTTGCCTTATAAACACGCATTAAGTTTTCACCCAAAAAGCCACGAACTTCCTGCTCTGTCCAGCCGTAGTCATCTTCCAATATCGCAGCGACATCCCAAATATGCTCTGCAGCCATATTGCTGAGTGGTGAACCAAAGCCTAGCTCAGGCGGGTAAAGATCGGTATTACCAATGTCACGCTCATAATAATCTAGGATATTGTGCACATAATCGGTTGAGTAACAGACTTTGTCTTTACCGATTTTGTCTGCCACATACACCACATGTTCAACGTATCTTTCAGGTGAAGCGTCCAACTCTTTATTCAAGAAAAGTCCTACGCCCGTTGGACACACAGCGCCCCCCGTTGAACCAATCGCTAAAATGGCCTCATCTGATAGGTTTCGCGACACATTCATCAGCCCTTGAGCATTAGAGTGAGATGCAACAATTGGTTTTGTTGATACCTTAGCCGCATCAATAACAACCTGATTTGATGAGTGAGAAACATCAATGACCATCCCTGCATTTTGCGCTTCTTGTACCCAAGCATAACCTTGCTTGGTCAAGCCAAGATCTTGTTTAGCACCACCACCAGCAAGAGCGTTATTATTGTTGTAGGTAAAGTTCATCACTCGGATTCCGCTATCATATGAAGCGTGAGCATGGTGCTCCATGTCTTCAATAACATAATCAGCGCCTTGCGTGTTGTACATCACTGCAAGGTTGTTCTCTTTCTTTGCTTTTATAATGTCATCGGTAGAGTTCACTTTGATCATACCTTGCTCTTCAATCACCTTATCCGATGAATCAACAACTTGGTATGCAGTATGAGAGTCTGTCGAACCAGGAAATGCATACACTGTTGCCGAGGCCAGTGTCATGCCTGCATCTTTGTTGCGTTTTACCGCTGTAGTAAAGTGCTCGTGGGTGTTTCCGATAATACCAACAGAGGATGGCAATACTGAGTTAATAGCAATGGCATCTTGGTATTTTTTGCGCACTGCCTTAGCTCTTTCAATTTGCTTTGGAGTGCGCTCTATATCGTACTGCTCTGCAAGCCATAAAGCGCGTTTGACAATCGTTTCATGGTCTTTACCGCGGGTATTGAAATAGGTTGCGGTGATATCCGTATCTGAGACAAATCCTGCTTGTGCGTTCCAGCCTCCCTCTACGTGCTCGTGTTCATGACCAATGTCATGAGCAAAAACACTAAATGAAGATGCTAGAGTTACTGCAATGGCGATTTGATTCAGTTTCATTATGTTCTCTCTAATAATCGAAGTGTTTGCTGACGAAAAGAAGTATAAGTCGCCATAGCCCTAAAAATGACCACATTAGGAATATCTGGCACTTTGTGTGTCCATAAACAAAAAAATCCAGCCTTGTCACCAAGGCTGGATATATCACTTCACTTGAAATTATAGGCCGAGATCAACCTTTACAGCACACGCTGAAGGGCATGCGGCGCAACCACCACGACCAGTACACAACATATCATCACCTAGTGACGCGCCCACCTTAGCCGCGACATCTAACGCCTCATGGAAAGGAATCAAGGTCAGCATGTTGCTTAGTGCGAGTTGTGAGTACATGAAAGGTGTTGTAATTACCGCCATGCCTCTTGACGTGCAAGGCTCACCCTCACCACCCATAATAGGATCACAAGGCCAACCTACAGACAATTGCATTGCTTGAGACGCCGCAGAGTCAACTTGACGAGGTGTCCCCCCAAGGATGTAAGTTAAAGCCGCCGCTGAAAATGCACCTGACAGCCCCATCTCGCCAGCACAACCAATCGTTTCACCAGTAGGGTCAGTGCGTGTATAACCAATGCTGCCATAAGCTGCAGCAACCAATAAGCCTTCTACTACCTTCTCATCAGAGAACCCGTAATGAAGCTGAGCTGCTCGCAGACAAGACATCACTACGCCACCGCCTGCTCCATGTGGAAAACCTACATGCAGTGTTTCTGGAGCCATAGACAGTACAGAGAAGTAAAAACGAACTGCATCAAACATAGGCTGCGGGATATGAGCTTGCGCCGCAACTTTATCGAAGTTGCCGGTACTAAAGCCGTAAGCATGTTTGTAATCAAGATCAAAATCGCGATTGTCCATACGTTCTACAAGATAAACCATGTGCCCACGCAACTCTTCTACCTTAGCGATGATCTCTTCGCGAGTCATTCCGGTTGCTGCCATTTGATAGTCCAGAGCCACTTCATGCATCGGCTTCTCTTCACATAGCTTCAAGAAGTCAGTCGAATTATCAAACAATTGAGCTTTGCGCTCTGGATGAGTCGGAGTCGGAAGAACACACTCTAACCAATAGACTTCACAATCAGGAACTGTTGAGCGAATCGCCTCTAAATCAGGAGTATCCGTAGCCGTCATAAAGAATGCTGTCGCGCCTTCTTCATTGGTGGCTACATCACATTGCATCATGCCATCAATTTTAGATTTAACGCCGTCAATCATTATTGGGGAACCATCGCGTTTGATGATCACGATAAGATTGGTATCGCCCTTATAGATGTAGTCAAAACCCATGATTTTTTTGGTTTGCACCATACCACCACCGATAGAATCACCGACCAAGGTATATTCCGTATCGGTTTCACCGGTAAGGATGAACTTCATGCCATTAAGGTGACCCGTTTCTTTCATTGGTGCTTTGGTGAACACCACTTCAATGCCGCGCTCTTTCGCCATCTCTAAACAATTGTTTCGAATAGGAGAATCAACCGGCAATCCAATTGCACCAGAACACATGCCGATATCTTCTGACATCAGACCAAATGTCCCAGCAAAAGACCCTTCGGTATCCATAATCACTTCAATTTTTTTAAGGGTTTCACCGCGTGTAAGGTGGTGACACAACAGTCCTAAGCGCTGTGGTGCAACAAGATGTGAGCTTGAACCTGCTAGCATTACAGGGCCCATGACGTCATTAAAAAAGCTAGGGTACAATTCTACAGACATAGTCGATTCTCCAAGGTAAAGGGTGCACTCTCACGGTGCGAAATTTATTGTTTTTCAGAACTGCCCCGAAGTTTATAAACATTGACGTTTTTGTCGTAACCATTCGATGCCAATATGGCACTATTAATTACCATAAGGTGCAAACTTGCGCTAAGTTATTGGTAACTAAATTTATTTTCTTTTCAAACTAGGAGTATTAATGGTACCTCTCGTAAATGTTGCTCTGGTTAGGGCCGCATTGGAAAGTTATAAGAAAATCACCAACCGTCCCATTGAAGTAGAAAATTTTGGACTCAGTACCCTGGTTTATGAGCAAAAAGGATACTTTTTCCCCTCAAAGCCCTTTTCTGTGTTCTTGAGTTTTGTGCATCACAGCCTCGATGATTTTCAGCTTTATCGATTTTATGAACATCTATGTCGCTCATTCGCAATCCCACTTTTTATTTCTAAGTGCCCTCGCAAACCTATGGATGTATATGAATCTCTACGGTTCTTTATCAATATTGGCCAAACCGAAACGCCGTCAGCAAAAGTGACACTAGAGCATGATGACAATGAGTTTTGGGTGCTCCGAGACAAGGTGATCAAAAATGTCGCTGACGATGGCCCATCTAATTTGTTTTTTTTCATGTTCATCAAAGTCGCTATTGATGTCCTGACTAAACAAAAGATACGAGCTCTAAGAATCAAATCTCCGTCCCCATCTATCACACCAGTGTTATCCCCTATGGTCTCTGAGCCAGCGAACGACGTCATTAGTACCGAGTCCTTGGCGGGTATATGTTTTTCAAAGCCACTATTGGAAGAAAAGGTAGTATTGGAGGAACATAAATTTGCATCCAACCTTGGGCATGAGCAAGAAATAGGCTTAATAGACTCGGTCAAAATGGCAATGGACAGCTACATTGGCACCCCGAATTACAACATAGAGACAATTGCTGACACCTTAGGTGTCAGTATTCGACAGTTGCAATATAAACTTGAGGAGCATGGCACTACCTTTAAGGAGCTAAAGGACGAAGTCATGTTGGTAAATACAAAACTAATGATTCAAGGAACGAATCAGTCACTTTCAAACATCGCTACCCAACTTGGCTTTTCTTCTATATCCCAGTTTTCTCGCAGTATCAAACGTCTTACAGGCGTCTCGCCAAAAGAATATAAGAAGCAATTATTAGGCAGCCAAAACAAAAAACACCCCTAGTTTGTACTAGAGGTGTTTTCCTATTTAGCTTACAGCAGTGATTTTATTCTTGAGTCGCAATGATCGTCAGCTCCACCAAGCATTGCTCAGAAAACATTTTAGCTTCCACACATGTGCGTACAGGAGCTTCATCACCCGCAATCCAAGCATCATATGCTTCATTGAACGCTGCATAATCGTTCGCTATGTCATTTAAGTGAACCATAATGCTTAGGATCTTGCTTTTATCAACGCCACACTCGGCAAGCAGTGCATCGACTTGAGCAAACGTATTGTCTGATTGGCCTTTTACATCCAATGTAAGATCCGTTGAGAACTGACCGCAAAGATACACAGTACCATTAACGATTTTAGCTTTGCTGTAGCGGCCCATTGGAGAGATAGTTTTAATCATGCTGAAGTACCCTTAAATAGTAGCCTTGGGCTTATCTACTGATAACGCAACAAGGACAGTGAATAATGAAGACAGCGAGATTATGAGGGGAATCCGGTGGCAACGATTAACCATCCGGTGCCAAGAAGCAAAGATTTATCCTAGGAAAGTAAGCTCGATTTCTAGATTAAGCTTAGGTTTTTATTCGCTCAGGACGTTAAAGGGACTAGAAGCCATACAATCGAGCAGGATTATCTACCAGTATTCGATCAATTAACTGTTGTGAGGTGGCCTGCTCAGCTAAAAGATCAAGCACAGCGACATCGTTGGGCATGTCTCGCTTATTAATATACTCACTAGGATGAGGCCAATCAGAGCCCCAAAGTACTCGCTCTGAGCAGGCTTCGACCAATGCCCGACCAATGGCAATATTGTCACTATAATGCGGGGCACCGCTTATAGACCCCTGATACGCAGATGAAATCTTTACCCAAGCTTTATCGCGCTGCATCAAACTCTTCATTAGTTCAAATGCAGGGTGTTCAATCCCCTGTTCTGCTGGCAATTGGCCTCTGTGGTCAAAAACAATCTGGCACTCTAGCGACTCAAAGACAGCTTTGAATTTCACAATTAAGTCAGCGCTTATCCAAAAACAAATATGCCAACCCAATGAGGCGAGTTCTTTTGCGCAAAGTCGAACAAACGCTTCATCAAAATCCTTCTGAGCTGTTACCGCAAAACGGATTCCGCGAACCCCAAGGTTATGCATCACCTTGAGCTCACTCCTTGATGGTAACTGTTCGATAGCGATCACCGCTCTAGCACTTTCGCCCATATGCGCGAGTGCATCTAAGGTGCAGCGGTTATCACAACCATAAGCAGAAGGCGTAACAATCACATTTCTATCAAATCCAAAGCGCTTCTTCAGCATCCGATAACTGGCCACTGTCGCGGGTGGGATATTGGTCGTATCGCTTTTCTTATATTCAAATTTTACGGGGTCAAAGATATGATGATGAGCATCGCAAGCCCCTTCTGGTACTGAAATTTTTGGTCGGTTTCTGCCTGATGAAAAAGGAATTTGTGCAGGAATGGTGTGGGTCATGCCGGATAGACCTCCATTAATCTTAATCTATGGATAGAGAATGCAGCGCCTTACATAATGGACATCAACGCCAACAAACAAAGTGTACACTTACTTTTGCCAAAATGAGGTAATGCCCATCGCACATGGCCAAAAAACGAACTATCTAAAGACAAAAAAAGGGGAACCTAACGTTCCCCTATTCTTACTATTTATTAATCAGCTTAGTGCAGCTTCAAGTTTGGACGCAATGCTCGGTTGATTCTGCCCACTAGCATCATTAGACCAGTTTTAAACATACCGTGCAGCGCCATTTGGTGCATGCGATACAGTGAAATATACACCACTCTAGCAATACGACCTTCAACCATCATTGACCCTTTGGTCAGGTTACCCATCAAGCTACCTACCGTAGAGAAACGGCTAAGTGATACTAGTGAACCATGGTCTTTGTATTCGTATTCTGACAGCGCTTTGTTGTTCATCATTGCCAAGATATTACGGAATGCATGGCTAGACATTTGGTGAGCAGCTTGCGCACGAGGTGGCACAAACTTGCCATCTTTTTGAGTGCACTGAGCCAAATCACCAATAACGAAGATGTGATCGTCACGCGTCGTTTGTAGCGTATCCTTAACCACTAACTGGTTAATGCGGTTGGTTTCTAATCCCGCGATATCTTTAATAAAGTCTGGAGCCTTGATGCCCGCAGCCCACACCATGATTTGTGCAGGTATCTTCTCGCCATCTTTAGTCGTCAAGCCCGTTTCATCAGCCAATGTCACCATAGTCGCAGTGCGAACGTTCACACCTAGCTTTGTCAGCTCTTGGTGAGCAGACTGAGAGATACGAGGAGGCAGTGCAGGCAAAATGCGTTCACCAGCTTCTACAAGGCTAACGTTAAGCTTACTTGAATCTAGGTCACCAAAGCCGTAGTTGCGAAGCTCTTTCACTGCATTGTGCAGTTCAGCTGACAGCTCAACACCGGTCGCGCCCGCACCAACGATAGCAATATCAACCTGACCTTGACCAGATTGAGCGTGCAATTTAAGGAACTGATTGTTCATTTCTTCACGGAAACGGTGTGCCTGCTCAGGGCTATCTAGGAAGATACAGTTGTCGCGTACGCCCGGAGTATTAAAATCGTTAGAGGTTGAACCTATCGCCATAACAAGGTAGTCATACTCTAGCTCACGCTTAGGGATAAGCAGTTCACCATTGGCGTCTTTCAACTCCTCAAGAATGATAACCTTGCGCTCACGATCGATATCGCACAAGCTTCCCATCTGGAAGTCAAAACCGTGATTCTTCGCATGAGCACGGTAGCTTAAAGCATCCACGCCCGCATCCAGAGATCCGGTTGCTACTTCGTGTAGAAGAGGCTTCCAAAGGTGGCTGGCCTTACGGTCCACCAAAGTCACGCTAGTATTTTCATTGCGTCTAAACTTGTGACCCATTTTGGTTGCTAGCTCTAATCCACCAGCACCGCCGCCTACAATAATGATTCGTGTCATTTCAACACTCCTTGATACAAATGATAATTTTTGATTTCAAGCCCGCTTGTGCGCACTTGTGAGAATTTGGTTGAGTATCAATAGACACTGTTGTTCACGTTCAGTTCTTTGGGGCGATTCTATTCTCGCCTCTCAATTTTTTTTGATCTAAATCAATTTATTTTTAATCGCATTATATCCAATTCGACTAACTGAGCAACCAACAATCCACAAATAACCCCAATTACTGTAATGAAATTGTCATTATATTGGTCGATTAAGAACGATCATTGCACTATTTGCATAAAAAAAGACCTGCTCGTAGGCAGGTCTCATTAAATCAAAATGGATGAATTGTCTTGTTAAGCATTCTTAAATGCTTTAATCGATTGTAGATGCTGAGAGATTTTCTTGAACTTATGTGTCTCATGCTCATCCCAAACGATCTGGTAGTAGTCTTCCAGCGCATCAGCGGTTACCGTGTTGTCATGGATCTCGTCATGTTTCGACAGTATCACCATACAGCGGTCTTTATTCTTAATTCGATACTGCTCTACACATTTAGTGGCAATATCATCATATTCTTCTGGGCGGTCAATTCGGCCTTGCATGGTGCGCTCTGGGTGCAAGTTTGGATTAAAGATCACCTGCTTAATACCGCACAAGAAACCAATACGCTCAGACCAATATCCGCCAAGGCCTACGCCACAGATAATTGGATTCTTATCATCTGATGACTCGATGGCTTTGTGCACTTCCTTTAGAAGGTGTGCCATATCATGCTTAGGATGCAACGTACTGTAGTTGATGAAACGTACGTCCTCGTCGATAAACTGAAGTTGCAGTACCTTCTCGTGGTTACCTGGGCTAGTTGAATCAAAGCCGTGAAGATAGATAATCATGGAGCCTTCCTTGTAAATGCTGACAGCCACTGGTTGAGATATATCAGCTGCCGAAAATAGTCACTACTCATTTAAATCTAACACGTATTCAGACAATAAGAAGTTGTCGAATGGAAATTGTTGCTGCCATTTCTTGAGCCACATCAAGTATTGAAGAAATTATTGATAACAACAAACCTAGCTGCGATAAATAAAAAAGGCCAGCAAACTGCTGGCCTCTAACGCTTAAGCTAAAATTACAGTCCAAACAAGCTCTTAGACTGCTGCTTACGAATCTCAGTTTCATCAGCCCATTCAATCAAGCCGGTCTCTAGATCCATCAAACGCATGGTCATTTTGTAGTACACGTCTTTATCACTACCCGCATCTTTTACGATACTTGATAGGTTGCCGTAAAGCATATATTGCGCTCCCACCATCTTACCAAATTGAATCGCGCTGCTTTGATCAACAAGCTCATCATTGTTTTGGAAGTTAAGCTGCTTACGTACTGACTCGACACGGTCCATATCCACAAAACGGAACTTACCAGAGTTCAACATTTTTGTGCTTACAGAATCGGTAATCGATTCGGTATCAATGTGCTCGCTGGTTTTGTTTTTGATACGCTCTACAAACACAATCGGACGCTGATCTTTGGTAATCGCTGCTACTGAACCTGAGTTAAGCATGCTATCTACCATTTCACCGGCAATTTTCTGCAGATCTGTAGACCCAAAATCAACGGTCGTTGTTTCTACAGCTTGCGCGTCACCATAGTTTACCTTGTTTGAACAGCCACCAAGAATGACAGCTAGGCCTAATAACGCAACTACACTTTTTTTCATCTTATTTCCTTAGTTGTCCGACTCACGGATTTGTACTCTAAACTGAGTCCCTTCCGGATGGATTGAAACTTCAGAGAAGGTTCGTGTCTCGAAACCTCTCACTACATCTTGTCTCCAAGCTGAAGGCTTGGTATTTACTTCTAGCCCATTGTCGTCGTACCAATAAAAGCGATATTGGATACGTAAATCAGCCTTATAAGTACTGCTCACCGTCACTATGCCTCTAGTGCGGCCGTCTTTTTCTACCGTCGCAATATCATCAACGATAAGGCGACTGCCTAATACGTTATCGCCAAAGAGTACCTTTTGACTCTTTCCATCCACTCTTAAGCCTGCAGTGTTTTGAGAACAGCCTGCCAGTGCTACAAGAGCCACGAACAGTAGCGCCAGTTTTTTCATTATTGTATCGCTCCCAATTGTTTGTGCCATATTGTCACGTTACTACCCTGTCTTGATAGCCATACTAAGGTAGTCTCACCCTCTCGTACAGAAAACTCGTGACTCGTTCCTGCCACAGTTAACTGGTGAGAACCTACTTCTAGTGTAGCACCTGAACTGTATACCTCGGCTGGCAAAGACTGCCAACTGCGAGTATCCGGTTGCTCCGTTAGAGTATTAAAAACGTTAAACAAAACATTGGTTACATCATCACCGTTTGCTGCTTCTTTACGCAACCGATCTTTTGTTACTGTGCGTAAAACCTGACGCAGTAGAATCTTAGGCATTTGCTCCGTCAGTTGGTTGCTAGCCATGAGATTAACGTCGACTAATTCATCTCCGTCAATGCCTTTGCCATCCAGCTGCAATGCGCCAAATCGTTGACCCGCATTATTATTGTAATACGGCAGCGCAACCGAATAGAAACCAACATCGCCGCGACTATCCTTAACAGGAATGGTGATTCGCCAATCATCCATCGCTTTGACCACGCCTCGTTCATCTAGGATGATCACGCGTCCCTCGCCTTTAGGTAGAGGCTGGTAAGGTCCATACTGTTTGGTTAGTAGCTCTAGATCTTGTCGCATACCCAACAGGGTTGCCACTCTAAGCGCTCCATCAATGACTTGCCTGTTATCCGGTGCCACTGCAAGTGCGCGGCGATAATCGACGTAAGCACTGTTAGGGTCGCCTTGTGTTTCATACAGCAGTGCTGACAAATACAATAAATAGCCATTTTGAACCGCTTTTAGTTTGTCTCCAGCATCTGGGTAGCGAGACAAAACGCTTCCCAAGTTTGGACTCAAACCACTTTTCTTCATATCAGCTTCTGCTGACTTAAGATCAGATTCTCTTTGTCGTTTAGCACGCTCTTGCACTTGGTTGGCACGGCGCATCTCGACCAATGCCCCTTCAAGACTATTAATCTGGATGTAATTTAACCCCAGATATAAATGCAAAAAGCCCAGTTCATAGTCCGCAGGCTCATAATTGGTAATATTGTCATTAACGGCCAAAGCGCCAACACTGGTAGCAGTATCACTGACAGAAATTAGCGCCTGGTCTTGCCATTCACGTACCGCTCTATCGCTCAGCTCAAAAGACGCTTTACTGGCTGGATACGTGGAAGCCAAGAAATTAACGCGCCCTTTCTCCATATTATCCAGAATGTCGCCCGCTCGATAATCAGGGAGTTTTTCTTGCGCCGTTACATAATCACCAGCCTGCACGGCTTGATAAACAGATTTGTTTTGGGCGGTATAGTGGCTAAACAAATTACCAGCAGAAAGAGAAGAACAGGCAGTGATTACTGCGCTGCTCATCACAATCAAACAAAAACGAATTGATTTATTCAACGCCAACATTAACCAACCAACATTGGGCCTAGTGGCTTACCACCTACAAGGTGCATGTGGATATGATAGACCTCTTGGCCGCCAAAAGAATTACAGTTCACAATAAGGCGATAGCCATCTTCTGCAATACCTTCTTCTTTAGCGATCTTTGCGGCTACGGTAAACATGCGGCCTAGCGCTCGCTCGTCTTCTTCTGTAGCGTCGTTTACGGTTGGGATCACATGATTGGGAACAATCAGAATGTGTGAAGGAGCTCGCGGATTAATATCGCGAAAAGCGGTCACCAAGTCATCTTGATGAATTAGGTCAGTTTGTATCTCTTGACGTATGATTTTACTAAAAATAGTTTCTTCAGCCATGGTATTTCTCTAGCCCGTTCCGTAGTTGTATCAAGATTGTATCATTACCTAGATAAATGCAAACTTCCTGAGGCGTAAAATAATAAAGGAGTACCTTTTCAAATTTGGAAACTAAGATTAGTGTAAGCAATTGTAATTTTTAGACATCCTCGCTATCTATAAAGATAAGATGTCAGTTGCATTCGGTTACACGAATCTTATAACAATTAAAAAAGAAGGACCCCTTATGCCAATTCAAATTGGTATTATCGACAAAGACCCGATCAGATTGGTCACCCCTTTGCTCGATGATAGAGCCTCAAGTCGTCATACAATATTTATAGGCGACTCTTCTCAAAAACCTATGTTCGATAAACTGAGCATTGTACTTGGTATGCGCGGTATCAAGAGTGAGTTTTTTGAGATCCCCAACGTCTCCAATACCGCCATCATAAAGAAAGAAATCATCCAGTTGGCTGAGCGCTTAAAGCTCACGGGTGAACAAATCAAACTTAATGCAAGCTGCGGACTTCGCCACCGTTTACTTTCAGTCTATGAAGTCGTGCGCAGCTACAGATGGCCTATTTTTGTAGTTGAGCCCAATACCGATAGTCTTAGTTGGTTGTACCCCGACGGCCTGCAAGACGCTCAGGTGCAAGACCACATCACCATTGCCGATTATCTGACGATTTTTGGTGCTCAGGCAGAGTTCCCCGATCCCAATGACGCTATCCAAATTGACGATACGCTACTTAAGATCTGTGAAAAATGGGCAAGCAACGCGCTAGAGCTTGGTCCAGGCCTTGCCACACTCAATTTCTTAGCTACCACCTGTCGCAAAGAGCAAAAGCTTGATGTGGCTCTGTCAGAAAAGCAGCAAGGCTACCGAGAGCTTAATATCCTGCTTCAAGATTTAGTTGATTCTGAATTGGCTACTTACAGCAACGGCGTACTGACCTTCCGCTCAGAACAAGCAAGGCGCTTCTCTAACGGTGAATGGCTAGAGTCTTATGTGCATACACAGGTTAAATGTGTACAAAGAGAGTTGACCACCATTCAAGACTGTTCTTTGAATGTTCAAGTGACGCGTAAGATTGGCGAAAAAGAAGTTCGCAATGAACTGGACGTCGCCACTGTTGTGAATAACAAACTGCATATCATTGAGTGTAAGACTAAGGGTATGCGTGATGACGGTGACGATACACTCTACAAGCTTGAATCCTTGCGCGATCTACTTGGTGGATTACAAGCTCGAGCGATGCTAGTCAGTTTTAGACCTCTGCGCTATAACGACATTACCCGAGCCATGGATCTTGGGCTTGGCTTGATTGGCCCTGAGGAACTAAAAGATTTGAGAAGCCATTTACGAGAGTGGTTAATCAAAGCAGGTGGAACAGACCTGATCTAACCCCTTAAAGAGCAAAAGGCCTGATTGAATCAGGCCTTTTTTAATCATTTAACTCTCAGAACTAAGACTCAAGTACACGCCTTGCCGCTTCCACGACCGTGCGAATAGATAGTCCTTCAATCTCTTTCATCTTCGACTGATCAGGGATCTCCTGCTGAGTTCGGTTGATAATCACCCCAGCAACACAACCTGCTCGAAGCCCTGAACTCGCACACATAGTCAGTAGGGTTGCAGACTCCATTTCAAAGTTTAAAACCCCCATGTCCTGCCATTCCTGCATGGAACCTTGGAATCGCTTAACCACGCGGCCGCTAAAGGTGTCATATCGTTCCTGACCAGGATAAAAGGTATCACTCGATGCTGTCACACCCGTGTGTACGGTGGCTTTCTCGCTAAGTGCAGCTTCCTTCATCGCCAGAGCAATATTAAAATCGGCTACCGCAGGAAATTCCATTGGTGCGAAGTGTAAGCTGGCACCATCAAGACGCACAGAGCCTGTGGTTACAATCATATCTCCAACATTAACATGAGGCTGAATTGCACCTGTTGTGCCCACTCTCAAAAACGTATCCACGCCAAGCTGAGCCAACTCTTCTACTGCAATGGAAGTTGAAGGACCACCAATACCCGTAGAGCATACAACCACTTTTTTACCTGCAAGATCAGCGAGGTAAACGGTGTATTCTCGATGACTGGCAAGAAACACTGGGTTGTCCATACATTCAGCAATACGCTTAACACGGTCCGGATCACCCGGAATAATGGCCAATGTTGCGCCCTGCAGATCATTTTTATTTACGCCCAAGTGAAACACGTTTTGTTCAGTGGTCATCACAATACCCTTCTAATGTGGTCATTATTTAGCGACTACTCTAGACAATATAACCACGACCAATTGTGACTATGATCACGATTATCGATTACCTAGTTGGAGTGGTTTCAAGGTTAAACGGTTGCTATCACATTCTAGAATAAGAAAAGGGTTACCACGCAGTTCAAAAACAAAAAAGCCTCGAAAAATCGAGGCATATCTGATTCACATCAAAGGCATCAAAAACTAGATTGGATTTTTAAAGCATAAATCTATCGATGCACCTACCGCTTTAAGAACGTCACTGCGTGAGATAATGCCTACCAGTTTTCCAGCGTCAATCACCGGATACACCTTCGGCTTGCCTACTTGCATCATTGACGCCAAATCAATAATTGAAGTCTCAGGGGTCACTGATAGTACTTCTTTATACATGCAGTCGCTGACAATGTGTGTGTCTTGGCAGTGGTAGCTCACCTTAATGAGCTTATCGAGCAAATCTTGCTCTGATAAGAATCCCACCACTTCTTCTTTTTCGTTGATAACCGGTCCACCCACATGTGTGGAGTGCAAAACTTTTTCCAGTGCTGCAGACAATGACATACCTGGGGTAAATGTAACTGCTTGATGGTTCATATAATCTTTAACTTTTAATGACTGCATTCTGGACTCCTTCCACACAACGTCACTCTACCTGTTAAGTGTCGACCAAATTTGAGAATTTACTAAATTGTTTTTACCTATTTCAGTAATAACCCCATTCTTTCAACTCTCAATGAAAAGCATTAGATGTTCAAAACGCTAGACCAAAGCCTAAACTCTTCCTGTATTTAGCGTAACCAAATCTGATAAAGTTATACGCTGTTTTCTTGGGCTCTATATCATGTTTAATCAAATATTCTCTTCTACTAAAAAGTGGCTTTCAGAGCTAAGTGAGTTTCAATCGAGAGTTTGGGTCGTTCACGTTAAAGAAAGCCGCTTTAAAGATGAGTCCTTTGTCATATGTGAGGATAACTTTAAAGAACACCTTGAATGGATGAAACGCAGAGACTACACAAAAGAGATGCTTGAATCGGTTGAGCAAATGAAGCCTTCACAAGTTCGAGTTTTTAAGCTGTCAAAAGCAGAACATCAACTAATGAGGGTAAAGTAATTGCCCTAGCACAATTGCCTAAAACTATTTAACAAACTCACTGTTTTTTAACGAGAAATAGTCTAATTTTAATGGAACACAAGGATTTGGTTTCATTATGACAATGACGTCTCGCAAACAGAAAATTAGCGCCGCTTTCTGCGCCATTGCCCTCTCTTCTACTTGCCTCGCTGAGTCAGAGCTAGACTCTTCTGACCAAAAACCCGAACTGACCGCCCCTGCTTGGTTCATTGAAGTTCCCTCTGTACCCACAAAATTTGATTGGCTACTCGTCCACAAAGGCGAACTTCTTGGTGGTGACATCATTGCTATGTATGACGAACGCGTTGAGTTTGATAGTGATGAAGTGGGCGTCCATAAAGTGAAAATGAAGGATATTAAGGAGTTAAGAACCAAAGACGTCATGCAGTTGCGCTTTCTCGATGGCACCATCATAGAGGGGCATATTGTCATTGATGAACAAAATGTCTACTTGATGGAGCTTCCTTCTGTTACCTATCCAAGGGAAAACATATTGTCTATTTCACCCTCCGAGAAAAGTGGTGAGAGCTTATGGATCGGGGAGATCAGTGCCGGGTTAAATTTCAAATCAGGTAACACGGAAAGTTTTGATTATTACATTAGCGGTGACCTACGCTACTTAATCAGTTCAGGACG
This sequence comes from Vibrio comitans, assembly GCA_024346835.1. Taxonomy (GTDB): domain Bacteria; phylum Pseudomonadota; class Gammaproteobacteria; order Enterobacterales; family Vibrionaceae; genus Vibrio; species Vibrio comitans. Next base: position 1,932,341 of record AP024866.1, read on the forward strand.
TTTTAACGTCACCTATCGCGGGGTATACGAAGAAGTTCGTGAAGAAATCACAGGTTCTAGCGTGACCACAGAAGATAACCATCGTGTGACGGCAAAATACGACTATTACTACTCAAAAAAATTGTACTTCACACTACCCAGCTACGATCTGATTCTCGATGAATTTAGGAACATTGACCACCAGACCTCTTTGGGTGTCGCTCTTGGCTATGAAGTCATCGACATTAAAGGAATGGATCTCAATGTCTATGCCGGTCCAAGTGTTCAGTATACCCAGTTTGTTAACGTAGAAGCAGGCGAGGAAGACCAAGTAGTGTCTCCTGTGCTGGCCTTTGGTCTTGATTTTGAATATGACATTACGTCCGATCTGGAGTTCTTTCTCATTTATGACGCTAAAGTCGTGAACGATGCATCAGGTAAGTTTATTCAGCGCATCGAAACTGGATTTGATATTGAGCTCATCGATGACTTTGATTTAGAGCTGATTACCGTTATCGACAACACCATAGAACCTATTGCAGATGAGGACGGAAATCAGCCAGAAGCCACGGATATCGTGTTTACCGTAGGCATTGAATACGAATTTTAAGCACACTGGTGCTATACATCATTGCCATAAGCACATAAAATGTAACGATATTTCACATATTCATAACGTGATACTTACCTAAAAATGGATGTTAGAGGTAAACATGAGCGACCAAAAAGAAAATCAAACCGAAAAATCACAACCAGAAGCTGAGGCTCAGCCAGCCGCAGAGCAAGCAAGCGCCCCACAAGCTGAGACAGAAGCCCCGCAAGACCAGCATGATCCGGTAAAAAAAATCACACGTAATGTCTTCATTGTTGTCGGCCTCATTTTCGTTTGGTATTTGTTTGCTGACAGACATACTCCTTGGACCGATGAAGCTCGCGTACAAGCATACGTTATTCCAATTATTCCACAGGTTTCAGGGAAAATACTTGAGGTCAACGTCTCCCAAGATGATGTGATACAACGCGGTTCACCCCTGTTTCGAATCGATCCTGCAGACTACGAATTAAATGTAGAGCTTGCTGAATCTGAATTGGAAATTGCCGGTCAAGAAATCGGGGCTGGTATGGCAAGTGTAGTCACGGCACAAGCAGGGCTGGTAGAAGCTCAAACCAATTTAGAGCACGTCAATGTGCAAAGTGCTCGCGTATTCGAACTTGAGCAACGTAAGCTCTACTCAAAGTCCGATGGCGATAAAGCACGTGCTGCGATTAAGCAAGCTAAAGCACAAGTTAACAGCGCAGAGGCTAACCTTGATAAAGCAAAGCAATCTCTTGGCGCTGAGGGCGAAGCCAACCCAAGAATAAGAACGGCAATGGCTAAGCTCAAGCAAGCACAGCTAGACTTGAGCAGAACACAGGTTCTTGCACCCACTACTGGTGGCATCACTAACTTACAAGTGGATGTGGGTTACTACGCTAATCCAGGCGCACCGGTACTGACCTTTATTGACGCAGATGATGTCTGGATTGAGGCTAACCTTAAAGAAAATAACTTAGCTAATCTGAAGATTGGCGATCCGGTCGACATTTCTTTAGACATTACCCCAGGTAAGATCTACAAAGGTAGCGTAAGAAGTATTGGCTTTGCCGTCGCCAGTGGGTCTAATGACGCCGTAGGCGGGTTAGTTACAGTAAAATCGAGTTCAGGCTGGCTTCGTGATCCTCAGCGTTTTCCCGTTGTTATCTCTTTTGAAGAAGAACTGCCAACAGGTGTACGTCGTGTAGGTGGACAAGCTGATGTTCAGTTCTACACCAGCAATAACTTTGTGCTAAATGGAATAGCAAAAGTGTACATTCGCTTGTTGAGCTGGATCTCCTATGTCTACTAAGACTCGCTCCCAAAGTTCAAACATCAAGCTCGCATTGCAAGATGCGACAATGGTTAAACAGCTTCGATTTGCAGTAGGGGTGTCCACCTCAGCTGCGATTGCCTACATTTTTAATTGGCCACTCGCTTTCCTATTCCCTATTTTCACAACCCTTCTGCTGTCAATGCCAGTCCCTCAAATGACCCCAAAACAGCTTGGGGTGGGATTATTTAACACCGTCAAGGGATTTAGCTTCGGCCTGTTTTTTTCAGTGGTATTGATCAAGTTTCCTGTGATCTTCTTGATCTTAATGTTTTTGGCCTTGTTCAATATCTATTACTACCTCAACCGAGGGGGCTCATTTTGGTTAACGTTAATGTCTATGTTTTCGATGTTAATTTTGCCAATGTTGACTTACATGTCTGAAGGACTAGCGATAGGCTTTTCTCTTGGATTTGTCGCATCTGCATGGGCCGCGATGCTGTTTGTGTTTGTTCTGCATTTTGTTGTTCCCGATACTAATAAGATCACGCTGCCCTCTCCTCCTCCATTTAAAAACGTCTACTCGCCAGTGGCTGCACAATTTGCCTTAAAGAGTACCTTGGTTGCTTTCCCGATAGTGGCATTTTGCATCACCTTTGCCCGTACCGATCTGCTGCTGACGATGATTTTTGCTGCCATGTTTACTCTTAAACCCGAGCTAAGTGCGGGTAAAGAAGCGGGACGAAATTCTCTTATCTCCACCATACTCGGTGGCCTGATTGCGTTCGTGTTCTATTGGGGGTTGGTGGCGGTACCGCTGTTTCAGTTTTTCATCATTTTGATGTTTGGTATCGCGCTGTATATGGGCATGAATATTTTTTCATCTAACCCTAGAGGCAAATACTACGGCTCTGCGATGACGTGCATCATTGTTTTGATCAACGGCAACATGGGTGCCGACTCTGACTTTATCAGCGCGTTAGTCTCAAGGATATTCTTCATATCACTAGCCATACTCTACATTATTGTTGCACTGCGAGTCCTAGATGCCTTTGTATTTGATAAAAAGAAACCGAGCTAGCACCCTGCGTTCCAATAACAACAAAGCCCACAACTGATATCAGCTGTGGGCTTTTTTAATAGGTTGACGACTTATTAGAAGTCAGCGGTCATACCCACATACCAAGTTCTTGGGTCGATAGCGTAGCCGCGAGAGGTTACCTCTACCTCGTCAAAGCGCTCATCGGTAAGGTTCTGAACGCCTGCACGCAACCTGAACTGCTGATGAATCGCGTAATTTACGCCTAGATCTGCTGTAATGAATGAAGGACGAGATACATTGTCATCATTAGAAATGATGGTCTCACCTGTATAGTTCACTCGAATAAAGGTGTCTAAATCGTTATTCACCGCCCAGCCTAGTCGCGCCATCGCTGAGTGGTCAGGACGGTCTTCAAGAGCTTCATTGGTAGTCTTATCTTCAGTATCTAAGAAGGTATAGTTACCACGAAGATTCACAGCCTCGGTGATTTCATAGCGTGCTGAGAATTCAAAGCCTTGAATCACAGCTTCGTCTACGTTTTTGTAAGTGTAAACATCTAAGCCGCCGACGTTGCCCACAGGGTTGTCTCGGTCTTGCTCAATCAAGTTTTCGATTTCATTACGGAAAATACCAGCTTCTACCTGCCAGCTCATATCCACATACGCAACCGAAGCTTCATAGCTGATGCTCGTTTCTGGGTCTAGGTCAGGGTTACCGACGACCTGGCAACTGCCTTTACAGCTAGTAATAATGTTCTCTTCAGACAATTGAAGCAGTGTTGGCGCGTTAAATGCAGTGCCTACACCACCCTTGATGGTGATCTTGTCGCTGAAATTATTAACCAAGTAAGCTCGCGGACTCCAGTGCGCGCCAAAGTCATCATGAATATCAACACGAGTACCAAAGGTAAACGTATAATCATCAGCTAGCGCCCATTGATCCTGCACAAACAGAGCATACTGGTTAACACTCGCTGTACCCGTTTGGGTTAGGCTGTCTGGGTTATTCAGCTCTGAATAGTTCCAGTCAGCACCTGAAGTAACCGTATGATCATTCAAGTAAGTAGTGGCATGACCATTCACAGAGTGGTTCACTTCATCGATGTCGTAGTAGCCCAACGTCGTGTTGTGATTATCCTTGCTTACGACCGCGTCGCGGTTATAGCGCAGTAACGTATCACCCCAATCCCATACACCGTTATAGGTAACCGCTTGAGTGTCTCGCTTCACACGCTGGTCTGACTCGGTCAATCCTGCAGTCGACTCAATCACGCCCTCGCGGTCATCATCTGAGTAGGTAAAGTCGAAAGAAAGGTCGTGGTCTTGGTTGATATACCATAATAAGCCACCCGTTAGCGCCAGTGTATCGCGCTCTTCAAGTGCGGTTGCCTCTGAGCGGTCATAGTCGCCATTGTTACCTGTCGCGATACCGGTATAAGGATTCCAAGCATCACGCGCACTTTGACTGACAGAAAAAGACATAAATAGAGTGTCATCAATCAGTGAACCAGATGTGCTTAAGCCAGTTGAGTATTCACCACCATCGTCATCATCGCGATATCCGTAATCGGCGTTAAATTGAGTACGCCATTCATTCTCTGGCTTTTTGGTGATCACGTTAATTACGCCACCAAGCGCCTCTGAACCGTACAATGCAGACATTGGACCACGAATAACTTCAATACGCTGAATGCTTTCTTTTGGAATTGTTGACAAGTCGAAGTCATTACCACGGAAGATAGCATTCGAAGAGCTTAGTTTACGACCGTTAACCAAGATCATTGTGAACTTTGAGTCCATACCACGAATAGAGATCATCTCTCTACCTGCGCGCCCACCATCCATTTGACTCTCAACACCAGCAATATTCTTTACTAGATCGTTAAGAGCTGTACCTGGTTCTGCCATCAATTCTTCCGCGGTGATGACAGAAATGGTTGCTGGAGCTTCGATGACGGAGGTTTCTGTATGTGTAGCTGTAACTACCATCTGCTCATCAGTTTTCATTTCTTCGTTGGCATACGCCGAAGATGACAGAACTGCGAGTATGGCAGTAGAGACTTTGGTGCGAGTTGACATGGATACCACTGCTTTTCGTAATAATAATGATAATGTTTCGCATTAACATACTCGACAGTGGCCATACTTACCAAACACAACCGAATGCATAAGCTGAATTGCTAGTATTCAGCTTATGAATAATGAGCGCTATTTGAACAAACCGGCTAACTCACGCTATAAATTTCTTTTATCAATTCTCTAAACCAAGTGCACATACCATCGTTTTGAAAGCGCTTATGCCAATATAGGTACACTTGCTCTTTATCTGAGCGTATCTCCTCCGGAACCTCTTTCAATACCAACTTACCTGTCTTAGCCACTTCTTTTGCATAAGGCGTGGGTAAGTGAAAAATCACATCGCTACATTCCGCGATAGAGGAAGCAAGATTGAAATTGGTCAACGAAACAGGAACGTTAAGCTGCTCGTCTTTTCCTAGATAGCCTTTTTCCCTCAAGCGATTTTGCAAGTTAAAGCGTTTATCACCATATAAAGAAATACGGCCAAGCTGCGCAGTCAAAAGATCTTCAACCTGAATCTTCTTTTTTTTCGCCAATGGATGGGAGTGACTCATCAATAAACGAAAGTCTCGCTTTTGCAGAGGCAAACGATACAGGTTTTGCTGTCGATAGTCGGGCTGAGCTGTACTCATAACAAAATGCACGTCACCACTTTCTAAACAGGAGAAATGGTGTTGGGGTACAGTATCTACCGCCATGTGCATATTCGGTGCTCGTTCTCTTAATTCAGAAAACAGTTTAGGGATCAGCGCCGTAGCCTGAGGAACCAAAGCAAACAACTTAATGGTCTTAGTTGAAGAAGCAGGATCAAAGCTGTCACCTTGCATTAAGGCTTCGAGTCCTTGCAGTACCTGGTCCAGTTCAGACTGCAACACCTTGCCGCGTTCTGTAATTTGATAGCCCTCTCCAGAGCGAATCAGTAATTCATCGTTAAACACTACTCGCAGTTTTTGCAGAGCACGACTTACCGCTGGCTGGCTTAACCCAAGTGTGAGTGCCGTATTGGAGACATGCTTCTCTTCTAGAAGCTGTTTAAGAACGATTAGGAGATTGAGATCCAAGTGGCCGCTATTCAATAAGTGCATAGTGATTATTCCGAATATATATTTGACGGATTTTATGCATTTGATAACTTATGTCAATTGAAATTAATTCTCATTTGTAATTATTCAGGTTGTGATATTAGCACTATGTTAAAAAATAAAACCATAAAGCATCTAGTGACCTCATTATCGGTTCTTTGCTGCGCCCTTGTGCCACAAGCGATTCAAGCAAAAGAAATCACCCATACAATGGGAACTATCGAAATTACTCAAACACCGAAACGAATCGTTGTGTTGGGCCACGGTAGCCTAGATATCCTTGACGAACTCGGTGTTCAGCCCGTTGGTGTAGTAAAACCTCTGCTCCCTCATTTTATCTCGCATTATGCAGGAGATGATTATCAAACCGTTGGATCTCTTAAAGAGCCCAACTTTGAGACTATCTTCATGCTAAAGCCAGATCTCATCATTGCTGAAGGCCGTCAGGCACCAATGTACAAAGAGCTGAGCCAAATTGCGCCAACTTATCTATTTCAAATAGACAATCAAGACTATTGGAAAACAACCCAGCACCACTGGCGTATGTTAGGTGAAATCTTTGAAAAACAAGATGAAGCTGAATCTCTTATCGCTAAAACCGATGAACGAATGAAGAGTGTGCACGCTAAAAATAGTCAAGAAAACCTTCGCACTCTAGCGGTGATGAACAATGGTAACAATCTTGCTATGTATGGTGAAAAGAGTCGTTTTTCCATCATATTTGAAGACTTTGGCTTTGCACCAGCAACTGCTCAGTCTCAGAAACCTACAGGCCCTCATGGGAATCTGATTTCATTTGAATACATCGCAGAAGCAAAGCCTGATGCCATGATTATTCTGGATAGAGAGCAAGCCATTGGCACCAGCAACGGTCGCGCTAAAGCCCTATTTGATAATGCATTAGTACACAGTACTCCTGCATACCAAGACCAGAAAATGGTCTTCATGGACCCAGCAGCATGGTATCTGAGTGCTGGCGGATACAAAGCAACGCACATCATGATTAATGATGTTGAATCTGTTCTGTAATGGGTTCTAAACGACGAATCCGATGAAAGTACATCACTATCTCTCTGCGCTGGCTCTAATAGTATTAGGGTCAGCCTCTTTGTTTATCGGCGTCGCTAGCATGAACTTGTCTGCCCTCATTGACGGGGACAGCCACGCTTGGCACATCTTGTTTGAGAGCCGACTTCCACGCCTTATCGCTATTTGCCTTGCAGGAGCTGGCCTCAGTATTGCAGGCCTCATCATGCAGCAAATCGTTCAGAACCGCTTTGCCGCTCCTTCCACCACCGGCACTATAGACTGCGCTCTGTTAGGTTACGTGTTGAGCTTGGTTGTATTCTCAGATATCGGTGGCTGGGCGCATCTTGCACTTATTTTCGCTTTCTCTGTAGTGGGTACCTTAGTCTTCGTTCGCTTCTTGCAAAGCCTGAAGTTCAAAAATGCCATGCTAGTGCCCTTGATTGGTATCATGTACGGCAACGTTATCTCTGCGTTAACGACTTTCGTCGCTTACAAATACGACCTAGTACAAAGCATGTCGTCATGGACGGTGGCAAACTTTGCCTCTGTATTACAAGGCAATTACGAATTTCTCTACTTAGCAATACCGGCTTCATTGCTCGCCTATGGGTTTGCTAGCCAGTTTAGCGCCGCCAGCATTGGCGAAAGCTTTGCGAGAAATATTGGTTTGAACTACCAAAAGATCGTATTTATTGGCGTGCTACTTGTGGCTGTACTGTCTTCTTCAGTAGTAATGATTGTTGGAGTTATCCCCTTCCTTGGCCTGATTGTTCCTAATCTCGTGTCGATGTTTGTTGGCGATAATATGCGTAAGAACCTTCCTTGGACAGCGTATACCGGAATCATGCTAGTACTGGCCTGTGATGTATTAGGTAGAGTGATCATATTCCCTTATGAAATCCCTATTTCCATGGTGATTAGCATTTTGGGCGGTGTGGTTTTCATCCACCTAATATTGAAGGATAAGAGCAATGCGTGATACGACCAAATTTGCCCTGATCCTTGGCTTCGCACTTGTATTCGTTGGTTACTTTCTAGGAAAAGGGCTAACTGTCGACAACTATCAATTTTTCTTGTCACGTCGCATACCTAAGGTTCTGGCCATCGTTCTAGCGGGTATGGCAATAGCCGCCTCTTCGTTAGTGTTCCAGACCGTTACCAACAACCGAATTCTAACGCCTTCAATACTTGGTTTTGATGCCTTGTACATCATGATTCAAGTGATTCTGGTGGCAAGCTTTGGCGGTCTGAGTATCTGGGTTACCGATGCCAAGATTAATTTTGTGCTTTCAACGGCAATCATGGCAGTATTGGCGACCTTTTTATTCGGGCTTTATTTCAAAAAGCAAAGAACCAATATCTTTACCCTTCTATTGATCGGCGTGGTATGTGGCAGTTTGTTTAATAGTGTCACCGGTTTTTTCACTATGGTGATAGACCCCGATGAGTTCATCGCAATCCAAAATTCGATGTTTGCCAGCTTCAACAATGTAAACACTGAATTAGTGTACTGGTGCACCCTGCCCCTACTGGGATGTATTGCTTACCTATATAAATATGCCTCACAACTAGATGTACTTTGGCTTGGGGTCGACAACGCCAAAAGCCTCGGAGTCGATACCGCAAAGCTCACCAAAAAAGTCATGTTTATTACCACGCTATTGGTCTCGATATCGACCGCATTGGTAGGCCCTGTACTGTTTCTTGGCCTTATTGTTGTGAGCTTGACTAGGCAGATATTTACTGGTTACCAGCACCGATTTCTCATTGCTAGCAGTTGTGTCGTCTCTATTGCGCTGCTGATTAGTGGTCAGTGGTTGGTTGAGCATATGCTGGATTTTCAAACCACCATCAGCGTTATCATCAACTTTGTCGGCGGAAGTTACTTCCTTAGCCTACTCGTACGAAACAAGATCAGCTAATCATGATTAAGATCACCGGATTAAGTAAGAAATACAACGATAAATACGTGGTTAATAATGCCGACGCCTTGTTCCCTGTTGGGGAAGTCACCAGCATTATCGGCCCCAATGGTGCGGGTAAAAGTACCCTATTGTCGATGGCAAGTCGCCTCACCGACAGTGATGCAGGCCAAGTCCTGATCGCAGATAAGCCGCTTTCTCAATGGGATACGCAGGCACTGGCAAAGCGCTTGGCAGTATTACGTCAAAGCAACAACATCAATATGCGCTTCACTGTTCGTGAATTGGTGGCTTTTGGCCGTTTTCCTCATAGCAATGGCCGTTTAACTGCCAATGATGAAAACATCATTGACCAAGCGTTAAAGCAGTTGGACATCTGCGATATTCAGCACCGCTTTTTAGACCAGCTTTCGGGTGGTCAAAGACAGATGGCATTCATTGCAATGGTAGTGGCACAGGACACGGATTATATCTTCCTTGATGAGCCGCTGAACAACCTTGATATTAAGCACTCTGTGGCGATCATGAAATCACTTCAGCGCCTCGCTCATGAATCTGGTAAGGCTGTCGTCATTGTTATCCACGATATCAACTTTGCTTCAGTGTATTCAGATAACATCATTGCTATGAAGTTGGGTGAAGTCGTAGTGCAAGGAAAAACAGAGCAAGTGATTGATGCACAGACGTTAAGCAACATCTACGAGATTGACTTCTCCATTAGTGAAGCCAACGGTCAGAAGATCTGTCTCTACTACAGCTAATCTAAAGCAAGTCGTGAATAGTCATTCTTTATCAAAACTATCCACGACTATCGCCCCCATTGATGCAGGCATTGTTATCACTATTACCCTTTTTAACGAAGTAATAGGATCGGCAAAAAGCGGCAACTTATCCAAGCAAAACAGCACTAAACTGACCACCAGCGCCGTCATCATATAAGCAATAAAAATACGAAACACGAACACAAACAGGCGCTGCCGTATGTTTTTTTGAAACACGCTTTGATACGTAAACACGCCCAGAAACAATACCGATAGTGCCAATAACATCATCAGGTTTCCAAGTGGCAAGGTTTCCCCCAGTCGCCACGCTTCTTCAGAAAACGAAATCGGTACCGCAAGCGCAAATGCACCAACAAATACCTGACTTGCATCTTCCATATTGAAGCTAATCTTCATTGAATGTCTCCAAGCGCCCAATTGCCCTAAACAAATACACCTTTTATCAGCGCCAGTATAGTTTTATTGACTAGGATTAATACCAATCACACTAAGTAAGTGTTCAGAAATAGCGCAGGAAAAATGCTCTAGGACAAGGCAGAATTTTTCGATAAGTAGTGATTCTACAATCAAAAATTCTAACGCAGTCATAGAGTGTTTTAACAAGCTCGGATGACCAGTTAATTAGTACGATTGGTATAAGGCTAGTTGTTGCTGGACAAACACACAAAGGTTACTTATGAATCAATTTGTTATCTCAAGTTGGGACTTTTCTGCGGATGTGGCTTCTCCTGTTGAATCGCACGACAAACTGCGCTCAGGATGCTGGTATCACTGTCAAAGAGATGATGAACGCCTAAAAGACTGGCTGACGGAACAATCGATACCCACAGCCATGATTGATTCCCTGCTAGCTGATGATACCCGCCCCAGATTTGAACAGTTTGCCGAAGATTGCTTTCTTATTATCTTACGCGGCATAAACCTTAATCATAATGCAGACCCTGATGACATGCTGAGCCTTCGAATTTTATGGTTCAAGGGAGCGCTGATCTCGACCCGAAAGATCCCATCACGCGCGGTCAACAATCTGATAAAAAGGTTGGAAAGCGGTCAAGGGCCAAGCAATTTGTCCTCCCTTCTACTTGAGATGGTGAACGGCGTTAATACCATCATTGCTGAATTTCTTACCCCAGTTGAAGAGCAGATAGATCACCTTGAAACTGCAGAAAACGTCGACCTATCCACCATCAATCTGCTGCATTCAAGATTGCTGCGGCTGAGGCGATACCTTAAGCCACAGCGCTATGTATTTGAGGATTTGATTGCCGCTGATGTCACTCCGCTCACCTCAAACCACAACCATTTTAAAAACAGCTTAGATACCGTCATCAGGCTCAATGAATCTATAGAATTTTACCTAGAGCAAATTAGCGTGTTTCTCAACAGTGTCAGCCAGCAACAAGCAGAGCGCATGAATCGCAACACCTATTTGTTCTCTGTTGTCGCAGGGCTATTTCTTCCTGCCGGTTTTTTCACTGGGTTACTGGGAGTCAATATTGGCGGGATACCAGGGGTTGATAACCCGTGGGCTTTTACCTTGTTTTGCCTTGGCCTACTTGGGATCGTAGCCATCGAGGTGATTGTGTTGAAAAAGCTAAAGTTTATCTAAGATACTCCCCTTTAAAGGTAATAATATTTTTGGAATAACCGTTCCAGAAATAAAAACCCACCTGTACTTTGTGCATAAACGCCTCTTAGTACAAGTGGGTATGTTGCCAATTTAATCTAGCTCAGCAACCACTTCCCCTCCCAAAATAGTTGCTAACACATTGATCTTATTTATCTCCTCGCAGGGTACTTGCAAAGGGTCTTCATCTAATACGGCAAAGTCTGCAAACTTACCCGCCTCGATACTCCCTACTAGGTGATCCAACTTTAAGGTGTATGCTGGATTAATCGTGACCATCTCCAGTGCTTGATAAGCGGTAACCTTTTCGTATTCTCCCAACAGGTCTCCGGTAGCGGTCTTTCTATTCGTTGCACACCACATAGAGAACAAAGGCCCTAATGGGGTAACCGGCGCATCACTATGAATAGCTGTGACAATGCCATGCTTGCAAGAAGATGCAACAGGCTCTAGTCGTTGTGCCCTTTCGTAACCCAGAGTAAAGTCCCTATGGATATCCCCCCAATAGTAAATATGATTAATAAACATATTGAGGCAAACCCCCGCGTTAGCGGAACGCTTCATTTGCGCCTGATTGATCATTTGGCAGTGTTGAAGTGTATGGCGGTGATCCGTAGTCGGATGTTGTATTAGTGCCTGCTCGATAGATGACAGCATTTCTTCTACCGCCTCATCACCATTTGTATGCACATGAATCGTAGCACCAATTTGATGGTAGGCATTAAGTAGTTCCGCTACCTCCTGTAAAGGGCTGTTCCAAAGGCCATTAGGATGGCCGTCGTGATAGCCTGGTTCCAGTAATCTTGCTGTATATCCTTGAATACTACCGTCAGTCATTAGTTTAACGATGGGAAAATAGAGCTTGTCGTTCTGATGTTCTTTGAGCATCAGAAAGCGATTGGTGCCTTGTTCAATAGACCAATTATGGGCACTCATTGCCGGTACCAAGCGAACATTAAATTTGTCACTACTGCTCATTTTCTTCAGCGTTTCTAAACCTCCATCTGATAAAGGGTTAAACAGATCAGTTATCGTAGTTATCCCCTTATTGTTAGCGGACTTGGCAAATAACTCTAATGCCTCTTGATCCTCAGCCACATCAAAAACATTGTCTTCTAGGAGTTTAAACACTAGCCCCATGGCAGCCATTTCTTGCAACTCGCCATTGGGGTAGCCGAATTCATCCTTCAGCACTCCTTCGGTATTCTCTAAGCTCGCCATACCAATTTTTTCTAGCATGGCAGTATTGACTGTCATCAAGTGAAAGTTAGCGTGAATGATCACTACAGGTCTATTCGGGCATGCCTCATCTAAGTCTTTCCTATCTAATCGACTATTAGGAAAATAGATAGGGTCAAAACCCCAGCAAATTAGTGGCGCTGTGTCTGTCTGTGCTAAATCTGCTTGGCGAAGCTGTTGAGAAAGTTGCTCATAGCTTGTCACGCCAGCCTTGAGCTCGTTATGCGGATCTACACGGGGAAAGTACCCCAAGTACAAGTATTTCCATACTGCCCCTTCCATCGCATGACAGTGCCCCTCCACAAATCCAGGAACAATCACCTTGTCAGCATACTTGTTGTTTATTTGTACTAATGGATAGCTAGACAGTATCGACCTAGGGCCGGTTGCTAGAATTTTATTACCACGCAACACTACACACTCTGCATCTGGCAGTGATGGGTTCATAGTGATTATGCGCTTTGCTAAAAATGCAGTTAACTGATTATCCATTCGGTATTACCTCTGAATTTATAGAAGTAGATTTCTTACTTGTTGCACCAAGAAGAGCCATACATATCAATGACATAATTACTCCTGAGCTCAATAAAAGAATGTAGCCAGAGAAAGAAAGTGAAGGTGCTATAGGAGTAAATATCATTAAGATAGGGAAGTTAACGATGACGATAGCAACATTAAAAAATGCGAGTTCTTTTGCGACGTTAGTACTGAAATTAGAATCCAACATTCTAAGAAGTAGCAAGCCTGTGCCCGTAGATCCACAGCAGCAACCAAACGCGGTTATTGTTCTTTCTGGCCCAAGTGAACCACTGTATTTACCGATCAATAGACATATCAAGGTGGTAACAAGCGAGGTTGCAACAGCCACCAATAAAATAGGTACAAGCAGAGCTGTTAATACTGACAACTTGATGCTCATAATGGTGCCAGTCACCATAAAGTCGACAGAAGAGCCTGTGATACGCTTTAAGGTTTCATCATCAACGGTTCGACATAAACCTAGTTTGTTCATCGTAGTACGCATAATCAAACAGGTGGTAAAGCCATGAATGAAAAACATGTTGAAGCTAAACAACACGCTAAAATCAATACCAAAAATATCCACACCAGCAACAACACCTTGAATGAAATGCAGCCATAGATAGGTAATGACGTATGCGGTTCCCAACAAGCCAATATGATAAGCCAGTGAATCCAGATTCGCAGAGTGCGTCACTAGTTTGCCACTGTCTGGTTTGGATTGGTGTTCAAAAATACCATTTACGTAATGGCTATCTAATTTGGATTCTTTGTTCGTGTTCAGATTTTTACGCAAAAAGTGCTTTGCCATCGGTATACCGACTAGGAAAGCAACGACAAATCCTAGAGAAGCATAAATCACCCCCACTTGAGCCGCATTTACAATCCCGTATTGTTGTTCCCAGATACTGCCATAGGTCAACGCTTGGCCTGGCCCTTGGGTAAAACCATGTGTTGCAATTGAGCCAAGGAAATAGCTCATCTCCCCACCAGAGAAGTGATTAAACACCAGTATTACCGCAATGCCCGTTAACCCTTGCAGTCCTAAGGAAAGAGACCAGGCCGAAGTTAGCCACATACCTCCTCGTACCACATCTTTTGGGTTGCTATCAGGACGCTTTTTCTTGCGAATACCACCACACAGGCAGAGTGACATGAAGCTAAGGGTGAAAAAGTGGAAGGTGATAGGGACAAAATCGTCAGAAGTAAAATCGCCTAGCAGCCCCGTGTTTAGTAGGACTAGTCCAACAATACCGGCTATTAGACTTGAAGGGATGACGTTGTTTTTTATAAAAGTGACTTTACTTCGAATGACATTACCGATGATTAACATCATTGAAAGAAGCGCGAATGCTATCACTCCATGAAAGGTGCTTTCCATATGATTTTCCTCATTTAATGAACTAATCCCACACTATCTATGAGGTTATTTAGGCGGTAGTGACAGTTTGCATATGCAAGTGTGTCAGCTTGCATATGATGAGAAGTAAATTGAAAGCTTGAATGATCAATCAAGGCAGGGGAAGCATTGCTAATGACCCTATCTAATTACTTGTCTAGGCAATGTTATTTGTAGAGGGTTACAAAGTGGATGTGAGATAAACTAAAAGCCCCTTTCGGGGCTTATTTGAATGGCTTTACGCCAACTTCGATTGTTTGTAATAACCAAGTACTGGTTAAAGAAAGGACGCTAAACCACCAGCACTGTTACGCCATTACTATGTCGTTACTTGTATGGTGCCTCGACAACCACTTTCACTTTTTCACCGCTCTCAAGTGCTTCAGTTTCACCGACAGCGTTCATTACTGCCAATAACTCAGCTGAGACCTTACTGTGAGATTCGTTAGAAATCATATCGATCGTCTCACCCTGCTTAGCTTCAATAACCTTCAACTCCAATTGAGTAATAGATGCCAGTTCCTTATCTGTCATTGGACGGAAAGTGGCCGCACTATCGTTTGCTATCTTCTGTTTTTCCTCAGTAGAGATAGTCACAATTTGGTAGGTATCGATGCCCATGTTCACCCATCCTCGGGTCATGTAGCTAGTACCTTTTTTATCTTCATTTGTCAGCGTAATACTGTACAAAGAACTTTCCCAATCGAGTTTCTTCTCATTAATTTCCAGAACCATGCCATAACGACGTTTCAATTCATTCTGAAAACGAAGTGCATGTTCTTTCGCGCTGAACTCATTTGATGCAATGCTCAATACAACCGCTGCATCTTGTTCTTTATCTATCCCTGCAACCGCGGCAGGCTGATTAACAGTTTGCCACTCTTGTGGAAAATCGATAACAAACTTCATATCCGGTTGCATGAAGGTCTGTTCTCTAAACAAACCCTTTCCAGGGTTTTGACCCACTAGAAGTCCGTCTATCTGAGAAACGAAATCCTTGTGAATAGGTGCTAGCTCAGCCACGTTGAGGTTTTTAGCTTCCTTTGTTACATCCGCAACACGATCGGGGGTGTATGGGTGAGAATCAAAATAGCTTCTTTCGGATTCTTGTTTAGTTTGAATTTCTACCGACCTATTCAGGCGACTCAAGATGCTGTTCATCGCAAGAGGATCATAGCCCGCTTTGGCGGCAAGTTGGATGCCAAGTCTGTCGGCTTCACTCTCGTGTCCTCGACTGTAACCGGCCATAAGTAAACTGTTGCCCGCAGAGATTGGCGCGTTGATGAGGTTGCCAAGATCTTCATTAACCACTCCACCAACGATATTGCCTGGTAGTTCAACTAGGCCAGGAAGAACACTCGATTTCATCTGCTCAACCGAGTGGCGCTCAGTGACGTGAATAATTTCATGAGCCAAGACACAAGCTAGTTCATCTTCATTGTTCACTAGACTTAGCAAGCCACGAGAAACAAAGATGTACCCACCAGGAAGCGCAAACGCATTTGGAATGGCATCATCAACAATCTTAAACTGGAATTCAAACTCTGGGTTTTCAATGTGGCTAACAAGGCGAGCGCCGATTTGCTGCACATATGCTTCCATCTGGTTTTTATCATAGACGCCCATCTGCATTTCTACCGCAACGGCATTTTGTGCGCCAACTTTTCTGTCATAATCAGTGCTAACACTGCATGCAGCCAAACCAAGAGCGACAGCTGAGACTATGAATGCTCTCGCTACATTCTTCTCGACAAAAATATTCATATCTTCCTTGCTTAATATTTTGTTTCATATTTCTTGATAATAACAAAACCTCATCATCAAGATAGTTGTTCAATCCACTATTTCTAAATCCTTGTCAGAAATCTCACTACATTGCTGAATTTAACGACACAAGTAACGAAAAAACTAAACAAATCATAGACTCATGTTGACTGACACCGAGCAAATTCCTAGCCTAATAGAAACATCCAGTGAGAATTATCATGACTGACACCACTTCACCTATTTTTAATCCCGAACTTTGGGAAACAGTACCCGGTTTTGACTTCGAAGATATTACCTATCACAGAAGTAAGACCCAAGGCACAGTCCGCATTGCTTTTGACCGCCCTGACTGCCTGAATGCTTTTCGCCCTAGAACAGTAGACGAACTCTATACCGCGCTCGATCATGCTAGACAGTGGTCAGACGTAGGCTGCGTTCTATTGACCGGTAACGGCCCTTCTAAAAAAGGCCAATGGTCGTTCTCCTCGGGTGGAGATCAACGTATTCGTGGCAAAGACGGTTATAAATATGAGGGTGACGGCGAGAATGTTGCCGATGTCGCTCGCATGGGTCGTCTGCATATCCTAGAGGTTCAGCGCTTAATACGCTTTATGCCAAAGGTCGTGATTGCAGTGGTTCCAGGTTGGGCCGTGGGTGGTGGACATAGCCTACACGTGGTGTGCGACCTTACGCTTGCCTCAAAAGAACATGCTGTCTTTAAGCAAACCGACCCTGATGTTGCGTCCTTTGACTCTGGTTACGGCTCAGCTTACCTAGCGAAAATGATTGGGCAAAAGCGTGCCCGAGAGATCTTCTTCTGCGGCTTTGATTATAGCGCTCAAGAAGCCTATGACATGGGTATGGTAAACAAAGTGGTTGACCATGTTGACCTCGAAACAGAGGCACTGCGCTGGGCAACCGAGATCAACAGTAAATCACCAACAGCCATGCGAATGCTCAAATATGGCTTTAATCTACCTGACGATGGCTTGGTGGGGCAGCAACTGTTTGCGGGTGAGGCCACCCGTCTAGCCTACGGCACAGACGAGGCACAAGAAGGTCGCGATGCCTTCTTAGAGAAACGCGCCAAAGATTTCTCTAAGTTCCCTTGGCACTACTAACCTCATTTTTAGAGAAGATTAATTTAATTTAATCTTCTCTCCATCTTGGGTTTATCTCGGCACTTTATAGTAATTGCATATCGAGAGACAGGGAGCAAAACGAAAGTGAAACACAAAAACAAGCGCGGACTACTGGTATGTACAATGGCTTATGCGTTTTTATTTTCAGTTACCCATGCTCTTGCTCATTATTTCCCAATTACTCACTAGCCGAGGAAACAAACATGAAACTACTAAAAACCGGACTATTTGCTAGCCTTCTTGCTGTTGTTCCATTTGTACACGCAGACGATCGTCAAGATGCAGCATTGAGCCTAATGGCCATCAACTCTGGGTCAGCTAGCTTAGCTAATTTAGCTCCTGAGGTTCGCAGTATTTCTACTGGTGTCATTACCGAAGTAGAGCTTGATGACTACAAAGACACCCTATTTGCTTACGAGTTTAAAGTGGTGGACTTAACAGAGGGCTACAAGCACAAAATGAGCTACTCTGTTCAAGATGGTGCGCTACTAGAACATAAATCAGAGAGCTTAATGACCTTTGGTTTCAGCGATTTAGACGACGATGAGCGACATGCGATTGAGCAGGTGCAGAAAGCTGATTTCGATATTTTGAAGAAGCTGACTGAGCTTGAAGACAAATACTCAGCCAAAGCGCTAGAGGTAGAACTTGAAAGCAAAAAAGGCATCGTTTTTTATGAAGTTGAGCTAGCGAGCACCGAGCAAGGTAAACAAAAACTGCTCATTAATGTCGCAACGGGTGAAGAGATCCCTGTGATGAAGAATAAGAAGCACAAATAAGGACTGTCTAAGTGAAAGTACTGGTGATCGAAGATGACAAAGATACACGCGAGTATCTTTGTCAGTCACTCAAACAACAAGGCTATGAGATTGACAGCGCAGACAATGGACAAGACGGTTTATTTCTAGCGTTAGAGGGCGACTATCAAGTGATCATTCTGGATCGCATGTTGCCTTCCATTGATGGCCTCACTGTACTTTCAACATTACGAGCGGCCAATACGGCTGCTCGTGTACTTATTCTAAGCGCACTAGACAGCGTCGATGAGCGAGTAAAAGGATTAAAGCAAGGCGGCGATGACTATCTCACCAAGCCTTTTGCTTTAGCTGAGCTAATTGCTCGTGTCGAGATCCTTGCAAGCCGCGGGGCTGCCTCATCGTCATCGTCAGTTCAAAGCCAACTTCGAAATGGCCATATTCAATTAGACCTCCTATCTCAAGAGGTCTACGTTGCATCGCAAAAAATTAATCTGCAGGCAAAAGAATTTAAACTGCTGCGCTACTTAATTGAACATGCAGGGCAAGTCGTGACTCGCTCACTGCTGTTTGAAGCCGTGTGGGATTACAATTTTGACCCTCAAACCAACGTTATCGACGTTCATATTGCGCGCCTTCGAAAAAAGCTCGAAGTTGAAGGCAAGCCGAATCTTATCGAAACGGTGCGAGGTGCAGGATACAGAATGGTAAAAGCAACATGAGCAACTTGCTCAATCAAGGCAAACTGTTGGTCATAAACGCATGGCGCCGCCATTCGTTGTGGCGCCTGTCTCTTTCAATTGCCTTGATGCTCTGGCTAGCCGTTGCCGTGGCTTTGTTTACCATTTATCAACTAAGTATTCAGCCGCTTATACAATCACGTCAACAAATCTTGCTGCAGCATGCTCAGCAACTGCAAAGTGCCAGTGAGACTAACGCACCTAGTACCCTACCCGATCTCCTTGACGATACACTCTACAATCCGCAGGGGATAATTACAGTATTACGAAACAAAAACGGTGAGCTGTACGGCTCACTCAGCCACTTTCCTAGAACCTTGCCCGAATGTCCCCGCCTCAAGCCGTTTCCCGTTATTCGAGGAAACAGTGATAGCATTTCTTTACTAGAGGGATGCCAGTTTGAAATGGACGGCTACTCGGTACTGGTAGCGACCGATAGCGAATATCTATGGCAAATGCGTGAGAACTTCGAAAATACAGCTATCGTGGTACTTATTTGTGCATTTTTCATCGCACTTATTCCAAGCTGGATAATCCGTCGCAAAATGAAATCTCAACTGTCTGGAATACACTCCGTGGTGTCCCAGATAGAGAAAGGGCGTTTTGGTGGAAGAATTAAAACCAATGACTCCCATGATGAATGGGACAATATTGCGCATTACATTAATGCCATGCTCGACGAGATTGAATCATCGATTAGTCAGATCCGAGGGGTTACTGATGCGATTGCACACGACCTGCGCACACCTTTGACGCGTATCAAAAACCGTATCGCTACATTAGAAGATTTACCAGAATATCAATCGATACCCCAAGCCAACATTACGCAGATTCGCGTAGAATTCGATGATCTGTTGCAAACCTTCAACGCGATGCTAGAACTCAGCAAGCTGGAAAATATCGGTGACAAAAGCCAGTTTGTCGACTTAGACCTATCGCGCATCATTCACGATGCTGCGGAGCTGGCCGAGCCACAATTAGAAGAAAAACAGCAAACACTCACTATCGATGCCTCTCCTGTTTCCATAAAAGGTGAGCCTTCTTTACTGTTTCGCTTGATCTATAACCTCTTGGATAATGCTTATAAATACTGCCCTGAGCAAGCCAAGGTAAAGATCCAACTCACTCACAATGCACTCATTATTGAAGATAATGGCCCTGGTGTACCAAAGAGCCAGCAACAAAAAATCATGCAGCGCCTGTATCGTGCAGATAAATCGAGAAACACTCCAGGGCATGGCCTAGGGCTAGCATTGGTTGCGGTTGTGGCAAAACTGCATGATATAAATATCGATGTAGGATTCAGCCATTTAGAGCAAGAAACAGGATTTAAGATCACCTTACATCTCCCTAACACAAAAGGCTGAGAAAAAGTCATACAAGCTTGATATACTGGCAGATGAACCAATGGTTCAATTTCTAATTTAACGCGATGACTCTCCTTTCTAATGCTCATTGCGTAGACCAAGCCGGACACTCATGACTCAGCTATTTCGTAAAAAGCCTATTTTCCTTGCCTGTTTGATCATCAGTATTGGTCAGTTGAGTATGGGACTCGTTTTCCCATCCCTTCCTTGGATTGCCAAAGACTTTTCCATCACGCTAGATCAAGCTCAACTGCTTGTTGGTATCTACTTACTTGGATTTGGACCTTCACAGTTTATCTACGGTCCGATTTCAGATGCACTAGGAAGAAAGAAAGTGCTTCTAAGTGGACTATTGATTGCCATGATGGGGCTTGGTGCGATCATCCTCTATTCTGATTCGTTCCAAGCTATGGTATTGGGCCGTTTCCTTCAAGGTCTAGGCACCGGGTGTTGTGCGGTTCTCGCTAGAGCCTCAACTCGGGATAGCTATACCGGCTCTCAACTTCCTACCGCGCTTTCTTATATCGCTATGGTTGCCTCACTCACTCCATTAGTTGCCCCTGTGATCGGTGGCTTTATTAACCATTACTTTGGCTGGGGTATGGTCTTTATCTCTTTGCTTTGTTATGTGGCTGTCGCTTGGTTAGTGCTGATGATGAACTTTAAAGAGACCATGCTAGATAAGCGCAAACTGCCTTCTGTCGGTACCATGCTAGGGCAATATAAAGAGCTTCTCAATTCACGCTATTTCATTAGCTTTTCAAGCATTTCCTGGCTCAATTTTAGTTTGGTGGTCACTACCGTTTCACTGATGCCCTTCATCATGCAAGATGAGATTGGAATGACCTCAGATCAATACGCGTTATGGGCTTTGATTCCAACAGCGGGCATGCTGATTGGCACTTCGCTAAGTAACCGATTACGACCGGTAATAGGCATTCATAAGACACTCAGGATCACGCCTTTCTTACAGATGATCGGAGCGATTTGGCTGATACTCTGCCCATTAGAGCCCTTATGGTTGATGATTGGTCAGCTATTTATGGTGCTGGGAAATGGTTTAGCACTGCCCTGTGCACAAGCAATGATCATGCAGCCATACGGACGCAAAGCAGGTGTCGCTGCCGCGATGTCTGGCGGCGGGCAGATGATCATTTCTTCCATAGTCAGTATGGGCCTGATGGCGATAGGCTTAAGCCAAGCATGGCAACTGGGCTGTGTCATTGCCCTGTTTTCTATAATCACCTATGCCAACATCTACCGAGGCTTTAAGAGCGAAGTACCAAACGGTTGATAGATAAAAAAGAGGCGCTAAATGCGCCTCTCTAAGTTTGTCCTACTCGACATGCCCTACTAGGCGTGCCCCACTAAGCGTGCCTCACTAGGCGTGCCCCTTTCATTTCAACTAAAAGACGCGGATTATTTCACGTCAATTGGACGAATCACTTTACAAGGATTACCCGCTGCAACCACATTGGCCGGAATATCTTTCACAACCACGCTTCCCGCACCAATAACTGCATTTTCGCCAATGGTCACTCCTGGGCAAATAATGGCACCGCCTCCAAGCCACACGTTGTCACCAATCTTAATCGGCAATCCAAACTCAATACCAACTTCGATGCGCTCTACCGGATCAATCGGATGTCCCGCTGTGTAAATCTGAACGTTAGGCGCAAACATCACGTTGTCGCCAATCTCGACGGTATTCACATCTAGAATCACACAATTAAAGTTGGCGTAGAAATTCTTGCCTAGCTTGATGTTAGAGCCATAGTCACAACGAAATGGCGGCTCAATATACGCATCGCCACTGTTTGGAATCATGTCTTCCATTGTGCTGCGCCAGTTTGGCGTTCCTGGAAGGGTTTCGTTGAATTTTTTCACAGCCTTACGACATTGGGTTCTTTCTGCAAGAAGTTGCTCATCCCATGCTTCATACGGCTCTCCGGCCAGCATCTTTTCTTTTTCAGTTTTCATTACTACTACCGATGAAATAGATCGAATCAGCAATATGCAAAAAGAGGGCTTCAAAGGCGAGAATATAATTACAAAAAAACGAGCATGGTCACGCTCTGTAGCTATGAACTTTGAGGCTGTAATCATATGCAATAGGCGCAAAAAAGGCAGCTACTGCTGCCTCTTAATTATTGGTCTTTATTGGTTGAGTAAACACCTTTTAGGTATTCATCTTTCTCTTGCCAAACATTATTGAGCCAACGATGGAAACCGCGTTTAAACACTTTGTCGTTAAAGTAATCACCGCGAAGGTTCTCATCAATATCATACACTCGAATATTCACTACAACCTTAGTTAAGCGCCCCTTCAACAGGTCGTTGAATGGGTCTTCACGGTTCTCAGGATACGCAAGAGTGACATCCACTACCCCATCGAGTAACTCGTTCATAGCATTAAGGGTAAACGCGACACCACCTGTCTTAGGTTTTAGTAAGTGTTGATATGGCGTCTTCGCTGTCGCCATTTTCTCCTGGTTGGCACGAGTACCCTCAGCAAAACTGATCATGGTCGTTGGTACACGTCGAAACTTCTCACACGCCTTATTAATCGCATCAAAGTCATCATTACGACGCTCTGGGTTGCGCACCAAAAATTCATGGGAATGGCGACGCATAAATGGCATGTCCAGACCCCAGCATGCTAAACCAACAAAGGGAACGTATAACAAACTATGCTTAAGCAAGAATTTACCCATTGGGATCTTATCTTTCATCACCGAAGATAAGATAACAATATCAGCCCAACTAAGGTGATTTGAGATCAATAAATACCACTGCTCTGTGGAAAGATTTTCTCCACCCTCAATCTGCCAATCAATCTTGTTATTTACATTAAGTAGCCAGAGGTTGATCGTCGCCCACAACCACATCTGCTTATTCGCCAGTTTACTCATTGAGACTTTAACACCGGCAAACGGTAAGACTATTTTGATAATTGCCAGAATACTAACTACCAAAGAGGTGTAGGCAGTATTTAACATGACCAAGAAAATATTCATGATCATTTGAAGATTTTTAAGCATTTGCTGAGTCCGTAGCATGTGAAGGCGACATCATATCTCAGAATTAACGGCATATTAATCTCAAAAACACATTTTCTTTAATCAATACTAAACATCGCACATAAATAGGAATAAAACCGAAACACATCCGATCAGATCTAATTAATACTGTGTGTCTGCGTCAGTTCAGTAAATGCCTGAATATGCTCAAGCTTGCTATCCGCCACGCGTACCCCAGCATATAAGTGGCGTCGTATTCCATCACCCAATGGCTTAGTAGAGATAAGATCTTGATTCTCGAACGTGCGCACAGCCCAATCCGGTAATGCTGCTACCCCAAAGCCACCTGATACCATCTGTAATAGTGTTGATGTGTTATCAACCTTCTTCCACTTAAGAGGCTCACACTGATGTGGCTTAAGAAACAGGTTGTAAACATCCATACGGCGCTTATCTACCGGGTAAGTGAGCAATACTTCAGAGGCAAGGTCGGCGGGTTCAATGAAAGGCTTATTGTTCAAAGGGTGATCGCTACTCATCACCAGTTGCAGGTCATAACCAAACAACGGCAGAAAATGGATGTCTCCGCGAGTTTCTATATCTGAGGTAATCATGAGATCTATCTCACCCGCTAACAGTCGCTCTTGCGGGTGCTGATGAAAACCTGATTCAAGGTCTACATCCAATTCTGCGTATTGGTTTTGAAAACGCTTGATTGTTGGTAATAACCACTGAAAGCACGAGTGACAATCGATGGCTAAAGTAAAGCGTCTATTTTCTTGTGGCTGGCTTAATTGCTGCTCTGTCGCCAAGATTTGGGGCAGTACTCGATGTGCTAGCTCAACAATAATCTGGCCTTGGGAGGTAAAACGTATCGGTTTAGTTTTGCGATAAAACAGTTGCCCGCCAATTCTTACCTCAAGCTCTTTAAGCTGATGAGAAATTGCCGACTGGGTAATGTGCAAGTTCTCAGCGCAGCTCGCAATAGAGCCAAACTTAGCTAATCCTTGCATTGTCCTTAAATGTTTTAACTCTAACATCGTCCATCCTAACCATTACTATCCTACTAACATACTCATCTAACAACAGCATGTAAACGTCTAGATGGCTAAAAAATAACGAGCAGAGGAATAAGGAGAGAGGTAAATATTGAATGGTGGTAAAGCATGACAAGCAGAACTAAAAAAGGAGCTTTCGCCCCTTTTTTTGTTAATAACAAGTTAACATCAACTCGTCATCATGGAATAGATAACTAATGAACACCAACCTACTAGCAAACCATAAAACGCTAGGAATTTAGGTAGGGTTCCTTCCTTACCTGCCGACTTTGTAGGTCTTTGAGTTTTGTTCTCACTCTTGAAGCTATCTTTTGTCACTACCATGGTACTTCCTCTTTATCCGTAATAGCTTTGAACATTACTGATGACAATACATTAACAATAATTCAATAACAGCGACATTAATCACCTTTCAAAACTAAAATAAATGAAGTTTCAATGCCTGTTTAAAATTCAAGCAAACCCATAAGCTACCTCAATAGTTACAAGAGACTCTTATACATCTTGGCTATCAATAAGTGCAATATACGAACAAATAATCATAAAGAAGTAACTCTTTGTAGTTACTCGTATTTCTGAAAAGGGTGCCCCTCACTTATACAGTATGCAACCCTGCTCACTTGATCTACCAGATAACTTCAACTAATCCTAAGTCAGGACTGTCTATTTTTTAGACAGAATATTCAATTGCGATTGGTTAAAAATAATTACCTATAGCCTAAGGATGGAGCAATGGACGCTCGTCAAAAAGCACCACAATGTTGGAATTTGTATTTGAAAAAGATGCATTTTCACAGAATTTCATCCCTATGCTTTGAGGCCAACACTTATGGGCAGTCCCTGATTGGGGGAAAGCTATGATGTTAAACAAAACAAAGAGTAAGTATCTTTTTAGAAGAGAAAAAGGTGTCGCTCTAATTGAGTTTTCAATAGTTGCGACGCTTCTATTTGCGTTGCTTTTCACAATCGTCGATTTTGCGTTATTTGGTTATGTGAAATTAACCATGCAACATGCGGTGCGAGAAGGTGCAAGGTACGCCATCACCGGACGTAACGACTTAGACCCAGATGAAGATGAAGATGGAACCAAAGAACGAGCTAAAGCTATTTTGCAGAAAATAGATCAGTCATCGGATGGCCTCTTATCAAAAGTCGTAGTGCTGGATGGCATAAAAGTCAGTTCAAATGGGGTTTATATCAATGACGGAACCTTTGGTGCCTCCGGTGAGGCAATAGTGCTAGAGATAGCCTGTGAGTGGCCGACAGTAAGTCCAATCATTTACCCACTACTCACCGACGGCAAATACACATTTACTGTTAAAACAGCTATGAAGAATGAGGCATTCTAGTCATGAAGCGTTCTAGCTATTTAAAGGAGATCCGTGGTCTAGCCTCAGTCGAAATGACCATCATCGTGCCTATCCTTATGATTATTATGGTCGGTATTTTCGAATTAACTCAGATTATCCAAGCGAACAACATCATCATTAGTATCAGCCGTGAAGGTGCAAACCTTATTTCACGCAATACGACTCAAACCCCTGAGCAGGTTATGAATACTGTTGCTTCCACAGCAGACCCACTGGATCTAGAAGCCGATGGGATAATCTACGTCAATCTTGTTTATGGTCGCGCTGAAGGTGAGGCCCCCCAATTACTTGAACAGTATCGTTGGGCCAGTTACGGCTATTCTGCTAACAGCAGCACGTGGAATGGCTGTGATACTTGGGGTTCAGATGGTGAGTGTGACCTTCCGGAATCCGAACCCGAATTAAGCGACTTCCCTCTAGAATTAGACGAAGGGGAAGCCGTTTACGTTGTTGAAGTAATCTACCGTTACTCCCCCATTTCCACTTACATCTTTGATAGTGATATCACCATCAAGGAATTAACTTACTTATAAGGAGTCAGCATGGATGTGACTCAAAAATTTCATCGCAACATGAAAGAGTCGAAAGGACTGGCTGTGTTGCTTACAGTGATAGCCCTACCATTTTTGCTTATTATGGCTGGTTTAGCAATTGACTCCGGACGCGCCTACAGTATGCAAGCCAAGCTCTTTGCCGCTGTTGATGCTGCAGCCGTTGCTGCAGCACGAGCAGTGGCACAGGGTGAAGATGCAGCAGAAGATGCTGCAGAAAAATATTTTAATGTTAATCTTTCTCAAGCGCTAAAAATAGCTAACCCTACCCTAGGGACCCCTATCATTACTCAAGTTGATGATGATTCAGGAGGAACAGGTCATATATCTATAAATCTATCTGCAACTGCGAATATGCCAACCACTTTTATTGGCCTGTTGGGATTTGATACCTGGCCCGTTAGTGTGCAAGCCGAAGCAATACGAAGACCTGTAGACATCGTTTTAATTGTTGACAACAGTGGGTCCCTTGCAGATGAAGCTGACACTGTGATCGCAAGATCCAAATCCTTCGTCTCCAACTTCAGTGAAAGTTTCGACAGAGTATCGATTGTCAAATATGCAAACGGAGCGGAAGTTGCGGTACCTTTTAACAGTAGTCGTGGGTTTACTCTGACTGATGGTGAAGATGGCGTCATAGATGAAATTGATAAATTCAATATTAGTAGCGGGCAATATACCAATACTGCAGAAGGGTTTTATAAAGGCTACTCACAGATATCTAATGTCGATACACCTGCCGACTTGCAGGTTATTGTGTTTTTTACGGATGGAACGCCAACGGCAATGACTGCTGAAGTTGGCTATAGAACGGGTCCTGGCGCAACAGATGAGCTCATTGAAGGGGTATTGCGTATTTCGGGAAGCAGCGAGGCCCACGGGCTTTGGGATCCCGATCAAGTATATGCGACACTAGACAATAGTGATGGAGATTACTATGACGGCAGTAATATAGAAAGCAAAATAACCATGACGAGTACTTTTGGTAATAGCACTGGACCACATCATGGGAATACTGATTTATTCGAGATAGATGAGGTTACTCCTGTAAAAAGGCCTCTCACCAATTTTGATGGTCCCAGTGGCGATAGCACAAGCATTTTGTGGGGAAATATTCAGCAAGCATCACGAAACTTACCCGAACAGATGGCATCGACAGCTCGCTCGAACAACATATTTGTGTTTACCTTAGGTCTAGGGGATGCGCTACAGGAAGAATCAGGGAAAAATAATGATGAACGGGGAGAATATTTGCTTTACAGAATGGCTAACGACCCAGCAATGCTGACAGCGACTTTCCCTGGTGAAACAGGAACACCACTAGCAGCTGACTTTGAGCCAGACCAAAATCAGGGGGTCTATTGCTTTGCGGAAACTGAAGACGATTTAGGCCCTTGTTTCGATAAAATGCTCGAGGTCATAATCCGATTGACTCTATAAATCACTCTCGATCCCTCAAGCACCGAATCTTCAATTCGGTGCTGTTTCTTTATATTGCATCCACAAACTCTTTTCTCTGCTCAAAACCTGCATCTTAGTTTTATTTTTTTCATCTATAACATCGCTCTCAGTTTTCTGATAATGAGAATTCATTTCATTTATAAACGGAGTTGTTATGTTTGCAAGTATGGCCATAGTGTCGAGAGAAGGATTCGAGATGGTTTTGATCATCACCCTATTACTAGCCGCAACTAAGCAAGTAAAAGGGGCGAGTCGATGGATTCTAATGGGCGGAATCGGCGGGGTTTTGGTCTCTATATTGCTAGCTAGCGTGGCAATTTCAAACTCCTTTATCGCATCGCTGCTAAAGGCAAAGCTCACTGGAGCTATCATCCTCATTATGGCCAGCCTACTTATTGCTTGGACTGTCATCTGGATGAAATCTGAAGGTAAAAGACTAAGTCATAAACTATCTAATCTAGATATCTCTGATGTCGCTTCTCCTCTTCTATCCCTCTCTCTGGTCGCATTTCTTACAGTAGTGCGAGAAGGCAGTGAAGTAGTCCTATTCTTGCTAGGACTCATGAGCCAGTCGTCAGTCTCTGTTCACTCCATAATCTTAGGTAGTGTACTCGGTGCACTAGAGGCGATTGTGATTGGTGTGCTGATGTACTTTGGTCTTATTCACGTCAATATTGGTAAGGTGTTTGATGTGTTTGCATTGGTCATGACCTTTTTGTCGGCTGGCATGGCGGCGAATGCCGTCTCTAAGTTATCTTCGATCGGCCTAGTGCCTTCACTCATTCCGCAGGTTTGGAATACGACGCCGTATTTTGATCACCATAGCAACTGGCTGGCGTTAATCATGCATGTGGTGTTTGGCTATACGGAGAAACCCAGCTTAATGCAGTTGATCGTCTATACCTCTACCCTAGTGGTCATTTTCGCGCTAAGTAAAAAAGTGAACAGCCGACTGCAGATAACCGCACAATCATCGTGATGAGAAAATGATATCACCATAATAAGACTCGGCATGGGTGCCACTGTTGTCGGTATCGGTCATGATTGCGACCATGTCGATATAGCGATAGCTTTTCTGATTGGCTTTATCACTTCCCTTGTCGCCAAAGTAGTCAATGAGGTCTTGATAGATATTGCGTTTTTCCTCATACCACTGCTTGGTCTCAGACTCGCTGCCACGCGCGGCGAGCATTTTTACGTTGGCCCCTGCAAAGGGGTTATCCCAAACTTTCTCACCGACTGGAGAACTTGACCAAACATAGCTTATTGATTTTGTATTCCAGAATTTCATCCCACCATCAATTACCACGTAAACTCTCGCGGCAAAATCATCACCTTGCTTGGTAGTTTCTTGAAGCTCTGGGAGAGACTGCTTTACTAGCCATGACCAATTCATGTAAGGGGTTTCAAGAAGATCGATACGTTTATTGAGAACAAGGCCTGAAGCCGCATTATCACTTCGAGCCTGTATTGCAGGTCGGTTTTTATAGTCAGTGACATTGTAACGAGTTGGTGCGGCAATATCCTTGACTTTCCATGCCTCCATTCCACCTTGCGCAATATCGGTAATGTTTAGCTGTGCAAGCGCAAAGGGGGTAATTGACATGCTGGCAAGGAGCATAATTACAGGCAAGCGGATAACTTTCATTGCTACTCCTAAAATGTCAGGTGTTAATTCTTTATCATCGACTATATCGACACTTAATCATCGAGTCTATTGAACTTGCTCAGCGGTAGCGCTCGACATCTGTGCCTCTTTATACAGGCGATACATAGTAAACAGGTTAAAGCCAATCAGGGTCATTTCTAATAGTGTTCCACCGATTGAACCGACAATGATATTGTTAGTTAACCAGCAACATGCGCCCAACAAGAATCCTATGCGCATTGGAATTCCCTTGAGGACAAATACCGAATAAGTACCAATAGCGGTTCCCAAGATTGGCCATATATCGGCCCAGCTTTCCGCTAGGGTGTAGCCAAGTAAACCTGAAGCAAAGATAAAGATAAATGCGACCAATTTTGAAGAGGTGAACAGTGCCGTTGTCGTTCTCATCGCTGAGAGCAAAGCACTTAGTGCAGACATCATCGACCCTAGCAACAGATAGTGGAACAGGTGATTAATGTTGAACACCATCATCATGATCTTTAGGCGCTTATCATCTTTTTGATAAAACGTCGAAACACCTATGGCGTAACTCACAAACCCTAATACTTGTCCCCAAAAATGAAGATCTGACATCAACTCTCTTACCAACACTACAAATAACCTAACAGTCCATCATTATACATTTTTAAAACAGTGTTTCACCTGATTGTTATAAACAGGTCACATAAAATACTCTGTAAATCTGTTCGGTTTCAAAATAATGAAAAGCATTTTTGAAATAACTGACTCAGTCACTTTTTGCCTGTATACTTTGCGAAAAAATGCAGTAATAAAAAACAAGGACTAGGATGGAAAAATCCACTCAGCCTGAAGCCGTCTCATCGGTTCTAAAGGTGTTCAATATTTTACAGGCTCTAGCTGAGCAAAAAGAGATTGGTGTATCTGAGCTTTCACAGCGCTTAATGATGTCAAAGGCCACCACCTATCGATTCTTGCAAACGATGAAGATGCTTGGTTTTGTCTCCCAGGAAGGAGAAGCCGACAAGTACGCACTTACGCTTAAATTATTTGAGCTTGGCGCAAAAGCCCTAGAGTACGTTGACTTGATTGATATTGCTGACAAAGAGATGCGCGAGATATCCAATCAAACCAACGAAACGGTTCACCTTGGTGCTCTGGATGAAGGCGCAATCATTTACCTTCATAAAATAGACTCTAGCTACAATCTACGTATGCATTCTCGTGTCGGTCGCCGTAACCCTCTTTACAGTACAGCGATAGGCAAGGTGTTGTTAGCGGGTAAAAGTCATGAAGAAGCATTAGCTATTCTAGAGAATGTAGAGTTCATCAAGCATACCGACAAAACCCATGAAAATGCGCAGCAACTAATGGGTGAAGTGGAACTGGTTGCCAAGCAACACTTTGGTGAAGATAACGAAGAGCAAGAGCCTGGACTACGCTGTATTGCAGCGCCTATCTATGATCGCTTTGGCAATATCATTGCTTCAGTATCAGTGTCTTTCCCTACGATTCGTTTTGATATCGAGCGTAAACCTGAGTATGTGAAAATGCTACAAAACGCAGGTAAGCGAATCTCAGAACAGCTGGGTTACCACGACTACCCTACAGCCTAGTTACTAATCACTAGCCAACTCTAAAGTACTACTGTGCCATCTTCGAAAGCCATAATGCTTTCATTTTAAGATGGCACATCTACATCCGTTCTCTGGCATACCCTGCTTAATGGGCAATTATCACATTCAGGCTTAGGCCTGCAAAAATTCTGACCGTGCTCGACTATTAGCCAATGATATAAGTCATAATTATCAGTACTTGCCGGGATAACTCGCTGCACTATGTAAAGCGCCCTTAATCCGCCCCAAGCTTACGAACTAATTGCGCACTGGAAAGGGGCAAATTTAGAGGTTCTCAAGTTGGTTAAGGTAGGTTTCAGCCTGCTGTAGAGTTTGCTGCTTAAGATCATCATCCATCCGCTCCCAGGAGCTAAAAATCATGCGCGTGCGCGGATTTTTCGACAATTTTTCTTTGTGTTTATTCATAAAACGCCAGTACAAACTGTTTAACGGACAGGCTCGCTCTCCCACCTTGATTTTGACGTCATAATAGCAATCCTTGCAGTGGTCACTCATCTTGTTAATGTAAGCGCCACTCGCTGCATACGGCTTGGTTGCGACTACCCCACCGTCTGCAAATAGGGCCATTCCTCGTGTATTCGGCATCTCTACCCACTCAATAGCATCAACGTATATGCCTAAGTACCACTGGTCTACTTGGTCTGGGTCTATCTCAGTGATCAAGCAAAAATTGCCAGTGACCATCAGACGCTGAATATGGTGTGCGTACGCATAATCTAGCGATTGCGTAATACTACTTCGAAGACAGGACATTTTAGTTTTTCCTGTCCAGAAATAATCAGGCAAGGTGTTGTTCGCGCTTAGGGCATTTTTCTTTGAGTAGCTTGGCATGTTACCCCAATATACTCCACGAATGTACTCGCGCCACCCTAGTATTTGTCGCACAAAACCCTCTACCTGAGCAATATCTATCTCACCATCAGATTGAAAAAACGCCTCTACCGCAGCCGTTAATACCTCTGACGGTGATAGCAATTTGCTATTGAGCGAAAAAGAAAGGCGGCTGTGATAAAGGCTCCATGCATGGTCTGTCTTTTCAGTCATAGCGTCTTGAAAGCGCCCAAAGTTAGGTAGGCAACTTCGACAAAAATAACCCAGTAACTGCAAGCTCTGCTCGCGAGAGATAGGCCACAACAAATCTCCTTGTAAATGCCCTATGGTCGCGACTTTATGCCTTTGCAATCGCTGCACAATATCGCGTACATCTGTTGCAAACATTAAAGGCTCAGGAACCAGAGTCACGTCTTTGACGGTCAGCTTTTTACGGTTCTCTTTATCAAAGTTCCACTGCCCTCCCAGCGGTTTACCCTCTTCTATCAAGATATTAAGACGTTTGCGCATTCGGCGATAAAAGTGCTCCATCAGCACATGCTTGCCTTGAGGAAACTGCTCGGCGATATCATCAAACGGTAATAAGAAGTGCTCGCTCTCCACCATTTTGTTCACGCATTTAGGTATTTTTGCTGCGAGTAACTGTGTAAGGAGTCTGTATTCATCCGGCCTTTGAAATTCAAAACGCGACGCCTTCACCTCATCAATATGATGCGTAAGTAATTCAACCAGTGTCGAGAACTCTTTAGTGTCATCTAGAGTCAGATGCAAAACTTGATGGCCTTTGTCACGCAATATCTGAGCAAAGTTAGACATAGCGGCAAAGAAGGCACAAACCTTTTGAATATGATGACTCGTGTACGTCGCTTCTTGATGATGCTCTGCAATCACATACAAAACATCATCATCGACCTGCTCGTACCAGGAGTGCTGGATATTTAATTGATCGCCAAGTATCAGTCGCACGCAGGCGTATTCCATCCATTCTTTCCTTATCTGATTATTTCCTTATCAAACTAGATACTCACATACGTCGCTAATTGATCACTGTAAAAGTAGCACCCTAACGCCCAGATTTGCATGATTAAGTCCATCAATGACGATTTATACAAGCTCGTGCTAGCGCTTAACCTATTCGCATCATCTTTTAATCGAGACCGTAATGTGAAACGACTGACAAAAGCGATGACAACGCTACTAGCGACTTTGCCACTAGCGACCTACGCAAACATCATCGTCGACACCAAAAACGTCGATCAAGAAAAATACCATGCAGACCTATACGAGTGCCAAACCTATAGCCAGCAGGCTGAACAGAAACAAACCGATTCTCTAGGCCATGACTTGGTGAGTTCAACTGCAAAAGGGGCGGCTTTGGGGGCCGCCGGTGGCGCTATCTCTGGAGGGAGCGGTTCGAAAGGGGCAAAGGTCGGCGCAGGTATTGGCATCATTGGTGGCGCCCTGTCTCACGGCGCTGAGAAAAAATACAACGAAGAACAACATGAACTTGCCGAACGCGACATTATGCGAAATTGCATGGTAGGTCGCGGATATACGGTTCTTAACTAACCCAGAAAACCAAACCGAAAGGCTTTTAATCTCATGAAAAAAAATGTCGCTCTATCAATTGCAGCAGTCACCTCAGGAGTAGCAATGGCAAAACCTATTATCAACGAGGTAACGACTCCTCAAGAAATTGGCCAAATCAGCGAGTTTTTCCAAGAAAAAGGGAATAGAGTTCAAATCCAATTCCCTCTGCCTCAATCAACGTTTGCCTGGCAAAACATGAGCCGCTTTTTTCCTACTGCGCAGATCTCACGGGACGGACAAGTGTATGAATTCCCGTACGCCTTAAATGACGAAATCAGCAACATTACCGCTAAGGTGCATGGAAGAAACCTAAGCCTTGATGAACACTTAGACCACTACCCTGTTGATGGATTTTTAGTGGTAAAAAAAGGCGAAATTGTGTTTGAACGATATAACACTATGCGTAAAACAGACAAGCACAACTGGTTTTCTAACGGTAAAATCACTTCCGGTATTGAACTCGCAAACCTTGTGGCTACAGGTAAAGTCGATCCTCAAGCACCAGTATCTAAATACATTCCTGAGCTAAAAGGAAGCGATTGGGATACGGTGACCGTCTATGACACCGCCAATATGGCGACTGGACTAAACGCCTCGGAGCATGATGAACCAAACGACGACTCGCGCACGAACCCAGATCAGCCTTGGTTCAAATGGGCGGCGACGATTGGCTTGTTTGACAATGAAGCAATTAACCATGAAATGCCTTTAGATGTCATTGCTCAAATGCATCGCAGAGCTCCAGCAGGAGAGAAGTTCGAGTACAACTCCATCAACACCTTCGTTGTAAGTCGCATTGTAGAGAACGTCATGAACCAACCAATGAACGAAGTTGTTTCTCAGCATATGTGGCAATACATGGGTGCAAACAATGATGGCTTTGTTGCGGTATCTCCCCACGGTGGTTATTCACTGCATTTCTTTTCTATGAACTCCACGCTCGAAGACATGGCGAAGTATGGCATGATGCTAACACCTTCGGCACCGAAACTTGCAGGTCACAAGGGTGTCGATCCCGAAGTCATCAAGCTGATTCAAAACTCAGGTAACCCAAACGCCTACGATAAAGGTTTTGTTGGGCAGAAGTTAAGCCGTTCTTTTTACGATGACTCAGGTATCCGAAACGCATTCCAATTCGATGCCATCTTTGAAGATGGTGACTTGTTTAAATCGGGTGTCGGCGGTCAAGGGTTGTACATCTCGCCAAGTAAAGACCTAGTTGTCGCATTCTTCTCAAGTGGTGACGGGAATAACCAAGAAGAAAGCTATGCAAGACAAATAGCCAAGTATTTTGACAAGTAGCAATTAACAAAGCTCCAGAAAAGCCAATATTCTGATTTTTCTGGAGCGTACTTTTAGCTTACCGCTTCTTCACACTTTTTCGTCACTTTAACCGCTGCAACCTTAAACTCAGGGATCTTTGAGTGAGGGTCCTTTGCAGTATTGGTTAAGCGATTCACAGGTGACTCAGCAAAGTGGAACGGAATAAACACCACTCCCTTTTGAATTCGTTTGGTCACAAAGGCCGCAATATCAATGGTGCCGCGACGAGTGGAAACACTGAGCATCTCACCATTACCGATACCCATTTCTTCTGCATCTGCCACACTGATCATCGCTCTTGGACCGGCCAGATTATCCAATCCCTTTGTCTTACGAGTCATGGTTCCTGTGTGGAACTGCTCTAGAATACGGCCTGTAGTCAGGATAAGAGGATAATCCTCATCGGGAAGCTCTGCAGCATACCTAAATGGGATGGCCTCCATCTGCCCTCTACCACGCGTAAATTGCTCTTTGTGCATGATACGAGTGCCCTGAGGGTTGTTCTTGTTACTAGGCCAGTGCTTACCCGCAGCAGGAATCGCGTCCCAGCCCAATCCCGCGTATTGCGGTGTTAGACGAGTGATCTCATAGGTAATATCACTGACATGTTTATAGTCCCATGCACCGCCCATAGCGTTGGCGATATCTTGGATAATCACCCAGTCTTCACGCGCTTCACCCGGTGGGTTCACCACTGGATTCAAGCGCTGAACACGTCGCTCAGTGTTAGTAAAGTGACCCGATTTTTCAGCAAACGAACACGATGGCAACACCACATCTGCATATTCTGCTGTTTCGGTTAAGAAGATATCTTGTACTACCAAGAAATCTAGCGCCTCTAATCCTTCAAGTACGTGAGCCTGATCTGGGTCACTCAATACTGGGTTTTCGCCCATGACATACAAGCCGCGAACCTCACGTTTACAGGCTGCATCGATGATCTCTGTTAGAGTTAAACCTGCTTCAGTAGGTAGATTAGGTGCATTCCACTCAATCGCGAACTTTTGATGAACAAGCGGGTTATACACCTTTTGATAGCCTGGGAAGTTGTTTGGTAGAGCCCCCATATCACACGCACCTTGAACATTAGACTGTCCGCGCAACGGGTTAATACCGCCACCTTCTATACCAATGTTGCCACACAACAATTGTAGGTTAGCAATAGAGCGCACATTTTCATGTCCTGTAGTGTGCTGGGTAATACCCATAGCGTAATAAACTGCGGTACGTTTTGCTGTGCCTATGGTGCGAGCCATAGCGTAGACATCTTCAGCCTTGATACCGGTCACCAACTCCACCTTATCTAAGGCATAGTTCGGAGACATCACCTCTTGCAACAAGGTATCAAAGCCATCAACGCGGTCTTCGATATAGTCCATATCGTACCAACCGTTCTTGATGATCTGTTGCATCACTCCGTTAAGAAGCATCACATCTGTGCCAGGTCGCTGTGCTAAGTAGAGCTCAGCATGATCAGCAAGTCCAATGCGCTTAGGGTCAGCGACGATCAAGCGAGCACCGTTGTGTCTAATTGCTTGTTTAATGTGGGAGGCAATAATAGGGTGCGCAGCGGTTGTATCAGATCCAATAACAAAGATAACATCGGAGTGCTTAATACTCGGGATATCATTGGTCATTGCCCCACTGCCCAATGAAGCCTCTAGGCCTGTTACTGTTGAAGCGTGGCAAAGGCGCGCACAGTGATCAACATTGTTGGTGCCAAACTCACGACGGATTAATTTCTGGAAAGCGTAGTTGTCTTCGTTGGTGGTTTTTGCCGAAGAAAACCCAGCCAATGCATTGCCACCAAAGGTCTGTTTAATCGAGCCAAACTTGCTTGCAATCAGCTCAATTGCCTCATCCCATGTCGCTGGCTGTAGCCATCCATCTTTACGAATCAAAGGGGTTGTTAAGCGCGCATCGCTGCCAACAAAATCAAACCCAAAGCGACCTTTCACACACAGCATGCCTTCGTTAACAGGTGAATCTCCCCCCTTAACATAGCGGATGGCATTCGCTTCTTCATCGACATGCATACTGACCTTACAACCCACACCACAATAGGTACAGATAGTATCCACAACCTTGAGGTTTTCAATTCGGCCTTGCGCTCGGTCACGGCCATCCATCATCGCACCGGTTGGACACACCTGAATACAAGCGCCACATTGAACGCAGGCTGAATCGCCCATCAAAGTTTGATTAGGGCCGAAGTTAGGACGACATTCTGGACGAGCTGCCGGACGGCCATCTTGATTGGTCATAAAGCTGAGAACACCATGTACAGACTGCTCACGGCAAGCCTGCACACACTGACCACAACTGATACAGCGGTTGGCATCAAATACGATAAACTCGGAACTATTATCCACACAGAACTTACTGCGAGAGTCACTGCTTCGCATTGCCTGCCAGTCAGCATCCGACTTAATCTCTACAATACCTTTAAATGACTGCTCTGCTCCATACTCTGTTGAGTAATCACGAAGGTCACAGTCGGTATTTGCCTGACAGCCACACTCCAGACAGCGAGCCGCTTCCGCCATCGCCTCTGCATTATCAAAGCCCAGCTCTACCTCCGCAAAACTCTGTTCACGTTGAGTGCTCGTCAGCTCTGGCATAATGCTACGTGCGACTTTTTGGATATTTTGGAAGTGAAGAGGATCAACCTGTTTAACGGTTTTCCCCTTCCGAGAGTTAAATGGCGTAGCAGGAATGTTATCCATATCCCCTTCAAAGAAACGGTCTATGGCCTTTGCAACAATACGACCATCCGCAACAGCTTCTACCGCTGTCGCAGGGCCGCGGCGAAAGTCACCAATACTGAAGATATTCCCTGTACCTGTGTGCATGGTCTCTGGATTCACATCTGCGGTGTTCCAGCGGGTGAGCGGGATCTCTAATTGCTCATTGTCCATAAAGCTCAGGTCAGGCTTTTGTGAAACGGCAGCAATGACCGTATCAAATTCTTCTGTAAAGAACTCCCCCGTCGCCTTTGGACTGCGACGACCCGAAGCATCCGCCGGGCCCAACTCCATTTTCTCAAGGCGAATGGCGGTCACTCGACCCTCTTCATCCGCAATGTTTTCTGCTGGGTTGGTTAGAAAGTGAAACTTAACACCTTCGTGTTCAGCTTCTTCTATCTCGTAGTCTTCTGCGGGCATTTCAGCTCGAGTACGGCGATATATCAAGGTGGTATCGGCGCCATCACGCACAGCAGTTCTGGCACAATCTATAGCGGTATTACCACCGCCAATAACGGCAACTTTTTGCCCTGTGGTGTAGTTTTTCTCTGTGACATAGTCTTTTAAGTAGTCAACACCTAGATAGCAACCGTCAAGTTCACTACCTGCATAATGCATCTCAACCGCTTTGGACGCACCTACTGCAAGGCAGACCGCATCGTATTCCTCACTTAATGAGGAAAGCGTAAAATCTTCACCCAGCTTCTTGCCACACTCTACCGACATGCCATTACGACACATCAATTCAATTTCTTTATCTAGGATATCTTTAGGCAATCGATATTCAGGAATACCGTAACGAAGCCAACCACCCGCGTGAGGCATGGACTCAAATACCGTGACCTCATAGCCCTCATTCGATAAATAGTACCCAGCCGTCAATCCACCGGGGCCACTGCCTACAACCGCAATACGTTTATTCTTATCGTCTTTCTTTGGCGGAATATAAGCCTCTTGAGCCTCAAGATCGGCATCGGCGGCGTGACGTTTTAACTGGCGGATCGCTATAGTGTCATCCACTAGGCCGCGGCGACATTCAGTTTCACAAAATGCAGGACAAACTCGCCCAATAGAGAGAGGCATAGGTAGAGTGCGCTTGATCACCTCGATGGCTTTTTGATGATCATTTTGCGCGATGTGATAGAGGTAAGATTGGATATCAACACCTGCAGGACACGCAGTTTTACATGGCGCTTCACAGTCAGCATAGTGATCGGTCATGATGCGATTTAGCGCTTGGCGGCGATGCTCACTAAGGTGCTCAGACTGAGTCACAACACTTAAACCATTATAAACCTCAAGTTCACACGAGCGTTGCACGCCGCCACTTTCAACCTCTACGACACATAAGTCACACGGTACTTTCTCATCACTTTTGTTCGCTCCACAAAGTGAGGGGATCTCTACTCCACACACATTTGCAGCCTCAAGTAGCGTCATACCTTGCTCTACTACTCGATATTTACCATCAATGACAATCTGAACCATGGCCAACTCCTAAGCACTCACCCCGTCCTGCGGGAATTTTATTATTTGAATAAGAATAACCATGCATATCTCAAGGTTATTCAATTCCACAATACTACTATGGAAATAACGCTCTTGGCTATTTGTCATACAAATAATGTGACTGGTAGGAGGATTTAACGTGTAACAACAAAAGGGCCAGCCGAAGCTAACCCTAGATTCAAAACATTAGCAAAAGCTAGCCTAAGCGAGTTTCTCTCTCAAGCGCGCAGTCGCTTCGACCAAGTTCTTTAACGATTGTTCTGTTTCTTGCCAGTTTCGCGTTTTAAGACCACAGTCTGGGTTTACCCATAAGCGCTCTACGGGAATACGCGTTGCGGCCTTTTCAATCAACTGCTCTATCCATTCAACGCTTGGCACGTTTGGTGAGTGAATATCATAAACACCCGGCCCAATCTCATTAGGGTAATTGAACTCTTCAAAGGCGTTCAGCAGTTCCATGTTTGAGCGTGAGGTTTCTATAGTAATCACGTCCGCATCCAATGCTGCCACCGAGTCAATAATCTCATTGAACTCGCTGTAGCACATATGAGTATGAATCTGTGTCTCTGGTTTAGCGCTTGCTGCTGATACCTTAAACGCATTCACTGCCCAGTTGAGATACTCTTGATGATCCCTACTCTTTAGCGGTAATCCTTCTCGTATTGCTGGCTCATCAATCTGAATAATATTGATACCTGCTGATTGCAGGTCTGCAACCTCATCTTGCAAGGCAAACGCCAGCTGATTAGTGATCGCCTCTCTCGTAATATCCTCACGAGGGAATGTCCAACAAAGGATAGTCACGGGACCTGTGAGCATGCCCTTCATCGGCTTATTAGTAAGGGACTGCGCATATTGAGTCCAATCGACGGTGATCGGCTTTTCTCGCTCAATATCAGCCACCACAATGGCCGGTTTCACACAGCGAGAGCCATAGCTTTGTACCCAACCAAACTGGGTGGTTTGAAAACCCGCGAGGTTTTCAGCAAAGTACTCGACCATGTCGTTACGCTCGGCCTCACCATGCACCAATACGTCTAGACCAATCGCCTGCTGACGCTCAACCGTATCTTTTATAAAACCCTGAATGATTTCGCGATACTGCGCCTCGGTTAGTTCACCTCGCTTAAAGGCAGCTCGGGTTTTTCTCACTTCGCTGGTCTGTGGAAACGAGCCAATGGTCGTCGTTGGCAGCAATGGTAGTTTAATCACTTCTTTTTGGTGGTGTGCGCGCTCAGCATACTTTGCACTGCGCTCGGCATCTGCGAGAGTGAGATTAGCCAATCGAGTTTGAACGCTAGCCTTGTTGACCAACGTCGATTGCTGACGTTTGATGATAGGCTGGCTGTATTGCTCACAATATTCAATAGCTTCCTTGTCACCATCTAGCGCCTTAGCAAGCCACTTAACTTCTGACACTTTTTGCTTAGCAAACGCAAACCATGTCCCTGTTTCTTCGGGTAAATTCGTCTCAAGCTCCAGATCCACTGGGCTATGCAGCAGTGAGCAAGAGGTCGAAATCCACAAGCGCTCACCGAGCTTTTCTTTTGCTTGCGTTAGGCTCTCAAGCTTTTCTACAAGATTAGCTCGCCATACGTTTCGACCATTAATTGCTCCCGCCGAAAGCACCCAGTTTTCTGGTAGAGCTTCGACAACTTCAGCCAACTGCTGCGGAGAGCTAGCCAAATCTACATGCAAGCCATCAATAGCAAGCTCAGTAATCGTAGGCAGAACATCCACAACGGAATCAAAATAGGTAGTCAGAAGCACTTTAACGTCACTTCTTATTACTTGGTATGCCAGCTTAAAGCTACTAAGCCACTTTGAATCCAGCTCTAAAGATAGAATTGGCTCGTCGATTTGGACCCACTCGACGTTAAGCTTTTCTAACTTGGCAAAGATCGCTTGATAGGCAGAGAGTAATCTTGGAAGAAGCGTCAGGCGATCGAACCCGTCTTCTACTTCCTTACCTAGATAAAGGTAACTTAGAGGTCCTAATAAAACGGGCTTAACCTTATGACCCTGTTTTTGCGCCTCATTGATTTCGTCAAATAACTGCGGCCAACTCAGCTCAAATCTATCATCAGCAGAGAACTCTGGAACAATATAGTGATAGTTGGTGTTGAACCATTTAGTCATATCGGATGCTGCTTCCCCAGAGCAACCACAACTTGCTTGAGATTGACCTCGACCGATACGAAATAAGGTATCAAGATCCGGAAAGCCATTTCGATGACGCTTTGGTACATGCCCAAGCAATAAGCTGGTACCCAATACATGGTCATACCATGCAAAGTCGCCCGCTGTAGCAAACGACAATTGATTATCTTGCTGAAGTGCCCAGTTGTTTTTACGGATACCCGAAGCAACCTCTTGCAGTGCTTTGACGTCGGACTCTCCGTTCCAATATTGTTCTAGTGCAAATTTAAGCTCGCGTTTCTCGCCAACTCGTGGGTAGCCAAGAATGTGTGTCGTTGTCATGATGCCGCTCCTTGTAAGATGTCTGGACGTCTAAAATATCTCTTAAGTGACGGCAGGAAACAACATCGAATACTTCATATCGGTTATGAAGGAATTTCAGTATAGGAATTGAGTTACTTCACGTAACGTGGAATGTAAAAACGCAGAGCAATAGCTGGCTCTGCGTTTTCAATAGTCCTTTTTAGGCAATCAATTACAGAAGATCTGTAACATCCACCCAGCGATCGTTCTTACGAATCAAATCGATGATCAGCTGATATCTACAGCCATCTTCAAACGTCTGATACGGCTCGACTTCAATGCCACTCACGTCCTTCACCAACTGAGTGGCAAGGTGTGTCCAGCTGCGCTGCGTCTCACACTCTATTGCAGGAAGCTGCTCAGTAATATCGGTAGGTAATGGAATCTCTTGCCATTGCCCTTCCTTCCACAGAGACAGAGGTCCATCACCATAGTGTCCCTTGATATAAATAGAACCCTGACTGCCATGGAACACAATATGGTCTTCGTTAAAGCGAGGGGTTAGACCGCCATGCTTAAACAGCACAGAGACTGGATTTGCAGCTGGAACACGGCTCTCAATTTGCGCCATTACGGTATAAGACCATTCTACATCACAATCACGCCACTCAAGATTTGGGTCATTGATGTCTTTAGGGATAAAGTTTCGACGTTCGGTAAAGTTGTGTACACCCTCAACGACTGGCGCTTTTGGCATATCGTTACGCACCTCACCGCTAATGGATAGAATATTGTCACCAACCACAGAGGTCACAATCGATAGCAAATGCGTGAAGTTGTTATTCAATCGCCCGCCACCAGCCTCTGTACGGTGCGACCAACCAAATGGGATATTTCTATCTAAATTGAAGTGAGAAATACATTCCACTTCCGTCGGCTCACCAATCGCTCCTGCGGCCACCAGCTGTTTAGCATGCATGATCTCAGGCATGTAACGGAAGCTAGATGCAAATGCCGTCTTAACGCCTTTCTCTTTCGCTAGACGATAGATTTCTAACGCTGTTTCGCCACTTTCAGTAAGCGGCTTAT
Source organism: Vibrio comitans (assembly GCA_024346835.1). Classification (GTDB taxonomy): domain Bacteria; phylum Pseudomonadota; class Gammaproteobacteria; order Enterobacterales; family Vibrionaceae; genus Vibrio; species Vibrio comitans. The sequence continues at coordinate 1,974,909 of AP024866.1, forward strand.
CACATAGAATGTGGCAACCAAACTGGATTGCCTCCTTGATTGGCTCTACATGCGCCCCACCGGGCGTTGCGATAGAAACAATATCCGGCTTACATAACTCCAACGCCAATGCCCAGTTTGTACCTGAATAAGGGATATCGAGGTCTTTGGCAACCTGAGTGACAATGTGTTCTGTACGGCCAACGATGCCCACAACTTCAGCGCCAGCATCTCTAAATGCTTTGGCATGTCCTTGGCCTGCAAAACCAGTACCATACACCAATACTTTCTGTTTCATTTCTTCTCCAATAATTCTAATAAATCCGCTACTTGTCACTTACCAATGCCAAAGAGTGCCGTCTTCTAGTCGGCTTACAGGCAAGTATGAGCGCTTGTACTCGTATTTCGCCGCTTCTTCTTCATCAAATTCCACACCGAGTCCTGGTGCATCGCTGACTAAGATCATGCCGTTATCTAGCTTCATATCGTGCTTGAAAATGGACTGACACGTCTCGTTGCTAAAGCCAACAAACTCTTGAATACCAAAGTTATGGGTGGAGATATTAAGGTGCATATGAGCAGCAAAACAGATTGGCGATAGATCTGGTGCACCATGCGGCGCCGTTCTTACGTTGTAAACTGCTGCAAAATCTGAAATCTTCTTCATCCCAGTAATGCCACCCGCATGCGTTGCTGCGGTGCGGATGTAATCAATCCACTGATTCTGAATTAAGTCCTTACAGTCCCAAATGGTGTTGTAGGTTTCACCCAAAGCAAGAGGCGTTGTCGTATGATGACGAATCAACTTATAGTTTTCTTGGTTTTCCGCAATAGAGGCATCTTCCAAGAACAAAAGGTTGTACGGTTCTAGCATCTTGCCCAGTTTTGCTGACTCAATTGGCGTTAGGCGACTGTGTGTATCATGCAAGAACTCTGCTTGGTCACCGAAGCGCTCCTTGGCTTTTTCAAATAGCTCAGGTACCAGTTTAAAGTACTTACTCGTAGACCAATCTTGCTCTGGTGGCAGGGGGCGGTTGCCTTGTAATTCAAAGTAATCCTTCTTATCGCCAAGAACACCATAGGTTTCTGACAATCCAGGGATCGCCGATTGCAGGCGCACTGCCTTGAATCCCTGCTCTATACATTGCTCTGCTTTGTCTAATGTATCTTCAATGGTTTCCCCATTAGCATGAGCGTACAGCTTAACCCCAGTTCGGCATTTCCCTCCGAGTAATTGATAGACAGGTAGGCCTGCAACCTTACCCTTGATGTCCCAAAGCGCCATATCAATGGCAGCAATAGCAGCCATGGTTATTGGACCACGACGCCAGTACACACCCATGTATAAGTATTGCCAAATATCTTCAATCATGTGCGGGTCGCGACCGATCAAACACGGTTTAACATGCTCTTCCAGATAAGCTGCCACAGCCATCTCACGACCATTGACTGTTGCATCGCCTAATCCATACACGCCTTCATCGGTGACTACCTTAACAGTGACGAAGTTTCTACCCGGGTTGGTTACAAATACTTTTACATCTTGGATTATCATCTTAATCTCTCATTCAGTTCTTATTCGGTTTATATTCAGTTTTTTAATTATAGTAAATCGGTTTACTAAAACGTTTTGGTAAACCGATTTACTTGCTATCATCTAGATCTCAGAATAGAATGTCAACTCTCTAGTTTGACTTGGTTAACAGTTTAAAAGCGAATATGAAAAAAGTAAGAATTGTCGATGTAGCGACACAGGCCGGTGTATCAAAGAGTACGGTCTCACAATATCTAAACGGTCGCTTTGGTCATATGTCGCCACAAACCAAGTTAAAAATAGAATCTGCGATTAAAGAGCTGAATTACGTGCCAAACCCAATCGCACGTAGCCTCAAAGTAGAGAAAACCAAAACCATTGGCGTCGTTGTACGTGATATCGCGGGTTTCAACACCAGTCGCGTCATGCGCGGTATCGACGATTACTGCAAAAAACACCATTACAATGTGATGATATATAACAGTGACTTTGATGCCGAGGCAGAAAAGCGCGCCCTATTATCGCTACAACAAATGTGCGTAGATGGCATCATCATTACCTCTTCAGGGCAAAACTCTGAGCTCATCAATCAATTTATTGCCAGTGGCATGCCTATAGTGCAATTTCAATTGGAGTATCCCGATTGCCAAAGCCACTTAGTGCTTTCCGATTATCAACAGGCTGCATTTGAAGCTACTGAACACTTAATTGAAATGGGTCATCGCAACATCTGTTTTGTCGCCCAAGAATTTTCTGAGAGCCAGTCTCGTCAAGCGCGTTATCAGGGGTATATCGATGCACTTGAAAAGCATGGAATGGAAGTAAACGCCAATTCCATCCTCTATTGGGATAGAGAGCAAGGGTTTGAGACAAACCCGATTGAATTGCTAAATATGCCAGTAGCTCCCACTGCTTTTTTCACTCAACACCTAGCCATTACCGCCGAGCTGTTACTGGCGTTTAATAGTGCTGACATTCAAGTGCCAGAGCAGGCCTCAGTGTTAGGGTTTGACGAAATACCTATGGTAGAGCTGTTTAAGGTTCCCGTCTCAGTGGTTCGTCAGGATGCCTATCAGATTGGCGTCGAGTCCGCCAAGCTCTCAATTGAATCTATTATGGGTAAGCATAAGGAGTTTCAGCGAGTAATTGTTCCTAGCACATTGGTGGTAAGAGATTCGGTACGTCAATTATCTGACAGTTGACAGTTAACCGTCGATAATCAGGCTTACAGCAATTGTGAATGACACCAACCCAAGACATTAATAAATCGATGGTTTTTTGTTCTTAATTACCATGGTACTATTTGAGAATAATTATCATTACCATGATTAGGGCGTATTATGGACTGGAATCCAAACACAGTGCAAATAGAGATAAGTGCTGAACATATTGAAAGGCTAATCTTAGATGGCCATTTGTGCGCTTCTCAGGTCAAATGCTTGAACAGCGAATCGAAACAGAAAATTTGGCAAATGTGCCTTAACATCTGTGGCAAAAAGATGTGCAGACTTAATTGTCTAAAGGCGGAACACGCTAGCATCACCACTCAGCAAACAACTGAATACTAGCAACGGGTTACTATGCACTGCTTGCCGTCTATCACATTGCGAGGTTAGGGATAAGCATGACCTATACCGTCTAAGCAAGACTAGGATAAACCCTTAGTTCTATCACCAAATACATGATCAAAATAATCAAGCTCGGCGACACGGGCATTGGCCTTTCGGTGCCATTTGCTGCTGTTTGCGACTAGCCATTTCTGTTGGGAGTTTGCCAAAATCGCTTGGCTAACCTGAGCCTCTCGAAGCTCATGCTCCATCGCAATCTCCATTTCATTCTTCGAGTAAGCTTCGGACAAGTGAGAAGACACCGCTCTCACTTGGGATACCGATGCACAACTCACTATGCCGATATCAGCTACGAACTGCTCAAAGAATCGGCTTACTTCTTCACCGACTATATCTCCATCGGTGCTTCGGAGCCTTCCCCCTGGCATCCAAGTTTCAATATGATCGTACTGAGATAGGATATGAGCGGCTTGAAAGTTATTGGTGACTACACGCAACTGAGTATGATTAAACAGTTGCTCTGCAATGGCCGCAATGGTTGTGCCTATTCCAAGAAATACAGTGCAGCCATCAGGGATTCTCTGCACCACTTCTCGAGCAATAGCGCGCTTTTCATCTTGATTGGTACCCACCCTAGAAATGTAGCTGCGGTTTGCAAGTGTCGCCGGTAATCCCACGCCACCGTGATGGCGCTGTGCATATCCCAAGGTACAGAGTTCATTGATATCTCGGCGAATGGTTTGGGTAGTGACAGAAAAATGCTCTGAAAGCCCCTCTACACTGCAATATTCTTGAGAGGAGATCATCTCGAGCATTTGTTGTTGGCGTAAACTCAGGTTCTGCATATTAGTCCGCGGTTAAGGCATAGGCTTTGGGGTCGTCCGTTATCATCATATCTACGCCCCACTGCCAATGCTTCTCGACAAGTTCAGGAAAGTTTGGGGTGTAGCAGTACAATTGATAGCCCGCCTCTTTTATCAATTGCGCCTTTTGCTCGGTCAAAAAACGGTAATCACAATGAACGCTATAAGCCTCGATTTTATGCAGCAATGAATAAGCATCATCTGGGATTTTTTGCCAAAGTTGGCCTCTTCTCACCAAGGGCAATATGCGCATCATCTGATGGAGCGCTTCATTGTCAAAGCTCGAGAATAAAATCTGTGAAAGCGGAATTTCTGACTCATCAATCACCAGCTTCACTTTGTCGCACAGAGCATGCACATTATCTCCGGGGTACACCTTAAGCTCGATATTAAGATCATGCCCCGCTTCTTTAACATACATAAGCGTCTCTGCGAGTGTAGGTATGCGCTCACCAACATACATGTCGCCAAACCATCCTCCTGCATCTAGCATCTTCAGTTGAGACAGGCTCATCTCACTCACCTTGCCACGCCCATTAGTACAGCGGTTTACCGTCTGATCATGGATAACCATTGGCACTCCGTCAGCGGATAATTGCACGTCAATCTCAATCCACTGGCTTCCCTGCTCCTTAACAAGCTTAAAAGCAGCCATTGTGTTCTCGGGAGCTAGGCTAGAGACGCCACGGTGAGCGGTCGTTTTGTGTTCCTTTTTCATCTGAGTTCACTCTGTGTTCATATTAGTTCACTTGCAGAGTGTCAGCGATTTATGACTGAAATATGTCACATTTTTTAAATTATTCAGTTTCAAATAAGTTCATTTTTCTGTCACGGAAGCGTCATTTATCTCGTTTAACTTTCACTTGAACACAGAAAAGCGAATATGAACAAAATCGAACATTCGCTTTCTTTCAGCCAACGAAAAAGGGAAACGTTATGTCTATCAAGCACCTAACAGGCGCTTTACTCGCAACTGCACTAGTCAGTGCTCACGCTCAAGCTAAAACAGAAGTTGAATGGTGGCACGCTATGGGTGGCGCTCTAGGTCAAAAGGTAAACGAGATTGCCGCTGACTTTAACGCTAGCCAATCTGAATATGAAGTTAAGCCCGTTTTCAAAGGTAGCTACGCTGAAACTATGACAGGCGCTATTGCAGCTTTTCGTGCCAAAGAACAACCGGCTATCGTGCAGGTGTTTGAGGTAGGTACTGCCACTATGATGGGTGCACAACAAGCCATCTATCCTGTTTACCAATTGATGGAAGACACAAAAGAACCTTTTGATGCAGATGACTACTTACCATCTGTGACAGGTTACTACACCTCGAACGATGGCAAAATGCTATCCATGCCATTTAACAGCTCTACTCCTGTGATGTATTACAACCAAGATATGTTTGAGAAAGCTGGCATCAAGGAAGCACCAAAAACATGGAAAGAGATGGAAGCCGTGTCTCGCAAGTTGATCGCTTCAGGTGAGCAATGTGGCTTCACAACTACATGGCAGTCTTGGGTACAGGTAGAAAACTTTGGAGCTCGTAACAACATCCCTGTTGCGACAAACAACAATGGCTTCGATGGCTTTGATACTAACTATCGCTTTAACTCAGAACCCTTTGTTAAGCACATTGAACAGCTAGGAAAATGGTCTGAAGAAGGCATCTTCAAATATGGCGGTCGTCAGTCAGACGGTATGCCACTGTTCTACACTGGCGAATGTGCTATGACTATGGGCTCTTCAGCAGGTCTTGCTGGAATCCAAGAAAACATGCAAGACACTAAAATTGGTGTAGCTGAACTTCCATACGATGACACTTTGGTTTCAGATCCACAGAACACCATTATCGGTGGCGCATCTCTTTGGGTTATGCGCGGTCACTCAGATGCAGAATACAAAGGCGTAGCTAAGTTCTTCAGCTACCTGTCTAGCCCAGAAGTTCAGGCTGAATGGCACCAGTTTACTGGCTACCTACCAATCACAAAAGAAGCGTACGAGCTAACAAAAGAGCAAGGGTTCTATGCGAAAAACCCAGGCACAGACACGGCTGTACTACAAATGACTTCTAGCGAACCAACGGTAAACTCGAAAGGTATTCGCTTTGGTAACTTCCTACAAACGCGCGACATCATCAACGAAGAGTTGGAAGCAGTTTGGGCTGGCAGAAAATCAGCAAAAACCGCTTTGAACACCGCTGTTGAACGCGGCGATCAGCAACTGCGTCGTTTCGAACGCACACAAAAGTAACTTAGTACTGCGCCATCCAATCGTGGGTGGCGCCTTTTGGATTTACCACTATGTCATCTCAAGTTGTGTTTAAACACAAATGGCTCCCCGTAGCCTTGATAGCTCCTCAGCTGATTATCACCTTAGTCTTTTTTATCTGGCCTGCAGGACAGGCGGTTTTCCAATCCACTCAACTCGAGGATGCCTTTGGCATCAGTCGCGAATTTGTGGGGTTGGAAAACTTCATCAGACTATTCAATGATCCACTGTACTGGGACTCTTTTTCTACCACCATGATGTTTAGCGTGTGCGTAGCTGTATTGGCGTTGGCTTCGGCACTGGTGCTAGCGGCATTTGCAGAGCAAATTCTACGTGGTGCGACCTTCTACAGAACGTTTCTGATCTGGCCGTACGCCGTTGCGCCCGTTGTAGCCGGCTCCCTATGGCTGTTTCTCTTTGACCCAACAATTGGCGTCATCACTGACGTGCTAAAAACTTTTGGCGTGAGCTGGAATCCAACGTTAAATGGCGATCACGCGATGTGGATGGTAGTGATTACGTCCACGTGGAAGCAGATCAGCTACAACTTCTTATTTTTCTTAGCTGCGTTGCAGTCTGTACCTAAGTCTTTGCACGAAGCTGCCGCCATTGATGGAAGTGGGCCAATCAAGCGCTTCGTTAGCATCAGCTTTCCGCTTATCTCACCTACCAGCTTCTTCTTGCTAGTGGTGAACTTTGTATACGCCTTCTTCGACACCTTTGCTGTCATTCATGCCATGACCCAAGGGGGGCCAAGTAACAGCACCTCAACGCTGGTTTATAAGGTATATAACGATGGTTTTATCGGCCTAGATCTAGGCTCATCTGCTGCACAGTCCGTGATATTGATGGCACTCGTTGCCCTGCTCACTGTGATTCAATTTAAATATGTAGAAAAGAAGGTGGCTTACTAATGGTAGAAAGACGACCGCTATTCAAACTCTTATGTCACCTAGTCTTGATTGTTGGCATCGTTTCCATCGCCCTGCCGGTATGGATTGCTCTGGTGGCGACTACTCATAACAATACAGAGTTTGCCACTGGAACCCCACTGTGGTTTGGCGACCTTGGTTTCAGTGTTTTCAGAGACCTACTTTCAGGCAAAGAGGCATACAACAACAGCACCCTACCTATCCCACAAATGCTGCTGAACTCTTTTGTGATGGCAATGTGCATTACCATTGGCAAGCTGACTATCTCAATTTTATCAGCCTACGCTGTGGTGTTCTTTCGCTTCCCAGGAAGAATGCTCGCATTTTGGCTGATTTTCTTCACCCTAATGTTGCCAGTAGAAGTGAGAATCATGCCTACCTTTGAGGTAGTGACCAATCTCAACATGCTGAATTCATACTACGGACTGACTATTCCACTGATTGCCAGTGCAACCGCCACGTTTTTGTTTAGGCAGTTTTTTCTGACTGTACCTAAAGAATTAGTAGAAGCTGCCCGCATTGACGGCGCAGGCCCTATCAAGTTCTTTTTTGACATATTACTGCCCCTATCGCGAACCAATATTGCGGCTCTGTTTGTGATTACCTTCATCTATGGTTGGAACCAATATTTGTGGCCATTGCTCATCACCACAGACGCCAGTTACTACACCATTGTCATGGGTATCAAGCAGATGCTCGGCGTCGTTGATGGCGTGATTGAATGGAACAAAATCATGGCCACCACCATTATCGCCATGCTACCCCCTGTTATCGTTGTTATTGCGATGCAAAAAGCCTTTGTTAAAGGCCTAGTGGACTCGGAGAAATAAATTATGTCTACCCTAACTCTTTCAAATATCGCAAAGCGTTACCCAAACGGATATCAAGCAATCCATAGCCTTAACCTTTCTATTGATGATGGTGAAATGGTTGTGCTCGTAGGTCCAAGTGGCTGTGGTAAATCTACCCTGCTACGCATGCTGGCCGGCCTTGAGGAAATCTCAAGTGGCGAACTCAGTATCGATGACAAGGTGGTCAATGACCGAGAGCCCGGCGAGCGCGATATCGCGATGGTTTTTCAAAACTACGCACTGTATCCACATATGTCGGTCTACGACAACATGGCCTATGGACTGCGAAATCGAAAAACACCCAAGAAAGAAATCCATCAATTAGTCACCCAAGCGGCAGAAATGCTTGAGCTCGCCCATTTACTGGACCGCAAGCCTAAACAGCTATCTGGTGGACAACGACAGCGTGTTGCAATGGGGCGTGCAATTGTTCGCAAGCCTAAGGTCTTCTTGTTTGATGAACCTCTATCCAACTTGGATGCTAAATTGCGTGTTCAAATGCGCCTTGAGATCAAACGCTTGCAGAAAAGCCTTAATACGACCTCCGTTTACGTTACCCATGACCAAGTAGAAGCCATGACTCTGGCTGATAAACTGGTGGTACTGAACAAGGGTGATATAGAGCAGGTCGGCTCCCCATTAGAGATCTATGATGCCCCTGCCTCGCTATTTGTGGCGACCTTTATGGGCTCACCGGCTATGAATATCCTAGATGGACAAATCAGCGAGCTAGGCATGCACGTTGCTGACTCACTGACAACTATAGCGACCCAGAATCTCGCCTTAGGACAAGTGAAAGTAGGGCTTCGCCCCGAACATCTATTCGTTGAGAAAACTAACCCGAAGTTTTCGGTCAAGGTTGAACTGATAGAGGCATTGGGTGCTGATCTTCTGCTTTACTGCAACACCATAGACAGCAGTGAACAAAAGCTCGTCGTTCGAGTGGATGGACACGAAGACATTAAATCTGGTGATGTACTAGGCCTAACCTTTAGCCACCAGCATTTACATTTATTTGATTCTGAGAGTGAGAAGCGCATAGAGTTTTCCTCTCAACAAGAGCGTGTAAAAGAGGTGGTGAATGCTTAAGTCACTGCACTCGATTGAGCAACAACAATTAGCAAACATCGAATGGTTACTGACTGACGTAGATGATACGTTGACTTGGGAGGGACAACTTCCTGATGTCACTCTCAAAGCTCTCTACGATTTGAAAGATGTCGGCATTAAGGTAGTCGCCGTTACTGGTGCGTGTGCCGGTTGGTGCGACCAAATTGCCAAAGTATGGCCCGTTCACGGTGCTATTGGAGAAAATGGCGCATTTTGGATGAGCCAAACCGAATCTGGCTTCGAAACTGAATCAAAGATCCCTCTCATTCAAATGCAGGTTCAACAAGCTGAGCTGAAATTAGCTCTCGCCGACATCTTGGAAGATTATGAGGGAGTCGATTTTGCAGCGGACCAGCCATTTCGTTTCTGCGATGTAGCCATTAACCTCAGCCAAGACCGAGAACCCGTTAGTGAACAAGTCGCTAAGGAGTTACTGATGAAAGCGAGGAGTTTGGTGATTAATGGCAATAACGTTAACGCCTCTCTTAGTTCAATTCATCTGAATGTGTGGATTGGCGAACACAGTAAACGCGTGACTAGCGAAGCGTACCTAAAGGCTCATTATTCTTGTAATGACATCGACCTAAACAAAGTCGTTTATATCGGTGACTCTCAAAACGATGAGGCGATGTTCGCTTGGCTCCCCACTACATTTGGGGTGCGCAATATTCAAAAAGTGTTGCCAGACCTAATGCACAGGCCTAGCGTAATCTTAAGCAAAGACGGCGGATTTGGTTTCTCTGAGCTAGCGCGCAATATAATCGAAGCGAAACAGAACGGTCTTACAGGACAATTGTACCGTACCGCTTAACGGCAGTTTTAGCCGAACAGCAACGCGGCTAAGAACACCACAATAAAGAAGATGAAGGGCGACAAGAAGCCAATTAGAAAGTTTCGCGTTGGAGACCAAAGCAGCAGTAGCAATACGACAATCAGTAAGCTCAAGGAAGTTCTTTCCCAATTTATGAGTGACCGCAGAGGATGCCGTAGGATACGTCTCTAGACCAATGACTTGCACTGACATCTGATATGCCTTGATGTAATAAACACGAGAGCCTAGAACATAAGATTTTCTAGGCTCTCTCTTTTTGGCTACTTTACTACTTTTCGTTCTTATAAAGCTTCCCGCTTTGTTTGCGACACTCAGTAATCATGATGTTGCCAATGTACTCGCCATTGACATAACAAGGCAGCCATGGAGTCGTACCAGCAAACGAGTTTGAAACAAAAGAGAGGCTCAACACAGCAGATAAAATAACAGTTTTCATGATCATTTCCTCACAACGACAATGACCATTTCTACGCAGTGCCAATAGTTAAGTTCAGGTTAGCCCATCAATGAAGTGCTACTCAATCAGAAATACACCTTAATCCCTGCTCTTGCTTCCAACTCAACATCCAACTCATCAAGATAAATAGCCGGAGTAAGGTCAACATAAAACCCTACAGGCTTAACCCGAAACTCAGCACCTATGCCAGGAGTCAGCGCGACATAGTGCTGGTTTCTATCCACATACTGCCCACCAATAAATAGATACATGGGTGTTCCCGACACCGCAAAGGTTTTGTTCGCTCCAATACCAAACTGGTCATCCAAGCTCACATTCATTCGAAAGCCATTGTGCGCCACATCCAGTCCCCAAAACGGCTTACCTACCGATACACCAATCCCCGTCTCAGCCTTAGCAACGAACGATGCACTCATACCTGCGATCAACAAAAGACTCATTAACTTTTTCATATTACTTCCACTGCAACAATTTGCACGGATAGTAAAACGGTAAAATGTGTAAGTTGTTAATGAGAAAGAGAATTTACGGTTCTCTTACAGTTCTGTTTAGGATTTATTCGAGTTGGAACATAAGCCGGACAAAGCGGAGACGCTCTAGAGTAGAACTAATTTTGGGCTGTGGGTTAAGACATCGATTTGGTATAAAAAAGGGCACCGAAGTACCCCATTGAAGAAATTATTGAAATAACTAGATTAATTCGCAGGCTTCCTGACTAAAGCTAGGCACTTCAGGTGGTGTTACTACATAATCAGGACATTCATCGATATACGTACCATCAGGGTATTGTACTCTGCGCTTTTGATAGCCGTTCAAATCACGCGTGGTGGTAATGGTCTTACCATCAGCGTATTCCACCAATGATTTTTGCATCCATACAGGCATTGGGGCGAAGCTATCTTGTTGACTCCAGGCAATATTCCAACTATCTATTTCACTCATTATCAGAGTGTGCTCTGTGATATCATATTGCATCAATGAAGATAGGCCAGTGGTGTCAATTTGATATTCCATCGACATCATTTGATCATTTTGATCTCGTGCTACAAACTCCCTAACAACAAGAGCATTGTCAAACTGCTCAAATTTGCAGTCCTCTTCAGAGTTTACAATACTAGGCTGTGTTGAACGTTCATAACGAAAGAAATCTCTATTTGTCGATTCCCATTCATCTTCGATATTTACTAGTAACTCGCAAGTTAAACTATCAGTACCTTGCTCGTCTGTCTCAGTTCTTAAGTAGGTACCCTCTTTTAAGAAGATCCCTTCACTTTCACCCTCTGCTAAATTAGAGAACACAACACTCCGCTTCCACTCAGTTTGAGAGACTGAAAAGTCATCAATGAAACCTTCTCTGCCTTGAACTTCACCGGTACTTGTACTGTTATTCATTCCATAATCTAGAATCCAATCAAATCCTCGGTCCACATACCAACTGTATTCAGGACTGCCCGCTGTGTAGATGTACTGATACATCCATACATCATTACCTTTAGCCAGTAGCTCGGTTGTTTCTCTAAATGAGCGCTGCAAGCCTTCTACCATTTTGACAGCAAGCGCGTGAGCTTCCGGATCGTTGCTAGCTATATAGTCAGAGAATATCTGCTCCTTAGATAAATTGTACGCCTCGCTCATATCAAATAGTGCTTGATCATACACAACTCGAATCTGCTCTAGTAACTCTTGATTCTCTAATATTTGCTCACAGTTATATTTGGAGTAGTCATGCTCGACCGCTAGTAAACTGTACATTCCTTGCCAAGCAGTTGAAGTTAGAGGCGTAATATGAACATTATCAAATCCATTATCGGTTGCTGAATTAGGCGCGATAGTCATCATATAGGGTTCTTCCACCACCCCAGTATCCAAGTCAACGGCACCTTCAGGAACCATCACTTTGATCGGCACAGCTTCTAGGCATTGCTGCTGAAAATCGCTTAAAGCTAACTCGTAGCCGCCTGAGCTGTCAGTAATAGCTGAAGGTTCACCATCATCTTCTACTCCATTATTATTGAGATCTAGAAAAACCGTAGCGCCTTCAATATAACCATCGATTGCTTTGCCTGATATTGACGTTGTAATGGGTTGCTCACCATCATCGGAAGAACTATCTCCACAACCGACTATGGATGTGGCTATCAAAGACAATACTAAAGGAGGTAGAAAATGTTTGTTCATGTTTTTGTCGCCTAATTATCAATAAGAAAGAGCAAAACTAACGATTACAAATGCAAGGAATTTTATCTGATTACTCAAAGATAGTATTATCACTTTACGCCACTCGATACATTTACCTCCCCTTGACTGAATTTACTTATATTCATTCAACAGTTGCGTCCGTCATACAAATCCCTTTAAATGTATGACTTAATGGATTTTTCTTAAGGATCACTGTGTATCTAGTACTGTACTGTCATAACATTGGCATGACTGATTTCTCTTTTTTTGAGACCGAAGATTTTGATAAGGATGATGGCTACATCGTTCGGGGTAAGTGGCCTAATGAGCAAGCTTTTCGAGACTATTTGAACAAAGAGTTCTCTGATCTTAGTGATTATCAGGTGCTTGATTTAATCGCTGAAGGGAAAGTAGCGGAAGAGTATACGCGAAGCGAATTGCTAGAGCGTGCCAATGCTATAAGCTAACCATTATTTGTTCTATTTTAAGTACAAAAAAGCATAACTAGGAAGGCTATGTCAGGGTTAAAACGAGAGATAACATTGATTGGTGGCATAGGTCAGATGTCCACCACCCTGCTTGGTACTGGGCTTTTTATGGTGCCTGCTATTGCGGCAAGCATTGCAGGACAAGACATGCTTTGGGCATGGTGGTTGCTCATCTTTGCGGTGTGCCCGATCGCCTTCACCTTTGCCGCCCTTGGCAAGCGTTATCCCAATGCTGGTGGTGCCTCTTACTTTGTAAAACAAGCTTTCGGCTCACGCCTTGAAAAAGCCATTGCCCTACTGTTTATCAGTGTTATTCCTGTTGGTGTGCCGGCTGCTATAGCCATTGCAGGAGGGTTTGCTCAGCAATTTCTGCCCAACGTTCTCGCGCAGCCCATCATCGCTCAACTGCTAGTAGTTGGACTTTTAATGATGGTTAACTTTTCTGGGAGTAAGATCTCTAGCCAATTCCAAACAGGTATTGCCATTGGCATATTGGTATTGGTTGGACTTTTTGTCTGGTTTAGTGATGTTTCGCCTTCTGATAGCGTTCCTGCTTCTTTCTCTATCAGTAACCTTCCCGCGATTGGCAGCGCTGTGGCTGTGATGTTCTGGTGCTTTGTGGGCATTGAGGCCTTTGCGCATATGGGTGAAGAGTTTAAGCGACCTGAGCGAGACTACCCTATCGCCATCTTAGTGGGTTGTCTCATTGCAGGTACCGTTTACTATTTGTTTTCTTTAGTTGTGCTCAAGCATCAAGCCTTTGGAACGCAAGAGCTGAATACCACCTCTGTGCCTTATCTTTCCAATTTACTATTTGGTTCAGGACTCACTTGGGTAATCAGTTTAACGGGGTTTTTAGCATGCTTTGCCACCATAAATCTATACACTCAAAGCTTATCTCGAATGATTTGGGCTCTGGCAAGAGAGTACAAACCTTCTAGCCAAGTAGCGCGAATATCTACCAAGGGTGTGCCATCTGTGGCAACGGTTATTGTTGGCATTACTCTCGCACTATCGTGTGTGTTTGGAGAGCTTTCAAATATCAATATCGAGGTATTCTTGACCCTCGCCAATGGCATTTTTGTGGTGATCTACCTGTTCGCTATGCTCAGCGCAATTAAGCTACTAAACGGGAAGGGAAAGGTCCTTGCGATATTTTCGACAATTTTATGTGTTCTTGTATTGTTCTCTATAGGACTTGCAATGAGTTATGCCATTATTCTTTTGGCACTAATCTGGCTATTAATTCCAAAATTTAACACTGAGAACTTACGAAATAAAGCTTCTACTTAATTACTGTTTTATGCACCTTGTAATATAGATTGTTATTTTATAGGCAATATCTATATCTATATTTATATACCGATTTATATTAAATACCGCTAAACAGCATAATCCACCCATGCACATGAGATTAATAATTAAGCAGACCCTTTAATTCTAATACCCTCCGCCTATTAAATTCGCTTCAAATAGCAAATCAAAATCATACAACTTATCCCTATTTTTCATAGCTATACCTGAATACGAGGATTCAATCCTTCAAACGCGATTGTACTATTTCTCTTCATTAATAAAAAATCCGCTTCGTGCTTTTCATCGTTTAACAAAACGTAATAGCTCAATAAAAAGCAATAGCTAATGCTATTAAAAAATAATAATTAATTATTCCTATGACAGTTTCATGGGATTTTATACGAAAAGGAAATCATGGTTTTATTATGAAATTAAAACTATCAGTTATCGCAGTATCTAGCATCTTCGCCTCCACTTTAGCTTCGGCAGCAACCGTTTATCAAAGCGATGATACTATTTTAAACTTCGGCGGCCGCGCCGAAGTCAGAGGCAACTTCTCTGATGCCAACAAAACAGACGACAACGGTCGCACTTATGCTGATGCTTCTCGCGTTCGACTAAGTGTTGATGGCACTCAAAAGCTGTCTGAAGAGATCGCCTTCTTTGGTAAATATGAATTCGAGCTGACAGAAAATGAAGATGGTGAAAAAGATGATGTTGCCGTTAACACTCGTTTCTTATACGCCGGTGTAGAAACCAACATTGGTAACTTCTATTACGGCCACCAAAACAATGCAGTAACCTATCTAACAGATTGGACCGATGCTGCAGAAACTTACAGTGGTTACATTAACGAATACAGTGTCGCTACCGCTGATAGAGCTAAAAATGTATTGCGTTATGAGTGGACGACAAACTCAGGTCTGACAGTACAAGTTGACGGTAACTTTAACTCTGATAGTGAATCAGCAAAAAGTAATGGCTATGGCGCTGTAATCGCGTACGCACTGCCGTTTGGCCTAGATGTAGGTATTGGTTACGCTGCCAGTGATGAGACCTACGGTAACGGCAATGACACCGATACCACAGACGCGTTTATGGCAGCAGCAAAATATACCCATGAAAATGGTTTGTGGGTAGCAGCGCTTTACCAAGGTGGTGATATCTCCGCTGAAGGAGTAAAAGGCTCTCAATACAATGCCGCTGACGCTTATGTTGGTTATGCGTTTGGACAAAACAACGTAAACCTCACCTACAGCTACTTCCACGCTGAAGATATCAAAGAGCTTGATATTAACTTCGTTGGTCTAGAATACGCTCGCTACATGGGTGATGCTGCCTTCTTTGCTAGCTACAAGATCAACCTACTTGACGAGGGTCAAGGTGGTATCGGCGACAACGACCAAGACGAAGTAATGCTAGGTATGCGTTACAGCTTCTAAGCCGTTTTCCAAAGAGCTCTACACTCGGTGTGGAGCTCTTATCATCATTAAACGAAAAAGCAGCATACCCGACTCATCCTTTCACCCTGATTACACTCTATCCTCGATGCGCAAAGACTCTCACTCACTTCTATTAACAGCTACCGATTCAATGCTTTTCTTCATTCCCTATTTAGAGCGAAACAAGATTGATTGGCAAACCATAGCAGAGAGTGTTGATTTACCAGTGAGTTACTCTGGTAGCGAGAAGTGGATCCCGATAAAAAACTTTTCCTTATTTATAAAAAAGATAACCCTACTATGCGCGCCTGATATGCCCATCATTGTAGGGCAAGAGGCGGCGGAAAGTTTACTTCGCGACAAACGTGGTTTCTTCACACCCGATGATACTTTCCAACACGCCCTAACTGCGATCATAACGCACTCTCACCTTTTAACTCGACAAAACACCTATTGGTTAGAAAAAATAAATGGGCACTGGTGTTTATGTAATCGAGGTAACCTTTCGGTGACATTTCCAGGATATGCCGCCGTTGAATGGTTCCGCATTTCAATGTTACTGCATTTATGTCGCCACTGGTTGGGCAAAGACTGGATGCCTATTCAAGTGAATATGATGACAGCCTTGCATCAAGGATATCAGTATGAATCTCTGCTACTCAAAGGTAGCGAAGTTGCTTACAACCAGCCTTATCTTAAAATTCAATTGCCATCTTTATCACGCTTTGAACCTTTGGTGAGTCGCTCATTACACTCTCGTAATATCCAAGAAATTAAATTGTTGGCTGAAACGTACTGTCATCTGCCAAGCTTCAAGATCGAATGGTTAGCCTCACTATTTGGCGTTACCAGAAAAACCTTATATCGCTATCTCAAAGATAATAACACCACCTTTAAGGAGTTAAAGAAGCAGGCCATTTTGAATAAAGCGACTCAACTTTTAACTGAATCCGATGACAGTATCAGCAGTGTTGCTTGGCGTATGGGATATAGTGACGTGTCCAACTTCAATCGTGCAATTAAGGCTATTGCCAACAAAACACCGACTCAAATAAGACATAAAAACAAAGGTTTACTCGAATAGATAAGACTCTAGTTCCAACGTATGCACCTCTAAAAAGTCCCCAAATGACCTACTTAGCTAATTCTCTTAATCGTACTATGTGATTAAGGAGCAAAATCTCTCCTTGGTCAGTTTCAAAAACTGCCTATTCGACAAATAGCGCCTATTGATTACTCCCGATCAACTGGCGCTATTTTCCACAAGCAAAAAGCAAGTATCGCAGTTAAGAAGTTGGGAAAACGCTATGAGTACGATTGTTGAAGTCAGCATACTGGCGGGTGTCTCCAAGGCGACCGTGTCTCGCGTCATCAATGGAAACGAATCGGTTTCTCCGCAAAGTAGAGACAAAGTACTGGAAGCTATAGCGACATTAAATTTTACCCCAAGCAAAACAGCGCAAGCGTTAGCTACAAAAAGAACCAATGCAGTAGCGGTGGTTTTCCCTGAGTCAAATCATTCGCAGTGGGGAGCACTATTACCCGTTATTTCAAAAGAATTACAAACTCATCAAAAGAGTCTTTTACTTGTGAGTGGCCGGAACGACCCGATAAGTGAATATGATTCGATACTAAACCTGCAACATCAAAGCGATGCCGTATTGCTCTACAGTCGCACACTTAGTGACAAACACCTCCAGAGACTAAACAAGGAAATAGCGGTTCCTTTGGTGGTCATGAATCGTCATTCAATTAAAGAAAAATACCTTTCTGTTTCTATAAACCAATCGCAACTTGTCAGCATCGCAATGCAACACCTGATTGCCAAAGAACATCGGCATATCGCTTGCATCAGTGGTCCAACAGATAATCCAAGTGGGCAAGCCAGAGTGAAAGGCTATATTGAGTCTTTGTATGCAGCCAAGCTAACCTTCAACCCATTATTGCTTTCAATCAGTGACTATCAATTCATGGGTGGCTATCAAGCATGTCGGCAGTTGCTCAATCTTAAAGCTAAGTTCACGGCTATTGTTTGCTTTAATGAGCAAATGGCCCTTGGTGCCATAAAAGCCCTAAAAGAATATGGTAAAAACGTCCCTCAGCAGATTTCAGTAGTGAGCATTGGTAACAGTCCAATGGGACAGCATTCCTCACCTCAACTTACATCGGTCGAAAGTCCCGTTCAAGAAATGGCAAAGCAAGCAGTCGCATTGCTACTCAACCAACTTCAAAACTCTCAATTAGTTGAGTCCATTTCCCTAAATGGCAAGCTCGTTGTGAGAAAATCGGTGACTGGTGCAACACCTCAGTTGGCGCGAACTGAACCCTAGAATTTCCAACGTTACTCTCATTTCAGTTAAGGTAGCAAGGCTTTACACCATCAATGCTATAACCGGTGAGATAAGCACAGTTGCGACACCTGAAAACAACATAATTAAACTTGCGATAGTGCCTGCTTTCGAATGGATACCATAGGCAATGGCCGTACCCGAACCATGAGCGCAAGCACCAAGGCCCGCCCCTTTACCGTGACGTGAGCGAACCCGAAATAAGCTCAACATGCTCTCACCCACCACAATGCCCACAATCCCTGTCATAACCACAAAGATTGCGGTGAGATCAGGCTGACCACCAATCGCCTTAGAGGCAACTACCGCAAATGGGGTGGTAATAGAGCGAACCGCGAGGCTTTTTTGAAGTAATTCGGAAAGATGTAATCCTTTACTCAGCAATATGGTGCTAAGCAGTGCAGTTACAACCGCGACGATGACACCTATTGAGATGGATAACCAATGATGTTTGATCAGCCTTTTATTTTCATACACCGGAATAGCAAAAGCGACTGTGGCAGGCCCTAACATCCAGATCAACCAGTGAGATTCCTGAATGTAGTCTTGATAGCTGATTCCCGCTAATAACAGCACCGCTACAACTAAAACTGGTACAGAGACCAAAGGAATGAGCCACACCTTCTTGAATCGGCCGTGCAATGATTTTGTGCAATAGTACCCAAATACTGTTAAAGCAAAGCAGAAGATAGCCAGATAAGTGTGCATCATCGATTTCCTCTTAATTTTTTAAGTTCATAACGATAAACAACATCCACCACCATTGCCGTCACGGAAAGAACAAAAACAGTACTCACGCCAATCACCAACGCAATCTTTAACCCCTGATGCTGAAATAGGCTTCGATAATTCACAATGGCGATGACCGCTGGAATAAAAAACAGCAACATCTCAGCGATCAGCCAGTTGGAGCCAGCCTTGAGCCACTGCACCTTAACTACTTTGGTAAAAAGCAGCAGCAAAAGGAAGAACATTCCAAACACATTAGATGGCAACGGGATATGCCAAGCTGTTACCAACCAATCAGAAAGTAACCAGATAAAGCACAAGATCATGACTTGCCCGATAGTGATACCGATGTGTTTTAGTTTTGAAGTGTTCATTGCAAAGTACGAAGCCGTTTTTGTTGGTTGAATTATCAAAGATTGCTCAACTAAACTCCAATGAATAAAATCATCACAAACTATTCCTAAAAGGAATGCAAAAATGACAATGAAAGAGCTTCAATACTTTGTCACTCTTGTTGACACTAAGAGCTTTACTAAGGCCTCTGAGCAGCTTTTTGTGACTCAGCCTACGATAAGCAAGGCTCTCAAGTCTTTAGAGAATGCGTATGGACAGGCACTGATCTACCGAAATGGCAGAGAGTTAGGTTTAACGGATGCCGGTGAGATCGTATTTCAATATGCACAGTCGATACTCTTTCAGCAAAAAGAACTAGAGGTACGCCTCAGTGACTTGCAGCAGCTAAAACAAGGCAAAATAACCTTAGGTATCCCGCCTATGGTTGGCCATTTGTATACCCATCTGATCCAGCAATTCTCTCTTCAATACCCAAACATTGAGGTGTCCATCGTAGAAAGTGGCAGTCGCAAACTAGAGAATGCTGTACTTGAGGGGAAGATCGACATTTCAATCACCATGCTGACCAAACCCGATTCTAGATTTAATACCTGGGCAATTGGCAGCTACCCCATTCTTGCTGTGTTGCCTAACACTAAGCAATGGCAAAATAGAAATGAAGTCGATATTGTTGAGTTGAAGGAGCTGCCTTTTTATCTGTATAACCCCGAGTTTATTATTTCGGAGGTGATTACCGAAATGTGCCTCGAACATGGATTCGCACCAAAGATTGGTGTCAGAAGCAGTCAGTGGGACTTTCTGGCCGCTATGGTAAAAACAGGAATGGGCGTCAGCTTTATGCCTGAACCTATTTGCAAGCGACTGGATGACCAAGATTACTGTTTTGTACCTATAAAACAAAATATTCGCTGGGAACTCGCCGCTATCTGGAGCAAAGAGCACTATGTATCTAAAGCCAGCGAAGCCATGTTGAGCGTAGTTCGTAGCCCTAGCAAATTCGGCTCAAACTAACCCAATATTTCTGCTTGATCCTAGGGTCATTGTCCAGAGTAAAAAATGGCATAGTAAGCAAGTTAATAAATAAAAGGATACCAATGGATTCAATTACTCAGGCAGCATTAGGCGCAACCATTGCAGGCGCTGTTGCAGGAAAACAATGTAACGCCAAGGTACTATTGGTTGGCGCGGCCCTAGGCACACTGCCAGACCTTGATGTAGTGCTCGATTATGGGGACGCTGTCAGCAACACCATCAAGCATCGTGGGTTCTCGCATTCACTGTTGCTGCTCCCTCCGTTTGCGCTGTTATTGTCTTGGCTGTACTGTCGATTTCGTCCTGATGCATTCTGGAGCTTCAAACGAGTCTCAGTGCTAACGCTGAGTGTACTGATCACTCACACACTTCTAGACGCTATGACTACTTACGGGACACAGCTTATTTGGCCGTTCGAAGGCTACTTTGAGCTCCGCAATATCTTCATCATTGACCCGCTGTATACTGTGCCTCTTCTGGTGGCCATTATTGTCGCTCTGTTTTCAAAAGCGAACGGCGCTAAGTGGTGTCAAAGCGTGTTGGTTCTCTCCACTCTATATCTTGGTTGGGGTTTTGCCGCGCAGCAGTACATCGCAAACCGAGTAGATCAAAACCTAGCCCAGCAAGGTCTGCCCAACAAGCAGGTCATGATCACTCCTACCCCCTTCAATACCGTACTTTGGCGAGTCGTAGTTATGGACGAACACTACTATTGGGAAGGACTGGCGTCTTTGCTAGACGAAAATGAGGATATTGAGTTTATTGCTCGCCCTAAGGGTACATGGCCTCTTGAAGAAAAACCCGAGACTCTCAAAGGACTAAAAGCCTTCTCACACAACTACCTGAATTACCGTGAAGAGAAAGATGCCCTCATCGTCTCAGATTTGCGACTAGGTATGGCTAATAACCTCTCCTTTGAGTTTATTTATGCCCAGCGTGATGACGCTGGCAATTGGGTTTTAATGGATGCCCCACAGCGTTACCCAAGTCAGCGTGGCTTTGAACACCTTAGCACCCTATGGCAGCGCATGAAGGGTGACCAGTCCATAAACGCTAATCTTACTAAAGAGACATTGAGTTATCGTCACTAAGTATTAAAAAGAAGCCGAGTCATCACGACTCGGCCTACAACATCTGCTATGTGCCTAGGAAGTTACCATATTTGCAGATAAACCTTCTAAGATAATGGCATTAAATGTCATTCTTGATTCTTGAGCTTGCTCTGACATGGATTGCTTCTTCTCTTTTGCCATTGTCAGTTCATTTGTTAGTCTCAGCAACTGCTGCTGCATTTCTTCTGGTAAATGATGATCGGCACAGTGAGCCTCGTTATGATGCTCCAATGCATAGGCGCGAATCTGCTTGCGCATGCTCATCAAACTTGCCATTGCCTCACGCTCTTCCTCAGCCGCTTGTTGTGCTAAATCTTTAAAGCACTCAAACTGGGCCAGTGCCATACCTTCTGCTGACCACGGATCCATTTCAGGGAGATCTTCAATATTGATCGTCGGCTCTTCATATTCAGATTGGTGGCGTATATCCAGTGTTGCCGCTCTCACAAACGAAATCATCAACATAACGGAAATAAACAACAGTGGCAGTCCGCCGACGATAGCCGCAGTTTGCAGAGTCGATAAGCCCCCCATAAACATCAATACCGTTGGTAAGAAAGACAAGGTAAACGCCCAAAATAGGCGGTTCCAACGCATCGGTTCTTCAGTCACATCGTTTTGCACCACAGACGCCAAAATATAAGAGATGGAATCAAAAGAGGTGGCAGTAAAGATGACGCACAGCAGCGTAAAAACGCCAATCACCATAGTGCCCATTGGTAAGGTATCTAAGGTCGCGAAAATAGCCGCTGGAGCGCCTGATTGGTTGAGAATACTGACAACATCCAACTCGCCAGTCAGTTGCAGAGATAAACTGTAGTTACCAAGCACAATAAAGAATAAGAAGCAGCCCAATGAACCATAGAAGATAGAGCCTACGACCATCTGTTTGATGGTTCTTCCACGAGAAATACGCGCGATAAATAGGCCCATACAAGGTGCGAACACAAGCCACCATGCCCAATAGAAGATGGTCCAGTCTTGCGGGAAATGAGTATCAGTAAACTCACCATAACCACCAAAAGGTTCAGCCCAAGACGCCATCACAAAGAAGTTCGACAGCATTCGACCAATTGAATCTAGTCCCGTTTCTAATATGAAGACTGTCGGCCCTGCAACTAATACAAACAGCAGTAATCCCATCGCCCCCCAGAAATTGATATTACTAAGAAGCTTGATCCCTTTCTCTAAACCGGCATAAGCGGAATAGCCAAATATCGCAGTACACAGAAGTAAAACCGCCACCTGGCTTAGGGTGTTGTTTGGGATGCCAAACATATGATGTAAACCACCATTAATAAGCGGTGCGGCTAAACCTAAGGTTGTGGCTGCGCCCCCTAACATGCCAAAGATAAACAACACATCGATGAATTTACCGATACTGCCATTCGCTCGCTTTTCACCGAGCACCGGCATCAGGGCGCTAGAGATCTTTAAAACTGGCTGTTTACGAACATAGAAAAAGTAAGCAATAGGCAAAGCGGGGATAAGATAGATTGACCATGCGATAGGTCCCCAGTGGAACAGACCATAGGTCGCAGCCCAGCGAATAGCTTCTTCACTTCCTGCGGCCAATTGGAAAGGCGGAGTTTGATAATAGTACGCCCACTCTATACAGCCCCAATAAAGAATACTGGCACCAATACCCCCGCAGAACAGCATTGCGGCCCACGACCCAGTACCAAACTCAGGCTTCTCATCCACCTCTCCTAGCTTGATCTGCCCAAGATCGCTGAAAATGGTGTAGATCATGAAGCACATTGCCGCTATACCCAGAGCTAGATATAAGACCCCTAGCTTGTCAGTCATGAAAGACTTAGCGAGCGCTATCCAGTCCGCTCCTTGAACCGGAAATAAGATAAGTGGGATAACCACACTTAGCAGTAGAAATAGAGCACCCAAAAAGGTTGGTTTATCGATAAGAGAAAACGACTTTTGCATTGCAAATAACCCAAATAAAATCAAAGGGCATAATCTCTTGCCCCTCAATTTTTAACAATTCAGGCTATTTGTCGTGACGATTAAACAGAATGTTCTGCATTGATAAGTGAACTCAATGCTAGTTGAACAAACTCTTAAAAAAGTTGGATATCTCATCCCCAACACACCCAGAAGAGGTGTATTGACCCGCGCCCCACACAGGTAAACTCACGGAGCCGCGACCACAACTTGCCGACAATTTTCCCTTTCCTCTACGGCTGAAATTTACCATCTCAACATCATTCGCAAAGTCAGGGATTAACACTACAGGTCCACGCTGCTTTACGTAGTCGCTGTACACAGACAGTGCACCGGTTGCACCCGTCAATTTGGTATTGCCATTGTCGCCTCGACCAAGCCAAATAGTGACTAGCTCACGTCCGTCGATCCCGACATACCAACTGTCTCGATTATTATTCGTGGTACCCGTTTTACCGGCTAACTTATACTGATTCCCCATCGCTCCCAATGATTTTGCGGTGCCCTCTTGTACAGCCCCTTGCATTGCCGCAACCGTCAGCTCTGCAGCTTGCTCAGGCGCAACCTGCTCAGGAGCCAACTTGTGCTTGTACACAACTTGGCTTTTAGCCCCAACAACGTCGCTGATAAGATACGCCTGCTGGCGCAAGCCTTTATTAGCAATTGGCTGATAAAGCTCGGTCACTGATATCGGAGTCATCTCAAAAGCCCCTAACACCATTGATGGTAGCGGCTTCACTTCATTTTCAAGCCCGCCAAGCTGTTCGATAAAGTCTGCTACGTTTTCTAATCCCAACTCAACGCCAAGATTAACCGTAGGTACATTCAGTGAGTGCGCAAGAGACGTGTATAGAGACACCTCTCCCCAAAATTCACGACTGTAATTCCGAGGCTTCCACTGGTTTCCATTAGGCTGAGTGATCGTCAATGGATTGTCCTCAAGAACACTGGCAAGATTGTATTTTTCTGGGGAAGTGAGCGCGGCCATATATACTGCTGGCTTAATTACAGAACCAACTTGGCGATTACCATTTCGAGCATAGTTATAACCTGCAAAATTAGGGTTTCGATTACCAACAATCGCGCGAATAGCCCCATCACTGTAATCCATACTAATTAATGCGGCCTCAAGTTCAGTACCAGCAATACCGTCCAACGAAGGTAATCTTGATAAAATGCTGTTCTCCGCCTGCTTTTGAGAAAGAGGGTCAAGGGTTGTAAAGATGCGCGCACCCTTAATATTCTTGTTCGGCAATAGGGTATCTAATTCTTGGGAGACTAAATCGAAATAGGCAGGACGACGCAGATTAACATGACCACGTACTTGAATATCTAGGTCGCGCTTAATAGCCGCGTCATACTCTTGTTGCTCAAGGTGCCCATCTTCTGCCAACAATTTAAGCACAATATTACGGCGTGACTTGGCTCGCTCGGGGAAGCGCCAAGGATTGTAATAAGACGGTCCTTTTATTAAGCCAACCAACAAGGCTTGTTGATCTACCCTTAGTTCCTTCAATGGTCGATTAAAGTAGAACTGCGCACCTAGCTCAAAACCATGAATTGCGTCTGCGCCTTGCTGTCCCAAATATATCTGATTCACATAACCATCAAGAATATCGTCTTTGCTAAAACGGGAATCAATCAATAGCGCCATATAGGCTTCTCGAATCTTACGGCTCAAACTGCGTTCACTACTAAGAAACAGGTTCTTTGTCAGTTGTTGGGTTAACGTGCTACCACCTTGGACTGTTCGTCCCGCCTTAACATTGGTAAAGAATGCCCTTGCTATCGCAGTGAAAGAAATGCCGTCATGCTCAAAAAACGCTCTATCTTCTGTTAATAGCAACCCTTGAACCAACCCTTCAGGCATCTCCTTCCAAGACTGATAAAGTCGATGTTGATTGCCATCGTCCCCCATTAGCCCCATCATTTTAGGCTCTAGCTGGAACACACCTAACCCCACTCCGCTATCAACATCCATCATCGATTGGATACGTGAACGATTGAAAACGACTTTTACCCGCTGCAAATCACGGAATCCATCGGCAAACTCAAACGGGCGACGCACAAAAGTAATGCTACTTCCAGAAACGCTATATTCACCGCTGTGCGTGGGCTTCTCGACTAATTGATAATTGAGTATCTTGAGCTCATCGATAACTTCTTGTGGGTTCATCAATGAGTCAATGTTCAGGGTCATTGGCCTCGCATAAACCACGGTCGGCAATTCAAATAAGGGGCCAGAAAAGCGCTGCTGCACCATATGCGAGGCGCTGTAATGGAACGTTCCCCAGCAGGCCGCGAGAATGAGAGTGACACCCACTATGATTTTTCGAGGTGAAAGAGAGTGTCTACCCTTGTCAGAAGCTGTATTAGTCATGTTGTTGTGCTATCGATTTCAGTCTCGGCGCAACATACCCACTCTGCAAAAAGGAGTGTCAGAAAGACGTTAAAACCCGGAGTTACCCCTTTATTCCATTACCTACAACAGCAAAACAATCAATGGATTTTATGATTTGGGGCATTATTTGAACACGGCCCATTGTGGCACTTCAATACTCTTATTGATGGAAAGGTAGCGAATGTATATTACCGCCGCAATAGCACACACGGAGCTGATATAAGAGAGCGAAGGTGCCAACGCCAATACAGTCACATGTAGGCTGCACCCTAGCGCTACGGGAATCGCGTACAGTTCTTTATTGAGAAATAGCGTAGGCCTTTGCAACAACAAGTCACGTACTACCCCGCCACCAATAGCGGTTGTTACCCCCATAATGATTGGCCCTAAAGGCAAACCAAAATTCAGATCCCACGCTTTCTCTACGCCCTGTATTGAAAACATCGCAATCGCAATCGCATCTATATACAAATACAAGCGATTAACAAACCTCCTCTTCAATAACGGCACACAAACAAAGCCTATTAAGCTACTAATAATCGCGATCCAGATAAAAAATGAGGCCTCTGCCCAGAACACTGGAACACCAAGTAAGCAATCTCGTATCGTTCCTCCACCCACAGCGGTCACTACGCCCAGCACGACCACCGAAAAAACATCTGTACGCTTTTCGTTGGCCGCCAAAACAGCAGATAACGCAAAAGCAACGGCTCCTAGTACCGTGAATGTTTCTGTCAAAAAAGAAGTACTGAGATACATGTGAATACCTGATTGCTAGAAGTCGAGTGCAGTATTGACTGCAAATTATAGATACAGATCATTACTTTAACTCATTAATACTGAAAGCTTTACGCTCACTTGCAGGACGAGCTCCTCTCTAAAGGCGACCAAAAGAAAGCTTTGGCTTAACTCATTCTATACATCCTGTTAAGTAGGGTGCATCCATCAACAAGGATTACTTAAAGAAATTGCTTCTTATTATTATGACTTCAACGAATCACTGGCTTGAGCATATTCACTGAGTCGAACTCCAATCACTGAATTCATAAACGATTATTACGTAGCGCGACTATCGCTGTCGCACTATCACTTTCATGACAACCCGGTAACCATACAAAAATTTATCATTTAAATAAGATATGATAATTTCAGGTGATAAGTTGATTTCCATATACTCTCTCCATCGACGCAAAACACGAAACTAATTACTAAGAGATTGGAGCAGATTATGAAAATGAATCACGTAGGTATCATGGTTGGCGATATGGACAAAGCGGTTGAGTTTTACACCAAAGCGCTAGGCCTAAAAATCGTAATGAACAACACTAAAGTTATCGAAGAGCGCGAAACGGCTATCGGACGTATGTGTATCGCTGTATTCGGTGAAGGCTTTAAAGGCTTTAACATCGCACACCTTGTTACTACCGATGGCATTGGTGTGGAATTGTTCGAAATGAAAGAACGCCAAGAGCGTCACGAAGTTGATTTCTCTCGTCTGGGCATCTTCCACTTCTGTCTACAAACTGACGACTTTGAAGGTGCAATTGCACGTACAGAGCAATACGGCGGTAAGGTTCGTATGGACATCATGCGCTACCACCCAGAAGACGATAACAAGCCTCAAAAAATGGTATACCTAGAAGACCCGTTTGGTAACTTGTTTGAGTTTTACTCACACACTTATGAAGAAACTTACGCTTCTGATTACTCTTAATCTAAAGCACAGTTTGAATAATAAAGGATTGGCTTTTGCCAATCCTTTTTACGTTTCTTATTAGCACCACTCATGTCGCCCATGCAGAGGCGCAACTAACGAATCAGGTCCAAGATCGACTTAAATTCTGAAGCTCTACAATCCCCAACGAGTTCATACAAACTCATCTCTAACCCTGTCACTGCAACGCCACTCTCTTTTATCCGAGTGATCCCTAGATGCTTGTTCTCTAGAGTGCGAGAAGAAACGCAATCACTGACCAGTTCAACGTTATACCCAAGCCCTGCTAACCCAATTGCGGTTTGATACACACATATATGTGCTTCGATGCCACAGACCAACCAAGTATCTAGGTTATGAGCTTTAACTACTTCAACTAAGTTAGCCGATTCACAGCCATTAAAAGCCCACTTTTCTATCGGTTTTAAGTCATCAATAAGCGCCACAATCTCTTCAACTGTAGAACCTAGTTTCTGAGAGTTTTGCTCGAGTACAATCACAGGTAAGCCCAATACCTGTGCACCTTTAATTAACTTCATGCAATTGGAAATCAAAGCCTCACTATCATGCACTAGCCGAGCTAATTCTCCCTGAACATCAACAACGATAAGCCCTGTATTGTCCTTTTCTAGCATGCGCACCCTCTTAAACTCTGATAATCAAACCTATTA
Source organism: Vibrio comitans (assembly GCA_024346835.1). Taxonomy (GTDB): domain Bacteria; phylum Pseudomonadota; class Gammaproteobacteria; order Enterobacterales; family Vibrionaceae; genus Vibrio; species Vibrio comitans. The sequence goes on from AP024866.1 coordinate 2,003,021, forward strand.
GCTATCACTGTAGCAAATCGTTCCGAAATCACTCTACACATACATTTAAGAGCCAATAAAAAAGAGGCAACACTTCCTGTTGCCTCTATTATCCATGTTAGGGAATTTAGTCCCATGTTAGATAAGTCTATATTTAAAGATGGATCTGCCGAGTTACCCCTGACTCTTTAGAGAAGTCTTGGTCATGACTGACCAAAATAAACCCTCCTTTATAACCCTGTAGTGCGGTAGCCAACATCATCTTGGAATCAAGATCTAGGTGGTTGTCAGGCTCATCAAGTAAGAGTAACGGCTGCGTTGGTTGGTGACTCACAATCAGCATAGCAAGCTTCATCTTCTCGCCACCACTGAGCGCCTTGCCCAAGCGAAATACGCTATCACGGCGAAACCCAATACCTGCCAGTAAGGTTCTAGCATCACTTTCCTGCATACCTGCACATTGCTGCATTAAGTTGTCAAATATAGAAAGTTCGACATCAATGCCACCAAAGTGCTGGTCGAGATAATACACCGGCGTATTAATCTGCAGCTCGCCTTGTTTAAGTGCTAAATCACCAAGCAATGTCTTCAATAACGTCGACTTACCACTTCCATTCCCCCCCATGAGATGAACCTTATCATCCGCACAAATTTGCAATGTAACAGGCTCTTCACAACTAAATGGCAGTACTCCCTCAAGCAGCGAAATCACCTTCCGTGAGCCACTTTGGCTATCGGCAAGGTATAGCCTTTGACTCTCCAGTTGCTCTTTTCTTAATTTCAATGTTTGCGTTTTATCGTGCAAGTGAGCTTGCCTTAGCTGCTCATTCTTGCTGCGATTTGAGGCTCGAGCGCTTGCTTGATCCTTTTTCGCATCCAGCAAGATCTTTGGCTGACTTCCCTCTTTCCGCTGTTTATTGCCCTGCGCCGCTCTTTGTTCTGCCTTTTCGCGGTTACGCTGCGCTTGCTCCTCTAAACGTTTGCTTTGCTTGTGCACGTTCGCTAGATGACGCTCTACAGCCTTTAACTCCGAGCGTTTTTGCTCAGCATAGTGGTCATAATTACCACCAAACACGGTAAGACCTAGGCCAGATAACTCCCAGATTTCCTCCATTTCACGAAGCAATTCACGGTCGTGACTGATGAGTAGAATAGCCCCATTAAAAGAGCGCATAGATTCAATCAACCATTGTTTGGCATTTGCATCCAAGTGATTTGAGGGTTCGTCGAGAATGAGAAGCTCAACATCTTTCTCGAACAATTGCCAAAGCTGTAATCGCGCTAATTGCCCTCCACTGAGAACAGAGCAAAGTGCATCCACCCGAGGGGGCAAACCTATCTCTTGCAACTGGCTCTGCAGTCGAAGAGCAAGATCCCATTGATCTGCAACGAGTTCGAACCAGTGCTCTGAGCTGTCACCTGCTTCAATCTTACCAAGTGCTTCAAGCGCTTTATCTTTGCCCAAAAACTGCGCTATGGTGCTGTCGCTTAAGAGTAATTCTGAAGGTTGCTGGCGATAAACTGCATGTGAAGAAGGTAAGCTAACCTTGCCATCAGATGGCGTTATCTCCCCACTCAATATAGAAGCAAATAGCGACTTTCCGACGCCATTGCGCCCGACTATGCCGACACGGCGCTGATTCATAGAACAAGAAAGGTGTTGCAATGGCGTATCGCCGTTATCAAATTGATGGCTAATATTACTAGCCTGTAGTACTGGCATAATTTGCCTCCTGTAAGACAGGGACAACAGTCGCAGCAAGTGCAATTATAAATGCAGTTTTGAGATGAGATCGATGCCAAAATACGCGAGCGTGAAGAAGCTAGATTAATGTCTGGTACAACGAAATATCGGTAAGTGAGCTACGCCTACTAACCCTGTAAATCCAAAAATAAAATGAGAAATGGATGACAGGTTTAGTTATTCATATTGGCGTAATCTCCGAAAGAAATGGTGCGCTAATACTAACGAGTTGGTGAATAGTTAGTCAAGCTTGCTAACTCATAAAACTCTAGTTGTGTTCATAGTAAGACAAAACTTTGCAGCGAAAAGGTAGATTGAGCAATTTCTTTACTAAACTTAACTATATGAAATGCATACCGATACTCTATTCTTTGCAACATTGCCCCTATGCTATGAGAGCAAGAACAGCGCTTATCAAAGCCCAGCAAAAGGTGTTCATCCGAGCAATTAAACTCGACAACAAGCCAAAGGAAATGCTGATCGCTTCCCCTAAAGGGAGTGTACCTGTGTTGGTTTTACAACATGAAGAGACACACCAAACCCTCGTCTTAGAGGAGAGCCTAGATATTATGCTCTGGGCGTTGAAACAAGATGATCCTGATGACCTATTATACCAAGAAGACCCTCAAGCATTACCTTTGATGCTCTCTTTCATTGCCGAGTTTGAGTACACTTTTATCCCTTTATTTGAGTCTTACAGCTGCGCTAAACGCTACCACAACGACAACCTGAATGAATGCCGTCAAGCGTGTGAAGACTACTTAATTTCACTTGAGGAAAGGTTGGCCAAGCATGCCTTTTTGTTTTCAGAAAATGAAAGCCTAGTGGATATTGCGTTATTCCCTTTTATGCGCAAATTCGCCAAAGTTGAAAAACAGCGTTTTCGTCAAGGCCCCTATCCCAACCTGCGAAATTGGCTAAATAGCTACCTACAAAGCTCTCTATTTTCTAAGGTTATGAAGCGACATGAACTGTGGCTCGATGATCGAAAAGACTGTTATTTGGAATGAACAAGCTGAATTTGGAAATAAAAATCACAAACGGCCTTCGGGCCGTTTTTTGTAGGATCCTATCCTGCGTCAGCGATTAAACATTTTTTAACCAACAGGGTAATCTTCCGTCAACGCCAAAACACTGCAAGCCGTTTGCAGGGCATATGAAGTTTAACTAGGAGATACCCTATGAATAAGATTATCAAAACCATCCAAATAAGCATCATTACGTCTGCGCTTATTGCTGGCGCTGCGGTAGCAAGCACTAACAACCAAGTAGAGTCTACTGACGTTGTGAAAAGTGAAGCGCACGTAACAACACTCAAGTCTCAGCAACAAGCAACCATTCATGCAGTTGAGCACAATCAAGCGCTCATTGAGTTAGAAGGTACGGGTGATGTAGACCACTACATCGAAACGAATAACGCTCAAGAGGGCAAAGCGCGCACTATTCCTAAGTGTGAAAACTTGGCTGTACCTTCTGGTGTTAAAGATAGCATTCGCTGCGAATAATTTAGCGAGAGCTAATCATTCAATATCAAGGGACAGCGTTGAAACGTCGGTCAATATCAGGAATCTATAAAGGTTGAACCGGCCGCTATTGCGCTTTGCAATCTTCGCAAAGGCAATTCACTTCAAGCTGCTCGCTGGCAAATACAAAGCCAGCGTCAGCAACGTTTCGTCTTAGCTCGTTGATAAGAGCTGAATCTATACTTACTTCTTTCACTTTAAAGCAATTAGAACAGATCAAGAACTGCGCCGCTTCATGGCTATGAGAGCAAGTAATGTGCATACATGAGATGTATTTATTCGCAATTTGCAGACGATGCGCTAGGCCCTGTTCTTGAAGAAAGTCTAAGATACGATAAACCGACATCGGTGACATACTCTCCCCAAACTGCTCTTTATAAAGATCAGTGATTTCATAGGCCGACAACGCCTTTTGAGATCCGGTTAGACACAAAAGAATCTTCTTTCGTTTTTCAGTCAGTAATCCACCGTTTTGCTTACACTTAGCAGTGGCATGTTTAATGATGGCTTCCGATGTAGAGTGTTCGCGAGGGTCTTGCATAAGTTTCTTAGAATCTGCTTGTTTAGCGTAAATACGGCTTACTAGTTTACTCTATAACGTATCTATTTTCCTGCCCTTTACTTTCCTTCTCAGCCCCATCTTTTTTGTTCGTCTCCTAAACAAGGGGTTAACGCGCATCGACCAGCAAATTATCTCATCAAACATTGATTTAGATTAAATTGAAAACTGCTTAACAACTAGGCTGATCACACCAATCTTTAATGAAATTGTTCATGCTATAACAGTGTTCAATTTCCATTGAGTACGGCCTATGCGCCTCCTATCTCGCAAGATGACTTGGAAGACGACAAGGCGGGATATCCCGCCCCAAACTTCTGTTGCCTAAGTTAATTCTCAACACCCTTATTTGAGGATGCCTAAAAAGAATCTTGCAAGGAGGCCACTATGCCTATCAATCGTATTCGGAACATCGTATTTACCGGTCAAGCCGGTGTGGGTAAAACTACATTAGTGGAGAAGATGCTCTTTCATTGCTATGAAACCAATGCTCTTGGTAGTGTTGATCGAGGTGATACTGTCACCGACTTTGACGAGCAATCCATTTATTATCAGCACAGTATCGAAGCCACCCCTGTCACCCTGAGCTACAAAAAACATCGTCTCAATGTTATTGACACTCCTGGGCAAAATGAATTGCTAGGAAGAAGCCTAAGCGTTTTCCCTGCCGTAGAAACCGCGGCGCTTGTTATCGACCCCAATACCCCGATTAATCAAACCGCACGCCGATTGTTTGATTTCGCTAAACAGCGAAATAACTGCCAGATGATTGTTGTCAATAAGATAGACATACACGCAAAGCAGTTGCCGGAACTTCTTGAATTGATTCAAACAACCTTTGGCAGTAACTGCTTACCACTAAACTTACCAAACCAAGATGGAACCGATGTTGTCGATTGCTATTTTGAGCCTGACTACGCTATCGAAACCTCTATTCAAGCTGTTGAAACCGCCCACGAAGCCTTAATTGATCAAGTGGTAGAGCTAGATGAGGACCTAATGGAGGTTTACCTAGAACAAGGTTCTTCGCTAACCGCAGCACAATTACACGACCCATTTGAAGAAGCGATGCGCCTAAGGCATATCGTCCCTATTTGCTTTGTCTCCGCTGAAACAGGCGCAGGGTTAGAATTGCTGCTTAAAACTCTAAGTGAGCTCATGCCAATGCCTAATGAAGGCAACCCTCCTCTGCTGGAGAAAGACGGCAAATTGACTCCAGTGAACTGCGAAACTCTAGAACACACTGTTGCCCATGTATTCAAGGTCAGTGTTGACCCGTATATGGGGAAAATGGCTTACTTAAGAGTGTTCCAAGGAGACCTGCATACCGGTAGCCAACTCTTTATCGATGAAAGCAACAAGGCGTTTAAGATTGGACATCTTTATCAACTGCAAGGCAAAACTCGTAATGAAATTGACCATGCTAGGGCCGGAGATATCTGCGTAATCGCTAAGGTCAATGAACTCAACTTTGATTCAATTGTTCACGACTCTCATGATGAGGATGGCGTCAGCTTAAAAACCTTAGACTTCCCAAGCCCTATGTACTCGCTATGCCTAAAACCTAAAAGACGCGGTGACGAACAAAAGTTGGGAGAGGTACTACAACGTATCGCCTGTGAAGACCCTACCTTGAAGATTGAACACCGCCACCGCAGTAACGAAACCTTACTCTCTGGACAGGGCGAATTTCACCTTAAGGTCGCACTTGAGAAAATGGCCAAGGTTTACAAACTAGAAGTCGATACCTCCCAGCCAAGTGTTGAATACTTTGAAACAATTACCCGTGAAGCAGAAGCGCTATATCGCCACAAAAAACAAAGTGGCGGTGCCGGACAATTTGGTGAGGTGAAGCTAAAAGTCAAACCCCTTGCCAGTGGTGAAGGCTTTAGATTCGTCAATAAAGTGGTGGGTGGCGCCATCCCTACCTCACTGATCCCTGCGGTTGAAAAAGGAGTGCGTCAAGGCTTGGATGAAGGAACAATTTCCGGTAACCCAATACGAGACATCGAAGTGACGGTATTTGACGGTAAACACCACTCCGTTGATTCGAAAGAAATTGCCTTTGTAATCGCAGGTAAAAAAGCCTTTCTTCAAGCTGTTGCGGATGCGAACCCTATAGTTCTCGAACCAATTGTGGATCTCACTCTAGAGCTTCCAATCAATAGCGTGGGAGATGTAACGGGTGATCTTGCAGGGAACAGAGGGCTTGTAGAAGGCAGTGAGAGTATCAGCATTGACCATACCTTAATAATGGCTAAAGCGCCTCTCAATGAGCTTCAAGATTATTCGAGAAGACTTAAAGCAATGACTGGCGGAGAAGGTACCTTTACCATGAGCCTCAGTCACTACGAGCCAGCCCCTCCACTGGTTCAAAAGCGCGTTTGTAAGGAGCTAGATCCAGCGTAATTAGCTTGGCAAAAAAGCCCAGCACCAGAGGAAATTCTCTGGTGCTTTTTTATCTGTGCCAATAGATAAACGACCTTCGCAAATCAGATAAAAATCAGAACAATCAAAGACTTTCTATCCAGCGATAAGATACATTAGTACGTCACTATCAATTCAAACCCTGCCATCAACCTATTTGTATGAAAAAGCCTACCGTTTATGATGTTGCCCGCCTTGCAGGCGTTTCCGTGAGTACAGTTTCTCGCTTTAACAACCAATCGGGATACATAGCGAAACAAAAAGTCCAAGCTATTGAACAGGCTATATCGGCACTCGGCTTTAGCGCAAAGGCCACAAAACACTCTGGCAACAAAGCTCGTAGCATGAGGATTGGTGTGGTGGTGCCCACATTCGATAATTCTTACTTTGCGAGCATCTTAAACGGCATGAATCATTGCGCTCAAGGTAGCGCCTATAGCTTGCGAATTGAGAGCTCACGCTTTAGTAAGGTTCGAGAGCAGAAGATCATTAAGCAGATGCTCGACTTGGGTGTAGATGCCCTGATATTAGTAGTCAGCTTACTCAATGAAGATGAGATCAAACACTTAGTCGGTGAACTTCCCATACTCGTTGTCGCAGGCTCAGACAAAGGCTCTCTACCAATACTCAAGATCGACAATGTGATTGCAGGAAAGATTGCCACTAACCACCTAATACAGCTAGGGCACTCCAAGATCGTTCATGCCCATGGTCGCTTGACCGAAGGACCCGATGCGCAAGACCGACTTGATGGGTACAAACAAAGCTTGCTAGAGGCCGGGTTACAAGTCGATCCAAGGCTCATTATCGATGGCGGATACTATTCTGAATCCGCCTACAATGCCGTTCTTCAGCTTATCAATGATGAGATTTCATTCAGCGCTGTCTTTGCTGCCAATGACTTAAGTGCTTATGGAGTCATTCAAGCACTAAAAGAACATGATATCTGCATCCCGCAGCAAGTATCTGTCATTGGATTTGACGACCTCTATACCTCTGAGATATTTACGCCATCCTTAACCACCATACGTCAGCCTCTATATGAAATAGGTGAGATTGCGCTGAGTCATATCTGCGACATAATGAGTAACAATGCAAGTAAGCCTTTATTTCCACCCGCAGAGCTCATTGTCAGAGACAGTACCTCTAGGAAAGGTAGTTAGATAAAAAAACCGCCAAGCCAAAGGGGCAAAGCGGTGTTCAAAAGATCTAAGTAAACGGTGGTGATTCGGCGCTATTTAATGCCTTTGCTACCTGCCGTTAAGCCAAGTATTAGCATGTCATCTTTGATGATCACGTTCTCTGGTGCGAAGGTAACGAGGTTGGATTCAAAGCCCCAATCTCCCTTGCCCCAACGCTCACTGTCAAAAGAGGTAAAGTCATCGCGCCAATCTAGCTCAAATTCGCCATTTTCATAGCTATGATATTCAATCCAGTCTACGTATTGATACAGAGGTAAATCTTCCTTATTAAATTTACCAACCCATTCAGCTGCTTCTGATATCCATAGATTCATACGGTAGCTTTGCGGAGCAGAGCGCATATCAATAACCTGCTGAGAATTTTCAGCTCGCTCTGTGTAGACTTCTTTACCATCGACTAACCAACTGATCTCATCTGGTGTCCAAATAACGGTAAACTCATGAAATTCATCCATATTCGCCAACTCATGAATATTCTCAGAGTGGATTCGATTTACTGAGTCACCGGTGATTAAATTGGTTTGGAATTGATTTGGGTTCTTGCCGATCACTTCAATATCAATCTCACGCCAAGGTATGCCACCCTGCCAAGACTCATTGTCATAAGTAAAGAACGATGAAACGACACCAGGGTTTGACACCATTTTCATTCGAACGACAAACTTTCCAAACTTCACCTTATCTTTGCTGTAAACCTCTGCGCCATACAAAGGCACATCAGAGGTATTTAGTTTACCCGATGCTGCCATGGTGTCTTGATTCACATTCTGGTTTTCTGCAGGAGCACTGCTGCTTGATGTGCATCCTATAAGGACAGAGCTCATCAATAACGCACTACCCAGTTTAGCAATTCGATTCATTATTTCTTCCCTTAAGACCGTTAAGACTATCTAGACACGCACAAATCAAACTGCATCGAATAGAGCATTATTTTCAATGTGTTTTCTGCTCTATCCACAATGCTGCTTTTGACTGCAGGTATTCTAATTAACTGAAATCATTATATTTATCTGCAAGAAGATTTGTTCAAAATGCTATGAATAGTGAGAGGTACAACCGCCAGTATCTTTCATGAAATTTAACCATTAAAAACAAAGACTTAAGGTGCTTATTGATGAGTTTGTTTCACGATGCATTATGGGTTTGTGGCTAGGATCGATATGCGGTAATTCAAACAAGAAGACGGACAAACAAAGAGAAGATTGTTAGCCACTAAGGGCAACCTTATCGGTACTGCCTCTGACAATCAGCTCTAACTCTAAAGCAGGAAAGCTCACCGTTTTTCCTGCAATCATAGCCATCATCTGTTGTATGGCCATTTTTCCCATTTCCGGCAAGGGCTGCTTTATTGTTGTCAGTTTCGGTAGGAACACGGACGCTGCTGGCGAATCATCAAAGCCAACCACTGATACTTGCTCTGGCACCTTGATACCATTTTGCAGCAAGGTTTTAATTGCCCCTAACGCACTAAGATCATTAGCCGCAAAAACTGCTGTAAACTCAATATCTTGATCAATCAATGATTGCACTGCTCGGGACGCACGGCTAGCTCTATAGCCACCATCTAAACTCAGCTTCGCATCATGATCTATTCCTGCACTTTCAAGGCTCTCTCGATAACCAATGCTGCGTTGCAATGAGTCCTTATTGCCTAACTCACCGCTATAAAGATGAACAATATTTCTATGACCAAGTCCTATAAGATGATCGGTAGCTAAGCGTCCACCAGCGATATTATCAATACTTATATGTGGGTAAATACCTTCGCTTACACCAGCAACAACCAAAACGGGCAACTCACCAACGATCACCTTTATTTCAGCTTCAGACAAGCTATTAACAAGAACAATAAGTCCCTCAACCCCTTGTTTAAGCATCCGCTGAATCACATTCGCTTCTCGTGCTTTATCCCAATGGCTCGTCTCGATGACAAGACGATAGGCACTATTTTGAATCGCAGGATCCATGCCATCTAAAGTGCTGCTAATGAAGGAACTATCGAATGTCGGAATCATTAAACCAATCAGTTTCTCTTTGGTTTTCACCACTTTCTGCTTGGCATTTAAAGGAATGAAACCCAACTCTGATATAGCCCGTTCAATGGCCGTTATTTTCTGCTCAGCAATAGGAGTTGTTCGATTGAGATAGCGTGACACCGTGCTCATAGAAATATTGGCAGCTTCTGCGATATCTTTTGCAGTAGGTGTTTTCATTCAATTTTTCAGATGGTGAGTAGGAGAAAAAATTATACCGATTATTCAGTGTGTTGCCGTTAACTAACTCTAAAAAAGATGGCAAGCAAGATAACAAAAAAGCCTCCGCTTAAAGAGTGACTCTGTCATTCCTTTTAGTTTGAGGGACGTCACCAAACAAAAATTTAATACGCTAACCACAAATACTTTTTGTTGGCTATTGACCAAAACAAGCCTATGATGGCCCTGTTTTGGGGAGTAGTTAGCGCAAGTTTACTTATCGTCATCCCGTTAAGCGCATGTTTAACCGGTAAGTAAAGGTGATTGGTTGATATCCAGTCACTCCAACGAGACCAACGCATTCATTGATCAGCAGCATACCGCGTATGCCTGTTGGTTTTTATGTTTTGCGGAAGGTCACCTAAAACCCGTCCTTCTGCTCAGGAGGAAATATGTCCCCTATTCTAAATGCTACCCAATTAAGTTCCTCTGCTCCGATGCAAGAGTCGCTGAGTATGTATGGCGTCTTTGGTCTACTGACCCTTGTTCTAGTTGCACTGGACATCTACCAAACTCGCGGTGGCTCAGTAACCATGAAGAAAGCACTTGGTTGGAGTATTTTCTGGTTTGTGTTGGCGTTTGTATTTGCTGCCTCTATTTACTTTTTCTGGGATTTCTATGCACCGCACAGTGTGTACTCTTCTGAGAAAGCAACAATAGCCTTTTTAACCGGCTATCTATTAGAGAAGTCCTTAAGCGTTGATAATCTATTTGTATTTGCAATCATCTTCACTCAATACAAGGTGCCGGAACACTTGCGGCCTAGAGCGCTACTATGGGGTGTTATTGGTGCTCTGGTATTGCGTGCCGTTATGATTGTTATTGGCGCTAAACTACTGGCAGAGTATCACTGGGTATTGTACCTATTTGCAGCGTTCCTGATTTGGACAGGTATTCAATTGGCTCGCGATAAAGGCGAAGAGGAAGAAATAAATCCTTACCCAGAACAGTTGATTCGCAAATTCCTACCAGTGTCCGATGACTATCAAGGTAACAGCTTGGTATTCAAACAAGCGGGTAAATGGATTGCCACACCAATGCTGATTGTGGTGGGAGTCATTGCGGTGATGGATGTGATGTTTGCTTTGGATTCAATACCTGCAATCTTTGCGGTAACACAGCAACCTTTCTTGGTACTGGCGGCCAACGTGTTTGCGCTCCTTGGGCTGCGTTCTCTGTACTTTGTATTGCAAGCGATGTTGGATAAGTTTATTTACCTCAAGCCAGCGCTTTCGATCATCATGATCTTTATTGGTATAAAGATGGTGTTGGTGGGCACAGAATATGCGATAGCAACCACTTGGTCTTTAGGTTTCTTAGTCACGATTATGAGTAGTGCGGTTCTAGCATCTATGTATAAAAATCGCATTAGCGAATTATCTAACTCATAAACAGACAAACGGACACTCGTTTCGATTCAATCCATTCAGGCTAGCCATTCGCTAGCCTTTTGTTTACCTAATCTTGCATGGATAAAATTAACGGCACACCAACAAAACAGGCCAGTAATACGCTGGTTATCGGCAATATACCTGAATCTGGGTAAACTGCGATGTCTGATGAAAGAGACAATAAAGCACCACCAGCGGTCATTATGGCTCCGCCCAAACCCGACGCTGAACCAATTAATGTCGGAGCAACATTCAGCATTCGAATGGTCGCACTAGGAATAATCAATCCATTTCCCAGGCCAACGAAAAACATCAAACCAAAGAAAACGCTTGGCATGTCAGCGCCGCAATTGGCGATAATAATGATGCCTATAAGACCAAGGGCAGCAACCCCACTGCCCATTCTTATCAGCACTTTTGAACAAAAGGTCTGACTTAAATGGCTTGTCAGATAGTTTCCAAGAAAATAACCTGCTGGGGTCAGGGCAAAATATAAGCCAAACGAAGACGGTGACAAGTCGTAGTGCTTGGTCGCAATTAAAGGCCCTGCCGATAGAAAGATCAAAAACGCGCCATTGGACAGCATGGTAACCAGTGAGTTACTCACAAAGTGCTTATCCTTAATAAGAGTTCTAAATCCTTGATTTCGAGTATTAGACGACTGGTTTATTTGTTGTGCAGTCTCCCCCATATCGAAATACGCTAGCACACCAACCATCAACGCAAATGCCAACAGAAAAAGAAAGGCGGCATGCCAATCAAAATACTCGCTTAAGAAACCGCCAAGGGTCGGAGAAATCATAGGAACTAGAGACATTCCCATCATGATATAGCTCATTCTGCGCATTGCCAGTGGCCCAGAATCAACATCTCTCACTACCGTTCGCGCAATGATAGCCACAGTAACAACCACAGCTTGAAGCATTCTAAATAGCATGAATAGCCAGATGTTTTCGGACAATAGGCAACCTAATGTTGCCAATGAAAACGCAACGATAGCCCCTAGCACGACAGGCCGGCGCCCATATCTATCCGATAAAGGACCTGCAAAAAGCTGAACGACCGCAGTCATAGCTATGTAGCCAGAAATAGAGAGCTGAATGACGGGATAGCCGACGTCATAGTACTCAGCCATATGAGGCAGTGACGGCAAAAAGATACTCATTGCCATCGCAGCTAATCCTGTCAACAACACTAGGGTCAATGTTGACGGTGCTGAGCATCGCTGTGTTATTGATAGTTGAGTCATATAGAGTAATTTACATGCATCTTTGAAAGTATTGGAATCATACCTGAATCTTCAACCCTATATTAATCACTTATGTATGATTAAATCCATCAAAACAAATAAAAGCCACTAATTAAAGAGGATTCAGTGCTAGATAGTTAAGTTATCAAACTTAGCAATTCGCGCAGCAAACGACTGTTTGTTTTCTTTTGAGATGGAACTTGCCATCGGTAGATCGGCTTTCATTGGATCAACCGCGCGGTTACGCACCAGTACTTCAAAATGCAAATGGGGGCCCGTTAACCGTCCTGTCGCTCCGGCAATAGCAATCTTTTGCCCACGCTCAACATAATCACCTCGCTTAACTAAGAAGCGGTCAAGATGGAGATAGCGAGTGGTGTAAACACTGTTATGCTCGATAACAAGGTACTTTCCTGCATAAGGGTGATTCCTCACTCCAACTACCCTTCCGTCGCCAGTTGAATACACTGCTGCTCCGACGGGTGTCGCAAAATCCGTTCCGTTGTGAGGGCTAATGCGACCCGTCACTGGATGCTTGCGCCTAGGGTTAAATGACGAGGTGATTCGACGATACTGTGCATTAACAGGATAGCGATTAAACGCCCTCTCCAAGCTATTTCCTTCTCGGTCATAGAAACGACCGTCATCAGCCAAAAAGGCCGCCACCTCTTTTTTCGCTAACTTAAAGGAAATGCCCTTAATCTCACTATTTCCTGTCGGGTGATCATCTAGGTATTGTGTATTGATCAACACATCGAACCGGTCACCCGCCCTAAGTTCACGAGCAAAGTTAATTTTATCGTGCAAAACACGAGTGATATTGGCTATCTGATTAGAACTCAAGCCAATCTTGTGAGCCGATAATGAGAAACTACCTTCAACGGTGCCAGAATACAGAGTTTCTCTCCACTCACCTTGCTCCTCGATAAAGTTGTAATCAAACTCACCGGTTTCGATTTGAGTATAAGTCGCACGTTCAACCAAGCTGATATGGTAGGTCAGAGATAGAATCTGCCTGGTTGTGCTGTCAATAACAAACTCAAGGTGATCCCCTGGCTTTATCGTATCGAGTTGCAGTGGGATCTCATCCGCTGATAACACCTGTTGTAGGTTGCTATAGGGTAGCTCCCACGCAGAGAAGATATCACTAAGGGTATCGCCAACTTTAACGAAGTAATGAACACGAATAGGCGTTTGCTCACGCTCAACCTCAGGTGCTGGCGTTATCAAGATTTCGATCGGTTGCTTGTTCTGGGGTGTTGATTGCAGTGCTTCAGGTAGTAACAAAGCAAGCGTAAAAGCGACTATAGCAATAGCCAAAGCAATGAGTCTAAAGTGTTTCATGAAATATCGTGCATAGTAGAATTGCCGAAATGTTATAACATAACAATCAACTTAAAAAGCCTGATTATGAGCTTGATTGAACGAGTGAATTAAAACTGCTCGTAAACTCATTGCATGTTGAGAAAATGGACGTCAATTAGGTTGAATCAATACCGATACAGAGCCTTAAAAAACAACGAAGCCCGCCGATAGAATCGACAGGCTTACACAATCTAGGTCTGTATCTAAAAGAGCGCAGTATTACGCACTTGCGTAAATAACACTACCGCCCTTGATCATATCGATGACCTTTTTATTCACCTCTGGCGAAAGTGCCGGGCATCCCCAACTACGGCCAAGATAACCATGCTTATTAATGAACTCTTTGGTCGCATAGTCTGCTGCGTGCACAACAATATGGCGATCTCTTGCTTTGTCATTCAACCCTTCACTCACACCATCTAAGCGCAAAGAGTAACCATGATTACCGTAATAGGTTTCATTGGTTAAGAAAACACCTAGCGAGGTTTGCCGAGAGCTCATAATGTTAGAAAACTCAGTCGCTGTTTTACCACCGCTGTTTACGCCGTGGGCTACATAGGTTTCAAAGGCTAACTTTTCTTTTTCAAGGTCAATAACAAAGAAGCGCTTTTCCGTTGACGGACGCTGATAATCAATAATAGTCAGTACTGGCTTTTTCGCACCCTCGGTGGATTCATATGCCAGATAAGCATTTTTGAACAAATCAAAGTCCATCACACCTTCTAAACCGATGGTGTGATACTTGTCTTCAATCTTGTTAACTTGAGATGTTTTTTCGACGGTTTTTGCGGTTACTGCACTCGACAACATTAGTGCCGACAAAAATAAAAATAACGATTTCACAGGCAATTATACTACTCACAAATAGAAATTTATGTTCGCTTACCCATGACGTTCTATTATCCCTTTTTGTCATATGTAAGGCTAAGATTCAGACCGGAATTGTATATTAATTGATCAATTATTCAAGTCAGAATTGTGTTAACAAGCGTTTCTTGTATTGAAAACAATGTTTGCATCGCAGACCATGATTATGCCGATGATTATTTGGCCGGTTAACTATCTATCCTTTGCAATCCTCATCGTCCTCTATAAGATGAAGTTATCTCAGTTCGAGATCACATAGTTCAGGATTTACTATGTTTGTTTCAAAGGATTGTCTTTTTATTCAGGACATCTTTATGATTTTCAAGATTACAGCACCAATTATGGAGCCCACTGAAGGGTCACCACACCAAACAGTTCACACTCAAAAAGCACACCTATCCCCTTTTGCTCTTCCTTGCACTTGCAACTCCCTCTTGCCGTCATATTCATTTTCTCGATTTTATTTTTCGTATTGATTCTCATCGACTAATCACTACGCCTGCGCGCACGCGCATGAATTCAAAATTTAATTAATATTTACGGTTTTATAGAAAATGAATACAAAACTTCTGGGTAGCGCCCTTATTATCTCTGGCACCGCGCTTGGTGCTGGCATGCTTGCAATTCCAATGGTATTGGCTCAGTTTGGCCTAGTATTAGGCACACTTTTGATGGCTTTTATTTGGTTTGGTACTACCTACTCTGCACTGCTTCTTCTAGAGGCAACTATCAAGTCTGGCGGCGGTTTAGGCCTTAATTCAATCGCTCGAGCATCCCTAGGCAAGGGCGGACAACTCGTAACTAATGGTCTACTTTACGCACTGCTTATCTGCTTATTAATGGCATACATCTTGGGCGCTGCAGATCTTCTCTCACAGGGCGCAGCCGCTTTAGGGCTTTCTTTAAGTTTCACTCAAAGCCAGATTCTATTCACCTTGGTCGCTGGAGCTATCGTAGCCTGCGGTACGGGTGTGATTGATAAGCTCAACCGCGCACTCTTCTTAATCATGATTGCGAGTCTGCTTTTAACCCTATTTGCACTGCTTCCAGAGTTTTCAGCGCAAAACCTAGCCCAAGTGAGCAATAATGATCATTTCGAGCTTATCAAGACCAGCGCAGTACTCTTCACAAGTTTTGGTTTTATGGTGGTGATCCCCAGCTTGGTCAGTTACAACAATGATGCGACAGACAAACAACTGCGTAATATGGTGATTATCGGCTCTCTGATCCCACTGTTCTGCTACTTATGTTGGCTCTTTGCAGTTGTCGGTAACTTGCCACCGGAGCAACTAAAACAGTTCTCGAGTGTTTCCGAGTTGATGGCAGGATTTGAACACGAAGCTCCTTGGATTGGCACTGTTCTGTCACTCTTTACCGGTCTTGCGCTACTTACCTCTTTCTTCGGTGTAGCCATGTCGCTATTTCATCAAAATAGTGACACTTTTAAACAAAATCGGTTAGTCACCTATGTTCTGACCTTCGTATTCCCACTAGTTGGCGCAATTTTAGCGGCAGATCAATTCTTATCGGTACTGGCTTACGCTGGAATAATCTTAGTGTTCCTTGCTGTATTTGTTCCATTAGCCATGGTGTACAAATTGCGTTGGGCCGATACCCTAAGCGATCGTTATTCCGCGGAAGGTGGCAATAGTATGATGCTGTTTGGGCTGGTATTTGGCGGCTTCTTGTTGATGTCTCAGATGGTCTAAACCGACGCATTCTTGATGGTCTATCCGAGCCATTGCACCAATGGCTCGGGTATTAAAAATATTACTCCGTCAATTTGTCCATTCAGATAGATTAGCTAGACCTGCTTACGTTACGAATTGCCTTGTTCTATTTTTCTACTGCCTTTGAGATTGTTTTCCCCAACATGGTATTTACAACCCTATGTGGTAGTGCTGAATCTTGATAATGAAGACGGGCCATATCAACGATGTCGTTATAGGCTACAACTACCTTATCACCTTGTTGATAAACCAATACTTTTTGCCCAAACGTATCCAGACCTATGCTCATGAAGTCTTTCATTGCTTTGGCGCCAGGCCCTGGAGCACCAAAGACTAGCAATGTAGCATTTGGTAGTGTTACCCCAATAGCTTTAGCCTGCTTGCTGTAATCAAGCGTCAGAAACCACTCGGTTCCATCTTGGGCAAGTACATTGCTTTTGATACTCTCGATAGTGCTATTAAAATCCATCTCTGAATCAATTCGCGTTATACCATAACCTTTTTCCAGCCCTTGTGTACTAGCTGGCATTGCATCTGGCACAACACTGACCAACTGTTCTACGTTACCTTCAAATTGGGCTAAGGCTTGAGTGTTATTTAAGCCATAACGGATCTGCAAGAACTGTGCGTTGGTATATCGTGTTTTAATCTCCCCATCTTCTGAATAGCTCAATACCCGAAATGGCAAGTCTAAACCAACTTCTATGTTTTGCTTTAAAAGCTCCGTGTTGAGCTTATCATCAGAAAACAGTTCAACTCGGCTTGCTGAAAGGTCTTGCTCGGCTTCGCTTGCTAAACGCGAGTGATCGATTGAAAGCACGGGCTCTAAATTCAATTTATTTGCATTCGCTGCGATCAGTCCTACCCTGCTATCGACTAATTCCAGATCTTGCTGCGTTTGCTGTGGCACGCTACTACACGCAGTAATAACAACTGAGCTAAGAAGTACAGCAATTATGTTTCTCATATATCCATCCTTTGTGATGATTTCAGCCCAATAGCTAGGCACAGAGTTTGTAATTATGTTATCTGGACAAATAAATACTTGTTGCGAAGTTGTAAACAAGGCTAATATATAAATCAATACCTTACAAACATTTCATACACATGGATTAGTGAGATTATGAAAAATCTGTTAAAAGGAATCTATGCCACCCTGCCTCTAGCAGTATTGGCCTCTCCCTCTGCTCTTGCAGCGCAATCAACTGAGCAAGAATCTGCTTGGAAGCACTCTATCGAGATTTACGCGCTAGCGCTTAATATTCGTGGTGATAGCAGGATTGGCGGGGTCTCAGCCGACGTCGATGTCGATCCTGAGTTCATCATAAACAATATCGATATTGGTGCGATGTTGCATTGGGAAACACTATATCGCAACACATGGGGCTTTTATCTCGACTATAGCTATATGAAACTGTCTGGTGATGGCCCTAGCAATACGAACAACGAGATAAAGATTAGGCAGGGCGTTTTAGAGGCAAAAGTATTCAAACGTTATAGCTACGATTTTGGGTCTGTCGATTACATGGCTGGAATAAGGTGGTGGGACAACGATATAGATTGGTCTATTCGCGGCCCAAATGGCAACTTAGATCGAAACCCAGATGTGGAAGAAGACTGGGTCGACTACCTCATCGGAGCACGTTTAACCTCTCCTCTCAGCGAGAACTGGGACTTCTACCTCAATGGTGATATTGGACTCAGTGGTGATACGGATTTCACTAGCTCTGTGCAAACCGGCGTACGTTATCACATCAATTCTTGGTCTGATCTCAACCTAGCCTACAAGTCCACATGGGTTGATTACGACAACGGTGACTCCTTTGCCTACAACACGGCATCGCAAGGCTTCTTGATTGGCTGGGCCGCTCACTTCTAACTTTTTGTTTCACTCGATGTATAAGTGATTAGTAAATGGAATTACAGGTACCACAGTATAAGGGCAAAGCCCACTCCAAGTTTCAAGCACTAGCAAAGCCTATAGGCGCGGTGTGCAACATTGATTGTTCCTACTGCTATTACTTAGGGAAACAACAGCTGCTTGATTACGACAAGCGTGAAGAAAAAAAGATGTCTTTTGAACTGCTCGAAGAGTATATAAAGCAGTATATAGAGGGACAAAACACACCTGAAATTGTATTCACTTGGCATGGTGGCGAACCCACTATTCTTGGACTTGAATATTTTGAAAAGGTGGTTGAACTTCAAGCAAAATACAGCCCGAAGCACTCCACTATAGTCAATGACCTGCAAACCAATGGCACACTACTTAATGACAAGTGGTGTCAGTTTTTCAAAAAGCATAACTTCTTTGTTGGGCTCAGTATTGATGGGCCTGAGGAACTGCATAACCACTATCGCAAGAATCATGCTGGTAGAGGCACGTTTGAGAAAACTTATCGCGGAGCAAAGCTTCTAAAGAAACACGAAGTGACGTTCGCCACTCTCACCTGTGTCAACGATGTCACTTCGATGCATCCGCTCAAGGTCTATCGCTTCCTTCGCGATGAGATACAACCTAATCAGATCCAATTTATCCCTGTAGTTGATAAAAGCAACTCGGCACTAAACAGTCAGTGGACCAGCAATGGATCCAACGCCATTATTCCTGTTACGCAGACTATGGAGCCTTGGTCAGTCTCAACTAAGCAATGGGGCGTATTTCTAAAAACCGTCTTCGATGAGTGGATGCAAAAGGACTTTGGCAAAGTATTCATTCCTTACTTTGAAAACTTTATCGGTATCTGGATGGGTGAGCAAAGCACCATGTGCACCCTTTCAGAGATCTGTGGCAAAGGTCTAGCCGTAGAACCAAATGGCAAGGTGTACTCGTGCGATCACTATGTCTATCCAGAGTTTGAGATTGGGGATATCACACAAACCAAGCTTGGCCAGATTGCCTTATCTCGAAAACAGGCCGATTTTGGTTTAGCCAAATACAAATCACTGCCTAAAAAGTGTCGAGAATGTGACTATCGCTTCGCTTGCCACGGAGAGTGTCCAAAGAACCGCTTTCTCACTACAGAAGACGGAGAACCTGGACTTAACTACTTGTGTAGTGGTTGGCTCGATTTCTTCAAACACGCAGATCCAAGAATTAGTCAGCTATTAAAGATAAACCGTAAGAAAGTAGTTCATGGAAAGTATCAAGATGCTGAACTGCATCGTTGGACATAAAACAAGGAAGCATTATGAACAAACACAAGATTTTTTTACTGCTCGCCACTGCTGGGCTCATACCAATTGCTCTCTCGTATGGCTTCTCACCTAAAGCGTCACTTGCTTTTCTTTTTGATATTGAAGTGAACAGCGTAGAGGTGACCCACATATTCCGCGCAGTGATGGGCTTATATCTTGCGACCGCTCTTTACTGGTTAGTCGGTGCCTTTAATTCAAAACATACCAAGGGCGCCATCATCAACCTCGTTATTTTTATGTTTGGTCTCGCTTTTGGACGAATCCTAAGTATCGCTATCGATGGAAATCCAAATGGTGTGTTGTGGCTTTATCTGATCCTTGAATTCGGATTTGGCGTTGTTGGCTTGCTGCTTTTGAAAGAAAAAACTGAATAGTTAAAGCAGATTTAAATTAAGGAAGATTTATTAATGAAGATACAAATAACCATCTGTTTTGGTTTGGTTGTGCCAAACCTGGTTCTAGCGGCAGACGATAATCGGCCCAATATTCTGCTTATTGTGAGCGACGATATCGGGCTTGGTGATTTGGCTCCGTTCGGCTCGGAGATCAACACCCCAACCCTGACTAATCTAGCCGAAGAGAGCATCCGCTTCAACAACTTCCACGCGTCGCCAGTATCCTCAGTGACTCGAGGACAAATGCTAACCGGTGCCAACAGTATTGAAATTGGTCTAGGCTCGTTCGACTACTCCTTTTATCCTCCAGCCAAAGGCAAGCCAGGTTACGAAGGTTATATGACGCGTAATACGGTCACTATAGCTGAGCTTCTGCGTGACAGCGGATACAATACCTTCCACTCAGGCAAGTGGCACCTTGGCTCTGGTCACGGACACGGCAACCCACCGCAAGATTGGGGTTTTGAACAGACCTTTGGCGTATACTCCGGTGGCTCTGCGCACTGGGATAATACCGATATGTATCCGTCTACCAAGGTGGCCAATAAAGCCTTAAAAGAAGGTAAGAAGCCACCGGTTACCTATCAGCAGTTTTACGAGAATGGAAAAGAGATTGACCGTGTGCGAGGCATCTTTTCTGATGATCTCTACACAGGGAAGATGATCGAATACATTGAAGAAGGTCGTGAATCAGGTAAACCATTCTTTGGTTATCTAGCCCTAACTACTGGTCACTTCCCGCTGCAGGCTCCATCCGCACTGATAGATAAATACGTTCCTATGTATGAAAAACTTGGTTGGGAAGGACTCAAGAAGCAACGTTACGAATCCATGATTAAGGCCGGTATCTATCCAGAAGATACGCCATTCCCTGAGGGTAACCCACTAACGAAGAAATGGGATGACCTAACCGACGCAGAGAAGAAAACTCAAGCGCGCCTAATGGCAACCTATGCGGCAATGGTTGAGTCTCATGACTTTTATATTGGCCGCGTACTAGATTACCTGCGTGAGAGTGGCCAGTTAGAAAACACCCTGATCGTGTATCTGCCGGATAACGGCCCTGAAGGCTCAGATGCCTTTGGTCCTTTGGCAAACAGCCTATGGAAAAACTGGACAGAAGATCACTTTGATATGAGTGATGAAGCAATTGGTCGTGCTAATTCAAGTCGCCAAATTGGTCTTGAATGGGCGAATGCAACTACTGGTCCACTTCAGTGGTGGAAATGGTTTATCGCTGAAGGTGGTATTCGCGTACCGCTTATTGTGAAACCGCCGCAAGATAGTGGCTTCGACCAACAAGGTGTAATGTCTAGCACTACCCTGAGCGTGAAAGATCTGCCAATGACAATGTTGGATTATGCAGAGGTGAAGCATCCGGGCAATACCTATAAAGACCGCAAGATCCCAGTACCATCAGGTGTATCGATGAAACCGTTCTTGGAGGGTGAATCTAAAACCGTTCGCACCGACAAAGACTGGTTTGCGTTTGAGCTATTTGGCAATGGCTTTGTGATTCAAGGTGACTTCAAGCTAATGAAGCTAAGAACCGGTATGTACGGCGATGGTAAGTGGCACTTGTACAACATCAAAGACAACCCAGCTGAAACGGTTCCTTTGGAAGACAAGTATCCAGAGAAATTTGAATCTATGATGAAGACCTATCAGCAGTATGCGAAAGATCACAACATTGTAGAGGTAGCTGAAGATTGGAATCCGTGGGCAGCTGCGGCTAACTAATTTACCCTTACTTTTAGTCAAAGGGCTTCTCAGTGTTGAGAAGCCCTTCTGCTTTATGACTGCTGAGCAAACGCTGATTCTAGCGCTTCGATGCTCGTCGTCGATACCACCTCGCCGTCTATGCTGAAGGTGATGTCTGAGCCTTGTTTAACACCTAATAAAGTTGAGTGAGTACCATCCACAAAGGTCACTTCCATTTCAATCGTATTCTCATCGATTGAGCGAAGCTGACTCTCTTCTATCTGCTTGTAGCTGATAGGGTCGATTGGCGCATCCGTCAAAGATGGATCAAGGTCGCCGTTAACATCGATATAGGTCTCTACCTTGCTATCAAAGATGTGTGGCGTGCCATCAAACGGGTTTTTGCCCGTCCAAAACTCAATAGAATTCACTACAAAGTAGTCTGCTAGAGTAGTGAAGCCATAAACAGGTGCCAGTAGGAAGTTCACGCCACCACGAGCATAACGGTTGTCCACTACCTTGATGTTGAATTCCATTAGTTTCTTGGTAACAAAGTTACTGCCTACGCAGCCAGACAGAACAGGCGCGCTGAGAGCGACTGCCGCCACCAGCAGTGTTTTTTTTAACTTTTTCATGGTTAATACTCAGGAATGGATTAGAACAGGAAACCAAGGTGGATGCCTACATACGAATCATCAAACTCGTACATGTTATAAGAGGCATTGATGTCTACAGTACCGTTGGTCCAGCCCAGTTTGTTTTCGAACTCAGTGTCGTAGCCGGAGTCTAGGAAGTAGGTGAAATCACCTCGATAGTAGAAGTCTCCGAACGGGATCAAAACTCCTGCCTCAAAATCGGCGCTGTCATTCAAATCACCCATGGAATAGTTGGCGCCAAGATTCCAAACACCAAAAGAAGCATCAGCGACGTAATTAGCACCGAACGTAAGTTGGTCATAGTCACCAGATACATTCCAAAGGGCGTCAATCACGATATTTTCATTAATATTGTACTGACCTGTAACGGCTATAGCGTCGCTATCAGTACTATTTTCATTACCACGCCAATCATTCCAGGTGTATTCTAGAGCCGTGTAAGTAACGCCCACACTAGCCTTATCGCCTATACCGAACTCACCACCTACTGCATAACCATCAAAACTGTCATGAGTAAAGTAATCCGCTTCTAACTTAGTCTGCACGTTACGTACATCCTGTGCGTGATAGGTGTTGGTTTGAGTGTCGACATTCACATCGTTTTTCTCTTGCTCAGCGGCATTTGCTGACACAGAAAGAAGCAGTAGCGAAGAGAGTGAAACAATTTTAGTTTTCATGTTCTATCCGAAGTTAAGGCCCAAATTTTTCAGGCCTGTTTAGTTCAAATTCCATATATAAAACTCGTACTCCATGTACTTATTGGAATCCAACAGACGCAATTAACCCCTACCCATATTTGGCAGTAATTATCTCGACTGTTGGGAAGAACCTATCCAGAACGGATAGGTTCAAATTCTGTTAATTGTCTATGATTGCGCCCTTTAGGGTACTTCCAAGACGGTAATTGATTACGCGGTGAGAAATAGCCGCATCTTGATAATGAAGCTCAGCAAAATCGACGATATCATTATAAGCAATCTGCACTACACCATCTTGCTCAAATACCAATACCTTTTGACCGAAAGCATCCAAGCCGATACTTGAGAAGTCACTCATCGCTTTCGCGCCAGGCGCTGGTCCACCAAACACCAGAAGTGTGGCTTTAGGAAGCTCTTCTCCTAATTTCTCTGCCTGTTTTTGATAGTCCCAGTTCATGAACCAAACCGTGTCACCCTCAGCGAGAACATCACGTTCAATATTGGCAATGGTGGTATCAAAATCATAATCGGAAGTAACAGTATTAATACCGTAATCCTCGGCCAATTGTGCGGTTGGCGCAGGCTTGGCTTCAGGTGCATCTTCGACAATTGTTTGGACCTGCTGTTGATATTCAGCTAGCGCCTTACCATTTGTTAGACCATGTCGCTTAGCGAGAAACTCAGCATCTGTGTACATGGTTTTGATCTCGCCCTGCTCTGCGTAGTTCAGCACGCGATGAGGAAGGTCTAGACCTGCCAAGATATTCTCTTGAAGCAGCTTAGTGTTAACTTCGTTGTCTACATAGAAATCCACACGGCTAGCATCTAGGTATTCACCCTCTTTAGCGGCTAGTCGTGCATGGTCTATGGTCAAGACGTGCGGTAACTGATGCGCATCTGCGTTTTTTGCAACAAGAGCCGCATTGCTGTCTACCTTAAGCAATTGAGTCTGCTGCACCTCTTGATCGGGTGAAGTACCACAACCAAACAATGGGATCGTCAAAAGGGCAATAAGTGGGATTTTTTTCATGTTTAACATCTCTCAAAAATTTAAATGATTTAGAGAAATCCTTTTCCAACTTGAATTAGTGAACCTGATACTGCTCAATGAATTGCTCGAAAATAGAATCTGCGGCTTCATAGCGACCTTGGTTAAAGTGAACCAAATATCGGTATAGGGCACGCTCATGCTCAACCATGTACTCCATCTGGGCGTGGTATCTTTTTGGGCTCAGCTTAGCGATATCTTCTAACTGAGATACGAATCGACGAGCACTCCCCTCAAGGTATTTAAAGCTCATCGAAGGCATGATCTTTAAGGTCGCAGTTACTGTGCTAGCCAATACCTTGTCACCGATGCCAATCTCGGTATCTACATCAAAAGCCTCTCGCACCGGCGCCATTACGCGTGAGTTATGGGTTTCAATCCGATTCAAAAGTGCAATGCTGTCACTTCGCATCTCACCTTTTGGGTTATGTTCAAGTTCAGCAAAGACCTGACGACTTAGCTTACGAAACATCAGTTCATACTTAAGGCCATCAACAAACTGTTTGTGAGTCTTTCTTTCTAACTGCTGCACACTGTTTTCCTCACTGTTAGCACTAACCGGCACAATTAACATGGCTACGAGCATCAAGACATAGGGTCTTGACCTAAACCTGGGTAAGAAAATCATCGACAGGCTTCTCACCTAACCAGATATTCAATAACGCTTGCTTCTGACCGCCGCTATCTGCGAACTGATAGATGACCTTGTCGTTGTGTTGAATTTGGATAGTGTTGTTGCGCTCAACTATGATCACCGTGTCGTCTTCTGACAGAGGAATCGAAAGGTTCTCAATAAGCCCTCGAATAATAAAATCATTGGTATCCAAAGCAGGATTCGAACCCTCTAGTGCTTCAATAAAAGCAGTGCCTACCTTTTGTTTAGAGAGTTGCTCCGGCAAAAATGTCATTACTAGAGCGTTATTCCCTTGTTGGTCACGCTTATGCTCAAGGTCGTAGTAGTCCACAAACCAGGTTGTTCTGGTGCCCTCAGCCACGGTTTCATAGTTGCTGTGACTCCATTTGGATTGTTCAGTATCGCTAAATACGGACTCTCCAGAAAAAGCGCCAAAGGAGATAACTGTTAAAGATAAGGTTAAAAATAATTTGAATTTCATTCGTACCGACCAGTCTGTTTTTTATTTTGAGAAAAAATACAACTGAATAAGCCTAAGCGCTAGGCTACCAACCATCGCATCTTCTGTGATGTGATTCGCGAGACTCGAGATTCTTCACTCATAAACACTAATTTGTTAATCGCTGTGGCAACGACATTGGCCTCAATTGGCATATAGTTTTTCAGCTTACCCACCATCAATGGGTTAACTAGTTTCATTACACCTTGCAGCAATTTCTCGTCACTACGCTTTTCGTCTCTATCACCGGCCAGTGGTCCTGGTTGTAAAAAGGTGGTCCCAGTAAATCCAAGGGCCTCAATCTGCGCTTCCATATCTCCCTTACATCGCAAGTAATGGGACATGGCCTTAGTGTTCGCGCCCAAACAAGAAACTACATACAGTCGCTCAACACCCATTTTCTTCATTTTGGTAGCGATGTTTACCACCAGATCAACATCGATAGCCCTTAGGTTTTCTTTACTGCCAGCTTTCTTCAGAGTAGTACCCAACGTAATGATGCCAACTGACGGTTGCACATTCATTTGGGGGCTCTCAGGCATACTCAAATCAGCAGTAATCCATTGTTGTAATCTAGAATGTTCCATTTCTATCTTTCGACGTGAAAGACTAATAACCTGCGCGACTCTTACGTCTCGCAATAGAGACTCAAGGGTTTCTCGGCCTACTAGACCTGTTGCTCCGGCAATCACGATAGAAGTGTTCATTGTCATGGGTTCTCACATTCAGCAGCGAGTTTTGGCTCGCTTGGATTTATGGGACGCATTAAATATAACCCAAACAAACCGACCGGTCTAGATGTTTATCACACTTTTTTATTAACAAACTGGACGGTCGGTATAATTGCCTTTTACAATAGGCGCCTAGAACAAGTAAAGGTGATGATATGAAAGACTTAAGACAGAAACTATTAGACGTAGGTTTCGATCTGATTAGCGAACAAGGTTTTGCAGGCATAGGCCTAACCAAGATCTTAAATGAAGCAAACGCTACCAAGGGTTCTTTCTATCACCATTTCAAATCCAAAGAAGATTTCGGGACTACCCTGTTAACCGATTACTTCGAGGATCATCTAGAGACCTTAGAAAGCTACTTGATCGATACCGATAAAACGCCACAAGAACGCATCAAGGCATACTTCGACTACTGGTGCAGTGAGAAGCTTACTCACGATTATCAGATAAAATGCCTGGTAACCAAACTTTCCGGTGAGGTATCTGGCACTTCAAACCAGATGCAAAAAGCGATGAATGACGGCGCTGAGAAGGTAATATTAAGAATGAGCCAGTTCTTCAATCACGGCATCAAAGAGGGTCACTTTCATATGCAAGATGGCTATGAGACTGCTCGAACCATCTACGGGTTGTGGCTTGGAAGTACCTTGCTGGCCGCTATGCAGCAAGACCGCACCTTGTTAGATAACGCGATGAAAGAAACCATCAAGATCACCCAATAGTAAAAAGGCTCATCCACATGGATGAGCCTTTTTGATTATTCCATTCTATCTAAGATAGATTGAGGTATCACTGTATCAACTGGGATATATTGCCCAACATCCATCAGTGAAAAAATAAAGTAAGCCGCACCGCTCCAAAACAATATCGATACGATCAGTAAGCCAAAGGTTTTGACTGCGCTTTGATGCAACCTCTTTGAAACAAAGGTATAGCTAGGTATACCCACCAGCACCGGAGCTAGTATAGCCGCCACCACCTGACCATATCGGTTCCAGCGCTGCATAAAGCGCTTGAGTTTAGGTCGGAAAACAACCGGCTTGTTGCGCTTGAGTAATGCTAGATTGAGTGGTCCAAGCCTCCAACCCACATAAGCTGCAATAAGTGCAGGTAGCATGTTAAACAACAGCATCTCAGGATAGGAGTAAGACATTACAGCCGCAATAGCTGGGCCAGAATAGGTTTTCCACAGACTCAAAAGCACCATGGTCAGGGCGACGATGAGGTAGGTTTCCACAATAGTCGACATTATCGTTCTCCAAGTGAGATGTTATTGCGAGTCAGAATTTGGCTAACAATAGGGTCGATATGTTTAAAAAATTTAAGCCAACCGGCACATAAATAGTTTAGACCCTCTTCACCATCCATACTCTTAATGATGCGATTTTTAGGGCACTCCCCATGACAAGCAAACTTGTATCCACAAGCCATGCATTGCTTGGGCAGCGACTTTTGTTTAGCGAAGCCAAAGTCCTGCTGGCGCTGGGAAAAAGCCAATTTTTTAAGCTCGTTTTGCTCAAAGTTGCCCAATTTGAACTGCTCAAACACATAGTGATCACACGAGTACACATCACCGTTGGGTTCTACGGCTAAGCCTTTCCCGCAGATCTCGCTTAGGGTGCACATACTGCTCTGTTGCCCCGCCCACACTGCGAAAAAGTTATCAAAATAAGGAATAAAAACCTTGCCGAAATCCTTAGCCAGCCATTCGTTAAAAACAGCAATTAAGAACTCTCCCCATTGCTCAGCAGCAAGGCTCCACGGGGTCACGATTTGGGTGCTCACTGGGATAATCGACATAGCCCCATAGCTGTGCCACTTACCCTTGATAGGCGCATCAAGTTTGTCCACCACTGGAATAAACTGCATCTGTGAAGGCGAAACCTCATCACGAAGAAAACGATACACCTCTATAGGGTGCGTGCTTACCAAGTCGTTAACACAAGTAAGGGTGGCAAATTTAACCTTGTGTTTCTTTAGCAGCTGGATCCCGCGCCATGTCTGCTTAAAGGTGCCACGCCCTGCTCTATTGGTTCGGTAGCGATTATGGATATGCTCAGGGCCGTCGATACTGACGCCAACTACAAACTCATTTCGTTTAAAAAACTGACACCAATCATCATTTAAAAGCGTTGCGTTAGTTTGAATATCATTGGTAATAGTGGAATATTCTGGACAGTATTTTTTCTGTAACTCAACGACTCTCTCAAAGTAATCAACACCGAGCAGAGTCGGTTCACCGCCATGCCAAGAAAAGATGATCTCTGGCGTATTCTGAGCCTCAATATACTGCTTCACATACGCTTCAAGACGATCGCCAGACATGATCTCAGAGTCAGTCTTTGAGTAGTTAAGCAGCTCTTTCTTACCCAAGTAGTAGCAGTAACTGCAGTCGATATTACATACCGCACCGATTGGCTTTGCCAATGCTTGCATCTTGGTATGGGCCCTGCCGTTAAACTGAGGTGCAATTAAGTTGGTCATCGTTGTCTCCGAGTTTGGAGCTTCCCTCTCAATCCATCCATTGCCTTAGCTGATAACAACAGAATACAACAAACAGACCGGTTGGTCTAGTAATTGTATAAAGAAAACCCTCTAGTCAGAAACCAGAGGGTTTAAGGGGTGCTAATTAGTGCGACATGGTGTGGCCAGCCGCACCTAGCCACGGATTCCAATCTTCTGCTACATCTACAATTCCATGCTCGGCTTTGTACTGCTTATAAAGTGACATCATAGAGTTGAAGATCTCAGGGTGCTTATCCTCTAGAGGAACAGACTCTGCTGGATCCTGCTTGATGTTATACAAATGCCATTCGCCGTCACCGTACATACCAGTTCTTAGCTTCATCAGCTTGTAATCACCTTGAATCACAAAGCCATTGCCAAACAATTCAAACGCAAACCAATCGCTGTCACTGCGCACCGTATCAGCTTTGCCTGATAGAAATGGCGTCATCGACACACCCGATGGCAAAGCAACCTTACGGTTTTGATAGGTTTCACCCGGATGAGCCACGCCAGCATAATCTAAGATAGTCATAGGCAAGTCTTTCACACTCAAGGTTGTGTTAGACATCTCGCCCTGCTTATCAAAGCCAGTGTCACTTGGCGGTGACATAATCAAAGGAACACGAACGCCACCTTCAGAGACAAACCATTTCCACCACTGTAGTGGGCCTGTTGTCGCATTTGCCCACTCGATACCGAGCTGTCGGCTCGAGCTTGAAGTGCCGATCGCCTCATCAGACATGTCGAAGTGATCTTCAGTCCAATCTTTCCAAAGATCGTTCGCCAAAGGTCCCATCGCGTCTGCACCCTCTGGGCCATTGTCTGGCATATAAATAACCAAAGTATTGTCTAACTCACCTGTCTCACGCAGGTAATCAAGTAGGCGACCAATGTAGAAATCCTGAGCTTCAATCATGGCAGCATAGGTCGCCATCAAACGCGCCTGGGTTTTCTTCTCTGCATCCGTTAGGTCATCCCATTTCTTCACAATAGGATTTGCATCAGGGAAAGGCGTATTCTCTTTATAAACGCCTGCCTCTATCATCTGCTCATAGCGCTGTTTTTTAAGCCCGTCATAGCCAAGCTCTTCATACATTTCAGTGTATTTATCGATAAGCGCTGATGGAGCCTGCAATGGGAAGTGTGCCGTCGTTAATGCCAGATAACCAAAGAATGGCTTGCCAGATTCTCGACCTTGCTCGATATACTCAATCATCTTTCCTGTATAGAGATCATCAGAGTAAATGCCTTTCACACGCTCAACTTGCTCTCCGTTCTCGAAGAATTTTTGCTTGGTCAATGGTGGTTGCTTGCCCTCTGCCAGTGCTTTTTGTGCCACTTTCACCGATGGATACATATCGGTGTCATCCCAGTGCGCAGAACCACCCGAGTAGACACCGAAGGTTTGCTCAAAACCCCAATCTTGTGGTGGGTGACCATGACCACCACCAGAACCTAGATGCCATTTACCGGCGTGGTAGGTGTTATAGCCGCTATCACGCAGAAGCTCGGTAATGGTTACCGCATTTCGGGTTAGGTAACCCTCGTAGCCTTTCTTACCCTTTGATGGCGGATAGATGGAATAGTCAAACGAGCCTAGACCAACCTCAATACTGTTTGCACCGGTAAACAATTGACCGCGTGTTACTGAAGATACAGGAGAAGCATGGAAGTTATTAAAGCGAATCCCCTCTTGTGCCAATGAGTTTAGCGTTGGGGTGTTGATCTCTGAGCCAAATGGCTGCAAGTCACCCATACCTATGTCATCACCCACGATAAGCAGGATGTTTGGTTGCTTTTGCTCAGTCGTAGCCTCTGCAGACGCTGCCCCAATAGCTGGATAAGCAATAAAAGGAACAACTAGGCCAAGGCTAATTACGATTTTATTTTTCATTACGCTTCTCCCGCAATCATTTCTTGTCGTTGTTTCTGGTCGTTCTCTTGTTTGATAAACCAGTAAGCAACAGACGCAAGGAGCAGTTCTGTAGCGGTATAGCCAAGCAGGATAGCATTTGGCATACCATCAAAATTGATACTCAAGATTCGAGCTATAGACAATCCCCCCATGAAAGCCACTAGGCTATAAAGACCAGCTTGAGTAAGCTTTGAATTAAAGGCAGCCATTAGCCAAAAGATGCCCATTGCGGTGTATAAGCCCATAATGGCGCGGAAGATGTTGATCATCTCAACGCTGTTCATCTCTACGCCAAACAGGAAGCTTGGTAGAAAACCGTATGACAGTGCCACTGGGAAGATCCCGATAGCTGCCATCAATAGAAATAGATTTTGTTTCTTCATGATAAGAACTCTTTTAACCGTTAAATGCTCTTTCAAGACATTTAACTTCACTAAAAAAAGTGTCAGTCCTTTGACAAAAAGCTCTTCCCTAAACAATGGAAACGAAAGGGGTTAGATTACCGCTTCGATGATGCTATCGATGTGGTTATCCGCGATTGGGTAGAACTGGAAGCAGATGTCTTTTTTGATAGCTTCAACAATTCGCACCTTCTGCTCTGACTCGATCTGCCACTGCTTGAAGTTAGTGATAGCACCTGTCTCAATCTGGAATTCTTTCAGCTTGTTTACAATGCGTGCGTAAATCATCTCATCAGTACCAGAGCGCTCAACCGACATAGCCTCAGCCAGTTTATCTGCCTTGGTGATATAAAACTCAGGTAGCGCTTCAATAACCACTGGCATTAGAACCGTGTTCGCATCACCGTGAGGTATATGACTGATGGCGCCAAACGCGTGGGCAACGTTATGGATTGGAATACCACCTAGCGATGAATAGAACGCGGAGATAGCCATGGTGCTTGCCTGAAGAAGGTTTGCACGTGCTTCAATGTTCGCAGGATCGTTAATCGCAATAGGCAGGTTAGTCATGATTAGCTTAGTTGCCTGCATTGCGTAGGCATCAGTAAATGCGTTGCTCATTGGAGAAACCAATGCTTCTACCGCGTGTGTCAGCGCATCCATACCCGTCGAACGAGTAAGGCTTGCTGGCAACTTAGTGGTTAGCGCAGGATCAAGCACTGCGATATCCGACTCTAGGCCTGAAACCACTAGGCTTGCTTTGATGTTCTCTTTCTCGTTAAAGAACACAGCAATTGGCGATGCTTCAGCACCTGTACCTGCAGTGGTTGGCACAGCAATATGAGGAACCTTAATGTCTTGGTTGTTTGGCCAAACTTCCATATGACCGCCACCAGCAATCACTTCACGGATGTCATTAATGCCCTTGTGCATTGCGTACTTCACGCCTTTAGAAGCATCGATTACGCTACCACCACCGATAGATAGAATGCCGTCTGCACCTATCTTGCGGGTAAATTCGATTGCTGCATTGATGTTGTCACATGAAGCATCTGCTTCGATATCAGTGTAAACGCCAGCTATCTCTACTTGAGATTGAGCTGCGAATACCTCACCAAACTTCTCAACAAAACCCAACGACTCTAATCCTTTATCTGTAAATAGCACTACTTTCTTTGCGCCGATGCGCTCAAACAAAGCAGGGATATCTTGAATTCCATTTTCATGAGCATGAATGATAGTTTTAAGATTAAAGCTAAAGTTTGTTGTTGCCATTATGGTCACCTCTTGATTGGTTGCAGTTACAATACCACCGACAGACCAGTCGGTCTAGTGGTAATTTCAAGTTTACTAGTACATGGATCCGCAAAGCGACATGTAACTGCTTAAGTTTTGAAAGTTAAATTATTGAATTAAATAAGGTTAATTAACGAAGATGTGCTGGTACTTTTGTCTTATCTCGCGTCACATAATAATAGAGATACAGCAGTGAATAGAGGGTAACGAAGCCATCGAGGGCTAATACTCCACTCCATCCCCAGAACCAGGAATACTCATTTACACACACGTTGTAGATAAAAAGGCCTACGAACATCGCCTTTTCAAAGCCACTGTAGATCATGGTGGATGTACGCAGTGGTTTCACGTAAGCCGAAACCATAAGTAGCACACCAATACAGCCTACCATCACTCCCCAGTGTTGATACGTGCCTTGCAGATACTCTTTATTTACCATCATCTCTTCACTGTATGAGAATAGGTTAACCATACTCCACTCTGGCGCAATGAAGGTGGCAAATGCGGTGGCAGTCAGGAAGCCCGTCAAAAGCAGGTAGCCACGTACGGTCTTTTCAAAAAAACGTTCTAACATAGTCTTTGTCTCTTGGTTAATAACTACCGATTACTTTCCTAGCATCGCAAGCACTGCTGCTTTGAATTCGTTATCTTCCGCTGAGAACAAATGTTTGATCTGGTGCTCTTCACCACTGGTCATTACGGTTTTAGCGTGTGAGAAGGTAATGAAACCCTCTTTGCCGTGATAATTACCATTACCCGATTCACCGATACCGCCGAATGGGGCATCATCTACCGCTAAGTGGAACACACAATCATTGATGCACATGCCGCCAGAATGAATTGAGTTCTTTATTCTCATTTGCAATTCTTCATCAAACGACATCAAGTACAGGGCCAGTGGACGTGGCTTGCTATTTACCAATTCAATCGCACCATCAATATCTTCATAGCCTATGACGGGCAACAGTGGTCCGAAGATCTCTTCATTCATAATGTCTGAATCGAAGCTTGGCTCGACAACTAGGTGTGTCACAAGACGGTGCTTCGTCTCATCAATGGCTTTCTCATGACATGATTCAATACGAGTGCCAATTGTGATCTCTTTGTTTAGTAGTGAGCTCACCCTGTTGTACTGGCGTTCATTTGCAACAGAAGTTAGGTTTTCAGACTCTACGCCTTGTGGAAACAACGCTTTATACTGACGCTTATACTCAGTAATGAAGGCATCTTTTTTATCCTTAGGTACAAGTACATAGTCTGGTGCCACGCAAACCTGACCATTGTTCAAGCTTTTACCATAGATAATACGCTCAACGGCAAGTTCCATAGAAACATCATCAGCCACTATCACTGGTGACTTACCACCTAACTCAAGAGTTAATGGCGTTAAGTTTTTAGCAGCAGCCTTCATTACTAGGCGACCTACCGCTGTTGACCCGGTAAACAGAAGGTGATCGAACGCAAGCGCGGTAAATTCTGCAGAAAGCTCAGACTCACCTTCTACAACAGCAACTTCATCTTGCTCAAACACCTGTGCAAGCATCTCGCTCAGCACTTTGTTGGTGTTTGGAGTGAATTCACTCATCTTGATCATGGCTCGGTTGCCCGCAGTGATTGCGGAGATCAGTGGCCCAACAGAGAGCATGATTGGGAAGTTCCAAGGAGTCACTATCCCCACTACGCCTTTTGGCTGATAAACCACCTCAACATTAGACATAGAAAGCAGTGCGCCTGAGCTACGAACTGATGGCGCCATCCACTGAGCAATATTCTCAATGCTGTAATCAATATTGGCGATGCACGGCAGTACGTCTGCAATCAAGGTGTCTTGAATGCTACGCTGACCATAGTCAAGGTTCATAGATACACAGATACTGTCACTGTAATCAATCAAAGCTTGTCTCAGGCGAGAAAGCTTATCAATACGAGAGTCCATAGATGGCATTGGTTGCAAGCTATATGCCTTCTTCATCGTCTTATGATGCGACTGCATCTTTTCTAATGTTGTAATGCTATTCACTGATTTCACCTCTTGGTTAGAATACGAACAGATTACACAAAACAAACCGGTCGGTCTAGCGGTTTTTTTAAGATCAAACTCCATAAATATCGAATGGCGATAACCGAGGCTTAATAAGTAATTGAAATATATGAAGATCTGTTAAAAGGCGGGAATGAAGATTAGTTCTTACAAATCAGATATTTCAGGATCATAGCCACTGAGGCAGTTTAAAATCTGACTCTAAATACTTCATAACTCTCTATTGCACAACGTTGCGTTTGACTGCTGCAGTAGTGCCCTACTCAGCCTTTTTGTTTGGCAACATGCGCGTAAGCGTGTCATCTTTTTGCACATAGTGATGGTATAGCGCCGCACCAGCATGAGCTGCTATGAGCATCCACAGCACCCAAGGGCCACTGACGTCTTTATGGAAAAAGTCCCATTTCTGTTCCCAGGTATCCCAGTCGGTATTGAACAAGTCCAAAATCCACATACCTAACGAAGTCTCTCGAAATGTAGTGACCTGGAACACTCCGTAGTCAATAGAACCACCAAAACCAAACCAACCCGAAATTGGCATTGCGAACATGAAGAAGTACAGTAGCCAATGCATCCCATGCGCACTTATTTGTTGCCATTTTGGCATAGGTGGCATCTGAGGTTGAACGTTGAAAAACCTCCACCACACTCGCAAACTAGCCCATAAAATTACGCTAAGCCCTATTGCAGCATGAATATTCAGGCTCGGGCGAAACAGTGCATCGTCCTTATCCAAAAACCAAATTTTGTAATAAATGGCCACATAGGCAGCAAGAAAACAAAGAGCAATCAGCCAGTGAAACCACTTAGCAACACTGCCATAAGTTGTAGCTGTATTCTTAATCATATTTTTCTCATCGGATATAGCAGAAGCTTACTATCCGAGCCTCCAAATACTTTATTAATCAAGATGTTCAATTAAATAATCTGATATTTTTGGAAGTATAGTTATGATTGCACTTATTCAGCTAAGTTAAGTCGGGTTACAGATCACAGGATCTGCAATACGTCACGATAGGCGGCCCTAGAAAGTATGTTATTTAAGGCCTAAAACGTCAAAGACCACCATTAACAAATGGTGGTCTATTATCCCAAAACTGAACTTGTCACTCATTAAGTCAGCACTCACATAAGTCACAAGCCTGTTTTTAATGGCTATGCCTGTACATAGCCACTTTTTGTCCAGCACATTTCTATCTGCTCTTTTGCAGTATGCTCACAAATACATGTACCAACATCAATAAACCCATGATGAAGATAAAACTGATGCGTGGTTACATTCTCGGTATAGACCGTCAATGTAAGCTTGTTGTACTTACCCTTCAGATGATTGAGCAACTGTGTTCCAACACCACGAGATTGTGATTTTGGATCAACGAATATCGCAGGTATGCTCCCTTCGTAATAAGAAACGAAACCAAGAACTTTTCCTGCTGACTCATATACCCATGATTCACAGTTGGGAAGATACATATCGCGCATGTTCTGCTTTTGCGAAAACCAGAACTCTTCAGGGATAAAATCGTGAGCTTTTATGGATGCTGAAAACCAAATAGATACAGCATCATCTAGGTCTTCAGGGCGCAGTGTTCGAATCATATTTTTCTCGTTACCAAATGTTGTTTAGCGCATAATAATTGAATCAATTCTTGTGTGATTGAACATTTCCGACGGATTACACTGAGCCAACACCACCATAAACATCAATAGTTAATCCTCGCTCTTTCTCGTACGTCTTAGGTGTTAATCCAATTTGTTTCTTTAGATAACGAATGAGATGAGGTTGATCGCTAAAACCGAACTGAAATGCAATCTCGACCCAATCGATATCACTTGAGTCGCGTTGATAAAGATACTCCAGCATAGCCTCAAGCTTCTTCATTGACTGACACTGTTTCAGTGTTAGACCTGTCACCCTGTTGAAGCTCCTTTCTAATGTACGCTGCGAGCAGTATAACTGACTACCTAGTGCAGAAATTGTGGCTTCGTCCAATGCCTGAAGCGCTTTTCGTGTGATCTGGCTATGTTGATCCTCATGGCTATCCAAAGCCAAGGGCAATAACAGGCTATCTAGCTTTTCACAGCACAAATCAGCGTTACTTCGAGCAAGTTCAATTAGCCCTATCTCACCTTGATATGACTCATTAAACAAAGTACTCAATTGCACCTCTTTCACGTCATCAAGTATTGGTTGCTGATCTGGAAATAGTTTCAATGAATAAAGGGCTCCAATATGAAACTTAACCCCAAGATGGACAAAAGGCTTTGAATGATCGAGCTGCAATGTTTGATGATGAGGAAACAACCAATGACTCCCTTCACCATTAGCTATCCCTGAGCTCATATCGTAATGATAGGTTTGTTGTTTAGGCGAAATGATCAAGTGAGCGGAAGGATCAGGATTT
Source organism: Vibrio comitans (assembly GCA_024346835.1). Lineage (GTDB taxonomy): Bacteria > Pseudomonadota > Gammaproteobacteria > Enterobacterales > Vibrionaceae > Vibrio > Vibrio comitans. Next base: position 2,039,438 of record AP024866.1, read on the forward strand.
AACTTCGGATAATCGAAACTAGTAGCATCCGAGGTTTTTTCAATTAGCCAATAACACTCAATGTATTTGGCAACTTCAGGTATCTTTGAAGGCTTCAGCCAGCGGACCATAATGCTCTCAATTGGTTATAGGCACTTACTACCACTATATGTCAGGTTAGATTTTTAACAAATAAACCCTGCCCAGAATGGGCAAAGGCTTATCTGCTTACTGACTATTTGTGGTCAAATTCTATCTGAATTATGCGGTTTAAAGGTTCTAGCCCCGCACGCTGTATCGCCTTTTGTGCGCCCAGATTGCCACTTTCAGTAGAGCAGATAGGAATTAAACCACGTTCATTCCCTAGGCTAACTAAACTGTTTAGCACACCAGTAGCAATCCCCTGCCCTCGTTCTGACTCGGCAACAATCATTCCTAAGTCTGCATATTGCGTCTGGTATTCATCAAATAGACGACACTCACCTGTTGCTAGTAATCGATCATCCTTCCAATACCCGAAAAGTTCTTGGCGGCTGATTAGATTACCGAAGTACTGCGATAACCATTGCTCTGGAGCGCCAATATTATTCACTGCAAACTCTATAAATTCAGATAGTTGTTCCTGAGTTGCAATAGTTAGCTCTAACCCTGCAGTGCCTTGCGAGATAAACGAAGTAACTTGCTGATACATCAACGCATTCACTTTAAATGAAGACGAATTATCTAAACAAAGCGATAGATAGTGAGGTTCGGCCGTACTCACAAATGCACCGTTAATGGAACCAACTACTGAGCTGTTTTGCTCTGCAAGCAAAGTGAACAACTCCCGTGCCTGAGTCTGGGCAGTTGGTGACAAGTAGAATTGCAACACATAGCCGTCACCGTTTACGCAGCAATACCCTACTAAAGCATTGTCTTCATAGAAGCCGAAATGAGAAGACATAGGAACAAAACCAAAGTGCCACATACCATCAAGTGGGGCTGTCGATTGTTCAAAATACTGCTTCTTCAGTTCGTTAACTTCTTGTAATGATTTAATTTGTTTGATTTCTAGCATTGTCTTTTTACTCGACTATTGATGTGGCGTTATTACAAAAGAAAGAACGGCATCAGAATTGACATGCTGCTCTCCATGCCCAAAAGAATAAGTGACAAGCGATTTGAATGATTGAACAAAAACGACAGTTGTGGATATCCACTCCGCAATACATGTTTTGTTCGTTTGTGTATGCCTTAAAGACAAAGTTTGTTTATTGGAACAAAAGTAGGCTATTAACTAGTAACAGTAATCATGTTGACTAATTCAATTAACACGTGAAAATACATAAAACTTACCGCCTGATTATTTTCTGGCACAAATATATACCTTTCTCATGACAACGCAGAAAAAACCATTACCGACTCTCTCCTTACTTAAAGCCTTTTACGAGGTGGGCCGATGTCGAAGCTTCAAGCAAGCAGCCGATAACCTAGAGTTATCTCAACCCACCGTCATTAAACAAGTTGGTGAACTTGAACAAATGTACAGTGCTAAGTTGTTTACCCGAGGAAGGGGTAACAACCGTCTTACGGATTTAGGTGTGCAGATGATGCCCCTCTGCCGCTCAGTGATAAATGGTGTCAGAGAAATCGATGAGTTTATGCAGTCTCACGGCAAGCTGATTCATGGAACACTAACAATTGCTGCAGTGAGTCCCTATTACGTGACTCAAGCGCTCAAAATATTTGTCAGCAAGTACCCAAAAATCAAGATCAAAGTCGTCTATGGTTCGAATAAAAAAGTACTCGAGCTTCTGCAAATTGGTGAGGTAGACATTGGTCTCTTTGTACACAATGACGTCATTCCTGGCTTTAGAAGCTTTTTATGTAAAGAAGACCAAATCATCGCTATTATTCCAGCTAGCAATAGACTGTCAGAGAAAGATGGTCTTGATGTTGAGGACATAAAAGGAGAAATTCTACTATCACGAGAAAAGGGGTCGATAACCCAAGATATATTTGATCATGAAATCAGTGAGAGAAGCATTGAACCAGCCGCTAGAATCGAAATAGGCAGTCGTGAAGCCATTCGTGAAGGTGTTATCCAAGGTTTAGGTATTGGTGTAGTCACTGAGCACGAGCACAACCCCGATGACAAGATCGTCGCGACGAAATTTAAAAATATCGACTTATCCATGAAATATAGCTTCGTAGTTTCCAATGAAAGGCTTGGTAGTCGACTGATCCGTGCTTTTCTTCAATGCGCTGAAAAAGATCTAAAACAACCGCTACATCAATAAACTAACTGCGCTAGAAACTCAATATTGGACTAGCGCATTCAGCAAATATCTATATATGTGCTTCTAGAGGGTTACCTATTTCAAACTCTTCTGTTTCATACATATAATCATGGTAGTGAACCAGTGTTCGGTCGTTCTCAAGCAATACGACACAGTATTGGGGTTCTTCAAAATTCCCCTGGATCATATGCTTGTCATGCAAATCAAGTCTCACCTGGTGATTCATACCTCGCAACGTTGAGAACGCTATTCCACGCCACTGTCCTGCGATTGGTCTATGGTAGTGACCAAAGAAAATATGCTTCACATTGGAGTAATGATCTAACAACTCTCCCAATTGCAGGCTATGTGTTTTATCAAGACTTATTGCGTCCATAGCTGGTATACCAGTATCAAACGGCGCATGGTGCATGAAGAGATACACTGACTGGCCTGCATTTGCTTCTAGTTGCGTCTTCAGCCAATCGAAGCGCTTCTCGCAGTAATAACCAGCATGGGTTCCCTCTTTTACTGTATCAAGCAAGATAAACAAGCCCTGTTCAGTTTGAATGCATTTTTGTGCAAAGCCATTTTCATCAAACTCAAAGGTACTAAAAGTCTTTGATAAAGTAGGTCTGTCATCATGATTGCCAATCACAAGATGGTAAGGAATACTTAGCTGAGATAAGGTACTTTGCAAGTTTGCATAAGCTTCTGGGTGACCAGCATGAGCAAGATCTCCCGTAATAATAAGCATGTCTGCGTCGCCATGCTCTAAGTTGATGCTTTCAACCGCTTTCTCTAACGCATTTTTCGGCGAGCGTTGATAGATTTTTTGACCCGTATAGCCAAAGTGAGTATCAGTAAGGTGGATTATTTTCATAGCTGTCTTTACTTTGTTTCAATTTCTGTTTTAAAAGATGAAATAGCGGATATCAATTCATTGGCTTGGTGCGCAATTATCGTTGGGTTTTGCTTTTCCAAATAACCTTGAGGTTGCCATCCCCACGTTACGGCAATGGACAAAGCATCACTTTCATGAGCGGCTTTAATATCACTCACACTATCCCCAATCATAATGGCCTGCTCTTGATAGGCTTCTTTCAACTTAATTATTTTTTCTTGCTTTGACCCCTTAACATCACCGCCAAGGACCGTATGAAAATAGCTTTTTAAATCATATCGTGTGAGTTGCTTGTTGATAACATCACTGTGACTTGCACTAATGATAAACAGTTTATGCTCAGCCGCTAAGTCTTGAATTGCACTGTCTATACCGTAGAAAAACTGTGCTTGCTCGCCATTTTGGTAAAGGTAGCTAGCAACACTCTCAGAAAAGACTTCAGCATCCAAACCGAGTTCAATCGCCACTGCTTCGAAGGTCACGGGGTCTAAATATCTAAACGGATTAGATTCAAGAATCACCGATGCATCTTGTTGGCTGACTGCAGATTGACAAGCATCACGACACAATCCCAAGCTATCGCAAATCACGCCGTCAAAATCAAAGATAACCATAATTTTCCACTTACATAAGATTAAAAACTCCCTATTTCACCAATAGGGAGCTGACATGCTACTTCTACAAGTAGTTGTTTACTTTCTCGCTCATTTCAACCAAGACTTTATTTGGCTCATCGCCTTGCGCTCGTCGGCCAGAAACGACGGAATGAAGCTCATCAGAAATCACATCGGTGATCTTCAAACCATTGGCACCAGGGAATGAAACCCATGTATCCATCCAAGGAAGTGAAGTCACTGCAGTCTTATGGTTAGGACGCGTCTCGTAAAACTCTTCAAGTTGGGCATTGGCAACTTGGTTTGGTGGCATGTAACCCGTGAAGTGTGGGATTTGCTGATTGCCGACAGGACCAGTGATATATTTAATGTATTTCCATGCCGCTTTTTGCTGCTTTTCGTCTTTTGCAAGCATAACTACCGCATTGCCACCAACTGGTAAACTACCGTTTTCTGCCATTTCAGGGAACTGAGTCGTTTTCAGTTCAAAACGATCACCGATTGAACGCTCAAACATCCCTAGGTTAGACGTAGACGTCACGTAGATACCAATGTTACCCGCACCAAAAGAGCGTTCTGCACTTCTGCGTTGGTAGTCCGGCATATCCGCTAGGGTGTGCATCTGTGCTAGCTTATTGATGGACCATTGACCCTCTTCACCATCAAAAGCGACTTTACCGTCTTGCAGAATCTCACCACCTTGTGACATTACAAGAGACAACCACAGCCAGTTACCAGTAATGTTCCAGTCGTAGTAAAAACCTTGCGCATTGCCATCAAGATCATTGATCTTACTCGCGACAGAATAAATATCTTCCCATGAATCAGGCAGAGTTGTAGTACCAGTTGCTTGCTCTACAAGATCAGCATTGAAGTATACTATCGGCATAGATACTGCGAACGGTAGACCATAAGTTTGCCCATCAAAACGACTTGGCGACATCATCGAGTCATCAAAACCATTCTCTAAGCGATCTTCTTCTGTTAAGAATTGGTCTAGTGGTACCGCGATATTGCGCTCGTAAAGTGGTAGCACGCGGTTTAATCCTTGAAAGCTAACATCTGGAAGCTGATTGGTAATCGCTTCACGCATCACTTTTTGTGTAGCATCTTCGTAGTTTTCATAGTTTGAACGGAACTGAATCTTAATATCAGGGTTAGCTTTTTCAAAGTCTTCTGCAAGTTGTTTTTGCAAACCATCGAACAACTCACCATAAGGGTATTGAACCACTAAAGTAGTTTGGGCAAGAGCCGATGTAGATAGTAGCATCGCTGCTAAAGTTGTTATTTTAAGGCGCATTCTAAACTCCGTTATATATTAATGCGTATTTAAATTTAGGGGGAATAAGGCTTATTTATTGCAAATTCAAAAATTATTACTTATTTCATTCCAGACATTGTAATACCTTCAATAAATCGCTTCTGGGCACATAAATAAGCAATTATTAATGGTGCAACAATAACTGTTGCTGCGGCCATGAGTGGCCCATAGCTATCACCTGCTTCATCACTCTTAAAAGCAACCACGCCAAGTGGTGGGGTATAAATATCTTGGCTATTGGCGACAATAAGAGGCCAGAAATAGTCATTCCAGTGCGCAACAATTGAGAATATACCAAAGGCAATAAGGGCTGGAATCGCGGTAGGAACCATAATGCGCCAGATAATGCTAAATTCGCTTAACCCATCTAATCGTGCCGCAGAGATTAAATCATCTGGGACCGAGTTAAAGAACTGTCTCATCAGGAATATACCAAACACAGATATTGAAAATGGAGCAATCAGTCCTTCATAACTATTCAGCCAACCAAACTTATACATTAATAAGTACCATGGAATCGATACCGCCTGTGGTGGAATCATTAAACAGGCAAGAATAGCAATAAACACAACTTGCTTACCTTTAAACTCCAGTTTTGCCAATGCATATGAGGCTGGTACTGCAATCGCAATTTGGCTCAAGAAAATTGCAACCGTCACGATTACCCCGTTCATCATAAACCTTAATAAAGGCGTTTCTGAGAATGCGGTAGAATAATTCTCATAGGCTGCAAACCTTTCGGGCACTAGCCGTATTTCATTAATGAAAATTTCATCTTCTGGTTTAAATGATGTCAGCATCATCCAAATAAACGGAAGAAGAAACATCAATGCTAATAGAATCAGTGTTATATGACGGAAAATCCCAAAAAAATCTATTTTCTTCATTAGTAATGAACCTTCTTTTCCATAAAGCGCATTTTGATTACCGTAATAAGCAACACAATAAACAAGAAAATAACTGTAATTGCGGCTGCATAACTGGTTCTAAAGAATTGGAAACCTTCAACGTACATCAGGTGTAAAAGAACCTCAGAGCTCTTACCTGGCCCACCTTGAGTTAACACCTCAACGGTATCGAATACCTGGAATGCCTTGATGGCTGAAATCACAAGAACAAATAGTGTGACCGGCCCTAACATTGGCCAAGTAATCAGGCTAAAGCGCGACCAACCATTTGGCACCCCATCCATTTCTGCTGCCTCATAAAGGTGTTTTGGAATCGCCATTAAACCAGACATAAATAGCACCATGTTGTAGCCAAGTTGATGCCAAATACCGATTCCAGCTAGGACATAGACCACGGTTTCAGGGTCATTTAACCAATTTTTACCATCAACACCAATTTTGGCTAGAATCATATTTAGTAAGCCAAAATCTGGCTGCAAAATATATTCCCACACAATTGACATTGCGATGAGGGTACCCATTACTGGCAGAAAAAATGCCGTACGATATATACCTTTACCACTCGGCCTCGACTCAATGAGGATCGCTATTGCTAAACCGCCGACGACTGAAAAGGGCAATACGATCGAAACGTACAACAGTGTATTTTTTAGCGCTTGCCAAAATGCACCGTCATTTTTTAACTCTACATAGTTATCAATCCCAACCCATGAAAAGGTGGTCATCCCCAACTGCCAATCAGTAAATGAAAGAGCAATGATCGCAATAATGGGCCCAATCAGAAACAGAACCATTAATGAGATTGCAGGAAGTGTTAATAACCAAGCGGTATTCTGCTCTCTGATTTGCCCAAGTGTTTTTTTTACTTTGATGTTTTTCGGCAATGTTGCTGCAATATCTTGCGACATATCAGGCAGCCTCCATCATAACGTCGATTTTTTGAATTCGATGACCATGGCGATTAAAGAACATAATTTTTCTGACATTGATTTGCAGATGAATGTTGCCACCTGGAACTAAACCTTCAGATTCATCAGCGGTCAACTTAATCGCTAGGCTTCCCTTTGCCCAAGGTGCACTCGCAAATATAATTTTTTCTCCACCCATATTTTCAATATGAGTAATTACCGCTGACAAATTGCTCGCTTCGACTATTTTTAGGTCTTCTGAACGCACTGCGATAGTAATTGGCGCATCACAACTGGTTGCATTCAATTTGATACCCGAAAGCTCTTGGCCATCAAAAATAATACTGCCTTCATCATCCACCAAAGCTGGAATCGTATTAATCTTCGGGCTTCCAATAAACTCTGCCACTTTGAGGTGGTTTGGGTTGTTATACATATTGTTTGGCGTATCAACCTGAATTAATTCACCTTCGACCAAAAGTGCAATACGATCTGACATCGTCATAGCCTCGACTTGGTCATGAGTGACATAGACAAAGGTTGTGCCAAGTTCGCGGTGAAGCTGTGTTAGCTCGCCTCGCATATGAACACGTAGTTTAGCGTCTAGATTTGACAGTGGTTCATCCATTAGGAATGCTGATGGCTCACGCACCATTGCGCGCCCTAGTGCAACTCGTTGACACTGTCCACCTGAGAGCTCATTGGGTTTCCTATCAAGCAAGTGTTCAATATGCAATTGTGCAGCCACCTCTTGTACTCGAGCATCGACTTCTCTTAACGTCGCTTTACTGTCTTGTGACAACAGTGTCGCTAATGGAAGACGGTGCCAAAAGGGTGTACGCATGCGCAAAGGAACACGCATATTGTCTCTAACCGTAAGGTGGGGATAGAGCGCATAAGACTGAAACACCATGGCAAGATCACGCTCTTTTGGTCTTTTGTCTGAAATATCAGTGCCACCAATACGAATAGAGCCTGATGATTGTTCTTCTAATCCAGAAATGATGCGTAATAAGGTTGATTTACCGCTTCCTGAAGCGCCAACTAAGGTCATAAACTCGCCGTCTTTGATCTCAAGGTTAATGCCTTTAAGGATCTCAGTTTGACCAAATGATTTTTTAATGTTCGAAAGATGAATATCTGCCATGATGTTATGTCTTTATTTTGGTTATGGACGTTCGCCGTCTGCAATACGGCGGTTGATGTCGGTAATGACCGAAGGAAGATCAGCAATGGTATCGATGACATAGTGAGCATTAGCAGCACGCATTTTATTACCTGCACGCTCTCTTGCCTGAGATATTTCATCTTCGGAAGCTTGTAAAAATTCATCCAGAGTAAAGCCTGCTTCATTGCCTGATAACGCGAGTCCAACTGTCCACATACCGGCATTCAGACCCTCATCAATCCCTGGAATCGCATCATCTACTTTTACACAGTGAGCAACATTGTTGATGCCAAGCTCAATGACATTCTGTAATGCCATCCATGGGCCAGGGCGACTCCCTGCCTCAAGATCATCACTGGCTACAACACAGTCTGGCTGGTAGCCCATTTGGTTCGCTGCCACAACCAAGGCATCCATAACGGGACGAGGATAACCAGAGCATGAGCCGACTTTAATCTCATTCTCACGCAAGAACTCAAGTGTGTGTTTCGCACCTGGGATTAGGGATGCGTGTTCAGGCTGTTTCACTTTCTCGATCTGTAGGGGCATAAAAGTATTGTAAATTTCAGTTACTTGCGCATCAGTCATTGGCATTCCAAATCGCTCTGTCCAACGCTCAGAAATCACAGGATCATTGCCTAATGTGCGAATATGATCCCACTTCCCCATCCCCATTGGGCCTCGAGCTTCATTAAGGGAGATCTCAAAATCAAAAGCTTGTTTGAATGCCTCAACAAAGATCGTGGTGGGTGCAAAAGAACCAAAATCGACCGTTGTGCCTGCCCAGTCAAAGATAACTGCTTGTACTTTGTTCATAATTAAACCTGTTTATTTTTCGCTAATTAAAATTTGGAAAGTAATGTTTCGACACAGCCTGAAAAGTTTTGACCACGCTGACCTAAAGCTGCTTTGCTAACAAGCTCTTGCCATTTTTCATCTGAATAACCGTAGTCTCGTGGGCTGATCGCAACATCCAAAGACATAAGGAATTGCTCCATCTTTTGCCCAGCTAGCTCGATACTGGAACCGAAGATATCTTTGATGTATTCAATTAACTCGACATCGTCATGATCAACAGCACGAATAATCGCAGGAAGAGTAAAGCTACACGCTATTCCGTGAGCGATACCTTTTTCCAGAGTGACTGCATAGGACATGTTATGCGCAATCGAGGTCTTGGTATTTGAAAATGCCAGTCCTGCCATAAGCGCGGCTTCTTGCATTTTGGTGCGAAGCGCAAGATTGGTTGGTTCTTGTACTAGTTGCGGTAGTATTTCGATGATGGCTTTACTAGCGTTGACAGCAAACATGGCACTCACCGGATTACGGTTTTTGTTCCACAAACTTTCTAGTGCATGTGATAAAGCATCTAGCCCTGTGCTGACCGTAATTGGTAACGGTAACTTGGCAGTAAATGGAGCATGTACAATGGCTGCACGAGGATATAACCTTTCATCCGATAATGAGTACTTCGCATCATTTTTCGGGTCCCATACGGTGCCCCAATGCGTCACTTCACTTCCGGTACCCGCTGTTGTTGGGATAGCAATTATCTCTTTAAAAGACAGTTGCTCAGGCTCAATTTGACTCTTCAAAAACTTTTCTACTAGAGCAAAATCACCACAGCTCGCAGCAAGCACTTTCGTGGTGTCCATCACAGAACCACCGCCCAAAGCGATAAAAACCTCTGTTGCTTGCGTTTGTTGACCTAACTCATAGCAAAGTTCGGTCAAGTTCTCGAAATGAGGATTCTCTACGACACCGTCGATAATACTAACTGGAGAATGACCCAAAGCATCGATGACCTCAGCGCTATACTGGGAGAAAATATCATTCGAGTAAGTCACAATCGAATAGGCTCGACCTTTGACCAACTCTTGCAAAGTGTTTAATGCCCCGTGACCACTAATGATCTCAACGGGATTCTGGAAACGCCACATCGTAACTCTTGAACTTCATGTTGTTGTTTGATGCTGGCTATCTTGAAATAGAAATATTGAATCTATATTACATATAACTAGATATAATCTAATTAAGATTAGATCCAGCTCCATTTTCCGTCATGAAAACACAATAAAATATTCATCTAAAAGCCATATAAGGAAAGGCTATACAAGTGATGGGAATATACCTAAGTAAGAGGTATCAGGAAAACGGGGCTGCGTTACGGTCCTTTAAAGAAAAGACTAGTTAGACCTTATGCACACACTGCTGGCAAAATTAAAGACAAAGTCGCTTGGTGATCACAGCGAAGTAACGTGGTTTGTAACTCACTTTTGGACAAAAATGCGTTGCGAATTGAAGCAAATAATAAGATTTCGAATCATCTATGCTATTGCAAAACTTTGGTGTTGCCATATAAACCTACGGCTAGTTTTACTCAAAAAATTACACCTTGAGCGACAGTTCGCTGTTACGGCTCCAAATCAAGTGTGGGTAGGTGACGTGACTTATGTCTGGACCGGAAACCGCTGGGCTTACCTAGCTGTTGTGTTGGACTTGTTTGCTCGTAAACCAATTGGTTGGGCTATGTCTTTTTCGCCCGATAGCCAGTTGACAAGCAAAGCCTTAAAAATGGCTTATGAAAGCCGTGGCAAGCCTACAGGAATGATGTTCCATAGCGATCAGGGAACGCACTATACAAGCCGAAAGTTCCGTCAGACCTTATAGCGTTATCAGATAAAACAAAACTTGTCGCACAGAGGAAACTGCTGGGACAACAGCCCCATGGAACGCTTTTTCAGAAGCTTAAAAACAGAATGGGTGCCAGTCTGTGGCTACCGTAATTTAACAGAGGCCTGGAACAGCATTGTTGGTTACATCATTAGATATTACAGCCAAATTAGGCCACATCAGTACAACGGCGGTCTCACACCAAATGAATCGGAACGGCTCTACTGGCAAACTTATAAAACTGTGGCCAATTTAACTTGACCACTACACCTTGAGGTATCATGCAACTAACAAATTAAATCGTACCCGGCATGCATTTAAACAGTAGATTTATACGAATGATAAACTTCTATTTTCGCCTAATGGGTTTAGAAAGTAGACGCTAGTAGGTAACGCATTGGTTTGACATCGCACCCTTATTCATATCGATAACTTCGACATTGGAATTATCGGTGGTAACAGTCAGCATTGTAAGCACACCATCACTCAGTTCATAGATAATGGTTTGTTCGTGAAACATTCCAGGATCTTTCACTACTATTTTTAGGTACTCAAAGCTAGTATCTACGCTTACTACCTGGTAAGTTCCTTGAACAGTTCTCCCCCTGTGCGTCTCAACGTAACTGTATTTATTCCCACGTATTTGAACGGAAAGCTGATATGGATCAGAGCCATTTTCTACACATGATATGTTGATTTGATTTTCTGCAGAAGCAGGGAGCGATAGCATTGCCAAAATGGAAAGTAATATGCGTTTATTCATTATTGTCCTTGGAAACGAAGAACCCGACGAAGTTGTGCACTATAGAGATTGGATGTGTTTTTGTTGGAATAATCGAAATTTCGATTTTCGATGAGATGCACAAATTAAATTACAGCCTCGGCGTTTCAGGATTTAATTGCATCAACTCAATGGCTACCTTGATTATTATCTGTTTTGACCTTCGTTAACCAAGCTATATTAAAGCAGAAGACCCCAGCTAAAAGTGTTCATGTTTTGAAGTTGAGTAACGGTTAACCTAAGGTAGAAATTTCACTCGGGTTTCTACCCCCTCAATAACGTAATTTGAGCGTATGTCGAAAAAATTAACCATCTTCTTAGCTGTATCAATGGTAGTGACCATCTTCATTAGTGTAATTGTGTCGCTGAACATTGGTCGAAAACAGTTTCAACAGAGTACATTTGTAACTAAATCGTTAGGTAGCGCTAGCCCCACTGATGTTGGGCTGAACTATGAAAATATCGACATTGCTGTGGGTTCACGTGTGCTAAAGGCTTGGTATATCCCTGCAAGCCACGAATCCGGTTCGGTAATGGTCTTCCATGGTCAGAATGAATCTTTATCTGATTGGATATCAGCTATAGAGCATTTAAACCAACAAGGCTTGTCGGTATTTGTGTTCGACTACAGTGGTTTTGGTGAAAGTCAGGGGGAACCATCGGTCGCAGCGCTACGAGAAGACGCGTCGGCAGCTTACGGTGAGTTTAGGAAACGAGTAGGTCATCTTCCTTCATATTTTCTTGGGTATTCTTTAGGGGCAGGGATTCTAATAGATGCCTTGAGTCACAATAATATGCCCGCCAATGGCGTAATTCTAGTTAGTCCTTTCTCGTCTATAAGGGATGTCGCGGTTCAGAGTGGCTCTGTGCCACGATTATTCTCATTCGTAGTTCCCAATGCCTATGACAATGTCACCATGGTCAAATCACTACAACTTCCAATCCACATTGTGCATAGCGAAACAGACGGTCGCTTTCCTGTTTGGATGGCTAAGAAAATTTACGCAGCTAACTCCAATGCTGATTTGACGATTGTCCCAACGCCTACACACTCCGATTTTTTGAAAAGCCAACATGAACTAGGCGGTGCAGGCGAGAAACTTTGGAGTGCTGTATTGGCTCCAATGACCTCAGATTAATATTAGAGTTAGTGAATTAGCTGTCTAATACACAGCCTCTTCCGACTTAAGTTGCTTGTTATACCAACGACTTAAGAAAATATTATTTATTGCTTTTCTTATCAGACAAATACTCTGCATACTTTTTAGAAATTAATTGATGGATATGCAGTCCTGTATTACGAACAAGATACCAATCTAAAGCAGCCAGAATAATTAAACCTATTATCGTTCCCATTATAAACCCTCGATACACATTGAAATGCAACACTATCAGATAGTTAAGAACAACACTTTGAAACAAAACACACTATTGCGACTGCATCTAGATGGGTAGCAAATATTTCAACCATGACATTTTAATATCGTGCCAGCGAGAATTTTTACTGGCATATATAACTAACTGGTCACAGCACAGTATCAACTTGCACTTTCCTATTTCATTACCGATTTATCAATAGGTTACTGAAGGGGAAAGCACAATATTAAAGCTTCGCCATAAAGAAAGTTCAGAAAGCTAATCCAAAGTTAGGGATTTGAAATCAGGTTGAATTTCATTCTAGTTAACTTCGAGGCAAAAGTTAGTCAAGTCTTGGCAACGCTGGCATATACTGAAACGCCCAAAGTTATTAGCTTTGGGCGTTTCTTCTAACAAACTAGGTTACGACAAACCGAGCTTTAAAGTGTCATATGCAGAATTGGAAAAGGTTTTCCCATATCATCAAGTGGCGAACGCGAAACGACTTTGAAACCCATATGCTCATAGAAGCCTACTGCCTGTGGATTTTGTTCGTTTACATCGACTTTGGTTGCGCCTAACTGCTCTATTGCGTATTGCAGTAGCACCTTACCAACGCCTTGCCCTCTTGCCTCGTTTAAGATGAAAAGCATTTCAACCTTTGAATCGTGGATACCCACGAAGCCTAGAATTGAACCACTTTCATTCTTCACACATCTTAACGTGACAGCAGGAAAAGCCTGCTCAATGATAATTGGTTTAAAAAACTCAATATCTTCTTCTGTAATGAAGTCATGAGTTGCTCGGACTGAATTTTCCCAAACACTAAGCATTTCTGCGTAATTATTAGGAAGCACATTTTCTACAATCATTGGATTTTCTCTAAAGTTGACTGAAATTCATGTGCAGCCGCGTGAGCGCATTTTACCCTCGAAGTATATGTCCGTCCATCGACTATCGACATTACTTTTGTGTAGTGAATGGTCAATAATCAGCACTAGAGTGAGCAGTGAAGTGTTTGAATCAGCCTCAATAAAGAGGCTGATAATTACCTATGAAGAACACTGTTTAGTGAGTTCTATTTGGACTATAGGTAGGAATATTAACAAGTTCCTGTGAGTTAAAATCATCTTTTTTGAACAACAATGGATAGAAAAACTCACGCAAAGAACCATGAAAATCACGCACACTTTGCTCATAAGCCAGCGAAGCTTCAACGTCAGTATCTGCCAATGACAGCATCAGTCTTTGTGTCAGCATCGGTGGTGAAATGAGTGAAAGTATTCCTGACGCATCATCTTTTTTAACGATGGAATCCCTATAAGCTTGCGACAACTCAGCGGCTTGCTGATCACCAACTTGCTGGAAGGCGTAATACCATTTCCAATGAAACGATGACTCCATTGTTGTGTATTGTTCCCACTCTGGATGTGTTACCAAGAACTGCTCCCATGTCGCGGAATAAGGTTTATCCCACGCGCCATTCACTGCTTCACGTTGCAGCAAAACGATCTCACCACCATTCGGGCTCTCAATTGATTGGTTAATTACGGTTTCACCAACGACAGGCAAGATCACCGTAAGAACTAACCACCCAGCTAGGAGGACTGAAGCTATACGAGGTGAGCTTTGACCGCGCGCTAGCATTATGCGCCCGACAACCATAGTCACCACGACCCAAAACAGCAGGTGTCCAAGCATGACTAGCACCATAAGCCCTGTCTTCAATATTGGGGCTTGCATAAGAACGGCGCCCACAATGAAGGGGACCAACATGACCATAGCAAGCGATGCGGACAGCACGAATGCTCGTGCAAACCATAACTTGCGCTGGTTCTTAGCCGTCACGATAAGCAGATCATAACGCCCCGCTTCACGCTCACCTGAACGCAGGTCATGCAATAGAAGGATGACAAAAATAGGAAGCAGAACCGAGACTATGAACGCAAAGTCAAAACGCCCTAATAGCGATAACTCTGGGTTCTCGGCGTCTGTTTCATGTATTTGCCCTTCCAGCGCAAGCATACGAATACGGTGCTTCCATGGGTAAACATCACGCTGGCCCATCGCGGCAAAGGCCAAAGACGAAGGTTCATCGTACGTAACATGAAAACTGTAGTAGGCTGCATCACCAAAATCGACTTGAGAGGCTAATACACTCTCTCGGTCAACCGTGTCTTTTTCTATTAGACGTTCGATGGTGCTTTGCTGTTGATGAGTTTCAACGACTCCGCTCCAAACTGAAAAAACAGAGAGCAAAAAGACGGCTAAAAGGAAAAATACAATATAACGCTGCTTAGCAAGAAATCGCATTTCCCTGTATAAATCGGAAAATAATACCATTACAAAATTCTTCTGCTTGCTTTCTTAATTAGTAACAACATCAACCCAAACCAGAACAGTAATTGAAGGGAATAATGCAGGCTGTGGTCCAGACGGAAGCCACTAGATTCAGGTTCAAATGAGAAATCAGACAGTACGTCCCAGTGACTTGCATCGACGCGGGCGGCTATCGCAGTCTCATCATTTTTGTAGCGATTTACGTCAGCGTCATAATCAAGGTCATGGGCATGTACGTGGTTCAATGCCTGAACAAAATCAAATCTAAGATTTTCTGCTTCACGTAAAAAACGGTGATGCGTTTCTAGGTTTGTTCCTGAGATCATCATGGAGAAAGTACGAATGGATACCATTGGTGATAGCCAGCCAAACTCACGCGCGATTTTTGCCTGAGCCAGCTCTTCATCCATGCGATTATCGGCGTATTTATTCAGCACGTCGGTCAGTTTCTTCTCTGAATACGTTGCAACGACACCACGAAAGTTAAGTGGCAGCTCCGAAATATCGTCCACTCCATATTGATCAAGTAAGTCTTGTTTTAGCTTCTCAAACGCAGGATCCGATGCGTTATGTCCATCACCCAGCGCACGCAATTCTTCACGTACAGCAAAGTCGGTTTCAAGTTTGCTCGGTGATGAAACAAAAGTCGCAGCAGTAGAGCTGCCTATTCGTGGAACCAGAATGCAGAGAATTACCCATAATCCAATCAAGATTGCGAAGCTTGCATTACTGCGAGAACTGATGGTTGATACCCAAAGGACAATTGCGCTCCAGATCAAAATATAGATGGTATAACCCAATATAAAACTCGCAGAGATTAAGAACGACTCACCATTCAAAACAGCCCACAAACTGGCAAGAATGAGCGGAGCAAGCATCAAAAGCCCGCTACCAAAAAGTGATAAGAACTTGCCCCCCAAAATATGCCTAGCTTTTACACCTTGAGTAATCAAAACGTGCAGAGTACCCGCTTCTTTCTCGCGCGTGATGCAAGAATAGCCAACGAGAATCAACAGCAATGGGACAATAACCTGCAGCATGAATGCTGGCGACAGACTGCTAAAACGAGTCATGCCACTAGACTGGCGCTGGTCAGCAAACATGGCGCTATTCTGTTGGTGCCCTTCTAAGAAGATCGCCGTCCCCGTATACGCATCAACACCTGGATCTATGATACTCAACGGCGAAGGCGCCCTGAAAACATAGTGCCCATAGTGGACCATTCGGTGTGGGTGCCTGTCTGGTTGATCTAAAAAATTAGCTTCTGAAACTTTCTGTAGCTCAGCTCTTTCTGCCGACGCCTGGCGCATTTCAACGGCATTAATCACTACCGAGGCCAACGACAAAACAAGACCAATAAGAACAACGGTTGTTGCTACACGAGTACGTCGCCAATATCGCCACTCATCGCGCATGACTAATTTTATGATGTTCATTACGCGTTTCTCTTAGCAAAAGCAGTGTGTACTTCTTCAGTATCGATAAGCTCACCGCCATTGCGCTCAAACACGCCAACAACCTTACCGTTATCTAACAAACCGATTCGGTGGGCAACCTGACAAGCACCGTAAACATCGTGCGTTACCATGAAGATGGTTGAGCCACTGTTGGCCAGCGCGGTAACCAGTTGGTTGAATTCATCGATTGCACTTGGATCTAGACCAGAAGTTGGTTCGTCTAGGAATAAAACCGGCGCTTCACGCAATAATGCAAGCGCGATTGCGGTCTTCTGACGCATACCTTTTGAGTACTCAGACAGTTTTTTATGCCATGCGTCAGGCTGTAATGCCACTCGGTTGAGTGCATCTTCAACATTGGTGCGAGATCGTTCTAAACCGGATAGAGATAGGAAATATTCAACATTCTCTAAACCCGTCATGTGCCCATAGAGCATGACTGATTCAGGAAGGTAAGCAATTTTGTTACGAATAGCGTCGTTGTTTTCACCGACAACGTGCCCCATAACAGACGCACTGCCAGCCGAAGGCGCTACCGTACCAAGAAACGTTTTTAGTGTGGTTGATTTACCTGCGCCGTTGCCACCTAAAAGGGCAAATACTTCACCCTGATTCACGGTGAAGCTGACATCGTCAAGCACGTTATTATTCCCAAATTTCACACAAAGCGATTGTGCGACGACTACAGGGTTAAGCATAATAATACCAATATAGAAACAAATAAGCCGCCAATGCTATGTTATATCATCCCATCAATCAATGACCTGATAGAATTTAAAATTGTGACAACTTGTTGAGATCTATCTAAAACATCAACACACTGTCTACAGTCTCTAGATAGGTACTTTCATTCGTTAAATATTGGGTTCATCCCTGTAAAGACGAGTTTGCAATCCAAGCATGACAAAGGAAGGTGAGTCCTAGAGATTTTCGCCTTAAACAGCTAAACCTCTACTATCTTCTTCCCTGATAATGATAAAATCTCCGAATCAGAATTAGTGAGAGACTCTATGTTTATCCATCGCGTTAATGACATCGACTGGCTGGTGATTACAGCTTTTGAAGAACTGAAGACAATGTTTATCGAAGATGCCGGTGACATCCCCTTTTGCTTCTCTACCACCAGCGAATTGAGCCTGATTGATCAAGCCAAGCGAACTTATGGATATTTGCCTGCACTCAGTGGCGTAATCACCGATACCGGCACTTTTCAAAGCCAGGGCAACGAAGAAGATTTGAACCCACAGCTTGCCTGCCTAGTTGAAGGGCGTGGTCGAGTATTTATCTATCATGGAGGCTTTGTGGCTTTTGTGGATGACGAGCAAACCTTTATTACCCGAGTGGACTAAAAGTTATTCAGTATTCATGGTGATTTACGAAAGCACATTGCATTCGATTAGTCGACACTATGACTAATAAGCTTCTCTTTAAATTCAAGCCATTGATCGCTATTTGGGCCAACCACACACTCACCATCTACTCGCATCTCAAGTCGCACTCGACATCGGACGGTCACATCAATGAATGACTCTTTTGGTAATTGTCTTACTGATTCAATAAGCGATTGCCAGTAGCCTAGCTCTTGCTCAGCTAAGGTGTAGTAAACCCACTTTCCTCGCTTCTCTTGAGTCAGTAGCTTCGCCTTGAATAACATCTTTAGATTTCGAGATACGTTGTATTGGCTCTCTCCTGTCACATCCATCGCCTCAGCGACAGTCACTTTTTGATCGACATGGATAAGCAGCCAAAAAAGCTTTAGGCGATGCGGCTCTGCTAAGGCTTTTAGCGCGTCTAGGTATTGGATATCCATCTATTGCCCTTGTTTTTGTCTTAAGCTGACGAACATTATCACGATACCAATTAAAAACACTATGCCCGAATGCATTGCGTGAAAAGTGAGCTCCGCTTTACTTGCTCCAGTAAACAAGGCATACCAAAAAAGTGGACAGAATAAGCCGAGCAGCGCAATGGTTCTTCCTGTACGCGTCTGTTCTGAAATATCGCCCCCTTTAACCAATGCATAAAGCACCTTAAACATGTGGCTGTAAGCGCACCATTGGGTTGCATTTTTTAGTGCTGTCTTCATATCTATTCCTCTCAATAAGTCTGTTAGTAGTCACTCTACCTAATTTCTTATTAAATTCATAGATGCGCATTTATGCATGTGTTATTTTTATTATGGCTAGCCAAACCAACTTCAAAGCCTCGCTGTATTCCTTGGAGCAATGAGAGCACTGGATAGTAGACTTTTAACTATTAGTGTCAGTCTCCAGCCTGTAAATTTTCTCTACCCCGAATTAAAAACAAAGAAGCCTCGGCACATTACGCGCCGAGGCTTCAACATTTTCACTTTATTGAATATAGATTATTTTCTTACTTCACATCAGCTTCAGAATAATTAGCATCTGCTTTTGAAGAGCCCATCTCAGTCAACAGACCTTTCATCAAGCTAAAGCAACCTATCAGTAGAATGATGGTGAATGGCATCGCGGCAATAATCGTAATCGACTGTAGCGCCTGAATCGACTCGGTACCGCCAATCCACAACATCACCATAGCTATGATGCCAGAGATCAGTGCCCAAATGATTTTCTGCTTCATTGGTACATCTAATTTTCCGCCAGAAGTCATGCTATCAATAACAATCGAGCCAGAATCCAAAGTCGTTACAAAGAACACGACGATAAGTACCACAGCTACCACTGACAGTATGTCACCAATCGGATAAGCCTCAAGCATGTAGAACAGGCTCAAAGACACATCACTAAGCGCTTGCTTAGCCCCCAATAGACCTACATTATCAATCATCTGCTGGATGGCAATACCACCAAACGTAGACATCCATGCTGTGGTCACAAGTGTCGGAATAATCAATACATAAACAAGGAACTGACGAACCGTACGTCCTTTAGAGATACGCGCTACAAACATACCGAAGAATGGTGCATAGGCAACCCACCAAGCCCAGTAGAATACTGTCCAGCCATGTAAGAAGGTTGTATCTTCACGCCCTGATGTTTGGCTCAATGCATAGGCATTTTTAACGTAACCAACCACGGCGGTTGTAAACGAATCAAATACAGTGGTGAAGTTTAGCACTGCCATCAATCCTAAAAATAGGATGGCAATTGCCATGTTCATGTTACTGAGTAGCTTCACACCACCATCCATACCGCGCAGTACAGAGATGATTGCAAGGCCCATGATCAGTACGATGATAGATTGTTGAAGAAGTAAGCTATTTTCTAGGCCAAACACGTGGCTAATACCACTCGCAGCCTGAGTACCACCCAAACCAAGAGACGTTGCCAAGCCAAATAGCGTCACCAGAACCGTCAGGATATCAATCACATCACCGGTTTTGCCCCAGACTCTATCCCCCAATAACGGGTAGAACACAGAGCGCATAGCAAGTGGTAAGCCTTTGTTGTACACAAAATAAGCCAGACAAAGTGCTGTCACACCATAGATAGCCCATGCGTGCAGACCCCAGTGGAATGTCGCTGCACCCAATGCTAGCTCACGAGCTTCCATCGTATGTGATTCAACGTTTAATGGCGTGCCATACCAACCTGTATAGAAGGCTGTCGGCTCTGCAACACCCCAAAAAATTAAGCCAATACCCATACCCGCTGCAAACAGCATCGTTATCCAAGAAAACGTTGAGTAGTCAGTAGTCGCGCCATCGCCGCCTAAACGAATTTTACCCAAAGGGGAAAAAGCGATAACAACGGCAAAGATTAAGAAGAGGTTTGCTCCCCACATAAATAGGAAGTCAAAGTATGAAAGGACAGCCCCTTTCACCGAATCAATCGCGGCTTTAGCCTCGGCAGGTGAAAGAACTAGCAGTGTAACAATGAAAAGAAGTGATAACGCAAGTGAGCCCATAAAAACGGTATTATGGATATCCATGCCCCATTTCGTTACGTTATCTTGACCGACCTGATAGTCGGTGGATTCAATACTATATTTTTTTGAATTTGAACTCATAAATAATGAGGTTTAATTACCGCAAGCACGATAAAAAACGACTAACTCCATGTTAGTTAAAGTTTGATAAGCAGAGTCAAATAAGCGCGTTGGTAGCATTAAAAATAGTTGTAGATTGCCCGCGACTTTAAGCTCTAGCCTTATCCCCTACCGCGGCATGATAACACAAAAGGGGTATTTATTAGGCGTTCGTAACAAATCGCTCACTTAGCAGCAGAAAAGTGATGATTTCTAAGGTGAGGAAAATTCAACAAAATAAGTAAAAAAAGTATCCACAGATAATCTTTCATGTGGTTGTTTTTTATCAAATTTAAATATTAGATCGTGGAATACGCCAACTTAATTCTAAGCTTTCGTTTTCACTCAAAAAAAATATCCAACAAAATCGTGTGCAAACAAAAATCCCCATCATATTTAGCTCAAACAGCCTATATAAAGAGTTTTCTGTCAAAGAGGCAAAGTACTTAGTTTACTCATCATGACTTTCTTTTTTCGCTTCTTCAGTAAGCGTTCTAAAAGCAGTTCTAACCGGAATAAAGATCTGAGAGAACAATGCCAATCCCCACATTCCATTGGAGATGATGGAGGGAACAAAGTTAACAATGGCTAAAGTAACAAAACACAGTGCGATACCAACATAGCGAACCTTAGCCGTTGCAAAACGATGAGCAGTACGAATTTCAATCACATCCTGAATTTTCAACAAGCAATAAAGATAGCTAGCAAGACCCAAGCAGCCTATAACCGCATACTTGCTTGGATATTGGTCCACAAATGCAACCTTAACCTCAGCAGACAACGCCACCCCTATGGTCACAGAAGACAGCATCAACACTAAATGTGCTAGCGTCCATTTGACTAAGGTTTTGGGCTGACTGTCTCGAGGCTTGCCATTGCCAACGAAATCAAAATAGATCCAACACAACAAGAAGATAGATAAACCGCCAAAGGCATAATTAACGAACACATCGCCAACTACATTATCAATGCCCTTTTCAGCAAGAGTGATGACTAGCTTAAAGAAACCCTCCCCTGCAACAATGAGCAAAAGCAAAGCAAATCGCTCCGCCATATGGCCAAAGCGAGGCAGAAAGCGGCCGCTATAAAGCACTCCAAACTTCGGTGCAATATAAAGCCCGGCGACAACCATCATTCCTGCTGCAAACATAAAATAGTTGTATGGAGCAGGAAGGAACGCACTCACCATAAACATCACAGACCCTAGTGCAAAATTTCGAGACATGCGTGTAGGCAAGCACACCTCGACTTCTTCTAGGGTCTTCACTCTGAAGTAGAGTAACGACATAATTGCCCGATTTATTGCATAGCCAATAGCGAAGTATTTCCAACCAGCCCCATCAATATGCACAATCGATGATGACATGATCATGATAGTCACAATCTGGACTGCCATGATGTAGCGATGCTGCACATCGGTGCTGATATAAATTGAATTGAAAAGGCTTAGGTCGAACCACGCAAACCAGATGATGATAAACAAGGCCGCAAATACCGCAAACCCTGATAGCCCAAGATGATGGCTAAGATAATTGCCCAGCACAAATATCGAAACAACATGAGCCAAATCGTAAAACAGCTCAATCCAATGAACGTGCTCATTACTAGCCTCTGCATCAAGGTGATGCTTGGGTTTGCGCCAGAGTGGGTGCTTTTTCGATATATCCATACAACTATTTCCTAAGCTTCCTGCTTATATCCTCTTATTTCGCGATCACGCGCTATGAGCCAAGCTATGGCGACCACTATTAGAACTTAGCTCGAAATAGAAATCATAGCCCTAACAAGCTTAGAACAACTTTAGGAATGTTTATAAATGGAAATCAATCACTTAAATATTAGGCGAGATTGGGTCGCAAAACAGGAAACAAATGTTGAATGAGGTAGCTTAAGATAAAACGAAAAAGAAGGATTTTCTGAATTTATTACTATGGTTAGCTCTAATTGAAAACGCGTAATAACTCTTAAAAAAAAGAGTGTAGGGCTTTAATTTTCAGGGGCTTAGGGTGTTTCGGAGAAATTTGGGTGGAGACCCAGCCACATCCCGGCAACAACCTTAAAATCTCTTAAATATCAAAACCTTAGCCAACACACTCGAAACCAGTGATCACCAATTTAAAGAAGACAGTACCAAACCCCGGTACCTTCAAAATCATAGACTATCTGTGCAGGCTTTTCCTCCACTTAAACAGGAAAAACGTTATTTAGGCACAAGGCTTACATAGAGTGTTCCAACACCTTAGAGCAGTAGGTAGGAACGTTCTCCCCAACCTTGATCTCAAGCCTAAAAGCGGACAAAGGATCCCCATGATTGCAATACCGTTGAAGCACCAGTACGAATATGTCAAATTCCTACCAATTCATTCCTTCCAGTGCTAAATTCCACCTACTGCGAACTAGCGACTTTGCTCTTACAAAGGTTAAACAAGAATGATGAATGGCGACCACTTTAGATTTAAAACTGAAGAACTGGAGCTTTTGTATCGCATTCAGTATACGGCTGTTGCTAAAGAGCAGGTTTCAGGTCCCTCGACATCCAAACTTCGCTCGTTGTTGACCTCTAAACAATCGCAAAACTCGTTTGAAAATCAAAATCTTTTACTAAAAAAGCAATGGTTAAGTGAGTGGTCCCAGGCTACGGAGTCTTTACTTGGCGTAAACCGAAATAGAACGGATTTGAAGAGTGATATTCAAACCGCATTTAACCATTGGAGCAACGCAAAAAAATCAGCATTCATTGTTGAGGTGGCTACCTTTGTACCCTATTTCTCTCTTAGTGATGAAAAACAAAGTAATAAGTTCTCCTCAATCAAGTTCAACCCTGAAACACTTCTCTCTAACGCCGCCGAACTACTTGAAACCAATGTTGACGAGTTGTATCAAATCAGCAAATCGTATACGAAAACAATAAAAGCTATCCATAAGGAAACCTCAAGCAATAACACTCTTCTAATTTTGAGTGCAGCGGCCGCTGTTTCTCTACTCGTCGCCCCTTATTTGGCTGCCGGAATAGGCGGTTTGATGGGTCTATCTGGTGCAGCGGCTACCAGTGCCGGGCTCGCGATGTTAGGCGGAGGCTCACTTGCCACAGGTGGTTTTGGTATGGCTGGCGGTTACGTTTTTACAATGGGGGGTGGGATGTTGCTATCGAGTGGAGTTAATAAAATAACTGGTCATCATAAACTAGCCAACATTAGTGGCAACGAATTGATAATATCGGCAGGCAAACTCGCGGGATTTCTAGAGCATTATAAAAGAGCACTGTTTCAATCAGAAAAAGAAGAATTGTTGCTGAGCACTTGCACCGCACTACGAGAGTTGCAAGCTTCTTTTGAGGAAAAAGCCGACACCCAATTCATTATGAACGAGAGCAAATCAGCTAAAAAAACTGACGAAAAAGCAAAGCTTGTTGCAGCAACACGACGCGTCATTCGCAGATAGATCCACTCATAAGACGCGTGTTGTATTCTAGTTTGCCACTACTGATCTTCAACAAAGTTTGACTGTAGTGGTAAATTATCAATCTACGCTTTATCTAACCACCTGACTTAGCTAAGGTATACACATAGAAAGTGATACCCGTTATTGCAAGGGTCTATTCAACATCTCTCCGAGGTATCTAGTGACTCACACAAAGAATTTAAAAGCTATTGCATCATTCGAGTTTAATAGTGGTGAAGAATTGCGCCAACACTACATCGACCTTATCGGTTCTCCTTTTTTCGTCGGTCCACTTACAGAAGAAGAAGCAATACGGGAGTTGCAACAATCGCAGCACCCTACTCCTAGTACTAATTTGACTGGTTATATCAATGAATTCCCTGATGCATCGAACGATATGCATTCAGCTCTTCTATATTCATGTGAAGATTCCTTTTATATTGTCTACCCTTTCTGAGAACATAATGAAGTCTAATTTTCATCAACTTCAAAGCGTCGCGCCCGATAAGCTCTATCACGCCATTACTAGAGCTGAACGATTGTATGCTGAAGGCCACTATGAATTTGTACCCACCGCAATTCGAATTTATTGCGAAGGTGTGATGTCAATATTGACAAGCAACAACAGTTTGAATGGCCCCAAAAAAACTGAGTTGGCCCAAATGATATGGGAGTTTCAGTCAACAAATCGAGCACCGCACGTCGTAAATGCAGCTGAAAGAATTAGAAAGTTAGGGAATCGGGGAAGTCACTACGAACCAAGTCATTGGTCGGATGGCGATATTCGAACGCTGTTTAAAGAAGCAAAGCTCCTACATGACTATTTGTTATCCAAGTTTTATAAAAAAGACATAATTGTTGAAGCATTTTCAACGGATCTCATAGGTAGTGCAGATCAGGGAAATTTTCGAACTAGTGATGAAGAAAAAATAGACTCTTTGGCAGACCAAGTTAATGTTAACAATGCACTTTCGATAAAAATATCAAAACTTAAGGATGAGAACAGATTATTAAAAAGACGTTTTTCCATCTATGAAAATGATTTAAGAGTAAAGATACAAGAGTTATCACGCATTAAGGAAAAAGAAAAGCAGTTACAAGAAAAAATAGAGAACATAAATAATACAGAATCATCATTAAGTATTAAGAAAAGTGAAATACATAGATTATCTTCTATGAAAAAATCTATAATAAATGATATACGGTTTTTTGAAGATAAGTTAAATACACTCAAGATTGAAAAAGATAAGGTGTCACTCGATAACAAAAAAATCACCGATGAACTCACCGATGCGATAAGTGAATTTACTTCAAAGGAGAATAAAAATAATCTCCCTAGACTAAGTCAAGAACAAGAAAGTCTTATCTCAATAGACTCTGGGCGTCACTTTCTGGAGGCTCCCCCAGGTTCAGGAAAAACAACGATATTAACTCAACGTTTGCGTCATGCTCTCACCCGACATCAAGATGACTCAGACATTGTTTGCCTTACTTTTACTACTCGAGCAGCTGAAGAAATGCAGAATCGAGCAAGTAGTTTATTGGGCGACCGGAAACCTTTCATTGGCAACTTTCATTCTTTCTGTCTTCAACAAATAAGAAGTAGTCGCTATCTATCCTTTAAAGAAAAAAGATTTGGAATATTGGATGATGAATATAGAACGGTGCTATTGGATGCAGCTATAGAAAGTATAGAGTTAAACACTCCAATAAAGCTCAACAAATACATTACCAATTTGGCATCTAACATTAACATTTCCAATAAATCTTCAGGTAAGTATAATTTCAATAAATTATTCTTCGACTCTTACTTGGATATATCTGTTCTTACGAGTTTTGAAGACTCTAAAATTGGCGATGAATTTTATAAGCGTTGCTTAGAAAGTATCACATCACTAGTAAGCAACACACCCTGCTTAATGAATAATACGCCTACATCCAATGCAGATATAATGGATTATTTATTGCGTATTTTTTTACGTTTTAATGAACTTAAAGTAAACAGCGGAAGTTGGGACTATGACGATATCTTGTGCCTTGGGTTACAGCAAATAATAAAAAATAAGACAAAAAAAAGCTATATACAAATAGATGAGGTTCAAGATCTATCCCCTATACAATGGGAGATTTTAGATGCTATAAGTGACGAATCTAGTCACGTTTTCTGTGTAGGCGACTCATTCCAATCCATCTATGGGTTCTTAGGGGCTGATTTAGAACACCTTCGTTCTCGTACACACGCTTTCACCACACACGAAATGAAATCTAATTTTCGCTCAGATAAACACATTGTTGATGTATTAAGTGCTTATAGACAAAAAAACTGGAATCTACCCGGGTTCTCAAGTAACAGTGAACTTTCTGATTCTCAATCCACCCTGCTTTTAAGTTTTCCTGATGATGTCGCAGAAGCCCACGACATCGTGCATATTGTTGACCGAATTTTACAAGACGCATCAAGAAATGAAGTCGGATTGCTCTTTTCGACGAATAATGCAACAGAATCTTACTGCCAATTCTTAACACAAAAAAACATGAAGTTTTTTAGGGTTAGTCAGTATGATCTAATGCAAAGAAAGCAAATCCAAGATTGGCTTAGTGTCTTGAAGGCTTATCAAGGCGTCGCAACAAATCGAGACTGGTGGCGTCTCATTTACCGGTTTGCTCGAAGTAAACCAGTATTGAAAAACTCAACAAAGCATGACTGCATAAAACTGGTCAACAAACTTCAAGTAAAAGGTTTTTCGGTGAAGGACATACTTCAAACGGCTAACCTTAAAGAAGAATGTGCATCCTCTAAATTATCCAACGTGTTTCAATACAACGTCAAAGATCTCGTGACGAAGTTTCATGGAGAAGGTGTTGTCGTCTACGATACTGAAACCACCGGATTAAACTTTCTTGAATCTAAGATCGTACAAATTGCTGCTGTCAAAGTAATAAACGGCGTGGTGGTGGATGTATTTGACCGCTATGTATCAATAGATATTGAGTCTGATGACACTCTAAGAAAACAGTTCGAAGAAAGCCAAGATATTCACAAGATAAAGAAAGAACAGGTTCTAAAGGGACAATCTTTAAATGAAGTTCTCGCGGATTTCTTCAGTTTTGTAGGCGATTGTGCAGTCGTAGCACATAATTTAACATTTGATGAAACAATGTTAAAAATGAATATCAACAGTGAAAGTAGTAATTTCCATCTACTGAACGCATATGCCCAGTTTAGACAAAATACACAACTAGACACGCTTTTACTCACACGCCAGCACTTTCCTAAATTGAAAAGCTATAAATTGGCAGATCTTCTCAATGAATTTAGTCTGAAAGGAGTAAATAGCCACAACGCATTAGATGATGTTAAAGCTACCGCCGAGCTATTAACTTTCTTAATCGGTGTCATCACACCAAAGCTAGAGTCTTTAGACGAAATTATAGATTCTGATCAGGCTTTAACAAATGCATTGCGAAGTACATGGTCTGAAATAGAAAACTTGATGGATAGCGAGACTATTAAAGGGGAGTTGTCCCTTTCTGATGCATTAGAAACATGGCTTGGGTATATTAGCAAAAAGGCAGATTGGTATGACTATTCTGTTACGATGGAAATCATCGATGAAGCTACAGAAAAACTCATACCTTGGCTAGATAAGAACAACTATCATGGGTTATTGAATGACTTAACCAATGAAAGAAAAGCGTCAGTTGAGCGGTTGTTTACCTTAAAGGAAGCAGACTTAATTGATAAGACAAAACATAAATTGATTGTTAGTACAATACACCGCGCAAAAGGCTTGGAGTTTGAAACTGTCATCTTGCCACAAGTTACAAATGACAGATTCCCTCCATGGGTACCAGATGATACAAGTAACGAAGAGAGGGATGCTCGCTATAGAGAAAGCCAAAGATTACTCTATGTCGCTCTTAGTCGTCCCACCAAAAAGTTAATTGTCTCTTACCACGAGAAGAAAACACCTAAGATGTGGCAAAAAGGCTTAAGCTCTTATATTGAAGTTTTGCGTGATTCCTTTATGTTTGTGCGATAGGCCATCTTCACTCTAGATTGAGTATGATGTTTGCTGCTTCTCCTAGAGTAGGCTATCGAAACAACTCATTGACCGGTGTGGACTTCTGGGACAGAGCTCAGTCATAGCCTGATGCTTCACATCGAATCTTTACAATTTCATTTTCATTTCCTTGTAATTCAGCAATCAACGTTGCGCGCTGGCACTCCCATGAGTTCACTGGGTATTGCTTATCCCATGCGGACATCAACTGTCGTTGTTGACCGCTCATGCTGTACTTTGGATAGTTCGACTCCATATAAAGATAAGTGCGAGCGATGCGGCCTCTTGCCTCTTTAGGTGGCTCCGCTTTTTGGCTATCTATTTTCATTTCGCAACTTCCAAAATCACTTTTAACATCAGGCAGCATAGTGAAGTTATAGTTCTGCCGTAGGGCATTTACAGCACCAATTGCTGGATACAGATTGAACATATCAGATTGCATATAGCGATACTCGGTATTCATCTTTTCAGCACACCGTCGTCCCTTAAAGCTTTTTCCCTTACTGTTTACACACTCTTTATGGCCTTCGCGCCATTCACTGAATGCCCGGCCAAAGTTCTCTGCCGGCACAACGTGCTCCCACTCCACTTTCTTGGCTCGTTTAACGTATTTTGTGGTTTCAAAGCCCTCTGGAGGTGTGATGTTTTTCTTACTATCGAAGGTAGCGCCGCAATACAGTGTAACTCTATGAGTGTTGTACACGTCTCGCTCTAACATCTTTTTCGCTTTGCTAAAGGAATCATTCGTATGATTGGCTGCATAGCTAGGCAGAACTACTAACATGGAAATGATTAGAGCTGAGTACAGTCTCATAGAAGGACGTCCTTTTCATTGTATAGCTGATATGCGGTCATTTTGGTTAAAAGATGTGGCAGATATGCCCTACATATCAAGGTGATTTGATGTCTACTGTACCTTAGCTCAGTAGAGCATAAAATCTTAGGCAAAAAAGATAATATTGCCACAGATGCAAATACAAATACTTTCTCCGATAAACCATTCCTCTCGGTTGCCGCAGACTTGACAACGAAGTCTTATATACATAACTCGCCCTCCTTTAATAAGAACAGTATGCACAGCTCTTTGGGGGCACTGTTGCTGCATAGCCATCTTCTGGAAAACGCCTCACGTTATATCAATGCTTTTGTCATGCTCCTGATAGAGAACAAAGTGCTCTTCTAGGCTAAGTATTTTCGCTACAGTTAGAGGGATTATTTCAACAAAAATAAAGCCGCACTCCGTATTTATACGCGAATACCTACCCTACAGTAAGCACAACCCCAAGGGGTTACCACTCGCCTAAAAAGGCCCGCGTCTAACGACAAGTAAGGACTCATCCATCTATACGACGCATCAATAGAGGCTCATCTCGAAAGAGACTGAGCAGGATATTGACAGCGAGCACCTCAGTGCGAGCGATACCTATAACTCAATACAGTACGCACGTACTCAATCACTCCGTCTAATTTACGAAAGTGAAATTAGACGGAGAGCAGAATTGATTCGGAGCCCTGCAATTACGGGAACTCCGGTTTTCAAAGTTAAAAAGTTATCGGAAGTTTTCACGTAACGTGAACTCCGAAACAGAGAAATACCCCGATTTCGGTGATGCCGTTACCGCAATTACTTGGTACGGATAGAAGTAGCACAAGCTTGGCGTTCTATCTCCACTGCCTCCAAGTGAGTATGGGCAAAGACGAAATCGGAACAACATTATTTACATAGCGAACATAGGTAAGGTTGCAACATACCGCTTGCTGATGCCAACAGCGTACCTATCGACAGAGGATGCAACACGCCCTCCGCCCTTAAAGTAGAAGGGAGCTGTCATTTTAGATGTGAGGATGCAATAAGCCCACCGACTCCAAAGTGAAGAAGCACATCAACCCCAAAAAGGCGATTTCATTTATCGATACAGAAGTGAAACTCTTCTGCGCATTCAAAAGCTATGTTATCAACAACAAGGGACAGGTTATGAAAACATTGTATAATGGACATCTTCCGAAAGGATTGCGAGACTTTACTAAGCCCAACTTTGGATTGGGTGCTAGACAAATGGATAAAGCATTGATTAATGCTTCTCTTGAACAGCTTGATGGTGTGAAGAACAACACTCATCAAGCAAGGTTGCCTGCACTGCGCGACTTTGTAGCGTTCATAAAAGAGCATACGGAAGTCAAGCGACTCAACAAGGTCGAGAAGGTGCATGTTGAGCTTTATGGAGGGTATTTAAGAGAGCGTTTTGAATCCGATGCTGCTTTTACGGCCTCTTCGGCGAAAGATTATATATCGCACGTCAATGTGTGCTTGGCCCAGGCCAGAGGTGACGACAAGCTGAAAGTCAGCGCGGCGAACGACCTACAGTTTCCGCCTAAATCAGGCATTGCCACTGTAAACCACTCCATTTTACAAGAGCAGCATGATGCCATTGTCTCCCAAGTCAGTCAGGAGGTCGCCGTCGTTGCAACACTTCAACGCCAATTAGGACTACGCTTTCGAGAAGCAGCACTACTTGATTGCAAGAAAGCATTGCTGGAATACCAAGAGACTGGAAAGGTCACGGTATCCCGAGGAACAAAGGGCGGGCAAGATCGAACCTTCACGATTGATAATCAAGCTCAAGTTGCTGCGCTAGAACTAGGTCAAGCACTTCAAACTCAAACGGGTCATGACAATGCCACGCCTGAAGCAGAGAAGCTGAAAGCCTTTCAAACTCGTGCATGGCGAGAAGTGAAAGCCATTGATGAGGCCTACCGCTCCCATGGTGAACGTAAATTTTTTGCGTGTGACTATTACACTCGAAAAGCAGGGGTTGCGCCTCCCGTGGTTGCAGGGATTAAACACGGCCAAGCCCATCACCATTACATTGCTCAAACCCTTTCTCTATCACTAGTAGACGCCAAGGCACTGGATAAAGCGGTTCGTTTAGAGCTCTCTGAGCGTTTAGGGCATCATCGCGTTGATATCACCAATGCCTACTTAGGCTAATTCCACGTCAAGACCGTATGTTCCTCCAGTGACTAGGAGGAACATCATTAAGCTCCACAATTAGAAGGCCATAGTTCTCATAACAATCGGAGAACTGATGATGAAGCAAAACACATACAGGCAGATAATCACTATCATGGCCCCTTACCTTAAAAAGGGCATTCCATTTCGTCGTAAACAGGTCAATCGACTGGTTGCTATCTATGAAGACATCTTCGCCCACGAACCCAACCTCAATCAGGAGATATCTCGTGTCGGTCGACGACAATTCATTGGTTATTGGGAGAGAACTAAACAAGAAACGCAGACGGTAAGAAAAGAGAAATACTCGGTGTTGTGCACGTTCTACAGCAAAGCCAACTTACCGGGGAGAGTGCCTCATCCTAAATAACGTTTTTCGTTATCTAACGGATAACGTTATTTGTTATTAGCCTTGAACCACAAGGGCGGAAACGAAAATCGTTAAAGCGCCGACCACTCAACTGGCGCCTAACTACCTTACTATCGAGCAGAGCGTTTTTGTGCTCGCTCAGTACCAATGAGCTTTAGCAAAATACCAGTGTGTCCGACATTGTTACTGCAAAGCGCAATCAACTGCCAATGTTCGACAATGCCATTGTTGTCGACGACTATGCGCATATTGCTAGTGTCGAAATACTTATGCATTCGATTCATTGCCACATCAGTCATACCTTTAGCGCAAAGAGTCAGTAGCAGATCGGGTGACGGAATGTCGTAAACAGGTGCCTCAATCGGCACTAGTCGAAGGGGAGCATCGTTCAACTGACTAAAGTCAGTCTCTACGAGCAGGGTTAGGGTTAACTTATTTAATGTAGGCATAAAGCCTCCTCTGAGTGAACTGTCCGTACTCACTTTTAAGCACCCGATAACGGTATCATTGAAAAATGCCAGCGAAAGCCCTAACCCATGAAACATAACTAAGCTAAACCAAGGGCTTGAGCTTAGTTATGTTTGTACCTGAACCTGATTTCGGATGCTCACTCACAGTGTAATTCAGGACAATGTAAGATACCTCCACCAAAAAGTGCGCTAAGCCAAAGGGTCGGCTAACAAAGTCCTGCCCCGAAATGAGTTTGGGGAGTTTAGTCGATCAAAATACTTAGGAGCGGTTTCCCTAAACTTCACTAATATATCGTAGGTGTCCATATCATCCAATCAGCTAGTCAAGCACCCACGTAGGTAGCTAAAATAAAAGCATTTATTCTTTTGTAAAAGCTAAAGGAGAACCTGTAGTTGCTTTTACCCCCCAAGCGGTTGTTATTAAATTAGAACATCTGGAAAACCAAAAATTACAGGGTCAGGTCTTTCATTTTGCTTTTTAAGATCTCTCCTATGCAAAAAGCAAGACCTGACCCCGTTTGTTCTTGTTCTAATTCAATCATCGAGTTCATTGAGCAACTGATATTTTCTATCTCTATCTCTATCTATAGCGTTTTGAAGCATTACTGAGCAGAACACATAAAGTAAGAAGACGAAACCAGCTATCCCTGCAAATAACCACATGCCTTTAATAGCGAGAATAATCCCTGCAATAAACGCGACAGTAGAAATAGTACCGTGCTTGTTGTTTGCTTTCTCAAGCTTCTCAATGTTTTTTGTTAAGTCATTAATTTGTATAATTTTTTTTGTGCTCACAGGTTTCTCGATGATTAAAGGTGGTACGGCAGTATATAATGTGAACGAATGGAGATTGGAATAACCAGTATTCCCGATAAAAATGAGAAGTCTGTCAGAGCCATCAACTGACGACCTTTGATAATTATCTATCATTTGATGGCTTGGCGAAGTCAGATGATAGAGGTCGGTCAGAAGTACATTTACACGAATTACCAGGGGGAGATCGTGAACGTTTTTCAATCAACATTACGATCGATTTGACGATCACACTTAGCTGTGACCTTGTACTCCTTTTTCAAGGAGAGAATCATGCACATTGACCATTTCAAAGAACACTTTTCAACAAAGAAAATGTTCGGGATCAGCTCTTTCTTTTTGCCCTAGCAAAGTTAATCTGAAAGTCCGACATTCACCAGAAATCGTAACACGGAAATATCCAGAGGGTGTTGGCTAGACTAGCACTAACTCGCCTTTGCCAAAACGATTCCATTAGTGTTTGTATTTTTTGTACTCAGTGTGTTTGGTAGAAACATGCTTACAGGTATGTAGGTACGCAGTTGCCGATAGTCTCTAGCATGCTATTTACTTTACTGTATTGGCGGTTCTTAATTCGGTTATTTCCTTCCCTCCAACCCCCAGAGTCGTATTGCGAAGGCTTAACCCAAACCTGTACGCCTTGCGCTTGTAGTTCTTCTTTATTTAAACGAATCGTTGCGCGGCTATCCCAAGCGATAGGACCAATTAGTGGTGAGTTCCAAGTGTCTGACTTAAAGCTGTATACGAAAGCTAAAGCATGGTTTTTCTCGCTTTCGTACGTGAATAATTGTCCTGACATTGGTGGATTCACATTATCGAGTACACACTGAACCACTGCGCTATATACCTCATCCTGCGACGCTTCCGCTCCAACCTTTACCACGTGTAGGTCGTTTACTAATTGCTCGTCTTTCATGGCACATGCTGATAGCGAACTAGCTATTATAATAGCTAGAATTACATTTTTAATGCTCTTCATTTTTTGAAGTCCCTGTGGATTTGATTGGTAACCTAAGTGTTCATGCAGTGGTTGAATTCTTAGTTGACATATTGACTGCACCTTAGCGCTTTGTTCCACTGAGTTGCTCCAACGTAATAGCGGCCGTTTTCGTCAATCAAGCGCCATCGAAGGTGTAATTTGTGAAGCTCAAAGCTCTATTTTGTGCAGTACTCTGCTTGCTCTTGTTTCGAGTGTTCTGAGAGCGATTTTCGTATTTATAACTATAATTATCTGTTGCAGTGAATGTAATGCATATCAGTTCGGCTAAACATGACCGTGTTGATGCAATGTGTTCACCTTTTAGTTGAAGTGATACCCACTGATATACACCAAATTGTCGCTGACTTTGCTTATTTGACATGTAGATAGTGAATTGGTGGCTTGCGAGCTAATTTGTCTTTTACTCATTTAACAAGTGACAGGCAGTTTTTGGACAAAGCTGCGTTTTCGTTACTGCGGGCTTTAGACAAACTCAGAAATGTATAGAGGCGTGCCAGCACGTTTGTGCCCCTTTCCGAGTTAACGTAAATATTCAGTATGTAGCTTAGCTCTGAATTTCGATGTACATTTTCTAATGTCAATTCGCTTAGAAGTGATGTACGTAAACCCTGGTTTGTGAAAATTGGGGGCAGAGTCGTAGTTTACATTCGCATAATTATTCAGAGAACCTTAAAGAATAGCTCGGTTCAAGACGGAACCTAGTCAGCGATATTGCGAACTTAAAATATTGCGGGGTAATTTTTGCGCGGAAACAATCTAGTAACAATTATGTGTCAAGAAAACTAGGACGCAATCGCATATTTAAAAGCTTAATCCAACGCAAATGCCACAAACTTCCCACTCTACACCTGTAAAGTATCCATTTTCATCGTACGTACAGTAATTACATGTCATCACAACTAGATAACAGGAAGTTGGCTTGTCAGGATGTAAAGACTTTCTAATGCCTGATGTAGTATGTGGGAGGCAACTTTCAGCTAAATGAGGGGATGGCATATCTTCTCCACCGGCAACAACCACCCCACCCACCAAAACGCATACCAACAACATTGTTGCAGAAAATTTAGAATAGAACCTGATTCTCATTTCGAGTTCCTAGTAAACTAAATGTGGTTGTTATTAGATTATACCTCAGATATGGCAACGCCTATCCGTCCCTAAATCAAAAGTGTTAATTACGCTTAGTCTAGGCGTCTACACAAAGCTCGGGCCACTTTATCAATCATTCACGATTATAAATAAGCCGTTCTTCTCTTTAACGACTCTTCCGGTCATTTCCGTATTACCGATTTTCATTCGTTGCGGGTTGAAGGTGACGATCTTAGTATCTGCTGGAATTTCTTCTTCAAACTCACCAGTAAACGCTGGGTCCTCTGAGCCGTGCCCCAATTTTGATAGAAGATTTTCAACGATGTTAGCGACACCCAATGCAGGACAGAGTACATTTAAATCAGGGTTCTGGTCGAATATGGTTCTAACCGGTGACGGAACAATGACAAAGTCCATTTTTGTGGGTGATGTTTCTATTGTCAAATTAAGAACATTTTCATGTTCACTGTAGCTAACCTCACCCGGAATGCTTATAGATTGGTTAGGGATAACGACTGAAGTTCTGAACTTTCTTGTCCATGGGGTGATACAAGCAATAACATACCCAACGTCGTGAGGGCGAAATGTCAAGTTTCCATTAGTTTTCAGATTACTGCTCACTCTGATATCTACTATCGCCTTGTCTAGGCTTTGGTTAAGATCAATTTTATTTACGCAAACACTGCTAGCTCCAGAGTACTTGAGATCCCCTTTTATATCTCCAACTTTCCCTATTCTACGAACCGCATTTAGCCATTCTTTGTTCGCTTCACATCCTATTTTGTCAAGAGACTTTATTGTCTCACAACCCAGTTTTCTCTTACCGACTTCCAGTCTACAAGCAGTAGCTTCAATCTCCATAGCGGTATTTACTGCCACCTTGGCAGCTTCGCATACAGGGTCATTACCTCGAAGCCAACAGCCTCCCCAAGGACGATATGATAGGCACTTATTACAATCACGCCGGTCTCGTGTGTAGCTGCAATGACTGTCTGAAAAGGTACAATCACGCGTAGGGGTGCAATCTAACACAGGTATGTTTTTGAAAGGTTTGATATCAGTGGGTTTTATGATAGATGGTGCCTGATTAATCTCATCTGTTAGACACAGTTCCACACTTGAAAATACTTCACTAACCAATTTGGAGATAAAACTGTTTGAAAAGCCAAGAGAGATCTTACTTGGCTCAGATCTTAGAAGGTGTCCCGCTTTCTTTGAAAATGCTCTCTCAAATTCCGAAACGAGTCTTTCTATTCCAGCATTATCAAGCCTTGTGGAGGTCGTTGTATTCAGTTCTGACTTTTTCGTTTTCACTTGCTTACCTGTTCCGATATCAAGTGCTAGGCGTATTTCATCTTTCTGTATGTATGGCACCAAACTTGAGATGTGGATCTCGACATTTGCTTGGCCTCTAGGAGATATGGCGTGACCTTTCATCTCTTTAAAGGATGGATTGTCTTTAAGCATGGTATCAAGATTAAGTGTTTGATAGATGTTTAAATCTACTGGAATATGAAGATCAGGGTGCTTAGTTAGGAGACTATTCGCATTATCTAGATAGTTTCGCAACGCTTCATTTGCTAAGTTGAGAAATGCTGAGTTCGTATACCATGGACCATTTCTCACCTGGTCGACATGAATGAATTCGAATGCTGGCAGTATGGACATTTTTTTATTGTCGAACTTAACACTTGCACCACCAACCATCTCACCTTCTAACAAGGTATCGTTGACTGCTATCTCAAACTTTGTGCTAATGAATGCAGCTTGATCGCGGAAATAAAGTTTTGGCTCTAGCAGCTCCGGGTATTTTTCTTCAAGCATCTTAGTCGCTTCTGCAATCAATACTTTGCTTTCAATGGATAGTAGTGCGTCCACCTCATCGATGCTCTCAAGAGTCGCCTGAGCGTGAAGGAGTCCTTCGGCCTGTTGTTGAGTGACTTCTATCGGAGGAAGCATGGTATTTAGTTTCGTCTCGATGTCTGAACAGCCTAGCAATAGTGTCGAAAACAAAATCAACAACCAGTGTTTTGGGTGTAAATGAAACATAGAACACTCCTGCTATCAACGTACCTAAATTTACGCCTTGATATTATATTTTGTCTAGCTAGGCCAAATTTTAATATGTGTAAGATATACCAGTTAAAAAACAGATTAAAATTGGGTTAACAAAATAAAAATTAGTTATAAATAACAGCTTACCGAGAGAAAGACGGCAAAAATAGTTCGTGACAGACTACCAAGCTAATTGGTGATAGTCATAGTAGGGCAAAGGTCATGTGAAGCAATCAATGAGAGTTTTTCCCCGAAGAAACTTAGGAACAAAAGTAATTCGGGGATGAATAAGATATCGCATACTTTTGTGATGAATCCCGAATAAAATGAATTTGATACTACAGATCGAGGATGAACGTTTATGTCCAGAACCTTTTACGGGTGACACCTGGGATAGCGGTGCCGTTCTGCGTTTTGTGATACCAAAAGTTATTCGATGATAGCTAAATTAGAAGAATCACTGACACGTCTTTGTCCATAAGTGTGCTAGCACGATCATCGCTGACTCATTTTTGCCCCATAGTGTGCTTCGAGCGATTAAAAGCTCTTTCAGCAAAACATGATTTGACTTACTTTTCGTCATGCTTAGGACTCTAACTATGTGACCAAATTTGTTAATCCACTACAGATGCAAACCATTGTAGTAACTAGGAAAAAAGCGCCAACAGTATGGGTTTTTTCCTAAAAACCGTATGTATTTCTGTGTTTTGCTAGGTAGAAGGCGTGTTCTTCAGTAAGCCCTGCAATCTTCGTATCTTCGTGAATACCTAGGGCATTGAGGGTTGCAACTGATAGGTGTGGGCTTATTAAAAGTAAACCGTCATCTGCAAAGGAAATGAGCCCTTTATCAAACAATTTGTCGACGTTGGGTACGAAAGGGAAACCGTTGTAGCCATCGACCTTTTCATCATCATCGCTTAGTACCCAAGAAACGATATGAGAAGCTATCAGCAGCTCAGGGAGTGCAACTTTCGTAACGGGGCAAGTATTGTTCCAGATATCGAGCACTTCATCTCTAAATGCTCCTTGCCCAATACGCGCGTTGGAGCGAGCGCTACGAATACCGCCTTTGATTGCTTTGCGCTTCTTTCTGCGTTTTGTGCCGCTTGAAGACTTAGAGGGTTGCTTGAGTAGATCCAAGTTAGCACTGTCGATGCTCGACAGTACAATGCTCGCGACACTCTCAGGTATAGTAACCATATAATTCTGTGTCGCATTTCCATCCACCGTGAAAAGCTTTGGTTCACATTGATCGTTAAAACGTTCGATGATGTGATGTTTAAACTCATCGGTTGAAACGGGGCGCTCCAATACAATAAGGTTGACGTCGACCTTGTTGCCGCTTTTCTTCCACTCATCGTACGTTCTGCTTTCTGGCCTAGGAGCTGGATAAGCGTCGTCTAATGCCTGGGCAACGTATATGATTCGCTTGTTTTCATGACAAATAATGACATCGTCTTTCTTGATGTTAGGTACGTGACCCCAACCAGCCTTAACCGTCTTTTCTCCAGAAGCTGTATAAGTATGAGAAGGCGCCCAAAGAAACTTGAAGTCTCGCACCTCTTTGTATGAAACCCCAAGATTGACCCAGTAATAAGCCACTACAAACCTCGAAAAATGTATGTAAGTAATTGAGTTATAGATCTTATTGCATAAAAACTGTTTGTAGTAAACTGCTTGTGCGAAATGAGGAGGGGTATAAACTCGAATCTGCCAATAAATGAGCTTCAGGAGTCCGACAGTTCGTTTATAAAAACAAGTTTTGACTTAGATTTATTGATGCTTGTAATGTGGTTATAAAAGCGGAGTGGCGAATCGCTCTACATAGTCATATATTCGCTAGCACCCATCCTCGTTAGGAATTCAGCAAATAATCACATTTAGTTCTATTAAATCAGTTGGTTGTAAACCATTTTGTAGATATTATAAATGGATGAATTCGTGCTTTCACTATATTGAAATGTTATAAAGCAGAGGAGGTATCGTGGAAAAATCTGAATATGGTAAATGGATTCATACGGTATTTACAGGAGCCAGTTTTGCTTATTTCTTAGCTGCAATTGATAAGGTAGAGCTAATCTCATCTAATCAAACTCTTGTAACAGCCACGATGCTCTATGCAGTAGCACTGCTCTTAAACTCTGTTTGGGCAGTGTCTTATTATGTGTTTGAAGAAGAGAGTAAAAAGGAAATAATAGGTAAC
The DNA here is from genome assembly GCA_024346835.1 of Vibrio comitans. Classification (GTDB taxonomy): domain Bacteria; phylum Pseudomonadota; class Gammaproteobacteria; order Enterobacterales; family Vibrionaceae; genus Vibrio; species Vibrio comitans. Next base: position 2,078,628 of record AP024866.1, read on the forward strand.
CTTCTGTCCAAATACTGGTTTCTACGCCGTTTTAACAGTTTGTCTCAGTGGTCATTTGTTTTTGCCACGATAGCATTAGTATTTTCTGTACTAGAGCCAATAGTTGAAACTGCTTTATAACAAAGCATTTAAAACGGATTTCCAATGAATATCGTTAACTAATGTAGGAAGTTTAACAATTGAGTATTGAGTTTTTACAAACTGATTTTGATAAAGTCAGTTATCTCGTGAACCTTCTGACAGCTAGAGCAACAGGTATGGCTTCTGACACTAGTGAATATGAAGCTTTGCGAATAGATTTGTTAAGTAACCCAGCAATTGAACCACATTTACCATCACTGGTGAAGCTCCATAGAAATTTAGATTCTTTTTGGGGGTTCATTCAGCCAAAGTTCCCCACCTACGCTGAGCGTAGAACTTATTTATCCGAACAATTTACTCAATTGCTTGATGCTCTTGAGTTTGGTGCACCAATACCATCAGCATCATCTCAAGTTCCTGCCGCTACGACAACGCTATCTGTACCTACAGCTTCATTTCAAACTAATCTTCTTTCGCAACAAAGTCCAGTAGCTCGAAACAAACGAAAGGTATTCATAGTTCATGGGAGGGATAATGAAGCCAAACAAGAAGCAAGTAGATTTATAGAGAGTTTAGGTTTGCAAGCCATTGTTTTACATGAGCAAGCAAGTTCAGGAATGACAATCATAGAAAAAATTGAACATTATTCAAATGATGCCGACTTTGCATTGGTGTTATATACAGCTTGCGATAAAGGGCGTGGTGCACATGAAACTAAGATTCCAGCAAGGGATAGAGCAAGACAGAATGTTGTTTTTGAACATGGCTATTTGATGGCAAAACTTGGTAGGGAGAATGTTTGCTCATTGGTGAAAGGACAAATTGAAACTCCAAATGATATCAGTGGTGTCGTTTATGTTCAGCTCGATGAGTTCGGCGCTTGGAAAAATGATGTAGCTAAAGAATTGAAAGCATGTGGCTACTCAATAAGTTCAGGATTTTAATCCAAACATACTAACAATCACCAGTTTAGCAAGCCGCTGTTATTAGCGTTACTTGCCCGTACCTCAGCTAATCCGCTATGTCTTAATTTAACAACAAAGTTGACAAAGTTTTGAGTGATTGGAGTTTGGATTTTGGATTTTCTGTGAATATTTAAATGCTTACAATGATTTTAGTTGGTTGGACATTTTTAGGGAAACAAGCCTGCGTAGTTAGGTTGAACATAAAAATAGAGAAATGCAATGAAAGAATATAGCGCCATACTGGTTGATACATCTATTTACGATAATTTCGGCTTGAAGTTGGAACAAGGGTATTTTGCAAGTCTTAAGCAGTTTAAAAACACACCCATTGTTTATTTGATTCCAGATGTAATTGCTAGTGAAGTAACTTCTCACATAGAGGAAAAGGTAAAGACAACCCAAAATTCTTTGGAAAAAGCACTAAAAGACTCAGAAGTACACAAGTGTTTAGACCAAGATAGCTGTCAACAAATTGGAGTACTCTTTGCCAAGAAAAAAAGCCCAATAGATATAGCTACAAGTCAGTTCGATACATATTGTGACCTTGTAGGTGCAACACGCATTGATTGTGATGATCATGTGAGTATTTCGAGTGTATTGAAGCAATATTTTGCAAAAAAACCGCCTTTTGGAAAAGGCAAAAAGAAAAATGAGTTCCCTGATGCGATTATCCTAATGGCGACTGAAGCATGGGCTAAAGAAAATGACAAGCAAGTCATAGCTATAGCAAAAGATGGGGATTGGAAAAACTTTTGTGAAACTTCTGAAAACATCGATTACAGCGAAGAACTACCAGAGGTGTTTCAACTCCTTAAACAAAACAATGCTCAATATCCATACTTTAAGTCTTTATTTGAAGCTCTAGAAGAAAACCAAGCAGATGACTTTCTGAGTGAGATTGAAACTCACCTATCTATGCAGCTCGAAGGGGTTGCACCAGACCAAATGGCTGATTCTTTTCTGTATTGGGAAGCAGGCGGTTGTAATGGTTGGATGACAGAATTCTCATTAACATCAAACAAAATCACTGTAATTGATGTTGAGGAAAACTCCGCAATTTTTGAATTATCTGCATCAATAGATATTGAAGTAGAGGGTGAGTTCTCACTTTATGCATACGATACTATTGACGGTGATCATGTCCATGTTGGTGGCGTGATTTCTGTCGCAGAGCATACTTTTGAAAGCAAATTATTGGTTACTGTAGACGGTGATTTAAATGCTGGAATTGAGGAACTTTGCATTGAGCACGTTGAAATTGTAAATTCAGTGTCATCAGTAGATTTTGGCTTTTTAGAGCCTGATTACAGCGAGTAATGGTACATAATAAGTAAGGATTAAACGCAGCGGCAGCCTGCGCTTAATCCTCAAGCTTAGAAACCACATATCTATGGAAATTGTGCGATGGTGCCCAACTGACTATCGCCTGTGTAGCTTGTTTCCCTTTACTTCAGGTTATCCTAAGATCCGCAACTCCCCCCAAAGTCGTAATTCACGATTGTCCAAAAGTCGTAATTCACGATTGTCCAAAAGTGAGTTGATTCAGTAGATCGACTAAGAAGGTTCTGCCCCAAAGTTTGTTACGCCTTCAAATACATATCAGATAGTCTGCTAACTTTAAAATACAAAAAGTAACGCGTGGTAAACGCAAGATCTGACCTTATTGCCTCACACATAGTCCTTTAAAAACTGAGCGTGTAATCACGTTCGGGAATTTTAGATATTCCGCCAACTGTTTCTATTTGACCTAACATAACGCAAAAAATTACGTGTGGGTGTTTGAATGGGAAGTTGGTTATTCGTTTCTGTCATCGGTTATATCTTATATAGAGTTTACAAGACCAATATGAAGATCGATAAGAAAGTACAGTTATCACATGCTTCAATCAAGGCAAATACAAAACATAGGTTGAATAATGATTATACTATTCTGACTAGAGGCGAAGATATTAAGGCGGTGAATTGCTCAGATCTCTCCGTAGCGGAGGAAGTGATAACCGATTTAAAGAGCGTAGGCTTTACTGTTGTTATGCAGATAGTTGCAATCAGTCGAAACAATGCGATTGTTGAATATAAAGAATCCATCAAGTTAAGCCCGATCGAAGAGGCGAATTTAACTATCCGCAAGGCAAACCAGAGAATTAGTGATTTAAAACTGGAAAGTCAACTTCAAGACGAAAAATTGAACAGGCTTCGGAACACTAAAGCAATCACAGAGGAAAGGTTAACTTATGCGTTGGAAGCAAAGCGTAAGTTGGAATCTGAAATGGGAAACCTAAAAGCAACAATCGTAATGAAGGAAAATGAAATCAATTTATTGAAATTGAAGTTACGTTCAGGATCGGCGAGCTTGTCCGACTTGCAGTTGTTAGGGTTTAAGCACAATCCGACTTTGTCAGATCTCAAGGTTAAATACAAGAGATTAACAACTATATATCACCCAGACAAAGGGGGATGCGATGTTATGATGGCTAAGATCAATAGTGCATATACTAGGCTGAGAGCGGTCACTTGATCCCATAGTTGATGGTGCTCTCTTACGATTAAGTTAGTGCGTCGGCGTTATTTCGTTGGGCTTGGGTCCTATCTATCAGCCCTCACTCAAACGGGTGAGGGGCCTATAAGAGCATTTAACAAATGAAAAAATCACTAATCGTCTCGTTAATTATGACATCCAATGTGGCGCTTGCTGCGACATCTCAAGAGCTCCGCGATATTGGTTATGGTATAGCAACCATTGAGCACTGTGCCATGAACAAGCAACACTTTACGATGGGATTTGCTGAGGGCTTTGTAGAACAATTAGAGGCTGAGGTCCATGAGGATATTCTCTATGGTGACGCTATCGGTGATGCACACGAAGAAGCATGGAAGATGCTAACAGAAAGCCACAAGAATACGCCAGTCGCTTACAGTCACATTTGTTCTACTGCTTACGGCAATGTGATGGGGTCTAAATGATGCTTGTTGATATTCTCAAGGTGGCAGCCTTCGCTGGTATCGCCTCTTGGCTTTGGCCTACCTCACTTCAAGCTATGCTCGATACTGGGATGCATAAAGAAACGTAACTGAACCTCCTTGATCACTACAACATTGTAAGTATTACGATTACATTCTATTTAAATTTACTGAAAGAGAAAAAGTCCTTGCACCTACCAATTGTGTATATGCGCGAAAAGTCAAAGTTTCACACCACTAATCGTTGGGTCTTTGATCCTAAGCTCAATCAAAGCTATCCAAAAATAGAAAAAAGAGCTCTATCTCATGTAGTGCTTTTTTGTTCAATCACCTCAAAACTTAAAGAGTATGTTACTTCTGAGCTACCATACCTTATCCAAAGTACTGATGAAGTGGCTCAACAAGCCATTCAGAAATATCTATTATGGCAAAATACGGAGCAATCGAGCTATTCGACTCAGTCCCCATTATCAAAAAAAATTACTGTCAAAATCAACGACACCGAACATCGCAACAATGATGGAACTGAGCGACAAGAACTCCTTAAGCACTTAAGTTGCAACGAAGTAGTGAAGGTAATAGAAGATAGGCATAATCTCAAACATGACAAAGCGCTAAAAGTCATGTCACGATTAGGCTGTATTGGTTTTATACCAAGAGAACTAGCAGATCAATTCTATTACAATCGATTGGAATGTGTTTCAGCAACGATATTTAGTATGACTAGCACAAGCTCCAATCAAATTAGATGCTTGATTGAATTGACCTTAAGCGAAAAAACTTCAAATGCTGAGGCCATCAAAACATTGGACTCTAGCCAAACATACAAACCACAACAAAACCGATCTCCTTCTTATGCAGATAAAGATGAGTATGATTTTGTAGATCAATCAGAAAGCTATTCTGAGCACAATACTATGATGGACAGCAACCTAAGTGATTTCAGTGCCGAATTAGGGCATGACGGAGATGACTTTTAATCCCAGTATCTCATTAAAGACTCAAGTATCATTCATCGTCACAAAGCCAAGCAATTGAGGCGCTTGTTCAACAGAAAGGAGGAGATTTTACCGCGCTAGACGTCTATAAAGTCAATCATTATATGCCCCCTTCACTAATGTGTTCTTCAGCCATAACATACGCGTTATCGACCTTGGAAGGTTGATTCTTTCCCACATTAAAAGAGACTAAAGATGACGATATCCCTAGCCATCGTTCTTGATATAAGAGAAAACGGTGGTTCACATCCCATGTGTAAATTCCGCTTTTAATTAAAGAAACTGGCTCAATTTTGTTGATCTTCAGATCCATTAAATAACCATATGAGCCAACTACCACCCAATAACCGACCCTCTATTTGTTCCCTTAAAAATTTTGACTGCACTGATTGCCACATAGGAAATAAAGGCCAAATGGTACTCGAAAATTGGCCTTTATATCCTATTTATGCTGCAAACAAGGCACTGAACTTGCGTACATCTACCCCATAAACTGGCTTCGAGTGCACAAGGTTGTGACAATTACTCTCTTAACTTCATAGCCTGATATTTCTGGCGATGAACTTTTTGATATTGCAAATAGTTGCCTTCAAAGAAAGGAGTAATATTGTCAGGAACACCCGGGAAATGGAGCTGCTCTACCTGCTCTTTCAGCTTTTGGAGCGCTACACGCTTACCATACGTATCAAATGTCACCGATCCATTAGTGTGCCCAACCAAGGCTTTAATAATTGGGTGGTTCTCTCCTATCTGCTCTTTAAAGTAACCAACGGCATTGTGACGCAGACTATAAAAACATTTCTTTTCGGCGTGCTCTTCATATGTCGCCTTAAATGTCCGGGTAAACCAATCTCCGGCATTTCTAAAGTAGTGATCCTTCTGATGTAAGGGCAATTCAGGGAATAAGCGTTCGTCGGGCTCAAACAAAGCCACATAATCTAAGAAACCCAACTCAATGAGCCGAGAGTGTATCGGCACTTTTCGTATCGAAGGGTCGTTTTTCACAAACTGATCATCCCTTTCAGCATGAACCTCAATATAAGGCACCCCAAACTCTTCTTTAATATCGTCACGGTACAATTGCGCGCCCTCATTTCCCCTCAAAGCGCAATACAGCGTCAACAGTGGCAACCAATATTGATAGGGGCACGGCACCTTCGATCGGGTGTTGACCCCGACTTTCGCTTGTGAGAACACTTTATGGCTAAACACACTCGCCAAATCACTTTCAGTCATTGGTAAGCGCTGCTCCTCTTTTTTTTGGCCTTTCTTGCGCTTTTTAATGAGCCCCGACCATGGGTTGCCAATACTCTTGTCATAATGCTTTTCGGCCCATTGATAAATCGAGGACGCAGCCCCTGTGTAGCCATTTGCCGTCCTCTGAGCCAGTGTCGGTAATGGCTCCTCTAGAGTCTCATTAATACTCGCCCATTTTTGCCTGCCCTTTCCTTCAAATAACGCTTTATGCTTAGTTTTGAGCGGATCGGTAGGCAGCGATTTGAGAAGGAATGCAGCTTCAATGGCCCGCTCACGAGTCGCCAACCGCACATCGTCAATCCCAATGAGTTCATGAAGGACTCGACAGCGTTGTAATGCACTGTCAATTTCCGCTAATAGGAGCGCTTTATCAGAATTAAGACTATTGAGTGTTAGTTTTTCATGCTTGTACGCTTTGAACACGGTTTCAATATGCCACTTATCCGGGACATTATTTACAACCGGTTGAGGCTCTCGCTTAGTCTGGTTGTCTTTGCTCTGAGAGGTTGGCTTATTCTTCTGGTGGGTGAGTTCTGCGCTTCCATCTAATGATGCAGGCGCTTTCAGTGAGGCGCTAACCGGTAACACGCTCCCCCGTGAAGCATTGCTTGCTAGCACATACTTATAATCATAAAGCGTATTGTCAGTGTACTCCTCATCCTGCACCGCCAAAGGAAGCTCAGACAGGATCTCTTTTACCCTAGAGAATTCCAACGACTCCAAAGCACGGCGCGCATCTAATCGCAACGTACACAAGCGGGTCATTTTCATCAACAATCCATCGAGCACCGTATCTGATGGCCTCTCTCCGACAAATCTCACTTGGCGCATTACGTTTCGGGCACACTGGGACGGAGACAAAGAGGTTGTATAAACCCCATGGACTGCGCTCAGTGAGTGCACATAACGCAAATCAATACGATATCTCGCATTGGCGGGGTGCCCCTCTCGACGTTGCACGTGATTGAGCTCTTGTAACGTCTGTTGATGTGAGGCGGACTGTTCAAGTAAATCCAACGCCGCGGAGATCGCGTCGACGCTTTCCATCATCAAGGCGTGGAGGATTTGGCGCATTTTGTCCATTGTCATCTCTGAGCTAGGGACATCGTACAAGGGTGATGAGTTCATCTTTGTTCTTATCTCAACTTCTAATTGCAGAGCTTTGATTCGAGCAGCCTGTTTAGAAATGGAACCCAGTGAGGTTTTCCACTCACGTCGAAATCCAAATAAAGGCCTTGCTAGCTGGGGGATCTGATAGCGAAATTGCCAGATGCCGTTCGAGCTAAGAGAAAGATATCGCATCGTTTAGTACCCATGTGTAGTACCAGTCTAGAATGCGTGAAGACTCTCAAAAATAATTGGGAGTAATGCTTTACTTTTGAATAACTTAGGAGTATTTGAAGAAAGGTTGGGTGGAGACCCAGCCACATCCCGGCACACAAGTCATTCGCTGCGGCTGCTTCCTTCCGGACCTGACCGAGTTCACGAACTATTGTTGCGGGAGGACCAGGCCTCCATAGAGCATCTTCAACAAATAGCTTTGCTAAAGAAGTGTGGGGATTATTCAACATCCCCTGCGTTTATACAAGCGGTTTTTGTGGCTTTAGCGTTAACCGTTGAAAGTTTAATCGCCAATCTCTTCATTTATACGCAAGATGTAATCTGTCATCCAGATTGCACCCAAAATAAGTAACCAAACTAAGAGTACGATTCCTTGTACATTTCCACTTGGCATTGCAACCAATGAGGCAAACGCTGCAGTTGGCAGTGTCCAGCATTGCAATTTTAGAAGCTTAGATTTGCTCTTCACCATACTCTCCATGGAGAACATGATGCCAACAATAGTAAGTGAGATCAGGGCCGCATGAGTCATATCAGCCACCAGCAAAGGTAGCACTAGAAATAGTGCCCACCAGCCGTGCTTTGACGACGTTTTCCAAGATACCGCAGCTAGCCAGATCATCGCCACACTGACCATTTGCAGTAGTGTGTAAATGGCTTCACCACTTAATGCACCGATCACTTGCGAGTAGATAATGCCTGATTGCATGAACAAGAAAAATGAGAACACACCAATACGAGCACCAATGTTGCAGCGCTTAGAAAACGCCACCATCAACAAAGGGAACAAGATCCACATGGATACTGAAAGTGCGGTTGGTTGATATGAGAGCGTAAAACCGTATAGGCAAAGGCCGACAAGTAGGAAAATACCTGATGCGCGAGAGCGAGAGATAATCCACAGTGCTGGAATAGCCAGAGCCAAAACAGGGACATTTCCCTGACTGACATCGATGGACTGAGCACATATAATGGCCAACAACGTGGTAATAAAGAACTGAACTGTAGAAAACACCATACTCGCCTCCTTGCGATTACTGTTTTTATTCCTCAATTTATTTAACAGTCGATAACATTATGCACCAATTAAAATACAAAGTCTTTGCGTTAGTTCACCAAATTCCACTAGGAATGGTCAGTACCTACGGAGATATTGCTAAATTTTCAGGCTATCCGGGTTACGCAAGGCAGGTAGGCGCCATTTTAAGTAATTTACCCGAAGGCTCAGCCCTTCCATGGCATAGAGTAATCAACAGTAAAGGTGAGATTTCGCTCAAAGGTGAAGATTTACAACGCCAGAAATCACGGCTAGTTGAAGAGGGAATTGTGTTTAGTGCCGCAGGAAAAGTGAAGTTAAGGCAGTTTCGCTGGCAACCCTAAGCCAAAAGCTCAGGATTGCCACTTTTCTTAAGATGTTGGTTAAATGTAAAAATTTAACGAACACCGACTAATTGAATAGCCACATCGTGAGTTTGTTCGATATCAGTAATCACTCTGACCGCAGTATCTGTTGTGAACCTAAGCTTGCCATTCACACGAATTTGAGCTCGAACATTGTAGGTATGGCGAGGATCGATATCAGCGCTGTCATAGTTTAGGCTGAAGCTAAACGGCACTTGCTTTCCTTCTGTCATAAAGGTTTGAGTATCAAGAACTACCGCTTTCGCGTCGGCAAGAGAAGTATCTTCCAGAGTCACCGTTACCTCAGCATTTTCAGGAAGAGCGATTCTTTCTCTGTAGGCGAGAGTTCCTGTCACCTCTACCATTTCTGTATTTTCTGCCATGTTTGCTTTCACTGCGTCACTCTCAGTTTGCGCGCACCCTGCTAGTAACACGCCCATAGCTGTTGCCAACATCCAATTTCGTAAATTCATGGTCATTGATTCCCTCTTATTGTTGAGTAGATTCTGCTTGCTTTGCTAATTACATCCTACGCTTAGTTACTGATGTTGCTCAATATAAAACGCGCGTTCTGTCACAAATAGCACTTGTCTAATAGGTCGTTAGCAGGTATTTTCGGATTGCAACTGAATCGGAGGTCGGATGAGCAAGCCACTAAATGAACTATTAACACTTTTACAGTTAGAGCAACTAGAACTCGGTTTGTTCCGTGGTGACAGTGAACACCTTGGGTTGCCTCAAGTGTATGGTGGTCAGGTGCTAGGACAAGCACTCTCTGCATCTCGCTACACCGTTCCGAGTGATCGTAGCGTTCACTCTTTTCACAGCTACTTCTTGCACCCTGGCGATCCTAACAAAAGCATCATCTATGATGTTGAGAACCTTAGGGACGGAAGAAGCTTTAGCACTCGACGTGTAAAAGCAATTCAGAACGGCCGCCCAATTTTCTATCTCACAGCCTCTTACCATGGTGAGCAGCCTGGATTTGAACATCAAAATTCAATGCCAGACATCCCTGGACCAGAGAACTTTGCGTCAGAAGGCGAACTTGCATCCAAGATAGCCGAGTTTTTACCGGAGCCAATTCGCCAAACCTTCTGTGGTGAGAAAGCGATTGAGGTTCGCCCTGTTACGGTAGTTAATCCGCTCAAACCTCACAAAGAAGAGCCTAAGCAATATCTTTGGATAAAAGCCAATGGTGAGCTTCCTGAGAGCCAATTGATCCATCAGTATATTTTAGCTTATGCATCAGACTGGGGCTTCTTGGTGACGGCACTTCATCCACATGAAGTGAGCCTATTCACTCCTAAGTTTCAAGTAGCCACCATCGACCACTCTATGTGGTTCCACCGTCCATTTAAGATGGATGATTGGCTGTTGTATGCGATTGAAAGTCCTACTGCGGCCAACTCTAGAGGCTTAGTGCGTGGTGAAATCTTTGATCGCTCTGGCAATATGGTAGCCAGTGCTGTTCAAGAAGGTGTGATGCGCTTTAAGTAAACGAACGCCAACGCAAAGTAAAGCACACTCATATTAGGGTGTGCTTTTTAGTTTCTACACAAATGTTGATCCAACCCGTTTGTTATCCGCATAACTATCCGTAAAATACGCTAAACATCGGAATTACTTGCTTATTTTGTGAGCTGACCGACTATAAACGGCTGTTTGGATTAACATTCACAACACCACTGTTAACATCCCTTTAGCAATTAATATTGCGAATCCTCCATTTCTTTTCTCCCTCAGATGTAAAGGCAGAACATGATCTATTTACAATTCGGCCTCTACCTAGTTCTTATGCTAGGGATTGGCTATTACTCAATGAGAAAAACGCACGATAACCAAGACTTCATTATTGGTGGTCGTTCACTAGGGCCTGTAACTTCCGCAGTTAGTGCGGGCGCATCAGATATGAGTGGCTGGCTACTATTGGGCTTACCTGGTGCAGTATTCGCTAGCGGCTTGGTTGAAGGTGTTTGGATCTCTGTAGGTCTAGTACTAGGTGCTTACCTAAACTGGCTGATTGTTGCACCACGTCTTCGCGTTGCGACAGAAGTTACCGATACCGTGACCATTCCGAGTTTCTTGGCTAAACGCTTTGAAGATAACTCAGGTCTTATCAAAACCGTTTCTACCCTGGTGATCCTTTTCTTCTTCACTTTGTATGTTGCATCAGGTCTAAAAGGTGGCACACTTTTATTCGCTCATAGCTTTGGCGCAACTGAAGAGGTCGCTCTTTACGTAACGGCATTTGTGGTGATTTCGTATACCTTCCTTGGCGGCTACATGGCGGTATGTTGGACGGATTTAGTACAAGGCATCTTGATGCTGGCTGCGCTATTCTTCTGTATGCTTCTGGGTTATATGGCCATTGCAGATTCACCAGTCGTGATCAGTGAAGTTAAACCTGACGCCTTTAAGTTCTCTACCAGCTTTATCACTGGTGCTTCGCTTATGGCTTGGGGTTTTGGTTACTTTGGTCAGCCTCACATCCTAGCGCGCTTTATCGGTATCGATAAAGTAGAGCACATTGCAAAAGCTCGCCGCGTTGGTATTAGCTGGATGATTCTGACACTGGTCATTTCAGTGTCTATCGCGCTAATCGGTATCGGCTACGATGCTATCCATCCATTGGCATCAGTATCTGGCGAAGGCGGTAACTCTGAGCGTATTTTCCTTGCGCTGACCAATGCCCTATTCCACCCAGTATTTGCTGGCTTTATCTTGGCGGCCGTTCTTGCAGCCGTAATGTCTACAGCCGATTCACAACTACTCGTGTTGACCTCTTCTCTAACCGAAGATGTTCCTTTCTTCAGTAAGTACGATGAGAAAAAGAAAGCGTGGATCAGCCGTATGGGTGTTGTTGGCTTTGCCGTGCTAGCGCTGATTATTGCAGCAAATGATGATGGCTCTATTCTGGCGATGGTTGGCTACGCGTGGGGTGGCTTTGGCGCTGCATTTGGTCCGTTAATGATTCTGGCGCTTTGCTGGAAAGGCACCACCAAAGCAGGTGCTCTAGCAGGCATGATTATCGGTGCACTAACCATCTTTGTTGTGAAGAACTACATCTCTATTGAAGGTGAATACTTCTACGAACTACTGCCAGCATTCATTCTTTCGTTTGTTGCTATTGTTGTAGTGAGCAAGATGACCCCTGCACCATCTCAAGAAACACTGAACAAGTTCAACTTCTGATCTTGATTGGCAAGCACTAGGATTAGGCGAGGTTTATACCTCGCCTTTTTTATAACTGACCTTTTTACAGCTTACCTAGCGGTAATTCGGTAGTGTATTTAATCGATTCCATCGCAAAGGTAGAGGTCACATTGGATATTCCAGAGACCGAGTTCACTAAGGTCTTGTAGAAATTGTCAAAGCTCTGCATATCCTTAGCCAGCACCTTGAGCATATAGTCATAGTCCCCGGCCATTCGATAGAACTCCATCACCTGCTCAAACTCAGAAACCGTCTCCACGAACTGCTGATACCACTCATGAGAGTGATCGCTGGTTTTAATCAACACAAAGGCGGTAAAAGAAAGTCCCAGTTTTTCAGGGTCTAACAATGCCACTCTGTTCTGAATAACGCCATCTTCTTCCAGTCGCTTGAGTCGTTTCCAACACGGCGTTGTCGTCAGGTTCACCGCTTCTGCAAGATCAGCGAGAGATACCGTGGCATCTTTTTGCAGCATAGCGAGTAACGTTTTATCGGTTCTATCCAGATTCATTTCATTAAAACCCATATAAAGAGAAAATTTTTCTACATTTTAGGTCAAACACTGCATTTATGGGTAAGTTTTTCTCATTAGTACGAGGTAAATTATCTGTATTCGGTCAAAGACTTCTGGAATCACATCATGAACACTGAATCTACTTGCACTCACAGTTGGATCAATCGCGCTATTCAAATTATTGAATCTGACTATCAACGCTCTGCGGACACTCACCTTATAAAACTGGATGTAGATGAGTTTCCTGGTATTGATATCTACCTAAAGGATGAGAGCACTCATCCAACCGGTTCGCTTAAGCACCGTCTTGCCCGTTCACTATTCTTGTATGCGCTATGTAACGGTTGGATTGGCCCTAAAACCCCAATCATTGAATCATCTTCAGGGAGCACTGCGGTTTCAGAGGCTTACTTTGCACGCTTGCTAGGCTTGCCTTTTATTGCGGTTATGCCAAAAGGCACCGCAAAGAAAAAGATTGAGCAAATTGAATTCTACGGTGGTAAAGCACACCTTGTTGAACGCTCTGATGAGATCTATGCAGAATCACATCGTTTGGCCGATGAACTAGGCGGTCACTATATGGATCAATTTACCTACGCAGAGCGTGCCACTGACTGGCGTGGTAACAACAACATCGCTAACTCTATTTTTGGTCAAATGAAGATGGAACAGCACCCAATTCCAAAATGGATTGTAATGAGTCCAGGCACAGGCGGTACCTCTGCAACCATTGGTCGCTTCATTCGCTACCAGCAATGTGAAACACAGCTTTGTGTTGTAGACCCTGAGCACTCTGTTTTCTACGACTACTACCAATCACGTGATGCTAAAATCACCCTAGATCGCGGCAGTAACATTGAAGGCATTGGTCGCCCTCGTGTTGAACCAAGCTTCATTCCTGGCGTAGTTGACGAGATGCTTAAGGTGCCTGATGCGCACTCCATCGTGACCATGCAATGGCTAGAACAAAAGCTTGGACGTAAAGTTGGACCATCTACCGGCACTAACTTGTACGGTGTTTTCCAACTCGCAAGAAAGATGCGAGATAATGGTGAAGTGGGGTCTATTGTCACTCTATTATGTGACAGTGGAGAGCGCTATCTTGATACCTACTACAATCCGCAGTGGGTTGAAGAGACCATTGGCGATATCAGCGTTAGCCGCGATCATCTGCTAACACTGCTGGCGTAATCTCACCGGTTTGCATTAGCCGCTGATTTCACACTTTACATGCCTAGAAAGGATAGGATTTTAACTAGAAATAGTTAAGCGCCTATCCTTTTGTTATATCCTTAAGCCATGGTTCAAACACATGACGTTATCAAGGATAGAATGCAGCAGATCGAGCTTCCTGAAGGCTATTACCACAGCAATTTCAATACCCTAATTGAGCATGCCAAGCATCACTACTCTGATTTGTTGCACCCTGAAGAACTTCAGTGGATAAAGGACTATTACTCTCTCGATTTAGAAGCACAGCGATTACTGGTCCGTTTGTTCTCAAGAAAGGGGGAGTGGTTTCGTAGTGACAAATTAAACTACGCTGAGATCCCCAACTTGAAACCTGCATTTGAGCAGCTTGCCCTCCTTAGCTTTATCTCAATACCTGATGAGGTAGAAACCGAAATCCTTTGTCATTCTGTACTCACCAAGCCAGAACTCGTTAAGCTATTCCCGCAATTAAGTAAGTCCCTATCCAAATCAAATCTCGTAAAGCAGGCCTGTGACGAGTGCACCAACGTTCCCACCCACCAGCTCGACTTTACCTTGATACATCTAGAGTACAGCGCCTTTCTTGGCACATTGACCACACTGTTCTTTGCCAACGCTAGGCAGGATTTAAGTCAATTTGTTCTTAGCGACCTTGGGGTTCACCAATTTGAGCAATACAGCCTAAGCAAAGAGCTACGCTTTTTTAACCACAGAGCAGAGGTCGAGCAACTGCTATCGCTAGCACAAGTTAGCGATCGTTATTATCTAATGGATAAGTCCGCCTCTAAAGCGCAAAAGCTTGAATACCTATCAGCACTGCTGAATACAATGCCTGCAGGGATAGAGAACGCTTATGTGTTGAGAAGAGCCCAGTGGTTAATCAACAACATTGCTCGTGATTTTGAGCGCTTGCAAGACTATGACAAGGCAATGCGATTATTTGAGCAAACGAGTCTTGCCCCTTCGAGAGAGCGCAGAGTGCGAATGCTAATGAAGCGTGATATGCTCAGTGATGCAAAACCCCTTGTCGAGCAAATACTAGAAGCTCCCCAAGACGAGCCCGAATATGAAGTCGCACTGCGATTGCATCAGCAACTCAATCGTAAGCTCGGAATAAAAACGACTAGGGCGTCTAAACCTGCGATTACTTCATACCATATTGAACTCGATCTCTCAGCCAGCAAGGTCGAGCCTGCTGTAGCACTGCACCTTGAACAGAGTGGGTGGCAAGCCTACTTTGTTGAGAACACCTTTTTGACCGGCTTATTTGGGCTCGCTTTTTGGGATGTGATATACGCTCCAATCGAAGGAGCTTTTCTCAATGCTTATCAAGTAAGGCCAAAGGATCTCTACACCCCTCAGTTTACTGAAAAACGTCAGCAGCTGATTAAGGATCGAATGGAGGAATTACAGAGGTTAGGTTTTGCTGAGCTAGAAAGAGTCTATCAACACAAGCAAGGGCTCACTAATCCGTTTGTTCATTGGTCAATGTTGGATTTGAATATTCTTCAACATACTAAGCGCTGCTTTAGTATGGAAGAATTGCTAGGATTATTTGAGGTAATACTGAGTGATATTCGAAGCTTTAGAACCGGCATGCCTGATCTCATAGCTTTTAAAGATAATGACTATCGTTGGATTGAAGTAAAAGGGCCCGGCGATAAATTACAAGACAACCAAATTCGTTGGTTTAAGAAATTTTCAGCATTGGGTATCAAGGCTGAGGTGTGTTACGTAAATCACTAGCTCTCTAACAACTGCTTTCTTAGAGAGCTAATGAATAGTGCTACTTCTTGTCTTTAGCCTCAAATGCGGCAAGTTGCTCTGGTGTAGCCGGCAGTTGATGGTTCTGTTTCCACTCATCATAAGTCATGCCATATACACGCATGCGAGCGTCGTCGATATCAAGGTCTAGACCATTGTCTTTTGCTTCAGCGGCATACCATTTACTAAAGCAGTTACGACAAAATCCAGCCAAAATCATAAGATCGATGTTCTGCACATCCTTATTGTTGTCTAAGTGAGCCAGTAAACGACGAAATACTGCCGCATCCAGTTTGTCCTGCTCTTCTTGAGATAGTTGTTGATGTTTTACCTGAGTCAATGTTCTTCTCCTTGTACTAATACCAATCGTAGTAAATAACTGCTCACCCTAGCGTGTTAAAACACTCGACAACGGCGTTTTTACTGCGCTATTTCTAATCACCTACTTACTGTGATTGGTATAAACAGCACTAGATAACGTTTTTGATATTTATAGAAACCTAGTTGTAATATAACTGTTAAGCTTATGATGTAAATACACTTTCGAAGAGTTTGTTATTTACCTAAGCTAAGTATCGATAATGTTAATACTAACACGTGATCAAGGATGACTATGAACAAGCTACGCTTCTTTAGCTTAATACCCGCTACCCTACTCTCACTTTCTGCTGCCGCTGCGGGTAACAATTCATTTTTTCTCGGTGTCGGAGATGTCGGCTTTTCTCCGGATGGCGATTCCACCGATTCATTCTCTAGCCCAAGTTTTATTATCGGTGGAGGGCAATCCTTCAACGAACACCTGAGTATGGAAGGCTTCTTTCGTTATTCTGAAGCCTCTGACGATGCAAAAACCTATGAGATTAATTACTACGAGTTAGGGTTATCCTTACTGCTATCAACGGGCGAACTAGGCGATACCCCATTGGAGATCTTTGGCCGTACCAGTGCCATAGCCACCAATATACAAGGCCATGATACGAGCAGTGGTTCAAGAGAAGATATTGGCGACACCACAGGTGGGGTATTTACTGTTGGTGCGGGTTTACAGTGGAATATTAACGTAGATTACTGGCTACGTGCTGAATACATCTATGGCTACGCAAATTCAGGTGTCGGCAATTACGATGAAGACTATGATGGCTTACAAATCAGCCTTGGCCTCGATTTTTAGCCATACAGCACCTTAAAAGTAGCGAACGATGACACGCCCCACTTTGCCAGACTCTGCATCCCTGCCCACCATAGAGCTTAAATACAAAGGGCCACTAGACTGGTCCTTTATGCTGGCGTTTTATCAAAGAAGAGCCATTGAGCATATCGAGGTAATTGAAGATAATTACTATTGTCGACATGCCTTGTTAAATGATCAACCTATTTGGTTTCGGCTCACTCAAAATCACCCTCAATCCCTTGCCTTACAATACAATATTGCTTGCGATAGCCAGCTTCAGCCTTTGGTAGCTAAACTAAGAAGAATGTTTGATCTTGATACGGATATAGATGCTATTGAGGCCCACCTTAACCTTGTTGAGCCTAATCTTGTGAAAAGAACAGGCATTCGCATCCCTGGGGTTTGGAGTTCATGGGAGGCAGGGGTTAGGGCTGTACTCGGACAACAAGTCTCCGTTACTGCAGCCATTACCCATCTAAATAGGCTGACCGAACAACTGACTGACTTTGCACACTTTCCTAGTCCCGAATTAGTCGCAAGTAAGGATCTATCCTTTCTAAGGATGCCCCAGCGCCGGAAAGACTCTCTTAGTTCCCTTGCTCAGTTCGTCGTTGATCATCCAAGTGCATCACCTAGTGAATGGTTATCCATCAAAGGCATTGGTCCTTGGACTGTACAATATGTTCAGTTGCGTGGGTTATCAGAGCGAGACTGCTTTCTTAGCGGGGACTTAGTCGTGAAAAAGGCACTCGCCAATTTTACTAAGCTTAATGAAAGTACAGCACATCCCTTCGGGAGTTACGCCACTTTTCATCTTTGGAATCAATGAGCCAGACTCAAAGGTCTGGCTCAGTTAATTTACGACAACCCAATCAATTAGTGACTGATACGTCCCTTGGTATCATGTTCAAGATCTTGATTTAGCATCTCTTCAACATGACCTGGTGATTGAGTCTTAATCGACAGTAGTCGGTACATTGCAGGGATAACAAACAAGGTCACTAAACTCGCAAACGCCATACCAAAGAAGATAACCGTACCCACCGCAATACGACTCTCATAACCCGCACCTGTTGAAAGAATCAACGGGATTGCACCTGCAAGAGTGGTAAACGCCGTCATCATGATTGGCCTTAAACGGCGCGCTGAAGCATCGATGATCGCTTGCTCAAATTCAACGCCCTTGTCGCGAAGTTGGTTCGCAAACTCAACAATCAAGATACCGTTCTTGGTTACCATACCAATAAGCATGATCATACCAATTTGACTGTACACATTGAGTCCTTGCGACATGATCACTAGCCCAAGGAAGCCACCAAAGATACCCATAGGCACAGTGAACATCACCACTAGCGGGTTAATGAAGCTCTCAAACTGAGCCGCCAATACCAAGTATGCTACTAGCAGTGCTAACGCAAACACAATCAAGATTGAAGATTGGTTCTCTTTGAAGTCTTTAGACTCGCCAGAATAGTTAATCGAGATGTCACTTGGCAAAATCTCAATGGCTTTCTGGTCTAAAAAGTCCAGTGCATCTCCTAAGGTTGCCCCGTCTGTTAGGTTAGCTTTAACAGTAATGGACTTTTGCTTGTTGTAATGCGACAAACGAATGGCAGAGGCTATCTCTTCCACTTTAGTAATAGAGTCTAAAGTCACTAGATCACCGTTACCCGTTCGCATGTAAATCTGACTTAAGTCTGTGATGTTATTAAAGCTATTCTCATCACCACGCAGATAGACGTCATACTCTTCCCCGCGATCGACATACGTAGTCTCAGTTTTACCCCCTAGCATGATCTCTAAGGTGTCAGAAATATCGCTTTGAGTAATACCAAGCTCCGCTGCACGCTCTTTGTCTATGGATACCACAAGCTCTGGTGTTTTCTCAGAGTAATCGGTACTCGCGCCATCCATAAACGGGCTGTCGTCTGCTTCGTTCTTTAAGATCTCCGCCCACTTTTCTAGCTCGCTATAGTCAGGGCCACCAAGAACAAACTGTACAGGCTCACTAGAGCCACCTCTAAAACCAGGCAAGAATGGATGAATACGAACATCAGCAATATCGCCAAGGGCTCTTCTCACCACACCAAGTGCTTCACTTGCGGATTGATCGCGCTCTTCCCAATCTTCCAAGATCATGATGACAAAACCTGTTTGGTCACCGGCATTACCACCAAAGGCAGGAGATTGAATAGAGAAAGATTTCAGTAACCCTTGCCCCAAGAGCGGTAGCAGACGTGTTTCGATAACATCCATATTAGCCGCCATGCGGTTATAACTGGTTGCATCTGCACCCCTAGCAAAGGCGAAGATAACGCCACGGTCTTCTTGTGGGGTCAACTGCGCTGGTACATGATTCATCAATTGATACGAACCACCGACACAAGCAAGAATAACCACAGGCGCTGCCCATCTAAGCTTCAATGCGATAGTAAGTACATGCCGATAGCCGCGCTCAAGTTTCTTAAATAAAAACTCTACGCCACGGTTGAATTTATTCGGTTTCACATTGGCCGAAAGGATCTTACTACCCAGCACTGGCGTTAACGTCAAAGCAATCAAGGATGAGAAGATGACGGACATTGCCAACAGCACTGAGAACTCAGTAAATAACAGCCCCACCATGCCTTCCATAAAGGAAATCGGCAGGAATACCATCACCAATACTAATGTCGTCGCAACAACCGCAAAGCCTACCTCTCGCGTACCTTTATAGGCAGCAAGTAGTGGCGTTTCACCGCGCTCAATATGGTGGAAGATATTCTCAACAACCACGATGGCATCATCTACCACCAAGCCAATGGACAAGATCAGTGCCATTAGAGTGATCAGGTTGATACTAAAGCCAAAGTAATACGCAGCAATAAAGGAAGAAATTAACGACACCGGCACGGTTACTGCGGGGATCAACGTTGCTCTTGCCTGACCGATGAAGATATACAGCACCAACACCACTAGACCGCCAGTGATAAACAAGGTGTTGTAAACCTCTGAAATAGAACGGTCGATAAACACCGTGGAGTCGTAGTCTACGGCTAAGCGCGTCCCCTCAGGTAGGAACTTTTGAATGTCATCAACCTGCTTGTGAACCGCTGTTGCCACATCCAAAGGGTTTGCATCCGATTGAGGTACGATCCCCAAACTCACGTTGACCACACCATCACTTCTAAAGGTGGAATCTTCGTTCTTCGCGCCAAGGTAAACGTCCGCTACATCTTTTAAATAGATTGGGGTACCGTCAGCGGCTCTTCTTACTACAAGATAATCAAAATCTTCGGCACTGTTATAAGTACGATCGGTGCGCACTGACATAACAATGGCATCGTTTCGAACTTGCCCGCCCGGACTTTCAATATTTTCAGAGCGCAATGCTGAGGTAATATCCGCTGTCGTAACGGCTCTACCCGCCATTAAGATTGGCTTGAGCTTAACGTACATCACCTTATACAAACCGCCTGAAACCTGCACAGAACTGACGCCAGAGATAAGGCTAAAGCGATCCAGCAACACGCGATCGATATAGTCAGTGAGCTCTGTTCTATCTAAAAGGTTGGAGCTTAAATTGATATAGATAGAAGCTTCGCCACTGCCATTGTTTTTATAAACAGTGGGCGTATCAGCCTCATCTGGCAGTTGATTCTGGGCTCTTGCGACAGCATCACGAACATCACTAACGCCCGTGTTAAGGTCATACCCTAAATCAAACACCACGGTAATGCGTGAGAAACCATTTCGGGTAGTAGAGGTAATCTCATCGATACCACTGATACCGGATAATTGGTCCTCAATCACCGAGGTTATCTGGCTTTCAATAATGGTTGCCGAGGCACCGTCGTAGCGAGTGTTAATCGAAACCACTGAGCTTTCAATATCTGGCATCTCTCGTACAGCAAGCTTTGAGAACGAGACGATACCAAACACGCACAGCAACAAGCTCAGGACTATAGCGGCAACAGGTCGTTTAACCGAAATGTCAGATAACAGCATTACTGACCAACCTCACTGCTTTCTTCTTCGCCAATCACTTTGACCAAAGCACCGCCGCGCATGTTCACCACACCCTGTACTACAATGGTTTCACCGACTTCTAGACCTTTTTCAATCACAACTTCGTTCTCTACACGAGTGCCAAGAAAGACCTCACGACGTACCGCTTGGTTGCCTTCTTCGACCACGTATACGAATCGTTTTGTTCCCATGTATTCAAGTGCTTGAACAGGAATAATTGCGGCTTCAATTGGTGGGAATTTCATCGTGGCTTGAACCAACATACCTGGCTTCAATTTACCCGTGTCATTATCAATATCGATACGCACACGAAGATTCAACGTGTCAGGGTTTACGCGCGAGTCAATGCCTACCAGTGTGCCCTCAAATTCTTGGTCACCCCAAGCATTGGAGATAGCAGAAACAGACATGCCAGTAGATAGCATTGGCAAGTATCGTTCAGGCACCTGAAGATCCAACTCCATCTTTTCCAGGTTATCGAGTGTGAGCAGTTCAGTGCCCGCACTCACTAATTTACCTAAGCTAAAATCAACAAAGCCAATCTGCCCAGAAAAAGGAGCCGTTAGCGTTCTGTCTTGCAACTCAGCTTTTGCAGCATCTAAACGAGCTTTAGCGATATCAACGCTCGACTTTTGCCCTTCAATCTCAGTCAGGGTTATCGCTGCACTCTTTCTCAAGCGTTCAAACTCATTAAGCTTACGTTGCTCATCATTTAGATAAGCTTGTGCTTCAGCAACCGCCGCTTTTGCCTTATCATCACTCAGCCGGATTAGCACCTGACCTGTTCTAACGTTCTGATTAGTTCCTACAGCAATACGCTCTATCGTGCCACTGACTTCAGGAGCAATAATTACTGATTGTGATGCTTTGAGCTTGCCAACCAACGCCAAGCTTTGAGAAATCTCATGCACACCCACTTCTTGCGTAGTGACGGCAACTTGAGCTGGCCCGCTAGGCCCTCTTGCGAATAAAGGCGTGCTAAGTAATGTTCCGAGAACAAGCGCTGAGGCGATAGAAAGTGGTTTTGCCATTTGTTGGGTCATTATCTTCATGATGGTTAGTTGATTTTCCTATTCTGGCGCCATTTTATCAGCTCGGAGGCTTCATAACGTCAATCAATGTAAAGTATTGCGATTTAGACGCATTATTACGTTTTGAGATGCTTATACGATCGGCTTTAAAGCTAAGCTTTTCGTACAATTGACCACCGAAAATGACGGTTTTTAGCCATTGCGTGCAAAAATCGGGCATACAGACTGATTTTTTAAGAAAATACTTTACAGAAAATCCAGGTCTGGATATTATGCGCTCCGAACTTGAGTACAGGATTGGGAAATCTGCACTTAAGTATAAAAATACCCTGGTGGGGTTCCCGAGTGGCCAAAGGGATCAGACTGTAAATCTGACGGCACTGCCTTCGATGGTTCGAATCCATCTCCCACCACCATATTCTTCTTAATTGATTTATCGATTAAGAGCAACTTGATTGACGGGTTGGGAAACCATCATTTAAGTATAAAAACACCCTGGTGGGGTTCCCGAGTGGCCAAAGGGATCAGACTGTAAATCTGACGGCACTGCCTTCGATGGTTCGAATCCATCTCCCACCACCACATTCTTTTGATTGATTTATCAATTAAGAAAACTTGATTAACGGGTTGGGAAACCATTAATTAAGTATAAAAACACCCTGGTGGGGTTCCCGAGTGGCCAAAGGGATCAGACTGTAAATCTGACGGCACTGCCTTCGATGGTTCGAATCCATCTCCCACCACCACATTCTTTTAATTGATTTATCAATTAAGAAAACTTGATTAACGGGTTGGGAAACCTTTAGTTAAGTATAAAAATACCCTGGTGGGGTTCCCGAGTGGCCAAAGGGATCAGACTGTAAATCTGACGGCACTGCCTTCGATGGTTCGAATCCATCTCCCACCACCACATTCTTTTAATTGATTTATCAGTTAAGAAAACTTGATTAATGGGTTGGGAAACCTTTAGTTAAGTATAAAAATACCCTGGTGGGGTTCCCGAGTGGCCAAAGGGATCAGACTGTAAATCTGACGGCACTGCCTTCGATGGTTCGAATCCATCTCCCACCACCATATAAACAAAAACACCCGCTCAGTGAGCGGGTGTTTTTGTATGCGTCAAAGACTAAAGCCACTCGCGCTTTTTATTTCTAAATCAAATCTCGATTGTGCTCTGATTCAAGATCCAGCTCTGGCCCTTTAGGAATAACTTGAGTGGGATTAATCCCCTTGTGACTAAAGTAATAATGGCGTTTGATCTGCTCAATATTGGTTGTCTCTGCAACACCTGAAATCTGATACAACTCTTTAAGGTAACCTTGAATTCTTCGGTAATCACTAATGCGTTTTTTATTGCATTTAAAGTGCCCCACATACACCGCATCAAAGCGCACCAAGGTAGTAAATAGACGCCAATCCGCTTCCGTTAATTGAGCGCCCGTTAGATAACGATTCTCTGCTAAATGCTCATCAACTTTATCTAAAGCCATAAACAAGGCATCAAATGCCTCTTCATACGCCTGTTGAGTTGTGGCAAATCCACAGCGATAGACTCCATTGTTAATATTCGGGTAGATATAGTCATTCCATTCATCGATATCACCGCGCAGTGCCAATGGGTAATAATCCTCATAGTTACCCGTGAGCTCATTGAACTCACTATTGAACATACGGATGATTTCAGATGACTCGTTGCTGACTATGGTCTGCGTTTGCTTGTCCCAAAGCACAGGCACTGTAACTCGACCGGTATAATCCGGTTTTGCTTGTGTATAGATTTGATGCATCTTTGTATGCCCGTACAAAGGCTCAGGCGTATCAAACTCCCACCCTTCGGAAAGCATATCAGGGCTGACAATACTCACCGAAATATGCTCTTCTAAGCCTTTGATTGTTCTAAAGATCATAGTTCTGTGCGCCCAAGGACAAGCCAAAGATACATAGAGGTGATAACGACCAGATTCAGGCTTAAACTCGGCATTGTTATCATTTTCTATCCAATGCCTAAATCCAGCATCTTCACGTACAAACTTACCGTTACTGGATTTAGTGTCGTACCACACATCATGCCAAACCCCTTCCACTAACTTACCCATGGTTAAATCCTTTCTATTGAATTGTGATCAGTATAAGTGGCGAAGAAGCAATGAACAGGAAAGCAAGTTGAGGATCTTGGTCAAAAATATTGAATAGACCCAACAAAACGTGAAACTAAAAAAACGTCATCCTGATGAAAACTGGTGTGCCAGCCCAGCAGGATCTTAGTGAGCATATATCTGGGTTTCGCACTTCCCAAGATACTGGATAAACACTTCGTGTTTTCCAGTATGACGAAGGGTGTTGAATTTGTCGTGGGTGGCCCGAAATAGGTCATCCTGAACTTGATTCAGGATCTTAGAGAGTGCCGATGGCAGGCTTTCGTAAACTCCAAGAGACTGGATGAACACTGCGTGCTTTCCAGTATGACGAAGAGTGTTGAATTTGTCGTTGGGTGACCCGAAGAGTCATCCTGAACTTGATTCAGGATCTTAGAGAATGCCGATGGCAGGCTTTCGTAAACTCCAAGAGACTGGATATACACTGCGTGTTTTCCAGTATGACGAAGGGTGTTGAGTTTGTCGTTGGGTGACCCGAAGGGTCATCCTGAACTTGATTCAGGATCTTAGAGAGTGCCGATGGCAGGCTTTCGTAAAGTCCAAGAGACTGTATAAACACGGTGTATTCTCCAGTATGACGAAGGATGTTGAGTTTGTCGTTGGGCGACCCGAAACAGGTCATCCTGAACTTGATTCAGGATCTTAGAGAGTGCCGATGGCAGGCTTTCGTAAACTCCAAGATACTGGATATACACTGTGTGTTTTCCAGTATGACGAAGAGTGTTGAATTTGTCGTTAGGTGACCCGTAACAGGTCATCCTGAACTTGATTCAGGATCTTAGAAAGTGCCGATAGCAGGCTTTCGTAAAATCCAAGATACTGCATATACACGGTGTATTTTCCAGTATGACGTTGGCCTGGTAGCGTTGTTCATTTTATCCGTGTCGTGTGCCACTCCGGCCTCTAAACCTATCTAAAAAGCCAATAGATGCTCATTGGTTACCATTACTCCCACTCGCTATATTTCGCATTCACGAAATCAATGAGACATAGAAATGCGCAATCTACTGCTGAAACAAGGGCCTGTCTGGAAGTGGCCAATAATCGCTATGTGTGGACTACCATTGCTTACACATGCAGGTGCCATGGACCAATTTACAGACCCTAAAGACGGCAAGTTAGATGCTAGCCAATATATTCTTGATAATACAACCGGGTTCCTGCCTGTTCCCGTTATAGTCAACGACCCCGCGATTGGCGCTGGAGGTGGCGCCGCTTTATTGTTTTTTCATGAATCAGAAGATCGTAAACAAAGGCGTTTATCCGGAGAAATGGTAGCGGACATTCCTACCAGCGTTTCTGGTGTCGTTGGCGTAGCAACGAGCAATGGAACAAAAGTTCTGGGCGGCTTCCATTCCGGCAATTGGTTTAACGATAGAATACGTTATCTAGGCGGCTTGTTTGGCGCTGAAATTAATATGAAGTTCTATGATCAAGACGATGCAATCAAGTTTAAATCTAAAGCCATTCATTTCTTTCAAGATATTGACTTTCGTATTGGGCAGTCTAATTTTTTTGTTGGCGCCAACTATGCCTACACTGATTCAGATACGTCTTTTGATTTAATGATCCCTGAGATTGGGCCTACTAACCCAGCAGAGCTTAGAGATGGCGCTTTTGGTCTTAAATTAACGTTTGATAATAGAAACAATCAATTTGCTCCCACTGTAGGAACAAAAGCGGGTATCGAATATAGCAATCACAATAAAGCTTTTGGGGCGCAGTTTGATTATCAACTCTGGCATGCTTTCGCTATGCACCACGCCCGTTTATCTAATAAATGGGGATTGGGACTACGAGCTGATGCTAAAACAATAACCGGAGATACTCCTTACCCATTTTATGCTCCTCCATCAATTGATATGCGTGGTATTGCCATGATGCGTTATCAAGGTGATAGCACAGGTCTTGTTGAAGCGGAGCTTAGCTACGACATTGATGGCCGTTGGACTGTATTAGGGTTTGTTGGCTCAGGTGTTGCTGTAAACGAAGACCAAAAAGTGTCTGACGCTACGCTGCGTAATGTACAAGGCGCTGGCTTTCGCTACTTAATAGCACGTCAACTTGGATTAACGGCGGGTCTCGACGTTGCCGTCGGTCCAGAAGAGACCACCACTTACATTCAATTTGGTGGCGCTTGGTAACAGTGACGTGATGAAGAACTGTCTTCATCAAGATAAAAAAAGAGCGTGCTGCATACACAACACGCTCAAGCCTGTCACAGGCGGAAAAGGTTAGTATGAATGGAAGCACGACACTGCGTGCACATCATCACCTTCTAGAACTGGTTTGTTCTTAGCACACTCTTCTGTCGCTACCGGACAGCGAGTTCTGAACACACAACCTGATGGTGGGTTCATTGGTGAAGGTAAGTCGCCTTCTAGCATCTCAATCTTCTTAGCACGCTCTAGCTTAGGATCTGGGATAGGTACCGCAGACATCAAAGCACGCGTATACGGGTGCTTAGGATGTGCAAACAGTTCTTTAGATTCGCCCAATTCCACTGCGTTGCCTAGGTACATGACCAAAACGCGGTCTGAGATGTGCTTAACAACAGAAAGATCGTGTGCGATGAACACTAGGCTCAAGCCGAATTCTTTCTGAAGCTCTTTAAGAAGGTTTACTACCTGTGCTTGGATAGATACATCTAGCGCCGATACAGGCTCATCACAGATGATCATCTTAGGCTTAAGAATCAATGCACGAGCGATACCAATACGCTGACATTGACCACCTGAGAACTCATGCGGATAGCGGTTGATAACGTTAGGCAGTAGACCTACCTTGTCCATCATCTTCTTAACTTCTTGCTTAACTTCATCCTTAGTTAGCTTCGGGTAGAAGGTTTGCAGAGGCTCAGCAATTATGTCACCCACTGTCATACGCGGGTTCAGTGATGCCAGAGGATCCTGGAAGATCATCTGAATGTCTTTACGTGTGTCGCGACGTTGAACGTCTTTCATCTTGGTCAGGTCTTGACCCAACCAAACTACTTCGCCTTCAGTCGCTTCTACCAAACCAATAACAGCACGTGCAAAGGTCGATTTACCACAACCTGACTCGCCTACTACGCCCAGTGTTTCACCTTCGTATAAGCGAACATTCACGCCATCTACGGCTTTCAGTGGTGTAGGTTTGCTCCAAGGCCATGCTGACTTAGAAGCAATCTGGAAATGAACCTTTAGCTCTTTCACATCCAGCATCAGTTTTTTATCTTCAATAAAAGGTGCGTTCATCGTGTCCAAGCCTCGTGATCAGAAAAACATGCGCGTTGGCGGTCTGTACCAAATGGTGTCAGGATAGGCGTTTCGCTCATACAGCGATCCGTCACACGGTGACAACGGTCTTGGTAAGGACAACCCGGTGGCAGTTTAAGTAGGTTTGGCGGATTTCCTGGGATAGTCGGTAGGATTTCACCTTCCGTATCTAAGCGCGGAATCGCTTTTAGTAGGCCTTCAGCATACGGATGGCTTGGCTCGTAGAAGATTTCATCCACTGAACCATATTCCATAGTACGACCTGCATACATCACCAATACCTTGTCACAAGAACCCGCTACAACGCCAAGATCATGAGTAATCATTATGATTGAGGTATCAAACTCAGACTTCAGCTCGTTAAGTAGGTCCATGATCTGCGCCTGAACAGTTACGTCCAATGCGGTTGTCGGCTCATCTGCAATCAGCAACTTTGGACGACACAGCAATGCCATCGCAATCATTACACGCTGGCGCATACCGCCAGAGAACTCGTGCGGGTACATAGTAATGCGCTTGCGTGCTTCTGGTATTTTCACCGCTTCAAGCATGCGTACTGACTCTTCAAACGCCTCTGCTTTGCCCATGCCTTTGTGCAGCATAAGCACTTCCATCAACTGATCACTTACTTTCATGTAAGGGTTCAGAGAGGTCATAGGGTCTTGGAAGATCATCGCGATTTGTTCAGCGCGAACCTTGTTTAATTCTTTCTCTGGCAGGTTTAAGATCTCACGACCTTCAAACTTAGCACTACCTGAGATAATGCCATTCTTTGCCAATAGGCCCATGATGGCAAATACGGTTTGTGATTTACCTGAACCAGACTCACCAACGATACCTAGCGTTTCGCCCGGTTCTAATGAGAAGTTAAGATCGTTAACCGCAGTAACGATGCCATCTTGAGTAGTAAACTCTACTCTCAGGTCTTTTACGTCTAATAATTTATTCGTCATTACCCTATTCCTTATTATTCTTATCTGTCTTTAGGATCAAGCGCGTCACGAAGGCCATCGCCAACGTAGTTAAAGCAGAACAGAGTAACTACCATGAAGGCTGCAGGGAACATCAATTGCCAAATAGCAACTTCCATTGTGTTAGCACCTTCTTGCAGTAGTGCACCCCAGCTTGTCATTGGCTCTTGAACACCAAGGCCAAGGAACGACAGGAACGACTCAGTAAGGATCATGCTTGGTACTAGTAGCGTTGAGTAAACCGCTACGATACCTAGAACGTTTGGTACGATATGGCGAGTAATGATCTTCCAGTTGCTTACACCACTTACGTGGGCAGCTTCAATGAACTCTTTACTACGCAGACTCAATGTTTGACCACGTACGATACGTGCCATATCAAGCCAGGCAATAGCACCGATAGCAACGAAGATAAGCACGATGTTACGCCCAAAGAAGGTCACTAGTACGATAACTAGGAACATAAATGGAACCGCGTATAGGATCTCTAGGATACGCATCATGATGCGGTCTGTACGACCACCAATAAAGCCCGATGTTGCACCGTATAAGGTACCAATCAGTACGGCCACCAATGCACCCAATACACCAACCATTAGAGAGATACGGCCGCCAATAAGAGTACGAACGTACAGATCTCGGCCTAGGCTGTCAGTACCAAAAATATGAGTCGCTGATGGCGCAGAGTGCAGTGCATACCAATCGGTATCGTCATAGGCAAACTCTGCCATCATTGGCAGGAAAATTACCGATAAGGTAATCAGAACCAAAATTACTAGGCTCACCATCGCTGCTTTATTTCGCATAAAGCGCACGCGAGCATCTTGCCATAATGAGCGACCTTCAATCTCAAGGTTCTCGGACATCTTTTCGATCGCTTCAAGGTTTTCTTTTTTAATCAACATGTTGTTAGTCCTTGTTAGTAGCGAATCTTAGGATCGATAACTGCAAGCAAGATATCGACCACGGCGTTAAACAGAATGAACAAGAAGCCAATCAGGATGGTGATACCCATTACTAGAGAGTAATCGCGGTTAAATGCTGCGTTAACAAACAGCTTACCGATACCCGGCAGACCAAAGATGGTCTCGATAACAACCGAGCCTGTGATGATACCTACGAATGCAGGTCCCATGTATGAAACTACAGGTAGCAATGCTGGCTTAAGTGCGTGCTTAATGATGATGTAACGGTAGCTAAGACCTTTCGCGCGAGCTGTACGGATAAAGTTACTGTTTAGCGTCTCAATCATTGAGCCACGAGTAATACGTGCAAAGGTAGCCACGTATAGCAGCGACATACCGATAATCGGTAGTGCCATATACTGGAATGAGCCATCATTCCAACCACCAGCAGGTAGCCAGCCAAGGTTGATAGAGAATAGGTAAATTAGTACGGGCGCCAACACGAAGGATGGCATTACCACCCCGAGCATGGCGGTGGCCATTATTCCGTAATCCAGCCAACTGTTCTGCCGTAATGCCGCTATGGTGCCCACGGTGACACCCATAATCACGGTAAAGATGAAGGCAAGAAAACCTACTTTAGCCGATACAGGTAGCGCGTTAGCAACGAGTTCATTTACGGTGAAGTCTTTGTATTTGAATGACGGGCCAAAATCACCCGTTAGGATATTGGTTAGGTAAGTGGTGTATTGTTCAAATACAGGCTTATCCAAACCGTATTTAGCATTAATGTTCGCCATAACTTCCGGTGGAAGTGGGCGCTCACTAGAAAAAGGGTTACCTGGCGCAAAGCGCATCAGGAAGAAAGACACGGTAATCAACACCAACAAGGTTGGTATTGCTTCAAATATCCGTTTCATAATGAATTTAAGCATAAACTCATCCATCCAGTCTGTGACAAAAAATTAGACGCTGCATGTGTTTCCACATGCAGTGTCTTTCATAGTTATTATTGTTTTAAGTAGGAATTACTTAATGATGTACATATCTTTAGAGAACAGCTTGTCTTCTGCGTTGTTGCTTGGGTAGCCGCCCACTTTTTCTGAAACTAGACGAGAAGTAACGTACTGGTAGATAGGCGCGATTGGCATATCTTTAGCTAGTTGCTTTTCTGCTTCTACGTAAATTGCTTCACGCTCAGCATCACTAGTTGCCGCCATAGCTTTCGCCATTAACGCATCGTAAGTTTCGCTGTGGTACTTAGGATCGTTTGAGCTGTTGTTAGATTGCATTAGCGATAGGAAGCTTGATGCTTCGTTGTAATCGCCACACCAACCAGCACGAGTCACATCAAAGTTACCTTGACGACGTGTATCTAGGTAAGTTTTCCACTCTTGGTTCTCAAGCGTTACTCTTACGCCAAGATCTTTAGCCCACATAGATTGTACTGCTGTAGCAATCTTCTTGTGGTTTTCAGATGTGTTGTAAAGAAGTGTAAACGTTAGAGGGTTGCTCTTATCAAAACCAGCTTCAGCTAGAAGCTCTTTTGCTTTAGCTACACGTTCTTTCTGAGAAAGTTTACCGTACTCAGGAAGCTCTGGGTTGAAGCCCGCAGTGATTTCAGGAGTTAGGAAGTAAGCTGGCTTTTGACCTTGACCTAGGATTAGGTTCGCGATTACGTCACGGTCGATAGTGTAAGACAGAGCTTCACGTACACGAACGTCATCGAATGGTGCTTTAGCATTGTTAAAGCCGTAGTAGTAAGAACATAGGTTGCCCTTAACATCTACAGACTCTGGGTGTTCTTTCTTAAGGCGCTTGAAGTGCTCGATAGGCAGTTCGTTAGTGATTTGAATCTCGCCAGATAGGAAGCGGTTCATCTCAGCAACTTGGTTCTCAACCGGTAGGAAAGTTACCTTGTTAAGAACTGTGTTCTCGTTGTCCCAGTAGTTAGCGTTACGAACTAGCTCGATGCGCTCGTTTACTACCCACTTGTCCATAACGAATGCACCGTTACCAACGAAGTTTTCAGGCTTAGTCCATTGGTCACCAAACTTCTCAACAGTTCCACGGTGAACTGGCTTAACAGTGGTGTGACCCATCATCTTAACGAAGTATGGAACAGCTTGTTCTAGTTGAATTTCTAGAGTGTGCTCATCAAGAGCTTTAACACCTAGAGTTTCTTTGTCTTTCTTACCAGCAATGATCTCGTCTGCATTGACCATAGTGGTCATCTCTAGGTACCAAGAGTACGGAGAAGCAGTGTTTGGATCAACGGCACGCTTGAAGCTGTAAACGAAGTCTTCAGCTGTTACAGGGTCGCCATTTGACCATTTAGCATCTTTGCGAAGTTTGAAAGTGAAAGTTTTGTTGTCTGTCGTTTCCCAAGACTCAGCTACACCAGGGATAGTGTTGCCGTCTGCATCTTGGTTTACTAGGCCTTCAAGTAGGTCACGAATAACGTGAGACTCAGGAACACCTTCAGTTTTATGCGGGTCGATCGAAGCAACCTCTGTACCGTTACCACGAACCAATTCCTGTACGGGAGCAAGCTCAGTACCTGCAGGAACATTAGCAGCAAGAGTAGCGAAAGAGGTGGTTGCCGCAGCTAGGCCCGCTCCAAGGATTAGAGCTTGGGTGATCTTATTTTTATACATGCATTAAACTCCAGTTTTTTATCGTTGCATCCATGAACTCTTTATTCTGACTTCAAGCCATTGTTTTTAAGTCACTTTGTATCCAGAAAGAAACTTAAAAAGCTAAAAGACCATAAAGATTGGAAACAAAGTTACCATCCTTGAAAGTTTTTGCCATAAAAATGTATTCACGCAATTGCTAAATTGCTGTCTAGGTCAATATTCCAGAACTAAATTTGGATTTACCGAAAAAGTTCAGTGATCTAACCTGCATTTTTTAAATGAAGAACACTTTGTTACATGATTTATCACCATTTAGTGATCCGAAGCACAAAAACAACAGCCACAAGCAACAAATCAATAACTTAAAGCACACCAAAAGCAAACTAAACATTTAAATTTTTCACTTTTGGCGTGAGAGGTGAAAATCATAAAGATATAAAAACAGCTAAATACTTATGATCTAGATCAAAAAAGCCCCTGTGTAATAAGGGGCTTTAGCTTTCATTATTTTTGTGACCATTATCACACAGGCGAATTTTGCAAGATTATGACCAACGTTTCATAGAAATTTGATCAGATTCTCTGGCATCTAACCATCTTGAAGAGTCCTTCAGGCGCTCTTTTTTCCAAAATGGTGCCTTTGTTTTCAGAAAGTCCATAATGAACTCACAACCAGCAAACGCTGCGTCTCGGTGAGCACTGGAC
Organism: Vibrio comitans; assembly: GCA_024346835.1. Classification (GTDB taxonomy): domain Bacteria; phylum Pseudomonadota; class Gammaproteobacteria; order Enterobacterales; family Vibrionaceae; genus Vibrio; species Vibrio comitans. The sequence continues at coordinate 2,111,178 of AP024866.1, forward strand.
ACGCCCACTAAAACAATCTGGTCGGCGATATCAAGGTCTCCAACGCGATGTATGATGGTAACCCTATCTAACGGCCAACGACGACGTGCTTCAGCACAGATCTCGTGCAAGGCCTTTTCCGTCATTTCTGGATAATGTTGTAAGTTCAAGCCGATAACGTCATCACCGAGATTAAAATCTCGTACTTTTCCAACAAATGTAACTACAGCGCCGATAGATGAAGACTCTGACAACAAGGCATACTCTTTGCCTAGGTCAAAATCTTGCTCTTGAACCAGTACTTTATCCACATTAACCTCCCGTTACCGGCGGGAAGAAGGCTACTTCATCTCCCGATTTAACGGTCGTATCTAATGGGACCATAGTGTGATTGACTGCAGCTAATAGCTTCCCAGACTCTAATGCTAGAGCCCATTTATCACCACGTTCAATAAGTTGCTGTCTGATAGTATCTACCGAGGTCTCTGTACTCTCGATAGTAACTTCATCTTCACCGACAAGCTCTCGAACCTGAGCAAAGAAAACAACCTTGATCATAACGTCGCCTCAAAGTGACCTGATTTGCCACCAGTCTTTTCTAGCAATCGAACCTGAGAAATCACAATGTCTTTTTGCACGGCTTTACACATGTCGTAGATGGTTAAGGCTGCAACAGAGGCCGCAGTTAGGGCTTCCATTTCAACACCAGTCTTACCTGCCAGCTTACACGTTGATTCTATACGCACCTGATTAGTCTCTTTCATTGGGGTTAATTGAACCTCAACTTTAGAGAGCAATAGAGGATGACAAAGTGGGATCAGATCCCAGGTTTTCTTGGCTGCTTGAATACCAGCGATACGAGCGGTAGCGAACACATCACCTTTGTGGTGATCACCACTTAAAATCAATGCGAGTGTCTGCTCTGACATAGTGACGATAGCTTCTGCCCTCGCCTCACGTACCGTGTCTGCTTTAGCAGACACATCGACCATATTCGCTTCGCCACTCTGGTTAATATGGGTTAATTCACTCATCTATTGTTACATCCCAATATGCGGCATGAAGTTACATGGCTTATGGCGAGAATCCAATTGGTCTTTGATGATGCGAGTCCATGCGGTTCTACAAGCACCGGTTGAACCCGGCATTGCTAAGATAACGGTACGATTAGCAAAACCGCCTAGCGCACGTGATTGAATAGTAGAAGTGCCGATCTCTTCATACGAGACTGCGCGGAATAGCTCACCAAACCCTTCAACTTGCTTGTCAAAAAGTGGAGCCAGCGCTTCTGGAGTAAAGTCTCTAGCTGTAAAGCCTGTGCCACCAGTAACTAAAATTGCATCTACATTTTCATCAGCAATCCACTTAGAGACGATAGCGCGAATTTTATAAACATCATCAATAACGATTTGTTTGTCCGCTAATTTATGGCCTGTTTCTTTTACCTGATCTGCCAGGTAACCACCACTCGTATCCGTTTCTTCTGTGCGAGTGTCTGATACAGTCAATACGGCAATGCTAGCCGGCGTAAAATCATTATGAGCGTGTCCCATTTCTCTCAATTCCTATGTACTGTTTAATGTAAATTAATAGTGTGACGAAGATTAACCGCCGATCGATGCCAGGTGCGGTGTCGCCCCAGGATTATTTTGATCAAGATGGTGGCTAATATCTTTAGTTTGTAGACCCTGCGATATGCGAGCAATCAATGCTTCTTCTTGCTCATCTTTTTGCATTAGGTCGCGAAGCTCTAAGCCCTCTTCACCAAACAGGCAAAGATGCAGCTTACCCATTGCTGATACACGTAGTCGATTACAAGTCGAACAGAAGCCTTTTTCGTATGGCATGATAAGGCCTATCTCCCCCTTATAATCAGGATGGATAAATACCTGAGCAGGTCCATCATTCACTTCTCGAAGCTTTAATATCCAACCATTGGCGATCAATTGATTTCGTATTGCTACCCCAGAAACATGGCGCTTATCAAACAGCTCATCCATTTCGCCGGTCTTCATCAACTCAATAAAACGCAGTTGGATCGGTTTATCTTTGATCCAGTTGAGGAATTGTGGCAATTGTTGGCTGTTGAGGTCTTTGAGTAAAACTACATTCACCTTAACCTGTTCATATCCCACTTCGAACGCGCGATCGATACCCGCCATAACATCATGAAATCGGTTCTGTCCCGTGATCTGATGGAATTGCTTAGGATCAAGGCTGTCTAGACTGACATTAATATGAGTAAGCCCAGCATCTTTCCAATCAGAAACTTGCTTAGCCATACGATAGCCGTTGGTGGTAGTGGCGATTTTGTCAATGCCCGGAGTCTCAGCAACGCTGTGCACGATATCCGTAAAATCTCTACGCAGAGTGGGCTCACCACCAGTAATACGAACCTTGGTCGTACCACAATGGGCAAACGCTCTCACGACACGCTGTATCTCAGGGAGAGTGATAAAAGGGGGGCGTTTGCTCGCCTCTGGATGATATCCATCTGGCAAGCAATAATTGCACTTAAAGTTACATACATCGGTAACTGAAAGTCGCAAGTAATAAAACTTGCGATGAAAACTATCTTCGAATTGTTGAGTCACAAAACACCTTTCCTAAATACGGGAGGCTACTCCATTTCTAGAGCAACCCTGGTGGCGAAATGCCACGGCCTAAATCACATATTGTTCTGCCCAAACGTTCACTCTTGGGAACACAGCGTCAAACTTAGTGAAGGAGACTCGGAGTTTTACCCCTACAGTATAAACCATTTTTCGTAGGCGAATGCTAAAGCCTAAAGGAATGCAGGAACTTTTACCAAGATGAATGTTACAAAAGGCGCGTTCAATCAAGTTCATTCGCGCTAAATTTGGTCTAATCTAAAGATTCGGGTACATTTGCCCACTATTTCTAAGGAAAATAAGCGATTAGCGTGGAAATTTACTCATCAAAAAAAGTGGTAGCCATCGGTGGCGGACATGGTCTGGGCCGTATTTTGGCGGCTTTAAAAGATTTTGGAAGCAATGCAACGGGAATTGTAACCACCACAGATAACGGCGGTTCTACTGGGCGTATTCGTTACTGCCAAGGCGGGATTGCCTGGGGCGATACCCGCAACTGTATCAATCAGTTAATTACAGAGCCCTCTATTAGCTCGATGATGTTTGAATATCGTTTCCGTGGTGCTGGAGAGCTTGATGGCCACAACCTAGGTAACTTGATCCTGACTGCAATGGATAACTTATCCGTTAGACCGCTTGAAGCCATTAACTTGGTTCGTGAGATGCTTAAAGTGGACGTAAACATCTTACCTATGACCGAGCACCCTTCCGATTTAAGAGCGTTATCCACTAAGGGTAGCTGGGTAAAAGGTGAAACCAGCGTTGATGAGATGGAAGAAGACCTATTGAGACTGGACCTAGATCCTGAAGTTCCTGCCATTTGCGAATCGGTTGACGCGATTAAGCAGGCAGACGCCATTATTTTGGGGCCAGGCAGCTTTTTAACCAGTATCATGCCTCCCCTGTTATTACCTGAGATTGGTAGGGCGATTAAGGCCAATACTAATGCAAAAGTAATACTGATCGAAAATCTCAGCCCTGAATTTGGTCCTGCTGGGCGAATGGATTTGAGACAAAAACTGAACTGGATAGAGCGTGCTTGCCAAGGGCGTAAAATCGATGTGGTGTTGGGTGGTGCTCCTCATCCAGAATTAGAGGGGAAGTGGAACATAGTCACACGCGATCTTGCCTCATTGAATAGGGGTTGGCGACACGATCGCGAGAAACTACGCCTAGCCGTTTTAGAACAGCTGTAAATTGCTCCTAGTGAAGTTGGGCTTGTAGTTGCTCCAACTTAAACACAGTGCGCCGAAGTAGTGAGATCAGCTCAAAACATTGGCTATCAAACTCTTGTAGCAGTTGTTGTTTATAAAAGGCATCCATTTCCGTGGCCTTTTCTGCAAGTAAGGTAGCGCCAAAGCTTGGTGCGCTACCTTTTATCGCATGGCACGTACGAGCAATCATCTCTCTATTCTCTTCGCTGACTGCTATTCCTTCAATTTGACCAATATATTGCTGAAGCTCTTGTTTGAAGATATCGAGTAAGGCTGGCATAGCCTCCACACCCACCTGTGCACGCAAGCTAGTAATTTTATCGCTTTGCAACAGATTTAGTTCATCCACGCCCTTTCTCCCATTTTTCTAGTTTTCTGTAGAGTGTTGATGCACTGACATCCAGTTCAGTGGCGGCTGCAGGTATGCTACCACCGCACAGCTCGATGGCTCGTTCTATGGTTCTTCGTTCCACTACAGCCAACGGCACTATCTTTTTACTATCGTCACTTTGCTCAGGGTCTATAAACTGATCAATAGCCTCTTCTGAATATGATGCGACTTTGAATCGGTCTAAGGGAGAAGGCAACATGTCCATTTTCACCTCTTCCCCTTCATTGAGAACCACAATATTGCGAATCACATTTTGTAGCTGACGCACATTACCCGGCCACGGATAAGCAACGAAGTGACGAAGTACCTCTTCGTTAAATTTGCCAAACTGCTTGTTCTCTTCAAGGGAGGTAAAACCGAGTAAAGAGTACGCAATTTCAACAATGTCATCACCTCGATCTCTCAGCGGTGGCAGATGCAACGGGATAACGTAGAGGCGGTAATACAGGTCCTCACGAAAACGCCCTCTCTTTACCTCTTGCCATGGATCTTTGTTAGTCGCACAGACAAAGCGTACATCAACCGCACTGAGCTTTGATGAGCCTACCTTTTGGTATGTACCGGTCTGAATAAAGCGCAGTAATTTGGTCTGTAAGTCCAAATCCATTTCGCATAATTCGTCTAGAAATAGAGTACCGCCGTCAGCTAACTCTGCAGCCCCTTTTCGATCCGTTGCCGCCCCTGTAAATGCACCTTTTACGTGGCCAAACAATTCACTTTCAATAAGATCTTTAGGAATAGCCGCACAGTTCAATGCGATAAAGGGTTCCGTGCTTCGATTACTGACAGAATGTATAGCCTCAGCACAGACCTCTTTGCCCGTTCCACTTTCGCCAGTAATAAAGATACTGGCTTTACTGGATGCCGCCGAGTCTATGGTTTTATAAACCTTTTGCATGCTAGCACTAGAGCCAATAAAGCCTTGATATTGGTTTATCTCTCCTAGAACATCATGCTTGCCATTTTGAGTTTGGTGTATCGCTTTAGATACTGTGATGCGGAGCTGATCCGCTTCACATGGCTTAATCAAAAAATCATGAGCACCGGCTCTCATCGCCTCAACTGCAACCTCAATTGAGCCATGTGCAGTCATAAAGATAACGGGAACTTTAGGCGCTCTAGCTCGCACCTTTTTCAATACGTCCATCCCTGTCATATCAGGCAGGCGCAGATCCAGCAACATAAGATCAATCGGCTGCTGCTCTAGGTGCTCTAATGCAGCCTCACCACTAGAGACTATTTGAATATCTAAATTCAATGTTGATAGATAAGTCTGATATAAGGTCGCTACTGAAAGCGTGTCCTCTACCATCAACAATCTCAACTGCTTGTTTGCTATTTTATTTTTTGACATTCGCTATACAACCTAACCCCTAGCTATTGGCAATGAATTGCCTTCGGTACTCTTCCATTTGATCTCGTTTAGCAGCCGCTTCCTCAAACTCTAGATTCTGAGCATGCTGGTACATCTCATTTTCCAGTTTAAGTATAAGCTTCTCCAGTTCTTGCGGTGACAAGGTCTTATATTGCTCATCACTTTCCGCCACCTTAGATAATGGCACGGCTTTCGACTTTTTATTGCCACCCGCTTGGGTAACACTTCCCAGCTCCATGATATCTTTAACGCTTTTCTTCAGAGCCTGCGGTTCAATTCCATTATCTTCATTGTATTGTTGCTGTTTGAAGCGTCGACGCTCTGTTTCGCCTATCGCTTTGGCCATCGATTTGGTGATGCGATCGGCATACAAGATAGCTTTACCTTCAAGGTTTCGTGCGGCGCGACCTATGGTCTGAATCAGCGAACGCTCAGAGCGAAGGAAGCCTTCTTTGTCTGCATCGAGAATAGCCACCAGCGATACCTCTGGCATATCCAACCCTTCTCGAAGTAAGTTAATGCCCACCAGCACATCAAACTCACCTAAGCGTAGGTCACGGATGATTTCGACGCGTTCTACAGTATCTACGTCCGAGTGCAAATAACGCACCTTCACATCATGCTCGGTCAGGTATTCTGTTAAGTCCTCAGCCATACGCTTGGTTAATGTGGTTACCAATACCCTTTCATCTTTAACGCTTCGAATACGTATCTCTGACAGTAAGTCATCGACCTGAGTACCTACAGGGCGCACCTCAATCTCAGGATCGAGTAAACCTGTTGGGCGCACCACTTGCTCAGCAATATCGCTGCCAGACATCTCTTTCTCATAGTCACTTGGCGTTGCCGAAACAAAGATAGTTTGAGGTGCTAAGGCTTCGAACTCATCAAATTTCAATGGGCGATTATCAAGGGCTGACGGCAAACGAAAGCCAAACTCAACTAACGTTTCTTTGCGAGAGCGGTCACCCTTATACATAGCGCCAATCTGCGGAACGGTCACGTGTGACTCATCGATAACCAACAATCCGTCTGCGGGAAGATAATCAAACAAGGTTGGAGGCGGCTCACCCTCTTCACGGCCACTAAGATGTCGTGAATAGTTTTCCACCCCAGAGCAAAAGCCGAGTTCGTTCATCATTTCGATATCGAATTGAGTTCGCTGACTGATACGCTGTTCTTCAAGTAGCTTATTGTTATCAAGTAAATACTTCTTGCGATCAACAAGCTCATCTTTAATCTTCTCAATCGCTTCTAGCATTCGGTCACGCGGTGTGACGTAATGCGTTTTCGGATAGATAGTAAATCTAGGTAGATCACGTTGAATAACAGAGCCTGTCAGTGGATCAAAAATGCTGATGCAATCTATCTCGTCATCAAACATCTCAATACGCACAGCATCGTGCTCAGATTCAGCAGGATAGATGTCAATCACCTCACCTCGAACTCGAAACTGTCCGCGTTCAAATGCCACATCATTTCTTGAATACTGCAGTTCGGCTAGTCGACGTAGGATATCTCTTTGATCCATTACATCGCCACGCCTAACGTGTAACATCATTTTAAGATACGACTCAGGATCACCTAGGCCGTAAATAGCAGAAACAGAAGCAACAATGATGGCATCTTTTCTCTCTAGTAGTGCCTTTGTCGCTGACAACCTCATTTGTTCTATATGAGCGTTCACCGAAGAATCTTTCTCGATAAAGGTGTCAGTAGTGGGGACGTACGCTTCAGGTTGATAATAATCGTAGTAAGAGACGAAGTACTCAACGGCATTATTTGGAAAAAATGCTTTCATCTCTCCATACAGTTGAGCAGCCAAGGTTTTGTTTGGTGCCAAAATAATAGCTGGTCGCTGCGCTTGTGCGATGACATTGGCCAACGAAAATGTTTTACCGGAGCCTGTCACACCCAATAAGGTTTGGTGGGCTAGACCATTATCCAGTCCATCAAGCAATTGTTTGATAGCAGTGGGCTGATCACCTGAAGGTTGATAGCTCGAAACCAAATCAAACGTTTTGGTGCTTTTTTCTTCATCCACAATGAGTTACCTTCACCTGAAATATCTTTATGGGTATTTATATCAATTTTATCACCAATAGTGCTAGCACTCGATTTTAACATTTGCTATATTCTTCTCCCCTGCAAGAAAACCCTCCTTCTCATAACATCTAATTAACTCACAGCTTTTCCCCAGAATTTACTCAAACGTTAATTTTTAGTTTATTTTTTAAACAACCTCGAAACACCCTACTAGTCTTGTTATAGCACATACTTCTCGTACAACACCTTGTATTATCTGCACTTACAATAGACAACTGCACTAGACCAAGTTACCGGTATGTTAACAGAATAAAGTTGCCCCGATCTCATCAACACACTTATCCACAAAATCAGTGGATAACTGTCATCAAGCCTTAATATGGTTGGCCTCAACATTATCCACAACGCTATCCCGATAATTTTTCCTATAATTCTTCAGATTTATTATTGACAGCGATAAGCCTTGTCAGTAATATTCGCCTCGCTTTAGAGCAATTCCCCCTTAGTTCAGTTGGTAGAACGGCGGACTGTTAATCCGTATGTCGCAAGTTCAAGTCTTGCAGGGGGAGCCAAATTTTTGAAGAAACCGTATTACGAAAGTAATGCGGTTTTTTTTCGTCTGCGCTTTGTGAACGATGAATATGTCACAACCGGAAGGCCGGCCCGTTCCAGTCCAGCAGGAGAAGCCAAATTCTTAAGAAAACCGTATCATGAAAATAATGCGGTTTTTTTTCGTCGGAACTTTGTGAACAGTGAATATGTCACAACCGGAAGGCCGGCCCGTTCCAGTCCAGCAGGGGAAGCCAAATTCTTAAGAAAACCGTATCATAAAAATGATGCGGTTTTTTTTCGTCTGTATCTTATGGCATTTATTTTCGTCTGGACTTTGTGAACGATGGAAATATCGCACTCGGAAGGCCGTCCTCCTGTTTCGAAAGCAGTACACTTCTTTGTCATCCTAGAAAAGTGCAAAGCAATTTATCTAGGATCTTAGAGAGCACAAACTCAACCCTGTGCTCCCTAAGATTCCAGCCTTCACTGGAATGACGGTTTTGGGACTGCTATCAATAATCGAAATCTTAGTATCCACAATTCAAGCTCAAATCCGGCCACTAAAGCGTATAGAGAGGTGCAAACCCCACTTTTATGCACTCTATTTGAAAAGAACTGCGTATAAACGGCTATATTTTCTACAAATGTTCTAAATCCCTATAGATGTTGTGTTGTTATATACCTGACAAATTAGGATAATGTTCAGCTCGATCTGGGTGAGTAAAAAATTGGTATGACCGAATATCTTTTGTTGTTGATTGGTACAGTGCTAGTCAACAACTTTGTGCTAGTTAAATTCTTAGGCTTATGTCCGTTTATGGGAGTCTCTAAAAAATTAGAGACTGCGATAGGTATGGGGCTAGCGACAACCTTTGTTCTGACCTTAGCGTCAGTGTGTGCGTATTTAGTAGAAACCTACCTACTGCAGCCGCTTGGTATCGAGTATCTAAGAACCATGAGTTTCATTCTGGTGATTGCGGTGGTCGTTCAGTTTACTGAAATGGTGGTGCACAAAACGAGCCCTACCTTATATCGCCTGCTCGGCATATTCATCCCATTGATCACCACAAACTGTGCTGTACTGGGCGTAGCGCTACTCAACGTAAATGAAAACCACAGCTTTGTAGAATCCATTATCTACGGATTTGGGGCAGCCGTTGGCTTCTCCATGGTGTTGATTCTATTCGCGTCAATGCGCGAACGAATTGCAGCCTCCGATGTTCCGATGCCTTTTAAAGGCGCCTCTATTGCAATGATCACAGCGGGCCTAATGGCGCTTGCGTTTATGGGCTTTACTGGATTGGTGAAAATCTAATGGAAGCTATTATTATCGCCGTTGTTGCTCTCGTTGCTCTCGCCGCGCTTTTTGGAGGACTGCTTGGCTTTGCCTCTATTCGCTTCAAAGTAGAAGCCGACCCTATCGTTGAACAAATTGATTCCATCTTGCCACAAACACAGTGTGGCCAATGTGGCTACCCGGGCTGTCGTCCCTACGCAGAAGCTATTGCTAACGGTGACGAGATCAACAAATGTCCTCCTGGCGGGGAAGCCACAATACAGAAACTGGCAGATCTTATGGGCGTTGATGTCCCTGACTCAGCACACGATCTTTCCGACAATGTTAAAAAAGTCGCGTTCATACATGAAGACATGTGTATCGGCTGTACTAAGTGTATTCAAGCTTGCCCTGTTGATGCCATCGTTGGCGGAACAAAGGCCATGCACACCATCATTGCTGATCAATGTACTGGCTGTGATCTGTGTGTATCACCCTGTCCGACTGAATGTATTGAAATGATTCCGGTGAAAGCCACCCCGGATACCTGGAAATGGCAACTCGATACCATTCCGGTAGTTAATGTAGATACCAATGTGCCAAGCACAACGACTGAGAACTCATAACCACCAATGCTGTCACTTATTGAACAAATTCGCTCTGGCCATCTCTGGGACTTTCCTGGAGGCATTCACCCGCCAGAACATAAAGCACAATCTCTCACCCATAAAATTGGGCGAGCCAATATTGCGAATGAGATAGTTATCCCGGTCAAGCAACACATTGGTAAAGAAGGCGACCTATTGGTCAAAGTGGGAGACTTAGTATTAAAGGGTCAACCACTGACGCAATATCACACCAGTTTAAGCTTGCCAGTGCACGCCTCCACTTCTGGCACCGTCACTGCTATTGAACCAAGAACCAGTTGTCACCCATCGGGATTGTCAGAGCTGTCAATCGTCATTAAGCCAGATCATAAAGATACCTGGATTGAACACACTGGCATTACCCACTACCAAGACCTAAGCGCCGAAGAGCTCGTCAATATCATCCGCCAAGCGGGAATTTCTGGTATGGGGGGAGCAGGCTTCCCAACGGCAAGAAAACTGCAATCAGGTTTTGGTCGTACCGATATATTGATCATCAATGCAGCTGAGTGCGAGCCGTACATTACTGCTGATGACAGTCTTATGCGTGAATACGCTGAGCAAGTTATTCAAGGCATTGAGATACTCAGCCACATCTTAAAGCCTAAGCTGTGCATTATTGGCATCGAAGATAACAAACCTGAAGCAATCCAAGCACTTAACAAGGCTGGAGAGAATCATGATATCGTCATTCGTGTCATTCCAACTAAGTATCCATCGGGTGGTGAGCGCCAACTGATAAAGGTGCTAACCAATAAAGAAGTACCTTCAAGCGGACTGCCTGCAGACATAGGGATCATGGTGCAAAACGTCGGTTCTGCTTTTGCAGTGAAGCGTGCAGTGATCGATGGCGAGCCTTTGGTTGAGCGTGTCGTCACTATGACAGGCGGCAGTGTCAGCCAAGCACAAAACCTATGGGTGCCGATTGGAACACCAGTGCAATCTTTGCTTGAACAAGCGCACTTTTCGCCTTGGAAGAAACAGTCGGTGATCATGGGCGGCCCGATGATGGGCTTTACCTTGCCTCATACCGAGGTGCCTATCACCAAAACCAGTAACTGCATCTTAGCTCCTGCGAAAAAAGAGCTGGAATTCACTGCCGATGAAATGGCCTGCATTCGTTGTGGCCAATGCGCAGAGGCATGCCCTGCCTCACTATTGCCACAGCAAATGTATTGGTACTCGAAAGATAAAGACCTTGAAAAGTGTGAAGAATATAAGGTCAAGGATTGTATCGAATGTGGGGCTTGCGCCTATGTGTGCCCAAGTAACATCCCATTGGTGAATTACTTCCGTCAATCGAAGACAGAAATCAAGATTCAAGCAGCAGAAGCCGAAGCGGCTGAACGCGCTAAGGTTCGTTTTGAGCAGCGTAAAGAGCGCCTAGAGCGCGATAAAATTGAGCGTGAGCAGAAATACAAGAAAGCCGCCGAGAAGCGTCGCAGCCAAATGAAGACCGAAGGCGGTGATGACGCGATTGCAGCTGCGATAGAAAGAGTTAAACAGAAGAAAACAGAAGGCCCTAAGCCGGCGGTTGCCGCGGCTATTGCTAGAGCTAAAGCGAAGCAAGCGGAGGCACAATCAGAGAACGTCACTGAACCTGACAATTCTGAGATGCGAAAACTGCGCGAGCAACGCAAAGAAGAAGCGCGTCAACGTCGCGAACAAAAAGCGGAGCAACAGCCAAATGCTGAAGGTTCGAAAAGCGATGCGGTTGCGGCGGCTATTGCTCGCGCAAAAGCGAAAAAAGAACAAGTTGCTTCAACAAACTCGGCAACGACTGATGTGAACACTGAAAAGCAAGATGCAGTGAAAGCCGCCATAGAAAGAGCTAAGGCACGCAAAGCCGCGCAAGCAAATGTCGAGTCTCAAGCTGACGAATCCACTAAGTCTGATGATTCTAAGAAATCTGCGGTTGCCGCTGCAGTTGCGCGAGCCAAAGCGCGCAAAGCACAGCAACAGCAAACCACTGATGCTGAGCCTAAAGTTAGCGAGCCTGCAGAATCGGAAGATCCGAAGAAAGTCGCGGTCGCTGCTGCGGTTGCACGAGCCAAAGCACGTAAAGCACAACAACAGCAAACTGCTGACGCTGAGCCTCAAACTAGCGAGCCTGCAGAACCGGAAGATCCGAAGAAAGCTGCAGTCGCCGCCGCAGTTGCACGAGCCAAAGCACGTAAAGCACAGCAACAGCAAACTGCTGACGCTGAGCCTCAAACTAGCGAATCTGCAGAACCCGAGGATCCGAAGAAAGCCGCGGTCGCTGCTGCAGTTGCAAGAGCCAAAGCACGTAAAGCACAGCAACAGCAAACCGCTGACGCTGAGCCTAAAGCTAGCGAGCCTGCAGAATCAGAAGATCCGAAGAAAGCCGCGGTCGCTGCTGCAGTTGCACGAGCTAAAGCACGTAAAGCACAGCAACAGCAAACCGCTGACGCTGAGCCTCAAACTAGCGCGCCTGCAGAACCGGAAGATCCGAAGAAAGCCGCGGTCGCCGCTGCGATTGCAAGAGCGAAAGCGCGCAAAGCACAGGAGCAGCAAACTGTTGATAGTGAACCTGAAGCGAGCGAGCAGCCTCAACAAGAAGATCCCAAAAAAGCGGCTGTTGCTGCAGCTATAGCACGCGCAAAAGCAAGAAAAGCGGCTCAACAAGCCGATAGCAGTGACTCTAAGGAGAATAACTAGTGCCATTTTTTATCGCCAGCTCACCCCATACTCAAAAGCGTCGCTCATTATCGACAATGATGCTGCTGGTAGCATTGTGTGCGATTCCAGGTATTTTGGCACAAACCTACTTCTTTGGTTTTGGCACCTTAATTCAAGTACTGTTTGCGATTTTAGTGGCTTGGACCTTTGAGTCTCTTATCATGTTGGCGAGAGGACGTTCTCCAATACAAGCGCTTCGTGACAATACAGCTCTAGTTACCGCACTACTTTTAGCTATTGCGATTCCACCCCTTTCCCCATGGTGGATCACCGTAATAGGCTTATTCTTTGCTATTGTCGTTGCAAAGCATCTCTATGGCGGCGTGGGTCAAAACCTATTTAACCCTGCAATGGTTGCTTACGTGGTTTTGCTGATCTCGTTTCCAGTACAGATGACCAGTTGGTTAACTCCAGCACAAATCTCATCATCACCTGTAGGAGCGACCGATGCTCTGTCGCTTATTTTTAGTGGCTATAATCTTGACGGTATGTCACTACAGCAGATTCGTACTGGGGTTGATGGGATCACCATGGCAACGCCACTGGATACCGTGAAAACGGGGCTAGGTAATGGCCAAACGCTTTCTGAAATCAGCAATAGCCCTTTATTCTCAGGTATCGCTGGTTACGGCTGGGAATGGATTAATGTCTTATTCCTGATTGGCGGATTAGTCATGCTTAAGCTGCGCGTAATCCAGTGGTACATCCCTGCAGGTGTGCTTGGCGGCGTATTCCTGACGAGCTTAATTCTGTACATCATCGCTCCCGGTACATTGGGGTCACCACTGTTCCAGTTGTTTTCCGGAGCAACCATGCTTGGCGCTTTCTTTATTGCAACAGACCCGGTCTCTGCTGCAACAACGATTAAGGGACGCCTGATATTTGGTGGATTGATTGGCGCACTGATCGTCATTATTCGCACCTTTGGTGGCTTCCCAGACGGCGTTGCTTTTGCGGTTATTATCGCCAACATGTGTGTACCGCTTATCGACTATTACACACAACCTAGAACCTACGGTCACAAGTAATATCATGTTAAAAACCATACGTAAAAACGGTTTAGTTCTCGCCATGTTCGCTTGCATCACAACAGGTGTGGTCTCTATTACCCATCTGTTGACCGAGGATACGATCAAAGCGCAACAAATCGCCCAGTTGCAAGGACAGCTTAATCAGGTTATTCCAACCAGCCTGCATGACAACGAACTCTATGCAGACTGTATCGACTTACAAAATGAAGCCTTAGGCACTCAAGAAGTCATGCCCGCTTATATCGCCACCATCGATGGTAAGCCAACTTCAGTTGCCATTGAAACAATCGCACCCGATGGTTACAACGGCACGATTCGTGTGTTAGTTGGTGTCGATCTGCAAGGCAAGGTGCTAGGGGCTCGCGTATTGTCGCATCAAGAAACTCCAGGACTTGGCGATAAGATTGATTTACGAGTGTCGGATTGGATCTTGTCATTTGCTAACAAAGAGATCACTGCAGACAATCAAGAAAGCTGGAAGGTGCGTAAGGACGGCGGGCAATTTGACCAGTTTACTGGCGCGACCATTACCCCGCGTGCTGTGGTAAAAGCCATCTACAACACAGGGCTATACTTTACGCAAAATCAGCAACAGATCTTGAGTAGCTCACCACAATGTGAGGTGAAATAATGTCAGAGAAAAAACTGTTATTAAAGAATGGTCTTTGGGATAACAACCCTGCCCTTGTGCAGCTGCTTGGGCTTTGTCCACTGCTTGCTGTATCGGCGACCGTGACCAATGCACTAGGCCTTGGCATCGCAACCTTATTGGTGTTAGTCGGCTCAAACCTGACGGTATCTCTTATTCGCAATCATGTGCCTCAAGAGATTCGCTTGCCAATATTTGTGATGATCATTGCCGCTCTGGTAACCTGCGTTCAGCTGCTAATGAACGCTTACGCCTATGGTTTGTACCTTTCTTTAGGTATCTTTATTCCATTGATCGTAACCAACTGCATTATCATCGGACGTGCCGAAGCTTACGCTTCTAAGAATACTCCTGCACTGGCTGTACTTGACGGCCTTTGGATGGGACTAGGTATGACAGCTGTGCTTGTGGTGTTAGGCGCAGTTCGCGAAATTCTCGGCAATGGTACGCTTTTCGATGGTGCTGATTTACTGCTTGGTGACTGGGCAAGTGTATTGCGCATTCAGGTGTATCAAGTTGATAGTAATTTCCTACTTGCAATGCTACCACCAGGTGCGTTTATCGGTGTTGGTTTCTTAATTGCCGGCAAAAACTGGATAGATAACTACCGAGCACAGCAAGCACCTAAGCAAGAGAAACAACAGATTGAACGGGCTCGTGTCACTAACAACTAATCTTATTTGAAAAACGGACTCAATGAATAAAGATAAGCGTCGACTCATACTTGAAAGATTGCGTGAGGAAAACCCTCACCCTGAAACGGAACTCAACTGGAGCTCCCCCTTTGAATTACTGATAGCGGTATTACTATCGGCTCAAGCTACCGATGTCAGTGTCAATAAAGCTACCGATAAGCTGTATCCCGTCGCTAATACCCCGCAAGGTATACTGGATTTAGGCGTTGATGGCTTGAAGGAATACATCAAGACTATTGGTTTGTTCAATTCAAAGGCTGAGAACACCATCAAGACATGTAAGATCTTACTAGAGCAACACGGCGGTGAAGTCCCTGAAAACAGAGAGGCACTTGAAGCCCTGCCAGGGGTTGGCAGAAAGACGGCCAATGTGGTTCTCAATACGGCGTTTGGCTGGCCGACCATAGCAGTTGATACGCATATCTATCGCGTCTCTAACCGCACCAAGTTTGCAATGGGTAAAACCGTAGATGATGTTGAGCAAAAGCTGCTAAAAGTAGTGCCTAAAGAGTTCAAGTTGGATGTACATCATTGGCTAATTCTGCATGGTCGTTACACTTGTATTGCTCGCAAGCCACGTTGTGGCAGCTGCATGATAGAAGACCTATGCGAGTTCAAAGATAAGGCTATCGATTAAACTTCTCTCCATTTCACAAACATTAAGGATCAATCATGTCTCAAGGTCGCGTATTACACACCATGCTTCGCGTGGGTGATTTAGATAAATCTATTGAGTTCTATACCAAGGTAATGGGTATGGAACTATTGCGTAAGAACGAAAATAAAGAATACGAATACACTCTTGCCTTTGTCGGCTTTGGCGATGAATCACAAGGTGCAGTCATTGAGTTGACCTACAACTGGGGCACAACAGAGTACGACCTAGGTGATGCTTTTGGTCACGTCGCAATTGGGTATGAGGATATCTATGCCACTTGTGATGCTATCAAGGCTGCCGGCGGTAACGTTACTCGCGAGCCAGGTCCAGTAAAAGGTGGCTCAACACATATTGCTTTTGTCACTGATCCTGATGGATACAAGATAGAACTGATTCAGCGCGAAAATGCCTCTTCTGGTTTGAACGGCTAACTCACTCTCCAAGTAGTAAGTAAGTTTACTAGGGCTGTATTTGTCGAAAGACAATTACAGCCCTTTTGTCATATTTAGACTCAGGAAAATTAATGTATGGGTTTAGAAAACCTTATGAATCTGTAATAATGCTCGCCTTAATCCATATGCTTTGCTTGTTATGACTGTAGAAAATGAAGCTTTGACGCTAAAAAAACGATTTAGAGGGTATTTCCCTGTGGTTATCGACGTAGAAACCGCTGGTTTTAATGCCTCCACCGACGCGTTGCTTGAAATATGCGCAGTAACTCTGGCTATGGATGAAAACGGCGACTTGCATCCAGCAAGCACCCTGACTTTCCAAGTAGAACCATTTGAAGGAGCGAATTTAGAGAAGGAAGCACTCGAATTTATTGGAATGCGCGACCCTTTCAGTCCGTTGCGCGGAGCTATCCCAGAATCAGAAGCACTGAAAGAGATCTATAAACTGGTTCGTAAAGAACAAAAGCAAGCCGGTTGTAGCCGTGCGATCATCGTGGCACACAATGCTGCCTTTGATCATGGCTTTGTCTCTCAGGCTAGTGAACGCTCCAAATTGAAACGCATACCGTTTCATCCCTTTGCCACGTTCGATACCGCGACTCTTAGCGGCCTAGCTTATGGCCAAACCGTTTTAGCTAAAGCATGTAAAGCAGCTGAGATCGAGTTCGACAATAAAGAGGCACATTCAGCACTTTACGATACACAAAAGACCGCTGAGCTATTTTGTAAAATTGTCAATAAATGGAAAGCCCTAGGTGGCTGGCCACTGATTGGCGAAGAATAAACACAAACACAACTAAACAATTAGAGAAGTATAATGAATCCTGTTGTCATTTCCGTTTGTATCATGCTGCTATTGGCATTGATGCGCGTTAACGTCGTTGTTGCGTTAACTTTTAGTGCCATTGTTGGCGGACTTTCCGCAGGCATGAACATTACCGACACCATTGCTGCCTTTGAAGGTGGATTAGGTGGCGGTGCAACCATCGCTCTTAGCTACGCTATGTTAGGTACCTTTGCGGTTGCTATCTCAAAATCAGGTATCACCGATCTATTGGCACAGAGCGTGATTAAACGCATCAACGGCCAAGAGAACGACGCTGCATCGACTGGTCTTAAGTACGGTGTATTGGTTGCTCTTATCCTAGTGACTATGTCATCGCAGAACGTTATCCCTGTTCACATTGCATTTATCCCAATTCTTATTCCACCTCTACTTGCAGTGTTCTCTAAGCTAAACATTGACCGTCGTATGATTGCGTGTGTGCTGACCTTTGGTCTTGTTACCCCGTATATGGTTCTACCAATCGGCTTTGGTGGCATATTCCTAAACAACATCTTGCTGAAGAACCTTAACGACAACGGCCTTCAAAACATCACCGCCTCTGATGTGCCAATGGCGATGCTATTACCTGCACTAGGCATGATCACGGGTCTTCTTGTGGCGATCTTTGTTAGCTATCGCAAGCCGCGTACCTACAAAGAAACAGATATCACTCATGTAGACGCAGAGCCAAGCCACATCAATAAGAAACACATTCTTGTTGCGGTAGTCGCTATCGTCGCAGCGCTTTCTGTACAGCTGTACACTGGCTCAATGATCATCGGTGGTCTCGCTGGCTTCATGGTATTTACCTTTGGCGGTGTTATCGCATGGAAAGAGACGCAAGATGTATTTACCCGCGGCGTGCACATGATGGCTATGATTGGCTTCATTATGATTGCTGCAGCAGGTTTTGCGGCTGTGATGAAAGCAACAGGTGGTGTAGAGACTCTTGTTGAAGCTCTGTCTACTTCTATTGGTGACAACAAGCCTCTAGCGGCACTGTTGATGCTGATTGTTGGTCTACTGGTGACTATGGGTATTGGATCTTCATTCTCTACCATCCCAATTATCGCAACTATCTATGTACCACTTGCAACTGCTTTTGGTTTCTCTCCAATGGCTATCGTTGCTCTTGTAGGTACTGCTGCAGCTCTAGGTGATGCCGGTTCTCCAGCTTCAGATTCAACCCTTGGTCCAACATCTGGTCTTAATGCGGATGGGCAGCACGAGCACATCTGGCAAACAGTGGTTCCAACCTTCATCCACTACAACATCCCACTGATCATTTTCGGTTGGGTAGCAGCTATGGTTCTTTAACCTCGTTCCAAAATAGAAAAAGGCTTCCATATGGAAGCCTTTTTAATATCTACGCTCTTATAAAAGAGTTTATTCGCTAGCAGAACGTTGAGCTGCCTGCTTAATAAGAGGCTGAAGTTCGCCTTTCTGGAACATCTCGATGATGATGTCACAACCACCGATTAACTCACCTTCGATCCACAATTGTGGGAAAGTTGGCCATTGTGCGTAAGCTGGTAGCTCAGCACGGATATCTGGGTTTTGCAGGATATCAACATATGCAAACTTTTCACCACACGCCATCAAAGCTTGAGACGCTTGAGAAGAAAATCCACAGCTAGGAAGCTTAGGTGAACCTTTCATGTAAAGAAGGATAGTGTTTTGTTCAATCTGCTGTTTGATTTTGTCTAGGGTTTCCATTGCGTTCCTCGGATCCATTTACTCTATATAGTATTCCGTTATTTTACCCTACTAGCTTAGAATAAAAACCATAAACTATATATGGTTATTGTTGCGAAAATAGACAAAAGTTGGCGTAACCGCACTCTGTTGGTTACCAAATATTATAAATTTGTTGCCTAACCTTTTATTAGTATAAAAAATTGATAGAATGCAAACGAAGTTAGAGAACTAATTTGCACAGCGGTTCGTAATACTACCGACCCTGTCACATGCATTTGATAAGAAATCTCTTGTTGAGTGTAATTTGTTACTACATTGGAAGCTTAGGGCTTAGCCCACATAAATGGAGAACCGAGCAAATGGCATTTGAACTACCAGCTCTTCCTTACGCAAAAGACGCGCTAGAACCACATATCTCTGCTGAGACTCTAGATTTTCACCACGGTAAACACCACAACACTTACGTTGTTAAGCTAAATGGCCTGATCCCTGGTACTGAGTTTGAAGGCAAAACACTAGAAGAGATCGTTAAGACTTCTACTGGTGGTGTATTCAACAACGCAGCTCAAATCTGGAACCACACGTTCTACTGGCACTGCCTAGCGCCAAACGCGGGTGGCGAACCAACTGGCGCTGTTGCTGACGCAATCAATGCTGCATTTGGTTCTTTCGAAGAGTTCAAAGCTAAATTCACTGATTCTGCAATCAACAACTTCGGTTCTTCTTGGACTTGGCTTGTTAAGAATGCAGACGGTTCACTAGCAATCGTTAACACTTCAAACGCAGCGACTCCTCTAACGGAAGAAGGTGTAACTCCTCTTCTAACTGTTGACCTTTGGGAACACGCTTACTACATCGATTACCGTAACGTTCGTCCAGACTACATGAATGGCTTCTGGGCTCTAGTTAACTGGGACTTCGTTGCACAGAACCTAGCTAAGTAATTAGCTGATTTATAATGGAAAGGCTGCCTATTTAGGCAGCCTTTTTTGTTGTGTGTGGGTGAATATGCAATCTTGTTGACTAGACATGATAACTCATACATATTTCCATCAGTTCTTACCGCTTCTATCATTCAAACTGTGAGCTACTCCTTAGTTCAAGTAATTGCATATCATAAACACAAGAAATCACCATCTTGTTCACATCTTATTCACTATATTCGATCGTATAACTATGAGTCAGATATGGCTCTTAGATCCAATTAGCGGATTCAATTTTAGAGGGCTGTTGAGCCCTCTATTTGTCACTGCGGTGATCAGTAGTTTAATTTAAGCTCTGGAAAAATCAGGTGGTCAACAATGGTTATTCACAATTCCGTGGTATTAATTACCTCGGCAGGAACAATACTAGGGAGGACTCTCGCCCTTCACTTTGCCTCTCTTGGAGCAAAGGTTGTCATAACGGACAAAAATGCAGCTCTTCTCAAGGGTACATACAGAGAATGCATAGAGTCTGGTTTCAATGTGTGCACCTATGCCTTACCTGACGATACCCAGCATAATGTCGATGATATGTTTAGCTACATTGAGAACTTCTACGACCGTGGTGTTGATATCCTGATCAATAACTGGGAAAACCACCCATTGCCCACTCTAGTAAGCCCTACTCCGGCTGAAGAGTTTAGCGCACAGTTCTCTCATCTTGTTCAATCGCTGTTTAGTTGTGGTCACGCTTGTGCAGAGCAAATGCGCAAAAATCACCAGCAAGGTGTGATTGTTAATATTCTTACTAATGAAGGGTCGGAGTCTATCCTTGGCACCGAAAGCACCAGTTCCATGGTCAGTGGCTTAACAAAGAGCTGGGCTAAGGAGCTCAACCCCTTTGATATTCGTGTTGGGGGCATCTTGCCTAGCGTGCATCATTCAAGACATGACGACTATCAAAACAGCTTTGCTAACATCAGAGAAGAATTAATAAGAAATACCGAATACATTGTCTCAAACGATTCATTCAACGGACGAGTGATGTCCTGGTAGCTCAAAAAAAATCCCAGCACCTTTCAGTGCTGGGATTTGTCTATTCAGTGTGGGCTCTTTCAAGCCCACCGTTCAAGAGTCGAATTACTTCGCTTTAGCAGGCTTTTGGTCTGCTTTTTTCTTGATTACTGTAGTACCTTCGAACGTTTCACCTTCAACGAATGCTGTACCGTGGTAAGCAGCCATTAGAACTTCTTTTAGTTCTGTGATTAGAGGGTAACGTGGGTTCGCACCAGTACATTGGTCATCGAACGCTTCAACCGCTAGCTCATCAAGCTTAGCAACGAAGTCTGCTTCAGAAACACCAGCTTCTTTGATTGACTTAGGAATGTCTAGGTCAGTCTTAAGCTCGTCCAACCAAGTTAGAAGACGTTCGATCTTCTGAGCAGTACGGTCACCTTCTTGGCTTAGGCCTAGGTGGTCTGCAACTTCAGCGTAACGACGACGTGCTTGCGGACGGTCGTACTGAGAGAATGCAGTTTGCTTAGTTGGGTTATCGTTCGCGTTGTAACGTACAACGTTTGAGATAAGTAGTGCGTTAGCAAGACCGTGTGGCAAGTGGAACTCAGCACCAATTTTGTGAGCCATTGAGTGACACACACCTAGGAATGCGTTCGCAAATGCAACACCAGCGATAGTTGCAGCGTTGTGTACTTTCTCACGAGCGATAGGGTCATTAGCACCATTCGCGTAGCTTGAAGGTAGGTACTCTTTAAGCATCTTAAGTGCTTGTAGAGCTTGACCATCAGAGTACTCGTTCGCAAGAACAGAAACGTAAGCTTCTAGTGCGTGAGTTACTGCATCATAACCACCAAACGCTGTTAGAGACTTAGGCATGTTCATTACAAGGTTCGCATCAACGATAGCCATGTTTGGCGTGATTTCGTAGTCAGCTAGTGGGTACTTAGCACCAGTCTTGTCGTCAGTAACAACAGCGAATGGAGTAACCTCTGAACCCGTACCTGAAGTTGTAGTGATACATACAAGCTCAGCTTTTTGACCCATTTTAGGGAACTTGTAGATACGCTTACGAATGTCCATGAAACGCATTGCTAGTTCAGCGAAGTGAGTTTCTGGGTGCTCGTACATAACCCACATGATCTTAGCCGCATCCATTGGAGAACCGCCACCTAGAGCTAGGATAACGTCAGGCTGGAAGCTCTTCATTGCTTCAGCACCTTTCTCAACAACAGATAGTGTTGGATCCGCTTCTACATCGAAGAATACTTGAACTTCGATACCTTGAGCTTTAAGAAGCTTAACTACATCATCAGCATAGCCGTTGTTGAATAGGAAACGGTCAGTTACTAGGAATGCGCGTTTCTTACCTTCTAGATCACCAAGAGCGATTGGAAGGCTGCCACGACGGAAGTAGATAGACTTAGGTAGTTTGTGCCACAACATATTTTCAGCTCGCTTCGCTACAGTTTTCTTGTTGATAAGGTGCTTAGGACCCACGTTCTCAGAGATAGAGTTACCACCCCAAGAACCACAACCAAGAGTTAGAGAAGGTGCAACGTTGAAGTTGTAAAGATCACCGATACCACCGTGAGTAGTCGGGATGTTGATTAGAATACGTGCAGTTTTAAGCTTGTCACCGAAGTAACGGATACGGTCTGCGTTAGTATCTTGGTTAGTGTATAGGCCAGATGTGTGACCGATACCGCCAATCTCAACCATAGTTACCGCTTGAGCAACAGCATCTTCGAAGTTGTCAGCACGGAATAGACCTAGAGTTGGAGATAGTTTCTCGTGAGCGAATTCGTCATCGTAAGACACTTTACCAAGACCTTCACCAACAAGAACCTTAGTATCAGCAGGAACCTTAACACCCGCCATTTCAGCGATTGCTGGAGCAGGTTGACCTACGATCTTAGCGTTTAGGTTACCGTCGATAAGAAGTACTTTACGAACCTTGTTCGCTTCAGTTTTAGACAGAACGTAAGCCTTGTGAGAAGCGAAACGCTCTTTAACTTCGTCATATACAGAGTCAACTACGATTGCCGCCTGCTCAGAAGCACATACTACGCCGTTATCGAACGTCTTAGACATAAGGATAGAAGCAACAGCACGCTTGATGTCTGCAGTTTCGTCGATGACTACTGGAACGTTACCCGCACCAACACCGATTGCTGGCTTACCAGAAGAGTATGCAGCTTTAACCATGCCTGGACCGCCAGTTGCAAGGATAAGTGCGATACCGTCGTGCTTCATTAGGCCGTTAGATAGCTCTACTGAAGGCTGGTCAATCCAACCGATGATGTCTTTTGGAGCGCCCGCTGCTACTGCTGCATCTAGAACTAGTTTAGCTGCATCGTTAGTAGAGTTCTTAGCACGTGGGTGTGGCGAGAAGATGATGCCGTTACGTGTTTTAAGAGAGATTAGAGATTTGAAGATTGCAGTAGATGTTGGGTTCGTTGTTGGAACGATACCACAGATGATACCAACAGGTTCTGCGATAGTCATTGTGCCTAGGTTGTCATCTTCTTCCAAGATGCCACAGGTTTTTTCGTCTTTGTATTTGTTGTAGATAAACTCAGAAGCAAAGTGGTTCTTGATCACTTTATCTTCAACAATGCCCATGCCAGATTCCGCAACTGCTTGTTGAGCTAGTGGGATACGAGCGTGGTTAGCTGCTAGAGAAGCCGCACGAAAGATCGCATCAACTTTCTCTTGAGAAAAAGTTGCGAACTCTTCTTGAGCCGCTTTAACGCGAGCTACTAGAGCGTCCAGTTCAGCCATATTAGTTACAGGCATAATTATCTCCTAGATATTTTAAATTAAAAACTTTTTAGTAAGGTTTGTTAGTTAAACAACACAACTTAGTAAATAGCTTTCACAGACGAGTATATTATTTCACTCTGCGAATAAAATTGATTCAGATCACTTTGTTTGAAAGAACTACCACCAAATGGTTATTAGCTGAGCTTATTCTAAATGCCATATTGTATTACAAATACCGCAATCTGTGATACTGATCCCATCCGTGAAAGTACCTCTTTTACTACGTAATAAAAAATCCATTACGTCATAAATTTTCAAATCCTGTAGGCCATGTAAAACGTGCCAGACCCTAGTATAACCGTTGTTTGGTATAGGACAACGAGAAATTTTACTAGGTTTTTTATTTTTTAGCCCTCTTTGATAAGGCCGTACTACTCTTATGCATGAGCCTAAAAAACACTCAGCATTCTCTTCTTCCACCCTGAAGAACTTCGCATTAGTTTTTGTAATGCCAAATGCGCTATCTTTTAGAAAACTTCAGGCGAAGACTTGAAAGTTTCACTGGCGTAATTTCTCGTCCTTGATTAAAGTAGCGCGGAAATTTATTACACCCTGTTTTTCTTATTAAGGCTCGCTAATGCAAGGTATGGATGTTGCTGTATATCTACAGTTTTTTGTTGGCTTATTTGCCATTGTTAACCCTGTGGGCATCATGCCGATTTTCGTATCGTTAACTAATCATCTGTCCCCGGAAGAACGAATTAAAACGGCCTCAACAGCAAACATTGCTGTAGCGGTAATTTTGATCGTGTCCTTGTTTGCAGGTCAGATGCTACTTGATGTGTTTAGTATCTCTCTTGACTCATTTCGCATAGCAGGCGGCTTACTTTTAGTCAGCATTGCTTTTTCCATGATGAACGGCCAACTGGGTGAGCAAAAACAAAACAAACAAGAAAAGGCAGAGAGTATTAGTAAAGAGCAAGTGGGTGTCGTGCCGCTAGCTATGCCACTTATGGCCGGACCCGGTGCTATCAGTTCGACCATCGTATTTGGATCAAATCACTCAGGTCCAATTGATTATGTGGCAGTAACTATTACTGTAATCGTGTTCTCTTTTTGTTGTTGGGTGTTGTTCCGCTCTGCTCCCTTCATCGTACGTTTTTTAGGGCAAACTGGAATTAACGTCATCACACGTATTATGGGTTTGATACTAGGAGCGCTAGGCATAGAGTTCATAGCAAGTGGCATTGGCTCACTATTTCCTGGCTTGATGAGCTAAGCCGCATCAGGAAATACATTCTTATTCGTAAAAAAAAGCACCTTTTAGGTGCTTTTTTCGTTCTGGTTCAACAAATGTCTACTCACGGTTTCTTTTTCAAGCCGCCTGATAACTACGTGCTATCCTATTGTTATTGCTGATTTAAGTTATTTTGATATGCCACATCCAGAACATACCCTTAGATACCGACTTTATGTGATCATTTTTCGTACCGACACGCCATTAGGCCGGTGGTTCGATATCTGTTTGATTGCGTCCATCATCGGCTCTTTGCTGGTTCTAATCATGGGCTCTGTAGAATCAGTAGATGAAAGATGGGCAACACAGCTGGGTTATCTTGAAGTTATATTCACTGGCCTCTTTACCGTGGAGTATCTATTACGTCTGTATTGCTCTCCTAAGCCTTGGGCTTACGCGAAGAGCTTTTACGGCTTCGTGGACCTTATGGCCATTCTACCTTTCTATATAGCGCTACTGGTGCCAAACGCGCATTTCTTAGGGGTTGTAAGACTGCTAAGGGTAATGCGTATATTCAGAATCCTGAAATTGGTTCAATACATTCAAGATTCCAATGTCATCATGCGCTCCCTATGGAACTCTAGGCGCAAGATTTTTATCTTCTTCAGTATGGTTGCCATATTAGTGACTATTTTTGGTGCCCTGCTGTACATCATTGAAGGACCAGAGAACGGCTTTACTAGCATTCCTACCAGTATTTATTGGGCCATAGTTACCATCACTACCGTCGGCTACGGTGACATATCCCCTGTCACCACACTAGGCAGAGCAATAGCGTCATTGACCATGCTATTGGGTTATTCAATTCTGGCTGTACCCACAGGCATTATCACCGCTGAAATGAGTCAAGAAGTTAAGCAGCAGAAAAAAGTCTATAAAGACCATAGAGATTTGGTGATGTGCCCAAATTGTATGAAGAATGACCACGAACCCGATGCGTTTCATTGCAAACACTGTGGTAGTGAACTACCCGATCATGAAGAGCGCGTCGTGAAGATCACCAGTAGTACTACTGATTATGATTAGCCAAGTGCGACCAGAGTAAGAAGTTGTCATACTGGTGAATGGAGCGCACTTACTCAGCTCAAGAACCACCTAAGATTCCAGCTCAAGGCTGGAATGAAGGTAAAACCGGACGTTCGCTCTTTGTCTGCGCTGAACTATGTCGTCATTCAGGAAGCAACAGAGTTGCTATCCTGAATCCTAGAAAGATCGACTCTTCTCCACTCTAGAAACAAAAAAAGCGCCCATAGGGCGCTTTCAAATCAACTAAGCATTTAAAGCTATTAAGACTTCTCAGCCAGAATGATACGCAATGTACGACGCAGTGGTTCTGCTGCGCCCCAAAGTAGCTGATCACCAACAGTAAAGGCATTCAAAAAGTCATCGCCCATAGCCATCTTGCGCAGACGACCAACAGGAACAGACATAGTACCTGTTACTTTAGCTGGAGTAAGCTCTTGAGCAGTAATGTCACGCTCGTTTGGAATCACTTTAACCCAATCGTTATGCGTACCGATGATTTCTTCGATCTCATCCATAGGTACGTTTTGCTTAAGCTTGATAGTAAGCGCCTGTGCGTGACAGCGCATTGCGCCGATACGAACACAAGTTCCATCAATAGCAATTGGATTTCCATCTAGACCCAAAATTTTGTTCGCTTCGACGCCAGCTTTCCACTCTTCTTTGCTTTGGCCGTTTTCGCGCTTAACATCAATCCAAGGGATAAGAGAGCCTGCTAGAGGTGCGCCAAACTGATCGGTAGGGAAAGCATCAGAGCGGATAGTTTCAGCAACTTTACGATCGATATCCAAAATAGAGGTCGCAGGGTCTGCAAGTTCAGTTGCAACAGATTGCTGTACTACACCCATTTGAGAAATCAACTCACGCATGTTTTTCGCACCAGCGCCAGAAGCCGCTTGATACGTCATTGCGCTCATCCACTCAACAAGACCTTTCTCATAGAGACCGCCAAGAGCCATCAGCATCAAACTTACAGTACAGTTACCACCCACAAAAGTAGAGGTACCTGAGTGAATGCCTTGTTGGATCTGTTCCAAGTTCACAGGATCGAGAGTAATGATGGAGTCTTTGTCCATACGCAGTGTAGAAGCAGCGTCAATCCAGTAGCCTTTCCAACCCGCTTGTTTCAGCGCAGGGTAAACTTTCTCTGTGTAACTGCCACCCTGACAGGTCACGATTGCATCTAATTGCTTTAGGCTTTCAATATCAAAAGCATCCTGCAACATACCAGCATCTTTGCCTGCATAGACAGGAGCTGGGATACCCACCTGAGAGGTACTGTAGAAAACTGGCTCAATCAGATCAAAATCGCGCTCTTCTACCATTCGTTGCATTAAAACTGAGCCAACCATACCGCGCCAGCCAACTAAACCTACTCGCATCATCTCTATACTCCATGTAATTCAGGGAATGCACTGAAAGTTATCACCAGTGCTAATCAAGTTTCATTGTTGTCCTTCATATTTAAAAAAGTTGAGGCGAATGACAAGAATTTTTATGCATAAAGTGCAAAAAAAACGCAACCTCGAGGGTTGCGTTATCTTAACTGCTTGTTTTTAAGGGTTAACCCTTTCTTGTGAGCTGGTCACGTAGATTCGGTGGCGTCCCTTTGATCGTTAAAGTGTCTGTCTCTGGATCATAGAAAACACGCTCACCCATTAGCATGGCGTCAAAGCTGATATTCAACCCGCCACCAGCGCCAACGAACTTAGTTAGCTTACGCACAGCAGTTCTATCTCCAGGAAAGCTCTCTTCGAGCTCATAGCCTTGCTCTTGAGTAAAATCAGCAAAGCTAGTGCCGTCATCGCTTTTCGGCAACTCTTGAGACAGTTCACGAACTTCAACCTCATCACCGGCTTTGATCTGCTCGTTGCAATAATCCGCAACCTGCTTGCGATAAGAGTTAGCATCGTCTTTCTCTAACTTTGCATCAGCAACAAAGTCATCTACCGCTTGCATCAACACCAAGTTTTGCTGTTTAGTGTCTAGGCCTGTGTCTGCTTGTAGAAAATCCAAGAAGAAATCAGAAACCTTACGCCCTACTCGCCCCTTGATAAACGTCAGGGAGCGATTTGAGTCGCTGTCAGTTTGATAAGTCGACAGATCAATACGTGCCGCGATATCCATTTTAGAGATATCTAGGTAATCCGTAGCGCTAATATCTAGCCCTTCTGTCACTTTAAGGCTTTCGTTTGATGGAATAAGCGCAATAAACAGATAATCCGTAGCTAAAGACTGATAACGAGCTAGAACTAAAAACCCTTCCTCAGCAAAAGAATATTTGCTGATCTCAGAGATCAGTCGCTTGGCACTATTTTGTGAGAAAGTGTAAAAGTCGAGACCGTCAGATAACGTGTCGTCTAACCAAACCTTGAACTCGCTCTCATCTGAGAAGGTTCCAAAGCCTTTTCCTGCCTTTGCATTGAACACTCGGTGCAATTCAGCGACTAAACTTTCAGTAGATGCGTCATTAGCTAGGGCAGATTCACGGTAGTTAACCGTTAGCTGTTGCTCAGAATCTTTAACTAATTGATGCAAAATGACATTAGATAATTGTAAACTCATAGGAGATTTCTATCTCTTGTGATTTCAGTTGTTATTCAGAGTAGGTTATCATAAGCCGTTTCCACTATCATTAGCAGAGTAACTATGCCTATTACATCGAAATACAGTGACGAAAAAGTCGAAACCATGTTAGCTGAAATTGCTGCAGTCCTTGAGAAGCACCAATCGACTCCAGAACTGAGCTTGATGTTGGTTGGCAATATCGCGACTAACGTTCTTAACCAGAACGTGGCTAAAGGACAAAGGAAGGCCATCGCCAAAACTTTTTCAGATGCATTAATCGCATCTGTTGAAGACTAATAACTAATAACAAGAACGAACATTCATGGTAGATAGCGGTAATTCTTACGCAGAACGAGTATCGAGACTTGTCAGCTGGGGGCATTGGTTTAGCTTTTTCAATGTCATCGTTGCAATGCTCATTGGTACGCGATACATAGCTGAATCCCCTTGGCCAGATACCCTACTTGGGCAACTGTACCTATTCTCATCTTGGGTAGGCCATTTTGGCTTTTTGGTATTTGGACTCTATGTACTCTGCCTGTTCCCTATAACCTTTATTGTCCCGAACTTTAAACTGTTCAGGATAGTCGGTGTGCTCGCGAGTACGGTTGGGCTGACTGTTTTGTTACTTGATACACAGGCGTATCAAGAGCTTAACCTGCACCTTAACCCTATCGTCTGGGAACTGTTGTTAAGTGACGATAAGAATGCCATTAATGCAAAATGGCAAACGCTGTTCGTTCTTGTGCCCATCATTTTCTTTGTGCAACTCGCTCTAGCTGAGTGGGTTTGGCGCAAGCAAAGAAAACTGTCTCATAAGCGCATCGGGCGCCCAATTGCAGTAGTATTCTTTGTCGGCTTTATTTTCAGCCACCTAATTTATATCTGGGCTGATGCCACCTTCTATAACCCTATTACGAATCAACGTGCTAATTTCCCGTTATCGTACCCTATGACCGCTAAAACCTTTTTAGAGCGTCAGGGTTGGTTCGATAGAGAAGAATATCAAGAACGTATTGAACGCGGTGAAGCAAATACCGAAGTACTGACTTACCCTCTAGAAACCTTGAAGGTTAATAAGAGCAAGAGTAAGAACTACAACCTATTGATGATTGTGGTTGAAGATTTACGTGCAGATAGCGTGAATCCTGAAACTATGCCTGCTCTGAGTGAATTTGCTGCACAGAACCAAAATTTCAGTCACCATTACAGCTCTGGTAACGACAACTCGGCTTCGTTTGGCTTGTTTTATGGCATCCCTGCGACGTACGCTGCCAATGTTCGACACCACGAGACTCAGCCTCTATTTGTAGAGCAGCTTCAATATCGCAACTACGATATGGGTTTCTTTAGTGGCAACGACTTCTCATCGAACATTTATGACGATGTCATCTTAAGTGGCTTAGACGATAGCCTAACTGAGCAGATCAGCAAGTCAGATAAAGCCGCTGTGGCCAACTGGCAACAGTGGCTTGGTAACGAAGGTAATAAGAACTGGTTTAGCCTACTTCATCTCACGCAGATGCAGCAATTTGAAGACCATGTCAAAGAGGCATCAGGCAAAGATGCTGGAGCTGTTCTTCGTCAGGCCTACAACACCACAGCTAGCAAAATTGATACATCAATCGAACAAGCACTTGCTACGTTGCGAGACAAAGAATTGTTGGACAACACTATTGTCGTGATTACTTCAGATCATGGTTGGGAATTCAACGAAACCAATACCAACAGTTGGGGCTCGAACAGCAACTATAGTAAGTACCAATTGCGAGTGCCAATGGTAGTGCATTGGCCGAACAAGCCAGCAAAAGAGTGGGATCACGTATCAAGTCACTTTGATTTGTCAGTCACTCTAATGCAAGACCTGCTTGGTGTAACCTCTAATCCTGCAGACTTCAGTAGCGGCCAGAATCTATTCAATAGTAAAAAGCGTCGCTGGACAATGGCTGGAGACGCTCGTGAGTTTGCTCTGATTTCTCCTAATGAAATCACCGTTTTAGATCGATACGGCAACTATAAAGTGTTTGATCATAACTACCGTAGACTGCGCGATGCTAAACCAAAACTGTCCGTTATTATGCAAGGATTGTCAGAAACCAAGCGTTTCTACGAACAGCAATAACTCGGACTGTAGCGCAGCTTGGTAGCGCATCCGCCTGGGGGGCGGGGGGTCGCAGGTTCAAATCCTGTCAGTCCGACCACAAAATACCGAAGGGAGCCTATGGCTCCCTTACTTTTTTGAACACGTTTTAAACCAAAACAACTAAGTGACTTATCTCCCCCTAACTTATTGTTCAAAATGCAATCACTTAGACCTTTTCTACTAAATTTAGTATTTACAAAGGTTTTTAATCTCTATATTATTCTTCCCGCAACGGAGAGATGGCTGAGTGGTCGAAAGCACCGGTCTTGAAAACCGGCAACCGTTAATAGCGGTTCTAGGGTTCAAATCCCTATCTCTCCGCCATATCTAAGCCCCTGATTTATCAGGGGCTTTTTGCATTTAAGGAACTAGGGAGTCACTTCAAAACCAATGAGGTGAGTCAATTGTATGTTTATAAACATCCCAATTCGGTGTACTACACCCGAATCTGCACCCCGAAGAAGCTAGTTAAACTGGGCTTTCCATTCGATTTTAAGATAAGTCTTCGCACTAAAAATCGTCCTGTCGCACTCAGAAGAAACTTGGTCGTTGCACCAATTGTCATCCAGTCCCTAGATAAATGGGCAGAGATTGATGCGTTTACGCCCGATGTAATCGACGATTACAAAGCCGCGTTGCTTCAATCTATCAGTGACACTTGGCTTTCAATAGAAGCAGGGCATCCTGCCCACGCCTATAATCCTCGAACACACAAATCTTCGCAAAATGGTATTCAGCCACTTTCGAAAAAGAAAGCGCCCTTACACCGTTGGTTAGCTGAGTTTATTCATTCGAAGAAACAGCAGAATATTACTGCGCTAACTGTCCATCAATTGAACCAACGAATCTCTCATTTCATTGCTTTCTATGACAAGCAATCAAACTCAGCAATGAGTTCAGCTTTATTAATGGCGTATGTTGACCATTTAAACAGTCAAAAACGAAGCCCAAAGACCAACAAGGAATTTCTGGCCGCTATTAAGCAGTTTTTTAAGTGGCTAGAAGCGGT
Organism: Vibrio comitans; assembly: GCA_024346835.1. Classification (GTDB taxonomy): domain Bacteria; phylum Pseudomonadota; class Gammaproteobacteria; order Enterobacterales; family Vibrionaceae; genus Vibrio; species Vibrio comitans. Next base: position 2,142,722 of record AP024866.1, read on the forward strand.
TCAAGAAATCCCCAGTAACCCTGCTAAGCAAATGACAGCCACCTTTAGAACCCACCAACATGCTTCAGAGGAACGACTACGATGGAGTAAAGACGAGCTAGAGCACCTCTTTAATCATCATGAATTCAAACAGAGCTGCCCGAGTGTACAATGGGTTTCACTATTGCAACTCTATATGGGATTGAGACCATCAGAGGCCTGTCAATTAAGAGTTAGCGACATCTCGATATCCACTCCTATCCCATCAGTTTCTATTACCGATAAAGGAACGAGTCAGCGTGTTAAAAATAAGCACGCCATACGCACTGTCCCCATCCATCCTCAACTTATTGAGTTGGGCTTTCTCAATTTCGTCACGGCACAACAGCGCAATCAGTTATTCAAGTTCAAACCCTTAGGTGAGAATCAAGATTGGTCGAAAGCTTACCGTACTCAATTTGCACGCCTACAAAACAAATTAGGGATGAAAGCCCATAAAAGGCCTACCTGTTACGGCTTCAGACACACCTTTATCGACACCTTGAAGCAAAAAGGAGTGGAGGAAGTCAGAGTGGCTGAGGTTGTCGGTCATGCCAATCACAACATGACCTATGGCCGTTATGGCAAACGCCTAAATCTATTCGCCATGCTCGACATTGTGAGTCAATTTACTCTTTCAGGTGAGGAGAACCAACTATGAACTATCATACTTCGGAGTCCATTAACGCCCTCCACGGCTACCTCCAAGAAGAGACCTGTAATGAGTTCTTGGACTTAAGCCCTTGGCTTAATCAAGGTTGGCCATATGACGAGTTAAAATTAACGGTTTTGCTACTTCGTCGACTTAGTGAATTTCCCAGCATCACACCGTCAGAGCTTTTGTCTGAAGGGTTTTCTCCTTCATTGCTTAAGAAAACTGTACCGCTTCTATCCGATGAACTTGCACCTCTATTGGATCCACCCCCTTCGCAAGCATCGCTTAATCACTTGTATGACCAAAGTCTTCCTATGATGAAGATCGTCAATGGTGGGGGCTATTCCCTTCATCGATTGAACGCTAAATGGATGCGGGTGACATCGAGCTCAGGAAGAAAGGAATTGGAGAGGATGATGCTCAAAAGAAACAATCAAGTCGTAGGTTGGGTACTGATGCCACATGTTTAACGCCAAAGCGCCTTATCTAGGCGCTTTTTTAGTGTAAGGCCCTAGGTGGAAAATGTTCGACCAGTAAAAAAGCGCAACACGTTATTTTTTTGAATTTAGCTGACGTTCAGCAGAGAGGCTAACAAGAATAAGGAGCCTCTCAATGAACTCTAACACCCCATGTACCCTATCTAAATACACTGCTCTTGTCTTAAACCAAGGCATTCAAAACCATGCAGAAACCACCAATGACGCTTCGCGCTCTATGCTCAATGTCATTACAAAAGCGCTGTCTTCATACTCCTTCCCAGACATCCGCCATTCCGATATCCAGGGCGTCATTACGACTTGGCAGGTTGAAGGTAAATCAAACAAAACGATCTCTAACTATCTCGCGCCCATGCGTAAGATATTCAAGACAGCAACGCAAGACGGTGTATTTGAAATAAACCCAATGGAAGGGATTCAAAACCCAAAGCAAACCAAAGAGAATACCTACGCTCAAGCCCGCAAAAACATCGACCCTTATAGTGTTCCTGAAATATCTCAAATCGAGTCAGCACAAACTCCATGCACTTCAGGTCAAGTAATGACGTTGCTGGAGATACGCTCAGGCTTAAGGCCTGAAGAAGGGGTGTGCGCCCACTGGGAGGCCATTGATTGGGATGCAGGGACCTATACCGTTTCTATCGTAAAGCCTAAATCAGAGTATCGCTGCGCAAAAACTACCAATGGACATAGAAAAATAGAGCTTGATAGCACAACAATGACAATGCTTCGTACTCACTACCAATGCACCGGACACCTAGAGGTAATTACTATCTCTGTTGTCGGAAGGGATAATCGAACCCGTGAAGAGGTCACCATCACGCCAATGTTCATTCGAGCGAAGACGGGGCAACCTTACAAAAACCCAAAAGATTTTTTGCAAGCCTACCTAACTCCGCTACTTAAAGACTGGAGTATCAGAGAGCGAGGCGTAACGCAATGCCGTAAAACCTATGCGTGTCACGCTTTGTCTGCAGGTGTGCCCATCAAATGGCTAGCGGATAAATTAGGCCATGCTGATACACTCACCCTTGAAAGGCATTATGCTAAGTGGATACCCAAAGATGGTGACATTAAGCCCACCGAGATGATTGAACAACGTCTAGATAAGAACCATCGACTGCAAATGCAATCTCAATCTGTAGCTTCAGTGCCAGTGTACAAACGTCTATTTCAGCGTATCAAAGCGGTCTTTGCCAAGTAAAACCTCGAGTAGGATGAGATATTGAACGACAATGCTCCTATGATTCCTATGTGAGGTTAAGTCAGACTTCTTAAAACCTAACAGGGTTGCTAACTTGGCTGAACAAACAAAAAACGAGCTTATACTTAAAGTGTGTAAGCTCGTTTTCTATGTTTAGGCGATTTCTGTCCTCACTCCACCCGTTGGTTTTGGTAACGGAACCTTGATTGACAAATTGGCCTGCTCTACAAAATAGACCAGCACTCGATACTTTTCTTTACGCACTGTCTGTGACTCATGCTCAGTTCGACGCCAATACCCAATCAAATGCTTGCGCCCAACTCGCTCTAGTTGTTCCCCTAGGTTCTTCTCATGCTTAAACACATCATCGAATATCTCTATCAGTCGCTTGACCTGTTTTTGCCGATAAGCAATCCCAGGCTTTTTGTAGTGACGCATCACCGCGTGTATCTGCCGCACCGTATTTGAGTTCATACTTCACTCCTCATTGATTAAATAAAGAGGTACATAAAACGCTAAGCACCCGGCATAAGGTCACGGTTTTTGTTTGTGCAGACACGCTTACCCTACATACGCATTGCTGATGCTCAGGCGGTGATGCCCTAGAAGCTTAGAAAGGGCCAGTCGCGCCACCTTATCGCGTGTTATCGCTTCTGAAACGCTGATATTAAGCTGCTCGGCGAGATACTGGTGATGAGCCTTGCCATGCTCTACTTGTGCTTGAACCGGAGGCAATGCTCCAACGTGGCTTTTGTAGTACTCACATGCATAGTGTTTACGCTCACCGTGCGTACGATATCCGCAGTCAATGCGCTGGTGCTCTCGCCAGACGGCAGTTTGAAACGCTTTGAAGCTCATAGAAGTCGGCGTGAGATTATCATGTCCGGTTTGGTATTGAAGCTTCGCGCCTCGCTCTAATGCCTTTCGTTGGCTGGTTGTATCACAAGGCACATTGCGTGGTTGTCCACCTTTAGTGCCACGCTCAATCACTATTTCAGCATTTACCTGCATCTGCTCTAAAGCCTTATTGCAATCCAATAAGGACGCTTCTCGCATTCGCAAACCAAAAGCGCGTTGCAGTTGGGCCAATACGGCAACCGGTTCACTCGCATTGGATACGATATAGTGATGCTCCGCTGAGCTCGTAGAACCGTCAACGGTGGCTATGCCCGTTTTAGAGGGGTAATCCAACTCTTTGGTTGCCAATACTTTGACAGCCTCGTCGCCCCTTGCCTGAGCTAAGCAAACATTCACGTGGCTTAGATAATCTCTGGCAGAGGCAGAGCTGAAAGTGGATTCGGATTCAAAGCGCTCTCGGAGATGCTCACCAAATTGCAGTACATGAGTTTTCTCAATCTGCTTAAGACGTTTAATGTCAGTATTTTCTTTTAGAAAAGCTGAGAACGCGCGGCAGGCAGGGAGCCTTGCTAAGTGTGTATTGTTTTTCACCCCACCGAGCTGCTCAAGTGAGGCGTTAATCAAGCATTTGTCTATCTGTCTCGAACCCAATCCAAAGTTAGGCTTGGTAAAGTTCCGAACACCACTTAAACGGTGCCCGCTGTATTTGGTTTTACGCATAGTTAAACTCCTATTCACTGTTCGTTTAACTAGTGTCAGCTCAATCCTAGTAGGTTGTCTGTTTGCAGTTTTTTAAGGTTCAACATAGCGGTTGATGCGCAGAAGAGTTTCACTTCTGTATCGATAAATGATTTACGCCTGTTTAAAACTGAATGCTTCTCCCTTTGGGAGTCAGTGGCCTTATTGCATGCTCATTCAGTGATGGGGGTAACCGCTCCCTTCTACTTTAAGGTCGTGGGCAGTGTTGCAGCCTCGGTTAGATAGACAGTGTTGTTGGCATCAACAAACGGCTTATTGCATCCTCTGTCTATGTGCTATGTCCTGTGAAGTTAACGAACTCTCTCTTGGTGGCATTGCGATAATAACGCCGAGCTATTGCTGCTTATCATCGCTCCAAGTCTCTGTTTACGTGCCGTCACTTCCGAAAACTTTTTCTCGTCATGTCAGTGCGTGCTTGCAGTATAAGGGCTGAGGCCCGCTATGGCACTTCGTCTAATTTCTTGTCAGTAATTAGACGAAGTGTTGACTCCCTGTCTATTGCACATCTGGCTCGTCATTACTGACTCGCCCACTCACATCAATCAAAAATTTTCTGTTAGTTTTATTTTGTCGCTCAGAGTTCCCTACTTTGCCACTTGGCTTGTGCGTTATTCGCATTTCAATGTGCACTCTTGCACCATCACTGAGAGTAGGAAAAATCTGTGCCCAAGAAGATTGTGTTGAAGTTTTATCGCGCGGGATGATGATTGAAGTCGCTGAGTGTCTTTGAAAAGAAAAACAACGTTTTCCATTGCGTCATATTCGAAAAAAGAAAAGCCACTTCGAAATGAAGTGGCTCATAACAAGACAGAACTAACACTGCCTATTTTAAGAGGTGAATGGCGACGCAGAAGGATGGGACTATCTTGTGAGTGACACTCGCTTTTCACTTCTGCATCGCCTTTCCCTGAAATAGGCACAGTCATTACCTCACAACATAGCGTTACGCTTTTTTCTTTTTCAAACATCTACGAATAAGGAAGCGGCTCTATGTGAGTACACAATTAAACACTGACTCTCTCATCTTTCACTTCAACTCTCCCTACCTCTTATGACTGCAAACCGCAGCACATTCACTTCGTTTAACCACAGGTAGGGATATCACAATGAATCAAAATACACAGGCAACCACGCCTGAGCATGCCAGCACATCAGATAATGGCACTACGCAAGAAACACTGAACAAGGTTCAGTATCATTTACACCAAGTAATGGCACCGAACTGGCAAAGTGGGTACGTCACGAAAGACATCATGTACCAATTGATCAGTCATCGAATGGGGTATGAGTTCAGTATCGAAAACGTATCTAGCGTTGAGGAGGGGCGAGTAGCATATCGATGGGCTCTGTACTTCAACAAGATGTTTGAAGCTGAGCGCCAAGTGATGCGCAACTGGTAAAAAAAATTCACGCAGAGGCATCGCTTTTGCGTGAATTTTTATTTGGACGCAGTGGGTGGAGCAATGCCCATACACTTTCTCAGTTTAAGGACTCTCGAAGAGACACTTCTGGCAAGCCTTCATTCCTTTTGCCGGCCACACATCCACGTCATTCACCCCTTTATCATAAAAGAAGCACAACACTAAAATCATGACTTCAAATTTGCCTTACCTCATGTGTCGCCCACTTCAGGGCTACGTACTGTGATTGAATAAAAAATAAGGTAGATATCATGACAAAAATCGAACTGCTCCTCCTCATAGACGCACTTGAAAACGAGATACGCTTCATTGAGGATGGAACTGAAGAACTAAGAGAACGTGTGCGTGAATTACGAGTAAAGTTTTATCAAGAACATGGTTTAAGTAACGATAAGAAAGAGGGAGCATCGATTGTACGTTCAAACTAGAACGCTGACTTAACGTCGACATTCACCTTTCACGTTCATCGAGAGTGAACAAAAGCCTACCAGATATAAACTGGTAGGCTTTTTTAGGCTATATGGAATTCATCACCAGACCGATACTCAGTCAAATTAAACAGTAGGTCTGACAATCAACTACATAGAGCTGTGTTTTTTCTCAAATCAAGATTCTACTTCTTTAAAAGGCACCTTGATTCGACCATCTTGCGTCTCTAGGTCAATGATTGAAACACGTGCACCCAGAGCGCTATCAGTTTGCTGTTCAATTAAGTGATTCAGCACACCTTGAGCATAAAAGTTGTGTTGTTTGTGAGCTATAAGTGCTAGATGGTAAATACTGCCACTGCTTTGTGGAAATACACAGATGTCACCTTCCATAAAGGTAGAGTCTAAGTCGTCTGCACCAGAGCTGAGTCTCCATTTATCTGGGTCAGCAAAACCACCCACCCAACTGCCAAAAACCTGATAAAAATGTGGTTGCCCTGGGGGCTCAACCTTGAGAATGCACCATCCTTCAGGCTCATAGATTCGTTCCATCTTCATACTCTCACTTAATACCAAACACACCCCAAGTCTATCCGGTAAAAAGACAAAAATAGTCGCTAAATAAGATTATATTCACCAATGCTAAGCAACGCACTACTCATTATAAAGTCCTCTTTACCAGTGTTGTCCCTGTCGACCGTCCCATCCAAATCTCTTCCACCACCCTTGTTCAGGATTACCAAGCAGTGCGTTAACATCAAACTCAATTTCGCTCCAGTCATCCCTGAGAAACATCACTGAACTCTCTGGCTTTCTGATGAACTCCGCATATTTTGTAGATTCAATGAGATTGTTAATATGTGTGTTCGGCACCAAAGCATTGACCACTTGAACCACTGATACAGAAGGCCTAAATTGTAACCACCATGAAGGAATGCCATTCTTTGGCAGGTCAATCAAAGAAACGTAGTCTTCGAAGCGTGAAGCAAGAGGAATTTTAGCAAGACTGTATGGTGAACGGCATGACAAACCACCATCCGGTCCCCCGCCAGTGTCACTGAGGAAAGAGCCAGATTCACAACCTTCTGTACGAAAAGTAAGGTAGTCATCGCCAATTACGTACTCGACTGTTTTTACAGTTTCGCCGTAACGAATGCTACTAGGATAATACGCTTTAATAGATACCAGTTCTTTGTCATCAAAAACCATTTTCACTGACGACTTGTAACGAGGCTGAGTCGTACCTTGAGTATCGTATTCCCACCCCATATCACCGTACATGAAATTGTATACCTCGCTATCAGATAACAGGTCTGTAAGACCATTACAGCTATTTGAGGAGTACATTGTGCTTCCTTTGGCATTGATTCGATAAATAAAGTTGTTTTCGATACCCGAAGGTTGATTACCATATACAGGGTTACTTACTGGGTTATTGCCATATACTTGGTTGCCATTTGAGCAATGTGAGATCTCCTCAATGGTTCTTGGTGTTTCTGATCCATATTTAGGCTCTGGAGTGACTTGAGCAGGCAGAGAAGGTTCTGGGTAATCCAACTTGGGCGTCAACTGCAGTATCTCAGGAGTATCCCTCCCATACACAGGCTCAGGAACCCTGTTCACTGCGAGAGCAGGCTTTGGGTAATCTAATGAAGGCTCAACTTGCTGCATCTTTGGTATCGCATTGCCATAAATAGGCTCTGGCACCTTTTCTTCGCGTAATGGTGGGGATAGCATTTCGGGAAGCGTTGGCACAGACTGAAGGATTTGTTCGTCCTTAACGGTGGAAGAATCACTACTGCCGCCGCCACACCCGACTAGGACGACAGTAGTCAAGATTGGTATTATGTATGCTTTCATGTCGTTACCTAAAGCTAATTAAAGGATGAATGCAGCTGGATTGGCGCTTATGAAGATCTTGCTGCACTATCAACAGTTCTACCCTCATGCTCGTCACCAAAACTTGGATTATTAATCTCATGTGACACTGCCAATTAGGTGAAATTTTTATGGTTTGGGGGGCAAATAGGTGCCTTGTTTTCCGGTATGTCTAGTGAAGATTTCTACCAAGACTTTTATAAGCCTGAAAGATCATTGCTTTCATATCTATTGATTTCACCGCGCGCCGATCTTAGCCTTTACCCCACGAAATTAAATAGACTTAAATTTGTCAGCCATTCTCTGCGTATCATGGTTCAAGTGAGTCAACATCAACTGATTTATTGGTTCAAATCTCTCTACGTGGTAAGGCGTGTTCATCCATTGCTGTAGACGGGTGTAAGAGAAAGGATCAAACCCTTCGCCTCTAACATGATCTGAATAGTAAATTAATAGGCCTGGTCGCATAGGGTTAAATGCAATTTCTAGCTCTAGATACTGCCTAGCATTCGAACGTAAAGTCGCATTTGCTATTGGTGTATATACACTATGGCTATATGGACCAACATATACCAATACATCACTAATAACTGATTTGTATTCGAGTACTTCCTGGCCTTGCCCATTAGTATAATTAGTTAGAACTTCACCTATGCCGACAGCTAGATCCTTACATGTATTTCTTCCTACTTCCCAATATGCTGGATCGGTGTAGTTACTCTCGACTCCATAAGTAAGCTCAGTCCCATTAAACATACAATGATTAGGGTCTAATGCTTCATCTACGTCTGTGGGTGACATATCTGCATAAGGACCATTGTCTTCAACAAAGTTTGCCGGTTTTAGTGCTTGGGCTACATCTGTGGGTGACATATCTGAATATGGGCCATGGTCTTCCGTAAAGGCACTCGGCTTGTTTTCTTGAGCAGTATCAATCGGTGACAGCACATGTTTTTCTTCCGAATTTACTGGGTTACCCGTTTCAGTATTTCCTAGTGTAACTTCGCCTAACTCTGACTTATCGAAAGATTTTTCAGGCCCAGTCGAACTCTCTCCGCCGCAAGCCGTCAAAATCACTGACAAAGTCAGTATAAAAAGCCATCTGATATTCACTGTAAACCCCTAATCTTTTTGCACAAACGTGACATTCTGTTGCGCATACTGTGACATATGCGCGCTATTGGGTAACATATGAAATATAAGGTTTAATATTTACTCACCCGCATATATTGCAATTGATTGGGATACATCGCTTTGTAACTTTGCTTAATCAACATGCTTCATAACCTAAATTATCTAGATAATTCAGAATAGATTTTCTTTGACATTTGGCTGAAGGGTCACTAATGTCAATTATGTCAGTCAATCGAAGTTGACTCTAAGGCTTCTAAAATTTGAATCCCTAACTAATCAAGGGGTTATAGATAAGGAGCAGAAATAGGTAGTTTTCAAATCCCTATCTCTCCGTCACATTTAAAGCCCTGATTTATCAGGGCTTTTTTCGTTTTTGAATCCCTGAAAACGCTCTAGTGAGTCAATCAGGTGAGTCAATGTATCTATTCAAAAGCCGTTACTAAATATGCTTCATCAGGGTTTGTACCTTTATTGCCCTTATTCCTCATATCTTCCTGTTCGATTTCAAACTTAGCCTTAACTCAAAAACTCCGGCTATTGCCATTAAGCGAAGTGCGCCAATCCCCATGACCGCTGTGAGTCCATATAGCCTTGAATTTGCCTATATAGATAACGAGACAAAGACATTTCTATACTTGGCTGTCTGAGTTAATAGGTATGGTGTTTAGCGATGAAGTCGATCATAAAGTACAGACTAAAAAAGCTCATAACATAAATAGCAAGGGTGAGATGTTTAGTTACCTCTTGCTTAGGTACGTGCAGTCGACGAACGATTGTTGAGAGCAATAATAGGCCCTCTATTACAATCAACTGAGTATTTCTGACAACGTGGTAACCGATAGCCAATACTTTAAATGTTCATATGGCGAGCTAGGGATATTTCCCTATTCATAGATAGGTATATGGTGCAATTAGGTGGAACAAACTAGGGGCTCCTCCCCTTTAGTTTCTTTTAAATTGAAAACCTTTACGTCAACGAAACTGCACTTTAAGTGTCGAGCGGGGAAAGAGGTTGCGCTGGTTCAGCTGTAAGATAGAAGAAACGAGTCTCAGTCATTAGAAACGCTTACTGAGACTCGCACTATTGATCTACTTTTTAATTGCTATCGCTTCTATTTCAATTCCTACATCTCTAGGTAGTCTTGCAACTTCGACTGTAGAGCGAGTCGGATAGTTTTTTACGTTGTGGCTGTCGAAAAATTCGCCATAGACCTCGTTCACCTTAGCGAAATCATTAAGGTCTTTAACAAACACTGTCATCTTAACGATGTGTTCAGGTGTTAGCCCCGCCTGTTCAATAACAGCTCTAACATTCTCTAAAGACTGCTTTGTTTGCTCTTTGATATCATCAGAGACTTCACCTGTCGCTGGGTTTACAGGGATTTGTCCCGACGTAATCACCACCCCACCTAGATCAATGCCCTGCACATATGGACCAATCGCTGCAGGCGCCTGATCAGAGTGAAGTACCACACTGCTAGCCAATACATTGAGGCTAGATAATGATAATACAGTTGTAACAATTAGACTCTTTAGCTTTTTCATTTTTAATGCTCCTTAAGAATTTAATTTATTGTTAGCACAGTTATTATTTATCTTCATAGACTTTTTCTTCTTACTAAACTAGTGCGTAAATTTTATTTTGGTGCATAATAAAACAAAAATTTAACATTCAAATCACCATACTGGTGAAGATAAATATCCGTTAAATGAAAATTAATAATTAACGTAATACTAATTGAAGTATCTTGTAATTAATTCACAATTTCGATGGTTATATCGTGCACCATTTTAAATCAAATTATTTACATTTTGTAATAAAAAAATCAAGATGAATTATTCCTATTGATCTATTTGTTTTTGCATATAAATATACATGTAGATATATAAAAAGGAGTTTATGATATGAAAGATAAAAGCATTGAATCTACAAATAGACGCAGCTTTATAAAAAAAGGCATTGGTTTTTCTGCTGCCACAGTAACAAGTAGTTTATTTGTGTCTAAGAGCGTAGTTGCTGATGCATACCTAGAAAACTATGCGGATCTAGATCAATGGTATTCTGGTGAAGATTACTGGAAAGAAATCAGAAAAATGTTTGTTCTTGAAAAAGACAGCGTCTATATGAACATTGGCACCACGGGTTCTATGCCACGTTCAGTACTGAAGGAATACTCTCAAAATAATAAACTAGTAGCCACAACGCCTTGGGGTAACGGTGGTTTATCAACAGTAAATAATATGGCTAAAAGTATCGCTTCGGGATTTGGTGCCGAAGAGGATGAGATAGTGCTTAGCCGTAATACCACGGATGGTATGTGCAGTATTATTAGCGGGCTTAACTTTAAACATGGTGATGTTATCCTCACGACTCACCAAGAGCACAATGGCGGTTTGTCTCCATTACACGTTGCCGTAGAACGATGTGGCGCTGAATTAGTCGAAGTAGATATGCCTGTATACACCGGCAAAAATAAACTCAAAGCCAACGATATTATCAAAGCATTCAGAAAAGCTCTGCAAAGTCATAGTAACGTTAAGCTGATGGTTTTCTCCCATATTCCTTATGTCAGCGGTGTGACACTACCTGCGAAAGAGCTTTGTGACCTGGCGAAAAAGCATAATGTGCCTACGTTAATAGATGGCGCGCATACCATTGGCATGATGAACCTCAACTTCAAAGATATTGATTGCGACTTCTACGCAGGTTCTGGTCACAAATGGCAATGTGGTCCTGGTGCATCGGGTATCCTTTATGTCAGGGATAATGCGTCGCGCCTTAAAGAGTATTGGAGCGATAGAGAGCATGTGTTTTGGCCCGTCAACTCATCATCTGCCAATTCAACAACGGCCACTATACAGTCCCAGTTGCAAGGAATAGGTAATGACAATATACCTGCTAAGCAAGCACTGACCGACAGTTGCTTCTTATGGGGTGAAATTGGGCGACAAAAAATAGAAGACCGAGTGCTTGAGCTTTCTAGTTTATGTAAAGAGCAACTTACAGAAGCATTTCCTGATGCTTATTATTTCGCTCCAAATGACAAAGACCTATTAAGCGGTATCACAACTATCAACCCATTTAATCTTGACGATATCGAACTGTTAACTATATTCAGAGATCGATTACGTGATGAACTTGGATTTACAATACGAACAACCAGCTTCAGGCTATATCAATCAGATACTGAGCAATCACATGCATTAAGAATTTCAACGCACTTATTCCATTCTAAGTCCGATGTAATAAGACTCGTGCAAGCAATGAAACAAGTTTACATTGGCATGTAGAATAACAATTATTATGAGCCAATGATTTGATACTCACATTGGCTCAATAAATATAACCAGTCTGTTCTTCTCTATATTTAATTATATTGAAGAAATTAGTTCTATCTCTTTAATATATCTACTCAGAGCTTTAAAGAATGGTCTTCAATCTCTGTAATGGTATTATCACGCCACCAGCAAGGCCTAATATATTCACTGTATACAAGACAAAAGCCGCAAAGCCAGTGTTCTTTTGCTGGATATGCGGCTTTATCTATTGAGGCGACAACCAAGGTATTCTGTTACTTTTATTCAATTAATCTGTGGCTGGCCATGATTTATTCAACACTGGTGAGGAGAGCAAACTAAATAGCATGCCTGTAATAAACAAGCAGATCACAATACTCGCCCCACTAGGTAAATCATAATGGGCCGATACCGCAAGCCCAGATAATATACCAACAATGCCAATACTGATGCTGGCGATAAAGAATCGTGGCCCTTTTAAGGTCGCAGCGCACAATGCAGGGATCACCAATAAAGCAAACTCTAGGTATATGCCGGTTAACTTCACCGTAATTGGCATCAAGATCGCAAAGATAAGATAGAAGCCACTCCCCGTCATAAACTGAGGTTTATACCAAACCAGCAACAGCATCGCTGCGGTGATAAATGCCAAAGGCCAAACATCACCCCAGGTTGACCACAGCAGTTGCCCATTAAGAATACCTTGAATGAAGTCTGCGCCATGGGGATCTTTACTCACTAACAATATCGCTAGCGAAGCCGATACCACGAACAGACTGCCAATCATGGGTTCTAGGTGTTGTTGATAGCGTTTCTCCATTAAAGCAATCAGGCCACATAGCAGTAATGACAATATCCAAGGCCCTGCCATCTCACCAAAAAATGAACCTGAAAACAGAGAGTATTGACTCAACCAATAGTGACTTAATGCTGCGCCTAATGCAGCAACTTGTGCAACAGCCAAATCGATGAAAATAATCTGACGCTTTAGCACCTGCTGTCCTAGCACGATGTTGCCAACTAGAGCAATCAAACCACATATCACTGCCGGCAACAGCCACGCATAATCAGTCATGACCTAGCTTTGCTCCGAAGAAGGCGCTAACGCTCTCAACAAATCATCAATCACTTTATCGTACATCACATCAAGAGTTTCATCGTCTGTCACCGTCAATGGTAACTCAATAACAGGCTTCCCTGTGCGCTGTTGAAGCCAATTTGCTGGACGCTGATCTTGATGAGGCGAGTAGACAATTGCATCAAAGGCATCAGGATTCAGTTTTGTCAGCGACTGCAGATGCGAAGTTGTTGGTGATATGCCAGGTTTAGGCTCTAAGTCAGCAATTTGCTCCATCTCTAACCAATCGTAAAGGTAGCGATAAGTTTCGTGATAACCGACTATTTGCTTACCTTTCAATGGTGCCGCTTTTTCATTCCACTCATTCAGTTTATTACGCCAGTGCGCTCGAAACTTCATACCTTGAAATTGATAACTTTGCGCATTATCTGGGTCAATCATTTTCAAACGCTCAGTCATCGCAAGTGAAAGCGGGATCATGTCATTTGCTGCAAATTGCACATGGGGATTCCCATGAGCATGGATATCGCCTTGACTGCGGTCAACGTGATCATGAGTGTCTAACATACGCACAAAATCAGCGGCGTAAATCATAGTTGCCGTACCGTTTTGAACAGCAGCATTACTACTTCGAGCCTGTAGCATGGGTAGCCAGCCTACTTCTAGTTCGGCTCCCGAACACATTGCTAGGTCCGCTTGACGCATCTTCGCAATCAAAGATGGGCGAGCCTGCACATAATGCGGGTCCTGCTTGGCAGTTGTCGCAGAATAGATCGTTGCATCGGGAGCATGAGCTTCTAGAAAGGCTTTCCATTCAGGTTCACAAACAAAAATATCTAGGGCCATAGCCGGTGCAGAGATGGTAGCGGCCCCCACCGCCACCATCACCAATGGACACTTTATTAAATTTTTCTTAGAACGCATGGGCGCCATGTGCTCCAAATGTCATAACATACTGCAGAGTAAATACGTTGTCTGTTTCTCGGCTTTGGTTATCAACGCGAGTGTATTGGGCACGAATTGTACCGAAATGAGATGAATCCCAAGCCACCATAGCATCTAGCTCTTTATCATTAAGCGCGATGAAGTGCATATGATCACCATGAGCATGTCCATCATAACTTTCGGCCTCACCGTAACGCACGCCAGCTGACCAACTTGGACTCCAACGGTAAACACCCGACACATAGTAAGCACTCAAGTTATCTGGAGCGTCAGCATCATCTTTGTATTTGCTATCCACGACACCATCTAACAACATGTATTCTGCAGATAGCGTTAAATTGCTGTATTTGTAGTTGCCATTTGGCGCCCATTTCCACACAAAATCTGCGCCGTATAAGTTAGAGCCTGTCACCGCAGCTGCGTGGCTATGGTCATGATCGTGCTCATTGGCGTGTATGTGGTCATGGTCGTCAAACTCACTCGCCTTGCCATTTTCGTTACGTAAGTAGCTCAAACCAAACTGCCAGCTCGAAGACTCGGAAAAATCGTGGCCAAGTTTTAAGGTCGTGGTATACACGCCAACTGTCGAGGCATCATCGACCGAAGACATTTTGCTGCCACTAAGCGCCTCAACACCAAATTTCACGTACAGATCTGTTGGCAATACAATGTTCGCACGCACACCATCATCGTAATAATGGGAACCTAGGAAAGTGCGGTAAGCAATAGGTCTCTCAACGAAACTATCTGTATGCATATGTTGGTTGTTCAGGTAACCAAAATCAGACAAGAATCGACCTGCACGTACATTAAAGCCGTAAGGTAAAGCCAAGGTTTCGATAAACGCTTCCTCTAGCATCAATTCTGTTTCATCACCGTGGCTTTCAAGAACAGCAGTTAAAGCACCGTAAAATTTGTCATCGATGTTAGATGACATGTTCAACTCAGTATGACCAAGGCCAAAGCCCTCTTCACGCTCAGAGTTGTTGCGTTGACCGTCTTGATAATAGCCATCCAATACCACTCCAATTTGAGGGTTTGAAAGCACATCGGCATAAACTGGGGTAATAACAACACTACCAATGGCTAACGTGGCCAATTTCTTATTTACAAACACTAAGTATTCCTTCTTTTTCATGTTACGACTGCAAAACGGGCGCTATGTTATATCATATCATTTGTAAATGAAAGGCAGTGCATATGATATTTTTCCGAGGGCCATTCGTCGCATTGAATCATACGAAAGGAAGTTTTGTATAGCTATATAGTGTCTATAATGAAAGCATATTGATAGATAAAGACGCAGTTGTGCCACTGATTCTCTGATTGGCAAAGGTCTTTGGATATTGACTTCTACTATTTTAACTAAGCGTTGAGACACCTAATGAAATCGTTTAAAAATCCTAGCATCAGAACATTGATCGCCGTAACTTTGAGTCTCTCCAGTGCAGGGGTGCTAGCTTCTGATTATGACCTGATCATTGAAAACGGTCGCGTAATGGACCCTGAGACCATGTTGGATGCAGTTTTGAACGTTGGTATAAAAGATGGGCGTATTGCGATTATTACCGCAGACAAATTGACAGGTGAGAAGGTCATAGATGCAAGCAATCATGTCGTTGCACCTGGTTTTATCGATACTCACTTTCATTCCCTCGATGGCCTTTCGATCAAGCTTGCAGCCATGGATGGGGTTACAACGGGTATGGACCTTGAAATCGGTGCCACGCGAGTTGCAGAATGGTATGACGCTAAGGCAGGGGCTTGGCCATTAAACTATGGCACTGGTATCAGTCAGGAAGCGGCACGCTTAGAAGTATTGGATCCAGAGGTAAAAATAGACCGTGCTTACGATGCTCCAGATATTTTAAGCAAGCTACGTACTGAAGCAGCAAAAGATGGTGTTAGCGGCTGGTCAGACACAAAAGCCAACACTGAACAAATGAATCAGATCCTATCTATTCTTGATCAAGGCTTCAAAGAGGGTGCTATTAATCTTGCATCAACGACGGCCTATATGCGTAATGGCTTAACGTCGTTTGAAATGTATGAATCCCAAAAAGTTGCTGCAAACTGGGGACGCTTTACAGCATCACATACTCGTTATCATGGTAATCCTGTCGATCCAGAGGGCCAGTTAGGCTTTGATGAAGTATTCGCCAATGCCGTAGCTCTTAACGCTGGTCTATTAATGCTCCACAACAATGAGTTTGGTTGGTGGGAAGTTGAAGACAAGCTGAAGAAAGCACGTGAGCAAGGCATGAATATGTGGTCAGAATACTACCCTTATGACGCTGCTTCGACGGCGATCGGATCTTCTTTCCTAATCCCAGAAAGCGTCGAAGGGATGTTTGGCTATAAATACGAAGACATCATGTACGATCCACAACAAGATAAATACTTAACCAAAGAAGAATACCAAGAGATGGCGGCCAAAGATCCTGGTCATTTGGTTGTTATCTTTAGCCCACCACGTAAAGATTGGCTCAAGTACTTTCTGAAAATTCCACATATGACCGTGGCGGCAGATTCAATTTACTCAGGCTTAGGTGTCGACTCTTGGGATGTTGACCCATCTGAATACAAAGGACACCCGAGAACTGCGGGAACACGAGGTAAAGTATTCGCGATGGCACGCGAGGAAGGAGTACCACTGATGTTCACACTTGCACAAATGGCCTATTGGCCAGCCAAACATTTGGGTGATGCTGGGCTTGAATCTATGCAAGAGCGTGGTCGTATGCAAGAAGGTATGGTCGCTGATATTACTATTTTTGATCCTGAGAACGTGAAAGACAACGCAATCTACAAAGCGGGTGAACAAGGTAAACCAACGTCAGGCATCTCTTACGTTATCGTAAATGGGCAAAAAGTTGTCGATAATGGCGAGTTTAAAAAGGTCTGGGCGGGCCAACCTATTCGCTATACCCCTGAAGATAAAGGTCGTTTTAAAGGCATTGATAAAGCAAGTTACCTACAGAACATAACTGTCCCGGCCTTTACTGCTACTCAGTCTGGAGCTGATGGCAACCCAACATTTAAGCAGAAATAGCGAGACAGATATGCGTATCTTCAAGGGTTTTCTAACATGTTCGTTGATCTTTGCTAGCGCTGCCAATGCAGCTTCGCTTGAAGCGCTAGCAAATGAAGTGACGCCACTTCCATCTTATGGAGCAAAAGCAAAATCAACCGTAATTAGGGACAGTAAGCCCGATGGATTATCTAAATTTGCTTACGATGTAGGGCTAGATGTATCAAGGCTATCAGATAGCCAGCTAGTTGAAATTGCTGCAGATTTTGGTGATAAACCTTCATGGTCTTTTTGCGATCAACATCAAGATGTCGAGATAGTCATGAATGCCAATAGCCTTTGGGAACGCACCAAACTCATGAAACTGCAGAGGTCAACAAACATAACGATAGTGCATTAAGCACTACTGTTTAAAAACCTTAAAGACACAGCCACCTGTCTCTAATCGAAATAGAAACAGGCGGCTTTTCACTTTGCTCTATAAACTCTAAACAGCCTAGAGTGAGAAATCTTCCAAGATATGATGAATATAGTTTTCCAATGCCGTCATGATAGATCCTCTTATTTGAACAACTTGGCTGGAGTGAGGGCTCCAAAGAGAAATCGGAATTTCTAAGCTTTTTCTAACCTCATCAACCTCGAGTGGTACTAAGTTTTGTTGGACATACTCAGAGTAAATGACCGAGCGAGGTAATAACGACCAACCGTGCCCGAGTTGAACAAGTTTAATCACAACCGAAAGCTGGTCTATGGCTTCAAAGTTAGGTGATAATATCACCTTATCTCCTAGCCCTTCGTCAATAAGTGATTGCAAGACAAGTTGCTTAGACATTTTTAATTTAGACAGCATCATCTTTGGTGGTGTATTTGCAAGTTCACCACCTTTGCACGCAAATGGGATCAAGGATAACGTTTCTAGGTAGGTGGTGTGAAAACTGTTTATCGCTTTACTGTCATAGGTATTCACCAGACCAAAGTGAAGTTCACCGGATTCAATACCTTTCTTAATCTCCTCTTTCCCTTTTACAAATAAATTTACCGATAAATTAGGGAAGTCCTTGGCTAACTGCATTCTAATATCGGCAATACCTAGTTGTGGCAGAAAGCTACAGTACCCAATATTTATCGCTTCTAGTTCTCCTTGAGAAAGACTAATTGCAAGCTTATTAAAGGATCTCACTTGTTCAATAGCCTGCTTGGCGTAACGATAGAGTAAGTTAGCCTCGGTGGTTGGTTCAACAGAACGGCCGATTCGGTCGAACAGTGTGACCATTAGAATATCTTCTAAATTAACCACAACCTGCCCCACCGTGCTTCTATGTTTATTCAATTTGACTGCTGCTTTACTAAACGATTTCTGTTCATACACCGCAACAAAGGTGTTGAGTTGTTCTAGGCTAAAGTTCATGTATTCCCTTACCAGTGGTGCATAACCACAATTAATTATAATCGCTCCGCTAGCTCGATACTCGCAGTTGCATTACAAAGCACCTTTAAGCATTAATAAACGAAATCAAGAGAATGATAGAACAAAAACAGAATTTGTCCAGTTTGATCATACAAATGTAAGTTAGAGAAAAATCACCTCCAACCTATCATGGCGCCATAAATCGAAGAGCCATTTTGGAGATGACAATGTCAATCAAGAACACTATTTCATTCACTGCGCTAACTACGCTCATTTTAGCCAGCACGTCACTTTACGCCGAAGAAGACCATGACCCATCCGATGTAGCGAGAGCAACGACCTCTTTTACTGTTGGGGCGACAAACCAAGGTGATGTTAAGGGCTTCTTAACCTATGGCTTTGGAGTTACGGATACCCAGCAAGGCATGGTTGCTGTAGAGGCGAATATGAATAAAGAAGGAAAATATAACGACTCTCGAGTGCAATATTTCCATGTCTTTAACTTTGACAACCCTACCGTACCGAAAGTCGCCGTCTCTCTTGATGTGGTTGACAATGCTTCATTAACAACAGCGGCGCTAGGTCCTGTTATTGCCGTTACCCCAACGGAGCAATTTTCAATGTATTTCAGAGGTGCTGTTTTAGGTGGTGCATATAGTGATGCGGCAACCCGCCAATTTGGAGTCAGTGATGACTCTGCAGTAGGTGGTATGGCAGCAGCTTACTTTACCGTTAAGACAGGCAAAGATGGCACTTATATCACGTTAACTCCGGAGTACACTTACGTAGATGGCGATATTGAAACCAGCTCGCTAAAGTCCTCCCTGCGTATTGGTACACCTATGAATTCAGCAAAAAATCACTGGGGTGAATTTAGACTTGAGAATACCTACGGCCATTTGGAATCAGCTTCACTAAAACAGGATATTGACGATACAGTCGCTTGGTTTATGTTCAAGTCATTTTTCTAAAAGCCTTTACCAGACATAATTTCCCAGCATATTTTGATTCCCCGCCATTAAGAGTCTGTCTTGTGGCGGTGAATAGATTTACAGAGTACCCCATGAAAATACTACCCAAATTTTCTCTTGTGACTTTCATGATGATGTCACTTTCTTGTCAAGCCATGGCAATGGAGCACCATGATGAGCGTGGAGAAGTCATTGCTGAGCCGTCTCATTTTGAATCTTGGACTGAAACCAAACAACGTTGGCAAGAAGAACATGGATTACAGTTAGGCATGGACTACAACATGCTAGGTTTAACTGCGACAGATGCTCTTGGAGAATCATCAGCCGCCTCCGGAGCACTGCGAGTCTATGGTCAATGGGATATGGTTCATACACAATCAGGATCCACTGGTGGCATCGTATTCAAGTTTGAACATCGCCATAAATACACAGACTCTTCACCGAAAGAATTTGGTATAAAAGATCTGGGTTACATTGGTTTTGTCCACTCTTTATATGGTGACCAAGGCTTTAGAACCACCCATCTGTTCTGGCGTCAATCTATGTTGGACGACCGTATGGTTGCATACGCAGGCTTTCTTGATATGACAGACTATACCGACTTTTACGCACTGGCGAATCCATGGACAGACTTTAATAACAGCGTCTTTACTACCGGCAATGGCACCATTGGTGGACTTCCAGATGGCGCATTGGGTGTCATGTTAGGTGGCTTTATAACGGACAGCGTTTACGCATCTGCGAGTATTCTGGATGCAAAAGGTAATGCTTCAGATCTTGGCCAAGGTGTGCGAGACCTATTTGACAGCAACGCCACTTGGAAAAGCCTAGAGATAGGCTACACACCATCAAAAGAGTTGTTATTTATCAATAATGCCCATGTCACTGTGTGGCAGCGTGATGCGGTAGAGGATGATAAAGAAGGTTATGGTGTTAGTGCCTCAATATCAGGCTTAATCGATGGCCAGTGGTTACCTTTCTTAAGAGGTGGTTGGGCAAAAGATGCAGGAGCGCTGTACGACGCCTCGGTCAGCGCGGGTTTTGGTTACATACCAAGTCTTCGTAATCAAGATATGATGGGATTTGCAGTGAACTGGGCAAGTCCAATGGCAAGTACATTTGCTGGGGTTGATTTTGATGACCAATATACTGCAGAGCTTTATTATCGAGCGCAAATCACTCCTTGGTTACAGTTATCTCCAAGTGTACAAGTCATGAACCATACCGCCATCAATGTTAACGCCATTGAATCGGGTGATATGATAAATGCATTGATCAAAGATAAAACAGATGTTGTGTTTGGTCTTAAGGCACGTTTTGCGTTTTAGTATGGATTGTCGAAATAGTCGCGTTACATGACTTTCATTAGTCTAATGCAGACTAGAGGCCTAGTTACTTTTATAGTTCCAATTCGATTTAATGAGCCAGTCAAAGATAGACTGGCTCAAAGCAAATCAATCATTCGACTCCCATACCTATTTTCGTTCTCTTGTACCAACCCATCTCGTCACAACTGAATGAACCCATAGATTTCCTTTCCAACTCAAAATCACCCAAAAAGACAATTTCGCTAATCTGGCTGATACAACCGACACCACTTTGTCCAGTTCAGTCCAACAAAAGCAATTATCGACTTATTTAATACTCGCATACTATTTAGTCCATCGACTCATTGACCTATTTACCGGTGGACCCCATTTATGCGCAGCTTTTATTTGTCTTTCATGATTATTGGTTTTGCGTTCATTAATTCTGCATCAGCCTCAACTGAACAGAATTTTGAATGGATTGACCTCATTCCTCTTCATGAGAGACAACGCTTTTTTGACGGGCAGCAGATGAATATTGATCATACTGGGCCAGCGTTAGAACAGAACACGGTAGGTACAGTAAGAACAGAATTAGACGGTCAGAAGATAACAATTCCGGGTTTTGTTATCCCTTTAGAAGGGACCGAAATGAACGTCACCGAGTTTCTACTTGTTCCTTACTTTGGTGCGTGCATCCATGTTCCACCACCACCACCTAATCAAATCATCTACGTGAAATATCCAGCGGGTGCTCCCATGACCAAACTATGGGATGTCGTTTATGTCACAGGAGAGATCGAGATAGAGACAGTATCAACCGACCTAGCTGAAACTGGTTATTTACTCAATGCCGTAGCCGTCACTGACTATCAAGAATAAATATTTCAAACCACTGAATACCGCGAGTGAAAGCTACTTTCAATTCTAATTCGCAAACTATCAACACACTTATTTTGTCCAAAACGAAGAGGCACAACATGAAACTGAGTTCATTGAGCATAATCAGCACCCTACTCTCCACTTGTATATCACTTACCGCCATGGCCGATGAATCCACCATACTCATTAAGAATGTGAATATTTTTGATGGTGTTAATGAAGAACTCACTCAAAATGCAAATGTGCTTATCGTTGATAACCTAATCAAGACCATTTCAACTCAAGATATTACGTATGATGCTGCACAAGTTATTAATGGTGATGGGCGTACCATGGTCCCAGGCCTATCAGATGCACATACTCATATTATGTGGACAGATGACATTGAACACCTCATCTATGGCGCTCCAGAAGGTTGGTCAGGAACTCTAGCTGCGGTTAACGCGGGCGAAATGCTACAACGAGGCTTCACGACTATCCGCGATAACGGTGGGCCTGCATTTGGCTTAAAGCAAGCTATCGATGAAAACATAATTCCAGGCCCTCGAATCTTACCAGCAGGTGCTTTTATTTCTCAAACTTCCGGACACGGTGATTATGACAAGCGCATGTTTTACCTATCTCCGCACTTTACTGGTCAAATCGACAAAGCCTACATAAGAGGATGGGCAATCATTGCTGACGGCGTGCCAGAAGTACAAAAAGCAACACGAGATGTACTTCGCTCTGGCGCGACTCACCTGAAAATATTCGGTAGTGGCAGTATCACGGGCGCTCATGACCCATTAGATGTGGTCGAGTACACCTATGAAGAACTTCAAGCTATTGTGACTGAAGCAGATAAGTGGGGTACGTATGCCGCTATTCATGCATACAGTGATGAAGGTATTCAGAACGCAATTAAAGCTGGCGTAAAAAGTATCGAGCATGGTTTATTTGCATCAGAAGAAACCATGAAAATGATGAAAAAAAATGATGTTTGGTTTTCAACTCAGTTTTTAGCATTTAGTGTATCGCCAGAAACAGCAGGCATGACAGGCGATGCTGTGCCTAAGTATCTTCAAGCTCAGCAAGGCGCTCAACACGGTTATGAACGCGCTAAAAAAATGGGAGTAAAGATGACCTTTGGTACAGACATTTTAGGCTCACTCACTTTGCATCGTATGCAGAACCGAGAGTTTGTTGCTCGTAGCAAGTACTTCACGCCTTATGAAATTTTAAAGCAAGCGACTTCGTTAAATGCCGAGTTATTTGAATTGTCTGGAGAGCGTCATCCTTATAAAGAGGGGAAACTGGGTGTAATTCAAGAAGGCGCCTATGCCGACCTTTTACTAGTTAACGGGAATCCACTTGAAGACATCTCAATTTTAGCCCTACCCGAGACCAACTTAGCATTGGTTATGAAAGACGGCGTTATCTATAAAGATGCAATAACCAAGTAACGCAATGCCCTTAGTAACCCTGCCTTTATTGCTGAAAAACAGTAAGACAAAGGTGGGGTAACTTTTCTTTCGCTCAATCAAACTAACAACAGTGAATGTCATTTAAGTCGCTAATTCAATAGGTTATCCACCAAAAATGTACCTGATGATCATGTCAGTTAGTTGATTTAAGATTCAAGTACTACTTTAGTGGCCAATACGTGCATAACTGGACAATAAAAAAGCCTGAGTAGTCAAAACATACTCAGGCTTAGTTTCTTCATTTCACGTGTATTTTCAGACAGTTACATTTCTTCAGCGGTCACCGTATTGGATTTGTACTCATGCACCTCAGTTCTGAGGCCTTTTATCAAGCTAATGCACATCATGAGTAGCACCAGTGCAAATGGCAGCGCGGTTGTTACCACTCCTGACTGCAGAGCTTGCAACGCATCCTTACCACCAATCCACAGCATTACCGCAGCAATAGCACCGCCCATGCAGGTCCAAAATACGCGCTGTGGAACCGGTGCATCGACCTTGCCACCAGCAGTTATGCTGTCGATTACTAGAGAGCCTGAGTCAGCCGAAGTTACAAAGAATACGAGAATCAGTACCACAGAGAGTATGGATAAGATCGAACTAAGTGGCATCGCATCGTATACGTGGAACAAGGTTAACGAGATATCTGTTAACCCATTGGCTCCAAGTAGCCCAATTTTGTTCGCCACTTGATCAATGGCAATACCGCCAAATACTGACATCCAAACCAAGGTAACGGCTGTTGGGATTACGATAACAGCAATCAAAAATTCGCGAACCGTTCGGCCCTTTGAAATACGCGCAATAAACATACCTACGAATGGTGACCATGAGATCCACCAAGCCCAGTAGAATACGGTCCAACCATGCATCCATACACTATCTTCACGACCGTGAGGATTGCTCAGCTCAATGATATTTGCCGCATAGCCTGAGATCGTTGCCCACAAAGAAGGCAATACGCTATTCCAGCCGACAATGGTAACAAATACCAGCAGTACAAACGCAGCGATCATGTTGATATTACTCAGAATCTTAACACCACCATTGATGCCTCGCATTACTGACAGTGACGCAATAAAGGTTACTAAGGTAATGATGACCAATTGCGTGCCAATGCCGCCATCAAGGCCAAATACATGGTTGAAACCACTGGTCGCTTGTTGCGCGCCAAGGCCTAGAGAGGTTGCGAGTCCAAATAAGGTCGCCAACACAGCAAGAATATCAATGGTATGCCCCAACCATCCCCATGCTCGATCACCAAATATTGGGTAGAACGTAGAGCGGATAGAGAGTGGTAAGCCTTTGTTGTAGGCAAAGAAAGCCAATGACAGCGCGACTATCGCGTAAATGCTCCAACCGTGTAGGCCCCAGTGAAAGATAGTTGCACCAAGCGCCATTGCTTTGGCTTCTTCACTATAAGCCTCAACATTCAGCGGTGTACCATACCAATCAGTAAAGTATGCAACGGGTTCTGCAACACCCCAGAATAATAAGCCGATACCCATACCGGCAGCAAATAGCATGGCTATCCACGATAAGGTGCTGTGTTCTGATTCTGCGCTTTTACCGCCAATACGAATCTTACCCAAAGGTGAGAGTATCAGTGCAAACGCAAATAAAAGGAAAAAATTAGTGGCCCACATAAAGAACGAGTCAAACTGTTCGATGATGCCATTTTTAAGGGAGTTGAGGGAGTTGAGAGCGGTTGTAGGACCAACCAATAACAAGCTTATGAGGGTTACTATGATGAGAACTGCGCTAGTTCCGAACACGGGGTTATGTATATCGAAGCCCCATTTTTGAATATTATCCTGGCCTACCTCATAGTCGGTAGTTTCTATACTGTACTTCTTATTTTCATCATCCATAAATAAATATATTAGGTTGCGTTTCTAGATCTCTATCAATAGAGAAAAACAACAGAACAGTCCTCCGTTTAAGTTGTGCACGAAATTGTGCGCACACAGAGTAACATAGATCACATTTTCCTTCTAATTCGCTTACTCGATGAACATTGTAAGAACATATGTTGGTGATGAATTGCGAAATTTGAAGTTGGTAGGTACAGATAAGAAAACACCACTCAGATGAGTGGTGTTTTAAAAAGATGCTCTATTGTGTCTGCATAGCGGCTTACTTTTAGCGATCTATAGTCAGGCCTCTACACAATGGTAGATCTGCCCTACACTTCCTTCGCTCAATAAAAGCTCATGTACCAACCTAGCTACCTCGCCGCGATTGATAGAGCCATGAACTTCGCCTTGTTGTGAAAGCATTCCGCGCTGAGTTGCCTCACCGTCTTTTAGACCGCCAGGTCTTAAGATAGTGAAATCAAGAATACTCGTTTGCAGCCAAGATTCTGCTAAGGACTTTTCTCGAACAGAGTTACCAAAAACCTGCTTAGCCCTATCCGACAAGTACTGCCAACTGTCTCCACACCCTAGCGAAGTCACTAGAAGGAAACGCTTAATTCCCTTTGCTTGCAATGCATCAATAAGATAGCGATGACCAATATAATCAACGGGATTATCAGACTGGAAACTCCCCATACTGGAAATCACCCAAGTATCTTCAGCAATACCATCGATTGCCGCTTCCACTTGCCCTTTATCAGTGGCATCACACGTTAAGGTAGATACCGTGTCTAACATAGGGTTTCGGTTTGGATTTCGCGCTACTGCAGTAACATCAAACCCTTGCTCAACAAAATGAGCCACCATAGCAGCGCCTAAACCACTAGCTGCTCCCCAAATCACGATCTTTTGCATAAATACACCCAGTAAATGATAATGATTGTATTTTGCATTAAAGATATTAGAGATGCTAGTGGTCTATCACTAACTTTTGGCTATCAGCTTGATTTACAAGCGACCAGCGTTGCGGTTTTTGAGTTTAAGCCCAACCTAACCAAATACGAATGCGGTCAAACAATCGCTTGAAGAAACTGCCTGGCTCTACATTATGCAAAGCAACTAGTGGCACACTCTTAATGACTTGGTTATCGGAGCCCATATAGTTCAGAGTACCAATAGTTTCACCTTGATACACTGGTGCTTTTAGCTCATTAGGTAAGTCCACTACAGCCTGAATATTGTTACCTGCACCTCGGCGTACTGACATGAAGACATCTTCTTCAACACCGACACTAAGATGATTATCTTGTCCCATCCAGATACGAGTCGCGGTCACTTCAGCATTGGCTTCATGCGGCTTGATGGTTTCAAAGAACCTAAAGCCGTAGTTAAGTAGGCTCTTACTTTCAGAGGTTCGAGTATTGGCACTAGAGGTTCCCATAACCACAGAGATCAAACGCATATCTCCCTGAGTTGCCGTACTTACTAGGCTATAACCCGCACCTTTGGTGTATCCGGTTTTCATACCGTCCACATTCATGCTTTTATCTCTCAACAAGGCATTGCGGTTGTGTTGAGTGATGTTGTTGTAAGTAAAAGATGTTTCACTATAAAGCGGGAATAGCGTTGGAACGTCACGAATCAATGCCTGACCTAGCTTTGCCATGTCATAAGGTGTTGTAGATTGGTTTGGATCATCCAAGCCATGCGGATTCGCAAAATACGTGTTATTCAATTCAAGGCGTCTTGCCCAGTTGTTCATCAAGTCGACAAATGCGCCTTGAGAGCCGGCAACGTGCTCAGCGATAGCCACAGAGGCATCGTTACCCGATTGGACAATTAGACCACGGAGTAAGTCGCTAAACTGAACATTAGTGCCCACTTCAATAAACATCTTTGATGAATCATGGAAATTTCTAGCCCAAGCTTCGCGACTGATAGTAACGCTATCCGTCTTAGAGATGTTGCCGCGGTTGAGCTCTTGACCTGCGGTATAGCTGGTCATTAATTTGGTCAAACTCGCTGGTTTAAGCTGAGTGTGTGGATTGTGTTCAGCAATCACCTCTCCTGAATGGTAATCCAGAAGCACGTAACCCTTTGCAGAAAGAGACGGAGGATTTGGCAGCGCAATTGGCGCAGCCACAACAGAAAATGATAAGGATGCTAACAGCGTAAGAGTCAATCCGTTTAGTGTTCTTTTCATATTTTTTGGTAGAAACCAGTCCAGAGTTTTAGCCTCATATCGAGGCATTTCATTATATTTGGGTTGCATATGGTATTAGATAGCAACATTTCAGAAAATTCAGTCAGAACAGTGCAAAAAGTGAATGCGCTCATAAAATTTTACCTCTTTACATGCGATAGAACGCACTCCTTTACTATCAATTGAAATATTTAGTTACATATCTGTACATTTTGAATCGCTGACCCAATGTTTCTTCACTATAAGTATCTTCTCAATACACAAACAATGAAGCCCTAGCGCATAACGCTAGGGCTTCATTGTGTTCATACTAACTTATACCAATCGTACTAAATAACTGGTCATTCTAGCTTGTTAAAATGCTCGATAACTCCGTTAGAATTTTTGACTGTAAAATAACTACTTATCGAAAAATCCTGCCTTGTTCTCGAGCATTTTTCCTACGCTATTTCTGATCACTTACTTAGTGTAATTGGTATTGGGAGTTAAAGGTTGAACTGTCGATTGAACAACCTCGTTAGAAATGGGTTTACTCGTACTCTGTCACCTTAGCTACGTATTCAACCATATCGGAGTTGCCCATTTGGTTAGCATAAAGCTCTACAGAGAAATAAGTCGGGTTATCGCGATGGATCATCTTAGCGATAGTGTCACTGACTTTTTGTTGATTGATAATGCTATACACATTAAATGACAGGGTTTTAGTCAACCCAAGGTTTTTCGCCTCTTCTTTAGTGATGTAGATGTCGCGCATGTCTTTTTCAATATCCAACACAACACTTGAATGAGTAAATTCTGAGTCAGAAGCAATATAGAATTCTGCATCAGAAATTTCTTCAATCTGAGACATTTGATTTTCAAAGTTGGTTTCGTGTGTGATGTTTTTAGCAGCAACACCTTGAGCAAATGCTAGGGTTGAACATACTGCGATCATTGGTAGAACTTGTTTAATCAGTTTCATTTTTTGTACTCTTTAAGTTTTATGGATTGATAGATAGAAACGGTCTATCTATTCAATTTTTGAAATCACTGAGTCGCCGTTTTCTTTGGCGTCAGTTAGAAAATCATGTTTGCTGTCGTATACCATGCAGCCACTCTCTGCGTTGCAATTGACGATATACACTTCTTTCTTGCCACAACCTGCAACACCTACTTGATACTGTGGAACCTGCGCGCGATATAAATCTATCGTTTTTCGGTTCAGTACAGTTGTCGATACGGCATCACAACTAAACTCAAACTTACCTCTATTTGAAGCAGCTTCGGTTGCTTGAACTTGGTTGTCATTAAGAAATTCTTGGGTGCTGGTACAGCCCATCAAAGTGGCACTTGCCAATAGCGCAACCACCAATACTTTTACTTTCATACGGTTACTCTCTTGTTAGTGCACATGCACGTCATGCTGAGCAAGAATCTCTTTCGCTGAAGCAATTTCTTTCTCATCAAGGTCTAATACAATCAGGTAGTTATCTGTTTTAATGGCAGTTTCATACTTAATGATGCTGTCTTTTGGCACGCCAATGCTTGCCAATGCTCCGCCAAGAGCTCCAGCCCCACCCGTGATCGCTGCCCCCTCTATAGCGCCAACAAGAGTCGTCACTAAAGGTCCTGCTACAAATAGCGCACCAAAGGTAGGTATCCAGAACATGCCTGATCCTAAAAGCGCTCCCCATACACCACCCCATAAGGCTCCGGCTTTACCCCAAGACTTCACGCGGTCGGTAATATTGTAAAAGCCAGTAGCGTGTTCCTCTGTTTGATAGCCCTTACCGATAATCGACAAGTGATTAATATCAAACCCTTGATTAACGAGTGTCGAAACAGCGTCTTCTGCCTTCTTGTGGGTATTGACTACCGCGACAATTTTGTTCTTTTTCATATTCAGCCTCTACATTGCCACTTCAACGTCATTTGCAATTTTTGCTTTTTCAGCAACGTGGCTATCAACCACTTCAACTGCTTTTACTTCGGGTGTCACAGTGCACTCTTCAACAATCGAGGCAATTTCAACATCAACTAGATCTTGAACCTCAATAACATCGACTTCTGTATCGTCAGCATTCACCGCATACAGATACCCAACCGTAATCGGCATGATTTCTTCATCCAGTTCAACAAACTGGCCACAAGTGATTTGATCAACGTTTTCCTGAATAACTACATCGCCTTGCGCTTGTGTTGATGCAAACGCTGATGCACTCATGATAGAAAGCACAAGAGCTGACAAACCTAGTGATTTTTTCATTTTTAATTCCAATATCTTCATTTAATAGTTTCGATTGAAAAGTCGATGCCATGCGCTCATTGGCGTTAAAGCAGTACCTTTCATCACTGACACGAATTACGAGAAGAGGCTTACTCATTCATAATCGGGTAGCCGAAAAAGAGAAATTCCTTTAGCGGTACCTTGTGTTGATGGGAAGGAGTTTATGAGGAAAAAGGAATGAATCCATAACGCAGTAATCAGCTTACTGTAAAGTTAAAATAATCAAATAAATACAATGACTTAAAAGTATCGATTAATCTTTTCTTTATTTGGTTTATCTCTATTAGGCTATTGTGGTCAATGAAATTCAAAGGGGAATTGTCGAATGGAAGTTCTTATGTTTAGGTAACTAATTACCAAGATGAAAAAGCAAGCTCTGTAGCCGTATCCTTCATTGGTTATGGTTACTTCAGGCGTAGGTTCTTTGGCTGCTAAACAGTGATGGTGGTCTGACTAAACGGTGAATTTTCGCATCTATTACACAGGTAAACTGATGCTGGAAGATGTAATACTATCAGGGACAAACTGGCAACTACTGGTTGGCAACATAGTAAGTAATGCAGATGACAGTGACACATTTTGCAGGAAGAAAACGACAACGAACTATAGGTGTGACTAAGAAAGAGAGGCTATTTTGATTCATCACAGAATCAAACGAAGAAGTACATGTGTAGAACCATACTCCGCGTTGAAAACAAAAAAAGGACGGGCCAAGTAAGCCCATCCTTTTTACATGTTTTACTCAAGACTGATCAGCTTGGATTACTCTTCTTTGCTATGGTCCTCAGCTAAGAAGGTGTAAATAGTTGGCACAACAAATAGTGTGAATAGCGTGCCAATCGACATACCCACCGTAATCACAAGACCAATTGCAAAGCGGCTTTGAGCACCCGCACCCGCTGCAGTTAGTAGTGGTACAACCCCAATAACCATAGCGGCAGTGGTCATGAGTATTGGTCTTAGTCGCTCGCTTGCAGCTTTAATAGCGGCTTGGCGTCTATCTCCATTGCACTCTTTTTGAATTTGGTTCGCAAACTCTACAATTAAAATACCATGCTTACTAATCAAACCAATTAACGTAACTAGACCGACCTCAGTGTAAATATTCAAGGTATCTAACCCAAGATATAATGGAATCATGGCGCCAAATATAGAAAGAGGCACACTGGTCAAGACTATTAGTGGATCTCGGAAGCTTTCAAATTGAGCCGCCAATACCAAGTAGATAATAATCAAAGCTAAGAAGAAGGTGCCAATCAACGAGCTTCCCTCTTCAACGAACTGTCTTAGCTGACCTGATGAGTCTACTGAATACGATTTTGGCAAGATTTCATCTGCGCCTTTAAGCATCACTTCATAGGCTTCACCAACACTGATGCCTGGCATCATCTTACCTTCAATGGTTGCGCTGTTTAGCTGCTGGAACTGATCCACCGATGATGGTTGAACAGATTCAGTAATATCCACCAGCGCTGACAGTGGAACCATGTCACCGTTATTCGAGCGAACGTAATACTTGCTAATATCATCCGCTGAACTTCGATCATCACGAGATACCTGGGTAATGACCTGATAGCTGCGCTGATCTAGTGCGAAATAGTTAATAAAACCCTCACTGATATAGCGCGTTAGCACATTACCTACATCTTGTGCATTCACATTCATCAGCGCCGCTTTATCTCGGTTGATAGAAATCTCTAACTGCGGCTTCGCAAACTTAAGATCGTTTTGAACATAGATAAACTTACCACTACTCAGTGCGTACTCTTTCAGTTTCTCAGCGTACTGATACAAATCTTTATAAGATCCAGTTGGCGTCTTGATCACCATCTGAAACGGAAGGCCTTGCGCAGTACCTGGTAAATCGGGCGGTGAGATTGTGAACAGCTGAAGACCAGGGTCTGTGGCTGTGTCTTTGGTGAATCGGCCCATAATATCTTGCGCCGTTGCATCACGCTCTTCCCAATCTTTCAATACACCCAGGCCAAAGAAAGTTTGATCATTGTTATAACCGTTTACCATTAGTGTCATATCCGTTTCTGGATAGTCCATCATTTTATTCGATAGTGACTCAGTAAAGTGCGCAAGATAATCCGTATTGCCTTGCTGTGGCCCATTACCCATCATGATAACAACGCCCTGGTCTTCTTGAGGCGCCAATTCATTAGATGTATGAGTGAACATGAACACAAGAGAAACCAAGAATGTCGCCACCAAAGGCCAAACTAGCTTTCTGTTGTTAATCACAACGGTAAGCACTCGAATATAACGATTAACCAGAGCTTCAATAATATGGTCAATCTTCTTAACCATCTTGCCCTCTAAGATCTGCTTGTTAAGCATCTTTGAGGTCATCATTGGTGTCAGCGTTAATGCAATGAAACCTGAAATCAGTACCGAACCCGCCAAAGTAAACGCAAATTCCGTAAACAGTTTACCCGTTAGACCACCCATGAAACCAATCGGAGCATAAACCGCTGCCAAGGTAATGGTCATCGCAATAACAGGGCCACATATCTCGCGTGCACTCTTAATTGCTGCTTCTACTGGGCTCGCGCCTGTTTCTAAATGCCTAAAGGTGTTTTCTACCACAACGATAGCATCATCCACCACCAGCGATATGGCTAATACCATAGCCAATAGCGTTAACAAGTTAATGCTAAAGCCAAGCGCCATCATAAAGAACATAGAGCCTATCAATGATAGTGGTATGGTGATCAGCGGGATCAACATTGCGCGCATTGAACCTAAGAACGCAAAGATCACGATAACAACAATCAATGCCGCTTCTGCTAGTGTCTTTGTTACTTCATCAATAGAGCTGTTAATGAACTTTGTAGAGTCATAAATAACGTTTGCATTGATGCCCGGAGGCAAGCTGTCTTCTACTGAAGGCAATAATTTGTATGTATCTTCCACCACTGAAATTGGGTTAGATGTCGATGTATTGCTGATAGCGGTTACGATGGCATGATTACCATTAAACATAACTTGTTCGTTGTAGGTCGCCGCCCCCAACTCTACCGTCGCAATGTCTTTAATATGAACTATCTGTCCATCTTGAGCTTTTAACGCAATGTTCTTAAAGTCTTCAACAGTTGCTGCATCTGTATGAGCATTGATGTCGACTTCAATGAAGCTACTTTTCACCTTTCCGGCTGCACTTACTGTGTTACTAGTCTTAATCGCATTTTGAACATCAGAGGCCGTCAGGCCATACACTGCTAATTGATTTGGTTTTAGCCAAATGCGCATTGCAAAGTCACTCTTACCTAGGATATCAACCTTAGATACTCCATCTACAGTCGAGAACGTTGGCTTTACCACACGACTAACATAATCAGAGATCTGTTCAGCTTTTAACGTATCGCTCTCAAAAGAGACATATAAGATAGGTGACTGCGAGGTCGATTTAACAATACTCGGATCCTGAGTGCCCGAAGGCAGACGGTATTTCACCTGCTGCACCAATGATAATATTTCAGTCAAGGCGCGGTCTGTTGGAAAATCCAACTTCAGGTTTACAGTAATCAAAGACTGACCCAGAGTACTCTTTGAGGTCATATAGTCGATGCCCTCTGCTTGCGCTATCTGCGCTTGAAGCGGCTGAGTCACATACCCCTGCACGCTTTGAGCACTCGCTCCAGGATATACGGTAGTAACGGTAATCACTCCCGTTTCAATTTCTGGGTATTGGCGAACTTGAAGCTCAGTAAACGCCTTAAGGCCAAGAACCAGAAGCACTAAGCTCAGAACGACGGCCAGCACCGGTCGCCTGATAAATAAATCAGTAAATTTCATTCTTATGACCTTACTTAGTTACAGGAGGAAATGGTTTTGAGTTGTTGATCAATATGATTGAACCCTTCTTCAACTGTTGCTGATTAGAAGTCACAATTTGATCGCCATTTTTCAGTCCCGATACCACACCAACGTAGTCATCATGTTTAGGACCCGTTTTAATTAAGCGCTGCTCAACCTTATAAGTTGCAGCCCCCTTTTCAGAGGCTTTGGTAGGTTCACCTACTACAAAAACGGTATCGCCATACAAAGAGTAATTTACCGCAATATCGGGAACAGGCATCACGGTTACAGGAAGGTTCAAATCAATCTCAGCATCCACATACATTCCAGATACTAACGAATTAACCTCATCCGATATCAGTGCACGAACCTCAATGTTATGTGATTGAGAATTAGACGAAGGCTGAATCGCAGTCACTGTTGCGTGATAAGTTTTTCCTTCAAATGCGCCGCTGGTGAAAGTGACATTTTGTCCCTCACTCACCTTGCCCTTGTATTCTTCTGGAATGTACATATCAACGAAATAATGGTCAGTGCTCTCTAGTTCAACAATAAAAGAACCTGGCGTTAGATAATCACCTACATCAATAGTGCGAATACCGACTTTACCGCTAAATGGTGCTCGGATTTTCATGTGTTCAATTTGAGTTGCGATATAAGCTAGACTTGCTCGCTCTGCATTATATTGAGTACGAGCTTGGTCCACAGAATTTTGAGATACGTTATTACCAACAAGCAATTTCTTTTTCCTTGATAGTTCTATTTTAGCTAGATCAAGTTTTGCTTTTTGACTTTTGTATTGAGCCATTAGAAGCGAGTCATCTAATGTAACGACTACATCACCTTTATTGACAAACTGTCCTGATTTAAAATGTACAGTCAATACTTGGCCTGAAATTTGAGTGGTGATATTTGTTGATTCTTCTGACTCAACCTCACCAATAATATTCAAATAACTCTTCCACGGCGATTGCTGTGGTTTTACAGTAGTCACTGAGACTGGGGGAAGTTTAAATTCCTTCACTTTCTCACTAACTATTTTGTTTTTGATAAAATTGAATCCAAAAACAAATGACAATATAAGCAGTATTAATACGCCTACAATAAAAATAGCTTTCTTAGACATGGTGCTCTCTACTTTCTAAATGGGTTGTGTTGTTGCCTGTATACTCTCCCTTTATGAACATAATTTAATCACAACCAAATAATGTATATCTAATGTCAGATAAAATTTTTATAACACATAAAAATCAATTGCTTAAAAGAAAAATAAGCAATAAATCAAATAGGTATTTGTTATTTCATTCTTATTTTTTCTTTTAACTAACACCGTAGAATAGGCTCCAGTTAATTCAATAACCCTGGAGATAAACATGTCAGAGAAACAACAACACAATGCACATACGACTGCAGAGAAAATGAAGCATAAGTATGGTACTGAAGTAGAACACAAGCACAATAAAGACCACATGCAATATGAAGATAAAGAAAAGTCTCATCCACATAATAAACATGGTGGTAGTAATGAAGGCCATAAACATTTAATCAATCATCATTCTGATGGTCAGCATGATCGTCATCATAATGATAAAAAGCATGATCATAAGAAACACACGAGAAACCACCATAAAACATCGACTACAAACAAATAGAATCAATATGTTTGTATAAAAAATCAACATATATGGCTAACCAATAAAGATCATATTGTTAGCTCCCTATACAGCGCAGAAATAACATCATTATTCCTGGATAAGTAAAAGCAACAATCTATTTAAACAAATACTTTAAAAAATAAACTGAGAACTAAATTATGAACCGTAATGAAGAAAAACAACTTGAAACTCTAAGCCCATTTGAGATTAAAAATACGTTAATTGAGTTAGCAAGTCATAGTCAAAAATCTATGGTCAATGCTGGCCGTGGTAACCCAAACTGGGTTGCAACTGAGCCACGTAGTGCATTCTTCCAGCTAGGTTTATTTGCGCTTCAAGAAGCGAGCACCTCTTTTCAACAATACGATGGCTTTGGTGGTATCGGTTCAGAAGATAATATCTCAGGTCGTTTCCTGCGCTACTGCGAAGACAATGAACAAGCTGAGGGTGTTGCGTTCTTGCTTAATGCCTACAACTACCTAACTTGCCTACAAGACTTCAATGGCGATGAACTTGTCTATGAATGGGTATCTGGCATCCTAGGTGACAACTATCCTGTTCCTGATCGCATGCTTAAATACTCAGAAAAAATTGCACGTAAATATCTTGAGCAAGAAATGTGTCATGGCCCGGCACTACCAGAATCACCAATGGACCTTTTTGCTGTTGAAGGTGGTACTGCTGCGATGGTTTACATCTTCAATACACTTAAGAGCAACCGCCTGCTTAATTCTGGTGACAACATTGCTATTGGTGCGCCTATTTTCACTCCATACATCGAGATGCCAGAGCTTGAAGACTACAACCTCAATAAAATCGAGATCATGGCAACTGAAGAAGCTGCATGGCAGATCCCTGATGTAGAGCTAGAAAAACTGAATGACCCATCAATCAAAGCGTTTTTCTTGGTGAACCCAAGTAACCCTGGCTCAGTAAAGCTGAGTGATGAGACTCTATACAAAATTGCCGATATTGCTAAAAAACGCCCTGAGCTGATCATCTTAACAGATGATGTGTACGGTACGTTTGCTGACGACTTTACGTCTCTAGCAATGATTGCGCCACGAAACACTATTTTGGTGTATTCATACTCAAAATACTTTGGTGCAACAGGCTGGCGTCTAGGTGTTGTTGGTTTAAGCGAAGACAACATTTTAGATCGCATGATTGCTGATCTTCCTGAGGATGTTCGAGCGCAGCTTACTGCTCGCTACAGCGGCATTAGCTTGGATCCTGCTAACTTGAAGTTTATTGACCGTCTAGTTGCTGATAGCCGTGCAGTAGCACTTAACCACACTGCTGGTCTTTCTACTCCACAGCAAATTCAAATGACGATGTTCTCACTAGCTTCACTATTAGAAGAAGGTAAGCAATATCAAAAAGACGCCAAGCAGATCGTTCGCAACCGCTACAACGCTCTAATGAAAGAAAGCAAAAAAGATCCAATCGTAAGTGGATTTAACATGGATGGAGCGTTTTATTACGCTGAGATTGATGTAAAAGACATCATTGAAACCACTTATGAGGCGTCATTCTTTGAATGGATGGAAAATGAATTTGAGCCATTGGACTTCATTGTTCGCCTAGCTTCAGAGTATGGCATCGTGGTTATGCCTGGTGCTGGTTTTGATGCTCCAAACTGGTCGCTAAGGGTTTCTCTAGCCAACTTAGAAGATGAGCAATACTCACTTATCTCTACAGCAATCAACAAGATGTTTGACGAATACTACCAAGAATATCTTGCAACTGAGGCATAAGCCTAATCACACCCAAGTCATCTTAACGGGTGACTTGGGTGGATATTTTCCATTTAACCATTGATGTCGTTGAATCACGTCATTTTCAGCAATAATTTCAAGAAAAATAGTAGGGTTAACAGTGCATATGAAAGAGAATAAAGTTCATTATAAGGTAGGCGACTGGCTCTTTATTCCTTATGAAGATAAGTTCATCTTAGACGGCAAAGACTTCTTAATTGAGAAACGTCTTTCGAACTTATTCGTTTTCCTTTGTCAGCACCCTCATCAAATCTTCTCTCGTGATGAACTGATCAACGAAGTGTGGCATGGCATGATCTTAACGGATCAGGTGATTACACAGGCGATCTTCGAGCTGCGAAAAATACTAAAGCAAAATGGTGAACATCCATTTGGCTATATTGTTACGGTCTCAAAACGCGGTTACAAACTGGATTCGGATGTCGAGCTTATTGAGCTTGAAAATCATCCTAAGCCTATTGCTATGCCTCGTACTACTGAGCAAGTATTGCCTAGTGATATCGAAGAAAAGCCAGCTAAAACCGAGGTTTCATCTAAAGCAAAAAGGATATTGATACCTAAAATCTCTAAAAAGTATTCTCAGTTTGGGTCAATATTTGCCTTTATCTTGCTTGTCTCTATCAGCATAGGGGCAAGATATCTCAACGATCGCCATGAACAGCTAATAACGCAGGCAAAAGAACAACTACCGGCTCCTTCATATCTCTCCTATGAGCCTAGATACATCCAGTTGATCTACGCATCAAATATACAGGGTCATAGATTGGGAACAGGGTTAAGCATGTATCTACTGCGCCAACTAAAAACTTATAAAGACTTTAGAATCATTAGCAATAACGAAACGGCGAAAAAAGCGGCCAATGTTATTGTTCTCGATATCATCAATCATGATGGCGATGACTATCTTACTGTCAAATTCAACAACAAGATTAGCGGAGCGCAGCACTTGAGCCGAAACTATAATTTAGATTCGGACAGCCTACAGCGTACTCTTAATGTCGCTTTGGATGATATGCTCGACGCTTTCAGTATTGATGTAGATAAACAAGAGATTGCCAATAGAGTCAATGAACTTCCGCATAACCCTGACGCGTTGCAATACACATTAAGCGCATTTTCAGCCTCACCTGACATTATTCGTAATAATGATGCTTTGATGGATCTATCAAGATCGCTGCAGATTGAGCCTAATAACCAATATACCTACAGCGCTAACTATATGCTCAAGCTTATCAATACCTATCTTTTGAATGAGCACTCGATGGATCAAGAAGTGGCCAAGTTGAATCAGGATCATGAAACAATGCTCACGCAATTTTATGAGCAAGATGTGACCTCTTTTAGAACTCTAGAGGCGTTAGCAATGCTTTCACTGTCTAAAGACTTACCTTTGGACGCGAGAAAATATCTTAAAGAGATACCCTATAACCAACGTACTGTTTTCTATTACCTCACTTTCGCAAAACTCAGTGAAGCAACTGGTGACACCATAGGAGCAGAAGAATATTACCATCACGCGATGACTGAGGTTGATTCATCAGAATTACTGTCTATTGGTGAAGTGATGTTTTTTGATAGCTCACTCAAGCAGATAAAAGAGAAAGTCGAGTCGTTAACGTTATAGTGGGGTTCGAGTATTCAACGTTACTACACATAGCGTTTTACAAACTCAATAAAGGTTCTATCGGCAATGGATAAATAGCCTTGTTTGCGCCAAGCTAAACCGAGGTCTAAGGTAACAGGCGGAGTAAATGGGATCCCAACGATCCCACTTTCATACTCCGTAACTAAATCAAGCAAGGCGGTGATCGCAAACTCTTGCTTAACGATACTTAAAATCATAGGAAGCAAATTGGTTTCAAAAGATGATTTCATAGATAAGCCATTTTCTTCACTCACCTGATCGAGAAAGTCCCGATGAAAGTAGCCATGTTTGAACATCACCAGCTCATACTCAAAGAACTCTTCAAAACCGATATTTTTCTTATTAGCTAGCTCATGCTCAGAACCCACAACCGCCACCATCTGACTTGTGAACAAGTGGTCAACATGCAAATCATCTGGCACATCATCACAATTAATCACCCCAAGGTCCAAGTCCCCCTCAAGTAACATTTTACGAATGGAGCGTGTACCCGCTTCAACCAGTGTCAGCTTTAAATCGGGGTATTGGCTCTTAAACGCCATCACCACACGTGGAAAGAAATAGCTCCCCATCATTGAGGGCGCGCCCAAACGTACCTCACCTTTCTGTAAACCTTTCAGCTCATCGATTGCTAAGGTGGCATCATGAAGTTGCTGGATGACACGCTGAGCATGCACCAGTAATACTTCGCCCTCTTTGGTTAAACTGACCCTTTTTTCCTCGCGGCGAAATAACACCACTCCTAACGATTGCTCAAACTTCTTAATCGATATGCTAAGTGCCGGCTGTGCTATGTGAATTTCTTTGGCTGCTTGGGTGAAGTTGCCATGTTTAGCTACCGCCAAAAAGTGCTTGAGCTGCTTGGATTCCATGAGATCAAAAATATATGGGAACAATATTTTTAATATATTTCTTATATTAAAGACCTGGTGATAGCCTAATCACACTTTGTACATTCTTTTGGCGTATCACCATAAAATGAGGTAAACATGGTCAGCTTTGGTTCACCAGAATACAAACGTATTACCCTCTCTCTCGCACTAGGGTCGTTTTTAGTATTTTCCAATCTGTATTTACTTCAACCTATGTTGCCAGCCTTTGCTGTGCAGTTTGCAGTATCTGAAACCCAAGTTAATTGGCTGTTTGCTTCAACAACATTGGCTCTGTCATTCAGCTTGGTTCCTATGGCGGTGATCTCAGAGTCTGTTGGAAGACGACCAGTGATGATGTTTGGATTACTGGCAATCCCAGTAGTCTCTGGGCTTATGCTATTGGGTCAATCGTTCTTATTTTTGGTGATTTGCCGAGCTATTATTGGCGTCGCGCTTGCTGCTTTTGCCGCTGTTGCTGTGGCGTATATGGCAGAAGAACTTGATAGCAAAGCCTTTTCAATGGCCATTGGTAGCTACATAGCAGCTAACTCTCTAGGTGGAATCGCAGGCCGGATCAGCGGTGGATTAATTGCGGATCACTACAGCGTCGCAACCGCGATTCAAGTCGCTCTAGTGTTTACATTAATCGGGGCATTGCTCGTAGGATACTTATTGCCAAAACAGCAAGGCTTCACCCCCTCCTCTCCAAGCTTTCATCATCAACACAGAGCGATAGTCGGCCACTTCAAGAACCAGAAAGTGTGGATTGCTATGCTCATTGGAGGCATCAATTTCTCGTTGTTTGTGAACCTATACTCTGTAATGGGGTTTCGCCTAGTCGGCGCTCCGCACAATGTTCCTGTTGGTTTGGCTTCACTGATTTTTGTCTGCTATCTAGCTGGCACCTTTAGTTCTAAATGTGCAGGGCATTGGACCCGCCACTTCTCTCCGATTCAAGGCATGTTTTTAGGTTCGCTACTCAGTATGCTTGGAATGTGGATTGCCCTACTGGAGCACCTTGGCGCCATGATGATAGGGCTGCTTTTAATTAGCTTTGGGGCTTTTTTCACTCATACCCTTGCCTATGGATGGGTTGGCCGCAAAGCGATACACGCCAAAGCGACAGCAACTGCGTTATACCTGGTTCATTACTACATCGGCGGCAGTTTAGGTGGGTTCTTACTGCTTTATTGCTGGCAGCATGGCGGGTGGTCTGCAGTCGTATTTGGCGGAACAACACTCTTTATTGCGATGTTTTTGGCGATTGCCCTACTCAAGCGGATCGACAAGCATGAGTCGTCGAACGATGAAGGCATATTCATTTCCAAGAAGGCATAAATTAGAACGCTTAATATACAGCAACTCAGAGTGCTGTTACTGCCTGTTGCAAAATTGACAAACAAACTCTGAGCTAATGCTTATAATGTCGCTTTCTCGCATTAATTGATGGCACATAGACAATGAAAAAGAGCTTTATCGCTTTGTTTTTATTAATTTTAACTGGGTGTACACACAATCAAGCTAAAAACCTAAATGCCAACACATCTGCGGTTAACCTCTATCCTCAGTACATGTCCAATATGCAACTTTGCGATACCTTGTACTACGGGCGACGCACCAATCAGACGCATGCGGCGATAGGTGCTGAATTCAACCGAAGAGGTCTTTCCAAAAGTTGGTGTCAACGAGAAACCAATAAGCTCTATGTAGTTCATGCTTATGAATACTTATCCAAAAAGATCGATAGTGACTCCAGCGGCGAAGCCTCGGCTGTGGTGTTGCCAGCCAATTAAAGACTCTTAGTTAGCAATACTGAACATATTAAAAAGGGCTATCCATAAAATGGATAGCCCTTTTAGCTTATGAGTTACATTAAGATTGTTTGGCAAGCGCCGACTGTCCGGCCCAAGACAAACGCTTCTGCATTAAAAACTTATAGACGAAGGCCGATAAAAAGCCACCGATAAACAGCGCGTAATTCGCAAGTTCAGTGATAAAGAAAGTCGAAAGTATTGCGGCCATACTTGCTATAACAAGAGCGTATACACTATTCATATTGATACCATCTTTGTACCAATACAGCCCTTGCGGAGACTCGGTGTACAGTGAGGGCACATCAATCTTCTCTTTCTTAATAAAGAAGTAATCCACGATAATAATGCCATAAAGCGGGCCAATCATTGCTGCCAACACGTCTACGGTATAGTGAATCACTTCTGGGTTATTAAATAGATTCCATGGCGTAAGCAATATCGAGCCAAATGCCGCAATAAATCCACCCGTTTTAAAACTGATTTTTTGTGGGGATACATTTGAGAAGTCAAAGGCTGGCGCGACAAAGTTCGCCACAATATTGATACCTACCGTTGCAAAAATGAAGGTCAAAGCACCTAAAACAGTAATCATTCCGGAGTCTAAACGCTTCACCGTTTCAACTGGATCAACAATCATTTCGCCAAACACTGGGATAGACGCAGAGACAATAATCACACTGAACAACGAAAACAAAATGAAGTTCACTGGCAAACCCAAAATGTTACCTATTTTAAGTTTCTTATAAGAACCACAGTAACGTGAGAAGTCGCTAAAATTAAGTGTTGGACCAGCAAAATAACCCGCAACAAGCGCAGTTGCGACAATCATCTGCATTATCGCTTCTGTTCCAACTAAAGACTCTTTGCCTAAGTTAAAGCTAATGTTTTCCCACCCAGCCAAATTAATCATATAGCCACACAGAGCAAACATCGCTAAATAGATCGCAGGCCCAGACCAGTCGATAACCTTACGAATCATGTTCATTCCAAACATAAAGACGATCGCCTGCAACACCCACATCGCACTAAAGCCAACCCAACCAAGATACGAAAGACCTAAAAAGTGACTGTTAGCCAATGTTTCCGTTTGTGGGAAAAAGTAGAGTAATAAAATGATAAACGAGCTAGAGGCCAAATACGTTTGAATGCCATACCAAACAACCGCTATCAATCCGCGAATAACCGCGGGAATGTTGGCACCAAATACTCCAAACGACATCCTAGCTACTACCGGAAAAGGGATGCCCGCTTTTTGACCAGGTTTCCCCATTAAGTTAGCAAATAGCAAAACAATAGATATACCAGCAAGTAAGCTGATAAAGACTTGAATACCATTTAAACCAAGGGCAAATAAACTAGCAGCAAATACATAACCACCAACGCTGTGAACATCCGACATCCAAAAAGCAAAGATACTGTACCAACCCCATTCTTTCTTTTCTTCTGGGGCTAGATCCTCATTGCTCAATCTTGGACTAACAGGTAATTCCGTTTTCATAGACACATCTCCATGTATTGTTGTATACAATCTTCAATACAATTTGCGTGCCAACATTTGAATCCCTTATGAACACTAAGTATTTTTGTAAATAACCATCTAAATTAGTGATCTATCGCACCAAAATTAAACATTTCGCGCCTTTATGGTGCTTATTTGGACCAATTTATTTATCTGCCTATACACCCCCTATTGATGCACAAACCGCGCTAACCCTTTACTATCCTTTACCTATATAAGTAAAAATATTGTATACAATTATAAATTTGATAAATCGCAAAAATGGTATACATATTGCATCCATACTAAAGAACAAATAAGGAAGACTAGACAATGGCAAATGATGAAAAAGTCTATCAGAAGATTTTAAAAGCAATCGTCGAACACAAACTTGAACCAGGAGTACGTCTTCCAGAAGACAAGCTTTCTGAAGCCTTTGGGATTAGCCGCACAGGTATTCGCAAGGTATTACAACGCCTTGCCCTAGAAAGTTTTGTGGTTATACAACCAAACAAAGGCGCGCACGTGAATAACCCGAGCCAGCAAGAAGCTGAAGACGTATTGCGTAGCCGGATCATGCTAGAACCGCTACTTATTACCGATATTCTTGCGAACTGGGACGAGCAAAGTTCGTGCCGCTTCAGAGCAATGGTCAGTGAAGAGAAAAAAGCGGAGCAACGAAAAGATTTAGCGTCTTCTATACAACTGACTGCCCGCTTTCACTTTGAGCTAGCAAAGCAATCGGGTAATTCAGTCCTAGCAAATTTCATTGAACAACTCTGTTATCGCTCTTCTCTCATCATCGCCGCCTATGGCTCGCGCAGCAGCGTGAGCTGTGATTGTGGCGATCATTCTGAGTTTCTGGATCTACTGGATAACAATCAGGCTGAACAAGCTATCCATTGGATGACTCATCACCTAGAAATGATCAAGTCTTCACTCAACCTTGAGTCGAGCCAGTCGCAACCAATTAACTTTCAACAACTTTTCTCCAATATGGACTAATGAATGAAAATAAACCTTATCAACCCTAATACTTGTCAGGGTATGACAGACAAAATAGCCATCAGTGCACACAGTGTAGCCCTACCGAATACTATGATCATGGCTTCTTCACCTACCAATGGTCCCGAGAGTATTGAGAGTGCTTTTGACGAAACTATCGCTGCGGCGGCTCTATTGGATTTGATTCAGCAAGGCGAAGAGCAAGGGGTGGATGCGCATATTATTGCTTGCTTTGGGGATCCTGCCCTTGATGCAGCAAGAGAAATTGCCACCAAGCCTGTCATAGGTATCGCTGGTGCGGCCTTTCAACTCGCGAGTTTAGTGAGCTATCGATTTGGCGTGGTGACAACAATGACCAGAACCTTACCTGCCAGTGAGCACCTGTTACAGCGCTATGGTTACCAACATTTATGTAGCGGAGTTCGAGCAACGGATATCGCTGTCCTCGATCTCGAGTCCATCGACCTCGATACCTATCAAGCGTTAAAAGGGGAATGTCTAAGAGCCATAAATGAAGATGGCGCAGAAGCCATAGTTCTTGGCTGTGCCGGAATGTCTGATTTAGCGGATGAGCTTTCAAAGCAACTCGAAGTTCCAGTCATTGATGGTGTAGTTGCTGCGGTAAAACTTGCAGAATCGCTGCATCAGTTAAAGCTCACCACATCCAAGCAAGGGCAGTACGCAAAACCCCTCCCTAAAGCATTTTATGGGCAATTCAAACATTGGAGTCAGTAACACTTCTTTGTAGCCCCTTTTTTGGCAATTTTTCTCATTAGCGACAACAGCACAAGGTTTTAATTATGGATGAATTCAACCCTCGCGATTACATCGGGTACGGCAGAGACAATGTCCCTCACGCCAACTGGCCAAATAAGGCAAAAATAGC
Organism: Vibrio comitans; assembly: GCA_024346835.1. GTDB lineage: Bacteria > Pseudomonadota > Gammaproteobacteria > Enterobacterales > Vibrionaceae > Vibrio > Vibrio comitans. The sequence continues at coordinate 2,187,238 of AP024866.1, forward strand.
CATCCAATTTGTCCTCAATTATGAAGAGGGTGGCGAGAATTGCGTTCTGCACGGTGACCAACACTCAGAGACCTTTTTATCAGAAATCGCTGGCGCCGAAGCCTATGCCGACCGACATATGAGCATGGAGTCTATGTATGAATATGGTTCTAGAACCGGCGTTTGGCGGATATTAAATGAGTTTAAACAGCGCCAACTTCCTCTTACCGTGTTTGGCGTGGCAACTGCACTCCAACGTAATCCCGAAGTCACCAAAGCGATTATCCAAGATGGGCACGAGATTGTTTGTCATGGCCTGAAATGGATTCATTATCAACACATGCCGAAACAAGAAGAGCGTCAACACATGCAACAGGCGCTCGATATCATCCAAGAGCTAACAGGAAAGCGTCCTATCGGCTGGTATACAGGTCGAGATTCTCCCAACACACGAGAACTCGTTTCACAGCAAGATGGGCTGCTTTACGACTCTGATTATTATGGCGATGACCTTCCATTTTGGGCGCAAGTTCCTGCCTATGAGGGCGCCGAGACAACTCGACCTCACCTCGTTATCCCTTACACGCTAGATACTAACGATATGCGATTTTCTTCGCCGTATGGGTTCAGTCATGGTGATGAGTTCTTTCAGTATTTGAAGGATCACTTCGACTGCTTGTACGCTGAGGGGGAAACTAAGCCGAAAATGATGTCTATTGGACTACATTGCAGAATCATAGGTAAACCGAGCCGCTTTATGGCACTGAAACGGTTCCTAGATTACGTTCAATCATACGAAAATGTATGGATAGCAACCAGAGAAGATATTGCAAAACACTGGATTGAACATCATCCAGCCTAAATACTTGCAAAACTAGTAACAAGCTAAATATATTTTCAATAGATTATGAAATGTGATTGTAATTAGGTAAGTAAGCTAAACAAATAAAAAGTGGGCACTAGGTAGTGCCCACTTAAATAATTAGTTACGTTGAATTAGAAGTGATAATCCACTGACAGCATAACTTGTTGAGAGTTATCAATCTTAAGACCTTTTTCTTCAAAGTCTTGGTCCAGGTAGCGGTAAGAAACTTCTGCAGACCATGAATCGTTAAACTCATACATTGCACCTACCTGACCACCCCAAACAAATTCTGTTGAGCTTTCATTGCCCATTTCGCTGTCTGCTACACCCATTGATGCGCCGGCAAATAGGTTGATATTATCGTAAACTGGCAGTAAGTAATCGTATGAAGCGACAAACTTAGACTGCTCAAGCTTGTCCATGTAACCGACTGTGCCCATAACACGGTGATGGTCATTCAATATTGCACCACCACGTAGCTCAAATGCGACATCTTCACCGTTCGTTGCACCAGGACCGCTTGTGTCATCAAACTGGTAACCTACACCGCCACCAGCAAACCAATCTACGTCTAGGTCAGATGCGAAAGTAGGCGCAGAAACTAGAGCTGAAACAATAAGAGAAGAGATAGCTGTTAATTTTTTCATAATATCCACCAAAGTAAATGTTGCTGTTATTAATAAACTAGAGCTGCTTGTTATTAGTGCTCTTCGTTTCGATGGAGTAATAATGACTTTTTTCAGCACTTAATATAACTGATGAAATTACTAGGCTGTGTTGGTAAATATACTAGTTAAACATATTACTTGGGTGAATCGGTATGAACCCGCTATATAAGCTTGAATTCGAACAATATAATAAGCTCGATACAAAGGCTCTATTTTAAATTAGGCGAAGCGCTGAGAAGCATTCTTTAATTTCAATGAGACTTTGTTGCGCAGCCACTGTTTGCAACTCCCATTCACCGCTATCTGATGTTTCTTTCAACAATGTCACGCTTCTACAGCGACTCTACCAGCAATTCCGAGAAATGCGCAGTATTTGGCTCTAGCATGGAGCCACTGAAAGTGTAAAGCATCAATCCTCGCTCTTTGTTTTGCAGTACTTCAGTAGTCCCTATGAGCTGCCAATGAGTACCGCCATCAATGGAAAACATCGCAGCAACACTAGTTTGACTCTTCTCAAGCCTTAACGTGACCTCGTCACCAGAGTAATCCAACAACGCATTAACTCTAGGCCTACCATTACTCTCCGTTACAAACACTAGAGATAATCGACCATCAAACATCTCTTTACTGATCTTGATGTAATTATCATCATCCCAATAAATACCTATACCCGCTTGTTCAAAAGCTCGATTTGGCACAAGGTTTATACTGGCTTGCACTGCGTATTCTGTCGTATCTGTAGCTTTAAAGAACAGGTTATTTCTAGCCCTGCCACCAAACCCCCACATGTTCCCCTCTGCTACTTGAACCTTTAGGATATTATCTTCAATAACCCATGGGCTGTGATGTGGATTTGGACATTGCCATTTTTGTAGCTCAAGCATAGTTACTCTCCTAAATCATTCTTTGGCGAAGATGGTAGAAGACCTCTTCAATTGCTGTGGGGTTAGTATTGCCAATCTTGCTAAGTTGCTGCTGGACTGTATCAAAGTAGAGGCGGTTTTCCATATCTTGCAACCTAGTGTAATAGTGGATACGACGCCCTAGTATGAAGTTATTCTGCTCATCACTATCCATGCTCAAAAATCGGTCAAGCGTAGATAGCAAGTTGTGCTTCGCTACAGGCAATCGCCCGCTTAACTCCATCAAAAGATTAATAGAGTGGTAATTCCCATACTGGCTACTAATGCCGTCTAACAAACTGATTAGCTTTCTTTGTTCCTCCACCATTTCTTTTTCGGTCAGTGGCGTAAAAGCACCTTGTTGAACCATGTCATCAAGATCTGTTCCTGCTTTAACCGCAAGGGTTAGTACACGTATTTCTTCTGGGTTGATTTGATTCAGTAACTCAGCCGTACCCGTTACATGACTCTCAGAAAGTTCTTTGCCACCCAAACCCATGATGATAAATGTCATCATCTTCATACCTGCTTGCTTTGCATATTCTGCAGACTTAAGAATTGATTTAGGGGTTATGCCCTTCTTCATTTTCTTTAGTACGTCAATCGAACCTGACTCCATCCCGCAATACAGCATATTCAAACCCGCGTCACAGATAGCCTTCATTTCTTGTGGCGTCTTTTTGGTCATGGTCTGCGCTCTTCCATAAGAACTAATTTGTTCTAACTCAGGAAATGTTTGCTTAAGTGTCTGTAGCACCTCAAGTAAATCTGTAGTTTCCATCGCAAACGAATCACCATCTTGCAGAAAGCATCGAGTGAACTTACGATCTTTATAAAATGCTTTTGCTGCCCAGATATCACGATTGATATCTTCTACTGGACGAATAGAGAACTCCATATCATCAAATAGGGTGCAAAAGCTGCATTTATTCCATGGACACCCTTGGGTTGTGCGGATCAATAAACTATCGGCTTCTGATGGAGGACGAATAGGCCCTTGCTGAAAATGAAGTTGTTGCATAGCTGGCACTGTCTCAGTCAATTACGAATAGCCCGTATGCTACGACTTGCCACCTCAACGAAAAACACTATATTGATAGATATATTATCAAATTTAGATTGAATATCATGTTACTCAATGACCTCAAGGTCGTGCTCAAAGTGGCCGAGTTTAGAAGCATCACCGCAGCAGCAAATAGCCTAGATATGCAGATGGCAACCGCGAGCGCAGCTATCAAGCGTGTCGAAAAAGCCGTAGGTGTAGAGTTATTTATTCGCACCACTCGCCAATTGCGTTTATCGCCAGCAGGAGAGCGCTATCTGCCCCAATGTGAACAGGCTCTTCAATTGCTTGATGCCGCCCAGTCCAACGTGCAAGAAGACCTTGATGTACTTGGGGGGGAGATTCGAATTGCTCTGTCATCGGACCTTGGCCGCAACGTGATCACCCCTTGGATTGACGACTTTCTCAATGATCACCCTGAAGTGGCGCTACGCAGTAATATCAGTGATAGCAATATTGATTTCTATCGTGACTCAGTAGACATGGCACTTCGCTACGGCTCACCAACTGACGCGAGTATGTATGGCTTTAAGATCTGCAATGTCCCTCGCCTACTCTGCGGCTCACCAAACTATATAAAGAGGCATGGTACTCCAAGCCATCCCGATGAACTCAAAGATTACAATGGTTTGTTCTATCAATTGGGTGATATCGTGCAAAATGAATGGCGCTTTAAAAAAGATGAGGACTCTTTCAAAGTTAAATTAAAGGGAAATCGAGCCTCTAATGATGGTGACCTTGTGAGGCGTTGGTGTATCTCTGGGCAAGGGTTAGCGATTAAATCCTGCTTGGATATGGCAGACGACCTACTCTCCGGGCGTGCCGTCAATGTGATGACTGATTACCAGCCTACACCGACCGAGCTATGGCTCGTTTGCCCCAGTCGTCAATCTATCACTCCTACTGTCCGCTTACTTCGTGATTATTTTAGAAAAGAGACGCGTCTTTTGTTAGAACAACTCATTGAGCAGAAGATCCTATCTTCAAATGTACTCAACCAGTGAGCTAGTGTTTTAATAAGACCTAACCTTTAGCGACCACTCGAAAGAAAAAGCCGACTCATTTACATATGTGATCTGATGCTCATTTTCTGTTGCAAACCTGACGTCTCAGACACACTTTGTTACCTTGTTTTTGTTCGTCATTCAAAAAGTTTGAGTTTGGTCTACATTTCTTTTAAATCTACGATTGATTAAATCTTAACGGGCGTATATCCTTTGCCTCAACAAATAAATCATACAATAGTATATTTTCGGAGTTAGACATGACTAAACCTGTAATTGGTTTCATCGGCCTTGGCCTTATGGGCGGCAACATGGTTGAAAACCTACAAACCCGCGGTTACGAAGTAAACGTAATGGACCTAAACAAAGATGCAGTTGCAGCTGTTCTAGCTCGTGGCAACGCATCTGAAGCAACTTCTGGTAAAGAACTTGCTGAAAAATCAGACATCGTAATGCTTTGCCTAACAACTTCTGAAGTTGTTGAGAAAGTTGTTTACGGCGAAACTGGTATCCTAGCGGGTATGTCTGAAGGCAAAACTCTAATCGACTTCGGTACTTCTATCCCAGCTTCTACTAAGAAGATTGGTGCTGACCTAGCTGCTAAAGGCGCTGGCATGATCGACGCTCCTCTAGGTCGTACTCCTGCTCACGCTAAAGATGGTCTTCTAAACATCATGGCTGCTGGCGACATCGATACTTTCAACAAAGTTAAGCCAGTTCTTGACGAGCAAGGCGAAAACGTATTCCACCTAGGTGCTCTAGGTTCAGGTCACGTTACTAAGCTAGTTAACAACTTCATGGGTATGACTACTGTTGCTACTATGTCTCAAGCGTTCGCAGTTGCTAAACTAGCAGGCGTTGACGGTCAGCAACTATTTGACATCATGTCAGCTGGTCCATCTAACTCTCCGTTCATGCAGTTCTGTAAGTTCTACGCTGTAGACGGCGAAGAAAAACTAGGTTTCTCTGTTGCTAACGCAAACAAAGACCTTGGCTACTTCCTTGCACTATGTGAAGAGCTAGGTACTGAGTCTCTAATCGCTCAAGGTACTTCTACTAGCCTACAAGCTGCTGTTGATGCAGGCATGGGTAACAACGACGTACCAGTAATCTTCGACTACTTCACTAACCTAAAGAAGTAATTAGAAGATAAACCTAACGGTTTGAATTGAGCCTTACTGTTGCTTTGCGATAGTAAGGCTTTTTTGTATCTGCTGAAAAGACATTAAGCAGAAGCAGAAACTGATACCAATTACAGTAAGTGATTGATCAGAGATAGCGCAGGAATAACGCCGTTATCGAGTGTTTCACAAGCTAGGATGAGCCGTTATTTACTTCGACTGGTATTAAAAACCGCGCTGCTTCCAAAACTGTGCTTCATCACGTCCCACTACACGAAACGTCTTTTCAGCAATAACCTTGCCTTGCATCTCTAACACCATTCGCCACTCACCTAGATTGCTCTCTAGGCCATCAACAGGGTGCAACAATTGGATTGTATCTCCTAGGTAAAAATTCCAATCATTACTACGCACATAGATCTCGCCATCAAAAGGCGCTAATACCTTTCCCTTCTTATTGATGATACCAGGGTGATAGATGCAGTAGTTGAGCAGAGTTCCCTTTGCTTTTTTGATATTGACGATAAAACCAAACTCAACCCCCTCTTCAGCTGTCACTGTATTAGTAAACTGAGTGATCTTTGGAAGGTCTTTGGAGTCCGCATCCCAGTGAGAGTAGATGCCATAAGAAGTCGTTTCGATGATGGGAGTACGCTTTGCCAAGATTTTTCTCTCGAAGTAAAAGCGCCATTATACACGACTAGCCACGAGTCAATCTTCAAAAAGGTCTAGCCAATCCAATTACAAGCTCTCTAACTACTCTGCTTTACCTTGCAACAAGCCCCTCCTATGTGACCTAGCTGTTTAAAATGAGCATCGGTTGGACGTGAAGTTGGCTCTTGCTTCGTAATACCTGATCTCCAATTTGTTAAGGGAGATTAAATACCATTCAGATCACACTTCCAAAATAGCTGCAACCTCAGGCATATCAATTGTTTCATTTTGTAAATATAATTGCGACGAATGAATCAAACATAACGAAAATATCATTCTGCGTTGGATAAAAATCGCACAAATAATATGATTCGTTGCTTTTTACTATTATAAAAAATTCATTTAAAGTGCATGGGATACGATAAAAACACTAAATATCAATCATATAGCGACGCCCAGTGGTTACCGTTGCCATTAATTTCTTTTAGTGTGCTTAATTAATGTTCTATTGTTAATTAATAAATTAAAGTCCAGCGCTGTTATTTAAATGAAGATGATGTTTATTTTTTGTTACATATTTCATTAACTCTACTAAAGGAATTAAATAATGAGTGAAACCAAGTCGAAGTTTAATCGCAGGGACTTTCTAAAAGGCGGCGCTGGCGTTGCAGTTGCAGGATTAGGCTCTTCTCTTTTTTCTACCCGTGCGGCGGCATCTAGCTCAAGCATTCCAGCACCAGACCCTTCTAATTACTCTTCTGATTCAAGATTTTGGGAAGCGGTAAAAGAGCAATTTATCCTAGCAGAAGACAGCGTTTACATGAATGTCGGTACAACAGGTTCGATGCCAAAGAGCGTGCTTGAAACCTTTACCGAAAACAATGAAATTGTTGCTAAATACCCGTGGGACATGCAAAACAAGTTTGGTAGTTGGCCATATGTCAGCGATATGATCGCCGATATTGCTCCAGGGTTCGGAGCTGAGGAAAACGAGCTTATCCTAAATAGAAATACCACTGATGGTATGATGACCATTTTACACGGCCTAGACTTTGAAAAAGGCGATATTGTCCTTACTACTCACCATGAACACATTGCAGCTACCTCTGCTTTTCATACTCTAGAAGAGCGCTACGGTGTTAAGGTCGTTGAAGTTGATATCCCTGTATACACAAACGGAGCAGAGATTACTCCTGAAGACTATGTGAACGCGTTCCGCGACGCCATTTACTCTAACAACCGCAATAAAATTCGTCTAATTTGCTTCTCTCATATCACTTATAAAACGGGTACTACACTACCTGCAAAAGATATCTGTAAGCTAGCAATCGAGCACGATATTGCGACACTAATAGACGGTGCTCATACTGTCGGTATGTTTAACCTAGATTTCCATGATATAGATTGTGATTTTTATGCGGGTTCTGGCCACAAATGGCAATGTGGACCAGGCGCGACAGGTATCTTATACGTTCGTGACAATGCTTCACGCATAGAGCAAATCTGGCCTAAACATCGTGAACCACTATGGTATATTAATTCATCTCTTGCTGAGTCCGCTCATCTTTATGGATCAAGTATGGCTATGCAATATGTAGGTAATGACCATTACCCTGCTAAGCAAGCACTAACAGACTCTTGCAAACTTTGGGATAGAATTGGTCGTCAACGTATCGAAGATCGTGTTCTAGACTTAAGTGAACTTTGTAAGCGTAAGCTTGCGAATAAGCTACCTGACGGGATTTTCTTCTGCCCGCCTGGACGCGATTTATCAAGTGGCTTGACTACTTTCAACCCATTTGCTGATGACCTATATAACGGTGAGAGATTAACAGAGTTCCGTGATCGCCTTCGCGAAGACTACGGGTACATCATTCGTACTACTAACTTCCCGTTGCACCTCGGCGATACTACTGATACTTATGCTTTACGTATCTCTACACACCTATTTCACGATGAAGAAGATGTGAAGGGACTAGTAAAAGCTATGGCGCAGTTATATAAGCGCATGGCCTAAGGAAAACAGGGCTCGCTTGGCTTAGGCGAGCCCTTAAATGATTAATCCAAGGATGACTATAATGATAAGAAAGACTCGGCTTTTAACTATCGTCAGTGGCCTATGCTTGGCTATGCTTTTTAGTATCAAATCTAGCCATGCCTATGATTTAAAAGAGGTTCAAGAAGCGGGCGTCATCAGACACTTAGGTATCCCTTACGCTAACTTCGTCAGTTATATCAATAGAGATGGGCTTTATTCTGCTCGAGGACTCGATATTGAACTCATCCAAGGCTTCGCCGAATACATTGGCGTAGAGTACGAATTTGTTCCTAGCACTTGGAGCACCGCATTTGGTCAGCTCAGTGGTAGAGAAGCGGTCTTTAAAGATAACACCATACAATATGGTGACACTGTTCCCGTTACTGGTGATGTTATTTCAAATGGAGCGACCATCCTTCCATGGAGAGAAGAACTGGTCGACTTTTCCGATGACTATTTCCCATCAGCGGTTTGGCTAATCTCCCGCTCAGATTCAAAGCTAAAACCTATCACCCCAAGTGGCTCCATCGATAAAGATATACTTCAGGTCAAACAATTGCTTAGCGGGCAAGATGTATTGGCTATGGAACAAACCTGTCTAGACCCGAATCTATACGATCTTTATGACACCGGCGCTAATGTTATTCTCCCGGAAAAAGCGCGTAAGCTAAATGAGATGGTACCTGCTATCTTAAATGAAGATGCTGAGAATACCTTACTTGACGTTCCTGATACACTAATCGCACTAGAGAAGTGGCCTGGAGAAATTAAGGTTATCGGTCCAGTCTCTGAAGAGCAGTTCATGGCTGCGGGCTTTCGTAAAACATCGCCAAATCTACGTAAAGCATTTAATGATTACTTGAGAAAAATCAGGCGAGATGGCACTTATAATCAACTGGTCGAAAAGTACTACCCATCAGTATTTTACTTTTACAGTGATTACTTTGAGTCTTACGAGAACAACAATATATGAAAATGAGGCTTAGAATTAATAGCCGAAATGCAATTCTAATGGGTGGGTTCCTCTTAGGCGCCTACTTATTACTTATGATTACCGTGACTAATGCAGGACAGAATCGCCTTAAAGAGTCGCAACTTAACGAGTTAAGCCTCAAGGTCAATAGCTATTCTGAATCGCTAGGATACTTTTTTGACGCTACCATCGAAGATGTTAAAGGCGTAGCTAAGCACAAAACCACCTATACCTTCTTTGCCAACCTTGCTTCAGGGATGTCTATGGAGTACGGCCTAGGGTCAAGCTTGCTGCAACTACGTCGAAACCTCGTCCGTCTCACGAAACCCGACACCCAACTCAACACCAGCGCCCTCTTTGAACGCATGTTACTGGTGGGTTTTAAATCTAATGTCATTGCTGACTCTCATCCCAGACTCCCCTTTGATGTCAGCCGCGTCCCTTTTGACGAAATGCGCACCACCGACCACAAGATAGATGTGCTGGCTAAAAATGACCAAATAATCATTCGAGTGCTCCAGAACGTCTATTTCAATGGCGAGCTCGTTGGTGTGATCGTAGGTGATGTCAATTTAGATGTGGTTGTTCACCTTCTAACCACACAAGAATACGAAAATAGCAGCAGTAAATTAGTTCTCGCAACACAACAAGGCTTGTTGCCAATATGGAATACTTTTAATGCAGAAGGAAACGCTGTTGCTTTAGAACAAGGTAGCACCCTCTATTTTGATAAAGAGGTAAAACAAACGCCAATCAGACTGCATGCTTGGTTCGAGCCCGTTTCTGAAAGCCAAATCATCACCTCTACCTGGTTTACCATCGGTCTCTCCTTTTTAGCGGTTCCAGTAATACTCGGCCTTTATTACTCACTGCGTATCAATAACACTAATCTAGTTTTGACCACCAAGATCGAAGAAACACACAATCAGCAAGCCGCTCTAACTCGGCAAAACGAGCGCCTAAAGACAGAAATAGACCGGCGCAAGATGTACGAGCAAGAGCTAGCTTATCAGGCCAGTCACGACACTCTCACTCGCCTTTCTAATCGTAAGTCTGGCGATGAGAAGCTTAGGCATGCCCTGCTCCAAGCCAAGCGTGAAGAGATGAATGTGCTCGTTATGTTCATCGATCTAGACAACTTTAAGCAAATCAATGACACCTTAGGCCATCTAGCGGGTGATCAGATCTTGATGCAAACTGCCAAGCGTTTAACCGAATCTGTACGGAAGACCGATGTTGTCGCCCGTATCGGTGGAGATGAATTTCTACTGGTTATTCCAAACCTAAGTTCCGAGAAACAGGCTCAGTTATTAGCCTCAAAACTATTAGCTACCTTTGAAGACCCATTCCAATTAGAGGCAAGCGAATTTTTTGTCTCCACCAGCATAGGCATGTCTATCTACCCTCAAGATGGAGAGAATGCTGAAGAGCTAATGGCTCATGCAGATACCGCAATGTACAGGGTTAAAAAAGACGGACGAAATGGCTTCAGCTTCTATGACTCAAGTATGAACACCGATGTCCAGAGGAACCTTGATATCGATGCCAGGTTGCGCCAAGCAATTAGTCAAGATGAATTAAAGATGTACTACCAACCTATTATTGACCTTAGCACAGAGCAAATCATAGGTGCGGAGGCCTTAATGCGTTGGAATGATGACAAGCTTGGGTTTGTCTCTCCCGATGAATTCATTCCTATCGCTGAGAAAAATGGCCTTATCCATAAGCTTGGCGAGATAGCTCTGCACACCGCGTGTCATCAGGCTCAGCAATGGCAAAGCATTCAGCCGTTATCTATTGCCGTCAACTTTTCGGCGGCGCAGTTTAGGCAAAGAGACACCTTGATGGAGAATATCCTAACCGCGCTAAGCAACTCAGGATTGGAACCAAACTTACTGGATATTGAGATCACTGAGAGCCTGCTATTCAACCACAATAATGAAACCGTACACTTACTGGAAGAAATTAAACAACTTGGTGCTCAACTCTCCATTGATGACTTTGGTACCGGTTATTCTGCACTCAGTTATTTACAGAAATTCCCATTCAGCAAGCTCAAGATAGATCGCTCATTCCTGCAAGAAATGGAAACGACTCCCTCTTCACAAGAGCTGGTCAATGCGATCATCGCGATGGCCAAAGCACTTGGGCTTAAAGTGGTTGCCGAAGGCGTTGAAACCCAGTGGGACAAGGATTATCTGCAAAAACACTCTTGTGAGTTTGCACAGGGCTTTTACTACAGTCGTCCTCTCACCAAAGAAGCATTTGAAGCTTTATTGCTAGAGCAAAATAGCCGTACTAGTTAAGTACCTCTAATCGCACGATTGAGCGTGCTAGCGTTAGTATCCCAATGATGGGCTAGGTGCTGAGAAATCCAATCAAAGGTATTAGAGGTCGGCTTTAGGTCTCTTCCCTGATAAAGTTGGTCCTCTTTCAGCCCTGGCCACTCACCCAACACTTGCCCTCCTTGTGGCAGTCTTCCTCCAGCAAATAGCAATACACTTCCGGTGCCATGATCAGTGCCTTGGGTTCCATTTTGCTTAACTGTGCGGCCAAACTCTGTGGCGATAATCACTAACGTATCATTCCACTCCTCACCCAGTTCATTGCGCAATGCAACAAGTCCTTTATCCAACTGAGTAAACTGCCGCTTCAAGCGTGACTCTTGATTATTGTGTGTATCCCATCCTCCTAGCTCCAACATTCCACAATCTGCACCTTCATTGCCTTTTAATAAACGACCACAACTTTGAGCAAGAGAGACAAACTGGCCACTTTGCTTACCCATCCCTTCCATTGTAGCGGTCATCTTCAACTCAACTCCCTGCTTAAATGCTGTCTGCAAGGCAGGGTCAGTATCATATAGAGCAAGAATGGAACGATAAGTATCTTCACTACTGTCTTTGAGACGAGATGGATACCAGGAGGTCACTTTTTCTGTGCCTTGAAGGCTAAGTGGTGTGGATTGTGAAACGGCAATAGCTGAACGATGTTGCATTTCAAGGGCCCTAGCAAGCCAGCCTGTGTCTTTACTTTCTCCTCCCCACTCTAGGTAATCTTGTCCATCGAAATGAGAGCGAGAGCCATACCCTGTACCAACAGCAACCACAGTTGTTAGCTGTTTATCTTTATACCACTGATGCAGATTAGGTAATGCAGAGTGCAGAAAATACCCCTGTTCTAATTCAAGAGTGGAGCTTTTAGCTGCCTTAGAAAGACTTGGTCTGTGAGCCGCTAACATGGGGTCAAAGCTTGGAATCACGGTATGCATTCCATCTAAGGCACCACGTAGCACGACCCAAACAACCTTAGGGGAGTGCGTTGATTTTTTTGCCAAAGCCCAAGGTGAATGAAACAGCAATAAACTGGCTGCCGTTCCCTTTAAAAAAGCTCTTCTTGACGATGATTCCATAATGTAATTTCCCTTATCGCCTTTGAAACTCTGGGCTCATCAATAGCAAGGTGAGCGCTTGCTGGCGACTTTCTGCTCGCAAAATACGCTGCTTATTATCCGGCGTAAGCTGTTGGTTAAGCGCCACCACCATCACCTGATCGACATTCGCTTTGCTTTGTTTCGCATAGGTGTTCGCCCAATCAGCTCGTGTTAGCAAGCTGCTTCCTCCCATCCAATTCATTTCTAGATCACTAAAACCCTTTGGGCTGCCTGATGTAAAGGGCATCTGACCTAACTGACTCAGGCTTGCTAATGCTCTGCGCTCGGTTAATTTGCTATTGGGTACCGCTCGAGCTGTAGAGACAATATACTCTCGAGGAGTCTTAAATTTAGACGCGCTTTGCCACGCCTCAGGGTGAGAAACTAAAGTAAGCATCACCTTGTGAATATCTCCATCGCTGGTTAACCAAGCCTCTGAAAGAGACTTCACTAACTCTGGGGATGGTATGTCTTTAATGTAATGGCGCGCAAGCTTGTAGCTCAAATGCCTAGCGGTATTTGGATGATGAGCCAGATATCGTAGCATCTGTCTTCCCTGCTCTTCACCTTGCTGAGAATAAGTTTTCCCTAGTAACTGTCGCTTGCCGGGCTCATGACCATACTTACGAAACAAAAAACCGTTATCACTCTTAGCAGATACGCTCCAACCACTGATGCCTTTAGCCAACTCGGTAACATCAGTCTGAGAGTACCCTCCATCCACACCTAATGTATGAAGCTCCAATATCTCCCTTGCGAGGTTCTCATTTAACCCCTTCTTACGTTTAAGTCCAATGCGAGAATTAGGACCAAACGAGCGTTCATTATTGAGGTAAATAAGCATGGCTGGGTGCTGCTCAACCGCAAGTAACATCTGCTCAAAAGAACCATCAAGATGTGGAAGTATGGCTTCTCTTTCTAAAGTTGGTGCTAAGGCACGCATCAAGGGGTTGGTCACTGAAACACTGAAATGATTAGAAAAGAATTCCAGCAATCGATGCTTAGCACTATTGCTAGAGTTAATTGAGGTCATCAAAGAGTCACCGCTGTAATCACGATACGTTTGCCTGGCAAACTGAGAGCCCTCCTTTTTGATTTTCTGAAGATCTTCTGCTGATGCCTGGTTTTTCTTCGCTTGTTGGGTCTGCTCTCGATAGCTCGCCGTTTTTTCCATAATCTTATTTGCGGTTGGCTGACGGACCGAAAACTCTTGGCTAATGTCGGCTTGATATTGACTCTTAAGCCATCTGACAGGATCCTTTTGGGCTAGCTCTAGTTCCCCCTCTTTTGCCCCTAATCCAAATCGATTACAAGCAACTACTGCTCTATCCATATTGCCTCTCATACCAACATCTGTAGTTAGTTTAGCTAATACCAATCGTAGTAGATAACTACTTATCAAAAAGCTCTGCCTTGTTATCCAGCGTTTCTCCTGCGCTATTTCTGGTCACTAACTGTGATTGGTATAAGCCCTACGGGAAATTTTCACGATCATTTCATAACGATCTTTATGAACCCTTAACTCTAGCCCTTGCGTCTAATGAAAAGTTAAATATACTGTATGTATATACAGGTATTAATTATGCAAAACATCATTGATTTATTACAACGTAAGCAGTTGATTTGGCAAGGTTCTGAGCAAAAAAGCTCGATAACAGTCCAAGCTTCTTGTTTCAGCGAGTGGGATCAGCATCTAGAGGGCTTCCCAAAAACTGGCCTGATGGAGATCCAATCAGAGGCTGGTATTGGTGAACTGCGCCTGATGACACCTATGCTACAAACCGTTGCTCAAAACCGAACTGTAGTGCTGATCAACCCTCCTGCTGCTCCTTGCGCTCATTACTTTGAGAAAGAGGGGATACCCACCAGCAATATTTTGGTGATCCAAGATACCAAGCATAACCTTTGGGCTGCAGAGCAGTGTTTAAAGAGTGGTAGTTGTGCATGTGTCTGCTTATGGCATCCACAACTTGAAATGCACCAAGCGCGCCGGTTACAAGTAGCCGCAGAGAAAGGCCGAGCACTCAATATTCATTTCAATCTCGACCAACATAATGGGTGCTCACTGCCTATTCCTCTTAGTGTCAATCTACATGCTACTGAGAATGGTGTTGAGGTCAGTGTGAATAAGCGACGTGGTGGTTGGCATCAGCAAACCTTTACTGTCGATCTCAGCCAGCGCTGGCCACAACTTTGTACTGAAAAGCCTCAGCATCAAGTGATTCCTTTTCCTGCGCGCAAGAGACAGCAAGCATGAATCTATGGCTGTATATTCACTTTCCAAGACTACAATTAGATACCTTGTTTTCAGAGGCGGTGACACCTACCAAGTGTCACGCAGAGAGCAATGAAACCCCTGCTATTTGTATTGTTGAAAAGCATAAAATCACGCAAGCTAATCAAGCGGCTCTAGAGAAAGGTATCGCCTTAGGCATGGGCTTAGGGAGTGCGGCATCTCTGTGTGCAGATTTACAGGTATTCCCATACCAACAAAAAATAGAAGAAGATAAACTTCAGCAAATTGCGCAGTGGCTGTATGTCTATACCTCAGATATCACCCTGTACACCCATCAAGGCCTGCTTCTTAAGGTCTCAAATATGCTGACTCTATATCGCGACCTAGACAGTTATTGGAGAGTGATCTCTCAGCATCTAGATCAGTTAAATCTTCACTATAACTATGCCACAGCCTACTCACCTCTCGGTGCAAAGCTGCTAGCAGAAACACAGCACAATATTGTCTCTGATAACACTACAAAGATTGAGAGCGCCATTTTTTCACGCCCTTTGATTGCCACTGAGCTCAGCTCGCCCAATATTGAGAAATTAGCTCGTATTGGGGTCAATAACCTAACGCAACTTACTGACCTAAATATGACGGAGATAGCCCGTCGCTTCGACATCCAAGTGGTCAATTATGTGGGTCGCCTATTAGGGCAGTTTAAGCATCCCGTTGCTTTCTATCACCCACCAACTCATTTCAATCAGCACCTGAATCTATTGTACGAGATTGAGAATACCGACTGGTTACAGAAGCCTTTAACCCGCTTACTTGAACAAATGGAGTGTTTTCTTAAGCTCAGAGATAAGGTCGCTTATGAAGTGCAACTAACCCTCTATCAAAGAGATAATTCCCAGCAACAAATTAGCTTTTATTCTGCTATTGGTGACTATAGCGTGAAGACATGGCTGCAACTCTCCAAGCTCACCTTGGAATCTATTCGGCTGAATGCCCCCGTAATTTCCATTGGTTTACAGGTAGTAAGAATGGCGGAAACACCTGCCAACAGGAGTGACCTTTTTGACCAACATAGCGGTGAGATATCGCCACTAGAGCTTCTCTCTCTACTGCAAGCTAAGCTAGGTAAAGACGCGATTCAAGGGATTGAAGTCAGCCCCGATCCAAGGCCTGAGCTTAGCACCCGCTGCATCGAGCCATTCTCTAAACCTGCAAGCACACAAACTCCCACTGCGTTGTCACGCCCTAGTTTTATTTACTCTCCACCTCGCCCTTTAGAGAGCAAGGTGGAAATCGTGCAAGGCCCAGAGCGTATCCATAGCGGATGGTGGGATGGAAACTCAGTCAATCGAGACTATTTTGTCGCACGCGAGCAAGGCGGGCGCTGGTTATGGATATACCGGACTCCAACCAAGGAATGGTTCATACAAGGCTTATTCAGTTAACTGAATAGCCTTCTACTGTAGCTCCTATCAAGATGAACATTAATACACTCAAATATGCAGAGCTCTTTTGTCAGAGCAATTTCTCCTTTTTGACGGGGGCTTCGCATCCTGAAGAATTGATCATGCAGGCGGATTTCCTTGGTTATTCTGCACTCGCCATCACAGACGAATGCTCCTTAGCGGGGGTTGTCCGCGCTCATACGGCGATCAAACAGAATAAGCTAACCATTAAGCTCATCGTTGGCAGCATGTTCTGGTTTAACCAAGAATGCCAAATCGTATTATTATGCCCAAATCACAAGGCTTACTCAGAACTCGCTCGCATCATCACCAATGCACGCAGGCGCAGTGAAAAAGGTCAGTACTCACTATCAGAGTGGGATCTACTTTCCATCAAGCACTGTTTGATCATTTGGATTCCTCAAATGAGGGAATACGACGATGAATGGGCGCAGTGGTTGAGCAAACACCATAGTGCGCGACTGTGGTTGGGCATTCAAAGGCATCTGAGTAACCATGACCAACAGTACCTAAAACATTGCCAGCAATTAGCACACCGTTATTCTCTGCCTATTACGGCTTGTGGCGGTGTATTGATGCACAATGCTACTCGCCTTTCCCTGCAGCACACACTGACCGCCATTAAGCTAGGCTCGACTATCGACAATATTAGTGAGCACCTACTTACTAATGCAGAGCGCGCTTTACGCAATAAAGCGAAACTACACAAATTATTCAAGAATGACTGGCTACATGAGGCGTACTCGATAGCAAATCTGTGTGAGTTTGATCTAGGAAGCCTTGGGTATCAATACCCTGCAGAGATTGTCCCTGCTTCCCTCACTCCAATTCAATATCTTCGCCAATTGGTGAATATAGGAAAGCGTCTGCGATTCCCTAATGGACTTTCTAAGGACGTTGAGCAACTCATAGATAAAGAGCTAACCCTAATTGATGAACTCAATTACGCGCACTTTTTCTTAACCATTCATGATGTGGTGATGTTTGCCAAACAAAAAGGAATCCTCTATCAAGGACGAGGCTCTGCCGCTAACTCTGTCGTCTGTTATTGCTTAGAAATTACATCGGTAGACCCAAGACAAATATCAGTACTGTTTGAGCGCTTTATTAGTAAAGAGCGTAATGAGCCGCCTGATATTGACGTTGATTTTGAGCATCAACGCCGTGAAGAGGTCATTCAGTATATCTATCAAAAATACGGCCGAGAGCGTGCCGCACTAGCCGCTACAGTCATCAGCTATCGCCTAAAAAGCGCTATCCGTGAAGTGGGTAAAGCCCTTGGTATCGATGAAACTCAGCTCGATTTCTTTATTAAAAACATTAATCGTCGCGATCGTGGGCTCAATTGGCAGGCGCAGGTCTTTGAGTTGGGATTGAAACCTGAATCCCTAAAAGGTAAACAGTTTATACAACTGGTCGATGAAATCATCGGATTTCCACGTCATTTATCCCAGCATGTGGGTGGCTTTGTTATCTCTTCTGGCCCTTTATATGAATTGGTTCCCGTTGAAAATGCGGCAATGCCGGAACGAACCATTATACAGTGGGATAAAGATGACTTAGAAAGCCTTGGGCTACTCAAGGTCGACGTCCTCGCCTTGGGTATGCTAAGTGCTATTCGGCGCTGTTTTCAGTTGATTGAAAAACATCACCATCGACGCCTTAGCATCGCTGATATTACTCGATTGCAAGACGATCCGAATGTCTATGGCATGCTACAAAAAGCCGATACCGTTGGGGTATTTCAAATTGAGTCTCGAGCTCAAATGAGCATGTTGCCTAGACTGAAACCCGCTTGTTATTACGACCTGGTTATCCAAATCGCGATTGTAAGACCTGGTCCAATACAAGGAGACATGGTTCACCCTTACTTGAAACGAAGAAACGGAGAGGAAGCAGTCTCCTACCCTTCTAAAGAGGTCGAAGGGGTACTTTCAAGAACACTAGGTGTACCTATCTTCCAAGAACAGGTAATTAAACTGGCTATGGTCGCGGCTGGATTTAGCGGTGGTGAAGCCGATAAGTTACGCCGAGCTATGGCTGCTTGGAAGAAAAATGGCGACCTGTTTAAATTTAGAGACAAATTAATATCCGGCATGCGACAGCGTGGTTACGAAGTCAGTTTTGCAGAAAAAATATTCGAACAAATTTGTGGCTTTGGCGAGTACGGATTTCCTGAAAGTCATTCCGCCTCCTTTGCTGTTCTTGCTTACTGCTCGGCATGGCTTAAATTCTATTATCCTGCCGAGTTCTATACCGCTCTACTTAATAGTTTACCAATGGGTTTCTACTCCGCATCTCAACTATTACAAGATGCTAAGCGACATGGCGTTGTCATTCGCCCAGTGTGCGTTAACCGCTCAAACGACGAACACACAATAGTGAAAAACTATAATCAAAATGAGATGCAGTTAGGGCTAAAACTAATAAAAGGATTGTCAGAGACGAGCAGACAACAACTATTGGCAGCACGACCAACTGATGGTTTTACTCACCTGCAACAAATAAAAAATATAGGCATGAATCGACAGCAACTTCACGCTATCACCTCCGCCAATGCGCTATATAGCCTTGCTGGGGATCGCTACTCGACGCGTTGGCAATTAATGGACTCAGCCGACGATCTTCCTTTATTTAGCCAAATTGAAGAGAGCAACTCTGCAGATTATGCTTTTCATACCAGTGAGTATGAGGCCTTAATTGAAGACTACTCAGCAACAGGGGTGTCCCTCACTCAGCACCCTATTACCTTATTAGAAAAAGCCAACAAGTTAGGTCGGTTTACTCGACAAAACCAACTGGCATATCAACCTCACCAATCTATGGTCACCGTAGTAGGAGTGGTCACTGGTCGTCAATCTCCAGGCACAGCAGGAGGAGTGACTTTTTTTACCCTAGAAGACGACACTGGCAATATTAATGTTGTGGTGTGGCAAGCAACCGCCAGAGCACAAAAACAAAGCTACCTGACCGCTAAGATATTAAAAGTTAAAGGGATAATAGAAAAAGAAGGGAATGTCATTCACATAATTGCAGGCCAATTAATCGATATTAGCGATGAGTTGTCTGGCTTATCTAGTCACTCTCGAGATTTTCATTAATTGCAATTAACAATAAAAAACCGCTTCAAATATGAAGCGGTTTACAGAAGCATACTAATTGAAGTTAGACTAAGCGCGTTTGTTATGTATTGTGTCACGATCATAACCTTCGCTATCCACTGAATTCATCATTTCTTCGTCCATCTTGCTGTCTTCATAAGCCTCGATCATTCCCTTATCATCCATAGAGTGAGAGCGGAATTGAGGTCCTCTCATCTCGTTACTTGTCCCGCCTCGATTCTCTGTAATTAAAATTGAGTTAGTCTCATCAACAAAGCCGAATGAAAAATCTTGTTGAGCAAAAACAGCTGGTGAAAACGCAATAATACAAGTTGTGATTAAACTGGTTTTAATATTCATGTTGAACGCCCTCGATTACACATAGTTAAATTAGTGAGCGCCCCCTAGTCTTGATACCACTTAACGATAAATAAAAGACTAATGATTATCATTCTCTCTTTTATCTTCATTTACTCAACAGGGACTGACAGTAATTACGTGACTATCTCAAAAAGGATCAGTAACGTTTACTGAGTGCTCCACCTCCAAACAACAAAATCATTAAGTGAAGCTAATCCAATAGACCTTACCTTTTCGAAAAATCTTTCAATTCCCCAATAAAGATTTAACACGTAGTTCTGTTAAGCACTCATCTAAGGCCGATGTGCAATCACACAAACACCATCAGATAAGACTCGATAAAACGGTAGGAAAGATAGTATTTGATACAAGACACTGGTAGGTATTTCAAAGATCTTCAGCCAACACTAGAGTGCAATTAAAGGCATCCAGAAACAAAAAAACCGCCTCGTTAGCGAAGCGGTTCAAGTAGTAGCAATTTCATTACACGTACTTAGGCACGCTTGTGATGAACTCTCTCACGGTCGTAATTATTGCTGTCATCCACCATTTCCTTCATGTCTTGCTCCATTTCCTTATTCTCGTAGGCATCGATCATGCCTTTATCTTCGAGCGTAGTAGACTGAAATTTTGGACCTCTCATTTCGTTACTGGTACCGCCTCGATTCTCTGCAATCAAAACTGCGTTGCTGTCATCAATAAAACCGTTGAACACCTCTTGCTGTGCAAGTACTGCGGGTGAAAACGCCAATATACATGTTGCAATAAAGCCAGTTTTTAGGTTCATTTGAACGCCCTCCTTAAACTCAGTTAAAGCTGTGAGCGCCCCTTAATTCTAGTACTACTTTAGTGATAAATACACTGATAATAATAATCATTAGTAATCATAATAAAGAGATGGATTACGGGATAAAGCAAGACAGAAACATCTGAATACAACTAACACTACTGCCGCTTCCTGCACCCTCACTCACAGGCCGTAAAGTCAATGTAGTTAAGAAGATCGGACTGACACTTTGTTATCAAAAAACCTTTCGAACCACTGCACAAAGCATCAGCAATTTCATCATGCTCACACTAGAGCCCTAACAGACACGCAATAAAAAGCCCCGCAACTGCGAGGCTAAAGAAAGTATTGAAGTCTAAAGATTAGCTATCATCTTCAGTAAAGTTAGTCGGCAAACTCACCTTCATTTCATTCCAGTGCAAACCACTTTCGATACCGTATTGACGGACAACGCCTGGTAAACGATCTCGTCTTCCCTCTTCGCATATTGATAGCAAGTCTTTGTAGAAATTCAATGCTAACTCACGCGAAACTGAGTTTGAGAAATAGAAAGCGCCAACACGATCATAAAGCTTCTTCAGACCATTGAAAATTAAACCGTAGATCTGGTTTCCTGAATGAAACGCCAAATGCTGGAACAACATGTAGTCGTAGTAGTTGAACGTCTTCGCAATCAAAATCTCGTCGCGTTTCTGCTCATCTTTCTCGTTATCTTCTTTTACGTTCTGCGCAATCTTGTCTGCATAAGGAAAGGTTTCCATAAAGCTAGCAAACGAGTCTGCCTTCATCAAAGCCTCACAAGACTCAATAACGCGCTTAATGGTTTCTTCAGATTGCTCTTTGTTTACCTTAAATGCGTAGCGCATAAAGATAGGGCTGATATTGGTTCGAGCTGCCAATAAATCTTCAACGATGCTGGTTGCATTATCAGCATCTAGAGTCATCAGCGTATCAAGAATATGCAAACCTGAGGTTTCCATAAATTGATTCACCTTAGTCGGTTTACCATGCTGAATGGTCAACCAACCATCACGAGCAAGTCGTTGCAACACTTCTCTGAGTGTTGTTCTTGTTACACCAATGAGTTCAGATAGCTCACGCTCAGCGGGTAGGATGGAACCTGGTGCAAAACGCCCGTTCCAAATGCTTTCAATAATGTACTTTTCTGCAAAGCCTGCCGGGCTTTTTGCCTTAATAACCATAGATTGGAAATTCCAACTCAAAATTCATTCAAATATTACTCATCATACCACCTAAACCTGAATTACAAAAATCAGCAGGAAATAAGTTGTGAACTTTGACCTTACACCATTAAGTTTAACTAAATGCCATCCCATAAAAAGCAAAAAAACACTAAAAATCAATCTTCAGTTAAATGCTCCCAGAAAATCACACCAGATAAAATGAAAATTAGAATATTGCAAAGTTTAAATATAATTTTCTATCCTAATTAAAAAAAATATTTATTATAAAACAGACACTTAATTACAGAAACTATTTCTCATACAAATAGACCCTCCTTATATAACCAAGTACTCACCAAAAGCATAATAAGATTATATAAACAGAGATTTTGAGTTGTATTTATTGCAAACAAGATCTAAATCACACTATAAATTTGACTAATATCCTGATACGAGTAAAGATGCGCCGATAAATGAGTGTTACGAGATGTTACCAGTAAAAATGGCGCTCTCGACTAGCAAATATACGAACTATATCTCACCGCAATATCTTATATCCTAAGCTTATCCAATCGCTAAATCAGGTTGTTGCATGGATAGGTCGTATAAAACCGACTCAACCAGATTTAAATACTATAGAGAGAAGTGTTATGCCTTTAAGCCTAGGAAACGCCTTCATCAAGAATTTTCTTGGCAAGGCCCCAGACTGGTACAAGCTGGCTATCGTTGCCTTTTTAATCATTAACCCATTTGTATTTTTCTTCATAAACCCCTTCACTGCGGGTTGGTTACTGGTCATTGAGTTCATATTTACTCTAGCTATGGCACTAAAGTGCTACCCATTACAACCTGGCGGTCTATTAGCTATTGAAGCTATCGCTATTGGCATGACTAGCCCCGAAATGGTTAAGCATGAGCTGGTAGCCAACATAGAAGTATTATTACTACTGATCTTTATGGTCGCTGGTATCTACTTCATGAAGCAGCTTCTACTTTATATTTTCACTAAGATACTGCTAGGCATTCGCTCCAAAGCGATGCTGTCCCTCGCCTTTTGTGCTGCATCTGCGTTTTTGTCTGCATTTCTCGATGCTCTAACGGTTATCGCTGTTGTTATCAGTGTTGCTGTAGGTTTCTACTCCATTTACCACAAAGTGGTTTCTGGCCAAGGACATGCAAGTAATCATGACCATACTCAGGATGGACATTTAACAGAACTCACCCGCGACGATCTTGATGAATACCGTGCATTTTTGCGCTCATTACTAATGCATGCTGGTGTTGGTACTGCGCTTGGTGGTGTGATGACCATGGTAGGTGAACCTCAAAACCTTATTATTGCCGATCAAGCAGGTTGGTTATTTGGTGAGTTCATCATGCGCATGTTACCGGTTACCTTGCCCGTGCTTGTGATGGGTCTTATCACTACCGTTTTGGTCGAAAAATTTAAAGTCTTTGGCTACGGTTCTGAACTACCAGCGCACGTGCGTCAAATTTTGGAAGACTACAACGCAGAAGAGAAGAAACGTCGTACAAAACAAGATGTAGCTAAGCTATGGGTTCAAGGTGCTATTGCAGTTTGGTTAATATTTGGTCTAGCGTTTCACGTAGCTGCAGTAGGCTTAGTTGGATTATCGGTCATCATCCTAGCGACCGCATTCACTGGCATTATCGAGGAGCACTCATTAGGTAAAGCGTTTGAGGAAGCACTGCCTTTCACCGCACTACTTGCTGTTTTCTTTGCCATTGTTGCTGTCATCATCGAGCAAGACCTATTTGCTCCAATCATTGATGGTGTTCTCGCTGTTGAAGATCAAGGTACGCAGCTTGTGTTGTTCTATATCGCAAACGGCCTACTCTCTATGATTTCAGATAATGTATTCGTAGGTACGGTTTACATCAACGAAGTAAAAGAAGCGCTACTGCAAGGTGTGATTAGCCGAGACCAGTTTGACCTTCTGGCTGTAGCGATAAACACAGGTACTAACTTACCTTCTGTAGCGACACCAAATGGCCAAGCAGCGTTCTTATTCTTACTAACATCGACGCTTGCTCCACTGATTCGTCTTTCTTATGGTCGTATGGTCATCATGGCATTCCCTTACACCATTGTACTGGCACTTGTAGGGATGTTTGGCATTATGTTCTTGTTAGAGCCTATGACAGCAATGTTCTATGATTTTGGCTGGATATCGCCATCAAGTGCTGTCGAAGCTGCTAGCACTATTGGGCATCACTAGGAAACTTATATCATTACTTGTAGTCTATTGATTTGCCTGCTTTAAAGGGGTAAAACTAACAGACTGTTATCAGCCGGCGTGATCGACAGTTATCGCCGGCTTTTTTGCGCATGGAAGATGTGCGTATAAGGAAATCAATTCATGCTCGAGAACCTGTATCAATTCTCTCGCTCACGCCTGTCGTGGCTACTTCTGCTACTTGCAATGATCGCCTTTGAGCTATGTGCTCTTTATTTTCAACACGTAATGTTACTCGCACCCTGCGTTATGTGCATTTATGAAAGAGTCGCTATGCTAGGCATTGCAGTTGCCGCAGCCGTTGGCTTATGCAAACCACAAAATTCCATCATTCGTGGCTTAGGCTTAGTTGGCTGGATTGCCTCTAGCTACAAAGGATTAATGCTGGCTCTTGAGCACGTTGACTATCAATTTCATCCATCACCGTTTAAGACTTGCGATATCTTTGTCAACTTTCCAAGCTGGGCACCGCTAGACCAATGGGTACCTTGGATGTTCGAGCCTTCAGGTGATTGCAGCAAAATTGTGTGGCAGTTCTTAGATCTCTCAATGCCACAATGGCTGGTGGTTATTTTTGGAGCGAGCTTAGGTGTTGCAATCCTATTTACACTACTTCAATTTGTTGGCCTAAAGAAAAAGTCAGCTTAATTTGACGTACAGACTAAAAAAAACGACTGCCTTTTGGCAGTCGTTTTTTATGCTTATCTAGATACTAGGGTCTGCTGATTTTAAGCCCCGCAACACTTTTTAAATTTCTTACCACTACCACAAGGGCATAGGTCATTGCGACCTACTCCTTTGAATGGGTTAAGCGTTTGGCTTTTATTTCCCACCATAAGCTCATCGGCAGCCTGTGCTACCTCGTTGATCATCAAATCAAGTTGAGGCTGAAGATCGGTGATTTGAGGTAACTCTTCATAGCCAACTTGCTTCATCTGTTGATGAGTTTGCTCTTCATCAACCAGTAGCGATAATGTCGTTAGCAAAGCCGATAACATTCTTGCCGTGCCATCAGCAATCTCTGTGGATTGCCATTCTTGTTCCACAATCGGCCATATTGCTAAAAAGCCTTCGGCTAAATCAGCCAAGTGTTCAGAGTCATTATTGGTTAGCTCAAGCACAGAGTATTGATTGGCTTTTAGTTTGCCGTATTGGGCATTGATATGCTCGATGATGCCCGGCTTTACTGCTTCAAAGTCTTCACCACACAACTCAGCCGCCCACACTTCTGGCTCTAGCGGTTTCACCGTCAAGTTAGCCGCTAAAATAGCGCCCTCCCAAAAGTAACAACTCTCCGCAACACTCTCAGGCAAGCTAATCAAATCACTCATGAAATCTACTCTATAAAAATTTTCTCTAGTATGAGTGAAAATAGCCTAGTTCGCTACAGTGCCAACCACTCGTTCACTTTGTCGGTGACATTTTGCTCAAAACCCACTAAGATCCGCCCTCCTGCAAACAAAGGTAAATAAAATGCGTCTCGTACTTGGCCCTATGGAGGGCGTTCTCGACCACTTAATGCGAGAAATCCTCACTGACATCAACGATTTTGACTTATGCGTCACTGAGTTTGTGCGTGTCAGCGACCAATTATTACCGGACCGTTCATTTTACAAACTTTGCCCTGAGCTCTTGCAAGGCTCCAAGACAAAGTCTGGAACACCGGTACACTTGCAGCTTCTTGGTCAACATCCACAGTGGATGGCAGAAAATGCTCACAAAGCCTTTAATCTTGGGGCTGCGGGAATCGACCTAAACTTTGGTTGCCCTGCTCGCCTAGTTAATAAGAGTAAAGGTGGTGCAGTTCTATTAAAAGAGCCTGAGCTCATGTATCAAATCATCAATGCGTGTCGTGAGGCCGTTCCGAGTGAGATCCCTGTGACCGCCAAGATCCGTCTTGGCTGGGAAAATCCAGATGATTGCTTCGAGATCGTAGATGCAGTAGAAAGTGCCGGTGCCAGTGAGTTAACCATACACGCAAGAACCAAAGAAGGCGGTTATCGCGCCGATCAGATCCGTTGGGATTACCTCAATAAGATCCGCCAACACACCAAGATGCCACTCATTGCCAATGGCGAAATCTGGAATTACCAAGACGGGCAACGCTGTATTGAAACAACGGGTATTGATTCTCTAATGGTGTGCCGCGGTGCGTTTAATGTGCCAAATCTTGGCAATGTCGTTAAGCACAACCAAACCGTTATGCCGTGGAGTGAAGTTGTATCCCTGTTACTAAGATACTCAGAATATGAGATGAAAGGCGACAAAGGGCTGTATTACCCTAACCGTGTAAAACAGTGGTTTTCATATCTTCGTCAGCAGTACCCTGAGGCGAAAGAGTTATTCCACAGCATTCGCACTTACAACAAAGCAGAGCCTATCGTGGAATATATCAAGCGCTATCATCACGAGTTGTTAGCCAGCGCTTAATATCTTAATTCTAAGACCAAAGATTCATTAAACGACCTTTAACACTATTGATATAGTGACGTAAAGGTCGTTTTCTTTATCGCGGTCAAAGGGTTATAGCTTGATTAAATCACACCCTTTTCTGCTAAGGGTCATCACCAATTCACCATTTTCAATTGATACTTTTTCCTGAGACAGCACACTTTCGGCTGAGCTAGCCTCTAACCCTAATTGCCACACTGGCACACGAAACTCAGTCGGTTTATCACTGCTATTAAACAGAGCCACTAGCTGTTCATCACCATAGGTTCGAGCAAAGGCAAGTTGCCCATTTTGACTTTCAAAGAAGTGCAAATCCCCGCTTTGCAGCGACTTATACTTGTGCCTCAACGCCAACATTTGCTTGAAGAATGGTACCCATTGAGAATGCTCAATACGCTCCCAAGGGAAAGTACGGCGGTTATCGGGATCGTTCTCACCTTCCAGGCCTACTTCAGTGCCGTAGTAAAGGCATGGCACACCAATGTAAGCCATCAAGAACAAACCTGCTTGGCGCATTTTGTCCTCATCCCCCTTCAACAAGGTAATAAAGCGCGCGGTATCATGACTGTCTAATTGGTTTAGCTGTGCCAACTGGTTGTGCCAAGGAACCTTTGCTTTGGCTTCCAATAGCCATTGCTGGAATTCATGACTGGTCAAAGAAATCGGGTCATAGGCGATATCTTGATTGGCAAAAAATGCGCGTACCGGGTGAGCAAACCCGTAATAGTTCATTGCACCGTCTTCTTGGTCACCTTGAAGCCATGAGGTTGCCTCAAAAAAGTGCTCACCAAGAACGAGTGCCTCACTATTTTCTTGTTTGGTGGCATCACGAAATGCCTTCACATAGTGTGCATTGTTATAGGCACCTTTGCCCTCGCCTAGCATATGAATAACATCAAAACGCCAGCCATCGATACTATACGGAGGGCGGAGCCAATGCTTAATAACAGCCGAGTCAGAGTCATAAATATAATCGCGCACTTCAGGGTGCTCGAAGTTAAGCACTGGCAGATTTTGAACGCCGTTCCACCCCTCATAGTTTTGCGACTCACCATCAAAAAAGTAATAGTCTCGATATTTGGAATCAAGGTTATGGTAGGCTCCGCCGGTGCCTTTGCCACTCTTATCAAACCAAGGGTGCTCAGCAGAAGTATGATTGAACACCGCGTCCAACACGATTCTCATTCCACGACGGTGAACCTCTTGGCATAGCTCAGCAAGTTCTTCGTTATCACCAATGTGCGGATCCACATTGAAGTAGTCTGTTGTATCGTATTTATGGTTGCTAAGAGAGCTAAATACAGGGTTGAGGTATAAGGTGGTTACGCCTAAATCCTGCAGGTAATCCAGCTTAGAGTAAACACCTGCAATATCCCCATTAAAGAACTGAACAGACATTGATTCATCATTGTTAATTGGCGAGCCCCATTCGGATTTAACAGCAGGCACAGCCCCATCTTTGATGCTGTACTCACCACTAGAAACACCAATCTCTGGGTTACCATTACAAAAGCGGTCTGGAAATATTTGATAAAACACTTGGCTCTGAACCCAATCCGCTGGGCGGTGCTGGGCGTTGAATTTAAAGTGATACTCCTTTGGCGGAATACGATTAGACGTACCGCGCGCATCTAGCCAATACTGAGCAGTGCTAGTCTGAACCTTAAACACATAATGAGTGACATCTCTATCTTCATTAATAGGAAAGCGAGCCTGCCATACCTGCAGTCGTCCCTTGGAAGCATCTTTAATCTGAGACATTGGAATATAAAACTGTTCATTATCCGGCTCATGCCTGATAACAACTTGCTGAATATCATCCATTGGCTCAATAAACAGCGTTGCGATTAAATGGGTACCATCAAAGGTAAGGCTATCACTTGATTGAGGATGAAACAGAAATGGGCTTTGCATACAAACTCCGAAACGGAACGATTTGCCCACAAATTAGAGAATTATTAGGGGATAAAAAAGCGCAATCCACCGCATATCAAGGCGAGATCACGCTTTGTAGAGATAATAAAATAGTGTTATCGGCTAACTAAGTAACAATTAACTAAGTAGCAGTCCATCATCAGTGAGTTCTTCACCGCGAACTTTGCTGAACATTTCCAGCAAATCAGGAACGCCCATATTTGCTCGTTGCTCTCCGGCAACATCCAATACGATCTCGCCTTGGTGCAGCATCACAGTGCGGTCACCACAGGCCAAAGCGTCCTTCATTGAGTGCGTTACCATCATCGCAGTCAGGTCAAACTCTTTCACTACCTTCTTGGTAAGATCAATCACAAATGCCGCCATACGAGGGTCAAGTGCTGCTGTGTGTTCATCCAATAATAAAAGCTTACTGTCTGATAGCGTCGCCATGATCAAACTCACTGCTTGCCGTTGACCACCAGAAAGAAGTCCTATGCTATCGCCAAGCCTATCCTCTAATCCCAACCCCAAAATAGAGATACGATCTTGGAATAGTTTTCTACGCTTGTTCGACAATGCCAAGCTCCAACCACGTCGGTGGCCTCGGCGGTAGGCAAGTGCCATATTTTCTTCAATCGTCAGGTCGCCACACGTCCCCGCCAAAGGATCTTGGAACACGCGAGCACATAAACTCGCTCTTTGATCAACCGTACGGCGCGTGACATCAATGCCATCGATAACTACGCTGCCCCCTACCATGGGAGTTTCGCCAGTTACAGCCCCTAGCAAGGTAGATTTCCCAGCACCGTTTGAACCAATAACAGTTAAAAACTCATGCTCAGGAACGACAAGGTCGACGCCTCGCAACGCTCTGTTTTCCAAAATAGTTCCAGGGTTAAAGGTGACCTGGATATTACTTAACTCAATCATGCCACCTCCTTACCAGTGCGCGCTTGTTGCAGTTTCTGTTTCGCTTTGTATTTGGCTTTCATCTTAGGTGCAATCAGTGCCACTGCGACCAAAACAGCCGTGACTAAGTTAAGATCGGAGGCTTGTAGGCCAAACATACCTGAACTGAGCGCAAAGGCTACCGCCAAACGATACAAGACAGAGCCGACAATAACTGCTGTTACGGCTACCCAGATTTTTCGTCCAGGGATAAGAGTCTGTCCCAAAATCACGGCAGCTAAGCCCACAACTATGGTCCCTACTCCAGATGTTACATCAGCAAAACTGTTAGTTTGAGCAAATAGTGCTCCCGCAAAGCCAACAAAACCATTAGACAAAGCAAGGCCAAAGTAGGTATAGAAAGAGGTACTTCCACCCTGCGCTCGCACCATGCGCGCGTTTACACCTGTCGCTCTAAGGCCAAGGCCAAAATCACTATTAAGCAGTCGGATAATAAACACGGCTGCAAGAAGAACGAGAATGCCCACCACTAAAGGGCGAATTAACATGGGATCGCCGATACTCTCAAAGGGAGTAAGAATGGTTTCTTCACCCAACAATGCAACGTTGGGTCTGCCCATAATACGAATGTTGATTGAGAAGGCAGCGATCATGGTAAGGATCGACGCGAGCAAATGTAAAATGCCGCAGCGTACCGCAAGAAAAGCCGTTACCCATCCGGTCATTGCTCCTGCCACAATGGCCATTCCTGTTGCCAGCCAAGGGTTAATACCCGCGACTATGGCGGTGGCAGCAACAGCAGCCCCCATTGGAAAAGAGCCATCTACGCTAAGATCCGGAAAATCTAAAACGCGAAAAGTAAGATAAACACCTAATGCAACAAGTCCGTAGACCAGCCCAAGTTCAAGTGCCCCAAAAAATGCAAAAGCAGACATACATACTCCTTCGCTGCTCTAAGCCCCACAAAGTGGAAAAGCCAGCCATTAGGCTGGCTAACTTACTTATTTAACTTGGGTAGCTCGCGCTACAACAGATTGAGGAATGCTAATGCCTAGCTTTTTAGCTGCTGTTTCGCTGATTGCGATATCAGAACCTTCAGCAATTTTCACATCTAATGAGCCAGGGTCTTTGCCGTCTAGGATTGCAGCAACATAGTCTGCGGTTTGTACACCGACTTGGTAGTAATCAAAGCCTAAGCTCGCAATTGCTCCCTTCTCAACGTATGACGTGGCTCCGCCAAAGACAGGCTTGTTGGCTTGGTTAGCTGCAACAATCATCCCTTCGATTGCACTTGCTACGGTGTTATCCGTTGGGGCGTAAATAACATCAGCTTTTGCAACAATGGCTTGAGTGGCAGACAATACATCCGCACTCTTCAGAGCCGTAGATTCGATAACCGTTAGGCCTTTTTCTTTTGCCGCTGCTTTTAGTAATTGAACTAGGCTCACCGCATTGGCCTCGCCTGGGTTGTACACCACACCAATGGTTTGTACATCAGGAAGTATTTCTTGGATTAACTGAACGTGCTGAGCTACTGGAGATAGATCAGATAGACCTGTGACATTCTTGCCCGGTTTATCTAGATGAGGAACAAGTTTAGCGCCTACTGGATCAGTAACAGCCGTAAACACAATAGGAATGTCGCGAGTCGCAGACGCCAACGCTTGAGCCGTTGGTGTAGCAATACCTACTAATACATCTGGATTTTCACCCACGAACTGGCGAGCAATCTGCACCGCAATGGCAGGGTTGCCTTGAGCCGTTTTATAATCGAACTCTAGGTTCTTACCTTCTTCGTAACCCTTTGCTTTTAAACCATCAAGCAAACCTTGTCGCGTCGCATCCAATGCTGGGTGCTCGACTATCTGAGAGACCGCCACCTTAGCTGTTTTTGCCATAACACTGGTACTAGATAGAAGGGCAGCACCGACTAAACATGCGGTGGCAATCATCTTATTTGTCTTCATTTTCACTCCTTGAATCAGCCAACAGAGCTGAATTAAATGTCCTTTTAGAGGTCACATTGAACAAACAAGCATCAAATATTGGTTTTTATCGATGTTTCTTTAATCAAATTAGAGCACTCTAGGCATCTATTATTACCAGTAAGAGTTAGAAAACAAAAGCGAACAAAGTGACTTAGCTCTCTTATTTGTGGAAATGTTAAGGAAATGTCACACAAAAAGGCAGTTTGAATAAAAGAATATGAAACTAGGTGAGCGCGCCAAACTCAAACAAGCGCGCTCAGGTAATGAGGTGTTAGCGGATTAAATTCGAGAAGGGTTAGAACCAACGCTCTAAAACAGTTTTATCAAGCTGTCTGAACGCTCGGTTCAGTAGCTGAGCTAATTCTTTGTAGCGCGGTTTTGCTTTTGCTGGCTCTAGCGCAGCCCCGGAGTCCAAAATCTTTTGATGGATCTCTCGATACCAATTGGCAAGTGCAGGTGGTAATTGCGTATTAGAGCGAGTGCCTAACCACCAGAAACCTTGAACTGGCAAACTGATAGCAAATAAAGCAACGATAATCGCTTGCGATAGCCCAGCGCCATTCTGGAAGGTGAGTTGTGTTAGAACGCTAATGGCTGCAACTGCAGGCATAACTCTTACACCAAATCGAGTGGCTGTAATCACACGATGCTCGGGAAACAACGGCGAAAGCTCTTTTCGCATGGGCCAAAGGTCCATGTATATCTGACCGTCTTTCAATCTGTGAAGCATTCCTACTTTCTCAACCATACCCAAAACCGCTAAAAAAAAGTTTAAGATTTAAAAAATAACCACAAAAAATTGATAAAAGATAAAGAAATTTCAATTTTTTTTGTTATATTTGCCTATTATCGCTATCCTTGTCAGCGTCTCGTCCATAGCACCATGCCTAACTACATATTAGGCGAGAGCGAGGCGTGTTAGCAAGGATTGTAAAACGTATCTTGAAAGGTATATACGGTCAACAAAGGGAAATTGTTGCAATTAAAACCAGAGTAGTATTTCAACAGCGAAATTCGACTACTCTTGAAGACTAAATTCATTCTTTCTGAATAATCAGATGAAATACAGGTAAACAAACATGTCAAAGCTAGTTTTAGTTTTAAACTGCGGTAGTTCTTCCCTTAAATTCGCTATCGTTGACGCGGACAACGGCGAAGAGCATCTTACTGGTCTTGCAGAGTGTCTGCACCTTCCTGAAGCACGTATCAAGTGGAAACTGGACGGCAAACACGAAGCAGCACTTGGCAACGGTGCGGCACACGATGAAGCGCTAACTTTTATCGTAGACACTATCCTAGCTTCTAAACCAGAACTTTCTGACCAACTTGGTGCTATCGGCCACCGCGTTGTTCACGGTGGTGAGAAATTCACTGAATCAGCGCTTATCACTGAAGACGTTGTTAAGGGTATCGAAGACTGTGCAGCTCTTGCACCTCTACACAACCCAGCAGCTATCGTTGGTATCAAGGCAGCTCAAAAAGCATTCCCTGCACTTCCAATGTCTGCTGTATTCGATACTGCTTACCACCAGACTATGCCTGAAGAAGCTTACCTGTACGCTCTTCCATACAACCTATACAAAGAGCACGGTATCCGTCGCTACGGTATGCACGGTACTTCTCACCTGTTCATCGCTCGCGAAACAGCTGAGCAACTAGGTAAACCTGCTGATGAGCTAAACATCATCAACTGTCACCTAGGTAACGGTGCTTCTGTTTGTGCAATCAAAAACGGTAAGTCTGTAGACACTTCTATGGGTCTAACTCCTCTTGAAGGTCTAGTGATGGGTACTCGTTGTGGTGACATCGACCCAGCTATCATCTTCCACCTGCACGATTCTCTAGGTTACACAGTTGATCAAATCAACACTATGCTAACTAAAGAGTCTGGCCTACAAGGTCTAACTGAAGTGACTTCTGACTGTCGTTTCGTTGAAGACAACTACGGTGAGAAAGAAGAAGCAACTCGTGCGATGGACGTATTCTGCCACCGCCTAGCTAAGTACGTTGCTGGCTACACTGCAACTCTAGAAGGTCGTCTAGACGCTATCGTATTCACTGGTGGTATCGGTGAAAACTCTGCTCCAATTCGTGAGATGGTTCTTAACCGTCTTGGCGTATTCGGTATTGAAGTAGACGGTGAAGCAAACCTTAAAGCTCGCTTCGGTGGCGAAGGTACTATCACTTCTGCTGACAGCCGCATCCCAGCAATGGTTATCTCTACTAACGAAGAGCTAGTTATTGCAGAAGACACAGCTCGTCTAGCTGGTCTTTAATATTTAAAACGGGTGAGGTCTTCCTCACCCGTTTTGTTTCGGTTCAGCTGTCCCCCAGCTGAGACTTTTTATTACATTTCGAGGTCTTCAGACTATGTCTCGTACCATTATGCTTGTCCCGATTAGCGCTGGTGTTGGTCTTACTAGTGTTAGCATGGGTATTATTCGTGCAATGGAGCGTAAAGGCGTAAACGTATCGTTTTACAAGCCTATCGCTCAACCACGTACTGGCGGAAACCAACCTGATTTAACATCAACCATCCTTGAGTCAAACAATGACATCAAGATTGGCACCCCAATGCCAATGGATGAAACACAATCGCTTATCCGTAACGAACAAACTGACATTCTTTTAGAGACTATCGTTGAGCGCTATAACAGCATTAATGATTCAGACGTTACTCTAATTGAAGGTTTAGTTCCTACTCGTAAGCACACATTTGCTCACCAGATCAACGCAGAGATTGCTAAAACTCTAGGTGCTGAAATCGTATTTGTTGCTACCCCTGGCACGTACAATGCAGCACAACTTGCTGAGCGTATCGAATTCGTAGTTTCAAACTACGGCGGCAAGAAAAACAAAAACATCTCTGGTGTTATCGTAAACAAAGTAAATGCTCCTGTTGACGAAGCTGGCCGCACACGTCCTGATCTATCTGAGATCTTTGATGAAAGCGACATTGCAAAACAAGCTGACGTCAAAGCAATGGAAATCATCAACTCTAGCCCTGTGCGCGTTCTAGGTTGCGTGCCTTGGAAAGTTGATCTAATTGCAACTCGTGCAATTGATATGGCTAAGCACCTTAATGCTGACATCATCAATGAAGGCGAAATCGATAAGCGTCGTATTAAGAGCATCACATTCTGTGCACGCTCTCTACCAAACATGATCGAGCACTTCAAACCAGGCTCTCTATTGGTAACTTCAGCTGATCGCCCAGACGTAATCGTTGCAGCAGCTCTATCTGCTATGAACGGCGTAGATATTGGTGCAGTACTTCTAACGGGTGGCTATGACATCCCTGAAGAAATCCGTAGTCTTTGCCAACCTGCATTTGATGCTGGCCTTCCTATCTTCAAGGCACAGGGCAACACTTGGCAGACTTCTCTTAACCTACAAAGCTTTAGCCTAGAAGTTCCAGCTGACGATAAAGAGCGTATTGAGTTCATCAACGATCACGTAGCTGGCAACATCGATGGCCAATGGATTGACTCGCTAACTGAAGGTGTAGTTGCATCTCGTCGCCTAAGCCCACCAGCATTCCGTTACCAGCTAACTGAATTTGCTCGTCGTGCTAACAAGCGTATCGTTCTTCCTGAAGGTGATGAGCCACGTACTGTTAAAGCTGCAGCTATCTGTGCTGAGCGCGGTATCGCAACTTGTGTGCTTCTTGGTAACCCTGACGAAATCCGTCGCGTTGCAGCACAACAAGGTGTTGAGCTAGGCGCTGGCGTTGAGATCATCGACTCTGATGCTGTACGTGAAAACTACGTTGCTCGTCTAGTAGAGCTTCGCTCTAAGAAAGGCATGACTGAAGTTGTAGCTCGCGAGAAACTACAAGATTCAGTATTCCTAGGCACTATGATGCTGGAAGCAAACGAAGTAGACGGTCTAGTATCTGGTGCGGTTCATACCACAGCCAACACTATCGTACCTCCGTTCCAAATCATCAAGACTGCACCTGATGCGTCTATCGTTTCTTCAATCTTCTTCATGCTTCTGCCTGATCAAGTATTGGTATACGGTGACTGTGCAATCAACCCAGATCCAACAGCTGAGCAACTTGCTGAGATCGCTATCCAATCTGCTGATTCTGCAGCAGCATTCGGTATCGACCCACGCGTTGCAATGATTTCTTACTCTACTGGAGAGTCAGGTAAAGGTGCAGACGTAGATAAAGTACGTGAAGCAACTAAACTTGCTCAAGAGAAGCGTCCTGATCTAGTGATCGATGGTCCTCTACAGTACGATGCAGCAATCATGGAGAACGTAGCGGCTTCTAAAGCACCTAACTCTCCTGTAGCAGGTAAAGCAACTGTATTTGTATTCCCAGACCTAAATACTGGTAACACAACTTACAAAGCGGTACAGCGTTCAGCAGACCTAGTCTCTATTGGTCCAATGCTTCAGGGCATGCGTAAGCCAGTAAATGACTTGTCTCGTGGCGCACTAGTAGACGACATCGTTTACACTGTTGCTCTAACAGCAATTCAAGCAACTCAGTAATTATTACTGTTTGCTGAAATGAAAAAGGGTCGGTTTATACCGACCCTTTTTATTGGAAGCTAACCTCTAGGTTGCCATTCGTTGCGACACTCGTACGAACCCATCTCGAATTCGCGGCAAATCCATGGGCGATTTTCATAGATAGTACACATTAGTGTTTCTCTATCTACTGCAGAGCACCATCCATCATCTAAACGAAGCATAGTCTCCCCTCCCCACTTATCCCGGGCTATATGCTCTTCGGGGACGCCTGTATCGGTGATAATCATCACCTCTAATCGACAACAACAAGCGCGGCAAGTATTGCAGCTTACTTCTGGGTCAGACTCTTGTTTAATAGGGATTGTGTCCATAGCGCTCTACTTCTAAAATTCTTGCCGCATCATACGCCAATTACGCTGTGATATCGAAGTGTTCTGCCTATGCAGCGAGTACAAGTGCCCGCCTACACCTTTTTAACTAATCCGACGATGTACAGTAGTAATACTGCACCAACTGTTGCCATGACTAAGGATCCCACCAGGCCACCAGCGGTCAACCCCAAGATTTTAAAGATAAAGCCACCGAAGATTGCGCCAAGAATGCCGACCACAATGTTGCCGACCAAGCCAAAGCCGCCACCCTTCATAAAGTTGCCCGCGAGCCAACCCCCTAACGCACCAATCAACAAGAACAGAATAAAGCCCATAACGTGCATCCCCCTCAACGTAATCAGACTGTAAGGTTAGTTGACGATCGGCAGGATGGAAAATAGGTGCGATTTAGAAGTGGATTGAAGTCGCTCCCAACCCAACCTAAACACAACGTCATTCCAGCCTTGAGCTGGAACCTTAGAGCGCACAGGTCTGATTGCTACCACCCCAAACAAAAAAAGCCTGAGCATAGCTCAGGCCTTTGATAACACGTTAACGTCAGTTGAGTTAGTTAGCTTGAATACCAACAATCAACCAAGGTGCGTTTTGCACTGTCAGGTCACGCTCAAGGTGCCAGATATCATTGATATCTTCTTCCACACCTTCAATAGTGTCACGGTAACGACCAGAGAACTGCAAGCTAAGCTGTGCTTTGTTTGCATCGTAATCTGCACGAACGATTTCAGCGTCCACGAACATCACGTCTGTGTGTTGCTCACCTTGCAGTGAAGCACGCTCAGATTTCAGGTCATCAAACAAGCTTTCCGACACGTA
This sequence comes from Vibrio comitans, assembly GCA_024346835.1. Classification (GTDB taxonomy): domain Bacteria; phylum Pseudomonadota; class Gammaproteobacteria; order Enterobacterales; family Vibrionaceae; genus Vibrio; species Vibrio comitans. The sequence goes on from AP024866.1 coordinate 2,224,288, forward strand.
TTCACGAATCGTCTCTAGCTCATTGTGGTTCCATGCACCTTGCAGAATACGGTAGTGCTCACGTGAACCGTTCACAAACGCTGCGTGGTCGAAACCCGGCGGGTAGTTGTGTGGCACGTCAGATTGCGCAGTGCTACCAAACCCAGCACCAGGAGCAGGCTGCGAGAAAGGTTGAGGCTCTGCTTCCTGTCGGAACTGAGTGTTACTTTGAGGGCCGTTTGAGTAAGCCGCACGTTGCTGATTCATGCTACCGGCTTTTGACGCCAGCATGCCTCGCAAGAATTTGAATGCAAAGAATGCAATCAAACCCATGATCAGGATATCCATGAACTGGATACCTTCAAATGCTCCACCAAAGAACGCAGCTAGAAGACCACCGGCTAGGAGTCCTCCCATCAAGCCACCCATTAAACCGCCCTTACGAGAAGTTTGTGTGGCCTGGTTATTCACTGAATTCGTGTTTGTAGGTTGAGCCCTTGGTGCAGGTGCTGTTTTAAAGCTCTTACCAAAAGACTTACCGCCGCCAAATCGCTTAGCTTCAGAAACCGGTGCGTACACCATGGAAACTGTTACTAGCAATACAGCCATAATCGAAAAAATGCGTTTCATATTCTCTCTTTCTTTATTAAGAATCTGCTCAATACTACCTATTAGAGTTCAGAATTTGAACTTAGTTTCGACATTGAGTTGTTAAAGTTTATTGCAATATCGCACTGGATCACACTCTTTTTAATCACCAGATGGAATATACGTTATTTTGTATAGAACTTTGAGTGCTAAAAAGCACATTAATTCGCGAAATGTGGTGACGCTCGTTATCATAAAGGTCTGAATTTTCCAGACATCGAACCCATGCAGCACTTCTCTAAGTCCCATATTCCATTTTTCGTGGTATTAGTCCTTTGTTTCACGCCTTGGTTGCAATCGCCTTCAGCCCTAATTCTAGGATTAATTCTCTCGCAACTCGGTTGGGTACCAACCAATGTCCCTCTTGCCAAGTGGACCAAAAAACTGCTGAGCTATTCAATTATTGGACTGGGTTTTGGTATTTCCCTTTCTGAGGCATTTAAAGCAACCTCAAGCGGGATTGGGCTTATCATTACCACTATCTTTGTTACGCTGATATTGGGAACCTGGATCGCTATCAAGATAGGCTTAGATAAAAAGACCGGCTACCTGATCTCTAGTGGCACTGCTATTTGTGGTGGTAGCGCCATTGCTGCAGTCTCTCCTGCAATCAATGCCAACGCCAATCAAACTGGCTTAGCGCTCGCGGTTGTCTTTGTTCTTAATTCTGTGGCGCTGTTCGTATTTCCTGTCATAGGCCATGCACTGAATTTAGATCAGCATACCTTTGGAGTTTGGGCGGCTATTGCTATTCACGATACCTCATCGGTAGTGGGTGCTGCAGGCGCCTATGGAGAAGAGGCTCTAAGAACGGCGACCACCCTAAAGCTCGCGAGAGCGCTATGGATCATCCCTGTTGCTCTGGGTAGTGCGTGGTACTTTGGAAAAGGAAAACAGAAGCTACAGATCCCTACCTTTATCTTTCTGTATATTGCAGCGGTAGTCGTTAGTGACCTTTTACCTCAATTTGAGACTCTGTACCACATGACCTTCTCTGTGGCTAAGCAAACACTCGTCGCCTGCTTGTTCTTGATTGGTTCCGCCATCTCATTAGAGCAAGTTAAAGAAGCAGGGCTAAAGCCCTTATTATTTGGTGTCGGATTATGGCTAGCCATTTCTATTGGCACACTAGTATGGCTGCTTTACTAAGGGGTTATCGACTCTAGCAATTTGATTTTGCTCTACAGCACCTTGTCATAGTGACTTGGTTTAACGCGAGACAGCATACGATGGCTGCTTTTTTTGCTGTTAGTGCGACCAAATTTTATCGCTATGCATAACACCAAAACAAAACCAACGGCTTCGGCAATAGAGCCTATCAGACCATTATCAGAGAGTGCGATAGCAAGGGATAAAGCCACTAGAGCCCAAAGAGCATACATAATTCATTCCATTTGGCGAAGGAAGATGCTTCCTTCGGTTCCTTGTTTACTGGAATAGAATTATGACTGCATGCGAACAGATTAAAAAATCACCTTTCGCTCTAAGTCATAACAAAATGATTTTAAGTGGTGATTACTGCCTTTTATTCAACACCCAATCGTTCAATTGAGCCCTAGAGATCTTAATCCCATGACCAAGTAATTCTTCGGGAATGGTGTAATACGCAATGGGGTGTTTAAAGCCTTGCAAGTGGGATTGACACAGCACCTGCAGTTCAGACTCCAAGCCAGTGTCTAACTTTGTTTCATTTAGTGATAGAGCAGCAACAGGTCGATGCCCAAAGACCCTATCAGCGACGGGCACAATAAACGCTTGCTGAACAAGCGAGTGTTTAAGTAATACTCGTTCTATCTCTTCACAATGCACATTCTCGCCACCGGAAATAAATTGGTTATCCGCTCGCCCAAGGATCACCAATTCATCGTTGTACCACTGCCCAAGGTCTTTAGTATCAAACCAACCGTCGACCAACTGCAGTGGATGTAACGTTCCTCTTCGCCAATAACCTGCCGCTAAGGTATCTCCGCGAACAAAAATTCGTTGCTCCTGCACTCTAACTTGTCGGTGAGGGAGTGCCTTACCTGCCGTATCAATCTCATCCACACGTTTGGCTGTTACCGTAGACGCCATCTCAGTAAGGCCATAGCCTGCCCAAGTATCGACACCACGCTCTTTAGCCAAACTGGCTAGCTGGTGCGGTATGATGGCTCCACCAAGCAAAACGCGCTCTAGTTCAATCGTTTTGTTTTCTTCTAATACTCTCAGCAATTGCGTTGGCACCATTGAGGTGTGAGTCACCCCTTCAAGCGCCAATCCTTTTCCCTGTTTCAAACGCAGGCAGCAACCACTCAGTAGCCAGCGCCATACTATGGCAAGGCCAGAAACATGGAACAGGGGCAAAGATAGAAGCCAAGTGCTACTGCGATCAAAACTAAATTCGCCTTTTAATCCACCAGCAGAAGTAAGGTGATTCTCCGCGGTATGCGCTACAGCCTTAGGTTCTCCCGTCGATCCCGAAGTGAAAATCAAGCTCGCTATATTGGATGAACGAAATTTCCCGTAGCGCTGCTGCTTCTCATTTTTAACTTCCAAGAAATCAATCACAAGAGTGTTTGCAAACTCAATAGATTGGTCTTTCACTGAGGGACAGACAAAGCTCGCCGAGCTACTTAGAATAGTACTTCGCTTGATCAATTCCGCATGGGGAAGCACAGGTACAAAAGCCACAATGATGCCGCTTTGCAATGCTGCTAGATAAACAATTAAGCACTCAAAGGAACTGTGTGCAGTGACCACCAGCAACACATCGCCACTCTCTAAGCCCTGAGAAAAAAGCTGCTTTTGAACATTGGCAACATAGCCAGACAGCTCACACCATGAATAGTCAACAGAGGCAGCTTGTAGCGCAGGTCGGTTTGGATGGATGGATTTTGTTACCCCTTCCCCATGAGGCAAATAACTCCAATGGGAAAGAGGTGAGCACTGCTCAAAAATGGACGCTAACAAAGGCTATTCCGAGCTCTGGTGCCAGACTAGGGTTTGAGAGCTAAGGCTTCTCACTGGTAATTCGCTACCAGGCCACGGCGTGTGTAGCTGTTCTTTAAACAGCTGTAAGGTATCTAAACCTGGAGTGGTCATTGGCGTAAACTGATGCGCAAAACGAGCCAACTGATCTAAGCCTAAACTTGATTCGATGCTCGAACTGATCACTGCCATTAAACCTGCAGCTTGTGCCTTTTCAATTAACTGAATGCAACGATCAATATTACCAATCAGCATCGGCTTGATCACAATGGCTTTAGCACCAGTCAAAAACTCTAGATTGAAGTCAGGGTTCATTACACCGTTTTGTAGTGTCTCATCCCAACCGATGGCAATTCCGGTTTCGATAGCAAAGGTTAGGCTATCTCCAGGAGCACGACATGGCTCTTCAATATATTGAATTCGCGAGCGCTGTGATGGCTTGATTTTTTTTGCAAAAAGCTTTGCTTTGTCCAGATCCCAAGCACGATTCGCATCAAGTCTAAGTTGTAAATCAGGGACTGATTCCAAAAACAAGCTGACCAGCATTCCATCACGTATAGGCTCATACAGACCTACTTTGATCTTCGCAACTTTATCACCTTGCATCGCATCAAGTGCCGGAATCAAGTCATCAGGATCGCCATTGCACAAGGGTGCCGCTTGATAATTGCCTTCTTCGCTCAGTAAGCCTTTCAATTCATACTCAGCCATAGATAAACCGAATGCGACAGAAGGATAGTGGCAGTTACTATTTAAAGCCTCACCTGCAATCCATTTTTCAAGTCGAGCGACCAGCTCAAAAAATGCTTGGTCCATGCTTTCATGGCTAAATCCAACTAGGGGGGCAACCTCACCACGGCCAACACGGCCATCTTCAAGTAGTTCTACAACCCAACCTTCTCGCTGAGTTAATCGTTGTTCACGCAATATAACACCGCTATCCATCTCTAACTGATAACGATATAAATTAGCTTTTCTCATAGTTATTGTTTCCTAAGCCAACATTGGTGGAAGCACCAATCGGGGGGCATCATAACGAGTCTGTGTCTCTTAGGGATAAGAGTTGAGTCAATTTTTTGGCATATTTGTTAGGTTGATCTTTATGAGCATTATGTCCTGCCCCCGAAACTACCTCATAATCAACCTTGCTAGACTCATACAACCGACAAAACTTCTCGTCATTCTCACCTGCAATATAGTAGATCTTGTGTTGTGTGCTTAGCAGCAATGGTAACAAGTAGTCTTGTTTAGCCAATGAAGTCACTGACATAACCTCAGCCAAAGCCTCACCATCGTTGCGTGTTCGCTCTTCAATCAGCCTCTTTCTTTGCACAGAAGTCAGTGAAGTAAATATGCTCTGTTGATACCAGTCATTAAGTACTTCAGTTAGGGGGTGCTCTCTAAAACGAGCGATCCAGCGATAATCGTTTTCCCAACGGGACTCTATCTCTGACTCTTGTTGCAGGCCAAAGTTTCCACCCTCGATCACAAATCCGGCAATCGAACGTTCATCGTCATCAAGTTGAACCGCCAAATGCATCAGTAACCGCGCGCCAAGTGAATACCCCACCAAGAACAATGGCGTGCCATCGTCAGGAAGGTATTGCAGTTGTGCCTTTATGTGCTCGACAAAACCCTTGAAGTTTTTAGGACGCAATTGCTTAACGCTGCCGTGTCCGGGAAGATCTAAGGCATACGCATCTACACTATCAGGAAGATACTGAACCACTGACTTCCAATCTGCACGGCTTCCCAAAAAGCCATGCACAAAGACCAGACGTGCTGTGGGAGCACTTGTTAAAGCTCTAAGAGGGAGTAAAGGTGATGAAGTACTAACAGACAAGGGCAATCAGTGCCCTTTGAAAGCAGAAACTAACGCTTTTATGTGATGGGATGCCTCATTAGGTGGAGTAACAACCTCAATCAAAAGCGAGCGAGAACCTGATGACTCAAAATCGGCAACGACTTGTTTTAACTGTTGCCAAGTTGCAGGTTGTTCATGACGCATACCAAATTGCTGCGCAGCGTGTTTGAATTGATAGCCATGAGGCATCTGGTACAGGCGCTGTTTGTAGTTCTCATCCACAGGCAGCAGATCAAAGATAGCCCCCCCGTCATTGTTCAATACCAACACAATACTGCCCTTATCCGCTATCAATGAGAGAGAGTTAAGGTCATGCAGTAATGAGGTATCGCCAATTAACGTTAGGGTTGGTTTATTTGAGCCTGCGGCCACTCCTGCACTAGTTGCAATAATGCCATCGATCCCTGACGCTCCCCTATTTGAATAGGCTTCGACATTCAAGCTATCAGACACCATATCTACCAAGCGAACACCAAGACTGTTGCCAAGGAACAGCTGATAGCCATCGGTGATCTCACAAAGCCGATGCGTGATCTCTAGTTCAGTAATATCATCACGACATAATTTACGCGTCTCAGTGGTAACCTGTTCAGAGTAGGACTTCAAGCCGTTCGCCCAGCCGTAACTTTGTGAGGAGAGCGGGCTATCGATATGCCACTTTGCTGAAAATCGCTGCATTGGTAAATAGTCTGGATTTAAAGACCCGGCCTCGTCACTAAGCAACGCATACGCCTTAAAGTCCTGTTCCATGACCTGCTGCTTCAAAAACGCCAACAATCGCTTTGAAACCAGCCTAGCACCAAACTGAATAACCGCCTCACATTGCGCCAACTGAGCCTTAGCTTCGTCATTTTGCAGCCATACGTCATAGCCTTGCCATTCAGAGCTTATACCTGACTGAGGATCGCACAATACTGGCCAGCCTAGTTGCTGTGCCAATTGCTTGACCTTCACTGACTGCTCAAATGGAAGTCGGCCAACAATAATTAGCCCTTTGCTATCTTTGTTAGCATCTAGAAACTCAGCAAAGGCGTCAGAGTGAGTATATCGTTCCTTTTTCACAAAGGTTTCACGCGAATTGAGCCAATTCAAAGGCAGAGCATCAAGCTCTGGTAACGAAGGACAACCTTCTACATAAAGAGGTTCAGGGTACGGGCAGTTGATATGCACTGGGCCGCCATTATCACGCTGAACATGCAGTGCTTCATCAAACTGTGAGAGTAACCAACGCACATTTGTAGAGACACTTGGGCTTGGAAGGTTGAGCTCTGAAACGACATGACTTGAAAATAGGCCTTGTTGGACAATGGCTTGGTTCGCGCCAACACCAACTAATTGTATTGGCCGGTCAGCTGTCATAAAAATAAGTTTTTCGCCAGTAAGATTTGCCTCAACAACCGCAGGAAGTAAGTTAGCGACTGCTGTGCCTGAGGTAACAATAACAATAACGGGTGTTTGTGTTGCCTTCGCCAAACCCAAAGCAAAGAAGCCCAAGCCACGCTCATCAAAATGAGTATGCAAAGTGAGATGGCTCTGCTCTATGGATTCAAGCGCTAGCGGTGTCGAGCGAGAGCCCGGAGCAATACACACATGCTTAGCGCCAAAGCGGGTCGCTTCCTCAAGTAGAACTGCCGACCACACTCTGTTAGTTTGTGCTTGCGATAAGCTATCAAGTGATAGCCTACTCATGAAGCCTGTTCCAATACACTTTGCTCTGTGATGAGACTTAATAGTGTCGACATTTTCTTATCCAGTTCCTGCCATTCATGTTCAGCTTGCGAGCCAGGAACGATGCCTGCCCCTGCAAACAAATGCAGATTGTCTTCTTGAACTAGCGCGCTTCGGATAGCAACGCAAAATTCTGCGCTCTGCTCGCTAATATACCCTACAGAACCACTATACCAAGCTCGTGAAAACGGCTCATGTCGCTCAATAAACTCTAAAGCAAGACGTCTAGGTAGTCCTGCGACTGCCGCAGTCGGTTGCAGGGCTTGCAGAAGCCGACCTCTATCTGCATGTTTGGTTAGCTCAGCCTGTATGTGACGTTTTAGATGCTGAACACGGCGAAGGCGCACCAAACGAGCTTCACTTTCCACCTCAATATTGGAACAAAAAGGAGCCAAGCTTTCGACGATATCATCGACCACGTACTGATTCTCTTGCAGATTCTTTTTGTCATTGATTAGCCAATTAGCCAATTGTAAGTCTTGCGCTGGATTACTGTGTCGGCCTATGGTGCCTGCTAGCGCCTCGGTTTCAATCAGTTGACCGCGGCGACTGTATAATCGCTCGGGAGTCGAACCAATAAACGAATGGCCCTCTTCAAGCTGGAATAAAAAATGAAAGCTGTGGCGGTTTTGCTTACGACTCAACGCTAATAATTCGATGCCTTGCAGTGCAGAGTCTAGTTTAATGGTACTTTGACGAGCCAAAACCACTTTTTTCAAGTCACTATTATGAATAGTCTCTAATGCCAATTCGACATTGTCATTCCATAACTCTTTATTCGGAGTATGCAGAACATCACGAACTGCCGGCAGTTGTTCAGAAAGCTGCATCAAATCGCCATTGAGGCGATAAACAGCGCGACGCACAGCATCTCTATCTTCCATCAAATTAGCGGCTAAAAACCAATCCTGCTTTCTTCTGACTAGCTCAATATGAGGTAAAAAGAAGAATGAGTTCAGGCAGCGTCCTTTCATCTCTTTATAAGGAAAGGCATACCCGCCCCAAATTCTCTGGCCCTGATTGAGTACCGAATAAGCAGGGTTGATCTCGTTAAAGGTTCTAGCCTGACCCAAGGCAACCACTTCTTCGGTGGTATCACGAGACTGCCAATAAAATTTTGGGTACAAAGATTGGTTTCCCATCCATGGCAGGACAGAATCAGCACTCAATTCTTCGATGGCCACCTCTACACGGCAGACATCGCTAGGCGCGGATTCAACTTGTTGGGCGAGTTGTTTAATAGCATTTGCAAGATGAGACAATGTGACCTCTAACTCTCTATTTTCTCTTAAGATTTACCCTGTTCGTGCGCATACTCTAGGGCGACTGATTAGCCAAATCAAGCAGGACAACTACAATTGTAGAGCAAACATAAATTTAAGCTCTGAAATGGGCGTAACTCAATGGTTTGGGTACAGATTTTTCTACTCAAAATTACCAATTTGGTGTAATTTGACACTATTAACATCGATAAACTCTAAGGGTTAACAATGAAAAATATCGAGATGTCATCAAAACTCGATAATGTATGCTACGACATTCGTGGTCCCGTACTCAAACATGCTAAACGCATGGAAGAAGAAGGGCATAAAATTCTTAAACTAAATATCGGCAACCCTGCCCCATTTGGTTTTGATACCCCTGATGAAATTCTAGTCGATGTACTGAGAAACCTACCAACCTCTCAGGGATACTGTGACTCTAAAGGTATTTACTCTGCTCGTAAGGCTGTGGTTCAGTATTATCAGAAAAAAGGGTTGCGTTCATTAGACGTTGAAGATGTTTACATGGGTAATGGCGTCTCCGAGTTGATCGTGATGGCGATGCAAGCCCTGCTAAATAATGGCGACGAATTACTGGTACCTGCGCCTGATTATCCTTTGTGGTCAGCAGCAGTTTCATTATCGGGTGGTAACCCAGTTCATTACCTATGTGATGAGCAATCTGATTGGTTCCCTGATATCGCCGATATCAAGTCGAAGATCACCCCGAAAACGCGCGGACTGGTTCTTATCAATCCTAATAACCCGACCGGAGCGGTCTACAGTCGCGATCTATTACTGCAAATCATTGAGGTCGCTCGCGAGCACAACCTCATTATTTTTGCCGACGAAATCTACGACAAAATTCTTTACGATGGAGCCACTCACACCTCAATTGCCACTCTGGCAGACGACGTAGTGATGGTCACCTTCAATGGTCTTTCGAAAGCATACCGTATTTGTGGTTTCCGCAGTGGCTGGATGTTCATTACGGGCCCACAACACCTCGCAAAAGGCTATATCGATGGCTTAGATATGCTGTCATCCATGCGACTGTGTGCCAACGTACCCATGCAACATGCAGTGCAAACCGCTTTAGGTGGATACCAAAGTATCAACGAGTTGATATTGCCAGGCGGACGACTGTTGGAGCAACGAGATAAAGCATTTGACATGATCACCTCAATTCCGGGAGTGTCATGTGTAAAACCAAAAGGTGCACTGTATCTGTTCCCTAAGCTAGATCCTAAGATCTACAAAATTCATGATGACCAAAAAATGGTGCTAGACTTTTTGAAACAAGAGAAAGTGCTATTAGTTCAGGGATCAGGGTTTAACTGGCCTAAGCCTGACCACTTTAGGATTGTGACCTTGCCACATATCGAAGACCTCGAAGTGGCGATAGGACGCTTCGAGCGCTTCATCACTCAGTACACACAATAACTTACGTTAAAGAGGCCTAGTGCCTCTTTTTTTGTCTTATACCAATCACAGTAAGTAAGTGTCAGAAATAGCGCAAGGAAAACGCCGTTATCAAGTATAACGGCCAGCTAGGCTGAACAGTTATTTACTACGATTGGTATTACTACAAGGTTGATTAGCATGCACAAAGAAAGCCACTTTTTTGCCCATTTAGCTAGAATGAAGCTTATTCAGCGCTGGCCATTGATGCGTTCTGTTTCCAAGGAAAACATCTCAGAACACAGCCTTCAAGTCGCATTTGTTGCGCATGCACTTGCCATCATCAAAAACAAAAAATTCGATGGTAATGTCAATCCAGAACGTATTGCAGTACTGGGTATGTATCACGACAGTAGTGAGGTTCTCACAGGTGATCTCCCTACCCCGGTGAAATACTACAACCCCTATATCGCTAAAGAGTACAAAAAGATTGAGGCTGCAGCGGAAGAGAAGCTTCTGTCTATGGTTCCAGAAGAGCTAATGGAAGACTTTAAGCCGTTTCTTATTAGCGGGGAGGCCACTGACGAGGAACACTCGTTGGTGAAGCAAGCTGACTGCATTTGCGCCTATCTAAAGTGTCTGGAAGAACTCTCTGCTGGGAACCATGAATTTGCAGCAGCCAAGCGACGTCTAGAGCAAACACTGCAAGAGAGAGATTCTCCGGAAATGTGTTATTTCTTGAAAACCTTCTCGGCGAGCTTCGAGCTAACCCTTGATGAGATCAGTTAATCCAACAAAGTAGTTGAATCACATGGAAGTAGAAAGCCTCTGGCAACAGCGTATAAACGAAGAGCATAAAGCACGGCTCAATGATCACAGAGACCCATTTCAAAGAGACAGGGCAAGAGTGCTGCATTCTGCCGCCTTTAGGCGCTTACAAGCCAAAACTCAAATCCATGGCACGGGTAGCAATGACTTTCATCGCACCCGACTGACACACTCTCTAGAAGCGGCACAAATTGGCTCGGGGATTCTGGCTCAATTGCAATCAAAGCACCCTGAGCTTCTTTCGATACTTCCCACTACCAGCTTGATTGAAACGTTGTGCCTTGCCCATGACATTGGCCATCCCCCGTATGGGCACGGCGGTGAAGTGGCGCTCAATTATATGATGCGTGAACACGGCGGATTTGAAGGCAATGCGCAAACCTTCAGAATCGTCAGCCAGCTTGAACCCTATACTCAGCACCATGGCATGAACCTGTGCCGACGCACTTTACTCGGGCTTCTCAAATACCCATCACTACTGAGCAAAGTAGAGCGCGATTCGATACCCGATGGTATAGATAACCCAAGACAGCTTAAGGCGAGTCGCTGGACACCTGCGAAGGGGGTGTTTGATATTGATAACACCTATTTTGACTGGGTCCTACAAGGGTTACCCTCACAGGACATCGAACCATTCTGTAGCCTTAAAGTACATACTGGTAATCGATATGCCACCAAGAAGACCCGCTTCAAATCCCTAGATTGTTCCATCATGGAGCTCGCCGATGACATTGCTTATGGCGTGCATGATCTCGAAGATGCGATTGTTTTAGGCTTAGTCTCTAAACAGCAATGGCTTGAATCTGCAGCCAGCAAGCTAGCCGATTGCGGCCACCCTTGGATGGAGGCTGAGATAAATCGTTTGAGCGAGCAGTTATTTTCCGGGGAGCATTACCTGCGCAAAGATGCCATTGGCAGTATCGTCAATGCCTTACTGACCAGCGCTGAAATCACTGAGGTGACAGACTGTGAATTTAGCCACCCTCTTATTCAGTTAAACGCTACCCTTCACGCTCCGATGCTTGATGTATTGGACGTATTTAAAGGGTTCGTCAGTCACTATGTCATTCAAGCCACTGAGGTTCAGCTAATTGAATACAAGGGGCAGCAAGTGGTTATCGACTTGTTTGAAGCACTGAGTGGCGATCCAGAAAGACTGCTTCCAGAGGCAACCAAAAACAAATGGAAGTTAGCGAGAGATCAACAAGACCAAGGCTTTAGGGTCATCTGTGACTATATTTCAGCCATGACCGACGGTTATGCACAAAAGATGCACTCCAAGATGTTTGCAAGCTAGCGCTGTTGATCAACGATTGCGGCCGCCAAAGTATTTCTCATAAGAGCCTTCAGGTAATTGAGAGATCTGAAACTCTACCATTTTATCGAAGGCATTAATTAAGGGCTTAGCATCACAGGCATCCATTAAAGTAAGGGCATGATAAGCCGCCTCAACAGTAGATAACGCATTCTCTTTTGGCGCTTTACGTATGGTGTAGCGCCCTTTTAATTCCGTCGGTAAATGGACCTGCTGCAGCGAATGGAGATTGCTTGATAATTGGTACATCTTGAACGCTTTTTTCCAAGTTCCATCAATCAGAAATAAACGGGTGTTACTATAATTAGGTAGAGTCGAAAACACACACTCTAATTCCACAGATTCCTGAGTAGGAAATAGAATTAGATTGAGCGTATTTGGCTCAGATAACCATTGATTGACCAAAGGGTGAGTCGAAAAGTCCTCTCCAACTAAAAGATGGCTTGGTGAAACACTCAACTCTATAATTTTAGCGGTACCTTTCGCTTGATTCACCTCACTAGGGTGCTGCAGAATAACCACCTCAATAGAGCTTTCAACAGCCTGAACCCATTGACACAAACAGGCTTTCTTGGCGCGGCCACACCTTTCACAGTATCGGGACATAGTTACGTGTACAAATTCCTCATTGCCTTCAGCTTACTATTAGCGACGTTTATGATTCCAACGCTATCAATCGCACTGCGTTGGGAGCACGATCTTATCGCAACACACCAATGGTGGCGACTATTAACAGGAAACTTTACCCATACTAATGCGTATCACCTACTGATGAATCTCGCCGGACTGTGGATTATTAGCTACTTATTTCATGCTCGATGGAAAAAGTTGATTGTCTATATCGCCCTTATCTCCGTTATTATCGGCGTTGGACTGCTGTTTACTCAGACACAAATCTATTATGGTTTATCGGGAGTACTGCACGGACTGTTTGCCCTTTACGCCTATCAAGAGATCTCGAGAGGAAAGCGTAGCAGTTGGTTCTTATTGGCGGGATTAGGGTTGAAGTTACTGGCTGAAAATAGCGGATTAATTACTTTATCTACCGCTGAGCTTATCAATGCAAGGGTCTCTACCGAATCACACCTGATTGGCTCCTTATCCGGGCTAGCAATCGCGCTACTAGCCCGTAAGCTGTTGAAGCATTAAATCGTTATCTAGCTCTTTCTCTTTTATTACAATCGGATACGGGCTCGATTTTTGTCTACCGTCGCCTGCCCTATTCCTTTCACTTGCTGCAGTTCATCCGCATGCTTAAACTCACCATGAACCTCGCGATAGGCCACGATTTGCTTTGCCTTGGTTTCTCCTACCCCAAGCAACAGTGTCGCAAGCTCATCGCTAGAGGCAGTATTGATATTGACTTCAATCTCAATACCTTCGTATTTATCGCCCTTCATTTGGTCTGCTGCATACCCCATAACCGGTACTAGCATTAAAACCGTAATAAGCCATAAACGTTTAATCATTGATAGTCCCATTCCTATTTCCTTCCCTTAAGTAAGTTAGATACAAACGTGCCCTACTCAAGCTAGAAAAGAGACCTTATAGATGAAATGAACACCAGCAGAAACTAGAACGGGCCGCTAAAAGCGGCCCGTTCTATACTGCAAATGCGGCGGTAATATTACTGCGCATCTCCAGAGATGTAGTACTCGATATCAGTCGTGTTACGCAGCGTCTGTACTAGACCCATAAGATCTTGTTGTACATGTCCTGTTTGCAACTGTTCACTGATTTGAGCGTTGAACTGATCGTCAATCTCACTAACAACTTTGTTTAGCTCAATAATAACGATATTGCCTGTAGCGTCGATTGATTTCGCGTAGTGCAGGTTACCTTCGCTAGGGCGAGGCATAGCAAACACGGTGCGAGACAGATCTGAGCCACGGTCAACGCTTTGTACTTCACTGAAGTTCAAGTTGTTGTCTGCAAGCAGAGCATCATCGCCAGCTTCAAGTGCATCAACAACTTGAGTAGCAAGTTCGTTAGCTTGATTGCGGCCTTCCACTTGTTGAAGCTGCTCTTTAACTTGAGCTGCTACTTCTTCGTACGGTAGTACCGTTTGAGGACGAGAGTCTTCGATACGAACAACAATAATGTGCTCAGGGTCAACTTCAACAACCGCTGAGTTCAGGCCATCTTCGCTAACTTCAGGCGTTTGCAGCTCTTGCATAACCGCAGGAGATCTCAACACCTCTGGCGCATCTGCAACAGAAACGAAATCTGTAGTGATCACCTTCTGACCAACAGCTTCTGCTGCATCATCCAGTGAGTCTGGGTATTCAAACGCTACTGTTTCTAGTGTGTTTTGTAGTGCATAGAAACGGTCCACAGCTTGCTGCTCTGCAACTTCTGTCTTAATTTCTGTTGCTACTTCAGCAAACGGCTTAGCTTGAGCGGCTTTAAGGTCGTCTAGCTTGATGATGTGGTAGCCAAAATCAGACTTAACCACGTCGGTGTAATCGCCAGTATTTTGAAGGGCAAATGCTGCGTCTTCAAATGCCGGATCCATCACGCCTTTTTCAACCCAGCCTAGTGCACCACCTTCTTCAGCAGAACCAAAGTCTTCAGAGCTGTCTTTCGCTACTTGAGCAAAGTCGGCACCCGCTTTTAGTTCAGCCAATAGCTCATCGGCTTTTGCTTCATCTTGAACTAGAATGTGGCTCAGGCTACGTTGCTCTTGAGTAGAGTAACGGTCGATGTTTTGCTCGTAGAAATCTTTAGCTTCTTCATCCGTCACCGCATCACTCTGATTCATTTTCTCAGCAGATAGCTCAACGTATGAAACCTTAAACTGCTGCGGGCGAGTGAAGCGCTCAGGGTTGTTGTTGTAGAAGTCTTGAAGCTGCTCATCCGTTAGTTCAACACTCTTCGCCATTTCATTAGGGTCAATAGTGATGGTACGAATATCGCGTTTTTGAGTCAGTAGCATTGATGCTTGAGCCACTTCTTGTGGAAGCACAAATTCACTTTGCTCGATAGCACCTAGGATTTGCTGACGAACAAGGTCGCTACGAAGGTACTCTGCGAAGCTTTCTGCGTTGTAACCGCCGCGACGTAGAGATGCCTGGTAAATCTCTTGATCAAACTGACCATTGCTTTGGAACTGAGGCATGCTTAGAAGCACGTCACGAACCTGCTGGTCGCTGATACGAAGGCCCATTGATTCAGCGTACTGCTCAAGCAATACCTGGTTAACCATTTGATCCAGCACACGCTGACGGAACGACTGCACAAACGCAGGGTCGCCTAGTTGGCTAGTAAAATAATCGCCCATTTGTTGCTGAGCACGATTGCGCTCATTCTGGTAAGCCATTTCAAATTCGGCGCGAGAAACTTCAGCATTTCCCACTTTAGCAGCAGTACTGTTACCACCACCCAAATAGCCACTTACGCCGGTAAAAACGAAAGAGAGAATGATCAGACCTAGAATGATCTTAACTGCGATGCTATTTACGCCTTCGCGTAATCTTTCCATCATAATAGTGTGAAACTCCGAAGTGCGGCCTGTATTGAACTCAGGCTCTAAAAATCATTCTCTCGATGATATCAGAAAAAGAAATGCGCACCAGTAGGATGCGCATAAATACAAGGTTTGATAACGATAATTTGTTATCTGATGTGACTTGAGAGCAATTTATTAGTTAACTGCGTCTTTAAGTGCTTTACCTGGCTTGAATGCAGGTACTTTAGCTTCTGCAATTTGAATTTCTTCACCAGTTTTTGGATTGCGACCGGTGCGAGCAGCACGAGTACGGACACTGAATGTACCAAAGCCTACTAGAGCCACTTGATCGCCACCTTGCAGAGAGTCGCTGATTGATTCAACCACTGCATCTAGAGCACGACCAGCAGAAGCTTTAGAAAGATCTGCGTTATCCGCGATTTTTTCGATAAGTTGAGTTTTATTCACTATATATTCCCCTATTACTACCTGAGTGAAAGTTTAGGTAGGTCAATTCCATTGTTTTTATGAATCTAGCTTGTAACCCTGATGGTAAAAGGGCTACAGCCTCATTAGTTAAAGTAGCGCCCAATAAAAAAGCTGACAAGTTTTTTGTACTCATCAGCTTAATTTACGTACTATTATTTGCGACTTATCACTCTTTTACCCTTCTACGGACACTCCGCTTGGGTCATTCTGCAGAGCAACGGTCAGTACTTCGTCAATCCATTGTACTGGTTTTACCACCAAATCTTTCTTAACGTTTTCAGGGATTTCTTCCAGATCACGCTCGTTATCTTTAGGGATTAGAACCGTTTTGATGCCACCGCGATGCGCAGCTAGCAGTTTCTCTTTCAAACCACCGATAGGCAGAACTTCACCACGCAAAGTGATTTCACCTGTCATGGCAACGTCTGCTCTTACAGGGTTACCCGTTAAACTGGAAACCAACGCCGTGCACATAGCTGTACCAGCACTTGGACCATCTTTAGGTGTAGCACCTTCAGGAACATGAACGTGAATATCGCGCTTTTCATAGAAATCTGGGTTGATACCCAGCTTTTCTGCACGACTTCTCACTACCGTCATTGCAGCTTGGATAGACTCTTGCATAACATCACCCAGAGAACCGGTTTGTGTTAGCTTGCCTTTACCCACCATAGACTCAGTTTCGATGGTAAGTAGATCACCACCCACTTCAGTCCATGCAAGACCCGTCACCTGACCAATACGGTTGCTGTCGTCAGCTTTACCATAGTCGAAGCGCTGTACACCCAAGTACTCTTTCAAGTTGTCTTGGTTCACTACTACTTTCTTCAACGAGCTATCAAGCAGGATATTCTTCACTGCTTTACGGCAAATCTTCGAGATCTCGCGCTCAAGGCTACGAACGCCAGCTTCACGAGTGTAGTAACGGATAATGCCGATAATGGCAGAGTCTTCAACTTCTATCTCATTCGGTTTCAAACCATTGCGCTTGATCTGTTTATCAAGCAAGTGGTTCTTCGCAATGTTCAGCTTCTCATCTTCCGTATAACCCGATAAGCGGATCACTTCCATACGATCGAGCAATGGACCAGGGATATTCATTGAGTTAGACGTTGCAACAAACATCACATCAGACAGGTCATAATCAACCTCTAGGTAGTGATCGTTGAAGGCGTTGTTTTGCTCAGGATCCAGTACTTCCAACAGAGCCGATGATGGATCGCCACGCATATCCGAAGACATCTTATCGATCTCATCAAGCAAGAACAGAGGGTTCTTTACTCCAACTTTCGACATCTTTTGAATAAGCTTACCCGGCATAGAGCCAATGTAAGTACGACGATGCCCGCGAATCTCCGCTTCATCACGTACGCCACCCAGTGCCATACGCGTATATTTACGACCCGTTGCCGCAGCAATAGATTGACCTAGAGAGGTTTTACCCACACCAGGAGGACCAACAAGACATAGGATTGGTCCTTTCAGCTTGTTGATACGGTTTTGTACCGCCAAATACTCTAGGATACGCTCTTTAACGCGCTCTAAGCCGTAGTGATCGGCATTAAGTACTTCTTCGGCTTTCGCTAGGTTTTTCTTCACCTTAGAGCGCTTAGCCCACGGTACACCTACCATCCAGTCGATATAGCTACGCACCACTGTCGCTTCCGCTGACATTGGTGACATCATCTTCAATTTTTGCAGCTCTTGCTCAGTTTTTTCACGAGCATCTGTAGGCATCTTAGATTCTTCAATCTTCGCCTTCAGTGTTTCAAACTCATCTGGCGCATCATCCATGTCGCCGAGCTCTTTCTGAATCGCTTTCATTTGCTCATTCAGGTAGTACTCGCGCTGGGATTTTTCCATCTGCTTTTTAACGCGACCACGAATGCGTTTTTCAACCTGCAGGATGTCAATCTCTGACTCCATGCTGCCCATCAAGAACTCAAGACGCTCGTTGACGTCAATGATTTCAAGTACTCGCTGCTTCTCAGCAAGTTTAAGAGGCATATGAGCGGCAATTGAATCGGCAAGACGCGGTGCATCATCGATACCGTTCAGGGAGGTTAATACCTCTGGCGGGATCTTCTTATTCAATTTGATAAAGCCTTCGAACTGGTTCAACGCACTGCGTACAACCACTTCTTCTTCTTTATCGTCCATAACCGGCGTGGTTAAGAACTCCGCGTCCGCGATAAAGAACTCGTCTTCACGAACAGAGTGAATTTGCGCACGTTGCTGACCTTCAACCAGCACCTTAACAGTACCATCTGGCAATTTGAGAAGCTGTAGAATAGTGGCGACTGTACCTACTTGGAATAAGTCATCTTTGGTCGGCTCTTCAGTGTCCGCTTCTTTTTGGGCAACAAGCAATACTTGCTTGTCATTATCCATCGCAGACTGAAGGCAGTTGATCGACTTTTCGCGACCAACAAACAGAGGAATGACCATATGTGGGTAAACGACCACATCTCGTAATGGTAGAACGGGTATTTCAATACGCTCGGAACGCTCCAAGTTCATAGTTCTCTCTCTTCCGTTTTCGGCTTATGGTCTTTATATAAGGTCACTTTAAATAGAATCAATACTTGTAACAATAAGAATCAGCTAACTTACTCAAATAGTGTTCGTTTTTCGGTGTTTTGACTGAAATTGAATGTAAAACAGTGGAATACATGCCAATTTTTACGAACTGACTCGATCAACAGGCACAAAAAAAGCGAGCTACTGCTCGCTTTTTAATTTCGAAGGCTCAACCTTACGATTCTGCAATAGCCGCTTGGTTGTCACCGCCGTTGTAGATCATCAGTGGCTCAGACTCACCATTGATAACAGACTCATCGATAACCACTTTGCTTACGTCTGTCATTGAAGGCAGTTCGTACATGGTATCAAGAAGCACGTTCTCAAGAATTGAGCGAAGACCACGAGCACCTGTTTTACGCTCCATTGCACGCTTCGCAATCGCGTTTAGTGCATCTTCACGGAACTCAAGTTCTACATCTTCAATGTCAAACAAGGCTGCATACTGCTTGGTCAGTGCATTCTTAGGTTGGCTAAGAATTTGAATCAAGGCAGCTTCGTCAAGTTCAGTAAGAGTTGTCGTTACCGGAAGACGACCGATAAACTCTGGGATAAGGCCATATTTAACCAAATCTTCAGGCTCTACTTGCTTGAACATGTCGCTGATGCTCTTGTTCTCGTCTTTAGCGTGGATTTCCGCGCCAAAGCCAATACCAGAACCAGTTTCAACTCGTTGCTCAATCACTTTATCTAGGCCGGCAAATGCACCGCCACAGATAAATAGGATCTTTGAGGTATCAACCTGCAAGAACTCTTGTTGAGGGTGCTTACGACCACCTTGAGGTGGAACAGAAGCGATTGTACCTTCAACCAGTTTAAGTAGTGCCTGCTGAACACCTTCACCTGATACATCACGGGTGATCGATGGGTTTTCAGCCTTACGAGAGATTTTATCAATCTCATCGATGTAAACGATGCCGCGCTCAGCTTTTGCTACGTCATAATCACATTTTTGAAGCAGTTTCTGGATGATGTTTTCTACATCCTCACCCACATAACCGGCTTCAGTTAGTGTTGTAGCGTCCGCCATAGTAAACGGTACGTCTAGGAAACGAGCTAGCGTTTCTGCAAGCAGTGTCTTACCACTACCCGTTGGGCCAATCAGCAAGATGTTACTCTTACCTAGCTCAACACCGTCTGCGGTTTTATCACCGTTACGTAGGCGCTTGTAGTGGTTGTATACAGCTACTGAAAGCACTTTTTTCGCATATTCTTGACCGATTACATAATCGTCAAGATGTTCACGAATATCTCGTGGAGTCGGCAACGCTTCTGACTCTTTCTTCGGCAGAGCCTCTTTGATCTCTTCACGAATAATATCGTTACAAAGATCAACGCACTCGTCACAGATGTAGACGGACGGGCCCGCGATCAACTTGCGAACTTCATGCTGACTTTTACCGCAGAAAGAGCAGTACAAAAGCTTGCCACTCTCTTTGCTTTTATCTGTCATTCGCTAACCTCTTAGCTTTAAACTTTAATCTAATAAAGTTTACATCAAAAAACTTGAACCGACGGGCTTATTTGCCTCGAGACAACACTGAGTCTACTAAGCCGTATTCAACTGACTCGTCTGCAGACATAAAGTTGTCGCGATCGGTATCGCGCTCGATTACTTCCATTGGCTGACCAGTATGTTCAGCAAGAAGTGTGTTTAGTTTCTTTTTGATAGTCAAAATTTCTTGAGCATGAATTTGAATATCAGACGCTTGGCCTTGGAAACCACCTAACGGTTGGTGAATCATCACACGAGAGTTAGGAAGAGCAAAACGCTTACCTGGTGCACCACCTGCTAGCAGGAATGCGCCCATAGAGCACGCTTGGCCCATACATACAGTACTCACATTCGGCTTGATGTACTGCATTGTGTCATAAATAGACATACCTGCAGTTACACTACCACCAGGAGAGTTGATGTATAGGAAAATATCTTTTTCTGGATTTTCTGATTCTAGGAACAACAGCTGGGCCACTACGAGATTGGCCATGTGATCTTCGACTTGTCCAGTCAAGAAAATGATTCGCTCTTTAAGCAAGCGAGAATAGATATCGTAAGAACGCTCGCCACGCGAAGACTGCTCTACCACCATAGGTACGAGTGCATCAACGATCGGCGACATTACATTTTTTTCTTGGTAGCTCATAGTGTTATATCCCTATCCCTAAAATAAATGGCCCGAATGATTATCTCATACGGACCATTATTAGTAGAAGTGTTATTTAAAAGTCAACCTTCTACGTAAACTCAACGCCATTAAGCAGGCTGTTGGTTCATAATTGCATCAAATGACTCTTCTTTATCAGTCACTTGTGCTTTAGCGATGATAGCGTCAATCGCTTGCTCTTCTAGAGCAACGTTGCGCATGTTGTTCATCATTTCTTCGTTGCTTTCGTAGTAAGCAATAACTTCAGATGGATCTTCGTAAGCTGTAGCCATTTCAGTGATAAGAGCTTTAACTTTCTCATCATCTGCTTTTAGCTCTTCAGCTTTGATTACTTCACCTAGAAGAAGACCAACAACTACACGCTTCTTAGCTTGCTCTTCGAATAGTTCACGAGGAAGCTGGTCAGCAGCGTCAGTGTTGCCACCGAAACGTTGTGCAGCTTGCTGGCGAAGAACACCGATCTCTTGCTCGATAAGAGCAGAAGGAACAGTGATGTCGTTTTCTTTAGCAAGACCGTCGATTGCTTGATCTTTGATGCGAGTCTTAACAGCTTGCTTAAGCTCACGCTCCATGTTCTTGCGTACTTCAGCTTTAAGTGCGTCAACACCGCCTTCTACAACACCGAACTTAGCAACGAACTCGTCAGTTAGCTCAGGAAGTTCACGAGCTTCTACTTTGTTCACTTTGATAGAGAACTTCGCGTCTTTACCTTTTAGGTTTTCAGCGTGGTAGTCTTCTGGGAAAGCCACGTCGATTTCGAATTCCATACCAGCAGTCTTACCTGCGATACCGTCTTCAAAACCAGGAATCATGCGACCTTGGCCCATTTCTAGTGGGAAGTTCTCAGCTTTACCGCCTTCAAACTCTTCACCGTCGATAGAACCAGAGAAGTCGATAGTTGCACGCATGCCTTCTTCAGCAGC
This sequence comes from Vibrio comitans, assembly GCA_024346835.1. Taxonomy (GTDB): domain Bacteria; phylum Pseudomonadota; class Gammaproteobacteria; order Enterobacterales; family Vibrionaceae; genus Vibrio; species Vibrio comitans. The sequence goes on from AP024866.1 coordinate 2,245,885, forward strand.
TGCTTCAACTTCAGTCCAAGTTGCTTGTTGCTTACGTAGAGTTTCGATCATGTTGTCTACGTCAGCGTCTTGAACTTCTACTACTGGCTTCTCAACAGTGATGTTCTCAAGACCTTTAAGTTCGATCTCTGGGAAAACTTCTAGAGTTGCAGTAAATACAAGATCTTGGCCTTCAGCAGTTTCTACTGGTGCGAAAGTTGGTGCACCTGCTGGGTTGATCTTTTCTTTAACGATTGCCTCGATGTAGTGACGCTGCATCACTTCACCCATAACGTCGTTACGTACCGCTTTACCGTACATTTTCGCTACCATTTTCATAGGCACTTTGCCTTTACGGAAGCCGTCAAAACGACGGTTTTTAGCGATGTTACGTAGTTCAGCTGTTACTGCATCTTCAATGTTAGCAGCAGGAACAGTGATAGTTAGACGGCGCTCAAGACCTTCTAGAGTTTCAACAGTAGCTTGCATTATTTTTAAACCTCAACAAAAGCTCAGTTTCCTGAGCATGGCGTCACAGCTCTTATAGAGAGTGACAACATCCTAGTGTGCGCCTCAAAGAGACACCTAAATACAAAAGAGAGTGCCGTTGCTATCAAAGCAACAACGAATCAATTAGCGATATCTTAAGCCAAGACATCTCCAATTAACCTCAGAGTAATAAATTGACGCGACATTCTACCGACATAGACCAGCTGTGTCGAGATGTGCCCCTAAACACTCTTCAATTATGATTGGGAGATAATTTAGAAATCTCACTGAAAGATACAATGGGGGCGGGATTGATAAAATCAACGGTTAAATTTAAAAATGCTCTATAAGTACAAAAAACGAGATCTTGCTCAAGTTTCATCTACTTTACAGATTGTCGTATTGTTACAGGACAGAATTGTCCTATCTTACCGCTGAGAATTCACTATGCTATTTATACTTCTGTCAAAAAGTAATACCTATTGATACATTCGCAATGCGAATCGGTGGATCTTGTGCAACTAACGTCAAGGCTAGAAAAAGCCCTTATCACCTCTGCGATACTGCTTTGTGGAATAGCGGGAACCTATTTCATAGAGAATCAGTACGCCCTTAAACAAAACCAGTTAAAGAGCATCCGCTTTTCTGACGCGCAAAATAAAGTCGCCGAAGTGTCCGCAGAGCTATCTTTATCCTTGCAGAAAAAGATCTATTCAGCCTATACGTTAGCGAACATCATTAGCACTCAACCTAATATCACCAATCAACAGCTGCAAAAAATCAGTCAAAGCTTGCTTAATCACGACAGTCAACTAATGGGCCTTGGGGTCGCTATCGATGACATCATCACCTATGTCTACCCCGAGTTACTTTACGCTGCAGCAATTGGGCGTGACACTACAGAATCCCCTGCGGTTAGAATTCAGATACAAAAGCTAAAAAGTAACCCTCAGACCTTGGCTCAAGGTACTGTGCATAAAGTGGAAGATGCACCCGAATTGTACATATTGCGAAGCCCCATTTACGCAGGAGAAATCGGCAGTCGAACCTACCAAGGGCACATTCTTCTGTTAGTGAACATACAAAAAGTCGTAGAGGACAGTCACTTATTGGATAACGTTTACTCTATTGCAGTTAGGCAAAAGGAAAACCCAGAACAGGTATTTGGTGATCTTCAGGCGCTAGAAAAGCCACTGCTGGTGAATGATGTAGAGATTAACTACGGGGATTGGGAGGTTTTTATCGCCGAAAAGCCTGGCGCCAATCCCGCCTTTTGGTACCTCATAAATCCTGTCAGGTGGTACGGTTATTTAATACTCGGCATTATTCTCGCCATGTTTGCCATCATCTCGACGCTGTATCTGCAAGCTAGACAGCGCTCCATGCAAGATGAATTAACAGGGCTGCCAAATCGTCGTTACTTCATTTACACCCTAAAAAACATCATAGGTAACGCTAAACATTCAGGCACACGATTTTCCGTGTTAAATATAGATCTAGATGGTTTTAAGCAGATCAATGACAGCTACGGTCATGCCAGTGGCGATCTCATACTAAAGCAAGTCGCCAAGCGATTACGCAAAAGTGTCCGCGCTAACGATACGATTGCACGAGTCGGTGGTGACGAATTTCTTATCATTGTTTCTCGAATTAAGAATGAAGAAGAGTTAGCGCAATTAGTACAGTCTATCCAATCTAGAGTTGAGCAAGGCCAATATCTGGTGCAAGGCGCCTTCGTCAATATCAAAGTCAGTATTGGTTATAGTCTGTACCATGATAAAAGCATTACTTTTGATCACTTGCTGTCTGAAGCCGACATTAATATGTACAAAAACAAGGCCCTCAAGCGACAACTTAAGGGCCTACGTAGAGCAGAAATAGAGACGATCAATGCGCTAGATAAAAACAGTAACCATTAGGCCGAATCAGGCTCAGCATATTTGCGCATAATCTCTCGTATTTTAGGCTCTTGCCTCAAAAACAGATCCACCAGCGTTGCATCAAAATGTTTATTCTTTTGCTCATCCAAGAAACGTAATGCCTCTTCTACAGACCACGGCTGTTTGTAAGGGCGAGCAGAAGTTAAAGCATCAAACACATCGGCAATAGCACAAATGCGCCCGACTAAAGGAATATACTCTCCTTCCAAGCCATTTGGATAACCAGTCCCATCCCATTTCTCATGGTGAGTTAAGGCAACTGTGCGGGCCATTTCCATTAGCTTAGAGTCTTCACTGTCACCAAGTATATCCACGCCAATTTGCACATGAGTGCGCATCACCTCCCACTCTTCTGGATCTAATTTTCCTGGCTTCAGTAGGATGCCATCAGGGATGCCTATCTTGCCAATATCATGCATTGGCGCCGCTTCTTTTAATATATCAGCATGCTCATCAGACATACCGCACGACCTCGCAAGAATGTACGCATAATTCGCCATACGTAAAACGTGCATACCGGTTTCATTGTCTTTGTATTCAGCTGCCCTTCCTAGCCTCTTAAGCAGCTCAACATTGGTCTGTTTTATTACTCGCGTTTGTTCTTTTACCTTGAGGTACAACTGCTTATTCTGATTTGATAACGCGAGATGAGTTTCAATTCTTTGCTTGGCTATAGGAGGAACGATGGGTTTTCCTATGTAGTCCACCGCCCCAAGTTGCAAGCCCTTGATTTCATCTTCAGGGGATATCTTGGCGGTAACAAAGATAATAGGAATATGCTGGGTATTACTTTGGCTTTTTAACTGTCGGCATACCTCAAAGCCATCAATTTCAGGCATCATAATATCGAGCAAGATCAGGTCAGGAAGAGGCATTGCCCGTGCGAGCTTTAAGGCTAGCTCACCGTTTGTTGCAATGCGGATTCGATAGTCTTCTTTCAATAGCCCTGCCAACACATCGATATTTTCCGCTGTATCATCCACGATTAATAACAAGGGCTTATCTTGGCTAGATTGAAGATGTGTATTATCAGATTGCATCACGTTCCCTAAGATTTATTCAACTCAAACCAATCGTTCAATGTCTTTAAAGCGGCGTCAAATTGATAGCTCGCCAACGCTGTTTCAATGGTATCAAGCAGTGTTAGTAGCTCTTTTGGCGGAGCCTGCGCTCTCAACGCTTGTACTCTATCAACAGCTTGCAGATCGTAATTCTCTACCAACGACTTAAGCTCACTCATCTGCAACGCTAGCTCTTCATGGCTGTATGCTGGCGAAGGTATCGCTGTATTACTTTGCTCACTATTTTGATTCAATAACTTTAGCGCATGACTATCATGCAGATATTCTTCAATAGCCGTTTCTGTCTCGGTCAATACATGATGAAGACGCTCGACCTGCAATAGTGTTAACTCTGGATTAGTGGATTGCATTTGCTGTTCATAGCGAATACATAATCCCGTCAATACCATTGCCCCTATACTTGCAGAGGTGCCTTTGAGCGTATGGATCTCGCGCTTTGCTGTTTCCCAGTCTTTTGCGTGTAAAGCATTGGCAAAGCTATCAACACGCATCGACGAGTTGGCGAGATACTTTTTAAGTAACTTGGATAGCAACGCTCTATTCTGATTGCAGGTTTGCAATCCTTTTTCCGCCAAGAATAGGTGCTCTTCTTCAAGTTGTTGAGAAACGGCTGTGGCGGTACTCACTGGTGATGTCGTTGTTTCGTCCCTACCGTGATGTTTCTTAGCGGCATTCACCAAAACAGTCATTAAACGAGCAACCTCTATAGGTTTTGCTAGATAATCATCCATCCCCACAGCTGTCGCTTTTTCTTCATCACCGACCATCGCGTTAGCGGTCATCGCCACGATAGGTGTTTGTTTATCAAATTCTCGTATTTGCTCCGTAGCTTGATAACCGCCTAAGACCGGCATCTGAATGTCCATCAAAATAATCGCATAATCTTGCTGCCGAGCCTTTTCTACGGCCAGCATTCCATTCCCAACGACATCGATATCAAGATCAAATGGTTCAAGCAATCCAAGAACGAGCTCTTGATTGAGCTCATTGTCCTCGACGAGGAGAACTCGCATCCCACGCAATAGCGCCTCGTAATTGATATCCTCACTCTCGGCAATATGTTCATCATTCAGGTTCAAACCACTCACCTGAGCTAAGAACTCAAATGGAAGCCAAGGCCTAGGTAAAATTTCAATGCCCAACTCTCTGGCTAAAGTTACCCTATCTTCGTTGGCGCTACTTAAGATCACCCGAGCTATTTGCTTCAATTGCTGCAGTTGTTGCTGGAACGCGACAACATCTTTTGAAAGGGCTATATCCGAGACATAAACGACGGGCTGTTCTTCTTTTGACTCTTTTAAGGCGGTCAACAAGCTAGAAAAGTCATCCGCAATACTGGTAGCAATATCGATATCGACCAATGCATTGTGCAGTGCATTGACGGCCTTTTCAGATGATTCTAATACCCATAAGGACTTGTTGTTAAAATCACTCATGTCATTCAACGCTTGCTGATGGAGCCTGTTCGCATTGGTCGCGACTTTCAGTTCAACCTCAAAGTGAAAGGTACTCCCAATACCTAGCTCACTATCAACCCAAATTCGCCCACCCATTAACTCAATGATCTGCTTACTAATGCTTAAACCAAGTCCTGTACCACCATATTCTCGAGTCGTGGAGGCATCGGCCTGTTGAAATGATTCAAACAGTCTATTGAGTTTATCTGGTGCGATACCGATACCCGTATCTTGCACAGCAAAGTGATAGCAGTAAAACTCTTCGCGCCCTTTGATTGGTTTCGCCTCAAGACTAATAAGAATTTCGCCTTTATCTGTGAATTTGGTGGCGTTGTTGCCCAAATTTATCAACACTTGCGACAACCTAAGCTCATCACCAATCACCATCCTAGGTATAGAGCGATCTATATTGAAGATAAAATCCACGTTCTTTTCAGCAATTCTGAAACTCAATATATTCGCAATATCCCTTAGGGTGTCCTTTAAAGAAAAAGGTCTCTGCTCAAGGTCTAATTTTCCTGATTCAATCTTGGATATGTCCAATATGTCATTGATTATCAATAATAAGGATTGAGCCGACTGATGAACTTTACTGATATAGTTTCGTGCTTTGCTATTCAAGTTACCTTCAAGAGCAAGATACGACATGCCAATAATTGCGTTCATTGGAGTGCGGATCTCGTGGCTCATATTGGCTAAAAAATCACTCTTAGTTTGGTTAGCAATATTGGCTGCCACTATTGCGTCAGCAAGCTCTTTGTTCAGGTTTTTTATCTCTGAAATGTCGTAGCTCCAAAACAAAACGGCAGGAGCATCAAGGTAATCAATTTGATAGTAACTACATAGCGCCGTAAACAAGGTCTCATCTTCACGCTGAAACACCATTTCCCGATCAACGATCTTGCCATGCAAGGCTAATTCTTGATAGACGTTCTCTCTGTCCACGGCGTCAGCATAAATCCGAGAAATAAAGTAACCATAAGAGTCATCACTACTTAACTTAAACTGCTCTAAAGCCCTAGTGTTGGAATATGCAATACGCTCATTTTGCACAATCACTACGGCGATACTGGAAGTATTTAGAATATCGAAAAGTTGGTTTCGACTCGCCAGCACTTCCTTTTGTGCTTCTGTAGTGGCCGCAACTTGCTTTTTAAGTTTTCTATTGGAGAGATAAAACACTAAGAAAACCACAAACGAAAACCCGCTTATCATTAGCATCGTGCGGTAATCTATTTTTTCTACAACACGGCTCGATGCCCAGTTATTGATAATTTTCTGTTTTTCACTCGCACTAATAGAACGAACAGCCTTAGTCACGATTGAACTTAAAATGGGGTCACTCTTGCGCACATGAAACGTAGGCGTCACGGTAAAGTTTAGGCGGTCGACAATCGATAGATTTCGATAAGAGTGTTCATTGAAGATGTAGTTAATCACATAGGTGGTATCAACATAACCATCAATCTTTTCATTTGCCAGCATGTCCAAACCTACCGCAGAGCTCTCCACTAGCACCCATTCTATTTCTGGATAGCTATCCATTAACGTTGGCGTGTTAGAGGCACCGCGCTGTGCACCAACACGCCTCCCTTTCATATTTCCTAAACCGTGCCCGTAATCTAAGCCCGTCCGGCCCGCCACGGCAAGCTGATCAGTAAACAATGGCAATGTCGTATTGTAGTCATAAGACATCGTCCTATTCTCCATAGCCGCTGATACCATGATCACCTGCTGTTGTTCTACAATTTCAACCGTCTCTTGCCATGAGCCTACAAGCAGAGGCTCAAACCTAACGCCAACCTTATTGCTCATATCTTGCAAAATATCGGCAATAATGCCCCTGTACTCTCCATTTTGTACCCCTTCGTAAGGTAACGCTGCAGGATCAATGCCCACAGTTACCACGGGATTTTTCTCAATCCAATTTAACTCCTGCGGTGTTAGGTTCAGTGAGTAGACTTGTAAATTGGATCGTTCGTAAATACTGCGAATGCGCTCATAATCTATCGAGCTGAAATCTTCAAATATGCTCAGCGGGGGAATGTAATTTTGATTGAAAGAGGCACTGTTTTGCAGCTGAGAATAAATGGTCAAAGTCCCAAGGGAAGTCTGCTCAAGGCCATCTCCTTCTATGAGTGGCTTAGATAAGGAAATCAGCCCTTGTCGGCTAAATTGGTCGACTTTCTTCAGATTGCGGCCAGCTTTTATGTAATTCACAACTTGATTGGGGTTATCACCGATTTGAAGAGTGATAGCCTCAAACCCATCAGAAAAGTTAAATGCCTCGAACACCTTTTCAATGAGTTCAACACGATCAACGGAAACCAAATAAGCCACTATTTCCGTCATCAAAGCCCCACTTTGCGCTTTGCCTTGAAAATCAGCGTTTTCATACAATTTTTCGAGACGACGATATTTGGCACTTCTTTTCAGCTTACTCAGTTCAGCATTAAACTTTTCACGTAGTAAGGGATCTCGAAAGGCGATTCTTAGTGGCACATGAAAACGTGTATTGTGTTCATGAGTTGTATTGAGCTTTGATTTACCACCAGCCCTATTTAAATAAACCGACAACTCCCTTGAATCTAACAATAAGTAATCCACTTCGTTAGCTTCCAGGTCATCAATAGCACGTGCTATATCTATGTACCGTTTATCAATATCTCGGTTAAATCTCTTATTTAATAAACCGATAGCCTGAGCAATAACAGCGTCATCCGAGCCTAAAACGCTACCGATTGATTTGTTATAATCATTGAGTTCGACCTTTTCACCTGCACGCGATACCAGGCGGTACTCTTGGGAAAGATAAGGTTCAGAATAAAACAGCCCTTCATTGGCTTGGCTAGCTAGACCGTCATCACTGATAATTTGCGTCGTGACAAAATCCATATCATCACTAACCAACTTCTTCGAATAGTCAAAATTCGGGTCTCCGGGTAACAGTTTTCCATTCTCATACCCCATAGATTCAAACAAGTGCTGCAAAATTGAAAACTCCAACCCAACAGCAGAATCTGATGTAAACATGTAGGGGATTCGATTGAAGTAGGTAAACCCATCGAGTCTATTTTTATAGGGTTCATTGTCGAACCAATGCGCCATAATGTCGTTCTGAATATCATAAGGCATGCTATTCAATGACTTATTAATGATTGAGAGCAATTGCGTTGCCTCTGGGTGCACCGCCATTTGCAATCGCATGCCGTACAGCTCTCTTGTTGGTCGAGCCGGTTTTATATTTTTAAGATGAAGCCCTTTAATCAGCCTTTGGGAGGATACTTTTTCTCCTACATACGCTTTTACTACCCCATTGTTAAGGGCAGTCAGCGCGTCTCGGTCATTATTAAAGTATTGAATATCAAGGTCATAACTTTGTGTCAAAAGATAGCGATCTATGGCGCTTCCTTTAATGACAGCAAGCTTCAATGCGGAGGCATCATTGGGTTCCATTGTACGTACTAAGGCATCGTTAACATTAGTGAATACAAAATAATGGTAAGGAAGGTAAGGTATTGAGTAGTTTAGATTCAGTTTTGACTGTTCAAAGTTGAACGTCATAGGATAAAGATCCAAACTTTCATCTTGAATTCCGCGATAGCCTGCTTCAAGCGAATATATTGGCACTTCGACAAAATCGATATCCGTTGCTTTTTCTATGTACTGCAAATAATCCTTTACGATGCCAGCATATTCACCGCGATTATTTAGAAACAAAAAAGGGTAATGGCTCTCAAAGACCGCCACGTTTACCTTTTGTCCCTCTCTAAGCCAAGCCTGCTCTTCTTCTGTAAATTCAATCTCAGCATAAACCACCGATGAAAATAACGCCCCAATAAATACAGAGAAACACAGCGTTATTGTCTTAATAAATGGCAGGACGGTAGTTTTCAAAAAAGCACCATAGTGTAATCAGGATATCTGCATAACTATAATACAAAAAAACCGCTAACTTACTGAAAGTTAGCGGTTTGACTCATTTATATGGCTAAAAAGCCCAAAAGATTTAATTAAGCGTTGGCTTCACGCTGTGCGATAAACTCAAGAGCAAGCTTAATACGAGCGATAACGCGCTCTTTGCCAATCAACTCCATCACTGCGTCTACAGACGGAGATTGACCGCCACCAGTAACAGCAACGCGAAGCGGCATGCCGATTTTGCCCATGCCGATTTCTAGTTCGTCACATACGGCTTTGATCACGCCTTCTTTGATAGCGTCAGTAGACCAATCTGTCAGTGCTTCAGCCTTAGCTAATGCCAACTCTAGAGGTCCTTTTGCTACACCGCGTAGGTGCTTCTTCGCAGCGCCTGCTTCAAACTCGCTAAAGTCTTCATAGAAGTAGCGAACTTGCTCAGCGAGTTCAACTAGGGTATTGCAACGCTCACCAACTAGTTTGATGACTTCTGTGATTGCAGGACCGTTGTCTGTGTTCAGGTTTTGCTGATCCAAGTGCCATTGTAGGTGCTTAGCCACGTACTCTGGTTCTGAAGTCTTAATGTAGTGGTTATTCAGCCACAACAATTTGTCAGTATTGAACGCAGAAGCTGATTTAGAGATAGCGTTTAGGCTAAAGAACTCAGTCATTTCTTCTTTCGAGAAGATCTCTTGGTCACCATGAGACCAACCTAGGCGAACTAGGTAGTTGTTTAGTGCATTCGGCAAGTAACCTTCATCGCGGTACTGCATTACTGATACAGCGCCATGGCGCTTAGACAGTTTTGCGCCATCATCACCTAGAATCATTGCACAGTGTGCAAAGGTAGGGACTGGAGCATTCAGTGCTTTGTAGATATTGATCTGACGAGGCGTATTGTTGATATGGTCTTCACCGCGGACTACGTGAGTAATACCCATATCCCAGTCATCAACTACAACTACAAAGTTGTATGTTGGCGCGCCATCAGTACGACGAATGATAAGGTCATCCATCTGGTCATTGCCAATCTCAATACGGCCACGGATCTGGTCTTCGAATACCACGCTACCCTCTTTAGGGTTACGGAAACGTACTACGTAATCATCACCGTCTTTAGCTTCTGCATTTGCTGCAACAACTTTAGGGTGATTGGCATCATAGCGAGGTGCTTCTTTGTTTGCTTCTTGTTCAGCACGAATCTCTTCAAGCAACTCTTTTGACGCATAACATTTGTACGCTTTGTCTTCTGCTAGAAGTTGGTCGATACATTCGTTGTAGCGGTCAAATCGTTTAGATTGGAAGTACGGACCCTCATCCCAATCCAGTCCCATCCACTGCATACCTTCAAGGATAGCGTCTACTGCTTCTTGAGAGTTACGTTCTAGGTCGGTGTCTTCGATACGCAGTACAAATTCACCACCTTGATTTTTAGCGTAAAGCCAAGAATAAAGTGCAGTACGTGCACCACCTACGTGCAGGAAGCCAGTTGGGCTTGGGGCAAAACGAGTTTTTACCGTCATTGAATTTACCTTTAACAGTCCAGTCGCTTGGATAAGCGTAAAATTTGTCGCTATTTTAGCACCGAAGTACAAATGTACAACGAGATCCAACTGAAACTAGTTAAAGAGGGGAATATAGAGTGAAATTCAAGATAGTGAAGCGAGGGCGGGGAGTATTTGAAATAACCAATGTAGCTTTGCAGATACTCCCCTAGCTTAGAGTATTCATAATATGAAACTTACTACGCAGATTAGTGAGGCTAGTGAAAATAGAGCGATACGGCTGATAAGACCAAATTCAGAATGTTCAATCATAGATGGGTGATGCATAAGCTTTCCTTGTTTACGTTTAACACCCCTTCAATATGCGCCATCTAACCGCCCTTAACAACACCAATGTTTCATTAATATGACACATTGCAATATTACCTCCAATAAAGTGAGCTACGTCACGCTTTTGCATAGTAATAAGCAGCTGTAATATGCAACCATCAGAAACAAAGAGTAACAAAATCAGTAATTAAAACACCTAAACTCGCCATAAAAAACTTTACGATCACAGTCACAATTTAGTTAGGTATACTAAGAATAAGACTCCATCGGTTGCGAATTACAAAGGAAAACGCAAGCATGACTCAATTAATTGGCCATATCCGCAAGATGACTTCCGCTCTACAGGATGGACAAGTCACCTATCAATTACCATTAGATGATCAGTTACTTGATCTGATGCCCTTAATTGGTAAGCAACTTATTTTGGAGCATTCTGGCAATATCCACTGTCAAGAGTGTGGCAAGAAAACTAAGAAAAGCTATTCACAAGGCTTTTGCTACCCTTGCATGACCAAGCTTGCCAAATGCGATATGTGCATAATGAAACCAGAGACCTGCCATTTTGATCAAGGTACCTGTCGAGAACCGCAATGGGGAGAAGACAATTGTTTTGTCCCTCACTACGTCTATTTGGCCAATACTACGGCCATAAAGGTAGGTATTACTCGCCATACACAAATACCTACGCGCTGGATTGATCAGGGAGCTAACCAAGCCTTGCCGATTTTTAAGGTCAGTTCTCGCCTTCAATCGGGTTTAGTAGAAACTGCATTAAAAGAGTTTATTTCCGATAAAACAAATTGGCGTAACATGCTCAAAGGAAAAGCAGAAAGCATAGATCTAAAGCAAAGGTCACAAGAACTCATTCCTCAAATAGAAGAAAAGCTATCAGAGCTTCAACTTAGATTCGGTGCTGATGCTATTGAGCGCCTAGACGCTGACGTTGTTGAGATTGACTACCCTGTTACCGAATATCCAACCAAGATCAGCTCTTTAAACTTTGATAAAACGCCTCGATTAGGTGGCACTCTACTTGGCATCAAGGGCCAATACTTATACTTCGATACTGGTGTGATCAACCTGCGTAAGTTCACTTCATACGAAATTACAGCCGAGTATTAAAAACAAAAAAGCCGAGCTGACAATCCAGCTCGGCAAATCAAACAATTAACACCCTTCCATGTGCTTTTTGGGCGAAAAAGGTAAACGCCCTATGAGGAAATAAAACTTAGAAACCGTAAGAGGCACCAAATACGAAGGCATTGTTCGTCATGCTGTCACCTTGCGCATTATCAAGACCATTTGCTTGGCTACGGAACTCGAAGTATGGCTGAACGCCGTTACGTGTCCAAGTAGCACGGATCTCGTGATCCATAGTCTCACCTTCAATCATGTAAACGTTGTTGTAGCTTAGAGCAAGATCCATATCGGCAAAGTCATAAGCAATGCGGTTATCCATGCGGTAATCTGTATCAGCATCAGCATCAGTTGCATCAATATGAGCACGGGTACGGTTGCTAATAGAAAGGCCGTTATCAAAGTTATAACCAATCTTAATTAGTGGACGGTATTGAATAGATTCGCCCGCAGAAATCAAATGTTGGTAACCAGCAGCAACCCATAAACCATCGGTAATATTGAATGATTGCTCACCACCAACAGTAATTGCTGGGGTATTATTGCCATCGGTAGGAAGACCACCTGTTTCAGCCGCTGATTGCCCAACAAGCTCACCTAGCTGAATACCATCAAACTCGGTATAAAGAGTCAAGCCACCTAAACTGTTTTCAAAAGTATGTCCCGCTTCTAGCGTCGATGTTGATTTTGAGCCGTGGATACGGCCGTCATCGTGAAACTGAACATTACCCGTCACGTAAGAAGATGCGAATGCTGGAGAAGAAACAGCCAATGCCAGTGCACTTAACCCGATAACTTTTTTCATTTTAATACCTACATTTATCAAACTAGAATTTATTGAGAGCCTTAATTAATAAGCCCTTTTATTGATTTCCTTGGTATCCCTTCTAACACCAAGGACAAATCCTTTTTAGTAGAGCTTCAATTTCAATACTGCTTTGAACATCTACAACGTCTCCATGACTTAGGTGCATCCTGATGCAGTTAATTCGCAAAGAAAAATAAAGCCATCAACAGTGCGACACGTATCACATCATGCTGCTTTATAAAAAAAGAGAAAGTTAATTAAATCAATACAAACAACAAGTTATCGGATATGTAAATTTTGGAGAGAATTCAACAACAAATAAAAAAGCAGACAAAGATCACAAGAAAAGCGCTATTTAGCCAAGAAGTATGGGACTTGCGTCAAAACAGATTTAGATAAATTAGGGAGGGTTTAGTGATTGAAACAACAAAAAGTGATAATAATCACAGTATGTAGCGGTAGTTATACTGCGATCAAAACAGACAAATTAAATATCAATGGAGAATTGAGTTGGTACAAAGAGGTATTTTCACGATAAAAATAAAGCCCCTCAATACTCAACATGAAAAGTACCAAGGAGCCTCAAACCACTCGATGACATTAAGGATAACGTCCCTCACTATCACTAAAGATATATCTTTCATAACCTAGCTTCATTTGTTCAGCGATTAGTGCTTCGTCAGGAAGTCCGCTGCACTGCCCTTTATATCTATTACCCCAGGTACCGTACTCGTAGGCTTGTACTGGGTTACAGAATTTCTGTTTTCCTTGCTCAAAACCAGCCACGTACTCGGTGTATTCACCCTCTTTGACCATTTCGAGATCAAAGCGCTGCTCTAGGTTACCTGTGGTTTGCATCGGCAAGCCCTTTGCACCTTGCTTATAACCTATCTCTTGCCAAGAAGAGTTAGATGGCGTTGCTGCACATGCTGTCAACAAGCTGATACATACAACAGTTAATAGTAATCTCATAAGTTCCTCTCTCAATCACAAAAGTGATGTCTACCCATTGACCACCCTCTATACGGTAGAAAGAGAAACTGAAGATTAAATTTCAGACGAGAAAGAACTTTTCTACTTGAGGTTCTGCATTGCCCATTGCATAAATTGTTGTTGTTCGTCTCGAGAAAGCTCAGAGAATTGGGTCTTTATGTCTTCTGATACAGCTACTCCATTCGCTGAAGGTACAGCAGAAGCAGTAACTGCAGCCGTTGTCGACGCAGTTCCAGCATCAACTAATTTATTATATGAAACGACTTGTTTTTCATAGTCATTGAAACCTTGAAAACCACTTTTTGGTATCACAACTAAATCAAAATCTACAGGTTCACCCGAGCCATTAGTCAAAGCAAACGTAGGTGACTTATCAAACTTGTTTGCTTCTTCAATTGTGCGCATCTTTTTGTAGGAAAGCTGATAACTATCCTCATCTGCAGCTTCAAATGTCATCAACATTAAGCTCGAATCAAATTTACGGCGCTTACCGTCTTCAAAAACAATTTGGCCAATGGTTACGCCAATTTGGTTACTTCCTTCGCCGATTTTTATCTGGTCAACATCGGTGAAGATACCGTTGTCCACCGCCTTACTATTAACGACCTGAGGAACTATCTCAGTTTGAAAAGACAACAAACTGTCTGCAAACGCACTAGAACTCATTAAAAGACCAGTAACTAGGGCTAAACATGACTTTTTCATAAAAATAATTCCTAAAATTCTAATGACAATAAGGGCGCTGAGCGCCCTTATTAAATTGACTGAATTAGAAGTAGTATTCAACACCTACTGACACTTCTACGAAGTCTTCTGACTTCCAACGCAAATCTGTAGAATCCGTCACCTGAACTTTGTCACCAAAGTCTAGAGTACGTGCACGAGCGTATAGAACGGCTGACGGATCAACGAAGTATAGAACCTGACCTGAGATGACGTTATCGTCGGTATTATCGATAGTTTGACCATCGCGCTCTAACTCAAAGTTCATCGCGTACGCTAGTTTGTACTGCCAGTCACCTGTAGTGTAGATAAGACCTGTAGACATAGCGCCTTGAGTTTCATCGATGCCAGAAGTCGTTGATGCTTCCATGTGCTTATACTGAGCAAAGAACGAGATGCCATTTTCAAACCAAGCCTGAATGCCTGCCAAATACGTGTCATTGGTCCAAGTTGTACCTTCAGATTCGAAGTTATCATTTCGCTCATAAGCCAAATCAAATTGGAAAGGCCCTACATTGTAGTGCGCTGCACCACCAAACCAGTAATCATCACCCGCACCTAGAGCGGCTTCGTCACCAGCACCCATCGCTAGGTCAAAAGAAAGCGCATCAAAATATTTAGGCGTATCCCAGCGAATTGTGTTTGATTGACGGTCTTGATATTTTGCACCACCGATTGAACCACCCCAGTCATACACATCACCCAAACCTGGGTTAGATGCTGGCCAGTCAATCAGTTCGTAGATAGGAGTCAAAACACGACCTAGACGAACCTGCCCCATACCTTCACTTTCAAAACCAACGAAAGTATCACGTTCACCAAGACCTGCACCTGAACCACCAAAACTAGGATCTACGTAACCACCTTCAATTTGCCATAAGAAGGTCGGGCCAAAATTCTTAAATTGTTTCTTACCACGAAAACCAATACGGGATTCGTTGTTCAACTGCATGCCACTTAAGTCATCATCTGTAGCTGAATTACCAGAATCATAATCACGGTACGCCGCTTGCAAAGCGATGATGCCGTAAACTTCGTATGAAAAATCACTCTTTGTTAAAAATTTTTCTGCAGCATTCTCACCTTGGATACCAGCAGCTAGTGCTGTGCCACTTAATGTAAGACTGGATAACGCGACCGCTACTAATGACTTTTTGAACAGAGACATGAAGGAACCCCTTGTATTTTATAAATTATTTTATTTGTGTAATCAGCACTTCCGGTGCCGTTTTTGTTTACTGGGTTAATTCTTACAGATTTTTTCAAACACAAAATAAGTACAAGGGATTTGTTTGAACAAGTTCACTATCAAAAAAACTAAAGATAATTAAATCAATGTTTTCAAGTAGTTATAGAACGTCAAAATCGTCAAATTTAATTAATACCGCAAATATCGATCATTCCAATACTATTTTTAAGTTTGGATCACGAGAAAAACTTGAAGTGCGTCATACTGGATTTAGATTTCAATTTACAGAAGTTCAAAACAATCACAGAAAATGTGATCTTCGTTTAAGGTAAGCAATTGAAAGGGCAGAAAATAGAGGCTTAAGACTTCCCGTTAAATCATTTTTAACGGCAAACCACCCAATCTAAATTAAGAATGTGAATTAAGTTGAGTATTTGGAGAGCGGTCGTTAGCGAAAAATGGATGTGTCATTACTAGAAAAAGCTTAAGAAAAGGCAGTCGTCGTAGTTTTTGCTGAGAATGGCAGTGATATGTTGAGCTATCAGCTAAAGGCTAGTGCAGCATCACATAAAGCAGGAATAGAAATAAAGCGGAAAATATCTTTCAGCTAGCAGGAACTGGAAGCTTTAACGCAAATTAGACAACCAGCTTCAGACAAATGGATATATGAGAGAAAGACGCGAGGTTCTGGGTTCTGGGTTCTGGGTTCTGGGTTCTGGGTTCTGGGTTCTGGGTTCTGGGTTCTGGGTTCTGGGTTCTGGGTTCTGGGTTCTGGGTTCTGGGTTCTGGGTTCTGGGTTCTGGGTTCTGGGTTCTGGGTTCTGGGTTCTGGGTTCTGGGTTCTGGGTTCTGGGTTCTGGGTTCTAGCTTCTAGCTTCTAGCTTCTAGCTTCTAGCTTCTAGCTTCTAGCTTCTAGCTTCTAGCTTCTAGCTTCTAGCTTCTAGCTTCTAGCTTCTAGCTTCTAGCTTCTAGCTTCTAGCTTCTAGCTTCTAGCTTCTAGCTTCTAGCTTCTAGCTTCTAGCTTCTAGCTTCTAGCTTCTAGCAGTTTATTGCAGACAAAAAAAGGGCCAGCAACTAGTGCTGGCCAAGAGGAAATAAACAAACCCTACGTAATTTACTTAACTTGTGTAACTCGACTCTCCCTTTCACCGCTAGCGGATACTGATTTAATCCATACGTCTCCAGAAACTGATGGACGTTGCTCATCTTGATAGGTCACCCAGTTTTCACCATCTACAGAGTAATGCAGTTCTACACCAGGGAATTGAACGTTCATAGCAAGCTTGCCATCAACAATCTCAGCGCCCGGTACCGGTAGACGGTAATCAATACCTGCCTTTTCAATCTTAGCCAGTTCACGTTGACCCATTACATTGGCAAAACGAGTCCAATCAGCAAGAAGTGCATCTTTGTTTACAAGGTCAGTCTCTAGGGAGTATTCGACACCTACCTTATATTCATTTTCCCACTCAGCGGCATGCCAAGCACGCTCTGCTGCTGCAATCACACGTGGGAATACCATGTACTCAAACTGTTCATCTGTACGCACCGTTTCAGACCAAAGCTGAGCTGACATACCGTAGAATGGTCGATTTTGCTCAACCGTACCGGCAGCAGTGTATCCGTTGCCATCACGGTCAACAGAGGTTTCCGCATTCTGAGGAAGGTTTTCAGGAGCAAATGCAAACATCTTGCGAGTATCAGTCGCACGTGTTGCCCAGTAGTAGCCACGCTCTTTCGGATCTACTTCGTATGGGAAGTCCATGTACACATAATCAGGGTTAGAAGCAATTATGTCGTAGCCTTTGTTAGCCCACTCATAAATACTTGCCGCACCGCCCCAATACAGGGTTTCCCAGAAGTTAACGCGCGTTTCTTCCGTAGCGAATGAATCAGCACCTTCACTATATTTCAAGCCATCTTCCCACGCTTGGAAGTTTGCAATACCTTGTTTTGCAACGATCTTTGATACTTCTTCAGCAAAATAGCTTGGAAGGTGGCCAAAGTCTTCAACATCACCACTAGCGATCAATGCCTGACATTGTGGAGACTTAGCGAATGGTAAATCTTGCTTGGATAGGTCGATGTTACCTTTCCATGCCACTTTCTCTTCCGCATTGATGTCTTGGAAACCCGCTCCTAGCTTGATGTTTTTCGCTTCATCGCCACCAAAGTGCCAAGTCGTTAGAGGCATACCTGCTTCATTGTGCATTGCAGCGACTTCAGTAATGACCTTGTCAACAAAGCGCTTAGACGAGTCTATACAAGGGTTAATGAAGCTTTTCTTATCATAGAACTGGATGGTCGTGACATTAGATGTGTCTTGAGGATCCATTAGGCGATATTCATTGGCCGCTTCTTCATTGCCTTCAGCCATTAAGCGATCGTAGCGAGCCTCCATAGACACTACTGCAGCTCTTGCGTGGGCTGGCATATCAATCTCTGGAATCACTTCTACATTACGAGCTTTAGCGTACTTCAAGATTTCTAGGTAATCTGCTCGAGTAAAATGACCCGTACCAAAGTTGTCCGTTGTGGCACCTGAACCTAACTGAGGTAATAGGCAAGATTTCTCTTCTAAATCGAAACAGCGCTTAGCACCAACGTCTGTTAGCTCTGGCAATCCAGGGATCTCTAGACGCCAACCTTCATCATCAGATAAGTGGAGGTGTAGCTTATTCATTTTGTAAGCTGCTAGCTGATCAATGGTAGATAGAATCGCTTCTTTAGTATGGAAGTTACGAGCTACGTCAACCATGACACCACGGTAGTCAAAGCGTGGTGCATCTTTAATCTCAACCTGTGGTAGTTCAGTTGGTGCATCTAGGTTTACCAATGCAAAAACCGACTGCATCGCATAGAACGCACCTGCCGTATCAAAGGCTTTAATCTCAATACCATCGTTTTCAATGTTTAGTGTGTAAGCACCAGATTTTGTTTGTTCTGCTTTGAATTCTTCAGGAACCACTGAGATTTCAACAGGTGTAGTACCCGCTAGATTGACGCCTAGTAGCTCTGCTCGGCTTTCAAGGGCCTGCACTTGAGCACTCTCAAATGGTGCATTTACTAGCTTTAGACCACCAGAGATATCCAGTGTGCCTTCCTTTGCTTGGGTGAAAGACGGAGCAGGAATAATCGCTGTAGAAACGTCTTCCAATGCGACATCGCTATTCTTATCAAAGCGTGATGCCGCAGTTGCAATGATATTGTTATCACCCGCAGTGCGCTTAAGGTTGTCACCTTCTAATCCGCTGACAAAATCGGTCATATCCACATCGCTCAGAGATACGAGTTGTTTAGGCTCTGCACCTTCGGCTGCAACGAATGCACCAGGCATGAAGTCAGTTTCAAATAGCTGCCAGTACTCACCGATAAAGGTTAAGTCAACGCTCTCGCCTGCTTTAAATCCCTCAAACTTATCCGTTGGTTCAAGTTTATGCAGATCGCCAGTCACTCGAGTAATCTTAAACTGTTCATTATCTACATCTAAAATCAAGCGAATGCTGTGGAAGTAGATTGTCCAATCTTTTGAATCTACAGCTTCACCGTCATTGGTTAGCGTCATTTTAACTTGATTACATGAAGCCCACTCCGCACCTAGATCTTGACATTTCAAGCCATCATCTGCGCCGTGGTTAGTTAATACTTCATATTTGATGTCTAGATTGTTAGCAAGTAGGTCAACGGTATTCTGCGGTGAGTTCTGCATTGAAGAACACCCAGCCAGTACGGTTATTACAGAGGTAGCAATCAAACTCTTTTTCAACATGATAAGTCCCTATTGGTATTTTAATTTTTCTAAATCAGTTATTGAGTAGGTATGCATACAATCTAAAATGCATTAATTCGCAATGCAAATTTAGTAGAGGAGTGAAAACTCGGTTCTAAATCATCCACAATGAAAACATAAGAGACTGAAATATATAGATTAATTTAAATTTACAGCTTCTCGTACCATTCTAATAATCCACTTTATTGAGCAATTTTTATATGCAAAGTGTGATTGTCAGCACTCGTTGTTAAAAACGTCAAAATAGCGTTTTTTTAGATCTTAACGGGGACTGTTGATTTTCTACTCTGCAATTGAAGTGTTCTGTAATACGTAAGGTTTCAATGAAGGCAACATTGCCATAAAGCAAGTAACTGCAAGGGTTAAAGAGAAACGCTATATAAAGAGAGAGTAACCAAGCACAGAACTATCACGCAGATAATTACGTCTTTAATCACAAGAATTGACCATTAAAATGGCAAACACTTCACGCTAGTGAGAATAAATGTGATGACCAACTAAATTTTCGATTAAAAATAACAATTACCATGTTCAGAGAACTTCTAATCGCTTAATAAAAAAAAGCCCCGACTTCATTCATCCAATGGGCATTGGAGACTGTAGCAAGGGCTTTTCAATTTTATCTATCTGATTTAAGTTGTTTTACTCTCAGTGACTACGCACATGCCACTGCTTTGTTTTTTGCCTTACGTCTTAGTAAGCGGAAGGCTATTCCTGCGAGCATTATTAATCCACAGAATCCATAGACTTGCATTATTGTTGGATCATTAGAAACGAAACCGACATCTGAGAACATAACGTAAGCACCGAGAACCATGTACAAGATGATCGCAGATGCTTCAAAACGGAACGCCCATGGAGTGACATCAATATTCTCGTTAATTGGCATTACATACTCTGTTTCACGAGGCATGAAGTGGCCAATGATGAACATCAGAGCGGTACATACTACAAACAGGATAGCCAGTTGATGCAGGAAGTGAATCGGGGTATCAAACACTAACTGCATTGCCGCGTAAGACAATACGAATACGGTCAAAGCAACCTTCGCTGCAACAGCAGGTACACGCTTAGAGATGTATCCCACGAACACAATGGTAAAGATAGGCACACTAAAGAAGCCCGCAACCATTTGTAGATATTGGAACAAGCCTTCTGGGGCATACATGATGAAAGGTGCAATACATACCGAGATAATCGCGATAATCACACCAAAGATACGGCCCTTACTCACCAACTCTTCATCAGTCTTCCCTTTGCCAAATAAAGGTTTGTAGACATTAAGAGCAAATAAGGTTGTTGAGCTGTTCAATACACCGTTGAAGGTACTCAGGATGGCACCAAACATCACAGCAACAAAGAAGCCAACGAGTGGTTTAGGTAGAACCTCATTCACCAAACGCGTGTACATGGTATCTGGGTTACCGGCATCTGCTCCGAAAATATGGAAAGCAATAATACCTGGGATGATAAGAAATAAAGGTGAAATAACCTTAATTGCACCAGCTAGGATGACGCCCTTCTGACCCTCTTTTAGGTTCTTTGCACCTAGAGCACGTTGAATAATCGACTGATCCGTACCCCAATAATAAAGATTCACCAGCAGCAAACCGGTAAATAGCGTAGAGAACGGCAGTGGATCGGTTGAAGTACCTACAGACTGAAGCTTCTCTGGTGCAGCCGTTAGCAAAGTATCTAATCCAGCACCGAAGCTACCGCCGCCTAACATCATTAATCCAAATACAGGGATCATTAGGCCACCGATAATAAGGCCGACACCATTAATCGTGTCAGCGATAACTACCGCCTTTAAACCGCCATAGATAGCATAGAAGAAACCCAACAAACCTATGGTTGCCGCAATCAGAGCAATGGAGCTAAATTCAGAGATGCCCAATAGAGCCTGTACATCAAAGATTTCACCCAGTACCACAGCACCCGCATAAAGAGTTGTCGGCAAAATGTTGATAACATACTGACAAAGGAAAAGTAGCGTAACAAACTTCTTCACAGAAAGGTCATAACGACTTTCCAGAAAATCTGGAATGGTCGTAATACCCTGCTTCAAATAGCGTGGCACAAGCATCAAGGCGATGATCACGAGCGTCACACCAGAGGCAACTTCCCACCCCATAACACTCATGTTGTGAGTATAAGCTTGTGCGCTCATACCAACAAAACTCGTTGCACTGAGGTTAGTCAAAATAAGTGAGCTAGCAATTAACCCGCCGGTTAGGCTTCTTCCGCCGAGAAAGAAGCCGTCTTGTGAGGTGTTCTTGTCATTCTTTACTTTGTTATAGGTGTAAGCCACCACAAACCCAGTAAACAGAAAGAACGATAGCAATACCGTTATAGACATTTTGTTTTCCTTTATTTGTTATTTTTTTCGGCAGCAATACCTCGCTGCCGGTAGTGTTTTACAGAGGTTTTTTCGTTATTAGATTTTTTGTAGGTGCACAATCAGAGCAGACTCTGGGTCGAGAATAGGTAGTGTTATTCCTATCTCTTTCAGGTTGTCGCCACTGAGGGTCAGTGTTTTATCCAGCCATTTAGGACGGTGCTTCATCAACTGAAAACTGGTTTGTGGCATCTCTACCAATTTCACTTGGTATTTGGTATTAGCATCAGTGCAGTTAATGCGAAGAGGGGATGGAAGCGCATGATCTGGCATTGCTAACTGGCAAACAGTTATCAACATTTCATCATCACTTTCTACACCGTAGATGTTCTGATTCTTGTCCGCAGGATCAATACGGAAACTACGACCACCGTGCAGCAAGTGACGGTATTGCTTATGCAAAGCAATGTAGCGTGAGAACGCTTCTTTTTCTGCTTGCGGTTCTTTTACAGGATCAAGCTCAACTCCCATATGGCCACCAAGTGCGGTCACACCGCGCATATTGATATGGTGACGTCGATTCGTTGAGTGGCACTCATCAGGACCGATATGAGCCCCCATGACTTCAGGAGGAAAAAAGTAGCTCATACCCTTTTGGATCGCTTGACGCTCAAGTGCATCGTTACAATCCGATGCCCAAAATCGCTGCGTGCGCTTTAGGATCTCAAAATCAATTCGACCACCACCAGAGGAGCAAGATTCTATTTCCACATTGGGATGGGCGTTGTTTAACTCATCAACTAATCGATACAGCGCCATGGTTTGGCCATGAACCGCAGGGCGACCTTGATGCCCTGGCTGAACAAGTTCACGGTTCATGTCCCATTTAAGGTAAGTAATGTTATAGCGAGTTAGCAGATCATTTAGGCGCTCAAATAGGTAGTTGAAGCAACCTTCATTTTGCAAATCGAGGACATACTGCCAACGACCTGATGGTTGATGGTATCCTTGCAGACCTAGCACCCATTCAGGATGATTACGGTATAAGTTGGAATCTTGACTCACCATCTCAGGCTCAACCCAAAGACCAAACTCCATACCTTTGTCATTCACATGTTCAATGACAGGCTCTAGACCGTTTGGATATTTCACTTCATCTAGGTACCAGTCACCAAGAGCGGCACGTTCACCATCACGGCCAATAAACCAACCATCATCGATGATAAAGCGTTCAACCCCCATCTCTGCAGCTTCACTCGCCATCTGCATGATGTATTCAGGTTTATGGTCAAAGTAAATGCCTTCCCAGGTATTAAGATGCACAGGACGAGGCTTATCTACTGGGAATTTCACTATATTCTCGCGTACAAATTGTTGAAAACGCTGTGAAATCCCATTGAGGCCAGAGTTACTGTAACAGCCATAAAGCCAAGGGCTTTGATAGCTTTCATCCGTATCCAGAATAGACTCACCAGATAGAAGCAACTCTCCTGCCTGAACAAATCGACGACCATCACTACGAACGTCAGCCCGCATCTGATGGTTACCACTCCAAGCTAAATGGAACCCCCACACCTGACCGCTCTGTTCGCTAAAACCATGACTACCCACAAACAGCCCTGGGAAGTTTTCATGCGAAGTACGGCCACGGCGGTTCTCTTGCATGAACCCACCATGCTCAAAATGCTGACGCTGAGTTTGAAACTCATGGCACCAGCGACCATGAAACGTCATTAGCTCATTCGCGTGATTAGGCAATGGAAGCGTGGATGAAAGCTTACCTAAGCAATAACGGCTATCTCCTAGGTTTTTCACTGAGGTGCGTTTTTTCAGTACGTCAGTGTCAAAATCCAGATCTAACTCAATGGTTAGCTCCAATTTAGCCATATCATCACGCAGCGTAAATTCCACAGCATTACCGCTTTGGTTGGCTGCGACCAAGCTAAATACTGGCGCCCAATCCAATCCATCGCGATGACCTTCAATGCCAGGAGCATTGAAATGACCACTACCTAACTCTGGGCATAGTGACAAAGGAACATCGACGTCCAAACGCGCTTGAGAAATTGGACGCTCAGTAGACAGCAATAGATCCTCATCGATCTGGGCGATCTTTGCGCCCCAATGCAGCACTTCAGGAACTCGAGCTGTCTTAATGATCAAGCTGTGATTTTTACTTTGTAGGTGAATAAATTCATTCATAGCAAACCAACATTGTTTTCGTAAACATTAACTACAACCAATACTGATGCAAATAGCTAAATTTTCTAGCCAAAAGCTGACTAAGTGTGATCAAAACAAAGTAAACAAAATGCAAAGTTCGACTTAGATCTTGTTGTTTTCGGAAACATTTTTATATGTTTTCTGTGACATTTTTGAAGTACTGCAAGGTTATGCTGTGATTAATTCTGTAGTATTAATCTAGTGGGAAGAAAAGTTGAGGAAATAGTAGTGAGTGTCACCTTCAAAGACGTCGCAAAACTGGCCGGTGTTTCGACACAAACCGTTTCACGCGTGACTAATGGCTCTGAGAATGTTGCAGAGAAAACACGGAACAAAGTTAATAAGGCAATTAAACAATTAGGCTACGTTCCAAATAAAGGGGCACAAATGCTTAGCCGTGCTCGCTCCACCAGCATTGGACTGATCACTCTTGATATGGCTCTGCATGGTGCAGCTTTAATAGCCAATGGCGTGCGCATGAAGGCACATGAGTTACAGTTTGGTACTGCATTCTCAGTCGTTTCTGATCCTACCCTTAGCAATATTCAACAATCCATCCGTGAGCTTATTGCGCAGCAGGTGGAATGTGTCATCCTAAATGTGCCGCTGACCTCTGAAGATGCAACTCATTTAGTGGAGCAGTTTCAAAGCCTTCACCTTATCTTTATTGACGTGCCTGATGGCACTCCCGTCCACTTTGTTCATGGTGCGCATGCAGATGGCGCTGCACAGTCCGTGCACCACTTACTTGAAGGTAACAGAGAGCACTTCTTACTGGTAACAGGACCTAGCAAGTCCAGCGCCTCTAAAATTCGACTACAAAGCTGGCTTAGTGCGCTTAACGATGTAAATAAGCCAGTGGTTTTTCAATATCAAGGAGACTGGCAAGCTCAAAGCGGATACCTTGCCGTTCGAGAAGCAATAGCAAAACAGAAAAGCTTTGATGCCATACTGGTTGCCAATGACCAAATGGCCTTGGGAGCACTACGCGCCCTAAACGAAATGAATATAGAGGTACCAAAGCAAGTGGCTGTCGTTGGGTTTGATGGTATAGCAGATAGTGCTTACTTCAACCCTCCCCTAACTACGGTAAAGCAGGACTTTACTGAGATTGGACAGCAAGCCGTGATTCTTGCCATCGAATTAAAGAATCACGATCCTCTTATTGAACACCCACTTAAACAAGTGCGTATTCCTGTTGAGCTTATACAGCGTGAAAGTAGTAACCCAAAAATAGAAGCTCACTACCAAAAGCAAAAAATCCAAGATCTACTTCGCCAAGTCGAAGCACTACTTCCAGAAGAGTAAGGTTTTTGCGCTGCACACTCATTCTCAACGAAAAAAGGATTGGCAAAAGCCAATCCTTTTTATCTCACTTACTTTGTAGATTAAGAGTAATCAGAAGCGTAAGTTTCTTCATAAGTGTGTGAGTAAAGCTCAAACAAGTTGCCAAACGGGTCTTCTAGATACACCATTTTTTGAGGTTTGCTGTTGTCTTCTGGGTGGTAACGCATGATGTCCATACGAACCTTACCGCCATATTGCTCTGTGCGAGCGATAGCACCTTCAAAGTCATCAGTTTGCAGACAGAAGTGGAAGATGCCTAGGCGAGAGAAGTCAACTTCGTGACGCTCTTGGCGCTCTTTCATTTCAAACATTTCAACACCGATACCGTCTGAAGTGACAAGGTGTGCAATATTAAAACCTTTAAAGCCTTCACCGAATACAGCGATACACATACGACCAATAGCGGTTTCGCGCTCTTCGATAACTTTAGTGTTGTTCATTACGATTTTTAGGCCTAGCGCTTTGGTGTAAAACTCAACCGCTTTGTCCATATCGCCAACCATGATGCCTACGTGATTCATTTTCATAATCTGCTCCAATCTCTTAGTAATTAGTTTCGTGTTTTGCGTCGATGGAGAGAGTATATGGAGAAGTTACCATTAATAAAAATTATTAGACTTTATTTAAATAATAAATTTATGTTATAAAAAGAACTACTCTATCTGTTTCCTCTGTTCTCACAACGTTGCAGATAGAGTGATTTAAGTTAAAAGAATCGATAAGGTATGCAGCCTAGCCTATCAATTCGACTAGGCCGGCACCCTGCTTAGCTTGGCAGACATAAATTGATTCTTTAAGGCCTGTTGCAGCTTCGTACTGTTGTTCAACAGAAGACATAACCTCATTAACTAGGCCTGGTGGAACCAATGCGACGATGCAACCACCAAAACCACCACCTGTCATACGAACACCACCAGCACTGCCCACAACATTTTTTACGATTTCAACTAGGGTATCAACTTCACCAACAGTGATTTCAAAATCATCTCGCATAGAGGTGTGAGATTCAGCCATGAGTTCCCCCATGCGCTTCATATCACCTGCAATAAGCGCGTCACAGGCTTCTAGTGTGCGGTTGTTTTCGGTAATCACATGACGAGCGCGTTTAAATACCACCTCATCGAGCGAAGAGGCTTTCTCTTCTAATTGCTCAATCGTTACGTCGCGTAACGCCTTAACCGAGAAAATACGAGCCGCCTCTTCACACTGTTCACGGCGAGTGTTGTATTCACTATCAACAAGTCCTCGCTTCTTATTGGAGTTGATAATAACCACAGACATATCTGTAGGCATCGAAACACTCTTCGTTTCCAGACTACGACAATCTAAAAGCATTGCGTGGTTTTCACGGCCTTCTGCTGAGATCATTTGATCCATAATGCCGCAGTTACAGCCCACAAACTCGTTCTCGGCCTGTTGACCATTTAGAGCAATCTCAGCTTGACTGATCTCTAATTGATACAGGACTTTAAAGGTTTGTCCGATAACCACTTCAAGGGCCGCCGATGAACTTAGACCGGCTCCTTGCGGCACATTACCTGTTACCGAAATGTCCGCTCCCTTAAACTCATAACCGCGCGCCAATAAACACTTCACTACGCCTCGAATGTAGTTGGCCCACATTTTGTCTTGCTGGAATACAATCTCTTCAGTGATATCGAATTCATCTACCGCGTTGTCGTAATCAACTGATATCACACGCACGATATTGTCATCACGCCTGGCTGCTGCAACGACTGTTTGGTAGTTAATTGCACAAGGAAGAACGAAACCATCATTATAATCAGTGTGTTCACCAATCAAGTTCACTCGGCCTGGCGCTTGAATAATGTGAGTGGGTTTGTAGTTAAGTACCTGTTCGAATGAGGCTTTCACGTTTTGAATTAGTTCAGACATAAGATTTTTCTCTAATTTTTATTTTTGAAAGCAACTGTTCTAGACCTGTGTAAATAAGTTGCTATTAATTGAGTTATTACAGTTCTTTATAGTGCACATCACTGAGGTCACGAAGACGCTGCGCAGCCTGCTCTGCGGTAAGGTCGCGCTGGCTTTCCGCAAGCATCTCATAACCCACCATAAACTTGCGTACAGTAGCACTGCGCAACAGTGGCGGATAAAACAGAGCATGCAATTGCCAATGATCTATGTCTGTACCCTCTTCAAAGAAAGGGGCATAGTGCCAGCCCATAGAGTAAGGGAATGAACACTGAAACAAGTTATCGTAGCGACTTGTGAGTTTCTTAATAGCTACAGCAAGATCATCACGTTGCGCATCAGTGAGTTCGCTCATACGGCGAATGTGCGTTTTCGGCAATAGCATGGTTTCAAAAGGCCATGCTGCCCAGTAAGGTACAACCGCAATCCAATGCTCAGTTTCAACAACCGTGCGAGAGCCATCTTTTATTTCAGCTTCAACATAATCCACCAGCAGGTTTGAGCCCTGTTGTAGATAATACTCTTTTAAATGCTTCTCTTTACGCTCAATCTCATTGGGCAAGAAGCTATTCGCCCAAATCTGACCATGAGGATGTGGCTGAGAACAGCCCATTGTTTCACCCTTATTCTCAAAAGCCTGCACCCATAAATACTCTTTGCCCAACTCTTCAATCTGCTGATCCCAAGTATCAATCATGCCTCTGATTTTTTGTACTGGTAATTCGGGCAGCGTCTTACTGTGATCTGGTGAAAAACAAATTACTCGACTCAAGCCTCTTACCCCTTGAGTCTTAAATAAAGGGTTATCTGATTGCGGAGCATCAGGCGAATCAGGCATTAAGGCCGCAAAATCATTACTAAACACATAGGTACCACCATAATCAGGGTTTTCATCACCGGATATGCGTGTATTGCTTGGACACAAAAAACACTCTTGATCGTAGCTAGGCAATTCCTGTGTCGATGGTTTCTCATCCTGCCCACTCCAAGGGCGTTTAGCACGGTGTGGCGAAACTAAAATCCACTGTCCTGTTAAAGGGTTATATCGACGATGAGGGTGATCTACTGGGTTAAATTCGATGTTTGACATTATTGCTCTCTTTATTCGTAACCTTGAGGATTTCGGGATTGCCAGTTCCAAGTGTCAGCGGTCATGGCTTCTACACTACGACTGGCTTTCCAACCCAATTCTCTCTGTGCCTTTTGTGTGCTCGCCCAACACTCTGCAATATCCCCTTGGCGACGAGGACAAATCTCGTAGGGCACAGGTTTACCGCAAGCCTTGGCAAATGCTTCAACCATTTCTAGTACGCTTGAGCCTTTACCCGTTCCTAAGTTGTAAACATGCAGTCCAGCTTTTTCACCGACCGCTTTTAATGCAGCTATGTGTCCATCAGCAAGATCCATAACGTGAATATAATCACGGACACCGGTGCCATCTGGCGTTGGATAATCATCACCAAACACCGCTAATTTTTCTCGACGTCCAACCGCTACCTGGGCAATAAATGGCATTAGATTATTTGGGATTCCTTGCGGATCTTCCCCAATAGTTCCCGTTGGGTGAGCCCCTACAGGGTTGAAGTAGCGCAGCAATGTAATGCTCCAGTCGCTTTCTGCTTCAAACAAATCAGACAAACACTGCTCTACCATGTATTTACTGCGACCATACGGATTGGTCGTTGCGCCCGTTGGAGAATCTTCGGTGATAGGGACGAACTTAGGATCGCCATATACGGTAGCTGAAGAACTAAATACAATGCTCTTCACTCCTGCTTTTCTCATAGCACGACACAGTACCAATGAACCGTTGACATTATTATCGTAATACTCGAGAGGCTTTGCTACGGACTCCCCTACTGCCTTTAAACCCGCAAAATGAATGACGGCAGCGATATCATGCTGTGAAAAGACACTATCTAAGAAGGCTTCATCTCGGATATCTCCGAGATGAAATTTTGGCTTTGTATCAGTTAAAGCTGCGATACGTTGCAAGACTTCTTCTTTTGCATTGCAAAGATTATCGACGATGATGGGCTCCATACCCGCCTGTATCATCTGCACGCAAGTATGGCTTCCTATATATCCTAAACCACCCGTAACAAGTACTTTCACAGCAACCTCTCTGTACAATAAATAACTCAACTGCCAATCAGTTTAGCAATCAATGACAGGATCGATCTGTGATCAATCTCAATTAGTGTAAACGTTTCCACAAAAGTCACATCAAAGTATCAAATAAGAGTCTTTTAGCGCTTATAAAACGGCCAGATATTAATGTAAACGTTACCACTCAAGTTCTTAAAGATGACACCCCTAAGACGTTGAAAGTCTAGGTTTTCCTCAGTACATTTAATCTATCAATGTAAGGAAGCAATAAAATGGCCAACTATTTTGAAAACCCATTCATAGGGAAATCACTTAAACAGCAAGTCACCAACCCCAATATCATTGTCGGTGAACACAGCTATTATTCTGGCTATTATCATAAACACAGCTTTGATGACTGCGCTCGCTATTTATTACCGGATAGAGATGACGTCGATAAATTGATCATCGGTAGTTACTGCTCTATCGGTTCTGGAGCCGTATTTATGATGGCAGGGAATCAAGGCCACCAGCATCAATGGGCCAGTACATTTCCCTTTTTCTATCAAGATAACGAACATTTCTCAGATGCCAAAGACGGCTTTGAGCGCGCAGGAGATACCATCATTGGCAATGATGTATGGATTGGTGCTGAAGCGATGATTATGAGCGGCGTAAAGGTTGGAGATGGTGCCATCATCGCCAGTCGTGCAGTAGTAACCAAGGATGTAGAAGCTTACTCCATTGTTGGGGCAAATCCTGCAAAACATATCCGCTATCGCTTCAACGAGGATCAGCGCGCCCAACTTATCGAAATGAAATGGTGGGAATGGAGCGAATTGCATATCAAACGTGCGATGAAATTACTTTGCTCCTCTGATATCGAAGGCCTTTATGGGTACTGGAAAGAGAACATAGCAAGTGAGTAGTCCACGTTAAGAACAGGTCAATCGCCTTGGTGACTCTCTCTTAGTGACTATCTATTCGGGCCAATTTGAGAATTCGACTCTCTCATCGGCAATATAGAACAATATTTCACCGCTTTTAATCACAGTACTGAACTTTTGATTAATATTGACCTCACCAGCCATATTACGACTACCAATAATCGTCGCCTCGAAGTTCTGTTTGAAATCTAAGAACACTTTTTCCAGTTCAAAATCGGGCACGCCTTGAGGCACAACAATACTGTATTGAGTCTGCCCCTTGTGGGCAGACACCAATTCACTGTGCACAAAGCTACTGCCAAAATCTATTACCGACTTGGCCAGCAATTCAGTTGAGAGGTTTGATATGCATTCTGCATTTGGATAGTGCGCCGAAAGGATCTGACATTTTACATCATCAACAAAGTGAGCAACTAAGTGCGCATTCGGGTTCAATCTAGCCACAAACAAAGAAATGGTTAATGTCATTTCATCGGTGTCCGTATCGACAACCAAGCACGACGCTTTATCTATACTGGCTCGCTTTAAATCCTCTTCTTCAGTGAAGCTATGCGCATTAATAAACTCAACATCATCACCAAGTGGATTTTGTTCTTCTTGAACACTGACAAGCACAATTTTACGTTGCCTTTCTTCTCGCTTAAGCATTTGTACTAAATGTGGTGTTCTGTCTCGATTGTAGCCAATAATCACAATATGGTTGGTAAAATTCACGTTGTGTTTTCCTTTAAATTGACGAAACCAGAACGTCGAAAACGCACTGATCACCTTGCCGATAATGACACCAAACAAGCCTAGGGATAGAGGGATAACAAAGAAGGCCGTAAAAAGGCGACCATTTGGTGTAGAAGGTGACATGTCACCATATCCAACCGTTGAACCAGTAACAGCAAGAAAGTAAATGAAATCGACAAGCTGATCTGTGAGTGCATGCTCGCCAAGTATTCGGTAGCCCAAATAAACAAGCGTTGAATATGCAAATACCAAAAACAACGCATTGGTTTTCGCTAACACCAATGCATACCTCGACAGGTATTTATCCCACCAAATTAATAGCCGTTCTTTAACTGTCACTCTTTACCCTGCTTTAATTTGCATATCAAACGATTCGCAATACTAGAACCAATGGTATACCGCAGATATCCCGTAGTAATTAATATCAGGTCCACCAATATCGTTATACCATGTGTACTCAGCAATACCTGACCAGCTTTCATGGAATTGAAACTCAAGGCCGACGCCTAAATGAGGGGTCCAGCCTTGATCATCGCCAAAAGCATTTTCTCCGTTAGCTTTCCATTCATACGCTTGAACGCCAACCTTACCGAAAATGGATAGGCGCTCAACTATTTCATAAGACCCCTTGGTGGTCAGATCTAAAGTCTTAGCCTCATACCTGCCCGATACATCTTTTAGATCCGCTTCACCTAAATCGTGATACCCCAACTCAAAAGCTAACCAAGGCAGCGCTTCGATGCCTAAGAAAATCCCCCAAGCAAACGGAGAGTCATCCACATCAGTGATATCTGTTACCCCCGAACCCAAGTCCCCATAGTTGGCAGAGCCTAGTTTGACCCCAGCATAAAAATGAGAAAAGGTACTATTGTCAGGTTCAATCGATAATGAAGGAAACGACATTGCAGCTAATAGCGGGAATACGAGAACGCTCTTATTCATGCGCCAACACCCTTACACGCTCTAAAAACAATCATGATATTAGTACAACTAATACTAGACCTTGATTGTGATGAAATTGAGAAACACAGTCGTAAAAGTACTTAATCTAGAAATATTGATTTAAAAGTGTGACCAACTTAAAGGCGCAGTGAGCGATGTCTACATAACGAGAATAAGTAAAGTAACCACTTGAAATAAAAAGTATAATTTAGATTCTCGAAGGGAAAGTATTGCTATTTGGTCAGTGAGTAGTCATTCATTCGTGCGTACTTAATCGCATCATGACGCGAATGAACATTTAGTTTTTTGTATAGCTTATAGATGTGGCTTTTTACCGTACTCTCCGAGAGGAACAATCGAGTAGCTATTTGCTGATTCGAAATCCCGTACGCGAGTAACTCTAGAATTTGTTTCTCTCTAGAAGTCAAATCAGAGTCATGTTGCTCTGCTGAAAGATCAGAACAGCGATAGCTAGAAACCAATCTCTCCATATACGGTCGAGGTAACCAAAGTCCTCCATTGAAAATGTATTCAATACTTTCATTGATATGTTCGACCATCGCATTCTTAAGAAGTACACCTTTTAGCAACTTCCAACGTAGAAGGTCTTCATCAAGTGGTGTAGCGGGCACGTTGTGCACCATAAGAGGCCAACTTAACATATCAAAGTCAGGCAAGATTTGTTTGCTATCGATATCACGCAAGTAGCTGTGCTCTATCAAAACTAAGTCCGCTACAAGGTTTTGGCTGTTGGCAATCGCTTCATCGGGCAGGCATGTATGTACATTGAGGTCCAGGTTAGTAGCAAGCTGTTTCTCTAAAAGACTAGTTTGCAGATTTTTCTCCGCAAGAATCAACAAAGTTCGTGTGTTCATGATTAGTATTATTTGTGGCTCACACTACAACTCGAAAATGCCACCGCCTCACGATATTGGTTATTATTTGTACAGTAAATATAGTGTAAAGATCGTTTGTCTGATAGACAAAAAGATGAGCCTTGTATGAGAAACTAGCTTAATTCCTCATCTAAATTACTACCGATTTGAATGTCAGTTTACAACTTTATAGTCCACTAAAAGCGTCAACTCACTGTTATTGCAGGTAAACCTATCTCTCATACTTTACTTTAGAATCTTCTTAATTTAGTAAATTCTAAAGCTAAATCTAAGACTTATTCATACTTTTTTAACACCACTTTTCATACTCTAAGCAACCCTTACAGAAAACACCATAACCAACTGTTTTAATTGAATTTTATTGTATCATAATGGTTCCAAACGTCTGTTGTCCTTTCTCTCCCCCGAAACACCACTTTTGCTTACCTATAATCTGATTGCTCTCGAGGAGAAGTGGGAGTGAAGGGGTATTTTGCAAACCCTCAAATTGGACGAACAAGGATAATGGGGTACTTATTATGACTTTCTATAAAACAAACGTAGCAATAGCTTTGGCGGCTATTTTATTGAGCGCTAACGCACTGGCAAAACCTGGAGGTTCTGGCGGACCGCAACAACAATCTGCTCCGTCAGAAAGTGTTGATGTCGATGACAACTACGTAAACGGTGGTAATAACAACAAACAATGGGAAGACAGCGCAAACATAGACATGCAAGGAAGTGGTAACAATCACAACAATACTGATGACAACAGTAAAAGCCTAGATGTAACAGATAGCTTTAAACTTGACTCTGATATTGATGTTGATAAAAGCAACAACAGTACTCATGATACAGACAACAGCAAAAGCCTAGATGTTGCTGACAGCTTTAAAGTTGACACTGATATTGATGTCGATAAAAGCAACAACAGTACTCATGATACAGACAACAGTAAAAACCTTGATATTGCTGACAGCTTTAACATTGATGCTGACGGAAGCACAAACAACAGCAACAACAGAACCTACGAATTAGACATAGATGCCACCTTTGTAGTAGCTACTTCAGAACTAAATGGTGAAGTTGATGAGAACGAAGTCGAAATTGGTAGTAGCGGTGCTGGTTATGACCGAGGACGCAAAGGGCCAAGTCGACCTTCAGCTTCTGGAGCAGTAAATTTACGTGCAGTCAACAGTGTTGATGGCATGAGAAATGTTGCGGGTATTACGTCTGTTGCTCAAAATGCGGGTGCTAACTCATTGGTTCAACAATCTGTTAACACTAATGCGAGCATTATTCCTGAGTAAGTAGCTTTACTCAGCTAGGAGTGAACTATGCGTTGGATAATGTGCACAATCAGTTTGATGTTAACCTTCTCTGTGCACGCGGATGAACTAATGTTACCTGATAGTGCAGTCGGCAATGAAGTCATGGAACAATCTAGAGGCAAGCAGTCCGTAGAACTGGATGTTACTAGCCTAGCTTCTGATATCGATGGTACTAGTAAAGGGAATGTGGCACGTCACACAGTGAGTGGTGACAATATTCTCTCCCCAGGTGCGTTTTCGGATAATTCGGGTATTTCTAGTGTTATTCAAAATACCGGTAATAACGTATTAATCCAGAATTCAACCGTCGTCAACCTGAGTATTGAATAGCAACATGAAGAGGATAATGAGTCCCCTAGCCTGGTTGATGCTGACATTGTCAGCATCAACCTTCGCTATTGAATTTCTACCACACAGGGCAAACTACTCTGTCCCTGTAAAAAGTTACAAAGAAATCGTGTTTGGTGATATCTACCGCCAGCAATACGATTTCAGTTGCGGTTCGGCTGCACTGGCTACTCTATTAGAGTATCACTATCAACGCCCTTCTGAAGAACAGCAAATTTTTAACGCTATGTATGAAAAAGGAAACAAAGAGCTCATTAATCAAAAAGGATTTTCACTACTCGATATGAAGCACTACCTTGAATCTGTAGGTTTAAAAGCCGATGGGTTCAAGATAAGCCTAGAAAGAATGCGCAAGGCCGGAGTCCCTGGAATCACATTAGTGAATTTTGACGGTTACATGCATTTTGTCGTCATCAAAGGTATAGGTGATGACAAGGTAGTGTTAGGTGACCCCTCCAGGGGAACAATGGTTATGCCGATAAACGAATTTAATCAATATTACCAAGGCCTTGTTCTATTGGTACGAAATGAAGCAGACGTCGGAAGGACTAGCTTTGTCGATGCGGATACTTTCTCCATTTATGCATCCTCTCCTTTAGAGACAGGAATAATAAGAGACTCTATCGGGTTACATAGTATTACTCTTCCATCTTCTGGAGATTATTAGGAGTCACATGATGGCTAACAAATTAATAGTCGCGTTTGGATTATTGATGCTACCAATCAGTTTGCTACATGCAGATGAGTTAGATATGACAGACATCCAAATCGCTGATAACTACACCTTATCAACTCTGCGTGGCGGGTTTCGACTCAGCAATGATTATGTCATAGATATTGGAATCAGCATCACTGCTGCGGTGAATGGTAAAAATATCTATCAAACCACTATTGCCAACTTGGTATTTCGGAACGGCAGTCTGACCGCTGAACCTGCACCAAGTAGCGACAATAGTCTTCCAGAGAGTCCAAGCCTCGTAAATGTCGTGCAAGTAGGTGAAGGTAACTTCATAGAAGGTAAAGCTAGCCAACCTAACTCACCAGAGCCAACAAAACCCGATATAGTAACTGGACCTGGCATTATAAATATTATTCAAAACACTCTAGATAACAGCGTTCTCGGACTCAATACCGTCGTTGATGTAGATGCTCGCGTCGAAAGCGTTAACAAGCAAATCCGTGATGATCTTCGATTAAAAGAATCTCTCCTACAACATAGGTACTAATACTATTAGCTATTAAAAGTAGTAAGGAACTCGAACTGACAATTGGAAGTCTGGGGTATCCTCTGTGAGGCCCGCTTGCGCGCTTATATTGAGTGAAGAGCGCGGGTTCATTCTTAGGTTTACACCAAATGTTAAAGAATCTAAATGAAGAAGTTTTGCATCGTCAGGCTCTTGTCCATTGATCTTGCTCTTCAAAATGGTTCTGTGGTTAACCCCAATTGAAAAGGATAGATCTGGGTTAACAGCAAAGCCCATACCCCCGCCAATTGATATGGTATCCCCTAGATCAATCTCTTGTTCTTCACTGCCTCCTACCTCTACTTTATCTTTAATATTATAGATGTACCCTATATTGGCAAATAGCACGGCGGGATCCGTCGGGTAAAGCATCGTAAGACTAGGTTCAATACTCCAAAATCCTGAGCCTGTTGAAACATCCTCTAAGGTATTGGTTGTTTCATCAATGTCGATTTCATAAGGAGAACGACCCGTTTTCGTTTTCAGTCTCAAACCCCCGATCCAATAGGGCGTGCTATCAAAATTAAACTGGTGGCGTAAACCGATCTCTAAATCCCCCATTGCTCCACCACTATTCGAACGGCTAATCACATCCGGAGAGCCATCTTGGATCGGTCTCACGACTACCTGATCATTACGATAGACATAAGGCAACCTCAACTCAAACTCGGTCGCATTGGTTAATCCGAGACGTGCTGTTAGCCCGAATGTAGTCGTAACAAAATCAGCATCGCTCACCTCTATTCGTCCAACGATTAGCGTAGGAAGCACAGTATAACCAACGACAGAAACACGATTGGAAGAGTTTTGAGTAAAGCTAAGGGAACCTTCTAAGGACCAAGTTCCCTTGGGGGATAGAACACCTGGTTTATCAATGACATCACCCACTGTCAGCGTAACATCATTGTTTTCTTCTGCATGGATTCCTTGGCTCATGCACAATAAAACGGTGCCACACCAGACAATCGATTTGTCCAACATCACTAGATCCTTCTTTTTGAGGGTGTTTAATTTTTAGACAACATTGACGTATATCGCAAATATTTAGCTCAAAAAACAGCCACCAAGAAGATACAATTCAGAAATATCTTAAGAGGAATAATGCTCATCATTTCTGACGAGATTTTCTAATATGGTCGGTAAAGAGGAATTTCAACGTGGCCGGCTTCTGCACCCGACCCGCGCTTCAATACAAAATAGCTTATTCAAAAACGCAAAAAGCCCGTCATTTCTGACGGGCTTTTCTAATGTGGTCGGTGAAGAGGGATTCGAACCCCCGACCCTCTGGTCCCAAACCAGATGCGCTACCAAGCTGCGCTATTCACCGAGTTCTCAATGAGGAGTATTTCCTGCTGAGACCGCGTATATTACGGATTTTTTCTGACTGCGCAATACCTATCTTTATAAAAATGCGTTTGAATTACCTATGTGGCGACAAAACACACTACCTCATTAAAAATGAGAGCTACCAACCATTAATAGCAAACTTAAAGTTACATACGAGCAACAATTGATCCAGATCATCTCTACTTTCAAGTCACAAATTACTATGGTGACATCATTCAGCAATGAGTGATGAATCTCCTCACTAGATCAGTTAGCAGCCAATTGTTGCACCGAGGCAATCTGAATTGCCTCGGTTTTTCTTTTTTAAGTGACGTACGTCGTTTTCCAATTATAATCTCCCTATCCCAACCGATTTCTTGATTTCTATGTCTGAAGAATTTGACAATGATTTTTCCTTCCAGGAAATGATGGGAGATGTGAAGCCTCTCCATCAAGATACTGCAGTCCATAAAAAGTCTCACACGACCGATGATAACCATCTACTGAGACAACTGGCAGCGGTAAGTATTGAAGAAGAACTACCGGAATACTTAACGCTTGATAATGCCCCCATGCTAAAGCCTGACGACATTATCGAGTTTAAACGTAGCGGTGTACAAAATGGCGTTTATCGTAAGCTAAGATTGGGTAAATACCCAATTCAAGCAAAATTAGATCTTCATCGTAAAACGCTAACCCAAGCAAGAGATGAAGTTGTACACTTCCTTAAGCAATGCTTAAGGCTTGAGGCAAGAACGATCATTATCGTGCATGGCAAGGGGCACAACTCAAACCCACCAGCACTAATGAAAAGTTACGTTGCTTTTTGGCTACAACAAATTAATGAAGTACTTTGTGTTCATTCAGCTCAAGCCTTCCACGGTGGAACTGGCGCAATCTATGTAATGCTGAAGAAGAACGAAGAAAAGAAACTAGAGAACCGAGAACGTCATCAAAAACGTCAAGGTTAACTCAAAACCGAGAGAACTATGTCTGATAACGCAAAGCGACTAAATAAATTCATCAGTGAAACTGGCTTCTGCTCTCGACGAGAAGCGGACAGACTGATAGAACAAGGCCGAGTAACCATTAATGGTAAAAATCCAGAAATGGGCACCAAGGTCACTTCAGAGGATGAAGTTCTTGTCGATGGCAAACCACTACGAGCAAAACGTAAGGCTATCTACATTGCACTCAACAAGCCTACAGGTATCACCTGTACCACAGAGCGCGATATCCCTGGAAACATTGTCGACTTTATTGGACACAAAGAGCGTATTTTTCCCATTGGCCGATTAGATAAGCCCTCTGATGGCCTTATTTTCTTAACCAATGATGGCGATATTGTAAATAAGATCCTTCGAGCAGGGAACAATCACGAAAAAGAGTATGTGGTTCGTGTTGATAGACCCATCACTCCTGAGTTCTTGAAGAAGATGGCAAGTGGCGTGTCAATTTTGGACACGGTAACCTTGCCATGTGAAATCACCAAAGAGTCAGAATACAGCTTTCGTATCACCTTGACCCAGGGACTAAACCGCCAGATTCGACGCATGTGTGAGGCATTAGATTACCGTGTATTCAAACTGCGCCGAGTGCGTATCATGAATATCACCATCGATGGTATTCCCAACGGTAAATGGCGCTACTTAAGCGACGATGAGGTGAAAACCTTACTTGAGCTTAGCGGCGACTCTGTAGGAACAGAAGAGGCATCCGTAAAGGACGCTAAAGGTCGACGTATAAGGAAAGCCACTGACGCTAAACTCTACGATAGTCGCGAAGAAAACCAAGCCTCTAGAGCCCGCCGCAACCGCGATGAGCAAAAACAGGTGTTTGATGGTAAGTTTACCCCTAGCAGACACAGACCAAAGGGCAAACCGTCTTCAGGCCAACCATCAGGTAATAAGAGTTACTCTAAGCCAAAAGCCAACCCAGCAAAGACAAGCGAGGGTAACAAGCCTCGTGTGAAAGGGAAATTAAGCCTGAAAAAATAGGTTTACTTGTAGCTGTCAGCTTCAAGCTGACAGCTACAAGAGCTACTGCCTCTCATCCTTAGGTGAATCCATCACCACCATAGTAGTAATTGATTTCACATACTCACACTCCCCGAGCACATCGGCATGAATACGCTTATACGAGGCTAAATCTTGCGTCTCGATTCGTAGCAGATATTCATTAGCACCTGTAATGTTGTGACACTCGACTACTTCTTCCACAAAGCGCACATGCTCTTCGAAGGCATGCTGTGCCTTCTTGCTGTGAGATGAAAGCCCTATCGACACATAAGCGACGAAGCCCACGCCAAGCTGCACTCTATCAAGAAGCACTCTATAGCCCTTAATTACGCCTTTACGCTCGAGATCTTGCACCCTTCTCAATGTTGCAGAAGCCGATAAACCTACCTTCTCGGCCAGTTCTACATTGGCTAGTTTTCCGTTTTGCTTTAGTTCTTGCAATATTCTTTCGTCAAACTTATCCATGACGCACTCAAATTGTTTAAATAAGGTAATTACTATCAATATAAGCAAATAATTGCTCAATGCTCCAATTAAAATTGTTCTATCCATTCACGATAGAAGGCATTAATCATGGAACTGCATCATTTGGGCGCGTTGTTGCTGTTTGCATTGGTATCCACGTCGACTCCCGGTCCTAACAACATAATGTTGATGAGTTCTGGTGCGAATGTCGGATTTAAAAAAACCATCCCACACATGCTAGGAATTACCATAGGATTTTCCGTAATGCTGATCTTGGTAGGCATTGGGTTGATTGGCGTATTTAATGCCTACCCACAAAGCCACATCATACTTAAGTATGTAAGCCTCGGGTATTTGCTCTACTTGGCCGCTAAGATTGCCACCAGCGGTAAGGTGAAAGAGCAAGGTTCATTCTCACCAATGAGTTTTTTAGGTGCTGCTAGCTTTCAATGGGTCAATCCAAAGGGATGGTCAATGGCGTTAACCGCTATAGCGTTATTTAGTGCAACGGGGGCATGGTGGGAACTGCTGGTGATAGCTGGAGTCTTTACCTTGGCGAATATACCATCGGTTACTCTTTGGACATTAGCAGGCACGCAACTGCAACGCTGGCTGACTACCCCAATTCGAATTAAAAGCTTCAACGTAAGTATGGCATCACTACTACTGCTATCAGCGGTTTCGATGCTCTAGCGTTACTCACTTAGAGGAGTAAGTTCACCCTTTACTTGTTCAAGTAAAAGCTTTGGATTGATCTCTATCTCCAGTCCACGCTTACCACCGCTAATGCAGATGGTCGTTTGATGCTCAGCACTTTGATCAATAAAGGTAGGCAGGCGTTTTTTCTGAGCTAGCGGGCTAATTCCTCCAACCAGATAACCTGTGATCTTTTGTGCCAATGCAGGATCAGCCATTGCTGCCTTTTTAAGCTTGTTTGCCTTGGCGGCAAGCTTGAGGTTCAGCTTTTTATTAACAGGGACAACAGCAACGCCTAGGCCTTGCGCACTGCCATCCACTGAGAATAATAGAGTTTTAAACACCTGCTCCGCTGGCTTACCCGTCGCCTCGACCGCTTCTAATCCAAAGCTTTCATGGTTTGGGTCATGCTTATATTGATGAAGCTCAAAAGGTACTTTGTTCTTTTTCAATAAACGAACAGCAGGTGTCATGGTTCTCTCTTAATTTACTGGTAACGAACTTCGCCATTTGGCGCGTATAGCGTTACGTCTAATGGGCTATGACTCTCAAGATACTCTTTCAGAACCTCAGCATCAACGAAACCCGTATCCACATAGCCAGAATGATTAGTGATCACAGGATAACCATCACCACCGGCTGCATTAAAGCTAGGGATACTAAAGCGATACATACCGTTTGGATCAATCGCTTTTCCGCCAATCATCACATCAGTAACACCTTTACTTGTCACTGTCATAGAAATACCAGCAAACTGAGCATAAGCACCGGAGTCTGTTGGCTTCAATGCAACTACATTCAGGTAGTCCAATACCTCTACACCCGTCATGTCGACATAGGTAACGATATTGCCAAACGGTTGAACCGTTAACACATCTTTATAAGTAATGCTGCCCTGTGCAATCGAATCACGCACACCACCTGAGTTCATTACTCCAAAATCTGCTTTTGCACGAGTCATGTGTGCAGTAGCAATCAAACGTCCTAGATTCGTTTGTTCAAATCGAACCTTATTACGGTCGCCCTCTAGTTTACCGTTAGACTCCGCAATCTTCACATTCAGCTTTGCCTGACCTTGTTCTTGATACGGGGCCAAGAAATCTTCAATATCCGAATCTTGCTCTATTTCTTCGCCGACGATAACGCGCTCTTTCTTACCATCAACCTCAACCTTTTTAGTCAGGTTAATAGGTACAAGCTCATAGTGAACAAGGTTCAGTTCGCCATTTTCATATTCGTAATCAGCGCGTCCCACATACTTACCCCACTCAAAGGCTTGCATGATCCAGGTGCCGTTCTGTTGGTCAGGTTGACACTCATCACCAGGCTTAAATTGCTTCTTAACCAGATTAGGCCCTTCCATACAAACTGGCTCTTGCGAATGACCACCAATCACCATATCTAGAGCCCCAGTTGGAAGATAGCGAGCTAAAGCCACATCACCGGGAGCATTTCCTCCATGCTGACCGTCTTGGTAGTGCCCCATGTGTGTTACTGCAATGGTGATATCGGGTTGTTCCGATTGCTCAATCTCTTCTAATAACTGTTTGGCTTCAGGTTTTGGATCTCGGAAGTCGAGAGATTGAATATATTCTGGGTTACCGATCTTAGCGGTATCTTCGGTGGTTAAGCCGATCACGGCTATCTTCAGGCCTTCTTTTTCAAACATCTGATAAGGCTGGAACTTACGTGTTTGACTCTCTTTGTCATAGATATTAGCAGACAACATAGGGAACTCAGCCCATTCTTGCTGCTTTTCTAGAACCGACAATGGATTATCAAACTCGTGATTGCCCAATGCCATTGCGTCATAGCCTAGTAGCGTCATGCCTTTGAAATCCGGTTCTGCATCTAGAAGATCTGACTCTGGAACACCCGTATTAATATCACCACCAGAAAGCAACAATACAGCGCCACCTTCCGATTCAACTTCTTCTCTGATTTGATCGATAAGTGTCTTTCTTGCCGCCATACCTAGTTCGCCATATTTGTTTGGCCAGAACCGACCGTGATGGTCATTGGTATGTAAGATTGTCAGCTTTTGAACATCGTTGGTTTCAACAATATTGTCTGATGCGCAGCCTACTGCAAGCGTACCAAACGCAACAGCTAGGACTAGTGATTTCATTTTTAACCGTTCCATGTATTTCTTTCCAATGAAATGTATTCGCACAAAAAATAGCAACAAAAAAACGGGCTTGCGAATGCAAAGCCCGTTTTTACTATAACTATCACAGTGTTAAGGTATTTAACCCTATTTGATATCGATATGAGCAAAGCTCTTAATCAAATCATCCAGTGATTTCATTTGTGCTAAGAATGGTTCTAGTTTATCTAAAGGCAGAGCAGAAGGACCATCACAGCGCGCTTTATCTGGATCTGGATGCGCTTCAATAAACAAGCCAGCAATGCCTGTAGCTAGGCCTGCTTTCGCCAGTTCTACCGTTTGCTCACGACGACCGCCAGACGCTGCACCACTTGGATCTCGCATCTGCAGTGAGTGGGTCACATCAAAAATAATAGGACTGCCGCTTGATACCTTCTTCATCACGCCAAAGCCCAGCATATCGACAACTAGGTTGTCGTAGCCCATACATGCACCACGCTCACACAAAATGATTTTGTCGTTGCCACACTCAGCAAATTTATCAACGATATTACCCACCTGATTTGGGCTCATGAACTGAGGCTTCTTCACATTGATCACTGCGCCAGTTTTTGCCATAGCCTCAACAAGGTCCGTTTGACGAGCTAAGAACGCTGGAAGCTGGATAACATCAACGACTTCTGAAACAGGTTGAGCTTGTGCTTCAGTATGCACATCAGTAATGATTTTCACACCAAAGGTAGACTTCAGCTCTTCAAAGATCTTCATTCCTTCTTCAAGGCCTGGACCACGGTAAGAGTGAACTGAGCTACGGTTTGCTTTATCAAACGAAGCTTTAAATACGTAAGGAATACCTAAGCGATCCGTTACTTCTACATAGTGCTCACATGCACGCATTGCGAGGTCGCGTGACTCAAGAACATTGATCCCACCAAATAGCGTGAAAGGCTTATCATTGGCTACTGAAATATCACCAACCTGAACTACTTTTTGTTCCATGTGTATCTCTCTTTTTTAAAGCTAGTGTAAGACCACTGGCTCATCGTTAATTGATTTTAACTGTAACTTGAGCATGTCAGCCGCTGGATCGTGGGGACATTTCTCAATGAAAAACTCGTAATCTTTGCGTGCAATCTGGAAGCAATTGAGCTGCTGATAGATGAAGCCTCTATCGCGAATCTCATACGGGTCTTCAGGTACCAAGCTAAGCGCAAGATTGCTACACGCCAAAGCTTGAGTATAGCGCTCCTCACGCATAAGAGCGCCTTTCAGCACACCTAGCCAGCGTCCGATAATGGTAGAGGTATCAGCAATCGACAAGTGCTCAGGTTTAAG
The DNA here is from genome assembly GCA_024346835.1 of Vibrio comitans. Classification (GTDB taxonomy): domain Bacteria; phylum Pseudomonadota; class Gammaproteobacteria; order Enterobacterales; family Vibrionaceae; genus Vibrio; species Vibrio comitans. Next base: position 2,289,524 of record AP024866.1, read on the forward strand.
CATGGCCGCATTACCCTCAGCACCTTTAAGCCAAGATTGTAAGGTATGCTTAGCCACATACTCGCCATTAAACGGATTCACATAATCAGGCTTCATATCAGGCCATTTAACGACTAACAAGAATTGAGTTGGAAAGCTTACGCCCTCAATTGGAAACCCAAGTTTGCGACCTAAATACAACAGTAGTGCCCCAAGGCTGACCGGGATACCCTTCTTACGTTGTAAAACCTTTTCTACAAACGCGTTTTCAGAAGAAAAGTAGTTTTCGTAGTCACCCTGAAAGCCCCACTCTTGGTAGAACATACGCAATAAGGCATCAAAGCGCGCCTTCTCGCTTGTCTCTCTCGATAAAACCTGTTCCGCTTCATCAAGCATCTTTTCTAATTGCAGCTCAACCCAAGTAGCATTAATGCTAGGGTCGACCTCTGAACAAAGACGCAGTGCGCCTTCGACCAATTCTAAATCATCAAGACCGTTAAACCACAGATCTGACATTGTTTACCCCATAAACATTGGCATTTTCGTCATACCAATCTTGAATGCCATCAATAACCAGCCCATAGCACCTAAGAAAGCAAAGCCACGTAGCAATTGGTTTTTGCCCATACGCAGTGCAAACACGCCGAGCGCAATGTAGGCCAATAACGCGGTGAATTTCTCTGATAACCATTCAGAGCCAGGGGCAAATGGAACCCAACCTGTCACAAACAGCAACATGATGCCTGATAAGATCAGCAAACCATTTACGGCATGTGGTGCAACTTTAATGAAAGTCTTGTTTTGTAGCGGTGACTTGGTCACCATCAAGATATACTGAGTTAGAAACAATCCCGCGCTCAGTGCTATCAACATTAGATGAATATGCTTTAATCCAACGTACATTAATTTCTTCCTTTAAATTGGCCTAAGGTCACTCTATCTTGACCCGCATAGTCTTGTTCAGTAGAAACGGACTCGTAGCCCATCTCTGTAAGAATTTGTCGTGTTGCTTCGCCTTGATCATAGCCGTGCTCCATGAGCAACCAGCCATTCTCCGCAAGATACTTCGTGGCATGCAATGCAATATGCCTAAGATCCGCTAAACCATTTTCCTTAGCCACCAGTGCCGAGTCTGGTTCAAAACGAACATCCCCTATAGCTAAATGTGGATCTTGCTCGTCAATGTAAGGAGGATTGGATACGATAATCTGGAATGGCCCCTCATTGACAACAGGTTCAAACCAACTGCCCTGCAAGAATCGGGCATTACGAATACCCAATTGGCTCGCATTTTCTGTTGCAAGAGCCTGAGCATCCGCCTGAATATCAACACCGATAAACTCAAAGTGGGGACATTCTGATGCTAAGGCAAGCGCTATAGCGCCAGTGCCAGTGCCAAGATCTAACCCTTTACCTGACTCTGAATCTATTTTCTCTAATGCCAACTCAACCAAGCGTTCCGTGTCTGGGCGAGGGATTAAAGTGGTAGGAGAAACCTTTAAAGGTAGCGACCAAAACTCTCGCTCACCGGTAATATAAGCAACTGGCTCGCCACTAACTCGGCGCTCGATAAAGACATTAAAATCTTCATTCTGCTCTTCTGTTAGGGCTTTTTCTGGCCACGTTAGCAAATAACTGCGCGGCTTCTGCAATACATGACAAAGCAGTACTGATGCATCAAGCTTCGCTGAATCAGCGCCGGACTCGGTTAACAAGAGAGTCGCTGCAACGAGCGACTCTTGAATACTAGGCAAAGACACGAATTAGCCGTGCTCAGACAGCGCAGCTAGCTGATCAGCTTGGTGCTCAGTCATCACAGGGTCGATAAGCGCGTGCATATCCCCCTCTAACACCTCGTTTAGACGATAAAGAGTTAGGTTGATACGGTGATCAGATACGCGGCCTTGTGGGTAGTTATAGGTACGAATACGGTCACTACGGTCACCTGAACCCAGTAGGTTACGACGAGTATCAGAAACCTCTGCTGCACGCTTAGCTTCTTCTGCCTGAATAATACGAGCCGCTAGCACAGACATCGCCTTCGCTTTGTTCTTATGCTGTGAACGCTCGTCCTGACATTCAACCACAGTACCGGTTGGCAAGTGGGTAATACGAATTGCAGAGTCAGTGGTGTTAACGTGCTGACCACCCGCGCCAGATGCACGGAAGGTATCAATCTTAAGATCGCCTGCTTTAATCTCTGGCAGATCCGCTTCAGGGATCTCTGGCATGATCGCAACAGTACATGCTGAAGTATGTACACGACCTTGAGATTCAGTCTCTGGTACACGCTGCACACGGTGACCACCTGATTCAAACTTCATGGTGCCATACACACCATCGCCTGAAATCTTAGCGATAACTTCTTTATAACCGCCTTGCTCTGATTCGTTAGCACTCATCACTTCAACGCGCCAACCTTTCTTCTCCGCAAACTTAGAGTACATACGGAAAAGGTTACCCGCGAAAATGCCCGCTTCATCGCCACCCGCACCAGCGCGGATTTCAAGGAAACAGTTACGCTCATCGTTTGGATCTTTAGGTAGCAATAAGATTTGCAGCTCATCAGTCAAAGACTCGATGTTTGCTTTTGCATCTTTGATTTCTTCCTGAGCCATTTCTTTCATCTCAGGATCATCTTCGTTCGCCATCTCTTGCGCCGCTTCAAGATCTTCTTGAGCTTGCTGGTAGGCTTGGAAGCACTTAGTGACTTCCTCTAGCTGAGAATACTCTTTTGATAGTGCGCGGAACTTGTTTTGATCACCAATAACGTCGGGATCACCAAGCAGGTGCTGCACTTCTTCGTAACGCTCAACCAGCGTTTCTAACTTCACTAAAATCGATGCTTTCATATTCTTCTTAAATTAGTTAAAGGTCTTCAAGACCTAGGCTCTTTCTCAATACAGCCAAATCATCCAACTCTCCCTTCTCAGCCGCCTCTTGAAGCGCCTTAGTTGGGGCGTGGATAAGCTTATTGGTTAATTTGTTGCTTAACTCTAGTAATACTTTTTCTGGATCACCACCAGTGTTCAAAGCTTGCAAGCTCTTTGCGAGCAAATCCTGTCTTATCGTGTGAGATGCACGGCGATAGTCTCTAATGCTTTCTACTGCTTTGCGAGAACGCAACCAGCTTTGAAACTCTTTGCTCTCAATACCGATGATTTTTTCAGCTTGAACCGCTTCTGCTCTACGCTGTTCAATGTTCTGATCAATGATGGACTGCAGGTCATCAACCGTATAAAGGTATGCGTCGCTTAACTCTGACACCTCTGACTCAATATCACGAGGGACTGCGATATCGATAAACAATATTGGCTTATGCCGACGAGACTTAAGTGCGCTTTCAACCATCCCCTTACCAATAATAGGCAAAGGACTGGCAGTAGAGCTGATCACTATGTCTGCTTGTACTAGCGCCGTAGGAATCTCACTTAAGCTCACTACCTGCGCATCGAACTGCGATGCTAGGCCTGCTGCTCGCTCCTTAGTTCGATTAGCTACGGTCATTTGAGTGCATCCATTGTCCGACAAATGCTTGGCCACCAATTCAATGGTTTCACCGGCACCGACTAGCAATACTCGTGAGCGATCTAATGACTCAAAAATGTGTTTTGCTAGCGTGCATGCCGCATAAGCAACGGATACAGCATTACCACCAATGTCCGTTTCAGTACGAACGCGCTTAGCAACAGAGAAAGCCTTTTGAAAAAGCTTATCAAGGTTACCTTGCACCGCTTGATGCTCTTTCGCATCAGCGTAGGCTTGCTTTACTTGTCCCAAGATTTGAGGCTCGCCCAAAACCAGAGAGTCCAGTCCACACGACACCCGCATTAGATGTTGGATAGCCTGCTCATCACTATGTGTGTAAAGGCTTGGTTTTAAATCACCATCATCAACCTGATGAAAGTCAATCAACCAATCAACAATATCGCTGCTTGCTTGTGCATCAACATCGACATAGAGCTCAGTGCGATTACACGTAGATAAGATCACACTGCCACTGACCACAGGCATTGATTGCAACTGCTGCAAGGCATCGCTCATCTTATCTGGAGAAAACGCGACTTTCTCTCTCAGTTCCACCGAGGCGGTATTGTGATTGATTCCTATGGTCAATAGAGACATGGACTACTTAGACATGGACAAAACAAAACCGCAATTTTACTTGAACCACTACAGCAATAAAAGAGGCTTTATTGTATCATTGGCACAAACCTTGAATCAGAACTCTCATTCTTGACATGCAAATGACTCAAATATCTCTTTTTTCTAAATGGTTGGTTAGGTTTACACCAATTGTTTTGGTCTTGTTTTTATTTGGCTGTGAAACGACACAGCACATGCCTACGCACAGTGTGGAATATCAAGACCATCAGCAAAAGCTTTCCGCTCTGACTCATTTTCGCATCACTGGAAAGCTGGGTTACATAGACCCAACCCAGCGCCAAAGCCTTAATTTCCATTGGAAACAGTCTCCCGAGAAAAGTGAATTACGCCTTTCAACCTTTTTAGGAAAAACTGTGCTGAATCTGGTGATCGATGAAGAAGGGGCAAAAGTAACCGACATTGATGGCAATCGCTACTTTGACAAAGATGCCGACTTACTTTTCTATCAACTGACAGGAATGCGCCTACCTATCGTTTATATGCAAGACTGGATCAAAGGGCAGCCTACGGCGGCAGATAACTTCCAAGTAGCCGACAACGGTACTTTGCTTTCTCTACAGCAAACTCGCGCGGAGCAAACTTGGTTAATGGATTATAAAGGCTACCAAGAAAACGATAATGTTATTCTTCCCAATAGAATGACCCTCTCTCGTGATCCTATTAAGTTAAATATCGCTGTTAGCAAGTGGGAGATTCAATGATAACCACAGCCACCACTTGGCCCTCTCCTGCCAAGCTTAATCTTTTTCTTTACATTACGGGTCGTCGTGCAAACGGCTACCACGAGCTGCAAACCTTATTTCAGTTCATTAACTTCGGTGACGAGCTCACGATTTCAGCCAATGACAGTGGAAAGATTACGGTTGCTCCTGAGCTTGCCGGTGTGCCGCTAGAGCAAAATCTTATCTGGAAAGCTGCAACGGCGTTGCAAGCACACTCACAATGTCGATTCGGTGCAGACATCCACATAAAGAAAGTACTTCCTATGGGAGGTGGTATCGGTGGCGGTTCTTCGAATGCTGCAACGACTTTAGTTGCCCTTAACTATTTATGGGATTTGGATATCCCTCTGCCACAATTAGCAGAGATTGGATTAAGCTTAGGTGCAGATGTTCCGGTATTTGTGCAAGGCTTTGCTGCCTTTGCTGAAGGCGTCGGTGAGAATCTGACCCAGGTTACTCCTGCAGAAAAGTGGTATTTAGTGGTAAGACCGGACGTGAGCATTGCCACTGTAGATATTTTTACTCATCCAGATCTGACGCGAGATACCAAAAAACGTAGCTGGAATGAACTAGATAGCAGTCCTTACGAAAACGATTGCGAAAAAATAGTGCGTTTACTGTACCCAGAGGTTGATAAGCAACTTTCATGGCTGTTACAATACGCGCCGTCAAGATTGACGGGGACAGGATCTTGCGTTTTTGCTGAGTTTGATACTCAATCGGAAGCAGAAACCATATTAAGACAACTCCCCGAAAATACAACAGCATTTGTTGCACAAGGAAACAATATTTCTCCTTTGCACCTGACATTGGCGCAGTTTACTGCCCAAACACTACCCAATTAACTGGACGCAACCTTGAGGTTTCCACCGTGCCTGATATGAAGCTATTTGCTGGTAACGCAACACCTGAACTAGCCCAACGCATTGCTGATCGCCTATACATTTCTCTAGGTGATGCTACTGTAGACCGTTTTTCTGACGGCGAAGTCGCTGTACAAATTAATGAAAACGTTCGTGGTAGCGATGTATTTATCATCCAATCAACGTGCGCACCTACCAATGACAACCTAATGGAATTGGTGGTAATGATCGACGCTATGCGTCGTGCTTCTGCTGGCCGTATTACAGCTGTAATCCCTTACTTTGGCTATGCTCGCCAAGATCGCCGCGTGCGCTCTGCTCGTGTGCCAATCACGGCTAAAGTAGTCGCTGACTTCTTGTCTAACGTTGGTGTTGACCGCGTTCTAACTATCGACCTACACGCTGAACAGATTCAAGGCTTCTTCGACGTGCCGGTAGACAACATCTTCGGTACTCCAGTACTGCTAGAAGACATGGCAAACCGTGGCCTAGAAGATCCTGTAGTTGTTTCTCCAGATCTTGGCGGCGTTGTACGTGCTCGTGCTACTGCTAAAGCGCTTGGTGACATCGACATCGCTATCGTAGACAAGCGCCGTCCACGTGCTAACGTTTCAGAAGTAATGAACCTAATCGGTGATGTTGAAGGTCGCGACTGCGTGATCGTTGACGACATGATTGATACTGGTGGCACTCTGTGTAAAGCAGCTGAAGCTCTTAAAGAGCGCGGCGCTAAGCGTGTATTTGCTTACGCAACTCACGCAGTGTTCTCTGGTAATGCAGCTAAGAACATCAAAAACTCTGTGCTTGACCAAGTCATCATTACTGATTCAATCACACTAAGCAAAGAGATGGCAGCAACAGGTAAAGTTACTCAGCTAACTCTATCTAGCATGCTTGCTGAAGCTATTCGTCGCATCAGCAACGAAGAGTCAATCTCTGCGATGTTCAGCCACTAATTACTGCTGACATCAGGTTCAATTGAACCTAAATAACTTTGAAAATCCCGGTACTTAGTAATAAGCACCGGGATTTTTTACTCTTAGCCATGTTGCGTGCTATCATATCGCGCTTTTTATTGTCACCTACATTTACGAGAGTCAAATCTTGAGCCAAGAAATCAAATTACTTGTCGGTCTGGCGAATCCGGGTCCTGAATACGCTAAAACACGTCACAATGCAGGCGCTTGGGTCGTCGAAGAATTAGCTCGCGTACACAATGTGACATTAAAAAATGAGCCAAAGTTTTTTGGGCTAACAGGCAGAATCATGGCTAATGGCCACGACCTTCGTTTGTTAATTCCAACCACCTTTATGAATCTATCCGGCAAATCTGTTGCAGCTCTCGCTAAGTTTTATCAGATTAAACCTGAAGAGATAATGATCGCACACGATGAACTAGACTTACCTCCGGGTGTAGGCAAGTTCAAAAAGGGTGGCGGTCACGGTGGCCACAATGGGCTAAAAGACTCCATTAGCAAGCTTGGCAATAACAAAGAATTTTACCGACTACGCATCGGCATCGGCCATCCAGGTCATAAAGACCGCGTAGCTGGCTATGTATTAGGCAAAGCTCCAGCTAAAGAGCAAGAATGCCTTGAAGCCGTAGTCGACGAGTCCGTACGCAGTTTAGATATATTGCTAAAAGACGGTTTAACTAAAGCACAAAATCGCTTACACACGTTCAAAGCAGAATAAGGTTTTAATCATGGGTTTTAAATGTGGCATCGTTGGTCTTCCAAACGTTGGTAAATCAACTCTTTTCAATGCTCTAACTAAAGCAGGTATCGAAGCGGCAAACTTCCCGTTCTGTACCATCGAACCAAATACAGGTGTTGTTCCTGTGCCAGATCTACGATTAGACGCTCTTGCTGAAATCGTAAATCCACAAAAAATCCTGCCTACTACTATGGAATTTGTGGATATTGCAGGTCTTGTAGCAGGTGCATCTCGTGGTGAAGGTCTAGGCAACAAATTCCTAGCTAACATCCGTGAAACTGATGCTATTGGTCACGTTGTTCGCTGTTTTGAGAACGAAAACATCGTTCACGTTGCAGGTAAAGTATCGCCAATCGAAGACATCGAGGTTATCAACCTTGAGCTAGCAATGGCTGACTTAGACAGCTGTGAGCGCGCAATGCAACGCAATGCTAAGAAAGCAAAAGGTGGCGACAAAGACGCTAAATTTGAGCTGACCGTTCTTGAAAAACTGCTACCAGTCCTAACTGAAGGCGGAATGGCTCGTACTGTTGAACTAAGTAAAGAAGAATTGGCTGCAGTTGGCTACCTAAACTTCCTAACGCTAAAACCAACAATGTACATTGCTAATGTTAATGAAGACGGCTTTGAAAACAACCCGTACCTAGACGCTGTACGTGAGTTTGCAGCTAAAGAGAACAACGTAGTCGTTCCTGTTTGTGCAGCTATCGAGTCAGAAATGGCTGAGCTTGACGATGAAGATCGTGAAGAGTTCCTAGCTGATATGGGTATTGAAGAACCAGGCCTAAACCGCGTTATCCGTTCAGGTTATGATCTTCTTACTCTACAAACTTACTTTACCGCTGGTGTTAAAGAAGTACGTGCATGGACTATCCCTGTTGGCGCTACAGCACCTCAATCTGCAGGTAAGATCCATACTGACTTTGAAAAAGGCTTCATCCGCGCTGAAGTAGTTGGTTACGATGATTTCATTCAATTTAAGGGTGAAAGTGGCGCTAAAGATGCGGGTAAATGGCGTCTAGAAGGTAAAGATTACATCGTTAAAGATGGTGACGTAATCCACTTCCGCTTCAACGTCTAATCAAGTTTATCGTCGCTAGAATGAATTTACTCTGCGTCGGGTTTGCTCACATACACTTGTATGCTGCGCGAACCCTTCTTGATTAAACCCATTCTAGCTTAGTTAAACATTGATTAAGCTTTGATTAAAAAGATCGCTTCGGCGGTCTTTTTTGTTTTGCGTTCATAGTGAAACTTTCTAACCACTTAGCTAGCCATGCTCCAACAGCCTCACAAATCAGTCAAGTTCTGTTGTCTGTTTGTGTTCAATTCTTAGTGCATTATTGAATAAAAACGGGGCGCTTTGTTTAAAAAAAGTTCGAACGCGCTATAAGTGACAAAATCTTCAAAAAAACTATTGACGGTTTCCGGGGATATACGCATAATGCGCTCCGTTCTCGGCACTGTCTAACAGCACTGAGAAAGACAATATGGTAATGGCTACTTAGCTCAGCTGGTTAGAGCACATCACTCATAATGATGGGGTCGCAGGTTCAAATCCCGCAGTAGCCACCATTTCCTAAATGCTTTCTTTTTGAGAGTTATTAGGAAATATGCGGAAGTGGCGGAATTGGTAGACGCACCAGATTTAGGTTCTGGCGCCGCAAGGTGTGAGAGTTCAAGTCTCTCCTTCCGCACCATATTTAGTTGGGCTATCGCCAAGCGGTAAGGCACCGGCTTTTGATGCCGGCATTCCCTGGTTCGAATCCAGGTAGCCCAGCCACATTTTATTTCGTGATTTTATTAAAAAATCATTGGAAATAAAGCGAGATTAGTTTATCCTCTCTCGCTCAAAATTAAAGTGGCTACTTAGCTCAGCTGGTTAGAGCACATCACTCATAATGATGGGGTCGCAGGTTCAAATCCCGCAGTAGCCACCATATACAACGTCTGGTTGATTTTACCAATCATCGACTAAGACTAAACTCTTGCTTAGAGATAAAACAAAGCGATGCGGAAGTGGCGGAATTGGTAGACGCACCAGATTTAGGTTCTGGCGCCGCAAGGTGTGAGAGTTCAAGTCTCTCCTTCCGCACCATTATTTAAAGATTGAGTTCATAGAACTTTCTCTGTTGGGCTATCGCCAAGCGGTAAGGCACCGGCTTTTGATGCCGGCATTCCCTGGTTCGAATCCAGGTAGCCCAGCCACTATTTAAGTGGTAGCTCTTAGTAAAAGAGCACACAACGTCTAGTTGATTCACCAATCATCGACTAAGACTACAAAATTGATGCGGAAGTGGCGGAATTGGTAGACGCACCAGATTTAGGTTCTGGCGCCGCAAGGTGTGAGAGTTCAAGTCTCTCCTTCCGCACCATTATTTAAGATTGAGTTCATAGAACTTTCTCTGTTGGGCTATCGCCAAGCGGTAAGGCACCGGCTTTTGATGCCGGCATTCCCTGGTTCGAATCCAGGTAGCCCAGCCACTATTTAAGTGGTAGCTCTTACTAAAAGAGCACACAACGTCTAGTTGATTCACCAATCATCGACTAAGACTACAAAATTGATGCGGAAGTGGCGGAATTGGTAGACGCACCAGATTTAGGTTCTGGCGCCGCAAGGTGTGAGAGTTCAAGTCTCTCCTTCCGCACCATTATTTAAGATTGAGTTCATAGAACTTTCTCTGTTGGGCTATCGCCAAGCGGTAAGGCACCGGCTTTTGATGCCGGCATTCCCTGGTTCGAATCCAGGTAGCCCAGCCACTATTTAAGTGGTAGCTCTTACTAAAAGAGCACACAACGTCTAGTTGATTCACCAATCATCGACTAAGACTACAAAATTGATGCGGAAGTGGCGGAATTGGTAGACGCACCAGATTTAGGTTCTGGCGCCGCAAGGTGTGAGAGTTCAAGTCTCTCCTTCCGCACCATATTTAATTTAGAGATCTCGTTATCTCTAAAACAGAGTGGCTACTTAGCTCAGCTGGTTAGAGCACATCACTCATAATGATGGGGTCGCAGGTTCAAATCCCGCAGTAGCCACCATATACAACGTCTGGTTGATTTTACCAATCATCGGCCAAGACTAAACTCTTGCTTAGAGATAAAACAAAGCGATGCGGAAGTGGCGGAATTGGTAGACGCACCAGATTTAGGTTCTGGCGCCGCAAGGTGTGAGAGTTCAAGTCTCTCCTTCCGCACCATTATTTAAAGATTGAGTTCATAGAACTTTCTCTGTTGGGCTATCGCCAAGCGGTAAGGCACCGGCTTTTGATGCCGGCATTCCCTGGTTCGAATCCAGGTAGCCCAGCCACTAATTACAAGGGTGAAACAACGCATTTGATGCCTCGTTATTCCCCCTGGTTCGGCTCTAAGTAGCCCAGCCACTATTTAAGTGGTAGCTCTTAGTAAAAGAGCACACAACGTCTAGTTGATTCACCAATCATCGACTAAGACTACAAAATTGATGCGGAAGTGGCGGAATTGGTAGACGCACCAGATTTAGGTTCTGGCGCCGCAAGGTGTGAGAGTTCAAGTCTCTCCTTCCGCACCATCATATAACGAACCCGTCTTTTAGACGGGTTTTTTATTGCCTGTAGAAAAGCTCTAAAGAGAGTACATATGAAAAAGGACGAGATACTATCTACGCCCTTTCTATTCGAGTCGTTAAAAACGCTATAGCCCCAAAGCGTACTTCAATGCTTGATGCTTGAGAGGCCCGGCGCTGTCAGCCAGTTTCAACCCAACATTTCTCAGCACCTTTACAGGCCCCAGATTATTACTAAAGCCGACATAGAACACATCCATAGCGGTTTGCATTATCAAGTTGTCTGTTTTTCTTAGTTGCTGATATTGATGAAGATTATTTAGAGAGTAATCACTGTCACTGAGGGTCGTCAGCAGTGCAGTAACATCTTTAAAGCCAAGGTTAACACCCTGTCCAGCTAAAGGATTGATGGTATGGGCAGCGTCTCCTACCAAAACAACCCCTTCTTTACAGTAGTGCTGTGCATGGCGACGCTTAAGAGGAAAAGAAGCACGTTCTTTTACCGTTACATTGCCAACTCGAGTAGGAAAACATCGCTGTATCTCTGCTTGTAGCTCTGCCTCATTCAATTGAGCCAGTTGCTTAATGCGCTGTGGTGAGTCATACCAAACTAAGCAACCTTTACCCTCTCCCATTGGCAAATACGATCTTGGACCACTAGGAGTAAACCACTGCCAAGTCACATCGGTATCAAGGCAGTCCGTATCCACATTAATTAGCATGCAGTCTTGGCGGTAATCCCATGCTGTCACTCCAATTCCAGCAATTTGTCTCACCTTTGAATTAGCACCATCCGCTCCAACCACTAAGCTAGCGCTCAATGCATCCCCTGAGGACAATTCTAGGAGCTTACCTTGCTCATTTGTCTTAATACTGACTAATGAATCAGGACAATAAAAGGTGACGTTCGAGTACTCGCTCAGAGCCTCCCAAATTCCCAACTGCAAAACACGGTTCTCAACCATATAGCCCAGCAGGGCCAAATCCAAATCGGCAGCTTCAAAGCGCGTACAACATTTTTCAAGCTCCCAGGTTTCTAAGCCCGAGTAAGGGAAAACTCTCTTATTTTGAATATGTGGCCAGGCCCCTAATTGTTCTAAAAGGTCAACGGAGCTTTTTGATATGGCTGATATTCTGATATCCAAATCTTGTGTATGTTCAAAAGGTTTAGGTCGGTAGCCCTCTACAATCGCAACTCGCTTACCTTGCTTTGCCAAGCCGAGTGCTGCTGTTGCCCCGACCATGCCTCCGCCTACCACCGCTACATCAAAATGCATGTGTGCCACCCTTTATCCTTAAATAACATCTAATTATGCCTTTTGATTAATTGTACTGAAAAGCGATCAGCAATGCCTGTACGACGACTCAATTTATTCACGCTCTTGGTTATCTCTGCTGGTTTGTCACTGACTATTTTGCGTGTTTTACTTAAATCCACAAAAAAGCAGCTCAATACAAACAATGCCTTACCCTGCAACGGATGAAATTTAAGCTTGAAAGCTAGTCATAGCATCATTTAGTCAGTACAATACGCGGCTCGCCACGACTATACGTGGTGAAATACTGAGCAACATAGCCAGTTGAAAAGTGATTAATTAACACGAGTGTGAATGCAATGAGTAAGAAACTTCTGATCAAAACCTGGGGTTGCCAGATGAACGAATACGATTCATCAAAGATGGCTGACCTGCTTAATGCCGCCAACGGATTTGAGCTAACAGAAGATCCTAAAGAAGCGGATGTATTACTACTAAACACCTGCTCTATTCGTGAAAAAGCACAAGAAAAAGTGTTCCACCAACTTGGTCGTTGGAAGACTTTAAAAGACACTAAACCAGGCGTAGTTATCGGTGTTGGTGGCTGTGTTGCGACTCAAGAAGGCGACCATATCCGTCAACGTGCACCATACGTTGATGTTATTTTCGGCCCACAAACGCTGCACCGACTACCAGAGATGATCAAACAGTCTCAAAGCGATGACGCTCCAGTAATGGACATCTCTTTCCCAGAGATCGAGAAGTTTGACAGCTTACCTGAGCCTCGCGCTGAAGGTGCAACAGCGTTCGTTTCTATTATGGAAGGCTGTTCTAAATACTGCACTTACTGTGTTGTACCATACACTCGTGGTGAAGAAGTTAGCCGTCCAATGGACGATGTTCTATTTGAAATCGCACAGCTTGCGGAGCAAGGTGTACGCGAAGTAAACCTTCTTGGTCAAAACGTAAATGCATACCGTGGTCCAACGCACGATGGTGACATCTGCTCGTTTGCAAACCTATTGCGCCTAGTTGCATCAATCGATGGTATTGACCGCATCCGCTTTACCACAAGTCACCCGCTAGAGTTTACTGATGACATCATTGCAGTCTACGAAGACACTCCAGAGCTAGTTAGCTTCCTGCACTTGCCTGTGCAAAGCGGTTCAGACCGCATCCTAACTATGATGAAGCGTCCTCATACTGCAATCGAATACAAATCAATTATTCGTAAACTGCGTAAAGCTCGTCCTGATATCCAGATCAGCTCTGACTTCATTGTTGGTTTCCCTGGTGAATCTGACCAAGATTTCCAAGACACAATGAAGATTATTCGTGACGTTGACTTTGATATGAGCTTCAGCTTTATCTTCTCTCCTCGCCCTGGTACGCCAGCGGCAGATTACCCATGTGATCTGACAGAGCAAGAGAAGAAAGAACGCTTGTACGAGCTACAGCAAACGGTTAACGCACAAGCTATGCGTTACTCTCGTCAAATGCTAGGCACAGTGCAACGCGTACTTGTAGAAGGCCCATCTAAGAAAGATCTGATGGAGCTTCGTGCACGTACAGAAAACAACCGCGTAGTGAACTTTGAAGGTAATGCTGACCTAATTGGCCAATTCGTTGATGTGAAAATCACAGACGTGTTCGCTAACTCTTTACGTGGCGAACTTGTTCGCACAGAATCAGAAATGGACCTTCGTATCGCTGTCTCTCCAACTGAGATGATGACAAAGACACGCAAGGAAGATGAATTAGGTGTAGCGACATTTACACCTTAAAGTAACATACAGCTATACTGAAAGAGTCCACTCGGAGTCTTCGAGAGCTCTTCGAGAACTCTTTCAGTACAGTAAATGCGAGGCACCATTGAGCAATAAAATTGTTACCCTAGAGATCGATCTAGAACCAGCAAATAATCACCGTCTTTCTAGCCTTTGTGGCCCATTTGATGACAACATCAAGCACCTAGAACGTCGCCTTGGCGTTGAAATCAACTATCGTGGTAACCACTTCTCCATCGTAGGCCAGCCTCATACCGCCTCTGCGGCATTAGATATCATCAAAAGGCTTTACGTTCAAACTGCACCCGTTCGTGGCAATATCCCGGATATTGAGCCGGAACAAATCCATCTGGAAGTGAAAGAAAGTGGCGTGCTTGAGCAAGCTGCCGAGGCTGAGTTCTCTCACGGCAAAGAAGTTTTCATAAAGACCAAGAAAGGTGTGATTAAACCTCGCACTCCAAATCAGGCTCAATACCTGATGAACATGGTCACCCACGATATCACCTTCGGTGTGGGCCCAGCTGGTACAGGTAAAACCTACCTAGCCGTTGCTGCTGCCGTCGATGCACTTGAGCGCCAAGAAATAAGACGCATCTTATTGACTCGTCCTGCAGTAGAAGCCGGTGAAAAATTAGGTTTCTTGCCTGGCGATTTGAGCCAAAAAGTCGACCCATATCTTCGTCCTCTTTATGATGCACTGTTTGAAATGTTAGGTTTTGAACGTGTTGAAAAACTGATTGAGCGTAACGTTATCGAGGTCGCTCCTCTTGCCTACATGCGCGGTCGTACCTTGAACGATGCATTTATTATTTTGGATGAGAGCCAGAACACCACCATTGAACAGATGAAGATGTTCTTGACGCGTATTGGCTTCAACTCGCGAGCGGTTATCACCGGCGACGTTACACAGATTGATTTACCACGCGGTGCTAAATCAGGTCTACGCCATGCTATCGAAGTGCTTTCTGAGGTCGACGATATTAGCTTCAACTTCTTCTTGGCTGATGATGTTGTGCGACACCCTGTGGTGGCACGTATCGTCAACGCCTATGAGAAGTGGGAAGTGCAAGATCAAAAAGAAAAGAAAGCGATTGAGCAACGTCGTCGTCAAGAGCGCGAAGAGCGTGAAGCTAAACTTGTCGCAGACGCTGCACTTCAATCACAGCAGCAATCACAACTTGTGAGTAAATAATGGCCATTTACCTGGACCTACAACTGGCGGTTGAAGACGACAGCCAGTTACCTTCAGAACAAGACTTTCAATCTTGGCTTGATTACACCTTAACGCAATTTCAGCCTGACTCAGAACTTACTATTCGCATAGTAGACTCTGAAGAGAGCCACCAGCTTAATCACGACTATCGTGGTAAAGACAAGCCAACCAACGTGTTATCGTTCCCGTTTGAGGTTCCACCTGGTGTAGAAATAAATTTGCTAGGGGATCTTGTCATTTGCAAGCAAGTGGTTGAAGATGAAGCTGTTCAGCAGCAAAAACCTCTGACTGCACATTGGGCTCATATGGTGGTACACGGTAGCTTACACCTACTTGGCTACGACCATATTCAGGACGACGAAGCCGAAGAGATGGAATCTCTAGAAACTGAAATTATGCAAGGATTAGGTTTTGAAGATCCTTATCTTGCAGAAAAGCAGTAATCCCAATATAAAGATACAGTGAGCTATTACACATTTGATAGCGTTAACCGTTGAGAAGCAATGAACAGCGAAGACAACTCGCCCTCTAAAGAGGGCTCAAAGGAAAAATCAGAAGGTCCGAGTAGGAAATCCTTCTTCGAACGTCTAGGTCAACTTTTCCAAGTAGACCCTAAAGACCGCCAAGAGCTCGTCGATGTCATCCGTGATTCGGAAGAAAACGACCTAATTGATCATGACACTCGAGATATGCTCGAGGGTGTTATGGAAATTGCAGAGCAGAGAGTTCGTGACATCATGATCCCTCGCTCGCAAATGGTTACGGTCGAACGCACTGACGATCTTGATGCGCTCATCAATCTTATCACTGACGCACAACACTCACGCTACCCTGTTATTAGCGAGGACAAGGACCACGTTGAAGGTATTTTGCTGGCTAAAGACCTGCTGAAATATTTGGGTTCGGAAAGTGCACCATTCGATATCGAGCAAGTTATACGATCAGCTGTGGTTGTTCCGGAAAGTAAGCGTGTCGATCGCCTACTTAAAGAATTCCGTGAAGAGCGTTATCACATGGCGATTGTAGTCGATGAATTTGGTGGGGTATCAGGCCTAGTCACTATCGAGGATATTCTCGAAGAAATCGTTGGTGAGATTGAGGACGAATTCGACGACGAAGAAGAGTTAGAAATCCGCCAGCTCAGCAAACATACATTTGCTGTCAGGGCTCTGACGACTATCGAAGAATTCAATGATACCTTTGACACTAGCTTCAGCGATGAAGAAGTGGATACCGTAGGTGGCCTGGTCATGACTCAATTTGGTCATCTACCTAGTCGAGGCGAAATCGTCGAGATCGAGGAGTATAGCTTCAAGGTCACGTCAGCAGACAATCGCCGTATTATTCAACTTCAGGTTACCGTCCCAGACAAAGAGTCTGAAAAAGAGAATAGCGAGTAACACGCTGACTCTAGGACGAGGTATAACCCTCTAGAGAAACAGACTCAATACTAAGATGAAATCATTGATGACTCATCGCCTAATGCGGCCGCTTGCGGCCGCTTTTGTTGGCGCCAGTACAACTCTTTCCTTCGCCCCATTTCAAATTTGGCCTCTGGCTCTGCTCAGTCCAGTGTTGTTGCTTCTTTTACTCAAAGGACAATCAACACGCTCTTCTGCCCTAATCGGTTATTTGTGGGGCATAGGACTCTTTGCTACAGGCATTAGTTGGGTACATGTCAGCATAGATACGTTTGGCGGTATGCCCAAAGCCGCCAGTCTATTATTAATGGCCTTATTGGTAGGTTATCTCTCAATCTACTCAGCACTGTTTTCCGCCTTATTTACGCGATTCAACGGAAACAAAAACTGGTTCAATGCACTACTTGTCACTCCAGCATTGTGGCTAATCTGTGATTGGTTACGTGGTTGGGCACTGACAGGCTTCCCTTGGCTTTTACTAGGCTACACACAGATAGACTCGCCTTTAGCCGGATTAGCTCCTATAGGCGGTGTAGATCTGATTAGCATGTGGGTTATGGCGATATCCAGTAGCCTAGCCATGATTGTCACTCGCCGTACTTGGAAACTAGTGTGGATTCCTATCACGTTATTTGCAGTCGCTGGGTTAACGCACTTTATCAATTGGGTAACCCCAGACGAAAGCCGAGCGCAAACAGTGGCATTGATCCAAGGTAATGTTCATCAAGAGACAAAATGGCTACCAAGCCAGCGCTGGCCAACACTATTGAAGTATATGGATCACACTCGTCAAAACTGGGATGCAGATATTATTATCTGGCCTGAGGCAGCGATACCTGCATTTGAAGATGAAGTGACTTCTTTTATGGAGAACCTGGATAAGGCAGCTCGAATGAACAATTCAGCCGTCATCACAGGAGTGCTAACTCAAGAAGGGCGTCATACCTATTACAATAGTGTTACTACTGTTGGAGTGACACCATCGGGTGAATACAACTACGACACTCAGCCTCGCTATCACAAGCACCATCTGTTGCCGTTTGGTGAATTTGTGCCTCTAGAAGACTTCTTAAGACCTCTAGCACCTTTCTTTAATCTACCAATGTCTTCTTTTCAGCGTGGAGATTATATCCAAGACAACATCGTCGCTAAAGGAATGCATATGGTGGTGGCGCTATGTTATGAGATTATTTTTGGTCAGCAGCTTCGAGACAATATCACTGACGAAACCGACTACATCTTAACTCTCTCTAACGATGCATGGTTTGGTGATTCAATAGGTCCGCTTCAACACATGGCTATCGCCCGCATGAGAGCATTAGAGTTTGGTATGCCGGTGATTCGTGCAACCAACAACGGTGTCACTGCCGTTACTGATTATAAGGGCCATATCATCGCTGATCTTCCTCAGTTTGAGGAAGCGGTGCTTAGAGCAAAGGTTGTACCAACCAACGGTAAAACCCCTTACGTTCAGTTTGGTGGATTACCTTTAGATATCTTCGTTTTCTGTATCGTCCTGATCTCACTACTTTTATCTGTACGAAATCGTTCGAAAAGCTAACTGATACTTAGTACTAAGACCCAGCCTTTACTAGTCCTTAACTAGTAAAGGCTTTCGGTTCTTAACTTTTAACTTATGGCTTTAAAGGCTGTCTAGAAAACTCATCGTGCCCACATTGCGTGCATGCTTGGATTTCAGTAGCATGATTGTATTGAGTTCTGTGGCCACACTTTTCACAGATTAAGACACCCAAGCCAATAATCTCACCCGACTTATACACCCCTTGATGTTCAAGATCTTGAAAGAACTCAACCCATTCGACTTTTGTTTTATCGGTAATATCCAATAAAGATTGCCAAACCGTGTTTGCAATCATGAGATAGAAAGGCCCCGACTTACTCTCTTCAAAGTTATTGGCAAACTCTTGCAGGTCCGACTTAACATACGCCGATACTAAGGCTAATTCGTCTTTGGTCATATCATTGGCAGCCTCAACCACCTTCTCTGAATTAGCAATTACATTATTTATTTCATCTGGGCTGTGTTTTAAGGTTTCTACTACATCGGATAACAGCTCATCATAACCCGTCTGACGTTTTGGCATATGCCCTCCTTTGCCTAACGGCAATTAACATTGCTTAAAGCTTGCTTTGTGGTTGTTGCTTTTAGCTCCTTTAGGTATTCTATGCTGATCTAAAACGAACTGATTTAATCGTTCTCACAGTTTCCAAGAAAATGGATAGCGTCGATGCAAGAACAATACAACCCGCAAGATATTGAACAAAAAGTTCAACAGCACTGGGACAACAATGAAACCTTTGTTGTAAGTGAAGACCCAAACAAAGAAAAATTCTACTGTCTTTCTATGTTTCCGTACCCAAGTGGTCGTCTACACATGGGCCACGTACGTAACTACACCATTGGTGACGTAGTGTCTCGCTTCCAGCGCCTGCAAGGCAAAAACGTGATGCAACCAATTGGTTGGGATGCGTTTGGCCTACCAGCAGAGAACGCAGCAGTTAAGAACAACACTGCACCTGCTCCTTGGACATACGAAAATATCGAGTACATGAAGAACCAACTTAAGCTTCTTGGCTTTGGTTATGACTGGAACCGTGAGTTCGCGACCTGTACTCCAGAATATTACCGCTGGGAACAAGGCTTCTTCACTAAGCTTTACGAAAAAGGCTTGGTTTACAAAAAGACCTCTTCTGTTAACTGGTGTCCAAACGACCAAACTGTTCTAGCAAACGAACAGGTTGAAGACGGCTGTTGCTGGCGCTGTGATACCCCGGTAGAGCAAAAAGAGATCCCACAGTGGTTCATTAAGATCACTGAATACGCTCAAGAACTTCTAGACGATTTAGATAACCTTGATGGCTGGCCTGAAATGGTTAAGACCATGCAGCGCAACTGGATTGGCCGCTCTGAAGGCGTTGAGCTTAAGTTTGAAGTTAAAGGTCAACAAGACCTAGAAGTGTACACCACGCGCCCAGACACTCTAATGGGTGTGACTTATGTGGGCATCGCAGCAGGCCACCCTCTAGCGGCAGTCGCAGCTAAGAACAACCCAGAGCTTGCTGAGTTCATTGAAGAGTGTAAAAACAACAAGGTTGCTGAAGCTGAGCTTGCAACAATGGAAAAGAAAGGTATGGCGACTGGCCTTACCGCAATTCATCCATTGAATGGCCGTGAAGTACCTGTATTTGTTGCTAACTTCGTATTGATGGATTACGGCACAGGCGCTGTTATGGCGGTTCCTGCTCACGATCAGCGCGACTACGAGTTTGCGACAAAATACGGCCTAGACATAGTACCGGTAATCAAGCCTGCTGATGATGCTGAGCTAGATATCTCAGAAGTTGCCTACACAGAGAAAGGCGTACTGTTTGATTCAGGTGAATTCGACGGTCTTGATTTCCAAGCAGCCTTTGATGCTATCGCAGCAAAACTGGAAGCAGAAGGCAAAGGCACTAAGACAGTAAACTTCCGTCTACGTGACTGGGGTGTATCTCGTCAGCGTTACTGGGGTGCTCCAATCCCAATGGTAACAACTGAAGATGGTGAAGTTCATCCTGTACCTGCTGATCAGCTGCCAGTGATCTTGCCTGAAGATGTGGTAATGGATGGCGTAACTAGCCCTATTAAAGCTGACAAAGAGTGGGCGAAGACTACATTCAACGGTGAGCCAGCACTTCGTGAAACAGATACCTTTGATACCTTCATGGAATCATCTTGGTACTACGCACGCTACTGTTCACCACAGGCTGACGATATCCTAGATCCAGAAAAAGCAAACTACTGGTTGCCTGTAGATCAGTACATCGGTGGTATCGAGCACGCATGTATGCATCTATTGTACTCTCGCTTCTTCCACAAATTGCTTCGTGATGCAGGCTACGTGACCTCTGATGAACCGTTCAAGCAGCTTCTTTGTCAGGGTATGGTTCTGGCTGACGCCTTCTACCACACCAATGAGAAAGGCACTAAAGAGTGGATCGCACCGACAGACGTAACAGTTGAACGTGATGGTAAAGGTCGCATCGAGAAAGCGGTAGATACTCAAGGTCGTAACGTAGAGCACTCAGGCATGATCAAGATGTCTAAGTCTAAGAACAACGGTATTGACCCACAAGAAATGGTCGACAAATACGGCGCTGATACAGTGCGTCTATTCATGATGTTCGCCTCTCCTGCAGATATGACTCTAGAGTGGCAAGAGTCTGGTGTTGAAGGTGCAAACCGCTTCTTGAAGCGTGTTTGGAAACTGGTTCACGCACACTCCTCTAAAGGCGCTGCTGAGTCTGTTGATGTTGCTGCACTTTCAGGCAACCAAAAAGCACTACGCCGTGATGTTCACAAGACTATTGCAAAAGTGACTGATGATATTGGCCGTCGCCAAACATTCAACACAGCAATCGCCGCCATCATGGAATTGATGAACAAACTGGCAAAAGCGCCTCAAGAATCCGTTCAAGATCGCGCGATCCTTGATGAGGCACTAAAAGCAGTAGTTCGTATGCTTTACCCAATGACTCCTCACATCTCTTACGAAATGTGGATTGCATTAGGTGAATCAAACGTAGACTCAACAACATGGCCAACTTTCGATGAGAAAGCGCTAGTTGAAGACGAGAAAATTATCGTAGTTCAAGTAAACGGTAAACTTCGTGCAAAACTAACCGTGGCTGCAGATGCATCGAAAGAGCAAGTTGAGGAACTTGGTCTAAACGATGAGAACGTAGTTAAGTTCATCGAAGATAAAACTGTGCGTAAAGTGATCTACGTACCAGGTAAGCTACTGAATATTGTAGCAAACTAATCTACGCTTAAAGCTGAGGGTTACGTCACGTAGCCCTCACTTTTCGTTTTTTATCCTGCTTTTTTGTCACAAACAACCTTGTTTCAGAGAAGCACGATAAGAACCGAACTTCCTTAAGAGAGTATTCTTTTGATGCAAATTGCACGCCTTTCTCATTTACGCCTAGCTATCGCTCTACTTATTGCCTCGTTACTGAGCGGCTGTGGTTTTCATTTTCGTGGTAGCTACTTAGTGCCTGAAGAAGTCAGTTCCATGTCTTTGACCAGTTACGATGACTATGCTCAATTTACGCGAGATGTAAAAACTGAATTAAGACAAAACGGCATACATCTTGTCACTCCGGCTGCGAATGTCACTAATATTCACCTGCTCACCGAGAGCATTAGCGAACGCACACTTTCTCTCTATCAAAACAGCCGTGCAGCGGAAAAAGAGCTGACTCTAAGAGCGAGCTATCGCGTAGTCGTCCCTGACGTTGGCACTCGAACATTCAGCACCCAAGTTAACCGCAGTTATCTCGATAACCCGTTAACAGCACTCGCGAAGTCAGTCGAAAGAGACATGATTGAAGATGAAATGCGCAAGCAAGCCGCAAGACAGATTATTCGTCAATTGGCTCGCCTACGTACTGATCTTGAGAACGATGACGGCTCATTTGATAGCTATGTCAACGAAGATGGCGTGATTGAAGACCCTTCTCAAAGAAAGGATGATCAGATCAGTCTGCAGGCTGAATACGAGAAAAACGATCAGGCAACAATACCTGTCGAGATGCAAACTGCTACTCCAGAATCATCGACTTCAGAGGCTACCGATGATGCTGAGAATGACTCAGAAGCAAGTGTAGAAACCGATTCAGAAGACACATCTGAAACAAACAGTGCAGAAACAAGTAGCGCTGTAGACTCAGAATCTGACGTGGCAAAATAGAGTCTAAGCATGCGCATCTTTGCAGACAAATTGGCCAACACTTTACAAAGGCAACTACATCCTGTGTATTTGCTGTTTGGTGCTGAGCCCCTACTCATTCAAGAATCTCGAGACCAAATAGAGCATAAAGCCAAATCAGAGGGCTTTAGTGAGGTGTTCCGTTTTTCTATTACTGCGCAAACTGACTGGAATGAAGTCTTTGATGCATGTAATTCAATGAGTCTTTTTGCTGAGAAAAAAATTCTACAGCTAGAGTTGCCTGAATCGGGTACCAATCAAGCTATAACAAAAGAGCTAGTTAACCTTCATCAAGTCCTTAACCCTGATGTCATCTTGATCATATCAGGAAGCAAACTCACCAAGGCACAAGAAAACGCAAAGTGGTTTAAAGCTCTAAATTCCAATGGCCTTTGGGTCAGTTGCCTCACACCTGATATTCATCGATTACCTCAGTTTGTACTTCAGCGCTGTCATCAATTAGGGCTAAAGCCTGACCCCGAAGCCGTTCAAATGCTGGCTCAATGGCATGAAGGGAACCTATTGGCGCTGAGTCAGAGTTTAGAAAAGCTTTGTTTACTCTACCCTGACGGAGTCCTTACCCTAGTTCGTATAGAATCAGCACTAAGTAGACACAACCACTTTACCGCGTTTAACTGGATTGATGCCATGCTCGAAGGTAAGGCAAAACGTAGTCAACGAATTCTGCGTGAGTTGCATGGTGAAGGTGTGGAAGCGGTTATCCTGCTAAGAACGCTACAGAAAGAGCTGAATACTTTGATGAGCTATAAGCAAGAACTCACTAGTAAAAGCCTACAGCAAGTGTTTGATCAATACCGCGTTTGGAACAACAAGCGACCGCTTTATACGGCGGCACTTAACCGTCATACACCAAAAACACTCTATAGCATGGTGTGCACATTGGCTCAGGCAGAGCACACCGTAAAAACGGACTACGACAACAGCGTATGGCCAATACTTACCCAGTTGACACTCGATATGAGCATGCCACGAAACGCTTAACAGCGACGCATGATATACTTTTTTAAACCAAGACAAATTTATTAAGGAGCCGGCATTGCAAGGCGAAGAATTAAGAGACTTTTTAGCTGATAAAGCTGACGATATGAAAGCACAAAAGATCGTGACATTAGATGTTCAAGGTAAATCAAGCGTGACTGATTACATGCTGGTTTGTACAGGTACATCAAAACGTCATGTCTCTTCTATTGCTGATCATATTGCTATTGAAGCGAAAAAGATCGGTATTGAGCCTCTGGGAATGGATGGTGAACTTGAAGGTGAATGGGTTGTCGTAGATATGGGTTCTACTATGGTTCATGTCATGCAAGAAGAACATCGTGAGCTTTACCAACTAGAAAAACTTTGGGGTTAATTAGTGAAGATCCAACTCGTTGCCGTCGGCACTAAAATGCCAAAATGGGTAGAAGAAGGCTTTAATGAGTATAAGCGTCGCTTTCCAAACGATATGCCGCTTGAGCTCATTGAAATTACTGCTGGTAAACGAGGCAAAAATGCCGATATAGCACGCATCTTGCAAAAGGAAGGCGAAGCAATGTTAGCCGCGGTACCCAAAGGTAACCGTATTGTCACCTTGGATATACCTGGTAAGCCTTGGGATACCCCGCAACTGGCTAAGCAGTTGGATCGCTGGAAACTTGACGCTCGAGATGTCTCCATCCTAATTGGCGGCCCTGAGGGTTTAGCCCCTGCCTGTAAAGCGGCAGCAGAACAAAGCTGGTCACTCTCTCCTTTGACTCTCCCTCACCCATTGGTGCGCGTCGTAATGGCAGAGAGTCTTTATAGAGCTTGGAGCGTAAACGCGAACCACCCGTACCATCGTGAGTAACAGAGCATGATGCGTAAGCGCTCTCACTTTAGAGACCACAAACTTGAGACTCGGCTTTTTGGCAACCGCGCCTTGGTTGCCTTTATCGGCATCCTTGTGCTCATCTGCCTACTTATCGTTAACCTGTACCACATTCAAGTTAATCAGTTTCAAGACTACCAAACTCGTTCTAATGACAACCGCATAAAAGTCGTACCTATTGCGCCCAACCGTGGCTTAATCTACGACAGAAATGGGATTGTTTTAGCCGAGAATAGACCTGTATTTTCCCTAGAAATCACCCCAGAAAAGGTTTCTAACCTTGATGAGACGATTTCACGCCTTCAGCAACTACTGCCTGCCATTTCGGAAGAGCAAGTAGAACGATTTCAGCGAGATCGTCAGCGCTCTAGACGATTTAAATCAGTTCCGTTACTAGGCCAGCTTTCTGAAGAGCAGGTCGCAGTTTTCTCTGTTCATCAACATGAGTTTCCTGGCGTAGAAGTGAACGCTACCTTAAAGCGTTTTTATCCTTATGGTGAGATCCTAACTCATGTTCTAGGCTATGTTTCCCGCATCAACGATCGTGATCTACAACGCCTAACCCGTGAAGATAAAGTGCAGGATTACCAAGCGACTCATGATATTGGTAAACTGGGGATTGAGCGTTACTACGAAGATATCCTGCACGGTAAGCCAGGGTATCAAGAGGTTGAAGTCAATAGTCGTGGACGTGTAATCCGTACCCTAAAATACGAGCCACCGACTCCAGGTGAAGATATCGTTCTGAACATCGACATTAAGCTGCAAAGCTATTTGTTTGAGCTTTTAGATGGTCGTCGAGGTAGCGCTGTAATCCTTGAGCCCCATACCGATGCAGTACTCGCTATGGTGTCTAGCCCTAGTTATGACCCTAACTCCTTTGTGCATGGCATTTCAGGCAAAGATTATAGAGCACTACTCAGTGATATTAATCGCCCGTTGGTAAACCGCGCTACATTAGGTATTTATCCTCCTGCATCGACGGTAAAACCCTTCATTGCTGTCGCGGCTTTGCAAGAAAAAGTTATTACTCCGAATACCACACGTAACGACCCTGGATATTGGCGCATTCCTAACTCCAAGACCCGTCCATTTAGAGATTGGTTACGTTGGGGGCATGGTGAAGTAGACATCAATAAAGCCATTGAAGAATCCGTGGATACCTTCTTCTATCAAATTGCTTATGATTTAGGCATCGACCGTATTTCTAAATGGATGCAAGAGTTTGGTTTTGGTGATTACACCGGCATCGATATCTATGAAGAGAGCAAGGCCAATATGCCTACGCGAGAATGGAAGCGCGCCAGACATAACACGCCTTGGTATCAAGGGGATACTATCCCTGTTGGCATAGGTCAAGGCTATTGGACTGCAACCCCAATGCAGATTGCTAAAGCCACTTCAGTGTTGATCAATGAAGGCAAGGTAATGGCGCCGCAGATCCTTCGCTCAACCATCAAACCTGTTGAGCACAATGGCACTGTAGAAGAGTTCAAACAACCCGAGCTTTATCCGCCAATAACCGGCGTAAAGAAGGAGTTTTGGACCATTGCCAAGCATGGTATGTATTTAGTTAACCATGGCAAACGAGGCACAGCTCGCCGCGCATTTGCAGGTCTCAAATATAAGAGTGCTGGTAAATCGGGAACTGCACAGGTATTTGGGCTCGCGGAAGATGAAAAATACGATGCTGACGAAATTGCTGAACACTTGCGAGATCACGCTTTGTTCACTGGATTCGCACCCTATGATAACCCTCAGGTTATTTTGACTATTGTGCTAGAGAATGCAGGTGGTGGTTCAACCCATGGTGCACCAGTGGCCAGACAAATCTTTGACCATATTTTGTTAAATCAAACTTATGACTATATCGAGCCTGAAGAATGAAACTAGATCCTGAAACAGGCAAAAACCGCTCTCTATTTGAGCGTATGCACCTTGACCTTCCGTTGATCTTTGGCGTGTTGATCCTAATGGGATGTTCGTTAGTGATCATGTATAGCGCAAGTGGTCAAAATCTGGCGATGATGGAACGCCAAATGATGCGCATGATCTTAGCTCTAGGCGTTATGGTTATCATGGCTCAGATAACGCCAAGAACCTATGAAACTCTCGCTCCGTTGTTGTTCACTGGGGGGCTGATCCTGTTATTAGGGGTGCTGTTCTTCGGTGAGGCATCAAAAGGGGCGCAGCGTTGGCTTAACCTTGGCTTTGTGCGTTTTCAACCCTCTGAATTAATGAAACTTGCCGTGCCCCTCATGGTCGCAAGATACATAGGTAACCGCCCTCTTCCACCTAGCTTTAGGGTGCTAGCAACATCTTTGATCTTGGTTATGCTGCCAACGATATTGATCGCTAAGCAGCCTGACCTTGGTACCTCTATCTTGATTGCCGCTTCAGGTATATTCGTGATTTTCCTTGCGGGAATTAGTTGGAATATCATTCTATCTGCTGCCCTAGCGGTAGGTGCATTCGTGCCGATATTGTGGTTTTTCCTAATGCGTGAATATCAAAAGGTACGCGTTAGAACCCTATTTGATCCGGAATCCGATCCCTTGGGTGCTGGCTATCATATTATCCAGAGTAAGATTGCTATCGGCTCAGGCGGTTTAACAGGAAAAGGCTGGCTGCAAGGTACGCAATCACAATTAGAATTCCTACCGGAGCGCCATACTGACTTCATTTTTGCAGTTATCGCTGAAGAGTGGGGACTGATTGGCGTCATTTTCTTGCTTACCGTCTATCTATTCATTATTGGTCGTGGTTTGTATCTGGCAAGTCAGGCCCAAACGGCCTTTGGTCGAATGATGGCAGGTAGTGTGACATTGAGTTTCTTCGTTTACATCTTTGTAAATATCGGTATGGTGAGCGGGATCTTGCCCGTTGTGGGTGTTCCCCTGCCATTAATCAGCTATGGCGGCACCTCAATGGTGACCTTGATGGCGGGCTTCGGCATATTGATGTCGATCCAAACTCATAGAAAAATGCTTTCGAAGGCAAACTAATGCGAATACTTACTACCCTAGGATTGGGCGCAGCTCTGACTATCATTGCTGGATGTTCAGGATCGGACAAAGACCGCTATGCAATCGCACAAGACGTACCACCCGATTCGCCTATCTCTTTGAATCATATCGAGGATGCAACCCCGCGCTACGAACCCTATAGTCTAGGTGGAAACAAAGATTACACTGTACGTGGGAAATCCTATTCTGTGATAAATAACCCTGAGGGTTTTAAAGAGAAGGGAAAGGCCTCTTGGTACGGCAAGAAATTTCATGGGCATTTAACCTCAAATGGTGAAACCTATGACATGTATTCCATGAGTGCGGCTCACAAAAATCTTCCTATTCCAAGCTATGTAAAAGTCACCAATGTCGACAACGGTAAAACGGCCATTGTTCGCGTCAACGACAGAGGGCCATTTCATGAAGGGCGAATTATCGACCTGAGTTATGCGGCAGCGACTAAGCTTGGAGTAGTGCAAACCGGCGTGGCCAACGTCGAAATAGAGTTTATTACGACCAAGCCAAAGGCCGGTAACAATACAAAGTCGGATGCTCACCCAAGCTATGTGATTCAAGTAGCGAGCCTTGGAAATGCAACCAATTCGAAGAAGCTGTCCAACAAACTCAATGAAGAGTATGAGCAGCCAAGTTATGTAGAAAAGCAGGATGCCATCAATAGGATTTATATTGGTCCAATTGCTGACGCTCTCGAAGCTAAGCAACTCCTGGAAAAACTACAACAAAATGGACATCCGAGCGCCTTTATTAAAAAGTATAAACCTGAGTAGATCGGGCGCGGATTAAAAATCACACTTTGGCAAGCAATATGGTAGTTTCTCTGGTCTAGACTTTTGATTCTGCTACTATACAAAAAGTTTTGCCTTCAATTTGGACATTACACGGAAAAGATGAAAACAATCACCCAATCACTTAAATCTCTCGCCGTAACGAGTGCCCTTGCCTCAGTTGCTTTTGCAGCAACCTCACAGGCTGCACCGATCGTACTACCTGATGCTCCACAGATCGCAGCTAAAGGCTATGTACTGATGGATTACAACTCAGGCAAAGTATTGGCTGAGAAAGAGATGAATACTCAGCTTCATCCAGCTAGTTTAACTAAGATGATGACAAGCTATGTTATTGGCCAAGAGCTAAAGCGTGGCAACATCTCGAAAGACGATGAAGTCGTTATCAGCAAGAATGCTTGGGCGAAGAACTTCCCTGATTCATCAAAGATGTTCATCGAAGTAGGCACAACAGTGACTGTTGACGAGCTTAATCACGGTATCATCATTCAATCAGGCAACGATGCTTGTGTTGCAATGGCTGAGCACGTTGCAGGCTCGGAAGATGCTTTCGTTGATCTAATGAACGCTTGGGCAAAATCGCTAGGTATGAATAACTCACACTTTGCTAACGTCCACGGTCTTGATAACGATAACCTATATTCAACCCCATACGACATGGCGCTACTAGGTAAAGCACTGATTCGTGACGTGCCTGATGAGTACGCACTGTACGCAGAGAAGCAATTCACCTACAACGGCATCACCCAGTACAACCGTAATGGTTTGTTGTGGGATAAAAGCATGAACGTTGATGGCATTAAGACGGGCCACACCAGCAATGCAGGTTACAGCCTAGTGAGCTCGGGTACAGAAGGTCAAATGCGTCTTGTTGCCGTAGTCATGGGTACCGATAGTGCTAACGCTCGTAAAGCAGAAAGCAAAAAGCTTCTGAACTATGGATTCCGTTTCTTCGAAACAGTCGCTCCTCACAAAAAGGGCGAAGTGTTTGCTGAAGAAAAAATCTGGATGGGTAGCCAAGACACCGTTAAGTTGGGTCTAGCCGAAGATACCTATGTAACACTTCCACGCGGCGTGGCAAAGAACCTACAAGCGAGCTTTGTTCTTGATAAAGAGCTAAAAGCACCAATCGCACAAGGTGATGTTGTGGGTCGAGTATTCTATCAAGTCGATGGCGAAGACATCGCGGAATACCCGTTACTTGCTTTAGAAAGTGTGGATGAGGGCGGCCTATTCAGTCGACTAATCGATTACTTAGTGTTGCTATTTAAGAGCTGGTTCTAAGTCCTCTCGCTTAAATACATTTGATAAGAAGCTGCTTTATAGCAGCTTCTTTTTTATGCCTATTACTAGCTTGAAATTCAGGCAATGGAACCTCATATTGAGTTTTCAGTCCATTCAAAGTAACATTCGCGCCTTAAATGGCCCTTATTTACACTATTTCCATTTGGAGTCGCAACCATGCAAGAGCAGCCAAAACTAAAAGACCTGTTAGAGTTCCCGTGCCAATTTTCTTTTAAAGTAATGGGTTACGCAAAACCAGAACTACCAGATCTCATCTTGGAAGTAATTCAACGCCACGCACCTGGTAGCTATAGCCCTAAGATCACTCCAAGTGGCAAAGGCACTTACAATGCCGTATCTGTAACTATTACAGCGACTTCTATCGAGCAAGTAGAAACACTGTACAAAGAACTTGGTGAGATTGAAATCGTTCGTGTCGTGCTATAACCGCTCACACATAGATACCGCTAAGCTGTAAGCCGTTGATCTTAAAAGTGGTGCATCTTTCAGCACCACTTTTTGTAATACAAATAGCACTAATTCGCCTTTTTCTAGTAGAAATAACCTCAGGTTGCTAGTAATGTGCGTACATCGATATAGATGATTCAGGGAAGTAACGAATTGCCTAACGACACAGAGAAACAAGCAAGCGCAAACTCATCGCTACTCAGTAATCGATTGGAAATCCACCATCTTGGTCGTCAAGATTACGAACCAATATGGCAGAGAATGCATCGATTCACCGATGAGCGTGACGAGAATACCGTTGATCAGGTTTGGATTGTTGAGCACAATCCTGTTTTTACACAAGGTCAGGCGGGAAAAGAAGAGCACCTTCTTAATACCGGCGATATCCCTGTGGTAAAAAGTGATCGTGGCGGTCAGGTTACCTACCATGGCCCAGGCCAAATGGTGGTGTACTTCCTCCTGAACTTGCGTCGACGCGGTTTAGGGGTGCGTGAACTGGTGACTCATATTGAGAACACTGTAGTTCAAACCCTTGCTAAGCTCGGTATCGAATCTGCTGCTCGTCCAGATGCACCTGGCGTGTATGTAGAGGGTAAAAAGATCTGCTCCCTTGGACTTCGAATCCGCAAAGGTTGCTCCTTTCACGGATTAGCTCTGAATATAGATATGGATCTCTCCCCTTTCCTACGTATCAACCCATGTGGTTATGCAGGTATGGAAATGGTTCAGGTCGCTGACTTCACAACCGATGATCAGCGTGCAAACATTCAAGGTATTCTAGTTAAGGAATTAAGTGCCTTACTGGATTACACCGACGTAATAGAAATGACAGAAAGCTATGAGTAAACCAATTCAAATGGAAAAAGGCGTTAAATACCGTGACGCTGATAAGATGGCACTGATCCCTACTAAGTCAGTACCAGTTGAACGCAGCGAAGTCCTTCGCAAGCCTGAATGGATGAAGATTAAGCTACCTGCTGATAGCCAACGTATTCAAGACATCAAGTCTGCTATGCGTAAAAACAATCTGAACTCAGTATGTGAAGAAGCATCTTGCCCTAACCTAGCAGAGTGTTTTAACCACGGTACTGCAACCTTTATGATCTTAGGTGCTATCTGTACTCGTCGCTGTCCTTTCTGTGATGTAGCCCATGGTCGTCCGGTTGCCCCGGAAACAAACGAACCACAAAAGCTAGCTCAAACCATCAAGGATATGAAGCTAAAATACGTTGTTATCACGTCTGTAGACCGTGATGACCTTCGTGATGGCGGCGCTAAGCACTTTGCTGATTGTAACGAAGAGATCCGTAAGCTAAGTCCAAACATTCGCATTGAAACGCTGGTTCCTGACTTCCGTGGTCGTATGGATAAAGCCCTAGAAGAGCTTAAGCTGAACCCACCAGATGTTTTCAACCACAACCTAGAAACAGCGCCGCGCCTATACCGTCGTGTACGTCCTGGTGCTAACTACAAGTGGTCTCTAGAGCTTCTGAAGAAATTCAAAGAGCAACACCCTGACGTTCCAACAAAGTCTGGCTTAATGATGGGCTTAGGTGAAACAAAAGAAGAGATCGTAGAAGTGCTTAAGGATCTTAGAGCGCACGGCGTAAGCATGCTAACTCTAGGCCAATACCTAGCACCAAGCCGTCACCACCTGCCAGTAGAACGCTACGTTCCACCAGCAGAGTTCGATGAGCTAAAAGAGATTGCACTAGAGCTTGGCTTCACTCATGCAGCCTGTGGTCCTTTTGTACGTTCTTCGTACCATGCGGATCTACAAGCTAAGGGTGAAGAGGTTAAGTAAAAAATCCCCTAGGATTTTTTATCCCGGAAAAGCGCTAGCTTTATCCGGGATCTTCCCTATTGCCCAACTCTGCATTCCACAATCCTAGAAGTTGCGTCGCAACTATCTAGGATCTTAGAGTGCGCTTATCTCAGCATTGCACTCTCTAAGGTTCTGGATAAGCTCTCCTTGAGCTTTCCAGAATGACGCCTTTGTTTGTTTCAAACCTGCGCTACTATCATCTTTACTACTTTCTAAGCACTTAGAGCAATACTATCCCAGCAACGCACTCTCTAAGGTTCTGGATAAGCTCCTTGAGCTTTCCAGAATGACACGCCTTTGTTTGTTTCAAACCTGCGCTACTATCATCTTTGCTACTTTCTAAGAACTTAGAGCAATATTATCCTAGCAACGCACTCTCCAAGGTTCTGGATAAGCTCTTTTAGAGCTTTCCAGAATGACGCCTTTGCTTCGGTTGAATCTGTGCGTTGAAGTAACCTCGCCTCCCAATTGCGACAAACCTCAAAACTCCCAAATAAACACCCACACATTGCAGTGGTTTTTTGCTTTCTACGCTAAGCCCATTATGATTAGAGTTAGGACTGGTCATAAATAAGGGAGGTCGTTTAATGCGACTGTTATTATGCGCGCTGTCAGCTCTATTTTTGTGGGGCTGTGCAGATAAAAACACTCAAGAAGACAATTACTTAGAAGCATCATTTGAACTGTGTAACACCGAGGTCTCACTCTACTCGGTAAGTGATGATGGCAAGGTTCGCATCATTTGTGCGGATGGGTCTAAATTCGCTTTAGATAATGAAAAAACTCTAGAGGTCATGCGCGACATCAATATCGATTACTGTTCTGGTGAAGGATTATCTAAATTTAGTGAAAGCCGTCGCTACTATACATTCCGTTGTAAATCAGGCACGCAGCTGAGTATCAACAAAGGCGGTTAGCAGCCAAGCATCGGTTAATAAGCGATGATTCTATAGGTGCTCAATAAATCCATTTTTTCAACATTGAGAATTGGGTAGAATTGGGCACTTCTGCCATTGCTTTGGAATACAATGAACCCTTCGCTGAGATACATTCAGGGCTACCCCGAACACATAGTCACGCCTATCACCCGACTTGTAGAGTCAGGGCAACTCAACACATGGTTTGAACAACGTTACCCCACCAAACACACTATCAAAAGCGAAAAAGCTTTGTTTGAATACACCATGGCGATTAAAAATCGATTTTTGAGAAAGTCTGCACCGCTAAGCAAGGTAATTTACGATCACAAGATCCACCTCATCAACAATGCGCTGGGGCTGCACTCTTACGTAAATCGTATCCAAGGTAACAAGGTTAAATCAAAGAACGAAATTCGTATTGCTAGCGTATTCAAAGATGCACCTGAGCCACTATTACGGATGCTGATCGTGCACGAATTAGCGCATCTGAAAGAAAAGGATCACAACAAGGCATTTTATCAACTTTGTTGTCATATGGAACCTGATTATCACCAGCTTGAGCTTGATGCTCGGCTCTTCATGATGTATTTAGAAAACCAATAAACAAAAAAGCGAGCCATTAGGCTCGCTTTTGTCATTCAGAGTACTTTAATCTTATGCGTATACAGGTTTACGGTTACAGATTTCTAGTACCTTAGCTTTAGTCGCTTCAATAACCGACTCATCGCCCATGTTGTCTAGGATGTCACACATCCAGCCAGCAAGGTTTTTCGCGTCTTCTTCTGTGAAGCCACGACGAGTGATTGAAGGTGAACCAATACGAATACCAGAAGTAACAAACGGGCTACGAGGGTCGTTTGGTACAGAGTTCTTGTTCACAGTAATATTAGCTGCGCCAAGAGCTGCATCCGCTTCTTTACCTGTGATGTCTTTGTCGATTAGGTCAACAAGGAACAGGTGGTTTTCAGTAGAGCCAGAAACGATGTTATAGCCGCGAGCTAGGAATTCAGCAACCATTGCTTTTGCGTTTGCAACAACGCGCGCTTGGTACTCTTTAAATTCAGGTTCTAGTGCTTCTTTAAACGCTACTGCTTTACCAGCGATTACGTGCATTAGAGGACCACCTTGACCACCAGGGAATACCGCAGAGTTTAATTTCTTGTAAAGGTCTTCACCTTCGTTAGAAAGAATTAAACCACCACGAGGACCTGCTAGGGTTTTGTGAGTCGTTGTTGTTACTACGTGAGCGTGTGGTACTGGGTTCGGGTAAACGCCAGCAGCAATAAGACCTGCAACGTGCGCCATATCAACAAAGAAGTAAGCGCCAACTTTGTCTGCGATTTCACGCATACGAGCCCAATCACATACTTGAGAGTATGCAGAGAAACCACCAATGATCATCTTAGGCTTGTGTTCTACAGCCAAAGCTTCCATTTCTTCGTAGTCAATTTGACCTTTCTCATCGATACCGTAAGGAATGATGTTGTACAACTTACCAGAGAAGTTAACTGGCGAACCGTGAGTCAGGTGACCACCGTGAGCAAGGCTCATGCCTAATACTGTATCGCCAGCATTAAGTAGTGCCATGTAAACAGCGTTGTTTGCTTGAGAGCCTGAGTGAGGCTGAACGTTCGCGTATTGTGCACCAAATAACTCACATGCACGCTCAATAGCAAGTGTTTCTACCTTATCAACGTACTCACAACCGCCATAGTAACGCTTGCCTGGGTAACCTTCAGCGTACTTGTTAGTTAACTGAGAGCCCTGAGCTTCCATTACACGTGGGCTTGTGTAGTTTTCTGAAGCGATAAGCTCAATGTGCTCTTCTTGGCGCACTGTCTCTTCTTGGATTGCGGCAAATAGGTCCGCATCATAATCAGCGATGTTCATATCACGCTTTAGCATCTGTATCTCCTGACTCAGATTAAACTGTAAATAGCTAAAAAAACCACACAACGACCAAAAGCAAACGTTTTCGTCACGGCAATGGCGGCATTTTACCGAAATAAATTCGTATCACAAATTTTTTTTGTCCCTGTTTTCTGTAGGTATATTCGCTTAAATAACCAACAGAATAAAGGCCTATCTGGGATTCTCTTTTTTGAAGCCATCAACTTTACACTGTGTAAATCAAAAATTACACGCTGTTAACAAAAAAGTTGCGCAAACAGTTCGGTAAAGCACAGTTTTCCTATACTATTCGCGGCTGAATCTGCAAGGTTAAGTACAATGAACAAACATAGCTTACTCGAGGATTGCGCTGCTATATTTACTGGTACTCTACTAGTGGCAGTTGGGATCTACTTTTTAAAATCTTCATCCATGATTGTCGGCGGGACTGCTGGGCTTGGATTGCTGTTTACACAGTTTATCGACCTGAGCTTCGGTACCATGTATTTCTTAGTGAACATTCCCTTTTATTTCTTGGCGTGGACTCGCCTTGGAAAGCGATTCACCATCAATAGCATCATTTGTGTATCTCTTGTATCCATAATGGCGGATAACCTACACCATGTAATGCGCTTTGAAGTACTTACTCCCGCGTTTGCGGCTATCGCTGGCGGAACGTTTATAGGCTTGGGCTTATTGGTTCTTTTTCGTCATCGAGCAAGTTTGGGGGGATCTAACGTATTGTGCCTTGTAATCCAAGATAAGATGGGTATCTCTGTGGGTAAAACGCAGCTTTTGTTTGATACTTCTATCTTAATTTGCTCTCTCTATTTTATCCCTTTAACTCTAATCGCTTGGTCGATATTGGCCGCTGTGTTCATCAATTTGATTTTATGGATGAACCACAAGCCAACTCGCTACACAGTTCAATATCAATAACATAAACCAAAAAAAAGGGCTTTGAATAATTCAAAGCCCTTTCTCATTAGCAATTTAGGTTGAGTGCGCTACTTTATTTGAGTTAGATAGTCAGGCACTTCCTTTATGCTATCCAAAACCACGCTGGCTATAGCCTCGCCTTTATCAGTGACCGGCTTACCTGTGCGCACCAAGATTTTAGTGCCCACGCCAGCAGCTTCTGCTGCCATCATATCTTCAGCTTTATCTCCGACCATAACGGAGTTTTGCATATCAATCTTCAAAAAATCTCTAGCTGAGATGAACATGCCAGGCTTAGGCTTTCGACATTCACAATCTTGCTTGTAGTCGCCGATACCGTGCTCAGGATGATGAGGGCAGTAATAGATGCCATCAAATTCAACACCGTTATCTGAGAAGTTCCAATCCATCCATTGCGTTAAAGACTCAAATCGATCTTCACTAAATTTGCCACGAGCTATCCCAGATTGATTGGTGACCAATACTAATAGATACCCCATCTGCTGCAACTTCTTGGTTGCTTCAAATACGCCAGGGATATATTCGAAATCATGCTCATCATGCACATAGCCATGATCAACATTAATAACGCCATCACGATCTAAAAAAACGGCTGGTTTAGGCACGGGTAACTACTCTGCTCTGCTTCATAAAGATAGTAACGATTATCGCATGCTTTGTTACCACTCGCACCCTTGATTTGGCGTTTAGACGTCTAGACGTAAAAATATCTATTGACTTGGGTCAATGAAATATCTAGCATCTCTGCAAGATTTAAACTCCTCTACCTAATCATGCAGGCTATTTGATGATAGAGATTAAGCAAGTTAACAAGGTATTCTATCAAGGAAAGACCGCTATTAGCGCCTTGAAAGATATCAACTTAACCATCGCCAAGGGCAATATCTTTGGTGTGATTGGTTCTTCCGGTGCCGGCAAAAGCACTCTAATTCGTTGCGTTAACATGCTAGAAGCACCAACTAGCGGTGAAGTCATCGTTGATGGTGTTGATCTGACCAAGCTATCTAAGAAAGAACTTTCTGAAGCCCGCCGCAACATTGGCATGATCTTCCAGCACTTTAATCTTCTTTCGTCTCGCACTGTATTCGAAAACATCGCTCTACCTCTTGAGTTGGCGGGCAAAGATAAGCCAACGATTGAAAAGAAGGTCTCTGAGCTACTAGGATTAGTGGGGCTTAGCGATAAGCGCGATACCTATCCTGCCAACCTTAGTGGCGGACAAAAACAACGTGTTGCGATTGCTCGTGCACTTTCGAGTGATCCTAAAGTATTGCTATGTGACGAGGCGACTAGCGCACTTGATCCTGCAACCACCCAATCAATCCTTGGCTTGTTGAAAACCATCAACCGTCAACTTGGTATCACCATCCTCATCATTACCCATGAAATGGATGTAGTGAAGAACATCTGTCATGAGGTTGCCATTATCGGTGGCGGCGAACTTGTTGAGAAAGGGTCCGTTGGTGAGATTTTTGCTCATCCAAAAACCGAGCTTGCTCACCAATTTATTCGCTCAACTCTAGATCTTTCTATCCCTGAGGATTACGAGTCTCGATTATTGACTGAGCGTAAAGAAGGCAGCTACCCGTTAGTGCGATTGGAATTCACTGGCGCTAGTGTGGATGCACCAGTGATCAGCCAGATCACTCGTAAGTTTAATATTGATATCTCAATTCTAAGCTCAGATTTAGATTACGCAGGTGGCGTCAAATTCGGCATGATGGTGGCTGAGTTCTTCGGTGATGAAGAAGCAGACAATGCTGCAATTCAATACCTAAAAGATAACAACCTAAAAGTAGAGGTGCTTGGCTATGTCTTATGATGTGCTAGTTGACTGGTTCAATCTAAATAGCGGACTTTTATTTAAAGCAACGTGGGAAACCCTATATATGGTCGGCTTTTCCGGCATTGTAGGTTTTGCTGTTGGTATCCCTCTAGGCGTAGTCCTTCACACCACTAAACGTGGTGGTTTGCTAGAAAACCAGCGTTTGAACTCTATCCTAGGCGCCATTGTCAACGTAGGGCGAAGCGTGCCTTTCCTGGTGCTTATGGTAGCCATTATTCCATTTACCAAGCTTCTTATTGGGACTTTTATCGGCACAACAGCCGCAATAGTACCGCTAACGATTGGCGCTATCCCATTCGTGGCTCGTCTTATCGAGGGTGCGCTGCTTGAAGTACCAAGCGGCCTAGTAGAAGCAGCCCAATCCATGGGCGCAACACCGCTTCAAATTATTAATAAGGTACTGCTTCCTGAAGCACTGCCTACCATCATCAACTCAGTCACTATCACACTGGTTACTCTGGTTAGCTATTCAGCTATGGCAGGTACCGTGGGCGGTGGCGGCCTAGGTGATGTTGCTATTCGCTACGGCTTCCACCGCTATGATGTTGTGATCATGGCAGTGACAGTTGTAATGCTTATTGTATTGGTGCAAATCATTCAGTCTGTGGGTGACGCACTGGTTCGTAAAGTTGACCACAGATAAGAATTTAGAAAAATTATACGGAGATAGTTATGAAATTTAGCCTAAAGAACATTTTTACCCTTGCGATTGCAGCGTCGGCTTTAGCCTTGACTGGTTGTGGCGATAAAGAACAAGACCTAAGCAAGATTAAGGTTGGCGTAATGGCGGGTGCTGAAGCACAAGTTGCGGAAGTTGCAGCAAAGGTTGCTAAAGAGAAATACGACCTTGATGTTGAACTAGTGACATTCACGGATTACGTTACACCAAACGCAGCCCTAGATGATGGCTCAGTGGACGTAAATGCATTCCAACACAAGCCATACCTTGACCAACAAATCGCTGACCGTAGCTACAAACTTGCTATCGCAGGTAACACCTTCGTTTACCCTATTGCAGGTTACTCTAAGCAAATCAAGTCTGTTGACGAGCTAGAAGAAGGTGCACGCATTGCTGTACCAAACGATCCAACTAACCTTGGTCGTTCACTGCTTCTTCTTGAGCAACAAGGTCTAATCGAGTTGCGTGAAGGCGCCGGTCTGTTGGCGACGGTTCGTGACATCACTGCAAACCCTAAAAACATCACTATTGTTGAGCTTGATGCAGCACAACTACCTCGCTCTCTAGACGACGTAGCGCTTTCAATCATCAACACAACTTACGCAAGTTCAATCGACCTAACGCCACAACGTGATGGTATCTTTGTTGAAGACAAAGAATCTCCATACGTAAACCTGATTGTATCGCGTGAAGAAAACCTAAATGCTGAAAACGTACAGAACTTCGTTAAAGCGTACCAAACTGAAGAAGTGTACAACGCAGCTTCTGACATCTTTAAAGGTGGCGTAGTTAAGGGCTGGTAATCAGTACTCCTTAAGCTTCCTCCTTCAAACAACCGTCACTATTCATAGTGGCGGTTTTTTTATGCCCATATATTCCCGCAAAAAGCCTCTAAAGCTCAAAATCCTGCAGCCCCCTACCCATCCATAAACGATCACTCTTTGTTGCTTGTAGCGCCCTACGGCTTTCAGAATGGTTTAGAGGCTATAACCTATAACTCTGCAGTGAGCAGTGAGCAGTGAGCAGTGAGCAGTGAGCAGTGAGCAGTGAGCAGTGAGCAGTGTTATATGAACCCATTTAAATAACCATTGTTAAATCTAATCTTGCACTGAGTATTTAACGCGATGGGTAAGGTAATCTGACTTGGCAATGAGGCGACAGGGAATCAATACGGAGTGTTGGTAGTTGCTCTTTGTGAAACTCCAGATAAAAAAATGGTCAGCATAAGCTGACCACTTTTTTCATCAAATTTTAACGTGTCTACTATGGTGTGTAGAACGTTGCTGCACCTGGACCTACTGGTAGACCAAATACAAATACCCATAGGTAGAATAGGATAGACCAACCAAATAGGAAGCAGATTGAGTACGGAAGCATAGTTGCTACCAGCGTACCAATACCTAGATTCTTCATGTAGCGAGTCGCAACCGCAAGGATAAGACCGAAGTAACTCATCATTGGAGTGATGATGTTAGTTGTCGAGTCTCCGATACGGTAAGCAGCCTGAATCGTCTCTGGTGCGTAACCAACAAGCATTAGCATTGGAACGAAGATTGGTGCCGTTACTGCCCACTGAGCAGACGCAGAACCGATCATTAGGTTAATGAAGCCACACATTACGATGAATGCGAAGAACAACATTGGACCTGTTAGACCAATAGTCTGTAGGAAGTCAGCACCCGCTACCGCAAATACTTGACCGAAGTTTGTCCAGCTAAAGAATGCTACGAACTGAGCAGCAAAGAATACTAGAACAATGTACAGACCCATTGAAGACATTGACTTAGCCATTGCATCAATCACGTCACGGTCAGTCTTCATTGTGCCAACAACGCGGCCGTAAACAAAACCCGGAATAGCAAAGAATACAAAGATAAAGGCTACGATACTCTTCAAGAATGGAGAGCCAGCAACTAGACCTGTTTCAGGGTTACGCAATGGACCCCACTCAGGAACAACGGTCAAAGCTAGCATTGCACTTACTGCAACAACAGCGATACCCGCTATCTTAAGACCTCGTTTTTCTTCAGCTTTTAGAGAACCCATGCTGTCATTAGATAGGTCTTCTGCTGCTTCTTCATCGTTATATTTGCCAAGCTTAGGCTCTACAATCTTTTCAGTAACAAATGCACCAGTGATTGCAATGAAGAAGGTAGAAACAAACATGAAGTACCAGTTTGATTCAGGGCCTACAGAATAGGTTGGGTCAATCATTTGTGCTGCTGTTTCAGTAATACCTGAAAGCAGTGGATCAACCGTACCTATTAGAAGGTTTGCAGAGTAACCACCTGATACACCAGCAAACGCTGCTGCTAGGCCTGCTAGAGGGTGACGACCTAATGAGTGGAAAAGCATCGCTGCAAGAGGGATAAGAACTACATAACCTAGCTCAGAAGCTGTGTTAGAGATGATACCCGCAAATACGACTGTTACTGTAACCATACGCTGAGAAGCGTTCATTACCAGGCCACGCATCGCTGCAGACAGTAGACCTGAGTGCTCAGCAATAGCAACACCAAGCATTGCTACTAGAACCGTACCTAGAGGCGCGAAACCTGTAAAGTTAGTTACAAGGTTAGTAACGATAAGACGAAGACCTTCACCATTAAGAAGGCTAACGACTTTAATAACGCCATCGGCGCTACGACCTGCTGCACCCTCTGGACGAGGATCCATTACAGAAACATCAAAATATCCAGCAATGCCAGACATAACTAAAATTGCCACACAGAAGATAGCAAATAGAGTGATTGGGTGTGGTAATAGGTTGCCTAAGTATTCGACGCTATCCAGAAAACGAGTGAATAACGGCTTTTTTGGCGGCTGTTGTGTTTGTGAAGCAGATGTGCTCATCTGAGTTCTCCTTTAATTATTTTTATCTTCCTTTTTGC
Source organism: Vibrio comitans (assembly GCA_024346835.1). Taxonomy (GTDB): domain Bacteria; phylum Pseudomonadota; class Gammaproteobacteria; order Enterobacterales; family Vibrionaceae; genus Vibrio; species Vibrio comitans. The sequence continues at coordinate 2,330,410 of AP024866.1, forward strand.
CTCTCAACCCGCAGGTTGTGGCACGTTATTTCCCTAACGCAGCAAAAAGGAGCCGGAAACATACCCTAGTACGACACAATTGAAAAGGCGCAAAGCACTTGAAAATCATACAAATGTGTCAAATAAAGGTTAAAAAAGGTCAATTTTTAGGAGAAATTGAGCAAAAATCTTATGTGGCATAAAGGGTAAGGATTGTTAACATATTCTTACAATCTCTGATTGCTCGAATTGCCACTGATTGTAAAAAAGTGACACAGAGCATACATTCTGCGTACATTCTCCCCGATGAAATCAACTAGGACAGCTAAAAATATGCATACAATTTCCCCCATAGGCACTATTTACACGCCCTATAAAGAAAAGTTTGCTATCCCAAGACAGCCTAATCTCGCCCCTAGCGTTACGACTGAACTACACCTAAAAGGGGATGCCAATACTGAAGCGGCAGTTCGCGAGCTAAAACAATTCTCACATTTATGGCTACTGTTTTTATTTGATCAGAATATAGAGGCAGGTTGGAAACCCACAGTGCGTCCTCCTCGCTTAGGAGGTAATGAGCGAGTGGGTGTGTTTGCCAGTCGTTCGACCTTCAGGCCGAATGCTATAGGTATGTCAGCGGTAGAATTATTGGATGTTGAAATAAGAAACGGACAGGTCATTATTAAACTAGGCAATGTCGATTTAGTTGATGGTACTCCTATCATCGACATTAAACCTTATATCCCTTATTCCGATAGCATACCCGACGCCAAAGGAGGTTACGCAGAAACCTCTCCATCCCCAGTAACGGTTGAGTTTAGTGAGTCTGCAAAATGTGTGCTTATGAAGCACCCAGATAATGAATATCGAACACAAGCACTCACAGAGATCTTGTCACAAGATCCAAGGCCTGCGTACAAGAAAGGCAAGCCTGACTCAAAGGTTTATGCCGTGCATTTATTTGAATGGAATGTCAGTTTTTCAGCCAATGAAGACGGCATTCAAGTGGTCGATATTGCCCCTTTAGCCTAAGGCAATAGACTGGTATTATAGAGGGCTATTTTTTAGGGTTCTAAACCCTTCCCTCTATATACATATACAACGGAAAGCATCAATGCGTACCAGTAAATACCTAGTTTCTACATTGAAAGAAACGCCAAACGACGCAGAAGTAATTAGCCACCAGCTAATGCTTCGTGCAGGTATGATTCGTAAACTTGCCTCAGGCCTATACACTTGGCTACCCACAGGTTTACGTGTATTGCGTAAAGTGGAAAACATTGTTCGTGAAGAAATCGACAATGCAGGTGCTGTTGAGACTTTAATGCCCGTTGTTCAACCGTTCGAACTTTGGGAAGAAACAGGTCGCTCTGAAAAAATGGGAGCTGAGCTTTTACGCTTCACAGACCGTCATGAGCGCCCATTTGTTCTTAGCCCAACAGCCGAAGAAGTTATCACAAGCCATGTACGCAACGAAGTAAGCTCTTACAAGCAACTTCCGCTGAACCTATATCAGATCCAAACTAAATTCCGCGATGAGCGACGCCCTCGTTTTGGCGTAATGCGCGCACGCGAATTCAGCATGATGGACGCTTACAGCTTTGATATTGATAAGGCTGGTTTGGAAAAGTCTTACGAAGCAATGCACGAAGCCTACTGTAAAGCGTTTGATCGTATGGGTCTTGATTACCGCCCAGTACTTGCCGATACAGGCGCTATTGGTGGTAGTGGCTCTCACGAGTTCCACGTACTTGCAGAAAGCGGTGAAGACCTGATTGCCTTCTCTAGTGAGTCTGAGTATGCAGCAAACATCGAGAAAGCTGAAGCTCTAGCACAAGGTGAACTAGCAGCTCCAACTCAAGAGATGACGCTAGTTGACACGCCAAATGCGAAAACTATTGCCGAGCTAGTTGAGCAATTTGAGCTACCAATTGAGAAAACAGTTAAAACTCTATTTGTGAAAGCTTCTGACGAAGTTGATGCAGAACTTGTTGGTCTTATCATCCGTGGTGACCACGAGCTAAACGAAGTAAAAGCAGAAAACCTTGCTCAAGTAGCCTCTCCACTAGAAATGGCTACGGAAGAAGAAATCCGCGCAATCATTGGCGCAGGTCCTGGCTCTCTTGGCCCAGTAAATCTGAAACTGCCATTCATTGTTGACCGCAGCGCTGCTGTAATGAGCGACTTTGGTGCAGGTGCAAACATCGACGACAAGCACTTCTTTGGTATCAACTGGGGTCGTGACGTTGAGCTTGGTCAGGTTGAAGATCTACGTAACGTAGTCGAAGGCGATCCTAGCCCATGTGGCAATGGCGTGCTTCAGCTTAAACGTGGCATAGAAGTGGGTCATATCTTCCAGCTAGGCACCACCTATACAGATAAAATGAACTGTAGCGTGCTTGGTCCTGATGGTAAGAGCGCTATCCTAGAGATGGGTTGTTACGGTATCGGTGTATCTCGTGTTGTTGCTTCTGCGATTGAACAAAACCACGATGACAACGGTATCATCTGGCCTGACGCGATTGCACCTTTCCAAGTTGCTATCGTTCCAATGAACATGCACAAATCTGAGCGTGTAAAAGAGGCGGCAGAAAAGCTTTACGCTGAGCTAACGGCTCAAGGCATTGATGTGCTATTTGATGATCGCAAAGAGCGCCCAGGTGTAATGTTCAAGGATATCGAGCTTATCGGTATTCCTCACACTGTGGTCATTGGTGATCGCAGCATGGACAATGGCCACTTTGAGTACAAGAGCCGCCGTGATGGTGAGAAAGTACCTGTAGAAATGGACAACATTGTTGCTCATCTACAAGGTCTGCTTAAGTAAGCCTTTACGCTTTGATTTCCTTTTCTCGAAAAGGGAAAAACAGATTCTAATAAAGGCAGCCCCGGCTGCCTTATTCATTTTTGGAGAAACATAATGAAAATTTACGATTGCTGTGACCTAGTTCGCGAACTGTATGCTCAAATTGGTAGTGGTGACCAAGGCTACATCCCACAAGCGATTACTTGTGCACTGAAAACACTGAATGATGTTGCTGCAGATACTAATCTGCCTAAAGAAACTCGTGAACGTGCCGCTTTTGCCGCAGCAAACCTGTTGATCTCAGATTTTGAGGACTAATCCATGAATCTAGACAACTATCAAACAATGGATGTTGTAATGCTGATGAGCATCATCAATATGAAACTGCGCGATGATTTCAATGGCGACTTAGATGCGCTAGTGAAAACCTTTGATATCGATAGACAACTGCTCATCGAAAAATTGGCAACGGGCAACTTCGAGTGGCTGGCTGAAGCTAAGCAATTTAGATAAGAGCCCCCCTTCCTAGATGTCTTATAAGGTAGCTAACATTGGCTACCTTTCTTTTATCTATCACTTCTGTTGAGAGCAAGCTGGATTGAAGGTATCACTTAGAAGGCTTGAGGCGCGGGGTTAAAAAATATCGAGACAAAAAAAAGCCCGCTGTAAACAGCAGGCTTTTCAGAAACTTTTAATCTAATTAAAATTAGATAGTAGTAACGTTTGAAGCTTGAGGGCCTTTTTGACCTTGTTCAACTTCGAAAGATACTTTTTGGCCTTCAGAAAGAGTTTTGAAGCCTTCAGAAACGATAGCACGGAAGTGAACGAATACGTCTGCGCCGCCGTTGTCTTGAGAAATGAAACCGAAGCCTTTCTCTTCGTTAAACCATTTTACTGTACCAGTAGTCTTTGACATGTTATGTCCCTTAGTATTTAAGATTAATCGAACGTCACTAATATGACGGCTGCGCAAGCTTTAGCTATTAAGTTAAGGGAAAAACAGAAAACACGACTTTACTTTTTACAATAAAATTTGAAACTTGCTTTTGCTTAATTTTGTCTAACAACTTTGCCTTACGAAGCGAGTGATATGCTACAGCAGTTTAGAGCTTTGTAAACGTTTTTCTTAGATTATCTGTAGATATTTTCTCGGAAAAAAGTAACAAAGCTTACAAGTCACTGAAACCACTAAAATATAGCTCAAATATTGAACAGCTGATAATTTTCCAACTCAGGGATGGTTTCGACCAAAGACTTCTCTTCTTCAGCTAGTTTGCCCATTGAATCGCAGTAATCTTGCGCTTTTCCAGCAATTTCAGAAGAGTGTTCTTTGAGTTTTTCCTCTACTGAAATCTTAAGGTCGTTTAACTGTTTCTGCAGTTCGGTAAAGTTTATTCCCTCTTCCGAGGCCAGTTTTTCTTGCAGTACTGAGAATGCACTGGCAAAGAATTCACGGTTAAAGACCTCACGAGCATCAGCAAAATCTTGCTGCCAATTATCAAACATATTGCCAAAGGCATTGGGTTTCAAAACCCACTCACCGTTTTGATAGTAGCGCTGCTCCAACTTCGCATAAAAATCAGAGATTGCCTGACGAACGTTCTCAAACGCATCTGTATCATTGAACTGAGCTGAAACGTCATCAAGCACTTCATTCGCAAGTAATACACCTGACTGTGCGACTTCTCGAGCTTTAGGGATATCGTTGTTCAATTGCACTCTGTAGTGATCGAGTAACTGTTGTTGCTCTTTATTCAAAGGAATTGATTCACCTTCGATAACCAACCCATTGGCTTCAAATACTGCTCGGTGACCTTCTCGGTCAATGATCTCTACCTCTTTACCATCGAGGTGCAACTCATTATTCAAATCGACATTGCAAGACTCGTAATCCGCTAGCGACTGCGCTTGAAGTACTGGAGCAACGAATAGTGACCCAATTAGAATGCTCGAGGTAATGCGCTTAATCATTGAAAATTCCTTGTTAAATGATATCCGGCTACTCTACAGCCAAATTATTCGTTATCCAATAAGCTTAACTGCTTCGCTTGAGCTTCCGGTTGCAACATGACACTCAAGCCAAGCAGTCGAATTTCACGACCTTGCTGACGCAAAAGGACTTCTTCTAGCAAAGGATAAAAGGCAGCTAAGTTCAACTTATTGGAACCTGTTTCTATGGTTGTCAGTTGAAAGTCAGCAAATTTCACCTTGATGCCTTGCTTAGTGATAGGGCGAACGTGCTCCCCCCCCACTTTATCTAAGCGTCGCTGTAATTCAGGATAAAGTCGCTGCTCTATGACCTCCCAACATTGCTCAAGGGTCTCGATATTTTGAGTAAAGGTTCGCTCTACCCCCACTGACTTGCGCTCTCTAGAAACCTGCACACTGCGATTATCGATACCATGGCAACGCTTCCAAAGTGACGCCCCTAATCGGCCATGTCGTACTAATAGATCGCGATAATTCGCTTTGCGCACATCCTCACCAAGATAAAGGCCGGTGCGGTGCAACCTTTGCAACGCGACCTTACCGACACCCGGTATTTTTTGCAAAGGCATGCTATCAATAAAGTCCTGAACTTGATTAGGAGGTATCACATACTGGCCATTAGGCTTGTTCAGATCCGATGCAACCTTAGCCAAGAACTTGATCGGAGCAATCCCTGCTGATGCTGTTAAATTAAGCTCTGATTCGATGTCGCGTCTGATTGACTGAGCTATCAAGGTAGCTGAGCCATTGCATGATGAACTATGCGTGACATCAAGATAGGCCTCATCGAGCGACAATGGCTCGATAATATGCGTATAGCGAGCAAAGATAGCTCGGATTTGAGCTGAAACCTCTTTATATACCTGCATACGGCCAGGCACTACTAACAAGTGAGGGCACAACTTCTTAGCCTGCGCGGTCGGCATCGCTGAATGAATACCGAAACGACGAGCCTCATAATTGCAGGTGCTCAACACTCCCCGCTGAGTTTCACTGCCGCCCACAGCCAGTGGACGGTTTCGATACTCGGGAAAATCCCGCATTTCTACCGCTGCGAAGAAACAATCCATATCGATGTGGATGATTTTTCGTTGCGGAGTGTCATTAGAGTACTGTTCAGGCATACAGTCATTTTAACCCACTATCAGCTCTGTTCAAAAACTATTTGCTTACCTTATCTGCTCAATCAATTAAAAATTGATCTAATAAACATCACATCCAATAGGTAGATGCTAATATTTGTCGATTTTCCAAAAAATGGAGAAAGAAAATCATGACTTCTATTTTGCAGGGCATGCAGATGCTATTCGTTGCGTTTGGTGCCCTTGTTCTTGTTCCTTTATTAACAGGGCTTGACCCGAATGTGGCACTGTTTGGTGCTGGTGTCGGTACCCTTCTGTTTCAATTAATCACTAAGCGCTCGGTGCCCATCTTTTTAGCTTCCTCTTTTGCCTTTATTGCACCGATTCTTTACGGCGTTCAAACTTGGGGCATTCCCGCGACCATGGGCGGCTTAATGGCAGCAGGTCTTGTGTATATCGCACTAGGCGGACTGATTCGCGTTCGTGGCGTAGCCATCATCCATAGACTGTTGCCACCAGTAGTTGTAGGGCCAGTGATCATGGTGATCGGTTTAGGCCTTGCTCCGGTTGCGGTAAATATGGCGCTGGGTAAAACGGGAGACGGTGCTATCCAATTGGTCGATGGACAGATTGCTTTGTGGATTTCATTAGCCTCGCTACTGACCACCATAATCATCAGCGTATTTGCCAAAGGCTTTTTAAAGCTGCTACCTATCTTTGGCGGTATCGCGGTAGGTTATACCTTGAGTCTATTTGCAGGTATTGTCGATTTTAGCCCTGTGACTAATGCGGCATGGTTTGCACTACCTAACTTCGTTACCCCAGAGTTCAACATCAATGCCATCCTATTTATGATTCCGGTAGCTATTGCCCCAGCCGTAGAGCACGTTGGTGATATGCTAGCGATCTCTAATGTGACAGGTAAGGACTACCTGAAGAAGCCAGGGTTACACCGCACTATGGCAGGTGATGGAGTTGCGACAATGGCGGCAAGCATGATGGGCGCGCCACCAAACACGACGTATAGTGAGGTGACTGGCGCAGTTATGTTGACCAAGTCTTACAATCCAAAAATCATGACCTATGCTGCTATAACCGCTATTGTGCTGGCGCTAGTGGGTAAATTAGGCGGTGTATTACAAACTATACCTGTACCTGTAATGGGCGGTATTATGATGCTGCTGTTTGGCTCTATTGCCACTGTGGGTCTAAACACACTTATCCAAAACCGCGTTGATTTGCATAACTCACGCAACCTTGTGATTGTGGGCGTAACACTGGTCTTTGGTATCGGTGGCATGGCATTTGGCGTGGGTGAGTTCAGCCTACAAGGCATCAGCCTTTGCGGTATTGTCGCGATTATTCTGAACTTAGTTTTACCAAGAGATCTTGGTGAGTCGCATGTTGTGGATAGTGCTCAGATGGAAGAGAATCCAGAGCAAAAATAATCCCTATTGTTGAAAACAAAAATGCCAAGCTTTCGCTTGGCATTTTTTATATTGCTTAAATACGATTACGCAATGCGGTCTTTTTCCCAAGACGCGACTTTCTCAGCTCTCGCTGCAGCTTTTGCTTCTCGGCGCTTACGTGCGTCACAAGGCTCTGGACAACTGCATACTTTATCAATGCCCATTGCGTCTAGGCCGCCACAGCTACCCTTCACTACCTTCTTCTGGATAATATAACCTACCGACATCAAAGTAATGAAGCCGAGGAAAATCCCAAATGTGACTAAGAACGTTGTCATTGCTCTATCCTACTTATTCAAATATTTAGCAAAGGCTTCTGAGTACACCTCTTTAAAGCCATCTTCAGTTTTTACGATCATAAAGATCGCGAGATCATTCTCGTTCGCAACTTGAAGGCCTCTTTCTTCGCCCATCACCATCAGGCCGGTCGCTAAACCATCGGCCGTCATACATGATGGATGAATCGCTGTCACAGAGACTACCTTGTGTGCGATCGGTTTGCCAGTTTTTGGGTTAATTATGTGCGAATAACGCACACCATCACGCTCAAAGTAATTACGGTAATCACCGGATGTTGCCATCGCCATATCACCAGGCTGGACAATCAGTTCCACCTCGCGAGCATCTACCGTCGGTTTTTCTATGGCGATACGCCAAGGAATACCTTCGCTGTTATTGCCCTTTAATCTTAGCTCGCCACCGACTTCGACTAAAAAGCGATGAACGCCCTGAGACTCAAGGTAATCCGCAATAACATCAACACCCCATCCCTTAGCGATAGTTGAAAGATCAACGTACAGATTAGGAATATCCTTTGATAAACCTTGCTCTGTCACTGAAAGATGTTGAATGCCTACCATTTCACGCCTTGATGCCAATTCTTCATCTGTTGGCACTTTGTCTGGGCGAGCCTCTGGGCCGAATCCCCACAGATTCACTAAAGGGCCTACCGTGACATCAAGGGCACCTTCCGTCAGTTCGCTCAAGCGAATGGCTTCGCGAACCACAATCTCTGTCTCTTTCGATACAGGAAACGCTGCTGCCGTCTGATGCTGATTGAAAAGGCTCAGCTCAGAGTCAGGGCGGTATGTGGACATCTGATCGTTGACTTGCTCTAGCAAGATATCTATCTGCTTTTGCATTTCTTCAGGCTGTGGCGCCTTATCATCGGCAATATACTTTATGTGATAGGTAGTCCCCATCGTCTTGCCACTCAATGCAACTTGCTTTGGTGCTTGATCACAGCCCGTTAATGCCACAGTGGTTACCAGCAATGCCACTAACCACTTAGAACCTTGAATAAGATGACTTACAGCTTTCATCTTGATCTCCATAAATAAACGAGGATTATCTAATACAAAACAAAATGGCTGACTCAAAGAGCCAGCCATTGTTTTATTCGATTACGGTTTAACCACCGAAGTCATCGAGTAGGATGTTTTCATCCTCTACACCTAGGTCTTTTAGCATGCCGATTACAGCTGCGTTCATCATAGGTGGACCACACATGTAGTACTCACAATCTTCAGGCGCTTCATGGTCCTTCAGATAGTTTTCGTACAGTACGTTATGGATAAAGCCAGTGTAACCATCCCAGTTGTCCTCTGGAAGAGGATCAGATAGCGCACAATGCCACACAAAGTTATCGTTTTCTGCAGCAAGATTATCGAAGTCATCAATGTAGAACATTTCACGCTTCGAACGTGCACCATACCAGAACGTCATCTTACGCTTAGACTTCAAACGAAGCAGTTGGTCGAAGATGTGCGAACGCATCGGCGCCATACCAGCACCACCACCAACAAACACCATTTCGTTGTCTGTATCTTTCGCGAAGAACTCACCAAATGGTCCAGAGATCGTACACTTATCACCTGGCTTAAGAGACCAGATATAAGAAGACATGATACCTGGTGGTACATCAGGGTTGTTAGGCGGCGGCGTTGCAACACGCACGTTTAACTTAATCAAACCTTTCTCTTCAGGGTAAGATGCCATTGAGTATGCACGAATCGATGGCTCATTAACCACAGACTCATAGCGGAACAAGTTAAACTTATCCCAATCTTCACGATACTCTTCAGGGATATCGAAATCCGCATACTTGATATGGTGTGGTTCAGCTTCAATCTGAATATAACCACCTGCGCGGAAAGGTACTTCCTCGCCATCAGGGATCTGCAGTACAAGTTCTTTGATGAAGGTCGCTTCGTTGTCATTAGAAAGAACAGTACATTCCCACTTTTTAACACCAAAGATCTCTTCAGGAAGCTCGATAGCCATATCTGATTTCACGGCTACCTGACACGCTAGACGCTCGCCTTCACGTGCTTCACCTTTGCTGATGTGGTCAAGCTCTGTCGGTAGAATATCACCACCACCAGATTTCACTTTTACGCGACACTGGCCACAAGAGCCACCGCCACCACAAGCAGACGATACGAAAATACCGTTGCCAGCAAGAGCGCCAAGCAGTTTGTCACCTGGAGAAACCGTAAAGCCTTTCTCAGGGTCACCATTTACTAAAATGTTGACGTCACCCGTTGGTACCAGCTTAGATTTAGCGAATAAGATCACTAGCACTAGAGCCAATACAATCAGAGTAAACATCACTACGCCAAGAACGATAGTATTCATTGACTAATCCTTATAATTTACTCTTACAGTTGAACACCGGAGAAAGACATAAAGCCTAACGCCATCAAGCCTACAGTGATGAAGGTGATACCAAGGCCACGTAGACCTGGAGGTACATCTGAGTACTTCATCTTCTCACGCAGACCAGCAAGAGCAACGATTGCTAGCATCCAGCCAACGCCAGAGCCAAAGCCGTAGACTACTGATTCAACGAAGTTGTAGTCACGTTGTACCATGAAAGATACACCACCGAAGATTGCACAGTTCACCGTAATCAGCGGTAGGAAAATACCTAGCGCGTTGTACAAAGGCGGGAAGAAGCGGTCTAACACCATCTCCAAAATTTGTACTAGGGCTGCAATAACACCGATGAAGGTAATGAAGTTAAGGAAGCTTAAATCCACACCTGAGACTAATGCGTTCTCTTTCAAGATTAGGTTGTATAGCAAGTTGTTCACAGGAACCGCGATGGTCAACACCACCACTACCGCTACACCAAGACCGAAAGAGGTTTTTACCTTCTTAGAAACAGCAAGGAATGTACACATGCCTAAGAAGAAGGATAATGCTAAGTTTTCGATGAAAATCGATTTAACCAGCAAGCTAATATAATGTTCCATCGTGCTATTACTCCTTCGCTTCTACTTGTTCAGGCTTGAAGATACGGATTGCCCAAATCATAAAGCCAATCAAGAAGAATGCAGACGGTGCAAGTAAGAACATACCGTTAGGTTGGTACCAACCACCGTCAGACACTAGAGGAAGTACTTCCATGCCGAACAATTTGCCAGAGCCGATAAGCTCGCGGAAAAATGCTACGGTAATCAGTACGAAACCATAACCTAGACCATTACCGATACCATCAAGTAGCGATGGTAGTGGTGCAGATTTCATAGCGTATGCTTCTGCACGACCCATTACGATACAGTTAGTAATGATCAAGCCAACGAATACCGATAACTGCTTAGAGATATCGTAAAGGTAAGCTTTCAGGATTTGGTCTACCACGATTACAAGCGATGCAATGATTGCCATCTGAACGATGATACGCACGCTGTTTGGAATGTGGTTACGAATAACAGACACGAAGAAGTTAGATAAAGCAGTTACAAAGATTACCGCTAAAGTCATAACAAATGCTGTTTCAAGCTTGGTGGTTACCGCAAGCGCAGAACACACACCAAGAACCTGCAAAGCAATTGGGTTGTTATCTAAAACAGGAGCCCAAAGGTTTTGCTTCGCTTCTTTAGATATAGCCATTAGTTCAGCTCTCCTTCGCGTACTTTAGCAAGGAATGGACCAAAGCCCATGTCGCCTAACCAGAAATCAAACGTATGTTGTACGCCGTTCCCTGTCAGAGTCGCACCAGATAGCCCATCAACACCGTGAATATCACCAGCTGTTGCGCCACCTTTAACAACCTTCAAAGCAGGCTTAAAGTTGTCATCGAACAGTTTTTTGCCTTCGAACTGACCAACCCAATTAGGGTTTTCTACTTCACCACCTAGTCCAGGAGTCTCTCCTTGCTCGTAGTAAGTAATGCCAGAAACCGTATTACCGTCCATTTCAACAGCAACAAAAGCGTACATCATCGACCATAGACCTGTTCCGTGTACAGGAAGGATAACTTTTGAGTAGCTATCTCCATCCTTAACAAGGTAGACAGTACCTACGTTCGCACGACGAATGATCTTAGCCGTATCGTCAGCAGCGTCTAGTCGAATTGACTCAGCAGGATCTTTAGCGGCTTTACGTTGATCGTACGCTGCTGCATCACCTTCTACAAATTCGCCTGTTTCGAAATCTACTAGACGAGGCTCAATAAAATCACCAAACAGCTGTTGGATTGTGCCTTGCTCAGAGATTTTTGCTACTTCAACAATTTTTGTTTGCTTATCCAGTACCGCGTTAGCTTGCTGTTTATCGCGCAGGCCGACTGCCGCAGTAGATACCACGACAGAACAAACCAAACTCAAGCCAACAACGACACCTAGCGTTTTCTTAATGCTATCGTTCTTATTTGCCATAGCGTGCTAGTCTCCGCTTAATGTTCTTCTCGATAACAACGTGGTCAAACAATGGTGCAAATAGGTTCGCGAATAGAATCGCCAGCATCATACCCTCTGGGTAAGCTGGGTTGACTACACGAATCAATACACACATGAGACCAATCAGGATACCGTACCACCACTTACCTTTGTTGGTAAAAGAGGCTGAAACAGGGTCTGTCGCCATGAAGAACATACCGAATGCAAAGCCACCAAGAACTAGGTGCCAGTGCCAAGGCATACTAAACATCGCATTGGTATCAGAACCAATTAGGTTAAATAACGTTGCTGTTGCGATCATACCGATCATAACACCAGCGATAATACGCCAAGAGGCAATACCCATATATACGATCATCAGTGCACCTAGCATTAGGAACAAGGTCGAAACCTCACCAATTGAGCCAGGAATGTTACCGATAAATGCATCCATCCAAGAGATTGTTTGGCCTGTCACATTATGAACTAGGTTAGCATCGCCACCTTGAGCCCACTGACTAAGAGCAGTTGCACCAGAGAAGCCATCCGCTGCAGTCCATACTAAATCACCAGAGATTTGCGCTGGGTAAGCAAAGAATAGGAATGCACGACCTGCAAGAGCAGGGTTCAGGAAGTTACGACCTGTACCACCAAAGATCTCTTTCGCTACAACCACACCAAAGGTAATACCTAGTGCAGCCTGCCATAGAGGTAGTGTTGGCGGAACAATCAATGCAAAAAGAATAGAGGTAACGAAGAAGCCTTCATTCACTTCGTGTTTACGCACGATACAGAATAGAACTTCCCAGAAACCACCGACTATAAATACCGTCGCGTAGATAGGTAAGAAGTAGGTTGCGCCGAGCAACATCTTACTGCCCCATCCGGCCTCAGCACTTATGGTGCCACCGAGCATTTCAGTCAGCCAGTAGTGCCAGTTGCCTGCCACAATACCCGCTAGTTCAGACCCTGAGTGCAAGAAGGTCAGAGCACTGATCGCTTGGTTACCCGTGTTGTACATGCCCCAGAACATTGCTGGGAAAACAGCAAACCACACCATGATCATGATGCGTTTAAGGTCAACGCTATCACGCACGTGAGCTTTAGTCTTAGTTACCGTACCAGGAGTGTAAAATAGAGTTGCAGCTGCTTCATATAGCGGATACCACTTCTCCCACTTACCGTCGGCTTCAAAATGCGGTTCGATGTCTTCAATAAATTTCTTCAACATGACTTAACCTTCCTTCTCTATAGTGTCTAGACACTCTCGAAGTAACTCACCGTATTCATATTTGCCTGAACAAACATAAGTACAAAGAGCAACATCTTCTTCAGATAGCTCTAGAACACCTAAGCGCTGTGCACTGTCTACATCACCAGCACACAAATCGCGCAGAAGCAGTGTCGGCTCAATGTCCAATGGCATTACTTTCTCGTAGTTGCCGATTGGAACCATTGCACGCTCACCGCCATTTAGCGATGTAGTTAGGTTGTATAGTTGGCCTTTAAATAAGTGACCAAGGAATGAACGAGTAATTGAGAACTTGTTCTTACCTGGCATTGCCCAACCAAATAACTCTTTATCTCTGCCTTCACGAAGTGCAGAAACTTGTTGGTGGTAACGACCTAGGTACGCATGAGGGCCTGCCGCATTGGTACCCCAAAGAACCGAACCTGAAATAATGCGTACTTCACCTGGCATCATTTCTTTGTCTGCTAACTCTGGAAGGTAAGCACCAACAGTAGTACGAACCAAGCGAGGGTTGTTTACTACAGGGCCAGCAAGAGCAACAACGCGATCTGAATAGATCTCACCGGTTAAGAACAACTTACCGAAAGCGATAACGTCTTGATAGCTGATGCTCCAAGCCACATGCTCTTCATTAACTGGGTAAAGGAAGTGCATATGAGTACCCACTAGACCCGCAGGGTGCGGACCAGAGAACACGTGCTCTTCGACATTGCTTTGCTCTGAACGAGGAAGTGAACCACCGTTTTTACACACATATACCTTGTCATTGGTCAGCACTGATAACAGGTCGAGACCTGCAACAAATGCTTCAGACTGATCGTTAATAATAACGTCAGGATTTGCCGCCAATGGGTTAGTATCGATTGCAGTAACAAAAATGGCATTAGTCGTAGAGTCGACTGCTGGTACCTTGCTGAACGGACGAGTTCTTAAAGCGGTCCATGAGCCAGAATCAACAAGCTGCTTGCGAATCACGTCCGCGTCTAGCTTAGCTAGTTCGTTTTGCTCATATTTGTCGAAAGTGATTTGCTCATCACCAGCTATTTCGATAACAACTGATTGCAGCACACGTTTCGCACCACGGTTAACTTGTGTCACCGTACCACTTTGAGGTGCAGTAAATACTACGCCAGGATTCTTTTTGTCAGCAAATAGAACCTGTCCTTTCTTTACTACGTCCCCTTCGCGAACATGCATTGTTGGACGCATGCCCACGTACTCTTCGCCAAGCAAGGCGACTTTTGAGACGGGATTACCGTCATTAATCACCTGGGTAGGAGCGCCTGAAATAGGAAGGTCCAAACCCTTTTTAATTGTAATCATACGCACTTGCACTATTTTAAGGAAAAAAGACTTTCATAACACAAGCACATTCATAATGTGCTTGTTCATAACAGATAGGTCAGTTTTTTCTAACATATCCTTGTTAATTACCATACGAATCCGCTAGAGGGATTCCATCCGGGCCTGCAATTCTAACATCATCAGCCCGATACATTCCATGTTGTGCGATAAGGATTAGCAATAAATTACAAATTTACGTCACTAAGCGCCATAAAACTTGATCTAAAGCACGGCGCAGACGTTAGTTTTATGAAACAAAGGTCAAATTGTGAACAACCCGTAAAAATGTAACAAACAAACCATTATCGACTTTTCGTTAGTGTCCCCCACCCATGCAATCCGGAGATTCTGGAATTTGCTGCTCCTTCCATTCCTCTTTCGTCAGGGTGTGCATTGAAAGCGCATGAACTCCACCAGCAAGCTCGTCACTCAATACTTGATTTACTAATCGGTGGCGGGCAATCAGTCGTAAGTTCTCGAATCTGTCACTCACAACTACGACCTTAAAATGGCTTTCTGAGCCTTCAGGTACGTTGTGCTTGTAGCTCTCATTGATAACTTGTAGATGGTGCGGAGAGAAGTGATGATCCAATTTCTGCTCAATTAATTGCTGTAGCATGCTGTTTCTCTAAGTTGATACGCTTAAGTATAATGTAAAAGCTTAATTTTTCGCCAATTGCTACATTCTAGTACGAAATGCAGACGCATTTGGACTTAATCATTTTCTTTATTCTAAATCAGAACAATAAGTTAATTCGCATAAATAGGGCTAATTTGCGACAATAGACATAGTTTAGTCCCACTTTTTTAGCACTGATAATCATGAAAACCGAGCTTGCACTGCATGACCAACAATTTACCCTACATCGATTTCCCAAGAGGGCGAACGAGACCTTTCAAGCTTGGGATGCAGGTGATGAGTACATCATCAACTATTTTGTTGAGAACCCTCTCATACCAGGTTCTAAAATACTCATCCTAAACGATAGCTTTGGTGCGCTGAGTTGCTGGTTCTCCAGAGATTACGAAGTGTACCTGCAATCAGACTCCCTCATCAGTCATAAAGCTGCTCTGAAGAACCTGCAGCGCAATCAATGCAACAAATTGGAATTTCTGCGTTCCACTGACACCACCCCGAACGATATTGATGCGGTTATCTTACAGATCCCAAAAAGTAATCGATTCTTGACCTGGCAGTTACATCAAATAAGACAGTCCCTGCCTGAAAATACTCCTGTCGTTGCGGTGAACAAGGCGAATGCCATTCATACCTCAACGCTAAAATTGTTCGAACAGTACCTAGGCGAAACCTCCACCTCCCTTGCTTGGAAGAAGCACCGACTGGTGTTTAGTAAAAGCAATACGCAGCCAATCAAGGAAGTAGAAGCTAAAACCTGCTGGCCAGTGCCTGAACATGACATGCACCTGTGCAACCTTGCCAATGTTTATTCTGGAGAAAGCTTGGATCTAGGTGCTCGCTTTGTACTTGAGCACTTACCTAGTAACTCTCAATATAAGAAGATAATTGACTTGGGGTGTGGCAACGGTGTGCTGTCAATTAAGCTAGGAAGAAACAACCCAGAATCGGCCATTACCAGTGTTGATGAGAGCTTTATGGCCGTGGAGTCGGCACGCATTAATGTCGAAGCCAATGTCAGCAATCCACAAAGATACACTTTTATTGCAAATAATTGCCTTGATGGGTTTGAAGCAAGCAGCCATGACCTCATTGTATGCAACCCTCCCTTTCATCAGCAAAATACCGTGACTGACCATATCGCTTGGCAGATGTTCACTGATGCTCACAAAGTGCTAGAAGATGGAGGTAAACTATTGGTGATCGGCAACAGTCATCTAGGTTATCCCGCCAAATTAGGCCGACTATTTGGATCAAACAAGGTAAAAGTAGTGGCAAACAATAAAAAGTTCACGATAGTTTCTGCGGAGAAAGCACCAAGAAAATCAATCTAATAGCGCTATTATTCTGAGGCTTGTGATAGTCTCAGGATTACTCTTTCATTTTTCACTATCTCATTAAGGGAACTATCGATGAAACACTTGCTGATTGTTGCTTTTTCAGCCCTTATCCTGAGCGGCTGTGCTAACCCGACCGATCAACAGCTAAACTTTACTCCAGCGGCTGACAGTAACCAGATTACGTTGAATGAACAAAAGTCTCTAGCGCTCAGCACAACCGATGTGCGTACGGCTCAGTATCTCGCTTTAGTTAACAAAGGGGCGGACAAAGCGCTACCAATTCACGCTAAGCAAAATGCCCGCATTGCTTTTAACAATGCAATGAAGTCACTTTTGGAATCACAGGGGTTTGTTATTTCACTAAGCAGTGAAAACAGCGTTGAATTGGAAGTTCAAGAAGCCTTAGTTCGCGTCAACTCATCCACATTTAGCAACGAGATGGATGCGAAGGTAACTCTTAAGGTCACCGCCGAAACGCCGAGTGGAAAATTTGTGAAAACTTATTCTGGCAGCGCCAAAGCAACCAATTCTATGGGTGCGTCCAATGAACAAATTGAACACATTCTCAATCATGTCTCTAGAATAGTGTTAAATGAGATTGCGAATGACATAGAGCTTATCGATTACATGGAGGAGAAATTTCAATGAGCCGATTACTACTATTAATGTGTGCGCTGTTTAGTGCATCTGTTTTTGCTAGCACCAAAGTAGTGTTTGAAACAACGCTAGGCAACTTCACTATTCAATTAGATGAAGAAAAGGCCCCTGTCACTAGCGCCAACTTTTTGCGCTATGTCGAAGATGGCAGCTACGCAGGAACCATCTTTCATCGTGTGATCCCTGGCTTTATGGCACAAGGTGGTGGCTTTGATGAAGAGATGAACCAGATTCAAACCTATGGTCCAATCAAAAATGAAGCCAATAATGGTTTAATGAATAAAGTAGCGAGCGTTGCTATGGCGCGCACCAACAACCCTGACTCGGCAACTCGTCAGTTTTTCATTAACTATTCAGACAATGCGTTCTTGAATTACTCTTCTTCAAATCCTGGTTACGCGGTATTTGGCCAAGTGGTCGAGGGTTATGATGTGGTTCAAAAAATGGCCAGTGTTCCTACCAAAAGCTCTGGTTTCATGAAAGATGTTCCTTCCACGCCTATCGTTGTCACAAAAGTGACAATTCAAAAATAGATCTCATCTAGAGTTGCTCTAAGGTAAACGCAGGGTCGGCTGACTCTGCGTCACTAGTGAGCAAAAGGAAATAGAATGACGGAAAAGATGTCTTGGAGTGAGACGTTCAAAAGCTACCTCGATAAGCGCCTACTTTGGGTATTTATGTTGGGTTGTTCAAGTGGCTTCCCTTGGGTGTTAATTGGCTCGAATATGTCTGGTTGGCTAAAAGATGCCGGCTTAACTCGCGCAGCCATCGGCTATTTCGGCTCAGTCTTTGCTGTATATGCCATTAACTTTATGTGGGCACCGTTAGTCGACCGCGTTAAGTTACCTCTTTTGCACCGCCTATTGGGACAACGTCGATCGTGGATCTTTTTATGCCAAGGGATCATGTTGATGTGTACTCTGGCTATTTCAGGCGTTGACCCTGCAAAGAGCCTAATGTTTACCTCAATGTTAGCACTCGGCATCGCCATCGCTTCTTCTACTCAAGATGTCGCCATCGACGCATACCGAATTGATAGCTTCCCAAAAAGTGAAGCCTCAAAATTACCGCAAGCATCAGCTATGGCCGTTGTTGGATGGTGGACAGGTTACTCACTGCCTGGTTACTTAGCCTTCGTCAATGCAGACAGCATAGGTTGGAACGGGGTATACGTAGGGATGGCAGTCGTGATTGGCATACTCATGCTATTTACATTGCTTACCAAAGAGCCCCGTACAGCTCGAAGTAAGCTGCAAGCTGAGGCTGAACAACGCCACAGCAAGGTTGTCGGCTCTCGAGTTGTGGCTTGGCTAAGTGTGACCTTAATTGAACCCTTCGCTGATTTCTTTAGACGCAATGGCGTTCGAGTTGCAATAACACTGCTACTGTTCGTTTTCTTGTTCAAGATTGGTGAAGCATTCCTTGGGCGAATGTCGATTCCATTCTACAAAGAGATAGGCTTCAGTAACGAACAGATCGGTCACTACTCTAAGCTGATTGGCTGGGGAGCAACGATACTCTTTACTATCGTCGGTAGTATGTTCAACGTTAGATTTGGCATTGTACGTGGTTTGATGATTGGTGGCGTAGCTATGGCATCCAGTAACCTGATGTTTGCTTGGATAGCGAAAGCAGGCCCTAGTGAAACCTTGTTCTTAGCCACAATTATTGTCGATAACTTTACCACGGCATTCTCTACCGTAGCCTTTGTTTCGTTCTTAACGGTTCTAACCGGGCAAGCCTTCTCTGCAACTCAATACGCACTGCTTGCCTCTCTAGGAAACTTTGGCCGAACAACCCTCGCCTCTTTTAGCGGCGAATTAGTTGACTATCTAAATGACTGGTCACTGTTCTTTATTATCACCGCCGCTATGGTCATACCAAGCTTGATCATGCTGTATTCTCTTAGAGGGTACTTTAATGACGTCCTAGAAAAGGCTCGTCTGCGGGGTTTAGAAGATGAAAGGCAGCACAACCAGTCTTTAAAAGAAGAATCTGACTCTGCGTAAATTTTCCAATCTAGCGTGAATAAAAATGCCACACAGTGTGTGGCATTTTTTGTGTCTGGGTTTGTCCCCTTTACGGGTACATTCCTCGACCAAACATATTGAAGATCCGCGCAACGCCTTGAGTGAATACCATAGGGTCGCTGAGCACTGTCAAACATAAGCAATCTTGCCCATCCTCAGTTCGAGGAGCATGTTTTGTTGATGCATCAGCTACCGTAAAGTCGCCCGCACTATATTGCCCATCTTCGTCGCTAAAGCTACCATGAAGCACTAATGTCGTTTCGACACCTTTGTGAGTATGTTGAGGAACTTGCACGCCTCCGGTGATGTACAACAAGCTGACTCGCTCCTGCTCTCCGATATCAAGATGTGCTGTATAGACTTTGCCGCCATAACTTTTCCAATCACTCAATCTTGTGCTGACATTGTGCAAAGACTTGGGAAGGAAAAACTCCTTGCCGTTCACCGCAATTTTCACTGCCGGCTTTGGCTTGCTAATAGCGCTCTGTTTGTCTAAGGAGATGATATCGTTGAACATCGCCTCCATCATATCTTGGTCGAAATCAACCTCTGCGTCTTGCTCCATTAAAGATTGGGAAGCTTGAGCCTCAAACTCTTCTATCTTGCTGTGACAGTGACTACAGGTCTCTACGTGAGCTGCGAGCGTCAGTCCATTACAAGCATCGATGCTTCCATCCGCATAGGCTTTCAACAACTCGTTACTTGGATGATGTTTCATACTTGATCCGCCCTTATTGTGTCTTTCAACTTCTCTACTGCCAGTCTCAATCTCGATTTAACTGTTCCGAGAGGAATATCAAATTTATCTGCTACTTCTTGGTGAGGTAACTCATCAAGGTATATCGCCTTTACCACTTCTTTCTGTTTCACGGGAAGCGTATCTAGGTACCGGACAATCTGCTCTCTTAGCATGTTTCTCTCAGGTGAATACTGGTCTACTAAATCTGGCGGGCAATAATCATCCGGCCAAATATCTTCTGAGTGGACATGTAGTTCTCGGCCTTTCTGCTTGCGAAGAAGATCAAAGCAGAGGTTTCTAGCTATGGTGTATATCCAGGTAGATAATGCACTCTTGGTTCCGTCAAACAGATGAGATTTTTGCCAAACTGCAGCTAAAGCGTCTTGCACCAGTTCCATTGCTACTTGCTCATTTCCCACATGCTTATAAGCAAACTGCTTTAAGCGTGGAGAGAAGTGTTTGAACACCTTAGCAAAGGCTGACTTGTCTCCCTGCTGTACTTTGACCATGCACTCGTTCCACTCTGCCCGAGTCGGGTTTGAGGCTTTGGCTAACGTTTCCATGATTCACCTTTTGAGAGCTAGGGAGGACGAACCTCCCTTATAGATTATTCGGTGATGTCTGCAGCGAGTATGCCTCCATTGGTTGCAATCGCCTTGTACACCTTACCGTTTTCTAGTGCCACACCTTCCAGTTGTAGAACAGGGTCTTTACTACCTACCCCTGTTACCGTCACCACGTAGGTGCCTGCTGCAACATAAACGTTCTGTACTATATCTGTATACGCAAACCCAGGTAGGGCTGGATCACTATTCGATATATCCGTTGAATCTGTTAAGTATACGTCAACAGTTGCAGCTGCGGGTAAAGATGCCCCGTGCAGCACACTTAAGGTTGCACTGGTTGCCACTGGACGACGGTTATCTTCTATAACAAGCGCATCAATATTCGCTAAGTCATTGATGGCATAAACGCTATAGTCTTTACCTTTCTCAAACTCAACCCCTTGCGCATCAATCTGCAGTGTTGTTGGGTCATCAAAAGCAAACACCCCTAAGTCGTAAGCTTTGGCCACCAAATCTAGGTAATCTGATACCAAAGTAAATACCACATCGTTTAACGCAACCGCACCATCCACAGACACATCAACATCTGGAGCGTCGGCAGACAAGTGACCGACACGTACCTGAGCGATTTCGCTAGCATCATGAATAATTGATGAGCCGCTTCCGTCCATTACAAGTAGCTTCACTGGAGCCGCTGGCATGTCTTCGTCCGACGTATTATTTACATTTGGAATGGCGGCAATAGTGAGCTCCGCACCCGCTGGCAATGGAACGGTGCCTGAATCAAACGCTACGGTATCTGTGCCGGCTAATGCTAAGCGGACTCGATAATCTGCGGCGGGCACACTAACCACTCCTGTAGAGGCTTTGTATGAAAGAGTAGCAAGGGGCGCGGCCGGATTTATATCATCATCGGGACCAGTTACGTGCACGTCCACCTCTGGTACGCCCGGTGATGCATGCACCACTTGAACGTCAACATTGGTAGCGTCGCCATCTCCTGCTGCACCGCGAGTAATAATGAGAGGCTCTACACCAAACTCTGAACTCGGGTCTGCGTTACCTATTACCATTACCGTGTATAAAAGGCTTGAATCTAAATTGAGCACGGTATTAGGTATAACAGTCGCGACCTCTCCACCCGGGAGCTGTACGTCTACCTGGACGGAATTTTCGCCCTCATCAAGTGCTATATATCCTGAGGCTGTGGCGTAATCCACTCCAGATAACGTTTGACTGTTGTAGGTCGAACTAGTGCTCGCCGAGTCACCATTGATGGTGACGTTAGCCAGGGGTGCATCTGAAGAGGCATGTACTGCCTGAACTCGAGTTTGAGCTGCATTGTTGTCATCATCGTCGTCACAGCCGACAAGAATCAGTGCCGAGGCTGCTAGCACGGCAGAAAGTGTTTTATTAGACATGGTTTTATCTCCGTATCACGCTCATTGAGCTTCGATAGCCTGGCTGAGGAATCTCAACGCTTCATCACAGTCCGCTTGGGAGATGAGGTGCTCAAATTGCTGCTGCTCTATCGGTAACAGTTCCAACCATCTCTGACTTACCCAAGTTGCATCATCAAAGAAGCAGTGTGAGTACAGGTTCTTGATTTCAGGAAACCGCTGATAAACGCGTTGCAATTGATCACTAATGAAAAGGTTGTCACGTGAAAGTTCTCGACTGTCCCAGTTGTTGAGGTTTTCAACCTCTCCACACCGTAAGCCATCAAACTCACTCCAAACCCTCTTCACCCTGAAGCGACGAGTTCCTACTATGGTTACACCAAGGAAGCCGTCTGAAAGTTGTTCAAAATCGATAATTTCTGCAAGTGTGCCGACACGTGAGATATTGCTAGGAGAAGAATTACCTGGCTCGCTAATCAAACAAACACCAAAACCTTCTCCCGCTTTACAACAGTCGCTGATCATACGCTTATAGCGAGGTTCAAAGATTCTTAGGTTCATTTTCCCTTCAGGCAAAACTACTGAACTTAGGGGAAACAGTTTGATTACAGACATAAGCCACTCTTCTTTATTAATCTCCCAAACTGTTACGCAAGCGAAAATAGATAGATCAGAAATCCCGCCACATTTTGTTACCCAAAAAGTTCCCTCGATTTTGTCCGTTTGATCGACCTTTGAGCAGTCACTTTTTAAAATCGTGATCAAGATCACCGATCTGAATTGAACTTTTACATTTTGCCGCTTCCATTTGCGTGCCAGATCTCTATTATTCGCTTCACGGAAACGGTTGCTATGGAATGGCAAGTTCATTTTTTCGCAAAAACATTTTTGAGAGTACCCATCATTATGCGTAAATCACTTTTAACTCTTGGCCTACTAGCGGCTACTTCAGCACCAGTAATGGCTGCTGACTACACAGACGGTGACATCCACAAAAACGACTACAAGTGGCTGCAATTTAACCTAATGGGTGCTTTCGACGAAAAGCCTGGCAACTCTAGCCACGACTACCTAGAAATGGAATTTGGCGGTCGTTCTGGTATCTTCGATCTTTACGGTTACGTTGATGTTTTCAACCTACTAAGCAATCCAAGCTCTGATAAAGCTGACGCTGATGCAAAAATCTTCATGAAATTTGCTCCACGTATGTCTCTTGATGCATTGACCAAGAAAGACCTGTCTTTTGGTCCTGTACAAGAGCTATATGTTGCTTCTGAAATTAACTGGGATGGCGTTACAACTAACGCAGCAAAAGGTACTTTCGGTGTTAACCTTCAGAAAATCGGTCTAGGTTCTGACGTAAACGTTCCTTGGTTAGGCAAAATTGGTCTTAACTTCTACGGTGTTTACGATTCAAACATGAAAGACTGGAACGGTTACCAAGTATCTACTAACTGGTTCAAACCTTTCTACTTCTTCGAAAACGGTTCTTTCATCTCGTACCAAGGTTACATCGACTACCAATTCGGTATGGATGATTCAAGTGACTTCAACTCAAGTCATGGTGGTGCAATGTTTAACGGTATCTACTGGCATTCAGATCGCTACGCTGTAGGTTACGGTCTTAAACTGTACCAAGATGTTTACGGTATCAAAGATACTGACAGCTTCGAATCTTCAGGCGTAGGCCACTACGTTGCTGTAACTTACAAGTTCTAAGTCGAACTTTAAGTTAGAAAAAAGGCGCTTATTAGCGCCTTTTTTGATCTTGTAGATTCGCGAATTGAATCCATTACGAGTATCCTAGCCATGCATTAATACTCTGGAGTATGGTTTGAATATTTGCATCCTTGGCGCCGGTGCCATTGGCTCACTTTGGGCCAGTTACCTTCACAACGCAGGTCACTCAGTCTCTCTATGGACTCGCGGTTCTGAGGCTTCAATCTCACTATCATTAGACGAACGCCCACCACTTGTATTTTCCTGTAATCAAGAGTCTCAATTGGCTAATGCCGACTTGTTGATCGTGACCGTCAAAGCATGGCAGGTAGAAAGTGCGATTCACCCGATTATTTCGTTACTCAAACCCCATTGCTCTATTATGTTTAGCCACAATGGAATGGGCGCTGTTGAGGCCGCCTTGCCTCAAATTTCTGATCACCCCGTTTTATTTGCCACCACAACACATGGCGCATTACGAAAAGACAAAAACCAGATACAGCATACCGGTCATGGGCAAACCATCATTGGCTCTCTCAACAATCTTGCTGATGAAAAGTTAGATAAGCTAGTCGAGGCTTTTGATCTAGCAATGCCTCCTACACTCTCAGACAATAACATCGGGCAAGCATTGTGGAATAAACTTGCCATCAACTGCTGCATCAATCCACTCACAGCGCTTCACGATTGCCGAAATGGTGAATTAGCGGCTAAGGATACTCTGGAGATCATTGAAACTCTGTGTACTGAGATAGCGATGGTGATAAACGCTGAAGGTTTTGCTTGCGACAACAACGAGCTATTTACCCGAACCAAACAGGTAATTGAAGCCACTAGTGCAAACTTCTCTTCCATGCATCAAGATATTCATCACAATCGCCCTACAGAGATCGACTATATTACTGGGTACTTACTCCAACGAGCACTGGCGCATAACATTGATACGCCTATGAACAAAAAGCTCTTTGACCAGATTAAACAAAAAGAGGCACTCAATGACCATTAAAGCCTTAGTACCTATTGCCCCTGGCACGGAAGAAATGGAAGCGATTACCATTATTGACGTGCTTATTCGTGCCAATTATAAAGTGACTGTCGCCAGTGTTGATCCGGAAGGAGCACTGACATTTAAAGGTTCAAGAGGCATTCCTCTCACCGCTGAAGTCAAGCTGGTCGATGTTGCCGATGAAGAATTTGACGTTATCGCTATGCCTGGTGGTGTGGGTGGTGCGGAAGTTTTCCAAAACAGCATTCTACTGCTTGAGATGGTAAAACAGCAGCAATACGATGGCAGGCTAAATGCTGCGATTTGTGCAAGCCCTGCTCTGGTGCTTCAGCATCATGACTTATACCCAAATGCGCTTATGACTTGTCATCCAAGCTTCAAGTCGCATATCTCAGAACAAAACTGGCGCGAAAAACGCGTAACTTACGATCAGAACCATAAGCTACTCACTAGCCAAGGCCCAGCAACGGCCTTTGAGTTTGCTATGGAAATCATTATTCTGCTTTCTGGTAAAGCCTTCGCTTGGAGCGTAGCTCAGCCTATGGTGCCACTACCTAACCTTCATTATCACGAACTAGGAGCTAAAGGTGTTTGATATTCATGCCATTCGGGCCCAATTTCCGGCCTTGCAACAACAAATAAATCAGCAGCCATTGGTTTATCTTGATAGCGCAGCCACCACCCAAAAGCCCGCTAGAGTTATCGACACCATTAGTCAGTACTACTCTCAACACAATGCTAATGTGCACAGAGGAAGCCATAGCCTCACGGCATCTGCGACCACTGCCTTTGAAGGTGCAAGGGACAACGTACGCACCTTTATCAACGCCTCTTCAAACAAGGAAATTGTGTGGACTCGCGGTGCTACTGAAGCCATCAACCTTATCGCCCAGACTTATGCTCGAAACAATTTAAAAGCAGGTGATGAGATACTGGTAAGTGAAATGGAACACCACGCCAACATCGTTCCATGGCAGATTGTTGCACAGCAAACAGGGGCTATCGTCGTTAAGATCCCTATGCTGGCAAACTGCACACTGGATCTAGATGCTTATCGTTCTCTGCTCAGTGATAAAACAAAGATCTTAGCTATTGGCCAGGTGTCCAATGTCACAGGGACTCGCCATCCCATAGAGGAAATGATCGCTCTCGCAAGGCAATTCAATACCATAGTAGTGGTCGATGGCGCGCAAGGTATCGTGCATGAAGCAATAGACGTACGAGCGCTCGATTGTGATTTCTACGTGTTTTCTGGACATAAGCTATACGCGCCAACGGGGATTGGTGTGCTGTATGGAAAGTTAGCATTATTAGAGGCAATGCCTCCATGGCACGGCGGCGGAAAGATGGTACAAAAGGTGAGCTTTTCTGGTACTTCTTTCAGTGATCTTCCCGGAAAGTTTGAGGCAGGAACACCAAATGTGGCGGGAGCACTGGCGCTTTCTAGTGCTATAGATTGGCTCACAGACATTGATCATCCGAACGCTGAAAAGCATGTACAGGCATTGCAGAACAAAGCCTATCAGGCTATCTGCAATATCGAAGATATAGAGCTAGTGGGTTATCAACCTGGTGCGAGTGTCATCAGTTTTATTATGCCGGGCGTGCATCATCAGGACATTGCTACTTTGCTTGATCAACAAGGCATTGCGCTACGCGCTGGTCATCATTGTGCTCACCCATTAATGGATGCTTTAGGCATAAAAGGAACGGTGAGAGTCTCTTTTGGGGTGTACAACACAGAGCAAGAAGTGGATGCTTTTATTGCTGCTCTCACCAAGGCTGTAGATATGTTGTAAAAGAAAGCTGTCAGTGGTCAGCTAAAAGCTAAGAACTGGTTCGCTTAAACCTTACCGCTATTCAACAGCTAAAGCCTGTATCTGCTCGACAATCGCCTTAAGCCCATTACCGCGTGATGGGCTTAAATGTTGCAACAAGCCAAGGCTTTCAAAATAACCTTCCACGTCAAACTGCTGGATTTGCGTACTAGTTTTACCGTTGAAAACGGCCAACACTAACGCAATCAAACCGCGCACAATACGCGCATCAGAGTCCGCACTAAACTGCCAAATGCCATTGTCTTGCTCTCCAACAAGCCACACCTGACTTTCGCAACCGGCAACCAGTACTTGCTCTGCTTTCAGCGATTCAGGCATTATCGGCAACTTCTTGCCCCACTGAATCACTTGACGATAGCGTTGTTCCCAACCCTGACATTGCTGCATCTGCGCTAGAATATCCGCCTCTGTAATTGAGGTGCCAAAAGGGTTCTCAGTCGAGTTTTCAGGATAAGTCATGGTTATTCGACCTTAGTTCGAGCTGTGCTTTTGAATCAATTTTTCAATGATACGCGAGACCGCAACAAAACCAAAGGTTGCTGTCACTACAGTCGCAGCGCCAAATCCGGTAGCACAATCCATACGCTTTGGACCTTCTGCTGTCGATTTAACCGCGCAAACACTGCCGTCTGCTTGTGGGTATTTCAGTTGCTCAGTAGAAAAGACGCAGTCGATAGCAAACTTGCGTTTTGGGTTCTTACTAAAATTATGGAAACGACGCAGTTGGTCTTTGATCTTCTTAGCCAGTGGATCTTGTACAGTTTTGCTAAGGTCAGCGACACAGATTTGAGTAGGATCAACCTGACCACCAGCACCACCAATGGTAATGACTTTAATTTTGTTACTACGACAATAGGCTAGCAATGACGCCTTTGCCTTAACGCTATCAATAGCGTCCAACACGTAGTCAAATTCTTTGCTCAGATACTCAGATTGGTTGTCTTGATCAATAAAATCATCAATCAGGTTTACCTTACAATCAGGGTTAATCAAAGCGACACGCTCGGCCATCACCTCAATCTTGCTTTTACCGACAGTGCCTGTCATGGCATGGATTTGACGGTTAATGTTAGTCACACACACATCATCCATATCAATCAGCGTTAGCTCTCCAACACCGCTTCGCGCCAAGGCTTCTACAGCCCAAGAACCAACTCCACCAATACCAATCACACACACATGAGCAGCGCGTAAAATCTCTACCTCACTATTACCATACAGGCGACGAGTGCCACCAAAACGTTGGTCATAGGATTCGGATGCTGGGGTCGTTAATTCTCGCATGACGATTTTTCTCTGAACATAAAAAACAAGAGTGCGTTTTATACGCACTCTTGTGATTAATGTCTAGTTTTTGCGGCGTTTAGAGGCCTACTAGTGAAGTCTCTATTGGCTGGTTGGCAATTGCCAAGGGTTAGCCGTTTCTGAGTTTTCTAACCCTAATTTCCACACTCGGCCAAAATGCTTGTAATGACCAGATTGCACCCCCGCTCGCGCTCCCATGCCATGATAAAGGTCAAGATGATTTTGTTTTACCGCACCGCCCGTATCTAGCACGAGTAACAAACGCAAAGCATGAGCCCCTGACCAAGTTCCGTCAGCATTTAACAGAGGGACTTCTGCAAGGATAGGAGTTCCCATAGGCAGAAGCTCTCTATCACCGGCAACTGAGGCCATAGGTAGTAATGGAATACCTGCTGTTCCACGTACAGCTAAATCATCCTTCGGCACAAAGAACACATAAGAAGGGTTTTGCTCTAGTAACTCTTTAACCGTCTCTTCATCATTTTCTGTCACCCATTGCTTGATTGCTTTAAGGGACATCTTTTCTTTTTCAACCAAGTCACGCTCTATGAGAATGCGGCCAATGCTGACATAAGGACGGTTATTTTTTCCAGCATAAGCAAAATATTGCATGCTGTTGTCATCACCAAAGTGTACAAATCCGCTACCTTGCACTTCCATCAAGAATGGGTCAATCATATTGTCGGCATAACCCAACTCAAGCCCTTGCCCCTCTAACGCACCATCATAGATCTGAGCGCGAGTTGGACACTGACCTGTGCAATTTGGCTTACCATACACTGGATATTTATAGGTAGCATCGGGCTCGTGACGCAATTCAATCACAGGAGAGAAGTAACCGGTAAACATTACATTACCCTTACTATCTCCTCCCTTCATCTGAGCACTTTGCACTCCATAGTTAGCAAGATCAGTCGGGTCGCCACTTTGCAAAGCCCACTCAGACAATTGCTGATACAGGTCTTGATACTTGGCTGCCATTGACGGAGAGTTATCCAACACCTGTTTTGCTTGCGCATCAAATGAATTGAGATCCCTAAACGCGTTACTCTCAATGGTTTCTGTTTGCGTAAGTGGCTGCTGAAACTCTTGGTCAAAATCTTGCTGACCGCGTTCAGCTTGCTGAGCACACCCTACCATCAAAGTAGCAAGGGTAAGAAGAGGTATAAATTTGCGCATTGGCTGGGTTTTATGTCCTTGAATAAACCGTAGAAAAGCAGAATGACAAACTCCCCTGCTTTGCGCAATGCCTGTAAGAAAAATCACACACAATTAACATTGAAGTGTGCCATTGTTCATAACGCGGTTAATAGTTGTAATTATATAAACAGTCATTATTATTGTATAAAAATTCACTTAAAGAGTTTAACCATGTATCGCAGTACTGAGCTGGTAAAAGGATTTCGTCAGTCCACCCCATATGTAAACGCACACCGTGATAGCACTATGGTGATCTATCTGTGTGGAGAGGCCCTTAGCCATGACAATTTTCCTAATATTGTCAGTGATATCGCTCTGCTACATAGCCTTGGAGTAAAATTAGTATTGGTACATGGTGCTCGCCCGCAGATTGATCAGCGTCTTAATCAACAGTCATTAAGCTCTCCATATCACAAAGATATTCGCGTAACCGAATCCTCTATGCTGCCCCATGTCATGCAGGCCTCAGGGCAATTGCAATTGGCTATCACCGCTCATCTATCGATGAGTCTAAACAATACACCCATGGCGGGGACTCAATTAAACGTCGTCAGTGGTAATTTTGTTATCGCGCAGCCTTTAGGCATCGAAGATGGCATCGATTATCAGCACAGTGGCCGAGTTAGACGTATCGATGTAGAAGGGATTAATCGCACTCTAGAGCAAGGCTCAATTGTGTTAATTGGCCCTGTTGCAGGGTCTGTTACCGGAGAGTGCTTCAATCTCGTTTCAGAAGAGCTAGCGACGCAGGTAGCGATTAAATTAAGTGCTGACAAACTGATCGGCTTTAGCTCAGACCAAGGCTATATCAAGCCCAATGGTGAGGTTGCAGCAGAGTTATTTCCTCATGAGGTGGAACATATTCTGCAACAAGAGGAGAATAACAATGCGCCGAGTACTCATCGCTTTTTGCAAGCGGCAGTAAAAGCTTGCCGAAAAGGCGTGCAACGCAGTCACTTAGTTAGTTATGTGGATGATGGGGCATTAATCCAAGAGCTCTTCTCTAGAGACGGTATCGGCACGCAAGTTGTCACCGCAAGCGCAGAGCAAGTGCGTATTGCGAGCATTGATGATATCGGTGGTATTTTGGATCTGATAGAACCTCTGGAGAATAACGGTATCTTAGTACGCCGTTCGCGTGAGCAACTAGAGCAAGAGATTGAGCGCTTTACTATCATAGTCAAAGACCAGCTTATTATTGGTTGCGCCGCGCTCTACCCATACATTGAAGATAAAATGGCTGAAATGGCCTGTGTAGCGATTCATCCTGAATACAGAGACGGCAATAGAGGTGCTCACTTACTTGCACATATGAAAAACCAAGCAGACTCTTTAGGCATCGAGCAGTTGTTCATTCTCACTACCCACAGCCTACATTGGTTTAGGGAGCAAGGTTTCAGTGAAATTGATCTTGAGGCCCTGCCAATTAAAAAGCAGGACCTCTACAACTTCCAGCGTAAATCAAAAATCCTAGCGCTGGACGTCACCTAAAGAGCAACTACTAGAGCATTAGCCATCGGTTGCTAAACGCTGTGACAAGTGGCTGCTTCGTGCGGTTTTCTGTTTTATTGCGCGCTGCATAATGGCTTTATCTGCGTATACACTGAGCTGATTTTTTGCTCGGGTAACACCGGTGTAATAAAGCTCTCGCGTTAATACAGGCGTTGGCGTCTTAGGTAGCAGAAGCAAGGTATGGCTAAACTCACTGCCCTGAGATTTATGTATGGTCATTGAATACGCCGTTTCGTGCGGTGGTACTCGACTTGGCAGCACGCCTTTCACGCTGCCATCCGGAAGCTCGAAGTACACCTTCAGTCGAGGCTCCTCTAAGCTCTCATCAAGCAAGCAAATGCCAATATCTCCGTTATACAATTGCTGACTATGGTCATTACTGGTCACCATCACAGGGCGCCCGATATACCATGTCTCTCGTTCAACAGGAATCAGACTCTTGCGCGCCAATGCCCGCTCTATATTGGTATTCGTCCCTTCTACGCCAAACTCCCCCTCACGCACAGCGCACAACAATCGCGTATTGGCAAAGCTTTGCAAAACGCTACGAGCAAATGAAGGCATTGTCATTTCGCCATTATTTGCGTAACGCAATGAAAGGTATTCTTGATAACGGCCTACCAAGGTATTGATGAGTTGTTGGTAGCTCTCTGCGGTGACCTCAAAGTGCTCTATATCTTCAAAGCCTGACAAGAAGACCTGTTCAGCCTCTTTGCTGCTGCCAGAATTAATCGCTCTTGCCAGTTTTCCGACCCCAGAACGGCTATGGAATCGAAAGCTCTTTTGCAAAACACATAAGCTATCACCAATCGCTGTTCCAGCATGAGCCGAAACTGATAATTGATAGCCAGTAAGCTTATTTAATAGCTCTCGATGAGCCAAACCATATCCTTGACCTCCAAGCTGGCAAATATCCCCTAGTACTGCTCCTGCCTCCACTGATGACAGCTGATCTCTGTCGCCAAGGAGAATCAATCTGGCATGAGCAGGCAGTGCGCTAAGCAATTTATACATCATAGGCAAATCGACCATAGATGCCTCATCGAGGATCAATAGATCTAAGTGCAGAGGATTGTGAGAGTTATGTTTGAACTCAGTTCGATTAGGAATAGCGCCAAGCAAGCGGTGCAATGTACTTGCTGATGTTGGGATCCTTTCTTTTATCTCAGGGGCAACAGGCAAAGAGTCTATCGCTTGACCTATGGACTCGGTAAGGCGAGCTGCTGCTTTGCCCGTAGGCGCTGCTAGTTTTATCGTAATATCAGTATCACTTGATGATACCAAGGCCGCTAGTAGTTTAGACACTGTTGTGGTCTTCCCGGTACCAGGGCCTCCCGATATAACGCAAAAACGCCTAGTTAAAGCCGTGGCAGCTGCTACTTTCTGATGATTTAAACATGTGCTGAGAGGGATATACTCCTTGAGCGCCTCAAGTTCGCTAACATTACGAGCTTGTGTCGCTATTGCCACCACTTTATCTAGGGCAATGCCTTCAACCTCAACCACATCCAAGGACTCACAGATAGCTCGTTGAATGACCGCCGTATTGGCATTGCTTTTCTTTAATGCTTGTATCTCAGAGAACAGGTAGTTTAACTGCCAAGCGAATAACTGATCTAACTGAATCCTCAATGTGGAGAGCTTACTTGCCTCCATTGCAATCGGCTCGGCATACTCCAGTATTTTTTGCGCAAGCGCTCCCTCAAAATGCCAATACTTTTGTAAATACAAGCTACCAAACTCAAACACAAGCGGCAGACGCATTGCATCTTGGAAATCATGGGCGACCAAACTAGAAGCTTTGAGCTCACTAATCCAATCGCACTGCAGTAACTCGGGGGCAAATAAAGGCTCAAGTTGGCTACCCCCTAGCGCCTTTAAGGGATTCCAGTTATCGGTAATCGGTAGGCATGAATTGCCCTTACTAAGCTCATAACTCACCGCACAAGCCATGACGGCAATGCGCTGTGCTGACGCCCCTTTCTCTTGCGCCGCAAAGAACTTCGCAAGCTGAAAATCAATATCTCGGATCATCCCCACACTGGCCATGACTTCTAGCCATTCTAACCACTTCTTTTGCCTGTAATGGGTCAGTTGCTGCGGAGCAATATCATTAATATTTAACGTTTCTGGAAGAGCTTCACTAGTCATTACCATTAGATAGCCTCCTCGCCACGAATATGTGCATCTAATTCCTCTAACATCTGCTGTGATGGCTTCGCTGAAAAGACACCGTACTCACCACTGCCATCCATACCGCGTAAGAAAAGATAAAAACACCCACCAAAATGAGTATCGTATGAGTAGTCAGGTATCCGACTTTTTAAGAACCTGTGTAGCGCCAACGCATAGACTTGGTACTGGGCATCATAGCGATGACCTATCATCGCCTCATCGAGAGTCTTCTGATGATAATCCTCGGCACTATCGCCAAGGTGATTGGACTTCCAGTCCAGAACAAAATATTTGCCTTGGTGCTCAAACACTAGGTCAATGAAGCCCTTTAGCATGCCCTCTACCGGCGCAAAGCCAAGATCGCCTGCTTGGGCAGTCAACGAGTCATGTTTGTGGGTAATGGCATTAAATCGCTGAGCCGACAAGATTTCGATGGGGAGAAGAAACTCCATTTCCACCAGCCTTTGCTGTGGCTGTTTTTCTGATAGTTTGATGCCACTTCCATCTAAGTCAGTGTTAAGCACCTTATCTATCATTTCTTGCAGTACCGGCAACCATTCTTCATCTAACTGCTCTTTGAGTAAAAGCTGCTTAATAATCTCTTCGTTCTCTGCGGCAAAGGCTGATTGGGTGTATTCAACCTCTTCGAACAGGGTATGTAAAAATGTGCCGGGTCTTGCGCCACGCGGGAAATTGAACATAGTCTTTTTGTTCAAATCAAGCAGCGGCGATTGATCCTCTGAAGCATCAATATCCAAGCCGGTATCGAGCCAAACGCTTTCATCTTGGTGCTTTGAGCCATGGCCTTGCTTCACCAGTCCAGAATAACTGGTCATTCTCCAGCGCCAATCTATCTGTTGCTGCATTTTACTGGCTTCTAACTGAGACTGTTCAACCTGTGGCGCTTGATAGCGAACATCATCCCACGCTATAGGGTCACTAACATGTATAGATGGGTATTTGCTTTGTAACGCATTTAGAGCAGTAGCGAGTGCAGACGCTTCTTGCGCTTCTGCTCCTTGCAGTAAATAACCAATGGAGCTGAGATGTGAGCTGGCTTTTTTACTACGACCTTCTTTTAGCGCTGCTACACCAAGGTAACAGCCATAGACCGCACGAGTAACCGCAACATAGATAAGGCGCAAATCCTCGGCAAGCCTTTCTTTATCCGAGAGTGCAATGCCATCGCTATTATTATCGAGATCAAAACGCGTACGATGCTGCTCTGCATCGTAATAAAGTGCCTTGTCGCTCTTCCTATAAGCGCTGACAAAAGGCACAAAGATAATGTCGTATTCCAAGCCTTTTGATTTGTGGATCGTCACCACCTGAACCAAGTTCTTTTCCGACTCCAAGCGTTGTTTCTGCTCATCTCCAGCATCACCACAGCCCGCCTCAAAGATGTGCTCTTCAAACCAACGCAACAGTGCATGATCACTTTCTAGCTCTGCTGAGGCTTGTTGTAACAGCTCAGCCAAATGCATGAGATCGGTGAGTACTCGTTCGCCTTGATGCTCATTTTGAAATCTCTGAGCTAGCTCTCTGTATTGAATGAGTCTGCGGATCATCGGCATGATCCCTGACTTCAACCACAGCTGCCTATAGTCACTAAACTCTTGGCTCAGCAACTCCCAGTATTGTTCGTCTTGATTCAAGCGTTCTAAATCAAATAAAGACAGATCAAACAACGAACTGGCAGCGGCTGTTCTCAGTGCTCTATCGTTATCAAAGTGCAATGCCGCGCGCAAAAATAGCAGCACATCGCTGGCGATTGGACTCGAAAAAACGCTGTCTCTGTTTGAGAGGTAAACGCTGGCAACGCCTTTTTCTGAAAGCGCTCGACGAACCAAGTTTGCCTCGCGCCCTGTCCGCACTAACACGGCGATATTGCCAGCTTGAATCGGTTGGTCTTTTGAGCCATGCAGCAGTGCATGGCCAGAATCTGATGCGCTTAAAAGACGCTGTATTTGCGTTGCAGTAGACTCCGCCATACTCCGGTTATAATCGCCCTTAGCCACAGCCTCACCATCTTGCTGCTTCAGCCAAACCGTCATTGCGGATTGAGTTTCGCCATGTAGCGACCAAGATTTCTCATCTGCACCAGGGCTTGCTGACACTGCAGTAAAAGGAATGTCCTCGTCATAAATAAATGCAGACTCAGCCTCTTGGAACAGTGCGTTACTCGCATCAACCATATCTTTACTAGAGCGCCAATTGGTCATGAGGTTGAAGTGCGAAGTCACCTCTTTACGCGCTCGGATATAAGTAAAGATATCGGCGCCACGAAACGCATAGATAGCCTGCTTAGGGTCACCAATCATGAACAAGCCGCACTCTGGGTGCTGTAGGTAAAGGTGTCTGAATATGTTGTATTGCTGCGGGTCCGTATCTTGAAACTCATCAATCATCGCAACTGGATACAGCGCGCGAATACGCTCAGATAACAGCCCTTCAACGTCGGCTTGTAAGGCATAGTCAAGCTGGCTAAGCAGATCATCAAAGGAAAGCTTTTGCTGCAATCCCTTTGCTTTTTGCAGTTCAGAGCGACACTCAGGAATGGCATTGCTTAAGATAGCTTGCTTCACCTCAAGATCAGGCAAAGAGCAATACTCATCTATATGATCAAATACGGCATGCTCAGGTGCTTGCTTGTCTGGTTTAGTCTTAGATTGCAGCACGCTAGTACTAAAGCGCTCCAGGCATTCCGGCACTGCGATACTAGATAGCGGTTTTGCGGCCCAGCTATCAATCTGCCCAACCCAGTTTGGTACATTCTTCTTATTGTAGGGATTCTTGGTAATGCCAGATTCTAAAACCAACTTTTCAAAGTCGACACTGCCTGACAGCCATTGCTTTTGAAGGCCCTCAAGGATCGCTATACGCTCAGCATACAGGGTCTCTAAATCTCCCTTTTCTACCTCTGAATGAATATAAACCTCATTACCACTGATAAAGTTGTTCAGATCAGCGTACAGCGCTTGGGGGGTTTTCCAGTGACTACGGATCTCTGACACCATGCTGGCGCCCATGCCATAGAAGTGACGACGCCAGTAATCCGCAATCACTTGTTCTTTTAATTGCGTCTCATCTTTAATGAATTGGCTTTTAAAGCGACTGCCCGACTCGAATGCATTTTGTGTCAGCATCCGTTGGCAAAATCCATGAATGGTGTAAACCGCCGCTTCATCCATCTGGCGCTCGGCAGCCAGTAGCAATTCACAGGCTCGCTCACGATCATCGGTTTGCTCTAAAAGTGGCTCAATCACAGGATCATCACTAATGCCTCGGCTAAAAGCGACTCGTGCTTGGTGAATTCGCGCTCGAATTCGATCTTTTAGCTCTGCGGTTGCCGCCTCAGTAAAGGTCACTACCAAGATCTGCTCTACCGTTAGTGGGGTTTGGTGTGCTGAGCCGTTATCACCGTGCCCCAACAACAACCTTAGATAGAGTCCAGCAATGGTAAAGGTCTTGCCGGTGCCTGCAGAAGCCTCAATTAAGCGAGCGCCATGCAAAGGGAATGTCATTGTCTCAAGCGGCGCAGGAAGGATTTGCGCGTCATTTGTCATAGTGAACCCTATCTAAATATGTGATCAATGTAATGAAGCCGAGTTTCTGTGCTTATTGTTAAGCATTATCCGGTGAAGTTTGCGATCGTACTCACTGATATAACAAACTGTTATGCGTAAGCTTGCCCTCAAATTATGAGTGCTAAGCACCAACCCTATAAAGAACTAAAAAATAAGAGGTCTCTCTGACCCTTTGGCCGCCAGCAATTACCCTACAAATAATAAATGCTGGCGGCCACCCTTTCTCTTCTGACCTATTTCCGTTATTTCGATTTTTCTTGCAGTCTCTCTTGCGCTGGCAATAAGACTCTTTCTGTCAGCTGATATCCGCGCTGTTGCAACTCTTCGCTCCATTGCGACCACGCTATCTGAATGTACATATCATCCGTTTCACCTGAGTTATAGTCATCGCCAAGGGCTGTCGCGCTAAATTTACCTAATGCGGCTTCTCGGGCAACGTCGGTATCCCCTTTCTTCGCTTTTTTTACAAACTCTTGCGTCGCTGCATGCGCCGAACGAGGAAAGTAAGGAAGTGGGTTGGTCATTCCCTCAAAATACAGCCCGACGAGATCTTGTAGGAAATCTAATGCGTCTTGCTGCTCAATAGCGGCCAAGGAAAAGTACTCAATCTCTTTTTTGCTGGAGATTCCAATAAGGTGGCTGGTCACAGCGACACCTGAAGCGCAAGCACATAGGTGTTTTATCCACGCCTGCAGGATATCTTTCGAGCGAATACGGCCTACGCGATAATGGACTAGGCCAGAGGTATAATAGTTATCTAACCACCCTGTAATCGTTAACCACTTTTCACGGTATTGCACCTTCAAAGACACAGGTAGCGAAGGCTGTTTATTGCTAGTATAAAAGTCAATTTCAGCGACCAACTCTTTCATGGCCTGTTGATTCTCTAAGACCTCTAAGTCACCAAAGTTACCAATTGGTAATTGCCCTGAACTACGATAATAGTGAGCAACCTGTTCTACTTCCGAGCCTCCGCCATCTAACATAGCCGATACAATCTCATCTCGTAGCAGGTAACGCTGGAGCCCACCTAAGGAAAAGGGCTCCTCATCTTCAATCAGCTCTTTTTCGCTGTTAAACCACACTTGTAGCCTCTGATTAAAGAAGTACTTCACAGGCAGAGACCAAAACGACAACAGCTGTTCCAATTCAATCTCAGACAGCTCTTCTCGTTCTACAAAATAATCCGATAACGGCGTATTTGGCTTATCCGCTTGAGAATAGACCCCATTCACCACAGGCAACCACTCAGCAGCAAAGCTCTGGTTATTTTCAAAAGCCTCACGACTAAATGGGGTCATACTGTGATGAGAACTAAGGTGATGAAGTAAGTGCTTTCCAGAGTCGTCCACAGATAGAAGCTCATCACCATCTAAACAGTAGTTTTGTGAGCAATACTCGAGCAGCTCAGTCACTAAAATAGAAGGCAAGCATTCGCTGTTGTCGAGAATAGATTGTCCGATATAGCTGATATACAAGCCTTGCTGAGCAGAAAGTAGAGCCTCTAAAAATAGATAACGGTCGTCATCACGACGACTTCTGTCACCAATACGACTCTTAACCGTCATCAAATCAAAACCTTCCTGAGCAACATTACGAGGATAGACACCATCGTTCATTCCTAGTAAGCACACAACATCAAACGGAATAGAGCGCATTGGCATCAGGGTACAGAAGTTGACTTGTCCTGCTAAGAAGCGCTGGCTAACACGGGAGTTATCCAGTTTATCTTGCAGGTACTCAGAGACCACTTGATGACTTAAGCTGGCATCTAGACCAGACTCTGTGGTTTGCTGCGTCAGTGAAGACAAAGCATCACGAATACTGGTTAGGGCTATCTCGTTTTCAATATCTAACTCAAAGAAATCATTGGCCAGAGAGTTAAGCTGTGTTTGCCACTGCGCACTATGCTGCGGCTCTTTTAAAACACTGCGGTAATATAATACCTTATCAATAAAGGCTGCGAGCTTTCCTGCTAGCTCAGCCTGCATACCCTCAATCTGTTCATAGGGTGCGAGCATGCCACTACTCAGCTCTAATGGCTGACACATGGCCGACATGCTGTAGCCAAGTAAAATACGCTGTAAGCCAAACACCCAAGTATTTTGATTCAAGCTTGGCAATTCAAATTCAGTGGCGGTTGAATCATCAAGCCCCCAGCGCACACCGGCTTCTTCTACCCACAAATTAATCAATTCAAAATCTGAGGCTGACAAGCCAAAGCGCTGCAGTATTGCTGGGGTTTCCAATATCTCCATCATCTCACTGCGGCCACAGCGGCTGTTAGGTAAATCTAACAGCTGAAGAAACGCATTTAAGATAGGGGTCTCTTCGGCCACGCTTCGGTCTGAAATAGAGTATGGAATTCTTCTATCGCCGGTCGCATTGCCAAAGATGGCGTTAATTGCTGGAGAATAGGCATTGATATCCGCTACCATCACAATAATATCGCGTGGCTTTAGCGACGGGTCTTGATTGAACAGATGCAGAAGCTGATCGTGCAACACTTCTACCTCTCGAGTGGCACTATGGCAGCAATGTATAGATACAGAGTGATCGTTTTTTGATACTCGCTGTTTATGCAGGCTTTGCTCTAGCTTAGTATCATCTTGATGTTGATTAAGCTGCAAAATATCTTGCTGAATACTTTGTAGAAGTGTCTTTACATCGAGATCAACAAAAGCTTCCACCTCATTGCTATCAAGCTCAGAGAGTAGATGTAAATTATCTCGCCCTTGCTTACCCATAGAGGCCAGCAAGTTGTTACTGATCGCATCGTGATGAAACTCTGGCAAGGCATTGTGCTCAATATCCCCTTTAAGAATAGGAACACCCTGCGCTTCGCTTATCTCTTGTCCATGCCAACGAATGCGAGGTCTCACCTTAGCCGCCATTTTCGCTAGGGTACGCTGGTCTTTAATATCCCCCCAGTAATAGCGACACGGGTTATGGAACATCAGGTGCACATCAATATGCTCACCTAAAGCCTTCAACGCTTCCAAATATTTGGGCGGCAAAGAGCTAATACCAAACACAAATAAGCGCTTAGGTACGTTATCACTGCTTATCTCTGACAGGTTTGCCAGTTTATCGATGAAGTCTTGATACAGATTTGCTCGGTGGTACTTAGACTGACCTAATTGCTCAGTAAAGCGATACAGTTCTCGCCATAACTCACCTTGCCATAGCCCTTGCTCTTGTAACTCAGCAGGATGCTCATTACCTTCCCAAGCGGTAATGTAATCAGGACGATACACCAAGTAACCATCAAAGATATCAGCAATCTTGCCAGCCAATTGAAACAGCTTAGAGTTATCCTGATCGTGCTCAAGATAAGCTGCAAGAGAAGAGAACTCGTCCTGTCCAAGTTTACTTGGCAATACCTGCATCAACTTCCACGTCATCGCCTCTTTATTAAAGGCACTGCGTTTAGGTACATCAGGCAGTACCTCGATAAACATCTGCCAAATGAAGGTAGCGGGAAGAGGAAAATTGAGATTAGCTGCAATCCCCATATCCTTGGCTAATTCCATCTTTAACCACTGAGACATACCAGGGCTTTGAACTAAGATTTGCTCTTGCTCAAAGGGAGATGATAGAGGTTGCTGGCGAATAAGTGCTATGAGTAGAGATTTGAGAAGATCGATCTGGTTTGAATGATAAACAGTAAACAAGGCAGGCTCACAATCCGTTGAATCAATTGCAATAAGATTACCACACCCTAGTGCAATTGATGCCTCAAAGTGAGTTATTTAAGACTCACCTCTAACCTTGGTTGAATCAATAGGTTATTTAAATATTGTATTGCCACATAGCCCACCACCAATGTCGCAACGGCCAATTCTACCAATGCTATGCCATGCACTTGCTCAACATACTGAGCAGGAACACCCATCTCACCCATCCAAGCCACCACTTTAAACAGGGCCGTTGCACCAATCACTAGAGGGAAGGTAAAAGCGGCGTAAGCTGGGCTAAATGGCAGTCTCAATAAACGATAAAAGGCCATATAGATCACCGATGTCATTAGAACGGCGATACCAAACAGCAAAGCCACAATCACTGGTGATGGAGCATCAACAAAAGAAAGATAGCCTGCCAATGAAAGGCTCGCTGGCGCTGCTAAAATCGCGATAGTTGGCTTAGCTGCATCTTGGACTAAATCTGAGAATATAAAACGATAAATCATTATAGGTAGCATGATGGCGTAGGTCGCCATACCGAAGTACAAGGTATATTCACCAATCCAATGCAAAGACGAACTGCCAGAATAGGTTAACGCTGCAACTATGATGCCGACCGGAGGCACAAACCAACTTGGTACCATATGGTGAAGCTGAAAGTTTTGGCTTCGATGAAAAATAAAGCTCACCAAGAACACAATATGCAGTGCTACTGACATTACCCATATAAGGTTACCCAACCCCACCCAATGTTGGCCGATGGCATACGACACCACCATACACGCCATAGCAAAAGTAGGTACCACACTCCCTACAACAGGATGTGATAAATCTTGCTTAAGTAAATGGGAATGGAGCAGAAATTTACCCGCTAAAACAGACAATAATATCGATGCAATAACAGCGCCCGCAATCTGCGCGTAACCACCAAACACCCCAAGATTTTCCAGACTCCAACCTAGACTTGCGATACCAAGGGCAAGTCCTGCCATTGGGGTAGGTGCATTGGCTAAACGAGATTGTGTTTGCATTAGATGACTCCGCTCATGATTTACTTGATGCGCTTAGTTTACTCTTGAGCTATGTTTATGAATATTTAAAGATTTAAAACTAACGTTAAGAAAAACCAAACATCATGATTTCATTTACTCTACGTCAGTTAGAGGTGTTCGCTTCTGTTGCCAAAGCCAATTCTTTATCTGCCGCCGCACAGACTCTATTTTTGTCCAAGGCTGCAGTAAGTTTGTCTCTCAATGAGCTCGAAAACCAACTGGGCCATACCCTATTTGATCGAATCAATAACCGATTGATCATCAACAATGAAGGCATAAAGCTACTGCCCATTGCTGATGAATTGCTGCATCGAGCACATTCAATTCAGGGCTTATTCAATAACTCTGAAACCCTTAGTGGCGAACTGCGACTGGGAGCAAGTGATACCATTGGCAATCAGCTACTGCCCTTTCTAATCCGAGACTTTAAGCAAAAACACCCAGCGGTTGAGTTTAAAGCCTTATTATCAAACTCCTCTGATCTAGGTCAGAAAATACTCGACTACCAAATTGATATCGCTTTTATCGAGAGCAACGAAGATTCTGCAAAGCTCATCCATCATCCGTTTGGTTTTGATCAGATGTGCGTGATAGGCCAAGCTGATCATCCGCTTTCATTAGAGGAAAATCTTACGTTTAATGACCTGGAAGAGACTAAATGGCTACTCAGGGAGTCAGGCTCAGGGTCTCGCGACTATTTCATTACCCATATTGCTGAGCATTTATCAAGCTGGCAGACAGAGTTTGAACTCAGTAGTAGCGAAGCCATCATCAACGGTGTCACCGCTGGGCTAGGCTTGGCCTGTTTATCAGAACTATCAGTAGATAGCGCAATCAAGGCGGGTAAAGTGAAGAAACTTAACATCACCCTACCCCTTGAACGTTCCATGCAGATCGTTTTACACAAAGACAAATACTTAAACCCATTACTCGATGCATTCTTGCAATACAGTCTTGAATGGCGTTTGACCGATCACCCCACAAAATCACCAACTCGGCTAGACTGTAAAGAGTGATTTATGTATAAATAACCAGTATTCAATCTATAAACAATTTTATGAGGATGGACCATGGCTGTTATCGTCAAGTACGTGGTAGAACGCAACGGAGAAGAAAAGATGACTTTTACCTCGAAAGCCGAAGCGGACGCATATGACAAAATGCTGGATATGGCAGATGAATTGTTCGAGCTTTTGGGCAATAGCGAAATCATCACCGATGAAGGCCAGCAAGAAGAGTTGTCTATGTATCTAGCTAAGCACAAAGAAGAGGTACTTTACGCTCTAGGTGCTAAACGCAAACCAACGCCAAAGAAGCCAAAGGTTGAAGCCGTACCTGATTCTTCAGAGTCTGACGCCGCTTAAACAACGCTATATTAATTGCCCTGCACTCATCATTGAATCGCAGGGCGATTTCTTCTTCCCATCGCTCTATCTTCTCAATATCAATTAGCAAAGCTTTCTACTTCTTCATTACCCATTGCCTCCCTTGTTTCAGCATTTTGTCAGTTTTCGTGATTTAGCCCTTTTCAGCTAAGCGAACGCTCTTTATAGTGTAAAGCTATCAACAAAATTTGAGAGGTACGTCTCCTCACCTTAATGCATCGCAAGCGGGGAAAAGAGACGTACTTGAATACGATATATGGAGATTAATTGATGTCTTTCTTTGCACTAGCACTCGGTAGCGCGACTAAAAACCGTGATGGCAAAATTATTGAAGCTTTCTTCCCAACCCCTATCTTGAACCCTACAGCAGAACTCATTGCTGCAGTTAAACAAGCTGCGGGTTATGAGCAAGGCAACCAAAGCTTAGAGATTACTTCTGAGCAATGTGCTGCACTTGCAAGCGCGTTTGAAAGCAATGGCCAAGCGGCAAGTGCAAGTTTTGCATCAAAAGCAGCGGCATCAGAGCAGCCTTTGGTTGTTGTTGTACTTGAGAGCGATGAAAAACCACAATCGGTTGCTGAAGGCTTTCTTAAGCTGCAACTGATCTCTAACCGTCTAGTTAAGCCGCACGGCACAGTACTTGACGGTATCTTCGGTCTTCTACACAACATCGCATGGACTAACGAAGGTCCAATCGATCTTCCTGAACTGGCTGATCGTCAAATCGAAGCTCGCCTAGCGGGTCGCGCACTAAGCGTAGATTGCGTAGATAAGTTCCCTAAAATGGTGGATTACGTTGTGCCTGCGGGCGTGCGTATCGCTGATACCTCTCGCGTTCGTCTTGGTGCTCACGTGGGTGAAGGCACTACCGTTATGCACGAAGGTTTCATCAACTTCAACGCTGGTACTGAAGGCGTGAGCATGGTTGAAGGCCGTATCTCTGCTGGCGTTATGGTTGGCGAAGGCTCTGATATCGGTGGTGGTGCTTCTATCATGGGCACCCTATCTGGTGGTGGTAAAGTAGTTATCTCTATTGGTGAGAACAGCCTACTGGGCGCAAATGCCGGTCTTGGTTTCCCAATGGGCGATCGCTGTACTATCGAGTCAGGTCTGTATGTAACCTCGGGTACTAAAGTGCGCATGCTAGACAACAGCGGCCAAGAGGTTGAAGTAGTTAAAGCGCGTGACCTAGCTGGCAAGTCTGATCTACTGTTCCGCCGTAACTCGCAAACAGGTGCCGTTGAGTGTCTGACTAACAAGTCTGCAGTAGAGCTAAACAGCGAACTACACAGCAACAACTAATCACACTCGGATTAAGTCGAGTCGCTCTGACTGAGTAAAAATAAGAGGCTGCGTTTTCACGCAGCCTC
Source organism: Vibrio comitans (assembly GCA_024346835.1). GTDB lineage: Bacteria > Pseudomonadota > Gammaproteobacteria > Enterobacterales > Vibrionaceae > Vibrio > Vibrio comitans. The sequence goes on from AP024866.1 coordinate 2,374,196, forward strand.
TTTTGTTTTTGTATTGTAATCGATACAAAAAAAGGGAGCCTAGGCTCCCTTTAGTACTTAATCAATAAGTTAGTCTCTTACTGGGTGAAGATGAACTTCTTCTTCTTTCTTACCCGCTTCAGGGTTGTTGAATGTGTCTACATCCAATGCACCTTCAGACTTACCAACGATAACTGTTACAGCACTGTCACCAGTGATGTTCACCGCGGTACGAATCATATCAAGCAGACGGTCAACACCCATAATTAGAGCGATACCCTCCAAAGGAAGACCTACTTGGTTCAATACCATGGCCAGCATGATTAGACCTACACCAGGAACACCAGCTGTACCAATAGACGCTAGCGTAGCGGTTAGGATAACCGTTAGGTAGTCACCCATAGTTAGGTCAATATTGAACGCCTGAGCGATAAAGGCAGTCGCCACACCCTGCATGATAGCAGTACCATCCATGTTGATGGTTGCACCCAGAGGTACAGTGAAAGAGGCTACGCGGTTCTTAACACCTAAACGATGAGTTGCGGTTTCCATAGTTACTGGAATCGTCGCGTTTGAAGATGCTGTTGAGAATGCGAACATTACCGCATCTTCCATCTTCTTCAGGAAGTTAAGCGGGTTAAGCCCCGTTGTTGCTTTCAAGATCAATGGGTAAACCACTAGACCTTGAATCAGAAGTGCAGCAGTTAGAACTAGGAAATACTCACCTAGGTTCATGATTGCGCCAAGACCAATTGTGGTGAACAGCTTCGCCATCAGGAAGAATACACCGTATGGTGCAATATTCATTAGAAGCGCTACTAGCTTCATGATCACTTCGTTGATGTCTTGGAATGCAGCAGCTACACGCTCACCAGTTTCACCACAAGCACTGATCGCGATACCGAACAATACTGCAAACACAATGATCTGTAGGGTGTTGCCCTGTGCCATTGAGTTAATTGGGTTCTCTGGGAACATGCCTATTATAACTTGACCCAGTGATGGGGCTTCAGTTGCAGTAAAGCTTGTTGCAGCAGCAAGGTCTGCACCAGCTCCTGGTTGGAAGACAGTACCCATGAAGATCGCCATTGAGATTGCGATCATCGTAGTTACTAAGTAAAACGCGATTGTCTTACCACCTAGACGGCCTAGCGTGGCAATGTCCTTAAGTGAACTAGTACCACAAACAAGTGATACAAACACCAAAGGCACAACAAGCATTTTCAAGCTAGCGATAAAAATTGAACCACCTACATCAAATAGTCCATTGACTAGATAGTTATTAATAAACTGGTTTTCGCTAAAAGCTAATCGAATGATAAAGCCTGTCAGGATCCCTAAACCCATACCGAGAATGACTCGGGCGGTCAGTGACATTTTCTTATCAGTATTCATCTATGAACACTCCTATTTATCTTATAATTTTTGCTTTGAACGGCTACAAAGTCGCGAGCAGGTTAGCAGGCGAATAGGTGATATTTATTATCATTTGGCTTAAAAAAAATAAAAACGCGATCTAGATCACAAGACATCACAACTTAAAAGAGCTCCCAACACTGTATTTTTACAAAAAAAACACATTTACGTGCAAATATCGAGCAGTAAATGTCTATAAAATCACAGTGATACAATAATTAACCAGCTAGCGCACTCTTCAGCACAAAAACCATGCAACCAGGTGATCAGCACCCTGTCACTGATAACGTTTACAATACTTAGAACGTTATTTTTATTAGACTTATCTCATAAAATGATTTCACGACTCGGTTTATGTTGATTCGTTTACACTTTCTCCGTTTAATGAAATGAAGAACTATTAGGACGCAGTGTATGGCAACCATAAAAGATGTCGCAAAATTAGCCGGAGTTTCGGTCGCAACCGTATCAAGAGTGATCAATAACAGCCCTAAAGCTAGCAAAGCTTCTGTGCAATCAGTAACGACGGCAATGAAATCACTTGGGTATAGACCCAATGCCAATGCACGAGCGCTAGTTAGCCAAAGCACTAATACTATCGGTGTTTTGGTCAGTGATGTCGCAGACCCATTTTTTGGTAGCCTAGTAGGTGCGGTAGATAAAGTCGCTAGAGAGAATGGAAAGCACATTCTTATCGGTAATGGCTATCATGATAGAGAGCAAGAACGCCAAGCTTTGGAACTACTGATTAACAGTCGCTGTGAATCACTGGTCATCCATGCAAAAGGACTGACTGACGAAGAATTGATTGACTATGCCAACGAGGTAAAAGGCTTGGTTGTAATCAATCGGCATATCGAAGCCATTAGCTCTCGTTGCATTTCTCTGGATAATTATAAAGGCGCCTACTTAGCGACAGAGTATTTACTCAAGCAAGGGCATACCCAAATTGCGTGCATCGCCTCATCACACGCTATCTCCGATACAGAAGAACGTATTAATGGCTATAAAGATGCACTAACTGATCACAATCAAGTGCTTCCCGAACACTACACCGAGTTTGGTAACCCAAACAACCGTGGCGGAGAAGCGGCGATGACCAATCTACTTGCTAAGTCTTTACCTATTACCGCCGTGGTTGCCTATAACGATTACATGGCCGCTGGCGCTATGTCGATACTGGATGAGAACCACCTTTTAACCCCAGAAGACATCTCTATTATTGGCTTTGATGATGGTCTAATTGCCCGCTATGTGAAGCCTCGCCTGACTACGATTCGTTATCCTGTCGAGTTAATGGCAGAGAAAGCCACTGAACTGGCTTTACGCCTAGCCAGTGATGCCCCTATTTCAGAGCACCCATTGCGTTTCTCCCCTACGCTAGTGAAACGTGATTCTGTAAGCTCTATAAAATAAAAAAGCCCCTTCTGCTATCTAGAAGGGGCCCTAACTTACACGAGTTCGCTATTTAAAGGTGCGAGCTCTTGTTTTCTCTAGTCTCTCTAAGATTTTCTCAATGCGATCAGGGTGTACCATAAACTCTTGGAAGCCTTTCATCCCTTCTTTAGCCATTGCTGGGTCGGTATCTCGGTCGTAGAACTGAGCAGTACCATCGGAAGCGGCAAGCATTGCCACACCTTTATCCAAGAACGGATCAGATTTGGCTTTGGCTTTACTATTGGTTGGGATCTGAAGCAGCAACTCATTAATTAACTGCTGATTCTCAGCTTGTGCCACGAACTCTAAGAATAAGCGCGCGTCGTCTTTGTTTTTCGCCTTGCTTGGAATGTGCAAGGTATCCATTGGAGCATCTTCTGCCATACCTACTGCAGGATCGATCACTGGGAACTGGAAGAAGCCCATCTTACCGTCGAGTTCTTCAGGGAAGTTTGGTGTAATAAAGTTGCCCATTAGGTACATTGCAGCCTGTCCGTTATATAAGAAAGGCTGCGCTTCTTGCCAAGAATAGGACGCGTGATTTTTCAAGAAATAGCCAGGCTCCACCAGCTCAGCCCAGTTTTCAAATGTTTTCTTCACGCGATCATCGGTATAAGGGACTTTGCCGTCCATTAACTGAATATGGAAATCTAAGCCATTGGTACGTAAGTTGAGATAATCAAACCATCCGGCTGCAGTCCAAAGATATTTAGTCCCTATGGTAAATGGGGTGACATCATTCTCTTTTAGCTTAGCCGATGCCGCCTTTAGCTCATCCCATGTTTTTGGCTCTGCGATACCATGTTTGTCAAAGATATCTTTACGATAATAAATACCCCATTGGTAATAAGTGTATGGCACACCATATTGCTTACCATCAACCGTCATTGCTGGCGCTGCAGAAGCGAAGTCTTGCACCATATTATTGTCTTTCCAAATATCACTGACATCTTCAAACAAGCCACGATCTACAAAGGTTTTCATACGGTTACCCGCATACCAGAACACCACGTCCGGTGGAGAAGTCACTAGCCAGTTACGAATTGTGGTCTTGTAAGACTCATGGTCATAAAGATTATATTTCACCTCGATCTCTGGGTTGGCCTTTTCAAAACGGTCAACAATCTCTGCCCATGCTTCTTTTGGAGCCGGATCTGACGCATCAGAGTTGATGACCAGAGTTCTTGCATGAACTGAAGTTCCCAGCATAGCGCTCAAGGCTATACTGGCAGAGAGTAGCTTCACGTATTTCATAGTTGTTAGTCCTTATTATTAACTAATCGACCGAATTACTTGGTCGCTCCTAGGGTTAAGCCAGCAATAAAGTGTCGCTGCATAGTAAAGAACAGCACGACTGGGGGAATCGCGGCTACGACGGCTCCAGCTGACATAAATTGCCATGACGCTAACCACTGTCCCTGCAAAGAGCTCAAGCCTGCTGTTACCGGCCTCACTTCATCGCTTTGCACCAGCACTAGCGCCCAAAAAAAATCATTCCAAATAAAGGTAAATACCAGCACAGCTAAGGCCGCTAGAGCTGGCCTTACTAAAGGCAACACCACATACCAAAATATGCGCCATTCTTTCACTCCTTCTACCCGCGCAGCTTCAATCAATGCATCGGGAATCCCAACAATAAAGTTGCGCATAAACAGCGTACAAAATCCGGCTTGAAAGGCGATATGAAAGAAGATCAGAGCCCAGTGGGTGTCGTAAAGACCAAACGAAATAGTTAAATCTCTCACAGGGATCATTAAGATTTGAAACGGCACAAAGTTGCCGCCGATGAATAAAGCAAAAATCCAAATATTTGCGGAAAAACGGTACTTAGCCAGAGCAAATCCTGCCAAGGTCGATAGAGCCACTGCGCCCGCAACTGCTGGCAAGGTGATCAATAGACTATTAAGCAGGTAGTCACCCATCGCCGTAGAAGTAAAGACCTGCGTATAGTTCTCGACCATCTGCGTATCTTCTGGCCAGCCCCAATAATTCCCTTTATTGATATCATCCATTGAGCGTATAGAGGTGAGCATTACGGCTATTAAAGGAAGCAGCCACAAGACCAATGCGATAGGCAGAGCCACACGATAGCTCATGCTCGCGAACGCTCCTGATTTTTGAATTGGTTTAGGAAACATTACTTCTCACTCCTTAGCATGCGCCATAAAAAGTAAGCGATATAGATATCCATAATCAGGAACAGCACCACAGCTACCGATGCGCCATATCCCATTCGATAATTAAAAATCGACTCTTCATACATTTGGTAGGCAAGTACGGTAGAACTGCCCCAAGGGCCACCCGCTGTCATAGTGGCAACCAAGTCAAATGAACGCAGTGCGCCAATCACAGTGACAACGATGGCAATAAAGGTAGCGGGCCTGAGTTGAGGCAAAACGATAAACCACAACATTCGCCAGCTTTTGGCTCCGTCCAAACGAGCGGCTTCGATCTGCTCAGGATCGAGATTATTTAACCCCGTTAAATACAAGATCATGCAGTAGGATATTTGTGGCCATAGACCAGCGGCTATGATCCCGTAGGTAACTAAGTCTTCATCCGCCAAAATAGAAATAGGGTCGAAGCCTAGGGCACCGATTGCGATGTTAAACAGACCAAACGAAGGGTCGTAAAACCAAGCAAATACAAGGCCAACGACAACTTGAGAGATAACGAAAGGAAAAAAGAATAGAGACTTAACAACGCGGATCCCTCTCACCTGTTGATTGAGAAACAAGGCGATCAGCAATCCTATCGGAGGGGCTAGCATAAAAAACACTAACCACAGGGTATTGTTTTTCAAAGAGGTGTAGAACGCCTCTGAATCAAACAGCTCTATGTAATTATCAAGGCCGACCCAAGTCTTTTCTCCTAGGCCATCCCATTCAAAAAAACTAAGCCAGATGCTCTGAAAGATCGGGTAAACAACATAAACACAGAACACCAATAACGCCGGCAGCAGAAACAGCCACGGCGAGAGTTTTGAACTTGCCTTTTTTTTGCTTACCGGAGGGCGATCTTTTGCAGTCTCATTCGTAAGAGATGGCTGCATATCGATACTCCAAAAATCACTTAGGGTCTGTTGACCTTTTGCGGTTGAATTTTGCTCGAGTCAGAAACGATTTAATTGCGGCGAGAACCTTGACGCCTAGTTATCTAAGCAAAAGGTTATCAACAAAGAGTCAATCGTTTATGGCCGAGCCCTGCAACAATGATTTGAGTGTAGACCCCGATTGATAGGTCGATATCAGATAGCGTTCGTTTTGTTACCTATGTGGCAGTTTTCTCGCCATTTATTGAGAAAAATGTTAAGTGATAAGCTATTGAAATTGCTATAGGGTTTTCTGTTGAGCAGAAATGCAAAGAGGCACTACAACGTGCCTCTAGATTCGAAAGAAATTGCGAGAAAAACTACATATTACTGAGGAACTGATAGGTAGTATTATGGCTATAAATCTCCCCCTCCCTAAGTACGCAACTAGGCTGTGGCCACTCAGGATGGTTAGGGCTGTCAGGAAGGTATTGAGTCTCTAGTGCAACACCGCCAAAACTATCATATTCCCCTCCGATACGGTTTGGAGTGCCCTGCAAGAAATTACCCGTATAAAGTTGCACCGCAGGTTTTGTGGTGAACATCTTCATGGTTAACAAGCTATCTGGTGAGGTAACGGTTGCCCCGCATTCTCCTTCTAAACAGTCTTCATTTAGCAAGAATGAATGATCGTAGCCGTTGCAGGACTGCTGCTCTTCATCCAAAAGCAGATCTTGGCCAATCACTTTAGGTGATAAAAAGTCAAAGCCAGAATCTGAGACATCACGGATCTCTCCTGTTGGGATACCAAGTTCATCCGTTGGTAAGAACCGACTAGCATTAATACTCAGTACATGCCCCAGACAATCTTCCCCTGAATCAGCGCCCATTAAGTTGAAATATGCGTGGTTAGTTAAGTTCATCAAGGTTGCTTTGTTTGTCGTTGCTGTGTAGCTGATCTTGACTTCATTAAGTTCAGTTAACTCATAAGTCACCGACACTTTAGCTTCCCCAGGAAAGCCTTGATCGCCATCCTCTGAGACGATTGAAAACTGGATACGCTGTTCAGATACAGAATCAACAGTCCAACGATATTTATCAAAGCCAATTTTACCGCCATGTAGCATATGACCGGTTTCACTCACCTCTATCTGATAGGGAATGTCATCAATTTTAAACTGGCCATTGGCAATTCGATTAGCATAGCGCCCTACCGTCACTCCCATGAAAGCGGAGTGCTGATTGAATTTATCCATGCTATCGCAGCCTAAAAGCACCTCTCGCATCTCATCACGAACTGGAACCTGACAACTCAACCATGTCGCTCCTACATCCATAAACGTCGCTACCATGCCATGGCTGTTCTTTAATTGATAAACGTGTGCAGGTTTTCCATCGCTGGCAACCCCTTTGCTCAGACTCTCTAATAAATGAGCATGTGAAATGGTCATTGAACTCTATCCTTTAAAATGTGCATTTTACGTGCTGGTAACCCCGTAAAATCGATATTCTTTTCAATCAAAGATAGCAATAAACACTCAGCAGGTATCTATTCTGGTTGTGGTTATGGCGAAGTCATCACGCATTGTTTTTGTAGTTTGTTGGCTAGCTTCAAAAACCAACATCGTAGCTATCAATACCTCACTACCACTCATTACTAAATTTGATAAAACCGAGTTTTAATCAATGCATCAAATTTATGATATCTGTATACTTGCGCACCAATTCAAATCCTGTGCTCATTTTATGTCAGACTCCTCGCAAACCATGAATAAACGAATGAATATTGTCGCCTTAACTTGGCCGATATTTGTCGAGGCATTATTACGCAATGCCTTGAACACCAGCGATGTGTTTATGCTAAGTGGTTACTCAGATCTTGCGGTTTCTGCAGTTGGCGTTATCTCGCCGATCAGTTTCTTTATCATCATTGTGTCTATGATGGTGAGCACAGGCACAGGTATCTTAATCGCTCAGTACAATGGTGCAGGACGCTCCTCGGATTCAGAGCATGTGGGAATTGCGAGCGTTATACTGGGGTTCGCCGTATCCATTATTCTTGGCAGTCTATTCTTCTTATTCTCAGACAATATAGTTGGACTATTTGGTCTTGAACCACAAGTTGCTGAGTACGCAAACCAATACCTGATCATCAGTGGTACCTGTGCAGGTTTTGTCACCACCAGCGTGGTCTTTTCCACTATATTGCGTAGCCATGGCTTCTCACGCTCCCCAATGCTGATCAATCTCGTATTTGGCGTGTTAAACGTTATTGGTAACTACTGTGTTTTGTACTCTCCATTTGGCTTACCTGTTTATGGTGTACCTGGGGTGGCAACAGTCACAGTAATCAGCCAACTACTTGGAGCGATCTGTATGTGGTATCTGCTGATCAAGAAAGATCTCAAACCTAGGTTAAGCAAAGCCACAGAGGTGCTCTCATCAACCTATAAAAAGATACTGCGTCTAGGGGTGATGAATGCTGGAGAGATCCTCTCGTATAACCTATCTCAGATGGTGATTATTTATTTTGTTGTGCAGATGGGCACAGCGTCTCTGACTGCATTTACCTATGCACAGAATCTGGCTCGCTTTACCTTTGCTTTTTCTCTTTCGTTGGGACAAGCCAGTCAGATCCAAACCAGCTATTTTGTCGGCAAAGGTTGGAATGACAGCATATTGGTCAAGGTGCAGAATTATTTTGTTGTGGGCTTTCTCGCCTCAGTGGGTGTAAGTACGCTCTTTTATCTTGGCAGTGAAACCTTGCTTAGCATTTTCACTGAAGATCCTGAAGTGATTAAACTCGGAGCAGGTTTAATGCTCGGCTCAATACTGCTTGAAGGTGGTCGTGTATTTAACCTCATTTTTATCTCTGCACTTAAAGGCACCGGTGATGTGAAATATCCAGTACAAGTTGGCATCTTGTGCATGTGGGGATTTGGTGTAGGGCTTACCTACGTATTTGGTATCTACTTTGGCTTGGGTGTTATTGGCGCATGGCTGGCTATAGCAGCAGATGAGTGGATTCGCGGTATTATCATGGCATTTCGCTGGCGCTCCCGAGTTTGGGAACGATTTAAGCTGATTTAAACATAAGGGCGAACTCATTGAGTTCGCCCTTTTAGCTCAATACATAACTGATCAAGATTCACATTTCACAAAGTAAATTAATAAGCAGGTCTCTGGGTCTTGTATTGGCAGTGACAATCCAATTTGCTTTAGCACACTGCCATGCACCCTTACTTCTTCGTTAGATCGTAGTTGTTCAATCCAATTGGGGTAATGCTTCATTATCCCTTCCCCATGCTCTGGAAGCTCCAATAGAATTAGCTGGTAAAGTGCATCTTCATCAAGCATATCCAATAAAACGGGCTCAGGTAATGAATAATCTGGCATCGCCTTCTGACAGATAGCCAGTAACAACTGAGTATCGTCGTAAACACCGTATGCATTTCTCGTCTTATCACAACTATCAAGCACAAACGAATGGCCACTGTGCAATAACTCTCGATGTTGTTTATGTAGTTGAATGTATTTGGCAAATGCCTTGCGCTCTTGTTCACTCTCTTTGACAGGGTCTAGCTCTACTCCCATGTGCCCAAACAGTGCAGTAACACCTCGTAAATTGATGCTGTGTTGGCGACGCGTGGTGTGACTGTGTGCGGGACCAATATGAGTGCCTAACACCTCCGGCGGAAAAAATAGGCTCATATTTTGTTGTATAGTTTGCCTCTCAAGGGCGTCATTGCAATCCGAACTCCAGAACCTATGTGTACGCTTTAGCACCTCATAATCCATTCGACCACCGCCAGAAGAGCATGACTCTATCTCAACCTTAGGATGCGCCCCTCTTAGCTTGTCCACTAAGCGATAGAAAGCTAAGGTTTGCCCTCGAACAGCAGCCTTCCTTTTATGGCTTGGCTGAAGCAACTCCCTGTTCATATCCCACTTAACGTAGGCAATATTATGCTGACTCAATAAGTCATCAAGACAGTGGTACAAGTATTCAAAACACTCGGGTATTTGTAGATTGAGCACCAATTGGTTACGCCCTGTCGTCAATGGGTACCTTGGCGTGCTTAACACCCATTCTGGATGTGCTCTAAATAGATCCGAGTCAGGGTTTACCATCTCTGGCTCAACCCAGATACCAAACTCCATACCCAGCTGATTTACGTGTTCAATCACAGGATTCAGCCCCTTAGGGTACTTCGCTGTATCTAGAACCCAGTCCCCTAATGCGGCTTTATCGTTGTTACGCCCTTTGAACCAGCCATCATCAATGATGAAGCGTTCGACTCCCATTTGAGCCGCTTCACTTGCCATCTGGCAAATATAGTCAGGATCATGCTCAAAATAGATACCTTCCCATGTATTTAGGTGAACTGGGCGAGGTTTGTCTTGGTCAAGCTGTAAGATATTTTGACGAACAAAGCGATGATTTTCAGCTCGTAATCCATTAAGACCACTGCAGCTATAAGAGCTATAGAGTGTCGGCGAGGTGTAGCTTTCACCGTGCTTGAGGCTCACCTCTCCAGACATCAGCAATTCACCCGTTTGCACAAATCGCCGACCATCGCTTTTGGCTTCTACTCGCCAGTGATGATTCCCACTCCAGCCAAGATGGAAAGCCCAAACCTCTCCTGTTTGATGAGTAAAGGCTTTATTGCCGACAATACAGCCAGGAAAGTATTCATGGGAGGTACGCCCTCGGCGATTCTCTTGTGTAAAAGCGCCATGCTCAATATTATGTCGCTGAGATTGAAACTCTCGGCTCCAGCGACCCGAGAATGACATGACCTCTTTGGCTCGATAAGGAATAGGAATCGTGAGTGCTAGTTTTTCTAGCTGATAGTCGGCTTTGTTGTGATTTCTGAGGCTGATTGATTTACTGAGCACACCGCTTTGACTATCGAGCTGCAGGTCGATTGTGATGGAAAGTTTAGCAAGCTCGTCCTTACATTCAATCGTCAACCTCTCTCCATTGAGGGTATGGCTTGTATATTGAAATACAGGGGCCCAGTTATTGCCTTGATGGTGCCCCTCAAGTCCAGAGGAGCCGAAACTACCGCGTCCGATTTCAGGACAAAGAGTGACAGGCACATCCACATCTAGTCTCGCTTGGGATACAGCTCTATCGATGATGGCTAAAATCTCAGACTCTGAGGTTAAATCAAGGATAGCCTTGCCCCAGTAAACAATCTCTGGAGCAGGCGATAACCTAACGATTAGGGAAGATATTTGGCTATTTAGCTGCACAAAATCGTGAGATAGTTCTTGAGACACAGTGACTCCTTTGACAGGATCACAAGAACTCACTCATGATCGCGGCATCATAGATAACGGTAGGCTAAAGGTTAGTAATACAGTTACCCTCAAAGAATAGATGGCAATTATCAGTATCAAAGCTTAGCTGCAATTCATCGCCGCGCTTAATCTCTTTGTCGCCACTGACATGCACCTTGTAATTGTCATAGCCACCCACTTGACCAAATAAGTAGGTGCTGTTGCCCAAGCGCTCAACGGCCTGAGTAATAAACTGAAGAGTGTGCTCGCCATTTTGTTCAATAGACAGATGCTCAGGGCGAACGCCAAAAATCACCTTATCGCCAAGTTCAAGAGAGCTCACATCTGCGGGAATTGAAAACACTTGCTCATCAGGGGTTCGTATCGTTGCACTATTGTCTACCATATCGACCACAACAGCAGGCAACATGTTCATCTTTGGTGAGCCAATAAACCCTGCGACAAATTCGTTGGCTGGTCGATTATAAAGCTCTAAGGGAGAGCCTACCTGCTCAATATTGCCTAAACGTAACACCACAATCTTATCCGCCAGTGTCATCGCTTCAACCTGATCGTGAGTAACATAAACCATAGTGTTTTGAAGCTCATCGTGTAGAGAAGCAATCTGCAATCGCATATCTACACGCAGCTCTGCATCGAGGTTTGATAAAGGCTCATCAAACAAAAACACCTTGGGATCGCGCACAATCGCACGGCCTATAGCCACCCTTTGACGTTGACCGCCGGATAGTTCTTTAGGCTTACGATGCAGTAAGCTCTCTAACTGCAAAGCGGTTGCTGCCGCCATGACTTTTTCTGAGATCAAGGTTTTATCAACGCCGTTCATACGCAAACTAAAACCCATGTTCTCTTCAACAGTCATGTGAGGGTATAAGGCATAGGTTTGAAAGACCATAGCAATACCACGCTCGGCAGGATCGACCTCGTTAACCACTTCATCATCGATCTCTAGAATACCAGAGGTGATCTCCTCAAGCCCTGCAATTAGGCGAAGCAAGGTGGATTTCCCGCACCCTGATGGGCCAACAAAAACCACAAATTCACCATTCTTAATATCAAGATCAACACCATGGATGATTTCAGTATCACCAAAGGATTTAACTAGGTTGGTCAGTTTTATGTTCGCCATTACTCGTTCCTTGTTGGCCTCAATCTAATCAAGATGACTAGTCTGCCTTAAGCGTAATTTGATAGTGATAATGCTTTTTCTTTAGCAAATATTCATCGTGAACACTGCGGCTCCACGAGTCATCACCACCAACCCCCATATGCTCAGAATCTATGCGTATATATAATCTACCCGAATCATGTAGGTCATTGATGTGATCCGCCTCCGCTAGATTACATTGACTATAACGACTTACAGAAAAATGGAATAAACCATTGATATTCAATGGCCCTATCTCGGCATGTCGTACATCACATCTCAATCCATTCTCCGTCGGATACACATAATCTGTATGCATTTCGTCGATGGTTTGTGTGTGCTTACCAACATAAGCCGATAACTTACGATCTGGGTAATTCTCGTGAGGCCCAAGCCCATAAAACTGAACGGCTTTAGGGCCTTTAGGCACAGCAAGCTCCATTCCAATCCTTGGCGGACAAGGAAATCCATTAGCTAGATAGACATCCACATTGATATCGATATGACCATTGGGCTTGATGCGATACTTCCAAATAGTTCGAATCGCGGCCACGTTATTGGCTTGATAGTTTGATATCACTTCGACCAAACAATCATCTCCAAGCATTACTGCATCAAACGACACACAGTGGCGCAGCAAGCCTTTCAAACCAGCATGTTTCCAAATCGCCACCCAAGTATTAGGATCAAGATTATCAGCCTCACTGGTACCAATATCATTATCAATCGGCGCTCTAAAGAAGTTATCAACTAAGGGCGATTCAATAATCGACCTGTTTCCCTTCAGCCATTGCCTAACAAGTCCCGTTTCTTGGTCGAACCCGATACTAAATGTGTCGTTAAAGACAGAAAGTTCTTTATCTGTCTGCTGCATTGACAAAGAGAGCGTCCTATCCGGTTTGACGAGTTCAGGAAGTTCATTGCATGCAGGGAGTTCAAATTGATGATGAGCAAGCTGATGGCCTGCACTAGCCCAAGAGGTGCTTTCAATTAAAACTAGCTGAAGGTTTAAGTGATATTCAAACCCAGGTTTTGCTTGAGGCAGTTGCTTTAGTAATTCAATGCTTTGATAGCCTTCAGCTTCAATATCGAGCTTAAATTCACCGTTAGCAATCACCTCGCCATTTTCAGTGACTTGCCAGTTAGCTAGTTGATTCTCAACCTTAGTAAATAAGTACTCACTTTTTAACTTGATCTGCAGTGGCTCGGTACTAACAAGTTTAAACTGAATGAATTGCTGAGCCTTTTTCGCCTCTAACGCACTAGGATGAGGGATTCTATCTGGAGAAACCAAGCCATTGATGCAAAACTGCCTGTCGTTGATCGTGTCACCAAAGTCTCCGCCATATGCCCAATAAGATTGACCTTGTTCATCGACTTTAACTAACCCCTGATCAACCCAATCCCAAATGAACCCACCTTGCAGGCGAGGATAACGACGAAACGCTTCCCAATATTTATAGAAGCCACCTAAGCTGTTGCCCATAGCATGGGCATACTCACACATGATCAATGGGCGAGTTTCATTGGGTTTGCTAATCCAGTTTTTGATTCCAAACTTTAAGTGTTCAGGATCTTTCTCAGAATACGGTAAATCAATATCGACTCTAGGATACATGGGGCAAATGATATCAGTGGCTGCGGATTCTGCTCCTCCCCCTTCGTATTGAACTGGCCGGCTTGGATCTCTTTGCTTGGTCCATTGATACATGGCGTGATGATTGGAGCCTAATCCAGACTCGTTACCCAAAGACCAGATAATAATGCAGGGATGATTCTTGTCTCGTTCCACCATACCTGTCATACGACCCATGTAAGCAGCAAGCCAGTTCGTATCATTAGAAAGGCGTCCCATGGGTTGCTGCCCGTGGGTTTCGATATTGGCTTCATCCACCACATAAAGGCCATATTCATCGCAAAGCTCATACCAAGTAGGATGATTCGGGTAATGCGCAGTGCGTACAGCGTTGAAGTTATGCTGTTTGATCAGCTTAATATCCTGAAGCATATCTTCACGAGTAATAGCATGCCCGCGCTCAGGATGATGCTCGTGACGATTCACCCCGCGAATAAGCAAAGGCTTACCATTTAGTTTAAGAAGACCGTCCTTTATCTCGATCTGACGAAAGCCGACCTTGTAACTCTCCGCCTCGATAAATTTACCATCTCTATCTAAAAGAGAAACCACAACGGTATAAAGATTCGGATCCTCAGCACTCCACTTCAATGGATCAGAGACAGGTATTTGATGATAAGTACGGTCGTCATACTCACCACGCTCATCAATCCAACGATTACCACAGAGCTCAGTAACAGGTTCAAACACTGCATTTTTGTCAGCATCAAACAGCTGAACTTGAACTTGATGGCCGTCACTAGCCCCCGAAAGCTTTGTTTCTACCGACAAAACGGCATCTCGATAACACGAATCAAGCTCAGTAGTCACAAACACATCAGCAATTGACAATAGTGGTTTACTTAACAAAGTGACATCGCGAAAAATACCACTCAGCCACCACATATCCTGATCTTCCAGATAAGACCCACCCGACCAACGAAACACCATCACCGTTATCTGATTAGAACCTTCAACAAGATACTTCGATAAATCAAACTCAGCCGGCAATCGACTGTCTTGGCTATAACCCACCCACTCCCCATTACACCAAAGATGAAACGCGGAACTAACGCCATCGAAGATAATTCGAGTAACTCGGCTCAGCCATTCTTCTGATATGTCAAAGCTGGTTCGATAGACCCCAGTTGGGTTATCAGAAGGTACACAAGGAGGATTGTTAGGAAATGGATACTTTACATTGGTGTAAATTGGCTTGTCGTAGCCTTGAAGCTGCCAGTTGCTTGGGACGGGGATGGTTTCCCAATTGATGTCGTTTAGCAAGAAACTAACTGCTTCTTCAGAGACAAGTTCAGCTTTTTCGTAGAACCTGAATTTCCAGAAACCGTTAATCGAAAAGCTGTATTCTAAAGAGCACTGTTGTATTGCATCACTAATAGATAAATAGGAGTGTAATTTTGTATGCGTTAACAAGCGATTTTTTGAGATTGAGAGGGGACTAGCCCAATCTTTCATGTTTATAAGTTGCTTAATTATCGTCATTTAACCGCCTAAAATACTAAGAATCAGATTTACTCTGAACTGAATGAAAGCGTTTAAATCAACATAGCAATAAAAAGAGGGTTAAATTCTGAGATGGGCAACAGAAATTAGAAGATATTTGAATTTAAAACCAAGCTGTGGTTCACATCACATGTTTTAGCCAGCACGTATACAACGAAAAATATAAAATGGGGAGGTACTACACTCCCCTTCTATTTCAACATTTAACCTGCAGATTCAACAGGGTCCACTTTACTTAATCTAACCTCTGACAAGGCTCTCTCAAGGTTCTCATTAGCAACCTTATAGTATGAAGGGTTTTTATCAATAGCCTGTTGGAAGAATGGAATAGCTTCATCAGGCTTTCCTCTCAACATCAAAAAATAGCCCACATTATTTAAAGCCTCAAAGGTCGTCATATTTCGTTTAAAAATATTCAACGCCTGCCTATTATCACCCAGAGCAATATAGATTAGCGCGAGATTATTCAGAGCTTTCTCGTTCTCTGGGTCCCTTTTTAATGCTCTATTCGTTATTCTTTGAGCTAAGTAGTAACTTCCACTCATATAATGAGAGTAACCCAGATTAATAATGGCTTGTGTTGAATTAGGGTTAATTTCCAATGCTCTTTCGTAATAACGTTTAGCTATATCATGGTTTTCTTCAACATCAGATAAAATCCCTAAGGCCATATAGCTCCTATATGGACTATCTGAGTCAAAAGGTAAATTGCCCAAAGTCTCTTCTGTCACCTCTGTATAACTTGTCAAAATATCAGAATTGTTCAAACGTACTTGGTCTGCATTTATTGCTCTGAAAAAATAAGTTTTCCCTTCCGATGTCAAACCTTGCTTAGTGTACAACAACCCTAATTCTTCCAATGACTTAACATCATTTTCATCATACTCCAGAGCTTTCATATACGCTTTTTCAGCAAGTGCGAAGTTCCCCTTTGCTGAATGAATCCTACCTACCGTGTATAAAGTCTTGTTTTGATGAGTGGCATCTGAAAATGAAAGTGAACGTAAATACTCATACAGTGCTAAATCATAATTCTTATTGCCAAGTGCTGTGTCACCACGAGCAATGGCTTCCATTTCTGACTTCGGTGGTTCTTCATTTGTTAAAGAATCAACTGGTTTACCAGCGTATAAAGAACTGTCAAACTCTACAGGTTCTGGCTCTGAAGATGCACATGCTATTAGCATTGAACACATAAGAATTGAAAATACACTTTTCCTTATTACTTCTTCCATTATCATCTTCCTTAACTATTTTAGCGCATCAAACAGTGTCATTAGCCCGGGACCAAGAGCAACAATGAAAAAGCAAGGCCAAATAAATATAACCATTGGAAACAGCATTTTCGTTGGAATTTTCGCCGCTACTTCTTCCGCTGCTTGCGTCCTTTTATCTCGATAATCTTCTGTATATTCGCGCAATGAATTAGAGATACTGCCACCAATCTTAGATGCGTGAGATAACATACTAACCAATCCCATCAACTCATCCACGCCAGTTCTAACTACAAGTTCGCGAAAAGCGACAGGCATTTCAACACCAGCTTGGATCTTTGAACAGACGACATCTAGTTCATCTGAAAAATCTTGGTGGCTTATCGCTATTTCCTCACCGACTCTTTTAAGAGAGGCATTGAAACCTAAACCGGATTCAGTACACACTACCAATAGATCCAAAGCATCCGGCACTGAAGCTCTAATTTTGTCTTGTCGCTCTGAAACTAACCTAGCCAACATTAAATTAGGTCCAAATAATCCCAGAAATAATGCAGCAATAATTACAAGTGCGACGTAGTCTGACTCCTGCATTAAAATATATGCGCCGGCAGATATAAACAAGCCGATGAGAACAGTTACGAGCTTGATAGCATAAAAAAATGATAGAGCGTTTCCGTCATAAAACCCGGCTTGAATCAACTGTGATTGGACGCTCTCTCTTTCCTTTTTACTGTTTGGCACCATCATAGGAGCCAAGTTATCTAATATACCATTCATTTTTGATGAATCTTTATCAGAATCAGCGCCACCTTTTATTGATTTTAGCTTACGTTTTAAAGGGTTATTAGTCCCAATCACCAATACCCCTATCGACAGTACTGCTAGTGTAGTCCCTAATAGAACCATCAATAAAAAGATATTATTTCTAGTTAGTAAACTAGAAGTATTAAGCCATGATGTAATCTCGTTAACGTCCATTTATCACACCTTAATATTAATTATTTTTCTAATCCACAATGCGCCTATCAACAAACTAATAATGCCAAAAGAAATTGCAGATATACCTCTAGGGTCTGTAATTAAAAGCTCAGCATGTGAAGGGTTGATAAACATTGTCAATATATAAAGTGCAAATGGTGATAAAACCAAAATCCAAGAAGAGAGTCTAGCCTCAGCTGACAAGGTTCTAATTTTTCGAGAAAGCTTGAATCTAGCCCTTAGCACTTTCGAAACTTTATCTAGATTCTCAGTCAGATTCCCGCCAGTTTCTTTTTGTAAAATAACAGCACTAGAAAAAGCTAACATCGAAATGGTTGGTGTCCTATCGACCATCTGCAATATAGCCAACCTCATATCGTAGCCAAAATTCAAAAGGTTAAAGGTTTTCTTAAACTCAATGCCTATAGGGTCGGGTAGTTCATCGCCTACTTCTTTGAAAGCTTGATTTATGGTTTGCCCAGCTTGTAGTACCCTTTTAATGATATCTAACCCTTCAGGCAACTGCTCTTCAAATTTTTGGAGGCGATTTGTAATCTTTTTTTGTATATAAAAGTAGACAATTATCCAAACGCTTAGGAAAAGTGCTGCACTGACGTACCATAAATGTCCAGAGAAAATAGAGATAGATAGTACAATCAAACTTGCAAATAGAGTCCAAGCTAAAAGTTTGCCCAAAGTTACTGACATACCAGCCAACTCAAGCATTTTTTTTAAGTCAGCAAACATTGGTAATTTAACCAACTGACGTTCAAAAGGGGTCATTTCTTTCAAGTAGTACTCGTGTAGCAATGATAGACTCTCATCGTCCAACTTTTGCTGTGCTTGCTTCAGTCGTTTTGTCAACTCCCCATGTTTAGCTTTTTTGCCAGCTACTGGAAGCAATAACGCCTGGGAAATAAATAGTACAGCAAAAAATAGTAGTACTAGAAACAATCCTAAATCATTCATGATAATCTCGACTATTTAAAATTTGGAGATTGGAATATTTCAAACGGCAAGTCCAACCCACGTTTGATTAGGCTATCGTGGCAACTTGGAACTATACCAGTTGCTACATAGTCACCAATAATATTTCCACCTTCGTCTATCCCCTGCCGTTGAAACTTAAATATCTCAGACATGGTAATAATGTCACCTTCCATACCATTAATTTCACAGATACTAACCATTCTGCGCTTACCATCTTCTTGGCGTTCCATTTGCACCACCATATGAATGGCTGAAGCAATCTGAGATCTCAAGTTTTTAGCCGACATGTTCCATCCAGCCATTGCAAACATATTCTCAACACGGCTTAACGCATCACGAGGCGTGTTGGCATGAATAGTGGCTAATGAACCATCGTGACCAGTATTCATTGCTGCCAACATATCAACGGCCTCAGAACCACGAACCTCACCAATAACAATGCGATCAGGCCTCATACGGAGTGAGTTCTTAACTAGGTCACGCTGACTAATTTCCCCTTTCCCCTCGAGGTTGGCAGGCCGAGTCTCAAGGCGAATAATATGAGGTTGTTGTAGTTGAAGCTCTGCTGAGTCTTCTATTGTTACGATACGCTTATCACTTGGGATAAATGAAGAGAATATATTTAATGTTGTTGTCTTACCTGAGCCTGTACCACCAGATATAAGTATATTCAACTCACCTTTGACAGCTGCTTCTATCAATTTAGCCATTTGAGGTGATAGTGAATTAAACTCGAGCATATTTTCCATATTGAGACGATCAACTGCAAACCGTCGTATTGAGACTGAAGCACCATCAATGGCCAAAGGTTGAATTATTGCATTTACACGAGAGCCATCTTTTAAACGAGCATCTACCATCGGAGAAGCCTCATCTATTCTGCGTCCAACTTGGCTCACTATTCGATCTATAATGTTTCTTAAATGCTTCTCATCCAAGAAAGTGTGCGGTGTTTTCTGTAACTTACCAAATCGTTCTACATAAACATTTTTAGGCCCATTGACCAATATATCAGAAACGCTTTTGTCATGAAGTAATGGTTCCAATGGCCCCAATCCAAACACTTCGTCTTCGATTTGTTTTACGACTCGCTTTCTTCCTTCTAAACTTATTGGGTGTGTAGTGTCATCATTCATCAATTGATGCAGCGCTTCTTGTAGCTCCTTTTTTGCTCGATTTTCTTCTAAATTAGAAAGTACACCAAGGTCTAATGTTTCAAGAAGCTTTTTATGAAAGTAATGCTTCACGTCTAATTCTTGCTTCAGATGTTTGTCACTGCCGGTCGATGTACTTTGAACGATTGGCTTTGCCTCTGCCTCTACAACTTTTTGGGGCTGAGGCACTTTCATTTGGTCCTTTTCTTCAACATCTCCCATAGGAGCTTCCGTTCTAGCTTTTTGCTCAAAATCTGGATTAATATTCTTTCTTTTAAAAAACATAGTTCATCCTAAACTCAAGAAAATATCTTACCTAACCAGCCTTTTGACTGCCCATCGTCGGTAGGGGATATAGAAGCCGCCAACCTTCCAACAGCCTCAGAAATAGATGACTTTTTCTTATTCATTGAAAAAGGCTTACCTAAATTGGAACTCTCGTTTACTGTTTTATAGTCATTTGGAAGAACATGCACTCTAAACTGACCAAGCGCTTCTTCTATATCTGTTATTTTTAAATGTTGTTTTTTGTCATACCGATTAACAACAACTTCTAGTTGTTCTCTCGACAAACCGAACTCCAACTCGACTACATTAAGCATGTCATTAGTGTTTTTTATAGATACATAACTTTGTTGTGCTATAAAAAATACTTTGGTCGCTTGAGATATTATCGAGCTATAATTTGCTTCTATTCCGCGCGAAAGATCCGCTACGATATGCGTATAATATTCCCTAAGTGACGGGACTACTGTGTGTAACCCTCTAGCTTTAAGTTCGTTCTCAATAGGATGCATTTGATGAAAGTTTAAAAAACTGAGGCCCGACGAATGCTCAGTAGCTAAGGTTTGTAAAGAAATTTCATCTAATTCGTTAGCACCGTCAATAATATCATGAAGCCCATATTGTGGCTTGAGATCTAAGTAGTCTTGGATTGCGCCAAATTGCACATCCAAATCCAGGTACAGTACGTTATTCTTTTTATTTTTAGCTAATTCTATAGCTGTGTTTAAAGAAACAGTTGAAGCTCCGCTCCCCCCTTTGCTATTAACAAATACATGTAATTCAGCCAGGTCACGACTTGCTATTTTTTCATCTGAAACAGCAGTAAGAAACGATGCAATACCTTC
Organism: Vibrio comitans; assembly: GCA_024346835.1. GTDB lineage: Bacteria > Pseudomonadota > Gammaproteobacteria > Enterobacterales > Vibrionaceae > Vibrio > Vibrio comitans. The sequence goes on from AP024866.1 coordinate 2,395,121, forward strand.
CAATTTTATAGTTTCTGATAAAAAGTCAGACGCACCAATTCTTAAAGCCACTTTCAAATCAAAACTGTTACTTTCATCACCAAACACAACAAGAGAAGAATTGCTATTTTGCAATATTAGGCTATTCGCATACAGCTCAGTTAATTTCTGAGACCAATCATTCTCTGCTTGGATGAACACTAAATCCGGCGTAGCTCTATCTTTAATACTTTGAGAGTTAAACTGCGAAAGATTAATAAACTCAATAACAACATTTGTGCATCGCTTCAACTCTGATTCCATGTGTCGTTTGAAGCTATCCGAGCTATAAACCATCCACAAATTAACTTGACTCTTCAGTACTAGTCTAAAGTTATCATCAGCATTCATACGTACTACTTCACTCATTCTTCCTTGACCTCTAAAAAATCCGTTTAATTATAAGCAACTTGGGCCTGCAATCTCGTTTCCATCACCGTCTGGTCGGTATATTCCTAAACTTTCTGACGGTAATATAGTTTCAAACGCCGGAATACCTACATTATCACCCAGTAAACTAGAAAGAAGAGTAAAGCCAAAACTAAAATTTTCTACCTTTGCACGAACAAATTTAATTTCCAGAAAGTCTTCATTTGTAATTGTCCCAGTACCAGAATAGATCGTCACACCAGTATCATCTAAATAATCTATCTTCAACATACTCGGTTCATAATCAGTTGGTGCGATAGAAATTATGCTATTGAGCCCGGGAATGACACTACCTTGGTCAATCTCACAAACTGTCGCCATCCTTGCTGCTTTTCTCGTCATTTCATTGAGCATTTGCAAAGAAAAGACAAACTTGGATAACTCCAAGACTCCAAATAAACAAATCAGTAGCACTGTTGATACGATACTGAACTCGATCACAGATATGCCATTTTGTTTTTTCATATTAAATATCACTGTGTCGTTCTCATCAAAGAGGAAGCATTCATAGTAATCTCAAAATCTCCTCCTATAATAGGAATCGAAGTAAATATAGGTGAATACTTGTAATTTGCTGAAATCTTCACATAGTTAGTGTCAGACGTATCTATCGAAATGTCATCTTCTTTCAACCCCGGCAGAATAGTTGTTCTATCAGTGCCTAATTGACCGCCATATACTACAAATTCTTGAATATAGTCATCAGCAGCAATTGCACTTAATCTCTCTGTACCATAAGTTTCAGATACAGCTGATCTTGCGCTATTTTGGAGAGCTTTATTTAATACAGTATAGTGAATAAATATTCGGCCAAGCTCCACAATCCCTCCAAGAAGAAAAAGTAAAATAGGCAATACGAATAGCATTTCTATAGCTGCTAATCCCTTGTTTTTTTTAACACGCATAAGTATTAAACTCCCTCTCCGATTGGATCTTGGTAGAGTTGTATTTTATATGCTCCACTATTACTTGGTGTTAAACCAAAAGATGCATTATTAACACGGCAACTTTGTATAAACTCACCGTAAACCTCTTGCTGTTCATTATTACCATTACCGTTACTTTCTGGCGCTTTAGATATTAAAAAGAAACACCCTATCGTAACCACAGGAGCTTCAAAATTACCTCCACTGCCCGTTCCCTGAGTACAATTTAGAATAGGTATCTGAAGTATACGTCTTCCAGGCTCTCCGCCTGTTTCAGGAATAAAATCTCCTCGAGATGTTTCTGTAACATAATTATCGTAAGTAAAAGTAGAACCTGTAATATTGCCATCGTTGTCTTTGGTAATAGACCCGCTAGTTGTTAAAATATCTTTGGGATACTCAGGATCATTGGGGTCGCCAAAACGAGTATTTAATCCATTCTTCACTCTCCCAACTTTATTACCTGGGGCACCTTTTGCAACCCCATCGACGAGGCATTCGTTATAACCGCCTGCCAAATGCTCATCGAGGTCATCCATTCCCTGTTCTCCATAGTTGAGAAGCCCAAAGTTTGCTGGTGCCCCAATTTCACTTTTCTTCCAATCACCAGTCTTAAGTGTTTTCATTTGACCTACTTCAAAACCACCAAAATCTTGATCAGTTTCGTCAATTGCACATGCAGCCATAGGTACTAGGTTACAAAGCTCTTGCACAGAAGAGCTCGGGCCAGCAACAGCGCTTGCAGATACTGACTTATTTGCTCCGAATAGATTGACAAAGAAGCCTTGTAAACTCACCCCTGTTACTTCAACTCGTACATAAATATCATTTGCTTCGCCACTACTATCTTGAAGGGCAAAAGTGCCAGAATTAAATGACGTGGGATCGTTGGAAAATTGAACAATTAAGTTTGCGCTATCTGAAAGTGCTAGCGAATGGGTTCGTCCTTGGCTAGTAAAACTTGAAACTTGAGTCACTGATATTTCGTCATTTCCCGACGATGTAGAATAAGCACGTATGGCATCTAGCGCAGCATTTGCTATATCTGTTGTAGTCTTCCCAGTATTACCATCAGCTACTACAGCAGCAGCTAGTGCGGCTGAATCTACACTATTTTGAAGCCTCGACTTATTCAAAACTACATGATTGATATCTATTGCTAACGCAGCAAATCCCAACAACACCGTTAGGCATACTGTGAACAAGATAATAACCAAGCCTGACTGTTTTTTTACGAGGCTTTTCTTAGAACCAAAACGCTTTCCTTGCATAATAGCCTCCCGCGGATACGACTACAGACTAAATCCAGATATAGATATGTCCTTGCTACTCCCTTTATTATAGCCCTTAATAGAAGCTTGGGATCGCTCTCCACTTCCTTCTGGCAAAACGCCTTTATTTTCTTGCGTTGCATTTGGGTTATAAGTTTGTTCGTTCTTGACTAACGTCATTGCCGTTCCTAAACGAGGATTATTTGAACATGCCACTATTCCCATTACAGACAACAACACAATTATATGTTTTACGTTCATAACTTGCTCCTTGCAGTTATAGAGAGTGTCCGAATTGACCTTCCGAACCACCATTTGCTGTAGATGCTTGAACTGATTCTGTTGTTTGCTGTTGTTTTGGTCTCACTCGTTCTTCATCCAAGTATGCGGATTTTCCTATTAAGTAGAACTCCATATCGGTAGGTTCTACAAATGCATCTGTAGGAAGCGCAACTTTATCTCTGTCAATTGGCTTAGCTAGACGAGGAGTAACTAAGATTACTAGTTCTGTTTCTCCAGAAACGTATTGTTTACTCTTAAATAAATTACCCAGTACAGGAACATCACCAATTCCCGGCACTTCGTTCGCTACATCTCTACTGTTTTCGTTGAGTAAACCTGCAATTCCAATTGTTTGCCCATCGGCGAGCTCTATTGTTGATGAGGCACTACGCTTTGTTAAAGGCGGCACTATATATGCGGCATTAACATCACCAGGGTTATAAGCAAGCGCACCAGAAGTTGCAACTTCACTAACGTCGATAGCTAGTTCTAGATAAATTTTCTGATCACTGAGAACAATAGGAGTAAAGTTCACACTAACACCGTACTCTTTATATTCAATTCCTATACCATCATCGCTTGGAATAGGAATAGGAAACTCACCGCCAGCCAAGAACTTCGCCTCAGAACCACTCAAGGTTGTTAGATTTGGTTCGGCGAGTACTTTAGCAACACCATTTTCTTTCGCTATATCAAGTGCAAACGTGAAGAGTGTATTACTATCAACAAAACCACCGAGGAAGCCAAAGTCATTCACACCGACAGAATCAATTATAGGCAAAATAGAACCGCCAGATTCACCGATACCAGCCCCAGCACTCGTCAAGCCCCAGGTAAAATCGCCACTTTGTTGAAAAAATCGAAAGTTGGAATCGAAACGCCTCACTAAAGATCTTTGTACTTCGGCTACGGTGACTTCCAACATTACCTGTTGTGCACCTCCAATGGTCATTAAATTAATAACACCAGACTCAGCTTGGCCCGCATTTCCGTCTGACGCATTCACTGCTTGGCCAGCAGAATATGTTTGAGCAACCTTTACGGCAATGTTCATTTTCTCTTGACTGCTGACTAAACCACTAAGAATTAACTTATCTTGAGCACTATGAACTTGAATTTCTTCTTCCGGTAGAAACTCGTACAGCTTAGCTTTCAAGTTATTAAGGTCATGAGTGACCTCGATATTGAGCGATTCAATCAAACGGCCTTGCGAATCCCATGCAGATAGATTGGTTGATCCTAATTTTTTACCAATTAAAAAAAGTTCATCAGCCTTTAACATCACAATGTCCAGTACAGCTGGATCACCGAGAGAAACCCTTTTTGCCTTCCCTGAAATCTTCACGTGTGTAGATTTATGATGTGGGATAGTGATCGTATTTCCTGATTGAGTCGTAGAAGCTAGTGATACTGGCATGAGCATCACGAGCAAAGTGACAAATGCAAAAATCCTTTTCATAATTGACCTCAGTTATTTACTCGTACGTTAGATTGACTCGTGCCTTTGATTATTGTGACGCTTGGTGGGGCTACATATCTTCTCACCGGAGGGTCTATGGCCTGAGGATTACGAAGTGCTAACTGAATTGCCCCTTTACTGTTTTCAGTCAATAATTTTTCCGCTTGTCTTGGTGTTACTTCAAGTGTCACTGCCCTGACAATTATTGGCTTGTTTTCTTTGGTCTTGGCAGTTTGATCTACTGCAAGAACCCTAATATCTTTAAGTACGGTAGACGTACGGTTATTAACAGTGTTTAAGATATCAACTCTGTTCCCTGGCAACAAAAAACCGGCGACTCCGACTACGTCATTTACCCGAATCGTAACAGCACGTTTGTCCTCTGGGATCAACACAGCTAAGCTTGCACCTTCATTCGGCCCACCAAAATGAGATTTATGTATGAGCTCTCCCTGAAACACATCAGATTTAGACACCATACCTATCAATTCAGAGTATTCTTTAATCTGATTAGCGTTTTGCCAAGCCGATTCTAGTTGCTTCTTGGTCAGGTGTTTTTCTTCAATAACAGTGCCTTCAGGGATATCCACCGCAGCTATAACAATCGGTGCTCTCTCAACAGTCTCTACTTTAACTTGTGGTTTAGTCTGACCTTCCATCCACTGCTTTGCCACAATAACTGCGCCTACTCCAAAAAAAATAGACAAGATTAATAGAAATAAAACTGTTCCTTTACTCATAATACTGATTCTCCCTGTTCGTCAGCAGTGAAATAAAGATCCCACGCCCTTTGCAATATAGTAGAAGTTACCTCTGGCTCAATTTGCTCAAACTGTATAATATCGTGACTTATCCCCAAAATATCCTTTGGTAAACAAGGGAAATAACCTATTTTATGTAAGCTATGGAGGTTCAATAGCGATTCCAACGCACTTGTCTGCAACACCAATCCCTTATCTTCTGATAGATCTGACCACAGGCTTAAGTAATCATTTTCAACTAATGGTTGAAACTGGATCTTATAACCTAATCGTCTTAAAAAAGCTGGATCGGCAATTTTTTGAGGATTCAAGTTTGTTGAAAAAGCCATAGTTAAAACGAATGGAATCGTTATTTGCTGCCCGTTGGGAAGTGATAAATAATCATAATTGTATTCCATCGGTACTATCCACCGATTTAGCAGTGTCGCAACAGGCATTGGTTGCCTACCTAAATCGTCGATAACCAAAATACCGTTATTAGCAATCATCTGTAACGGAGCAATCCAAATTCTATTATGCTCGGAGTGGTTCACTTCCAACATATCCATCGTCAACTCACCACCTACTTGGACGTTAGGTCTTTGGCATAAAACCCAACGTTTATCATAATGACTCTTTAAACTGATCACCTCGCGGTCATAGTCATTACTAATTGGTTTGTGATGTTGTTCAGAGAAGACCTTAATAATGTTACCTGCAGCATAAACCGCATAAGGAACATAAACAGAAGTATTGAGGGAATTTAAGATCCTTGCCGCTACAAAACTTTTACCTGTACCAGCGTGACCATATAGAAGCAGAGCTCTTCCAGAGTTAATCGCAGGACCAAGAATCGGAACTAACCTTTGAGCCCCATAGACATCACCTAATGCGCATTCAACATCTGGACGTGTTATCAAGTTGGCGCGCAGGTCTTGAGACTCGACCATGTCATTATAGGCTTTCAAAGATACTGGTACAGGTCCAATATACGCATCCTTTTTAAACGCAGTGTCAGCATTAGATTGGCCTTGTTCTGAAAGGGCATATCTAACATGACTCTTCGTCGATTCCTTAAATATACTTTGAGACGAAGGCTGAAAGACTTCTACAAGTGCTTTTTTCCTTAAGTCAGCCAATAAATCTTCGATGATATGTGTTACGACGCCTAAATATCGTGCCAATTCTAATACGTCGGATTTGGGGTGTGCGGACAAGTGCTTAATAACTAGATTTTCTACAACAGCCATCGGAATATCTAAGCCATCAATAGATGTTACTATTTGGGGCGCAGACACTTGAGGAGTTAACCCAGTATCTATCTCCAGTTCCTTTGGAGCTTGCATAAATATTGTCCTTTATCAATAAAATAAGGAATAGGCGGCCGCACCTAATAAAACACAAGGTGCGAATGGCATTGTCAACTTGTCAGTGTATCTACCTACCTGAGACTTATTATAGTTTGAATTTGAGCCTTTAAGTAATGAAGGTTGAGTAAAAATGATACTTAAGTTGGTAATCCCTAAGAAACTAAGGTTATACGCCAGATAAAAAATAGCTACGATGCCTGAAAAAATAGCTATACATAAGGTCATATCTACGAGATTTCCAAACCCGGCATGAAAACCTATAACACCCAACAACTTTACATCTCCAGGGGAAAGAGCTCGTAATAAATAGAGGACAAAACTAAACATAAAAAAAATCAACCCGCCCAGAAGAGCCGACATTAAATCACCTTTTGAGGAAATTAATCGAAGGCATTCGTAGGCGAGCATCAAAAGCAACAATATGTTCGGAATTTTGTTATCTTTCAGATCTTTTACAGATATAACAAAGAGTAGAAACCAAAAAACAATCGACATGAATAAAACCAAAAAACCACACCATCACTGGTGTGGTTCATCTTATGAATAGCTATAGCACCAGGACGTTATGTTAGTTACCAGTTCCAATGTTGCTAATGATAGTATTTAGTTTCGTCGCTAACGCTGCACCGAGACCAGAGAAAATCACTCCAAGCCCGGCTACCATTAATGCAGCACCGATTACGTATTCAACAACCGTCAAACCTTCTTCGTCAGACGCAAATTCTTTTGCTTTTGAAATAAACTTATCCATAATATCTCTCCAAAAAATCGCTCCATGATTAAGCAGCAAATTAACTATACTCTAAGATGTAAAAAAATGTAAAGGAACACACTTACAATTCTTTCACAAAAACCATAAAAACCATAAAAACACAACACTGATCACACCAACTTTTACCTTTAGTTACACTTAGTTACCACCAGCGGAGCTAATGACATCACTTAGTGTATTGCTTAACCCAATTTGCCACGCGAGGAAGACAGTTGTTATAGCCGCAACCAAAAACGCAGCAGCAATGACATACTCAACGACGGACAAGCCCGTTTGATCTTGCCAAAATTTACACACAAATCGTAAGTATTGGTCCATTACCTTACCCTCCATGTTGCTGTGGATGAAAGCTTGAACAGTATAGTCCAGATTCTCAAAAATAAGAGAACTCCACTTCAACTTCGGTAGTTTTAGCCCACGTAGATAACCCTCCCTTCAAAAAATAACCAAGCACCTTCATCCACTTACACCATACGAAGACTGTGCTTTTGCTTTTAGTTCGGTATTACGTTGAAATTACTCTTGCTTTATTTAAGCAAGAGTAATTTCAACGTAATACAACTATGTTTATAGCACAATTAGATAGTTTACGGGTATAAGAAAAATAAGAATTCGCTGTTGAAAGAACACTCAATAACCTCCATAAATTATTATTTTATAAGGAAATTAAAATCTAAAAATATTAAAGTTACAGTCAGCATAAATACCTATGCTAGCGGTGACCTCTGAAATACCACAATAGTTTATATGAAAAATATTAACTAAAAAAAAGTAAACCAACATATCACACTAATAATTTAAATACTTACTCAAACAGTAATTAATTATAACCCACAATAAAGATGATAACTATATAGATAACTTTAAATTTAATTTACAAATTAATTTCAATCAACTTTACCAATAAAACCCACTCCATTATTAATACTAAGGAAAAATCAACTAAATGCATGCTATGTAAGCTATATGGTATATACTATTCACAATTACTGGTCATATAAAATTAACATTATACGAATCACATATAAACCTCCGACACTAACAAATTTAGTATGTGTACGTACAAGGACTAAAATAGATTATTCCCTTCCTTATTTCCTTTATCAACTGTAGCTACAATGCCGACTAACCCGATAGTAACAAGCATAGTTGTCACTGACCAATAAAAAACGCCATCAACCAAACCTTGAATCAAATAACCTAGTACAATAGAAACAAAAAGTAGAACAGTAGGTAAATTTTTGTTATTACTTACTTTTAAGGAGAAAACAACACCTTTTATCAAAGATAAGGAAATCAAAATAATAATTAGCGAAGTACCAATCACACCAAACTCTATAAAGTACTGCAAAATAAAGTTATGCGGTTGAAAGAAACCAAAACTCCCAATTTCACGATAAGAATCAGGCCCATGACCAAACCAGAAAGCCTCTTTAATGTTACGTATCGCATCCAACCAAATATCTAGTCTACCATTAGATATTTTATCTAGGCTTTTTTCACCTAAGGAAGAGAATAGCTGCTTAAATCTATATAGGCCATTCCAAGTAAATATACTAATCGGAAATGCTAAAGCTAACCCTAGAATAGTAAGTACTGCAAACTTAACTATTTCGATAGCATCAAGAAGTTTTTTTCTATTCATTGCCGTAATAAGAAATATCAATGCAATGCTAGTTGAAAGAATAGAACCTCTTCCTCCAACCCAAAAAATAAATGCAACATTTATCACATATAAACCCCCAAACACAAACGAACATTTCTTTCTTCTGAACAAATACAAATATGATGCATATATTATTGAAAAGATACAATACATATCTAGTAATCTTCGATTAAAAGCAAAAGGCAGGTTACTTACATTTTCGACAATTAGAGTATTGAGATTAAAGTTATAATCAACAAAATAGTATATAGCTATATATGTAATCCCTACAGGTAAACTTATAAACAGTAATTCCACACTTCTAATTTCACACATTAAATAGTAAAATGAAAAAGCAAAGATGAAATTTACCATAATAAAAACCATTCTCATTTCAGATGTAACACTGCTTTCTCCTTTTTTAATGACCGACAAGGCATAACTGATAATAACTATTGATATAGTCACAGCAGTCAAAAGAGAATATATACCATTCATTAAATATATAGATATATTTTTTCTATAATATAGGCAAATAGTTATTGATATAAATAACTGTGCTAGAAATACATATACAAATGACAAACCAGCATGACTCCCAGACAACAGTGCCAAGAAAATCATTACATTAATAAAAACGATTAATGATCTAACTTTCAGATCAATACCTGATGCTCTTGTCATAAACTACTCTTCTGTCTCTTTAGAGCCTTAATCATCATGTAACCCTATACATTTAAAACTTTGACATTGACTAGCCACTGTTTAAATAATCTAAACGCAAAAAATCAGCTTAACAATATGTTTGAGGTGTTTCATTGATTAAATGTTAAAAATATGTACGCATCTGATGGTTTTTTAGCTATTGCCCGATGAAAAACCTGCTAAGCTTCTGAATAACGTAACAATCAACTAATGGAAAATTAGTGTATGGAACAAGTTTCAAGGACTGAAGATAGTGATCAGATTTTCACAAACCCACCTTGCACAAACCCACCACCAAATGAACTCATTTTAAAATGGGCTCATGAACGTCCTGACGTAGTGTACCTCAAACAAATAATTGATCGTGAGTTCGTTGAATATACCTACTCTGAAGTTGCGAATATGGCTTTAAAGTTGGTAAGTGCACTACGTGATTTAGGGCTGGAACCTAGAGATAAAGTGGCGTTTGTTTCTAAAAACTGCGTTGAGTGGTTTATTACTGATTTGGCCTTAATGCTTGGTGACTTCATTAGTGTACCGATTTTCCCAACAGCTGGTGCTGATACCATTGAGTACTGCCTGACCCATAGTGAAAGTAAGGTACTGATTGCAGGAAAGCTCGATGATGCACAAGCCACGTCGGAAGCGATGAAGCGTCTGCCTGAATTAATTACTATCTCTTTCCCTTATGATTCCGCTCCTCAGTGTCAATACAAGTTTGCGCAGCTTATCCATGATGCAGTCCCTCACGACGAACACCCTCAGCATCATGATGATAAGTTGATGTCAATTGTCTACACCTCAGGTACCTCTGGTGTTCCTAAGGGCGCTATGCTGACTTATGGCGCCTTTAGTTGGTCTGTTAAAAACTTAGTAGATCATATAGGGATTCAACCTGGTGATAGGATGTTCTCTTATCTCCCACTGGCGCACATTACAGAGCGAGTGTATATCTTTGGTTCTTCTATTCAGGCAGGTTTAGAAACTGCGTTTCCTGAGTCATTAGAGACCTTTATTGAAGATGTCAAAATGCACCGCCCTACTCTGTTCATTTCGGTTCCTCGTCTATGGACTCTATTCCAGCAGCGGATACAAGATAAGCTCCCACCGAAGAAACTGAACATTTTACTTAAGATCCCGATTTTAAATTCAATAATTAAGAAGAAGATTGTCGATGGCTTAGGCCTAGATAAAGGTCGGGTCCTAGGTTGTGGTTCTGCTCCTATCAGTCCTGCAATATTGGAGTGGTATCACAAGGTAGGTATCAATATTACAGAAGCATGGGGGATGACTGAAACCTTTGCATACAGCACACTCAGTTACCCTTTCAATGCCTCAAAGATTGGTACTGTAGGTCAAGCAGGGCCGGGAATAGAGCTTAAGATTGCGGAAGATGAAGAAATCCTTGTCCGCAGTAAAGGGATGTTCTCTGGCTATTACAAGAACGATGAAGCGACTGCAAGAACATTCAGCGAAGATGGATGGTTGCACACTGGTGATATTGGCTCTATTGATTCCGAGGGTTACCTGACCATTCAGGGACGCAAGAAAGATACCTTTAAGACCGCTAAAGGAAAGTTTGTCGCACCTGTACCTATCGAAAAAGCAATTATCGAAGTTGCTCGTGTCGAAATGCTGTGCTTAGTTGGACTGGGAATGCCTGCACCTATTCTTCTAATTGTGCCTCACGATTTCCCTAACTTTGATAAGGCGCGATATGAGAAGAGTATTGCTAAAGCAATTGCTCATATTAATGAAAAGCTAGAAGGGCACGAGAAGATAAAAGGTGTTTTACTTATCAAGGAACCATGGAGTATTGAGAACGAGATACTCACACCTACTCTGAAGATAAAACGACATGTGCTAGAGAAGAAGTACCACGATGTTGGTGCTGAGTGGCCTAAAGACAAGTTCGTAGTCTGGGAAGAATAATAGTTACAAAAAAATAAAAAGCCCCGATAGCTTTCACTATCGGGGCTTTCTTTTAGCTATTTAAGAAGAAACAATTACTTGTTTTCTTTCTCAGCTTTAGCTTTAGCAATTACTTCTTCTGCCACGTTCATTGGGCATGCTGCGTAGTGAGAGAACTCCATAGAGAACTGACCACGACCAGAAGTGATTGTACGTAGGTGACCGATGTAGCCGAACATCTCAGAAAGAGGTACGTCAGCTTTAATACGAACACCAGTAGCGCCAGCTTGTTGATCTTTGATCATGCCACGACGACGGTTAAGGTCACCGATTACATCACCAACGTGATCGTCTGGAGTGAACACGTCAACGTGCATGATTGGCTCAAGAAGTTGTGCGCCAGCTTTAGGCATTGATTGACGGAATGCGCCTTTCGCTGCGATTTCAAATGCGATTGCAGATGAATCCACTGCGTGGAAGCCACCGTCGAATAGTTCAACTTCAACGTCTAGAGTTGGGAAGCCAGCAAGAACACCGTTTTCCATCATAGATGCAAAACCTTTCTCAACTGCAGGCCAGAATTCCTTAGGAACGTTACCACCAACAACTGAAGAAGAGAACTTGAAGCCTGAACCAGCTTCGCCTGGCTTGATGCGGTAGTCGATCTTACCGAACTGACCAGAACCACCAGACTGTTTCTTATGCGTGTAGCTATCTTCAATTGCTTGAGTGATAGTTTCACGGTAAGCAACCTGAGGAGCACCAACAGTTAGGTCAACACCGTAAGTACGCTTAAGGATGTCAACTTTGATGTCTAGGTGAAGCTCACCCATACCTTTAAGGATGGTTTCGCCAGTTTCTTCGTCAGTTTCAACTTGGAAAGATGGATCTTCTGCAACCATTTTACCGATAGCGATACCCATTTTCTCAGAACCGCCTTTATCTTTTGGAGATACAGCGATAGAGATTACTGGAGTTGGGAATACCATTGGCTCTAGTGTTACTGGGTCTTTTGGATCACATAGAGTGTGACCAGTTTGAACGTTCTTCATACCAACGATCGCAATGATGTCACCAGCTTGTGCGCTAGTTAGTTCGTTACGGTCATCAGCTTGCATCTCAACCATACGGCCAACACGCTCTGTTTTACCAGTGAATGAGTTCATGATGGTGTCGCCTTTGTTCAATTTACCAGAGTAAATACGAACGAAAGTTAGAGCACCGAAGCGGTCATCCATGATTTTGAATGCAAGCGCTTTGAATGTTTCGTCTGCAGAAACGATAGCGTGAGCGCCAGTTTCGTTACCTTCTTCATCCATAAGAGGTTGAGGATCAACTTCTGTTGGAGCAGGTAGGTAATCAACAACTGCGTCAAGAACGATTTGTACGCCTTTGTTCTTAAATGCAGAACCACAGAACGTAGGGAAGAACGATAGGTTGTTAGTACCTTTACGGATACAACGCTTAACGTCTTCAATAGAAGGCTCTTCGCCGTCCATGTACGCCATCATTAGGTCATCGTCTTGCTCTACAGCAGTCTCGATTAGCTCTTCACGGTATTGCTCTACGTCATCAACCATATCCGCAGGGATATCTTGGATTTCGTAGTTTTCAGGAAGACCAGAGTCATCCCAAACGTATGCTTTACGAGTTAGAAGGTCTACAACACCAACGAAGTCATCTTCGCGGCCGATTGGTAGAACCATAACTAGAGGAGTCGCACCTAGAACGTTTTTAACTTGGTCAACAACGTTGTAGAAGTCTGCGCCCATACGGTCTAGTTTGTTAACGAAGATCAGACGAGATACTTCTGATTCGTTAGCGTAACGCCAGTTAGTTTCTGATTGAGGCTCAACACCACCAGAACCACAGAATACGCCGATACCGCCATCAAGTACTTTAAGAGAACGGTAAACTTCAACTGTGAAGTCAACGTGTCCAGGAGTATCGATAACGTTTAGACGGTGATCGTTCCAGAAACAGCTTACTGCTGCTGACTGGATAGTAATACCGCGCTCAGCTTCCTGTTCCATGAAGTCAGTAGTTGATTCACCATCATGAACTTCACCAGTTTTGTGGATCTGGCCGGTAAGCTTTAGGATACGCTCAGTCGTCGTGGTTTTACCCGCATCAACGTGCGCGAAAATACCAATATTTCTGTATTTTGATAAATCAGTCATCGTTTTACTCTATCAATAGGATATAAAATGCGCGCAGAGTATACCACAATCTGACTAGACTGATAGCTCTGTGTGCTTGTTGAGCGAAAATTTCGCCCTTTTGTTTTCAATCCAAGAACTATAGATGAGAATCAAGCTTGTGAAAAGCGTCTTTAGACCTTGGGTGAATATTATTACATTACATTTCATCAAACGCTTGAATCGCTTCAGAAAGGTTCTTTACCGCATGGATTTGCATGCCAGCGATACCGCCTTTAGGCATGTTTGCAGCCGGAACAATGGCTTTGGTAAAGCCATGTTTAAACGCTTCATTCAATCGCTCTTGACCACTAGGCACAGGGCGGATCTCGCCTGCAAGGCCCACTTCACCAAAGATCACCACATCTTTAGGCAGGGCTCTGTCTTTAAAGCTTGATAATAGTGCCATTAGCAACGCAAGGTCAGCACTGGTTTCGGTGACCTTAACCCCACCCACCACATTGACGAACACATCTTGATCCGCCATCTGCAGCCCGCCGTGCTTATGAAGCACCGCAAGAAGCATGGAAAGTCTATTTTGCTCAAGGCCCACAGCCACTCGTCGTGGGTTCGCTAGTTGTGAGTAGTCCACCAGCGCTTGGATCTCTACAAGAAGTGGCCTAGTACCTTCCCAGATCACCATCACCGAACTGCCTGAGGTTTGCTCTTCGCCGCGAGACAAGAAAATAGCAGACGGGTTAGACACTTCTTTAAGTCCCTGCCCCGTCATAGCGAAAACACCTAACTCATTGACTGCGCCAAAGCGGTTTTTATGACTACGCAGGGTTCTAAAGCGGCTGTCTGCACCACCATCAAGTAGTACTGAACAGTCAATAATATGCTCAAGCACCTTTGGACCCGCTAAAGATCCGTCTTTAGTAACGTGCCCAACCAAAAATACCGCTACATTATTTTGCTTAGCAAATCGCGTTAACGTTGTTGCTGACTCTCGAACTTGAGCCACAGTACCTGGTGAAGATTGAACATCAGAGACGTGCATTACCTGTATCGAGTCTATGACCATGATTTTAGGTTGCTCTTTTTCAGCCACCTGACAAATCTTATCGACGTTGGTTTCAGAGAGCATCTTTAGATTATCTTTAGGTAAGCCAAGGCGAGAGGCTCGCATTGCTACCTGTTGCAGGGATTCCTCACCCGTAACATAAAGGGTGGGCATATCCGCCGCTAGACGACACATGGTTTGCAAAAGTAAGGTCGATTTACCCGCGCCTGGGCTACCACCAATCAGGATAGCGGCTCCAGGTACAATGCCTCCGCCCATCACTCGGTCAAACTCTTTAAAGGTACTGGTGAATCTAGGTACATCTTGCAGATCAATATCTGCCAGCATTTGAACCTTAGATTGCTCAGCACTGCCCGCATAGCCGCTCAGTCGTTCGTTGCGCGCTACTTGCGGAGACGCAGCTAAACGCACCTCTGTTACTGTATTCCAAGCACCACATGCACTGCACTGACCTTGCCAGCGCGGAAAATCTGCGCCGCAGTCGTTACAGACGTAAGCTGTTTTTACTTTTGCCATTAAAGATTCTTTGTTTGTAAGGTTTGTAAGACGTGGCTCGCTGACAGGATACACAGCACACCACCAAGATCGGCATAGTTTACCGCAGTCTGAGCTTGTTCGACTACCTTAGGTTTAGCATGGTAGGCAACCCCAAGGCCAGCAGCAGCCATCATCACCAAGTCATTGGCACCATCACCCACGGCAATACAATTGCGTTTCTCCAATTGATAGTCGTTTCTTAGCTGCTCAAGAATATCGGCCTTGGTTTGAGCCGACACCACATCGCCAACCACCTTACCTGTGAGTTTACCTTCGGTGATATCTAGCTGATTAGACTGAGCAAAATCCAGCTCAAGTAACTCTTTAAGATGATTCGAGAAATAAGTAAAACCGCCAGATGCCACAGCCACCTTCCAGCCACACGCTTTAAGTCCATCGACAAGCAATTTAGCTTCGGCCATCAATGGCAACTCACTGCGCACTTCTTTAAGGATGGATTCATCAGCATCAGCAAGCTTAGAAACCCGCTGTCTTAAACTCTGCTCAAAATCCAGTTCACCCTGCATTGCACGCTCGGTTACTTCAGAGACTTCCTCTCCTACTCCGGCAAGCTTTGCTATCTCATCAATGCACTCTATCTCGATCAAAGTAGAGTCCATATCAAACAGGGCAAGACCGGGTTCGCTCATATCGGGTAAATCAGCAAGATGAGCAAAGTCGATCTTATTTGCCGCTAATAATGCGGAGGACTTTGTTACCAAGGAGCTTTTAGTTAAAAGAACTTGATAGCGACCAATATTCCAAGTTGCAAATTGCTCATCAATAGCAAATAGCTGACTCAATACGTCATTGTTGCTGTCAGCAAAGACAACAGCCAGTTCGCTAAGGTTAAAATCTGTCAATGCAGTGACAGGTTGTAATTCTTTGACTTCCATGAAATTCAAATCCATTTTGAGGATAACACTCCCCTCAACTTACCCTATTGCAATTTGTTTGCGCAAGTCTCACTATGCAATGGCATACATTAATTACGTTTAGCAAAATGAAAGAATCCCTATTTTCACTGCGTCGATTTATAAAACTGATATTTATTGGCTTACTGGTTCTGATGCTGGTTGCCATCGTGCGTAATAGCGTTTATATCAGCCAAGGTAATCAGCAGATTCAAACTAAGCAGTTACAGACTCTGACCAAGCTATTGATTTCTCAGGCCGCATTAAGTGCCAGTGACTTCTTAGTGACCGAAGATCAAGAAAAGCTTCGCTATCTCGCGAATCAATTGGCGCGCGATACTTTAGTGTCAGATGCAACCGTGTATGACAATAGCGGTGTAAAAATTGCCTCTAGTACCAATGCAAAAACAGTACGTGAATCTCTTGGCATGGACACACCTTTAGCCTCCGAAGGGATTGGCAAGCAGCAATTGGTTGAGCCTATTTTTTCTCAAGATGCCATTATCGGCTATGTGCGTATTACCTTTGAAAAAGGGCGCGTTACGGCCTTTTCCGATCACCACTATCGCAACAGTGATAGAGCGATGTTCCTGATGATCATGATGAGCTTCTTGTCTGGTGTTCTTCTTACCCTTGTTCTAAGAAGAAAATAGGTATTCGACGAAAATAACCACATAAAAAAAAGCTTGGCTCCCTTACAGGAACCAAGCTTTTGTCTTTTCTAAAATGAAAGAATTACTCTGCGTCACCTAGGAGTACAGACTCTAGAGCCACAACCATCATTTCATTGAACGTTGTTGCGCGCTCATCTGATGTCGTCACTTCACCACGCTTAATGTGGTCAGAAACAGTACAAATAGCTAGACACTTAGCACCGTACTCAGCCGCAAGACCGTACATGCCAGCAGCTTCCATTTCCACACCTAGAATGCCGTACTTGTCCATAACATCGAACATTTCAGGATCTGGCGTGTAGAACAGCTCAGCTGAGAATAGGTTGCCTACTTTTACGTTGATGCCGAGTTTCTGAGCCGCTAGCTCAGCGTTTCTCGCCATACCGTAGTCAGCAATCGCAGCGAAGTCGTGGTCTTTAAAGCGGATGCGGTTCACTTTTGAGTCAGTACATGCACCAATACCAATCACAACATCACGTAGATTCACATCATCGCGTACTGCGCCACAACTACCCACGCGGATGATCTTTTTAACGCCGTAGTCTTTGATTAGCTCAGTAGCATAAATAGAACATGATGGAATACCCATACCGTGTCCCATTACAGAAATCTTACGACCTTTGTATGTACCAGTGAAGCCGTACATGTTGCGCACGTCACACACCTGAACCACGTCTTCTAGGAATGTCTCAGCAATGTATTTTGCACGTAGCGGGTCACCCGGCATTAATACTACGTCAGCGAAATCACCCATTTCTGCATTAATATGAGGAGTAGCCATTTTATCTTTCCTTTTCTAATTTATTTTTAGTTAGGGTCAACAGGCCCTATTAGCGCAATTTTTTACTTCCTCGATTAAAGGAAGTTGGTTCCGTAATCCATCTTTGAAGTCTGGAAGTAATGAGCCAAGCTCTGGCCGATATCGGCAAAAGTAGAGCGACGGCCTAATGAGCCAGCCTCAATCTTGTGTCCATAAACCAATACCGGAATATGTTCACGAGTATGGTCTGTACCTTCCCATGTCGGGTCACAACCGTGATCCGCAGTAAGAATAAGCACATCGTTAGGCTCTAAAATCTCAAGGATTTCAGGAAGACGTTTGTCGAAATATTCAAGCGCTCCCGCATACCCAGGAACGTCACGACGGTGACCATAAGCTGAATCGAAATCAACAAAGTTAGTAAACACAATAGTGTTATCTTCGGCCTTTTTAACCTGCTCAAGAGTCAAATCGAATAGGTCTTCTAAGCCCGTCGCTTTCTCTTTCTTGGTAATACCGCAGTTCGCATAGATGTCCGCAATCTTACCAATTGAGACTACATCACCTTGCTTTTCATCTACCAGTTTCTGCAATACCGTTGCTGCAGGTGGCTCAACAGAAAGATCGCGACGGTTACCAGTACGCTTAAACTCTCCAGCTTTATCGCCGATGAATGGGCGCGCAATAACACGGCCAATATTGTAATCTTCTAGCTCTTCACGAACGATTTGGCACAACTCAAGTAGGTTATCTAAACCGTAAGTTTCTTCATGACACGCAATCTGAAATACAGAATCCGCTGAAGTATAGAAGATTGGCTTGCCCGTTTGCATGTGCTCTTCACCAAGGTCGTCCAGTACCTGAGTACCAGAAGCATGGCAATTACCCAGATACCCTTTAAGACCTGCGCGCTCTACGATTCTGTCTAGCAACTCTTGAGGGAAGCTGTTTTGCTTATCAGTGAAGTAACCCCAATCAAACAATACCGGTACGCCAGCCATTTCCCAGTGACCAGATGGTGTATCTTTACCTGAAGAAAGCTCGGCAGCATGGCCGTAAGCACCAATGATTTCCGCATTAGCATCCAAACCGATAGGGAAGCTTCCGGTTGATTCTTTAGCTGCTAAACCCAAACCTAGACGAGATAGATTTGGCAGCGTCAATGGACCGCTACGAGTATCACTATCAGCAAGGCCTTTTGCACACTGCTCAGCAATATGCCCCAAGGTATCAGAACCTACATCGCCGAACTTATCAGCATCCTCTGTAGCGCCAATACCAAATGAATCTAAAACTAAAATTATGGCTCGTTTCATTACTGTATCCTCGGCCTATAAGTCTTCAGCTCGTATCTTCGCGTACACGTTTGGTGTTGCTTGATACTGAGATTTGTCACCAATTTGAATTGCAGCTTTTAGTGAACTAGCCGCTTCTTGCCATTGCTGTTCGTTCCGCGCATGAATCACAGCCAAAGGCTTGTGAGCATCAACGGCATCACCTAATCGAGCAAACTGATCAAAGCCGACGGCATAATCAATACTGTCCGTGGCAACGCGGCGACCACCGCCCATCCCCACAACAGCCATACCAATTGCACGAGTATCCATGCTGACAATGACACCACTAGTATCGGCAAACACTGGCTTAATGATTTCAGCTTCTGGTAAGTACTTATTATAGTTGCTCACAAAGTCTGATGGGCCACCAAGGCCTGCAACCATCTTGTTGAAACACTCAGCGGCTTTACCGTTATCCAGCACAGCCATAAGCATCTCTTCTGCCTGCTCTGTAGAATCAGCGAGCTTGCCTAGTACCAGCATTTCACAGCATGACGCCATGGTCACTTCAAGCAAACGAGGATTACGATATTCGCCAGTTAAGAATCGAACCGCTTCTCGTACTTCTACAGCATTACCAGCAGAAGACGCCAATACTTGGTTCATATCGGTCAGAATCGCAGTAGTCTTTGTACCAGCGCCGTTAGCAACCGCTACAATAGAGCGAGCAAGCTCTTCGGAGGCTTCATACGTCGGCATGAATGCACCTGAGCCAACCTTTACATCCATCACTAACGAATCTAGCCCTGCCGCCAACTTCTTAGACAAAATAGAAGCAGTAATCAGTGAGATGTTATCTACGGTAGCTGTGATATCGCGAGTTGCATATACACGCTTATCAGCTGGAGCCAAATCGCCGGTTTGACCAATAATCGCCACACCTGCTTCTTTAGTTACCTTGCCAAATACGTCGTTATTTGGAGTGATGTTATAGCCAGGAATAGATTCAAGCTTGTCCAGTGTTCCGCCGGTATGGCCCAAGCCACGACCTGAGATCATAGGGACAAAACCTCCACAAGCGGCCACCATAGGGCCTAGCATTAAAGAGGTCACATCGCCCACACCACCGGTGGAATGTTTATCAACGATTGGGCCATCAAAGTTCATGTGGCTCCAATCAATCACCATGCCAGAGTCTCGCATCGCACAGGTAAGCGCAATACGTTCAGGCATCGTCATTTCATTGAAAAATATGGTCATCGCAAAGGCTGCTATCTGTCCTTCAGAGACAGTATTTTTAGCTACACCTTGGATAAAGAAGTTGATTTCATCCGCTGTAAGGATTTCGCCGTCACGCTTTTTGCGAATGATTTCTTGAGGTAAATACATAAGCCCTACCTTAGATTATTATGAAAAACAAAGGCTCGCTACACAGCGAGCCTTCTCAGACTATTAGTACGCAGCTGGATCAGCTTTCTCGTCTGTTACTTCTAAGGTATTAAGTAGGTTTGTTAGTAGGCTTGAAGCACCAAAGCGGTAATGGCGGCTATCTACCCAAGAGTCACCAAGGATATCATCAGCCATTGCTAGGTATAGTGCCGCGTCTTCCGCAGTACGTACGCCACCAGCTGGCTTGAAGCCAACAGTTTGGGCAACACCCATGTCACGAATCACTTCAAGCATCATGCGTGCATACTCAGGAGTCGCGTTCTCAGGCACTTTACCCGTAGAGGTTTTAATAAAGTCAGCACCTGCTTTAATACAAATCTCTGATGCTTGCTTGATTAGGGCTTCTTCTTTTAACTCACCCGTTTCGATGATCACTTTTAATAGAATGTCGCCACATGCAGCTTTACATTGTTTCACTAGCTCAAAGCCAACTTCTGCATTGCCAGCCATTAATGCGCGGTATGGGAATACCACATCTACTTCATCAGCGCCGTAAGCCACTGCTGCTTTAGTTTCTGCAACGGCAATATCGATATCGTCATTGCCATGAGGGAAGTTAGTTACTGTCGCAATCTTAACATCAGGTGTGCCCTGCTCACGCAATGTCTTCTTAGCGATAGGGACGAAACGAGGGTAAATACATACTGCTGCGGTATTGCCTACTGCTGACTTAGCTGCATGACAAAGATCGATCACCTTCTGGTCAGTATCGTCGTCGTTAAGAGTGGTAAGATCCATTAATTTAAGTGCACGCAAAGCTGCAGCTTTCAAATCGCTCATTTTTTTCTCCGAAAAGTTTGAATAGTTTTGATGGCATTCATTGAAACACTTCCAGTATAGATAGGGTTCCAATAATTGCGCATCCAGACTCAATGAACGGACTTGGTTCCATGAAGACTTGGTGAATTGACCAATTGCTTTCCTTGTCACCGCACGGTTTTTTATCCTAAACCGCTGACCGTTGCATTCTACAACGGATGTAGGTATTTACTGAAAAAACCTTTCTATCAACCACTGATAGAAGTGTCCACCAAGATATACACCTACGATTCCCATAACACCAGATAATACTGGTGGCGCTGGGATTGGCAGCTTCAACGCAGAGAATAATATCCCTACTGCGAAGCCTGCAAATACGGCTAGCAAAACTTCATTCATAATGTTCATCCATCTTGTTAACTTCGATGCTTAGTATAGTGCGAAGTATGATCAATGTTGCATTTATGATGAAAGCAAACGGTTTGCATCTCAAAAAAAAGTGATGAAGTTCTAGCCAGTAGGATGAAAACAAAAACGCCCCAGTGAAAATCACTAGGGCGTTTTAAAGATTTGTTTCTAATGCCTTAGAAAGACAAGAAGAAACCAGCGATAGTTGCTGCCATTAAGTTAGATAGAGTACCTGCGATAACCGCTTTGATACCCATGCGCGCGATATCACCACGACGCTTAGGAGCAATACTACCTAGACCACCCAATAGGATAGCGATAGAAGAAAGGTTAGCAAAACCACACAATGCGAATGAGATAATTGCTTTAGTCTTCTCGCTCAGTACTACTGGAGCAGCTTCACCTAGGTAAGGTGCGAAGTTAGCGTATGCTACGAATTCGTTCGCTACAGTCTTAAGACCGATGAACTCACCTGCAACAACCGCTTCGCTCCAAGGAACACCGATTAGGAATGCAAGAGGAGCAAACAACCAACCTAGAAGCATTTCAAGAGTTAGGTTTTCGAAGCCAAACCAACCGCCAACGCCACCTAGTAGGCCGTTGATCAGTGCGATAAGACCGATGAAAGCGATAAGCATTGCGCCAACGTTAAGTGCTAGGCTTAGACCAGCAGATGCACCGCCAGCTGCCGCATCGATAACGTTTGCAGGCTTGTCTTCACCTTCAGCAGTCATGTCAGCAAGTTGATCGATAGGCTCGTCAGTTTCTGGCTTGATGATTTTAGCAAATAGTAGACCACCTGGTGCTGCCATGAATGATGCAGCTACTAGGTATTCAATTGGCACGCCCATTGATGCGTAACCTGCTAGTACACCACCAGCGATAGAAGCTAGACCACCACACATTACTGCGAATAGCTCAGACTGAGTCATACGAGGAACGAATGGACGAACAACTAGAGGTGCTTCTGTTTGACCAACAAAGATGTTAGCCGCTGCAGACATTGATTCCGCGCGAGAAGTACCTAGAGCTTTCTGAAGGCCACCACCAAGAATGCGGATAACCCACTGCATAACACCCACGTAGTAAAGTACAGAGATAAGTGCAGAGAAGAAGATCAGTGTAGGTAGAACTTGGAAGGCAAAGATAAAGCCAATGCCATCTACTGAGAAGTTAACTAGGTTTCCAAACAAGAAACCAGTACCGTCAGCACCATAGTTAATTACACTTGAAACACCGTCTGAAACGCTTTTCAGAAGGTCTTTACCCCAAGGTACGTAAAGTACGAATGCACCCAATGCGAATTGGATAGCAAATGCACCACCTACGGTACGAAAATTAATTGCTTTGCGGTTATCTGATAGTAGTACTGCGATCAAGATCAGTACAAACATACCTACTACGCTCATAAACAGGCTCATGGTTTATGGCTTCCTTATTCTAAAATGTTCAAAAAAGAGTTTAAAAAATGTTTAAATCGACGGCGATTATACAGCTCAAAAAATAGTAAAACTGGTCACGGGTCACATTTGCGCGAGATTCTATACGCAAACGATTACCTTAATGTTGATCAATGTCACATTTTTAAATCTAAGTTCGGCATTTGTTGTATCTAAATGAAACTATTCTGAAAACAAGTGAATACTGTTTTTCCATATCTGCTCTGCCAGTATAGAAGAGTTCTCTGACCTAAGAGCAGCTAAGTGCTTAAATATTAAAGGTATTAAGTGCGGCGAGTTGGGTTCATGTTGCCGCCCAGAAATCCTCATATCAGGAGCATCCGTCTCCAATACAATACTATCTAGTGGCAGCTTTGCTATTGCTTCGCGTGTTTTTTGTGCAGTTGGCCAAGTAATCACACCTCCCACACCTATTTTTAGTCCCAGATCGACCAACATTTTTGCTTGTTGGTAGTTGCCACTAAATGCATGGACAACTCCAAGATTATCTCTACGCCTAACTTTTAAACTGTCTCGAATATTATGGTGTTGTTGGACCGAATGTATGACTAAAGGAAGTTGCAACTGCTCGGCTAAATCCACTTGAAAATTGAACACGGTTAGTTGAGTTGAAATAGGAGTATCAATACGTTTATCTAAACCACACTCGCCAATAGCGACAATATGCTGTCGATTTTCCAGCGCTAAAGCACTAAGACGCTCAAGGTCATTATCTAAAGATTGATTTTCTATCAGTGGCTGTAAAAAGCACGGGTGGATGCCTAAGCCAATACTGTGAATGTCACTTGCAAGAGCTAGTGTATCCTGCCAGTTGCTAGGCCCGACGCTAGGAACAAAGAATCGAGCAATCTTATGTTGGTAGAATAACTCGAGATACCTCTCTTTGTGAGAAGCAAATTCAGGGAAGTCTAAATGGCAGTGTGTGTCGAACCACATAAGTCACCTTCAAAAATTGTTATACCAATCCTATGTCAAAACTGAAGATCTTGAAGCAAAAAAAAGCCAGTTGCATGCAACTGGCTTTCGGGGAATTAGTGTTCGCGTGTGGCGCGGAACTCAACTTCAGGGAAGCGCTCTTTGGCTAAGTTTAGATTCACCATAGTCGGAGCAACGTATGACAGGTTGTCACCACCGTCTAGTGCAAGGTTGGTTTGGTTCTTGCGCTTAAACTCTTCTAGCTTCTTAGCATCGTCACATTCAACCCAGCGAGCTGTTGCGACGTTTACGCCTTCATAGATAGCTTCAACGTTGTATTCCGCTTTTAGGCGAGCCACAACCACATCAAACTGAAGTACACCCACCGCACCAACGATCAAATCGTTGTTCTGTAGTGGACGGAATACCTGCACAGCACCCTCTTCAGAAAGCTGAACCAGACCTTTTAGAAGCTGCTTCTGCTTCAATGGATCTTTTAGGCGAATACGACGGAATAGCTCAGGTGCGAAGTTAGGGATACCGGCAAATTTTAGCGCTTCACCTTGGGTAAAGGTATCGCCAATTTGAATCGTGCCGTGGTTGTGTAGACCAATGATATCACCCGCATACGCTTTCTCTGCACGAGCACGGTCACCTGCCATAAAGGTAACAGCATCAGAGATACTGACGGTTTTACCTGTGCGCACGTGGTTCATCTTCATGCCTTGCGAGTAAGTACCCGACACAATACGCATGAAAGCAATACGGTCACGGTGTTTAGGATCCATGTTTGCCTGAATCTTAAATACGAAACCAGAGAATTTCTCTTCATCTGCAACAACAGTACGTTCATTCGCTTCACGAGCTTGTGGACCCGGTGCCCACTTAGTTAAGCCGTCAAGCATGTGGTCAACACCGAAGTTACCCAATGCGGTACCGAAGTAGACAGGCGTTAACTCACCAGCAAGGAACAGCTCAAGATCAAACTCAGGGCATGCACCAATAACCAGCTCTAGTTCTTCACGTACACTTTCTGCTAGGTCATCACCTACGGCAACATCTAGCTCAGGGTTATCAAGCCCTTTAATGATACGAACTTCTTGGATCTCATGGCCATGGCCAGATTCATACAGAATCGTCTCATCACGGTGAATATGGTAAACACCCTTAAACTCTTTACCACAGCCGATAGGCCAAGTGATAGGCGCACACGCCATATTAAGTTCGCTTTCAACTTCATCCAGAACTTCCATTGGATCACGTACATCACGGTCCAATTTGTTCATGAAGGTAACGATTGGTGTGTCACGCAGACGCGTCACTTCCATTAGTTTACGCGTACGATCCTCGACACCTTTTGCTGCATCGATAACCATCAAGCAAGAGTCTACCGCGGTTAAAGTACGGTAAGTATCTTCCGAGAAATCTTCGTGTCCTGGAGTATCTAGAAGGTTTACTAGGCAGTCGTTATAAGGAAACTGCATTACAGAGGTAGTCACCGAGATACCACGCTCCTTCTCCATCTCCATCCAGTCAGATTTAGCATGCTGATTCGAGCCACGACCTTTTACCGTACCCGCTTTTTGGATCGCGTTTCCGAATAGTAGAACTTTTTCGGTAATGGTTGTCTTACCCGCATCCGGGTGAGAGATAATCGCAAACGTACGGCGCTTGCTCACTTCTTGCTGAAATGGACTATTTGTCATGTTCGAATTCTTTAGTTGGTACACTGGCGAAAATTGGCGCTATTTTCGCTGATTCTGCGCCATTTCACAATCTATCTATAGAATAATACTAATCACGGCAATTTAATTAGCCAATTTCAACAAACATATCGTCGTTAACTTGGCTAGCACAGGCAAGAAAATACCCTTGCTCTACGTCTTCCTCACTTAGAGCACCAGTGGTAGAACTCACCACTTTGTCTTTGTCACCTTTACAACGACAACTCCCGCACACACCTGCACGACAAGCAGCAAAGATAGGCAATCCCTCTTTTTCTAGCGCCTCAAGCACCGTTTCATCGTCAGAGATAGCTACGTCAGTGCCATTAACACTTAATGTATGAGATTGCTTGCTTGATGCTGTGGCTACTTTCTCGATAGCCGCATGAAACTGCTCATGATGAACTTGCGCTTCATCAACACCTAAGGCATCAAACCAAGTTTTAGCCGATTGCATGTAAGCGTCCGGCCCACACATTAAGACGGTGCGAGAAGTAAGATCAGAAACCTCTGATCGCAAAAGATCCTGAGATAAACGACCATGATACTGTGCTAATTCATCTTCACGGCTGACAGCCCAAATCAAGGTTAGATTGGCATACTGTTTTGCAAGTGCTTCTAACTCCTGAACATAAATACGATCGCTAGGCGTACTTGCACTGTGAATAAAGATGATGTCGGCTTCCGGCTTTGCCTTCAATTGCGCTTGTAGCATCGAATAGACAGGGGTAATTCCACAGCCCGCGCTGAGCATTAGCAATGGTTGGTCATCGACCAACTGGATAGTAAAATCCCCAGCGGCACTACCACTTCGCAAGCTATGACCCACGGCAAAACGATCCGCGAGATAATTGGATACCACCCCACCTTCAACACGCTTGATGGTCAAACTGCATTGCTGCTCTCCTGGCATCGATGCCAGAGAATAGCAACGTTGATGAGTTTCTCCATCAATATCCACCTCTAAAGGCAAAAACTGGCCAGGAATAAAGTCAATATGGTCACTGGTTTCAAACCAGTAAGTCGTTACATCAGCGGTGTCTTGTCGAATATCAGTACAGGTCAGTTGCATCTTTAAAACTCATTGTCAGCAGTTAAAAAAAGAGGAGCTAAGCTCCTCTTAGTGGTGATTACTAGGATTAACCCAAGATGTCAGCAAGATCTTGTTCAACCGTAGTGATCAAACGGAGACCGGTTTGCTTATTGAGATGGTTAAGAAGATTCTCAGTTAAGAATGCTGGCGCGGTAGGACCAACACGAATGTCTTTAATACCCAGAGCTAGCAAGGTAAGCAGAATGGCGATGGCCTTTTGCTCAAACCAAGACAAAATCAGAGATAAAGGCAATTCATTAACACCACACTCGAAGGTTTCTGCTAAAGCTAGCGCCAGTTGAATTGCAGAATAGGCATCGTTACATTGACCCACATCCAATAAGCGTGGAATACCATTCACATCACCAAATTCAAGGTCGTTAAATTTAAATTTGCCGCAAGCAAGTGTTAGGATCAGCGTGTCTTGAGGCGCAGCTTTAGTGAACTCAGTAAAGTAGTTACGCTCTTTTTTATCACCATCACAGCCACCAACTAGGAAGAAGTGACGGATGTTGCCTGCTTTCACTTGTTCGATTACCGCAGGTGCTGCTTCCATTAGTGCGTTGTGAGCAAAACCCGTGGTTGTATACAGCGGGATCTCATCAAACTTAAAGCCTTCACATTCCAGCGCTTTCTCAATCACTGCAGAGAAATCATGGCCAGTGTGGTGCTCAACGCCAGGCCAGCCTACGATGTTACGAGTGAACATACGATCAGCATAACCATTCGTTTCTGGGTTAATTAGACAGTTAGATGTCATTACGATCGCACCAGGGAAATTAGCAAATTCTTTTTGCTGGTTTTGCCAAGCACTGCCGTAGTTGCCGACTAGATGTGGGTATTTACCGCCAAGCTCTGGATACGCGTGTGCAGGAAGCATCTCGCCGTGTGTGTATACGTTGATGCCTTTGTCTTTGGTTTGCTCAAGGATGTATTTCAGATCAATAAGGTCATGGCCAGAGACCAAGATCGCCTTACCTGCGATTGGTTTCATGTTCACTTTAGTAGGGACAGGGTGACCAAAGGCTTCTGTTTCGCCAGTATCTAGCATCTGCATCACGCTGTAGTTCAAGTGACCACACGCCATAGCAAGCTCTAGCAACTCATTCATTTCACTTGGGTTCTCACCAAGGCGAGCCATAATGCGATGGAACTCTGCGTAAACTTCGTCATTTTGCTGACCAAGAATACGTGCGTGCTCCATGTAAGCAGCCACACCCTTCAGGCCGTAAAGTGCAAGTAAGCGTAGACCTAAGATATCTTCACCCACTTCACTGACATCATGGTTAAGCGCCGTATCCGTCGCTTTACTTAGCAACGTCACTTTTTCAGCTTCAATGGTGAACTGCGCCGCGCCTTCAAGCACTTTAGGTTCTACGTTTTGTAAAACGCATGTCGCCTCATAAGCCGCCTTTAACTTGGCTTTGTAAGAAAGAGCTTGCTCTGTGTATTCAATCAAACGTGCATCATCAAAATTTACGTTGGTCAACGTTGCAAAGAATGCTTGTGGTACATAAGCATCCGCATCTGAATCCACAACGCCTAAACTGCGCGCAGCATTCGCGTACGCACTTACACCTTGAAGGATGTAAATCAATACGTCTTGTAGATCAGAAATCTCTGCTGTTTTACCACACATACCCATGGCGTATTGGCAGCCATTGGCTACTGGGGTTTGCATTGTTTGCTCACATTGAATACAGAACATCTCGCTTTCCTTTAAATGACATTTAAAATATATGTTATGAGTGCTAAATATTAGACCCTAACAAAAACTTAAAGAAGCATTTAAATTGCAACTTAATATCTAGCTGATCTAGATCAATAAAAAACTAGAGTGAAGAAGAAGCAATTGTATTTACGAGGTGTAACAGACAAAAAACAGGCGGAGCTATCGTAGAGCTAAGCTATGCAACTCGGAGAAAAGAAAAATGAAAAAGAGTAGAGGTAAAAAAATCGCTACGAACTTAATCCGTAGCGATTCTTAGAGAGATTATAAGCAGAGGTAGCTCATAATGATCGCGTCTTCACGACCACCAGCCGTTGGGTAGTAGTTGTTACGCCGGTCAACTTCATTGAATCCAGCGTTAAGATAAAGCGATTGTGCTCTTTGATTTGATTCACGAACCTCAAGCCAGATGCTCTCTACACCTTGTTGTTCACACAGTTCAATAAAGCCCTCAACCAGCTTACTACCCAGTCCCTGACCTTGGCATTTAGGATCGATAGCAATATTAAGCAAGGTCACTTCACCAACAATATTTTGCGCATAGAAGTAACCCACGACTTGTTCATCTTGAATAAATGCAAAATGCATTGCACCACGGCTGGCAAGATCATCAATCATAGAGCGCTTCCATGGATGAGAGTGCGCTTTGGATTCAATCTGCCACACCTTTTCAAGATGTGATGGCTCTATAGGAGAAAGGTTAAGCATTGGCTTGTATTTGATTCCACAGTTGGCGACGATTTTCGTTATGCCCGTCAATCTCAGAAAGTGCGGGAGAGGTAATGACTTTGATGTTGTCTAGAGGCTGCGAGGTACAATTACTGAACCATAGCCACTGCAAAGAATGAGAGGCCAACTGCTGCACCTGATTAGGGTAAAGATGGCGACAATCGTTAAGATCTAACTTCATTGCCTTCAATACTTTCTGCAGAAACTCAGCATAATGTCCTGAAGGCAGCTCTGGTGACACAAACAACAATTTGACTGAAGCATCCAAAGTAATCTCAGGTTGTTGATAACCTTGTAGTCGCTCAGGATGCAGCAGTTGCCACTCTTGTATATCCATTTCTGCCAGTAGTGCAGAAGGTGATTGTGATTTCAATGCGACCTCAGAACTGATCAAATTCTTCACTATATTCAATTAGACCAGATAGGCCTTCAAAGCTTTCACCGGTAAGATCCAGCACTTGAAAAATACCGACAGGAAGATCCCACTGACAGCGAAAACGATTTTTCTCTGCACAAGAGAAACCGAAGCGAGAGTAATACTCCGGCTCACCTAAAACCACACATGCCGAATAGCCAAATTCCAATAATGAGTCTAAACCTGCTTTGATCATCTTCTCAGCAACGCCTTGATTTCGATAATCTTCATGCACAGCGACAGGTGCTAAGCCTTGCCACCCATAATCATTGCCCGAAAGCGTGACGGGAGAAAACTGAGCACAACCGATCACTTTTCCCTCATCATCACTTGCCACGATGCTGAGTGTAATCTTGCCATTCTCTCTAAGGCTATTAACCAACTTAGCTTCTGCATCCGTCGGAAACGCGTGCTCTAAAAGAGCAAGAATGCCCAGGTTGTCTGCAGGTGCCTCTGTTCTAATAAGCATTTCCAGTCTCTCTCACCGAGTTTGATGGTAATTCAGTTGAAGTCTGCACGCCTTTAGAAACAAATGTCGCTAATTGCTCCAAACCAATCTTCACTGTTTTAGGTAGTGCGTCAAGATCGACGCTGTCCATTAGGTTCTTAACTTCTAACCCTAGTTCAGTATCACCTTCAATGCTTAAGCGACGTTGGAAAAACAGGGTATCAGGATCTTCTTTTCTTCCCGCGATGAGAACCAGATCATTCAATGAACCACTAAAGCTAACATGATGTTCAACTTCTTCAGCGCTTACTAAGAGTTCTCCATCATCGCAGCTGATAAACCAGCTAAGGTCCATATCGCAGACAGAAACCTTTAGCCACTTGCCTTCAAGAAACTCAAAATCACCGTCTTCTAATGCTTCTTTAAATACCAGCTTTAGACCTTCAAGTAAGGTCATACTTTGAATTTTGGCTGGCATTAATTTGGCAGGAACACGAAAAATGGTTGCCGCATTAGCGACTAATTGTTGTCTAACTCTCTCAAGCACGATTACTACTCTCATCCATAGTTTGATGCACATCATACTCAAATAACTAAATAAATGAACTGAGTTTGGTCAAACTACAAGATGGCGTGATTAAAAATCGCACAGACAAATAACAAAACTGCCCCATATCAATTACCGCTTCATCACCATTAGATACACTACTTCACTATTTTGCTCAGTAAATTATCAGAACTATGGAACTACTCTGCCCTGCCGGTAATCTACCTGCACTGAAAACTGCCATTGATTGCGGCGCTGATGCGGTTTACGTCGGCTTCAAAGACGATACCAATGCTCGTCACTTCGCTGGTTTGAACTTTAACGGTAAAAAATTCGAGAAAGCGGTGCAATATGTGCACAATGCTAACAAGAAAATTCATGTCGCATTAAATACCTTCGCCCAGCCATCTGGTTTCGAGCGTTGGACCAATGCAGTCGATATGGCAGCGCAAAATGGCATTGACGCCCTAATTGTTGCTGATATTGCGGTACTGGAATATGCAGCAAGACGTTACCCTGAGCTTGAACTGCACCTTTCCGTTCAAGCCTCTGCAACCAATGTGGCCGCCGTTGACTACTATCACAGTAACTTCAACATCAAGCGCGTCGTTCTACCTCGAGTTTTGTCCATACATCAGGTTAAACAACTGTCTAGAAACCTAACCTCTGACGTTGAGCTCGAAGTATTCGCCTTTGGTAGCTTATGCATAATGTCTGAAGGTCGTTGTTACTTGTCTTCATATCTTACCGGTGAGTCTCCAAACACAGTTGGCGCTTGCTCTCCTGCAAAATACGTTCGCTGGCAAGAAACAGACGCAGGCCTTGAATCGAGATTGAATGAGATCCTAATTGACCGTTATGCACAAGGTGAAAACGCAGGCTATCCAACCTTATGTAAAGGCCGCTTCAATGCGACCGTTGAAGGTGAAAACAAGCTTTACCACGCCTTAGAAGAGCCAACTAGCCTAAATACCTTGTCTTTACTACCTGAACTATTTGCTGCCAACGTCGCATCAGTGAAAATTGAAGGCCGTCAGCGTAGCCCTGCTTATGTTGAGCAAGTAACACGCACTTGGCGCGCGGCAATTGATGCCTATCAGCGAAATCCAGAAAACTATCAGGTGCAGCCTGAATGGGATAGAGCTTTGGCAAATGTATCAGAAGGCACCCAAACCACTCTGGGTGCTTATCATCGTAAATGGCAGTAGCAGGAGACATTAATATGAAATACTCATTAGGCCCTCTACTCTACTTTTGGCCAAAACAAGACGTAGAAAGCTTTTATCAGCAAGCACAGCAATCTAGCGCTGACATTATTTATTTAGGTGAGTCGGTTTGCTCAAAACGCAGAGAAATGAAGCCAAAGCATTGGTTTGATATCGCTAAAGAGCTTGCAGACTCGGGTAAGCAAGTGGTGTTATCAACCATGGCGCTGTTAGAAGCACCAAGCGAAGTTAACATCATGAAGAAATACATCGACAACGGTGATTTCGCTATTGAAGCCAATGATGTGTCTGGGATACAGCTTGCCCATGAAAAAGGCGTCCCCTTTGTTGTTGGTCCAGCCATCAATACCTACAATGCGCACACCCTAAATCTGTTTCTTAAACAAGGTATGATTCGCTGGTGTATGCCGGTAGAACTTTCTCGTGATTGGCTAGCGAACACTTTGAATCAGTGCGATGACATTGGTATTCGCAACAAGTTCGAGGTTGAAGTGTTCAGCCACGGCTACCTGCCACTGGCTTACTCAGCCCGTTGTTTTACTGCTCGCGCAGAAAACAAAGCCAAAGATGAATGCGAGACATGCTGTATTAAATACCCAACAGGCCTAAAGGTAGACAGCCAAGAGGGACAAACGGTATTTAACTTAAACGGTATTCAAACTCAATCTGGTTACTGTTACAACCTAGGTAACGATATACCATCGATGCAAGGCTTGGTGGATGTTATTCGCCTAAGCCCGCTAGGCGTAGATACCTTCAGTCATATTGATGCTTTCAAAGCAAATGAAAAGGGTAACAGCCCTATTGTGATTGAAGATCGCCAGTGCAATGGCTACTGGCATCAGATCGCAGGGCTGGAGTTACGCAATAGCAACTAGGCAGAGGATCGTTAGGTAGATTGCCTAACGATCAGCTCGATAGGGGGAAGCCGCGGTTTCAGTTGCTTCCCTGCCTCCAAAAATCGCACCATAGACTCAGCGCAGGTTGCCCCTATTTCTTCAATGGGTTGGCGCATAGTCGTAAGGGACGGAGTGAAGTAACGAGAGGTTGCTAGGTCATCAAAGCCAATCACGGCAATATCCTCTGGCACTCGTAAGCCTTTATCATGGATAGCTTTTATAGCACCGTAGGCCGTTTGATCGTTAGCGGCAAAAATAGCAGTAAATGGGGCGCGGGATTCAATTAGCTCAATGGTTTTTTGGTACCCCATTTCAGAGCCAAAATCCCCTTGCTTGATCAATTGTGGATCGATTTTCAAGCCAGCCTCGGTCAAAGCTCTTTTATATCCATCACAACGCGTTACTCCATCGGGTTGCTCTTGCACTCCTTTGATGTGAGCTATTCTCTTATGCCCCTTTTGTAGCAGGTGCAAGGTAGCCATATACCCGCCAATGGTATTGTCATTGCAAAGTGAGTGAATATTGTGACCTGATATTCGATAGCCTACAGCGATGACCGGGATTGTCTTCGCGTACTCCTGAATATGCTGCTCTCTCAGGTTGCCCATCACGACAATAACCCCATCTACGCCACTTTTCTTTAAATACTCCAATCCGTGTAACTGGTTTTTCAACTTCCAGTGTCCAGCTGCAATCAAGATGGTATAACCGTAAGAAAACAGCACCTTTTCCATATCTTCTAGGATTCGAGTGTTGTGGGGGCTTTCGGGATTTTGCACTAGCACGCCAATGGTTCGACTGCCCAATGATGACTTACTGTTTGTGGCTTGAGTTTGGTAACCTGTTTTGCGGATAGCCTCTAAAATCTGTTTGCGTTTGTCTTCTGCAACGAAAGTGGTTTGATTTAAAAATCGAGAAACTGTGCTTGCAGAAACTCCCGCCTCTTTGGCTACCTGGTGTACGGTGACTTTCCTTTTTACCTTAGATGTATCCATAGTAAGGCCCACTTGATCTCTATGCGTGAATCAGTGACTTTTCTGCAACAGAGTCACGGATCACCAACGAAGGTAATAGACGATAGCGTACTTGAGTTTGGTTTTTATTCAGTTTTTGGAACATCAACTCTACCGCCTCCATGCACATTTCTTTTATTGGAAAACTGACGGTTGTTAGAGCTGGCGTTAGATAACGGGCAAAATTAACGTTATCAAAACCAATCAGAGAAATATCCTCTGGTACAGAAATCCCCTCTTCGCGTAGCGTCTCATAAGCGCCAAATGCCATATGATCGTTACAAGCAAACACCGCAGTAAACCCTCGCTCTCTACGAAGCAATTTTGCCATTACGGTTTTACCTGAAGTTTCGGTATATCCACCTTCACACACTAGCATTTCATCGTAGGCAATATCCGCTTCTTCAAGAGCTCTTCTATAACCCAACAGTCTAGCTCGAGCATCAGCTTCAGATAGAGGGCCCGAAATACACGCAATCGAAGTATGACCTTGTTTGATCAGGTACTGGATCGCACTGCGACTGCCAAGCTCATTGTCAATATTGATACAACTGCGCGGCATTTCAGGAATTGTACGGTTCAAAACAACTAATGGGACACCTTGATTTTCTAAGTTGATCAAATAGTCATCGGTAAGATTTGGGGTGAGTAAGATCAGGCCATCTACTCTTCGCCCGAGTAGGAACTCAATGGATTCTTTTTGGCAGTGCTCTGAAGACTGACCGGAAGTAACAACTGTGTGATAACCGTAACGACTAAGAGTGCTTTCAATATTATCAAGGATCTCAGAATAGAAAGGCCCACCGAGTTCGGGAACAATGATCCCGATACTTCCTGTACGGGTGTTACTCGGCGTACGACCAAAGGCACTAAGTTTATACCCTAGCTCTCGAATCGCCTTTTCCACTTTTAATTTTTTGGTATGACTGACCCTTGTGGTGCCATTTACAACTCGAGATACAGTTGCTTGAGACACTCCGGCCAGTTCCGATACATCCTTAATTGTTGCCACATTTACCCCCAACCAAAAAGAAAGCGCTTTCTTGGATTGGGACAATATCAATGAAGTCACATAAAATTAAGGAAGAGGATCACAGGGTGAGGATCTTGGGTAAAAAGATCTCTAGAAGTTTGAGCGACATAACGCTTTCAAGCAGGAAAACAGAGTGAGTAACTTAGAGTAAATACATTCAAAATAGAAAAGTGGGCACTAATGTGCCCAACCGACGGGAGTTATTTTGTCGAAAAAATGGTCCCTTCAAGGGAAAAGGGACCAATTGAAGAACTTACATCAAATTAACAGTTGGCTAGTGTTTACCACCAAGCTTCGAACATAGCACCAACAGTTAGAGTGTCTGGGTTGCTAGTTGTGTAAGAGCCATCTGGGTTTTGACCTGTGTACTCGTTGTCTGCTTCACCCACAGTTGCGTAGAAGCGAAGCATTGGACGAGACCAAGTTTCACCACCGATTGCAATGTTTTGAGACAGCGTTACTTTCCAAGAGGAGTTAGTTGCATCGATGTCATCAAAATCGACGACGTTGTAGCCACCCTCAAGCCATGTAGAGTGGACGTCATTCCATTGATAAGTTGGGCGAACAATTACGTTGTATTGAGCACGGTCTTCTACTGCATCACCTTCATTCATTTGATATGAAGTTAGGTATTGAATACCAGCGTTATCTGTTAGACCAACACCACCGCTAAAGCTAAATAGCAATGCTGTTTGATCTTCTTTTAGGTCAAACACGCTATCTACTGCACTGTCTGAGTAACGTACAAGAAATTTTTGACCAGAGAAGTTCGCTTCTGCTGCTAATTGGTATGCACTATCAGCAACATCATTATCATTCTCTAGCTTGTCTGATTTGAAGCCGTAGTTCGCGTATAACGCTAGATCTACACCACCAAGATTCATGCCGTGTAGTTTAGAAGTTGCTGCATACTTGCCATTATCACCAACAAACTCACCTTCAACTTGCCCAACAACAGAGAAGTCAAATTTTACGCCACCAAGGTTTAGGTTGTAGAAACCAGCACCTTGACCATCGTGCATCATCCAGAAGTAATCGTCGATGTCTGTTTGTGGACGTTGGTGGAAGTCACGACCTGCCCAAATGTATAGATCTGGCTGAGATTCAAATACGTTTGATGCGCCAGCGTATAGTTTTTTGACTTGAGTACCACCAGTGTTGCCCCAAGAAGCATCTTCCCAGTGGTCAACCATGAATACGATATCCCAGATTGCACCAGCATCACTTTCAAATGCTTTAGCGAATTGGATCTCACCACCGTTTTGCTCATTACCTAAGCGACCAGTTTTGTTACCACCACCAATACCGCCTGCAGTACCAACATACAGAGAGTCACCGCCTTGGTAGCCAGCACCGTAACGAGCATAACCAGAGAATACGATACCTAAAGGAACTTCAGACTGAGCGTTTAGTACCGCTGGTTGTTGCGTGTCGTTGAATTGGCCACCAACACGAGCTTCAAGCTCTGCTAGTCGCGCTTCCATCGCATCGATGTCATGGTTGTCAGCGAGTGCGCCGGCAGAAGCTAGGGTACCAGCCACTGCTAGGGATAGAGGTAAGAGTTTAAAAAGTTTCATGTTATTTCCTAGTTTTGTTATAGGTTTTATGTCCACGAAACAAATGTTATCCAATGAAAGAGATGAAAGTTCAGCGATACCTCACAATGAATGATGGATAATAATCCCATGAAATATTCACAGCGCCGATAAAACACCCAAATCAAGCAAATACAACAGGTTATTAAAATAAAAAGACTCATCAAAGCTCTGAGAAAGCGGTTTCATTTCATGAGATAGCAGAAAATGGTCACAAAAATATCAGATGAGACAATGAGTTTTTGTTGGATTTCTTTCATAAATTTCACACTTATGAAAGTTATGAAACTTCTGAAAAATAATATGAAGGAGATTTAAACAATAACTGTCGTATTGGGCAGAAAAGAAAAATACCGCCTCAAATGAGAGCGGTATTTATATGAGTCTGATTACAGAAAGAAGTTCAACTATATTGCAGTTATCTATTCATTCTCTTGCTGACTTTGCTCAAGTTGCAGTTTTCGTTCAGCGCGGATATCTGAAAAAATCTTACCTAACTCAAGAAACGCATAACGATGCTCAACGTATTCATAGACATTCAGGCTCAAAGAAAGTTTGTACAAACTCACCGCTTCTGCGTATTCACCTTGAAGCTGGTGTCGCTTTGCAAGATAGAAATAAGCTTCCGTTAGACGCTGAGCGAGTGTGAGGTTATCTTTCGCACCCGCCGCGATTTCCATAAAGGCATCATCTTCAGGTACTTCATCTAGCATCAAACCAACTAATACCCACGCCCACTCTTGATTCCTGTTGGCATAGCTTTGCGTCAGTTTATCTAAAGCTTGCTGTGGGTTAGATTCTGTTTCAATGATGTATAACCAGATTGCGCGAAATGGATCACTGGGATCATCATTATAGTGTCGGGTCATTTCTTCCAATGCAAGATCCACTCTATCACCATAATAGAGCGCTATGGCCCTGTTACGCTCTGCATATTGATTATTAGGGTCTAACTCCAAAGTGGAGTCAAACGCCTCATAGGCGGCGTCGTACTGGCCAACCTGAGTGAAATAAACACCCAGTAAGTTGAAGATATCGGGTTGAGCAGGGTTGATGGATAAGCTTTGATTGAAGTCATAGCGTGCTAGCTCACGTAGCCCAAGGCTGTCGTAATACACGCCACGTTGAAAGTGTAGCTCTGCTCTTTCTTGATCATTAATATCGCTACGCAACAGCAGCTGTGTTGTGCGAGCAATCTGCACTTCTTGTTGAATTGAAGGCTGTAGAGGAACGGCCATTGGTGGTGGCGCCCATTTTTGACTTTGACCGCCGATGCTTGAACAGCCGGACACCATTAGTACTACACCAGCTATCAGCACACTAAACCATTTCACGAAATACTACCTCCATGTGGATCATCGAATTCGAATCGTATTCCTTTAGCATAGAAAAAGAGGAGCTAAAAAGCTCCTCTTTATTTACACATACATCAATTTTTTCTTAAAAATCAATATTATTCAGCGGCTGGTGCTGCGTCATCTGCTGCAGGAGCTTCAACAGCTTCCTTCATGCTTAGACGTACACGACCTTGACGGTCGATTTCAAGAACCTTAACTTTAACTTCTTGGCCTTCAGTTAGGTAGTCAGATACTTTCTCTACGCGCTTGTCAGCGATTTGAGAGATGTGTACTAGACCATCTTTACCAGGAAGGATAGTAACGAACGCACCGAAGTCAGCTAGACGAGCAACTTTACCTGTGTAGATAGTACCTACTTCTACTTCAGCAGTTAGCGCCTTGATGCGGTCGATTGCATCTTGTGCTTGCTCGCCAGAAGTTGCAGCGATCTTCACTGTACCGTCGTCTTCGATCTCGATAGTTGTGCCAGTTTCTTCACAAAGTGAACGAATTACTGCGCCGCCTTTACCTATAACGTCACGGATCTTCTCAGGGTTGATCTTCATTTGGTGGATACGTGGAGCGAATTGAGAAATCTCTTCACGAGCACCAGAGATAGCGTCATCCATTACAGATAGGATGTGCTTACGTGCACCTTGCGCTTGGTTAAGAGCAATTTGCATGATCTCTTTAGTGATACCTTCGATCTTGATATCCATCTGCAGTGCAGTGATACCGTCGTTAGTACCGGCTACTTTAAAGTCCATGTCACCAAGGTGGTCTTCGTCACCTAGGATGTCAGAAAGAACAACGAACTCTTCGCCTTCTTTAACTAGACCCATTGCGATACCCGCAACAGAAGCTTTAATTGGCACACCTGCGTCCATAAGAGCAAGAGAAGTACCACATACAGAAGCCATTGAAGAAGAACCGTTAGATTCTGTGATTTCCGATACAACACGAACTGTGTATGGGAACTCTTCAACAGAAGGCATTACCGCTGCAATACCACGCTTAGCCAGTTTACCGTGGCCGATTTCACGACGCTTAGGTGAACCAACAAAACCAGTTTCACCTACACAGTATGGAGGGAAGTTGTAGTGCAGTAGGAAGTTGTCTTTACGCTCGCCTGTTAGCTCATCGATGATTTGTGCATCACGTTGAGTACCAAGAGTTGCAGTAACGATCGCCTGAGTTTCACCACGAGTGAATAGCGCAGAACCGTGAGTACGTGGAAGAACGCCAGTACGTACGTCTAGAGCACGAACCATATCTTTTTCACGACCATCGATACGTGGGTTACCCGCGATGATGCCACGACGTACTACTGTCTTTTCAAGATCATGGAAGATAGTGTGGATTTCTTTCGGGTTAAGCTCAGCGTTTTCAGCAAGTAGAGTTGCTTTTACTTCGTCGCCGATCTGATGGATACGGTCATAACGAGCCATCTTTTCAGTGATTTGGTAAGCTTCAACTACCTGTGCTTCTGCTAGTTCAGCAATCTTGTTTACAAGCTCTGTGTTTTCAGCAGGTGCTTCCCAGTTCCAAGAAGGAGTCGCTACTTCTGCAGCAAACTCTTTGATCGCTTGGATTGCAACTTGTTGTTGGTCGTGACCGTAAACAACAGCAGCTAGCATCTCTTCTTCTGTTAGGTTGTCTGCTTCAGACTCAACCATAAGAACAGCGCCTTCAGTACCAGAAACCACTAGGTCTAGCTTAGAGCTTTCTAGTTCAGTCATTGACGGGTTAAGCACTAGCTCGCCATCAATGTGAGCAACACGTGCTGCACCAATAGGACCGTTGAAAGGAACACCAGAGATAGACAATGCAGCAGAAGTTGCAAGCATAGTGATCATGTCTGGTTGTACGTCAGGGTTAACAGACATTACTGTCGCGATAACCTGAACTTCGTTCTTGAAGCCTTCTGGGAATAGAGGACGAATTGGACGGTCGATTAGACGAGCCGTTAGTGTTTCGCCTTCTGAAGGACGACCTTCACGCTTGAAGAAACCACCAGGGATTTTACCTGCAGCGTATGTACGCTCTTGGTAGTTTACTGTAAGAGGGAAGAAATCTTGGCCTTCTACTGCTTCTTTCTTAGCTACAACAGATACGAATACTGAAGTATCGTCCATTGTCGCCATTACTGCTGCAGTAGCTTGACGTGCAATTACGCCAGTCTCTAGAGTAACCGTGTGGTTACCGTACTGGAAAGTCTTAACAACTGGTTTTTCGAACATTCTTGTTTCCTTGTTCCATAGCGTTTCAGCTATAGAAAAATTTAGTGAAAACCCAAAACACTACCAATCGCGACTAGTAAAAACAGACTAAAGAAAGGTTCTTAAATCTACTTGTAATAGTCGCGACCTAGTGGCCGACATCTGTGACTGTAATGTGTTGGGTCGGTAGCTATTCGTGAAAATACAAATAACGAGGCGTAGTATAAACTACTTAGGTTAGATTTTGTAATCTAGAGAAGAAAAAGCTGGGCTATACCTGAAAACACGTTTACAAGTTGGCCATTCGCTTTCATCAGAAACAAAAAAAGGAGCCATAGGCTCCTTTTTCTTCAAACTGCTTGACGCAGTCGCTTAATTAGCGACGTAGGCCTAGACGTTTGATTAGGTCTTGGTAGCGAGCTAGGTTTTTACCTTTAAGGTAATCTAGAAGCTTACGGCGACGAGAAACCATACGTAGCAGACCACGACGGCTGTGGTGATCGTGCTTGTGGTTAGCAAAGTGACCTTGAAGGTGGTTGATAGAAGCTGTAAGTAGAGCTACTTGAACTTCTGGTGAACCTGTATCGCCTTCACCTTGTGCGTATTCTGCAACGATTGCTGCTTTAGTTTCTGCATTCAGAGACATAATTCTCTCCTGATAAGAGTAAGTTTAAAAGTTGTAGCGCCAATCTCTGATTCAGCCGCTACGCGAAGCGCGAATTATACGGATAAGAAAACCGTAAAGCAAGAGCTATCAACTGAAAGCGGTTAGCTTTCAGTTTCTTCTCTAAATACCACTAATCGCTTAGGTGCAATGCGTCCATCGTCATCAATTTCAGCAACACCAATAAAGGTTTTCTCCTCACCAGAAGTCATGCGAACCACGCCTTCTGTAGGTGCACCAAAAACTTGAACCGGTTGCCCATGTTGAACCATATCGGTTAATTCTGGAATCAGGTTCACTTCTGGCAGATCTTCTACCGCAGTATCCATTGGTAGCAATAGCTCATCCAATAGTTCTTTCGGTGCAATCTCTTCAGCATTGGCTTTCTCAAGCAGTGCTTGCAGTTGTTCTAATGTCACCATCTTTTCGTAAGGGTATTTAGCAACACCTGTACGACGTAGATAAGTAACATGAGCCCCACAGCCTAGCATTTCGCCAAGATCATCAACGATGGTACGAATATAAGTGCCTTTAGAGCAGTGAACTTCTAGTTCAACTTCGTCGCCTTCGAAACGAATAAGCTCAATCTCATAAACCGTAATTCGGCGAGATTCACGCGGTACTTCAATACCTGCACGTGCATATTCATACAAAGGTTTACCTTGGTATTTTAAGGCAGAGAACATCGAAGGAACTTGATCTGTTGTGCCACGAAACGATGCAATCGCTTCAAGCAGTTGCTCTTTGGTAACCGCAACAGGGCGAGTTTCTACCACTTCACCATCTGAATCAGAGGTATTAGTACGCTCACCTAGTTTCGCTATGGTGCGGTAGCGCTTATCTGAGTCCAATAAGAACTGAGAAAACTTAGTCGCTTCACCTAAGCAGATAGGTAGCATACCAGTGGCTAGAGGGTCTAGAGCCCCTGTGTGGCCTGCTTTTTCTGCAAAGTAGATACGCTTTACTTTTTGTAGCGCATCGTTTGAAGAGATCCCTGTTGGTTTATCCAACAGAACGACGCCGTTGACTGGGCGGCCTTTACGACGTCTTGCCATTACTCTTCGTCCTCACGACCTGATTCAGCTTTCTTCTTCTCGTCTTTAGACACAACTTCACTGACAAGGTTAGACATGCGCATACCTTCAACTAGTGTGTTGTCATAAACAAAGCGAACTTCAGGAGTCAGACGCAGGCGGATGCGTTTACCTAGCATCATGCGAATCTCAACTTCGTGCTCTTTAAGAGCAGCAAGGCTAGATTCTGGCGTTTGGTCACCCACACAGAAGAAGGTAACAAATACTTTAGCAACCGCTAGGTCACGAGACACTTCTACGTCTGAAATGGTCACCATTCCAATACGAGAGTCACGAACTTCACGCTGTAGTAATACAGCCAGTTCTTTTTGCAGTTGTTGCGACACACGCTGTGTGCGGCTAAATTCTTTTGACATTTCTTTTCTCACTTTAGAAAAAATAATGAGGGGCATAAGCCCCCCATGGTGTATTCAACAACCAATTATCTAACCTTAGGGGTCAGATAATTTTTGTCAATGTGTTGATTAGTCAAGCGTACGCTGAACTTCAACGATTTCGAATACTTCGATTTGGTCACCAACGCGAACATCATTGTAGTTCTTAACGCCGATACCACACTCGTAGCCATTCTTAACTTCTTGAACGTCATCTTTGAAGCGGCGTAGAGATTCTAGCTCACCTTCGTAGATTACAACGTTTTCGCGAAGTACGCGGATTGGGTTGTTACGCTTAATCACGCCTTCAGTAACCATACAACCAGCGATTGCGCCCAGTTTAGGTGACTTAAATACGTCACGAACTTCAGCAAGACCAATGATTTCTTGTCTGAATTCTGGAGCAAGCATACCGCCCATCGCTTGTTTAACTTCGTCAATCAATTGGTAAATGATTGAGTAGTAACGAAGGTCTAGGTTCTCGTTTTCAACAGCGCGGCGAGCAGATGCATCAGCACGAACGTTAAAGCCAAGAACGATAGCGTTAGATGCTGCAGCA
This sequence comes from Vibrio comitans, assembly GCA_024346835.1. Lineage (GTDB taxonomy): Bacteria > Pseudomonadota > Gammaproteobacteria > Enterobacterales > Vibrionaceae > Vibrio > Vibrio comitans. Next base: position 2,437,722 of record AP024866.1, read on the forward strand.
AGTACTGCATCAGTTTCAGTGATACCACCAACACCAGAACCTACGATGTTCACTTTCACTTCTTCAGTAGAAAGTTTACGTAGAGAATCTGCGATAGCTTCCACAGAACCCTGTACATCAGCTTTAAGTACAACGTTAAGCTCAGCAACTTCACCAGCAGCCATGTTAGAGAACATGTTCTCAAGTTTCGCTTTCTGTTGACGTGCTAGTTTCACTTCACGGAATTTACCTTGACGGTAGTTCGCTACTTCACGAGCTTTACGCTCATCACGAACTACAGTTGCTTCGTCACCTGACGCAGGAACACCAGACAGACCGATGATTTCGACAGGGATAGAAGGACCAGCTTCTGTGATTTCAGCACCGTTCTCATCGCGCATTGCACGAACACGGCCGTATTCTTGACCACAAAGTAGGATATCGCCCTTGTTAAGCGTACCAGACTGTACAAGAACAGTTGCAACAGGACCGCGGCCTTTATCAAGACGAGATTCTACAACTACACCAGACGCCATGCCTTCTGCTACTGCTGTAAGTTCAAGAACTTCAGATTGTAGAAGGATAGTTTCTAGTAGACCGTCGATGTTAGTACCTTGTTTCGCAGAGATGTGAACAAACATGTTCTCACCGCCCCACTCTTCAGGGATAACGTCGTACTGTGCTAGTTCGTTCTTAACGTTGTCTGGGTTTGCACCCTCTTTATCGATCTTGTTCACCGCAACGATCAATGGAACGCCAGCCGCTTGTGCGTGCTGAATCGCTTCCACAGTCTGTGGCATTACGCCATCATCTGCAGCAACAACTAGAACTACGATATCTGTCGCTTGAGCACCACGAGCACGCATTGCAGTAAACGCTGCGTGTCCAGGAGTATCCAAGAAGGTAATCATACCGTTGTCAGTTTCAACGTGGTAAGCACCGATGTGCTGAGTAATACCACCGGCTTCCGCATCAGCAACGTGTGCTTTACGAATGTAATCAAGTGTAGAAGTTTTACCGTGGTCAACGTGACCCATGATAGTAACAACAGGTGCACGTGATACAGACTCAAGTGAGCTGTCACGGTCTGACATTACTGCTTCTTCTAGTTCGTTCTCTTTACGAAGAACCACTTTGTGACCCATTTCTTCTGCAACTAGTGCTGCAGTTTCTTGGTCGATTACTTGGTTGATAGTCGCCATAGCGCCCATCTTCATCATAACCTTGATCACTTCAGTCGCTTTAACTGACATCTTGTTAGCCAGTTCAGATACAACGATAGTTTCGCCGATAGCAACGTCAGCTTTCGCTACTGTTGCTGTCTTATCAAAACCTTGCTGCATTGAAGTCGGTTTAGCTAGCTTGCCTTTACGACCGCGCTGACCACGTTGGTTACGTTGATTGCCACGAGCATTTGAGTTCGCGTTAGCATCAGCTGGTTTTTTCTTCTTCTTCTTACGTTGGCCACCGCCATCTGCACGACGGTCAGCTGCATCTTCAGCTTCACGAGCGTAAGTAGAAGTCGTTACGTGGTAGTCCGTAGTTTCGGTCTTCTTGCTTTGTTCTTCTTTTGCCCAGCGCTCTGCATTTTCTTCTGCAAGTTTACGTGCTTCTTCAAGAAGTTTTTCTGCTTCTTGTTCTGCTTTACGCTTAGCTTCTTCTTCTTGGCGACGTTTTAGGTCAGCCGCATCTTTTGCTGCTTGATCTTTCACTTTACGCTCTTCAGAGTCAATTTGTGGAGCTTCCGCTGAACTTGCTTTCGCCTTAGCAGCCGCTTCTTGTTTCGCTTTTTCTTCAGCGTCACGTTTTGCTTTTGCTTCTGCTTCACGCTGTGCTTTTTCTTCAGCTTCACGTTTCGCATTTTCTTCAGCTTCGCGTTTAGCTGCAGCTTCTGCTTCTAGGCGTGCTTTTTCCTCAGCTTCAAGACGAGCTTGCTCATCAACAGAGCTACGCTTCACGTAGGTACGTTTCTTACGTACTTCTACTGTCACATCCTTGCTCTTGCCGCCGCCAGCTGCAACACTCAGTGTGCTACGCTTCTTACGTTGTAAAGTTAGACGGGTTGGTTCAGACTCGCCAGACGTATCACCATGTTCTTTTTTCAGGTGCGTCAACAATGTCTGCTTTTCTTCGTCAGTTACATTGTCGCTAGAGTTCTTTTTCAGACCTGCGTCTTCAAGTTGTTCAATTAAGCGCTCAACCGGCGTACCAATTTCTTCACTTAGGGCTTTAACTGTAAGTTGTGTCATGCAACTACCTCCGTGCCGGATTATTCTTCGTCACCAAACCAACAGATGTTACGTGCAGCCATGATTAGCTCACCAGCACGTTCTTCTGTTAAGTCGTCGATACCTTCAAGATCATCTGTGCCTTGGTCAGCAAGATCTTCTAGGGTCACTACACCTTTGGCAGCTAGTTTGAACGCCATTTCGCGCTCTAAGCCTTCTAATGCTAATAGGTCATCAGCTGGGTGTAGGCCTTCAAACGACTCTTCTTGCGCTAGTGCAAGGGTGGTGAGTGCATCTTTAGCTCGACTACGTAGTTCTTCGACCAAATCTTCATCTAGACCGTTAATTTCCAAAAGCTCACTCATTGGCACGTATGCCACTTCTTCAAGAGTTGAGAAGCCTTCTTCTACCAACATTTCTGCGAAATCTTGTTCTAGGTCTAGGTGCTTCATGAAGCTTTCAATAGCTTCAGTGGATTCTGCTTCGTGCTTCTTCTGTAGGTCTTCTACAGTCATTACGTTCAGTTCCCAACCGGTAAGTTGCGATGCCAAACGTACGTTTTGACCACTACGGCCAATTGCTTGCGCTAGGTTATCAGCTTCAACTGCGATATCCATTGAGTGCGTATCTTCATCTACGATGATTGACGCTACATCAGCAGGAGCCATTGCGTTGATAACAAATTGCGCTGGGTTGTCATCCCAAAGGATGATATCGATACGCTCATTACCTAACTCACCAGATACAGCTTGTACGCGTGCACCACGCATACCCACACATGCACCTACTGGGTCGATACGGCGATCGTTAGTTTTAACTGCGATCTTCGCACGAGAACCTGGATCACGAGCTGCTGCTTTAAGCTCAATGATGTCTTCTGCAATTTCAGGCACTTCGATACGGAATAGCTCAGTTAGCATTTCAGGCTTAGAGCGAGTAATGAATAGCTGGAAGCCACGCGCTTCTGGGCGTACAGAATAAAGAAGACCACGTACACGGTCGCCTGGACGGAAGTTTTCACGAGGTAGCTGATCATCACGAAGGATAACGGCTTCTGCGTTGTTACCAAGGTCTAGAACCACTGTTTCACGGTTTACTTTCTTAACAACACCAGTGATTAGCTCACCTTCGTTATCAATAAACTGTTCAACGATTTGCTCACGCTCTGCTTCACGAACTTTCTGAACGATAACTTGTTTCGCTGTTTGCACAGTAATACGGTCAAATTTAACCGAATCAATTTCATCTTCAACGAAATCACCTAAACCTAGGGTTTCATCGTCGAACTGTGCAGCTTCGATTGACATTTCCAATGTTGGATTTTCAACTTCAGCAACCACTTCCCAGCGACGGAAAGTTTCAAAGTCACCGCTCTTGCGATCGATCTCAACGCGTACTTCGATTTCCATCTCGTACTTTTTCTTTGTCGCAGTTGAAAGCGCGATTTCTAGCGCTTCAAAAATACGCTCGCGAGGAACGGCTTTTTCATTTGAAACCGCTTCTACTACAGCTAGAATTTCTTTATTCATTCTTATAGCCTCTTTAAATAGACTTAAAACTTAGGGATCAGATTGGCTTTAGATATGTTGCTCAGAGCAAACTCATTATCTTGGTTGTCAGTTTCAACAGTGATGAGTTCACCATCAACACCCTTGATAACGCCCTTCCACTTGCGGCGATTTCCAACACCCATCTTCAACACAATGCTGACCTCTTGGCCTACAAACTGTTCATAGTGTGCGGCTTTGAAAAGCGGTCGCTCAAGTCCTGGTGAAGACACTTCAAGGTTATAAGCAACAGAAATAGGATCTTCTACATCCATTACTGCACTAACCTGATGGCTTACTTCAGCACAATCGTCAACATTAATACCGTTTTCGCTATCGATATAAATGCGTAATGTCGAATATTCGCCCGCGCGAATAAACTCAAGTCCAACTAACTCATAACCTAATGCCTCTACAGGCGCTTCAAGCATCTCAGTTAGTTGTCTTTCTAAACCAGTCATTGTTCAACCACTCCAGAAACAAAAAAAGGGCATAAAGCCCATTTCATTTACCAAGCACACATCCACAGTGATAAACCGCAGATAACAAAAAACCCCGATAGTCGGGGTTTTATGCTGCTGGACCCTGATATCACTAAGCTAAAAGAAGCTTAGCTCATAACCGAAAAATTTCAGTTATGATGTTTGAAAATTCAGACTCAACTAAAAATGGTTGCGGGGGCCGGATTTGAACCGACGACCTTCGGGTTATGAGCCCGACGAGCTACCAAGCTGCTCCACCCCGCGTCCGACTATCGAACATTATATGCTCAATAGATTGCTTTTCAAACAATATATGGTGCCGAGAGAGGGACTCGAACCCTCACACCAAAGGCACCAGCACCTCATGCTGGCGTGTCTACCAATTTCACCATCTCGGCAATAAGCATTTCAGCTTACTGAGGAATTTCCGCGCCTTTTTCAGCTGGAATTTCGCTCGCTACGTCATCTGTTTTTTGAATAGTTTGACCAGCTGTTGGGTCAACCCATTGTGACTCGGATTTATGCGTAGACATATTGCCAAGAAACAAACAAACAACGATGAAGATTGTTGCAAAAACTGCAGTCATTCGGGTTAAAAAATTGCCAGAGCCGCCTGCGCCAAATACTGTATTTGATGCGCCTGCACCGAACGAGGCTCCCATATCTGCGCCTTTACCTTGTTGAATCAGAACTAGGCCAATCACACCAAGCGCAGCCAACAGGTAAATCACAAGTAGAGTTTCAAACATCTTTCCACCTATGTTCCAAATTGTTGAGCCAGCGCGTCATAATCGTGATTTAAATTAGATTACAACAAAGCTAGCGCGCCCCTTTATAGGGCGGACGCAATACTAGCGAAACCTTGTAGCGGTGACAAGTAAAATATACTGCCACCACCACCAAGTGCTCACTTATCGAGCACACGGTTAAGGGGTATTACTTCTCAGTAGAATTTTCTGAGTCGCGTTTTCCGCTAATAAAGCCATCAAGAATAACCATGCCTGCACCAATACAAATAGCGCTATCAGCAAGGTTAAATGCAGGCCAGTGATACGTTCCCACGAAGAAATCGAGGTAATCAACCACAAAACCATGCACGATACGGTCAAAAACATTGCCTAGAGCACCACCAATGATCAGTGAATACGCAATGTTATTCCACTTTTCAGTTTGAGGCAGCTTTCGCATCCAGAACATCAACATTCCGCACACGGCAATGGCTATGCCAGTAAATAGCCAGCGTTGCCAACCACCTTGGTCACCTAGGAAGCTAAACGCAGCACCGTAGTTGTGCACATAAAGCAGGTTAAAGAAAGGCAATACCTCAATGCGGTTCGCCCAGCCATATCCCATGGTGTCCATCACCACCAGCTTTATTGCTATGTCAGCAACAAAGATCAGAGCCGCTAGCCAAAGCCAGCGTAACCCTGTCTGTTTTAGTAAGTTCATATTAGGCAAACTTACGAACCTCGCCTTCGCCTTCTACGTTTGACACACAACGACCACAGATTGTTTCATGGCCTTCGATAGTGCCTACATCTGCAGTGTGGTGCCAACAACGGTCACACTTCTCAAGCTCAGTCGCGTTAACTTGAACGAACAAGCCTTCAGTCTCGGTTTGCTGAGCAGTGTCAGGCTTGTCAGTTACTGATGCTACGTCAGCACGAGACGTTAGCAGTACAAAACGTAGTTCATCGCCAAGCTTGTTTAGCTTGCTCGCCAATGCGTCATCTGCGTACAGAGTGATTTCTGCTTGAAGAGCACCACCGATCAGCTTCTCTTTACGCGCTTCTTCAAGAAGCTTGTTCACAGAAGCACGAACCTGTTGTACGTCAGCCCAGAACTCGTTGTTTAGCTCTTCGCCTTCAGCTAAGCCGAATAAACCGTCGAACCATTCGCCAGTGAATACAAACTTATCGCGCTCACCTGGCATTTCATTCCAGATCTCGTCTGCAGTGAATGACATGATTGGCGCCATCCAACGAACAAGCGCTTCTACGATGTAGTAAAGTGCAGTCTGACAGCTGCGTTGAGCATGACTGCCCTTCTTAGCTGTGTACTGACGGTCTTTAATTACATCTAGGTAGAAAGAACCCATCTCGATAGAACAGAACTGCATCAAACGCTGTGTTACTGCATGCGTATTGTAGTCTTCGTAAGCCTTAACAATTTCTTGTTGTGCAGCTTGTGCACGGCCTACTGCCCAGCGATCTAACGCAACCATTTCTTCAGCAGGAACAAGGTCCGTTGCAGGGTTGAAACCGCTTAGGTTTGCAAGGAAGAAACGAGCCGTGTTACGGATACGACGATATGCATCAGCACTGCGCTTTAGGATTTCATCAGAAACCGCTACTTCACCAGTGTAATCTGTAGAAGAAACCCATAGACGAAGAATATCTGCGCCTAGCTTGTTGGTCACATCTTTAGGAGCAACAACGTTACCGATAGACTTAGACATCTTACGGCCTTGACCATCTACAACGAAGCCGTGAGTTAGTACTTGCTTGTAAGGTGCTTCACCCTTCATTGCAATTGAAGAAATCAATGAAGATTGGAACCAACCGCGGTGTTGGTCTGAGCCTTCAAGGTATAGATCTGCACCTGCACCATTGAACTCTTCACGAGCATCAACGACAGAATAGTGAGTCACACCTGAATCAAACCATACATCTAGAGTATCTAGCGTTTTTTCGTAGTTTGCAGCGTCTTCTTCACCAAGAAGTTCTACAGCGTCTACATCCCACCAAGCTTGAATACCCTTCTCTTCAACGAGTTGAGCTACTTTCTCAATCAGCTCTTGAGTATCTGGGTGAAGCTCAGAGGTCTCTTTGTGTACGAACAAAGTGATTGGCACGCCCCAAGTACGTTGACGAGAGATACACCATTCTGGACGGCCTTCAACCATACCTTCGATGCGGCTTTGACCCCACTCAGGCATCCATTGAACGCCCTTGATTGCTTCCAGAGCGTTTGAACGCAAGCCCGCTTGATCCATAGAAACAAACCATTGTGGCGTAGCGCGGAAGATGATCGGCGTTTTGTGGCGCCAGCAGTGTGGGTAGCTGTGCTCATACGCATGGTGATGTAGCAGAGCACCTTTCTCTTTAAGTACGTCTAGTACCGAGTTATTTGCTTTAAACACGTGCTGACCAGCAAATAGTTCAGTATCTGGAAGATACACACCATTTGAACCTACAGGGTTAGCCACTTCTAGGTTGTAGTGTTGACCAACCGCGAAATCTTCTTGGCCGTGACCAGGGGCAGTGTGAACGATACCCGTACCTGAATCTGTCGTTACGTGATCGCCAAGGATCGCTGGAACAGTAAAGTCATAGAACGGATGTTGGAAGTTCAACAACTCAAGGTCTGCACCCTTAGCAAAGCCAAGGTTATGGAAATGCTCGATACCTGCGCGATCCATTACGTCTTTCGCAAGATCAGAAGCTAGGATCAAACGCTGAGGGTTTTCGCCTTCAACCTGAACCAGTACATACTCAAGATCATCACGCATACATACAGCGCGGTTAGCAGGAAGAGTCCAAGGCGTCGTTGTCCAGATAACAACAGAGATATCACCTTCGCCTTCATGGCCGTCAGCTAGAGAGAACTTGCTCAATACTGCTTTTTCATCAGCCGCAGCAAATTTCACATCAATTGACGGAGAAACTTTGTCTTTGTATTCAACTTCCGCTTCTGCAAGAGCTGAACCACAGTCAGTACACCAGTGAACTGGCTTAAAGCCTTTCAATAGGTGGCCGTTATCCGCAATTTTACCCAGAGCGCGAATGATGTTGGCTTCAGTACCGAAGTCCATAGTGCGATATGGTTTATCCCACTCACCCATGATACCAAGACGCTTGAAGCTTTCTTTCTGACCTTCAACTTGACCAGCCGCATACTTACGACACTCTTCACGGAACTCAGCAGCAGAGATCTTATGACCTGGCTTGCCTTTTTTCTTCTCGACCATTAGTTCGATTGGAAGACCGTGGCAATCCCAGCCTGGGATATAAGGTGCATCGTAACCAGAAAGAGTCTTTGATTTAATAATAATGTCTTTAAGAATCTTATTTAGCGCGTGACCAATGTGGATGTCACCGTTTGCGTATGGAGGGCCATCATGCAAAACAAAAGGCTTGTTGCCTTTTTTAGCTTCACGGATAGCACCGTAAAGATCTTCTTTATACCAACGCTTAAGCATTTCTGGTTCACGATTCGCCAGATTACCGCGCATTGGAAACCCTGTTTCTGGGAGGTTCAGGGTATCTTTATAGTCAGTCATCGATTCTTATTTCCGTAATATTGGGCGAAGTTAGACATTATGGCGAACCTCTATTTAACGCTGTGCAAATAGTATTGCAAAGCCTTAAATATCGTCAGCGCCTGTGCTGAAGCAACCACACCCGAGCAGCTTCTGCATCTAATTCAATTTGAGTTTTAAGTGCTTCGAACGAAGGAAATTTCACTTCTTCGCGCAACTTGTGTAAAAGACAGACCTCTAATTGTCTGCCATATAAATCTTCTGAAAAATCAAAAAAATGTACTTCTAATTGCTGTCGTACACCGTTTACTGTTGGTCGCTGGCCAACATTAGCCACACCACCAACCATTCGACCGTCTATGCTGGTTTTCACCACATACACGCCAGAGACGGGAGACACGGTTCGCTTCAATGGGATATTTGCAGTAGGAAAACCTATGGTTCTTCCTAGCTTTCGTCCGTGTGATACACGCCCACTAATGCTGTAATGTCTTCCTAGCATGGATTTGGCTTGTGCCAGTTCATCATTGGCTAATGCCTGACGAATTGCTGTGCTGCTAACTCTTTCTGTATTTAGACAGAAACTTTCAGTGCTCACAACCTCAAATCCATACTCTTTTCCTGCTTGTTGAAGCATAGAAAAGTCACCTTGACGTTTACGTCCAAAGCGAAAATCATCACCGACAACGAGAAATTTCACCCCGAGCTTTTCCACCAGCAACTCTTTAATAAACTGCTCTGGAGGAAGTCCGGCAAAACGCTTACTAAAGTTCACACAAAGCAGTCGCTCTAGGTTTAATTTACTGAGTTGCACGTATTTGTCACGCAACCGAGTCAGCCTAGCTGGCGCCTTACTTTGCAGGAATAGCTCTAAAGGCTGCGGTTCAAACGTCATCACCACAGCGGGAAGACCAAGAACTTCAGCTTTTTGTTGTACCTGCTTCAAGACCGTTTGATGCCCTAAGTGGACACCATCAAAGTTACCTATGGTCAAGACACACCCCTGATGCTCAGAGCGTATGTTGTGGCTACCTCGGATAAGATGCATGTAACGTGTTAAAACCTAACCTTCTCAGTCGACATTGCGGGCCCTAAAGCCCTAAACTGGCGAATTATATACCGAAACCTGTAATAGATGCTAGCAACGAGAAGCGCTGATTTCTTTTGACCTAAATTAAGCACTCGCTTTTAGGTGTTTAAATCGAACACCAAGTAGCAATGCCGTCAATAAATATGCTGTAGCACCCGTGCCTATCATCAAGGTCAATTCAAGGATTCTCTCGGTGAGTGACATGCTAACCCAGCTCTCTAATGGTTTAAGTAGATACAGAATTGCTCCTACCATAGCAGCGCCGGAAACCGCGAGACGCAACATAAAACCCAAAGTTTGTCCCGTTAAACGGTAAACTTGAGCTTTATGTAGGCCTCTATAAAGCAAGCCCATATTCACAAATGCCGACAAGGCTGTGGCCATTGCCAGTCCGACATAGCCGTAATGCCAAGCAAAGATGATATTAAACACCATGTTAGACGTCATCGCGATAATACCGTAACGCACTGGTGTTTTAGTGTCTTGACGAGAGTAATACCCAGGTGCCAGCACCTTTATTAGCATAAAGTTCAGCAAGCCTGATGCATAGGCAACTAATGAATAGGAAGATTGTTGTACCTCATAAACACCAAACTCTCCGCGCATGAACAGTACCATTAGCATAGGTTTAGCCAATACGATCAAACCCAGCATGGCAGGCAAACCAAGTAACAACACCATACGCACGCCCCAGTCCATTGTTGAGGCAAAGCCTTGGCTCTGTGCATCGACGTGCTTTCGAGATAATGCAGGCAAAATCACAGTAGCAATAGCAATACCAAACAAGCCTAATGGAAATTCAAGCAGACGGTCAGAGTAATAAAGCCAACTAATAGAACCGGTTTGCAGGAAACTGGCAATAAAGGTATCTAGCAGTAAGTTGATCTGACTGACTGAAACACCAAATAAAGCAGGGATCATCAAGGTGCGAATTCTCACCACGCCAGGATCACGCCATCCCCATTTTGGTTTAACCAGAACACCTTCTTTAATAAGGAAAGGAAGCTGAAAGAAGAACTGCACCAAGCCACCGAGGAAAACGCCGATCGCCAACCCAATTTCTGGATTTGCTAAGCGTGGTGAGATCATCGTTGCCGATAAGATGATCATCACGTTCAAGAATACGGGAGTAAAAGAAGAAACCGCAAACTTGCCTAAGGTATTCAGTATTGAGCCTGATAAAGCAACAAAGGTGATAAACCATAAATAAGGAAAGGTGATCTTCAGCATCAAGCTGGCCATCTCAAATTTTTCAGCCGATGGACCACCATTAAGCCAGTCTAGAAACCAACCAGTACCAAAAATAGCGGTGACTACACCAGATCCTAAAACACCAACAACCGTTACAATGGAGACGATTACCCCTAGCGTTCCTGATACCTTGGCGATCAATTGCCTAGTTTCATTCATATCACCCTTAGAGTGATATTCAGTCAATACGGGCACGAAGGCTTGTGAGAAAGCGCCCTCAGCAAACAGTCGTCTTAAAAAGTTTGGGATCTTATTGGCGAAGAAGAATACGTCTGCACTTGCTCCTGCACCCATAAGGTTGGCAACCACAACGTCGCGCACTAATCCTAAAACACGAGAGACTAGGGTCATGGCGCTAACAATGGCGCCCGACCGAAGAAGGCCTTTACTCACTTTTATTCCTTAATTAACTGATGCAACTGGTAATTAGCATGCTCCTAGCGAAGGCACAGCCTACCAGAAAGATACTCCAACTTATTGATATATACACTTAGGGATAAGTATCTTGGGTTGAGTGTAGATCTAACCCCTAAATGCTGTTAAAATCCCCGCCATCTTAACCGTGTTAACCCGTCGAAACAAAATTACCTTGTTTTAGATGAGTTTTCACACAAATCAATTGACTTTCGATTAGCAAACAGGCATTCTCCACGCCCTATATTGTTACCGAACAAGTTTTTGGGAGTTAGACCCTTGGCAAACAGTAAATCTGCTAAGAAGCGCGCTATCCAAGCTGAGAAACGTCGCCAGCACAATGCTAGCCGTCGTTCTATGATGCGCACTTACATGAAAAAAACTATCGCTGCTATTGAAGCTGGCGACAAAGAAGCTGCAACTGCTGAACTAAAAGCTGTTGCACCGATCCTAGATCGCGCTGCGACTAAAGGCCTTATTCATAAGAATAAAGCTGCACGTCATAAGGCACGCTTCGCTGCTGCAATCAAAGCTCTTTAATTAGAACTTCGATTCAGATAAAAAACCGGCTTCTGCCGGTTTTTTTGTATCTATAGATCCTGTAATGGGCCAATTAAGCCCCCTCACCTTACTCTTCTGAGCAATACATATCGTGCAGAAGATGAATCATACGTTTAACCTCTGGGCTACTCAGGGAGTAATAGACCGTTTGAGCCTCTTTGCGAGTTTCAACTAAGCCATCACCTCTAAGCCATGCAAGATGTTGAGATAATGCTGACTGGCTAAGGTCTAGTTGTTGACACAGCTCCCCTACTGATAACTCCCTGTCATGCAACATGCACAAGATAAAAAGACGTCTTTGGTTTGCCATTGCCTTAAGCAATGAAATGGCTTGAGGAGAATTTTTCTCCATTGCTTTCAAATTCATAGCGTATCAATCATATCTCATAGTTCGATTACTGGATTAAGACTACCGCTGAGGCTCACAAAGTTAAACCTCTGTTCGCACAAATTAGTGGAAAATATTAGAAAAATCAGCATCACAAACACTTTTTACCGCAGGATGCTGGATCATTCTCTCTGCAAAAATCACGTAATACTCTTCCTTTAACGCATCTATTGATGAAATTCTATGGAAGCCGCCGGTGTCCTTTTTATAAGGGTAACGAGTTGGAGCCACAAATACAGTATCAGGATGTGCCTCAGCAAAGGCCTTCATTAAGGCAAAATCATCAAACTCGCCAAGAATGGTAGGTTGATATCCTTGCCTATCGCACCATTCTGTAATCTTGCGCCCCATAGAAGTTCTAGAACCAGGGATCAATAGCTTATATTTCTCTAGATTTGCCAAGAACTCTTTTTCATCAATAGGAGTTGCAGAGCAAAAGCTCATTTTGCACTCTCCTAGCTTTTTACTATATAAACCAGCATTTTGTGATGAATCTATTGGGCAATCAGAGAGAATCATATCCAGTTTATGCTGAGACAGTTTCTCCAACAATAATTCGTGGGTAGACTCATAACATCTAAGGTGGATATTACCGTCAGATGGAATCGTTGTAGAAAGAATACGGCTAACTAAGCTTTTTGATAGTGCATCTGCTACCCCAACCTCAAACAATAGGTTGGCTCGTTGACTGTAGTTAACGATATCGAGCATCTCATAGCTTAAGTCATACATCCTATCGGCATACTTAAATACTAACTGACCGAGTTCGGTAGGCTCTATGCTGCGGCCATTACGCTTAGTTAACTTACCATTCAAACGTTGTTCTAATGCTTTGATCTGCCCCGTCACCGTCTGTGGTGTTAGAAATAGGGCGTCGGCTGCCTTGGTCAATGACCCTTGTTTGCAGACCATCCAGAAATAATAGAGATGATTGTAATTTAAATGCGACATTTCCTCTCCTGTGTTCACCTTTAAAATTAAAGGTAAAGTGCATTAAACTTCGATATTACCGAACTAAAGTTAAAGCAAGATGACAGTTTTGTCACATTAATATTTGGACCAGATCAATATTTGACACTAAAGTTGCTCAAGGAGCATCCAAAGACAAGGAAGGCAATAAAAAGAAAATGCATAAAAATCAATATCTTAAGTCAAAATAAAACTTGCGCAAACGTTTACTTGAGTTGACTAAGAAAAAGGCGATTATTTATAAAACTGTAATATAACTGAAATATTAGTTATCTAAACTCGCCAACAGTTGATTAAAAGCCTAAAACGGGCCCGGAGATAACAAATGAACAACCAAGCATCCTCAGTTTCAGCAGCATCGGCAGGTAAAACCAGCTGGTTACGTTGGGCTAACTTGGCTTTCATGCTGTACCTACTTCTTGTTTCAGTTTCAATGGTTGGCAGTGGCTTCAAGATGGCCTCTGGCGAACATGCAAAAACACTTTTTGACTTTGCTTCTCACCCAGTAGCAGGTTTGATGATCGGCCTTGTAGCAACGGCTCTTATTCAATCATCAAGTACAGTTACCTCTATCATTGTAGGCCTTGTAGCAGGCGGGCTTCCAGTTCAAATCGCTATCCCTATGGTTATGGGTGCAAACATCGGTACCACGGTAACCAACACTCTAGTGAGCCTTGGTCACCTTCGCTGCAAAGAAGAGTTTAAACGCGCATTTGCAAGTGCGACCGTTCATGACTTCTTTAACTTGTTAGCGGTGCTGATTTTCCTTCCACTAGAAATGATGTTTGGCATCTTTGGCAAGCTTTCAGCTTGGCTAGTCGCTCCACTAATGAGCACAGGTGACCTAGACATGGGTGGCTTTAACTTTATTAAGCCGCTGACTAAACCACTAATTAGTATCGTTCAAGAGCCTCTAACAGCCTTTGGCCCGATTGCTGCTGGTGTAAGCATGATTATCCTGGGCATCGCGACTATCATTATCTCTATCACCATCATGGGTAAGCTAATGAAGAGCCTAATGGTAGGTCGTGCACGTGAGATTTTGAAGAACGCTATTGGCCGCGGTCCTCTGCACGGTATCTTCTCTGGCTCTGTTGTCACGGTATTGGTTCAGTCTTCATCGACGACGACGAGCTTAATGGTTCCATTAGTGGGTTCAGGTGTTCTTAAGGTGCGTGATGTGTATCCATTTACGCTAGGTGCGAACATCGGTACCTGTATTACGGCGCTTCTTGCTGCCACAGCGGTAACCGGTGAATTTGCAGCCTTTGCACTGCAAATTGCTCTAGTTCACCTGTTGTTCAACATAGCGGCAACCTTGTTCATCTTTGGTATCCCGTTCTTGCGTGAACTACCACTGAAAGGCGCTGATTGGATCTCAACAATGGCAATTAAGAACAAGAGCGTTGTTGCTGGATACCTGATTGCTGTGTTCGTAGTAATGCCTGGTGCGATTATTGCGATGACTGCATAACCAACTGAATAATTGAAAAAAACCTGCTAATTTAGCAGGTTTTTTTTCGTCTGATGCTTTGGATTACTCATTGTAATAGATGACTAATGCCCCCCCTTTCAATGAGCTGCCGTAATTTAAAGTAACACCTACACCAAGGTTATAGATCAATGAAGAATAATCGCTAGTGTCTATCACCCATCCGAAGCTGTATTCTGCATAGTGAGTGGTATCTAGGGGCTCTCTTAAGTCACCACCGACATCAATTCGACGTACTCTAAACAAAAGATCTTGCTTACGGCTTCCCCAAGGATCTAGATGATATTTGTATTGTATGCCATTCATAATACGCCAGCCTTCAGGGGTTGCATTGGATGTGCCAATGCTGCCACCAAAGCTTCTACCCCAAAAATAGTGATATTCACTATTAAAGCGAATCTCACCGGGACCGGTATCTTTGGTATAAATCAAATCAGCTTGAGGCTCAGCAATCCAAATATTGGACGACCCATTAATCGCTGAATTAATGCCTTGCTCTTCAATTTTATCCGCTGCTGGACTATTAGCGGTAAATTCGTTCTTGTAGTGCATGAGGTGTAGCCCAGAACCCGTGAAAAACTGCCAACCCTCTGATATTTGATAGCCTAAAGCATATTCAGCATAGCCCGCTATGACGTGGTCTTCGTTCTTATCACTCTCCCAGCTAACACCCAAATCTTCTAGCTGGTCATAGTCAATATCTCTTGTTAACCCCATATAAGCGGCTCTGAGCTTCAAACGATGTAACCAGGGGCTTTCATCATTGGAAAACAAAAAAGATATCGGGAGGGAGGTTACCGCTATTTTACGCTTGGTATCAATTGTCTCCTGCCCACCAAAATCAGGGTTGTTGGTACCAAATATTTGGTTAGGATCGAAACTACCAAAGCCCACGGTCAACAATTCACTCTCAGTCAACACCAAAGCCGTTGAGTAAATACTAGTTAGATATTCATCAGGGTCTATAAGGCTAGCAATCGCGGAGTTAGGGAGCCCGCACACTACTACTGCCAACGCAAAACTACATCCATGTTTCATTTTAAAGTTAACTCTATCCACTGAGTTCCGAGCATTAAAAAAGGCCAATACCTAAATATTAGCCTCTTAAATAATAGTTTTTAAAATTCAGTGAGATAAATTTAAACTTATTTGCTCTTACACTGAGAACGGGTAGCGAATTGCAGGGTGAGAGTCATACCCCTCCACTGAAAAATCGTCTAAGGTCACCCAAGTTTCTAAGTCTTCTAAGCTCTTAATATCAGGATTGATAATAAACTTAGGAGCATCTAGAGGCTCACGTTGCAACTGAACGTCTCGCATCAACTCAAGCTGATCCTCGTAAATATGCGCATTCACTATCTTGTGATATGCCACACCCGGCTTCTTACCCGTGATCTGTGCCATGATGGCCAAGAATGCATACACTTGCACCATATTGAAGTTCAGCCCCAGTGGCACGTCACACGAACGCTGCGTGCTATTTAGATACAAGGTATCGCCCAATAAAGAGAAATGATGGCTGTACATACATGGGCGTAAACACCCCATGTGGAACTCACCAGGATTGTAAAAATTCAGTATCTCGCCACGGTCATCGACACCTTTCGTAAGATCATCAACAATCTTGCGTAGCTGATCAATATGCCCGCCATCTGGCTTAGCCCATTGACGACCTTGAACGCCGTATACACGCCCCATGTCATCTTCACCTTTACGGTAAGGATTGTTTAACCACGCATCGTTCAAGTTCGAGTTAGCATCCCAGGTTTTTGTGCCTAGCTGACGAAACTGCTCTGCGCTATCGTAACCACGAATGTATCCGAGCAGCTCTGCAACTGCTGCTTTCCAGAAACTTTTACGTGTCGTCACCAGTGGAAAAGCATTATTCGCTACATCATAGGTGAGATCTGCATTGATAACGGTCAAGCAACGCTTGCCTGTACGCTCATTCTCAATCCAGTGCCCTTCATCAACGATACGGCGACATAGGTCTAGATACTGCTTCATTACTTCTCCTTCGCCTTGTTCACTTCAAGGGACTTCTGGTTGTATTTGTATGCCCACCACATCATAGCGGCGCCAATAAGGATCATTGGTGTTGATAATATTTGCCCCATAGAGATCCAGTTACCAAACAGACCTAGATGGGCATCCGGTTCACGGAAATACTCAACGATGAAGCGGAAAGAGCCGTAGCCAATCAAGAACAACCCTGAGACAGCGCCAGCTGGTCTAGGTTTGCGAATAAAGAAATTCAAGATAAAGAACAGCACTACCCCTTCTAAGATGGCTTCATAAAGCTGTGAGGGGTGTCGTGGTAAGTAACCGCCCGATGGGAACATTACCGCCCATGGAACATCAGTAACCCTGCCCCACAGTTCGTCATTCATAAAGTTACCGATACGCCCAACGCCCAATCCAAACGGGATAAGCGGAGCAATAAAATCAGCCACATTAAAGAAGGTACGACCGTTGCGGTAAGCATAGAATGCCATTGCCGAGATCACGCCCAACAAACCGCCGTGGAATGACATGCCCCCCGTCCATACTTGGAATAAGTAAAGTGGGTTATCTAAAAAAAGGTCGAAATGATAGAACAATACATACCCGACTCGCCCACCGACGACTACGCCGAGAAACCCTAAGAACAACATGTCGGATACTTGCTCTCGCGTCCAGCCACTGTTTGGTTGGTCGGCGCGACGGTTGGCTAACCACATCGCAAATGCAAAGCCAAAAAGGTACATCAGTCCATACCAGCGAATAGAAACTGGACCAATTTCTAGCAATACTGGATCGATATGAGGGAAAGAGATAAATCCTTGATTCATAAAATCTTCTTAGAGCAAATCATTAAAAGAAAAGCATTCGTATCGCTATTATCAGTAGCAATACTGCAAAACATTTTTTCAGTACTTGGGTGGGTAATACAGAGGTTAACCTCACACCGAGCTTACTGGTTAGAACTGAGCTACATGCAATCGCTAGCAAGGCAGGAAGATACACATAACCCACGCTATGGGCAGGTAAGTCTTTCGCCCCAACTCCGTGAAAAATAAAGCCGATCATTCCAGAAGCCGCTAGTAATGCGCCACAAAACGATGAAGTGCCTATCGCTTTACGCATTTCTATTCCGTGACGGTTAAGAAACGGCACCATCAGAGACCCACCACCGATACCAGCTAAGCTTGAGATAGTACCGATCGTCGTTCCAGATATAAAGGTCTTTGTTGCGCTTGGTAAAGGTTTTACAGCCCTTATGTTCACCGAGATAAACATCTTGATGGATAAGAACAGAACGATACAGCCAAAAACGGGGGGCAAATACTGGCTTGGGATAAATTCCGCCACAAAACTACCTCCAAATCCACCGAGTATGACTCCTGGAATCAAGAATTTGACCACAAACATATCGATATTGTTCACTCGATAATGATTGAGTGCTGATGAGCCAGAGGTAATGATGATGCAAGCCAAGGAAGTCGCTAGCGCCATTTGCATAGCAATATCTGCTGATACGCCAGATTTTGGTAATAAAAATAACAATGCAGGGACGATAATAAGTCCACCGCCAATACCTAGCAATCCTGCAAGCACGCCCACCAGCGCGCCAATCATTACTAAGATGGCGATTAATTCGAATGTAATCATTAATGTTTTCCGGGCCGAACAAACCCAGCAAGGTCTCGTTTCTCTAGGTAGTCGAAGGCAAGCTTATGCACGTCAGAGGCATAGGCTTTGGTTATAGCTTGATTGGCAAGTGTCTCTAAGTCATCGAGATTTGACTGCCTAATCACGTATTTTATATTAGCTACGTTAGCTGAGTTCATACTGAGCTGCTTGAACCCCAAACCTAATAACAATAAAACGCCAATAGGATCACCGGCTAACTCACCACAGATTGATACTGGGATTTTTGAATGTCGGCAAGCATCATGTATTTGTTTCAGCGCTAACAATACAGAAGGGTGAACCACTTCGTATAGCTCTGAAACTTGGCTATTGTTTCTATCCACCGCTAATAGGTATTGAGTAAGGTCATTAGTACCTACAGAGACAAAATCAATTCGCTTGGCAATCACTGGTAGCAAATAGATCATAGAAGGCACTTCAAGCATGATACCGACTTTAGGCTTTTTCACACCGGGATAAGTGAGTGCCACCTCATGATATGCCTGTGCAATCAGAGAAAGCGCGGAGTCCAGTTCAGGAACACCGGAGATCATAGGTAAGAGGATCTTTAATTCACTCTTTTGACCAACACTCGCTCTCATCATTGCACGAACTTGAATCAAGAAGATATCTGGGTGATCGAGAGTAAAGCGAATCCCTCTCCAGCCCAAGAATGGATTTTCTTCTTCCATAGGGAAGTACGGTAGTGATTTATCACCACCAATATCTAGAGTCCTCATCACAACAGGTTTGCCTTGTGAATAAGCCAATACTTTTCGATAGGTCTCGACTTGCTCATCTTCGGAAGGAAAAGCCTGCTTAACGATAAAGGATATCTCGGTACGATAGAGTCCTACACCATCCACAACATCAAAGAATGAATAACTTGCGTCGGCGCCTAGCCCTGCGTTAAGCAAAATAGTGATGGGAACTTTATCTGAGGTCAACGCAGGCTCACGCACCTCTGATTCAACCATAGAACGAACTTCTTGCTCTTCAGCTAATAGCTTCTGATAGTCGTGCATCTCTTTGGCTGTTGGGTTGAGGAATACCTCACCGCTATAACCATCTAGGATGATATGTCTATCATCAGCTTCAATACCATTGAGGTTTGAACCAATTACCGAAGGTATACCCAGAGCGCGAGATAAAATTGCCGCATGAGAGTTTACCCCGCCTTGTAATGATATTACTCCCAAAAGCTTGTCTCTAGGTACTGAGGCTAGCAATGTCGTCGTGAGTTCATTCACCACAAAGATGACCGGTTTCTCGAGTTTGATTTCTTTGGTTTGTGAATGATAGAGGAAATACAACAGCCTCTGACCTAACTCCCTAACATCTTGAGAGCGCTCTTGGAGGTAAATATCATTCATACGAGCAAAGTGATTGGAGTACCGCTCTATCACCTGACGCAGTGCCCAATCAGCGGTGTCGCCTTTCTCGATCTGCTTAATCAGATCCCCTCTAAGCTTGGGATCATTCAAAAGGTGAGTAAACAAGTCAAAGATAGCTAAGGCATCTTTGTTGAGGTCGCTATCAAGCTGCTTTCTAAGGCGTCTAAATTCGGTCAGGGCCGACTCTACGGCAACAAGCAGCCATTCCTTGTCTTTCTCGGTATCAATTGCAGACGCTGGCGATACGTCTTTGAGCAGGGGTTCATCGTTACCACGCCAAATTGGCCCAATGGCAATCCCGTTACAAGCAGAAAGCCCCGTTATAGTAGAGCTTTTTCGTTCTTGTAAAAGCCAGTTACCTTGCTGCTGCTCGCTGGCGATAAGTACCGCTAACTGAGCTGCAAGCGTGACTAAAAAAGACTCTTCAGTATCACTAAATAATCGCGGAGTTTTCTGTTGGATAACCACCACACCTAGCATACGCTTGCGGTGGACGATAGGCGTCGCCAAAAAGGCTTGATAAACATCTTCGCCAAGTTGTGGAAAAAATTTGAAATCAGGATGAAGAGAAGCTTTTGCGACGTTTAAAGGTTCTGCAGTCCTATGAACTAGGCCAACTAACCCTTCTTGGAAACCTATGTGAAGGCGCTCACCAGAAAAAGTCAGCCCCTTGGTTGCCATTAGCTCAAGGCGCTGCTTTTGGTGATTAGAAAGATAAATGGTGCAACATTCGCTATTAATAGCATCACAGGTACGCTCAACAAACACCTCAAGTGCTTGATGTATATCTTCGACCCGAGATACGTGCTCAACTATATCCCTTAGCTGATTTAGCATTATTGCGCTCCACTACCCTCTGCGGTGTTTGCGTTTTCGGTTTTGCTTTCGATCTTTGAAAGGCATAGCAAAAGAAGCGAATTCCTTCATTGCTCTGCGGTAGACATCCCTTTTAAAAGAGACAACTTGTCTCACTGGGTACCAAAAGCTTACCCAACGCCATCCATCAAATTCTGGAGTTGGCCCTCTTTGCATATTAATCTGCGATTCATCACAGGTTAATTGCAATAAGAACCATTTCTGTTTTTGCCCGATACAGACAGGTTTGGAGTCCCAACGTACTAATCTTTTTGGTAAGCGATATCGCAACCAATGACGACTAGTAGTGACAATTTTTACATCTTGTTTGGTTAATCCGACCTCTTCATACAATTCTCGGTACATCGCCTGTTCTGGCGTCTCACCGTCGTCTATTCCACCTTGTGGAAATTGCCATGAATGTTGTCCGTATCGTTTAGCCCAAAACACTTGACCGTGGTTGTTACATATTACGATTCCCACATTTAAGCGGTAACCATCGCCATCGATCACTGGCTAACCTCTACTGATAAATTTTATATGAGTCGATTTTTCCACAGATCCCCCAGTTGAGCAAATGCAACTGAAGTAAAAGTTGTCAAACTATGAAGTCAGAGTGCCTCCATTGGATAAATAGCGAGCAAATATCACTTTATCAACAGCGTAACTTTAATTTGAGCTATTTATTCACTATATCTGTGAGTAACTTTGTGAGAAAACTTGAGATAATTAATATTCGGACTAATTTTTGATCTCAATAAAAAACACAGCACCATAAATAAAAATAAATTTATTCTTTAATATCAGCATTATACATAATAAATTGCACATAGATCACTCAGACTTAACCTGATTAATATTTGATCCTTTTGGATCGTTCAAAATTCAACCACCCATCCATTTATCCACACAACAAGACCAGTAAGGCATACTTAACTCAGCAAAACAAGCAGATAACGTGACACAAACCCCTGTTTATTTATACATAAGTATCAATTATTACAGTTATTATCTCCTACCCTGTGGATAACCTTCATTTTGTGCTCTAGTTGGCTTATAATTGTCCATTCCCCTATCATCAAAGATCTTTAACAAATAACGATCTTTTGCAAATGGAGATCAGCTGTGAAGACATCCCCCCCACAATCCGAGCTAGAGCTACTCAATAGAGCAGAGTCCCTAGCTGGGTATTCTTTTGCTGAATTAGCAGAAGAAGCGGGTGTTGAGGTGCCAAAGGATCTTCGTCGCGATAAAGGCTGGGTTGGCCAACTTATCGAAACTCACCTTGGTGCTGAAGCAGGAAGTCGACCTGAGCAAGACTTTGCTCACCTTGGTATCGAACTAAAAACAATCCCCCTTAGCCACTCAGGTAAACCTTTAGAAAGCACCTTTGTTTGTGTTGCACCCTTGACCGGCATTCATGGCCTTACCTGGCAACAAAGTCACGTAAGACAAAAGCTAAGCAAGGTATTGTGGGTACCCGTAGAAGGGGAAAGAGAATTGCCTATCTCGGAGCGCCATGTAGGGTTTCCGAAATTATGGACCCCAACGGTTCAGCAAGAGACTTTGTTGAGAGAGGACTGGGAAGAATTGATGGAAATGATCGCCACAGGACGTATCCATGAAATTAGTGCAAGACATGGTGAGGTGATGCAAATCCGCCCTAAAGCGGCTAACAGCCGAGCATTGACTGACGCGTATGGAGCTAGCGGTAAGCAAATAAAAACCCTGCCTCGAGGTTTTTACCTACGAAGTCACTTTACCCACTCAATCTTGCTCGAAAGCCAATAGCTCAGCTTGCTTAGCGCTAATAGCTCTTGAGAGAGAGCTCAATATCACAATAAGGCTTATCGTCTGGTGAGCCACACTCATCATAAGCGTTATGCAATCGCAAGTAAGCGCTATCTAACCCTAGCTTAATCAGCTCTTCTTTGACGATTTCTAATGAAGCAAAAGACATAGGCTTATCGTCTTCACGTATCGGCTCAAGCTTGTGCTTAAATTCAACAGCAAGCTGATAAGTAGAAAGATCAGCACACCCGATAACGAAGACTTTTGGCACTTCCGTATGCCTCTCGATATCAGCATGAATCCATTGGTCGAACTGATGTTTTTGCATGATACACCCCCACACTACTTTTCAGTAAAGACCACCAGCTATAGAGGATCAACTAAATTGAAGATCTTTCTGCAAATTAGACTCATTTAGGTATACGTAAGGGAGTTGTAAATGGGCTATATCATTTATTTTTCCAGTAGCTTTTCGATTACTTCGGCCAACTGAGTAAAGGTTTCGGTTCTAGTGCTGCTTGGCCTCCACACTAACCCTATGTTTCGATATGCCTGACGACCCGGTGGATCAATAACACGCAATGAATGGTTTGCCAGTAATCCGTGATCAATTGCCATTTGAGGAATAAAGGTCGTGCCCAGACCATTGGCAACCATCTGTACTAAGGTATGCAAGCTCGTTGCTGTAAATGGGTTTATCTTACTTTTCTCGGTGAGATTACACGCAGAAACAGCATGATCAGTAAGACAATGCTCTTTCTCAAGTAAGAACACCGACTCATCTGGAAGGTCCGAGTAGTGCAATGGTGTCTTTACACTTCCTGCCTGCGACTCACTGATCACCATTCTAAATTGGTCGCGCCCTACTACCTTGCTGGCAAAGTTGCCAATATCTACAGGTAGTGCTAGCACCAATACGTCCAGTTGACCGTCTTGCAAAGCCGTTAGCAAATTTGCAGTGGTATCTTCTCTTAGTAGCAAGGTTAAATCAGGAAAATTCTTGTTCACTTCATGGACAAGGCCGCTTAACAGAAACGGAGCGATCGTTGGAATAGCCCCAAGCCTCAATTGACCCTGCATTGCGCCGCCACACGCAAGTTGACCAAGCTCCATCAAGTCTTGACTCTTAGTCAGTAGATCTCGCCCTTGCTTAACCACCATTTCACCCACTTGGGTAAACACCAGCGCACTTTTCTTGTCTTTCTTCTCATACAGCGAACAACCAAATTGCTCTTCGAGATTCTGGATCCCTTTACTTAGGGTGGACTGGCTAACAAAACACAGCTGAGCGGCCTCACCAAAGTGACGTGTTTCATGCAAAGTGATCAGATAATGAAGCTGTTTAAGACTGGGCCATTTGTTCATATAAAGTTCAAAAATTACCGTCGGTTATCAATCGTTTTGTGCGCTAGTTAACAAGTTTTAAACATCGCTTTTTTCGATTGACTTAATCTATTTAATTCGCTTTTTTCAATAGTATATTGTGTATTATAGTTTGTCTCGTACAAACATGGACTAAGCCTGAAACACAGGCATCATCACACATTTTAGGAGCTCCAAATGGTATTAGTAGGCCGTCAAGCACCAGATTTCACAGCTGCAGCTGTTCTAGGCAATGGTGAAATCGTTGATAACTTCAACTTTGCAGAATTCACTAAAGGCAAGAAAGCGGTAGTTTTCTTCTACCCTCTAGACTTCACATTTGTTTGCCCATCTGAGTTGATCGCGTTCGATAACCGTTACCAGGATTTCAAAGACAAAGGCGTTGAAGTAATCGGCGTTTCTATCGATTCTCAGTTCTCTCATAACGCATGGCGTAACACTGCTATCGATGATGGCGGTATCGGTCAAGTTAAGTACCCTCTAATTGCTGACGTTAAGCACGAGATCTGTAAAGCGTACGATGTTGAGCACCCAGAAGCAGGTGTTGCTTTCCGTGGTTCTTTCCTAATCGACGAAGATGGTCTAGTACGTCACCAAGTAGTTAACGACCTTCCTCTAGGCCGTAACATCGACGAAATGCTACGTATGGTTGACGCACTAAACTTCCACCAGAAAGAAGGTGAAGTTTGTCCGGCACAGTGGGAAGAAGGTAAAGCAGGTATGGACGCATCTCCAACAGGCGTTGCTGCATTCCTATCTGAGCACGCAGAAGACCTAAGCAAGTAATTTAATACTTGTAACGAGTTAACGTAAAGCCGGCCAATACCTTGTATTGGCCGGCTTTTTATTGTTTATAAGGCTGATATAATCGTAAAAAATTATTAGGCCTACACCTATGAACTATCAACTTGAAGTTTGTATCGACAATATAGAATCTCTGCACACCGCTATTAAGGCCGGAGCAACACGCATCGAGCTTTGCTCTTCCCTTGCTCTTGGTGGACTCACGCCCAGCTTTGGATTCATGAAGCAAGCTAAACAAGCCTCTTCTATCCCTATTTACGCAATGATAAGGCCAAGACAAGGCGACTTCCTATTCTCCGATGAAGACGTCGAAATCATGCTTGCCGATATTCAGGCTGCGAAAAATGCCAACTTAGATGGCATCGTCATTGGTGTTTTGACTGCGGATGCACATGTGAACGTTTCTGTTTGCAAAAAACTGATAAGCGCAGCATCAGGACTAGGGGTGACTTTTCATCGAGCCATCGATCAGTGCCAGAATGTTGAGAGAGCATTGGAAGATATTATTTCCCTTGGCTGCGAGCGAATACTGACTTCAGGGCAAAGAAGCACCGCGCTAGCAGGTATCGAAACCCTCGCTAAACTACATCAACAAGCAGCGGGACGAATTCAAATTATGGCGGGTGCTGGCGTTAATGCGGACAATGCACTTGAGATTCTAAATAAGACCGGTATTAAAGAACTTCATCTGTCAGGTAAGACTGTGCGCTCAAGCAAAATGAACAGTATTCAAAGTGAAGCGCAAATGGGAGCGAGTGATGTGGATGATTTCCAGATTCCAGTAACGAGCTTTACCGCTATCCAATCTGTGAAAAGTATTTACAAATAAGAGTCCCAGTAAGCCTTCTGTAGGACATAAAGAGAAGGCTTATTCTTTATCTTTGTATTTGTAGATTTCTTTATCGTCGGAGTGTCTGACGTCTTTGCCCTTTACGCAGTAGATGATGTATTCACAGATATTCTGACAACGGTCTCCGACTCGTTCGATAGCTCGGGCTGACCACATAACCTGCAAAATAGTAGGAATCATTTCAGGCTCATCCATCATATTCTGAGTTAACTGACGAATGATATTCTGATACTCCTCATCCACTCGATCATCAATCTCATAGATATTCGCTGCCGCATCGATATCAAGACGAGCAAAGGCATCAAGTACTTGATGAAGCATATCAATGGCCAATCGGCAAAGTGGCTCGAGAGAGTTTTGATAGCGAGGATCTGCGCTTTTATTTTCCAGAGAGGTACGGGCAAGACGCGAGGCAACATCACCAATGCGTTCTAGCTCGGTGATGGTCTTGATAATGGTCATTACCAATCTTAAATCACCCGCTGTAGGCTGACGTCTGGCGATAATCCGAGTGCAAGCCTCATCAATAACCACTTCCATAGAGTTTACATTATGGTCTTCGGCCACTACTTTCTTCGCCAACTCATAGTCTTGCTTAACCAGCGAGCGCAACGCATAGGCCAATTGCTGCTCAACCAGCCCCCCCATAGTAAGGACGTGGCTTCGAATAGCCTCTAGCTCAACGTTGTATTGCCCAGATATATGGCGACCAGTATGCATTTAATTTACTTCTCCTTACCCTATTCGACCCGTTATGTAATCTTCAGTTTTCTTCTCTTTCGGTGATGTGAACACCGTATCTGTATCCGAGTATTCAACAATCCTACCCATATGCACAAACGCCGTATAATCACTCACCCTAGCGGCCTGTTGCATATTGTGAGTGACAATCACCACCGTATATTTGGTTTTTAGATCGTTGATCAGCTCTTCAATGGTCAGTGTAGAGATAGGATCCAAAGAAGAGGTCGGCTCATCAAGCAGTAATACTTCCGGTTCAATCGCAATGGCTCTGGCAATGACTAATCTCTGCTGCTGACCTGCTGCTAGATTCACTGCATTTTCATGAAGACGATTTTTTACTTCTCCCCATAACCCTGCACCGCGCAATGCTTGCTCACAACAATCATCAAGCACTCGGCTGTTTCTAATACCTTGTAATCGAAGTCCAAAAACCACATTCTCGTATATGGTTTTTGGAAAAGGGTTAGGTTTTTGAAAAACCATGCCAATTCTTCGTCTTAACGCAGAAACATCCACCTCTTCATCGTAGATATCCTTGCCAAGCAGTCGAATATTACCCTCGACTTTGCATCCCTCGATTAAATCATTCATCCGATTGATGGAGCGCATGATCGTTGACTTTCCACAGCCTGAAGGCCCAATGAAAGCCGTCACCTTTCCTTTAGGAATTCGCATAGAGATATCATGTAATACCTGCTTTTGACGATAAAAAAGGTTTAAGTTTTCTAACTCTATCGCAGTTTTTTCTGCAGGTAGGTTAGCAACATCAAGAGGCTTTAATACATTTATAGTTGCAGGGCTAGAAAACATGCTCATCAAATCCTAAATTTCGGTAACTGTTGCGTAGGGAATTTCGTATACGAATCGCGATTAGGTTCAAGCCGATAATAACGGTCACAAGCAACATAGAGGTCGCATAAACCAATGACTTGGCGCCTTCTAAATTGGTTGTCTGAAATCCGGCATCATAAATATGAAAACCAAGGTGCATAAACTTACGCTCTAGGTGTATGTAAGGAAACTGACCATCGATAGGCAAGTTAGGCGCAAGTTTTACCACCCCAACCAACATCAGCGGAGCAACTTCGCCAGCCGCTCTTGCCACGGCTAAAATTAGCGCGGTAAGTACAGCAGGAAGAGCCATGGGTAATACCACCCTAAAAATGGTCTCAGATTTGGTTGCTCCTAGAGCAAATGCACCATCTCTGACAGATCTAGGAATACGCGACAAGCCGTCCTCAATGGTCACTACTACCACGGGTAAGGTTAGCATTGCTAAGGTCAAAGATGCCCATAACAAGCCTGGTGTGCCAAAGGTAGGGGCGGGCAAATTGTCAGAATAGAATAGATCATCGATGCTACCCCCTAGGGTATACACAAAGAAGCCTAAGCCAAATACACCGTATACTATCGATGGAACACCTGCGAGGTTTTGCACAGTGATCCGAATCAATCGGGTTAGCCAATTATTCTCGGCATATTCATGCAAATATAATCCTGCGAGCACACCTAGTGGCATCACAGCCACCGACATCAGTAATACGAGCAATATGGTGCCAAAAATTGCAGGGAATACGCCACCTTCAGAGTTCGACTCGCGAGGTTCGTCATACAAGAACAGGGCGCCTTGGTGAAACCAATGCCCTACTTTATCAAGCAGTGTCATCTGGTTTGGATACCAAGCATCGATAATCAAAGAAAAGCTGATGCTGTGAAGATCGCCGTTCATATCCTTCACCACCAGCATTCGTTGCTCGATTCGCTGGCGAATCTCTTCTATCTGCAACTCCGCTTGGGTTCTATTGGCATTTAACTGATCTTTGGTGGACACCAATAGCGAAATTCGTCGTTTATCGGTCGATTTATCGGCCTGTAGACGGCGCAATGCTTGGTCTGCTCTTCGCAACCCATCACTTGCAGGCTCTACCTGTGTATCGACGATAAACTCTATCTTGTCTCTCTCTTGCTGGGTAAGATCAAGTAACGCTTTGATCTCTTTTGCAGAATTAATCGTTTGTCTAGTGTCTTGATCCTCATAGGCTGATACTCGCCCAAAGAATTGTCCACCTCGTTTACGCTCTACCACAATTAAATCAGGTTCAGCGACGGGCTGTGACCAATCGTGAAGAAACTCAGAGACAAACTCGCCCCCATAGATATCTCGATTACCAACTTTTATTACCAAGCGCTCAAGTTCAGGGAGAGTTTGAGTCTCTAATTCACTTCGCAACGCACTAGGGATTGCTTGGCGCTGGGTTATCGATAATTGAGACCACGGCACCTGCTGTCTTTGATAAATCTGACCAATTAATGTCTGACCCGAATCATTCTTCCACTCATAAACCTTCTGTGGCCAGAAATGACTCATACCCTTCCAACCAATTAACAGCAATACGGTCAGCATTGAAAGTATGCTGATCGTCACAGCCATGGAAGTTAACCATATCCAAGGTTTACCCGACCTAAACCACTTAATCACTCAGTATTCCTGCCTATAGAGATCGATACTTATCACGAAGGCGTTGGCGAACACTCTCACCGACACTATTCACAATAAAGGTAAACAAAAACAAAATTAGTGCTGACAAAAACAACAGTCGATAATGGGAACTGCCCACTTTCGACTCAGGCAATTCCGTCGCAATAGTTGCTGTCAACGAACGCAAGCCTTCAAACACATTCCAGTCTGTTATTGGCGTATTCCCCGTTACCGTTAACACAATCATGGTTTCCCCCATTGCGCGCCCTAGTCCCAACATAATCGCGGATATAATGCCAGGGCTAGCGGTCAATAGTACGACTCGAGTAAGGGTTTGCCACTCGGTAGCACCCAGCGCCAATGCACCATTAGATAAATGTTTAGGCACTGAATAAATGGCGTCTTCCGAAATAGTAAATATGGTTGGAATAACCGCAAAACCCATCGCAATGCCCACAATTAAGGTATTGCGCTGCTGATAGTCCCAGCCTTTGTCGGCTAGAAAATAAATCAAGCCATCATCAAAGAAGAGCTTCTCTAAATAAGGGGAGTATTCAAACAATCCCCACCAAATCAGAACAATCGCAGGCAATAAAGTAATGAGATGCAATCCTTTGGGTACCTGAGATTTCACCCGCACTGGTAGCAATGCCCATAACCCACCACACCCAAGAGCAGTAAGGGGAATAACCACAATGCTAAGCATAAAGGCGAGTAAATTTTTCTCCATAATTGGAGCAAGCCAAACTGCAGCAAGAAAACCGATCACCAAGGTGGGTAATGCTTCCATCAATTCAATCGCCGGCTTGATGGTGTTTCGCATCTTAGTCGACATAAAGTAAGCGGTATAGACTGCGCCTAGTACAGCGATAGGAATAGAAAACAGCATGGCATATAACGCCGCTTTGACAGTACCAAACACCAGTGGAACAAGACTAAACTTGGGCTCGACGTCTTCTGCCGACGCAGAGGTCTGCCAAACATAATCTGGCTTAGAGTACCCTTCATATTGCACCTTTTGCGTCAGCTCTTTTACAGAGATTTCAGGATGAGGTGCATCAATACGAAATCGCTGAATTTTATCCTTATACACACTGATCAAATAACGATCATTTTGCGATAAGGCACTCAGCAATGGAGGGCGTTCAGTACTTATATCTAAAATAGGCTTAGAGCGTGTCGCGTAAAAAAGACTGTGTGTACCATTGGCACCAATAGTCCAAAAGCCTTTAGTCGTATGCTCTGACAGTATATTTAATACCTCAGAGCTGGTTGTATATTTGCGAGCAGTCTGCAGACGTCTCTCATTTTGAAAAACCAAGAACCAAAATTCCAGATCCTCATTGGCATTGGAAACAATGGCACCTTTATCTCCGTTGAGGAATTTAAACTCTCTATTTTTCCCGTCTGGCGTCTCGTCTTGGCGCTGAAATGCCAATCTAAATTCTTCGGCTCTCGTGCGTCGAGAGAATAATTTTACTGTGTCCCCATCAAGCACGACGACATACAACCCATCTCTAGCAGTAAAAAGACCGTTGACGTCATCAAACACCGCAGGCAATGACACTATTCGATCACTGTTACCTGAAAAGTAATCAAAGACCTCTACTTTTGTTTCACTGGCTCTAGCAATAATCGCCCCATCAGTGAGTAAGGAAAAATCTAAAAATTGAGTGTCAAAGTTAGGGTTGTCAAATCGCAGAGCTGACAGCTCACTATCTACTCTCAGGTTAGGCGTGTACACTTTTCTGGTTTGCGAGTGAGAGACGATAAATTCGGGCATGACTACCTCGATATTGCCACTGGCATCTATCATTGCAGTCCATGGCTGCGGCGAATCCTTAGCAATGGCTACCGGATCTTTCTGCGCCAAGGCTCGGTTGATTAATTTAAAATTATCATCCAGAGAAAAGTAAAGAACCTCGCCCTTGTTATTAATTGCCGTTCCGTTTCGCCCCGTATTATCAATGTTGACATCAACGAATGAATCACCAGAAACTGGCAGGTGATATTCCGTTTGCTGATAGGAGGACGTGCCAAAAATTGGCAGGGTTTCTGAAATGAAATAAATAAGAATGCCGAATAAGCCCACCAGCATTCCTAGGCCACTAGCCTTGACCAATACGGTTATCAACTTATCCTTGATCAGACGAGCTTTATTGGTCTCTTTTAACAACGATGTAGCCCTATTCATTTAATGTGATCTTCTCTGATCTAGCGATTGTAACTCAAGCATTTGACATAAAGGTGACACAATTTAGTAATAGTTTGTGCGACACATTCTCTTACACGCAATGTGACGACTGTCACATGACTGAAATCTAACTGCAATAATATTCTCTCCCACCATTTTAGCACTAGACTTGCATTGCAAACTAGAAAACGGAACAGAAGATGAGCACAGAAAAACTGTATGTAGAAAAAGAACTTAGCTGGCTTTCTTTTAATGAACGAGTCCTGCAAGAGGCCGCTGATAAGTCGGTTCCCTTAATAGAAAGAATCCGATTTCTGGGCATATTTTCCAACAACCTCGATGAGTTCTACAAGGTACGATTTTCCGATGTTAAACGCCGTATCTTGATCAACCAGGAACGAGGTCGTCAAGACAATTCAAAACGCTTACTCAGTAAAATGCAAAGCAAGGCAATGAAGCTCAATCAACGCTTTGACGAACTGTATAACGAACTGCTTCTCGAAATGGCTCGCCGCCGTATCTTCTTAGTCAACGAGGTGCAGGTCAACGAAACTCAGCAGCAATGGCTAAGGAAGTTCTTTCGTAAACAAGTACTGCCTCATATCACCCCTATCGTGATGCATGAGGATATTAATGTACTGGATTTCCTTAAAGATGAATACGCCTACCTAAGCGTAGCGCTAGTTAAAGATAACGTATCGCAATACGCACTTCTAGAAATCCCAACCGATCATCTGCCCCGCTTCGTTATGGTACCAGAGCAAAAAGGAAAGCGTCGTAAGACTATCATCCTGCTCGACAACGTAATTCGCCACTGCCTAGACGATATCTTCAATGGTTTCTTTGAGTATGACGAAATCAGCTGCTATTCAATGAAGATGACTCGCGATGCAGAGTACGATTTAAGCCACGAGGTTGAACACAGCCTGCTCGAGCAAATGTCAGAAGGCCTAAGTCAGCGTCTTTCAGCCATGCCTGTGCGCTTCGTTTACCAAAGAGAGATGCCTCGCGAAATGCTGGAGTTTCTATGCCGAAAACTCGAGATCTCCAACTATGACAGCTTAATACCGGGTGGGCGTTATCATAACTTCAAGGATTTCATTGGCTTTCCAAACGTAGGCCGTGAATACTTAGAAAATAAACCATTACCGCCACTAAAATCGGCCGTCTTTGAGCAGTACAACAATAGCTTTGATGCCATTAGCGCTGAAGATATTCTGCTTCACTACCCTTACCACACCTTCGACCATGTATCAGAGCTTGTACGTCAGGCATCGTTTGACCCAAAAGTCATCAGCATTAAGATCAATATCTACCGTGTGGCTAAAGAGTCAAAATTGATGAATTCATTAATTGATGCGGTGAACAACGGAAAGAAAGTGACCGTTGTGGTTGAACTGCAGGCACGCTTTGATGAAGAAGCCAACATTTTGTGGTCAAAGCGTTTAACTGACGCAGGTGTACAAGTGGTCTTTGGCGCTCCCGGTTTAAAGATACACTCTAAGCTACTGTTAATTAGTCGCCGTGAGGGCGAGGAAATAAAACGCTATGCACACATAGGTACAGGTAACTTCCACGAAAAAACTGCGCGCATCTATACCGACTTCTCTCTACTGACTGCCAAGCCAGAGATTACCGATGAGGTTCGCAATGTATTTGGTTACATTGAAAACCCTTATCGCCCAGTCGCTTTTCATCAGTTGATAGTCTCTCCAAAGAACTCGCGCAAGCGCCTCTACAAGTTGATAGACGCTGAGATAGAAAACGCTGAGTTGGGCAATAAAAGTGGGATCACTCTTAAAATCAATAATCTAGTTGATAAAGGACTGATCAATAAGCTCTATCAAGCGAGCACTTCTGGAGTTCCTATTCGCATGATCATTCGAGGCATGTGTTCTCTCGTTCCTGGAGTGGAGGGAATTAGCGAGAATATAAAAGTCATCAGTGTAATAGACCGTTTTCTTGAGCATCCAAGAGTCATTATTACCGAGAACAATGGCGACCCTAAAGTGTTTATCTCTTCCGCAGACTGGATGACCCGAAATATTGAGCATCGTATCGAGGTCGCAACGCCAATCAATGATAATAGGCTAAAGCAAAGAATCATTGATATTATGGAGCTACAATTTACGGATACCGTTAAGGCTCGATGGATCGACAAGGAGATGTCGAACAGCTATGTGGCACGAGGAAATCGCCGCAAGGTTCGCTCTCAGATCGCTACCTACGAGTATATTAAACAAGTAGAAAAGCAGGCTAGAAAACTGAGTGAGCAAGCAATTGAAGCATCCTGACGTGATGCACAGCAGTGAGGCTATCCCAGAAAAAGACATTGCAGCCATTGACCTTGGCTCCAATAGCTTCCATATGGTGGTCGCAAAAGTGGTGGGGCAAGACTTACAGATAGTCAGTCGCCATAAGCAGCGAGTTAAACTGGCCAGTGGTCTGGATTTACAGAACAACCTTACCAATGAGGCCATGCAGCGCGGTCTCGATTGCTTGAAGATGTTCGCCGAACGACTAGACGGTTTCAAAAAAGGCAACGTGAGAATCGTTGCCACTCATACCCTGCGTATCGCCAATAACGCCCATCTATTTATTCAGCGAGCTAGACAGGTACTGCCCTTTCCCATAGAAGTCATTCCAGGGGAAGAAGAAGCACGCCTTATCTACCTTGGTGTAGCCCACACTCAACCTGTATCGAAGAGCAAACTTGTTATCGATATCGGTGGTGGTAGTACCGAGCTTGTGATTGGTGAAGGCTTTGAAGCCGAACTAGTCAACAGCCAGCAGATGGGGTGTGTTAGCTATGCTCATCGCTACTTTAGTGATGGAAAGCTGAACACAAAAAACTTTGTCGCCGCAAGCCTTGCTGCACAGCGAGAATTAGAATTTCTGGCGAAACAATACAAGCGGCATGGTTGGGAGTTAACCTTAGGGTCATCTGGAACGGTAAAAGCCATTCGTGAGTGCTTGGTTAGCCTTGACTATGAAGACGGCATTATCACACCTAAACGCCTCAAAAAGCTGGTGAAGCACCTTTGTGAATTTAAGAAGGTGGAAAAGATAGCGATCAAGGGCATTATCGAGGAACGACTCTCAGTACTCGCGCCAGGCGTTGCCATCTTACAAGCCATTTTGCAGTCACTAGAAATTGAAGAGCTTCATTATTCTTCTGGCGCTTTGCGTGAAGGGGCGATGTATGAAATGGAAGAACGCTTTGCCCATTCAGATATTCGTATGCGAACCGCCGAGAACCTAGCACTTAAACACAGGATCGATGTCGAGCAAGCTAATCGTGTGAGGCAACACAGCAAGCATTTCCTCAAGCAGGTCATTGACGATACGGACTTAGAAAAGAGTAGTGAATTGGTCAAGCTACTTAACTGGGCCGCCTTATTGCATGAAGTAGGATTGAGTTTAAGCTATCGGGGTTATCACCGCCATTCTCACTACCTTCTTCAGCATACCAATATGCCAGGCTTCAATAGCGAGCAACAAAGGCTGATCGCTACCCTAGTGCGATTCCAAAGGAAGGCCTTAAAACTCAGTGAGATGGAAGAGTTTAGCCTTTATGCCAAAGAGGACATTCTTGAGCTTATCAAGATATTACGCCTCTCCATTGTGATTAATGTATCCCGAAATGATGTGAAAGCAAGCCTTTGGCAACTCACGATTGAGGATGGCGACTGGGTATTGTCTCACTCAGATTTAGACCATTTGAAGGAGAATCGCCTGCTGATCTCAGACTTAGAGCAAGAGCAACTCTACTGGCAGAGTGTCGGTTGGAGATTAAGGTTCGAGTTCTGTGATTTACTTGAAGACAGATAAATAAAAGGGCTCTCAGAGCCCTTTATAATTTCAAATCGACCTTATTCAGTTCTTTCTGTGCCAATTCACGAGAGATGGGGATATACCCTTCACGAGACACCGCTTGTTGCCCTTGCTTAGAGTAGATAAAGCGAATCAACTCACGTTGACTGCGCGGCAGTGCCCTATTCGGCTGTTTATTTACATAAATATAAAGTTGGCGGCTAAGTGGATACTTACCACTAATGATGTTCTCAGGTGTTGGTAAAGTATAATTGTCATCAAACTCAGCTATAGGAAGTAAGCGAGTTCCTACCGCTTTAGAGGCTACGCCCGAGTACCCTATAGAGGATACTGATGATGCCACACCTTGAACCACAGAGGTCGCCCCTAGCAGTTCATTCACCGAACTGTCAAAGTCTCCACCACACAAGACTTTACTCTTAAATACACCATGAGTTCCCGATACTGGATTACGCCCATACTTTTGTATCTTTAGCTTTCCCCAAGGTTGCAAAACCCCAAGGTCACTCCATGTATCTATGTATCGGTTGGTGCCACAAAAGTAAGTGGTTGAAAAAATGGCATCCAGCTCAACAAAATTTAAACCTTGAATTGGATTATCTTGATGAACAAATACGCCCAAAGCATCGAGTGCCACCACAAGCTCCGTTGGTGCATAGCCATATTCACGCTCAAAAGCGGCTATCTCGCTAGGCTGCATTTCTCGACTCATCGGCCCAAACTGCGCTGTCCCCTCAGTAAGAGCAGGAACCGCCGTCGAACTGCCCGAGGCTTGCACCTGAACATTAACACTAGGATAAAGGGCTGAAAACTCTTCTGCCCACGCAGTAATAATACCTGCCAGGGAGTCTGAGCCCACGGATGTTAAGTTACCGGAGATGCCTTGAATGGCTCTGTAATCAGGTAAAGGAGTTGACGCGCTACAAAATGACGTCACAAAAACCAATAAACCAGCAATCAACGAACGTCTCACGATGGCGTCAACTCCCTAGCGACTAAGCGCTTAGGAAGTACAAAGGAGAATTGACTGCCCTTGCCCACCTCACTTTGTATTTCTAACTGTGAATCATGATGACTCAAAGTGTGTTTCACGATAGCCAAACCTAAACCACTACCACCCGTTTCTCTTGAGCGAGCCTTATCTACTCGATAAAAACGCTCGGTCAGTCTATGTAGATGTTGAGGTTCTATTCCCTCACCAGTATCAGCAACCTGCAAGTAAGCACCTTGCACGGTTTCATTCCAAGTAACATGAATATGAGAGCCTGCTGGAGTGTATTTCACCGCGTTGTAAACTAGGTTAGAAATGGCACTGCGTAGTTGATCTTCATCACCCATGACCTTCAGTGACTCATCAATATCAAACTTAAGCTGATGTTCTTTGCTGCCACTCAATGCTTGCGCTTCTTTCTCTAGCACGTGCAACATGCGAGGGACATCAACAATATCATCGCCGCCGCCCATTGGAGCCGCTTCAATTTTAGATAACGTCAGAAGTTGATTCACCAAGCTATTCATTCGATTGAGCTGCTCAGTCATAACACCATGAGCTTTTGGCCACATTGGGCCTACCAGCATATCTGGATCGGCCGTCATTTCTAAGTAGCCCTGCAATACCGTCATCGGGGTCCGCAGTTCATGAGACACATTGGCAAAAAAGTTGCGACGCATACCCTCAAGGGTTTTTAGCTGAGAGACATCACGTACTACCATCAAATGCTCACCGTCGGTATACGGCACAATACGCAATTCCAATATACGCTCCACATTCAGCGGAGAGCGCATCTCTAAAGGTTCTGAAAAGTCATTTTTGTTCAGATATTTAATAAAGTCTGGAGAACGCAGTAGATTGGTAATCGGTAATTCAGAATCTTCTGGCCAGCGAAAGCCTAGTAGTTGCTGTGCTAATCGGTTACACCAAACAATATTGCCTTCATCACGAAATACCACTACCGCATCAGGCAAGGACTCTGCACCATTGCGAAAACGACGAATAAGGCCGGTAAGCTCTTTTCGTTTACGACGCTGACGCTGCTGTAAGCGATACATGCCATTAAACAAAGGCTCCCAATTACCGGAGCTTGAAGGCGGAGAAAGGCGCTTGTCATTCCACAGCCACTGTGAAAAACGGATTTGATTATGCAGGTGCCAGCCTAATTGCAATACTGTTGCAATCAGCAGCATCCATGGCATGTACCCTACAAACCATCCAAGCAAAACCCAAGGTGTATAAAAAAAAGCCAGCTCTAAAGCCAGCTTTCTCCATGTCAGTTTTTCTACCATCTAAAGGCGTACTCCAGAGTTCGACGAGCCTGCTGGTTAGGCTTTGGTCGAGAATCGGTAACCTGCACCGCGTACAGTTTGAACAAGTTTATGATGTTCAGTAGCTTCCAGCGCCTTACGCAGACGACGAATATGAACATCAACGGTTCTGTCTTCAACGTAAACATTGGTGCCCCAAACATGGTTCAGAAGTTGCTCACGGCTATATACACGCTCTTGGTGAGTCATGAAAAAGTGCAACATCTTAAATTCGGTTGGTCCCATATCCAGTGCTTGATCATGAGCTGTCACTCGGTGTGATACTGGATCAAGACGCAGTCCTTGTACATCAATCACCTCTTCTGTAGAGGTTGGTGATGCGCGACGAATCACGGCTTTTAGGCGAGCAAGAAGTTCTTTTGGCGAGAAAGGCTTAGTGATGTAATCATCTGCGCCTACCTCTAGGCCCTTAACCTTGTCTTCTTCTTCTCCACGAGCAGTCAGCATCACAACTGGAATGTTACGCGTCATTTCATCACGCTTAAGGTGCTTGATGAAGTTAA
The DNA here is from genome assembly GCA_024346835.1 of Vibrio comitans. Classification (GTDB taxonomy): domain Bacteria; phylum Pseudomonadota; class Gammaproteobacteria; order Enterobacterales; family Vibrionaceae; genus Vibrio; species Vibrio comitans. The sequence goes on from AP024866.1 coordinate 2,475,209, forward strand.
TACCAGTACCACCAGGCAACATCCAATCTAAAAGGATCAAATCTGGAAAGGGTTCTTTGAGCATACTTACCGCGGTATCGTAGTCTTCAGCTTCTACCGTTTCATAACCTTTTTGCTCTAAAACAAAGCAAAGCATCTCGCGAATTGGAGCTTCATCCTCTACAACTAGGATTCTTCTAGACATCTTTCTGATAACCTCGATTATTCGTAAACTCGGCATATTATCTTGCTAAATTATGACACTTTTGTGTCTATTGAAAACAAAAAATCATAATAAATTCATCGCACAAGACGAATATTGTATTAGGCATAGGTGCAAACCTTCCTTTATCATTAGGTTTTCCCATTGCAATACAGAGACACATCATGTGGTTTAAAAACTGCCTCGTCTACCGCTTCAACCGTGAAGTAGACATACAAGCTGAAGCTCTTGAAGAGCAACTTAAAGAGTTTCAATTCAAGCCTTGCGGCAGCCAAGACAAACAAAAATTTGGTTGGTCTTTCGCGATGCCAGGCCAAGATCAATTACTCAGCCATGTAGCGCAAAATCGCATTCTGCTGTGTGCAAAAAAAGAAGAAAAACTGCTACCTGCTTCTGTGGTCAATGATGCAGTTGCTAACAAGGTTAATCTGCTTGAAGAGCAGGAAAACCGTCGTCTGAAGAAGACTGAACGCGATACAATTAAGGACGAGATCCTGATGGATTTACTGCCTCGTGCCTTCACTCGTAGCCAACTTACCTATCTACTTGTTTCCATCGAAGATGGTGTCATTCTTGTAGATGCTTCGAGCTCAAAAAAGGCAGAAGATGCCCTCGCACTACTGCGTAAAACCATCGGTAGTTTGCCGGTAGTTCCAGCCCTACCTGAGACACCTGTAGAGACAACATTAACGGAATGGATTAAGGGTGAAAGCCAACCTACGGGCTTCGAGATCCTTGCTGAAGCAGAGCTGAAATCAGCACTAGAAGATGGCGGCATAATTCGTTGTAAGCAACAAGATTTGCAAAGCGAAGAAATCTTAAATCATATCGAAGCGAATAAATTTGTTACAAAATTGGCATTAAATTGGCAGGATCGTGTCGAGTTTATCCTTGCCGAAGACGCAAGTTTGAAACGAATTAAGTTTGGTGAAGAGGTAAAAGATCAGAACGAAGACATTCCTCGTGAAGATAAAGCTGCTCGTTTTGATGCTGACTTTTCATTGATGAGCAGTGAATTGCTGGCCTTGGTAGGCAATTTACACACCGAATTAGGCGGTTTAGAGAAAAACTAACCCTACATTCTGTGACATGTATACTTTTTAGTGGCGATTTTTGCGACGATCCCGTAAAATTCGCCCTCCTTATATCTCGCTACAAGGTGGCGAGATCCTGACTTGAAATCAGAATAGAGTATACAAACATGTTCAAACCAGAATTACTTTCTCCTGCGGGTAGCCTTAAAAACATGCGCTACGCATTTGCATACGGTGCAGACGCTGTTTATGCAGGCCAGCCACGATACAGTCTTCGTGTTCGTAACAACGAGTTCAACCACGAAAACCTACAAATCGGTATCAATGAAGCACATGCGCAAGGCAAGAAATTGTATGTGGTTTGTAACATCCAGCCTCATAACTCTAAGCTAAAGACCTTTATCCGCGATCTTAAGCCAGTAGTTGAGATGGGCCCTGACGCTCTGATCATGTCTGACCCAGGCCTTATCATGATGGTTCGCGAAGCATTCCCAGAAATGCCAATTCACCTATCAGTTCAGGCAAACGCAGTTAACTGGGCAACAGTAAAATTCTGGTCTACTCAAGGCGTAGAGCGCGTTATCCTTTCTCGTGAGCTTTCACTAGAAGAAATCGAAGAGATTCGCGAGCACTGCCCTGAAACTGAACTAGAAATCTTTGTTCACGGTGCATTGTGCATGGCGTACTCAGGTCGATGCTTACTGTCTGGCTACATGAATAAGCGTGACCCTAACCAAGGTACCTGCACCAATGCTTGTCGTTGGGAGTACAAGGCAGAGAAAGCTACGGAAGATGACGCTGGTCAAATCGTTGAGATTCAAGAAGCCGTGACTGCTGAAAACCAAGAGCGCCCTGACAATACTCTAGGTCTTGGTAAACCAACGGATGAAGTGATTTTGCTATCAGAATCTCATCGCCCAGAAGAAAAAATGGCAGCGTTTGAAGATGAGCATGGTACTTACATCATGAACTCTAAAGATTTACGTGCAGTTCAACACGTAGAGCGTTTAACTAAAATGGGTGTACACTCACTGAAAATTGAAGGCCGCACAAAGTCTTTCTATTACTGTGCGCGTACAGCTCAGGTTTACCGTAAAGCTATCGATGATGCTGTAGAAGGCAAGCCATTTGATCCAAACCTACTAGGTACTCTAGAGAGCCTTGCTCACCGTGGCTACACTGAAGGTTTCTTGCGCCGTCATACACATGACGCTTACCAGAACTATGAGTACGGTTACTCAATATCAGATTCTCAACAGTTTGTGGGTGAATTTACTGGCAAACGCCGTGGTGACCTTGCAGAAGTAGAAGTGAAGAACAAGTTCATGGTCGGTGATAGCCTAGAGCTAATGACTCCAGAAGGTAACGTTGTCTTCAATCTTGAAGTAATGGAAAACCGTAAGTCTGAGAGCATCGACGATGCTAAAGGTAATGGACACTTTGTCTTTATCCCAGTACCAGAAGATATGAACCTAGAGTTTGGTTTGCTAATGCGCAACCTAAGCGCTGGTCAAGATACTCGTAACCCATCAGGTAAATAATCGATGGCTCTATTGATCCAAAAAACGTGCATAAATTGCGATATGTGCGAACCTGAATGCCCGAACGATGCTATCAGCATGGGTGATTCTATCTACGAGATAGACCCAAACCTGTGTACTGAGTGCAAAGGGCACTATGACGCACCTACCTGCCAGTCGGTGTGTCCTATTACTAAGTGTATTATCACTGACCCTCAACATGTAGAGACTGAAGAGGAACTACTCGAGAAGTTTGTGATTATTCAAGGTATGGCATAGAGCCACTTAAATTATCATCCTATAAAATCCGATACTCATTACTGACTATCGGATTTTTTATAACTAAAGAAAACTCAACAAATTGGGGAAAGCAGAGAGCGACTATGTTTGATCTTTGGCAACAACTGCAATTGATTAATCACTACCAATACCAATCAAAACCTGGAGCCAATTCAGTTATGGGCTGGGCTGGAGAAGGCAGTGGTTCAGTCAACATAGAGATGGAAGGAAGCGACACCCTTTACTTTAAAGAGCAAGGGCGTTTCACTCTCAAGCAAAATGGACATACTGTTGATACTCAAAACGAGTTTATATGGCAACGTCTGAACGCTTCGAAAATTAAATTACTGCACAGTCGCTTCGGCAGAGAAAATGCAGTAGAGCTATTTGTACTCAGCTATAACGCTGAAACAAAACAATGGATTAGTGACTCAGCACATGTTTGTGGTGATGATCTATATAGCGGCATGGCCAAATGGAATAATGACTCTATCGAGTTTAATTGGTCAATCAGCGGTCCGCGTAAACAAGAAAACTTGCATTATCGCTATACGAGGTAGTTTTGGGATATTTAATCGTTACAACGATCATGTGGTCGTTATCTTTCAGTTTAATTGGTGTCTATTTAGCGGGACAAGTTGATGCGTATGTATCGGTTTGGATTCGTATAGCATTGGCCGCCGTAGTCTTTTTACCTTTGCTTCGCCTAAAGGCTGTTAAAAAGTCCGAGGCGCTACAGCTCATGGGTATTGGTGGTATCCAACTGGGTTTAATGTACATTTTCTACTACCAATCATTCTTACTACTGACAGTACCAGAAGTGTTGGTGTTTACCGTCTTTACCCCAATCTATGTCACTCTCATTTATGATGCCCTCAAGAAGCAATTCAATCCTCTCTATTTAGTCAGTGCTTTTGTTGCCGTCATCGGCGCTTTGGTTATTCGCTACGACAATCTTACCGAGGATTACCTTATCGGCTTTTTGGTCGTCCAATGCTCTAATCTTTGCTTTGCATTTGGTCAGGTTGGCTACAAGTACTTTAAAGAGAGTCGCGAAGAAATGGCGCAGCGAGACATCTTTGGTTGGTTCTATATTGGTGCCTTGGTTGTAGTCACTATTGCTTGGGCTATCTGGGGCAAAGCGGAACTACCAACAGACCCAACACAGATTGGTGTGCTGTTATGGCTTGGTATCGGAGCCTCTGGCTTAGGCTATTTCTTATGGAACCGAGGTGCAAGTCAAGTAGACCCTGGTTACCTTGCCATAATGAACAACGCACTTATACCGGCCGGATTGATTGTTAATGTCACTATCTGGAATCGAGATGTAGACATGACTCGCCTTATCATTGGCGGTGCCATCATCCTATTAGCTCTGTTTATTCATTCGAGGATAAAGCGTAAAACCGTTAAGAGCTAGTTCGCATAGATAAACTTAAATAGGCTGCCGATAGGTGGCCTTTTTTTGTATTTAAAAAACGCTTTTAGATAGGCTCTAAAGCAAAAGAATAACAACCAACTTTGGTCTTATAAATTCTGTACGAATTACTCTCTTTAAACCATTGATACGAATTGAAGAGGTGAGTAGGTAAGCCACTATGCAGGTCGTTTCTAGTCACTAAACAGTTCTTAGAGCATTAGTCTGGATAACTTGAGTGCAACTAAGGTTAATGAACTGAGCGCTGCAATAGTTTTCTATAGACGAGGAAAAGCTATAAAGGTTTCCGAATGATTGGAATCGAGACCAACTGCGATTCATTTGTTCAAAGAACAAAAGACCTCAGTCTTTCGACTCGGACGGCCAGTCTAGGGCTTCTTATTAGTGGCGAAAGGCCGCGCTTGCACTCAATTGGACTTGCAACCGAGCTGCACTCGTTTACTCAAAGAGTAAAAAAAAGTGCTATGAATAGCAAAAATCCTCAGCCTCTTGTCGCGAGCGGCTAGTCTGAGGTTTTACTAACTACAAATCAGTGATTCACAGACGAAAAAAAGCCCTAGTCTTTCGACTAGGGCTTCTTATTAGTGGCGGAGTGGACGGGACTCGAACCCGCGACCCCCGGCGTGACAGGCCGGTATTCTAACCAACTGAACTACCACTCCGCACCAATTTGTTATCTAGCTAAAGTCTTACTCGCGTTGCTTTAGTTAGATGTAATTTAAAGCCTGGCGATGTCCTACTCTCACATGGGGAAGCCCCACACTACCATCGGCGCTATTGTGTTTCACTTCTGAGTTCGGCATGGAATCAGGTGGGTCCACAATGCTATGGTCGCCAAGCAAATTTTAAAATTCGGAAAACTGTTATTTAAAAGTCATATACACATTCAAAGTTCTTACTTCGAGTCCACAAAACCCCTTGGGTGTTGTATGGTTAAGCCTCACGGGCAATTAGTACAGGTTAGCTCAATGCCTCGCAGCACTTACACACCCTGCCTATCAACGTTCTAGTCTCGAACAACCCTTTAGGACACTTAAAGTGCCAGGGAAGACTCATCTCAGGGCTCGCTTCCCGCTTAGATGCTTTCAGCGGTTATCGATTCCGAACTTAGCTACCGGGCAATGCCATTGGCATGACAACCCGAACACCAGAGGTTCGTCCACTCCGGTCCTCTCGTACTAGGAGCAGCCCCCTTCAATCTTCCAACGCCCACGGCAGATAGGGACCGAACTGTCTCACGACGTTCTAAACCCAGCTCGCGTACCACTTTAAATGGCGAACAGCCATACCCTTGGGACCGACTTCAGCCCCAGGATGTGATGAGCCGACATCGAGGTGCCAAACACCGCCGTCGATATGAACTCTTGGGCGGTATCAGCCTGTTATCCCCGGAGTACCTTTTATCCGTTGAGCGATGGCCCTTCCATTCAGAACCACCGGATCACTATGACCTGCTTTCGCACCTGCTCGAATTGTCATTCTCGCAGTCAAGCGGGCTTATGCCATTGCACTAACCACACGATGTCCAACCGTGTTTAGCCCACCTTCGTGCTCCTCCGTTACTCTTTGGGAGGAGACCGCCCCAGTCAAACTACCCACCAGGCACTGTCCTCACCCCCGATAAGGGGGCTAAGTTAGAACATCAAACATACAAGGGTGGTATTTCAAGGATGGCTCCAACGATACTGGCGTACCGTCTTCAAAGCCTCCCACCTATCCTACACATGTAGGCTCAATGTTCAGTGCCAAGCTGTAGTAAAGGTTCACGGGGTCTTTCCGTCTAGCCGCGGGTACACTGCATCTTCACAGCGATTTCAATTTCACTGAGTCTCGGGTGGAGACAGCGTGGCCATCATTACGCCATTCGTGCAGGTCGGAACTTACCCGACAAGGAATTTCGCTACCTTAGGACCGTTATAGTTACGGCCGCCGTTTACCGGGGCTTCGATCAAGAGCTTCGACCGAAGTCTAACCCCATCAATTAACCTTCCGGCACCGGGCAGGCGTCACACCGTATACGTCATCTTACGATTTTGCACAGTGCTGTGTTTTTAATAAACAGTTGCAGCCACCTGGTATCTGCGACTCCTAGTAGCTCCATCCGCAAGGGACTTCACCGCCAAGAGCGTACCTTCTCCCGAAGTTACGGTACCATTTTGCCTAGTTCCTTCACCCGAGTTCTCTCAAGCGCCTTGGTATTCTCTACCCGACCACCTGTGTCGGTTTGGGGTACGATTTCTTATAATCTGAAGCTTAGAGGCTTTTCCTGGAAGCATGGCATCAATGACTTCACTGCACGTAGCAGCTCGACATCGTATCTCAGCGTTAAGAAAGTCCGGATTTACCTAAACCTTCCGCCTACATACTTGAACCTGGACAACCATCGCCAGGCCCACCTAGCCTTCTCCGTCCCCCCATCGCAATTATAAGAAGTACGGGAATATTAACCCGTTTCCCATCGACTACGCCTTTCGGCCTCGCCTTAGGGGTCGACTTACCCTGCCCCGATTAACGTTGGACAGGAACCCTTGGTCTTCCGGCGAGGGGGTTTTTCACCCCCTTTATCGTTACTCATGTCAGCATTCGCACTTCTGATACGTCCAGCAGCCCTTACAGACCACCTTCAACCGCTTACAGAACGCTCCCCTACCCCGCATACAAAGTATGCAGCCGCAGCTTCGGTGTATAGCTTAGCCCCGTTACATCTTCCGCGCAGGCCGACTCGACCAGTGAGCTATTACGCTTTCTTTAAATGATGGCTGCTTCTAAGCCAACATCCTGGCTGTCTGAGCCTTCCCACATCGTTTCCCACTTAGCTATACTTTGGGACCTTAGCTGGCGGTCTGGGTTGTTTCCCTCTCCACGACGGACGTTAGCACCCGCCGTGTGTCTCCCGGATAGTACTCAATGGTATTCGGAGTTTGCAAAGGGTTGGTAAGTCGGGATGACCCCCTAGCCTTAACAGTGCTCTACCCCCATTGGTATTCGTCCGAGGCGCTACCTAAATAGCTTTCGGGGAGAACCAGCTATCTCCAGGTTTGATTGGCCTTTCACCCCTAGCCACAAGTCATCCGCTAATTTTTCAACATTAGTCGGTTCGGTCCTCCAGTTGATGTTACTCAACCTTCAACCTGCCCATGGCTAGATCACCTGGTTTCGGGTCTATATCCAGAGACTGAACGCCCAGTTAAGACTCGGTTTCCCTACGGCTCCCCTAAACGGTTAACCTTGCCACTGAATATAAGTCGCTGACCCATTATACAAAAGGTACGCAGTCACGCTTCGAGGCGCTCCTACTGCTTGTACGTACACGGTTTCAGGTTCTATTTCACTCCCCTCACAGGGGTTCTTTTCGCCTTTCCCTCACGGTACTGGTTCACTATCGGTCAGTCAGTAGTATTTAGCCTTGGAGGATGGTCCCCCCATGTTCAAACAGGATATCACGTGTCCCGCCTTACTCGTTTTCACTTAAAATGCGTTGTCGGTTACGGGGCTATCACCCTATACTGCGAGACTTTCCAGACTCTTCACCTGACGCATTAAAAGCTTAAGGGCTAATCCAATTTCGCTCGCCGCTACTTTCGGAATCTCGGTTGATTTCTCTTCCTCCGGGTACTTAGATGTTTCAGTTCCCCGGGTTTGCCTCGTTATGCTATGTATTCACATAACGATACGTGCTTATGCACGTGGGTTTCCCCATTCAGAAATCCCAGACTCAAATGGTTATTACTACCTAATCTGGGCTTATCGCAAGTTATTACGTCTTTCATCGCCTCTGACTGCCAAGGCATCCACCGTGTACGCTTAGTCACTTAACCATACAACCCCAAAGGGTCTTGCTTACGCAATGCAGTTGCTACGCTGCAGTATGACGTTTCCAAGGTGCGTTATCTCTTTATTATGAGCGAGATAACATTCGATTTTGCCGGACTCAAATTTGAATGCATCCTGGCAAGAATACATTCCCAAGAACACTTGAATGTGTGTTGGTACCTAATGATAAATCACTAGGATTTGAGAACTTTTAAATTTGATAAATAATGAAATCACATTATTTATCGTCAGCTTTCCAAATTGTTAAAGAGCATGATTTTCTAGCCAAAAGGCAATAAAAAAACATTTTCTAATTACTTTCAGTTACTTCGCTTAGGCGACAAAAATCCCAACCAGTGTCAATTTCTTGTTCTGGTTTGGAATAATTTTCCAAAAATAGTTAGAGAATGGTGGGCGATACCGGGCTCGAACCAGTGACCCCCTCCTTGTAAGGGAGGTGCTCTCCCAACTGAGCTAATCGCCCACATTTTATTGTTCAGTGGTATGAACATTTCCAAGATGGTGGAGCTATGCGGGATCGAACCGCAGACCTCCTGCGTGCAAGGCAGGCGCTCTCCCAGCTGAGCTATAGCCCCATCTTAGGAACTTATTTTCTCCTTTTAAAGGGAGAAAATGGTGGGTCGTGCAGGATTCGAACCTGCGACCAATTGATTAAAAGTCAACTGCTCTACCAGCTGAGCTAACGACCCAATGGTATCCCGTAGGGGAGTCGAACCCCTGTTACCGCCGTGAAAGGGCGGTGTCCTAGGCCTCTAGACGAACGGGACACTAGATTTATCTTCACTCCGAAGAGCAAACATAAACTGTCGAAACACCTTGGGGGGTGTTTCAAAATCTCTTTACTTTCTAAACCGTATCAATCTGTGTGGACACTCATCGTGAATAATCATCGTATAAGGAGGTGATCCAGCCCCAGGTTCCCCTAGGGCTACCTTGTTACGACTTCACCCCAGTCATGAACCACAAAGTGGTGAGCGTCCTCCCGAAGGTTAAACTACCCACTTCTTTTGCAGCCCACTCCCATGGTGTGACGGGCGGTGTGTACAAGGCCCGGGAACGTATTCACCGTGACATTCTGATTCACGATTACTAGCGATTCCGACTTCATGGAGTCGAGTTGCAGACTCCAATCCGGACTACGACGCACTTTTTGGGATTCGCTCACCATCGCTGGTTGGCCGCCCTCTGTATGCGCCATTGTAGCACGTGTGTAGCCCTACTCGTAAGGGCCATGATGACTTGACGTCGTCCCCACCTTCCTCCGGTTTATCACCGGCAGTCTCCCTGGAGTTCCCACCATTACGTGCTGGCAAACAAGGATAAGGGTTGCGCTCGTTGCGGGACTTAACCCAACATTTCACAACACGAGCTGACGACAGCCATGCAGCACCTGTCTCAGAGTTCCCGAAGGCACCAAGCTATCTCTAGCGAGTTCTCTGGATGTCAAGAGTAGGTAAGGTTCTTCGCGTTGCATCGAATTAAACCACATGCTCCACCGCTTGTGCGGGCCCCCGTCAATTCATTTGAGTTTTAATCTTGCGACCGTACTCCCCAGGCGGTCTACTTAACGCGTTAGCTCCGAAAGCCACGGCTCAAGGCCACAACCTCCAAGTAGACATCGTTTACGGCGTGGACTACCAGGGTATCTAATCCTGTTTGCTCCCCACGCTTTCGCATCTGAGTGTCAGTATCTGTCCAGGGGGCCGCCTTCGCCACTGGTATTCCTTCAGATCTCTACGCATTTCACCGCTACACCTGAAATTCTACCCCCCTCTACAGTACTCTAGCCTGCCAGTTTCAAATGCGGTTCCGAGGTTGAGCCCCGGGCTTTCACATCTGACTTAACAAACCACCTGCATGCGCTTTACGCCCAGTAATTCCGATTAACGCTCGCACCCTCCGTATTACCGCGGCTGCTGGCACGGAGTTAGCCGGTGCTTCTTCTGTCGCTAACGTCAAACGATGAAGCTATTAACTTCAACGCCTTCCTCACGACTGAAAGTACTTTACAACCCGAAGGCCTTCTTCATACACGCGGCATGGCTGCATCAGGCTTGCGCCCATTGTGCAATATTCCCCACTGCTGCCTCCCGTAGGAGTCTGGACCGTGTCTCAGTTCCAGTGTGGCTGATCATCCTCTCAGACCAGCTAGGGATCGTCGCCTTGGTGAGCCATTACCTCACCAACTAGCTAATCCCACCTGGGCATATCCTGAAGCGAGAGGCCCGAAGGTCCCCCTCTTTGGTCCGTAGACATTATGCGGTATTAGCCATCGTTTCCAATGGTTATCCCCCACATCAGGGCAATTTCCCAGGCATTACTCACCCGTCCGCCGCTCGACGCCCAACAAATCACCCGAAGGGTCAATGTTGTCGTTTCCGCTCGACTTGCATGTGTTAGGCCTGCCGCCAGCGTTCAATCTGAGCCATGATCAAACTCTTCAATTAAAGTTTTTTTGGTCTTACGACCGGCTCAATGAATACTGACTTCAAAACTGTTCCTTACTCGAAAGTAAGAAGTAATTTTAAAGCTATTATCGTCCCAACAGAACGATAATGAATTGACTGTGCCAATGATTAAAAATCATTGTATTGGTCACTCAGTTCATTGATAAATCTTTTCGATTATCATCAACGAGTGCCCACACAGATTGATAGGTTTAAATTGTTAAAGAGCGTTGCTTTTCAAGGGTTACCTCTCCAAGCGGACGGCCTATTCTAATGAGATAATTATCAGTGTCAACCACTTTTTTATTAATCATTTCATCTTTTTAGTACCGCTTGTTGTCTGCGATGTTTATCGTGACAACGGAGGCGCATTATAAGAATAAAACGCCCCCTGACAACCCCTAAAAAGCACTTTTTTCATTAAAAAGTATCGACCGTTTATTTTTCAAACAAAGCAAACGTTTTCGGGGCAATTTTACCGTGATTTAAACCCGTAATTTAGGGGATTAACCTTGTCTCGCTACAATATTGTCGTCCTCAACAACCAATTCTATCGGCTCTCCTGGAGAAAATTTTCCTGACAACAGTGATTTTGCCAACGGATTTTCAATATATTGTTGAATCGCTCGTTTAAGTGGTCTTGCGCCATAAACTGGATCAAAACCAATGTGAGCAATTTTATCCAATGCTTCATCGGTAATAGACAACGGATACTCTTTTGCCTCTAATCGTGCAATCAATGCTTGAAGCTGAATAGAAGCAATATTGCGAATGTGTTTTTCACCTAGAGGGTGGAATACGACACTTTCATCTACACGGTTTAAAAACTCTGGACGGAAGTGACTTCTGACCACATCCATTACTCGCTCTTTCATTTGTATATAAGAAGCCTCGCCAAATCCCTCTTGGATCTGTGTAGAGCCTAAGTTAGAGGTCATGATTAACACGGTATTACGAAAATCGACAGTGCGACCTTGTCCATCAGTAAGTCGCCCATCATCAAGCACCTGCAGCAGTATGTTGAATACATCCGGATGGGCTTTCTCTACTTCATCTAAAAGAATGACCGAATAAGGTTTACGTCTTACCGCTTCAGTAAGGTAGCCACCCTCTTCGTAACCCACATAACCTGGAGGTGCACCCACTAATCTCGCAACGGAGTGTTTCTCCATGAATTCCGACATATCAATACGAACCATGGCATCTTCACTATCAAACATAAAGTTCGCTAATGTCTTACACAGTTCGGTCTTACCTACACCGGTCGGACCGAGGAATAGGAATGACCCAATAGGTTTATTGGGATCCGAAAGCCCAGCACGACTGCGGCGTATTGCATCAGAGACCGCATTGACCGCCTCATTTTGTCCAATCACATTTTCATGCAGTTCTTCTTCCATGCGCAGTAGCTTCGACTTTTCAGCCTCAAGCATTTTCGCTACAGGAATACCGGTTTGTTTTGAAAGTACCTCTGCAATTTCTGCATCCCCTACTTTGTTCTTAAGTAAGGTCAGCTCTTTCTGTTCAGCTTCAGAAGCGAGTTGTAATTGTTTCTCCAACTCAGGGATACGACCATATTGCAGCTCAGACATTCGGTTAAGATCGCCAGCACGACGCGCAAACTCAATATCTAAACGTGCCTGCTCTAGCTCTGCTTTGATATTTTGCGTACCCGATAGCGAAGCTTTTTCAGCAGTCCACACTTCATCAAGCTCAGCATACTGGCGTTCTTTATCAGACAATTCTTCATTGATGAGCGTTATGCGTTTACGACTTGCATCATCATCTTCTTTATTTAGCGCTTGTTGCTCCATCTTCAACTGAATGATTTTACGATCAAGCTTATCCATTGCCTCTGGTTTAGAGTCGATCTGCATACGAATAGACGAAGCTGCTTCATCTATCAGATCAATCGCCTTATCTGGTAATTGGCGGTCTGAAACATAACGATGTGATAGCGTCGCGGCTGCAACAATCGCTGGATCTGTAATATCTACATGATGGTGAAGCTCATACTTCTCTTTCAAACCACGCAGAATTGCGATGGTATCTTCTACACTAGGCTCATCCACCAGCACTTTTTGAAAGCGGCGTTCCAGCGCGGGATCTTTCTCTATATATTGGCGGTGTTCATCTAATGTTGTTGCCCCTACGCAGTGAAGCTCACCTCGAGCTAATGCAGGTTTTAGCATATTACCTGCATCCATAGCGCCATCGGCTTTGCCTGCACCGACCATAGTATGCATCTCATCAATAAAGAGGATGATATTCCCCTCTTCTTGAGCCAGTTCATTCAACACAGCTTTTAGACGCTCTTCAAACTCACCTCGATATTTGGCACCTGCGATCAGTGCTCCCATATCCAAAGCAAGTACGCGACGTCCTCGAAGTCCTTCTGGGACTTCATCATTGATGATGCGCTGGGCAAGCCCTTCGACAATAGCGGTTTTACCTACACCAGGTTCACCGATAAGCACTGGGTTGTTTTTAGTTCTACGCTGCAACACTTGAATGGTGCGACGAATCTCATCATCTCGACCAATCACAGGATCGAGTTTTCCTTGTTCTGCACGAGCAGTAAGGTCGATAGTGTATTTCTCCAACGCTTGGCGTTGCTCTTCTGCATTAGGGTCATCGACCTTTTGACCACCAGTGATCTTTTCGATTGCATCAACGATTTTCTTTTCGGTGACGCCTTGAGATTTGAGCACTGGCCCTAGCTGACTGTTGTCATGGATCGCCGCTTGCAGGAATAATTCAGATGAGATGTAGCTATCGTTACGCTTTTGGGCGAACTTATCGCATAGATTAAGTAGCTTGGTCAGTGAAGAAGACACTTGTACATCAGCAGACATGCCGCTGACTTTTGGGAAACTATCCAGCTTTTCTGATAACTGAGCACGCAGCTGCGCAATATCAACCTGTATCAAGGTTAATAGTGGTCTTACGCTGCCTCCCTCTTGATTGAGCAAAGAGAAGAGTAGATGTGACGGCTCGATATATTGATGATCTCGGCCTACTGCCAAAGACTGAGCATCAGAAAGTGCGGCTTGAAATTTACCGGTTAAACGATCGTAACGCATGTTGGCCTCCTGAGAGCAATTAATGATTATTTAATAATCACATGGTTGCATCAAAAGACAATTTCAAGTGTCGAGTAGAAAGAAGAAGGGTTATTCGATCCAAATAAAGCTAGATTGTCGTCCAGTAGATGCTTGTCTACGGTAAGAAAAGAAACGCTCTGCATCGGAGTAAGTACATAAGCCCGAAAGAGTAACATCGTGGCAACCGGCTCTTTGCAATCTTAGCTTAGCAAGCAAGGGAAGATCAGCCATCCACTTACCCGGTTTGTGCTGATGAAAGGCAATGGCATCGTCACTGTTACTATCAACAAACTGCTGCCTGACTTCATCTCCTACCTCAAATGCATCTAGGCTGATCGCTGGGCCAACCCAAGCGATAACGGGAGAGGTAAAATGGCTCAAGGTATTTTCTAATATTCCACCGACTAAGCCTCGCCATCCTGCGTGAGCACTCGCCACTTTCCTACCATCGGCACTAGCGAATAACACAGGCAAACAATCTGCGGTCATTACACTGCAGACGATCCCAGGTACAGAGGTTACCAAGGCATCAGCTTCAATAGTTTCAGAGGTAGGCTCGGTCAATTCGACCACGGTCGTAGAATGTGTTTGATTCATCCACACTGTAGATAAAGGCATCTTGCTCAGCTGAGCAAGATGGTCTCGGTTTTTTTGAACGATAACTGGGTCATCATTCACATGCATTCCTAGATTCAGGCTTGCAAAATCGCCCGTTGAAAAACCACCAACTCGAGTAGAGCTAATAGATTTCACACGATCTGCTACTTCCCAACTAGGATGCAAGTAACTCATTAATAGTCGTCTTCGTGATTAAGACGCATATCTTGGCGCAGTGCCTCTGCCATTTCGACCATGTCATCAGGCACTGGTGCATGGAACTGCATTTCTTCACCGGTAGATGGGTGATCGAATTTCAACATAACAGCATGCAGGGCTTGACGATCAAAACCACGAATCATCGAAGTTAAGTCTTCTGAAGCACCTTTAGGGATGCGAGCACGACCGCCATAAGCGATATCGCCAAGTAGAGGGTGCTGCAAATAAGACATGTGCACACGAATCTGGTGAGTACGACCGGTTTCTAGACGTAGTCTAATACGAGTATGCTCACGGAAGTGCTCCGCTACTCGGTAGTGCGTTACCGCCGGCTTACCTAATTCATTGACTGCCATCAAGGTACGTTTAGTAGAATGGCGACCAATTGGCTTTTCTACCATGCCACCAGCGGTCATTTTACCAATCGCAATCGCTTCGTATTCACGAGTAATACGGCGCTTTTGCAAGGCACGTACAAGACGAGTCTGAGTCGGAACATTCTTCGCAACCACCATCAAACCAGTGGTGTCTTTATCAAGACGGTGCACAATACCAGCGCGCGGTACTTCTGCAATTTGCGGATAATGGAACAACAAGGCATTAAGCACTGTGCCATCAGGGGTTCCTGCTCCAGGGTGAACAACGAATCCACGAGGCTTGTTGATAACCAGTAGATCGTCGTCTTCGTAAACGATATCTAAAGGAATATCTTGTGCTTCCCAACGTTCTTCATCTTCGATCTCGGCTTGAACAGTGATTTCTTCACCGCCCATTACCTTTACGCGAGCTTTGGTCACGACAACGCCATCAACGCTGACCTTTCCATTAAGCAGCCATTCTTTCATGCGCGAACGAGAAAACTCATCGAACAATTCTGCAATGGCCTGATCTAGGCGTTGACCTAGTTGGCTCTCTTTTACGGTACTTTTTAATTCTATCTGCTGGGCCATATCGAACTTTTTAAAAAACTGTGGGACTAATGCTTGTTAATATGAAAAAATAAGCGTTCTATCCGTTATTGTATCTGCTTACTCGCCGATTGTAACGGCAACCAAGGAAATAATTTAATTGAGCATGGCTTCTCGTTTTAACATGAAACATCAAACTATAATCGGTCTTCTGTCTGCGTTGTTGCTTTTTGGATGCAGTAGTAGTGATGAAATCGTACCTGATATCCCACCAGCAGAGCTGTATGCTGAGGCTCAGATCTCTTTGAGAGCGGGCAATTGGTCTTCTGCTGTAGAGAAACTGGAAGCTTTGGATTCTCGATATCCATTCGGCCCATACTCAGAGCAAGTTCAACTGGATCTTGTGTATGCCTACTATAAGAACGACGAGTTACCATTAGCTCTGGCCACCATTGAGCGCTTTACTCGCTTGAACCCAACGCACGAAAAATCAGATTGGATTTTGTATATGCGTGGTCTTTCTCATATGGCCCAAGACAGAAACTTCCTGCACGATGTCTTTAATATCGACCGTTCAGACAGAGATCCAGAGCCGGTAAAATTGGCATTTAATGATTTCAAGCGCCTGCTACAACGTTACCCAAATAGTCCGTACGCTGAAGATTCCCAGCAACGCTTAGTGTTTCTAAAAAACCGCCTAGCAAACTATGACTATGCGACTGCAGATTTTTATATCCGCCGTGAAGCATGGATCGCCGCTATCAATCGCAGTCAAGAGATTCAGCGTAGTTATCCTGATACAGAAGCAGCAAGAAAGTCTCTACGCCTGCAACTTATTGCTTACAAAGAGCTTAATTTAGAAGATGCTGTAGCTCGAACTGAAAAACTGATTGAGCTAAATCCCCTTTAAGTGTTAAATTCTAGAGACGGAATGTTAAATTTTTAACATTCCGTCGTGGCGCATGCGTCACTTTTTCATAACCCAACACGGAATGTTGTATGAAAAATCTTATAATTTGGCTACTTGCCTCATCATTAATATCCTTTTCTACACAAGCATTGGAGCTGTCTCCTCTACTTAACAACACCTATACCGGTGACTATAAAACCCTTAAAGACAAGGGAGTTGTACGTGCATTGGTATCAGCGGATCTTGGTTTTTATTATGTCGAGGGTGGCAGACCCAAAGGCATTATCGCCGAGCAGCTTCATCACTTCGAAATGAATCTCAAAAAAGCCCACCCTTATATGAGGGTCAAGATCATTCCGGTAGCCCGAGATGAATTGTTTGATGCTTTGAATGAAGGGTATGGTGATATTGCAGTGGCAAACCTTACCATTACTGAACGCCGAGAGAAGATCATCGACTTCAGCACCCCTATCCTAGAAGGGGTTAGTGAGTTATTTCTCACCAGTAACACTGTTGAGGAAATTACGTCTTTCGAACAAGCAAGTGGTATGGAAGTATGGATACGAGCCAGTTCAAGCTACTTTGAAAGTATTCAAGTGCTCAACCGAAAACTATCTAGCAATGGCCACACACCGGTTAGAGTCAACTTTATTCAAGAGAACCTTCAAGACATTGAGTTGATCGAAATGGTTAATCAAGGGCTGATTCCAGCCACCATCATTGATAGCCACAAAGCGCAATTATGGATGAACGTCATGGAAAACGTTCAGGTGCACGAACAAATGCCACTGCGTAGCGAAGGACAGATCGCATGGGCTCTGCGCCACGATAGCCCTGAGTTTAAGAAGGTTATTAACAGTTATTTGAAGACAGCCAAGGGAGGAACATTACTTGGCAATGTCATCTACGGTAAATACCTACAAGACACTCGCTGGTTAACTCGCGCATTGAACCCTAAAAAGATGGAAAGGCTAGCGAACCTGTCTAAGTTGTTTGAACGTTACGGGCAGGAGTACCAAATTGATTGGGTTATGTTGTCGGCTCAAGCTTTCCAAGAATCTGGCTTAGATAACAGCAAAGTCTCGCATCGAGGAGCTGTGGGAATAATGCAGGTGTTGCCGGCTACGGCAAGAGATCCTTACATCAACATTCCCAACATCAAGCCCGTTGAAAACAATATTCACGCAGGTACAAAATACTTACGCTTTATCCATGATCGATACTTTAGCGACCCTGAAATCGACGCCAATGATAAGGTTTACTTTAGCCTAGCCTCCTATAATGCCGGCCCAGCAAAGATTCGCAGAATGCGAGCACTGGCGGAGAAACAAGGCTTTGACCACAACGTATGGTTTAACAATGTAGAGATTGTAGCTCGACGCAATATTGGTCGCGAACCTGTGCAGTACGTTGCCAACATCAATCGCTACTACACCATCTATAAACAGTTGGGAGAAATCCAAGATCAGCGAAACGAACATAGCAATGAACTGATTGAAGAGATAGAAGCGGTGCAGTTAATCTTTGATGTAGATGATTAATTCCCATCCATCTACTTTATAAATCAAGTAAATAAAAAACGAAAAGAGGCACTAAAAATCATTAATTCTTAGTGCCTCTATCCATTCAAATTTGACATCAAAAAGTGATGTCCGCAAGGATTATCTTGCAAAGATATGCAAATAATCACAAACATTATCGGCTATTGAACAATCCATACTTAATGTGACCTAGATCACAAAAATAATTTCATCAGAGTCGTAATCTGAAGTCATCCCATAAGGGGTTTACACAGAGGAAGCGACATATATGAAAATGAATATCACTGGCAAAAACATCGAAATCACCTCTGCGATTCGTGCTCACATTGAAGAAAAATTCAAGAAACTAGAAAAATGGCAAGTCGACATTATTGGTTGCAACGCTAGCTTCCAAGAAGAACCAAACAAGAATAAAAAATTTGAAGCAGTACTTAACGTTCCAAAAGGGCAACTGGTTGCCTCTGCTGTTAACGCGGACCTATACACAGCCATAAACGAAGTAGAACAAAAACTAGAGAGACAACTGAACAAACTTCGTCATAAGCCTGAAGCACGACGAGCCAGTCATGCCGAGGTTCCTGCTGAGCCGGAACAGCCTGTAATTGAAGAAGAAGAAGTCTACTAACAGAACACAGGAACTTAACTTACACAAACAGCGCCTTTATGGCGCTGTTTTTCCTTGACCCTAATTCCCGCCTTAGCTTATTGTGAATCGTATATCTCTTTCGCAACCCCCATATAAAGGAATTAGGAATGGCTGAAACACCACTTTCTCTCGATGAAATTCGCAATCGACTCAATGTTCTAGACGACAAGCTACTGAGTTTGCTGTCAGAGCGTCGTAGCTTGAGCCTAGAAGTTGCGAAAAGCAAAGTGGAAACATCGAAGCCTGTTCGTGATGCAGATAGAGAGCAGCAACTGCTTGTAAAGCTTATTAACAATGGCAAAGATAAGTATCAACTGGATGCGGAATACATCACTAAGGTATTTCACACCATCATTGAAGACTCCGTATTACTGCAGCAATCCTATCTGCAAAACCTAGTAAACCCCTCTCTACAACGTAAACCATTGGCAAGAGTCGCGTTCCTGGGGGCTAAAGGCTCATATTCACATCTAGCAAGTCGTGATTACTTCAGTCGTCGTAATACAGACCTCATTGAGCTCAATTGTGATTCCTTTAAAGAGGTTACCAAAACCGTTGAATCTGGGCATGCGGACTATGGCGTATTACCAATAGAAAATACCAGCTCAGGCTCTATCAACGAGGTATATGATCTTCTTCAGCACACTACTCTGTATATCGTTGGTGAACTATCACAACCTATTGAGCACTGCCTGCTGTCGACTACTGACGTGCGATTAGAGGAGATTAAAACCCTATACTCTCACCCACAACCTCATCAGCAATGCAGTGACTTCTTGGGACGCTTAAAGGGCGTTAAATTAGAAACCTGCGCAAGCACAGCTGATGCCATGATGAAGGTGAAAGAGCTTAACCGCCCTGATGCTGCTGCCATTGGTAATGCGTTAAGTGGCAAGCTGTATGGCCTGCAAAATGTACAAGAAAATATCGCCAACCAAACAGAGAATCACACCCGCTTTATTGTTGTTGCTCGCAAGTCTGTTAGCGTTTCTGATCAGATCCCAGCTAAAACTACTCTCATCATGTCAACCTCTCAAGAAGCGGGTTCACTTGTTGAAACCTTGCTGGTGTTGCAACGCCACAGCATCAACATTACCAAGCTAGAGTCGCGCCCAATCATGGGTAATCCTTGGGAAGAAATGTTCTATATGGATCTTGAAGCGCACTTAGACTCACAAGCAACCCAGATGGCCATCAACGAATTGGTGAAAATCACTCGCTTCCTAAAAGTGTTGGGATGCTATCCAAGTGAGAACATCAAGCCGACTCAGATTAAGATTCCTTAGGAGAGTATTGCGATGGAAACAGTCATTGTCGCCTCTCTAAATCCAGCCAAAATAAAAGCTGTGGAAAGTGCTTTTAGTGAGGTGTTCCCGGATCAAGCGTTCAGCTTTGATGGCGTGAGTGTTGATAGTGGCGTAAGCGATCAGCCACTTTCTAACGAAGAGACAAAGCTAGGTGCTCAAAATCGAGTTTCCAATGCAAAACAAGTAATCCAAAGTGCGGACTATTATGTCGGTTTAGAGGCAGGTATTGAGGGTAATGCCACGTTTGCATGGATGGTCATAGAATCGAAAGATCAGCATGGAGAATCTCGCTCATCGAGTTTGATGCTACCACCCAAGGTATTGAGCTTAATAGAGCAAGGCAAAGAACTCGGCGATGCGATGGATGAAGTTTACGGCACAATAAACATAAAGCAAAAAGGCGGTGCTATTGGTATCTTGACCAATAACCGCCTAAGCCGAAGCAGTGTCTATCACCAAGCTTTGATTTTGGCTCTTATCCCATTTGTTAATCAAGACGCCTTTTGAGCGCCTTAATATAAAATGACACCAAAGCCTCAGTATTTTTTAAGTGCTGAGGCTTTATTCTATGAATGGTTTAAGCAAGCGAGAAACCAATTGCTGCTCCTCTTCTGAACGTCTCTTTAACTCATTAGAACCGCGCGTCACTGTTGCGATACCGACACCAAGCTCTTGACTAATCTGACGCTGTGAGCATTTCTCGTTGAGCAATTTATGTAAAATTTTGGCGCGAGTTACCAAGGCCTCTTTTTCGTCTGGAGTGAGCATAATAGACAGTAGCGTCTGATGCTCTCCTTCTTCCGTGGCCTTGGCAATGGTGAAAAGTAGCTTTTGCCACTCTTGTTCAACTGAATTCATAGTATGTTGACTGACTAATTGAAACTCCCCTATTAATACTTCATTTCAGACTCTAAGTCAGATAAAAATGCCCCTTGCTGGTTCAAAATATCGCGATAGTAGACTTCAAACATAAGGATATTTTGAATGTAGCCACGGGTTTCTTTAAATGGAATCGCTTCTATATAGGAATAGGCATCCACTTTACCGCCGGTGCGTTCTCTCCAAAGCTTCACTCTGTGTGGCCCTGCATTATAAGCACCAAAGGCTAGTATGCGATTGCCCTGATAGTCACCGAGTAACCCAGCAAGGTATTGACTGCCTATCTCTATATTCTTGTTTACCTCAAATAACTCATCAGCACCTGCGTAGTCGATATCGTATTTCTTCGCCGTGTATGAGGCTGTTTTAGGCATAATTTGCATCAATCCTCGAGCACCCACAGGTGATTGAGCATCAATATCCAGAGCACTTTCTTGCCTTGCCAACGCCATCAGGGTCACAGGATCAAGGTCATATTTCTCGGCATAGAAGTTAAACCACCATTGGTGAGCAATAGGAAAGCGCAAACTAATGTGATCCCACATTTTGGCGTCGATAGTGGCAATGACTGTCAGGTGGTTCCAACGCATCGATGCTGCATATTGAGCCAATGCCTTTTTCTGTTCTGAATTAGCGCGCGCCAGCAACCAGCGCCACTCACTTTTTGCGGCCGTGATCTTATCAACCGCAATCAACTCTTTTATGCGTGCCAATGAGGATGAGAAAGGCTTGATAGACGCCTTCTGCTCAGTCAATACTGACGTGCTGTACTTTATAGGCTTACCCAGATAGTCTGCTGCAGCAATGCTATAGAAGTTCCTGTCACCCAATAGGCTCTGCATCTGGGCTTTGCCCTGCTCTACTTCACCTAAAGCA
The DNA here is from genome assembly GCA_024346835.1 of Vibrio comitans. GTDB lineage: Bacteria > Pseudomonadota > Gammaproteobacteria > Enterobacterales > Vibrionaceae > Vibrio > Vibrio comitans. The sequence goes on from AP024866.1 coordinate 2,496,950, forward strand.
ATATCGGTACGAGCTTGCCAATATTTCCAGCGCTTAGAGTTTTTCTCCTTACTTGGCAACTTGCTAATCCATACATCTAACCCTTTCCAATCTTGATGCTGAATCGCCAAGCGTGCTCTTCGCTCCAACCATTTTGGGTTAGTACTGCTCAAAAGCGCCTTGTCTCGCCATTTAGCGAGGTCTTCATCTTCAGTATTGATCAAGCTATACGCAATGTAATCCGCGGTATCTTGATACTCTTTGTCTGAGAATTGCTGAGCCTTAGCGACGTTGTCCAACACCTGTATCGCAAGCTCTGGGTTCGCTTCTTGATAGGTAATGCGCTTTAACGCGGCTAGGGAGACCTTTTTATTGATTTCGGTCTGTGGCTGAGAAGTGGCAAACTTTTCGATCTTTGACTTATTTTTGTAAAGGTTATAAATGACGACAGCGTTTTCTCTGGCGGCTTCCGACTTAGGTAGATCCTTTAGATAATTGAGCAATCGACCATTGCGGCGAGCAAATGCCAATTCAATACGTTGCAATATTAGCTCATCATTGCGCAGGCCAGCCTCGCTCCAGGCTTCAAATAATTCATCACACTCAGGAGCAATGCTTGAGCCCGTTAACCACAACTCTGAGGCTCCTTTGAACGCATCAACCGTTTTACCGACTTGGTGCTGAGCAAAGTAATAACTGCATTGATAACTTTGCATTCGTGGTTTATTGGCCTGAAAGCGATAAAAACCCTGCCAATCTTCCGCCTCAACTAAAGCATCGAGGTAAGCACCTCTCACCGATTGAGAAAAAGGATATTGATAGTTTTCTTTAATATACTGTTCGACTTCATCAGGGGTACGCGTTGCGATACCTTTCATATAAACGCGATAATCCAGATAAGGCGTTAATGTGTAGCTATCGAGTTGTTTTCTAAGAGATTGGTATTCAGTTAAATTGTTTTTAGTAATTAGAGACTGAGCTTCCTCATAAATATCTCGTTGCTGTTGCAGTGTTAATGCTGAAACAGATAGGGAAACCATCCCTACCCCTACCCCTACTCCTAACCATTTGATGAATGCAGACATGTTTCTCTCTTATGGTGATGATAATGGTTCAATTGCCTTCTTTCATAATACGCAACAATTGGTGACATTTGTAAGAAACATGTAAATAACTATTTATGAATTCAAGGACGCAGGATTTTGCGTCTTACGCAGTAACAAAAAGCGCTCGCATGGTATAAAATAACGCTTTATCTCCATTTAACACAGGATCTCTAGGTAATGGCTGAATACGTCTATACCATGTCTCGGGTGAGCAAAATTGTGCCACCAAAACGTCAAATCCTAAAAGACATCTCACTAAGTTTCTTCCCTGGCGCCAAGATTGGTGTTCTAGGTCTAAACGGTGCTGGTAAGTCGACCCTTCTTCGCATTATGGCGGGTATCGATACAGACATCGATGGTGAAGCACGTCCTCAACCTGGACTGAACGTAGGTTACCTTCCTCAGGAACCTAAACTGGATGAATCCAAGACCGTTCGTGAAATCGTTGAAGAAGCAGTATCAGACGTAGCGGGTGCAATGAAGCGCCTAGACGAGGTTTACGCAGCTTACGCTGAACCTGACGCTGATTTTGATGCTCTAGCTAAAGAGCAAGGCGACCTTGAAGCGCTTATCCAAGCGAAAGACGGCCACAACCTTGAAAACTCTCTTGAGCGTGCTGCCGACGCACTTCGCCTGCCAGAATGGGATCAAAAAATTGAACACCTTTCTGGTGGTGAGCGTCGCCGTGTTGCTATCTGTCGCCTGCTTCTTGAGAAGCCTGACATGTTGCTTCTTGATGAGCCTACCAACCACTTGGATGCAGAATCTGTTGCTTGGCTAGAACGCTTCCTTGTTGACTATACCGGCACTGTTGTGGCGATTACCCACGACCGTTACTTCCTAGATAACGCAGCTGGTTGGATTCTAGAACTTGACCGTGGTGAAGGTATTCCATGGGAAGGTAACTACACCTCTTGGCTTGAGCAAAAAGATGCTCGTCTACAACAAGAAGCTTCTCAAGAGAGTGCTCGTCAAAAGACTATTGAGAAAGAGCTTGAGTGGGTTCGTCAAAACCCTAAAGGCCGTCAATCTAAGTCTAAAGCTCGTATGGCTCGCTTTGAAGAACTACAAAGTGGCGATCGTCAGAAGCGTAACGAAACCAATGAATTGTTCATCCCACCAGGTGAACGTCTAGGTGACAAAGTTATCGAGGTTAAAAACCTAACGAAATCTTTTGATGGCCGTGTACTGATCGATGACTTGTCATTCAGCATGCCTAAGGGCGCTATCGTAGGTATTATCGGTGCCAACGGTGCAGGTAAATCCACTCTATTCAAGATGCTAAGCGGCACAGAGCAGCCTGATTCAGGCACTGTTGAAATGGGTGATACAGTTAAGCTTGCTTCTGTTGATCAGTTCCGTGACAGCATGGATGACAAGAAAACCGTCTTCCAAGAGATCTCTGAGGGTGCTGACATCATCAAGATCAACAACTTTGAAATTCCAGCACGTGCTTACTGCTCGCGCTTTAACTTCAAAGGCTCTGACCAGCAAAAAGTCATCGGTGAGCTTTCTGGTGGTGAACGTAACCGTGTTCACCTTGCTAAGCTTCTTAAAACGGGTGGCAACGTATTGCTTCTCGATGAGCCAACCAATGACCTTGACGTAGAAACCTTGCGTGCACTAGAAGAGGCTCTACTTGAGTTCCCTGGCTGTGCAATGGTTATCTCGCACGACCGTTGGTTCCTAGACCGTATCGCCACTCACATCATCGATTACCGTGATGAGGGGCAGGTTAACTTCTACGAAGGTAACTACAACGAATACATGGAATGGCTGAAGAAAACTCTTGGTCCTGAAGCGGCTGAACCACACCGCATCAAGTACAAGCGTGTAACTAAGTAAGCACTTAGCTATTAGCTTTAAGCGATAAGAAAAGGGCCGCATATTGCGGCCCTTTGTTCATTTAGTCTCTTTGTATTGAGTCATTGGCTTGCTTGAGCAGATTCTGACTCTCATTCATAAATTGTTGTGAGTAGTCACCAAACCATCCAGATACAGCGTTAAATTGCTCAACAAAAGCAGTTTTGTCGTGGTTATCCAATAACGCCAAAGCCTCACCGAATCGAGTGTGGAAGCGCTTGATCATCTCCACGTTTTGCTCTGAAGACAAAATGATATCACCGTAAAGATCTGGGTCCTGTGCAAACAGTCGACCAACCATCGCAATTTCAAGACGATAGATTGGCGAGCTTAATTTCAGCAAGGTATCAATATTCGGGTTTTCTTTACTTAGATGTAAGCCATACGCAAAAGACGTAAAGTGACGAAGCGCCTGAATCAAGGTCATGCCATTATCGTGTTGCTCTGCATCCATAGGACATAAGCTTGCACCCCAAATAGCAAACTGGTCTAACAGCCATTGATAGCTTTCTGCACCGCGTCCTTCACAATGAACAATAACCTGCTTTGCAAGGCTAGGCACATCAGGTCCAAACATTGGGTGAAGACCTACTACAGGACCTGCGTGAACGTTCATCATTGCCTGAAGTGGCTTGGCTTTAATTGAGGTAAAGTCACATAAGATGCAATCTTTCGGTAGGTTACCTAACTTAGCAATGATCGACTCGGTTTTATTGATTGGTACGGTAACGACCACCAAGCCAGCGGTTGCAAACATGGAGTCCGCTTCATGCCAGTTCTTACTGCCTACAACACTCACCTTGTAGCCAGACAACTCAAACATCTTCTTAAACAAGCCACCGAGCTGGCCATTACCACCGATAATGACCACATCACCCAAATCGGGTTTCAGGCACTTGAAGCCAGAGTCTTTTTCACTGGCATAGGACTCGCGCATTACTCTGCGTAGGATATCTTCAATAAGTTGAGCAGGAACGCCACGCTTCTCTGCTTCTTGTCGACGTGAAGCGAGCATTGCTGCTTCACGATCTGGGGCATAGATAGGCAGACCGTGTTCGCTCTTAACCTCTCCAACCTCTTCCACCAACTTCAATCTTTGCTCCAGTAAATCAAGCATTTGCTTGTCTACTGAATCAATCTTATCTCTTAAACCCTGTAGTTCCTTTGCCATTTTCGTACTCTACTACTTACTTCAATCTGTCTTGTAAAAACGGAATCAACTCTTCATGAGCTTTAGTTAATAGTGCCTCAGTTGATTCCCAATTGATACATGCATCAGTAATAGAAACACCGTATTTCATTTGGTCTAGAGGAATATCTGAACCTTGGTTGCCTTCATTAATGTTACTTTCAATCATCAGGCCAATAATCGATTTATTCCCCTCTCTGATTTGTTGGATGGCATCAGAGGCGACTAGTGGTTGGCGACGGAAATCTTTACGTGAGTTAGCATGACTACAGTCAATCATAAGCGCTGCATCTAGGCCCGCTTTTGCCAATTCATCTTCACACTCACGAACAGATACTGAATCGTAGTTAGTTTGCTTACCACCACGAAGAATAACGTGACCGTCTGGATTACCTTTGGTTGTTAGCAGAGCTACCTGCCCTTCACGGTTAATACCAATGAAGCGGTGACTAGAGGACGCCGCTTGCATTGCATTAATCGCAGTAGAAAGACTGCCATCAGTGCCATTCTTAAAGCCAACAGGCATTGATAGGCCACTGGCCATTTCACGGTGTGTTTGAGATTCAGTAGTACGAGCACCAATCGCTGACCAGCTAAAGGTATCTGCAACGTACTGCGGGCTAATTGGATCTAGTGCTTCGGTAGCAAGTGGGATACCCATCTCTGCCAACTCCACCAGCAAATTACGTGCTGTGTGCAGACCATGCTCAATATCAAATGATCCATCTAGATGCGGGTCATTAATTAAGCCTTTCCAACCTACCGTGGTGCGGGGCTTCTCAAAGTAGACTCGCATTACAAGGTATAACTGATCACCAACAACCTCAGACAATGCCTTCAAACGCTTCGCATATTCTTTAGCAGCTTCTACATCATGAATAGAACAAGGGCCGCATACTACCAGTAAGCGATGATCTTTCTTCTTGATGATATCAGCGATCGTTTCACGCGATTGTTGAACAAACTGTCTTGCCGACTCACTTAAAGGGATCTTCGCCTTTAGCTCTTCTGGAGTAATAAGGATTTGTTCGTCACTGATATGAATGTTGCTAAGTTCGCTGCGTTGCATAGTGTCACCGTAAATAAATCTGTACATAAACTTTCAAGGTATGATTCAAACAATACCGAACTCAGAATTAAAATCAACAACTTTGTACGCCAAAAATTACACTCAATGTACACCTTGATTTACACTTTAGGTTAAAGGTGTTTCTTTACCCTCGATATACGCTTACTTCATGAGTGTTCTACCCCTTGTTTTCACAATAAAAAATCCAGTCCAAAACAACAATAAGTATAGAATTAGGGGTATCTATTGCGCTGAGTTAACCAAAAATGGAATTGATCCTTTCTCTCCTACAGCAAATGTGTGTGTATCTAATGGTGGCTTATACCCTAAGTAAGACCCCATTGGTTATCCCTCTTCTCAATATTTCAGAAAGGCGCAGCCACAAACTCATCTGCTATGTCATGTTTTCTCTGTTCTGCATTCTCGGTACCTATTTTGGTTTGCAGATCGATGATGCCATCGCTAACACCCGCGCAATCGGTGCAGTGCTGGGTGGGATATTTGGCGGGCCATTGGTTGGGTTCGCGGTAGGCTTCACCGGTGGTATGCACCGTTACTCCATGGGCGGATTTACCGACCTTGCTTGTGCAATTTCCACCACAGTAGAAGGACTGATTGGCGGCCTAGTGCACTTATATATGGTCAGGAAAGGCAAGACAGATCGCCTATTCAGTGCTGTGATCGTCTTTAACGTCACCTTAGTCGCTGAAATCATGCAAATGCTGATCATTGTGATTGTGGCAAAACCCATGGAACAGGCAATATCACTGGTAGAGGCTATCGCTATACCAATGATTCTGGCCAACTCCCTTGGCGCAGCATTCTTTATTAGCATTCTACAAGATAGGCGCGCCATCTTAGAGAAATACTCTTCTGCTTATTCTAGGCGAGCCCTAAATATTGCAGAGAGAACCGTCGGTGTGTTATCTGAAGGACTCAATACACAAAGCGCCCAAAAAATAGCCTCAATTATTCAAGATGAGACCCATGTTGGCGCGGTTGCCATTACCGATAAAGATAAGATCTTGGCCTTCGAAGGCATCGGGTCGGATCATCATAGGCCAAATACTCCTATTTCTTCTGAATATACCCATACCTCTATCCGAGAGCAGCGAATTATCTATCTTGATGGCAGAAAAAGCCCCTATCAATGCTCCCTTTCTTCTGACTGTAAATTGGGTTCTGCCCTAGTTATCCCCCTAATTGCCGATGATAAAGTGATTGGAACCATTAAGCTGTATGAGCCAAGAGTTAAGCTTTTTTCATCTATTAATATGACCATGGCCAAAGGGATTGCAGAGCTACTTTCCAGCCAGATCCTTAACAGTGAGTATCAGCAGAAAAAAATGCTGCTGTCTCAAGCTGAAATAAAACTGCTGCACGCGCAGGTAAACCCTCATTTCCTATTTAATGCCCTGAACACGATTAGCGCTATCACACGTCGAGATCCTCACAAAGCCAGAGAACTTATCCAGCATCTTTCACAGTTTTTTCGCGGAAATCTGAAGCGAAATACTGAGTTTGTTACCCTTAAAGAAGAGTTAGCACACGTCAATTCTTACCTAACTATTGAGAAATCACGCTTTGTGGATCGCTTAGACGTTGAGATTGATATTGCAGAGCACCTGCTAGACAGAATGGTACCTAGTTTCACACTGCAACCCCTAGTTGAAAACGCCATCAAGCATGGAGTCTCCAACTTACTTGAAAATGGCATAGTGAAGATTTATAGCAGCCCCGATGCCACAGGCGATCGCATTACTGTAGAAGATAACGCAGGGTCTTATGAACCTGAAAACAAAGATCAAACGGGACTTGGGATGCAAATCGTCGCTAAACGTCTAACAAACTACTTTGGGGAGCAGTATCAACTGAAGATTGAATGTGACCCTAACAATCACACTCGAATGAGTTTTATCATCCCAAATCAGCATAAGGACAAACATGCTTAAGGCCCTAGTCATCGATGATGAACTGTTTGCTAGAGAAGAGCTAATTGAGCTTCTTGAACAAACTCAACAAATTGAAGTCATTGATCAAGCAGCAAATGCCATACAAGGGCTACAAAAGATCAATACCTTGAAACCGGATGTAGTGTTTCTAGATATCCACATGCCACAGGTATCAGGTATTGAATTACTAAGCATGCTAGACCCTGACACTATGCCACTGGTGGTGTTTATTACTGCCTATGATCAATATGCGCTGCAAGCCTTTGAAGATAATGCCTTTGATTATCTTCTCAAACCCGTTGATCCGCAGCGATTAGAAAAAACGGTTTGTCGACTCATTAAGCGATTTAAGAAAGAGCTGCTTAGCGCTGATATCTCAGCCATTACTCCAGCCACACTAGAACAAGTCCCCTGTATTGGTCATAACAGAATAATGCTCGTCCCAGTAGAGGATATTGAGGTGGCGTACAGTGATATTAGCGGTGTGAACATCCAAACAAGTGAGCACACCACTAGCAGTCAATTAACCTTGAAGGTACTGGAAGAGAAAACCTCACTAATGCGCTGTCATCGGCAATATCTAGTCAGCCCAAAAGCGATTCGTGAGATTAAATTACTGGATCAAGGCTTGGCTGAGATTATCACCATAGGTGGTCACCAAGCCCCTGTGAGTAGACGTTACTTGAAGGTGTTAAAGGAAAAGCTCGGCTTTACTTAAACTTTCCGTGGCTTCTTTCCATTCTCTACTTGCTCTGAGTTCTTGCAAGTTAAAAGACTGTTTCTTCACTAGCAGCTCTGCCTTTGGCACCTCAGTGACTGGCAGGGCATCAAGGATCTGAACAGCTCGCTCACGGTTATTGCACATCAGAACCATATCGCACCCAGCACGTAGGCTTTGTGTTGCCCTATCTGCAGCGCCGCCCATGATACCCGCCCCTTCCATATTTAAATCATCAGAGAATACCAAGCCTTGAAAGCCCAGCTTTTGGCGAAGAATCGACTTTAACCAATATTCAGAGCCACTTGCTGGCTTATCGTCATAAGCAGGATAAATCACATGTGCCGGCATCATTGCATCAAGTAGTCCTGCTTCAATCTGCGCGCGAAAGATATCCATATCGAGATCAAAGATATTCTGACGTTGATCAATAGGAGTCTCTTTATGAGAGTCCGCAATGACACCGCCATGGCCAGGAAAGTGCTTGCCCGTTGTCGCCATACCCGCCTGTTTCATGCCAAGCATATAGGCCGTACTATGACGGAGTATGGTCTCTTTGCCTTCACCAAAAGCGCGCGAACCAATCGCCAAACACTGATGCCCTTGATCCAAAACAGGGGCAAAACTAAGATCAATACCGTGTGCAATGACTTCAGACGCCATTAACCAACCAGCCTGTTTTGCTAGTTGCTCACCATTGGCGTGAGTAGCGAAGCTTTGCGCAGCAGGAATACGGGTAAAGCCGTCTTTAAAGCGCTGCACTCGGCCCCCCTCTTGGTCAACACCAATCAATATTGGGCGTTTTGCAGCAGCACGGATAGACTCTGTCAAAGCTTGTAGCTGTTCATTATCGTGGTAGTTGCGTGCAAAAAGGATTACACCGCCTACCGTAGGGTGCTGCAAGATTTCTTTTTCTTCTGCATCAACTTCAAAGCTTTCAACATCTAACCAAAGCGGGCCCATCTTTCATCCTTATATCGCATATCTAGTGTGGCATTAGCAGGGTATTCAGTTTATTGTATTTTGACAATGACTGAACGGATTTGACCCCTCAAATATGGACAAAAAAGAGCTCTATATTGGAATCATGTCTGGCACTAGTTTAGATGGTGTCGACCTCGCTCTCGCTCACTTTGAGCATGGCAAAACTCATTGCCTCGAGACCTTTGAATTCCCTTTGCCCAAAGATCTAAAACAAAGAACACTCAATGTATGCCAAGGGCAGTCAACCACGCTAAAAGAACTCGGCACTCTCGATCATCAATTTGCACTGCTGTATGCCGATGCCGTTCAGGCATTTTTGACGTTTCTAAAGTTAGATCCCGCAGAGATCACCGCCATTGGTTGTCACGGCCAAACCGTTTACCACCAGCCTACGGGTGATACACCCTTTACCACTCAAATTGGTGACGCCAACCTAATTGCGGTTAACACAGGTATCACCACTGTTGCAGACTTTAGACGTAAAGATATGGCCTTAGGCGGACAAGGCGCACCTTTGGTACCCGCCTATCACCAAACGTTGTTCAATATAAGCAGTGGCTGTAAGTTGATATTGAATATTGGTGGCATCTCTAATATCTCAGTGCTTCAACCCACAGGAGAGGTGCTAGGCTACGATACGGGGCCGGGCAATATGTTGATGGACGCTTGGGTACAAAAACACCTTAACAAGCAATTTGATCATGATGGGCTTTTTGCTCGCAGTGGGCAAGTCCACCCTCAATTACTAAACCAATTAATGCAAGACCCCTACCTATCTGAGCTTCCACCAAAGAGTACGGGAAGAGAGCATTACAACTTAGTATGGCTTGAAAGTATTGTTAACAAGCTACAACAGCCATTGCTAGCCGAAGATGTGCAAGCAACGCTGTTGGAATTTACAGCCCTTAGCATTGCCCAGCAATGCCAGCTTTACAGCACTGAGCATAGTGACCAACTGCTGGTTTGTGGCGGCGGTGCTCGCAATACAGCGCTCATGCAAAGACTTCAGACGTTGCTTGAGAACTGGAATCTTGATACCACTGATTCTCAAGGCATTAGCGGCGATTATATGGAAGCACTGGCCTTTGCTTGGTTAGCCTATCGCCGTATTCACAATCTTCCAAGTAATCTTCCTAAGGTCACAGGGGCACGCCAAGCGACCTCTCTTGGCGTCATCTACAACCCAGAATAAGGTTTTTCATGTCACAAAGTACATTGCTCAACTCACTCTCAAAATTAGTCTCAGAAAATCGAAATCCTGAGACTATGGATATCGATACTCTTAGCTGCTTAGAAATCGTTGAGAAGATGAATCAAGCGGATGCGGAAGTTCCCATAGCTATCCAAAAAGAACTGCCACATATAGCCAAGGCTGTAGATCGCATCTGCGAGGCATTCCAACAGGGCGGTCGACTTATCTATCTTGGCGCGGGTACCAGCGGACGACTTGGCGTACTCGATGCTTCTGAGTGTCCTCCTACCTTTAGCGTGGATGACAACATGGTGATCGGGTTGATTGCGGGAGGCAAAGAAGCGATGTTTCGCGCTCAAGAAGGGGCAGAAGATAGCTTAACTTTAGCCGAGCAAGACCTAAAGCTGCTAAACCTAACCGATAAAGACGTCGTGGTTGGCATCGCAGCCAGCGGCCGAACCCCTTATGTGATTGGTGCGTTAAACTACGCCAATGCACTTGGTGCCTACACAGTTTCATTGTCTTGCAATCCAGATTCGGCGATTGCCTCCCTTGCAAAGACTGCGATCAGTCCCGTTGTAGGGCCAGAGGTATTAACGGGCTCTACTCGACTAAAAGCAGGAACAGCGCAAAAGTTAGTGCTAAATATGTTAAGCACAGCCAGTATGATTAAGGTAGGTAAGGCTTATCAAAACCTCATGGTTGACGTTAAGCCTAGTAATGAAAAGCTTAATGCACGTGCAGTGAGAATTATTATGCAAGCGACTGAGTGCAGTGAACAAGAGGCTGAAAAGGTCTTATCTGACGCCGATATGCAAGTGAAGCTCGCAATCATGATGCAACTGACTGGCCAAAACAAACAGCAGGCTCAGCAACAACTCGCAAGACAAAAAGGATTTATTCGCGGATAAATCCTTTTTGACTAGAATGAAGGGAGTAATTAACTCACTATTTTAATAGCCGAGTTGGTTACTCTCGTTCCAGCCTCGCTGCCACTCCATACGAAACTTTTGCCCGTCTTTGGTGCCTTCACAAACCCCTTCGTAATACACTCCAGACAACCCCATTTGATAAGCAAAATTAGGGTTACAAAACTCGGCAACGCCTTTGCTATAACCTTGCTCATAAGCACCCATGTTGGCTGCACCAAGTTCATTGAGGGTGGAATAGGAGCGCTGAGTGCGTCCTTTCACACCGTCCGCGTACCCAATGCCTTCCCAGTCGCCTTTCTCTGCTAATGCCTCATCCCCACTTGCACAGGCAAATAAAAATGGGATGACGGAAAGTAGAACCAGCTTAAATCCTTTCATTGTGACTCACTTAACATATTGTTTTTTAAGAGCTTAGCATACACAGATCACATTATCTAAAAAGTGAGGTTTCTTTAAACCACTCACACGGTTATTTAGCCACTTAACTTGCTATTCGACCACTAACCCACACACCGAATGTAGTTGCATTGCGGTTTTCATACTATGTAATCAGAAATTTCCTGATTTAAACCCGTAACCAAAAGAGAATATAGTTATGATGTGGTTTCTTACCTGCGTAGCAGCATTGATTGCTGGCTACTTTATCTATGGCGCCGTGATAGAAAAAATATTCGGCATCAATGAAAATCGTCAAACCCCGGCAATTACTAAGCAAGATGGCGTTGATTTCGTACCGATGTCGACTAAAAAGGTTTACCTAGTTCAGCTACTTAACATTGCTGGCGTAGGCCCAATCTTCGGCCCAATCATGGGTGCACTTTACGGCCCAGCTGCAATGCTTTGGATCGTACTAGGTTGTATCTTTGCGGGTGCGGTACACGATTACTTCTCTGGTATGCTTTCCGTCCGTAACGGCGGTGCTTCTGTACCAACACTGACTGGACGTTACCTAGGCAATGGCGCAAAACACTTTATGAACATTTTTGCCATTGTTCTGTTGCTTCTTGTGGGTGTGGTTTTCGTATCGGCTCCAGCAGGCATGATCACAAACCTTGTGAATGACCAAACTGATATGACAGTGACTATGGGCACCATGGTTGCCATCATTTTCACGTACTACATCATCGCAACTATCGTACCAGTAGACAAAATCATCGGGCGCTTCTATCCGCTGTTCGGTGCACTACTTATCTTCATGTCTGTAGGTCTAATCTCAGCTGTCGCTATGTCTAGTGAGCACACTATTATGGGTGGTTTCGAGATTAGCGATATGTTCTCAAACATGAACCCTAATGATCTACCGCTATGGCCTGCGCTATTCATCACTATCGCTTGTGGTGCAATCTCTGGTTTCCACGCGACTCAGTCTCCGCTGATGGCTCGCTGTATGGATAACGAAAAGAATGGCCGCTTCGTATTCTACGGTGCAATGATTGGTGAAGGCATTATCGCTCTTATCTGGTGTGCACTAGCACTATCATTCTTCGGCTCTGTAGAAGCACTGTCTGACGTTGTTGCCAATGGTGGTCCAGGTAAAGTGGTTTATGACTCATCGTTTGGCCTACTAGGTGTATTCGGTGGCATCATCGCCTTCCTAGGTGTGGTTATCCTGCCAATTACTTCAGGTGACACGGCATTCCGTTCAAGCCGCTTGATCCTTGCTGAGTACTTCAACCTAGACCAACGCGCTATGCGTAACCGCCTAATGATGGCTGTTCCACTGTTCGTTGTAGGTGGAATCTTAACTCAAGTAGACTTCGGTGTTATCTGGCGCTACTTCGGTTTTGCTAACCAAACAACTGCAGTAATGATGCTTTGGACCGCTTCGGCTTACCTATTGCGTCACAACAAGTTCCACTGGGTGACAACGGTTCCTGCAATGTTCATGACCACAGTATGTATTACCTTCATCCTGAATAACTCAACACTTGGTTTTGGTCTAGGTATGCAGATTTCTACCATCGTTGGTGTGCTAACAATGCTAGGTATTACAGGCACAGTAATTAAGATCTCTAAAGGCAAGGGCGACGACGAGTACCTTGATGAAGAGAAACCTAATCCAGTGACAGAAAACGCTTAGTATTCAATCTTTACCAAGCGAAACGGGCTCCCAAAGGGAGCCCGTTTTTTTATAATCAACTAAAATCTAAACTGCTTTAACTTGCAGCTCTTTAGGGACTTCGAAGAACATGTTCTCTTCGCGGCCAGTAATCTCAGTCACCTCATTGCAATCCGATAAGGTTTTAATCTTATCTAGGATCGTATTAACCAGCTCCTCTGGTGCAGAAGCTCCAGCTGTCATACCCACCTTATTCTTCCCTTTAAACCACTGCGCATCTAGATCTTCAGGGCAATCGGTTAGATAGGCTGGAGTACCCAGTTTCTCTGCTAGCTCTTTGAGTCGAGTAGAGTTTGATGAGTTCTTAGAACCAACCACTATCATCACGTCCACTTCATTTGCCATTGTGCGCACTGCATCTTGACGGTTTTGAGTAGCGTAGCAGATGTCATCCTTACGTGGGCCTTGGATCTCAGGGAACACTTGGCGCAATCGATCAATAACATCAGCAGTTTCATCAACCGAAAGCGTAGTTTGGCTCACATAGTGTAAGTTCGATGGGTCTTTCACTGATAATGAGTCCACATCTTCTGGCTTTTCGACTAGGTACATACCACCAGTTTCACTGGCGTACTGCCCCATAGTGCCTTCTACTTCTGGGTGTCCAGCATGGCCAATTAACACGACTTCAATACTTTTGCGGCTTGCGCGAGCAACCTCCATATGCACTTTAGTTACTAGAGGACAGGTTGCATCGAACACAGTTAAATCGCGCTGCTTGGCCTCTTTACGCACGGCTTGAGAAACACCATGCGCTGAAAAGATAACGATATTGTCGTCTGGTACTTCACTGAGTTCTTCGACAAAAATGGCTCCACGTGCCTTAAGTCCCTCAACAACAAAGCGGTTATGCACCACTTCGTGACGGACATAGATCGGTGGTTGATACATCTCAAGCGCTCGCTCGACGATGCTGATTGCTCGGTCTACACCGGCACAAAAACCACGGGGGTTAGCTAATAGGATTTCCATTGTCTTTTCTTTCATTAGTGAAGGCCTTGTTACCCAGTCAATGAGCAACCTAAAGTCGCGCTCATTGTACCGATATTATCGAGGTAACCTCAAGACAGGAATGACCACGAATAGTGAGTGGGTATTCCTGCTAGGTAAGTTTAGTTGAAGAGTAGAGTGTTTTAACTAGCTAGACTAAGCAGTTATTTACTACGGTTGGTATTAGTCAATCGCGACAATTTCTACATCAAAGGTTACATCACGACCGGCTAAAGGGTGGTTAAAATCGACCGTCACTGAATCACCAGCTATCTCAGTTATGATGCCAGGGATCTCCACACCATCTGGGCCGTTAAACGCCATGATAGTGCCTACCTCAACCTGTGCCTCACCTACAAACTTGGCACGATCCATATGATGAATGTTATCTGGGTTAGATAAGCCAAACGCATCGGCCGCTTTTAGCTCAACGCTATTTTTGTCGCCAGCCTGTAAACCTAGCAAGCATGCCTCAAAGTTGTCACTCAAACTGCCATCACCCATCACTAACTTAGCGGGCTTACCCATCTGATAGGTGCTATCTGCAATAGATCCATCCTCAAGCTTGATGGCAAAGTGCATGGTTACGGCACTGTTATTGGTAATTACTGACATGGTGTTTCCTTACAACATTGGGCTTAAAAGAAAAGCGGCCAACTCTCCGTTGACCGCTTTAAAAGACTACTAGAAATTAAACGAAGCCTTAAGGCATTTCGTCAAATTCTGCGCCTTCCTTCTCAACTTGAGGTGGCATTAAGTGCTCACGAGAGACACCTAGTTTTAGCGCCAAGTTCGAAGCTACGTAGATAGATGAGTATGTACCTACTGTAATACCCAGTAGCAATGCCGTTGCAAAGCCGTGGATGTTAGCGCCGCCCTTAGTAAATAGAGCGATAACTACGAACAAGGTTGTACCGGATGTAATCAAGGTACGGCTCAATGTCTGAGTAATTGCACCGTTGATGATATCTACCGATTCGCCCTTACGCATCTTACGGAAGTTCTCACGAATCCGGTCAAATACAACGATGGTATCGTTGAGGGAGTAACCGACAACCGTCAATAGTGCCGCAACGATGGTCAGGTCTACCTCAATCTGCATGATAGAGAAGATGCCTACCGTAATGATAACGTCGTGCGCTAGTGCAAGTACCGCACCAGCCGCTAGGCGCCATTCAAATCGCATAGAGACATACAGCAAAATACAGATAAGAGAAACGATGATTGCTAAACCACCCGCCTCTGCCAGCTCGTCACCTACATTCGGCCCAACGAATTCAACACGGCGCATCTCAACAGATTCGCCAGTGCCTTCTTCTAGAGCACGGATGATTTGACTACCTAGCTGCTCACCTTGTAGATCGTCACGAGGGCGCAAACGCACCATTACGTCACGAGCTGAACCAAAGTTTTGTACCGTGGCATCGCCAAAGCCTTTTTCATCAAGAGAGGCTCGGATTTCTTCTAGATTAGCTGGGTGTTCAAAACCCACCTCAATCAGAGTACCACCGGTAAAATCTAGACCCCAGTTCAACCAGTTAGTTGAAATGGTATAGATAGAAGCTGCAATCATTAACAACGAAAACACTACTGCGCCTTTTGACCAGCGCATAAAGTCGATCGTTTTGTCAGCTTTCATTAGTTGAAACATGGAAATACCTTCAATTAGATCGACAGTTTGTTAACACGCTTGCCGCCATACAGCAGGTTAACCACACAACGTGTACCGATAATCGCAGTAAACATTGAGGTTAAAATACCGATAGACAGAGTCACAGCAAAGCCTTTGATTGCACCAGTACCTACAGCAAACAAGATGATTGCAGTCAGTAGCGTTGTAATATTGGCATCGGCAATCGTACTAAATGCGTTAGCGTAACCTTGGTGAATCGCTTGCTGAGGATTTCGCCCTTCGCGCAACTCTTCACGGATACGCTCGAATATCAGAACGTTGGCATCGACCGCCATACCGACAGTCAATACGATACCCGCAATACCCGGTAGCGTCATTGTCGCACCAGGAATCATCGACATTACACCGATAATCAGTACAAGGTTCGCCATTAGCGCCATGTTGGCAATAAAGCCAAACTTACGGTAGTAAATAAGAGTAAATAGCATTACTGCCACCATACCCCAGATACACGCCTGAATACCCATATCGATATTCTGTTGACCCATAGAAGGACCGATGGTGCGCTCTTCTACAATCGAGATTGGCGCAATCAATGCACCAGCACGAAGTAGCAATGCTAGGTTGTGTGCTTCAGATGCAGAGTCGATACCCGTAATACGGAAGCTACGACCAAGAGCTGACTGAATCGTCGCTTGGTTGATCACTTCTTCATGCTTATCAAGGATGACTTTGCCTTCAGGAGTGCGCTTACCACTGTCTTTGTATTCCGCAAATACCGTGGCCATTAGCTTGCCAATGTTCTGACGAGAGAAAGCAGCCATCTTGCTACCACCTTCGCTATCTAGCGAGATGTTTACTTGAGGGCGACCATATTCATCAGCACTTGAGCTTGCATCGGTAATGCTAGAACCACCAAGAATGACACGCTTTTTCAATACCGCTGGACGACCATCACGGTCATACTTAACTTCACTACCTGCTGGTACACGACCATTTGCAGCAGCGGCTAAGTCAGCCTGCATATCTACTTCGCGGAATTCTAGTGTTGCCGTAGCACCTAGGATCTCTTTAGCTCGTGCAGTGTCTTGAACACCTGGCAGTTCAACAACGATGCGGCTAGCGCCTTGACGTTGAACCAATGGCTCAGCAACACCTAACTCGTTCACACGGTTACGCAAGATAGTAATATTTTGCTCAACAGCGTAATTACGGATTTCAGCAAGACGAGCGTCGTTGAAGGTAGCCGTCAGCATAAAGCGACCATTGCTATCTGAATCAACAAATATCATGTCTGGGTGCTTAGACTTAAGTGTCGTTTCTGCTTGAGCAAGCTGCTCAGCATCACGCAGAATCACTTCAACTGAATCTTTGCCTGCACGAATTGCGCGGTAACGAATGCGGTCTTCGCGCAATTCGCTACGGAAGGCCTCTTCTTGCTGCGCAATCAGCTTGTCCATCGCAGCGTCCATATCCACTTCCATCAAGAAGTGAACACCACCACGTAGGTCAAGACCGAGCTTCATAGGAGCAGCACCAATGCTTTCTAGCCAGCCTGGAGTCGCTGGAGCAAGGTTAAGTGCAACAATAAGATCTGAGCCCAGTGCTTCGCTAATTACGTCACGTGCACTAATTTGAGTATCAGTGTCGCTAAAGCGAACAAGAATGGAGCCATTCTCTAAGGCGATAGATTTATGGGAAAGGTTCTCTTTATCAAGAGCGTTGGTGACAGAGTCCATGGTTGCCATATCAACAGAGGCACCACGTGCCCCTGTGACTTGAATGGCTGGATCTTCACCGTAAAGATTTGGAAGTGCGTACAAAGCCGCAACTAAGATGGCCATAACCACCATCAAGTACTTCCATAACGGATAACGGTTTAACACAGCGAGGATCCTCTAGCTGTTCTTAAAGAGATTTCAGCGTACCTTTTGGTAGCACTGCAGTAACAAAGTCCTTTTTGATTACAACTTCGTTATTTGGATTTAGTTCGATAGCAAGAAAATCGTTCTCTTCAGAGATTGAAGAAATCTTACCTACTAGACCACCGCTAGTTAGAACTTCATCACCTTTGCTCATTGAAGCGATTAGGTTTTTGTGCTCTTTTACACGCTTAGATTGTGGACGGTAAATCATGAAGTAAAAGATAACCGCGAACATGCCAAGCATGATCAGCATCTCAAAACCACCACCTTGTGCTCCACCTTCTGCAGCTGCATGAGCTTGAGAAATGAATAGACTCATTAAAAATCCCCTTTAAAAAAATATTAAATTTAAGTTATAAGACAAAATGTGGCCTCATCGGCCCTTTTTCAAGGGGTAAGCGACAAAGCCACCAAGGAAGATGCAACAATTTGTATGATTACATCACCTTTTATGATTGTTTGTTATTCAGCGTCAGCCTTTAGCATCGGCGGCACTTCGCGATCACGACGTGCATAAAACTCTTCTACAAAAGATTCAAACCTGTCTTCATCAATCGCCTTACGAATGCTTTCCATTAAGCGCTGATAGTAACGAAGGTTATGAATGGTGTTCAGGCGAGAGCCCAAGATCTCATTACAACGATCTAGATGATGCAAATACGATTTAGAATAGTTCTGGCAAGTGTAACAGTCACACTCAGGATCTAGAGGGGTTGTATCGGTTTTATGTTTCGCGTTTCGGATCTTGATCACACCGCCAGTCACAAATAGGTGGCCATTACGTGCATTTCGAGTCGGCATTACGCAGTCAAACATGTCGATACCGCGACGAACACCTTCAACCAAGTCCTCAGGTTTACCTACGCCCATTAGGTAGCGAGGCTTATCGACAGGCAATTGCGGACACGTGTGTTCAAGAATTCGGTGCATGTCTTCTTTTGGCTCACCAACAGCAAGACCGCCTACCGCGTAACCATCAAATCCAATCTTAGTCAGACCTTCAACAGAAACATCACGCAGGTCTTCATAAACACCGCCCTGCACAATCCCGAATAGAGAATTAGGGTTTTCTAGCTTATCGAAGTGATCACGTGAGCGCTGAGCCCAACGAAGAGACATCTCCATCGATTTCTTAGCTTCGTTATGCGTAGCAGGATAAGGAGTACATTCGTCGAAGATCATCACGACATCAGAGCCAAGATCTTTTTGAATTTCCATAGATTTCTCAGCATCCATGAAAATCTTGTCACCATTTACCGGATTACGGAAATGAACGCCTTTTTCCGTGATTTTACGGATATCGCCTAAGCTAAATACCTGAAAGCCACCTGAATCAGTCAAGATCGGTCCTTGCCAGTTCATGAAGTCATGCAGATCACCATGCAACTTCATTACTTCTTGGCCAGGTCTTAGCCAAAGGTGGAATGTATTACCCAGTAAAATTTCAGCTCCAGTCCCTTTCACTTCTTCTGGTGTCATGCCCTTAACAGTACCGTAGGTACCAACAGGCATAAATGCAGGGGTTTGAACCGAACCTCGTTCAAACTGTAGCTGACCACGACGAGCTACGCCGTCGGTTTTTTTAAGTTCAAATTTCACGAATTACTCCAATGTGCCAGAGAAACAATCTGACGGTTAGTTTAGGACAATAATCTACTTTCGACTTGTCCCAAAAAAGAGTGGCCGCGTTTTACGCGAAAGGCCTTGTTAAACAAGGCCCCCTAGCACAGCTAGCACTCACGAAATGAATTGTATAGAACCCTTCAAACTAAATCGGAATGGTATCTAACTTTTCAACTTAACTTACAAGCCCTTACGAGTAACGAACATCGCATCGCCATAACTAAAGAATCGATACTTGTGCTCCACTGCATGCTGATAAGCTCCCATTACATTATCGTAGCCAGCAAAGGCACTCACTAACATAATCAGTGTCGACTCAGGTAAATGAAAGTTGGTAAGCAAGCAATCAATAAGCTGAAACTCGTAACCAGGGTAAATAAAGATATCGGTGTCACCAAAGAATGGTTTCAGCTTTGTGCCATTACGAACAGCATCTTGAGCTGCGCTCTCCAATGAGCGCACAGAGGTAGTGCCTACCGCTATAACACGACCGCCTTTAGCTTTGGTCTCGTTAATTGCATCAACAACCTCTTGAGTTACCTCTACGTATTCTGCGTGCATGTGATGCTCGAGAATATTATCAACACGTACAGGCTGGAATGTACCTGCTCCCACATGCAAGGTAACAAACGCAAGGTTTGCGCCTTTTGCTTTAATCTTTTCTAAGATCTCATCATCAAAGTGCAGACCCGCTGTTGGCGCAGCCACTGCCCCCGGCTTCTCATTGTAAACCGTTTGATAGCGCTCCTGATCTGAGTCCTCATCCGGACGATCAATATAAGGAGGCAAAGGCATGTGACCGACTTCTTCTAAGATCTGTAGTACCGCTTTATCAGAGGTAAAACGAATCTCAAACAAGGCATCGTGCCTAGCGACCATTTTAGCCGCGTACTGATCTTTATCGCCAAGGAACAACTCAGTACCCGGTTTTGGAGATTTTGAAGAACGCACATGAGCCAATATCGTGTGCTCATCCACCATTCTCTCAACTAGGACCTCAATCTTACCGCCACTTGCCTTACGGCCAAATACACGAGCAGGGATCACTCGAGTGTTGTTAAACACTAACAAGTCACCCTCGTTCACCAAGTCCAGTACGTCAGTAAAGCTTTTATCTTGAACTTCACCGCTATTGCCCGTTAATTGCAGTAGGCGACTCGAAGTACGATCTGGCATCGGGTAGCGCGCGATCAATTCATCGGGTAGATCAAAATGAAAATCTGAAACTTGCATGGCGATTAACGTTCCTAGGCTAAATATTTTGCAGGGCGCTAGTATAGATTGCCCCCCGACAAGATCAAGGAAAGATGCTCAATCACTCACGAAAACCAGCCAAGATATTGTCTGGTCACAAGTTTACTTAATAGTGGATTTTTCTGCGTTTTTTCATCCAAATTAAGGGGTAAATCAAAGTATAAATTGAGTCTGATTACTATAGTTAAATGAGTTGAATCGGTTAGGAACTTGCTAGGAGATTATTATGATAAAAATTGCCGAGCTTATGACTCGCAACCCCTACACCCTGTTGCGTTCCAACACTCTGGCTGATGCTAAAAAGCTGATGGCAGAGCATGAAATAAGGCATGTACCCGTTGTCGATGTTGATGATGAGCTACTAGGCTTAGTGACTCAAAGAGACATATTGGCCGCTCAAGACTCAAGCTTGCAAATTAACCCAGATAAAAGTGCCTATACCCTAGAAACCCCACTCAACCAAGCTATGTGTAGGAGCGTCATCACCGTAAGCCCTCATGCCGGTTTACGAGAAAGTGCAATGATGATGCAAAAGCGCAAAGTTGGGTGCTTACCCGTGGTACAGAATGGCAAATTGGTTGGCATCATTACTGACAGTGATTTTGTCGCTATTGCGATTAACCTACTTGAACTGCAAGAGGAAGTGGAACCGGTAGAGTCAGGAACATAAAAAAAGCCACATCATTGCTGATGTGGCTTGTTCATTCTTCTATAACTGCGATTACTGCTGAGGGCGCATCGCTGGGAATAGGATCACGTCACGAATAGTGTGGGTGTTGGTAAATAGCATCGCTAGGCGATCAATACCAATACCTTGACCTGCTGTCGGTGGAAGACCGTGCTCTAGCGCTGTAATGTAATCAGCATCGTAGTACATTGCTTCATCATCACCTGCATCTTTCGCATCAACCTGAGCTTTAAAGCGCGCATCTTGATCTTCTGCATCGTTAAGCTCAGAGAAACCATTTGCTACCTCACGGCCACCAATGAAGAACTCAAAGCGGTCAGTGAAGAACGGGTTGCTGTCGCTACGGCGAGCCAATGGAGAGATGTCCGCAGGGTAACCTGTAATGAAGGTAGGCTGAATTAACTGAGGCTCAGCCGTTTCACCAAAGATCTCTTCAAGAAGCTGACCACAAGTCCAGAACGTTTCTACTTGCACGTGTACAGATTTCGCAATGGCTACCATCTTGTCACGGTCTTGTAGATCGGCTTCTGTTAGCGCTTGAATTTCAGCATGGTCTGGGTTGTAGTGTTTGATCGCTTCAAACATGCTCATACGAGCGTATGTGCCACCAAACTCAACAGTCTCTTCACCGTAAGGCATAGAGGTTGAACCTAGAACATCCATAGCCACTGTGCTTAGCATCTCTTCAGTCAGATCCATCAGATCTTTGTAATCAGCATAAGCTTGGTAGAATTCCATCATAGTGAATTCAGGGTTGTGGCGCGGAGATAGACCTTCGTTACGGAAGTTACGGTTGATCTCAAATACGCGGTCAAAACCACCAACAACTAGACGCTTGAGGTAAAGCTCTGGAGCAACACGTAGGTACATGTCGATGTCTAGCGCGTTGTGGTGCGTGATAAATGGACGCGCTGTTGCGCCACCAGGGATCACGTGCATCATTGGAGTTTCTACTTCTAGGTAACCCTTAGAGCTCATGAAGTTACGGATAGAAGAAACCAGCTTAGAGCGAATGATGAACGCTTCACGAGAATCTTCGTTAACGATCAGGTCAACATAGCGCTGACGGTAACGCATCTCTTGGTCGGTCAAACCGTGGAACTTCTCTGGAAGTGGACGCAGTGCTTTAGTCAGCAACTCGTACTCTTCCATGTTCACGTATAGGTCACCCTTACCAGATTTGTGCAGTGCACCCTTAACACCGATGATGTCACCGATGTCTAAACCTTGGTATTGCTCTTTAAGCTGCTTTTGAACATCTTTTGCTGCGTATGCTTGGATACGACCAGACGTTTCTTGAATAGCCAAGAAAGGACCACGCTTCGCCATAACACGACCAGCGATCGCTACGATGTGGTTCAGCTCTTCTAGCTCTTCTTTGGTCTTTTCACCGAATTCCGCTTGAAGATCGCCAGCTAGGTGCTCACGACGGAAGTCATTTGGGTGGCCGTTTGCTTTGCAGGTCTTGCGGATATGATCCAGCTTGCTACGACGCTCAGCAATTAGCTTATTTTCTTCTTGTTGGTTTTCATTTTGAACAGCATCAGTCATTTTCGATGTATCCTGTTTTCTTCTTTTTCGGTGAAAAGCTTACAGACCTGATTTCAGGCTAGCTTCAATAAATTTGTCTAGGTCGCCGTCAAGCACGGCTTGGGTGTTACGATTTTCAACACCAGTGCGCAGATCTTTAATGCGAGAGTCGTCCAATACGTAAGAACGAATTTGGCTACCCCAACCGATATCTGATTTCGCATCTTCGTTTGCTTGTTTCTCAGCGTTTTGTTTCTGCAATTCAAACTCAAACAATTTAGCACGAAGCTGTTTCATTGCTTGGTCTTTGTTCTTATGCTGAGAACGGTCATTCTGACACTGAACCACAATATTAGTCGGTACGTGAGTAATACGAACCGCAGATTCAGTGGTGTTTACGTGCTGACCACCTGCACCAGAAGCGCGGTATACATCAATACGAAGATCTGATGGATTAATATCGATCTGGATGTTGTCATCAATCTCTGGATAAATAAATGCAGATGCAAACGAAGTATGGCGACGACCACTGGAGTCAAACGGTGATTTACGCACGAGACGGTGTACACCCGTTTCAGTGCGAAGCCAACCGTAGGCGTACTCACCAGAAATCTTTACTGTTGCGCCTTTAAGGCCTGCAACTTCACCCTCAGACACTTCGATAACCTCTGTCTTGAACCCTTTTGCATCAGCCCAACGCAAGTACATGCGTAGCATCATGTTGGTCCAATCCTGAGCTTCTGTACCACCTGAACCCGATTGAAGGTCGATGTAACAATCAGCACCATCGTGGTCACCAGAGAACATGCGACGGAACTCTAGCTTCGCTAGCTTAGCTTCAAGCTCTGCTAGTTCAGGTTCAATCTCGTCAAAGGTTTCTTGGTCTTCTTCTTCAACCGCTAGTTCAAGCAAGCCTTCAACGTCTTCAACACCTTGATCCAGTAAATCAATGGTTTCAACGACAGCTTCTAGTGATGCACGTTCTTTACCTAGCGCTTGAGCACGCTCAGGTTCGTTCCATACATCTGGTTGTTCTAGCTCTGCATTTACTTCTTCTAGGCGCTCTTTCTTAGCGTCATAGTCAAAGGTACCCCCTCAGGACATTCGTGCGCTCAGACACGTCCTGTAGGCGGTTTTTAATCGGATTGATTTCAAACATCTTTGGCCAATATTTTGAATAGAAAATAACCGCGGAATTTTACTCAAAAATGTGACCAAGATACAGAAATATTTTGAAGTTCGTGGATATTAAAGAGCCGAAAATAGAGCTGCCTTGCTAGGCAGCATCAATATGTTCAACCATAAGTTGTAAGGATTGATTGCCTCTAAACTCATTGATATCAAGGCGATAAGCCATTCTGACTTTAGTTGTTGCAGGATCTGGCCAGCGACGCAAATCGACGTTAAAGGCAATCGCATCGATCATAATGTTAGTGGCATGAGACTTGTGCAAAGGTTCAAGCATCAGCTTAAGGTGCTTCTCACCCACCAACTTTTGATGCAAAACCTTAAACTCGCCATCAAAGATAGGTTCAGGAAAGGCTTGCCCCCAAGGACCACCATTACGGATCTCCATTGCAGTATGCATATTGAACTCTTCAGGTGTTAATTCACCATCAGATAATACAATGCCCTTTAAGGCATGCTCATCAACCTCATCTCGAACCGCTTGATCGAATAACTCACTAAAGCGCGTAAAGTCACTCTCTTTAATGGTCAATCCGGCAGCCATGGCATGCCCGCCAAACTTTAGGATTAGCCCAGGGTTTTGTACGTCAATCTTATCTAAGGCATCACGCATGTGTAGCCCTTTGATTGAGCGACATGACCCCTTAATCAAACCGTCACCGCCATCGGCAAATGCAATAACAGGTCGATGGAATTTATCTTTGATTCTTGAAGCAAGAATACCAATTACCCCTTGGTGCCAGTCACGCTGAAATAGCGTAATTCCATAGGGCATTTCTTGATCGGCACTGAACTGCAATCGCTCGCAAAATGCCAGCGCTTCTTGCTTCATGCCCTCTTCAATTTCTCGTCGAGTAATATTAAGCGCATCAAGTTCAGTCGCCATACGTCTCGCAGCATGAATGTTATTACACATCAATAGTTCTACGCCAAACGACATATCATCCAAGCGTCCAGCCGCGTTAATACGAGGCCCGAGTGCAAAACCAAAATCAGACGCGACCAAGCGGCTAGGCTCTCGTTTTGATACTTCAATAAGAGCCTGAATTCCTGGGCGACCAAGGCCTGCTCTAATACGCTGCAAACCTTGATGTACCAAGATTCGATTGTTCTCATCCAGTGGCACGACATCGGCAACGGTGCCGAGTGCTACTAAGTCGAGTAATTCGGTAAGGTTAGGCTCTGCTATGCCAGATTCATTGAACCAGTTTGTTTGGCGCATCAAAGCGCGTAGCGCCACCATCAAATAAAAGGCTACGCCAACACCTGCTAATGCCTTAGAAGGAAAATCGCATTCATGCAGATTCGGGTTAACCATGGCATCGGCTTCCGGCAATACATGCCCTGGTAAGTGGTGGTCTGTGACCAATACCTGAATGTTGTTTTGTTTAGCAAATCGCACCCCTTCTATAGAAGATACGCCATTATCTACAGTCATGATGAGGTCGACGCCCATTTCGATGGCTTGTTCTACAACCTCAGGGCTTAAGCCATAACCATCTTCAAAACGGTTGGGGACCAGATAATCGACATTGCTTGAACCCAACATGCGTAGCGCCAGCACCGACAATGCCGAAGAGGTCGCACCATCAGCATCAAAATCGCCAACCACAATAATACGCTTATTGTCTTTAATAGCACTCAAAAGCAGCTCTGCAGCCGCTTTGATGCCATGAAGCTTCTGCGGTGGAAGTAAGCCTTTGGCACCACGTTCTAATTGCACCGAAGACTCAATACCACGAGCGGCATAAATACGTCGCATCAACGCAGACAGTGTGGTGGGCAGGTTGGAAATATCAGCAGCGGGACGACGTTTAATCTCGATCATGGCTTCTTAATCTAGTAATGGGGGGAAAAGCGCTGTACTCAATGACAGCGCTTATAAAGGCTAGCCTTGTGATTCTAGTCTTTTCAGCAGATCTTCAGGTGACAGGTAACCGCCAACATTCATTCCTTTTGAGGTGTACACCGCAGGAGTACCTGATACGCCAATCGCTTTACCCAATTGGTACTGCTCTGAAACCATAGTTTGGCACTGCTGAATACTATCGCTCGAAGCGTTGACGTTTTCACCGCGTAGCTTAGCATCGTTCATCGCTTTAGCTGGGTCGGCACTACACCAAATATTGGCCATCGTTTGGCCTATATCACTGCGATCACCCGCTCTAGGGAAAGCAAGGTAGCGGACGGTAATACCCAATTTATTGTACTCCGCCATTTGGCGGTGTAGCTTCAGGCAGTAGCCACAAGAGATATCGGTAAAGACAGTCACAACATATTTTTCATTGTCTGCCTTGTAAACGATCATCTCATCACTAGCTTGATCGAGTAAGCTTACGATTTTTGGACCATTCCTAAGCGCGGCTACATCTTGGAAATTACCCTTATCGTCAAGAGAGTATAATTTGCCTGGAATAAAGTAATCAGCCGTTGGGGTTGCATAGAAGGTTCCTTGATTGGTTGTGACTTCTACCAATCCATCAACCTCAATGGCATCTATTTGCATTACGGATACACCGATTTTGGCGAATCGCTCCTTAATTTGCGCCTCGTTAAACTCTGTTGCACTCACACTAAAGGCAAGCAAAGAGCACATAACCACGCCGAAGACTCGACCTAAAATATTCATACAATTTCCTACTAAATAATGGGTATAGCGTGTGAACATAAAACTGCTGCTCACGCTCTTGGGTGATGCTGCTGATGGATCTGTTTCAATCTCTCGGTGGCAACATGAGTATAAATTTGAGTCGTAGATAAGTCACTATGTCCTAGCAACATCTGTACGACACGTAAGTCTGCACCATAGTTCAATAAATGAGTGGCAAAGGCATGCCTCATCACGTGTGGTGAGAGCGTATCGGTATCAATCCCCGCAATCTGTGCATAGTACTTGATACGATGCCAAAACGTTTGCCGAGTCATTTGTCGAGAGCGTTTACTCGGGAATACAACGTCCGAGGAATTTTCTCCCATCAATTGAGACCGGCCATGGGTAAGAAAACGTTCAATCCAATCAATGGCATTTTCGCCCATAGGAACCAATCGCTCTTTTCCCCCTTTACCCACTACTCGCACAACACCTTGTCGTAGGCTCATATTTTCCATCGTGAGACCGACAAGCTCTGATACACGCAAGCCGGTTGCGTATAAAAGCTCAAGCATAGCCTTGTCGCGAAGCTCTATTGGGTCATCCACATTAGGTGCATCAAGCAAACTATCAACCTGTTGCTCACTGATATCCTTTGGCAAACGCTTTGGAAGCTTAGGTCTGATCAATAATGCACTCGGATCATCAGGGCGTACTTTCTCTCGATACAAATACTGGAACAATCGGCGCATAGCGGACAACATTCGAGCACGACTTGACTGGGCAAAGTTCTTGTCCACTAGCCAAGCTTGATAATCTAACAACTCTTGGTAACTGACTGAGGATAAATCCGATTTATTCTGCTCCAACCATTGCGACAACTTACTCAGATCCAATCTATAAGACGCTAAGGTATTTTCGGACAGGCCCTTTTCCATCCAGATGGCGTCTAAGAATTGCTCTATAAGATTCTGATTTAACAAGCTAAAAGTTCCAGTCATACCAATATAGTCACCTTAAAGTATACAAGCATTAGGCTGATTGCTAGTGGCGGGCACTGAAAGTTAGTAAAAATAAAGGTAGAATCAACGGCATGACCATTAGCTATAATTGAAATGATGAAAATAGGACTATTTTTCGGCTCTACCACCTGCTATACCGAAATGGCAGCAGAAAAAATTCGAGACATCATTGGAAGCGACATTGTAGATCTGCACAATGTAAAAGATTCCCCACTTTCCCTGATGAACGACTACGACTTTCTGATTCTAGGGATTTCCACATGGGATTTCGGTGAACTTCAAGAGGACTGGGGAGCATTATGGCACGACATAGATGGCGTACCGCTAACAGGCAAGCACGTCGCGTTATTCGGCTTAGGGGATCAAGAAGGATATGGCGAATGGTTTCAGGATGCGATGGGACTACTTCATCAGCAGCTTCAGCCAAGCAAACCTAACTTTATTGGCTACTGGCCGATAGAGGGCTATGAATTCCAGGCTTCAAAGGCTCTCACCGAAGATGGCTCAAAATTTGTAGGGCTAGCACTTGATGAAGATTCTCAGTACGAGTTTAGTGATGAGCGCATCGCTACTTGGTGCGAGCAAATCCTCATTGAGTACTCTAACTCACTGTAAGTAAGCAGACATAAAAAAAGGAGGCATTTTATATGCCTCCTTTTTATTGGTCTTTCACATTTCGAAAAGTGGTTTTACCTTCAATGAGCTAGGCTTCGACCTGCTTCTCTAGTTTCGACTGTTGTGACCCCGTGAATAGCATGGCGACCAAAGCAACAGAGGTAGGCAATACCCAGCCTAAGCCTAGTTCAAACATCGGTAAGAATTTGAATAGAGATACATCTAGCCCTGCTACTTTTGCGGCATCAACTAAAGCGCAGATGAAAGCAATCATTAGTACGAAGCGATAGGCCAATTTAGGATTCGGTAGCCATGGTCGAATAAAAGTAAGTGCCACTAAAGCAATAGCAATTGGATAAAGAGCAAATAGTACAGGAACAGATAGCTCAATTAACTGCGCAAGGCCAACATTGGCAACTAGCGCACAAGTACTACCATTTACAACAACCCAGAACTTATAGCCCAGCTTAGTGTTTTTGCTGAAGAAGTCAGAACTCGCAGAAATCAAACCAACCGCCGTCGTTAAACAAGCCAATAGCACAATGACCGAAAGAACCCACTGACCTTTATCTCCAAACAGAGCCTTCACATATTCAGCAAGAATAGCGCCACCGTTTTCAAGCCCAGCCGCAATACCGTTACTGGTCGCGCCTAAGTAAAACAGGGCAATATAAACAAGACATAACCCTACAGCAGCAATAACACCAGCAGCAATAAGATAACGAGCAACATCTTTACGCTCTGTCACACCCTTAGAGTTAATGGCTTGAACAAGTAGCATACCGAACATCAGCGAAGCAAAGGTATCCATTGTCAGATAGCCTTCCAAGATACCCTTGGTAAAAGGCTGACTCATATAGTCACCCTGGGCATGAATAATCGGCCCCTGAGGATTAAAAACCACAGCAACAGATAAAGCAACTAAGCCTACAAACATGATAGGTGTTAACACCTTGCCAATGGTGTCTAGCAATGACCCTTGCGCCCAAGCCAGTGCCATGGCAAGAACAAAGAAGGTAATAGAAAAGAGTGCTAGGTGTAGCGTTCCTGGTTGAGAAACAAACGGTCGAATACCCATTTCATAAGCCACTAAGCCTGCGCGAGGCGCAGCAAATGCAGGACCTATGATAATGAAAATTAGCGCAGCGATGAGCAAGGCCACCTTCTTAGGAAGATCGCTCGTGAGATGGTCCCAGGTACCACCGGCTGTCGCCACGGCTACAACTGTAATTAGTGGCAGCCCAGCAGCGGTAAGCAAAAAGCCCCCCATTGCAGGTATCAGGTTTTCTCCTGCTAATTGACCGGCCATTGGTGGAAAGATGATGTTGCCAGCACCTAAGAAAAACGCAAATAGCATGAAGCCAAGTGCAACAATGTCTGAAATGGATAAGCTTTTCTTCAAAATAACCTCGAAGATAAATAGTTGCTGGACGCGCTAATTCAGCGCCTCTATGATTAATTTTTATAAGAAGCATAATGAATAGACCAATAAACAATCTCAAGCGAACAACCATAAACACCATATAGTTTCGCTTTTTTACTCAATTGGCAGTTAATTAACCCAGCTTTTATATAGTAAAGCAGTGTTTCAAGCTAAACCAAAAACCAACAGAACACTCAAAAGTAATAACAAAATCATTGCATACACCGCATTTGCATAAAACAAACCACAACTCACGTTACAAACAACTTAGGATTCAATCTCGTCATGACCACAAAAACAAAGAACTTCCAGTTCAAGTCTTTCTCTATTTGGGGAGGGAATAGTGGCATGCCAGTGAGTACTGATGGGGTGCTACTGGGGGCTTGGGCAAACGTGAATCAAAGCAACAGACTAGTTGATATAGGCACAGGCACGGGATTGCTTGCTCTGATGTGCGCGCAACGAAACACAGAACTGAATATCGTGGCTGTCGATATTGACGATCACGCGATTGAAGCAGCAAAAACAAATTTTGCTGCTAGCCCATGGGAGTCCCGTTTCCAGCTATTTCATTCAGATATCGTCTCATTCTCTAAATCAAATACGGCAGCATTTGATACCATTATCTGTAATCCACCATATTTCAATTCAGGTGAGCAGTCTTCATCGGCCACCAGAGCCACTGCTAGACATACCGACACACTATCTCATCCAGCACTCCTAGACTCTTGTAAAGAGCTACTCTTAAGTGATGGTAGTGCGAGTTTTATATTGCCCAAAGAAGAAGCTAAACAGTGTATTCAGCGCGCTACCGACAACGGGTGGCATCTAAGCCGGTTGTGCAAGGTGAAAACCACACAAAAAAAGGATCACACCCGCTACCTGTTTGAATTGCAATTGAATGCGGATCAAAGCGATCCAACCGAAGAAACAGAGCTCATCATCCATAAAGATGATGGCTACAGCGCAGAGTTTGTTGCGCTAACACAGAGTTTTTACTTAAAGATGTAAATAAGAGTGTGACGTGCGTCACCATTAAACTATAATACTTTCTTTTATCGTCCACCCGTTTGCGGAGCACTGCAGTGTTAAGAACTTTTGCTGAGTTAGATTTAGACCAATCCCTTATTAAAGCCATAGAAGAAATCGGCTTTGAAAGACCAACAAAAGTACAAAGTGAAGCGATCCCTCAAGCCTTGGACGGTAGAGATATCCTAGCTTCTGCCCCAACAGGCACAGGCAAGACCGCGGCTTTTGTACTTCCTGCGTTGCAATACCTCATAGACTTTCCACGTCGTCGTGGCGGTCCAGCACGCGTATTGATCCTAACTCCTACTCGTGAGTTGGCGATGCAAATTACAGAGCAAGCTAAAGAGTTGGCAAAGCACACTAATCTTAATATTTTCACCATTACCGGTGGTGTTATGTATCAAGATCACGCTGATATCCTATCAACAACTCAAGATATCGTGGTTGCAACGCCTGGTCGATTGATGGAATACATCAATGCAGAGCGTTTTGACTGCCGTGCTATCGAATGGCTGATCTTAGATGAAGCAGACCGAATGCTAGACATGGGCTTTGGTCCAATTGTAGACCGACTGTCTAACGAATGTCGCTGGCGTAAACAAACACTATTGTTCTCTGCAACACTAGAAGGCAAAGGCGTTGAAGGCTTCACAGAAGGTCTACTTAAAGATCCTGCAGAAATTGATGCACAGCCTTCACTAAAAGAACGTAAGAAGATTCAACAATGGTATCACCGTGCGGACGATGCAGAGCATAAACTAGAGCTGCTTAAACACATCATTACCGAGCAAGCGGAAAGAAGCATTATCTTCCTAAAGACTCGTGAGCGTCTTGCTGAGCTTCGTCAACAATTGGACAGTGCGCAAATCCCTTGTAGCTGGATCCAAGGCGAAATGCCTCAAGATCGCCGTAACAACGCGATTGCTCGCTTCCGTGATGGCCAAGTAAACGTATTGCTAGCAACCGATGTTGCCGCTCGTGGTATTGATTTGCCAGACGTCAGCCATGTGATCAACTACGATCTACCTCGTACAGCTGATGTCTATCTCCACCGTATTGGCCGTACAGCGCGAGCTGGTAAAAAAGGCAACGCAGTCTCTATCGTTGAGGCGCACGATCAACCAATGATTGAGCGTGTTGAGCGCTACACAAAAGAAGCCATTAAAGAGCGTTTCATCAAGGAGCTTCGTCCTAAACACAAAAAACCAGTGTTTAAGAAAAAGAAAAAGAAGCCAGCCGCTAAAACAGCAACCAAGGCTAAGAAAAAGAAGAAATAACCCTAATCCCCGGCTCTTAAGAGGCGGGGATTTTTCTTTGTCACTCAATCACTAAACTGCCATCGTCATTGAATTGCCAAAAATCAGCATGGGCTATCTCCCAATAATGCCCGTCCGGGTCTCGAAAGTAACCGCTATATCCACCCCAAAATACTCGCTCGGCGGGCTTAACTAACGTTCCACCAGCTTTCACCGCCAACTCTAAAATCTCATCCACTTCATGTTGTGCCTTGGTGTTGTGTGCAAGAGTCATCATCGGAGTTGGGCTTTGATTATCCGGAATATTAATCCCAATATCTTCGGCCAATTTTTGCATTGGATAAAGGGCTACACAGACACCGGATGTTTTGAAGAACACAATATCTTGCTCTCCAGTAAAACTAGAGGGAAAACCAAGCGCGGAATAGAAAGCGTGTGAACGCTTTAGGTCTGACACCCCCAATGTAATGATGCTTACTCTTGCGTCCATTGATCAACTCCCAGTTAATTGATTCCCTTAGTTTAGGATCATCTCGAGTTTAACCACTGTGATTTGGTGAGCTTATATAAACAGTGCCAGCTAAGAGGAGAATCAGCGTCGAGCTTTGGGTGCTGGAAGTCTTTATCGGTATTGTGCATACCTATCTTCTGCATTACTCGCTGAGAGGGTAGGTTACTCAACGCCGTTAAGCTATAGATGGTCTCGAATTGCAGGTGGGTGAAGGCATGTGCGAGTACAGTGCTTGCGGCCTCTGGGGCTATACCCTGCCCCCAAAATGCTTGCGGCAATCGCCAAGCAATTTCAACAAAGGAAATATCCAGAATGCCGTCTTCGGCCGAGCGTTGCTGTAAACCCACCATGCCGACAAATTGATGAGTTAATTTGCATTCTATCGCCCACATTCCCCAACCTTGACTATCCAGTTCTTCAGATAAGCGCCGCACAGATTCTACACTTTGCATTGGGGTCAAAGTATCAGGGAAAAATCGCATTACCTCTGGGCTAAGATTCATCTGAACAAAGGCATCAAAATCCGTCGGCTTCCATGTTCTCAAAAGAAGTCTGGGCGTTTCTAGAATCATGGGAATATCCTTACATTAAACCCAGCTTATGCTGGGTTTAATGGCTGGTTTTTACTGCTGGTCGCGCTTGAATACTAACTCTCGAGCGGTAGAATCCGTGTCGCTAAAGTAATAACCTGCGTAATCAAACTGCTTCAAAGCATCAAGACTGTCGACTTGATTCTGAATAATGTATTTCGCCATCATGCCCCTCGCCTTCTTAGCAAAAAAGCTGATGACTTTATATTGTCCGTTTTTCAGGTCCTTAAACACAGGAGTGATGACTCGACCTTGAACATTCTTTGGCTTGACCGCCTTAAAGTACTCATTCGATGCAAGATTGATAAGAAGATCATCACCTTGCTCGGCTAAGGCTTCGTTGACCTTATCGGTGATCTTATCACCCCAGAAATGGTACAGATTGCTGCCTCTATCGTTGGCAAGCCTTGTTCCCATCTCTAAGCGGTAAGGTTGCATAAGGTCTAGTGGCTTTAACAGCCCATATAGGCCCGATAGCATACGGAAATGACTCTGAGCATAGTCGAAGTCTTGCTCACTGAAGGTCTCAGCCTCAAGCCCTGTGTAGACGTCTCCCTTAAAGGCCAAGATAGCAGGACGTGAGTTATCTGGTGTAAAGGTTTTGCTCCATTCCTGGAAGCGCGCCACGTTCAATCCAGCAATCTTATCGCTTACCTTCATCAAGCCAGAGATATCAGCTGGAGTCAGTTTTTTGCAAACCTTCACCAATTCAGCTGAATCAGCAATAAAATCGGGTTGTGTGTAGCGCTCTGTCGCCAGTGGCGATTCAAAGTCTAGCGTTTTTGCCGGTGAGACTAAAATCAGCATACCAATGTCCTTTACTTAGATTTCTTACCATATGTTCCTTAGGGTATAAAAAAAGCCGTGCTAAGTCAGCACGGCTCTTACTATTGTTTTAATCGGAGTTCTCGATTATTTGTTTCTTTCCACTTGAGCCTTAAGCTCTTCATGGTCATCCCAGATACCCTCTTCTAGTTGAGAGTGAAGCTCTGGATAGTCTTTTGCGTTGAAAGTTGGAACCTTGCCCGCTTTTAGCTGTTGATTGTAGTCTTTTGCCAGCTTCACTACGATGCCAGACAGTAGCAAGATAGCGACCATATTGACTATCGCCATCAAGCCCATAGACACATCAGCCATAGCCCAAACTACTGGTAAACTTGATACAGCACCGAACAATACCATGCCAAGTACAATCACGCGGAAGATGTTAAGACCCGCTTTGTGGTTGTGCTCAAGGAAGATAAGGTTCGTTTCTGCGTACGAGTAGTTCGCAATGATAGACGTGAACGCAAAGAAGAAGATTGCAACAGCAACAAAGATGCCACCCCATTCGCCGACTTCTGCAGTCAATGCGCGCTGAGTTAGCTCGATACCGGTAATTTCACCGTGAGGTACATACTCACCAGAAACCAAAATAATCGCAACCGTTGCAGAACAGATAACGATAGTGTCAGTAAACACACCTAGCATCTGTACATAACCTTGTGATGCAGGGTGCGGCGGGTAAGGCGTTGCAGACGCTGCAGCGTTAGGTGCAGAACCCATACCGGCTTCGTTCGAGAACAAACCGCGCTTGATACCATTAATCATTGCTTGAGCAATTGCGTAGCCTACGCCACCAGCAGCCGCTTCTTGCAAACCGAATGCACTCTTGAAGATAAGCACCAATACATCCGGTACTTTATCCAAGTTAGTGAACATAACGAACAGTGCTAGAGCAAGGTAAGCTAAAGCCATCACTGGAACGATAAGTTCTGCAGTGCGAGCAATCTTACGAATACCACCGAAGATAACGAATGCAGACAGCAGGGCAACACCGATACCTACATACATTGGCTCAATACCAAATGCCGTGTTCATCGCACTTGCAATTGAGTTCGCTTGTACTGAGTTAAATACTAGACCGAAAGCGATGATTAGGAAGATTGAGAACAATACCCCCATCCAACGCATGCCCAGACCTTTTTCCATGTAGTAAGCTGGGCCACCACGGTAATTACCGTCTTCATCTTTGGTCTTGTATAACTGCGCTAGTGAACTCTCAGCAAATGACGTTGCCATACCTAGCATAGCGATCAGCCACATCCAGAAGATAGCACCTGGGCCACCTACGGTTAGTGCTACTGCAACACCGGCCATATTACCGGTACCAACACGAGCAGCAAGACTGGTACAAAGTGCTTGGAAAGAAGAGATACCAGCTTTGTCAGCTTTACGGCTGTTTTTCAGAACACTGAACATGTGACCAAAGTGTCTGAACTGAATAAAACCAAGACGAACGGTGAAGTAAATACCGCCACCTACAAGTAGGTAAACAAGGATTGATCCCCAAAGAAGATCGTTCATTAAATTGATTATGTCTGTCACATCAACCTCGTACTCAAATAGGCTCAATTAAGAGCAAAGGAATGGTTACTACTCGGTTTTTTTATAATTTGACCTGAGTATTGTAGAAGGCAAACGATTACCCATACACCATTCTTCGAATTACATTTTTCGAGCGCATCATGCCGTCATCGTCATCAGAAATCAAATCGCACACTTTTTCGTATATTTTTCATACAGCTATGTTATGTGGCAGTGTGAAATAGCCCTCATTGACGAACAAAAGCTTCACGATTGAGAAATAATTGCGAAACAGTTCAAAGATAAAGTGGCAATGTTCATGGTAATAATGTCGGCAAGCTTGCTTAGCTGGTTAAAGGGTTTTTAACCCACGCTAGGTAAACGCTAGAAAAGTACTTAATTACAGTTAGAAGGGATAGCTTATGGATGGCTTGCAACTTGAAAGTATCTTTGAATCAGAAGAACGCGGGGCTCGTAGAGGCCGCTCAAAACCGGTAAAACGTAAATGGCGTGAAATTGAAGCAATCAAAGACCGTCAGAGACTACAAAAGGAGTTGTTGGATTTGGACGTGTGCAGTGAATATCGCTTAGAAGACATTCAGCTGTAAACCGATTCCCTTAAAAGAGAAAGGATGGGTCTAAACCCATCCTTTTTTATATCTTACTAAATACACTCTTCATCAGTTTGCTTGACTCTAGCCGCCAACTGCTTGTACTTATCAGCAATCGTCTCACCAAATACAGGGTCGTCTTCTTGTGCGCCCCATTTTTTCTCAAGATACTGCCAATCTGAAGTGCTAAAAGTTCTATTAATCAAAGGTAAAACTTCACGCTCTTCAAGATCTAGGTGTCGCTTTTGTTCTTGAATAAAGGTTTCAAGTTGCTGTGCAAACACATCTAAAGGAACGACGGCATCTTGCAGGATCATATCTACGACATCCAAAAACTCGTGGGTTGTCTTCGATAAAACGACATGCTCTTCCTCAAGATTGCTGATTTTCTCTTGCTCACCATACTTTTCGATAAAATAATGATAAATAAGATCTTCTTTCGGATGGTGCGTTCTTTCTGAGTGATCACACAAGTAATCAACAATCTCTTTTAGCAAAGCATAGTTGATCGGTTCTTCACTTTTCAGTTGCGTCAGTTTCTTCCTCAAGATCGCGAGCAAGCGCACCATGTAGCCGTGCTCGCGACGGATCCTTTCAATCATCATGATTCATCCCTCCATATCAATAGCTGACTTAAGTTTAAGCAATTTTATTGATCTATGTTTTGGGGATACCTCAAAAAAGCGTCAAATTAACTGTTGGGATATGCCAGTTTATGCCGTTTTTGCCATGTTGATCTAAATAGTGATTGGCTAAAGAAAAATGTCGGCAACCAAAGAATCCACGTCGAGCCGATAATGGAGATGGATGAACTGAGGTCAATATACAGTGGTCATCCGCATTGATGCTCGCCATTTTTTTCTGAGCGTGTGCACCCCACAGCATAAAAACTATATTTTTCTGATGGTTAGCTAAGTACTCAATGGCTCTTTGAGTAAATATTTCCCAGCCACTTTTGGCGTGAGAATGCGCTTTGCCTTGTTCAACAGTCAGGACTGTATTCAGCAATAACACCCCCTGCTCAGCCCAAGATTTTAGGTATCCATGCTCTGGTACCTGAAAGCCCTCTATATCTTGTGAAAGCTCTTTATAAATATTGCGAAGAGAGGGTGGAATTTTATTACCCGGCAACACTGAAAAGCTAAGGCCATGAGCCTGATTTGGCCCGTGATAAGGATCTTGGCCAAGAATGACTACTTTAACCTTCTCTATCGGTGTCTGCTCAAATGCCGCAAATACATGCTCCGGTGCAGGATAAATTGCTTTACCTAAAGCGCGTTCTTCATCGATAAAAGCTTGTAGGGTTTGGAAGTACTCTTGCGAGCGCTCCTGTTCAATAAAATCTTGCCAACTCAATGCCGTCTTCTCTATCTCTTGCTAACAATAAAGAAGATATTGGCATATTGAGTCGGATTTAGGTATTACTTCTTTTTAGTACTACGTTGAGGTGAGCGGTGGTGACCTTGACTACGCTGACATGGTCGAGCTTGCGGAAAGATAGATGTAAACATGGCACACTCCAGTTCTATTTGTGACTACTACCACATGAAGTAATGAAAGAAGCGTGCCAATAAAACAAACTATTAAAAAAATAATTTAAAGCGCGAACGCTCTCAGGCTTTGGATCTCATCTTTCCATATCTCAGGCTCAATGGTCTCAAGGATTAGCGGGATTCCATCGAAACGGGAGTCTTGGCAAATGTACTTAAAACAATCCCAGCCAATCTCTCCAGCTCCCAATGAATGGTGTCGATCGACCTTACCACCCAAGGCTATTTTTGAGTCATTGATGTGCATTGCACGCAGATAGTGCATCCCCACTACACGATCAAACTCTGCAAACGTCGCCTCACAAGCCTCAAACGTTCGTAGGTCATACCCAGCAACAAAAGTGTGGCAAGTATCGATACAGACACCAACACGGCTTTTATCTTCAACTTGCTCAATGATCTCGGCTAAGTGCTCAAATCGCCAGCCTAGGTTGGTACCCTGTCCTGCTGTATTCTCAATAACTGCAATGACATTCGGTACCGCTTTGTGCGCCAGATTAATGGACTCAGCAATGCGAGCTAAGCACTCCGTTTCTGAGATTTTCTTTAAATGACTACCAGGGTGGAAATTCAATAGCGTCAGACCAAGCTGCTCACAACGTTCCATCTCATCAATAAATGCAGCGCGAGACTTCTCTAACTTTTCTTCTTCAGGCGCTCCTAAGTTAATTAGATAGGAGTCGTGTGGCAAAATTTGCTCTGAAGTGAACCCTAAAGCCGTACAGTTTTTCTTGAACGAATCGATGCTTTTTTGCGTTAAAGGTTTGGCCACCCACTGACGCTGATTCTTAGTAAATAAGGCGAAGGCATTCGCACCAATTTCTTTGGCTCTAAGAGGCGCGTTCTCGACACCACCAGCGGCTGATACATGTGCACCAATAAACTTGTTTGTTGACATAAAAGGTTCTCTTTATCTTCTAATTTTTGCCACTTACAGCGTGATATGCTCAACATGTACGGCAACAAATTTTATACAGGTGTTGTTAAAAAACTACACAAAAACGGCTAACTTCGCCAATCTTGTTAAAGATCGGTCGATAAATCAATGAATTAATTATAACTTGATCATAGTCATGGAAAACACCTTAAAAAAAATATGGTTTTTAGTTGTTTTTTGACGTAAATCAATATTAAAATGGCAAACATGCAGTGAGCGATTGAAAAAGCTCCAAGTTTATCCGTAAATCGAACCCACATATGTGGCTGAGGAGAAAATTATGATCCAAGGAATTCAAATCACTAAAGCAGCTAACGATGAGCTACTAAACTCTATCTGGCTACTAGATTCTGAAAAGAACGAAGCTCGTTGTGTTGTTGCAGCGTCTGGCTATGAAGCTGATCAAGTGATCCCTGCTTCAGATCTAGGTGACTACGAGAGCCGTGAAATCGCTATCGAAAAAGCACCAAAAATCGAAGGCGGTCAGCACCTAAACGTGAACGTTCTTAAACGTGATACGCTAGAAGACGCTGTTAAGCACCCAGAGAAATACCCACAGCTAACTATCCGTGTATCGGGCTACGCTGTACGTTTCAACTCTCTAACTGCTGAACAGCAAAAAGACGTTATCGCACGTACTTTCACTGAGTCTCTATAATCTAGAGCTTTAGTAAAATTCTAAAAGCCTGGCAATTCACGTTGCCGGGCTTTTTTGTATCTGTCCATTTACTGCAGATACAAAAAACGGCGCCTAAGCGCCGTTATTTTTGTCTGAAGACGATTACTGTACTTTTCTTAATACAGCCTTCAGAAGGTCGAAATCATTAGCAAGATCTTCAGATAACAAGTCCATCGCAGCATGCTTGGCTAGAGGGCCTGGTAATTCGATATCACTGCCTAGGATATCATCGACCACTTCTTTGAACTTCGCTGGATGAGCAGTACATAGGAACAATCCCGTTTCACCCTCAGCAAGCTGCTCTTGAAGCGCTCGGTACGCAATCGCGCCATGAGGCTCACACAGATAGCCTGAATCGTACAGCGCCTTCACACTCTCAGCACTTTGCTCGTCAGTTACTGCAGCACTGCCAAGTGTATCCAAGCCCCAGCCTTTACGCTGACAAAGCTCTTCAATACGAGGCCAGTTGTTTGGTTGGCTAACATCCATTGCGTTTGACGTTGTAGCAACCGTTGGTTTTGGCTCCCACTTACCCGTTTCTAGATAGCGTGGCACAGTGTCATTAGCGTTAGTTGCCGCAATAAAGCGCTTAATCGGCAAGCCTAGAGCTTTAGCAAGCAAGCCTGCTGTTAGGTTACCAAAGTTACCACTTGGCACTGAAATGACTAGATTTTCACGCTCTGATTTGCTCATTTGAGCTGCTGCTTCAAAGTAGTAGCAGATTTGAGCCATCAGACGGCTGATGTTGATTGAGTTTGCCGAGTTCAGGCCGATTTCTTGACGCAGAGCTTCATCATCAAACGCTTTCTTAACCAATGACTGACAGTCATCAAAATCACCATCGATAGCAACAGTGTGGATATTCTTACCTAGCGTACAGAACAGTTTCTCTTGAAGAGGGCTGATCTTGCCTTTTGGGTACAGAATAACGACGTTGATATCTGCCATACCATAGAAAGCATGAGCAACCGCTGCGCCAGTGTCACCTGAGGTTGCCGTCAGGATAGTGATCTTGCCACCTTCTGAAACCGTTGCTAGTGACTGAGCCATAAAGCGACCGCCAAAGTCCTTAAACGCTAGCGTTGGACCATGGAACAACTCTAGTGCATAGGTGCCATCTTTTACTGATTTGATAGGCGCTGGGAACTGAAATGCAGTATCCACCATCTGAGATACCTGTGACTCAGAAAGCTCGTCACCAATAAGCGCCGAAAGTATCTTACTGCTTCGGGTTACAAAGTCTTCCTCGAGCAACGCGTCGATGTTATCGAGTGCTGGGATATCAGTAGGGAAAAACAACCCTTGATTACGACCTAATCCCTGACGAACCGCTTGTCCAAAAGAGACCTGTTCGTCATTTTCTTTGATGTTATACAGCTTCATAATTTACTTCCTGTTACTTTCGAGCCCTGCTGATCGATCTTGCAGATGTGCACGAATCCTTCATCATTTTGTACATAATTAACTTCAAGCCAAGATTTGACTCGCTCCGCAACCTCTAAACTATCACAGATAGTAAACATTGTGGGACCGCTTCCTGAAATTCCTGAAGTTAGAGCGCCGGCTGTTGCTGCATAGCTTCGAGCTTCTGGGAAACCAGGTAATAGACGCTGTCTATACGGTTCAGCGATGACGTCTTTGATCATCTTAGCCGCAAGCTCTGGTTGACCCGAATAGCTAGCATGGATAAAGCCAGCTAAGTGACGTCCATGAGCGATAATGTCTTGTCGACGGTATTGAGCAGGCAGAATCTCACGCGCAGCCGCTGTGGACACGTTGATGCCAGGATACGCCATTACCCAATACCAGTTTTCAAAACTCGGCACCTCTTGACTGATAATGCCTAGCTCTTCAACCATCAACTGCACACCACCAAGGTAGCAAGGCGCGACATTGTCATAGTGAACACCGCCAGAGATCTCGCCTTCCATCTCCCCCATTAACGCTAACAGCTCTGTTTGGTTAAGTGGGTTGTCATGAAATTGATTCAAAGCATCCAGCGCCGCTACAATAGAACAAGCACTTGAACCTAGCCCTGAACCAATTGGCATATTCTTTTCTAGCGTCATTTCTAAATGGCGCATCGGTTGCCCCTTGCTCGACATTTCACGAGCAAATACCTGCCAACAGCGATACACAATATTTTGTTTCGCATCAGTAGGTAGCTTTGCGACAAAACGACCTGCTGTTTTTAGTTCAAATTCAGATTCTCCAGCAGCAACCATCACACGGTCGCCAAGTAGCGTACCATCAACAGGAGATACCGCAGCTCCTAGCACATCAAAGCCAACGCTCACATTGCCAATTGATGCTGGAGCATAAACACAAACACTCTCTTTCATGTTTAGATCCCCAGTTTCCAGCCCAATGTACGCATGACATCAGAGAATACACCGGCAGCCGTTACCTCTGTACCCGCACCATAGCCACGCATCACCAATGGAATTGGTTGATAGTAACGGCTGTAGAATGCCAGAGCATTTTCACCATCTTTAACTTTAAATAGAGGATCATCTTCATTAACCGCAGCGATCGTCACACGACACTTGCCGTCAACAATTTCACCTACATAACGAAGTACCTTGCCTTCTTCAGCAGCCTTTTGTGACATTTCAGAGAAGTAAGCATCAGCTTGAGGTAGACGCTCAACAAACTCTTCAATTGAACCTGAATCATCAAAGCCAGGTGGCAGTGCTTGGTCAACGACAACGTCTTCCAGTTCAATTGCCATTCCTGTTTCACGGGCTAGGATAAGAAGCTTACGCGCCACATCCATGCCAGACAGGTCATCACGAGGGTCTGGCTCGGTGAAGCCGTTCTCCATAGCAACTTTAGTTGCTTCACTTAATGTCATGCCTTCATCTAACTTACCGAAGATGAAAGAAAGAGAGCCGGATAAGATGCCGTTGAACTTAACCAGTTCATCACCTGCACTGA
Source organism: Vibrio comitans (assembly GCA_024346835.1). Lineage (GTDB taxonomy): Bacteria > Pseudomonadota > Gammaproteobacteria > Enterobacterales > Vibrionaceae > Vibrio > Vibrio comitans. The sequence continues at coordinate 2,538,980 of AP024866.1, forward strand.
TCAGATTTTGTAGGTTTTCGATTACAGGTAAGCCTGCGCCTACCGTAGTTTCATACATAAGCTTGCGACGAGAAGAACGCGCAACCTGACGAAGCTGATGGTAGTACGCCATGCTCGCTGTGTTGGCTTTCTTGTTTGGCGTTACTACGTGGAAACCCGCTTGAAGGAAATCAGCATATTGCCCAGCAACGTTCTCACTAGAAGTACAATCAACTAGTACAGGGTTGATGATGTGGTTGCGTTGAACCATTGCACTAAGTGACGCTAGGCTGAACTTCTCACTTGCGTTGCTCATGCGGTCACGCCAATGCTCAAGATTCAGGCCTTCACCATCCAGCAGCATGCCTTGGCTATTTGCTAGAGCACATACGCGGATAACAATGCCTTTTTTCGCTAACTTCTGTTGCTGACGAGCCACCTGATCCACAAGCTCACCACCAACACCACCTACACCGACTACAAATAGGTCAAGGAAGTGCTTCGAGTTGAATAGGTTTTCATGACACGCCTTGATGGCCTTAGAGATCTTATCTTCTGGAATAACGGCTGAGATTGCGCGCTCAGAAGAGCCCTGAGCAATAGCAGTAATGTTTACATTCACCTGAGTTAAAGAAGTGAAGAATTTAGATGCTACGCCGCGAGAGGTACGCATACCATCACCCACTAGCGTCAAAATAGCCACATCATCAATAAATTCTACAGGCTCTAATAGGCTGTCTTTCAGCTCTAACTCAAACGCTTCTTCAAGTACTGCTTTAGCTCGCTGACGATCCGCCGCTTCAATACAGAAACTGATGCTGTATTCTGAAGAAGACTGAGTAATAAGAACAATAGAGATGCCAGCTGAAGACATAGCGCCAAATACGCGACTTGCCATGCCTACCATGCCCTTCATTCCTGGGCCTGAGACATTCACCATTGTGAGTTCATTAAGGGTAGTAATACCCTTGATATCCAGGTTGTCTTCACCTGTATCTAGACCAATCAAGGTACCCGCACCCTGCGGGTTAAAGCTGTTTTTAATTAGACATGGAATATGGAATTGAGCAATAGGGGCAATAGTCTTTGGATGCAAAACCGATGCACCAAAATAAGAAAGCTCCATCGCTTCTTGGTAGCTTAGAGATTTTAATAGGCGTGCATCTTCTACAAGGCGAGGGTCACAGTTATAAACACCATCAACATCAGTCCAAATTTCACAGCAATCTGCGCGTAGACATGCAGCCAAAACAGCCGCTGAATAGTCAGAACCATTACGTCCAAGTGTAACCAACTCACCTTTAGCATTGCCTGCTGTAAAGCCTGGCATTAAGTGTACTTGCCCTTTTGGAAGCGGAGATTGAATAAAGTTTTGTGTTGAGACTTCAACATCGACCATTGCTTCTAGGTGATCACCCTTAGCGTAAAGGTATTGAACTGGGTCAATCAGACCCGCTGCTTGACCTTTAGCTTCAAGGACCGCTTTCATCAAGCGAATAGAAACCTTCTCTCCCTTACTAATGATGCGAGCATTCACATTGTTTGGGCACATGCCTAATAGCTCGATGCCTTGAACAAACTCAACTAGATTATCTAGGGACTCTTTAACTTGAGCCTCAAATTCTTCTAGTTGGATGTTTGGCAGCTCTTGCTTGATCTCGTTAGCCAACTCAGTGAAAGAGTTACGCAGTTCTTTGATCTGTAGTTCTGCACCTTGCTTTTGTAAAGCGGCATCAATGATCGCTACCAGCTTGTTGGTGGTTTTTCCTGGAGCTGACAGTACTACCGCTAGCTCTTCTTGATCCGCATTATTCGCAATGATGTTCGCCGCTCGCAAAAATCTATCTGCATCTGCTAACGAAGATCCTCCAAATTTCAATACTCGCATTCCATTCTCCCTGAGCTAAAAATTGTCAAAAAAAAGGCCTGTATCTGGTGGGATACAGGCCTTTTTTAAAAAATGTTTCTTTCAGCAGCCTGCCCCAACACTCATGGTGCTGGTAATAATCATTCGGGTAATCAGGCTACGTGTGTTCATCAGTCTATTCTAATCAATCTATTTTCTGTGTCTGACTCTAGAATTACCTATTTTGCTTTAATTCGTCAACGACAAATTAACAAAACAGATTAATTTTTCATTTTTGATAATAAAAATGAGAGCACAGAAGTCGCATAACAGCATGAAAAATTTAACTAAAAAAAGGAAATGCACAATATTGCATAGACTAGACATGCAAAATATAACTAACAGATTGGAAAATCGTCTTTTCTCCATCCATAATTGATACTCTTCAAAGGACTGATTAGGAGGCAAAATGCGATTGAATGTTCGTAAAGCGATGCTTTTTGCCACGCTGATTGTCTCTTTGCTGCTGACGACAATTGCTCATGCGGCATCCGACTTTGAAAACGAGACAGAGTACGATGCAAATGCAGTGTCCTTGAGCTCCCAATCCCCTCACCGCTTATTTATGTCTGCAGACTCCACCTCTGGTGAACAATTTGATGAATGGCGAATGGACACTGGGTATGCCTACTCAGTCCTCGACAATATAGACTTATTTGTCGCTACCCGAATCTCAAACTCAGGAGACAAGCAGCCCAACCGAGGCTTTCTCAGCGGTGTTAACTACCAGTTCAACCAAAAATTGTCTCTCAATAGTGCCATTTATACCGCTTCAGACTCCAGCGAGGAAAGCATCACAGACTCTATGGGCGCTGAACTATCAGGTAAATATATGCTTACCGACAGCCTTAATTTGAAAGCAACGCTAGATTACGAAGACTGGCAAAGTGCAATCGAAGTGAAGTTAGGGTTCAGTTTTTAAGTTTTTCTTACACATGCTTTTTACACCTGCGTAACGATACCCCTTTTAACTTACACTACGGAACGCGGTACTGTAACTTAGCTACAGCGAATATAGAGCTACATCACGGTTTTTCACGGCCTTTTCGGAACATTGTTAAAAATATCGATTGATTTAAATCAATAAAGTGAAATAAATTAACAACAAGCGATTGTTAGAAAGCTGTTAAGTCGGTATGATGCGCAACTAATTTGGCTAAGAATGATAGATACTTACGGACTTATAGGTATCTTAGAGAATTTCCAAGGAGGGGGACATTGAGGTTGAAGAGATCATAAGTCGCATCAATAAGTATGCACAAATGATTACCTTAATGTTATTTTTTTGCCTAGAATTTATATATTTAAAACCCATTACACATAGTTTAGGTAGAGCCAATGCAAACCCCTAACATTCTTATTGTAGAAGACGAACAAGTTACTCGTAGTACCCTCAAGAGCATCTTTGAAGCTGAAGGATACAGTGTATTCGAAGCTATCGACGGCGATTCTATGCATCAAGTGATCTCTGAGAACTCAGTAAACTTGGTGATAATGGATATCAACCTACCAGGTAAAAATGGTCTTCTTCTAGCTCGTGAGCTAAGAGAACAAGCGAACGTTGCACTTATGTTCCTGACTGGCCGTGACAACGAAGTTGACAAAATTTTGGGTCTTGAAATCGGCGCTGATGACTACATCACTAAGCCTTTCAACCCACGTGAACTGACTATCCGTGCTCGTAACCTTCTATCTCGTTCAATGAATGTGAGCAAAGATGAAGAAGAAAGCAAAAACGTTGAGAAGTACACATTCAACGGTTGGGTTCTAGATATCAACAGCCGCTCTTTGATTAATCCAAACGGCGAAGGCTACAAGCTACCTCGCTCAGAGTTTCGTGCCCTACTTCACTTCTGTGAAAACCCAGGCAAAATCCAAACTCGTGCCGAATTGCTTAAGAAGATGACTGGACGTGAGCTTAAGCCACACGACCGTACAGTAGACGTAACTATCCGTCGTATTCGTAAGCACTTCGAATCAGTTGCTGGTACTCCTGAGATCATCGCGACCATTCACGGTGAAGGCTACCGCTTCTGTGGTGACCTAGACTAATAGTCGATTTCGTATTGATTATAAAAAAACCCAGCGTATGCTGGGTTTTTTCATTTCTACGCTGGGTATTAGTATACCGTATCCACATCAACGGACTTTTCAACTAGCCAAATTTTTTGAACGTCGCTCTCCAACTCTACTGCCACGTCCGCAGATTCAAAGCTACCGTCGAAGTATTCCACTTGTTTAAATGAAATCTTCCACTGCTTTTCGGTAATCGCTTCTACATCAAAAGCATCAGCGTCAATTTGAAACGCCTCGCCATTGTGTCGAATCCAGATAGAGGTCACGCCTAGGTCCGCTGGGATAGCATCACTTGAGCTCAAGATTAGAGTGCCGTGTAGAGGAAAAGAATGCACCTCATCAAAAGTCGGCATCTTATTGCCCCACATGGTTGACTCGAGTACCACACTGGTTTGCTCAACCTGCGCTGTTGGTGCAGCTTCCATCCAAGGCACTTGTTCACCTGTAGAAGCGCAACCAAACAATAATGCAGAACTAAGTAATACTGTTCCTAATACTTTAACTCTCATGGCTGACTCCTGTTCGTAAACCATTATGAATGTATTTGATTATAAACCTATTATTTATCAAACTCTTGCTCAATCCAATCTTTAAGGACATCTATATCCGATAGATAGCTGGTTTTTATCTCATCGATCCAATCATTGATGTTCTCCCACCATGCAGGCAACTCGGGTGACTGAGCTTGTTGGGCTACCATTTGGATTCGCTTAAGCCCAACTGAACCAGCCGCTCCTTTGATCTTATGTGCTTCAGAGACAATCGCTTCTTGATCCCTTGCGACTAAGTTGGAGTCCAATATAGCGACATATTCAGGCATCATTTCTTTAAACAACTCTACGCTATCTAAAACTGGCTTTTTACCAACGATCTCTATGTAAGAGGTGAGCATCTCTTTATCAACTAACTCATCTGTTACGACCTGCTCTACTGTGGTGTCTTCCAAGACTGACTTAGTCGCATGAGTTTTCTCCTCGACACTTTGATCATCCAAATAGCAGAGCTTCTTCAATATCTTGCGCAGTGCTTTTGCTGATAGTGGCTTACTAATCGCATCCTGCATACCCGCTTCACGATAAGCGGTTTTGTCTTTCACAAGATTAGCCGTAAGCGCCACGATAGGAGGTAGGTTTGTATAGCGACTTTGTAGCTCTTTCGCGATATCAAACCCGGTCATGTCTGGCAATTGTATATCCAGTAGCACGATGTCGTATTTGGTAGGCTCAAACTTACTCAGGGCTTCTTGACCAGTCATGGCAACATCAACAGAGTGACCGAAGCTATTGATCAGCGAACGTGCCACTGTGATGTTAAGCTCGATATCCTCAATCATAAAAATAGAAAGTGGACGCTGTTGCGGTTCAGGGCTTTCAACAATAGCAGTGAGGCCTTTCCCGCGCGGAACGATAATCTCAACAGTAAAGGTACTACCATGCCCCAGTTCACTATTCACATAGATATCGCCACCCATTTTTCGAATCAGAGACTGAGAAACCGCCAAACCAATGCCTGTGCCCACGGCATGTAGATTCCCTTCTTTCGACTTCACCTGATAATACATGGCAAAGATCTTCTTTAGTTCAGACTCTGGGATCCCGACACCGGTATCTTCTATTTCAAAGCGAATCGCTATTTGGTTGTCATCTGTTGGGTCTGCACTCACATTCACGAATACCCCACCCTCAGCGGTAAACTTCATTGCATTGCTGATAAGGTTCCACAACACCTGGCGCAATCGCGTAGCATCAACAACGATGCTATCGGGCATGTCGGTCAGTCTTTCTAATTCAAATCTTAGGCTTTTTTGTTCCGCCATAAGGCGCGACAAGCTATCTAGCTCAGTAACAAAGTCATTAAAATTTAACTCGGATGGCACTAGCTCCAGTTTATTGCGGTCGAACTTATCTATATCAATGATATCGTTAAAGATATGCCCCAATGTAATCGCACTGACATTGATAGTTTGCATATACTGGCGCTGCTCTTTATCGAGACTCGTGCCCAATAACATTCGGCTAAGCCCAACGATGCCGTTAAGTGGTGTTCTTAGCTCATGACTAATGGTAGAGATAAAGGTGGTTTTATCTCGGCTGGCCTTCTCTAGGGATTTCTCATTGAGCTTGCGCTCTGTGATATCACGACCAAAGCCCACCAAACCAAGATGCTGGCCATCTTTATTAAAGAAAGGCACCTTACGCAACTCAAAGTAGGCTTTTCTACCATCGGGGTACTCAAGCCACTGCTCGTATATGAGCTCTTCTTTGTTCTCAAACACGATCTGATCGGTTTCTACGATCTGTTGTGCGATCTCTTTTTTATAGACCTGCCATGGTGTTAGGCCTACGAGCTCTTTTTCCTTCTTACCAGTAAGTTTTTCTACCGCTTGGTTACATCCAGAAAAAACGCCGTCGGCGGTGCGGTAATAAAACAAATCAGGACAGGCATCAATAAATGAGCGAAGCAGTGCTGTTCTTTCAGAAAGGGCTATCTGAGTGACTTCTCGCTGAATCACCTCATGCTCAAGATCCAGCATTGCTTGCTCTCGAGACTCCTCAGCGGACAAGCGCTCCTTCATCTCAAGATTCAATTTATCTAGGTTCTGGGTAAGCTGGTTATTCAGCTCTAAATCCCGTTCTCGCATATCGCTGAGCTTTGAAACCAGTTTCGACAGACGACGACGAGACTCTTCAAGTTGTTCAACGACTATCGAAATAAAGTACACCGCCCAAGGTGTCATGATCAGTCCAAAAGCGAGGGAGCGAAGCATGTGCTTATACTCAAACTCTTCCCCTAGAACCCAACTAATGCCCAGCTGTACCAAGATCGCCAAAGTGATCAATGCAACGGCAATGAGAAAAGAGAATCGATATATCCCAAGTTTAACCAGAAGATCGACGTAGTATTGTGAGTAGGTTTTCAGCTGTTTCATCAAGCAGTCCAATTGCTGTAACTGCTTGTAGTCTATCTTGCCTAACCGTAAAAGTAAGTAAGGCAAGAGAGTAAATTAGAGGTAAGTTAGCTCAATACTGGCTTTGTGTAGAGGAAGGGTTGCTCAATAAGAGAGCCCTGCGCACCATCGCGATCCAATGCACGCCCTATTTCGGTCATCGCCAACCAGCGATTCTCGCACCATAATGGGGATAGCAAAGTAGGTCTGCGCGCCGCCGAAGATACACGATGATAAACCACCTCTGGGGGTGTCATTCGAATTAGCTCCGACGCAATATCGACGTAAACATCAAGCTCAGGCGCTTCAAGTTTCCCCGCCTTCCATGCCTTAGCCATAGTGCTGCCTTCCACAATATGTAAGCCGTGCAACTTAATACCGTCAGTCCCGACCTCCAGCACTTTTTGCAAAGTTTCGATATTATCTTGCTTGGTCTCTTTAGGTAGGCCCACAATCAAGTGCGTACATACCTTAATACCATTTTCGCGAGCTTTCTTAGTGATCTCTGCATAGCATTCGAAGTCATGGCCACGATTAATACGCTTAAGAGTATCGTTGTTGGCCGTTTGCAGCCCTAACTCCAGCCATATTTCATAGCCTTTTTGCTTATATTCCACCAGCAGATCCATCACTGCATCAGGAACACAATCTGGGCGTGTACCAACACAAAGTCCCACTATGTCAGCAGACTCTAAGGCCTCTTCATACATATTTCTGAGAACCTGAACCTCAGCAAAGGTATTGGTATAAGCCTGAAAGTACGCAAAGTATTTCTTGGCGCGCTTTATTTCTTTAGAGCGATCGCTCAGCTGAACTTGGATTGCTTGTGTTTGTGTCGATTCATCTACAAATGATGAGACATTGCAGAACGTACAGCCACCACGGCCAATCGTTCCATCGCGATTGGGACAGCTAAAACCACCATGAAGAGTCAGTTTATGCACCTTTTCGCCGTAACGACGTTGGAGGTCCTGACCTAAGGTATTGACGAGTTCATGTAACTGCATTGGATAATTAACCTGTAAAGCGATTTATGGCCGACATCCTGTCGTGAAACTAAATTACATCCCTGCAAGCAAAGGCCGCGTATTTTAGCATTTTCGTCTTTTTATATCGATGGGTATTTTTTGCACTATCTATTCACGCAAAGGGTTGCATGTGAATACAAATGCAAAGATGTTAACTAAATGCAATCGATAACTGTTCATAAAAAATCCATTTTGGTGCAACTTTAGTTGGAATTAAGCTAGACAAAATTGTAGGATAGTTACAACTATCGCCTAAAATCGGCTATTTTAAAGCCTTCGATTTAGATGAATAGTCGGTCATATTCCGCACCTACCTTTATAAGATTCTATTAATCAGAAGCTAAATATTGGAAATGACCAAGGAATGTTTTTCTCGCAAACTTTTCAGCGAGAGACGGAATGGAAGCAGGCTAATGCACACAATTAGCCCTTAAGAAGACAATTATAAGGAATGGCACGGGAGCACTCCCACCGCCGTATTAGATTGGAAGGATTTACCTATGTTGGATAGAGAGCAATCAGCCCAGGGTTTATATACTCCTGAATTGGAGCATGACGCTTGTGGCATCGGTTTTGTTGCTCACCTCAAAAACCGAAAATCTCATCAAGTCGTAACTCAAGCATTGGATATGCTAGCCCGTATGGAACACCGTGGTGGCCAAGGCTGTGATCCATGTTCAGGTGATGGTGCAGGTATTCTGCTTCAGAAACCGCATGAGTTTCTACTAGAAGAGACTGTTAAACTGGGCATTCGCCTGCCGTCTTTTGAGAAGTACGGTGTGGGTGTAGTACTCTTCCCTCGTGATGAGTATAAACGTGCACAGTGTCGCGACATTCTAGAGCGCAACGCACAACGACTAGACCTTGAAGTTCTAGGCTACCGCGTTCTGCCTACTGATAACTCTATGCTGGGTGCCGACCCATTAAGCACTGAGCCTCAATTCGAGCATGTATTCATTACAGGTGGCCCAAGCACAACACCTGAAGAGCTTGAAAGAAAGCTATACGTTCTGCGTAACTATACTGTTCGAGTTTGTCTGGAAAGTGTTTCTAACATTGGCGATGACTTCTATATCAACTCTTTGTCTTATAAGACACTAGTTTACAAAGGTCAGCTAACTACAGAGCAAGTACCTCAGTACTTCCTTGACCTACAAAACCCAACCATGGTGACTGCACTTGCCTTGGTTCACTCACGCTTCTCAACCAACACATTCCCAAGATGGCGTCTGGCTCAGCCTTTCCGCTACATTGCGCACAATGGTGAGATCAACACAGTTCGCGGTAACCTGAACTGGATGAAGGCGCGTGAGGCAATTCTTGAATCTGATCTATTCAGCCAAGCTGAAATCGATATGCTTCTACCTATCTGTCAAGAAGGTAGTTCAGATTCATCCAACTTTGATATGGCTCTAGAGCTTCTAGTGCTATCAGGTCGTACTCTTCCACATGCTCTGATGATGCTCATTCCAGAAGCATGGCAAGAGAACAAGAACATGGATCCTAAGCGTCGTGCTTTCTATCAGTATCACGCGAATATCATGGAACCATGGGACGGCCCTGCATCAGTATGTTTTACTGATGGTGTTCAAGTAGGTGCAACACTAGACCGTAACGGTCTGCGCCCTTCTCGCTACACAGTAACTAAAGATGACTTCCTAGTGATGGCATCAGAATCTGGCGTAGTAGAAATTGAACCAGAAAACGTTGAATTCCGTGGTCGCCTACAACCTGGCCGTATCTTCGTTGCTGACCTTGAGCAAGGTCGCATCATCTCAGATGAAGAAGTAAAAGATTCAATCTCAAACGCTCAGCCGTATGAGAAGTGGGTTGAAGAAAACCTATTGAGTCTGAAAAAACTGCCTGACGCAGAGAATGAATTCAACCAACCTTCAGCAGAGCGCTTACTGCATAAGCAACAAGCATTCGGTGTTAGCTCTGAAGAAGTAAATGAAATTATTGTACCAATGGCAAAAGAAGGTAAAGAGCCTCTTTCTGCTATGGGTGCTGACTGGCCGCTAGCTGTGCTATCGCATCAGTCTCAACATCTTTCTAACTACTTTAAGCAGCTATTTGCTCAGGTAACTAACCCGCCAATCGATCCAATTCGTGAGCGCATGGTTATGTCTCTGAATACTTACCTTGGTAAGGATCAGAACCTACTGACTGAAACACCTGAACACTGTCAAAAAGTAGAGCTTGAGTCTCCTGTTCTATCAAACTCTGAACTTGAGAAACTGCGTGCTATCGATAACGAGCACCTGCAAGCTAAAACTCTGGATATCGTATTCCAAGCAGGCGAAGACAAAGGCAAGCTAGAGCGCGCCCTAAAACGTATCTGCCAATACGCAGAAGATGCCGTAGTCGATGGCTACTCAATCATCCTTCTGACTGACCGTGCGGTGAACTCAAACCATGCTGCAATCCCAGCAATGCTAGCAGTGGGCGCAGTACACCACCACCTAATCCGTAAAGGTCTACGTGCTAAATGTGACATCGTGGTTGAGACGGGCGACGCTCGCGAAACACACCACTTTGCAACGCTAATCGGTTACGGTGCGAATGCAGTTAACCCTTACCTAGTTATTGAAACTATGGTTGATCTGCAGCGCACTAAGAAACTAGACCCAGAAGCGCACATTAAAGACCTATTTGAGAACTACCGTAAGGGCGTTAATGGCGGCCTACTGAAGATCTTCTCTAAGATGGGTATCTCGACATTGCAGTCTTACCACGGCGCTCAAATCTTTGAAGCACTGGGTATCAGCAAGTCTGTTGTCGATAAGTACTTCACTGGTACGGTTTCTCGTATTCAGGGTCTAACCATTGATGACATCGCTAAAGAAGTGATGGTTCGTCACCGCATTGGTTACCCAACGCGTGAGATCCCAATACAACTTCTCGATGTAGGTGGCGTTTATCAGTGGAAACAGCGTGGTGAAAAACACCTGTTTAACCCTGAAACCATCTCACTTCTGCAACAGTCAACTCGCAATAAAGACTTTGCACAGTTTAAGCAATACACTCAGGCCGTAGATAGCCAAGGTGATAACGCAGCTACTTTACGTAGTCAGTTGGATTTTGTTAAGAACCCAGCAGGCTCAATCCCAATTGAAGAAGTAGAACCAATCGAAAGCATCCTAAAGCGCTTTGCAACAGGTGCAATGTCATTCGGCTCTATCTCTTACGAGGCGCACTCTACTCTTGCTGTTGCTATGAACCGCATCGGTGCGAAATCAAACTCAGGTGAAGGCGGTGAAGACCCATCTCGCTTTGAGCGCAAAGAAAACGGTGATTGGGAACGCTCTGCTATCAAGCAGGTGGCTTCAGGTCGCTTCGGTGTAACCTCTTACTACCTAACTAACTCTGATGAAGTTCAGATTAAGATGGCGCAAGGTGCGAAACCAGGCGAAGGTGGTCAACTGCCGGGCGATAAAGTCGATGACTGGATCGGTGCTACACGTCACTCCACACCAGGAGTTGGCTTGATTTCACCACCACCACACCACGATATCTACTCAATCGAAGATTTGGCTCAGCTGATCTACGACTTGAAGAACGCTAACCGTGCTGGCCGCGTGAACGTGAAGCTAGTATCAGAGGCAGGTGTAGGTACGATCGCATCGGGCGTAGCGAAAGCAAAAGCCGACGTTGTTCTTATTGCTGGCTTTGATGGTGGTACAGGCGCATCGCCAATGTCTTCTATCCGTCACACTGGTTTGCCGTGGGAGCTAGGTCTAGCTGAAACTCACCAAACACTACTGAAGAATGGTCTACGTAACCGTATCGTTGTTCAGTCTGATGGCCAGATGAAAACACCTCGTGACCTTGCAGTGGCAACACTACTCGGTGCTGAAGAGTGGGGCGTGGCAACTGCAGCATTGGTTGTTGAAGGCTGTATCATGATGCGTAAGTGTCATAAAAACACTTGTCCTGTTGGTATCGCAACGCAAAACAAAACTCTGCGTGAGCGCTTTGATGGCCGCGTAGAAGACGTTGTGACCTTCTTCCAATACATGGCTGAAGGCATGCGCGAAATCATGGCTGAACTTGGCTTCCGTACTATCGATGAGATGGTTGGTCAGTCTCACAAGCTAAAAGTTCGTGAAGACATCGCACACTGGAAATACAAAAACCTAGACTTGTCGCCTGTTCTACACGTAGAACCAGCGCGTGCTGAAGACGGCGTATTTAACCAGATTGAGCAAAACCATAACCTTGAAGATGTATTGGACCGCAAACTTATCCAAACAGCGATCCCTGCTCTAGAGAAGGGCGCGGCGGTTGAAGCTGAATTCCCAATCATCAACACCGACCGAAGTGTAGGCACCATGTTGTCTAACGAAATCTCGAAGGTGTACAAAGACCAAGGTCTACCTGAACCAATGAAGGTTAAATTCAATGGTAGCGCAGGTCAGTCATTCGGTGCATTCCTTGCTAAAGGCGTGAAGTTTGAGGTTGAGGGTGACGCGAACGACTACTGGGGTAAAGGCCTGTCAGGCGGTACGCTAGTACTCTACCCTGATGCTAACTCAAACATCGTTCCTGAAGATAACATCGTTGTGGGTAACGTTTGTTTCTACGGTGCAACCTCTGGTGAGTCATACATCCGCGGTCTAGCAGGCGAGCGCTTCTGTGTTCGTAACTCTGGCGCCAAGGTTGTTGTAGAAGGTGTCGGCGACCATGGTTGTGAATACATGACTGGTGGTGTGGCTATAATCCTTGGCTCTACAGGTCGTAACTTTGCTGCTGGTATGAGTGGCGGTGTTGCGTACGTTTGGGACAAAGCTGGCGATTTTGAAAGCAAGCTTAACGCTGAGCTTGTAGACCTAGATCCTATCGAAGCAGAAGACAAAGCTCTGCTACTTGATATGCTAACTAAACATGTTCAATTCACAGGAAGTGAGGTTGCTCAGTCTTTCCTAGACAACTTTGAAGTGAGCTTGCAGTCATTGGTGAAAGTAATGCCACGTGACTACAAAGCCGTTCTTCAAAAACGCAAGGCAATCGCTGCGCAACAAACAGAAGCGGAGGCAGTTTAATCATGGGTAAGCCTACTGGATTTTTGGAGCACGGTCGCGAGCTTCCACAAAAACGCGATCCATCTGTTCGTATCGAGGACAACAAAGAGTTTGTACTCAACGAAGAGTTCGGTGAAAAAATTAATACTCAAGCATCTCGTTGTATGGACTGTGGCGTACCTTTCTGCCACAGCGGTTGCCCAATTGGTAACATCATTCCTGAGTTCAACGATGCGGTTTACCGTGACAGCTGGGAAGAGGCTTGGAACATCCTAAGCTCTACCAATAACTTCCCTGAATTTACGGGTCGTGTATGTCCTTCTCCGTGTGAAACAGCGTGTGTATTAGGGATCAACCAAGACCCTATTACTATCTGTAACATCGAGAAGACCATCGTTGAGCGTGCCTATAAAGAAGGATACGCGAAGCCTAAGAAGCCACGTGCTCGCACAGGTAAGAGCATCGCTATCATTGGTAGTGGTCCTGCTGGTCTAGCGGCTGCAGAACAGCTAAACAGTGCTGGTCACTGCGTGACTGTCTTTGAGCGTGACGAAAAAGTGGGTGGTCTACTGCGCTTTGGTATCCCTGACTTTAAACTGGGCATGAATATCATCGACCGTAAGATTGACCTTATGGCTGAAGCCGGTGTGAAATTTGAAGTCAATGCTCATATTGGCGTTGATATCAACGCTCAGCAATTACGCCAAGACTTTGACGTTGTATTGCTAACAGGTGGTTCAACTGTACCGCGTGACCTTCCGATCCCTGGTCGTGAACTCTCTGGCGTTCACTTCGCAATGGAGTTCTTGGGTCAAAACAACCGTCGTGCTAACGACATGGATCTAAAGGGTGAAGAAATTCACGCTGCAGGGAAGCATGTTGTCGTTATCGGTGGTGGCGATACAGGTTCTGACTGTGTGGGTACTTCTAACCGCCATAAAGCGGCGAGCATTACTCAGGTTGAGATCATGCCGATCCCACCAGAGAAGCGCCCAGCTAACATGCCATGGCCGCAATACCCAATGATCATGAAAACAACCACTTCTCATGAAGAAGGCTGTGAGCGTCATTGGAATATCCTAACCAAAGAGTTTATCGGTAACGATAAAGGTGAGGTAACTGGTCTGCGCATTGCTGATATCGTTTGGCAAGACGCTGCTCCTGGTGAGCGTCCATCATTTGAAGAAGTGGCAGGCAGTGAGCGTGTGATCCCTTGTGATATGGCGTTCCTTGCGATGGGCTTCCTGCACCCAGAACCAACAGGTGTATTGGCTCAACTGGACATCAAGCTTGATGACCGAGGCAACGTAGCAACCGAAGGATTTGCAACGAACCAAAAAGGTGTATTTGCTGCCGGCGATATGCGCACTGGACAGTCTTTAGTTGTTCGCTGTATCAACGAAGGCCGTGAAAGTGCAATCGCTATCGACAAATACCTAATGCAAAACTCTAACCTTGAAGCTAAAGCTGATTCTTTAATGCTTGCTGAATAGTTAGACAGTTAAAAATTTCAATCTTTGGCCAGCCGTAACAACGCTGGCCTTTTTTATATCTAGCGTAAACGGCCTCATACCAATCACAGTAAGTAAGTGTTCAGAAATAGCGCAGGGGAAATGCTGGATAGCAAAGCAGAGTTTTTGATAAGTAGTTGTTCTACAGTTAAAAATTCTAACGCCGTTATCGAGTGTTTTAACAAGCGAGGATGAGCAGCTATTTACTACGATTGGTATCCTATCGCCCCACTTCTGCATCGTTCACTCCTTGACCTTTTTCCGTTTTGGATTTAATTTGTCAAACCCATGCAAAAAAAATGTATCCATAATGTGACATATTTTGGGCATTGGAATGCCTAAATATTCATTGGAGATGTCATTGCTAAGGCAATGAGCAAAAGGAGTAATGCGATGGCTTTGTATGATCCGAGCTTTGAAAGAGACAACTGTGGATTTGGATTAATCGCCCATATGGAGGGCGAGGCAAGTCATAAATTAGTACGTACCGCTATATCAGCACTGGACAGAATGACCCACCGAGGTGGTATTGCCGCCGATGGTAAAACAGGTGATGGTTGTGGATTGTTGCTACAAAAACCCGACTCTTACTTTCGTATGATTGCCCAAGAAGCGCAATGGAACCTAGGTAAACAATATGCCGTTGGTATGTTCTTCTTAAGCTGCGACCCTGTTATCAGCGAACAATGCAAAGCGACCATCAATAAAGAACTCGGACAAGAGACACTATCTGTAGAGGGCTGGCGTACTGTGCCAACCAATAGTGATGTACTCGGTCCTATCGCATTAGAATCCCTTCCATCCATTGAACAAGTCTTTGTTTCTGCGCCTGCTGGCTGGAGTGAAAAAGATATTGAACGCCGCCTCTATATAGCGCGACGCCGAATTGAAAAAGTACTAGCTGAGCAACAAGACTTCTATATCTGTAGCCTTTCTACCAAGGTGATCGTATATAAAGGCCTATGTATGCCAGCGGATCTACCCCGCTTCTACCTTGATCTCGCGGATCTTCGCCTTGAGTCTGCGATCTGTCTATTCCACCAGCGATTCTCAACCAATACCCAACCTCGCTGGCCACTGGCACAGCCGTTTCGCTATCTCGCTCACAATGGTGAGATCAACACCATTCAAGGAAACAGGCAGTGGGCGAAAGCTCGAGCCTATAAATTCGCATCACCATTGCTACCTGATCTGCAAACTGCGGCTCCATTCGTCAATGAGACAGGATCTGATTCATCCAGCCTAGATAATATGCTTGATCTCTTCCTTGCTGGCGGAATGGATATATTTAGAGCCATGCGTATGCTCGTGCCACCAGCATGGCAAAACCATCCAGATATGGATCCTGACCTACGTGCTTTCTATGACTTCAACTCCAAACATATGGAACCCTGGGATGGACCGGCAGGTATTGTGTTGTCCAATGGTCGCTACGCGGCCTGTAACTTAGACCGCAATGGCTTGCGTCCCGCACGCTATGTCATCACTAAAGATAAGCTGATCACCCTTGCATCAGAGGTAGGGATCTGGGATTACGCTCCAGACGAGGTTTCTGAAAAGGGACGCGTTGGCCCTGGTGAGCTACTCGTAGTCGATACCAAAGAAGGCAAGCTATGGCATTCCGACGAAATCGATAACGACCTAAAGAGTCGTCACCCTTATCGAGAGTGGATGGAGAACAACGTTCATAAACTTACCCCATTTTCCAAGCTCAGCAGTGATGAAATTGGACAGCGTAGCCTAAGCGATGACGAGCTTAAGACTTATCAAAAGCAATTTGCCTTCAGCCGAGAAGAGCGAGAGCAAGTGCTTAAAGTGCTTGGTGATATGGGGCAAGAAGCGGTTGGCTCTATGGGTGATGATACCCCTATGGCGGTGCTTTCATCTCGTGAGCGCTTAGTCACCGATTACTTTAGACAGAAGTTTGCTCAAGTCACCAACCCACCGATAGACCCATTGCGTGAAAAACACGTTATGTCTCTTGCCACAAGTGTCGGCAAAGAGATGAATGTCTTTAACGAGACTGATGGACATGCGTATCGAGTCACCTTTGATTCGCCTGTGTTGCTCTATTCTGACATGCAGCAACTGCTAGAATTAAATCAGAAACACTATCAACATCAGTATTTTAACCTGTGCTATTCACCCGATGAACTTTCTCTAGAGCAAGCCATCAGAGCCCTATGTGACGCTTCTGAGCAAGCGGTACGTGATGGCGCGGTGTTGCTTGTACTATCCGATAGAAATTTAGAAAAAGGCAAGCTGCCTATTCCTGCCGCTATGGCGGTGGGTGCTGTGCAAAACAGACTGGTGGAAGCGCAATTGCGCTGTGATACCAATATTATTGTCAAAACCGCTACCGCTCGTGACCCTCACCAGTTTGCGGTTCTCTTTGGCTTTGGCGCAACAGCCGTTTACCCATACCTTGCCTACGAGGTACTTGCTGAACAGATAGATAATGGTGGCATCGATAAACCTTATGCCGAGGTTATGCTTAACTACCGTAAAGGCATAGATAAGGGCCTATTTAAGATCATGTCCAAGATGGGCATCTCGACTATTGCGTCTTATCGTTGCTCACAACTGTTTGAAGCGGTTGGCCTGCATCAAGACATTGTCGAGCTGTGCTTTAAGGGGGTCAGTAGCCGTATTCAAGGCGCTCACTTCGATGATTTCCAGCAAGACCTATTTAACCTATCGCGAAAGGCGTGGGCAAAACGCAAAGATATCGAACATGGTGGCTTACTAAAATACGTTCACGGTGGCGAATACCATACCTACAACCCTGATGTTGTTAGCCAGCTACAAACTGCCGTTAAAACAGGGGAAAACCAAGATTATCAAACCTACGCTAATCAGGTAAATCAGCGTCCAGTCTCGACTCTGCGTGATCTGATGCAGCTGAAGAAAGCACCACAACCACTAGCTAATGAGCAAGTAGAACCCGCTAAAGAGCTCTTTAAACGCTTCGACTCAGCAGCTATGTCCATCGGTGCTCTTAGCCCTGAGGCTCACCAAGCTTTGGCACAAGCTATGAACCACCTTGGTGGCTACTCCAACTCAGGAGAAGGCGGAGAAGATCCAACTCGCTTTGGCACCAACCGCAACTCACGCATTAAGCAAGTCGCATCAGGGCGCTTTGGTGTAACGCCTCACTATCTCACCAATGCCGATGTCCTGCAGATCAAGGTAGCGCAAGGGGCCAAGCCCGGTGAAGGCGGCCAGTTACCCGGCCACAAAGTGACTGCAGAAATCGCCAAATTAAGGCATTCTGTACAAGGGGTGACATTGATCTCCCCTCCTCCTCATCACGACATTTATTCTATCGAAGATCTGGCGCAATTGATCTTCGATCTTAAGCAGGTCAACCCAGACGCCTTAGTCTCAGTGAAGTTGGTTTCAGAGCCAGGTGTTGGCACCATTGCAACAGGTGTCGCCAAGGCTTATGCCGATCTTATCACTATCTCAGGATACGACGGCGGGACAGCGGCCAGTCCGCTCACATCGGTGAAGTATGCGGGTAGTCCGTGGGAGTTAGGGCTTGCTGAAACTCAACAAGCACTGGTTGCAAATGGGCTTCGCCATAAGATTCGCCTGCAAGTAGATGGTGGCCTAAAAACAGGCCTAGACGTTATTAAGGGTGCAATCTTAGGCGCAGAAAGCTTTGGTTTTGGCACTGCGCCAATGGTCGCTATGGGCTGTAAGTTCCTAAGAATTTGTCACCTAAACAACTGCGCTACTGGAGTGGCCACTCAGGATGAAACCCTGCGCAAGGAATACTTTAAAGGTTTGCCTGAAATGGTCATTAACTATTTTACGGGTCTTGCCGAAGAGGTTCGAGGTTATCTGGCTGAATTAGGTGTAGAAAAACTGACAGATTTAATTGGTCGTACCGACTTGCTCGAGGTTGTCGAAGGCTTTACCGCGAAGCAAAGCAAGCTAGATCTTAGCGATATCCTAGAGGCTCCAGTCTCTCCTACCGAGGCACCAGTATTCTGGTCTGAGCCGAATAAGCCGTTTGATAAGGCCTTCCTTAACCAAACTATCGTTGAAGATGCATTAGCAGCGGTTGAAGCTAGAGCATCACTCAATCTTTACTATGATGTGAAGAATACCGACCGCTCAATTGGCGCACGCCTCTCTGGTGAGATTGCACGTCGATATGGTAATGCTGGCGTCGCAGGCTCACCTATTTGCTTAAACCTAAACGGCACCGCAGGACAATCTCTTGGTGTTTGGAACGCTGGCGGTGTGCACATTAAACTCACTGGTGATGCCAACGACTATGTCGGTAAAGGCATGGCGGGAGGTAAGATCTCCATCCGTCCTCATCTGGGCTCAGCCTTTGAAAGCCAACAGGCTGCCATTATTGGTAATACCTGTTTGTATGGCGCCACTGGCGGCAAACTATTTGCCGCAGGGCGCGCTGGTGAGCGATTTGCCGTACGTAACTCAGGCACCATAGCAGTGGTTGAAGGTGCGGGTGATAATGCCTGTGAGTATATGACAGGTGGCATTGTCGCTATCTTAGGGGCTACTGGCGTGAACTTTGGCGCAGGAATGACGGGCGGCTTTGCTTATGTATTTGACCATAACCAAGACTTCCAAGGCCGAGTGAACCAAGAATCAGTAGAAGCAATCTCACTTGAATCTCTAGTGATTCACCAAGAACACTTGCGAGGTTTGATTGCAGAGCACCTTGAAGAAACAGCGTCTTCTCATGCTGAGGATATCCTAGCGAATTTCGATAACTGGATACCAAGGTTCTACCTGATCAAACCAAAGGCTGCAGATTTGAACACCTTGCTAGGGCATCAAAGCCGTAGCGCCGCTGAATTAAGGGTTCAAGCTCAGTAATGAGCTCAAAGTAAGGATACTGAGTTATGAGTCAGAATGTTTATCAATTCATCGATGTAAGCCGTGTCGACCCGGCAAAGAAGCCGTTGAAAATCCGCAAGATTGAGTTTGTGGAGATCTATGAGCCCTTTACTAAACAGCAAGCAAGTGCACAGGCTGATCGATGCCTAGATTGTGGTAACCCCTATTGTGAGTGGAAATGTCCCGTTCACAACTATATCCCTCAATGGCTAAAGCTAGCGAATGAAGGACGCATCATTGAGGCAGCAGAGTTGTCTCATCAAACGAACTCCTTGCCAGAGGTGTGTGGACGAGTCTGCCCTCAAGATAGACTCTGTGAGGGTTCGTGTACTCTAAATGATGAATTTGGCGCGGTCACCATTGGCAACATTGAAAAATACATCACCGATAAAGCCTTTGAGATGGGCTGGAAACCCGACATGTCTAATGTCGAATGGACAGATAAAACCGTTGCTATCATAGGCGCGGGGCCTGCAGGCTTAGCCGCTGCGGATATTTTGGTTCGTAACGGGGTTAAAGCTATCGTTTATGACCGCTACCCTGAAATCGGTGGACTGCTTACCTTTGGCATCCCTTCTTTTAAGTTGGAAAAAGAAGTGATGCAAAACCGACGTAAGATATTCACTGAGATGGGCGTTGAATTTCAGCTCAATACAGAAGTCGGTAAAGACATCTCTATGGATGATCTTATCAATAAACATGACGCGGTCTTTTTAGGTGTAGGGACCTATAAAAATATCCGAGCAGGCTTGGACAACGAAGATGCCAATGGCGTTTACGATGCCCTACCATTTTTGATCTCCAATACCTATGACGTTATGGGATTTGAAGACAAACACCCTCTTGTCAGTATGAAAGATAAGCGAGTGGTGGTGCTAGGTGGTGGTGATACTGCTATGGACTGTGTTCGCACCTCAATTCGCCAAAATGCTAGCAATGTTATTTGTGCCTACCGCCGTGATGAAAAGAACATGCCCGGCTCACGACGTGAAGTAAAAAATGCTCGTGAAGAAGGCGTTGATTTTCAGTTTAACTTGCAGCCACTTGGCATCGAAGTCGATGACAATGGCAATGTCACAGGGGTCAAGGTGGTAAAAACCACTCTTGGTGAGCCTGATGAAGCCGGTCGTCGTCGCCCTGTTGAGGTCGACGGCAGTGAACATGTGCTAGCGGCAGATGCCGTGATTATGGCCTTTGGTTTCCAGCCTCATGCAATGGATTGGCTAACACCTCATGGTGTTGATTTGGACCAATGGGGAAGAATTAAAGCACCAGCCAATCAAGAGTTTGCTTTCCAAACCTCCAATAAAAAAATCTTCTCCGGTGGCGATGCCGTAAGGGGATCAGATTTGGTGGTGACGGCTATTGACGAAGGCCGCAAGGCTGCTGACGGTATACTCGACTTCTTAGATGTATAAGATTGTATGCATAAATTCGACGCGTAGACTCAATATAGAGAGACAAGATGTTCAAAATATTCACATTAGCCGCAGTAGCACTGACGCTACTCGGCTGCAGTAATGGAGAGATAACCATGCAAGACCGAAGTGCGCAACCTTGTGGTGACAAACCTAATTGCGTTTCCACTCAAGATAGTCGTGAAGAGTTTACTCTTGCTCCCTTTACGCTAACGGAAAATGCCAGCTTAGACGAGATTGAAAAAGCCGCATTAAGCTTAGGGCGAGCAAAGACCGCAGACAAAGAGCAAAACTATTTAAGGATTGAATACACCAGTCGAGTGTTTCGTTTTGTTGATGATCTTGAGCTTCGTATTGAGGGCAACAACTTAATCGTTCGCTCAGAATCTCGCACTGGCCACTCTGACTTCGGGGTGAACCGAAAACGAGCTGACGCATTAAGAGAAGCGCTAAAGCAAGCTGGACTCATCTAAATCTCTCCTCCCTAAAACTCCTATGCTACAATCTCGCTCTATCTACTTAGCTATATTGATCAGAGCGAGATTTTCATGAAAGTCGGCATTATCGGCGCGATGGAACAAGAAGTTGCCATCCTAAAACAATCTATCAACCAAATGAAAGAAGAGAAAAAAGGCGGTTGTACCTTCTTCTCTGGCGATATCGATGGTGTTGAAGTCGTTCTACTTCAATCTGGTATCGGTAAGGTAGCAGCATCCGTAGGTACGACACTGCTGATCAGTGACTACCAGCCTGACGTTATCATCAATACGGGCTCTGCTGGCGGTTTTGACTCCACGTTAAACCTAGGTGATGTCATCATCTCAACAGAGGTTCGCCATCACGATGCTGATGTAACAGCATTTGGTTACGAAATTGGCCAAATGGCTAGCCAACCAGCCGCATTTAAAGCGGATGAGAGCCTGATCAATCTAGCGCAATTTGCACTAGATAAAATGAGCAACAAGCACGCTGTTCATGGCTTAATCTGTACTGGTGACACCTTCGTATGCACAGCTGAAGCGCAGCAAAGAATTCGCACTAACTTCCCTTCTGTTATTGCCGTTGAAATGGAAGCCTCTGCTATTGCGCAGACCTGCCACCAATTTGATGTGCCATTTGTTGTGGTTCGCGCTATTTCTGATGTTGCAGACAAAGAGTCTCCAATAAGCTTTGAAGAATTCTTACCTCTAGCAGCAGAAAGCTCTTCTGAAATGGTGCTTAACATGTTGTCATTGGTTAAAGCTGCATAATGAGCCTGCTGTACTTTATCGACCTGTTTGGTACCGCTATCTTTGCGATTTCTGGGGTACTGTTAGCGGGTCGATTAAGAATGGACCCTTTTGGGGTGATGGTACTGGCATCGGTGACTGCCATCGGTGGCGGTACTATCCGCGATATGATGCTTGGTGCAACGCCGGTCTTTTGGATCGGAGATACCAGCTATATCTGGGTGATTATTATTACCAGCTTAATCACCATGTTGATTGTGCGACGCCCTAAGCGTGTAGCTTGGTATCTACTACCAGTATGTGATGCCATAGGGTTAGCCGCTTTCGTCGGCATCGGCGTTGAAAAAGCACTGACTTACCAGGACTCGCATTTAATTGCAGTGATGATGGGTGTATTAACGGGATGTGGCGGTGGTATCTTGCGTGACATTCTCGCTAGAGAAATCCCTATGGTACTTCGTAGCGAAGTTTATGCTACTGCATGTATGGCTGGAGGAAGCATGCACGTTGGACTGCTGATGTTTGGGCTAAGCAATACTAACGCTATGCTAGGCGGTATTGCAGTTACTCTATCAATACGCTTAGCTGCTATTCGTTGGCATCTATCCTTACCGACCTTTGCTCTCAATCGCTAACCAGTTGTAGCTTAAGGCTGACAGCACTACACTGTCAGCTATCTATTCCAAATATTCACGACTGAACCATGCTACTCGAAGGTATCGAAACACTGCTGGTGTTAAATAAAGAAAAAACCATGAGTCGCACTGGCTCTCAGCTTTATATTAGCCAATCAGCCGTCAGCAAACGCATCGCAAATCTTGAAAAGAAATTAGACAAAAAGTTGGTCGAGCCCGACGGCAGACTCATTCGCTTAACACCAGCGGCTGAGGCTTTAATTCGCAATGTCGGCCCTACCTTTATTGAGTTACAAGGCCTAATTAGTGACGAACAGAGCCTATCATCCGATGCCATCATCAAAATGGATTGCTCTGAAACCTTGTTGTCGGGTTATCTCTCTACACAAGTAGAGTACTTTCGTACAGTGGATAGAGCCCTATCCATTACCACTAACCATACGCCAAGAATCGTAGAGAATGTGCAGTCAGGTAGAGCGACACTTGGCCTATGCGCAGGTTACCTGCCTAAACGCCATGGTTTGAAAACGTTTCATCTATTTGATGAGTCTTTCTTTGTTGTTAGTGGCAGTCATCTAACAAAGCTACCTTCAGGTCTTATCTGCAATGATCTCACCAACCCAGCCAATACTTATCAGTTAGAGTTTTTAAGTTCGCTTGGGGTATCTCCATTAATGGAAATGGACTCGTATACCGCCGCGGCTAGGCTTGCGCTTGGCGGGCTTGCTCCTGCTTTGATCCCTTTATCAATTATCAAGACACTCAACATTGCACCGCAACATATATTCGAGTTTGAAGAGCTGCGGCCTTTAGTGCGCCCTGTTCATCTGTGTGTTCGAGCTAAATCACTTAAAAATGAAAGAGTGAAAATACTGATTGAAACCATTGCTGATGCTGTTCCCAAAGCAGCTTCAGAGCCATCGTCATTGACATAAAGATGACCAATGGACGAATCCATTTTTGTCCCTTAGATACCACGACCTTAGCGCCAAATCGAGCACCGATAAACCCGCCCACAGCCATGACTAGGCCAATTTCCCAAATAGGCAGACCTGCGATAACGAAGAAGGTTAGCGCAGCAATATTTGAGGTGAAATTCAATATTTTGGTTCTAGCGGTCGCATCGACTAGTGAGAAATGTCCGATGGCGACAAAGCAAACTGTAAAGATTGAGCCTGTGCCTGGCCCGAAGAAACCATCATAAAAGCCAACACCACCACCGATCATTAAGGCAAACATCGCCTCAGACATTGTCTGTTTGCCGGCAGATTCACGAGTCTGCGGTGCCAGTAAAAAGTACAGAGAAATCAAAATCAATAGCGCTGGGATAAGGCTGGTTAGAAGACTGGCATCAATAAACTGCACCGCTTCAGCACCTATTGCCGCCCCAATGAAGGTGCAAGCAATCGCAAGGCGCATTTCTTTTAGGTTAACCAAACCATTACGAACAAAATAAAAGCTAGCAGAAAAGCTGCCAAATGAGCTTTGAAGCTTATTCGTGGCAAGCGCTTGGGTTGGAGGTACACCTGCCGCCAATAAAGCAGGAAGCGTTAGAAGTCCTCCACCACCCGCCATAGCATCGATAAAACCTGCTAAGCCGGCAACAAAAAATAGAAATGTAAGAACCTCGAAACTGACTTCCATGTATTGGGGACCACTCAATTATGTTAGGACGCTACAGTACCATTGCGACTAACATCACAATAGCGAATTCTACGCAAGCAACTCATTCCTAAAATTCATCAATAGAAAATACCAATCACAGTAAGTAAGTGAACAAACATAGCGCTGGAAAACGCTGGATAACAAGGCAGGATTTTTTGATAAGTAGTTATTCTACAATCAAAAATTCTAACGCGGTTATCAAGTGTTTTAACAAGCTAGGGTGAGCTGTTATTTACTACGATTGGTATAACAAAACTACATGCAGAAAAAAGCCCGCATAAAGCGGGCAAATGAGGTTGTCATGGCGGAGGCTATACCCCCGCCTATTTATTATTTTAAAATCGTTTTTACGCTAGGCTAGATTTAACCTTTGCATGCAGTTCTTGTACCGACGTTACGTTAGTCTTAGCGTCCGCAGTATGACCCATACAAGTAGCAAATGCCGCGTTTAGCGTCGTGGTGTAGTTCACCTTCTCAGCTAGAGCGCCACGACGAAGTACTTTAGAGTCTTCAATCGCTTGACGGCCAGCGGCAGTGTTCACGATGTAGGTGTACTCATTGTTCTTGATACGGTCAAGAATATGAGGACGGCCCTCGTGTACCTTGTTTACTAGACGCGGGTTAATACCAGCTTCACCAAGGATTACTGCTGTGCCGTGAGTAGCATCTAATTGGTAGCCAAGCTTAGTTAGCTTAGATGCTAGGTCAACTACGCGTTCTTTGTCGCCTTCACGAACAGAAAGAAGTGCACGGCCACCTTCAGGGTAAACATTGCCACAACCTAGCTCAGCTTTAGCGTAAGCCTCTGCAAATGTTGCACCCACACCCATTACTTCACCAGTAGAGCGCATTTCAGGGCCCAATAGTGGATCTACACCAGGGAACTTGTTGAACGGCAGTACTACTTCTTTAACTGAGTAGTATGGTGGGATGATCTCTTTAGTGAAGCCTTGAGCTTCTAGAGATTGACCAGCCATTACGCGTGCTGCAATTTTAGCGATTGGAGCGCCAGTTGCTTTAGATACGAACGGTACAGTACGTGCTGCACGAGGGTTAACCTCGATTAGGTACACTTCGTTGTTCTTAACAGCGAACTGAGTGTTCATCAAGCCGCGAACACCTAGCTCAAACGCTAGCTTTTCAACTTGCTCACGCATTACATCTTGGATTTCCTGGCTTAGCGTGTAAGCCGGAAGTGAACATGCTGAGTCACCTGAGTGAACACCTGCTTGTTCAATGTGCTCCATGATACCACCAATAACTACGCGCTCACCGTCACAGATAGCATCGACATCCACTTCTACAGCATCGTCTAGGAAGCTATCAAGAAGTACTGGAGATTCGTTAGAAACGCTTACTGCTTCGTTGAAGTAACGACGTAGGTCTTGCTCGTCGTATACGATTTCCATCGCACGACCACCAAGAACGTAAGAAGGACGAACAACTAGTGGGTAGCCAATCTCGCGTGACTTCTCAATCGCTTGTTCCATAGTCGTAACCGTTGCGTTCTCTGGCTGTAGTAGACCAAGACGGTCAACAGCAACTTGGAAGCGCTCACGGTCTTCTGCGCGGTCGATAGCATCAGGGCTAGTACCGATGATTGGTACGCCAGCCGCTTCAAGAGCACGAGCCAGTTTCAGTGGTGTTTGACCACCGTACTGAACGATAACGCCTTTAGGCTTCTCAACGCGAGCGATTGCTAGTACGTCTTCCAGTGTAACTGGTTCAAAGTACAGGCGATCTGATGTGTCGTAGTCTGTAGAAACAGTCTCAGGGTTACAGTTAACCATGATAGTTTCGTAGCCATCTTCACGTAGCGCTAGAGAGGCGTGAACACAGCAGTAGTCAAACTCAATGCCTTGGCCGATACGGTTTGGACCGCCACCAAGAATCATGATCTTGTCTTTGTCTGTTGGGTTTGCTTCACACTCTTCATCGTAAGATGAGTACATGTAAGCTGTATCAGAAGAGAACTCAGCAGCACAAGTATCAACACGCTTGTAAACAGGGTGGATGTCATACTGGTCGCGTAGACGACGAATTTCACTTTCAGATACACCAAGAAGCTTAGATAGGCGAGCATCCGCAAAGCCTTTGCGCTTCAGTTGGTTTAGAACGTCTTTGTTCAAACCAGCAAAACCGTTCGCTTTAACTTGTTGCTCTAGCTTCACTAGGTCTTCAATTTGAACTAGGAACCAACGGTCGATTTGCGTCAGGTTAAATACGCCATCTACAGACATACCTGCACGGAATGCATCCGCAATGTACCAAATACGCTCAGCGCCAGCTTCTTTAAGCTCGTGACGAATCTTAGTCAGTGCATCTGGTGCGTCTAGGTCAACCATCTCGTCAAAGCCAGTCGCGCCAACTTCTAGGCCGCGAAGTGCTTTTTGTAGAGATTCTTGTTGGTTACGGCCGATAGCCATAACTTCACCAACAGATTTCATCTGTGTGGTTAGACGGTCGTTAGCACCTGCAAATTTCTCGAAGTTAAAACGAGGAATCTTAGTTACTACGTAGTCGATTGTTGGTTCGAATGATGCTGGCGTTGCGCCGCCAGTGATGTCATTCATTAGCTCGTCTAGCGTGAAACCAACAGCCAGTTTTGCTGCAATCTTAGCGATTGGGAAACCTGTAGCTTTAGAAGCTAGTGCTGAAGAGCGAGATACACGTGGGTTCATCTCGATGATAACCATACGGCCATCTTTCGGGTTGATACCAAACTGTACGTTTGAACCACCTGTTTCAACACCAATCTCACGCAGTACTGCTAGAGATGCGTTACGCATCAATTGGTATTCTTTGTCTGTCAGCGTTTGAGCTGGAGCCACAGTGATTGAGTCACCTGTGTGAATACCCATTGGGTCGAAGTTTTCAATCGCACATACGATGATACAGTTGTCGTTTTTGTCACGAACCACTTCCATCTCGTACTCTTTCCAACCGATAAGAGATTCATCGATTAGAAGCTCGTTCGTTGGAGATAGGTCCAAACCACGACGACAGATTTCTTCAAATTCTTCTTTGTTGTAAGCGATACCGCCACCAGTACCACCCATAGTGAACGATGGGCGAATGATACAAGGGAAGCCAACCATGTCTAAAACTTTGTAAGCTTCTTCCATGCTTTTCGCTGTGTCAGCAGTTGGACATTCAAGACCAATTGATTTCATTGCTTTATCGAAACGTGAACGGTCTTCTGCTTTATCAATAGCGTCAGCCGTTGCACCAATCATTTCAACACCGAACTCTTCCAGAACGCCGTGCTTTTCTAAGTCTAGAGCACAGTTAAGTGCAGTCTGACCGCCCATAGTAGGCAGAACTGCATCAGGCTTCTCTTTAGCAATGATGTTACGTACAACTTCCCACTGGATTGGTTCGATGTAAGTCGCATCGGCCATGTCTGGGTCAGTCATGATAGTTGCTGGGTTTGAGTTAACTAGAATTACTCGGTAGCCTTCTTCACGAAGTGCTTTACACGCTTGTGCGCCAGAGTAGTCAAACTCACACGCCTGACCGATTACGATCGGGCCAGCACCTAAAATTAGAATGCTTTTAATGTCATTACGTTTTGGCATTTTTCTCTACTCCAACTTACGCTTTGTGTTCTTTAATCAGGTCAATGAAATGGTCAAATAGCGGCGCCGCGTCGTGTGGACCTGGGCTCGCTTCTGGGTGACCTTGGAAGCTAAATGCTGGCTTATCTGTGCGGTGAATACCCTGCAAAGAGCCATCAAATAGTGACTTGTGCGTTGCGCGTAAGTTAGCTGGTAGTGTTTCTTCATCAGCAGCGAAGCCGTGGTTCTGAGAAGTAATCATCACTACATCGCGATCTAGGTCTTTAACAGGATGGTTGGCACCGTGGTGACCAAACTTCATCTTCACTGTTTTAGCACCAGATGCCAAAGCTAGGATTTGGTGACCAAGGCAGATACCAAAGATTGGCAGGCCTTTGTCTAGGAAAGTTTGTGTCGCTTCAATTGCGTAAGTACATGGTGCTGGGTCACCAGGGCCATTCGAAAGGAATACGCCGTCTGGGTTCATTGCCAGTACTTCTTCCGCTGAGGTTTCCGCAGGAACTACCGTTAGGCGGCAACCACGGTCAACAAGCATGCGTAGGATGTTGCGCTTTGCACCGAAGTCGTAGGCAACAACGTGATGTGGCAGTTCTGAGTCATCTTTCGCTTCTGGAAGACCACCCGTGAGCGTCCACGAACCTTGTTTCCATTGATACGCTTCTTTTGTTGTAACCTCTTTCGCAAGATCCATTCCTTTTAGACCAGGGAATTCTTTTGCTTTAGCTAAAGCTAGAGCTTCGTCAAGGTTGTTACCAGCCACAACGCAACCGTTCTGCGCACCTTTCTCACGTAGAATACGAGTTAGTTTACGCGTATCGATGTCTGCAATGCCGACAATGTTTTGAGACTTAAGGTAATCAGAAAGGGTTTGTTCGTTACGGAAGTTAGAAGCTATAAGAGGGAGATCGCGAATCACAAGGCCTTGAGCGTGGATTGAAGTAGATTCTTCATCTTCGGAATTGGTTCCGGTATTGCCAATGTGAGGGTAAGTAAGAGTAACGATCTGTTGAGAATAGGAAGGATCAGTAAGAATTTCTTGGTACCCCGTCATCGAGGTATTAAAAACAACTTCTCCAACGGCAGAGCCTTCAGCTCCAATCGCTACACCACGGAACACAGTCCCATCTTCAAGGACCAATATTGCTGGCTTATTCAAGACAACCTCCAAACAAATAAATATGCGAAATTAATAAATTAAATTTCAAGTACCTGACTCCATATAGAGACAGATCACATTTGCTGAACTCAGACAAATTGGCGGTATTCTAATGAGGCACCACACTATTGTCAAATAAACGACATAGAAAAACTAAACTTTTTAACTATCATGTATGATTTACATTATGAAACCCGTAAAACATAAACTTAACCCTACTTTCTTTGGGTAAAAATTACAGAAACCACATCAAGCGCTCTAATTTCCCCTCCAACATCGCAAAAATATGATCCAAAAAAAATAGCAAACGTTAACTCGGATAATTAACAACCAAAAACACCTGGCTTTATGCGAAATTCAAACGAAACCCCAGAAAACAACAACAAACCTAGTGATAATCCGATTAAAAGCTCCTATAAATTTTAAGCAAAAAAAACGCCAGCAAATGCTGGCGTTTTTTTAGATATTATTCAAATCGAGCACATCAGTCATACTGTACAAACCCGCAGGTTTACTTCCTAACCAAAGGGCCGCTCTAATAGCACCATTAGCAAATGTCATTCTATCGGTTGCCTTGTGAGTAATCTCAACACGCTCACCTACATCAGCAAACATTGCAGTATGCTCACCAACAATATCGCCAGCTCGGATAGTGGCAAAGCCAATTTCATCACGGGTTCTTTCGCCTGTAATGCCTTCACGCGCATAGACTGCAACATCCGAAAGTTCATTGCCCATTGCGTTGGCTATCGCTTCACCCATACCGATAGCTGTACCTGATGGCGCATCAACCTTATGACGATGGTGTGCTTCAACAATCTCAATGTCAGTGTAATCACCCATTACCTTGGCTGCTTTTTCAAGAAGCTTAAATACTAGGTTAACACCCACGCTAAAGTTTGGCGCCATAACAATAGAAACGGTTTTAGCATAATCGCTAATCTGTTGCTTTTGAGATTCAGTAAAGCCAGTCGTTCCAATGACAATTGCCTTACCGTGCTGCTTACACAGCTCTAGGTTCGCTAACGTATTTTCCGGTGCTGTAAAGTCAACAATTACGTCAAATTCATCGACAACCTTGCTGAAGTCATCAACTAATGCGACATCAAGCTTACCTTCACCACTCAATTCACCAACATCAACACCAATCAAAGATGATTGTGGACGTTCATTGGCTGCACCAAGGGTGGCTTGTTCCATGACATTTGTTGCTTTAACCAAGTTACGGCCCATACGGCCTGCCGCTCCGGCAACTGCTATTCGCACCACTACGCTAGTCTCCATTATATAAAGCTGGGGGGTAACTTAATGTATCTGAATCACACTTTGGAATCCAGCCAATTCACATTTAGACGCAAAAGTGTTGGATCACGGCTTCGACTACTGGAACATTTGCTTCAGGAAAGGCATAGCTAGCTAATTCTGGCACTGTGACCCACTGCCCTAGCTGCCCTTCTTTGCCGTAAGGCTTGCCTTTAAAGCTATGGATTAGCAAGAAATCAAAGCTCAGCGACTTATCGGTATAGTCAAAATCAAAATGCTGGAATGGCTCACTGTGTAAATCGTGAATACCTATCTCCTCAAACAGCTCTCTTTCTATAGCATCACTAACAGATTCATTATCTTCTACTTTTCCACCGGGAAACTCCCATAAGCCACCTTTATGAGCATTATCATGGCGCTTAGTTATGTAAACCTGTGTCTTTTCTGGATTTAAGATAATTCCAGCAACTATGTGTACTCTTTTCATTTGCTCTCCTTTTCAGGCAAAAAAAGAGCCGCTAAAGCGACTCTTCTTAGTATATCCATAATTACTTAACTGAATAATTAAGCAATTTTACCATGGCACTGTTTGTACTTCTTACCAGAGCCACATGGGCAAGGCTCGTTACGACCAACCTTTTGCTCATTACGAACTGGGGTTTGAGCCGCGGCTTCAGGTTGCTCATCATCCGCTAACTGGCTTTCAGCTGTTTGATGCTGAGCCTGCGCCATACGAGCAGCCGCTTCTGCCTGAGCTTGACGTTGAGCTTCCATACGCTCAACTTCTTCTTGCTGCTGTACACGAACCTTACTCAGAATAGTAATCACGTCTGTCTTCAGGGTTTCTAGTAGACCTTCAAACAGCTCAAATGATTCACGCTTATACTCTTGTTTCGGGTTCTTCTGTGCATAGCCACGTAGATGAATGCCTTGACGTAGGTGATCCATTGCAGCCAAATGCTCTTTCCAAAGTCCATCAAGAGACTGAAGCATGACAGATTTCTCAAAGTTGCGTAGCACTGATGCACCAACGACTTCTTCTTTCTGCTTGTACACTTCAACTGCAGTGTTCAGGATCTTCTCACGCAATGCTTCTTCGTAAAGCTTGTCGTCTTCGTCTAGCCAAGTTTGAATCGGTAGGTCTAGATCGAAATCTGACTTCATACGCTTCTCTAGGCCTTCGATGTCCCACATCTCTTCTAGAGATTGAGGCGGAATGTATTCATTGATTGTGCTATCAACCACGTCTTCACGGTTTTGCTCAATCATCACGCTGATATCGTCAACTTCCATCAACTCATCACGCAATTCGTAAACCACTTTACGTTGATCGTTGGCAACATCATCGTATTCAAGCAGCTGCTTACGAATATCAAAGTTACGGCCTTCAACTTTACGTTGTGCCTTTTCAATGGAGCGAGAAAGCATCTTACTCTCAATCGCTTCACCTTCATCCATGCCAGACTGAATCAAGCCTGCCATGCGCTCTGATGTAAAGATACGTAGCAGTGAATCTTCCATAGATAAGTAGAAGCGAGATGAACCAGCGTCACCCTGACGACCAGAACGACCACGTAACTGGTTATCGATACGACGAGATTCGTGACGCTCAGTACCAATGATGTGCAAACCACCAGACGCTAATACAGCGTCATGAATTTGTATCCACTCTTGTTTGATCTTCTCAACTTGCTCTTCAGATGGGTTGTCTAGTGCTTCAACTTCCGCTTTCCAGTTACCACCTAAAACGATATCGGTACCACGACCTGCCATGTTGGTTGCGATAGTTACCGCACCTGGCATACCCGCTTGAGCAACAATCTCAGCTTCACGTTCGTGGAATTTCGCATTCAGAACGTTGTGTTTGATCTTCGCCTCTTTCAAAGCATTAGAAAGGAGCTCTGATTTCTCGATAGAAACAGTACCCACCAATGATGGTTGTCCTGCAGCTACACGCTCTTTAATGTCTTCAATAATAGCGGCAAATTTTTCTGTCTCTGTACGATAAACCACATCAGGCATATCGTTACGAACCATCGGCTTGTTGGTTGGGATAACTACTGTTTCTAGGCCATAGATAGACTGGAACTCAAATGCTTCAGTATCTGCGGTACCTGTCATACCTGATAGTTTGTCGTATAGACGGAAGTAGTTCTGGAAGGTAATCGATGCCAACGTTTGGTTTTCGTTTTGGATCTTAACGCCTTCTTTTGCTTCAACTGCTTGATGAAGACCTTCAGACCAACGACGACCTGGCATAGTACGGCCAGTGTGCTCATCAACGATAACCACTTCGCCTTCTTCATTGACGATGTAATCAACATTGCGCTCAAACAATACATGAGCTCGAAGTGCTGCATTCACGTGATGAAGTAAGCTGATGTTAGTTGGAGAGTAAAGAGTATCGCCCTCTTCCATCAAACCGTTCTTAACCATGAGTTCTTCTACGAACTCTTGACCAGTCTCGGTTAGGTAAACTTGCTTAGATTTCTCATCCAGAGTGTAGTGACCATCGCCACGGTACTCTTCACTATCTTCTTTATCTTGCTTTTCAAGATGTGGAATTAGCGTATTGATGCGAGTGTAAAGCTCTGAGCTATCCTCAGCAGGACCAGAAATGATAAGTGGAGTTCGAGCCTCATCGATTAGGATGGAGTCAACCTCATCCACTACAGCAAAGAAACGTTCGCGTTGCACGCGGTCTTCACTGCGAAACGCCATGTTATCGCGTAGGTAATCGAAACCAAACTCGTTGTTTGTTCCGTAAAGGATATCGGCTTGGTAGGCTTCTTTCTTCGCAGGAGGGGCCATGTTTGGCACGTTCACGCCAACTGACATTCCAAGGAATTCAAACAGTGGGCGGTTGGTCTCAGCATCACGGCTTGCTAAGTAGTCGTTCACCGTAACGATGTGAACACCTTTGCCGGTTAAGGCGTTTAGATATGCTGGTAGCGTTGCCGTTAGGGTTTTACCCTCACCAGTACGCATCTCTGCGATTTGGCTATTATTCAGTACCATACCACCGATAAGTTGAACGTCGAAATGACGCATGCCGTACACACGCTTTGATGCTTCGCGTACGGTTGCAAATGCATGAGGTAGTAACTGGTCTAGAGTTTCTCCCTGCTCTAGACGCTGACGGAACTCAACCGTTTTGGCTTTTAGTTCTTCGTCACTTAGCTTTTCGTAATCTGGTTCGTAGCTATTGATCTCTTTAACGATCTTACGAAGACGGCGAAGAGTACGGTCGTTTCGACTGCCAATTACCTTTGTCAGTAGCTTAGTTATCATTGTTATCGTTTCTCTTGTTGTGGATCACTGAGATCCCAAATACTTGTTCAGCTTGTCTATCTATTAAGCGAGTGCTATTTATATTGAGTTCAAAGCAAGCAATTTCAAGCTTCAAGCTAGATTTAATGCGCTCTAGTGTATGAAATTTTGAAGTTATCCACCATTAGAAACTGGTTTAGTTTGAACAAGCTTCTACTTTTTCCTTTGTATTGACTAAAGATAAAGCGAATCAAAGGCCAAGGCGTGATAAAATCACCTTGTTACCTGTCATTAAGGCATAGCTGTGCGAGACCATAGACCAACACTTACCGAAGACGTCATCAAGAACACCAAGCTTGGTTCGATCCAAGAGCATGCCGCTACCATCAATAAATTGAATAACACCGTTCTTGATTTGCTTCCCAAAGAAATCAGGCGTTATTGTCGCGTAGCAAATTGTCGAGGTAGTCAATTAATCTTAGAGGTCGCAAATGCTTCAATCATGATGAAGCTCAACTATGACCGTTTGTATCTATTATCGCAATTGAGACAGCAAGGCTTTGCCCGCCTTATTAATATAGAAGTAAAGGTCTGTCCCGACCTCTATAAAAGCGATCAATTATTCGTAGCAGAAAAGCAAGCCCCTTCTCGACCTCCTCTATCGCAAACTACAGCCGATAACTTAAATATGTTGGCCGAAATGGCGCCTGACAAAATCAAACAGCGACTGCAGAATATCGCTAAACTCGCTGAAAAGTAGCTATCGACTAGCTACTAGCCACCAAGAAAGTCAGATACAAAAAAAGCAGCCATTGGCTGCTTTTTTATTAGAATGCTTTCTAGGTAGCAATTACGCAAGAACCATGTTTGGCTCGGCGAATGCCACTGGTGAGCCTGCTTCTTCTTCGAAGGTCGCCCATTCCCACGCTTCTTGGTCAGCAAGCACTGCTCGAAGAAGTTGGTTATTCAGGCCATGGCCTGATTTGAATGCACGTAATTCACCCACGATAGGAGAACCACACATGTACATATCACCAATAGCATCAAGTACTTTGTGAGTCACAAATTCGTTAGAGAAACGCAAGCCGTCTTCGTTAAGAATTCGGTATTCGTCCAATACGATCGCACAGTCAAAGCTACCGCCTAGACATAGGTTTTGAGACTGAAGGTACTCGATATCACGCATGAAACCGAATGTACGAGCGCGAGAGATCTCTTTTACGAATGACTTCGAAGAGAAATCAAATAGCATATGCTGTTCATCTGAATCGATCGCTGGGTGCTCAAATTCGATCTCAAAATCCAGGCGGAAACCGTCATAAGGAACAAGCTCTGCCCACTTATCACCGTCTTCTACGCGAACTGGTTTCTTGATACGAATGAAACGCTTAGCTGCATTTTGAACCTCGATACCTGCAGATTGTAGCAAGTATACGAACGGGCTAGCACTGCCATCCATAATAGGAATTTCAGGTGCATCTACCTCGATAATAATATTATCGATACCCATACCAGCAAGCGCTGCATTTAAGTGTTCAACGGTAGAGATGCGCACGCCTTCATCATTAACAAGAGCTGTACAAAGCATTGTATCGCGCACAGAGTTAGCGTCCGCAGGGAAGTCCACTGCAGGTTCTAGATCTGTTCTACGGTAAATAACACCTGTGTTTGTTGCTGCTGGGCGAAGCGTTAATGTCACTTTGCGCCCAGAGTGCAATCCCACTCCAGTTGTTTTGACAATCTCTTTTAAAGTACGCTGCCTAATCATGCAATACCTCTCATTAAAGCAAAGTTGCTAGCTGTTTATCAGCTTGGTCGCACATCCTACCAGTTTTTTGACAATTGTCAAAAAATTGAACAATTAGTCCGCTTGGTTGCGCAGAAACGCTGGTATATCAAGGTATGCGCTCTCAGTTTGACCTGAGTTTGCTACCTGTTGACCCGCTCCACTCGCTGGGCGAGATGCTGCTGGTTCAGTTTTTGGCTTAACCGCTGCAGCAGGTTGGATCTTCATTTCAGGTTCTGCTTTTGTTGCCGCAGCAACGCGTGGCTCAGGAGTCGCAACCGCTTTTGGTTTAGACGCTGCACCCACCAAAGTAATCTCTGGTTTCTTCTCGTTGCCGATACCTGTTGCAACAACAGTTACACGGAATTCGTCAGACATATCTGGGTCTAGAGAAGTACCAATAACAACTGTAGCATTATCAGAAGCAAATGCCTTAACTGTGTTACCGACAATTTCGAATTCATCCAGACGCATATCCATGCCTGCAGTGATGTTAACAAGTACACCACGTGCGCCAGCTAGGTCGATATCTTCTAGTAGAGAGTGAGAAATTGCTGCCTCTGCTGCTTCTTCTGCACGGTCTTCACCAGTAGATACGCCACTGCCCATCATAGCTTGACCCATCTCAGACATTACGGTGCGAACATCCGCGAAGTCGACGTTGATCATACCAGGACGAGTAATCAACTCTGCAATACCTTGTACTGCATCTTTTAGTACGTCATTTGCATAGCCGAATGCTTCTAAAAGGGTCACATTGCGTCCGTACACCTTTAGTAGCTTTTCATTTGGAATCGTAATCAATGAATCAACATGCTTTGAAAGCTCTTCGATTCCTTGCTCTGCAAACGATAGGCGTTTCTTGCCTTCAAAACCAAATGGCTTGGTCACTACTGCTACTGTTAGAACGCCAAGCTCTTTGGCTATTTCTGCAATAACAGGGGCTGCGCCCGTACCTGTACCGCCGCCCATACCAGCTGCGATGAATACCATGTCGGCACCCACTAGTACTTCTTTGATTGCTTCGCGATCTTCAAGCGCTGAATCACGACCTACTTGTGGGTTCGCGCCAGCACCAAGACCTTTGGTGATATCTGTACCAATTTGAATAACTGAGCTAACGCTAGTTTTGCGAAGCGCCTGTGCATCGGTATTAACACTGATGAATTCTACGCCCTCGATGGACTCACGCACCATATGTTCTACGGCATTACCGCCGCCACCGCCAACACCAACGACCTTAATTACGGCTTCGTCATTCATTTCCGTCATCGGTTCAAACATGTGCTTTCTCCGTTTTCCTGTCTACCCAGGTTAAAATTCTTTTTGTATCCAATTACGCATTTTGCTGAACAAGCCAGTTAGAGAGGAGTGTTTCGGTTCCGAGTACTCGCCTTCATCATTAAAACTGCTGTCTTTGCCATAATGCAATAAACCAACTGCCGTAGAGTGGTACGGCTCCTTTACGTAATCTGTTAAGCCTTTTACTTCTGTAGGCTTACCGATTCTAACTTGATTGCCAAACACGCGTTCTGCACATTCAGCTAAACCTTCTATTTGCGAAGCGCCACCAGTCAATACAATACCAGCGGCAATGTGATGGTGTTTAACACCATTCTCTCGCATTTTGTTTTGAGCGTTTTCAATCGCTTGGTTTATTAAACCCATAAGCTCAGTATAACGCGGTTCTATCACTTCAGATAAGGTTTGTCTTTGTAAACTGCGAGATGGGCGACCGCCAACGCTAGGAACGTTAACTGTGTCATCCTTGCTAACCAGTTCACTCATAGCACAGCCATACTTAACCTTAATCTCTTCGGCATCGTTAATTGGCGTGCCAAAGGCAAACGCGATATCGCTGGTTACAGAGTTACCTGCATAGGCAAACACTTCGGTGTGACGCAATGCGCCGCCAGTCCAAAGTGCGACATCCATAGTTCCTGCGCCGATATCGACAACACAGACACCCAGCTCTTTCTCGTCTTCAGTAATAACGGCATCACTTGCCGCAAGGCCAGAGAAGACTAACTGCTCAACGGTTAGGCCGCAGCGCTCTACTGCCTTGATAACATTGCGAGCCATATCGTTATGGCAAGAGATCATATGAACGCTCACTTCCATACGCACGCCAGAAAGCCCTAGCGGATTCTTAATCCCACCAAGGTGATCAATTTTAAATTCTTGCGGAATTACATGCAGGATGCGTTCTTCTTCACCAATCTTGATAGAGCGAGCAGTATGGATAGCGCGATCCATATCTTCTTGAGACACCTCTTCATCAGAGATGGTCCCCATGCCTTTTTCAATACGGCTGGTAATGTGCTGACCTGAGATGGATAGATACACGTTAGTGATCTTGTGCTCAGCCATAAGCTCAGCTTGATTCACCGCGCGCTCAACTGATTTGATCACGGAATCGAGGTCGTTCACCCCGCCCTTATCCATTCCACGGGATGGACTGCTGCCAGCACCAATAATATTGATCTGTCCGTCTGGAAGAATTTCGCCTACTAGCGCTGAAACAGTCGCTGTACCGATATCCAGACCAACAATCAGGTTGTCATCCGTTCCCTTGGTCATTACTACTCTCTTGCCTTTGGTCTTCCGATAGCCAGCCAATGGCGGCTCCGGTGTCATATCTTAAATCTATATAACTGATCTGCTGAACCCTCTCATCCATGTGGTGGTAGAGGTCAACAAATCTCTGAATTCTTTCTTCTAAGGCATCTTTACCTAATTCAAGGCGGATGCCGTTATCTAATATTAACTGCCAAGCATGTCTGTCATTCAGTACTACAGAAGTAATCTGTAGGCCAAGACCCGTAAATTGCGGCCTAATCTCTCGCCAAGTGTCGAGCACCTTCTCACTTTCTGTTTCAGGTCCATAGAGCTTGACGATTTCTTGGTCTTGTTGGTGCAACTGCCCAACATCGGCATAAAATATCTGACCGTTACTGTTTAGAAGCGCATTACCATTCCAGATTGCTGCTGGGTGATGCTCCATCAAAAACACTTTAATAGTGTTTGGCCATTGCTTACGAATGGCGGCACTCGCTACCCAAGGAAGAGATTCAACCGCTGTTTGCAATTGATTAACATCCTGAGTCATAAATGTGCCGAATGGATGAATATGTGATAACACACTCTGCACATCAGTGCTGTGCACATATTCAAGATCACCTTCAAGGACAAATTGAGAAAGGGGGAGTCGTCCACTGTCTCGCATCCATGCTACTGTGGAAAAAATACCAAACACAATCAAAGCGACTACGAACAATAAAAAACTCGCATCAACCCAAGAAAATTTGAACCTAGGCCTTTGTTTACATTCGGTTTCGACGTCTAATGTAGATTCCATTTTTATAATGTCGTCGACTTCCTAATTAACGGCACATAACCCTTTACAGGCAAGTATATCTATTGACTGATTATACTTGCCCGACATTATC
Organism: Vibrio comitans; assembly: GCA_024346835.1. GTDB lineage: Bacteria > Pseudomonadota > Gammaproteobacteria > Enterobacterales > Vibrionaceae > Vibrio > Vibrio comitans. The sequence continues at coordinate 2,577,775 of AP024866.1, forward strand.
TTTCCATAGCAATAACGGATATTTCGATAAGGAAACTAGCTTTTTTGCATTGCTCTGATGTTAAGTTCTAACTTTTCCAACCTTTTAGCAACCTTTCCTACGTCACCGGCGCCCTGAGTGAGAACAAGATCACCTTCTTGCAACAAGTTGGCCAGTACTTTCGGTAGTTCATCCTGTTCTTTAACAAAGATAGGATCGATACGCCCCCTACTGCGGATAGTACGACATAACGAACGTCCGTCGGCCCCAGCAATAGGCGCTTCGCCAGCAGAATAAACGTCGAGCATCAGTAGTACGTCAACTTTATCCAAAACATTGGCAAAATCATCGTAAAGGTCGCGAGTACGACTGTAACGGTGTGGTTGGAACACCATAACCAAACGCTTATCCGGCCAACCCGCACGCGCAGCGTCAATGGTGACATCAACCTCACTAGGGTGATGGCCGTAATCATCCACCAGCATGGCAGTACCATTACCCGTTTCAAACTCACCTAGGTGTTCAAATCGACGCCCTGTGCCTTGAGTTGCTAGTAATGCTGACAGAATCGCTTCATCAGAGATATCATCTTCAGTTGCAACGGCAATAGCAGCTGACGCATTCAGTGCGTTATGCTTGCCTGGCATGTTCAGCGTGATCTCTAAGTCATTTTTTCCTTCACGCTCTACCGTAAAGAAGCTCTGCTGCCCTTGCTGACGGTAATTCACAATCTTAACGTCTGCATCATCCGAGAAGCCATAAGTAATGACCTGACGACTAATGGTTGGAAGCATCTCGCGAATCACAGGGTCATCAATGCACATGATTGCTTGACCATAGAACGGCAGTTTGTGCAGGAAGTCAGTAAAGGTTTGCTTTAGCACTTCAAAGTCACCGCCGTAAGTATCCATATGGTCGGCTTCAATATTAGTGACAATGGCGACCATAGGCTGCAGGTGCAAGAAGGATGCATCGCTCTCATCAGCCTCAGCAATAAGGATACGGCTTGAGCCCAAGCGTGCATTGGTTCCTGCGCTCTTTACTAGACCGCCGTTAACAAATGTAGGATCTAAGCCAGCCTCAGAATAAATCTGAGTCACTAAGGCTGTGGTTGTGGTTTTACCATGCGTGCCCGCTACAGCAATACCGTGGCGGTAGCGCATAATCTCAGCCAGCATTTCTGCACGGCGCACAACGGGAATACGCAAAGTTTTAGCCGCAACAAGCTCAGGGTTGCCTTGGTCAATAGCCGTAGACACTACGACTACACTGGCATTTTCTACATTGGTTTGGTCGTGACCAATAAAGATGGTCGCGCCCTTGCTTTGCAGTCGATCTGTAACGGCATTTTGACTGATGTCTGAGCCAGAGATGGCGTAGCCTTCATTTAGCAAAACCTCTGCAATACCACTCATTCCCGCACCACCAATACCAACGAAATGAATGCTCTTCACGCGTCGCATCTCAGGGATCATAGCTCGGATATGCGCCAAATCTTGTTTATGTTCGATTACCATATTTGTTCTCTTGCTCAGTTTTGTTCGAGATTATTGGTCATTGCGGTTGCTCAGAGCGACTATCGCCTCTGCAACCACTTTATCTGCATCAAGCTTAGCTGCTTGACGTGATTTAATTGCCATCTCGAGCAATGAGGCTCTATCTAGCCCCTGAATAGTTTGTGTTAATTTGGCGGCAGAAAGGTTCTGCTGCTCAATCATTTTTGCAGCGTCAGCGTCGACTAGGTAGTCGCCATTGAGCGCTTGTTGTCTATCTTTATGCGGGTAAGGAATGAATATCGCCGCCAAGCCCGCAGCTGAAACCTCAGACACTGTCAATGCGCCAGAGCGACATACAATTAAGTCAGCCCACTCATAAGCAGCAGCTACATCATCAATGAACTCAGAGACTTTTGCTTGTTGGACACCATTATCGCGGTAACGAGTCTCTACATCTTCAAGGTTGTCTTTACCCACCTGATGCCAAACCGTATAACCACTACCTAGTGCTGCAATAGTTTCTGGTAGCGTGTGATTTAGAATGCGAGCACCTTGGCTACCGCCCATCACTAAGATTCGAATATCACCCTCGTGAGATGCAAGCCTAGTCTGCGGGGACTCAAGCGCGACAACATCAGTTCTAACTGGGTTACCCACCACTTCTGCATTAGGAAACGCACCTGGAAAGGCTTGGAATACCTTACTCGCCACCTTTGCTAACCAACCGTTAGTCAGGCCAGCAACGGCATTTTGTTCGTGCAATACCAGTGGAATACCGCACTGACGCGCAGCAATACCACCGGGGCCACTCACATAACCGCCCATCCCTAAAACCACATCTGGGTTGTAGCGTTTAATGTGTGCTTTCGCCTGACTAATGGCATTAATGATCTGAAAAGGAGCCTTGATTAACTTACCTAGGCCTTGGCCTCTTAGCCCTTTCACCTTGATGAAATCTATCTCGATACCATGCTTTGGTACAAGGTCGGCCTCCATACGATCAGCCGTACCCAACCAGCGGATTTCCCATCCTTGTTGCTGCAGGTATTTCGCCACTGCAAGCCCAGGAAAAACGTGACCGCCAGTGCCACCCGCCATCACCAAGAGTCGCTTTTTATTGTTTGTCATTATTAGGCTACACCTTGCTTTACTTCGTCTTGTTTCACGTCGTCTACTTGTAACGACTCTTTATAATCTTGTACTCGATGCTCATGATCGATTCGTATTACGATAGCTACCGCGATGGACATTATGATAAGGCTCGAGCCACCATAACTGATTAATGGCAGGGTCAAACCTTTGGTTGGTACCATACCGGCGGCTGCGCCAACGTTGACGACAGTCTGAAATGCAAACCAAATTCCAAAGCCTAACGCGAGATAACCGCTAAACACATCCCCGGCATCAAACGCTCGTTTGCCTATAAATACTGACTTAAACACTAGAGCAAAGATCAGCAGTAAAATACCCATCACGCCAATAAAGCCTAGCTCTTCTCCCATCACAGCAAACACAAAGTCAGTATGTGCTTCAGGAAGGTAGGCGAGCTTCTGAATTGAATTTCCTAAACCTTGGCCGAACCACTCTCCTCGACCAAATGCCATTAATGATTGAGTCAATTGGTAGCCACTACCAAAGGGGTCTTCCCATGGGTCTAAAAAGGAGGTCACACGCTTCATTCGGTATGGCTCGATCAAAATCAAAACACCGATACCTATGATCCCAGCAAACACAAGCGCAAGGAACTGCCAAAGCTTGGCGCCTGCAATAAATAACATCCCGAAGACCGTCACCAACATTACGACGACAGTACCTAGATCGGGTTGCCCAAGAAGCAAGATCGCCAGTGAAGCAAAGACAATAAATGGCTTAAAGAAGCCACTCGTAAAGCTTGCTCTTACTTCTTGTTGCTTGCGATATAAATAGCTAGCCATAAAGATAAACAGTGCTAGCTTAGCCAGTTCGGCAGGCTGAAAGTTGATGGGACCCAAAGGGATCCAACGCGATGCACCATTTACTGACTTACCCGCAAGTAGCACGAACAGCAGCAGAAACATACAAATAAACAATAACTTAGAGCTATTTTTCAACCAGTAATGGGTTGGGACGTGTATGACAACGCCCATCACCACGAGTGCAAGACACAAATAAAAGGCGTGACGAATCGCATAATGGAATGGGTAACCATAATGAGAGTAACTCACGGGTAGCGAAGCAGACGTCACCATCACCAAGCCTATAAGCATTAGGATTAGTGATAACCACACCAACTGCCTATCAAATAGCACTGGTAATGCAGAATATTGCTGAGCGTCGTCTAACGACTCTTCAGAAGAATCTTGCTCAGGGCTTAATGTGGGAGTCGGTTCCTTTCCATGGAAACGAGAGAGCCAACGCATATTTCTCACTTTGTCCTAATCTCTAGATTGATTTGCATCCTGCTACGCATAGCGGACGCTAAGCATCCTGCGTCTGAGCGAGCCGAGTAAACACATCTCCGCGCTGCATAAAATTCGCAAACTGATCGAAACTGGCGCAGGCAGGAGAAAGCATCACCATATCACCTGCTTTGGCTTTCTGTCGAATAGCAGTTACTGCTTCTTGCATGCTATCAAAGTAAACACTGTTTTCAGATAGTGAAATCAACTGCTTACCATCTGCACCGAAACAGCAAAGCTCAACATCTAAGGAGGCAAGAGTTGGCTTTAGTTCACTAAAATCAGCCCCTTTACCATCACCGCCGACAAGTAAATACAAACGACCAGCAATTTTTAGCCCCTTTAGAGCCGCTAATGTGCTGGCAACATTGGTCGCTTTAGAATCATTGACCCAGATAATATCGTTTTCACGACTGACAACCTGACAACGGTGCGTCAGGCCCGTGTAAGTTTTTAGTGCGTCGAGTGAGGATTCAACCTTGATACCCGCAGATTCCAGCAATGCGATAGCAACAATGGCATTGAGCATATTGTGCTGACCAACAATGGAGAGATCATTCGCAGCCAAAAGGCGCTGTGTATGGCTAGTTAACCATGTCTGCCCTTGAAAATCAGAAAGCGTATAATCGCCAGTAGCAACACCAAATTCTATCAGTCCATCGACATTCTCTGGATAGGTTGCCTCATCATCAGCGTTAACGATCTTAACCTCAGCATGTTCAAAAATACGAAGCTTAGCCTGACGATAGTCGTGCATTCCCTCATATCTATCCATATGATCTTCGGATAGGTTGAGAAACGCGGCTGCTCGCAGTTTTAGACTTGAGGTCGTTTCAAGTTGAAAGCTGGATAGTTCAAGCACGTATAAGTCAGCATCACTATCGAGCAACTCAAGAGCCGGTACGCCAATATTGCCGCCAACCGCTGTTTTCACACCAGCTGCGTTAGCCATAACACCCGTAAGATCGGTAACCGTACTCTTGCCGTTAGAACCGGTAATCGCCAGCACGGGCTTATTCACCGCCCAGGCAAATAACTCAATATCACCGACTACAGGTACACCTAAGTCTACGGCTTGAGTTAATTGTGGCGTAGCAAGTGCAATGCCTGGACTTACCACGATGAGGTCTGCCTCATTGAGCCATTGCTGATTCCAGCCTCCGCTGTGCAGTGAAACATCATCAGACAACTGCTCGGCACCTGGTGCGACAGGTCGAGTGTCAATCACACGAATATGCAGTGGCGCATCCAGTTGTTCAGAAACCTTTTGCAGGTGCCTAACCACAGACAAACCAGTGATTCCAAGCCCTACGACAACGACATCACGAATACCTTGCCACTTTGTCATGGATTAACGCACCTTCAGGGTAGCCAGACCAATCAGTACTAGCACGATAGAGATAATCCAAAAACGAACAATAACGCGAGGTTCAGGCCAGCCTTTTAGCTCATAGTGGTGGTGAATAGGAGCCATACGAAACACTCGCTGTCCGCGCAGTTTGTATGAGCCTACCTGAAGGATTACCGACAAGGTCTCCATTACAAAAACGCCCCCCATAATGACCAGTACGAACTCTTGACGAACAAGAACCGCAATCGTGCCCAAGGCACCACCTAAAGCAAGAGAGCCCACATCGCCCATAAATACTTGGGCTGGATAGGTGTTAAACCACAGGAAGCCCAGACCAGCACCGACGATAGCGGTACAGAAAATTACAAGCTCACTGGTGTAAGGGATATAAGGGATATGCAGGTACTGAGCGAAGTTAACATTACCCGTCGCGTAGGCGATAACAGCAAAACCTGCTGCAACCAAAATGGTCGGCATAATCGCTAGACCGTCCAAGCCATCAGTTAGGTTTACTGCGTTACTGGTACCGACAATAACAAAGTAGGTAAGAACAATATAAAACAGGCCTAATTGAGGCATGATGTCTTTGAAAAATGGTACAACTAGCTGGGTGGCCGCCGTATCTTTACCATGCGCATATAGCGCGAAAGCAACCACAATAGCGATGGCCGATTGCCAGAAATATTTCCAACGCGCTATCAGACCATCAGTATTTTTGCGAACCACCTTGCGGTAGTCATCTACAAAACCGACCGCGCCATAGCCAAGCAATACTGCGAGCACCGCCCATACATAAGGGTTGGACAGATTTGCCCACAACAGTACCGTAATAGTAATTGCGGCGAGAATCATCACTCCGCCCATGGTAGGTGTACCATGCTTGCTTAAGTGTGATTCAGGACCGTCATGGCGAACTACTTGACCGATTTGCAGTAGTTGCAAACGTCGGATCAACTTAGGCCCCATCCAAAGGGATAGAACTAATGCAGTTATAATGCTGAGTATCGAACGAAAAGAAAGATAATCAAAAAGACGAAAGAACGAAAAGTAAGGCTGTAGTAAATCCGCTAGCCAGATAATCATTTAAGCTTCTCCTTCAAAGCAGCGGCAATCTTGCTCATCTGCGCACTATTTGCGCCCTTAACGAGCAAGGTATGTTGAGTGTGTGGTTGAGTAGAGAGTTGCTGTTCAATAAAAGCCATTAAGCTTTGGTGATCATCAAAATGACGCCCATGAGTAACATCACTAATTATTTTAGTGTCGTCCCCATAAGTCAGCACATGCTCAAACCCAAATTTTGCTGCATATTCACCGACTTGCCGATGAAGTTCAAGACTTTCTTTACCTAATTCAGCCATAAATCCCAAGATCAGCCAACGGCTTCCTTCGAACCCACCAAGCAAGTCAGCTGCAGCCTTCATCGCAGGTACGCTAGCATTATAACTATCGTCAATAAGGCGAATGTTGTCTGTCAGTTGCTCCACCGCAACTCGCCCCTTAACTTGAGCAACAGATTCGAGTCCACGAACCACTGTGGGCAGCTCAGTTCCCATATTCAAGGCAATCGCTGCCGCCGCGACGGCATTCGCCACATTGTGGCGTCCAACAACCCCAAGTTTTACCTCTGCCATGCCAAATGGGGTATGCAGATGAAAACTCGCTAACCCATTACTATCTATAGAAATATTACCAGCATAGTACTCCGCCAATGAGTTATCTAAAGAGAAGGTTTGTACGCGCTTATTTTCAAGCAAGGCTTGCCATAACTCTCCGCCTTGGCTCTCCAAGTTATAAAGTGCAAGACCACCTTCATCTAAAGTAGAAAATATCTCGCCCTTGGCTCGCATTACACCCTGCATTGAGCCAAACCCCTCAAGATGAGCAGCTGCAACGTTATTCACCAGAGCAATATCAGGCTGCACTAAGTTCACTGTATATTCAATTTCATGCTCGTGGTTTGCACCCAGCTCAATAACAGAAAAATCGTGTTGCGTAGTGGCGCGCAGTAGAGTGAGTGGAGCGCCTATATCATTATTGAAGTTTCCTGCGGTAGCTAAAACTTCACCTCTCAAAGATAGAATAGAGGCAAGCATCTCTTTTACTGTGGTTTTACCACAACTCCCGGTGATGGCGACCTTAGGCATATCTGTTTTAGCAAAATTCCAAGCGCCTAGTTTTCCTAGGGCCAACTTACTATCTTCAACAATGAGTTGTGGAACAGGTAAAGGCAGTTCTTTCTCTACCAGTAAAGCAACAGCACCCTGCTCTACCGCTTGTTCACAAAAGTTATGAGCATCAAAGCGCTCTCCAACTAAGGCCACAAACAAGCCATTGCCGTCGATGTTGCGACTATCCGTGGAAACTGACTCAATCGTTAAGTTGCTTCCAAGCAAACGTCCGTCTACAGCAGTGGCCATATCCGATAATTGAGTGCTTATCATTAAACTAACTCCAACAAGGTCATTGCCGATTCACGATCAGAGTAATGAATAGTGTCATCTCCTAAGATTTGATAATCCTCGTGTCCTTTACCAGCAAGTAAAATAATGTCTTTAGACGTTGCATGTTCAATAGCATAGGACAAGGCTTTGAATCTATCATGCTCAACAGTCACAGATTGTTGATTTGAAACGCCTTTTAACATGCCTTGGATGATGTGAGCTGGATCTTCGCTCCGCGGGTTGTCATCAGCAAGGATAATGCGATCGGCAAACCGTTCCCCGATCTGTGCCATCATAGGTCGCTTGCCACTGTCTCTATCGCCACCACAACCAAAGATTGCCCACAGCTGTCCTTCACAATGCACTCGCAAGGCACACAGTGCTTTTTCCAAGGCATCTGGAGTATGAGCATAGTCCACCACTACTTTAGCTTTGTCAGCCGCTTGAAAGAGTTCCATTCGGCCAATGACAGGCTGAAGTTGCGTTGCTGCCTTTTGTAAGACTCTGATATCAAAGCCCAAACTAAGAAGAGTAGTAAAGGCCAGCAGCAGATTACTCGCATTAAACTCACCGATAAGCGGCGCCTTTAACACTCCTTTACCCCAGCTACTATCAAAGCTAATTTCTATACCCTGCTCAGAGTAACGAATATTACTCGCGTACATATACTGCTTAGCTTGAGGTTTTTCTAGCAAAGATACGGCAATCGCGTCAGGCAATAATTCCAACCACTCTTGACCTATAGAGTCATCAGCATTAATCACCTTATGTTTACATGAATGTTCGGTAAATAGGCTCAGTTTTGCCTTAGCGTATTCCGCCATACTTCCGTGATAATCAAGGTGATCTCGACTGAGATTGGTAAACACAGCTGCGACAAATTTTAGCGCCTTGATACGATGCTGGACTAAGCCATGTGAAGAGGTTTCTAGAGCCGTAATATCAGCGCCAAGCTCACTCAGCTGCGATAGTGTTCTACACACTTCAATAGCGCTGCCTGTGGTGTTTTTTGCTTCTTTGAGAGAAGAGAGAAAACCATTACCGGTTGTGCCCATCACTGCAGCTTGCTTACCTACGCTATCTAGCCACTGGGCGATAATTTGCGTAATCGTCGTTTTGCCATTTGTCCCAGTAACCGCAATAAGATCCATATTATCAAAGCGATATAAACGGCTCGCTAGTGCAGATAGATTGAGGCTCAGGCTGTCCAAATACAGCACTGGAGTATCATCCATCCAGACGCTACTACCATGAGGGTAATCTTCATCACTTTCCGCAATGACTAGACTTGCTCCGGCTTTTACCGCATTTGAGATAAAGCGTCTGCCGTCAACTGTATGCCCTTTAATGGCCACGAAGGTAGAGCCTGGTTGGATTTGCCTGCTATCTAGCTCTAAGTCCGATACTGAAATATGAGCCAGTTTCTCACTTAGGTTATTCAGCCAAGGCTGAACTAGATGCTGTAGTGTGCATTGAACATTCATACTATTTATTAACTTTTATTAGCATCGGGCGGCACATTCAATATCTGCAGTGCTCCCTTCAAAACTTCGGAAAAAACAGGGGCCGCTACAGAGCCACCATAATAATCATCACCTTGCGGCTCATTAACCACCACAACCAAGGCAACCCTTGGGTTACTGATTGGTGCAACACCCGCGGTGATCGTCACATACTCATCACTGTATCCACCAGCCTTGGCTTTACGGGAGGTGCCCGTTTTAGCGCCAACACGGTAACCAGGTACAGCGGCTCGAGTTGCTGTGCCCCCTTTTTGAGTAACGGACTCAAGCATCTCGAGAACTTCACGCGCATGCTTTGGGTTAGCTACCTGTTTAGCATCTAGATTTTTTGCATCTTTAATAATATGCAATGGTTTGAAGCTGCCGTAACTGCCTAATGTCGCATACGCATGTGCCAACTGCAGTGGAGTTACTGATAAGCCGTAACCAAATGAGAGAGTCGCAATTTCAAATTGTGACCAGCGGCGTCGGTTAGGGAATAAGCCCGTGGTTTCACCAACCAGATTAATTCCAGACGTAGAACCAAAACCCACTGATTGATACATACCCAGCAAAGAATCTAAAGGCATACCCAGCGCTAATGTGGCTACACCAATGTTGCTCGATTTTTGTAAAATCGTTTTAAGACCAGCCTTACCAACCTTCGAACTGTCTCGAACTCGGCTTCCACCGATACGCATGATCCCATTGCCAGTATCAATTACGGTATCAAGATCTGCGGTTCCATTATCTAATGCCGCTAATACAACAAATGGCTTAACCGAAGAGCCCGGTTCTAAAGAATCGGTAATCGCTCTGTTTCGCATTCGGAACGACTGCAGTTGATCACGAGTATTTGGGTTGTAAGAAGGTGAGTTGACCATCGCCAATATTCCACCGGTTTTTACGTCCAATAACACTACGCTACCTGAGGTGGCTCGGTGATCCGCTACTGCTTGTTTAATTGCGCGATAAGCTATCGCTTGTAAGCGTTGATCTATGGTGAGCTGCAACGGATTGCCTTGCTTGCTTTCCGTCATAGAAATATTCTCTACCACTCGACCATCACGATCTTTGCGGACCTTACGTGAGCCAGCTTGGCCAGATAGGTAGTCGTCATAGCTTCGCTCAACCCCCTCCAAGCCATGGCTATCAATGCCTGTTACCCCAACAACATGAGCACTGATTTCACCCGTAGGGTAGTAACGGCGAGATTCGTCTCTCAGACCAATACCTTTTAGCTTCAACTCTCTAATGTATTTGGCCATGGCAGGGCTAACTTGGCGTTGCAAATAGATAAAACGGCGGTTTTTGTTTTTCTCTATTCGCTCAATCAAGTCGTCTCGATCAAGTTGCAGTACGTCGGCAAGAGCATGCCAGCGCGCCACATCTTGCAAAGCATCGCCCTTGGTAAAGATATTTCGAGGATCGGCATAAACCGCTTCTACTGGCACACTGACCGCTATCTGTTCACCATTGCGATCTGAAATGATTCCACGCGCTGAAGGCAGCGCCTTTACCCTAACTGAACGCATATCACCACGTTCAATTAATGTATCAGGTTCAATAACTTGGATATAAGCGACTCGAGCGAGCAGCGCGCCTAGCAATAGTAAAATAAAACCTAATACGGTTTGGTAGCGCCACTTAATAATGCTGGTATCAGTAGGAGCAACCTTGCTCGGTTCGACCTTTTTAGGAGTTCGCTTTCTAGCGGTCTTGACGGGTTTCTTTTTAGTCGGCTTCATTACAGTTTAACTATGACTTCCTTATCAGAGTCTGGTCGCTTCATTTCGAGTTCAGAGGTAGCCATTTTTTGAACACGACTGTGTTCTGAAAGGGCATTCTCCTCGAGAATCAGGTTGCGCCACTCATCATCTAATTGCTCACGCTCTTCAAGTGCGACGTCTTTTTGTGAAATAGCCTGTCGCGTCATGTGCGTGGTAAGTACTACGGTTATTGCGCTAAAAAAGAGAATGATCAACAAAAAAAGTGGCACACGACCTACTGTAAACAGGTCGCGAATAATCATCTTCCCTAGTAGTGGCACTTCAGTTTGAATCAACTTCCCTGATTCATTCATAGCTTTTCGGCAATCCTTAACACTGAGCTTCTTGCTCTAATATTGACGTCTAATTCTGAAACTGATGGCTTAATTGCCTTACCTACCGTTTTCATTGCAGCACTGCCAAGAGCACGAATCTGCTCTTCAGTCATAGGGATACCATGAGGAACCTGAGGACCACGGCTTTCTTTGCGCATGAACTGCTTCACCATTCTGTCTTCCAATGAGTGGAAGCTAATCACAGATAAGCGCCCCTCAGGAGCAAGAATGTTCTTTGCACCATTAAGTGCTGTGGCAATCTCATCTAATTCACTGTTGATGTAGATGCGGAATGCCTGAAATGAGCGAGTCGCAGGGTGCTTTTTCTCTTTAAAGCTTTTCGGCGCCGCCTCTGAGATAAGTTTAGCTAATTGACCGGTACGAAGAAGAGGTTCGTTCTCTTCATTCTCGCGATAAGCGACGATAGCCTTGGCGATACGCCATGCATGCTTATCTTCACCAAATTCACGAATCACCCATGTAATATCTTCAACATCCGCATCTTGTAACCACTGAGATACTGGAGTTCCAGATGTTGGGTCCATACGCATATCAAGCGGGCCATCCTTCATAAAGCTGAAACCGCGCTCGGCATCATCCAACTGAGGAGAAGAAACGCCAAGATCAAGAAGCACACCGTCTACTTTACCGACAAGGTCTCGCTCTTGTGCATATCCTTCCATACCTGAAAAAGGACCATGGATGATGGTAAATCTAGGGTCATCAATCTTGGCAGCTTCAGCAATGGCTTGCGGATCTCGGTCAATACTAAACAGTCGACCATTCTCGCCCAGTTTAGACAAAATAACTCGGCTGTGACCACCGCGTCCAAAGGTACCATCGATATACGTACCATCTGGTTTGATGTTAAGACCATCAACGGATTCGTCGAGTAAAACGGAGACGTGTTTAAAGGATTCGCTCATTACAAAAGCTCGATTTAATTTAGATAACTATTAGCTTAGTGTACTGAAATAGTCAGGTTTAGTCAGCGTTAGTGAGTAAAATCACCAAATAATTACTTAAACAGTGCAAAGGGTTGCACCTTTGATGTGCTTTACTCGAAGGGAAAGACCTATAAAGACTGAGCTACAGGTCATTTTGGCAGATTCTAGATAGCAAAAAGCCCCGCCAAGGCGGGGCTTCTTCAATAGGTGGAGCTTACCTATAAGCCGGGTTCTGTATCCGCTTGCGCGGTGATAGCCATTCGTCTAGGCCAGCAATCGCTCACTGGCTCGAGCAACCTACCCGCCCTCTTACGCGAGCAACGCAATGTGAGAGCCTATTTGGTCTTGCTTCGGGTGGAGTTTACCCTGCTACGAACTGTTGCCAGTCGCACGGTGCGCTCTTACCGCACCCTTTCACCCTTACCTGTACCCGAAGGTCATCGGCGGTCTTCTCTCTGCTGCACTTGTCGTGGGCTTGCGCCCCCCAGGCGTTACCTGGCACCCTGCTCTATGAAGCCCGGACTTTCCTCCCCTCCGTCAGTCTCCCGAAGGACATCAACGAAGCAGCGACTATCTGGTTAGCTCCGGGGCGGATTGTACTGACAAAGATCACAGATGTCTAATCAAATAAGGGCTTAACCCCTATCCGCTACTCTATATGCTCAAGTCCCCACTTATAGAGTGCATTCTTTTTCAAACTATAGATCTCTGCGGTTAGAGCTGCCGCTTTCTTCAAAGGCAATTCTTTAGTCAAAATAGCTAAAGTGCGGCGCGCTTCTTCTGGCAACTCATCGCTGGCTTCTTCACGGTAACCGTGAACCAGCAATACCATCTCTCCACGAATACGGTTGGCATCTTCTTCAAGCCATGGAATAAGCTCACCTAAAGGCATCCCCTGAATAGTTTCGAACGTCTTAGTTAGCTCGCGCGCCAACACTACTTGGCGATCTGGCCCTAATACCTGCAGCATATCGGCGAGAGAATCCATGATTCTGTGCGGCGATTCATAAAAAATACAGGTACGTTCTACCTTAGCAAGCTCAAGGAAGCGATCTTTTCTGCCTTTACTCTTTGGCGGTAAGAAGCCTTCAAAGCTAAAACGATCCGACGGTAAGCCTGCCGCGCTCAAAGCGGTAATTACCGCGCAAGCTCCCGGTAAGGGAACAACGCGAACACCGGCCTGACGACACTGGTTAACCAAGTGATAGCCAGGGTCGCTGATTAAAGGAGTTCCAGCATCAGAAACTAATGCAATTGATTGACCTTCAAGGAGTTTTTCCACTAGAACTTGAGCTTTCTGTTGCTCATTGTGGTCATGCAAGGCAAAGGTGCGCGTTCCCACATTTAGATGTGAAAGCAGTCGCCCTGTGTGACGAGTATCTTCCGCTGCAATCAGGTCTACCCCATTCAATACTTCAATAGCACGCTGCGTAATATCGCCTAAATTCCCTATTGGAGTAGGGACGATATAGAGGGTCGCTGTCGAAGAATCAAAAGAATTGTTATCTGTCATTTGTTTACCGTCACTTGAGGGATTAATATAGAGGTAATTAATCCACAATTATTAAAGAACTCATGGCGCAAAAAAATCGATCTGGATACAGTGTATCACGCATTCTTACTCCCATTGCATTGTCTGTACTTCTTGCGGCTTGTTCAAGCCCCTCTTCTGATCCAGAAGCTGCGCAACAATCCAATATTCTCAATCAGCCAACACAAACCTCAGAATACTACCTAATCAAGGCTGATTCCTCTGACGGTTCCGAACAAATTGATTGGTTAATTTTATCTTTGAAAGCAGCTGTTGAGGAAGACAATGCAAGCCTAGCTAATCGTATTATCCAGCGTCTTGCTCAGCAAAACATGTCTGAAACACAACAAGCAGAATGGCAGTTAGCGCGAGCTCAGTTGCTTCTCAACGAAGAACAGCCAACCGATGCGTTAAAGCAACTAAACTTCCGCAATGAATGGCGACTAGAGCGCACACAATGGCAACGTTATTACGAGCTACGCTCTGAAATCTATCAAGATCTTTATCAGCCGCTAGATGCCGCTAGAGAGCAAGTACTTCGCGCTGATTTTCTATCGGAAGAGCAACAACAAGAGAACGTTGACCAAATCTGGGCATTAATGAACAGCGTAACCGTCGACGAACTTGAGGCAATGCAAATTGCTGAAAATGAACATGAGTTGAAGGGGTGGCAAGAGTTGGCTATCGACAATCAGTCGTACAGCCACAACCTTCCGAAACTGCAGAAATCGTTGCAAGCTTGGATTGACGAGAACTTTAGTCATCCTGCAGCCCTCTATACTCCTCAAGAAATAAAAGACATTCTTGCTTTAGAGATCGTCCAACCAAATAAAACCGCGCTTGTTCTTCCGCTTAGTGGCAAGTTTGCTAAACAAGCTGAAGTTATCAGAGATGGCTTCGTTTTCGCGATGATGAACGATGATGCGCGACTTCCTGAAGCAGAGTACGTCGTTATTGATAGTAATAAAAACGATACGACTCAGATTCAGCAGCAGCTAGAAGAACAGAATGTCGACTTTGTAGTTGGTCCTTTAATGCGCAACACGATTGAAGAACTGCAAGATATTCAGCAAGACAGCGACAAACCAATTCCTATGCTTGCCCTCAACTTTCCAAAAGAAATTCTGGAAGGTACCGACTTCTGTTATGTCACACTATCTCCAGAGCAAGAAGCGGCAGAGGCGGCAAGACACCTTGCGGATACTGGCGCTAAATATCCATTGATCATTGCACCTCGTGGAAGCTATGGCCAGCGCATGGCTGACGCATTCAATGAGGAATGGAGCAAGAACAACGACACCAAGAGTGCAGTTTCATACTTCAGGTCTAAGAACCAACTGCAGTTTGCTATAAATACTGTCTTTGGGCTTCAAGATAGCCAAAAACGTATCGCGCAGATGGATAAGCTAATGGATATGGAAATGGAGTCTGAGCAGCGCTCTCGTAGAGATATTGATGCCGTTTACATCATTGCTGGTGATTCTGAACTCAACCTAATCAAGCCGTTTATTAACGTAGCAATCAACCCTGAAGCAACGCCACCTAAGTTGTATGCAAACTCTCGCAGTAATACAGGTGTGAAGCGTGCATCTCAAGATCTGTCTGGTGTTATCTACAGTGATATCCCAATGCTGGTAGAGCCGAATGAAGAGTTAGACAACCAGATGCAGGGCATCTGGGAAAAATCTAGCAATCAACAAAAACGTCTACGCGCACTGGGTATGGATGCTTACAGCCTGATCAACGCTTTGCCAAATATGAAAGTAAGTCCTGGTCATTCACTGCAAGGACAAACGGGAGTGCTTAGTATCGATGAGCAATGTGTAGTACAGCGCCAGCTTAGCTGGGCCGAGTATGAGTCTTCTAAGTAGACTTGCCATTGGGCACAAATATGAGGCCAAAGCACAGCGATACCTCGCTAAGCAAGGCCTCATATTTTTAGAAAAGAACTTTCGCGCAAAGTGTGGTGAAATTGACCTTATAATGCGCGATCAACGAGAGATTGTTTTTGTTGAGGTAAAATACCGAAAACAGCATCACTATGGTAGCGGAGCAGAAGCGGTTACCAGAGCTAAGCAATCAAAACTCAAAAAAACCGCCTTGTTGTGGTTGAGTAAAAACAACCTCTCCCCTGATCACACCTATTTTCGATTCGATGTCGTAGCTTTGAGCAGTGAGCTTAGCCAAATCGAGTGGATACAAAACGCAATTGTCGAAGGATAGAAATGCACGATAGCATAAAAGCCAGTTTTACAGAGAGTATACAGATTCAAATTGCAGCGGCTGAAGAGTTGCCTGATGCCATTACCCATGCCGCACAGGCTATGGTTAGTACGCTATTAAACGGTAAGAAGATTCTTTGCTGTGGTAATGGCGGCTCAAGCGCAAACTCCCAACAATTCGTTTCTTGTCTTTTAAATCGCTTTGAGACAGAGCGACCTAGCCTACCCGCGATGACGCTAACCTCAGATATCGCCACATTGACGGCGGTAGCTAACGATTATCACTACCAAGAAGTCTTTTCAAAACAAGTGAGAGCCATTGGCCAACAAGGCGATATCTTACTGGCTATCTCAACCAGTGGTAATAGTAAGAACATCATCAAAGCGATGGAAGCTGCGGTAACAAGGGATATGACCATCATTGCTCTAACCGGCAAAGATGGTGGTGAGATGGCGGGCCTATTAGGCGAACATGACGTAGAAATCAGAATTCCATCCAATCGCACAGCGCGTATCCATGAAGTTCATATGCTGACTCTACACTGCTTATGTGACCTTATTGATCAGGTACTATTCCCAGAACACGTTGAATAAAATTTGCTACTAGTGAGGATTTAGATCCATGTTGTACACTCGTAAACTCTCCTTATATGTCACGGCATTATTGTCGTGCCTTCTGCTCTCTGGCTGCGCTGGGATGTTTGTCAGCGATTCATCGGATATCGTGACCGATGACCGCTCTACTCGAGAGATCTGGAGTGACAATAACATAGAGTTTGAAGCGGCCGCCTTAGGTAACAAACCACCATTCTCAGGTAAAGTACGTGTAGCAGCTAGCTCCTTTAGGGGGAAAGTGGTCTTAATTGGTCAAGCACCAACAGAAGAACTCAGCGCACAAGTCGAAGAGCATGTCGAAAAAATCGCTGGCGTTAAAAAGGTTTACAACCAACTGCGCGTACAACCGATGATCAATGTCTCTCAGATGAGCCGTGATAGTTGGATCACCGCCAAGGTGAAATCTGCTCTAGTGAGAGAAAACAAGCTAAAAGGCGTATCGGTTAAGGTGATTACTGAAAACAGTGAAGTCTTCCTTTTCGGTTATGTCACACCTGAAAATGCCGATGTTGCAACAGAGACAGCGCGCAACGTCAGTGGTGTAAAGTTGGTGATTCGTGGCTTTGAGATTGCAGACCTTGCAACCATTGAAGCAAAAACAGCCCCAGCGCCAACCAGTGATGCGAAAGCACCTGTAGCAGAAGCACCTGTCGTGGATGCTAGCGCAGAAGATACAACTGTTGAGAAAACGCCGCCAGTAGATAGCCCAGAAGGGAATATAATGGAAGGCGATGTAGTTATTGACCGCTCTGGAGATATCGTCGAAGAGTCCATTGAAAATTAACATTCGACGCAGAAAATAAAAAAAGGAGCCCTAGGGCTCCTTTTTAGTTTGTTTGGCGTTATTTCACCACGCGAAGGCTCGGGCGACCTTTAGGTCTTGGCGGTTCGTCATCAGGGTCTGGAGAGGCATCTTCTTCTGCCTCAACAACATCTTCAACCGCAGTTAAAGAGTCCGCTGAAGCTAGGTGATTCTCTTCTTCCAACTCTAAGTTATCATCGTAAGCCTCTTCAGGCTCAAACATTGTTCCTGCGCCATTTTCGCGAGCATAGATAGCCTGCACAGCATAAATAGGAACGATAACTGAATGAGGTCGACCACCAAAACGAGCATGAAACGTTAACGCTTCATTGCCAATTTCTAGGTTGCCTACAGCACGAGGAGCAACGTTCAAGATGATCTGTCCATCTTGCACATACTCTTCCGGTACGCGTACTCCTGGCATAGTAGCATCAACTACTAAATGAGGAGTCAGTTCATTCTCCGCCAACCAATCATAAAATGCGCGAAGCAGGTATGGTCGACGGGGAGTCATTGCAGAAATATCCATTAACGAACTAGACGCATCTCACGTTCTGCTTCAGTTAAAGAAGCTAGGAATGAATCACGCTCAAATACGCGGTTCATGTAGATCTTAAGCTCTTTTGAACCAGGACCTGTAAGCTCGATACCGAACGTAGGCAAACGCCACAATAGCGGTGCAAGGTAGCAATCAATTAAGCTAAAGTCTTCACTCATGAAGTACTCGCTTTCCGCAAATAGAGGACCAAGCATTAGTAGGTCATTGCGTAGTTTTTGACGTGCTTTCTCTTGCTCTTCGCCTGTTGTAGAGATGATCTTCTCTGCAACGCTGTACCAGTTACGCTGGATGCGGTACATCATAAGACGGTTCTTACCACGATCTACAGGGTATACAGGCATTAGCGGCGGATGCGGGAAACGCTCGTCAAGGTACTCCATGATGATCTTTGAATCGTACAGAGTCAGTTCACGATCAACTAGAGTTGGA
Organism: Vibrio comitans; assembly: GCA_024346835.1. Lineage (GTDB taxonomy): Bacteria > Pseudomonadota > Gammaproteobacteria > Enterobacterales > Vibrionaceae > Vibrio > Vibrio comitans. Next base: position 2,596,191 of record AP024866.1, read on the forward strand.
ACAGATTTGTATGGGTTCAATTCTGCAAGTTCAGCAGGTAGGTTCGCCTCGTCAACGAGTTCAACTTCGACGGCTACGCCTTTCTCAGCCAAAACGATACGTACCTGATGGCTAGCCATATCAGTAGCACTTGAGAATAGAGTCATCACAGAACGTTTATTGGCAGCTACAGCCATGAGCCCTCCGGTATAGTAATTTTAAATAGAAGAATGGAGGCAACACGCCTCCATTACAGAAATCAGCACGATATGATATCACAATCAGTGAATGTCACGCCAATACTCTTTATATAGAAGATAGCCAACACCAGTGAAAATCACTAGGAATAACAGCACCCAAACACCCATGCTTTCGCGCTCAACCTGAACAGGGTCACCTGCATATTCCAGGAAGTTCACAAGGTCGCGTACTGCGTCATCATATTCACTCTGGCTCAGCTCGCCAGTACCATCGGCTTTAACACCGACAACCACCTGTTCTTCTTGACCACCAACCATGTGCGTTTCAATAACAGGTTGAGGAACACCTTGTAGTTCTTGCAGTACATGAGGCATACCCACGCTCGGGAAGATCACGTTATTCACACCAAATGGACGGCTTGGATCTTCATAGAAAGAACGCAAGTAGGTGTACAACCAATCAACACCACGCACGCGAGCCGTTAACGTTAGGTCAGGTGGCGCAACACCGAACCATCTAGCCGCATCTTCTGCCGGCATGTTATTAACCATTAGGTCACCCACAACCGCTTCAGAATCAAACATCAGATTCTCACGCATCAGATCCAGTGGAATATCCAGATCGGTAGCAACACGTTCATAACGCTGGTATTGAGTCGAGTGACAAGCAAAGCAGTAGTTCATAAACGTCTGTGCACCACGCTGCAAAGACGCTTTGTCACGAATATCATTGTTTGCTTTATCCAGAGCGAAGTTACCGCCCGCAGCGAATCCAAGAGCAGGCACTAGCGCAAATAACAATACGAATAACTTTTTCATTATTTGGTGATCCTTGTCGGTAGTGTCTTAGTCTTTTCGTTCTTGCTGTAGATGAAGAGCACTACAAAGAACATGAAGTAACCTAGACTGAACAAACGAGATAGGTTCGTGTACAACTCAGTAGCAGGAAGCGTACCAAGCACACCTAGACCAATGAATGAAATCGTAAACTGAACCAAGTTGATCAAGTGGATCTTGCTTCTGTAACGGAAAGAACGCACATTACAACGGTCAATCCACGGCAGTAGGAACAACACAACAATTGAGCCACCAAAGAAGATAAAGCCAATCAACTTATCAGGTATCGCACGCAAAATGGCATAGTTCGGAGAGAAATACCAAACAGGTGCAATATGCTCAGGCGTTTTCAGTGGGTTAGCAACCTCAAAGTTAGGCGGCTCAAGGAAGAAGCCTCCCATCGCTGGGGCATAGAACAGCACGTAACTAAAGAACAATAAGAATACGCCAACATAGAACAGATCTTTTACAGTCCCGTATGGATGGAACGGCATTGAATCGATAATGTCGTATTTCTTGCTGTAGTCTTCATGGAACTTGAATTCTGGCTCGTAATCATCGCCCATAGTGCCTTTTGGCAGCTTAGTATCAATACCGTCAGGGTTGTTAGAACCCACTTCATGCAGTGCCAAAATATGCAAAGCAACAAGTAGTAATAGGACGATTGGCAAAGCAATAACGTGCAGAGCAAAGAAGCGGTTTAGAGTCGCACCAGAAATAACGTAATCACCGCGAATCCACAGTGTAAGGTCATCACCAATCACAGGGATAGCACCAAACAAGCCGATAATTACCTGTGCACCCCAGTAAGACATTTGCCCCCAAGGTAGCATGTAGCCCATGAAGGCCTCAGCCATCAGAACCACAAACAGCAACATACCAAATAACCACACGAGTTCACGTGGCTTTTGGTATGAACCGTAGATGAGGCCGCGGTACATGTGCAGATAAACAACAATAAAGAAGAAAGACGCGCCGGTAGAGTGCATGTAACGAAGAAGCCAACCGTACTCTACATCACGCATGATGTATTCAACAGAAGCGAATGCGCCCTCCGCTGAAGGTACGTAGTTCATGGTTAGCCAAATACCAGTAACGATCTGATTGACCAAAACCAGCATTGCTAGCGCACCAAAGATATACCAAAAATTTGAGTTCTTTGGCTGTGGATACTCCGACATGTGCTTACGGTAGGTATTCATAGCCGGGATGCGTTTTTCAATCCAGCCGAGTAAAGCCTCCATTACGCCTCTCCTTGGTCTTCGCCGATTAAAATTAGGTTATCATCCAGATACATATGTGGCGGTACGGCTAGGTTGTAAGGTGCAGGAACACCTTGGAAAACACGTCCAGCCATATCAAATTTAGAACCATGACATGGGCAGAAGAATCCCGACTTCACGCCGCTAACTTGCTCACCAAAGCTGTTCGGCAGGTAGGTTGGAGAGCAACCTAAGTGAGTACATAGGCCTACTGCGATAAAGATTTCTGGCTTCAAGGAACGATAAGGGTTTTGTGCGTAAGACGGTTGTTGTTCCTCAACTGAGTCTGGATCTCGCAATTGATCAGCAAGTTGCCCAAGCTCATCTAGCGTACCTTGCCCACGCTTAACAACCCAAACAGGTTGACCACGCCAGATTACACGGGCCATCTGCCCCTCTTCTAGCTTGCTAATATCGAACTCAACTGGAGCGCCAGCTGATTTAGCTCTAGCACTTGGATTCCAAGATTTGATAAAGGGTACAGCGACAGCTGCTGCTCCTAATCCCCCGACCACGGCTGTGGTGGCGGTTAGAAACTTGCGACGTCCATTATTTAGTGGCGCATTGCTCATCCAACATTCTCCCATTTGCTCCTTTGGATAGAATTACTCCTTCAACAGAGCACGGCTAAAAAATCAAACTTTGATTCTATTTTTATGAGGGAAATGATAAAGAAAACGCTACTTTAAGACAAGATAAAGCTACTTTTTTACAACATATCTGAAGCAAATCAGAGCATAGGTCACAAAAGAGGTGAAAGTGAAACATTCACTGCGGAAGATACTATGTAGAAAGGAGTTTTTGAAGAGGTAAAAAAACAAAAAGCCCGGTATAAAACCGAGCTTTTTTGACACAATTCCAACCAAAAGGTTGGAGCATTGCTCTTTCTGAAAAGAAAGATTAACGCTTCGAGAACTGTGGACGACGACGTGCTTTACGTAGACCAACTTTCTTACGTTCAACCTGACGTGCGTCACGTGTAACGTAGCCAGCTGCGCGTAGAGCAGGACGTAGAGTTTCATCGTATTCCATAAGAGCACGAGTGATGCCGTGACGGATAGCGCCAGCTTGACCAGAAATACCACCACCAGAAACAGTGATGTATAGGTCTAGCTTGTCTAACATTTCAACTAGCTCAAGTGGCTGACGAACAACCATACGAGAAGTTTCACGACCAAAGTAAACATCAAGGCTACGCTTGTTGATTACGATGTTACCAGCACCCGGTTTGATGAAAACACGAGCAGCTGAGCTCTTGCGGCGACCAGTGCCGTAGTATTGATTCTCTGCCATTTCCAAATTCCCCGATTAGATGTCTAGTACTTGTGGTTGTTGAGCAGCATGGTTGTGCTCAGCGCCAGCGTATACTTTTAGCTTACGGTACATTGCGCGGCCTAGAGGACCACGTGGTAACATACCTTTAACAGCTAGTTCGATAACCATTTCTGGTTTCTTATCGATCAACTTTTCAAAAGTGATAGATTTTAGACCACCTGGGAATTCAGAGTGACGGTAATACACTTTACCTTTAGCCTTGTTACCAGTTACAGCAACTTTCTCAGCGTTAACAACGATGATGTAATCACCAGTGTCACAGTGAGGAGTGTATTCAGCTTTATGCTTACCGCGTAGGCGAGAAGCGATTTCACTTGCAAGACGACCAAGAGTTTTACCTTCAGCGTCTACAACATACCAGTCACGTTTTACAGTTTCTGGTTTAGCAACGAAAGTTTTCATGCTAATAATAACCCGTTAATTTGAATTTAAACTAAAAGGAGCAAATGCTCCCACTGTCTAAGAGCCCAGTCATCACCCCTTCGAGTGGTGGCACTCTTTGGTAAGTTTCAATAAAGAAAATCACCTGCAGTAACGGTGGGTCGCAGGATTATACCGAAGCCTACTAAAAACGCAATCCTATTTGAGAGTTTTTTGAACGCTTTTTAGTGGGTAAAGACTGAGCATAAGGCGGCAGTGCTCCCATTATCACTGACTTTTGCATTTGACTAAGCAAGGTGCTCCTCAGCTAAATAGTCATTACTCTGCATCTCAGTGAGTCGCGATTCGCAACGTTGAAATTCAAATTCAAGTCGTCCACCCGCATAGAGCTCGGTCAAAGGCACGGCCGCTGCAATAATAAGGCAAACACGCCTTTCATAAAACTCATCAACTAAGGCAATAAAGCGCCTTGCTGCATCATCATTGCTCGCATCTAGCTTAGGCACATCGGACAACAATACCGTGTGATACTCCCTCGACAATTCAATATAGTCGTTTTGACTGCGTGCGGTTTGACACAACTGAGCAAAGCTTGCCATCAGCACCCCATTGTAAGCACTTAGCACTTCTAACTGCCTGTGATTCACTTCTATTGCAGATTCAGCCACTCCGCTTTCGACATTTATAGCACTCAAGGTTTCAAAATAGGTATCAAGGTTTTTCTGCGCCTGAAGATCTAACGGGTAATGATAGAGCTCAGCCTGCTGCAGTGTGCGCATGCGAAAATCATTTTCACTGTCTAATTCAAAGACCTGACAGTTTTTTTCGATCAATTCAATGGCGGGTAAAAACCGAGCTCGCTGTAAACCATTTCTATAAAGTAGGTGTGGCGGGATGTTTGAGGTCGCTACTAGAATAATGTTTCGCGCAAACAGTGCCTGGAATAAGGTGCCAAGCAACATGGCGTCTGTGATATCAGAGACAAAAAATTCATCAAAACAGATAATATCTGCTTCACTCTTAAACTTATCAGCCACAATCTCTAATGGGTCACTTTGTTGTTGCAGCTGCTTTAGTTCATCATGAACCCGATACATAAAGCGGTGAAAGTGCATACGCATTTTCTTATCGCTTGGATACAACTCATAAAAGCTATCCATAAGGTAGGTTTTGCCGCGACCGACTCCGCCCCATACATAAAGCCCTTGCGGCGCGACTTGCTCAAGCGGTTTTGGCTTACTAAACCATTGACGCCAGCCTTTCTTAGGTTCGGGAGCCGGCGTTTGGACATATTGCTCAAGCCGAACGTACAAGTTTTCAAATGCTTGCACAGCCTTGTGTTGCTGAGGGTCAAATTGAAAACCGTGATGCTCGATATCGTATTGATATTTTTCTAAGGGTGTCATTTTAGAGATGAACTACATTAGATTCTTTATTGGATAAGATTCTCATAGTAACATGAGGTATGTTGCAGTGTAAGAACACGGTAACTAGATTGTTAACAGAATAACAAAAGGAAATGCTATGCCTTGGATTTATGCGATCATCGGCCTGTTCGCGGGTATCATCATCGGTGTGATCATCTCTCGCATCACCACCCCGCAATATCAAAAACAGAAAGATTTACAAAAAGAACTAGAGACCTCTAAGTTTGAGCTTGAGCAACAGCGACAAGATTTGAATGATCACTTCTCTGAGTCGGCTCAGATCCTCGATAACATTGGTAAAGAATATCGCAAGCTCTATGAGCACATGGCGAGCACTTCCAACGAACTTCTACCGAATCTTCCAGCTCAAGACAACCCGTTTGCCGAGCGCCTTGAAGTTAAAGAAGGTCGTTCAGACACAAGCGCCTCTAACGATGAACCACCAAAGGACTACGCTAACGGTGCAACCGGTATGCTAAAGGAAGAGCAGAAAGAAATCTTGAAAGCTCCAGAAGCAATCAAGGCAACATAATTCAGTCTATTCAGAAACTTGAAGCTACTCACACGTTCTAGATTTTTATCTAGAAACGGAACTTGCTCGAATTTTTTATGTCTCAAACTTCATATTGTTTAAAGGAGTTAACGATGAAAAAACCTTTGCTTGCCTTGTCTGTTGTAGCCTTAAGTCTGGGCTCGATTATTACGCCACTGCATGCAGGCGCAGCCCTACCCGTCCAGGTTGAAGGCAACGAATTGCCAAGCTTAGCGCCTATGCTAGAGCGCGTATCACCAGCAGTGGTCAGTATTGCTGTCGAAGGCACTCAAGTGTCCAAACAGCGTATCCCTGAAAGCTTTCGTTTCTTCTTCGGGGACGAGTTCCCAACAGATCAAGTTCAAGAGCGTCCGTTCAGAGGACTAGGCTCTGGTGTAATTATCGATGCTGATAAAGGTCATATCGTCACTAACTACCACGTTATCAATGGTGCAGATACCATCAAGGTGCAACTCACCGATGGACGAGAATACGATGCAGAGCTTGTCGGCGGCGACAAGATGTCTGATGTAGCCTTACTCAAACTAGAGAAAAAGGCCAAAGGCCTGACCGAAATAAAACTAGCGGACTCCGATAAGCTTCGCGTTGGCGACTTCACTGTTGCGATTGGTAACCCGTTTGGCCTCGGTCAAACCGTTACTTCAGGTATTGTCTCGGCGCTGGGTCGCAGTGGACTCAACCTTGAGAACTTAGAAAACTTCATTCAAACCGATGCGGCCATTAACAGTGGTAACTCTGGCGGTGCGCTCGTTAATCTCAATGGTGAGTTGATAGGTATTAACACCGCGATTCTGGGGCCAAATGGTGGCAATGTCGGTATCGGTTTTGCTATCCCTTCTAACATGATGCGTAACCTAACTGATCAAATCATTGAGTTTGGTGAGGTTAAGCGAGGCATGTTAGGCGTGCAAGGTGGTGAAATCACCTCAGAACTGGCTGAAGCTCTAGGGTATGAGTCAAGCAGAGGTGCCTTCGTAAACCAAGTTATGCCAGATAGCGCTGCTGATGAGGCTGGCCTACAGGCGGGAGACATCATTGTCTCGATTGACGGTAAGCGCATTGATACCTTTAGTGAGCTTCGCGCTAAAGTAGCCACACTCGGTGCAGGCAAAGAGGTCAAACTTGGTGTTATCCGTGATGGTGACAAGAAAGAGTTTGACGTCACACTCGGCGAATCACAGATTCAGCAAACCAAGGCTGAGCAGCTTCACCCTGGGTTGACTGGTGCAGCGCTCAGTAACACTAAAGACTCTGATGGATATAAAGGTGTCAAGGTAACCTCTGTCGCAGAAGGTTCTCCAGCCGCTTCCTATCAGATCGAGCAAGGCGACATCATTGTTGGAGTTAACCGCCAAGTCGTTGCTAACCTTGGTGAGTTCCGAGATATCCTAGAAAAACAAGATGGTGTACTCGCACTTAACATCCAGCGCGGCGATCGTAAGGTCGTTATAGTCGTCAGATAAAGCAAACCATTGACTTAATTAGGGAAGCCCAGTGGCTTCCCTTTTCTTTACTTAAAATTGAGTGTTATGCTTTGTTGTAATACACCACACTCTTGAGGGAAACATGCTGAGATTTTTATTGCGCTCTATTTTACTTGGGTTGGTTGCCGCCGCCTTAGTGATTGCTGTGGTACCTGATCTGCGCAGTAAAATCATACCCGCTTCAAGCGAACCTCATGAAGCGCTCGTTGCATCCGGTCCAATTTCGTTCAATCAAGCAGTGAGACGCGCGGCTCCCGCTGTAGTCAATATCTACAGTCGTCAATACTCAGAAGACAATCGCAGCAAGCTAAAAACTCAGGGATTAGGCTCCGGCGTTATAGTCAATGACAAGGGCTACATCATTACCAATTACCATGTGGTCGCCAGTGCCGATCAGGTGATCGTTGCCTTACAAGATGGTCGAGTGGCTAGCGCCCAGTTGATTGGCCAAGACAGACGTACCGATATTGCCGTATTGCAAATCTCCATGTCAGATCTTCCTGTCATACCATTAAACCCGGACTACACGGCCAAGGTTGGCGATATAGTGCTTGCGATAGGTAACCCATATAATCTTGGGCAAACCACCACCTTTGGCATCATCTCAGCAACTGGGCGCTCATCAATAAGCACAGATGGAAGACAAGCATTCATTCAAACCGATGCTGCCATCAATGAAGGTAACTCAGGTGGCGCTCTGGTGAACTCTCAAGGCGAACTCGTCGGAATCAACACTGCTTCCTTCCAACAAGCCACTGATCTTGAAACCTACGGGATCTCATTCGCCATTCCGGAAAAACTGGCTTCGAAGATTATGAATAAAATCATTGCTGATGGCCGAGTCATCCGAGGCTATATTGGCGTTGATGGTCAAGATATCAGCTCTATGACCAACCGTTTACTCGCTGGAAACTTCACAGGTGGAATTATTGTCCTTGGCGTTGAACCAGGAGGTCCGGCAGATAAAGCAGGCATCAAGGCACAAGACATCATAGTGAAAATCGGAGATATGGTTGCAGACAATCGACAAAATGTGATGGATGCAGTGACGGATGCACGCCCAGGAGCCGAAGTAAAAGTCGTGGTCGTTAGAGATGGGAAGCAAAAAGAGCTAACCGTTGAAATTGGTGAGGACACCAGAAACTTCACTCCGCAAAACAATTAATAAGTAATAAAAAAACCGCCGAGGCGGTTTTTTTATTATTGAAGTAAAGTCAGATCTACTTATACCAATCACAGTAAGTAAGTGATCAGAAATAGCGCAGGAAAAACACTGGATAACAAGGCAGAGTTTTTGATAAGTAGTTATTCTACATTTAAAAACTCTAACGCCGTTATCGAGTGTTTTAACAAGCTAGGATGAGCAATTATTTGCTACGATTGGTATTACTCTTTGGTTTGCACTTCTATCTCAGTAACTCGCTGCAAGCCGCGCGGTAGCATTGCACCACGGCGCCCTCTTTCTCCCCTGAAGTTTTCAAGGTCAGCAGGCTTAAGGCCAAGCTTACGTTTGCCCGCATAGAGAGTAACGGTTGCATCAGCAGGGATAGAAATCAACTGAGTAACAAACTCTTCTCTGCTTTTCGCTTTTGCAGAAGGAATGTTGATGATTTTGTTGCCCTTACCCTTACCAAGCTGCGGCAGATCTTTTATTGCAAAGATCAGCATACGACCTAGATTGGTTATCGCTAAGATTTCATCACTCTCAAGGTCTGATATCGCACTCGGTGACATGATCTCCGCCGCCTGCGGCAGGTTAACTAACGCCTTACCACTGCGGTTCTTCGACAATAAGTCACTACCACGGCAAACAAATCCATAACCGGCATCAGAACCCACCAGCCATAGTTGCTCGTCATCGCCCATCAGAACCTGTCGAATACTGGTTCCAGTCGAGACATTCAAGCGCCCAGTAATTGGCTCACCCTGACTTCTTGCAGAAGGCAGTGAGTGCGATTCCAATGAGTAGCTTCGTCCATCAGAACCCAAGAACACGGCTTGTTGATTACTCTTACCTCTTGCTGAGGTAAGGTACTTATCACCCGACTTATAGTTCAGTGTCGATGCATCAACCTCATGCCCTTTAGCATGACGAATCCATCCCTTCTCAGATAAGACAACAGTAATTGGCTCGCTCGGTAGCAGGTCTTTCTCAGTCAGTGCTCTTGCTTCAGCACGTTCAACAATTGGAGAGCGGCGATCATCACCAAACTTATCGGCGTCTGCTTTTAGTTCTTTCTTAAGCAACGTATTCATGCGGCGCTCAGAGCCAAGCAACAACTCTAGCTGTTTACGCTCTTTTTCTAGCTCATCTTGCTCACCACGAATCTTAAATTCTTCTAGCTTCGCCAATTGACGCAACTTGGTATCCAAGATGGCATCCGCTTGAATTTCAGAAATCTCAAAGCGGGACATTAGAACAGCTTTTGGTTCATCCTCGGTACGGATAATCTCAATCACCTCATCAATATTCAGATAGGCAACCAACAAACCCTCAAGGATATGCAAGCGAGCCATGATCTTATCAAGGCGATACTGCAAGCGACGACGTACTGTTGCACGACGAAACTCAATCCACTCTTTTAGGATCTGAACAAGACCTTTTACCTGAGGGCGCTTGTCTAGGCCAATCATATTCAGGTTAACGCGGTAGTTCTTCTCTAAATCCGTTGAAGCGAACAAGTGATTCATTAGCTGATCGCAATCCACACGATTTGAACGTGGCACTATCACAATTCGTGTTGGGTTTTCATGATCAGATTCGTCACGAAGATCGTCCACCATAGGTAGCTTCTTCGCACGCATTTGGTTGGCGATTTGCTCAAGTAGTTTAGAGCCCGAAACCTGATGTGGCAGAGCGGTGATAACCACATCACCCGCTTCTTTGTGCCATACCGCGCGCATCTTGATACTGCCACGCCCAGTACGATAGATCTTTTCAATATCCGTTTTCGGCGAGATGATCTCAGCTTCTGTTGGATAATCAGGCCCTTGCACGAACTGCATCACATCTGGCAATTCTGCTTTTGGATTGTCAATTAAGGCCATAGTGGCATCAGCCACTTCACGTACATTGTGTGGTGGTATGTCGGTCGCCATACCAACGGCAATACCGGTAATGCCATTAAGCAGAATGTGCGGCAGACGTGCTGGTAACATCTGAGGCTCTTTCATCGAGCCATCAAAGTTCGGTTGCCATTCAACCGTGCCTTGACCTAATTCTCCAAGTAGCACCTCTGCAAACTTCGAAAGCTTAGATTCGGTATAACGCATCGCAGCAAAAGATTTAGGATCATCCGGAGCACCCCAGTTACCCTGACCATCAACTAGCGGGTAGCGATAGGTAAATGGCTGCGCCATTAATACCATGGCTTCATAACACGCTGAATCACCGTGTGGATGGTACTTACCTAGTACATCACCCACCGTACGTGCTGATTTTTTATATTTAGCAGAGGCCGATAAACCGAGCTCTGACATCGCATAAATAATACGGCGCTGAACCGGCTTTAGGCCGTCGCCGATGTAAGGCAATGCACGATCCATGATCACGTACATTGAGTAATTTAGATAGGCGTCTTCGGTGAACTTACGCAGTGGAAGCTGCTCTACGCCATCGTATGTTATCTCATTCGACATTCTTATACCTCGGCCATATCGCCGTTACTTTGTAGCCAATGACGGCGATCATCCGCGCGTTTTTTGCCTAACAGCATGTCCATCATTTCCATTGTCTGCTCATCATCGTCTATGGTCAGTTGTACTAGACGACGAGTATTAGGATCCATAGTCGTTTCGCGAAGCTGTAGCGGGTTCATTTCGCCCAAGCCTTTAAATCGCTGAACATTGATCTTGGCTCTCTTCTTACTTAGACGCTCAAGCACCCCTTCTTTTTCATCTTCATCAAGGGCGTAAAACACCTCTTTACCACAGTCAATCCTGAACAGTGGTGGCATAGCAACGTAGACGTGACCTGCACGCACCAGTGCACCAAAATGACGAGTAAATAGAGCGCAAAGCAGGGTTGCGATATGCAGTCCATCCGAGTCCGCATCCGCTAAGATACAGATCTTACCGTAACGAAGACCATCAAGGTTTTCAGTATCTGGGTCGATACCCAGGGCGACAGAAATATCATGAACCTCTTGTGAGGCCAGAACCTGATCGGCACTGACTTCCCAAGTATTAAGGATCTTACCGCGCAGAGGCATAATAGCTTGAAACTCACGGTCGCGAGCCTGCTTAGCCGAGCCACCTGCAGAGTCACCCTCCACGAGGAAGAGCTCGGTACGAGCTAAATCTTGCACGGAGCAATCGGTCAATTTGCCAGGAAGTGCCGGACCAGAAGCCACCTTCTTACGTACTACTTTTTTGCTGGCTCGCATTCGACGATGTGCATTAGCAATACATGCCTCAGCTAATTGCTCTGCAATATGTGGTGTTTCATTCAGCCAAAGACTAAATGCGTCCTTCACTACGCCAGAAACAAACGCTGCACACTGACGAGAAGAGAGACGCTCTTTGGTTTGTCCTGCAAACTGCGGGTCTTGCATCTTAATCGACAGCACGTAAGAACAACGTTCAAAGACATCGTCACCGGTCAGCTTTACGCCACGTGGAAGTAGATTACGGAATTCACAGAACTCACGCATCGCATCCAGCAGTCCCTGACGCAGACCATTAACATGAGTACCACCTTGAGAGGTAGGGATCAGGTTAACGTAGCTTTCTGTGATCAGCTCGCCACCCTCTGGCTGCCAGATAATCGCCCAGTCAGCGGCCTCTGTTTCAGCAGAAAACTGCCCCGTAAATGGGGTTTCTGGAAGCAGGGTATAACCTTTAACGCCTTCGGCTAGGTAATCTTTAAGGCCACTCTCGTAGTACCATTTATGATCATTGCCGTTCACTTTGTCGCTAAAAGTGATTTCAAGACCTGGACACAGAACCGCTTTGGCTCTTAGATTGTTAATCAATCGAGTGACTGAGAAATTGCCCGAATCGAAGTATTTACTGTCTGGCCAGAAGTGAACACTGGTACCACTGTTGCGTTTGCCACACGTGCCAACCACTGTCAGGTCTTGAACTTTGTCGCCATGTTCAAAAGCAATCTGATAGACCTGTCCGTCACGACGAACATTCACTTCAACGCGTTTCGAGAGTGCGTTTACAACAGAGATACCTACCCCGTGCAAACCACCTGAGAACTGATAGTTCTTGTTAGAGAACTTTCCGCCCGCATGCAGCTTACATAAAATAAGTTCAACACCTGACACGCCTTCTTCTGGGTGAATATCCACCGGCATACCACGACCATCATCAATGACTTCTAGAGATTGATCGGGATGAAGAATAACTTGTACTTTGGACGCATGCCCTGCTAACGCTTCATCGACACTGTTATCGATAACTTCTTGCCCAAGATGGTTGGGACGCACAGTGTCGGTATACATGCCCGGGCGACGGCGGACTGGCTCTAGGCCATTTAAGACCTCTATCGCCCCAGCGTTATATTGTTCAGTCATAATTTGAAAATTTACTCTTGGCGTTGTTAAACATCGCTTCTCATCAATGAGAAAAGTCGCAACCTATTTGGTTGGAGTGTTTCTGTATGTCGAAACTCAGAAACCCTGACTAGCACCACACGGATGCAAATAGCTGTTTAGCGTTGAATGTAGATGAATTGAGTTTGGAGTGTTCGTAAGTCTTCCACAAACCGCGATACAACTTGGCTACATTACATAGTCTGGCGCTGTGGCAGTTATGTCAAGTTTGCACTGACTTCCTGATTAAAAAGCATGATGATTGTGTGCTATTCAAGCAATTCACATGCAATGAGTTTACGGATTGCCTAGAGTTGAAGAAACTCTACTATTGCGCTTGGGTAGCGCTCAAACCCAACAAAACTATGATTTCCACCCTCTTCGACGGTCTGTTTACAGCCTTGGTACTTGTCTACCGCTTGCTGATAATTCAGGACTTCATCGCCCTGCTGCTGTAGCAACCAAAAGTCTGACGTATTGGTAATCTCTGGCACATCAATAGCTCGAAGCTGCTCAACATGCTGAGGCTCTAACAGATATTTTTCTTGAGTGTATGGATTTAGCTGTGGTCCTAAGAAATCTTGTAGCAGTTCATAAGGCTTGGCGGCGGGGTTAACCAATACCGCTTTAAAACCGTATTTTTTGTTTAGCCAGGTCGATAAGTAGCCACCCATAGAGCTACCCACTAATCCCACTTGATACTCTGAGGTCAGTTCATCACATAACTGTTCAAGCATTTGAACACAAGGCTCGGGATAAACAGGTAATTGAGGTGCGACAAAGCGAATATCCGGTCGATATTCCGCGCAGAACTCAGCCATAACCTGCGCCTTAAGCGATTGCGGTGAGCTATTAAAACCGTGCAAATAAAGAAGTAAGGCAGGCTTGGATTGAGTTGGCATCTAGTAGCCTTCAGCCTCAAAGTCAGGGATAAAACAGCCCTCTTCAAGACGATAAACTTGCGAATCTAATTGACCATCTTTATGCAATTGCAGATGGCGCCAACCCGGAGACAAGGTATCTAAAGCAAATTCGTCATTATTTGCTTTAAATTGAATACAGGTTGAAGGGGTTGCTAGAACTCGTACACCGTTGTGCTTTTTCTCAAAGTCTTGATGCACATGCCCACCCAATACCGCACGAACATTTTGGTGACGCCCTAACACTTCCCAGAATTGATGAGCGCGTTGCAATTTATGCTGATCTAGCCAAGCGCTGCCAATAGGCAATGCGTTATGGTGCAATAATACTAAGGTATGTCGCTGGGGAAATTCAGTCAGTTTATTATCGAGTAGCTCTAGCTGCTCCGCTTCTAGATAGCCGTGCGGCAGACCTTCAACTTGGCTGTCTAGCATGATTATTTGCCAATATTCTCCAGCCAGTACATGCCCTACTTCTTGAATTTGAGGTGAAGGTAATACACTGACCATATTCGATTTTTGGTCATGGTTGCCAGGTAACCAATAGCACTGCTTTTCAAGGGGTTTAATACCATCCGCAAAGCGAGAATAGGAAGCCGCAGAGTGATCTTGAGAAATATCCCCCGTCGCGACAATTGCGTCAAACTCAACGTTTCGTTCAACGATATCGTTTACCGTTGCTACGAAGCTCTGGCCTGTATTAACACTTAGCAGACACCCTTCGTCATCAGCGAATAAGTGTGTATCTGTAATCTGTACTAATTGGACGGTCTCTTCCGTCGCAACTATCTGTGGTTCCACAATCTGTCTTTCCAATATTATTTTTGCCTGAGCTCACAGTAAGGGCTCTCTACTGATACCCATTTTTAGGCAGAATGTCAGCCAGTCTCCAAGGAATTGATTGAGCTGGTGCTTTTCATCCTTCTGCATCATTCTTTTGTTGGGATAATCGTATCTTGCATGAATTACCCTCATTTTTTCACTTGCACATACTTCTGCAACCCTTGCATCGTGATATAAGCGCACAGTCATGTGCGGAAGTGGAAAAGTGGGAGCTTCATCACACTGAAACACATCAACTAAGGTCGTGTAGCGAGTTATCTCAAGGACATTTATCTGATAAACCTGAGATTGAACTTGATAAGTTCTCTTGTCTCCGACTTCGGGTTGGCGAGGAAGCAGTGCATTTAATTTGGCATAATTGGTCTCGTACAGGCGCATGAGCCCTGCAAAATCAACATGATAATTTGAACCCACTAGCCTTGAACTGCCCATTGTGCCCTCAATTGTTGGTGATTCAGCATCAGCCATTGAATGGTAATAATTGATGCGGCGTTCTCGATTGTACCATTTTTAACCATCTCATAAGCTTCTTCTCTGGTCAAAATATGAACCCGAATATCTTCGCCTTCAGATTCCAAACCGAACACACCTGCCGATGTAGGCGCTGTAATCAGCCCAACAAACAGCTCTAATCGCTCTGAACATCCACCAGCAGAGGGATAATAACCGCTAATATGTTCTATATGAGTCACGTCGAGACCCGCCTCTTCCACCGCTTCTCGTTTTGCTACATCTATAGGATTTTCACCTTCTTTATCCAGCATCCCAGCAACGATTTCCAACTGCCAAGGTCTTTCCTCGCCCAAAGCGCCAACTCGTATCTGCTCTACCATTACCACCTGATCGCTCACTGGATCGTAGGGCAACATGGCAACGGCATGCCCACGTTCAAATAGCTCACGCTCTATCTCTTCGCTCCATCCTCCCGCAAACAATCGATGACGAAACTTCACTTTAACTAAACTGAAAAAGCCTTTAAACAAGGTGTCAGTCGCAAGGATTTCGACGTCATCATTATGAAAAGTAGGATAAGAGCTAACATTTGACATAAAGGTTCTCTGCAGTAAGTGAATGAACAAACCTACCAAGTGTAGACAGCGTTGACCATCAAATTACTCCCACGTCTTCAGAAAGATTACCGCAGGCTTCTATAAGATGATGAAAGTTTTGAGCTAAGACAGGTAACAATAGGGTTTTTATTCGTTTTTGTAGTACTCTATACAAGACTGTGTAAAATCGACTCACATAGAAGCACAGAACTATAATCTAGTTATTAAACACGAATTTAAGTAGCAGGAAGAGTTACGACAATGAAGAAAGCGCTGTCCATTTTAGTATCAGTTTCACTAGGTGGGTTATCTCTACCCACTATGGCGGAGAATCTAGCTGACGTTTACAATCAAGCCAAGAATAGCGATCCAACGCTTTTACGCTCTGCTGCTCAACGTGATGCAGCTTTTGAGTCCGTCACCTCATCGCGCAGTACCTTGCTACCTCAAATTAGCCTCACAGCAGGTTATAACTATGGCGAAGGCTATGATACTGGTAGTGGTGCTCCAAAAACTGATGCCTTCACTGCAGGTATCGGTCTTAGCCAAGAGCTTTATCAACGCTCTAGCTGGGTAACCCTTGAAACTGCAGAGAAGAATGCTCGTCAGGCTGACTCGGCGTACGCTGCACAGCAACAAGACCTTATTCTTCGAGTAGCTACGGCTTATTTTGAAGTACTGCGTGCTCAAGACAGTCTAGAGTTCGTTCAAGCGGAAAAAAGTGCCGTTGAGCGCCAACTTGATCAAGAAAAGCAACGTTTTGAAGTAGGCTTATCTGCTATCACCAACGTTCATGAAGCACAAGCAGAATACGATAGCGTTTTGGCGGAAGAAGTTATTGCTCGAAATGACTTAGTAAATAGCTATGAAACACTTCGCGAAATTACAGGTGCCGGTCATCAGAATTTAGATATTCTCGATATTGAACGCTTCTCTGCTTCTAAATCAGACAAATCCACCGATGCACTTGTGGATCAAGCTCAAGTTCAAAACCTGAGTCTGCTTGCAGCACGTATCAATCAAGATATTGCTCGCGATAACATTCGCCTAGCAAGTTCTGGCCACTTACCATCATTAACCTTCGATGCGAGTGCTGGCTATGGCAACGGTGAAATTAGCGGAACTGATGTTGACGATACTAACTACAACCTAGGTATTAACCTTTCTGTACCTCTTTATACTGGTGGTAGCGTTACGTCTCAGGTTAAACAAGCTGAGTACAACTATGTAGCAGTAAGTGAAGACCTAGAAGCGTCTTATCGTTCAGTGGTGAAAACCGTTCGTGCATCAAACAACAACATTGATGCAACCATTGGCTCTATTCGCGCGTTCGAGCAGTCTTTGATCTCTGCAGAATCAGCACTAGCCGCGGTAGAAACTGGCTATGAAGTAGGTTCGCGTACTATCGTAGACGTATTAGACTTTACCCGTCGTGTGTTTGAAGCAAAACGAAACTTGTCTGATGCTCGTTACAACTACATCATCAGTGTGCTTCAGTTAAAGCAAGCAGTAGGTACTCTTAACGAACAAGATATTCTTGAGATCAACAACGGCTTGAAGGCTCCAACATCGGATCCACTTGCATCATAGTTGAGCATGTTTGATTAACACGTATTAAAAAGGGCTGGTCAATGACCGGCCCTTTTGTTTTATTGCGAGGAGTAAGTATCATACCCATCGTAGTAAAAAACTGTTCATCCTAGCTTGTTAAAACGCTATTGCTGAACACTTACTGTGATTGGTGTTATTCTTTACCGCCCTTAATTGCTTCAATGATCTCTGTTGTCGAACAGCCATCTTCAAAGTTCAACACTTCTACTCGACCGCCCGCTTCAATCACTTCTTTACCACCGGCAATCTCTTCAGGCTTGTAGTCACCGCCCTTAACTAATAGATCAGGGAGGATCTCAGAAATTATGCGCTGTGGGGTGTCTTCGGAAAATGGTACCACCCAGTCTACCGCGCCTAAACCCGCTAACACGGCCATACGGCGATCCGTCGGGTTTACAGGTCTAGCAGGGCCTTTCAAGCGTTTAACTGAATCGTCCGTGTTGACCGCAACAATAAGGCGCTCACCCAACTCGGCAGCATGGTTGAGATATGAAACATGACCTGCGTGCAAGATATCAAAGCAACCATTAGTCATGACTACCTTCTCACCCTTAGCTTGTGCTTTTTTCACCGCCTTAATCAGTGCTGCTTCACCAATTACGCCATAGTCAGTATCCTGAGAGCCGTGTACTGCCTCTGCAAGTTCAATAGTAGACAGAGTTGAGGTGCCTAGCTTACCGACAACAACTCCAGCAGCAGCATTGGCTAGCGCACAAGCTTCATCTAGAGGCTTACCTGCCGCGACAGATGCAGCTAGTACAGAAATGACTGTATCTCCTGCACCAGTGACGTCATACACCTCTTGTGCTTGTGTTGGAAGGTGGAATGGTTTCTGGCCTCGACGCAGCAGAGTCATACCATGCTCACTACGAGTAACCAGTAGAGCTTGAAGATCAAATTTTTCGATCAAAGCCAACCCTTTCTCTGCCAACTCTTCATCATCTTTCACCGACCCAACTACATGCTCAAATTCAGACATATTAGGGGTGAGTAATGTGGCGCCGCGGTAGCGCTCGAAGTCTGCACCCTTAGGGTCCACAAATACAGGGACGCCTGCCTGATTTGCTTTATCTATCATTGCTCGAGAGTGCTCTAAAGCCCCCTTAGCATAGTCAGACAAGATCACGGCCTTCACCGTATTTAAAGATAAGTCCATGCGAGAAATTATCTGCTGTGCGTCGACCTGCTCAAATTTATCTTCAAAATCTAGGCGAATCAGCTGCTGGCCACGACTCATCACACGAAGCTTGGTGATCGTTGGGTAATCAGGAAGAGAAACAAAGTCACATTGTACTTTAAGCGCATTCAGTTTCTCAGTCAGCACTCGCGCCGGCTCATCGATACCCGTTAAACCTACAAGATGAGTGCTTCCTCCAAGCGCTGCAATATTCATGGCAACGTTAGCAGCACCACCTGGTCGCTCTTCATTGTTTTCGACTTTGACTACAGGTACGGGAGCTTCTGGAGATATACGTCCAGTAGGGCCATACCAATAGCGATCTAACATGACATCACCGACAATTAGAACGCCCGATGTACTGTAGTCGGGAAGAATAGGCTTCATATAGGTTCCGTTAAGAATTTTTGTTTACAATTCTAGCATAGCTAGGGATATATCAAAGTGGCGCTAACCATTTGAGCAATTTAACTTTGTTGTGCTTCTTTCATCCATTCACGCCACATATCAATCACTAGTTGACGCTGCTCAACAAACTTATCTAAGGCAACATCTGCGTCAAGATTCAATAGATTGCGTCGGTGCGTTTCATTACGCATCGTTGTATAAGCCTCTGTTAGGCTTTTTGCTTGCTCAAGAGAAAGTATCTCGACATCAACCAAGCTCCCAAGGATCCGCACATTATCGGACCACTTCACAAGACTCGGGTGCTGATGAGAGAAATTAAGTACCCAGTATTGCGCTAAGAATTCGATATCGGTGATCCCTCCAGGATCCTGCTTAATCATAAATCGATCGTTTTTCTTGCCACCTAAGTGATCGCGCATTTTCTCGCGCATTTTGACTACTTCATCTCGCAACTGGTTCTGCTCACGCGCCAAACAAAGGACCTTATGTCTAACCTTAGCAAAGGAGTCGACTAAGATAGCATCACCATAAATTGGACGAGCACGAACGATCGCCTGATGCTCCCAAGTCCACGCTTCTGTCAATTGATACTCCTCATAAGACTCAATAGGGCTGACCATCAAGCCAGATGCACCAGAAGGTCTTAAACGAGTATCCACTTCATAAAGGATCCCTGACGCGGTTCGAGTAGAGAACAAGTGGGTAATACGCTGAGCCAGACGAAGATAGAACTGCCTGCCATCAATGGACTTATCGCCATCGGTATAGGCCGACAATGGGCAGTCATGAACAAACACAATATCAAGATCGGAGTTGTAGCCTAACTCCCATCCGCCTACTTTTCCGTAGCCAAGTACAGCAAATCCACGGCCATCACGGTTTTGTAAATGATTAGGCTCGCCATATTTTGCCGACATCTGATGCCACGCCTGATTAACAACTTGCTCAACAATAGCCTCGGCTAAATAGGTCAAGTGATCGCTAACCTGCATAACCGGCAGTACGCCGGCAATATCGGCAGCCGCAATACGTAAAATACAGGTTTGCTTAAATTGTCGTAACGCCTCCATTTGCTGCTCCATATCCTCTTCAGGAATACGAGCAAGGTAATCTCTTAACTCTGACTTGTAGCTGCTAAGCTCAACAGGTTTATACAGCTGCTGTGGGTCTAATAACTCATCAAGCAATATAGGGTAACGGCCCAATAGCTCGGTAATCATTGGGCTAGCAGTACAAAGCCTCACTAGCTGATCAAGGGCAGCGGAATGCTCATCTAGTAGCTCTAGGTAGGTCGTTCGGGTGACGATCTTAGACAGTACAGCCAGTACGCGCTCTAAACCAAACTCTCCCTCGGGGTGATTCAATACCGCATGCAGCAGCTTGGGCATTAGGTTTCCGACCACTTCGCGTCCTCTAGGGCCTAAGGTCTTTTTACCTAGATCGGTTTTAAAGTTACACAAGCTAGTCGAAAGCTCTGAAAGCTGCTTTTCTTTTACGTCGATAGACAGCTCTTGCAGGATATGAATTACCTGCTCTGGCTCTTTCGCTAGACTCCACATTTCCATGTAGACAGAATCTATCTCTTGCCCCTGCTCTTCTTCATCGCCAATCAATGATTCAAATACTTGGTGCACATTGACCATATGCATATCTAATTGAGTCTGCATTTCGAGATAGCTAGCAAAGCCCATCACAGCGGCTAATCTTCTTTGATTCTCTTCATCATCAGGAAGAGTCTGAGTTTGCTTGTCCTCCATCGCCTGAATGAGATTCTCAAGGCGACGCAAGAACTTGTAGGCTGACATCATTCCATCTACATCGCTTGGCTCAAGCAAATGCTGAATCTTTATCGCCTCTAGAGTTTCAAGTAAGCCTCTGCCACGTAGGCTCGGCTCTCGCCCTCCGCGAATTAACTGGAAGACTTGGGCAATAAACTCAATCTCACGAATCCCACCAGGCCCGAGCTTAATATTGTTGGTTAGGCCACGTCTGCGCACTTCGCTACGAATCATCGCCTTCATGCGTCGCAATGATTGGATAGCGCTAAAATCAATATATCTACGGAACACAAATGGGCGCAGCATCTGTCTTAGCTCTTGGTACTGAGGGTACATTTCTCGCCCCATTACCCGAGCTTTGACCATGGCGTATCGCTCCCAGTCACGACCCTGCTCTTGATAGTAGTCTTCTAAAGCGGCAAAGCTCATCACTAATGGGCCACTTTCGCCAAAGGGGCGAAGTCGCATATCTACGCGATAACAGAATCCATCAATTGTCACTTGATCCAACGATTTGATCAGGCGTTGCCCTAGACGAGTAAAGAATTGAGCATTGGCAATAGAGCGCCTAGCACCTTCAGTTTCTCCATTTTCAGGGTAAGTAAAGATGAGATCGATATCCGAAGAAAAATTCAGTTCGCCTCCTCCAAGCTTACCCATACCAATGATCAGCATAGGTTGCTCGATACCTTGTGAATTTTTGGGTGTACCCCATAGGCGGGCGCAGTCGGCATAGTGCCAAGCGTAACTCTCGAAGATCATCGCTTCTGCCAACATAGAGACATGTGAGAGGCTTTCTTCTACCGACCAAGCCGCTACGATATCACGCCAAGCAATAGTGATAAGCTCATGATTGCGAAAGAGTCGAAGCGCCTTCATTACCGCATTTTCATCATGGCACTCTGCCAAGCGCTGCTGAAGGTCATCTCGATAGTGTTCGCATCGCTGAGCGCTATCCAGCATCTCTGGAAGTTTCTGCAACAAGGACTCATCACACAGCAGTCGTTCATAGATAAACGAACTAAACTCAATCACCCTTTGTAGTTCTTCCAGCCTTTGTGATGGCCATTGTTCAATAACCGAAGGATACTTTTCACTAAGCTGTTGATATCTATTTATTTCGACTTGATCTGGGTGGGAATGCATGAGGGCTCCATTGTTGCGTCCAAGCAATATTAACTAGAGCATAAAAAAGCGCTTACCCTAGGGCAAGCGCTGTGACACTGAAATGTGTTTCAATACATAGGAAACTATGGAATCTATGACTTCCAGTATGGCTGAACTTCCATACACATAGCTCTGGTTTGCTCCATGGCATGCAATATTGAGGCTTGCTGTCGCTCTAACCAGCGTTGCAACTGCTCTTGCTCTTCACCTTCAAGCTGACCGACTAATTCACGCACAGGCGCCAGAGTTAGCAGCTCGTCTATGCCTTGTGACAGATCCGCCCATGGCAAGCGAAAGGCTTGGCGCGTTTCCTGATCGTACAGCGCCGCAAAGCAGATACCCGAAAATAAACTTCTATTTAAATGATAGTGCTCATCTATATAGTCTTCTGGCGTTAGTGTTTGCTCAACGGGGAAAGCACTCACTAGCTCTGCCCAGGTACGATCAAGTTGATTTTGAGAAAAGCTCATCAAATTGCCCGACATCGCATTGCTTGCCTTTTCATCCAAGAATGGTTGCCAGCCTTTGGTTAATACCCAGCGACTTAAATCCAGGATAATGCCAGTGTAACGAGCCGACTCTAGCAACTGTAAAACTTCGTCCTCTGACGGCAAGTCATCGCGCATAACCTTCAGTTGCTTAACCAGTGCCTTCTGAGCATCCAGTTTACGCAAGGCATGACCTCTGTCTTCTGTTAGGTCATCTAGATAATCTGCTGATTTTATCCAACCCAACTCTTGCTCTAGCCACTTTAGCTCTTGTCTCAAAATGGCACTGGCGCGTCTTGGGACTATACCGCCAAAGACAGCAAGGGTTTGCCTAACAAAGCTCAACGAATAGCAAATCTCATGCAGGCAATCCATAGAAGGCGATTCTACATAGGCTTGCTCATGATAGAGCCAGTGTGCCAAAGCGTATTCCAAAGATTTGATAAAGCAGCTTTCTACATTGTCTTGCTGAGTCACCTCAACTAAGCCCAACGCTTTCGCTTCACTACCGGTAAACCCTTGTGCTAGGCGATAGCCACGAGCGGCCTTACTAAGGTTACCAAGACGCATGCCACCATCTTCACAAAGCTGTCTTGCCAGAGTAAACAAGGCATCGGTTTGACCCGACTTAAGCTCAAGCTCTACCTCGCAGATAGGCGAACTCTTGTCTCCAGCCACAACTAGGCCTTGGTCAAACGCAACCTCAACTTGGCTTCCATCAGCCATACCCACCAGCCACAACTCGCGGGTGAAATTAGTCGCAAACAAAGGCTGCAGTTGCTCACCAAGATCCTTGATGCTGCGGCCATCAGGCCAAATCTCTTCTGGGTGCAGGGATAGGTCTGGATCATCGCTGGTGTGCTCAGCGTTATACTCTGGGCGTTGATGTAAACCAGCCACGACTCGGCCTGAAGTTTTCACCGTTTGCACATAGACGTCATCAAAGCGACGAATGCGCATTCCTATATCGTGTTCACGCAACCAGTTATCTGGGGTATCAAAATAGATATTTCCGAGTTCTCGGCTGCTATGTTGAAGAATTTTATTGTGCGGAATTTTCTCTCTCAGAACTTCTGAGAATTGTGGTGAAACAAAAAATTTCAGCTCTATTTCAGTTTCCATAATTCACTCATAATCGACTGTCTAATGCAGATTAAGTCGAAAAGAGTTTATCAGCAAGTGACATTCCCCTGATCTAAATCACGAAAAAAAGCACATTTGTGCACTTTTAAGTCACAGAAACCCTTTTAATACGAAAAAAACCTATTATAGTTACACCCCAGCATGACAATCACATGACAATACAAATATGCCAGTCAATACGATCATGGGTTTATTCGCAAAATCGCCAATAAAACCACTGCAACAACACGGAGCGAAGGTTTACGAGTGTGCTTCACTTTTGCCTGAATTCTTTGCTGCCTCTAATGCCAATAATTGGGAAAAGGCGGCCGATTACCGCCAACAAATCTCTACATTAGAAAAAGAAGCTGACACCCTCAAACGTCAGATTCGTTTGCACCTACCTACTGGCCTATTCATGGCATTTGATAGGGGTGATCTGTTGGAGTTGTTAACTCAACAAGACAAAGTAGCCAACATTGCTAAAGACATCTGTGGCCGTGTTCTAGGCCGAAATCTACTTATACCTGAAGCTTTGCACGAAGAATTCTTAGCATACGTTAAACGTTGCCTAGATGCCGTAGGGCAAATGCACAAGGTAATCAATGAGTTAGATGAATTGCTAGAGACAGGCTTCAAGGGACGTGAAGTGGATCTGGTAGAGTCTATGATCGATGAACTCGATCGTATTGAAGACGATACAGACCAAATGCAAATAGATTTGCGCCGAAGCCTCAGAGATATAGAAGATCAATACAATCCAATTGATGTGATGTTCTTGTACAAAATCCTCGAGTGGGTTGGTGGAATTGCGGACCAAGCACAACGTGTTTGTGCCCGTCTAGAATTGATGATTGCACGTAGCTAATCATTCTCCACCCCATTTAACTAATTAATATCAAAGGATATTTAATGGATATTCTAGCTAACTACGGCACAATACTTTTGATTGCTGCTGCCGTGTTCGGTTTTTTGATGGCTATCGGTATCGGTGCCAACGACGTCGCAAACGCAATGGGAACCTCGGTAGGTTCTAAAGCGTTAACCGTAAAACAAGCCATCATTATCGCAATGATTTTCGAATTCGCCGGTGCTTACCTTGCCGGTGGTGAAGTAACTGACACTATTCGAAAAGGTGTTATTGATACCACTTTGTTCGTCAATACCCCTGACCTACTTGTGTTCGGTATGATGTCAGCATTGCTGGCAGCTGGTACTTGGCTACTGCTTGCCTCTTATATGGGCTGGCCTGTATCAACCACTCACTCGATTATCGGTGCCATCATTGGATTTGCACTAGTTTCGGTGGGTTCTGAAGCGGTTGATTGGGGATCAGTACAAGGCATCGTGGGTAGTTGGGTTATTACGCCATTCATCTCCGGATTATTTGCCTACTTTATTTTTATCAGTGCGCAAAAATTCATATTCAATACCGAACAGCCTCTGCAAAATGCTAAGAAATATGTACCTGTATACATGTTCTTAACTACGATTGTTATTGCTCTAGTAACCATCAAGAAAGGTCTTAAGCACGTAGGCTTGCACCTAACAAACGGTGAAGCTTGGTTCTGGGCAGTTGCTGTATCTTTATTGGTAATGTTCGTAGGTTACCTATACATTCAAAAACGCTTCAAGCTTGATCATGACAACCATGAACACAGCTTTACTGGTGTAGAGAAAGTATTCAGTACCTTAATGGTTATCACCGCTTGTGCGATGGCATTTGCCCACGGCTCAAACGACGTTGCTAATGCGATTGGTCCATTGTCAGCTATCGTTTCGACCATTCAAAACATGGGTGAAATTAGCGAGAAGACTAAGATTGCTTGGTGGATTCTACCTCTTGGCGGTATCGGTATCGTAGTCGGTCTTGCGACTATGGGTCACAAGGTAATGTCAACGGTAGGTACAGGTATCACTGAACTAACTCCAAGCCGTGGCTTTGCAGCGCAGCTTGCAACAGCAAGTACTGTAGTTCTAGCTTCTGGTACTGGTTTGCCAATTTCAACGACTCAAACCTTAGTTGGTGCGGTACTGGGTGTAGGCTTTGCACGTGGTATTGCAGCACTTAACCTTGGCGTCGTGCGTAACATCGTAGTGTCTTGGGTTGTGACACTTCCTGCTGGTGCTTTACTCGCAATTGTGTTCTACGAAATCATGTTGATGATTTTCGTCTAAGAAAAATGTCAAGGGTCTGTCATATTTTGACAAACTTACGTTAGAGAGGGGGCATTGCCCCCTCTTTTAGTTGCAGGCAACCTCGAATCTACTTACTATTTAGTCATTGACGGAATGCCATTCCTCACCTGAATTTGATTTTCTGAAGGACGCACAGTGAAAAAACTTTTTTTAATCGCTCTTGCTGCTGTGATGACAGCACCAGCAGCGTGGGCTCAGACTCGCTATATTTCTGACAACCTGTTTACCTATATGCACTCAGGCCCAAATGCACAGTACCGAATCATTGGTAGCGTAGACGCGGGAGCAGCGGTAACCCTAGTGCAAACAAATAAAAACAGTGGTTACACTGAAATTGTTGATCAACGTGGTCGCAAGGGTTGGGTTGAGTCAAAGTATGTAACCAATACAGAAGGCATGGCAACACGCATGCCGCGACTAGAAAAAGAACTCGCACAAGTAAAAGCTGAGTTGGCTGGATTTAACGAAAAAGCAGAGCAAGAACAAGAAGGTTTGGTTCGTTCTCTAGAGACTCGCAATACGCAAATTTCTGAGATGGAAGTAAACTACAAGAAAGTCAGTGACCAACTACTTTCTGCACAAACTGAGGTTCGTGAACTTCGTGCTCGCTTAGATACTCAAAAAGAAGACCTTCTGCTGAAATACTTCATGTATGGTGGTGGTGTAGCTGGCCTAGGTCTATTGTTTGGCCTATTGCTTCCACACGTTATCCCTCGTCGTAAGAAGTCTCCTAACGGCTGGGCATAAACCCAATCACATAAAAAAAAGCTGCCGTAGGCAGCTTTTTTTATGTCTTATCCCTGCCAGTCGTACAGAGCGGGGATTTCTATCTTCTCTCCAGAGAACTCAACCACGATATAACGTGGTGCTATTTCCACTATTTTGATGTTACCTTCAATTGAGTCCCCTTCCTGTAGCTCACTACCATTCACTTTCACCCAACGATGCTTTGGATTGCTGGCGTACATATGAGTTTGCAGATTCAATGCAGGTAAACGCCCTCTAAAGCGCTCACTGTCTTTATCTAACTCAGCCACTTGCACATTACTCAGCTCATCTTCATTAATTTCTTCCACGTGATAGTCGGATGGATTATCAAGCACGCTGGCTACACTACTCGCAAGCTCAGGAGAAAGACCAGAAAGATCCAACTCAGGTAAGCTCCACTCCCCTTCAGTTCGAACAGGCTCGGGTAGAGACACGTTATCTATCGTCATTGCTGGCTGCGGCTCAGGCCTTGATGGAGACGCTACAATCTGAGTTTCTTGCTCAATTCTAGGTAAAGGGAGAAGCGCAACAGGCGGCTTTGCAGGAAGAAAGGCCACATTCAGGTTAGGCTCAATAACCCGAGTTACCTCGCTATATGAAGCACTCTCATCCACAAGAAAGCGATTAAGGGACGGCGTTAAACTCTCGGCTAACGCTTGGGTCAGTGAAGAGTTGGCTAACATAGCGTGGCCCGCAACTCCTAAGCCTAGCCCGGCGACTATCGCAATCACCAATCTTGCCTTGCCGATACCTGATTGAGTTTTCTGGG
The DNA here is from genome assembly GCA_024346835.1 of Vibrio comitans. Classification (GTDB taxonomy): domain Bacteria; phylum Pseudomonadota; class Gammaproteobacteria; order Enterobacterales; family Vibrionaceae; genus Vibrio; species Vibrio comitans. The sequence goes on from AP024866.1 coordinate 2,623,488, forward strand.
TAAGGTTAGACATATTCGTCAATGTAGAAGTCTGTTCAAACTGTTTTTGAGATTGCTCGAGAGCCTTCAGTACTTGTGACATTACATGCCCTCCCTGGCATCACCCAGTAATCTCGGTGCTTTTTCACTAGTCAATCTATCGAGTTGGCGCAAGGTTCGATTACCTGCAACTCCATCAGCATCGAGTCCCTGCCAGGATTGAAATGCTGAAACTCGCTTTTGCAAAGCACCGTTATAGACTGCCGTATTTAAAGGTTTTGCATTTAAAACCTTTGCCAGAAGCTCATCTAGGATCAGAACTTGCTCGCCAGAACTATTTAGTCTTAACGTTTGCAGTATTTCGCTATACCACAAATATCTAAATTGCCCTTTCCAGTGCTCATCCAACCATGTGATCGGTAGTTGTACACGCTCTCCTGCGAGCAATAACTCCACACTATCATTATGAATGCTTCTTAATACCGCAAAGTAAGGCTGTTGCTGTTCATATAAAGTCAGCACAACGGGTCTATTGGAAGCGACAATTTCTGGGAGGTCTGCAGCACCTTGGAAGCAATGAAATGGAGGTTGTGTACCATACTCACAATCCGCATCAACGATTGAGGCGTTGTATCCCCACAAACGATACAAAGACTGCATAGCACTCATTGGAGAGCGACTCTGCTCAATCAGTTGAGTAAAACGTTGCTGCTTTGCATTCGCCGCTTGATTTAACTCGTTCATCTCACTTTGCAATTGCAGAGACTGTTGCTGCTGTACTTGATGCTCAGTTTGCAGAAACTGCCACTGCTGCCAAGCCGTTAAGCCAACATAAGAGCTACCCGCTACCACTAACGCCAGCAAGGTTGGCGATAACCAATTATTGGATTTCGATTTGATTGGCTGTGATTGATGAAGCGCTGGAGCTTGATAAGCCAGAACATCCTCACACGCTTTAGCTGCCACCTTATGGTCAACGGAACGCTGCTGAGTCAGCATCGCGTAATGAAGTGCTTTATCACAGATTAAATTGATAAGGCGTGGAATGCCTTGTGAGTGAGAGGCGATGATTCGAATTGCTTTATCCGAAAATAACGCGTCATTCACTCCTGATATACGTAGGCGAAACCCTATGTAATCTGAAATTTCCTTCTCAACTAACGGCAGCAAATGATAGCGCCCTGTAATGCGTTGCGCCAACTGCCGCAGTTCTATCGTCTGCAGTTTATGTTGCAACTCCGGTTGCCCTACAAGCAACACTTTGAGCAACTTGTGGCTGTCCGTTTCTAAATTAGTTAACAGACGCAGTTGCTCTAGTACCTGTCTAGACAAGTGCTGTGCTTCATCAATTAACACCAAGGTCTGTAAACCTTTCTGGTGATTATCTAAAAGGTAATTATTGATGATTTGAGAAAGTTGCTTGAGGCTTGTGGGCTGCTCATAAGAAAGAGAGAACTCATCACAAATAGCTTCAAGTAGCTCTATTTCAGAAAAGGTAGGGTTAAGGATTAGGCCTGCGACCCAGTTACCCTCAAGGTTAGCCAGCATCGCCTTTGATACGGTAGTTTTACCTGTTCCAACCTCTCCCGTCAGCATAGCAAAACCGCCGCCACTGTTGAGGCCGATCTGCAGGTGAGACAAAGCCTCACGATGACGTGCACTCAAAAACAGATACTTTGAGCTAGGAACAATTGAAAACGGCTCTTCTACAAAGCCAAAATAATCCTTATACATTCAGAACTTCTATCGACACTTCTTTTTCTACTACGGCCAAGCTACCATTGAAACTAAGAAAGTAAAGTAAACCTTTGTAGGCAAGTGATACCAATAGCTGTGTATTGGGTTCCCAATAAGCTACTCACATCATTTGTCCCCATATGCCATAAAGAGGAAAATCAATTGCAAACCTATCTAGTGGGTGGAGCAGTCCGAGATCGACTGCTGAATATCGACAACTATGACCAAGACTGGGTTGTAGTTGGAGCTACACCTCAAACGCTATTGAGCCTTGGCTACCAAGCTGTCGGTAAAGACTTCCCTGTATTCTTGCATCCAGAAACACATGAAGAATATGCACTCGCTAGAACCGAACGAAAGTCAGGCGCTGGCTACACCGGATTTGATTGCTATTTTGCCGAGGACGTCACCCTTGAAGAAGACCTAATACGCCGTGACCTCACTATCAATGCCATGGCGCAAGATAGCAAAGGAGAGCTCTATGACCCTTATGGCGGGCAACAAGATATACAAAATAAACTACTTCGCCATGTGTCCGATGCCTTTGTAGAAGACCCCCTGCGCGTGCTTAGAGTGGCTCGATTTGCCGCAAAACTGCACCACCTTGGATTTAGCGTAGCCCAGGAAACACAAACGTTAATGCGTGAGATTGTAAAATCTGGAGAGCTAGAAGCCCTGACCGCTGAGCGCGTTTGGCAAGAGTGGCAAAAGTCGTTACAGACGCAAGATCCTCAAGTTTTTGTTCAGGTTCTGCAAGATTGTGGAGCCTTAGAAGTTGTCATACCTGAATTAAGCCGACTGTTTGGAGTTCCACAAACAGAAAAATGGCATCCTGAGATTGATACGGGCATTCATACCATTATGGTTGCTAAGCGCGCCTCCGAGCTAACCATAGAGCCAGAGATCCGCTTTGCCGCGCAAATGCATGACCTAGGCAAAGGCGTGACGCCAGAGCAGGAATGGCCAAGTCACAAAATGCACTGCCATACGGGATTAAAGATCATAGATAAGCTCTGTAAGCGTTTGAGAGTGCCTAATCAATATAAAGAACTGGCACTGCATGTTTGTAAGCAACACTCTAATATACATAGAGCTCAAGAGCTCAAGGCTTCAACTCTACTGCGAGTACTAGATAGCTTTGATGTGTGGCGTAAGCCCGCGGTCCTAGAGCAAGTATTGATAACCTGCCAAGCGGATTCACAAGGGCGTCTTGGGCATGAATCCACACCATATCCGCAACGAGATTACATTAAGGCTGTCTATCAATCCGCGGTTTCTGTTAACGTGCAGCAAGTGATTAAAGATGGTTTTGCAGGGAAAGAGATCCGTGAGGAGCTAAACCGTCGCAGAGTGGATGCTATTGATGAGATAAAGCAAGCTTGGCAGTGGGACTAAACCCCATAGTTTCCCAAGTAAAACATAAAAAAATCCCCGCTTAAGCGGGGATTTTTATCATGCAATCAAAATTTACTGACTCAGCAAGAATGCAAACAGACCTGCACCAAGAAGCAATCGGTAAATGACAAACGGGGTCATACCCATGCGCGAGATCAGCTTCAAGAAGTAGTGAATACAGATATAAGCACTAATAAATGACACTAAAATACCGGTACCCAATACACCTAAGTGCATCGGCTCAGGGCTAAGCGCCAACTTAGTACCAAGGTATCCACCCGCCAAAGTGATGATAGGAATAGACATTAAGAAAGAGAAGCGAGCTGCAGCCTCACGAGTAAAGCCTAGGTATAGCGCCGCTGTAATCGTCGCGCCAGAACGTGAAGTCCCCGGGATCATTGCCATCGCCTGTGCAATACCAATAACTAGCGTTTTCTTCCAAGTCGCTTGATACTCATTAATCTCAAAGCTTGATGACTTATCAGCATGCCACAGTAAAAGACCAAAAATAATAGTGGTACAAGCAATAACCCAAGCACTGCGCAGGTAAAGCTCAATCAGATCGTTCAGGAAAAGTCCTGCAAGACCAGCAGGGATAGTTGCAAGGATGATCATCCATGCAAGCTTAGATTCTTTGTTGTGTTGCTGCTTGAACACCGAGCCAAAGAATGCACGCAAAAGGGTGACAACTTCGCTTCTAAAATAAAGAACCACAGCCAACAGTGTTCCCACATGCACAGCTACGTCAAAGGCTAGCCCTTGATCTTCCCAGCCCAAAACCGCTGAAGGCAAAATAAGGTGAGCAGAACTCGAGATTGGTAAAAATTCAGTTAGGCCCTGAATTAAGGCCAGCGCAAAGGCTTCAAAATAGCTCATTGATAATCATCACTTAAGTTTAAAGATGTAGCAGTAAGATTGGACATACCGCCTATAGATTGAAATTCTTGTTCCCAAATTTGTCCTACTGAGCGCCCATCGCAAGGCACGATCCGTTCAGGACACAGCTCATACAAGGGCTGAAGTACAAAATTGAACTTGAAGATATCGCGTCTTGGTAACTGAGGAGACTGCTGTGATACCTCCTCACCAAACAAAAGAATATCGATATCCAGTGTTCGATCTTGCTGCTTTACCGCATTTTCTGGCCTGCCATAAGCCACTTCTAGGGCTCGCAACCGACGTGAGAATTCAGGTAATGCCAAATTGGTATCCATACCGACCACGAAGTTATAAAACTCCGCACCATCAAAGCCTGTAGCTGGGCATCGGTAAATCGTCGAGACTTGGAGATTAACACCCAAACGTTGCAACTCTATGATCGCGGCTTGAGCGTGCTTATCACGCTCTATATTTGTCCCAATACCTAAATAGGTTTGGGTCACAGCGTGCCTCGCTCAATAACTACACCAACGCTACTCGCCTGTGGAACAGCACCGGGTTTACGCAGCTTGATTCTCAGCCAAGGTACATTAAATTGATTCATGATTAACGCCGCCACTTCTTCAGCAACTCTCTCTACTAATAGAAAGCGACCATTTTGAATGTGAGCAAGCACCGCTTGGCTTACCGAAAAGTAATCCAGTGCATCTTCAACATTGTCACTGTTGCCAGCTGGCTGATTGTTATGAGCCATCTCTATATCAAGCACTAGCTTCTGCTTGATCTCTTGCTCCCAGTCATACACGCCAATGGTAGTAATAACCTCAAGCTGCTCAATGAAGACTCTGTCCTGATTCATGATTTCGATTCCTTTAGTGCCTCTTTCTGCAACTTATGCACGTAAACTAAGCGCAATGGCAAAGATTGAGGTCGGATAAGCCAAAAGTATAAAAAAACGTAATATACTACATCAAATACCCAACTATCATCCTGAATAAAGCGGTAATCGCTACAAAGTGTAAAGGATCTCTATGTCTGCAACGGTTTTACTCATGATCATCCTAGCCTATCTATTAGGCTCGGTGTCGAGTGCCGTCTTGATTTGCCGTGTATTTAAACTTCCTGATCCTCGCACTGCTGGCTCCAATAACCCTGGCGCCACCAATGTGCTACGAATTGGTGGAAGGCTACCTGCTGCATTAGTACTAGTGTGCGACATGGCAAAAGGAACCATACCGGTCTGGTCAGCTTACTACTTAGACATAGAACCCGTTATGCTCGGATTAATCGGTATCTCCGCGTGTATTGGCCATATCTACCCCATCTTTTTCCATTTCAAAGGAGGCAAAGGCGTCGCAACTGCTGTTGGCGCTATTGCCCCCATCGGCTTGGATTTAACGGGTATGTTAATGGGGACCTGGCTAGCTACGGCTGTTATCTCTCGATATTCATCGTTAGCGGCACTGGTAACTGCGCTAGTCGCACCGTTTTATACCTGGCTTATCAAACCGCAATACACCTTACCTGTAGCTATGCTGTGCTGCCTTATCATTTGGCGTCATCAAGAGAATATTAAGCGTTTGATGGCAGGGAATGAACCTAAGGTTGGCTCAAAAAAAAAGTGACCATTGAAGCAAAAAACCAGCCTCTGTAGGCTGGTTTTAAATGAATTGCTGCTTGTTAACTTTGATGTGCAGGCAAGTCTTTCGCTTGATAGGAGTCGGCAAACTCATGGTTTCTATCTCTATGCTTTGCTTCATCTTCACGAATTAACAAAATCACATCTCTTAATCGCGCATCAGCAGGCAAATTGTAGTACTTGATAGCTATCTCAGGAGCGGCAACATTTTCGACCACTTCGTTATCAATCTTCTCTAAGTATTCGGTATAGCTTTTACACGCTTCTTCTTCAAAATAACCCACAATGCGATGAGCGATTTTTGACGATAAAAGGTAAAGCACACCATAGACAACAATAAAAGTGCCTTGCCCTAGCAACACGAGCAAACGCTCGATCCAGCTTGGCTTGGCAATATCTAAAAAGATCATCAAGTGCATACGTTCATTTTCAGCTTCGTCCAATAACTCTCGAATCCAACCTTCATCATCTTTCATGCGGCGCAGAGCTTTAAGGTGATTAAACATACCTGCAACCATTCCTGGTACGGCTGCAATCGTCTCTAGGATAACCGCACGTTTAGCGTATTTATTCCCATAGAAAATGTTCAGTGTGAACTTTAAGACCTGAGTGATCTTGTAAGCAATGTAGTCACTGGCTTTAGTTGCGCTTCGATGAGTGATCTTGAATCCCGTCATATGGTGTTCGCCTTTCTCATAAATAAGATACATTCAATATACAACTTAATTGATCTAGATCAAGCTTTAATTAAAATTAATTTTAATGTTTAAAAAATATTTTAACCATGGAACTCAGACATAAAAAAACGCCCTTCGATGAGGACGTTTTAGTTTCTTAGTTCAGCCAATAATTAGTCAGCGATAGGCTTTAGCTGATCGATTGGCCAGCGAGGCTGAGCCTTAACGCCTAGATCAGAGGTTTCACCGTTTTTAAGGCGTTGCATTCCAGCATAAGCAATCATCGCACCATTGTCGGTGCAGAACTCTGTGCGTGGATAATAAACCTCACCACCCATTTTCTTCGCCAAAGTTTCTAACTCAATACGCAACTGCTTATTTGCACTTACACCACCAGCAATAACAATACGCTTCATTCCTGTTTGCTGCAGTGCTCGCTTGCATTTAATGGCTAAGGTAGCGCAAACCGCTTCTTGGAACGCAAAAGCGATATCGGCGTGAGTCTGATCATCATTGTCATTGGCAGCAATGGTGTTGGCAGCAAAGGTTTTCAAACCCGAAAAGCTCATATCCAGCCCAGGTCTATCGGTCATTGGACGCGGAAACTTAAATCGGCCCGGAGTGCCCTTTTCGGCTAAACGAGAAAGCAATGGGCCACCAGGGTAGTCTAAACCCATTAACTTGGCGGTCTTATCAAAGGCCTCACCAGCGGCATCATCAATAGATTCACCTAGAATCTGATACTCACCTATCCCTTTCACTTCCACTATCATGGTGTGACCACCAGAAACTAGTAGCGCGACAAATGGAAACGGCGGTGGATTATCCTCAAGCATTGGAGCGAGTAAGTGACCTTCCATATGGTGAACAGGCACAGCAGGCACATCCCAAGCATAGGCGATACTGCGGCCTATAGTGGCGCCAACCAAAAGCGCACCGACCAAGCCAGGTCCTGCTGTATAAGCAATACCATCAATATCATCTGAGGTTAAATCAGCATCTTTTAGTGCTTCTTTAATCAAAGGAATGGTTTTCTTTACATGATCGCGAGAAGCTAATTCCGGAACAACGCCACCGTAATCGGCGTGTAGCTTCACTTGGCTATACAGCTGATGTGACAGTAAGCCTTTCTCACCATCATAAATAGCAACTCCCGTCTCATCACAGGAGGTCTCAATACCTAAAATACGCATAAATTTCTCGCGACTTCATTAATGTGCGGCAAGTTTACCTTGTCCTATTTGTTCAAACAAATAATTGATCGTTTTCTCCGCAATAAAGTGCTTTACAAACACAGTCACTTCGGATTAAAATTCCGCACCATTTTTGATCAAACTGGTATTTCCCCCTGCAAGTTTATTTGCCCGGAAAGTGGAATCCAGTATTAACGAATAACCCCTGAGGTGAAAGGCATATGCCAGTAGTTAAAGTACGTGAAAACGAACCGTTCGACGTAGCTCTACGTCGCTTTAAGCGCTCTTGCGAAAAAGCAGGTATTCTTTCTGAAGTGCGTCGTCGTGAGCACTATGAGAAACCAACTACAGTTCGTAAACGCGCTAAAGCAGCAGCTCAAAAGCGTCACGCTAAGAAGCTAGCTCGCGAAAACGCACGTCGCGTTCGTCTTTACTAATCCCCGATTTAATTAGGAATTAGTAATGGCTCTTATTGATAATCTCAAAGAAGAGCAAAAATCTGCGATGAGAGCCAAGGACAAAGCGCGCCTTGGCACTATCCGTTTAGCTCTAGCAGCAATTAAGCAACGTGAAGTTGACGAGAGAATTACTCTCACTGACAACGACATCATTGCTGTGCTGACTAAGATGGTTAAACAACGTCGCGATTCTGTCGCTCAATTTGAATCTGCTGGTCGTCAAGACCTTGCTGATGCTGAGAAAGTTGAAATTACAGTACTTGAGGAGTTTATGCCTCAACCACTGACTGAAGAAGAAGTTGCTGCATTAGTTGATAGTGCAATTACCGAATCTGAAGCTGCGGGCATGCAAGACATGGGTAAAGTAATGGGCGTTCTTAAGCCGCAAATTCAAGGGCGTGCAGATATGGGTAAAGTAAGTGGTTTAGTTCGTTCTAAACTGGCTTAATCCCACATAAAAATTAAAGCAAGCCGTGCTATTCTCTGAATGCACGGCTTGTTTGTATCTCGCAACTTGCACTTTCTTTAGGATCTATGGCTGGACATATCCCACGTACCTTCATTGATGACCTACTTGCTCGACTCGATATTGTCGATATCGTTGACGCACGAGTAAAACTAAAGAAACAAGGCAAGAACTACGGCGCTTGCTGCCCATTCCATAACGAAAAAACCCCCTCTTTCAGCGTTAGCCAAGAAAAACAGTTCTACCATTGCTTTGGCTGTGGTGTGCACGGTAATGCCATCGACTTTATGATGGAATACGAACGTCTTGAGTTTGTTGAAGCGATTGAAGAACTTGCCTCACATCTTGGTATCGAGGTACCTAGAGAGCAACGTCAGGGTGGATTTAGCAAAGGCCCAACCGCGAATACAGAGCAGAAACGCAGCCTATACGACCTACTAGGTAGTGTTGCCAATTTCTATCGCTCGCAATTAAAAACAAGTGCGGGAAAAACCGCTATTGAGTACCTAAAAAATCGTGGTCTTAGTGGTGAAATAGCACAAAAATTTGAGATTGGTTTCGTACCGGATGAATGGGATTCTGTACGAAAACAATTTGGACAACAAAAGCCAGCACAAGATGCGCTCGTCAGTGCAGGCATGCTTATCGAGAACGATAAGGGTAATCGATATGATCGCTTCCGTGGTCGTGTCATGTTCCCTATACGAGATCGGCGAGGCCGAGTTATTGGCTTTGGGGGCCGCGTCCTAGGCGACGGCACCCCTAAGTACCTCAACTCACCCGAAACCCCTATATTCCATAAAGGTAAAGAGCTTTATGGTTTATATGAGGTCCTGCAAACCCACCGCTCTCCAGAACAAATTCTGGTGGTCGAAGGGTATATGGACGTGGTGGCACTAGCTCAATTTGGCGTAGATTATGCCGTTGCATCCCTTGGTACCTCAACGACTGGCGATCATTTGCAAATGCTATTTCGCCAAACCAGCAGCATAGTTTGTTGTTATGATGGTGACCGAGCGGGTCGTGATGCAGCATGGAGGGCAATGGAAAATGCACTTCCTTATCTCAACGATGGCCGCCAGCTTAAGTTTATGTTTTTGCCTGATGGTGAAGATCCTGATACCTATATTCGTCAACACGGTAAGCAGGCCTTTGAAGAACAAGTTGCCAACGCTACAACCTTGTCTGAATTTATGTTTCAAACCTTGATGCAGCAGGTTGATACCAGCAGCAAAGAGGGCATGGCTAAGCTAAGTACCCTAGCGATCCCGCTAATCAGTAAAGTACCGGGCGGCACACTTCGTATGTATTTGCGTGAGTTACTAGGCCGAAAGTTAGGCTTGGTTGATGAAAGGCAATTGCAGCAACTGATTGCAAAATCAGATGAGCAAGCAACCCGCCCTGCGCCTCATAAAAAGATTGAGCGAACCCCAATGCGTGTGGTCATAGCATTATTGCTACAAAACCCGCATTACGTAGAGTTAATGCCAAACTTAGATTCAATTAGGCAAACTAACCTGCCTGGACTAAGTTTATTACTCGATGTGGTTGATAAGTGTATAAATCATCCCCATATCACCACAGGCCAGTTATTAGAGCACTGGCGTAATCAGAAAGATGAAAGAATTTTGTCACTTCTTGCGAGCTGGGATCTCCCCACTTATAAAGAAGAAGACAATCATGACGATATTTTTTGCGATTCACTGGATAAGGTGATTTACCAGTGCATCGAAAGGCAAATTGAAACCCTACAAGCGAAAGAAAGAAGTATCGGCTTATCAGTCGATGAGAAAAGGGAGCTGCTGGCTTTAATGCTAGAATTAAAAGCATGAGACCCTGAACGCTTGTATTGTAAAAACTTTGCTATAATTAGCGGTCTGCATTTCGCAAACTAGTTCCTTCACCAGACCAGAATTTGGATACCATCTATGGATCAAAATAGGCAGTCACAGCTTAAAGCGCTTGTTCTTAAAGGCAAAGAGCAAGGCTATCTAACTTATGCCGAAGTTAATGACCATCTACCGCCAGAAATCGTCGACTCAGAACAGGTCGAAGATATCATTCAGATGATCAACGATATGGGCATCAAAGTGGTAGAAAATGCCACTGAAATTGATGACGACACGATCAATGACGAAAGCACTGAAGTTGACGAAGATGCTGCGGAAGCAGCGGTTGCCGCTTTAAGTACCGTTGAAAGTGAAATTGGTCGTACTACAGACCCTGTCCGCATGTACATGCGCGAAATGGGTACTGTTGAACTTCTGACTCGTGAAGGCGAGATCGATATCGCTAAGCGTATCGAAGATGGCATCAATCAAGTTCAAGCATCAGTTGCTGAATTTCCTGGCACAATCCCGTATGTTTTAGAGCAGTTCGATAAAGTTCAAGCTGAAGAACTTCGCCTAACAGACATCATTTCTGGCTTTGTTGACCCAGATGATGACGGTACAACAGCACCAACTGCGACACACGTTGGTTCTGAGCTAGCTGAAACTGATCTTAAAGATGAAGATGCAGAAGATGCTGATGAAGATGATGAGGACGAAGAAGAAGATACAGGTATCGATCCAGAGCTTGCTCTAGAGAGATTTACCGAACTTCGTAAAACGTACCAAGATCTACAGTTGGTTTCTAACACCGAAGGCCGCGATAGCGCTGCCTTTAAGGTTGCAACAGCTAAAGTAAACGACGTATTCCGTGAATTCCGTCTTACGCCAAAGCAATTTGATCACCTTGTAAACCAACTTCGCACTTCAATGGAGCGAGTTCGTACACAAGAACGTTTGATCATGCGCCAAACCGTAGAATACGGTGGCATGCCGAAGAAAGAATTCGTTAAGATCTTTACGGGCAATGAATCAAACGAAGCATGGGTAGACCAAACTCTATCTTCAGACGCACCTTATAAAGAAAAGATCCGTCGCAACGAAGAAGACATCCGCCGTTCTATCCAAAAGCTTAAGAGCATTGAGCAAGAGACATCTCTAACGGTTCAGTCTATTAAAGACATCAGCCGTCGTATGTCTATTGGTGAAGCTAAAGCACGCCGTGCGAAGAAAGAGATGGTAGAGGCGAACTTACGTCTTGTTATCTCTATCGCGAAGAAATACACCAACCGTGGCCTACAGTTCTTGGATCTTATCCAAGAAGGTAACATTGGTCTGATGAAAGCGGTTGATAAGTTCGAATACCGCCGTGGTTACAAGTTCTCTACTTATGCAACTTGGTGGATTCGTCAGGCAATCACTCGTTCAATTGCTGATCAGGCGCGTACTATTCGTATCCCTGTGCACATGATCGAGACCATCAACAAACTGAACCGTATCTCTCGCCAGATGCTTCAGGAGATGGGTCGTGAGCCTCTGCCAGAAGAATTAGCAGAACGCATGCAAATGCCTGAAGACAAGATTCGTAAAGTACTTAAGATTGCTAAAGAGCCAATCTCTATGGAAACACCAATCGGTGATGACGAAGATTCGCATCTAGGTGATTTCATTGAGGATACGACTCTAGAGCTACCTTTAGACTCTGCAACGGCAACTAGCCTTAAGTTTGCAACTAAAGACGTTCTAGCGGGCCTAACTCCTCGTGAAGCTAAAGTACTGCGCATGCGCTTTGGTATCGATATGAACACTGACCATACTCTAGAAGAAGTAGGTAAGCAGTTCGACGTTACTCGTGAACGTATCCGTCAGATCGAAGCAAAAGCACTGCGTAAACTACGTCACCCAAGCCGCTCAGAAACTCTGCGCAGCTTCCTAGACGAGTAATCGACAGCAATTACGTTTAAAAGGTGAGCACTAGCTCACCTTTTTTGTATCTGCCGGTTTGATCGCATAAAAACTATACGTAAATCAGTACCATTCCCGACTCTTCGTCTAGACACTCCCCCATCCTTCTCATATAATCTTCACCCTATATGGCCCCTTAGCTCAGTGGTTAGAGCAGTCGACTCATAATCGATTGGTCCGCAGTTCAAGTCTGCGAGGGGCCACCATATTCTATAAGGCCTGAGAGTTTTTGCTCTTGGGCTTTTTTTGTTCTGGACTACCTCTGGACTACTTTTCCAAATCATCAAACCTCACCCAATGCTTACTGAACCACCCGCAGTATCCATCTCATTGTCTTTATTTTAGCTTAGTGTAATTGACAAAAAACTGAATGCCTGGACATAAAAAAACCTGACAAGCCGTACTTGCCAGGCAAAATTTGCGATGCCGTTCCCTATTCTTAACCGAGGTTGTGCTTTTGCAAGTACGCTTTCAGTTGGGAAGTCGGGTAACACACTTTACCTTCCATGCGACAGAAGTATGGGCCCCGCCCCTCTGAAGCCCAGTTGGCCAAAGTACCAGAGCTAACTCTTAAAATTTGAGCTACTTCTTTACGCAATAGGTACATTTTGTCTTCCCATGAATATGTTTTGTTCATATTTCTCCTTGGCAGTAAATCAACAATTAACTGAATAACCCGAAGCAAGATCGCCTTAGATTGCTTGAACAAACATTACGAAAGTTAATTTAAAAAGTGGGGATCAGTGTGATTTTTTACGTCTTCACTCTCAAAAATAGCGTTTTCAGGGATTGTAAATGCAAGAAACTCACTTGATGCCTTTGTAAAATTAGCAACCGTCCACCCGAACACCAGCTAGGCGCTTTCGCTGGTGTAAAGATTTGATACGTTAAATGCAGCTGCAGCGAACTCATCAATCATTTACTCAAGGTGGAAAGATAATATGACTAATACAGTTACTATTCTCATTACTCTCTCTGACTTACGTCAGATCCAAGGGCTTCCAGTTGTGCTGTTGCCCGCCTATACCCCAAACGGAAAGCAACCAGAAAGTGAGTGCGCAATTCTCACGAACTGCGCCAACTCGATGAATAAATCACTGTTGTCTATCAATGAGGCAAAAAAATCTCTGTGGTTTACTCACAATGGTTTCCATGAAGAATGGAGACTGAGTGCCGTAGTCGTTGAGATTAATCCTTCTGACCTAAGTTTTAAGGTCTATGGCTTACTGGCATTAAACCACGTTCAATCTCCTAGATACTGAATGAGAGTAAAGCACCTATAAAGTGAACGTAGGTGCTTTTTCTTATGGGTGATAGGACCGATGAGGATTACTGCCCTGCTTCATATGTATCGTCATCAAAGAAGGGGTTATTAAGAATAATGAAGCCATGAGGTGAACAAAAATAGTCACGCTTTAACGATTTCCGTTTCCGCCCTTGTGGTACAAGGCGAATAACACATAACGTTGTCCGTTAGATAACGAATAACGTTATTTAGGATGAGGCACTCTCCCAGGTAAATTGGCTTTACTGTAGAACGTGCACAACACCGAGTATTTCTCTTTTCTTACCGTCTGCGTTTCTTGTTTGGTTCTCTCCCAATAACCAATGAATTGTCGTCGACCGACACGAGGTATCTCCTGATTGAGGTTGGGGTCGTGGGCGAAGATGTCTTCATAGATAGCGAGCAGTCGATTGACCTGTTTACGACGAAAAGGAATTCCCTTTTTAAGGTAAGGGCCATGATAGTGATTATCTGCCTGTACGTGTTCTGCTTCATCATCAGTTCTCCGGTTGTTTGTGAGAACTATGACCTTCTATTTATGGAGCTTAATGATGTTCCCCCTCGTCACTGGAGGAACATACGGTATTGATGTTGATTTAGCCTAAATAGGCATTGGTGATATCAACTCGATGATGCCCAAGTCGCTCAGAGAGCTCTAAACGAACCGCTTTATCCAGTGCCTTGGCTTCTGCAAGTGATAGAGAAAGACTGAATAGAAATGGTGCGATAAACCTTGTTTTGCCTTAAATAAGTACCCACTCGCAAAAATGACACTATGAATCTTAATGCACAGTACTATAAGATACTTTAACATGCTCAACCTATTGCATTTACTTAATAAGTGTATTGGATGCGTAATTTGACCAAAATCTATGCGTTTGCATCAATTACACTAAATTAACTTACATAAGGATTCTTCAAAGCTCATGGCGATACCTTTGCGAAAGTACAATGAAAAGTTAGCAAAACTAAATACTTCATTACATCATGACCCTTCGGCTACTCTTGTCCAATTACGTAGTTTTGCCAAAGAAATAACTAAATGTTTATATGACGTATATTGCTTAGAAAAGCCACTGAACGAAGACTTCCTAAGTTTGCTTACAAACAATGCATTCATTGATATAACTAACTCAAAACTTCGCGATCAGCTCCATTTTTTGCGCATACAGGGGAATAGCGCCACCCACGGTGAGAGTGACCCTAGTCGCACATCCGCGTTGGCGCTGGAGGGTCTAGTTATTGCAAATTACTTATTAAAATATATCTCAATTTGTGATGAGCGGCATGCCTCCGAGATCAAAAAAGATCAGCTACTCTCCGTTCAAAAAGAAAATATGGCTTTAAATAAAACCTTACATGCCCCTTATAGGCCGTTAACTTTCGATAATAAAAGACTATACCGATCATCAGATTTTGCTAATTTAGAATCGGCCAAAGAAATAGGAAGCATTATATTCAAGTCAGAGTCTCCATATGTAAATGATTTATCATCGCTATACCATACAGGATATCAAGATGAGCTTAAGGAGCTAGGCATAGTTTCTTACTCTATATTAAATACTACTCTTTTTGCTCTAAATGAACTTGATAAAATATCAAGGGAGCTAAATATCCCTTTCTATCAAGAAGGAAAAAGCGGCATTGTTTGGGCTCTAAAGGAAGCTAGAGAAGGTAGTATATATAATGAATTTATAGCCTATGCGATACAAACTGTAGGAGATGAAAGTGTTAAAACACTTATCGAAAATGGTATATATGATGTAGTAAAAATCAGTATAGGAGCTGCTTTCGTGTCATTACCTAAACAAGTATTTAATAAAATAAAGAATCGTCAGGAACAAGATAAAACAATAAATAAAGAAACGAATTATTCACGTGTCTATTCTTACGAATGTAATTATACTTATAATGAAAACACTAATTCACCTTACAACTGGAAGTAGGGTGATTAATATAAATACTTTAATATTAATTTGTAAATTAAAACGACTATTCAGCCGACAATTTTTGACCAAACATAACTCAGAACTATTAATGGTTTATTTATACTAAGAACCACTAATACGACTATTACTATTACTATTACTATTACTTAGAATATTATCTCTTACCATTATAATGACCAACTTTTACTTAACTATCACAAGTTAGTCAAACTAGTTTATGTATCCTTAATCTTATAGTTATAGTGGCTTTGTTACTTAATTCAGATAGAAGACATGCCTGGTCCATTGTTGCCTATTTCTTAAACAATGCACTGAGTTTCAGGCATACCTAGCCTAGTAAGTTTATTTAACGCTTTGATCATGGCGTAAGTTTCACCAACTTGTGCATTGTACTTTCGCAGGCTTAACTTCCCACCCAGTAGTTGCTTCACTCGATACATGACTGTTTCAGATAGCGAGCGTTTGTGGTAACCGTATTTTTGTTTCCATTTCTTGTTTGAACCATACAGTTTTTGGCAACCAACAGCTCGATTACGAGGGTGTCCCTGTTCCCAAAAGGCAGCACCATCACGCGGAGGAATGAGAGGAACGGCCTTCCTTACACGAATGGATCGGTGGCATTCCCGAGTGTCGTAAGCACCATCCCCAGAGATTTCTTTAATGGTGCGACGAGTTTCCTTGAGTAGATTTGGCAGCACTTCTGCATCTGTCACGCCTGATAAGGTCAGTTCGGCTGCGATGATCTTATGAGTATCAGTATCGACTGCAAGATGGAGTTTACGCCAAACTCGACGTTTGCCATCTGTTCCATGCTTTTTGACCTTCCACTCACCCTCTCCGTATACCTTGAGTCCCTTAGCATCAATGGCGAGGTGTTGGATAGTGCCCCTAGTAGAGGCTTTGAAGCAAACCTCCACATCCTTAGCTCGGCGGCTTATGCAAGTATAGTGAGGACAAACCAAGGGTATATTTGCCAGCTTAAATATCGAGTTAATAAAGCCTTGAAGTGCCCTTAAAGGTAAAGAAAAGAGGCGTTTTATCATGAGGGCTGTTGTGATAGCGAGGTCACTGAATAGCCGAGGTCTACCGCGTTTACTTTGCTTAGGTTGTTTCCACTCAGCAATCGCTTCTTCGTCAATCCAGAATGTAAGTGAACCTCGATTGATCAGAGAGTTATTGTACTGGCGCCAGTTAGTGGTTTTATATTGCGGCTTGGGCATGAAATCGGAGTCAATAAGAGAATGTCTCTGATCTGATCGTACGATTCTGATTTAGTTCACTCGATTTACGCAACAAAGCCCTATAAAGACTATAAACGCAGCTGCGTTGCTTTCACTAACAGTTTCTGTAAAATCGAAACCCTAAGCTTCAAGGGTTCTATTCTACTCTCTTGGGTAACCATGTAGATACGTCATTAAAGCATAGGTTTTGTGAGCGCTTTCTAACTCAGTATTAGCCCGATGCTTGCTCGGCTTCTAAATACGCGATAGATGGTTGTCTCATTTATATATACAAAAAGTAATACGTGATAAAACATAACCTGCGATTGCTTTGGCATTATATTATTTACGTCTTAACAGGGCGTATATTATTGATTGGAGTTTGATACATGCCATTTGATGAAATTACAGCCCTTTATTTGATAGTAGCATTTCTCTTAGGTCTACTACTTAAATCTTATTTACCAAACTACGTTAAGAAGAAAGCTGAAAATTTAGCCACAAAAGAAGATATCAAGAATATCACCGAAAAAATCGAATCGGTAAAATCACAGATAGACATAAATACTGATGCTCATAAGTCTTATATCAGTGAAAGAAAGGCTGCTTTGTTAAATTTCTATGATGAAATATCGTCATTTAATTATGAGCTAAGAGTTGTGAACTTTGGCGATTTCCCTATGGACGGCGGTCAGTCTCTTTACGACTATCAAGCTAACTATCGCAACGCTGTAGCAGAAATCCTAAAGTCATATCAACGCTTAGTTATTTACCTTCCAAATGACTCTACTTTACTTGAGCAAGCTGCCGTATTATCAAGACAAGTCATAGAGTTTAGAGTCGTATTAAAAGACAATTTTGGCTCCATTAAAAAAGCAAGTATCAGAGAGCAACAAGCTCATGCAAACATTCAAATTAATGGTGAGAGTCCTTACATCATTGCTGCACATAATGCAGATAAAATAAATAAGGATTATTGGCTACTAATGAAGCCGCTAAATAAAAAATACAACGAATCTTATCATAGCTACATATCAAGCTTAAATAGTTTCCTGAAAGAATCAGAAATTAATTGTAAATAATAAAACAAGATTGATTTACTACACTTAAAATATAGCATGGATTAATCCAATAGTAATACAAAGGGTTGATTCCACTCATTCTGTGGAATTAATCCCCACATAAAAACATATTATTCCGCCAGAAAAATGCATTAGCTCGACACAAGTTGGACTTTCACGTAATAATTAAGAGCGTGACATTTGTTACCTTGGGTTATACTATATGGCTTCTTAGCTAACCTTTAGTAACTTATAGATAGACTTCTCACTGCTTTGAGAAGTTTATACCCTATTTTTCATATAAAGAAACAGCCCACACACTAATTCCTATTAACTTCAAACATCAAGCCTTATACAATTTTTATATTCGTTTAGATGCTCCACAAAGTTATGCGGAATGTAAAAATTATAATAGATTACCTCATCATTATAACTTACCAACTATGGACATTTTTCACACAACACTTACTATGGTAACTCGTCATAGTAAGCATAACAGCATGAAATATTTATATAAAAAGAAGAGTTATAACTTCGCTAGGTTAGCACTACAACGACATTTGAAAAACATCAAGCGAAAGCAAAAGAAGAAGGGCCAAAAGTGCAGTAGTTTTGGAGCAAAAAATGCAGATGAAGTGTCTGCAATGGCTCCCACACGCATAGACCTATACAACCCTCGTTATCATACAGAGCTTGTGATGTTTAAGCAGGAATTAGAGAAGAAAGCGGATGAGTCTTCCCAATCAAGTTACCGTAAAAAACTGAGGATTTGCTTTCGCAATACTACACACATCACTGCTGCCGCAGGGCTGCTGATGATAGCCACAGTGGACAATATCGTATCCAAACATCCTCGTCTCAAATTTGCAGTTACTCGACCACCGAATAGAAATAGTAAACTTGGCCAATTGGAAAACCTTGTAGATAGTGTTTTAGTTCGGGTTGGCTTTTACAAACTTATAGGTCATGAGAATATAAAACGTCGATGTGATGCGGCTAACGTTAAGTGTTGGAGGTATGCTTACGGTGATGATGCAAATGGTGAAATTCCAGCCAGGCTAATACAAGAACTAGCTTCTTATGGAGTAAAAACCAACAAGCTATATCGCAGTTGCTTCGAGGCCGTTGCAAACGCAACAGAACACGCTTATACAGATAAAGTAAAAGCTAAGAGGCCTTTCAATTTAGAGCGCTGGTGGTTCTTTGTTGGTGTTTTAGATGATAAGATTACTGTATTGATATGTGATCTCGGACACGGCATTCCTGATACTTTAGAAACCACTCAATCTAAAGGAATGTTGTCAAAAATATTCGAGAAGCTAGGCTTCAAAACTAAGCCTACAGAGGACTGTATTTTAATTAGAGCTTCAACGATGGTTAAAGAGTCTCGCACTGGCATGGAGTTTAGAGGCAAAGGTGGTACCGACGTCAAAACCTTCGTAGATCAAACTGATGGCAGTGAGATGTTGATACTGTCAAATCATGGATACTACAGATACCGTGGCCAAGATTCCCCATCACAAGCATACGACAACAAAAGGTCTGTTGGAGGAACTATAATCCAGTGGACGATTCCATACATAGAAGTGGAAGATTAATGATTTTATATGTGAAAGATTTTACGAAGTTTCCAGGTGCAAGATATCGTGATTTAGGCCCTCATAGCGGAGAAGAGTTTCGAGACGACAAGCTTATACCTGCGATCAGAGATAAAGGCCCCTCGCTCATAATCAACTTAGATGGTGTGTTTGGATACGGGTCATCATTCCTAGAAGAGATCTTTGGCGGTTGCGTTAGAAAAGGAATCGATGATGATGTGATGCTTTCAATCATAAAGAATATTGTCAGTGAAGATGACCCTGACCTGATTGATGAAATAAAGGAATATGTCAACGATGCCATCTCAGCTAAGTAATTGTGTCATCGAAATAGTCAACCAATCCAGTATTACCGATTATTCAGGTTGGATTAGCTTGCTCATCACAGTTGTAGGCTGGCCAATCGTCTATTCGCTTGGTTTAAAAGTGAACCGAAAAACAGAAATTAATAAAACCATTGATCAGCTAGATGATTCTATAATGAACCTCAGAAAACATGCTAACTCATTAATAGATAAAAGTTTCTACCAATCGGATTACTTAACAATGGTTGCGCTGACAAACAGGGTTAGGGTTGTTTGTGAGCGCATTGAGCAGTTAGATAAGTCTATGAAAAAGCCGCAATCTGCACTCAGAGAGATCAAAAAAATAGCTACCGATGAGCTGTTTCATTCAAAAAATAAAAATAATGCTCTATCAAAACTTCATGGCCTAGAGTTCGTTTTAAACAACCACTATAAAAAATCTATGTGACTCTACTAGTCTAGTTCATGGCATAGATCCGACAGCCTGTGTCTTTGTGCCGTTTAAGCTAAACGATAAAGCTCTTTTGAGAAATCGCCACTAGCTAATGTTTTAAGTTACTTGACGTCATCAAGATCTATAATATCAAACGAAGTGGCCTAAGAAGCTTCTGCAAATTCCCACTTTTCGAGGATACTACTTAGTGTTCAATAGCTTAACCACTGAATTTTCGATTTCTTAGCTATTAATATATTACTCACCCTCGTAGTCAATAAAAAGATTGATGTACAACTCAAAATCCAGAGAATAAATGGTGAATAGAGTTGTATCGAATGGTGAATAACGAAAATCTAACTAATCAAAAAATTACCGTAAAGACAAACACTTACGAAGTAGATGAAAGGGTGAATGAATAACATAATAAAACAATAGAAGTCCTACAGGCTAGAAACATCTATCGATACAGCACCATTAAATTAATAGCGTGTACAAGCAGGGTTTATAACATCCCCTCTTTAGTCACTATAAAATATCCTCTATCTATATAGAAACGGATCAGTACCCCACCCCATACCCTACAAAGCCGGAGGCTATTTTAAAAACACAGGTCATTTGTTCTGATTGAGCAGAATGTTCCGTTTTTTCTAGTTGTCGGATTCAGATTATCTCTCTGTATATAGACAGCTTGCAGAACTAATTAGTGAACTATTGAGGTCATATCAAATTGCTGACGGTAAAGATAGCGGGGGGAGTAGTTCAATTAATCCAGTCGTCTTACTTTAACACCAGAAATATGAAGAATAGGCGATACAATGAACAGGCCCCATATTTGTATTTTTCTAAACACAGAAAAGAGGTTCCAGGAGGCACTATTTAGCTATGACCTTTCGTTTATGTAACACCGCACGTAACACTGCCAACAAAGATATTTAAAAAATAACTATAAAACAAGAGCTTACCCCCCATTCAGACTCGCGAGGGGCCACCATATACAGAAAGGCCTGAGAGCGTTATCGCTTCTCAGGCCTTTTGCTTTTCTACACACTTGAAAATTGCCTCAAGGCGCTCACACCTTTAAGAGGGAACATAAACTAAATGGCTTTTCCATCTCCGTTCTCTCACTCTTCGAAAATGCATTCATATCTAATCGTTTTAGGATTTCTTTAGACAAAAGCATGTCTACGATCAGCAAAAATAGAGCCCACACCAGCAAGGCAAACCCTATTGAACTAAAGCGAACTGTTTCCTCATTAAGAACTAGTAACCCTTCTTGATAAACTTGCCAAGCACCAATGATGACAGCATACAAAATGGCATTGACCCAAAAGATAGACATCTTGCTCTTTGACCAAAAGCATAGGTGCTGGTTAGATATTCTGTTCAGAAATAAATACATGAATTAATTCTTCGCGAAAAATTCAAAGGTAAAGATAAAAACAGCATTTCAATAGGTCATTTGATGACAAAAAGATAGAGGTAGAAATAAAGCCAATCTATCTCATTGAACCTAACTACAGCACTATCCGTAAGTAACTAACACACCATCTAAAGTTAGTGAATCGGAGTTCATCATGTTAAAGGTGCTGTCTTCTACTAGAGCATTGTTACTCAGCTCTTTATTGCTGGGTTCATCGTGTATCACCCCTTCAGTCTTTGCGGCTGGTTCAGGGGCATACCATTCAAACTCTTCCACCAGCGCAGAGAAGTTCTACAATCAGGGCGTCACCCTGATGATGGATAAGAAGTTCAGTAAAGCGGAGAAGAAGTTTCGCAGCGCTATCAAGAAAGATTCAAAGTTGGCGGAGGCACACAACAACCTCGCTTATACCTTGAGAAAACAAGGCACTAAAAACTATGAAGCAGCACTCACCCACTACAACAAGGCGATTTATCTCGACCAGAAATTGCCTGAGCCTTATATGTACCGAGGTGTACTTTATGTGCAAATGGGAAATAAACAGCGTGCACTAGAAGATCATCAAACGCTTTTAGATATGAAGTCACCCTTGGCAGCAGAACTGGAATACGTTGTCAAAAATGGTCGCGAAAAAACGCCTGAGCAATTCTTTGGCGTTTCCAACAAACTCTAGATTTCAATCGCTGTACTATCAGCATAGAAAGGCACCTCAATCTTGGTGTCTTTCTATGATTGAATGAGTAACGCCACAATTAATATCCTTATCTCTCTTACGATTATAAAAAGCTCAACACATTATTTGAGCCAAATAAGCCTCTTATTCTCTTTTCTCTAACGCTTATAGCAAAATCGTAGAATGAACCAAGTATAAATAACCAAACAAAATAAGAGCCACTTTAATTCATTTAATTTTATTATCGCTTAGTAACTGATATATAAGAGTTTAATGCTTAATATCAGAATAAATTTAGCGTGTAATTTATTCTGATATTAAGCCTCTATTTTGCTAAAAAATAGAGAAATAGGTTAATTTTCAAGTGCTTATTTTTGGTTCTAAGAAAGTGAAGGTACAATAACTAACCGATATATTGTAACCTTAAATCGAGACTAAACCATATAAAAGGACTTATGATGAAATGGAAACTAGCCTCATTAGCGATCATCGCTAGTGTTTCAACTCACGTTCAAGCAGAAGAATGTGGCACTGTTACCATCGCAGATATGAACTGGAACTCAGCCAGTGTCATCGCCAATATCGACCGCTTCATACTAGAGCATGGCTACGGTTGCGACGCAGAACTTACCCCTGGTGACACTATGCCAACCGCTACCTCAATGATTGAAAAAGGCCAACCAGATATTGCTCCAGAGCTTTGGACAAACTCAGTTAAAGATGCCGTTGAAAAAGGCGTTGAAGAAGGGCGACTAGCCTACGCAGGTAAAGCCCTTGTTGATGGTGGTGAAGAAGGTTTCTGGGTGCCATCCTATCTCGTTGAAGAATACCCAGAGCTTGCCACAATTGAAGGCGTAAAAAAGCACGCTAAGCTATTCAAGCACCCCGAAGATCCTGATGTAGCAGGCTTTTACGGCTGTCCTGCAGGTTGGGGCTGTCAAATCTCAGGTGGCAACCTATTTGAAGCTCTTGAGCTAGAAGAAGCAGGGTTTGAGCTTATTGATTCAGGCTCAAGCGCGGGACTGTCTGGTTCTATTGCAAAGGCCTATGAGCGCAAAGAAGGTTGGTTCGGTTACTACTGGGCACCAACAGCTGTTCTTGGTAAGTACGAAATGGTTAAGGTTGACTTTGGTAGTGGTGTTAACGAAGAAGAATTCGTTAATTGTATCGCTCTAGAGAGTTGCGAAAACCCAACCGTATCTATGTACCCACCATCACCTGTTAACACTGTGGTTGCAGCAACCTTTGCTAACAAAAACCCAATGGCCATGGAGTATCTGGCTAAGCGTGGTTTCAAAAATAGCGATATGAACAAACTGCTAGCATGGATGGAAGATGAGCAAGCAAGCTCTGAAGACACTATGTATCACTTCTTTGAAACCTCACCAGAAATTTGGAAGCAATGGGTATCACCTGAAGTAGCAGAAAAAATTGCTGCCAATCTATAATCCCATATAAACCATTAATTAAGGGCAGCCAGCCAGTTGCCCTTTCGACTATATAAAGGAATATATATGTTCGATAGCAGTTGGTTGTCCAGTTTTCCCGAAATAGACCGCTCTACTATGCGAAATATTCGTAAATCCCTAGACGGTGCTTATAAAGATTTTTCGAGAGAATATGGCGACTTCATCGAATCCCTATTTGATCCACTTCTTTCATTCTTGGTGTGGTTTGAAAAATTACTACTTGCCACGCCTTGGTTTATTGTTTTAGCCGTTATCACTGCCCTTATTTACTTAGCCAGTCGCTCAATTAAGTTGACTATCGGCGGAGTCATTGCACTTATTTTTATTGGATATTTAGGTATGTGGGAAGATACGATGCGAACGCTCAGTATCATCACTGTATGTACCCTACTCGCCATTGTTGTCGGCATCCCTATTGGCATAGCTATGGCGCGCTCTAATCGAGTGCAAAGTGTTGTGACACCGATTCTCGACATCATGCAAACCATGCCAGCTTTCGTCTATCTAATACCTGTCGTAATGCTATTAGGCATAGGTAAGATCCCTGGGCTAATCGCCGTCGTTATCTACGCGATCCCACCTGTTATTCGTCTAACCAACCTGGGTATCCGATTGGTTGATAAAGAAGTGATGGAAGCTGCAACAGCCTTTGGCGCAAGCCGCAGGCAACGTTTGTTTGGTGTTCAACTTCCCTTAGCAATGCCCACTATCATGGCTGGTATCAACCAAACCGTAATGATGGCACTGTCTATGGTGGTCATTGCCTCTATGATCGGTGTAAAAGGCCTGGGACAACCGGTACTTAAATCCATCACTAACCAATACTTCACTCTAGGCTTACTCAATGGTTTGGCAATTGTGGTGCTGGCTATTCTTATCGACCGTTCAACACAAGCTTATGCTAAACGAACTCAGGCTCACCTAGGAGATTTAAGACATGACTAAACCTCTGATCAAAATCTCTGGCCTGTATAAAATATTTGGCCCCAAGCCGCAGTCCGTTTTACCTATGGTAAAAGAAGGACTAAGCAAGGATGAAGTACTTGCTAAAACTGGCCATACGGTAGGCTTGAAGGACATCAATCTAGAGATTAATAACGGTGAAATTTTCGTTATCATGGGCTTATCTGGCTCAGGAAAATCCACTTTAATTCGTCACTTCAACCGTCTTATTGATCCCACAGAAGGGCAAATAGACGTCGAAGGCACCGATGTCATGCAGTTCTCGCCAAAAGAGCTTGAAGAATTCCGCCGACATAAGATGTCGATGGTATTCCAACGCTTTGGCCTGCTCCCTCACCGCAAAGTGATCGACAATGTTGCCTATGGCCTAGAAATCCAAGGTCTTGATAAAACTGAACGTCTAGCAAAGGCTACTGAATGGGTGGAAACCGTAGGCCTCAAAGGCTACGAAGACCAATATCCATCACAGTTATCCGGTGGACAACAGCAACGTGTTGGCTTGGCTCGTGCTCTATGTACTGATGCCGAAATTCTATTAATGGATGAAGCCTTCTCTGCGCTCGATCCACTAATTCGCAGTGAGATGCAGGATCAGTTGATTGAGCTTCAAGAGAAACTGCATAAGACCATCATCTTCATCACTCACGACTTAGATGAAGCGCTTCGCATTGGTGACAAGATCGCTATTTTGAAAGATGGTGAGCTGGTACAGCAAGGCACACCAGATGAAATTCTATTGCATCCAGCGACCGATTACGTTGAAGCCTTCGTTAAAGACGTAAACCGTGCCCGAGCTCTGACTGTTGAAACGGTAATGCAAAAGCCCGCTCTGCGTATTACCACCAGCACTATCGAGGGTGCACTAAGGCAGATGAGAAAGTCCGAACACGACTACGGCTATCACGTTACCGAAGATGGTTACCAAGGCCTGATCACCGAAGAAACCCTGCAAGAAGCCTCTGAAGATGATGCTATCGATAACATAGAGCCAAGCCTGTATGAAGACGTACCCACCATCTCATCAGAATCTGCAATTGAAGAGGTGCTTACCGAAGCCATTTCTTCCGATTACTCTCTACCAGTAATCAATGAAGAGGGCGAGCTAGAAGGTACCCTAGAAAAAGAGAAGGTTGCCGATATCTTCTCTGATAAAGAAGTGAAAGACGAAAAGGAAGAAGAGAAGGCGAGCTAGTATCCTTCTCTTTCTTAAATTAAAAGGCCTGATAGCACTTGGTGTCATCAGGCCTTTTTGCTATCAGATTTCAGAAAACCTTTCATACAGAAAATCCAAAAATAGGCGAATACGTTTAGGCTGATACTTCTTATCTAGGTAGTACACCTTCAAGTCTGTACTCGTGTCGGTAGTGGCTGAATTGAAGTTCTTTGTATAATTATCCAGTACTGTAACCAGCACTCCGCGGCTGATCTCTGATTGAATATCTAAACGTGATTTCATGGCGATTCCCTGCCCATCTATCGCAAGTTGTTTAATTATCTCACCATCATCAGACAACATCTTTGGCTTCACGGTTACAGATTCGAGCTTATCGTTTTTTCTGAAGTACCAAGTTTTCAGTTCTTGTTCAGCGCTCAACATAACCAAAGCATGATGCTCAGAGAGATCACTTGGAGCTTTGGGAACACCATGATCTTTTAAGTACTCAGGTGAGGCACACAGTACGCGCTCACTCTTGCCGAGTCTTCTAGATATAATGTTGCTGTCATGCAGTTCTCCATAGCGAATCACTAGATCAACGCCACTGTCTGCAATGTTGTGTACATGATCATTCAAATAGAGGGATGGTGTGATCTCCGGATAACGATCTGTAAATTCAGAGATGATAGGCAAAAGTATCTGCTTACCAATGTCTTTTGGCGCTACTATCTTAATTGGCCCCAGGGTGAGCTGAGTGCCTTGTTTAATCAGGCTTTCTGTTTCGTTCACACTATCCAAAATAT
Organism: Vibrio comitans; assembly: GCA_024346835.1. Taxonomy (GTDB): domain Bacteria; phylum Pseudomonadota; class Gammaproteobacteria; order Enterobacterales; family Vibrionaceae; genus Vibrio; species Vibrio comitans. The sequence goes on from AP024866.1 coordinate 2,650,043, forward strand.
CTAGGCAAGATCGATAATACAACTCTCCTGCCTCAGTGAGTGAAAGATGGCGCGTTGTACGATTGAGCAACTTAACTCCATAACGCTCTTCCAACGCTTGTAACCGAGTAGTGATGGAGGCGGCTGAAACCCCAAGCTTTCGCGCTGTGCCTGCCATGCTTTTCTGCTCCACTATCGCGACAAACATAGCCATATCAGAAAGTTTATCCATAACTGCCCCATTATTAACTTCAGCTAAATAATATATTCATTTTTTAGTCAATTATCAAAATATGCATAAGAAGTAATAATAGCGCCATTGAAACGAATCACTGGAGTACATTATGACTCAACAAAAAATGCCAATGCAGGTCTGGATATTAACGCTGGCAGCGTTTGCCATAGGCACTGCAGAGTTTGTCATCGCGGGTATCCTGCCACAAATTGCTACATCACTGTCTATTACAGAAGGCCAAGCGGGATACTTAATCAGTGCCTACGCTCTAGCTATTGTTGTCGGGGGCCCAATTCTGACCATTTATCTAGCCAAATTTAACAAGAAGAACGTACTTATTGGTCTAATGGGACTGTTTATCTTAGGCAACATCCTCTCGGCACTAGCGCCAAATTACACTTTACTGCTTGCTAGCCGCGTAATCGCGGGGTTAGTTCAGGGGCCTTTTTACGGTATCGGTGCAGTAGTGGCGACAAATCTAGTTTCCGAGAAAATGGCAGGTAGAGCTGTAGGACAAATGTTTGCAGGGCTTACTCTAGCTAATGTACTGGGTGTGCCGGCAGGTACTTGGATAAGCCTAACCTTTGGTTGGAGCAATACCTTCTTAACAGTGGCGGCTTTTGGCGCTGTTGCGCTTGTATTTATCATGCTCGCTATCCACTCTTCAGGTCATAGTGAAGCCAAAGACATCAAAACCCAATTACAAGCCTTCAAGAACCCTATGCTATTGATAAGTTTAGCTATTACTGCCTTCGCTTGGTCAGGCTTTATGACGCTTTACGGCTACATTGCCCCTATTGCAATGCATGTGACCGGCTTTGAACAAGACTCAGTTACTTGGATTCTGGTATTGGTTGGTGTTGGCTTAATTATTGGCAATACATTGGGTGGTCGCTCTTCAGATAAAAGCTTAACTAAAGCCTCTATGTTTTGGGCCATCGCTCTCATCGTATCGCTGCTACTAGTGGGCCTGTTTACAGGCAGCAAAGTACTGTTCGTTGGATCTCTTTTCATCTTTGGTATCGCTTCATTTGCCAACGTACCAGCAATGCAATTGCGTGTAATGAATCACGGTGGAGAAGGTCAAGAATTAGCTGCTACAGCCAACATCTCAGCATTCAATCTAGCGAATGCATTTGGAGGCTTCCTTGGTGGCATAGTGTTAGATGGGCATCTTGGGGCTAGCATGATCCCTTACACTGCAGCAATTGTTCCAATTATAGGTCTGCTATTAATCTTCAAAGCCAATAAGGGCGAAACAAGCAAAATATCTGAGGATACTTTGAAAGTAGTAACAAGCTAAGTATTTACCGGACATAAAAAAGCCGATAGGTTCTCTCTATCGGCTTCTTAGTTATTTAAATATCAATAAGTTACAATGCTTTTATCAACTGCGCTATCGCATCCCAATCTTGTTCATCAACAAGCTTAGTTGGAACGATCCAAGTACCTCCACAAGCCACTACTGCATCAATTGCTAGGTAGTCTGATAAGTTCTTAGGACTAACCCCACCTGTAGGCATAAAGCTAACTGGATAAACAGCTGTGAGCGCTTTAAGCATAGGTACACCTCCTGAAGGCTCAGCCGGGAAGAACTTCAAGGTCTTCAAGCCAAGCTCCATCGCTTGTTCCACCAAGCTAGGGTTGTTTACCCCTGGAATAATTGGCATGCTGCGTTGCTGGCAGTAAGTAACGACCTTAGGGTTAAAACCAGGACTTACTACAAAGTCGGCACCGGCTTCTATTGCTTGATCCACTTGTGCAGTGTTGAGCACTGTACCTGCACCTATAAGCAACTCAGGGTAGGCTTCACGCATAAGACGAATTGACTCGGCTCCTGCTTCAGTGCGGAATGTCACCTCAGCACAAGGTAACCCATTTTCTACTAGCACTTTAGCTAACGGTACTGCTTGCTGTGCATTGTTAATGGTGATTACCGGAACAACCTTAATCTCACGCAGTTGCTGTTCTATATTCGACATGTTGGCCCCTAAAGAATGAAGCTAAGAGTTGCAACAATGATGAAGGCAATACTACCTAGTAGCGTCTCCATCACAGTCCAAGTTTTAAGCGTGGTCTTCTCATCCATTTCCATAAGACGAGACACTAGCCAGAAACCTGAATCATTGAAGTGAGAAAGTACTGTTGCACCACCTGCGATAGAGATAACGATGAAACAAAGGTCTAGCTCAGAAAGACCTGTTGTCGCTGCAACAGTTGGGGCAATCAAGGCTGCTGTGGTAGTCAAAGCGACCGTTGCAGAGCCTTGCGCTACACGCAGGCAAGTAGAAATTACAAACGCTGCAACCACAATTGGCATACCTGTATCAGAAAGTACTCCTGCTAGAGCATCACCAATGCCACTCGCACGTAGTACGCCACCAAACATGCCACCAGCACCCGTCACTAAGATGACCGCACAAATAGGAGCAAGAGAGTCACCACACAGTTTTTCAAGCTTTGCCATGCCGTAATCTTTAGCAAATACCAACAAGCACACTAACAGCGTAATCAAAAGTGCAATTGGCGTTTTACCTAGCATTCGTAAGAACTCTACCACCGCTGATTTACCATCAATAACACCGGCAACCGATAACGTATTCAGACCAGTATCCAGACAGATAAGTACTACCGGAAGAACTAGGATAGCCATTACAGTGCCAAATTTTGGCAATCGAGATTCATCCACAATAGCGTCACTATTGAAGAAAGCTTTTGATAGTGGAATATCGAATTTCTTACCTGCATACAAACCAAATAGGTAAGCACCAAAGTACCAAGTCGGGATAGCAACTAAGATACCAACAAACAGCAGTAGACCGATGTTTGCGCCAAGCAAATCAGCCGCCGCTACTGGACCTGGGTGCGGTGGTACAAAGGCATGCATAACTGCGAAGGCACCTGCTGAAGGCAGAGCATATTTAAGTGGTGAGCCACCAAAGCGCTTAGCAACGCTAAAGATGATTGGCATCATGACCACAAGGCCAGCATCAAAGAAGATAGGGAAACCAAATAGCAAAGATGCGATACCTAATGCTAAAGGTGCACGCTCTTTACCAAAGCGTCCTATCAAGGTATCCGCAAGCACCTTAGCACCGCCTGTTACCTCAAGTATTTTGCCTATCATGGCACCAAGACCAACAAGAAGAGCAACTGAGGCTAACGTACCTCCGAAACCGCCCATCATAGTTGGTACCACTTGGTCTGTACTCACCCCTGTAGCAATCGCTGTACCCAAACTCACAAGAGTCAGAGAAGCAAAAGCATGAACTTTTAGTTTTATAATTAGAAATAGTAAAGCTGCAATAGCTAAACCTGCGATTGTTAACAGATATGTAGGATCTGAGGCTTGGGCAATCTGCTCCATGGTTCCACCTTTGGAATTAAAATATTTGTGTGTTGGTTCACATCTAACTAAGTTACGGGTAACATGTTACCCGTAACAATAATAAGATAAACCTATATTTTGAAGTGGTGTCGAAAATTGAGATCACGCGCAAACTTTATCGAAAGGAACAATTATGGCGGGCAGTAGCATTATCGTAATGGGTGTATGCGCTAGTGGAAAAAGCACTATCGGCGCTCAATTAGCACAGAAGTTAGGGTACAAGTTCATTGATGGTGATGACCTTCATCCTAGAGCAAATATTCAGAAAATGGCGTCAGGAATGCCATTAGATGATAACGATCGAACACCTTGGCTAGAACGAATTCGTGATGCTGCTTATAGCTTAGAGAGCAAGAATGAACATGGCGTAATCGTCTGCTCTGCTCTGAAAAAGAAATATCGCGAGCAAATTCGCGAAGGCAATAGCAACGTTACCTTCTTATTCTTGGACGGCAGCATGGACCTCATCATGGAGCGCATGAAGCAACGTAAAGGTCACTTTATGAAGTTGAATATGGTCACCAGTCAATTTGACGCCTTAGAAAGACCAGACGCTGAACCAAAGACTATCGTCATCGACATTGATTGCAGTATCGCAGAAGTTGTTGAGCGATCTGCTGTTGCCATTACAGAAAAAAGTGAGAACCTTGCATGATTCATCCAACCGTCCAAGCTGTAACAGAGCGTTTGATTGAACGAAGCCTTGAAACTCGCGCTGCTTTTATTACTCAAACTCAGCAACAAGCAGAACAAGGCAAGGTTCGTGCTCACTTATCCTGTGGCAACCTTGCTCATGCTGTAGCTGCATCATGCTCTTCTGAAAAGAGCCAGATTCTCGATTTCACTCGCTCAAATGTGGCGCTAATTACCTCTTACAATGACATGCTAAGTGCTCATCAGCCTTATCAATATTACCCTGAACAAATTAAGAAATCTCTTGCTGAACTTGGCCATACAGCGCAAGTAGCGGGTGGCGTACCAGCAATGTGTGATGGTGTGACCCAAGGTCAGGCTGGTATGGATATGTCTTTGTTTTCTCGTGATTTAATCGCGCAATCAACGGCACTGTCTTTAAGTCACAACATGTTTGATGCCACTTTGCTATTGGGCATCTGTGACAAAATTGCTCCAGGGCAACTCATGGGCGCACTCGCATACGCGCACTTGCCAACGGCATTCGTACCAGCAGGCCTAATGCCAACTGGTATCAGCAATGAAGAGAAAGTCAGTGTTCGTCAGCAATACGCTGCAGGTGAAGTTGGCAAAGATGCCCTTCTGGAAATGGAATGTCAGGCATACCACTCGGCCGGTACTTGCACCTTCTACGGCACCGCAAATACCAATCAACTGGTGTTTGAAGCAATGGGCTTGATGCTGCCAGGTTCTGCGTTTATTCAACCAAACTCTGATCTTCGCCATGCATTAACCGATTTCGCCTCCAAAAAGATCGCATCAATGACTGCGGGCTCAAGTCATTTCCGCCCTCTTTCTGATGTAGTCAATGAAAAGAGCCTGATCAATGGTGTGATTGCTCTGCTTGCTTCTGGTGGCAGTACTAACCACACCATCCATATGTTGGCAGTGGCACGTGCCGCGGGCATCCAATTAACGTGGCAAGATATCAGCGATCTTTCTAATACTGTTCCACTGCTGGCTCGAGTCTATCCAAACGGCCCTGCGGACATGAACGCATTCCAAGAAGCCGGAGGCGTTCCAGCCCTGCTGCATAGACTGGATCAAGCGAATCTACTGCATCAAGATGTTACCCCAACCTTTGGCAGCTTCGAAGAGCAGATGACACTGCCAAGCTTGAAGGAAGGGAAATTAGTGTGGAATCACTGCCAAGGCAGTGCCGATGCCGGTGTTATCTCAGCAACCGATGAGGTATTCCAGGAAACTGGTGGTACTCGCGTGCTGAATGGCAACTTAGGCCGCTCAGTAGTCAAAGTATCTGCGGTAAAAGAAGATCAACGCGTGATAGAAGCACCTGCGATTGTCTTTCAGTCTCAACACGATGTAGAAGCTGCTTACCAACGCGGAGAACTGAACAAGGACTGCGTAGTTGTGGTTACACATAATGGCCCGGCAGCAAACGGCATGCCTGAGCTTCACAAGCTAATGCCAATTCTTGGCAATATCCAAAAAGCTGGCCATAAGATAGCCTTGGTCACTGATGGCCGCTTATCAGGCGCATCAGGCAAGATCCCATCAGCGATCCACATCTCTCCCGAAGCAATCCGTGGTGGTGCCATTGGTTTGGTAAGAGACGGCGATATGATTCGTTTGGATTGTCAAACCGCTGAACTGAACAACCTTGCTGACACTAGCGGTCGTACGATGCTAGATATCGATACTGAAGCGGATCAAATGACTTGGGGACGTAACTTATTTAAGACCATCCGCCAAACGGTAACCAGCGCAGAAGAAGGCGCTAGCTTTATCATCTAACGTTTAACGAATAGATGTGGGAATGTCAGGCCAGCGAGTATTCGCTGGCTTTTTTATCGCTATACACTCTCGCCTTGAGTAAAGCTATAACCCATGTCGACTTGTGGACTAGTAGTCAATTTACCTTGCAGGCGTTGGATAAGAAGATCTGCACTTTTAGCGCCAATGTCGTATCGTGGGGTATCAATACTAGTGAGTATTGGGCGAATAGTTTGCCCCATCTCCAAGGCATTGTAACCAATCACGGAAATCTGCTTAGGCACTTCTAAGCCACGCTGCTGGGCACTTAATACGGTACCTATCGCGATATCATCATTAGTGCAAAACACTCCATCTAAGTCAGGATAGGTTTCCAAAGCCTTGTCTAACAAGGCATGCCCTAACGACGAACTTGAATGTTCCGACGTCAGTATGTGTTTAGGTGTTAATCCTGCTTCTAGCAACGCCTTATCATAGCCCTGCATACGCAACTTAGTACGTGTATCTAAACGAGCACCAAAATAAGCAATAGAAGTCTTACCCGCTGCGATCAGTTTTTTAACTGCAACGTAGGAAGCTTCTACATGATCCAGCCCAACGGCTATATCAATGGGGTTCTCGGGAAGTTCCATTGTTTCAACTACGGGCACGTTAGCGTTCTTTATCATCTGCAGAGTGCGTTTAGTGTGATGGCTTTCGGTTAGAATTAAACCGTCAACTTGATAGGCAAGCAAAGAGGCTATCTTGCGCTCTTCTTCCTCTTCATCATAGCTAAAGTGGGCTATCAAGATTTCATAACCTTGTGCCTTAGTGATCGCTTCTATGCCTTGAACAAATGAGGCAAAGATTTGGTTAGATAGTGATGGGAGCAGCACCCCGATTGCCTTGCTAGAGGATTTTGAAAGCATGGCAGGGGCTCGATTTTCAATATAACCGACCTCTTCTAATACCGCAGATATCTTGTGGCGTGTTTTCTCGGCGACTGAATCCGGATTGCGTAAATAACGCGATACGGTCATCTTGGTTACGCCAACCAAATCGGCTACGTCCTGTAGCGTGGGTCTGTTCTTCTTTGGGGTTTGCGTCATAAAAAGCGATAGGTCCTAATAATGCTGTCATCATTATGACCAATCACTTTAATGCATACAACATATTGCGCCAGTGGAAAGGCGACTCACACAATATTAGAAGGCAAATAACCTCTTAATCTTTTAGATAAATCATCCAAAAGTAGATACCCACAAACAAACCGCCACCAATGATATTGCCAATAGTCACGGGGATTAGGTTATTAATCACAAAATCCGCTACATTGAGATCGGCATAGTTAGCAATGTTTGCACTCGTCATGTGCCAAAACTCAGCGGGTGCGAAGTTTTTAATGGCAATCGCCATAGGCACTTGGAACATGTTTGCGATGCTGTGCTCAAAGCCAGATGCCACAAACATCGCCACAGGCAAGATCAAGATAATCACCTTATCAGTGAGAGATCGGGCACTATAGGTCATCCAGATAGCCAAGCAAACCAACAGGTTACACATCAGGCCTAACGCAACGGCTTGCCAGAAAGTGTGGTGAAGCTTGTGCTGTGAAATCGCCATGGCATTGAGCCCCATCAGCCCGCCATCGCTCATATATTCTTTTGTGACCATCATGATACCCACAAGCATCATAGCCCCGACAAAATTTCCAAAGTAAACCACGCACCAGTTTTTGGCCAGCTGACTCCAGGTTATGCGGCCACTCACTTTAGCTACAAGAGTCAGTACTGTACTGGTAAATAGCTCACCACCCGTGATGACGACAAGTATTAGCCCTAAGCTAAACGCCAGACCACCCATCAACTTCGCCATACCATAGGGCATTTCCGCAGCGCCCGTTGTCACAACAGTATAAAAAACAAAAGCGATACCTATATGCATGCCGGCTGCGATCGCTAACATAAATGATTTTATTGGCTTTTTGGTTGCTTTGCTTTCTCCTACGTCAGCCGCACGTGCTGCCATTTCTGGTGGGAGAAGAGACTCAAAAGGAGTGGGGGTTGTATCTGCCATTGCGCAATTTCACACATAAATAAGGGTTAAAGAGTACGCAGAATCTACTCTTCATCACTGCAATTGCATAGGGATGTTTATGCAACTTTATATTGATTATATGGCGGACAGCAAATTTACCTCCGTACAGCTTAAAGGGTATTTTACCTATCACGATCTATTTGATCATCATAGGTAAAATACCCTCAATGAATGGCCAATTTATACGTTTGGACCAACGTATGCTGCCGTCATTTGGTAGCCTACCCCAATACCGTTACTTTCAAATTCTGACATCTCTAGAGAGCCCTCAATCACAATAGAATCGAAGAAGTAACTTGCAGGAATGCCCTCCTCGTAGCGTACGACAATCATTTGATTCGCCGGTGGCGGTGGTACATGAATGCAAGCACCAAAGAACGGCACCAATATAAACTCAGTCACCATGCCATTTTCCCCCTCAAGTGGGACCATGAAGCCAGCAAGGCGAATATTCTCTCCCTCTAGGGAAGTGGCATAGTTCACCTCTCCCAAACCATATTGCTGGTCCATTCCAGGGGCTTCTTCATTGTGCAATGGCATTGCTTGTAGGGTTTGAATTTGCTGTGAAAGTGCCAGACGTTCCTCTTCAGGAACAAGATCCAACCAATCAATCTGTCGGCTATGTGATTGGGTTTCAGTTGATGAATCAGAGCAACCACTGACAAACCAAATCAACAGAACAGCAGATAACAATAAACAGACACGGTTTAACATAAATAAGATACAAACTACTTTTTGGAAAAAATAAGGGGTGGAACTCTCCCACCCCTATGACTTTACTAACGGATTACTTAATCAGCGCAATTTCTGCATCACCATGAAGAACAACCCAGAAGTTATTCTCCGCAGCATCTTTACCGACCAAAGGCTCTGCATGACAACCTGGAGCTCGGTTTGGTGGTGTATCTAGGTACTCTTCTTCAAAGCGCCCTTCGAACACACACTCATTAGAGGTAATGGTCTGCCATTCTCCCCAGCCTTTCTTCCATGCTAACTGATGCTTTTCAAGGTCAACCCCTGGTGCGACCTCAAATTGGAAGGCGTACGGGTCTGATGATTGCTTTAACAAATCCCAGTCTGCCGTCGCGTAGCTAGGTAGAGGGTGAGGCGCTTTCGCTGAGCCATCAGGTTGGCTTCCCGGCATCCCCTGCTCAGTCTGAATATCTTTTTCACCGCCATAAGCATTTTGGTAGATGCCTGATTGGTTTTGAGTGCCTGAGATAATCGCAATATCCGATGCTGTTTCTTTGGTTGCTTCAGACCAACTTAGTGATAAAAGCTTCTTCATATCAATCGTAGTCGCGCGAACAGTGACGTTTTCGTTCTCTTCGTTTGGATAGATACGCTCATCACCATTTAGATTCGGTGTCCATGCGGCATGCTTTTGGAATAGGAATTGGTAAGCCATGCGCATTAGCTCGTTTTGGCTTTGTGCTTTACTGTAACCCTCTGTCCAACTTAGTGTTCTTTCCGTTGAATCAACACGGTTAAAGGTATTGTTCTCTCCGGCCAAAACCCTCACACGTGATCCATCATCGGCCACACATTCGTTGGTACGGTAACTAGAGGTGTACTCCATTACTGGGCGCATATCTTCCGGTAGGCTATTGGCATAGATAATTTTTTCACAACGATTATTGGTGCGAGAGAACTTATCCATTAGTACCCACTCAGGATCAGCAAGCTCCTTTGCCCCGTCATCATTATGCTTAATGGTGTGTGGTGCAGAGAATGCGGTGTAATCGATACGATCACCCTTGATAGCAAGTTGCGCGGCATTCACATCATAAGCGTACGAATCACGCCCTTCGTCATACGTACCCATTTTCATCTGAACAACGTTTTGCACTAGCTCACGCTCACCATATCGGAATTCATAGCCTTTGTAAGAGGCGTTACCACTGACGATCTGAGTGTACTGAGGAAGGCGATAGTTGCCTCCTGTCGGAGTCCAAGATTGAGTCTCTGTGCCAACTGGCGCTTTGATCACTGAACGTTGGTAAAGATGCTCATGGCCCTGAACCCACACCACATCGTTCTCATAGAAGAAGTCACGGATCTGATCCCATTGGCTGTGCAGCTTGTCATCACGATAACCACCCTCTGTGCCTTCTACGATAAGCTCGCGTGTCTCGCCATATTTAGCGCCCACTAAGCCATCGTGGCTAGCAATTACAACATGCTCGATGTTGTCACGATGCTCCGCAACCACATCCTTTATCCAAGGAAAGGCAATAGGTAGGTTCCAATACGCCAATGGGATAATCAAGGTGTTCTTACGTATTACGTAGTAGTTCAACCACTCACGCTTAGGCATGTGCACAGCGTCCTCGGGGATGAACTCCTTCATGTAGTCAATCCATTCCGTAGTATAAGCATAGCTATCTTCGTGGTTGCCCATCAAAGGTAAAAATTCCATGCCTTGAGCCTTATACTCACGAGCAATTCCAACCCAGCTTTCCCACTCAGTTGTTGTGCCTTTATCCGTTAGGTCACCGACAGGAATAACAATGTTTACCCCTTGCTCAAGGTGCTTATCTAGCACCGCTCTCATTGGGTGCTCAGCAACCTTAATACCATCGGCCTGAGTATCAGGCAGCAGGCCAATGGTTAGCTCAGCTTTGGCTTCAGGAATATCAGGCACATCGGGTTTTTGAGTGCTGTTATCTGAATCACTGCCACTGCTATTACAGCCAGCCAATGTGAGTGCAACTAAGGTTGCAAGAAAGGATTTTTTTGACGGTAACATTGTTCTGTTTCCCTACTAGGTTATGAATTGGTAGGGAATCTAAGAGGCTTACATTACGTTCTTGTTTCAATTTCTTAAGAGAAGCGTGACAGTAAGATGACCGCATTGTTTCAATCTAAAAGGGCAAGTTTAAGTCATTGTTTTAAATGAGTTATAAGTTAGAGCTATTACTTTACAATCAGAAAATGGAAATGTCAGGCAATGTAAGCTCACGTTACCTTCTGCCTAGTCATGCAATTAAGACCTTCAATCCTGCCATCAGCAGTATAATAAAAACTCTTTTTGTATCATAATGTTACCAATCTGTGAGCCATACGGTATAATTCCCGTTCACAATTTGTTTCAATCCACATCAGGCACTACGCACTCAGTTGTATATACCTTTCCCTCCCCCCTAAAATTGAGTCCAGTGGTCGTTAAGTGTGAGAGCTATCTAGGGAAATTTATGAACCAAAAAGCCAAGATGCTGACAAGGATATTCAGCATCGCATTATCACTCGTTTTTGGCATTTCAAGCATCGCCAAGTTTTCGGGAATGGAGTTACTCCATCAACCTTTTAGAGAAATGTGCCTATCCACTTGGTATGTCTATTTTATTGCTGTGCTAGAAATGACCATGGCAATTGGAATTCTTATAAAGAACGTCGCTTCTATGTCTGCGGTTGGAATGAACGTTATCTTTGCGGGGATGAGCTTCTATTTTTATTATTACCAAACCCCACTCTATTTGATACCAACAGGGATACTTGCGCTTATGGCTATTACTGTGGCCTATTTTACACACGATGACTGCGTCACCGTGCAAGGTATGCCGGAGAAACAGTAACAGTTACTTCATCTTTGGGTAGGCTAAGTACTGGATGGTTGAATAAAGATATTTTTCAATGAGTGGTGTAGCCACTCACTCACCACACCGATTCCATTTTCTCGTCGGCGGATCAGCCCCACCTCAGCGGTAAGGCTAACAGGCAAATTGTCTGCGGATAATTGCACTAGACTGTCGCGATACCACTGAGCAGAAGCAATATGATCAGGAATGAGAGCCCAACCCATTCCATTTCCCACTAAATCACCGATAACAAAATAGCTGTCTATATACCAATGATGAGCAACTAAGGGTTCATCGCGACCTTCTCCATTGCGATCGCAAATAACAAATTGTCGATACTGCTGAAGATCCACTATGGTCGGTGACTTTAAGCGAGTAAGCGGATGGTCTTGCCCTGCAATGAGTCGCAATCGATATTGACCAATAGAGGTAAATTCTAACTCATCATCTATTTGGCGAGACTTAAACAGCACCCCAAGGTCTGCTTTCCCTTGTTCTATATACAGAGCAATATCCTCTCTAGACCCATTGATAATTGTGAGCTTCAGATTTGGAAAAGCCTCACCTAGCTCAACAAATATCGGAGCAAAGGCCATGACCTGAATAGCCTCGTCCACAGCCAATACCAGTTCAATCTCTTCCTTTTTAGACGCACTCAATGCTCGTGACTGAAGTCGCTGCGCTTGCTCAAGTACGCCCTTCGCCTCCACCAGCATTTCTTTACCTAGAGGGGTGAGCTCCGGTAGTTTGCGAGAACGGTCAAATAACTCAAAGCCTAGATCTGCCTCCAGATTTGCGACAGCGGTACTGACTCGAGATTGCGCTTTGCCTAACTTACGCGCCGCGGCCGAAAATGAGCCCAATTGAGCTGAATATACAAATGACTGCAGTTGATCTAGGGTCCAGTTCATGGTCTCACCTATACGTTAAACGGATAGTAACTAACTTTTATATATCATATTTTACTAGATAATAGGGCCAAATTATTCAGCCAGATAAAAAAGCATGACCACCGAAGCGATAAAACAAGATGAATCTGTAAGCCAAGTATTTTGGCGCTTTGCCGTACCTTCTGTAGCGGCAATGCTGATTAGTGGCTTGTATCAAATTATCGACGGTATTTTTGTTGGTCATTATGTCGGCTACGCAGGTCTTGCCGGTATTAATATGGCATGGCCTATCATCGCGACCATAATGGGATTTGGCATCCTTGTGGGTATGGGCGCAGGAAGCCTTGTTTCAATGTACCGTGGCGAGAAACAGCCCCAGCAAGCGAGCAGTGTTTTACAAACCGCCATCGGTTTAACGCTCTTGTTCTCTCTTATCTCCATGCCAATTATTGGCGTTTGGGGACGAGACTTATTGATACTGCAGGGGGCCACGGGTGAGTCTCTTACCCACGGTTTCAATTACATCAATATCTTTGTTTACAGTGCCCCTATGGCGATATCGGCCACGCTTATCCCAATGCTTGTTCGCAACGACAACAGTCCAAAGGTGGCTACAGTACTAACAATTATCGGTGCTGTACTCAATATTATCTTGGACTACTTGTATATAGGTGTTCTAAATCAAGGACTGCAAGGTGCGGCCATTGCTACGGCATTATCACAACTGACCGTTACAGCACTTGGTCTTGCATATTTTGTCTCTAATAAAGCAGAGATTCGCTTAACAAGCCTGGCCTTTAGCCTACAAAAAGCGTTTCGTATCTGTCAGTTAGGCGCATCTAGCATGCTGATGTTTGCTTATTTCTCATTTGTCATTGCGCTGCATAACCGCTTGTTAATGCATTATGGCACTGAGGTTCATGTCGGCGCCTTCGCCATTATCGGCTACATAGCCACCATGTACTATTTGTTTGCTGAGGGCATCGCATCTGGCATGCAGCCTCCTGTGAGCTACGACTTTGGCGAAAAACGTTATAGCCGCATCAAGGGGACGGTTGCTTTAGCGCTTAAAGTTGTATTGATATCAGGTGTTGCGACAGTTGTGTTGTTGAACCTATTCCCGGAGTTTTTTATCTCTTGGTTCTCTGATTCAAATGCAGAGCTAATAGCGACTACCGTAGAGGGAATGAGACTGCACCTAGCAGCACTATTTCTAGATGGGTTCTTATTCTTAGCTTCTGTGTACTTTATGGCAGTGGGTAAAGCAGGAAAGGCGATGTTCGTTTCGGTGGGCAACATGCTCGTACAATTGCCGTTTCTTTTCTTTGTTCCTCAATGGTTTGGTGTAGAAGGAGTTTGGGTTGCTGTACCATTGTCCAATCTTGCGTTGACCATGATCGTAGCCCCAATGCTGTGGAAAGATATCCAAGCCCTAACCAATAAAGAGGTGGTTATTTCCGACGCCGTCGCCGCCACCTCTTAACGTTATACTAATAACACTAAGTAAGCGTTCATAATTAGTACGATTGGTATTTATAGATTAAAGCCCTTTCAGGTAATCCAGCATTCCGGTAATTGCTGCTACTTGGGCACGGTTACACTCTTCTGCTGTTGCTTTGACACTGTCTGGATACACTTCGGTTGTTGTGGTGTATTTAGCCTTGCTGAAGCCAGCACATAAGCCAAGTTTTTCTAGCGGATAATTGATTACGCCGTGCTGCACTACCTCTGACCCAATAATGGTGCCATCTGGATCTGCTGGTGCGATATGAGTGACCTTTTCTACTGAAGCAATAATAGCGGTTTGCATCTCTTCACATGGGTTTTCAGTATCACCCACAGTGTAAAATCCATCAGGGATAGAGCCCTCAAAATACTCTAGTCCGTCACGCGCAGCTAAGGCGGGTCTAAATTCTTCCTCGTCACTATCTGTCGTTTCATGCAGATCGATATGGGCAAAGATTTCAACGCCTAAATCTTTTACAAACTGCATCACTAATGCCGATTCTGGAGCTGGGCTATTTTCTACAAATGAGCGATTTGGATCGATTGCCTCTGGGTTCCAGCGATTAATGATTTCATAGCCCCATGGAGATACGCATGGTGCAACAATAAGGTTAAAGTCACTCTGATAGTGAGAAGCTGTTTCTTTCAAGAATAAAAGCGCACCTTGTACACCACTAGTCTCATAGCCATGTACACCACCAGTGACAAGCACAGTAGGGTTATTGCTATTCCATTGCTTAGATTTAAAGCCAAACAGCGGGTAAGGCCCTGATGGGTAATCCAGTTCTCCATATTGAACACGCTCGAAGCTATCACCGATTTCATCCATCTTAGAAAGCACTTCTTCTTTATAAGAACGCTGTATAGTACGACTCTCACGCCATTGCTGAACTTCTTTTTGAGTCCACTTTTGACCGGGTGTTCCAATTGGATAAGTGTGTGTTTGTTGCATGCTCGTGTTCCATTCTAGATGAGTATGCGAGCTAGCCTATCACACTCCGAAAGGTAAGATTAATACGTGGCTGTGAGACTTTTGTCGTTTTCGGGATGCAGTGTTGCCAGTGCGCTTGCAAATCGCCCGCCATGATCAATAAAGCACCATCCTCTAAGATGTACTCAATCTTCTGTTTAGTTTGTTTGTGCTTAAGCACAAAGCGCCGACTTGCACCTAGACTGACTGACGCGATGACTGGGCTATCTCCCAGTGATTTTTCGTTGTCACTATGCCAACCCATATGATCTTGACCATCTCGATAGAGGTTAATCAATGCCGTATTAAAGCTTTGAGCAGCAATGCTTTCTACTCTTTGTTTGATAGGAAGTATGGGTGTAGGCCAAGGCAATGGCTCAAGAGTAATACCAGAATATCGATAAGCCTGAGTGCCACACAACACGTGTAGCCTTGGCTGCATAACCGAACGTCCGTACATCTTAATTGCTCTCTGCTCCCAAGGGAGCTGATTTTGTAAAGACTGAAATAGTTCATCAGTCTCTTTAGATGACATAAACTGCGGATCGTAATAGAGCCTACCCTGCTCTACCTCCGACCATTGAGGTTGCTCTGGAAATAGCACTATGAAATTACTCGTGCGAGAAACATGAATTTAGATTAGCAACAAACCTTCGATAGACGCAAAAACGCCAAGCAATGCTTGGCGTTAATATGGAGTATTAAGCAATTAGCTCTCTTCAGAGTCGTCTTCTTGCTTTTCCATCTCAGCCAGTTTGGCTTCTAGTTCTTTAATTTTCACTTCTGCTTCTAGTTCGGCTAAGCGCTTTTCTGCATCAGAGCGATTGTCCTGTTTCAAGCCGTCCGCTTGAATTTCTGACCTGTCTTTCGCTCGAGCGTCATCAACATCTTTCATTGACCCTGCAACACCACCGGCAACACCACCCGCAACAGCGCCTTTAGCCGCAAGGCTAGCATCACCCGTCAACGCACCAGCTGTAGCACCCAGTAGCGCTCCACCAATGGCGCCACGATTACGGCCCGCGTTTTTATTCTCAGCATCCATTGCCTCGTTTGATGCACAACCTGTTACGGTAAACAGAGAAGCAATCAGAAGTAGAAGAGTCGATTTAGTACGCATTGTCATGGCAACCTCAATAGTCAGTATTGTTTGGAACGCTGATAATTTAACTAAAACTAACCATTCAAAAAATAGCAAATACACTAAACCTGATATTTACATTCAAAATATCAAAACGCATCCAAGTAACAATATTGTTAAGACTACTTTATCTACCCTTCAATCTACTTGCTGAATAGATATTTATTTTAAAAATATCTGATTGCGAGTTAGCCATAATGATTGATATCTCTAGTTCTCATAAGCTTACTCACATCGGCACCTAGCCCACAAATGAGAGACATTATGAAAGCGAATATTCTTCCTTTATCTTTAGCTATTGTTAGCTCTTTAACCGCAACCGCTACATTTGCTGGTACCAATGACGCACTACCGACATTTACCGCTGAATCTAAGAACGCTACACAATACACAGCAGATTTTAATCGTTCGCTACGCTCACAACTGAATTTTGCAGATACAACGGATTTTGAATTAGCCGATAAAGGATTCATCGCTCGTGAAGATAACCTGAAAATCATGAATAAAAATGGTCAAAGCATTGCTTGGGAGTTAGGCAGCTATGACTTCCTATTGCAAGGCAAAGACTTTGATAGCATTCACCCGAGCATGCAGCGTCAAGCCGTTCTAAACATGAAGCACGGTCTTTATCAGGTGCGTGATGGGGTCTATCAGGTGCGTGGCTACGACTTAGCGAATATTACTTTCGTTCGTAGTGAAAATGGTTGGATAGTGTTTGATCCGTTGACCATCCCTGAGACAGCCGAGGCTGCATACAAGCTATTTAAGAAGCATGTTCCTGACGGGGATCTACCTATAAAGGCAGTGGTTTACTCCCACTCTCATGCTGATCACTTTGGTGGCGTGAAGGGCATAGTATCCCAAGAACAAGTGAATGCTGGTGAAGTTGAAATCATCGCACCACGAGGCTTTACCAAGCACTCAATATCAGAAAACGTACTCGCCGGCACAGCCATGGCTCGTCGTGTGCTGTATCAATACGGTACTTCTCTAGAGAAAGGGGCACAAGGTCAGGTCGATGCCGCAATTGGTAAAAGCGTAGCCTCTGGTGAACTATCGCTGATCATACCAACTCTTGAGGTTCAAGAAGACATTCAAAGCGTTACTGTTGATGGCCTAGAACTCATCATGCAAAACGCTCCAGAAACTGAAGCTCCATCAGAGATGAACACCTACATTCCTGAATACAAGACGTATTGGGGAGCTGAAACGACGGTTGGTGGTCTGCACAACTTGTATACCCTTCGCGGTGCATTTGTCCGTGATTCCCTGCAATGGGCTGATGTAATTAATGAAGCTTTGTATGAGTTTGGTCATCAATCAGAGGTGTTAATCGCCTCTCACAGCTGGCCTCGCTGGGGTAACGACAATGTGGTTAACTTCCTCGAGAAGCAACGCGACATGTATGGCTACCTGCACGATGAGTCTCTGCGCTTGGCAAACCATGGCGTCAACATTAATGACATTCAAGATGAGTTTAAGGTTCCTGAAACCCTAGCCAATGAATGGTACCTGCGCGGTTATCACGGCTCATACCATCGCAATGCAAAAGCGGTACTAAACAAGTACCTAGGCTATTTTGATATGAACCCAGCTAACCTGATTCCACACAGTACGACTGAGTCAGCTAAGCGCTACGTTGAAGACTTTGGCGGCGACAACATTATTGCAGCGGGTAGCAAAGCCTTTGATAGAGGCGACTATCGCTGGTGTGCTGAGATCGTCAACAAAGTGGTGTTTGCTGAGCCTGAAAACAAACAAGCTCGATACTTGCAAGCGGACTGTCTTGAGCAGCTGGGCTATCAGAGTGAATCATCGGGAGAACGTAACGTCTTTCTAGTGGGTGCTGATGAACTTCGCCGAGGCATAGTTAAAGGGGCTTCTACCAAAACAGCCTCTGCTGACATGATTCAGAACATGCCGACCGCTGATTTCTTAAACTACATGGGTGTTCGTCTAAACGGTCCAAAAGCGGCGCAAGATAATTTTGAAATGCGCGCCAACCTTATCATTTCTGATGAGAACGAAAAATTCGCCATTGAAGTAAAGAACGGCCGTATGAGTTCTATCGAGGGCTACGATGTTAATCAACCTGACTTTACCTTAAGTATGCCTCGCTTCGCCTTCGATCAACTGCTGACACAGCAATCGACGATGCAAGAGTTAATCAAAGCCGGAGATATCAAGGCAGAAGGTAACCTCGATAAACTCGGAGAACTAACTGGTTATCTTGATAACTTTGAAATGTACTTCAATGTGATAGAGCCACAAGACCATTCAAAATACAGCGTGGGTTACTCAGCGACGAATGAGTCACCGATTAATCGATAATCAAATAATAACAACACTCGTTGGCTAAAAGTCCTAGGAGGCAGGCTTATTACGGTAAGCTCAGGCACACGGAAGTGCTTAATGTCTTTTATGATTGGAGTTCGATATGCCTACCCTTATCAAAAAAACCATTGCTGTGCTTTTGTCTTCTGCATTACTCGTACCCTCTATGGCAGCAGCATGCGTCATGGATGGTATTGGCAGCGGCGCACTTTACAAAGTTCCCAAACAAACATTCAGTATTCAGTTGGCCACTACGCAAGCGATTAAAGCCAATACCATAACGGCTTCAACTAGGGGTAGTTATGAGCAAAGAATGATGATGCTCATGTTTCAACTTCAACAGCAACTCAACGCCAAAAGTGAGGGTGAGTGGTTCTTGTTTGAGTCGAGCAAAGGACACTACTACAAAATCATCGCGTCAAACTCAGGAATAAACATCAAACAACATGAGGTGCCACAGGGAGAGAGTGAAGAATCCATAATCATCGATGTCGATGTGTTGAGCGCTATTGTCAGCAAACAGATAAATGCCAAACAAGCTGCAGAGCTGGGTATTTTGTACTTACCCAACAATGCAAGAAATTTGCTAATCAGTTAGTACTTACTATCGGTTCATCCTTTTCAAGCAGACTAGATACCAGTTCACGTAGCCACAAGTTAGCCTTATTTTGATTCATCCGGCTATTCCAAACGAGATAAGACTGGTAGGTATCTACATCAAAGGGAAAGTCTAAGACTTGTAACCCAAAGGCATCTTGGTATTGCAAGGCAAGGTGATAAGGAACCGTCGCGACCGCATCACTAAACGACACAGCACTCATTATGCCCATCAATGACGAGTGCTGAGAGTGCACTGCTCGCTGCGGTAATACTTCATCTACAAACCACCCCACGAATGGCAGGCTTCTTCGTCTCAAATTAAGTATGGCGTGCTTTTCACTTAGGTATTGATCTTTACTGATCGAATTATTAGGTAATCTCGGGTGCCCTTTTCGCACCACACAACACAGTTTATTCTCTGTTAACGCTTGGCTGGCATATACTCGAGATGTAGATTTTACTACATCGATAACAAGATCGACCTTTTCATTACTAAGATCATCGTAGATCTCTTCCTCTGTTGCCGGTAGCTCTTTTGTCACTACATCAATACCTGGCGGCATCGCTGTATTCACTAGCGCTCGCTGCAAGGTATAAATCAGCCCCTCGTGCACATAGACAACAAACGATCGCTGGCTTTGAGTGGGTTCAAAGCTTTCCAAGCCAGACAAGCAAGCCTCTATATCGAGAAGTGGGCTTGCTAATCTATCGTAAAGATCCTGAGCGAATCGAGTAGGCTTTATTCCCCTACCCGTTCTAGCGAACAACTCCTGACCGGCATTATCTTTCAGGCGTGCCAACGCATTACTGACCGCGGATTGAGTCATATCCAACTCATCAGCAGCCTTGGTCACAGATTGACTGCGGTAAGCAATCACAAAGACTCTTAATAAGTTGAGGTCGAAGCGTTTATTTTTAGTTCGCATATAACATGCTTTCTCCACAGAGATTTGCTCAAATCTAAGAATAAACCAAGATACAGCTATCAACAGTCATCAAGGCGTAAAACTCTGATATTTATCGACATATCAACCTACTTGGTTTCATTATCGGCTGGGAAAACCACTCCAGTTTGCGCTCGAATTTCAGTAATGACCTTTGAGGTTATCAAGGCTCTATGCTGATCCGCAGCGTGAATTCGACCAAGGCCTATCGCTTTAGCAAAGGCCTTGGCTTCGTAGTACATAGGATTAGTGTGCTGCTTTACTCCGATAGACAATGGCGATTCCCCCCTTTGATACCATTTCACACTTTGGCACAAAGAGATCATATCAATCTGCAGGGCAGCATCTTCGCCTTGTATTTCACTAGGCAGATAAGAATCGTTGACCTTTGAATGGGTAACGACCGCATCAAAGTCACCAAAATTCAAGATAACGCTACCATGACCATCAACACCAGACTCAAGTAAAGCAGCTTGTGCTTTTATTGACCTCGGCTCACCAAACAGCTCGACACAGGCCGCAATGCAATAAAAGCCAATATCCATAATAGAGCCATTGGAAAACAAGGGATTAAAAGTATTAGGATTCTCTCCATCCAAGTACTTTTGATAGCGAGAAGAATACTGGCAGTAATTAATATTCGCTTTGCGAAGCTTTCCGAGCTTGGGGATAGATTGTCTAACAATATCAAAATTGGGCAGGTAGCTAGACATGTAGGCTTCAAAGAGGATCACACTTTGCTCTTGCGCTACCTGATACATCTGCTGCGCCAATGCAAAGTTGGAAGCAATAGGTTTCTCAACAATAACGTGTTTACCTGCCTTCATTAATTGCATCGCCTGAGGGGCGTGAAATGAATTTGGACTGGCTATATAGACGGCATCAACATCACTGCTGGCTAAGGCCTCCAATGAGTCAAAGTAATAACTTGCTTGATGTTTTTGAGCAAACTGCTTCGCGTTCTCGATATTTCTTGAATACACAGCCTGCAACAAGAACGAATCGCTGGTCTTAGCAGCATCAATAAAGCGTTCGGTAATCCAGTTTGAGCCTATAACACCCAGTTTCAACATGTTACTTCCTCTTTAAATATTTCAGATGATCATCCGATCAACAACTACCGAATATAACACGTTCTGAGAGGCTAAATTTAGACGACAGCAAGACGTCTCAAGCCTGATCTAGCCTAGTTTTAGCTCTGTGGATTTATTTCAATGTTAAAAATAATAATTTTGCGCTAAAACCTTGTTCTAAGACAATTCTAAATCGTGAACTTCATTAAGTTCGGTGTTAGAATCCGACACCAGAAAGAAACTTTATTACAGAATTTTTGCCGATAGTGCCTGACTGACTAAAGAGTTCATTCGGGTTTTAACGGCGGATTAGACGAAAATTAATCCAATTATGGGTCTAAAAATGACTAATAATGTGTGATTGGTCGTCGTGGTTGCCAATAAATACTTTTTGAGTCACAAAATAACGACTCGCTGTAAATTTTGTAATTTAATTACAAATGAAGTAATATGGCCGCCAGTACCCTATTTAATCTTACGTAATACTTACCGGAGAGTATTTTCCATGAAAAAGACCAAAATCGTATGTACGATTGGCCCTAAAACTGAATCTGTAGAGAAGCTAACTGAACTAGTAAATGCAGGCATGAACGTAATGCGCCTGAACTTCTCTCACGGTAACTTTGAAGAGCACGCTGCGCGTATCGAAAACTACCGCGAAGTTATGTCTAAAGTAGGCAAGCAACTAGCTATCCTTCTAGACACTAAAGGTCCAGAAATCCGTACTATCAAACTAGAAGGCGGCAATGACGTTGATCTAGTAGCTGGTCAAGAATTCACTTTCACTACAGATGCTTCTGTAGTAGGTAACAAAGACATCGTTGCTGTAACTTACCTTGGTTTCGCAAACGACCTATCTGCTGGTAACACTATCCTAGTAGACGACGGTCTAATCGAAATGGAAGTTATCTCTACTTCTGAAACTGAAGTTAAGTGTAAAGTTCTTAACAACGGCGCACTAGGCGAAAACAAAGGTGTTAACCTTCCTGGCGTTTCTGTTCAACTTCCAGCTCTTTCTGAGAAAGACAAAGCTGACCTTAAGTTCGGTTGTGAGCAAGGCGTTGATTTCGTTGCTGCTTCTTTCATCCGTAAAGAAGAAGACGTTAAAGAAATCCGTGAGCTTCTAAACGCTAACGGTGGCGAAAACATCCACATCATCTCTAAGATCGAGAACCAAGAAGGTGTTGATAACTTTGACGCTATCCTTGAAGCTTCTGACGGCATCATGGTTGCTCGTGGTGACCTAGGTGTTGAAATCCCAGCTGAAGAAGTAATCTTCGCTCAGAAGATGATGATCGAGAAGTGTAACCGCGCACGTAAAGTTGTTATCACTGCAACTCAAATGCTTGATTCTATGATCAGCAACCCACGTCCAACTCGCGCTGAAGCGGGTGACGTTGCGAACGCAATCATGGATGGTACTGATGCAGTAATGCTTTCTGGTGAAACTGCTAAAGGTAAGTACCCAGTAGAATCAGTAGCTATCATGGCTCAAATCGCTAACCGTACTGACAGCGCTCTTAAAGCAGAACTAGGTTCTCGTCTTGACAGCCCACGTCTACGTATCACTGAAGCAGTATGTAAAGGCGCAGTAGACACAGCTGAGAAGCTAGCTGCTCCACTAATCATCGTTGCTACTGAAGGCGGCAAGTCTGCACGTTCTGTACGTAAGTACTTCCCAACTGCAAGCATCGTTGCTCTAACTACTAACCCTAAGACTGCTGCTCAGCTAGTTCTTACTAAGGGTGTTCGCCCAGTTCTTGTTGACTCTATCAACAGCACTGACGAATTCTACAAAAACGGTAAAGAGTACGCTCTAGAGTCTGGTTTTGGTAAGAAAGGCGACATCGTAGTTATGGTTTCTGGCGCTCTAGTTGCTTCAGGTACTACTAACACTGCATCTGTACACGTACTATAATTTGTAGTCCGATACAGATACAAAAAAGAGAGCCAATTGGCTCTCTTTTTTTATGTCTGTTACTGAGTAAGTTTTAGTAAGAGAACAGCTCTCTTCGGTGTGTATTCATCAACAACACTAGTGGTAAAAAATAAACAGCGTTAAATGTCACTGCCATCATCAATAAACCACCAACAACTAATCTTACAAATGCATTCTTTAACATACTTCGCCTCGATATGATCACAGAGTTGCGCTATCCCTATCTCACTCAGCGATACTGTGTTCATTCAAACTGGGCGCAGTGTATCGTTCAAAAAAGCACCACGCAATCACAATAATCATACTATTTGCACTGCCTCAAAGTTCTAGACATTAAAAAAGCCATCCCTGTGACAGAGATGACTTTAAGGCTAAATATAAAATTCAGATTATTCAGTGAGTTAAGATATACACCAACTAAGTTAGCAAGTACTTACCTTTCAACACGTCTTAAATGAAAACTATGCTTTCAGCGCTCTTTCACCACGAGCAATACCCACGATGCCGCTTCGAGCAACCTCAATAACATCAGTAATTTCAGATACCGCTTGAATGAAGGCATCGAGTTTTTCACTGGTACCTGCCAGTTGTACTGTGTATTGAGAAGCTGTGACATCCACAATCTGACCACGGAAGATATCAGCGGTACGCTTCACTTCGGCGCGGGCAAATCCTGATGCCTTTAGTTTCACCATCATAAGCTCACGCTCAATATGTTCAAACTCGGTAACTTCTTGCACCTTAAGTACATCAATCAACTTATGCAGCTGTTTTTGTATTTGCTCTAATTGCAGTTCATCGGTTTCTGTTGTGATATTCAGACGTGAAAGGGTCTCATCATCGGTTGGTGATACCGTTAGAGATTCAATGTTGTAGCCACGCTGTGAAAACAGACCCACGACTCGAGACAGTGAACCTGGTTGGTTTTCCATTAGTAGGGAAATGATATGTCTCATATTAGGTTCTCTCCGTCTTGCTTAACCACATATTGTCCATGCCTTCGCCTTTAACTTGCATTGGATACACGTGTTCTGTTTCGTCTACGCTGATATCGACAAATACCAAACGGTCTTTCATATCTAACGCTTTTTGTAGTCCTGATTCGAGCTCATCTGGTGAAGAAATGCGAATACCAACATGACCATAGGCCTCGGCAATGGCTGCAAAATCAGGTACCGAAGTCATGTAGGAGTTTGAGTGACGTCCTTCGTAGATGATGTCCTGCCACTGCTTAACCATTCCCAAGAAGCGGTTATTAAGGTTAATGATTTTTACTGGAATGCCGTATTGAAGCGCCGTAGATAGCTCTTGGATATTCATTTGAATACTGCCATCGCCCGTCACTACCACTACTTCTTCTTCAGGGTGTGCAAACTTAACCCCCATCCCCGCTGGAAGACCAAAGCCCATAGTGCCTAGACCACCGGAGTTAATCCAACGACGAGACTGTTTGAATGGGTAGTAAAGAGCTGCAAACATCTGATGCTGACCTACATCAGAGGCAACATATGCGTCACCATCGGTCAGTTTGTGTAGTGTTTCAATAACCTGTTGCGGTTTAATTTTATCTGGCGACTTCTCGTAAGCTAAGCACTGACGTTCACGCCAAGTTCCAATCTCAGTCCACCAGCGATCTAAGGCTTCTTTGTCATTATCACTGTTTTGATTTTCTAGCAGTGACACCATGCACTCAAGAACCTTATCCGCAGAGCCCACAATTGGCAGGTCTGCGCGAACGTTCTTAGATACTGAAGACGGGTCAATATCCACGTGAATGATCTTAGCGTCAGGGCAGTACTTCTCTAGATTATTAGTCGTACGGTCATCAAATCGTACCCCCACACCAAAGATAAGGTCGGCATTGTGCATCGCCATATTTGCTTCGTAGGTACCGTGCATGCCTAACATGCCTAAGGAATTACTGTGCATCCCTGGGAAAGCGCCTAAGCCCATAAGGGTACTCACCACAGGTAAGTTAAGCTTTTCCGCCAAACTGATTAGGTATTTATCTGATTCTGAGATAACTGCACCACCACCAACATAAAGCACTGGCTTTTTCGCCTCTAAAAGGGCCTTCAACGCCTTTTTAATCTGTCCTTTATGCCCAGATGTGGTTGGATTGTAAGAACGCATCTTGATGGTTTCAGGATACTCGTAAGGGAGTTTAATCTGAGGATTCATGACATCTTTCGGCACATCAATCACCACAGGGCCAGGACGGCCTGTAGAGGCGATGAAAAATGCTTTTTTAACCGTTTCGGCAATATCTTCTGCACGCTTAACTAAAAAGCTGTGTTTAACGATAGGACGCGATACGCCCACAATGTCACATTCTTGGAATGCATCATTACCTATCAGGCTATTTGGCACGTTTCCTGAAATGACGATCATTGGGATCGAATCCATGTAAGCCGTCGCGATACCAGTGACGGTATTCGTCGCACCAGGGCCAGAACATACTAGCACTACTCCAGGCTTACCTGTTGAGCGAGCATAACCATCGGCCATATGCGTTGCCGCTTGTTCATGGCGTACTAAAACATGCTTGATCTTGTCGGTCTTTGCATGAAGGGCATCGTAGATATCAAGAACCGAACCACCCGGATAGCCAAAGATCTGCTCTACTTCTTCTTCGATCAATGACTGGACGATCATTTCTGCGCCAGATAACATTTCCATTAAATCTCTCCTTACCAATTGCGAATAGGTTTGGTCCACTTATCCGCTAGGTTTTACATAGCTAGGGCTTATTCGTAGCCTAAAAGTATCCTTATCATTGCTGAGCGTTTAAGCCTCTCAACAACAACTCAACTATGTCACCACACCAGCCATAGCAGGTGTGGGATAACCTGCCCACCATACCGTTTTTGCCCTGTAGATGTCCACGCAAAAACCACATTTCATTAACAAAAATCACAAAAAAGCACAGCCATATGACTCATGATTCTTAACTACCTGTTTTTAATAGCGTTAAATAAAAAAAGCCCGCCAACTTAGTAAAGTGGCGGGCTCTAATTGTTTACGTTAACTCTCTACTTTTTAGGCTTTGGCTTGCTCTTGCCCGTTTCATCGTACATTTCATCAATTTCGTCTTGATAACGATCATTGATAACCTTACGGCGCAGTTTCTGAGTTGGAGTCAGTTCCCCCTTCTCCATAGAGAAGGCTTTAGGTAGCAGTTTGAACTTTTTCACTTGCTCAAACTTGGCTAAGTTTTGTTGAAGTTCAGCAACTCGATCTTCGAGCATTTCAACGATTTGGCTGTGCTTTAGTAGCTCGACCTTGTCGTGGTATTTGATATTCAGCTCTTTAGCATGCTCTTCTAGCGCCTCAAAGCTTGGGACGATCAAGGCAGAAACAAACTTGCGTGTATCGGCAATAACGGCAATTTGTTCGATAAAGTGGTCTTTACCTATGGTGCCTTCGACGACTTGAGGGGCGATGTACTTGCCACCAGAAGTCTTCATCAACTCTTTGATTCGGTCAGTAATAAATAGGTTACCGTTATCATCGAAGTGACCCGCATCTCCCGTCTTCAAGAAGCCATGCTCATCAAAGGTTTTCGCTGTCTCTTCTGGCAACTTATAGTAGCCACGCATTACCATAGGACCGCGTACTAAGATCTCGTTGTTTTCACCAATCTTAACTTGAGCTCCAGGCATTGAAGTGCCGATGGAATCAGGGTTAAATGCAGGCTCATCCCAACATGAAACCGTCGCCGTAGTCTCTGTCATGCCGTAACCAAGCTTCACGTTCAAGCCAAGCGCATGGAAAAAGCGGCCAATGGTTTCATCCAGCTTAGCACCGCCACATGGCATCATCGTAATATTGCCACCTAACAAAGCTCTGAGCTTTTTCAGTACTAGTTTGTCCGCTAGGGCATGACTGCGCTTGAGCAAGTAAGACGGCTCACGCTGTTCCTGCTTACATAGCGCAATACGTGCACCCATGTTAACAGCCCAAGTGAACATTGCTTTTTTGACAAAAGAAGCACGGGATACTTTTTCATGAATTGCTGAGAAGATCTTCTCATAGAAGCGAGGTACAGCACACATCACTGTCGGCTTAACCTCACCTAGCGCATCTTTAACCTGCATGGTATCAACCAAATAGGCATTGGTTGCGCCGGTGTACAGAACGAACATAGTCCAAGCGCGCTCAAATACGTGCGAAAGAGGCAAGAAACACAAAGACACATCATTTTTGGTTAGGTTCAAACGCTCAACATGGCCTTCTAATTGAGAGGCAAAGTTAGCGTAATCCAACATCACACCCTTTGGTTGACCTGTGGTACCTGAGGTATAAATCAGCGTCACAAGATCATCTAGATTTGCATCAGCAAGGCGTTGCTCAAATTCATTGCTGAGCGCGTCAGCATCATTCTTTTCGGAAGCTTTAAGGAAGTCATCCCAAGAAAGGCTGAAGCTATTGTCTCCAAGTTTGATGCTATCGCACATCGCAACGATCAGCTCAAGCTGTTCGCATTGCTCGAAGATATCTACAGAGGCGTCATATTGATCTTGTTCTCCAACGAACAACACCTTAACGTCTGCATTTTGAATTACATAAGCAGATTGTTCTGCTGTATTAGTAGGATAAATAGGAACGGTTACAACACGTGCTTGTAATGCACCAATATCTGCCATTGTCCATTTTGGCATGTTGTTAGAATAGATACCGACCTTATCCTGAACACTCAATCCTTGAGCCAAAAGTGCCATAGAAACAGCGTCCATTTGCTGTCCAAATTGCGACCAAGAAATATCGCACCAAGCACCATTAACCTTATGTTTGAGTGCAGCGCGATCTCCTCCATCTACAACCTGTTGGCGAACCTTTTTTACAATGTGAAACTCTGAACTGGTCATAAACCTCTACCTTTTGGCTTACAGGTGTAAGCTGAGTGAGCGCATAGTTTACAGTCGGGCAAATAAAACGCAATTCTAATAGCTTTCTTATCATACAAAATTGGACATAAACCGTGTTTTTGCTCACTGGTAAGAGTAGTCACTATTTGCATTTGGATAATAAAAAAGCACCAAAAAACCGACTTTTTGGTGCTTGATGATTTTATGCGCTATTTTTGGCAAAAGATCCCTAACGATCTTTTGCTACCACTTCTGTGCAAACTGTCATTAATTGCTCTCGCATCCACACATGAGATTCATCGTTTTCACGCGATTCATGCCATGTCAGGTAAGCCTTAATCTCAGTTGGCTCACCAGGGAATGGCAATTCATGAATACCAAGATTTGTTGGGAAAAAGTCTTTTACCCAACGCGGCACAATACAAATAAGTTCAGATTGCGCAGAGACCGCAATCAAATTGCCTAATGTTGCACCTCGGTATGAAGAGGTCACCTCTAAGCTTTTGTAGATTCGATTACTCAAACCCATTACATCGCTAGTTGGAGACAGGCGTGCATGTTGCTCAGTTAAAAGTTGCTCCATAGAGATCTGGTTCTTGTCGCCTAGACGAGGGTGATCTTTAGCACAAATCACCACAAGCTCATCACTATAGAGCTCAGTGCTTACAAAGCCAGGTTGCTCGAAACGAGTATAATCAATCACAAAATCAAGCTCTTGGTGCTTAAGTTTCTCATGCAACGAAACACCACCTAACGAGTCTAGATTTAACTTAACGTTGGGCGCTTTCTCTGTCGTGCGCTTGATCAGTTGAGGGGCAAATCGAACGTCATTAGGCGTTCCAATTGCAATGGAGAACGTATTGGTCGATGTCGCTGGATCAAATAGAGCACCCGGCAATTCATTCTTAACCAACTGCAGTGCCTGACGAACTGGAACAAACAATTGACGAGCACGAAGAGTTGGAGAAATACCACGACCTTGACGCATAAATAGATCGTCCTTAAACATCACTTTCAAGCGCGCTACTGCATTACTTACTGCAGGCTGAGACATGTTCAGATTTTTTGCTGCGCGAGTGATATTTTGCTCCTGCATAACTGCATCAAACACTGTTAGCAGATTTAAGTCGACTCCACGTAAGGTTGTTCCTTGGTGAGCTAATCCTTGCTGCCAATCATGTGAATTGCTAGTTAACATATACTCTTCTCTTTATTCTATTTAGCCAACCGCGTGTCAGTTTTACTGTATCGCTCGTATCAAAGAACAGTTACGAAGCGACTAACTAACCTGCGAATCATCAACGGGATGAATATTCAATGAGGCTAATATGTTTCAAATCATCACCAATGAACAAGCAAATTGATAAAGAATCAGTACATTTTATCAACAATAAGTTTTTTAACTTACATAACAACCACTTAATATAAGCATAAAAAAAGCTAAATCAGGTTTTGTGATGAATAATTAGACAAAAATCAATCATTAATGAAAGGCATCAACACTAAAAGTGGTAAATAACCAGCAACAAATGGTCATTTACCACTAGAGAAATAAGAACGAGTGAAGCGTATTGGTCAATCCAATAGATGTGTTATATGACTAGGGAAATCGACTTGCTTCCAAAGCGTTTGGCTCAATGCTTCTTGCTGATGCCAGTCTCCTTCTACTACCCAATCAGCGATAGCTCCCGCAACATCAGGGTAATGAATCGGATCCGGTTTTTGTTCACCTAACCATTTTCGTATTGTCCCAGCTTCCAGTTCTAACATTGCAGAACCGAGCCCTAGATATTCCAAAGTAGCCACATTACTTTGCTGCTCAAATTGTCCATTAAGCGGTTTAAGCAGTAGTTTTTTACCAAGTGAAAGCGCCTCCGATGGCAACTCAAATCCACCGTTTGCAATCACTCCCTGACAGCGAGAAAGGTCGCCCTGAAATGAAGAAAACGACAAGGGACGAAACTGCACATTTCCAATATCATCCGCATCTCTGACATCTGGGTGATAACAACGAAATGTGTGATCAGAAAAACGCTGCAGCAAATCTGCGACTTGTTTTAGATCTTCAAATGGTAGATACACCAAGATAAACGCTTCTTCGGCTACCGTATGTTGTGCACAAGTATGAACAATAGGTGGCAGGATGGGTTGCTCAAAGTGGTACCAATGCAAACCCAGTTGAAAATCCGAAGGAGCAAAGTGGTGAATGATGGTTTTATCCATCAAGCCAAAGCCCTTCTTTGGAACCTGAAAGCGAAATGCATTCTGATGACTAATACCGATACAAGGCACTTTATGCTTCTTAGCTGCCCATGCTGAGATAGGCTCAAAATCATTCAGTACTAAATCGTAGTCTTTGACATTTAGGCTGTTGATGTCTTGGAACAGCTCTACCAAGTTGTTGTTGGTCGCCGTTTTTATGTAGTCTACCTTGCCACAGTGAGAGTTGAAGGTAAGCCCAGAAAAGGAGCGGTAACCATTGAAGGACTCCATCGAAAAGTACTTTTCTCTTTCTCTACCCGAAAACACAAAGTCGACTTGTATGCCGTCTTGCTTTTTCAATGCCTCGGCCATAGCCCTTGCTCGAGCAATGTGTCCATTTCCCGTCCCTTGCACGCCATAGAGTATCTTCACAAATTAAACTCCTACAATTGCCATTGCAGTGAATGAACTGGCTAATCCCAGCATCACACCTGCGACGATATCGCTAAAGAAATGAACACCCAGTAGAATTCGAGATAATGCAATGAGACCGGCCCAAACCACCGCTATCACGGCTAAGCTCGGAAAGAAGGTACAGGTTAATACCGCCATAATGGTCGCAGCAGCAGTATGCCCTGATGGCATGCTGTACTTATCGGAGGGCTCAATAAAGTTGGTCAGTCGAGAGGATAAATCATGAGGGCGGCGGCGACGAAAGCTGTTCTTTGCGATCCAATAAATAGGTAGCTCAATAACAAACGAAATTAGGCCACAGGCAAGAAATAGACTACCTATAGTAGAGTCTGCAACCCAAGCAATCAGGGCAATTGCAGCGTAGAGGTGGCCATCTCCAGAATGAGAGACGGCCCTGCTGAATAAGCCAACCTGAGAAGCGAATCTATGCTCAAGACAGAACAATGAAAATGCTAGATCAAAACGAACTATCGGGTTTATTCGCTGTACACCCTGACTTTCTAAATCAAAACTACTCATGTCGCCTTCCTTATCAACTTCCCAGATGGGTTCCCAATGGGTTAATGCCCAAACTAAGGAAGTTAAATGACAAGAAGGTGACGTTTTGTTTGAGTTGAGATTACATTTTAAGCACTTTTTGATGTACTCAAACTAAGCTTAGGCATTCAGGTTCTCATGCTTAGATACCTTGCCAAAATCGGCTAGTATGGAATAAGCGCAAGGCACCATAAATAACACCAATACAGTTGAAGCGAAGATACCAAAAACTATCGATATCACCAGAGGCTGAATAACCTGAGCCTGAAGGCTGGTTTCCAGTAGCAATGGCAATAACCCCGCAGCGGTTGTCATCGAGGTAATAAATACCGCTCGGAAGCGCTCCCTACTCGCCTTAACCACAGCGTCATGCACCGTATCCCCTTCGTCTACATGGAAGCGAATGTACTGAACTAACAGGATAGAATCATTCACCACAATCCCTGCAAGAGACACAAACCCCATAATACTTGGCATACTCATATTGTGACCGAGCAAGAAATGCCCCCAAATAACCCCAATAAAGGCCAGCGGTATCGCCAGCATAACCACGAAGGGTTCGAGATAGCTGCGAAATTGATAACTCAAAATGGCAAACACCCCAAACAACCCCACCAAGAAGCCTTTGCCCATTGATGAACCAGTCTTTGCTGTGTCCTTGGATTCCCCTTCAAAGTCGACACGAATACCTGGGTACTTTTGTTGAAGTTTTAGAAGCTCTTGAGTTTTGAACTTATTGATAATCTCTCCAGAGCTTGCCTTTGAGGTGTCTAAATCACTAAATACCGCCACGGTGCGCATACCGTTAATGCGCTGAATACGCACATAGTTACGCTGAAAATCGAAGCTCGCTAACGTTGCGAGAGGGATCTGTGCCCCGTCAGGCATGATAATTGGGAAGTTGGCCAGACGCTCAAGGTTGCCCGCTTCCTCCTTGTCTAAACGCACCTCAATCTTAATATTCTCAACGCCAATCTGAATCTCATCCGCCGTTTCACCATAGAAGGCGGCGCGCAGTTGACTTGCGATCATCTGTCCATTCACACCATAGCTTTCAGCACCAGGACGCAATTTAACTAAGACTTCCTCTTTACCCATCCGCATATCATCAAGCACGCCATGCACACCATCAAACTCATTCAAATAGGACTGTATCTCTACCGAGGCCGCCTTAAGCGACTCAAGGTCGTCATGTTGCAAACGGATCTCTATTGCTCGACCGCCTGGCCCCATCGTTGGCTGCTTAAAGACCAGTGAAATAGGCGCAGCCATCTCCCCTGCGTCTTCGCGCCAAGCATCAATAAAATCATCAAGGATAGTATTTCTCACTTCTGCGCCAAGCAGATCTAGGCGCACGGTAGCAATGTGCGGACCCGACTCATTCGCATCCGCATTGCTGTTGAAACTTGCGGTAATGTGCTGAATTAAAGGAACGCCATTTTCTACGTTTTCAGTCCATTCTTTATCAAGCCGCTCTGCAGATTTAACCAGTCGATCCACTACTTTTTCGGTTTGGCTTAATGACGAGCCTGGAGGCAGGATAATTCTCGCCTCAGCGATATCCCCATCCAACTCAGGAAAAGGCACAAACTTGAGGTGGCCACCGGCAAGCAAGGAGACAGAAATGAGCAAGGCTGCGATGACCGAGCCCATAAACAAGTATCGATACTCAACCGCTTTATCTACTGCACGCACTAGCGTCCCATTGCGAAACTGTTCAAATTTTTGCAGAAATACCGTTTTAAAGCGCAGGTCTGGACGCTCTTTTTTGGCGCTATGTAGCGAATGTGATAAGTGATGAGGCAAGATCAGAAAAGCCTCAATAAGACTGATACTGAGCACAAGAATCAATACCTGTGGCACCGCTTTTAGCACAGCGCCCATCTCACCATCTAAAAACAGCAAACTACCAAAAATACACACTGTGGTTAGAAATGAAGAAACAACCCCGGGGAGAACCTTCTTCACTCCGTTTATTACCGCATCATCAATGCTCTGCCCCCGATCCAAATGTGCGGCTATCGATTCGGCGATCACTATGGCGTCATCCATCATGATACCGATGGCCATCAGTAAACCCACCAGCGACATGATATTGATGGATATCCCAAGATTGGCCATCATGAAAATTCCGCCGAGGAAGGCAACTGGAAGACCCGCAGCAACCCAGAACGAATAACGCAAACTAAAGAACAACCACATAGTGGCAAACACTAACACAATGCCTTGCCAGCCATTTCGCACCATCATGCTCAATCGATCCCAAAGTACAGATGAGAGATCGTTAGTCATCTCAATCGTGACGCCATCGGGAGCGATTGCACGCTGATCATCGACAAAACGGGCAACATTGTCTTTGATTCTAAGTGCATCATCTTCTTTATTTTTGCTGATCTTGAGTATTGCTGC
Source organism: Vibrio comitans (assembly GCA_024346835.1). Lineage (GTDB taxonomy): Bacteria > Pseudomonadota > Gammaproteobacteria > Enterobacterales > Vibrionaceae > Vibrio > Vibrio comitans. Next base: position 2,683,613 of record AP024866.1, read on the forward strand.
AGGCTTTTCATCAAACAGCACTTTCTGCTCATCCAGCTCAAAACGATCGGTAATGGTCGCCACATCACGAAGGCGCACAATAGAACCATTGGGACCAGAACCCACCACTATGCTTTCTAGCTGCTGCGGGGTGACTCGCCTTTCATCAAATCGGATCAATAAATTCTTATCTGGCGTTTCCACGTTACCACTAGGCAGTTTTATGTTCTGCTTGCCAATCTGAGAGGCAATATCATTCACGCTCAATCCAAGCTGACGCATGATGTAGGTATTGAGTTCGACACGATATTGATGATCAGAAAAGCCGGAGACATCCACTAGAGAGACACCATAGTCCAGCTTCATGGTGCGCTTCAGGCTTTCTGCATAAGCCTTTAGCTCAGGCCAACTGGTATCTGCAGTAATCGCTACATCGACCACAGGTTCATTCCAATCTAGCTCTTGCACCATTGGAGATTCAATCTCGTCTGGAAAGTCATTAATCGAATTAATCTGGGTTTGCACGTCCACCAACATACGCCCAATATCTGCAGAGTTATCGAGCTTTAATGTCAGTCGAGCGCTGCCTTCGACAGCCTCACAGGTGGTTTCTTCGATATTGGATAATCCATCTACCGCATCTTCCATCCTGACACACAGGCTCTCTTCTACCTCCATTGGCGAGGCTCCAGGATAGACAATGGTCGCCATAATGTAAGGAGGAGAAAACTCAGGAAAGGTTTCCCGCTTGATGGTAGGCAAAGTAAGCACGCCCACCAAGAAGATAAGCAGCATCAATAAGTTGGCAGCTGTTGGGTGCCTTGCAAAAAAACGAATCACGCGTCACCCTCCTGTGGATCAGACTGATCGTCAAGGCTTTCAAGCTTCAGCAGCATACCCGGTATCGCTGGCAATAGATCGTTAAGGATCAAGGTATCCCCGTCGGAGAAATCACCATCAACAATCACCTGTTGATCACGTCGATAGAGCACGGTCACCGGCAGTATTTTTAACTTACTGTCTTCAAATAAATAAACCTTGTCGCCATGCAAGGCCCTTTCAGGAACCACCCATGCTAGCGATTCTGTCCCCTCGATTTTAGCTCGAACTAGCATGCCACTGACCATTGGAGGGCTGCTACTCGGAGATAACTGACTGTAGTCTTGTTCGACCTCGAGAATAACACCGGCTGTGGCTTGAGTGGGGTCGATAGAGTCACTCACTCTGGCGACTTTAGCGGGCCACGTAGCTTCCAAATTCCCACTCGATAAGGTGACCTCTGCGTTAAGACGAGAAAAACTTGGCAATGGAGAGCCCACTGCATCGCGATCTTTTGCTTCAAGGCTTTGCACTAGCAATTGCATATCATGGATGGAAAGTTGCGCCTCAACCTCCATTATGTCTAGGCCCTGCGCGACTATCATTTCTTGTTGCAGGTTAACGACTTGGTTAAGTTCGATATCCACAGAAGAAATTCGCAGATCGCGAGGAAGAACAATACTGGTTTTTTCAAGGGAGCGTTCAGCCTCTTTCACTTTAGCTTGATTAACTTCAATCAATGCCTCTGCGACTTTTTTCTCATCGGGATACAGCGCCATCTGATTTTCAATATCTTGAACTAACTTCTGCTGCGCAAGGTAGGTCTGTTGCTGTGCATCGACATCAGACTGAGAGGCCACTTTCTTGCTTCTCAAATCTTGAATACGCTTAAGCTCTGTTTCTGCCAGCTTTAGGCGGTTCTTTTCAATCTTTAAGCTGTTCTTACTATTGCTGTTTTCTAAAGCCAGCTTTTTCAGTTGGGTTTCACTGGAACCAAGGTCCGCTTTAGCCTGAATCAGTTTTAGTTCGTAATCTAACGGATCAATCCTGAGCACTTCAGTGCCGGCGGTTAAGATGCGCCCACGCTCAAGATCAGGATTTCGATAAACCACCTTGCCGGTAACTTCAGCAATCGCCTTCCACTCAAACTTGGGAGAGACCTGTCCAAATCCTATGGCTTCTGGCGCCATAGAGACCGGAGTCATGGTCATGACCTCAACTGGCCTCGCTCTGTCTCCCGCCGGCTTAGTTGGTACATCAGGGCGAGTTTCAATCATCACCACCAGAGTGATGATCCCCACAGCAAGAGCGGGAAAGAACAGTAGTTTTCGGTTAAGTTTCATTGGTTGTTGTCCTGGTTCTGAACCTTGGTATTTATCATTCCAGATGCGATGACACTTAGGTTGTGATGTAGCATCTCTTCTAGAAAAGTCGGGGTGAGTTCAATTTGATGCTTTTCCAATATTGCCGGTGGTGAGATGAAGGGAAACATCAGCATACTAATAAAAGTCAGCTTGCATTTCTTAACATCCAGGTCCGAACGGAATACATCTTGTTTGCCTTGAGTAAAGAGCAGATCACTATCAAGCGCACCTACCAGTTGATCAAACAGCTTTTCCGTCACTTGGCGCTGAACCTCTGAGGACGGTTGCATCATGATACGCACAAGCATACGAGGAAACTCGGGGTCCTTACTCATAACTAAATAATGGGTACGCATGATGGTCTCTAAAGATTGCGAGCTTGGACTTTGTTTATGCTTACGCATGCTGTCGAGTATCGGTGTCATTACAGAGGTTATCATGGCTTCAAAAAGCCCTTCTTTATTGCCAAAGTAGTAACGAATCATGGCCGAGTTAACTCCCGCCTTTTCTGCAATCAGGCGCGTTGAAACTTTTTCATAGGGCATACTGCTGAACAACAATTTGGCGCTTCGGATAAGACACTCTCTCGCCTCGGTTTTTTCAGCTGGCCTCCCTGCCTTTCTCGACATCTAACTCCCACCACCCATTAATTACTCAATTGATTAATTATAGTGACGTAAAACCGAAATAGAGAGGAGTTAAATTAATCAAAAACGCCGAAAGTGATTAATTTAGCTTAATCAACGCGTTAAGGGCGGAATAGAGTCGGAAAGTTTTACCTGTAAATCTAATTTTGAAGAAATGTTGAAGATTTATTCCACTTAACCCTTGACGCTTGCAGGGGAATTGCGGTACTAATTTGTTAACTTAATTGGTGGATTGTTTTTCTATTATGAAATTTGGTGTTTCAACTTCTCTACTGCTCCTCCTGATCGTGACTTAAACACGCGGGTTGCTAGTGGGCGAAAAACACCACCAAGATTTATAAAACCCGCAACTAGAATGCGGGTTTTTTTATGCTGAAATTTAATCACAACGCTGGAAAAAGGATGCCAACATGAGCGATAAGGTCATTGTCTTTGACACCACACTACGAGATGGCGAGCAGGCACTTTCTGCTAGCTTAACAGTCAAAGAGAAACTACAGATTGCCTATGCACTCGAGCGCTTGGGTGTGGACGTTATTGAAGCTGGCTTCCCTATTTCCTCTCCAGGTGATTTTGAGTCAGTACAAACTATTGCTAAACACATCAAAAATAGCCGTATCTGTGCGCTGTCTCGTGCAGTAGCAAAAGATATCGACGCTGCAGCAGAGGCGCTAAAGGTTGCGGACCAGTTCCGTATTCATACCTTCATCTCTACTTCAACCATTCATGTTCAAGACAAGCTTCGCCGTAGCTACGATGATGTCATTGAAATGGGTGTAAATGCGGTAAAACACGCACGTAAATACACTGATGACGTTGAGTTCTCTTGTGAAGATGCAGGCCGTACACCTATCGATAACCTATGCCGTATGGTGGAATCGGCTATCAATGCCGGTGCCAACACCATCAACATCCCCGATACTGTGGGCTACACAGTGCCGAATGAGTTTGGCGGCATCATCGAAACTCTATTTAATCGCGTTCCGAACATTGATAAAGCCATTATCTCGGTGCACTGCCACGATGATCTAGGCATGTCTGTGGCAAACTCAATTGCCGCAGTACAAGCAGGTGCTCGTCAGATTGAAGGCACCATCAACGGTATCGGCGAACGTGCGGGTAACTGCTCATTGGAAGAAATTGCAATGATCATCAAGACTCGTGAAAGCTTCCTTGGTGTTCAAACCAACCTTAAACACGATGAAATTCACCGTACCAGCAAGCTGGTTTCTCAGCTTTGTAATATGCCAGTACAAGCAAACAAAGCGATTGTGGGCGCAAATGCCTTCAGTCACTCCTCTGGCATCCACCAAGATGGCATGCTTAAGAACAAGAACACCTACGAGATCATGACTCCTGAGTCTATCGGCCTTAAAAACCAAGCGTTAAATCTGACCAGTCGCTCTGGCCGCGCTGCCGTGAAGAGTCATATGGATAGCATGGGGTATAAAGAGGAAGAGTATAACCTTGATACCTTGTACGCTGATTTCTTGAAATTGGCCGACCGCAAAGGTCAGGTATTCGACTACGACCTTGAAGCATTGATGCACTTTGCAAACCTTCGTGACGAGGATGACTTCTTCAAGCTTAACTACTTAAGTGTTCAGTCTGGTAGTGTAATGGCAACCACTAGCATCAAATTGCAGTGTGGCGATGAAGAAAAATGCGAAGCCGCTGTGGGCAACGGCCCTGTTGATGCTCTTTACCAATGTATTTACCGCTTAACTGGTTACGAAATTGATCTAGATAAGTTCCACCTTACTGCAAAAGGTGAAGGCGAAGATGGCCTAGGCCAGGCGGATATAATTGCCAACTATAAAGGGCGCAAATATCACGGCACAGGTCTAGCTACCGATATTGTAGAAGCGTCGGGGCAAGCACTACTTCATGTAATTAATAGCATTCATCGTGCCGATCAAATCGAAGTGATGAAGCAAAAGAGAAACACAGCAACCGTTTAATACTTTCGCCCCTTGTCATTATTCGCAAGGGGCAGCTCAAACATTTATAATTTTAAGGAAGACCATTTCATGGCAGATAAATCTTACAAGATTGCCGTTTTACCGGGTGACGGTATTGGCCCAGAAGTAATGCAACAAGCTCATAAAGTTCTTGATGCAATTGAAAGCAAGCACTCTATTAAGTTTGAGCGTAGTGAGCATGATGTAGGTGGTATCGCTATCGACAATCATGACTCGCCATTACCAGAGGCAACACTAAACGGTTGTGAAGCCTCTGATGCTATCTTATTTGGCTCTGTAGGCGGTCCTAAATGGGAAAACCTACCACCAAACGATCAACCAGAACGTGGCGCCTTGCTTCCTCTGCGTAAACACTTCCAGCTATTCTGTAACCTACGTCCAGCACAAATCCACAAGGGCCTAGAGAGCTTCTCCCCGCTTCGTGCAGACATTTCAGATCGTGGTTTTGATATCGTTGTTGTTCGTGAGCTAACTGGCGGTATCTACTTCGGTCAGCCGAAGGGTCGTGAAGGCGAAGGCGCAAACGAGAAAGCCTTTGATACTGAGGTTTACCATCGCTATGAAATCGACCGTATTGCTCGTATCGCGTTTGAATCAGCTCGTCTACGTGGCAAAAACGTCTACTCCATTGACAAAGCGAACGTTCTACAAAGCTCTATTCTATGGCGTGAAGTTGTAGAAGAAGTAGCAAAAGACTTCCCTGATGTTGAACTGAACCACATGTACATCGATAACGCGACTATGCAGCTTATCAAGGACCCGTCTCAATTCGATATCATGCTGTGCTCAAACATCTTCGGCGATATCATCTCTGATGAGTGTGCAATGATCACAGGTTCAATGGGCATGCTACCGTCAGCAAGCTTGAATGAAAGCAACTTTGGCCTATACGAACCAGCCGGTGGCAGTGCTCCTGACATCGCAGGCAAAAACATTGCTAACCCTGTTGCTCAAATCCTGTCAGCCGCTCTAATGCTGCGCTACAGCCTAGGTGAAGAAGCAGCAGCAAAAGATATCGAGAATGCCGTATCTAAAGCTTTGGCTGCTGGTGAACTTACTGCAGACCTAGCTGGCGACAAACCCGCGCTGACGACTTCAGAGATGGGCGATAAGATCGCTGAATACATTCGTAACTCTTAAAATGGATTAGTTTGCTTCGCATTCATTTGCGAAGCAAAAAGGAAAGAATAATGGCTAAAACCTTATACGAAAAAATCTACGATGCGCATATTGCAGTAGAAGCTGAGGGTGAAAACCCTATCTTGTACATTGACCGCCACCTAGTTCATGAAGTGACCTCACCACAAGCGTTTGATGGTCTGCGTGAAAAAGGGCGTCGCGTACGTCAAACCAGCAAAACCTTCGCCACTATGGATCACAACGTATCCACCACCACCAAAGACATCAATGCCTCTGGTGAAATGGCTCGTATCCAAATGGAAACATTGTCTCGCAACTGTGCTGAGTTCGGTGTTCGCCTTTATGACTTGAATCATAAGTATCAAGGCATTGTGCACGTTATGGGCCCAGAGCTTGGTATTACTCTTCCAGGCATGACCATTGTTTGTGGTGATTCTCATACCGCAACTCACGGCGCATTTGGCTCTATCGCGTTTGGTATCGGTACCTCTGAAGTTGAACACGTACTTGCTACTCAAACTCTAAAACAATCTCGTGCTAAAACCATGAAGATTGAGGTTAAGGGTAAGGTTGCAGAGGGTATTACCGCCAAAGACATCGTACTTGCTATTATCGGTAAGACGACCGCTGCCGGTGGTACTGGCTATGTGGTTGAATTCTGTGGTGAAGCCATTACTGATCTGTCGATGGAAGGTCGTATGACAGTATGTAATATGGCGATTGAGCTAGGCGCGAAAGCTGGCCTAGTCGCTCCAGACCAAACCACCTTCGAATACATCAAGGGACGTAAGTTTGCACCAACAGGCAGTGACTGGGATGAGGCGGTTGCTTACTGGTCAAGCCTAAAATCTGATGATGACGCTGAGTTTGACGCTGTAGTGACACTGGATGCGACAGAGATCAAACCTCAAGTAACATGGGGAACAAACCCAGGTCAGGTTATCTCTGTTGATACACCAATTCCTAACCCAACAAGCTTCAGCGACCCTGTAGAGAAAGCCTCTGCGGAAAAAGCATTAGCTTACATGGGACTAGAAGCAGGTAAGTCGCTTTCTGAATACCCTGTCGATAAAGTGTTTGTGGGCTCTTGCACCAACTCTCGAATTGAAGACATGCGCGCAGCAGCAAAAGTTGCCCAGGGTCGTCAAGTAGCGAGCCACGTTCAAGCGCTTATCGTTCCGGGCTCTGAGCAAGTAAAAGCGCAAGCAGAAGCAGAGGGTCTAGATAAAATCTTTATCGAGGCAGGCTTTGAGTGGCGCCTACCAGGTTGCTCTATGTGTCTAGCAATGAATAACGACCGCTTGGGTCCAAAAGAGCGCTGTGCCTCTACCAGTAACCGTAACTTTGAGGGACGCCAAGGCCGTGAAGGTCGTACGCATCTAGTTAGCCCGGCAATGGCAGCGGCAGCAGCAATCGCTGGTCATTTTGTTGATATTCGCACTTTTGAACAGCAGTAAGAGGAAATAACATGTCAGGTTTTAAACAACATACAGGCTTAGTCGTTCCTCTTGATGCTGCGAATGTGGACACAGATGCCATCATTCCAAAGCAGTTTCTGCAAAAGGTAACGCGCACAGGTTTTGGTCAGCACTTGTTCCACGATTGGCGCTTCTTAGATGATGCAGGTCAGCAAGCAAACCCAGAGTTTGTAATGAATGAGCCTCGCTACAAGGGCGCAAGTATCCTACTAGCGCGCGAGAACTTTGGTTGTGGCTCATCACGTGAACACGCACCTTGGGCACTCGCTGACTACGGCATTCAAGTGATGATCGCACCAAGTTTTGCCGATATTTTCTATGGCAACTCCATCAACAATCAGATGGTTCCAGTGCGCCTTACAGAACAAGAAGTCGATGAAATTTTCACCTTTGTTGAAGCAAACGAAGGTGCTGAAGTGACGGTAGACTTAGAAGCGATGCTAGTGACCGCCAATGGCAAACAGTACAGCTTTGAAATTGATGAGTTTCGTCGCCACTGCCTACTCAATGGCTTAGATAACATTGGTTTGACGCTGCAGCACGCTGAAAAAATTACTGAATATGAGAACAATATCCCTGCATTTATGCGTTAAGCATAATTTGTTGAAATAGAGTTCCCAATTGAAAGGTCTTGTTGATACAAGGCCTTTTTTATTTCTTATACCAAATGGAGAAAGACATGTACAAGGTATGGATATTGATTCTCACGCTGTTCTCATTTAACGCCTTTAGCGCACCAAAATCTGAACCATGGCCATTTTGGGATAAACATACCCAGAGCACACAAAGCATCGACCACAGTCAATGGCAGACTCTGTTAGACACTTATTTAGTTGAACGTGGTGAAAATACTTTGTTTCGTTATGCCTCAGTTACAAGCACAGACAAGCAAACCCTCAAGACCTACATCTCATCCTTAGCCAAGATCGACCCTCGCCAATACTCTCAAGCAGAGCAATACGCGTATTGGGTTAACCTTTACAATGCCTTGACTGTCGATCTTATTCTCGATAACTACCCAGTAAAATCTATCACCAAACTAGGCGGATTATTTAGCTTTGGACCTTGGGGAAATGAGATTATTGAAGTGGCGGGAAAACCATTGAGTCTCAACGATATTGAGCATCGAATTTTGCGCCCAATTTGGCAAGACCCTCGCACTCACTATGCCGTTAATTGTGCCAGTCTAGGTTGTCCTAACCTTCAAGCACAGGCGTTTACCGCAGAAAATACCGAGCAATTGCTAGAGCAAAGTGCACAAGCCTTTGTGAATAGTGATAAGGGCGCCAAACTAAGCAATAGTAAGCTTCAGCTTTCGTCAATCTATGACTGGTTTGCCGTGGATTTTGATGGAGAGCAAGGAGTAATTAAACACCTCGCAAAGTATCGCTCCGATCTCACAGGCTTTAAAGGGAAAGTGAGTTTTGATTACGACTGGAAACTTAACAAAGCCGACTAAAAGCTTGAGCCTGGCTGAGTGAGGAACTCAATTTCCTCATTGCTACTTTGCCTACCTAACGCTTTGTTTCTATGAGGGTAGCGGCCATACTTCTCTATGATCGCGGTATGCTTGAGATGAAACTCGACATTTTGAGTTAAACCGCTTTGAGTAAATAATCGCAGTCCATATTCGTGAATAAGCAACGACTCACTGTGCATGTACGGCATGTAAACAAAGCTACGTTGTTGTGGAGGGAGTTTAGAGTCAACTTTCAGCGAAACGGCTTCTTGCGCTAGCGCAAGGGCTAAAGGATCACTGGCAAACGCTAGAGGTGAATCTCTAAATAGATTACGAGAAAACTGATCTAATACGATGATTTCGGCCAATCTCCCCTGTGGAGATTGGCGCCATTCGAACATCTCGCATTGACAGGCTTTGCTATGTAATTCACCAAATCGCTGTTTAATCTGTTGATCTAGCTCAGCACTAGAACGAAACCAATCACTTGGCTGTAACTCTTCGAACCAAAAGCTCAACACATCATCATAACTTGGTGCCATAGAATACCCTTACTTAAAGCCTCGCTCTTTCTTTACTACATCATAGGCATTCTGAATCTCTTGCGCCTTTTCTTTTGCTACTTCAAGCATTTCTGGCGGCAAACCTTTTGCTGACAATTTATCTGGATGATGCTCATTCATTAGCTTGCGATAAGCACGCTTAATCTCTTTGGGTTCAGCCGAAGCTTCTACGCCAAGGATTTCATATGCGGCAGCAATCTGATCTTGAGTCGTGGCTTGCTGCTGATAGCCTCCTCCAGAGTACTGTCCGCCATATCCACCGCTTTGTTGAAACCGATAAGCCGCTTCTTGCATTTTAAGTCGGCGCTCAAGTTGCGCGGCACTAAAGCCCAAGACTTCAGCCACAATATGCAGTACATCACGCTCGTTAGGGTGAATACTTCCATCGGCAAAGGCTGCAGAAATCTGAAGTTCAAGGAAGAACTGCATCAAGTCATGCCTACGCCCGCTCACTTCTCGAACGCGACCTAGCACTTCTCTCAATGGAAAAGATGGTGACTTACCTTCACGAAATGCTTCTTGAGCAATGCGTCTCTGATTTTCATCCAGATTCATGCGTTGCATCATGATACTTGCAAGCTGAATCTCGCTCTCAGTTACCTGCCCTTTTGCCTTTGCGACATGGCCCATGACCGAAAACGCAGCTTTAAAGAACTCTACTTGCTGCGCTGGATTAACGGTTCTCTGATATCCAGAAAAACCGCCCTGACGGGCTTGATTGATCGCTTTTGCGCGATCAAAACGGTGTCCAATATACAATCCGATGAATGCGCCAATAGGCCCACCAAACAGAAAACCAAAAAATGCGCCTAAAATTTTGCCAAAAAAATACATGCTTTTTTCTCAATCTACTAATTTTTATAGAGTAATGTGCTCTTTTAGTGCCTGACGCTCCAAATTCTATTATCATAAGGAACATTCGACCAAGTAAACGGTCAATTACAGTCTACGGACTTATTCATCATCAAGGAAGTTTCTAATTCGATGTCAAAATTTCCCCGCACCTGGCTCGCTCTTTCTATAACCACAGCGTTGTGCGTTACAAATGCGCAGGCAGAAACTAGTGTGCAGGAGAACTCACCAGAAGATCAAGGCTCACTTTCACAAGTTGATCTTAGCGACTCCCAAACAGAACTCACTGATAATTCAACTGCAGAGGAAAATGCAGAGCCGGCAGCTGAGCTGACGGCCATCGTTTCTGCGGCTGAAGACCAGACCTTTGACCTCACCTCGCAATGTCTTATTCCTGAACAATCCGAGGAAGAAGAGGAGCAGCCAACTCATGTAGAGGCTGATTCTCTCGATGGTATCAACGGTCAAGAAGCCACCTACCGAGGCAATGTAAAGGTTACCCAGGGAACCAAGCGTGTAAATGCTGATACCGTAACCCTATATCAAGCTGAAAATACCATAGTGGCAAAAGGCAACGTGGAAATGTCAGACGGTCAAATCAAGACCGTATCAGAAACAGCAACCACTAACCTCGACACAGATGTAACGACACTAGAAATGGCAAACTATAATTTGCTCTGTCAAAACGGACGTGGCGATGCCAAGGTTATTCGCGTTGAAGGAAAGCTCTACTACGAATTAGAAGATGGCTCTATCACCTCTTGTCCAGAAGATGATAATTCATGGCGCTTAGTCTCTTCATCTATCGAGATTGATCAAGAGGCAGAAGAAGCCACCTTGTATCACCCTCGTTTTGAAATTCAAAACATCCCAGTTTTTTACTCGCCTTGGCTGACTGTACCTATCGGTGACACACGTAAAACAGGTTTTCTATACCCAACTGTCGCTTATGGTACAAGTGATGGTTTTGAGCTTGAAATCCCTGTTTATTGGAACCTTGCACCCAACTACGATTTAGAAACCACGTTTAAATACATGTCTGAACGAGGTATGCAGACAGACGGAACATTTAGATATTTAAGTGGCTGGGGCCGTGGCCAAATTGAAGGCCAGTACCTAGCGGATGATCAGAAGTATCCAGAACTTGGCGATCGCTGGGGCGTTGGCTATACGCACTACGGTGTATTTGACCGCAACTGGAAACTAGAAGTCGATTACGCCAAAGTCAGCGATATTTACTTCTTTAGGGACGTATCGTCTAGCATTGGTGAGCGTGAAGATGGGCAGTTACTACAACAAGGTAAAGTGTCCTATCGTAATGACCATTGGGATACGAGCTTGTTGGTTCGTGACTTCCAATTGCTATCAACCACTACCGACTTGCCCTATCGTATGGTTCCGCAATTGAGTGCCAAGTATTTCTATCCGGAGCTTTTGCCATATCTTGATTTTGACATGGTCAGCCATGCAACTCTTTTTGATACGGAAGATGAGCGTAATGCGAAGCCGGGACAAGCAACAAGACTGCACATAGAGCCCGGACTAACCATCCCACTGACCACTACCTGGGGCAGCTGGGAAACCGAAGGCCGAGTACTCGGCACCTATTACCATCAAGACCTTGATGGCGTAGACCTCTCTCTAGAAGATACTCAAAACCTAGAGTCAAACGTAGCACGTATTATTCCGGAATTTCGCACTACAGGTACTCTCTACCTAGAGCGCGGAACCTCTATTATTGATGGTTACACTCAGACATTAGAGCCTAAAGTCCAGTACTTGTACGTACCTTACGAAGATCAAAGCAACATTTATGATTACGACACCACGCTCATGCAAACTGATTACTACGGCCTGTTCAGGACTCGTAAATACAGTGGCGTCGATAAAATCGCTGCCGCAAATCAGATCAGTTATGGTGCCACTACCCGTTTTTACGATTCTAGCTTTAGAGAACGCATGAATCTCTCTTTTGGTCAGATCTACTACCTAAATACCGGTAAAACGAGTGAGACTGACCCTGCTGATTCTAACTACTCAGCTTGGGCTATTGAGAGTGACTTTAACTTCAACGACTACCTCTTCTATCATGGTGGCATTCAATATGACATCAGTGACTCAGAGGTACAGTTAGCCAACAGTACGATTGAATATCGTCAAGGTGCAGGTTACATCCAGACTAACTATCGTTATGTCACGAGGAGTTACCTAGATAAAACCGTAGGTGACTCTATCAATTTAGACTCAATCACCACCGACGGTATTTCACAGGTAGGCCTGCTAGGTGGTTACAAACTCAGTAGAAATTGGAACTTTAACGCTCAGTATTTCCATGATACTACCGAAAATATTATGCTAGAGGCTTTAGCAAGAGTTACATATACCTCTGATTGTTGGTATGTCGGCATAACTTACACTGACCAACTTCGTTCATGGCCAGGCGGAGTAGGCACACCTACCCCAGGACCTGAGTACGAAGAAAATATCAGCTTTAATATCGGCATTATCGGATTTGGCACTAACTTTGGTACGGATTATGGTGACGGAGGTAACGCTCTGGGTTACGGTCGTCCTTTCTACCTGAATAATTAATTATCTCATTGGCAACATGCCGATGACCATGAATAAGATGTATTGGAAAAATAATGAATAAGTTTAAACGACTCGTTACTACTATTCTCCTGATGCTGCTGCCGGCTATCAGCCTAGCTGCACCAGTAGAAATGGACAGAGTAGTCGTAATTGTTAACGATGGCGTAATCTTGCAGAGCGACATTGATAGTGCGATGAAGACACTTAAGTTCAATGCTCAAGAAAACCAGCAAGCTCTCCCTGAAGCGGATGTACTGAATGAGCAAGTGATCGATAAATTGATCATGGATGAATTGCAATCTCAAGAAGCTGAGCGAATTGGTGTACGAATTGACGACAACCGCCTTGATGATGCGGTGCAAAGCATCGCTCAAAATAACAAGCAAACACAAGCCGAGCTGATTGCAAGCGTACAAGCACAAGGCTTAACCTACACTGAGTTCCGCGAACAAATTCGCAAAGAGGTTGCCATCTCTGAGGCACGTAATGCCCTAGTACGTCGCCGAATTAACATCCTTCCTGCTGAAGTAGAATCAATGGCAGGTATGTTAGCGAAGGAAACTAATAAAAGCGTTAACTATCGCGTCGGTCATATTCAGCTGCGCTTCAATGATGATGATTCAAAAGCTGAGGTTGAAGAACAAGCCAATGAATTAGTTGAGCGTTTGAAAAATGGCGAAAGGTTCTCTGATCTTGCCATTGCATACTCTAAAGGTCCTAAAGCGCTAGAAGGTGGTGACTGGGGATGGTTGCGTAAAGAAGAAATGCCGACAATTTTTGCTGATCAAATCACTACCCAAGGCAAAGACGCCATCATAGGTCCATTCCGCAGTGGCATTGGTTTCCATATTCTAAAAATTGAAGACGTACAAGGTCTTGAGACGGTAGCAGTGACTGAGGTGAATGCTCGCCATATTCTGATTAAGACGTCTGTAATTCTAAGTGATGAAGGTGCACAGAAAGAACTGTACGGCTTTATTCGTCAAATCAGAGCAGGTGAAGCAACCTTTGGCGAACTAGCTCAACAATACAGTGCAGACCCGGGTTCTGCCGCTCGTGACGGTGAACTTGGCTACCAAACTCCAGATTTATACGTGCCTGAGTTTAAACACCAAGTAGAAACATTACCTGTCGGCCAAATTAGTGAACCATTCAAAACGGTACATGGTTGGCACATTGTTGAAGTCATTGATCGCCGTGAAGTGGATCGCACCGATAGTGCTATGAACAACAAAGCCTACAGAATCTTATTCAATCGTAAATTTAACGAAGAAGCCTCGGCTTGGATGCAAGAACTTAGAGCCAGTGCCTTTATAGAAATGGTACAAGGTCAGGATGACGAAGAGGTCAGCAATGAGCTGTAATCGCGTCATTATAACGGCAGGTGAGCCTGCCGGGATCGGTCCTGATTTAGTCCTATCTTTAGTGCACAGTGATTACCCGCATCAGTTAGTGGTGTGCGCTGATAAAAACATGTTGCAGCAACGTGCGCAGCATCTAGGCATAGACGTTAACTTAATCGATTATGATGCTAAGCAAACTCCATCACCTCAACGCAAAGGGACACTGACCGTTGAGCATATTCCAATGGCCAAACAAGCTGTAATTGGCCAACTGGATGAGGCTAATGGACACTATGTGCTAAAAACACTAGAAAGAGCCGCTCAGGGCTGTATGAATGATGAATTTGCCGCTATAGTGACCGGCCCTGTACATAAGGGCGTCATTAACCGAGCTGGTGTTGCCTTTAGTGGCCACACCGAGTTCTTTGCTGAGCAGTCCAACACGCCTATGGTCGTGATGATGCTAGCAACAGAAGGGTTAAGAGTGGCATTGGTCACCACGCACATACCATTAGCGTATGTATCAAAGGCGGTGACAGAAGAAAGAATCGAGCAGATTATGCAGATATTGCATAAGGATATGGTAACGAAATTTGCCCTTCCTAACCCTCGAATCTACGTTTGTGGCTTGAACCCTCATGCAGGGGAAGACGGCTGTTTAGGGCAGGAAGAAATTGAAACCATAACTCCGACCCTAAATAAGTTAAGAGAGCAAGGTATGGACATTGTTGGTCCTCTACCTGCTGACACCATTTTTAATCACAAGTATCTAGAAGATGCTGATGTGATTTTGGGTATGTACCACGACCAAGTGCTTCCAGTGCTAAAATACAAAGGCTTTGGAAGCTCAGTGAATATCACTTTAGGTCTACCCTTTATAAGAACCTCTGTCGACCACGGCACAGCCTTGGATTTGGCCGGCACAGGTAACGCGGATACAGGAAGTTTCCAAACTGCACTTTCCCACGCGATTGAATTAGTTGAGAAAAAACAATGAGTAACGATGTCCACTTAGGACACAAAGCGCGTAAACGTTTTGGTCAAAACTTTCTAAACGACCCGTACATTATCGACGGTATCGTTTCTTCTATTAACCCTCGCCCAGGACAAAACTTGGTTGAGATTGGTCCTGGTTTAGGCGCAATTACTGAACCTGTTGGCAAATTGGTTGATAAACTGACCGTAATTGAGCTCGATAGAGACCTAGCTGAGCGTTTACGTAATCACCCAGATTTGAGCGAAAAGCTGACTATCCATGAAGGCGATGCAATGCGTTTTGACTTTACCCAACTGGTAAAGCCAAACAACAAACTACGTATCTTCGGCAACTTACCCTATAACATCTCAACGCCATTGATGTTTCACTTATTTGAGTTCCATAAAGACATTCAAGACATGCACTTTATGTTACAGAAAGAAGTGGTTAATCGCTTGGCTGCCGGCCCTGGCACTAAAGCCTATGGCCGTCTGACGGTGATGGCTCAGTATTACTGTAAAGTCATGCCAGTTTTAGAAGTACCACCGACAGCTTTTGTTCCACCACCAAAAGTAGATTCTGCAGTTGTTCGCCTAATGCCGTATGAAACCCTGCCACACCCTGCAAAAGACCTTAAATGGCTAGATAGAGTGTGCCGCGATGGCTTTAACCAACGTCGTAAAACAGTGCGTAATTGCTATCGTTCATTGATAAGCATTGAAGTGATGGAACAATTGGGCATTAACCCAAGCATGCGTCCAGAGAATCTAACTCTGGAACAATTTGTCGATATGGCGAACTGGCTTGCCGACAATCACTAGAGCTAACAAGCTCTAACAAGGAGGCCACACATGGACGTCAGTCAACCTTGTATCAAATGTCATGTACACACCAAATACATAGAGGCGCAATCGGAACCCGATAATGACCGCTATGTATTTGCGTACATGATCACCATAAAAAATCTCAGCCCTCATTCCGTACAGCTTCTCTCTCGTAGCTGGCTCATTACCGATGGTAATGGTAAGCAGATCACCGTTGAAGGTGATGGTGTTGTTGGAGAGCAACCTGTCATCGCGTCCAATGACGATTACACCTATACCAGTGGCACGGCGCTAGAAACACCGGTGGGTGTTATGCAGGGGCACTATATTATGCAGTCTGACGATGGTGATACCTTTAAAGCTCAGATAGCCCCTTTCAACCTTTCCGTTCCAAACGTTATCAACTAGTTAGAGGTTCTCTTGTCCAACTATCTTGTTGGAGACATCCAGGGCTGTCTGGATGAACTCCTGTTATTACTAGAAGAAGTCAACTTCGATCCACAACAAGACATACTTTGGGTTGCTGGAGATCTTGTTGCTCGTGGCCCTAAATCACTAGAAACGCTACGATTTATACGTTCGATGGGTGACTCAGCTAAAGTTGTCTTGGGTAATCATGACCTACACCTTATTGCTGTTTCTTTAGGAATTCATAAGGCCAAACCAAAGGATCAAACCCTGCCTATTTTTGATGCTGAGGACTGCTCTGAGTTAATTGATTGGCTACGTCATCAACCCCTGTTAGTCGAGCACCCTGAGTTTGTGATGAGTCATGCAGGCATCTACCCACTTTGGACCCTTGATGAAGCGCGACAAGCCTCACAAGAAGTCGAGCAGGTGTTATCAGGAGATAACTGGAAGAAGCTGATTAAAAAGATGTATGGCAACTCTCCCGATATCTGGGATCCGTCATTAGAAGGAGTATCCCGACTAAGGTTTACCATCAATGCAATGACGCGCATGCGCTATTGTTATCATGATGGACGCTTGGATATGGACAGTAAACTGCCACCAGAAGAGGTGGACAAAAGCCAACTAGTACCTTGGTTTGAATTAGAACAGAGAGTGCCACTGGCAAAAAAATCGATATTTGGGCACTGGGCAGCACTGATGGGGACTGATTCACACAATGTGATCGGCTTAGATACCGGCTGTGTCTGGGGCAATCACATGACAATGCTAAGATGGGAAGACAAGCGCTACTTTACTCAAGCAGCGCTTTGATAGTGCTAGAAACGGTAACCGAAGGTCATAGAGAACTGAGAATAGTCTGAATAATCTGAGGCGAAACCTTCAAAACGGACATCAGTGTAGTAGTGCTCAAACAGAGTTGCACGTGCACCTACACCTACAAATATCGTGGTTTCATCAAAGCTATCTTTCTGGCCAAATACTGTCCACTCTTCACTCAATCGCACCACACCGATAGCACCGTAAGGTTTGATAGCAAAATTGTCGAAATGGAAGGTGTAACCTAGGTCTGTATCTAGCTTGAAAGTCGAACCATCAACCTTTAGTGCGCCACCGAATACATCGTCACTGAAACCAGCATAGGAGAAGTTCACCCCTACGATGTTATTAAACTCATAGCCATATTCAAGCTTCACGCCCTTTCCAAGATCAACATCATCAAAGGTAACATCTGTGGTTTTAGAGAAACCAACACCGACACGGTGACCTTGAGCTTTAGGCTCATTGTTGTCTTCTTCAGCAAAAGCAGGAATAGATAAAAATGAAAGAGAAGCAATTAGAGCTGTTATTTTTTTCATACAAATCTCACAAGCAAATATCAGTTAGTCCCTGATGTCTATGTCGCTCCATGCGATTCAAGTTGCGAGGAAGTGTAAGGATGAGTGCTAATAAGGTGAAATATTAAAGGCTTATTAGCACTCATAAGCATTGGTTATCACTAATTTGTTGTATCAATTCTTCTTTGATGAGCTCTATTAACCAGTGAATAAGAGGATTTTTTCGATTCTTGACGTGATAGTGAGCGTAAAGAGGAATCTGTATAGTCTCAGGGGCAACATCGATATTGAGAGCAACCAAGCCTTGATGCTGCGAAACAGGGAAGAGTGTCGTTGCGGCCAAAAGCATATCACTGTGACGTACAACATCGATAAGAGGAAGCATCAACTCAGAACGAAAGCCGACACTAACATCAACACCATATTGCTTAAGGTAATCTACTGCTATGGCTCTATTTTCGTTCCAACCCTTCGAAACTAGTGAGGCGATAGATGCACCCTCTAACTCTTGAACCTGTCGTTTTTTACCAGCCAACAGATGTTCTTCTCTTGCCACCAACATGCCTGTAAGGTCGATCAGCTTCTCACTATAAACACCCTTATAATCTTCATTTGAATAGCCAACACCCAGCAATGTCTGCCCTTCCAAGATCTTTTCCATAGCTGATGATGTCCAGCTCTGAAACTCTAGTGTTGCCTTCGGTGCTTTATGAGCTAAAGAGCTAAATAGACGGCCACCTATCGCTGCTTCTACAACTGGGTTCATACTAATGCACAGCTTCTGATCTATCTCTTTTTCAGAGAAACTCTCTACTCCATTTATCGCAACAGCCAACTCATCCAAGATAGGTGTCACGGTATTAGACAGTTCAGTAGCATAGGCCGTTGGCTCAAGCCCACTGCGCACCTTTACAAACAGCTCATCATCAAAGTGATGCCTTAGGCGTTGCAAGGCCTGGCTAATTGCAGGCTGGGAAATGTTCAGACGCACAGACGCTTTGCGCATGTTGAGCTCTTGAGTTAACACGAGAAAGGTTCTTAAGAGGTTCAAGTCTAGATTTGCAAAGCGCTCTTTCGCCATAATTACTCTCTTTCCAACACTACAAACTGCATATCATGCGCATTTTTCTCATCAGAGAAGTATTGCTCTGAATGGGTTTGTTGCCAGCCCCCTCCCCAATCAGGGAACTGTGTATCGCCGTCTACTTCAAGATCAATGTAGGTGAGATAGAGCTTGTCTGCCATTGTTAAGCAGTGCTCATAAATCGAGCCCCCGCCTATGATCATCACTTCAGGCTCGTTAGTGACTACCTTTAGCGCAGACTCAATAGAGGTTACTGTAGTAACGCCTTCAATCTTTAGTCCAGCATCGCGGCTGATAACAACGTTGTGTCGACCAGGTAAAGGACGACCTATTGATTCATAAGTCTTTCTGCCCATGATCACAGGCTTACCCATGGTGCATTTCTTAAACCAGATAAAATCTGCTGGCAGGTGCCACGGCATTTGGTTGTTTTTGCCGATAATACGGTTATTAGCCATAGCGGCGATCATGCTGACGATCATGGGATATTCCTCTAAACAATAGGGCGACGACGATAAATAAATAGGCCAGGCATTGCGAGCCCAACGGCAAGTCCAGCAATGATAAACATTGCGGTGAGGAAATTCTCTATTAAGCTAGCAAAAAGTTCATGGGTATAGCCCGATTGGTTAATTTCTACCATGGCTATCATGGCATTGAAGGCATAGACCCCTGGAACCATTGGTATCATCGCAGCTACAGTAAAGACTTTGGGATGAGCCAAGAATCGGCGTGACCAAGCAACCCCTATAAAGCCAACAATCGTGGCGGCAAACAAGGTGGCCCACTCTATTGGCATTCCAAACTGCATCATTAAATAGCGAGAGCCATGCCCAATGGCGCCGCCCAACGCACAATAAAATAGCGCACTCTTAGGAACGTTGAACACTAGAGCAAATCCTACAGCAGGGATTGCAGCAAAGAACATGTCATCAATAAGCCCAAACAGCAAAGCAAAGAAATCACTCATAATGTCACCCCAAACATGCCTAACACACCACTTACGGCAACAATGCCTAGACAGGTCGCTAGAGTAAGTAAGCTACCCATCACAAATCGAGCAATCCCCATATTGATATACCCTTTCAGCACATCAGCAACCGAATTAATTAAAGGGAAACCAGGAACTAACATAAGAACCGATGATGCCATCACGACATTAGGATTGTTTCCAATCTCAAACACCACAGCTTGCGCTGAAATGAAGGTGGTCACAAAAGCAGTTGTCGCAAAGTTAAGCATTGGATTGAAGTGGCGATGGCCAATCTCTTGTCGGACAATCATACCGATAGCAGAAGCGACAAAAGTCATAGCAAAAACAGCACTATCGCCCCCAGCAAGATGACTAAACGAGGCGCAAGATAGACCTATCATAAACACTACTAGCCAGCGATTATAACGCTCTGGGGTGATTTTATTCAGCTTCTGTTGGGCAAGCTCGTGATCTAAGATACCTTTCTCTAGCATGATGCAGATACGCTGAACTTCTGTCACAGCGCGCATATTGATTCCCCTGTCGGGGCAGCGTCGTGCGGTAGTCATGCAATGCTCATGGGTAACCGTAGTCACAACCAGAGAACTTGCTGAGAGTGATACCTCAACCTCATCCATACCACAGGCAAGACCCATACGCTCCATTATGCCGCCAATAAGCGCACTTTCCGCTCCATGAGCGTGCAACATCTGTCCCGCTTGAGCAATAAGACGAGAAACAGCGCGTTGTTTAGATTCCATTCTATCTCTTTGAAGATTGTTTAAAATAAAACCAATATTCTATTGGGTTTGCATATAAAACAATACTGATAATTCAAATTTAATTGATTAAGAACAACCAAAATTGAGCTCTTTAATCAACTCAAGATTTCTGCGACAGATTTAACGCTAAAACGAGTAACTTTTTGAGATTTCCCAAATCTTCAATCAATTTGAGGTTTAGCCAAACATAGCCATGGATATTGGAGTTTTCTTCACCCAGTTCAGCAATGATAGCCTTTAGATCGCGGGTAATAGCCTCCCTTTCTTCAACGCGATTTTCACCACGGACCTGCCCTTTCTCCACCAAATAAGCCAAATCTTCAAGCTGCTGCTCCACTTGCTGCTGGCATTGCTTCAACGATTTTGACCAAAGCATATTGAGATGGCTTTCTCTGTCACTCCAATAAGAATGGTTCAGCAAATCTATAGTACTCAGCATGTTACGAAGTTGGATTTGAATGGCTTCAAGCAATTGACGCTTGAGTTTTGTTTCTTTAATCGATGGGGCTGTTAAGGTGGTAATTGTCGTCATTTCTTTCACTAGTGTATTTTGAAACGCCTCAAGATTGGGCTTTTCTAGTACATTAGGAGAATAAGAAAGATGATAAACCTTAGCTAAGGTATTGAGAGTATTTGCGATACGCAATCGCCAGTGGATAAATGCTCTCTGTGGATAGATAAGACAAAACAGTACCGCCACAATACACCCGATAGTCACATCAACGCCACGCCACATGGCGACATCGACATCGGCATTTGCTGCCCCCAAGGTAACCGCTAAAGTAATGCCTATCAGTATTCCCACATACGGCCGCTTTCCAAGTGCAAAGTAGGCACTCAAAAAGATGATCACCGCACACCACAGATACATTAGCGTTATCGAATACTGACTGATAGCAATGCCGACAATTCCTGATATCGCCCCAAGAGAAGTGCCTAGAACACGATGCCAAGCCCTCGGCAAAACATTGCCTAAGTAAGATATTGGCCCTATCACCACAAAGAGAGTAATCAGGATCCAAGTTCGCTCAGGAACCTCAAAATAAGTTGCTGTAATTAAGGTGAGAACAAAGGCTACGGCAATGCGAATGCCATGGACAATACGATAATGGGTGAAAATAAACGCATCTAGATTGGAGATTTTCTGGTTTAGGTGCATGCTCTCAGATCCTTGAGATAATTTCTGCTTCGCACAGACAAAAAAAGAGCCGGGATAGAATCCTAGCTCTTTTTATTATGTTTACTATTCAGACTATTGTCTACAAAAGAGACTAGTCGCGAACGTAGATAACATGACCGTCATCTTCTTCGTCATCATCCCAGTCATCGTCGTCTTCAGTAACAACGTTGCTGCCTGACATTGCATCTTTATGGTAGTCATCCCACATAAAGTCGACTTTATCTTCTTCTGAAACTTCTTCCGCTTGACGAGGAAGTGTTTCCATAAAGTCAGCGAGTTTGTAACACAGTTCTTTCGTGCCATGTTTATTGATAGCTGAGATCTTAAAGTACTGCTCTTCCCAACCAAGCGCGTCCAAGATCTCTTGGATCTTTTCATTAGCTTCTTCTTCAGGCATAAGATCAGTCTTATTGAATACCAACCAACGTGGTTTATCCGCTAACTTCTCACTGTATTGCTCAAGCTCATCGATGATGGTCAACGCATTTTGCACCGGATCACTTTGATCAACAGGCATAATATCGATCATATGCAGCAATACACGACAGCGCTCTAGGTGCTTCAAGAAGCGAATACCCAAGCCTGCGCCATCTGCAGCACCCTCAATCAAACCAGGGATATCAGCAACAACAAAGCTCTTTTCTGGAACCACACTCACTACACCCAAGCTAGGGATAAGAGTAGTAAACGGGTAGTCAGCTACCTTTGGTTTCGCTGCAGAAACCGAGCGAATAAAGGTCGATTTACCTGCATTTGGTAGACCTAGCATACCCACGTCAGCTAATAACAGTAGCTCTAGGCGAAGTTCACGAACCTCTCCTTTGGTACCCATCGTCTTTTGGCGAGGCGCTCGGTTCACGGATGATTTAAAGCGGGTGTTACCTAATCCGTGCCAACCACCTTTTGCGATCATTACCTTTTTGCCGTGCTCTGCAACTTCACCCACAACCTCATTGGTATGGATGTCCACAGCACGAGTACCTACAGGCACCTTAAGTGTAAGGTCGTTACCACGCTTACCTGTACAGTTACCGCCACGGCCATTCGCACCACGTTCAGCGGCATAAAAGCGCTGGAAACGGTAATCGATCAAGGTATTAAGGTTTTCGTCAGCTTGAAGGTAGATGTCACCACCATCACCGCCGTCGCCGCCATCGGGGCCACCTTTAGTTATAAACTTTTCACGCCAGAAACTAACAATGCCGTTACCGCCATCGCCAGCTTCTACCTTTACAGTTGCTTCATCTACGAATTTCATTTCTCACTCCGTATTGGTGTGAATATCTTGCTTGGATCAACTTTAGCAGATCCATACCTAATTAGGATCTAGGGGTCTGGGCTATACGCCCTAGGCTGTTTGCGCCTAGGACTCAGAGCCAAGAAACCTAGTATCCTACAAATAAAAAACCCCGCCGAATCGGCAGGGCTTTTGAATTCAGCTTGAAACTAAGTATTAATTACTCAGAGTCGATGCTAACGAATTTACGGTTCTTAGGACCTTTAACTTCAAATTTCACTTTACCTTCAGTAAGAGCGAAAAGAGTGTGGTCTTTACCGATACCAACGTTGTTACCAGCGTGGAATTTAGTACCACGTTGACGAACGATGATGTTACCCGCTAGAACTGATTCGCCACCAAAACGCTTAACACCTAGGCGTTTGCTTTCTGAATCGCGACCGTTACGAGTAGAACCGCCAGCTTTTTTGTGTGCCATTGTTAAACTCTCCTATAACTTAAGCGTTGATGCCAGTGATCTTCACTTCAGTGAACCACTGACGATGACCTTGTTGCTTGCGAGAGTGCTTACGACGACGGAACTTAACGATTTTAACTTTATCGCCACGACCGTGCTTAACCACTTCAGCTACAACTTTGCCACCTTCAACAAGAGGTGCACCAACAGTGATTTCTTCACCGTTAGCGATCATAAGAACTGAGTCAAACTCAACAGTTGCACCAGTTTCAACGTCCAATTTCTCTAAACGAAGAGTTTGACCTTCGCTTACACGGTGTTGTTTACCACCAGATTGGAAAACAGCGTACATATTTTACTCCGCTTTTTCCGCACAGCCTTTAACCTAATTAAGTAGTTTGGGTGTGCGCTAACTAATTCATCAATAGGGCGCAGATTCTACGTGAACGCATCACATAAAACAAGCCATATTTTAAAAAAATTGGCGAAAAGATAATCGCCACATAAAAGTGGGAGAATGATGCCTTTTACGGGTGTATTTGGCAACGTTTTTTAGTGTAAAATTCAACATTAATTATCACCCCAGCTACTCCCCGTAGCGACTCAAAACCGGAAGTACAATGGACTTTAGCGCTATTCAGGCCCTCACTGCCGAAGACATGGTAAAAGTAGACCAAACAATTCACGCTCAGCTGACCTCAGAAGTCGCTCTAATCAATCAATTGGGGCACTACATTGTTAGCGGCGGTGGAAAGCGTCTACGTCCGCTTATCACGCTCCTATCGGCTCGTGCTTTAGGATATGAAGGCGAAGGACATATCACCGCGGCTGCGTTCATTGAATTCATTCATACCGCAACACTGTTGCACGATGATGTGGTTGATGAATCGGATATGCGTCGAGGAAAAGAAACCGCTAACGCCGCTTTTGGTAATGCAGCCAGTGTTTTGGTCGGTGATTACATCTACACCCGCTCTTTCCAAATGATGACAAGCCTAGGATCATTGAGGATCCTCGAGTTGATGAGTGAAGCTGTTAATGTGATCGCTGAAGGTGAGGTTCAGCAATTAATGAACTGCAATGATGCTTCTACGACCGAAGAAAGCTACATGCAGGTGATCTACTCTAAGACCGCACGCCTGTTCGAATCAGCTTCGCAAATTGCAGCGATATTGACTAATTCTACTCCTGAGCTAGAAATCGCGATGCAAAACTATGGCCGTCACTTAGGCACTGCTTTTCAGCTTATCGATGATGTATTGGACTACACCGCTGACGGCAAAGAGATGGGTAAAAACGTAGGAGATGACCTTGCAGAAGGAAAACCTACCCTACCTCTTCTTTACGCAATGCAAAATGGCTCAGACGCTCAGCGAGAGATGATTGTAGAAGCGATTGAGCAGGCTAACGGAATGAAGCGCTTGGACGAGATTATGC
Organism: Vibrio comitans; assembly: GCA_024346835.1. Lineage (GTDB taxonomy): Bacteria > Pseudomonadota > Gammaproteobacteria > Enterobacterales > Vibrionaceae > Vibrio > Vibrio comitans. Next base: position 2,708,529 of record AP024866.1, read on the forward strand.
AGGCTATGCATGACACTGGCTCACTAGAATACACCACTAAAGTCGCCAACCAAGAAGCCGATAAAGCGATTGCAGCTCTGGAAAGCTTGCCTGACTCTACCGAAAAAGAGGCTCTTGAAGCATTAGCGCATCTCGCGGTTAAACGTAGCAAGTAACCTAAACAAAAAACGCCACTCCCAAGAGTGGCGTCCCTTTGCAAACTTTCCCTTAATAGTATTTGTCGCAGCCTGGATGCAACTGAGGGTCTTGGTTAACGGTGCTAGCCGGTACCGCCCATTGCTCTTCATGCAATCCCTCAACAAGAACCATCTCATCTCTCTTATCCACTGCTAGAACGCGTCCAGGACCTTCTGAAGAATCTACCCACATTCCTGTCGCGATTTTATCCATATCCATAGCTGTTGCCTCACTCTTGATGAATATTGACTAGTACGCAGCTCCTGAACAGCGGGATCAAAAAAGCGGATCATAAAGATCCGCTTTCAATTATATTTGTTTGCTTGTCAGAGAATGCTTATTTTGCGAACTCTTCACCTTTAGAAATATCGCCAGATAGTGTTTCAAGCATGTCATCTAAAGAAGCTCTTTCAAACTCACTTAGCACACCGTAATCCAATACTTCTTCAATACCCTCTGTACCCAACTTAACTGGCTGTGCAAAGAAGCGTGTATGTTCACCACTGCCTTCTACATAAGCACACTCAACAACGTTCGCTTCGCCTTGTAGGGCACGAACTAGTGATAGACCAAAGCGACAGGCTGCTTGGCCCATAGATAGGGTTGCACTACCGCCGCCAGCTTTTGCTTCTACAACTTCGGTACCTGCGTTTTGAATACGAGTTGTCAGTGATGCGATCTCTTCGCTAGTGAACTCAACACCTTTAACTTGAGATAATAGTGGAAGGATAGTTACCCCTGAATGACCGCCGATAACAGGTACTTCCAACTTAGTAGGATCTAGGCCCTTAAGTTGGCCAACAAAGGTCTCAGAGCGGATAACATCAAGTGTTGTTACACCGAATAGACGACGCTTGTCATAAACACCCGCTTTTTTCAGTACATCAGCGGCAATAGCAACCGTTGTATTTACCGGGTTAGTAATGATACCCACACACGCTTTTGGACATACGACAGCGATCTTTTCCGCAAGAGACTTAACAATACCCGCGTTCACATTAAAGAGATCCGCACGATCCATACCTGGTTTACGAGCAACACCCGCAGAGATCAATACAACGTCTGCTCCTTCTAAAGCCGGAGTAGGATCTACACCTGAAAAACCGACTACTGATACTGGAGTTGGGATATGGCTAAGATCCGCTGCAACACCAGGAGTAACAGGTGCGATATCGTACAGAGCGAGATCTGAGCCAGCAGGAAGATTATTTTTTAGTAGAAGTGCCAGTGCTTGTCCAATACCACCAGCAGCTCCGATAACAGCGACTTTCATTGTGTTCTCCTTGGGTAAGATAGAGGTAATTGTTGTTTTAGTTCTTATATAGCTTCGAAACTATAATATTTACTTTACCTTTACAAACACGTAACGACACCTTTGCGACCTTACTCACTCATCGAAGCACCAATTTTAGTATTAAAAGACCCTTCTCACGTATTGGAAAAGTAAGTAATCAGTTTTCATGAGACATCTAACCGATTACTTGGGTATATTACAGTTCTGTGAGACACTATCTAGCTTGAGGGATTCCCTCATGCGACTAATAAAACCAATAATATGTGGAACAACGAATGCGAAACAGCGAAAAACAGGACCGTTTAGTCCGCGAGTTCAAATCTCTTTTAAAACAAGAACGTTTCGGCTCGCAAAGCGAGATTGTAGAAGCGCTGAAACTTGAAGGCTTTGAAAACATAAACCAATCTAAGGTTTCTCGTATGCTAACCAAGTTTGGTGCTGTTCGTACGCGAAATGCGAAAATGGAAATGGTTTACTGCCTACCAGCAGAGCTTGGCGTTCCTACGGTATCTAGCTCGTTGCGTGAGCTTGTACTGGATATTGACTACAACAACGCATTAGTCGTCATTCATACAGGGCCAGCAGGTGCTCAGCTGATTGCTCGCTTACTCGACTCCCTTGGAAAGTCAGAAGGTATTCTTGGTGTTGTTGCCGGCGATGATACGATTTTCATCACCCCTACCCTTGAAATCAGCACTAAACAACTGTTCGACTCTGTTTGCGAACTCTTTGAATACGCTGGATAAAATCCCCTTTTTAACCTTCACAGCTTAGTTATTAGGCTGTGAAGTTGATCACATCTCACTAAAATACCCACAAACAAACCAGCCACCAATTAACTTATTGTTTTTAAAGATTATTTCACAATACGTACATCTTTAACTCCCTGCATAAGCAACTGATTTTTTATTATCACTCACTCTGCTCACTCTCTTTCTGCTTATTTTTTGCTATGATGCAGCCACTTTTTCAACGATTTACCCTCTGTTATTGCTGTAATGTTGAACGTTTCTTCTAAAGTCGATCTAAACTAAGAAGATTCGGTTGGTTCGAATATTTAACATTACATCAAGTGCTGTTGGCTGAATTAGGATTGAAAAAGATGCCGTTTCCATACAGGAAACCTCAACAGCACATAGAAGGCTGTTGGTATGATCATGGATATAAGGAAGAAACATCATGGCATTTAAGAAAGCGATTAAGCTTGGTGCGATTGCTGCAGCAGTTATGGGCGCAGGCGTAGTTTCAGCTCAAGAGTTCATTACTATTGGTACTGGTTCAGTAACTGGTGTTTACTACCCTACGGGTGGTGCAATCTGTAAGCTTGTTAACAAAGACCGCAATGACCACAATGTACGCTGTTCAGTAGAGTCTACTGGCGGTTCTATCTACAACGTAAATACTATCCGCTCTGGTGAATTAGACTTTGGTATCGTTCAGTCTGATTGGCAGTTCCACGGCTACAACGGAACCAGCAAGTTCTCTGAGCAAGGTCCTTACAAAAAGCTTCGTGCTGTATTCTCTCTTCATACAGAACCTTTTAACATCATTGCACGCGAAGACTCTGGTATTAACAACGTATCTGACCTAGCTGGCAAGCGTGTAAACATTGGTAACCCTGGTTCTGGTGACCGCGCGACAATGGGCGTAGTCATGGACGCTATGGGTTGGACTAACGACAGCTTCAAACTTGCCTCTGAGCTGAAAGGCTCTGAGCGTTCTCAAGCTCTTTGTGATAACAAGATTGATGCCTTCATCTACATGGTTGGTCACCCAAATGGATCAATCAAAGAAGCTACAACCTCTTGTAACGCAAAACTAGTTCCAGCAACGGGCCCAGAGATCGATAAGATCGTCGCTGATAACCCTTACTATGCATTTAGTACAGTACCTGCTGGAATGTACCGTGGTACTGACCAAGACGTTAATAGCTTCGGTGTAGCAGCAACTATGGTAACGACGACTGACGTTTCAGATGAAGTTGCCTACACAGTAGCGAAAGCGGTATTTGAAAACTTTGATACTTTTAAACGTCTACTACACCCTGCATTCTCAAGTCTTAAGAAAGAGAACATGGTAAAAGACGGCCTATCTATTCCTCTTCACCCAGGTGCAGAGAAATACTACAAAGAAGTAGGCCTTATCAAGTAACCCGATAAGATAAGGAGGCTAGAGCCTCCTTACTTTTCTTCAGTGAAAATAGGGGATGCTACGCTATCCCCTTATGTTTACTAGCCAATGTCCCATTCTCGATTGGGGCTTTCTGTTTGCCTCCGTTTGGCAACCCCCTCTCTTTATATTGCAATTTATTGGCTAGTATTTGGGCTTGGTCTAAGGTTATTGAGTACCTAAAGGTGCGCGCCTAGCCAACCCTAGCGTCAACAGAATTAGGACACACTAATGACACATTCAACGACTCCTATTCAAGAGGCACAAGAGATCGTCGCTCAAGCAGATACTGGGGCAAGAAACCCTTCTGGTATCCCAGGGCGAATCCTATGGTTTGTGCCACTATGCTGGTCACTGTTCCAGCTTTGGTATGCCTCGCCGCTGCCATTCATTTTCAATTTCGCTATCCTCAACGATACCGAAGCGCGTTCTATCCACCTCACTTTTGCCATATTCCTTGCCTTTACTGCCTATCCGGCATTAAAGGGATCGCCACGAGATAGAATTCCTGCCGTTGATTGGATATTGGCACTGCTTGGCAGTTTAGCTGCTGGTTACATTTATCTCTTTTATACCCAATTAGCTGAACGCTCTGGTGCACCAACCACAATGGATATTGTGGCTTCGGTTATCGGTATGGTGCTGCTTCTAGAAGCAACTCGCCGAGCACTCGGCCCACCACTGATGGTTGTAGCAGCAGTATTCCTGCTTTACACCTTTGGTGGCCCTCATATGCCAGATGTCATCGCACATAAGGGAGCAAGCCTCAACAAAGCCATGTCTCACTTGTGGCTGACTACTGAGGGGGTATTCGGTGTTGCTCTAGGCGTTTCGACGTCATTTGTATTCTTATTTGTGCTGTTTGGTGCCATGTTAGAAAGAGCTGGCGCTGGCGCCTACTTTATTAAGGTCGCCTTCTCTCTATTGGGTCATATGCGTGGCGGTCCTGCTAAAGCAGCAGTTGTTGCCTCTGGTTTATCTGGCCTAGTATCAGGTTCATCTATCGCCAACGTGGTAACTACAGGTACCTTTACCATCCCACTAATGAAGCGTGTTGGTTTTCCTGGCACTAAAGCGGGCGCCGTAGAGGTTGCAGCTTCCACAAATGGTCAGTTAACCCCACCTATCATGGGTGCAGCGGCATTCTTAATGGTTGAGTATGTCGGTATATCCTATGTAGAGGTAATTAAGGCTGCGCTATTACCTGCCCTCATCTCTTATATTGCTCTTATCTATATCGTTCACTTAGAAGCTTGTAAGGCGGGTATGGAAGGCTTACCTCGTCGTCATACGCCAACTAAGTTGCAGAGCTTACTCTCTTTCACGGGCACCATTCTTGGTCTATGCGTGATTAGTGCAGCCGTTTACTACGGCATTGGCTGGACCAAAGACGTATTTGGCGCTGCAGCTACCCCCATTGTGACCATTGCATTACTTATTGCTTACGTTGGACTTGTGCGCATTTCCTCGCAATATCAAGACCATGCTGAGATGGATCCTGACTTAACAGAGATCCCAGATGTAGGGCCAACTGTTAAATCTGGCCTGCACTTTTTGCTACCAATAGTGGTGCTGGTCTGGTGTTTGACAGTAGAGCGATTCTCGCCGGGCTTATCTGCTTTTTGGGCAACAGTGTTCATGATCTTTATCCTCCTCACTCAGCGCCCACTGATGAGCTTTTTTAATAATGATCATGAGATTGCGAAAGCATTTAAAATCGGCTTTCATGACCTTTTAGAGGCTCTGGTTTCTGGCGCAAGGAACATGATAGGCATCGGTGTCGCGACGGCAGCAGCAGGTACTGTAGTGGGTGTAGTAACACTTACTGGTATTGGTTTGGTGATGACAGATTTCGTCGAGTTCATCTCTGGTGGTAGCGTCATCATGATGCTGCTGTTTACTGCGGTTATCAGCCTTATCCTAGGTATGGGACTGCCAACCACAGCCAACTACATTGTGGTATCCACCTTGATGGCTCCGGTAATTGTTACCTTAGGGGCAGCACATGGACTGATTATCCCTCTGATTGCCGTGCACCTATTTGTATTCTATTTTGGCATCCTTGCCGATGATACGCCGCCGGTTGGCTTGGCCGCCTTTGCGGCAGCAGCAATTGCAAAATCTGACCCTATTCGTACGGGTATTCAAGGCTTTACCTATGACATACGCACGGCCATTCTGCCGTTTATGTTTGTGTTCAACACTCAACTTCTGATGATGGGAATAGACAGTTGGTGGCACTTACTGCTCACCATACTCTCCGCGACCGCTGCAATGTTGCTATTTTCTGCAGCAACTCAAGGTTGGTGGTTCACGCGCAATAAATGGTGGGAAACCATTGCCTTACTCGTGTTGACCTTTACCTTCTTCCGTCCAGGATTTTGGTGGGATCACATTTACCCTGCTCAGTTAGAAGTACCAGCGACTGAGATATCCACCGTTGTTGAGCAAATGCCAATAGGCAAGGCTCTACAAATGCGTGTTGAAGGTGAAAATCTTGAAGGTAAATTCATCAGCAAAACGGTCCGTTTGCCGTTTGATGACAATGCAAGCTCCGCCGAGGATCGCATTTCTTCTATGGGATTAATGCTGTCTCAAAGTGATGACAGCGTTATTGTAGATATGGTCGAATTCGGTAGTCCTGCAGAAGCTGCTGGCATAGATTTTGATTGGAAAATCAAACACATCATTCAAAAGGCAGAGCGCCCTATGAAAGAGTGGGTGTTCCTTCCAGCATTGATTTTAGTGTTACTAATGGCGCTAAATCAAAAACGACGTCGAGCTAGAGAGTCTATCAACGCATAGTTTGATTTCGCTCAATGCCCCATGGTCTACACTATGGGGCAATAGCACGACAAAAATTCAAGAGCGTTTTCCATGTACAAACAGATCTTAGTCCCCGTTGACCTGAACGAAAAAGGCTTCAGTGATAAAGCCTTAAAGGCAGCCGTTTGGCATGCCAAGCAAAGCAATGCACAACTGCATCTTTTGAACGTATTACCAGGGATTCACATGTCCATGGTGGCAACCTACTTTCCTAAGGATGCAGTACGAGACATGAAGAAAGATGTTGAAACTCAGCTTAGAAACTTCGCAGATAGCTTTGTAGACCCAGAACTGGTCTATCAGGTTCACATCGCTGAAGGTAAGCCTTACGCTACCATTATCGATTATGCAGAAAAGCTAGGCGCTGACTTAATTGTCATGCCAAGCCACAAACGCTCGCGAATTGATAATGTCGTTTTGGGTTCAGTGGCGAGTAAGGTCGTACATAACTCACCTGTCAATGTGTTAGTGATTAAGCCTCAAGGCTACGACAACGTATAAATGAAAAACGGTCACCTAAATAGGTGACCGTTTTTATTTGTACTAAGTAATTTTGTACTAAATATCTTTGTATTAAACCACTCTGTTTGAGTGCTTTCCTGCCACAAAATCATCAATATTATTGAGCAGAATATCGACCAGACTTTGCAATGCTGAGTTACTGCCCCAAGCCACATGCGGGGTTAGCAATAGATTCGGCAGTGACATATTGGCAAGTAAAGGGTTGGATGTATCAGCTGGCTCTTGAGTAAACACATCAACTCCCGCACCCGCTATTTCACCCGATTTAAGCGCTTCTACCAGATGGTCTTCATTCACTAAGCCACCTCTGCCCGTGTTAATCAAAACCGAGGTCGACTTCATTAAAGCAAGCTCGCCACGAGCGATCAGATTGGTTGTACTCTGGGTTAGTGGGCAATGCAAGGTCACAATATCTGCCTGCTGTAGAGCCTCTTCAAAGCTAACATAGCCCTCTCTCACCTGCGTCGCACCTTTGCGCTCGACAAAGATGGCTTTCATGCCAAGAGCACTGCTAAGAGTCGCTACCGCTTGACCTAAGCTACCACTGCCAATAATTGCTATCGTCGACCCTGCTACATCCGTAATAGGGTGCGTGAAGAAACAAAACTGTTTGTCTTTTTGCCATACACCTTTCTCTATATCTTGATGATAAGCGAACAAATTACGCTTAAGAGCAAAGATCATCCCAATCACGTGTTCAGGTACAGAGCGTGTGGCATACCCTTGAATATTGCACACCGCGATTTGATTCTCTGCGCAGTAATCCAAATCAATAGTATTGGTTCCAGTAGCAGAGACCGCAATCAACTTAATATCAGGAAACTGCCTTAACGTTTCCCCACTCAACACAACCTTATTACTAATGACAATCTCAGCTCCAACCAAGCGTTCTTCTAACTGCTCAGGAGAGGTGAAGTCATACTCCACCCACTGATGAGGAAAGCTCAATTTACGAAATAGGGCGTGTGCTGGAATAGTCGCCTTATCTAAAAAGACAACCTTAGGTAACGATTGTGGCATGCGTAATCCTTAATGCTAGATACTTTAGTGCTTTGGCAAGGTTTTATAATCGGGTAACTCAGGCTCCGCAGAGTAGAGTTCCAATACTAAAGGTTCTGCCTCAGGATAAAAGTCGCATGGCACAAACATACTGACTAATTTGTTATCTTTAGGATGATAAAAGCTCAGTTCCGTAGAGTGTAGTTGCAAGCGCTCAGAGTAAGCCCTTGCCTCTCCTTCAGAATAAAACTCATCACCCACAATGGAGTGTCCCATTTCATTCATATGCACACGCAGTTGGTGCGACCGTCCGGTAATAGGCAACAGGCGCACAATGCACGTCTTCTCTTCCTGCACTACCTTTTGATAGTCTGTTCTTGAGGGTTTGCCATCATGGGTACACACCTTCTGTCTTGGTCTGTTTGGCCAATCACAGATAAGAGGAAGATCGACGATCCCCTCTTTTTCCTCAAGTTCACCCCAAACACGAGCGTAATAAACCTTATGCGTTAAGCGATATTGAAATTGCTTTTTAAGATGACGCTCGGCCTCTTTATTAAGAGCAAACAACATTAAACCGGATGTGGCCATGTCCAAGCGATGCACCACTTGAATCTCAGGATACTCCTCGACAAGACGACTCCATAAGCTATCGTAGTGACGCTCTTCCCTACCAGGAACAGACAATAAGCCAGCAGGCTTATTGGCCACCAAGATATGTTCATCTTGATAGACGATGTCTATCCACGGATCTACTGGAGGATGATACTCAGTCATGGCCATGCTTTCTCTCCAGAATTAATTATGAGACACAACGATCAAACGTAAAGAATCCAATTGAATCTGCGCTTGAGAGATAAAGCCATCGAGCTCGCTAATTTGCTCTTCGATTGCCGTTACTTCCTCATCTCGGATATTTGGGTTCACCGCTTTAAGGGCAAGTAGACGCTCTAACTCAGCACTTAAGCTTGCTTGCATTTCAGCCTTAGCTTGCTGTTTAACCTGCTCATGCTTTGACAGAACCTTCTCATCACCCACGCTAATCAAGGCCTGAACTTGTGCCTGAACAGAGGTCACTAGCTTACTGGCCATGTGACGATTGATCGGGCTCAGCTGGCGATTAAAGCTATCAAATTCTACCTGCTCAGAAAGATCGTTACCCTTACCATCTAGCATCAAACGAATTGGCGTTTGTGGTAAGAAGCGCGAAATTCCGCTGCGTTTAGGTGCTTGTGCATCAACCAGATATACCAGTTCTAACAGCATAGTACCAACTGGCAAGGCTTTGTTTTTTAATAGAGAAACTGCTGATGCTCCAACCCCTTCACTGAGCAGTAGGTCAATACCGCCTTGAATCATTGGGTGCTCCCAAGACATGAAGTTCATATCTTCACGAGAAAGAGCCGTATCACGATCAAAGGTAATAGTTGCACCATCATATGGAAGGCCAGGATAACTAGGCACTAGCATGTGCTCAGAAGGAGTCACTACCAGAGCATTCTCTCCCTTGTCGTCTTGGTTTAGGCCAATACAGTCAAACAGGCTAAGGGCAAAGCTGATGAACTGAGTGTCATTGTCTTTAGAGGCAATTTCTTGAACCAAGTCTTGCGCTCTGTCACCGCCATTAGAGTGCATCTCTAACAGTCGATCACGGCCTTGCTCTAGATCTTGTTTAAGCTGCTGATTGATCTTTGCCGATTGAGCAATCACTTCAGGAAGCGCAGAGCTATCTCCGGTTGCAATCATTTCTGTCAGTTCATAAGAGAACTTCTCATACACAGTACGACCCGTTGGGCAGGTTTCAGCAAAGGCATTAAGGCCTTCGTTGTACCAATGAGCCAGCACGCCTTGAGAGCTTCCCTCTAGGTACGGTACGAATACATCAATATCGGAATTTTGGCCTATACGATCCAAGCGACCAATGCGCTGTTCTAGCAAGTCAGGGTTAAATGGCAAATCGAACATCACCAACTGATTAGCAAACTGGAAGTTACGTCCCTCAGAACCAATCTCTGAACAGATCAGCACCTGTGCGCCACCCTCTTCTTGAGCAAAATAAGCAGCCGCTTTATCACGCTCTATAATCGACATACCTTCATGGAACACGGTAGCTCGAATACCTTCACGCTCACGCAGCGCTTGTTCAAGTTGCAATGCTGTGGTGGCTCTTGAAGCAATAACCAGTACCTTTTCAGAGCGCTTCTCTTTAACCTTCTCGATCAGCCAGTCTACTCGGCTATCAAATTGCCACCACGAGCCAGTATCTCCCAACTCTTGGAATACCTCTTCAGGGTAGAGCATGATGCCTGCTTGCTTCTCTAAAGGCAGGTCAACATTGAACATCTTCGATACTTTAATGGCGCGAGCATATTGCTCAGGCAAAGGCATAGGCAGTAAATGCACTCGGCGCTCAGGGAAGCCCTTAATAGCCGCACGAGTATTTCGGAACAATACGCGTCCCGTACCGTGGCGATCCATCAGGTTATCAATTAGCTCTTGCCTGGCTGATGCCTGCTGTTCTGGGTGCTGGTCATCAGAAATAGCCTTAAGCATCGGCTCAATATCTTGCTCAGACAACAACTCAGTGATCTGATTTTTTGCATCATTAGGTAGTGCTTGGCCTGAAAGCAATTGGCTGACAGCCTCAGCCACAGGTGCGTAGTTTTCTTCTTCATTAACAAAGGCTTGATAATCATAGAAGCGATCAGGATCGAGTAGACGCAGTCTTGCAAAGTGACTTTCACGACCTAGCTGCTCCGGAGTCGCGGTTAGCAAGAGTACCGCAGGAATCTTTGATGCTAGCGATTCTACCGCCATATACTCAGAGCTTGGCGCATCTACACTCCACTCAAGGTGATGAGCCTCATCGATAACCAATAAGTCCCACTCTGCTTCTAGCGCCTGTTGATGACGCTTAGGACTGCTCTTAAGAAAATCTAACGAGCAAAGCACTAATTGTTGAGTATCAAATGGATTAGGTGCTTCTGCGTAAGCCTCAACACAACGCTCTTCATCAAACACAGAGAAATGCAAATTGAAGCGACGCATCATTTCCACCAGCCATTGGTGTGTTAGCGTCTCAGGCACCACAATAAGAATTCGTTCAGCGCGACCCGCCAAAACTTGTTGGTGGATTATCATGCCGGCTTCAATGGTTTTACCAAGGCCTACTTCATCGGCTAGCAAAACACGAGGGGCGTATCGACGCCCTACTTCTTGAGCGATAAAAAGCTGATGAGGAATCAAACCCGCGCGCATTCCCGTCAGTCCTCGAAGTGGACTTCTATGCTGCTGGTATTGATTATTTAGAGCCTGATAACGCAATACAAAATTGTCCATACGGTCAATTTGACCTGTGAACAGCTTATCTTGAGGCTTGTTAAAGCGGATCTGATGGCTAAGGAAAATTTCACGAAGCTCGACACCTTGCTCACCGGTATCTTCACGAGTACCCACGTAGCAAAGCACCTCTTTCTCTTCAATGACCTGCTCTACGTTCAGTGACCAGCCTTCATGGGCTTCAATAGTGTCGCCAACAGCAAAGGTGACGCGAGTAATCGGGGCATCACTGATAGCGTACAGTCGCTCCTCTTCCGAGGCGGCAAACATCAAGGTTACCGTTCGTGCATCAATGGCAACTATCGTTCCAAGACCTAAATCACTCTCTGTATCACTAATCCAACGTTGACCAATCGCAAATGCCATTCAGCTAAAACCCTTTTGTAAAATCGACTCTAACAATAGTAGAAGAAAACCAAGCAAAACTGGCTAAGTTTCCTATCAGAAAAAGGGCGACATGATAGTACATCGCTGCATGCTGGGCACGTAAAACCTTAATTTCACTGGATATAAATTATGCAATCAAACTGTCAAACAAATGAAACCAAACTACACTCAAAATAGAAGAGGTTTTCGATATCTAACTGAGCTCTCTTCATCAGTCTAAAAACTGGGTTTTGAGATCGCTTGGATACACAACGTCAAATAAGCAAAGGAGACGCTTATGGGTGATAGCGAACGCAAGATTTTCGTACTCGACACCAACATCCTACTTCACGAACCACACGCCATTTTTTCCTTTCAAGAACACGACGTCGTCATTCCGATGACTGTCTTAGAAGAACTAGACCGAATCAAAGACAGCAAACGAGATGTTGCTCGTGATGCACGCGTCGCGATTCGTACATTGGAGGATCTATTCCGCGAAGCAACACCCGATCAAATATCTGAGGGTATCCGTTTTAACAATGAATCAAAATCGACAGGTACACTTTCGATACTGGCTGATTTTGAGCTGCAAGAGACGGTAAAAGCCTTCGCGGATAAGGCGGGGGATAATCGAATACTCAATGCCGTTATCTACCTACAAAACAAACGTTCGCCACGAGACGTCGTTCTCGTCACTAAAGATATTAACATGCGCCTGCGAGCTAAAGGCGCAGGAGTCCGGCACGTAGAAGACTACCGCACAGATCAACTCATTGACGATGTGCAGTATTTAACCAAAGGGTTTGTGCAATACGACGGAACCTTCTGGGATAAGATAAACGAAGTCAACTCCATCGCTCTAGCCGGAAAAACTCACCACCTAATCCACCAATCCAATATCGAACAGCCCTATATTAACCAATACATTCTTGATTCAGAAAGTGATTTTGCCGCGAGAGTCACGGAGATAGATTCAGAATCAGTCACTCTAAAAGACCTCAGTCGCGACAAGATGATGAGTCGTCGCGCGTGGGATATTAGACCTAAGAATATCTATCAAGGGATGGCGCTCGATGCCCTTATGGATCCTGATATCGACTTGGTGATATTAACGGGAGCGGCAGGTAGTGGTAAAACCTTACTGGCAATGGCCGCGGCTCTAGAGCAAGCTGTCGAACACAACATGTTTGATAAAATCATCGTGACACGAAATACACCAGAGATTGGAGAGTCCATTGGTTTCTTACCCGGCAACGAGGAAGAAAAAATGTTGCCTTGGCTTGCCGCAGTCACCGATACACTAGAGGCGCTGCACAAGAACGATCACTGCACCGAAGGCTCTCTGCGCTATATTTGCGAGAAAGCCAACATTCAGTTTAAATCCATTAACTTTATGCGCGGACGCTCCATCCAAAATGCCTTTGTTTTGCTCGATGAGTGTCAAAACCTTACCGCTTCGCAGATCAAAACCATCATCACTCGTTGTGGTGAAGGTACCAAGATTGTCTGCTCTGGCAACCTTGCACAAATAGACTCCCCTTATCTGACCCCTGTCACTTCAGGCCTTACCTACATGGTGGAACGCTTCAAAAACTTTGAAGGTTCAGCCAATATTCACCTCAACGGTGTGGTGCGAAGTCGACTAGCAGAGTTTGCAGAGGAGAATCTGTAATTCAAGTCTGTTAGAAGTTGAAAAGGACATAGAAAAAACAACGCCAGCAATATGCTGGCGTTGATATTTTGATTCGTTACTGACGTCTATCGTAGCCCCAAGGCTGCACCAGATCTTGGTTGACACCGATATGGTCGAGCACTCGCGCCACCATAAAGTTAACGAGATCATCAATGGATTGCGGCTGATGATAAAACCCAGGGGCTGCAGGCATAATAGTCGCCCCCATCTTTGATAGCTTGAGCATATTCTCTAGGTGTAACGTGGAGAAAGGCGTTTCACGCACTACCAAAATCAACTGACCTCGCTCTTTGAGTACCACGTCTGCCGCACGCTCAATAAGATTGTCAGAGATACCATGAGCGATCGACGCAAGACTACCTGCCGAACAAGGACAAACAATCATTTGCTTAGGAGCGGCTGATCCGGAAGCGACTGGCGAGAACCAATCTTCTTTGCCACACACGATGAGCTTTGAATCATCGCACCCCAAATGCTCCACCAATGCCGCTTTGATAGCATCAGGGCCGCTAGGAAGCTTGAGGTTATGTTCAGTGGCTAACACTACACGAGCCGCTGAAGAAACTAAAAAGAACACCTTATAATCCGCTTCGAGTAGTTTCTTAAGTAATGCTAAGCCGTAGGGAGCCCCAGAGGCTCCCGTCATCGCTAATGTAATGCTTTTCTGTTGTTGGCTATGCTGCATTAATGTTCCGCTACCTGTAGTGCTTGTAGAAGCTTAGTATGGATTCCCTCAAAACCGCCATTACTCATCACCAGTATATGGTCGCCTGGCTTAGTCTCGTCCACTAAAGATTGGACAATGTCATCCACTGAGTTAGAAGCTTGCGCTGGCTGAGAGCACTGCTGTGCAATATCTTGCACTGACCAATCGATACTATCGGGTTGATAGAGAAATACCTTGTCAGCCAAACCTAATGAGGCCGCTAGGGTATCTTTGTGAACTCCCATCTTCATAGTGCTCGAGCGTGGTTCAAGTACTGCAAATATTCTTTGCTTACCAACTTTATTACGCAAGCCATCTAGAGTCAGTTCAACGGCTGTTGGGTGGTGAGCAAAATCATCATAAACAGTGATGCCATTCACTTCGCCCTTAAGCTCTAGGCGGCGCTTGGTATTAATAAAGCGCCCCAAAGACTCACAAGCAAGGTCTGGAACAACGCCCACATGTCTCGCCGCAGCTATCGCCATCAAAGCATTATTCACATTATGGTCGCCGACAAGATCCCATTTCACTTCACCGACTAACTGCTGCTTCAAATACACCTCAAAGTGACTGCCGTCTGCTTTTTGTTTTTTCACTTGCCAATCTTTGCCAGAGAACTCCGTTTCACTCCAGCAGCCGCGAGACAACACATCACTTATTGCCTCGTCATCAGCAGGAGACAGCATGCGCCCGTTACTTGGAACCGTTCTAACTAAGTGATGAAACTGACGCTTGATTGCTTCAAGATCGTCAAAGATATCTGCATGATCAAATTCAAGGTTATTCATCACCAGGGTGCGAGGATGATAGTGAACAAACTTAGATCGTTTATCAAAAAAAGCACTGTCGTATTCGTCTGCTTCTACCACAAAAAACATACTGCCACCAAGGCGAGCAGATTGATCAAAATTGCCTAGTACACCGCCGACAAGGAATCCCGGCTCATAGCCGCAATCTTCCAATATCCAAGCCAGCATACTTGAAGTGGTCGTTTTACCATGAGTACCCGCGACAGCCAGTACCCAACGATCATGCAAAAGGAACTCTTGTAGCCACTGTGGCCCTGAGGTGTATTTAAGATTGTTGTCCAATACATATTCAACGCACGGATTGCCACGACTCATTGCATTACCAATAACCACTAAGTCTGGGCGAGGCTCCAGTTGCTTAGGATCGTAGCCTTGGATTATCTCAACCCCCTCCGACTCAAGTAGTGTGCTCATTGGAGGGTAAACGTTCGCATCACTACCCGTCACTTTGTGACCAAGCTGCTTTGCTAGTACTGCCGCGCCACCCATGAAGGTGCCACAAATTCCGAGTATATGAATATGCATAAAGTTTCCATTTGCTTTGAGAGATGGCTCTATCCGAAGGTGAGTCAATAGCCTTATAATTGATTCTAACCAGATTCTGGACACTAACCCATAGCATTGCGAGTGATGAAAGTCAGAAAACTGTGAAATAGATCAGTTACTTCGCGTGTCGTAATATGTTTTGTCCTGTATATTTGGCTAAAAAAAGAACTTGTCATACAAATAAACGGAACCCCCCATGTCCAATTTAAGAACGTTAGGTGAATTTATTATCGAGAAGCAGCATGACTTCCCCCATGCTAGCGGTGATCTCTCGTCTCTTTTGTCGTCAATTAATCTGGCGGCTAAAGTTGTACACCGTGAGATTAACAAGGCAGGCCTTGTTGATATCACAGGTGCGGCTGGTGTAGAAAACATTCAAGGCGAAGCACAGCAAAAATTGGATGTATTAGCAAACGATACCTTCAAGGCTGCACTTGAAAATCGTGACCAAGTTTGTGGTATTGCGAGTGAAGAAGAAGACGACTTCGTTTCTTTCGACAGTGAGATCAACAAGCAAGCAAAATACGTGGTATTGATGGATCCTCTAGATGGTTCTAGCAACATCGATGTAAACGTATCTGTAGGTACAATCTTCTCTATCTACCGTCGCTTGTCACCTATTGGTGGTCCAACTGAAGCTCGTGATTTCCTACAACCAGGTACAGAGCAAGTGGCTTCTGGTTACGTAATCTACGGTTCTTCAACCATGCTAGTTTACACTACAGGTAAAGGCGTTCACGGCTTCACTTACGATCCGTCTATCGGTTCTTTCTGCCTGTCGCACGAAGACATGCGTATTCCTAAGCAGGGCTTTATCTACTCTATCAACGAGGGTAACTACATTAACTTCCCTGCTGGTGTGAAGAAGTACATTAAGTACTGCCAAGAAGAAGATGAAGCAGGCAAGCGCCCTTACACTTCTCGCTACATTGGTTCTTTGGTATCAGATTTCCACCGTAACCTACTACTAGGTGGTATCTTCCTTTACCCTAGTACTCGCGCTTACCCAACGGGTAAACTGCGTCTTCTTTATGAGTGCAACCCAATTGCTTTCCTAGCGGAACAAGCTGGCGGTGAAGCTACAGATGGCGCACGCCGTATCATGGAAATCAAGCCAGAAGAACTACACCAACGTGTACCATTCTTTGCCGGCTCGACTGACATGGTAGAAACTTTACACGGTTTCATGCGCGATAACCCTGACCAGTACTAATCTGCCGTCTGTTCGACCCAGATTAATTCGCTAGTATCAAAGCCAAGCTCTTTTGCTTGGCTTTTAAATTTCTGCTTTATGTCATCGCTTATCTGCGGTGTTCTGGACAATAGCCAAAGATAGGAATGATTCGGCCCTGAGACAAAGGCATAATCATAGTTCTGCTTTTCTAGTTCAAAGACGATGTAAGAGCCGTAAAAAGGCCCAAAGAAGGACACCTTCAAGTATCCCAAGTCCTCAGACTCGACGAAATAGGCCTTGCCTTCAGCACTGTTCCATTCTTTATCTTCCGTAGAGTAGCCAGAATTTAACACCTTGACTCCACCGTCTTCGCGCATCGAGTATTCTGCTGACACTTGGTTCATACCTCGTTCGAATGAGTGGTCAAGACGCGCAATCTCGTACCATTTACCCAAGTATCGTTCTAATTCAAAGTTGTTTACTGGAGTGATCTGATCCGGTTTACCCACACAACCCCATAGCACCATGCAACTCAACGCCGTTAACATCCATTTCATACTTACTTCCTTGTTTAATATGACTAGGGCCGATTGGCCTAATTGCGTAAGTTCCAGTCTCCTGACTCTATCGCCTTACCTGATTCAGTGCCTTGATAAATATAAATCCACGCCTCTCCGAAGGGAGTATCTATAGTCTCTCTTCTGTACTCAATAGGAACATCTTCAAAAATATCTAGCTTAACTAATACTTCTTCGGAGATTCTGTACACCTCCCCTGTGATGACCTCATGCCCCTCAACAATGCCCGGAAGCGTGCTGAAATCATAGAGTGCATACTGTGGCGGCGTCTCAAACAAGCCAAGAAACTCGCTTCCTTGTAGAAGGTAATGATTCGCTTCATCTCGTCTCAAGGTTCCATAAACAAAAACTAAATGCTGCATACCTTCACCCTATGGTTAATCGAATTCAAACTGATACAACAAATCTACGGCGCTGTCTGTGCCTGACATCACTTCTAAATACAGGTCTTTCATCAATCGATAGCGGAATGTGAACTCACCAACGGATTCAAAGATACCCACGCCGTATTTAACCTGTAAGCCAGGGAGTATGTAGCCACTTACGGTGACCTGAGAGTCATCCCCAGTACCTGTCGTATCCAACTGCAGATCGCTCACCCCAAAGGCTTCACCAATCTCACCGACAACTCGTCCACTTCGAGCTAAGCTCAAACCAATCAGCGCTGTTGTCATGGCGTTACCGCCCGAATCACTGTCTATATCTTGCCCTCGCAAAATATACGATAAAGCATTCGCTTGCGGCATAGCTGGATCTGAGAATACTTCGATACTCGGTTCATCCGCTAGCCCTGATACCTGTATACCCGCAACCACATCATCTTCAGTGTTGTCTGGGTTTCGAATTGCCTTAATCGATAAGTACGGCTGATCGGCAGGCCCATTAAACTGCACCTTACCTTCATCAATAATTAAGTCTTGACCAAAGGAGCGATATTTACCATCGACGATATTCACCTCACCAAGAATGAACGGCGCTTTGTTCTTTTGAGATACGTTGATTTCTCCGACTAATCCACCTTGCAACCCAAAAGCATTTAGCAAGAAGTCATCACCGATAATAACCTTGATGTCAGACTTAATCTCAAATGGGAAATCAGAACCTTTATCCAATGGTTTCAAGTCTTTATCTAAGATAACTTCATCTGAGGATACAGAAATTGCAGAAGGCGGAAGCTCTTCGACGGTAATTCTTCCCCAAGGCAATCGAACTTCACCTTTCACATCAATTAATCCTGGGGTCACAGCGATATCAATATCCGGTTCGATTCTTGCCTTAACCACTGGAGGAACCTCCACCAGCAATTGATTTGCTGAGATATTGTACTTAGCTCGCCAATCTTCTATATCTTGCCAATCACTTTCACCCGTGATTAACAGCGCCCCATCCTCGGTCTCAATCTTGGCATCTAGATTACTTTGATAGCCGGAGAATTTCGCTATCACTTGCCCTGAAGTAACGTCAATAGGGCTCACATCGCCTGTCGCTATAATATTCTCAACTCTTAAGTCACCGAATATCTTAGGCTGGTTCACTGGGCCTTTGAGCTCAATATCAGAATTGATATCCGCACCAACCTTACTGAATTCGCCAAATAGGGGCTTTAGCATATCAAGTGTGATCTGCTGCAATTGCAGTCTGGCATCTATCTGCTTGTTGTCTGTAGAAACTTTATCGAGTTCAACCCGCCCTTTGATGTCACCGTTATTGGTTAGGTCAATCAACCACTCAGCGTTAAGGTCATCCTTAATTAAACTCGCATTAAGGTTCGCCTCATTCCAGCCGACGGTTACTGGACGGTCTAATTTCTGAGTGACATTCCCTTTTGGTAACTCAACTTTAACCTCGACTTCAGGCAGTGCTGTTGGAGACCACTTCGCGCGAGCATTAGCATCGACCTTACCGACCAGTGAAATATCTTTTGGCAGTAGTGATGCCACTTGAGAGAAATTGAAGTTTTGAACACTGGCAAACACCTCTCCAGACTGGCCGGCTTCAAGGTCTTTATCAAGGCAGAGCTTAGAGTCCGCTTGCAACCAGCAATGCGCCTCAACGAACGCAATTTGTTTGTCTACGTCATAGGAAATGGTCGGTGTATGATCTAAAGCCCATTCACCTTGAACGGTCTCTAGGCGAGACTCAAGTAACTCTCCCTTCCATTTAATTCCAGGTTTTGTCTCTAGTTCCCCAGACAGATCCAGCATATATTTAACAATATCGGAATCAAGACTAAATGAAGCCCTATGCTGCTCTTGAGTTCCACTAAAACTAAACTCACTGCGGGTGACTTTCTGTTCGAGATGCTGCAGGCCTTGAACCACCAGATTGAGCTTTCCACCTGGAGTCGGTAATGGCTCTACATCCCCTTTCAGGGTTATAGACTCAATCGTCACCTGATCTTGCCAAGCAATCTTATTTGCCGTGACATCGGCGATTACCTCAGGAGTCGCGAAGGGCCCTCGAAGCTCGATTAACCCTATTGCGGAGCCGTCTAAATCTGGCACCGTATGCTTTATTTGTGGAATATCCAGCTTGGTATCAAGGTTCCAGTTTTCATCAAGGTTTCCCGAAATACGGATGTTGTTCTGCCCATGCGCCACTACTAAGCCCGGAGTATCAAGCCGATAGTCTCCCTTTCCAGTAGCGTCTTTGGCATCAAGAACACCGTTAATATTCAACGGGTAATCACGGAAGATACCGTCAATATCAAGCTCTGAAAGCTCAACCTCCCAACCGCCTTTTTCTGGCAATCGCCCTGTTGTAGCTAAGCGCCCACTAATATCACCCTCGGCCTCAGGCCAGTAACTCCCTGGTTGAATATTTTGTAATTGAAGATTGGCTGCCCAATTTATTGGGCTAGCCCAATTCGCCATCACACTGCCTTCAATAGCACCTTGTAGGGTTTTGACATCGATGCTTTCTAGATCGATATGCTCTAGGCTACCCTCTCCATCCACAGTCAGATCCACATCAGGAATCGCCTTACCCTGCACCGCGCCCATTAAATCGAGGGTGTAGTTGTCTAAAATACCTTTTGCTTTAAGCGATGCTATTTGTGCTTTGTAGTCAGCCTCACCCTGCAACGGCCATTGCACTTGCGCTTGTCTTAAGTCGATATCAAAGGGAATATCTGGGTCTAAAGGCTCTAGTTTGGCATCGATATCGGCAACAATGAGTTTTCTCAATCCAGCACTTAGTGCCAGATCAGCCACACTGCCCTCGGCATTTAGTGACAAAGTCTGACCTGCAAGTGTGGTTTGTTTTATCTTTGCGTCGGTATTGATAGTTAGCGGGTAATCTTCTTTTAGCTCTACTTCGCCATCTAGATTTAAATCCACCAGTGGCATCGCTAATTCAAAGGTTTGAACGGTGACGTTATTTCCTTCGGCAGAACCAATCAGATGCGCTCGGTCTATCTCTACCTCTGGGGACGTCATTTTAAAGTCGGTGACGGTAATATCTTCAATCTTGGCGCTAAGAGGAATCCACACCTCAGGTAGCACTATCTTTGATTTAGGCGAATCAGCACTGGTTTCTTGTGTCACCTCTGGCTCACCTTCGCTAGTTGCAAGAGTGAGTCGGCCACCATCAAGACGCGTTGGATTTAAAGTAAGGCTATCAAAGCGCATTTGCGCTCCAGTCTCGAACTCTCTCCATGCGATCTTATTGCCCAAGATATCCAGATCGATTCTATCCAGATACAGACGCTCAATATTTACACCTAAGCCAAAAGGAAGGGAAACGCTAGTGATAGGCTCACTTGGCGGCTCGTTAGCGACTTCTTCACTTGGCGCTATATCGGTAAGAGCGAAATTAGCACCTTCTATACCTAAGGTTTTAATGCAAAGCTCGACCTTAGGAATGCAACGCAGCTGTATATCCAGTTCAAGCTTTTCCGCCTGCAGCGCCACAAATAAGTCAGGATTGTTATATTGAATGCCGTATAGCTGAAAATCGTTCAGTAGAGCCCCTTCGGTATCCTCTACCTTTAACTCGGGCACAAACTTTTCCGCTGTCCAAATTATTCCGTTGAGCCCTGGATTAGTGAAAAGCAGTACCCAAAGCATAATGATGATGAACAAAATAAGCGCCAGCATGCCCAAAGATAAATGAGCAATAGCACGCAGGAAACGACGCCATAAAGAGCGTTTTTTCTTCGCTACTGGCGGAGATTCCGCACTTGTTTGCTGTTCGTTTTGTTGTGATTTTTCCATCATTACAACTCAGGCCCCAAACCAAAATGAAGCTGGAATTTATCCGTACCTTCTTCCACGTCTAAACCAAATGCAAAATCAAGCCTGACCGGCCCGACCGGTGAAGCCCATCTTATCCCGACACCAGTACCTGTTTTCCATTCAGGGGTTTCATTCCACGCATCACCATAGTCAACAAACGTGGCCAACCACCAATTCCCATAAACTCGATATTGATACTCTAGACTAGTCGTGGCCATAAACTTAGCACCGGTCAGCTTACCTTCACTGTCTTTTGGCGATATCGATTCGTATTCATAACCACGCAGGTTATTATCACCACCAGCAAAGAAACGTAATGAAGGAGGAAGTTCAAAAACAGATTCAGTAAAGTTAGCACCGCCGCCCACATAAAAAATAGCTCTATGGTTCTCTTTGTAACTTCTTATCCAAGTCGTTCGCCCTACCACCCTCAATACTCTTGCTTCCGAGAGAACCGCAGGGTCACCATATTCAAATGAGATAGATTGCTTATCTCCCCACGTTGGCATTGTTCCACCTCTAGAGCGAGTCTTACTGTAGGCGATGCCCGGCAAAAGCATCGTAAATCGGTCTTCCTGAGCACCCTGTGTAAAGTCTTCATTTAACAAACGAATGAAAGCAGTTCGATGCCAACCACTGTCTAATTGCCAGTGTCGCTCTAGGCCTAAGCTTGACTCAAAACTGGTGGTATCGTTGTTATCCAAATACTTCATACCATACTGAAGGCGATAGTACTCCCGAAGCACGTCCTCCAGAGGGATCTTATAGCCAACGACGATCTCTTGCTCTGGTTTGGACAAAGAGAAGCTACTGTCAAAGCTGTGCCCTTGTGGGTTCAGCCATGGCCGCTTCCAATTCAGAGAACCTCTCACTCCCACGTCTGTTGAATAGCCAATACCCGTTTCAACCAGATGACGAGACTGTGGCGAAAGACGAATGGCCATAGGCAATTCACGGTTTCCATTGCCGACTTGGCTCAAATCGGGTTCCACATAGACCGAGGAAAACCACGACGTGCTGGATAGGTTTTGGTTGAGCTGGCCAACATCCGTAGCGAGATAAGGATCACCCTGCTTAAACGGTATTAGCGAGAATACTCTGTCTCGCTCTATTTGTGAGCCTGACACACTGGTAGGACCAAACGTATATCGAATGCCACTTTCATAATGTAGATGTATAAAAGCCTGATTAAGATCTGGGGCAACCTCTAGGCGTGTAACACTGAAGTCTCCTTCAAAATAGCCTCGCTTCAATGCAAGGTTACGTAACCCTGATTTAAGGGCATCATAATCCCCATGATTCAGTTGTGCGCCTTGTTTGAGTTTGCTCGCTTGGATTAAAGCCTCGAACGTGGGGTCATCTTTTGCTTCACCACTCACCTGAATATCCAGGGCTTGAATCACCACAGGATCGCCTAACTTAACATCAACATTAAGCTCTTGATCTTCTTCATTAACCGTAAAGGTGAGTTCAGGATGGTAATAGCCCAAAGCTCTAACCGCTTGGACTATGCTTTCTTCAACACGAGATTGGAAACGAAGGGATGTTGAGTAATCTTCTTCCGGAATGGCAGACAGATAAGCCTCAACGTTTTCTTCGGCCTTTTCAGAAAGCCCATTAACGTTGAGGGTAGCCTCAGCTCGACTCAATTGGCTAAAAACCAAAAAAGCGATAGCGATAAATATCCGTATTACGCGTTGATTCATTGTGTAATTGTTACTGTACTTCCTGTAACGAAACAGAGGTGTGTAGCCAGAAAAATTCCCCAAGGGAGCGACTAAATAGTATAAAGGATTGATCCATGATAAAAAATTTAAAAAATCACTTACTTTCGCTAGGAGGCCACATGTTTGACAAACAAATCATGATTTCAAAGGAAGATGCACTTCCAGGTCGCGATAATCCGATCCTTGAGTTTGGACAACACTTCGTAAACCACACTGATTTGACCGCGCCACCAGCAAAAGGTTGCCAACAAATATTGCTTGGTTTGGGCTGTTTTTGGGGAGCAGAGCGTCTTTTCTGGAATATCCCTGGCGTTGTATCTACGTCCGTCGGTTATGCCGGAGGTTATACGCCTAACCCGACCTATGAAGAGGTCTGTTCTGGGCAAACCGGTCATACAGAGATCGTACGCGTCGTCTTCGATCCAGATCAGGTGTCTTTAGCGGCAATACTGCAAGTATTTTGGGAAAAGCACGACCCTACTCAAGGGATGCGCCAAGGCAATGACAGAGGCACTCAATACCGCTCTGCTATTTATGCCTACAGTGATGAGCATTTAGTTGCTGCGAAAGAGTCACTGACGACTTATCAGCAACTGCTAGTCCAGTCGGGAAAACCTTCTATTACCACAGAGATAGCAGTAGCTGGCCCCTACTACTTAGCAGAAGAATACCACCAGCAATATTTAGCCAAAAACCCGAATGGTTATTGCGGAATAGGCGGTACTGGCGTCTGTTTCCCACCACAAAATAATGAGTCTTAAGTGTGAAATAATCTATTTAACATATACTTAAAACCACCTATCGCTTGTAGCACAACAACGGAAGAAATATGAAAGCAAAACACTTAATCGCAGTACTTGGAATGACTCTACCTTTGTCTTCATGGGCGCTGAACCTAAATACCGGAGACAAAGCCCCAATGGTGAGCGTGGCCAGTCATGGGGAAGCGATGGTAAAAAATGATGATATAACATATCATGAGTGGGATTCAGCAAGCATGGTGGGTAAGACACGTGTGATACAAGCTATTGCCGGTCGCTCTGCAGCTAAGGCTCTAAATAAGCCAATGATAGATGCAATAGTCCAAGCCGACTTCCCACAGGATAAGTACCAAACCACGACCATAGTCAATCAAGACGATGCCATTTGGGGTACTAGCTCATTTGTAAAATCGAGTGCAGAGGACAGTAAAATCGAGTTCCCGCACTCTTCAATCGTGTTAGATGAAAATGGTGCTGTAGCAAAAGCGTGGGACCTTGAACCAAAGACTTCATTGATAGCGGTGCAAGATAAGAACGGTAATATCCTTTGGGCTAAAGAGGGTGAGTTAACGGCTGAAGAGATACAACAAGTGATCACTTTGGTTAGAGAAAACCTATAAAACTCAAACTTTTTAGAAGCTTGGCTGTCTGAGTTCTGTTATCTAGCCCAAACTTAACCCCTTGGGTTTAGATATAGCAGAGAAATATGATTGAAAGAATTCGACGCTACAATGCGTCGCTTCTACTCCTTTAGGTAATTAGAACAATGATAAAAGCTGTTAAGCCACTATTCACCCTAAGCGCTGTAACGCTAGCGGTAGCCTCTGTTTCAGTTCATGCTGAAGAAAACTTCCGTCAACATGGCGCTCACGTTCACGGTAGTGTTGAGTTTAATATTGCTCAAGATGGCGAAGACCTTCTTGTTGAAATTCTTGCCCCTGGTGCAGATGTGGTGGGCTTTGAGCACGCACCAAACAATGATGAGCAACGTCAAGCTCTAGAAAAAGCAGTTGCTCAACTTAATGCCGCTGACTCTATCTTAAAAATGAGCCCAGCAGCAGGCTGTGAACTGTCTACAGCCCAAGTTTCTCACACACTAGGTGGTGATGAAGATCATGACCACTCTGGCCACGATCATGACAAACACCATGACGATCACGCTGATCATCATGATGGGCATGACCATGACTCTCACGACCACGACAAGCATGCAGATGAACACGAGCATCACGACCATGATGCACACGATCATTCCGAGCATGACCACGATAAACACGCTGATGGTCACGATCACCATGAGCATCATGACCATGACCATGACCATGACCACGATCATAGTGGCGGCCACGGTGAATTCAACATTGCGTATCAGTACCAATGTAAAGATGTCAGCAAACTTGCCGAGATTGACAGCGATTGGTTCAAGCTATTCAGTGGCACGCAAACAATTCGTGTTAATCTGCTAACCGACTCTGCACAGATTGCCACTGAGCTCACCAAAGGCAACACTGTCATCAAGCTTTAGTCAAAAAATGGCCACGCCCCAAAGGAGTGGCCATCTCCTGTCACTTTTCAACAGATTGATATAGGAAACATAGTGACCAAACGTTCTCAAATAGACACCGTTATCGAACTGCAAGATGTTCGCTTTTCATGGCCAGATAATCCGACTCCTACCCTAGATATACCAAAACTTACGGTAAATAGAGGAGAGCATGTATTTATCAAGGGCCCTAGTGGTTGTGGTAAATCGACTCTGCTTAGCCTGCTGACAGGAATTGCTTCTTGCGAAAGTGGCTCTCTTAAGGTGTTAGACACTGAATTATCTTCCCTATCTCAGACTCAAAGAGATAGATTTCGAGCGGATAACATTGGTTATATTTTCCAGCAGTTTAATCTACTGCCTTACTTATCTGTGATTGATAATGTCGTGCTTCCTTGTCATTTCTCTACGCAAAGAAAAAATGGTGTCGATGGAGATCTCAAGCAACAAGCTCGCGAGCTATTAATGAGACTTCACCTTGCTGAAGACCTATTGCATAAGCCCGTAGTAGAGCTGAGTATCGGGCAACAACAACGTGTCGCAGCAGCGCGAGCGCTCATTGGCAAGCCGCAGCTTATCATTGCTGATGAACCAACTTCAGCTCTCGATTATGCAAACCGAACCGCGTTTATCGAATTACTCATGGAGCAAGCAGAGAAAGCCAATTCAACGTTAGTCTTTGTTAGTCACGACCCCACTCTTGAAAAACTATTCGATACGGGCATCAACCTGCAAGATATCAACCTAGTTAAAACCGGAGCATTAAATTAATGAAAGCGACCGCGCATTTAGCTTGGAAAAGCCTTTCAAACCGAAAGACCACTGCTTTTCTCACCATCTTAACAGTGGCTATCTCGGTCATATTACTCCTTGGCGTAGAACGTATTCGTACCCAAGCTAAAAACAGCTTTGCTAACACTATCTCTGGCACCGACTTGATAGTGGGTGCTCGCTCAGGACAGGTGAACCTGCTGCTCTACTCGGTGTTTCGTATCGGTAATGCTACCAATAATATCGATTGGAAGAGTTTTGAAGAATTCAGTAATAATCCAGCGGTAGACTGGGCTATTCCTATCTCCCTTGGCGACTCCCATAAAGGCTTTAGGGTGATGGGCACCACACAAGCCTATTTTGATCACTACAAATACGGTAAAAAACAGCACCTAGAACTGAGCGCTGGTAAACCATTCAATGGTCTTTTTGAAGCGACCATTGGCGCTGATGTCGCGAAGACTCTCGGTTACGAAGTAGGAACAGAGATCATCATAGCTCACGGCATCGCGGATGTTGGCTTTGCAAGGCATGACAACCTGCCATTTAAAGTGGTCGGTATCTTGGCACCAACCGGGACTCCGGTTGATAAAACGGTGCACGTATCTCTGCAGGCGATAGAAGCCATTCATGTCGGATGGGAATCTGGCACCAACATGGGGGGCAACCCCGGCGCCGAGGTACTAGAGAAAATAGATTTTCAGCCTAAAGAAATTACCGCCTTCATGCTGGGGTTAAAGTCTAAGATACAAACCTTTACCCTGCAGCGCCAAATTAATACGTACAATAAAGAACCTTTGAGTGCGATCCTGCCTGGCATTGCCTTACACGAGCTTTGGGGCATGATGTCAGTTGCAGAACAAGCCTTGCTAGCGGTATCTGGCTTTGTGGTGATAGCAGGTCTACTTGGTATGCTAAGTAGCTTGTTAACTAGCTTACAAGAGCGCCGCAGAGAAATGGCCATATTAAGAGCGATGGGCGCAAGGCCTCGCCACATATTTGTGTTGCTAGTAAGCGAAGCAACAGCGCTGACTATGGCTGGTATTGCTACCGGTGTCGCAGGGCTTTACGCTCTGTTATTGATACTGAAACCCATAGTGCAACAACTTTATGGTATAAGTATTGAATTGAATATGTTGACCACTCATGAATGGACTCTGATTGGCCTAGTATTAGGCGCGGGAGTTGTCATCGGATTTATACCTGCATTTAGGGCATATCGTCAGTCTCTTGCTGATGGCATGACAATTCGAATTTAAGAGAGAAGTTATGAAGAAGATAACCCTTTGGGTTGCGACTATCGCGCTAACAATGTTTAACATTGTTGCGCATGCTGAACCCCTTCAGCTGAACTGGATTGATCTGGTTCCTGAAAGTGAGCGCGCTCAATTTGATATTCAAGGTATGCCATCGGCTTCAAGTCATGATGGAAACGCTGCGGCACAATCTATGGTTGGATCAGTTCGTACCGAACTAGATGGCAGCCAAGTGAAGATCCCGGGGTTTGTGATCCCATTAGAGGGCGATGCTAATAAAGTGACTGAGTTTTTACTCGTCCCCTACTTTGGCGCTTGTATTCACGTACCACCGCCACCGCCAAACCAAATCATCTACGTGAAGTTCCCTAGTGGGGCTCCGGTCCAGCAGTTGTGGGATGTGGTGTATGTAGTTGGTGAACTAAAAGCGCAAACCATAGAAAGCGAATTAGCTCAAACTGGCTATCTTCTTAATGGAGTCTCATTAGAGGCTTACGAAGACTAAAACCGCTAGCCAATTCCAAGGGCCTGAGTAGTAATCACTCAGGCCCTTTTTATTAGACGTAAGCCAACTCTTGGCTATGTTCACTGTCTTTGTTGAACCACTCTAATTTCTTGCCTAGAGCAACCACTTCTCCTACCACAATTAGTGCTGGAGAGGCAGCCTGTGTCGATAGCTGACTTAACTCTGAAAGCTTGCCATAGATGACTTTTTGCGAGGACTGTGTGCCACGCTCAATAATCGCGATAGGAGTATCTTCTGCCCTGCCATGGTGCTGAAGCTGCTTCTCTATGAAGCCAGATTTCATCAACCCCATGTAGATGACGAGCGTTTGGTTCTTTCTCGCTAGCGTAGACCAGTCAACACTCGAGTCTTCATCTTTGAGATGACCAGTAACAAACAGTGCTGACTGCGCGTAATCTCTGTGAGTAAGAGGAATACCAGCATATGCTGTTGCTCCAGACGCGGCCGTAATACCGGGTACCACTTGAAAACTCACACCGTTATCCACCAAGATCTCTAATTCTTCCGCACCTCGCCCGAACACAAAAGGATCGCCACCTTTAATTCTTACAACGCGATAGCCTTGTTTGGCAAAGTCCACAAGTAGCTGATTGGTTTTGTGCTGTGGAACACTATGAGCACCCGCTCGCTTGCCCACACAAACAAGGATAGCGTCGCTAGAGACTAGCGACATTATCTCATCCGATACTAGGTAGTCGTATAAGATAACCTCGGCTTGTCTCAGCATGTTAAGGGCTTTGATAGTTAACAATTCTGGATCTCCAGGTCCTGCTCCAACCAATGCAACTTCCCCTTTTCTAAGGGCTGTATAAGGCAATTTAGAGTCAATTGCCGAGCGCGGAGTAAGAGGAACAACTGTGTCGAGCATACTAACGTCCTGTTAATGAGATTTCGATCGATTATGCAGTGTTCAATTTATAACTGGAAATTCTATATTTTCATCTGTTATTACTTAATTGACTTAAAAATAGACATGCAGTCCCTATCTTAATTCACTAAAGAGTTGTGATAACCTAAGGGCAATCGCAACACTGTTAGTAAATGGGTACTTACATGATTGAATGGAAACTGCTTTCCTTTGACGAGATAGACAACCGACTTCTCTATCAAGTATTAAAGCTTCGTGTCGATGTATTTGTCGTCGAGCAAGAGTGTGCTTACCCAGAACTGGATGAGAAAGACCTGTTTGACGGCGTTAAACACCTCATTGGGCTCATTGACGAAAGAGTGGTTGCCGGCGCTCGTCTGATTCCCGCTGGGTTATCTTATCCGGCTACCAGTATAGGTAGAGTGGTAGTATGCCCATCGGTGAGAGAGTTAAAGCTAGGGCATAGTTTGATGAAGAAGGCGGTAACTGAGTGCCTGCAACTATGGCCCGATCAAGCCATTGAAATTGGTGCTCAAGCGCATTTAGAGCAGTTTTATAAAAGACATGGTTTCGAGGCTTTTTCCGCGCCTTACCTTGAAGATGGTATCCCGCACATAAATATGCGAAGAAAACCGTAGTAAGTAGTTACTTACTACGACCAAAGCCACCATCTGATAATCTAAAGAACATCACTGAATCACCAGAGCGCTCTAATTGAAGAATGTCTAAGCGACCTTCTGCATCCCGCTTGAATCGTACCAGTTGCCCCTGCTTAATCTGACTAAGAGGCTTATCTATTCCCTCAATCTTTGCCAAGGCATTCAAATCCGTCATTGCAAGGCTATTTTCACGAAACACATTTGCTAAGGTGTCGCCAGCTTTCACCTCATACTCAATCCATTGCTCTTTCACAGGTTCATCACCTGACACTGCAACGCTTGATGTCGTAGTAGTAGTCACTGACTGTTCACTCAAACCACGAGTGTTGATAGGTACAGATACCCTTTCGTTAATTGGAGTGCCCGCTTCAATCCCTGAAGTGATATTTGGTGTTGGCATAAAAACAAGGATCAAGGTAATGGGTACCACCACCATTAATGCCCTGCGATGTAATTTCGGTAATGAAGTCACGCCACCTTTGATCTTTGAAGGCAGTGCTTTCCACTCTATTTGGTTCCACGTTTCTAATAATACTTCTGTGTGTCTCTTAGAGCGGGTACGTCGATTCATCCCATATCACTCCGACTTATCCATTTCTATCAGGATATAAAAAAAACCGTTCAATGAACACTCCTCACACTCTCTATGAAACAGAATTGAACGAAATTTAACTGAAATTGAGAGCTACTCCAGTGTTAGCTCACTTGATTTTTACAATCTTAGTCGTCGAATGGACGCTGATACTTAGATTATTTATATAAAATTTGACCAGCATTTATAGGAGCAATTTTCAACGCTAGCCAGAACTGGTATGCTTGCGCCTTTATACCAAAAAACTGAGAGTGACAATTATGTCTGAAGTTCAATTCGAAACTGTAGAGCAAAAAGCAAGCTACGGTATCGGTCTACAAATGGGTCAGCAACTAGCTGGCAGTGGTCTTGAAGGCCTTAACGTTGACGCTATCGCTGCAGGTATCGCAACAGCTTTGACTGGCGGCATGCCAGCAATCGAAGTTGACGAGATCAACAACGCTCTTCAAGAGCTTCACACTCGTGTTGAATCTGCACGTGCTGAACAAGCTAAAGTTGCTGCTGCTGACGGTGAAGCGTTCCTTAAAGACAACGCTCTTCGCTCAGAAGTTACTGTTCTTGAGTCTGGTCTTCAATACGAAGTACTAACCGAAGGTACTGGTGAAATCCCATCAGCTGACGTTCAAGTACGTGTTCATTACCACGGTGAGCTAACTGACGGTACTGTATTCGACAGCTCTGTATCTCGCGGTCAACCTGCTGAGTTCCCTGTAACTGGCGTTATCAAAGGCTGGGTTGAAGCACTTCAACTAATGCCTGTTGGTTCTAAGTGGAAGCTATACATTCCTCAAGATCTTGCATACGGTGAGCGTGGCGCTGGCGCTGCAATCCCTCCGTTTGCTGCACTAGTATTTGAAGTAGAACTACTGGCTATCCTGTAATTCTTGCAAACACTTTGTTTAAAAAGGCTTTTCTCTAGGGAAAAGCCTTTTTTTATGCAAACTCTTTGTTCAAAAACGCGACACAGCCCCTCTTGTCGAACCCCATAAAAGCATGGCATCTTATTTCTTCCACACGGACAGGAATAAGCTGATGAAAGACGAAACTCTAGCTATCCATCATGGATACGAAACCGACCCAACTACGAAATCTTGCGCTACTCCAATTTATCAAACCGTAGCCTATGAGTTCGATGATGCGCAGCATGGTGCTGACCTATTCGATCTCGCCGTTCCGGGTAATATTTACACCCGAATCATGAACCCAACCAATGATGTGTTAGAAAAACGTATGGCGGCGCTAGAAGGCGGTATCGCAGGTCTAGCAGTGAGTGCGGGAAGCTCGGCAATACACTACGCTGTACTCACCTTAGCGCAAGCGGGCGACAACATAGTGTCAACTCCGCAGCTGTACGGTGGCACCTATACTCTATTCGCTCACATGTTCCCGAGTTTAGGCATCGAGGTAAGATTCGCTGCCGATGATAAGCCAGAAACCTTAGCCGCACTGATAGATGAAAAAACCAAAGCGGTTTACTGTGAATCCATCGGTAACCCAGCAGGTAACATCGCCGATCTCGAAGGCATCTCTACATTAGCGCACCAACAAGGGGTTCCTGTCATCGTGGATAACACTGTGGCTACACCGGCGATATGTAAACCTATCGAGCACGGCGCTGATATCGTGGTTCACTCATTAACTAAATATGTAGGTGGTCACGGTACAACTTTAGGCGGCATGATCATCGACTCAGGGAAGTTCCCTTGGGCGCAACACAAAGACCGATTCCCGGTATTCAATCAACCGGAGCCTTCTTATCACGGCGTAGTTTATGCTGAAGCCTTTGGCGAGGCCGCATTCATTGGTCGCGCACGCACCGTGCCATTGAGAAACACAGGTTCAGCACTGTCTCCTATGAATGCTTTTATGCTAATGCAGGGCCTAGAAACTCTTTCTTTGCGTATGGAACGCCATTGTGAGAACGCAATTAAGGTGGCTAATTTCCTACAGAAGCATCCAAAGGTTAGCTGGGTCAGCTATGCAGGCCTTGCTGATTCAGAATTCTACGAACTGTCACAGAAATACATGCAAGGTAAGCCATCTAGCATCCTCTCATTTGGTTTGAAAGAGGGTTACGAAGCCGGTGTTAAGTTCTATGACGCTTTGCAGATCTTCAAGCGCCTGGTCAATATTGGCGATGCAAAATCGCTAGCTTGCCACCCTGCATCAACAACACACCGTCAGCTCACTGAGCTTGAGCAGAAAAATGCCGGCGTAAGCCCTGAGATGATTCGCTTATCTGTTGGCATCGAGCATATTGACGATATTCTTGCTGACCTAGAGCAAGCATTAAACCAATAATGTCTTCTGGATTCTTTTAATAGAAAAACGGCGCACTCGACGCCGTTTTTTATTGCCTATTCATCCATGCAAACTGGGCAAAGCCCTCATTCTTTTCCTAGACTTAAGAAACCTAAAATAAAGAGGAATACGGAATGAAGGGACTAGCTGTATCTACCTTAATTGGTGCCTTAGTACTTAGTACACCAAGTTACGCGTTGTTTGGCTTATTTGGTTCAGATGATGATGAAGAAAAAGCAGATATGTCAGCTCTGACTGAACAAGTAAATCAGCAGCTTAACACTGCTCAAAGCACACCTTTAACGGACTTGCTCACCAGTGAATTGAATGTCACACCAACTCAGGCCGCAGGTGGTGCTGGAGCGCTACTTTCGTTGGCTCAAACGCAACTATCAGATGAAAACTCGAGTGAATTAAGCTCACTCATCCCTGGCTTAGACAGTTTTACGGGATCGACTGGCTTGACCTCAATGATCACCAACATGGATTCAGTAAAGAGTACCTTCGAAGGATTGGGTATCGACCCTGCGTTGGTTTCTCAATTTGCACCGATTATATTGCAATATTTGACGTCAGAAGGGGCAAGTAGCGGATTGCTAGGTTCATTAACAAGCTTGTGGGGATAATTAATACTGACTTTAGTTAGGACAGTGCTTCACTAGTTATTGCCATTACCTAAATTTCAGACACAAAAAAGCCGGGCATAAGCCCGGCTTTTCAGTTCTAACTGAACTATTACTCAGCAGCTTCTTCAGCAGCTGGGCGATCTACAAGCTCAATGTAAGCCATTGGAGCTTTATCACCAGCACGGAAGCCAGCTTTTAGGATACGTGTGTAACCGCCCTGACGAGCAGCGAAACGTGGACCTAGTTCGTTAAATAGTTTTGCCACAACTTCGTTATCACGAGTGCGAGCAAATGCCAGACGACGGTTAGCAACACTGTCAGTCTTAGCTAATGTAATCAAAGGCTCAACTACGCGACGTAGCTCTTTTGCTTTTGGCAATGTAGTCTTGATAACTTCATGACGTACAAGAGAGCTAGCCATATTGCTGAACATCGCTTTGCGATGTGAGCTGTTGCGGTTGAGTTGACGACCACTCTTACGATGGCGCATGACCTAATCCTTCTAACTAATATTGATTAATCTTCAGCGATAGACGCTGGTGGCCAGTTTTCTAGGCGCATACCTAGAGACAAGCCGCGAGAAGCAAGCACATCCTTAATCTCAGTAAGTGATTTCTTACCAAGGTTAGGGGTTTTAAGAAGCTCCACTTCAGTACGCTGAACAAGATCACCAATGTAGTGAATCGCTTCTGCTTTTAGACAGTTTGCAGAGCGAACTGTTAGCTCAAGATCGTCTACAGGACGAAGTAGGATAGGATCGAACTCCGGCTTCTCTTCTTCTTTCTCTGGAACTCGTACATCACGAAGATCTACGAACGCATCCAATTGCTCAGCAAGAATAGTTGCTGCACGACGGATAGCTTCTTCCGGTTCAAGAGTGCCGTTCGTTTCCATATCGATAACAAGCTTGTCCAAATCAGTACGTTGCTCTACACGTGCTGCTTCAACAGAGTAGGCAATTTTGTCTACTGGGCTGTATGTAGCGTCAACAAGTAGGCGACCGATTGGGCGCTCATCTTCTTCAGTATGGATGCGAGCTGAAGCTGGAACATAACCACGACCACGTTCAACTTTGATACGCATAGCGATATCAGCGTTGTCATCTGTTAGATGACAAATAACGTGCTCAGGGTTAGCGATCTCTACATCACCATCATGGGTGATGTCACCTGCAACCACAGGGCCTGAGCCTGATTTGTTCAGTGTAATAAACACTTCATCTTTGCCTTCCGCTACGCGTACAGCCAAACCTTTAAGGTTTAGTAGGATCTCAAGAATGTCTTCCTGAACGCCTTCTTTAGTGCTGTATTCGTGTAGCACACCTTCAATCTCTACTTCTGTTACGGCACAACCCGGCATAGAAGATAGAAGAATACGGCGAAGTGCATTACCAAGAGTATGGCCGAAACCACGCTCTAATGGCTCAAGAGTTACTTTTGCGTGTGTCGTATTGATCTGTTCGATATCAACAAGACGTGGCTTAAGAAATTCTGTTACAGAACCCTGCATTGTGTCCTCTCTTTAGTTTAAACCTTACTTAGAGTAAAGTTCGACGATCAGGTGTTCGTTGATGTCAGCAGACAGATCAGAACGTTCTGGTAAACGCTTGAACGTGCCTTCCATTTTGCTGCCATCTACTTCAATCCAAGTTGGCTTTTCACGTTGTTCAGCAACTTCTAGAGCCGCTTTAATGCGAGATTGCTGTTTAGCTTTCTCACGGATAGAAACAACGTCATTTGCCGCTACTTTGAATGAAGGAACGTTTACAACTTTACCGTTAACTAAGATAGCTTTGTGGCTAACTAGCTGACGTGCTTCTGCGCGAGTTGCGCCAAAGCCCATGCGGTAAACTACGTTATCAAGACGACCTTCAAGAAGCTGAAGCAGGTTTTCACCTGTGTTGCCTTTAAGGCGTGCAGCTTCTTTGTAGTAGTTACGGAATTGTTTTTCTAGAACGCCGTATGTACGACGAACTTTTTGCTTCTCACGAAGCTGAACGCCATATTCAGATAGACGACCGCGACGAGCGCCGTGTACACCTGGTGCGTTATCAATTTTACACTTGGTATCGATCGCGCGGACACCAGACTTAAGGAATAAGTCAGTACCTTCACGACGGCTAAGCTTCAGCTTAGGACCCAAATATCTAGCCATGTTCTTTCTCCAATATTCCTAGAAACGAAACTTAAACGCGACGTTTCTTAGGTGGACGACAACCGTTATGAGGGATCGGAGTTGCATCAACGATGTTAGTGATGCGGTATCCAGCAGCGTTTAGTGCACGGATAGTTGACTCACGACCAGGACCAGGGCCCTTAACCATAACTTCCAAGTTCTTTAGGCCATATTCTTTAGCCATTTCGCCAGCGCGCTCTGCTGCAACCTGAGCTGCGAACGGAGTTGACTTACGAGAACCACGGAAACCTGAACCACCTGCAGTAGCCCAAGCTAGTGCGTTACCTTGACGGTCGGTGATGGTTACGATTGTGTTGTTGAAAGAAGCATGAATGTGCGCTACGCCATCAGCTACTTGCTTGCGAACGCGTTTACGTGCGCGAGTTGGTTGTTTTGCCATTGTACTCTCTACCTTATCCGATTATTTTTTGATCGGCTTGCGCGGACCCTTACGGGTGCGAGCGTTGGTTTTAGTACGCTGTCCACGTAGTGGTAGACTGCGACGATGACGAAGACCGCGGTAACAGCCAAGGTCCATAAGACGCTTGATGTTCATCGATACTTCACGACGTAGATCACCTTCTACAGTGTATTTAGCTACACCATCACGCAGTTGATCGATCTGCTCTTCAGTTAGTTCACTGATCTTAGCATCTTCAGCAATACCCACTTCAGCTAGAATAGCTTGAGAGCGAGTTTTACCAATACCGTAGATTGCAGTAAGTGCAATTACAGAATGCTTATGATCAGGAATGTTAATGCCTGCTATACGGGCCACTATTCACTCCTAGTACTTATGTAAAGAATTATCCGCAGCAAAGCCCGTCGAGGATACGCTGCGGCATACTACTTCTTTTGCACGCAAAAGGTAGGCCGAGGAATATACTCGAACCTACCCTGTTTTTCAAGTAAAAATTTCTGCTAATTAGCCTTGGCGCTGTTTGTGCTTTGGCTCACTGCAGATTACGCGCACAACACCGTTGCGCTTGATAACCTTACAGTTACGGCAGATTTTTTTAACGGAAGCACGAACTTTCATTGCTAAACTCCGTAAATGAAACCTGGAACTAAGACCGTATTAACGGCCGTAGCCCTTCAGGTTTGCTTTCTTCAACACAGAATCATACTGTTGTGACATCAGATGAGTCTGTACCTGTGCCATGAAATCCATGATTACAACAACTACGATTAGTAGTGATGTGCCGCCAAAGTAGAAACGTACGTTCCACATGACCATCATGAACTCGGGAATCAGACAGATAAAGGTAATATATAGAGCACCCGCTAGGGTTAGTCTAGTCATAACTTTATCAATGTATCTAGCTGTCTGCTCTCCTGGGCGGATGCCGGGTACGAAAGCACCAGACTTCTTCAAGTTATCTGCTGTTTCACGCGGGTTGAAAACCAACGCCGTGTAGAAGAAGCAGAAAAAGATGATTGCTGATGCATAAAGCATTACGTACAGAGGCTGACCCGGACTTAATGCAAGTGAAACATCAGTTAACCAACCGAATGTTGCACTTTCGCCGTTCTGACCGAACCACTGTGCTAATGTTCCTGGGAACAAAATAATACTTGATGCAAATATCGCAGGGATAACACCAGCCATGTTTATTTTCAATGGCAAGTGAGAGCTCTGCGCTGCAAATACCTTACGACCTTGTTGACGCTTGGCGTAGTTAACGACGATACGACGCTGACCACGTTCCATGAATACAACAAAGTAGATAACAGCAAATGCTAAAACTGCAATCAACAATAGAAGAAGTACGTGCAATTCACCTTGACGCGCCTGCTCAATTGTCGAACCAATTGCCGAAGGCAATCCTGCAACAATACCTGCAAAGATGATTAACGAAATACCGTTACCAATTCCGCGCTCTGTAATTTGTTCACCTAACCACATCAAAAACATGGTACCGGTTACTAAACTCACGGTTGCAATCAGGGTGAACATGGTTTGGTTGATAACAACCAGATTGTCGACCATGTTCGGTAAGCCTGTTGCTATACCGATAGCTTGGAATGTTGCAAGTACAAGCGTGCCATAACGTGTGTACTGACTGATCTTACGACGGCCAGCTTCACCCTCTTTTTTAAGCTCGGCTAGAGCGGGATGAACCACAGTTAGCAACTGGACCACAATCGATGCCGAAATATACGGCATGATACCAAGGGCCAAGATAGATGCACGCTCAAGTGCACCACCGGAGAACATGTTAAACATTTCAACGATGGTGCCCTGCTGCTGTTCTAACAGTTGGGCAAGTACAGCCGCGTCAATACCAGGGATCGGCACAAAAGAACCCGCACGAAACACTAACAACGCGCCTAATACGAATAATAGGCGTGTTTTCAGTTCCGCTACGCCACTTTTTGCACTACTAAAATCTTGTCCTGGTTTTTTAGCCATCTGTACCTTTCCCTCGAAGATTATTCTTCGATTTTACCGCCGGCAGCTTCAATAGCAGCTTTAGCGCCTTTAGTTACGCGAAGACCTTTAACAGTCACAGCTTTGTTAATTTCACCAGAAAGAACAACTTTTACAAATTCGATGTTCTTAGTGATTACGTTAGCAGCTTTAAGGCTGTTTAGATCTACAACGTCACCAGTTACTTTCGCTAGCTCAGCTAGACGAACTTCAGCAGACACTAGGCTCTTACGAGAAGTGAAGCCGAACTTAGGTAGACGCTGTTTCAAAGGCATTTGACCGCCTTCAAAACCTGGACGAACACTGCCGCCAGAGCGAGACTTTTGACCTTTATGGCCACGGCCACCTGTTTTACCAAGGCCAGAACCGATACCACGACCTACGCGCTTCTTAGAAGGCTTAGAACCCGCAGCCGGTGATAGAGTATTCAAACGCATTTCTGATTACTCCTCAACTTTAACCATGTAGTAAACCTTGTTGATCATGCCGCGTACTGCAGGCGTGTCTTCAAGTTCTACTGTGTGGTTGATGCGACGAAGGCCAAGACCACGTAAGCACAGTTTGTGCTTAGGTAGACGACCGATTGAGCTTTTAGTTTGAGTTACTTTAATAGTTGCCATGGTGCTTACTCCGAAATATTTTCAACAGTTAGACCACGTTTAGCAGCTATCATCTCTGGAGATTTCATGCCGCTCAAACCATCAATAGTCGCGCGAACTACGTTGATAGGGTTCGTTGAACCGTACGCTTTCGCTAGTACGTTGTGAACACCTACAACTTCAAGTACTGCACGCATCGCACCGCCGGCGATGATACCTGTACCTTCCGCAGCTGGCTGCATGTAAACTTTAGAGCCAGTGTGACGACCTTTCACCGCGTGGTGAAGAGTACCCTCATTAAGCGCGATAGTAACCATGTTACGACGTGCTTTTTCCATTGCTTTTTGAATCGCTGCAGGTACTTCACGAGCTTTGCCGTAACCGAAACCTACGCGACCGTTACCGTCACCAACTACTGTTAGTGCAGTGAAACTAAAGATTCGACCACCTTTAACCGTCTTAGCAACGCGGTTAACGGCGATTAGTTTTTCTGCCAAATCTGAAGCTTGTTGTTGTTCTTTAGCCATCGATCAACCCTACCTTAGAATTTCAGACCAGCTTCGCGAGCAGAATCTGCTAGCGCCGCTACTCGACCGTGGTATTGAAAACCAGAACGATCGAAAGCAACATTTGAAATGCCTTTTTCGATAGCGCGCTCAGCAATAGCTTTACCTACAGCTTTAGCAGCGTCAACGTTACCAGTGTTCTTCACTTGCTCACGGATCGCTTTTTCTACAGTAGAAGCAGCTGCGATAACCTCAGAGCCGTTTGGTGCAATAACCTGTGCATACACATGACGAGGAGTACGGTGTACTACTAGACGGTTCACACGAAGTTCAGCAATCTTACGACGTGCACGTGTAGCACGACGGATGCGAGATGCTTTCTTATCCATAGTGTTACCTTACTTCTTCTTAGCTTCTTTGGTACGCACATATTCATCTGCGTAACGAACACCTTTACCTTTATAAGGCTCAGGCTCACGGTAAGAACGAATGTCAGCCGCAACTTGACCAACTAGTTGCTTATCAGCACCAGTTAGAACAATTTCAGTTTGGCTAGGACATTCAGCTTTAATACCCGCTGGCACAGCGTGCTCAACTGGGTGAGAGAAACCTAGAGTTAGGTTTACAGCGTTGCCTTTAATAGCAGCACGGTAACCAACACCCTTAAGAACCAGTTTCTTAGTAAAGCCTTCAGTAACACCAACAACCATGTTGTTTACAAGTGCACGAGCAGTACCAGCTTGTGCCCAAGCACCAGCTACACCTTCACGTGGACCGAAAGTTAGGTTGTTATCTTCCTGAGAAACTACTACTGCGTTGTTGAAAACGCGAGAAAGTTCACCCTTAGGGCCTTTCACAGTAACTTCTTGACCGTTAATCTTCACCTCTACTCCAGCTGGAATAGCGACAGGTGCTTTAGCAACACGAGACATATTCTACTCCTTAAGCTACGTAGCAGATGATCTCACCACCAAGACCCGCTTTGCGAGCGGCGCGGTCAGACATAAGACCTTTGGAAGTGGACACTACAGCAATACCCAAACCACCCATCACTGAAGGAAGGCTGTCTTTATTCTTATAGACACGCAGACCTGGACGAGAAACACGTTGGATTTGCTCGATTACTGGTTTTGCTTGGAAGTACTTAAGAGTAACTTCTAGCTCTGGTTTTGCTCCGCTTTCTACAGCGAAGTCTGTGATGTAACCTTCGTTTTTCAGCAAAGTAGCAATTGCAACTTTAAGCTTTGAAGAAGGCATTTTTACAGCAACTTTGTTTGCTGCCTGACCGTTACGAATGCGGGTCAGCATATCCGAAATCGGATCTTGCATGCTCATACGTTATACTCCAAATGATTAAGTGGCAAATTACCAGCTAGCCTTACGAAGACCCGGAATCTCGCCTTTCATGCAAGCTTCACGAACCTTAATACGGCTAAGACCGAACTTACGTAGGTAACCGTGTGGACGACCAGTTTGGTTGCAACGGTTACGCTGACGTGATGCACTTGAATCACGTGGAAGAGATTGCAGTTTAAGAACTGCGTCCCAACGCTCTTCT
Source organism: Vibrio comitans (assembly GCA_024346835.1). Taxonomy (GTDB): domain Bacteria; phylum Pseudomonadota; class Gammaproteobacteria; order Enterobacterales; family Vibrionaceae; genus Vibrio; species Vibrio comitans. Next base: position 2,748,864 of record AP024866.1, read on the forward strand.
TCAGATGCGTTTACATCACTGATAGTGATTTTTAGCGCACGACGCTTTTCAGCGAATTTTGCTACTAGCTTCGCGCGTTTGTCTTCGCGCGCTTTCATAGATTGTTTAGCCATAACAGTAACCCTTCACCTTACTTACGGAATGGGAAGTTAAAGGCAGCCAGCAGAGCTCGGCCTTCCTCATCGGTGTTCGAAGAAGTCGTGATAGTAATATCAAGACCACGAACGCGATCAACTTTATCAAAGTCGATTTCCGGGAAGATGATTTGCTCGCGAACGCCCATGCTGTAGTTACCGCGTCCGTCAAAAGACTTAGCGCTAACACCACGGAAGTCACGTACACGTGGTAGAGCGATGTTAATCAAACGCTCAAGGAAATCCCACATACGTTCGCCACGCAAGGTTACTTTACAACCGATTGGGTAGCCTTCACGGATTTTAAAGCCTGCAACAGATTTACGCGCTTTAGTGATAAGTGGCTTTTGACCAGAGATCGTTGCCATATCAGATGCTGCGTTTTCTAGAAGCTTCTTATCGTTAATTGCTTCACCCACACCCATGTTAAGGGTGATCTTTTCGATTCTAGGGACTTGCATGACGCTTGTGTAGCTGAACTCTTTGGTCAGTTCAGCGACTACAGACGACTTGTAGTAATCATGCAGTTTCGCCATAGTTCACTCCAAATTACTCTATTCTTAGTTAGAAACGATTTCGTTGTTAGACTTGAAGAAACGAACTTTCTTGCCATCTTCAAAACGGAAACCGATACGGTCTGCTTTACCAGTAGCTGCGTTGTAGATTGCAATGTTTGAAGCATCAATTGCTGCTTCTTGCTCTACGATACCACCTTGAACACCCATTGCCGGTACAGGCTTCTGGTGTTTCTTAACAAGGTTGATACCTTCAACGATAACTTTACCGGTTGCTAGAACCTTAGTTACTTTACCTTTCTTGCCTTTATCTTTACCAGCAAGAACGATTACTTCGTCATTACGACGGATTTTAGCTGCCATTTCTGTGCTCCTTATAGTACTTCTGGAGCCAGTGATACAATCTTCATGAATTTCGCATTACGAAGTTCACGAGTCACTGGGCCAAAGATACGAGTGCCGACTGGTTGCTCAGTAGTGTCATTCAACAATACACAAGCATTACGGTCGAAGCGAATGACAGAACCGTCTGGACGACGTACGCCTTTACGAGTGCGCACAACAACCGCCTTCAGTACATCACCTTTTTTAACTTTACCGCGAGGAATTGCTTCCTTCACTGTAACTTTAATGATGTCACCGATATGTGCATAACGACGGTGTGAGCCACCCAGAACCTTAATACACATTACCTTGCGCGCGCCAGAGTTATCTGCAGCGTCAAGTGTACTTTGCATTTGGATCATTGTTAGTGCTCCGCTAAATATTAAAAACTAGACCCTCTCGGGTCGGGCTGCCTCTTTAAAGGGACGCGAATTGTACCACCCTTTTTTGCAATTGGGTAGACAAAAAATAAGCGGCTCCCAAAAAAATCTGGAAGCCGCTTTAAGTTGCTAAAAATTAACGAAAATTAGATTTTCGCTTTTTCTACAACTTTCACCAAAGTCCAAGACTTAGTCTTAGACAGTGGACGACACTCTTGAACTTCAACGGTATCGCCTAGGCCACACTCGTTGTTTTCATCATGTGCGTGAATCTTAGTCGTGCGCTTTACGAACTTGCCGTAAATTGGGTGTTTAACCATGCGCTCGATAGCAACAACAATAGACTTATCGCCTTTGTCACTAACAACACGACCAAGTGAAGTACGGATTTTGTCGCTCATTATGCGTCTGCCTTCTCAGTCAATACGGTTTTAACACGTGCGATATCACGACGTACAGCTTTAAGAGTATGTGTTTGCTGTAGTTGACCAGTCGCTGCTTGCATGCGCAAGTTAAACTGTTCACGTAGCAAATTTAATAGCTCAGCGTTAAGCTCTTCAACGCTTTTTTCACGTAGCTCTTGTGCTTTCATTACATCACCTGCTTAGTTACAAATGTTGTTTTGATAGGCAGTTTACGTGCCGCTAGGCGGAACGCTTCACGTGCCAACTCTTCAGGTACGCCATTCATTTCGTACATAACCTTGCCAGGTTGGATTTGAGCAACCCAGTACTCAACGTTACCTTTACCTTTACCTTGACGAACTTCAAGAGGTTTTTCAGTAATCGGCTTGTCTGGGAAGATACGAATCCAAATTTGACCTTGACGTTTAACATGACGTGTCATTGCACGACGTGCCGCTTCGATTTGACGAGCAGTAATACGTCCACGACCAACAGCTTTAAGACCGAATTCGCCGAAGCTTACTTCAGTACCTTTAGCTAGGCCACGGTTACGACCAGTCTGAACCTTACGGAACTTAGTACGTTTAGGTTGTAGCATCTGTCGACTCCTTACTTACGGCCTTTACGCTGCTTCTTAGGCTTGTCAGCCTTTGGCTCTACTGCGTTAGCAGCTGGCATACCGCCTAGGATTTCACCTTTGAAGATCCAGACTTTAATGCCGATCACACCGTATTGAGTGTGAGCCGAAGAAGTTGCGTAATCGATGTCAGCACGAAGGGTATGTAGTGGCACACGGCCTTCACGGTACCATTCAGTACGCGCGATTTCAGCACCGCCAAGACGGCCGCTTACTTCTACTTTGATACCTTTAGCGCCAAGACGCATTGCGTTCTGAACTGCGCGCTTCATAGCACGACGGAACATAACACGACGCTCTAGCTGAGACGCGATGCTATCAGCCACTAATTGACCATCTAGCTCAGGCTTACGTACTTCAGCGATGTTAATTTGCGCTGGTACACCTGCGATTTTAGCTACAGCTGCGCGTAGCTTCTCAACGTCTTCACCTTTCTTACCGATAACAACGCCAGGACGAGCAGTGTGAATAGTCACACGGATGCTCTTAGCTGGACGCTCGATAACGATACGTGAAAGAGACGCTTTTGAAAGTTCCTTAGTAAGGAACTGACGTACCTTGAAGTCGCCGTCTAGGTTGTCAGCGAAATCTTTGGTATTAGCAAACCATGTAGCATTCCAAGGCTTAACGATGCCAAGACGAATACCATTAGGATGTACTTTCTGACCCATTGCTTATCTCCTAGTCTTAAGCGTCTGCAACAACAATTGTGATGTGGCAAGAACGCTTCAAGATACGGTCGGCACGGCCTTTAGCACGAGGCATAATACGCTTCATGATAGGACCTTCATCTACGAAGATTTTAGCGACGTTTAGATCGTCGATATCTGCACCTTCGTTATGCTCAGCGTTTGCGATTGCTGATTCAAGAACTTTCTTAACTAGTACAGCAGCTTTTTTGTTGCTGAAAGTTAGGATTTCTAGTGCTTGATCAACGTTCTTGCCGCGGATTTGGTCCGCTACAAGGCGCGCTTTCTGTGGAGAAATACGAGCAAAGTTATGTTTAGCTAAAGCTTCCATCATCTACTCCTTATTTCTTCTTAGCTTTCTTATCTGCAGCGTGGCCGCGATAAGTACGAGTTGGTGCGAATTCGCCCAGTTTGTGACCGATCATTTCTTCGGTTACGAATACTGGTACGTGCTGACGACCATTATGGACAGCGATGGTCAAACCAATCATTGTTGGGATGATCATTGAACGACGGGACCAAGTCTTAATAGGCTTTTTGTCTCCGCTTTCCACCGCTTTCTCTACCTTCTTCAGCAAGTGTAGGTCAATAAAAGGACCTTTCTTGAGAGAACGTGGCATGGCGATTCCTCTTTATAGATTACTTGTTACGACGACGTACGATGTACTTGTCAGTGCGCTTGTTCTTACGAGTCTTAAAGCCTTTAGTAGGCTGACCCCAAGGTGATACAGGGTGACGACCGCCAGATGTACGACCTTCACCACCACCGTGTGGGTGATCTACCGGGTTCATTACTACACCACGTACGGTTGGACGTACGCCGCGCCAGCGTGAAGCACCAGCTTTACCTAGTTCACGTAGCATGTGCTCAGAGTTACCAACTTCACCGATCGTTGCACGACCTTCAGAAAGAACTTTGCGCATCTCGCCAGAACGTAGGCGTACAGTTACATATGCACCATCGCGAGCGATGATTTGTGCGTATGCACCTGCAGAACGAGCAATTTGTGCACCTTTACCAGGCTTAAGCTCAACACAGTGTACAGTTGAACCAACTGGGATGTTACGCATCGGCAGAGTGTTACCTGCTTTGATTGGCGCATCAACACCAGACTGGATTGTATCACCAGCTGAAATACCTTTAGGTGCGATAATGTAGCGGCGCTCACCGTCTGCGTACAGAACTAGAGCAATGTTTGCGCTACGGTTTGGATCGTATTCTAGACGCTCAACTTTCGCTGGAATGCCATCTTTAGTACGTTTGAAGTCAACTACACGGTAGTGATGCTTGTGACCACCACCGATGTGACGTACTGTGATACGACCGTTGTTGTTACGACCACCGTTCTTAGAGTTTTTCTCTAGAAGTGGAGCGTATGGCTTACCCTTGTGTAGGTCAGCGTTAACAACTTTAACTACGTGACGACGACCAGGGGAAGTCGGCTTACATTTAACAATAGCCATTCTTAACTACTCCTGTTATTCCGCACCGCCAACGAAGTCAAGATCTTGACCTTCTTTCAAAGTAACGTAAGCTTTTTTCACGTCTGAACGACGGCCTTCACGCATACCTTGACGTTTGGTCTTACCCTTAAGAACAAGAGTATTTACAGACTTAACTTCAACTTCAAATAGCTTTTCTACAGCTGCTTTGATCTCTTTTTTAGTTGCATCTTTTGCTACTTTGAAAACGATAGTGTTCGCTTTCTCTGCAGCCATAGTTGCTTTTTCAGAGATATGTGGAGCACGTAGAACTTTTAGTAGACGCTCTTCAGTGATCATGCCAGCATCTCCTCAACTTGCTTCACTGCGTCAGCAGTAATTAGAACCTTGTCGAACGCAATAAGACTTACTGGATCAATCGCAGCAACGTCACGAGCGTCAACTTTATAAAGGTTACGAGCAGCTAAGAATAGATTCTCATCTACTTCACTAGTCACGATTAGAACGTCGTTAAGCTCAAGATCTTTAAGCTTAGCTACTAGCTCTTTAGTTTTTGGTGCTTCTACTGAGAAGTTATCTACAACAACTAGACGTTCTTGACGAACTAGCTCAGATAGAATGCTCTTCATAGCGCCGCGGTACATTTTCTTGTTTACTTTTTGGCTGTGATCTTGTGGTTTCGCAGCAAAAGTAACACCACCTGAACGCCAGATTGGGCTACGAATTGTACCAGCACGTGCACGGCCAGTACCTTTCTGACGCCATGGCTTAGCGCCACCGCCAGATACTTCAGAACGAGTCTTTTGAGCACGAGTACCTTGACGAGCACCTGCTGCAAATGCAACAACTACTTGGTGTACAAGAGCTTCGTTGAAGTCACGTCCGAAAGTAGTCTCGGAAACAGTTAGTGCATCAGCACCTTTAACCATCAATTCCATTACTTACTCCTAGACGTTATGCTTTAACAGCTGGTTTTACGATAACGTTGCCGCCGATTGAGCCTGGTACTGCACCTTTAATAAGAAGCAGATTGCGCTCAGCGTCAACACGTACGATCTCTAGGTTTTGAGTCGTTACACGCTCAGCACCCATGTGACCAGCCATTTTCTTGCCTTTAAATACGCGACCTGGAGTTTGACATTGGCCAATTGAACCCGGTGCACGGTGAGACAAGGAGTTACCGTGAGTCATATCTTGAGTAGAGAAGTTCCAACGCTTAACAGCGCCTTGGAAGCCTTTACCTTTAGATGTACCAGTAACGTCTACTTTTTTTACTTCGTTGAAAAGTTCTACGTTTAGCTCAGCGCCAACTTCAAACTCTTCGCCGTTTTCTAAACGGAATTCCCAAAGACCGCGACCTGCTTCAACACCTGCTTTCGCAAAGTGACCAGCTTCGGCTTTATTAACGCGGCTAGCTTTCTTAGCACCAGCTGTAATCTGGATTGCAGAGTAACCATCAGTATCAAGAGTACGAACTTGTGATACACGGTTGTTTTCTACTTCCACTACAGTTACTGGGATAGAAACGCCTTCTTCGGTAAATACGCGGGTCATACCCACTTTACGTCCGACTAGACCAATCATTATTCTAATCTCCCTTAACCTAGGCTGATTTGAACATCAACACCAGCAGCAAGGTCTAGACGCATAAGAGCATCTACAGTCTTGTCAGTTGGTTCTACGATGTCGATCAAACGCTTGTGTGTACGAATTTCGTACTGGTCACGTGCGTCTTTGTTAACGTGTGGGGAAGTTAGAACAGTGAAACGTTCTTTACGAGTAGGTAGTGGAATAGGACCACGAACCTGTGCGCCGGTACGTTTTGCTGTTTCAACGATTTCCGCAGTTGAAGCATCGATTAGTTTATAATCGAAAGCTTTAAGGCGGATACGAATACGTTGGTTCTGCATGAGACAGAGCTCCAATTAATAATTAAATACACAAACAATATCGCCACTCACACTTAAAAAGATAAGGGAATGCCGATTGATTTATGTGAAACCGTAGCCTCCAAAATCAGGAAGCATTGTCAGTTAATTTTCGATTAACTTGTAGCTTAACGCTATTTTATTAATTGTATTAACCGCGAACATAAGCTGAGTATACGTTACCTAGGAAAACCTAGCTCCTCAGTGCTCATTGGTTCACAACCGACTTAAGTCAGTGGGAGGCATTATACAGATCACAGAATGGTATGCAAGGGGTGAGTGAAAAATAATCGGACACGAGCTTCAAGCAGTAAGAAATGGGGTGATTTGGAACGGTGCAATTGCTAACAACGTGGAACTGGAGGCTATAAAACGCAAAAAGGGAAGCCGAAGCTCCCCTTTTCAGATGCGGTTTCTTCCGAAGAAGAATATCGCAAGATTTTAACTAAATATTAGTCAAAGATCTTAGCAACAACACCAGCACCTACAGTACGGCCACCTTCGCGGATTGCGAAACGTAGACCTTCGTCCATTGCGATTGGAGCGATTAGCTCAACAGTCATTTGAACGTTGTCACCTGGCATTACCATTTCTACGCCTTCAGGTAGAGTGATGTCGCCTGTTACGTCAGTTGTACGGAAGTAGAACTGTGGACGGTAACCCTTGAAGAAAGGAGTGTGACGGCCGCCTTCGTCTTTAGAAAGTACGTATACTTCAGACTCAAACTTAGTGTGTGGGTTGATAGAACCTTTAGCAGCAAGTACTTGGCCACGTTCAACGTCATCACGCTTAGTACCACGTAGTAGTGCACCAACGTTCTCACCAGCACGACCTTCGTCAAGCAGCTTACGGAACATTTCAACACCAGTACAAGTAGTCATTGTGGTTTCTTTGATACCAACGATTTCTACTTCGTCACCTACACGTAGGATACCGCGCTCGATACGACCAGTTACAACAGTACCACGACCTTGGATTGAGAATACATCTTCAATTGGTAGTAGGAACGGTTGGTCAACAGCACGCTCTGGCTCTGGGATGTAAGAATCTAGTGCTTCTGCAAGCTCAACGATCTTGTCTTCCCACTCTTTCTCGCCGTTTAGAGCGCCAAGAGCAGAACCCTGGATAACTGGTAGGTCATCACCTGGGAAGTCGTATTCAGAAAGAAGTTCACGAACTTCCATTTCTACTAGTTCTAGTAGTTCTTCATCATCAACCATGTCACATTTGTTCATGAATACGATGATGTAAGGGATACCAACCTGACGGCCAAGTAGGATGTGCTCACGAGTTTGTGGCATAGGACCATCAGTTGCAGCAACAACTAGGATACCACCGTCCATTTGCGCAGCACCAGTGATCATGTTTTTAACATAATCGGCGTGTCCTGGGCAGTCTACGTGTGCGTAGTGACGAGCTGGAGTATCGTACTCAACGTGAGAAGTTGCGATTGTGATACCGCGCTCACGCTCTTCTGGAGCGTTATCGATAGATGCGAAGTCTTTAGCTTCACCACCGTACACTTTTGAAAGAGTAGTACAGATAGCTGCAGTTAGAGTTGTTTTACCGTGGTCAACGTGGCCGATAGTACCAACGTTTACGTGCGGTTTCGTACGTTCAAATTTTTCTTTAGACACGATCGTGTTCCTTCCTAGTTATGATTCGCCGCGACCCAAAATAGTCGAGGCGCGCCAGAATTTGCTATTTTAAGCATCAAACGCCTTTAGCGCAATATTTAGGCGCACTGATCTGAAAATTTCATCAGCTCAATTGTTACGCCTAATTATTAACCACGCTCGGCAATAATAGCATCAGCCACATTCTTCGGCACTTCAGCGTACTCACTAAACTCCATAGAGTAAGAAGCACGGCCTTGTGTCGCCGAACGCAAGTCAGTTGAATAGCCAAACATGACAGACAGTGGAACCTGCGCGCGGACAACTTTTAGTCCTGCAGTACCGTCTTCCATGCCCTCAATAATGCCGCGGCGACGGTTTAGGTCACCTACTACACTACCCATCCAGTCTTCTGGAGTGGTTACTTCAACTTTCATCATTGGTTCAAGGAGAACTGGTTGTGCCTTAAGAGCACCATCCCTGAACGCCATTGAGGCAGCGATTCTAAACGCTATCTCACTTGAGTCAACATCGTGGTAAGAACCATCGAACAAAGTCGCTTTGACATCCTGCATAGGATAGCCGGCAAGCACACCATTGATCATTTGCTCTTCGATACCTTTCGATACCGAATTGATGTATTCACTTGGAACCACACCATCCACAATATCGTTCACAAAAACAAAACCTTCGCCCGGCTCTGATGGCTCAAGTTTAAGCCATACGTGACCATATTGGTTACGCTCACCTTGACGAATAAATTTACCTTCAATTTCAGTTGTGCCACGAATCGCTTCTCGGTAAGCCACTTGAGGGTTACCTACGTTACAACCAACATTGAATTCACGCTTCATACGGTCGACGATGATATCAAGGTGAAGCTCACCCATACCTGAGATCAGTGTCTGACCTGTTTCTTCGTCCATTTCCACGTGGAAAGAAGGATCTTCTGCAGCAAGTTTATCTAGCGCAATGGCCATTTTATCTTGGTCCGCTTGAGATCTTGGCTCAACCACAATCTGAATAACTGGATCAGGGAATTCCATGCGCTCTAGAATCACTTTGTGGTTCTGATCGCATAAGGTATCACCTGTCGTTACGTCTTTAAGACCGATTACAGCTGCAATATCGCCTGCGCGTACTTCTTTCACTTCTTCACGTTTGTTCGAGTGCATTTGCACTATACGACCAAGACGTTCTTTTTTCTGTTTTACTGAGTTGTAGACCGTATCTGCGGTTTTGACAACACCAGAGTAAACACGCATAAAGCTCAACGTACCCACAAATGGGTCTGTTGCAATCTTAAACGCTAACGCAGCGAACGGTTCTTTGTCGTCGGCATGACGCTCGACTTCTTTTTCGTTCTCATCTACGCCTTGAATCGCAGGAACATCCACTGGCGATGGTAGGAAGTCAACAACAGCATCAAGTACAGCTTGAACGCCCTTGTTTTTGAAGGCACTTCCGCAAGTTGCCAATACGATTTCATTGTTAAGGGTACGGATACGTAGACCTTGCTTGATCTCCGCTTCGCTTAGCTCACCCTCTTCAAGGTATTTGTCCATCAACTCTTCGTTGGCTTCAGCTGCAGCTTCAACCAAGTTGGTGCGCCACTCTTCAGCACTTTCAAGCATGTCAGCTGGGATATCTTCATAAGAGAAAGACATACCTTGATCAGCTTCGTTCCAGCTGATGCGCTTCATCTTGATAAGGTCAACAACGCCAGCAAACTCTTCTTCTGCACCCACGTTTAGTTGGATTGGAATTGGAGTTGCGCCTAGACGCTCTTCAATTTGATCGACAACACGCAAGAAATCTGCACCCGTACGGTCCATCTTATTAACGAACACTAGACGAGGAACACCGTATTTATCAGCTTGACGCCAAACGGTTTCAGATTGAGGCTCAACACCAGACGCGCCACAGAATACCACTACAGCACCATCAAGTACGCGCAATGAGCGCTCTACTTCGATAGTGAAGTCAACGTGTCCTGGGGTATCAATGATGTTGATGCGATGATCTGGGAATTGAGCTTCCATACCGCGCCAAAAGGTGGTGGTAGCCGCAGATGTGATAGTAATACCACGCTCTTGCTCTTGCTCCATCCAGTCCATGATTGCTGCGCCATCATGAACCTCACCAATTTTATGGGAGAGACCGGTATAGAATAGAATACGCTCACTTGTGGTTGTTTTACCTGCATCTACGTGAGCCACGATACCGATATTACGGTAGTGCTCAATAGGAGTTTTACGAGCCACGATTGTATCCTCTTATTAGGGACTATTAATATTTTAAAAAGGGCTTTAAAAATATGAATAGACCCTATTTTTCCTTTCTGAAAAATAGAGAAATGCAGCGAGCAAAGCTCGCTGCACTAAAGGTATTACCGAGGGATTACCAGCGGTAGTGTGCGAACGCTTTGTTAGCGTCAGCCATGCGGTGAACGTCTTCACGTTTCTTAACCGCAGTACCTTTGTTCTCAGACGCGTCTAGCATTTCAGCAGCTAGGCGTTGAGCCATAGATTTTTCACCACGCTTACGCGCAGCTTCAACCAACCAACGCATAGCAAGAGCGTTACGGCGAACCGGACGAACTTCTACAGGTACTTGGTAAGTTGAACCACCTACACGGCGAGATTTAACTTCTACCGCTGGGCGAACATTTTCAAGAGCTTCTTCAAATACAGCTAAGTGGTCTTTACCAGACTTCTCAGCCATAGTTTCTAGTGCAGTGTAAACAATTTTCTCTGCAGTAGATTTCTTTCCGTCAACCATAAGGATGTTAACGAATTTTGCCAGCAGTTCAGATTTGAACTTAGGATCTGGAAGGATCTTACGCTGACCAATAACGCGACGACGTGGCATAGGAATTCTCCGTTGTCTTCTTCAGGTTATCCAAAACTTTACAGTTTCTTCAAAATTAAAAATTAATTTAGTGTTTGGCCTTACTTAACGGAATCCATTAAGACTTAGGACGCTTCACACCGTACTTAGAACGACCTTGTTTACGGTCGTTAACGCCTGCACAGTCAAGTGCACCGCGAACAGTGTGGTAACGCACACCTGGAAGGTCTTTAACACGACCGCCACGGATAAGAACAACACTGTGCTCTTGAAGGTTGTGACCTTCACCGCCGATGTACGAAGTCACTTCAAAGCCGTTCGTTAGACGAACACGGCAAACCTTACGAAGTGCTGAGTTAGGTTTTTTAGGTGTAGTAGTGTAAACACGAGTACATACACCACGTTTTTGTGGGCACGCTTCTAGTGCAGGCACGTTGCTTTTAACAACTTGCTTTGCACGAGGCTTACGTACCAACTGGTTAATAGTTGCCATTAACTAGCTCCTGATTTACTTAAAGTAAGCTTTGTGAAAAATCTAAGCCCTATCACACTAGTGCAATTAGGGACGCGAAATTCTATTCGGGGATGGGGGGGGTGTCAAGAAATATACAGATCTTTTTTAACCAGCGGGCAGATCCTTACCAGATCGTGCCTAGATCGGGAGTAAACGCGCAAAAAGACGCTTACCAAGTAATGGATTTACCGTGCTCGGCGGTAAGGTCGACAAATCCGGCGAAGTCGACTGCTTCAATATGAGAAGCACATACACTCTCTAAGCCTCGAGCAGTAAGATCAGGCTCAAGGGCTTTAATCTCTATAGAGGGCAGTAATGTGTGCTTGTGATGCTTAGGATTCGCCGCGTATACCGCTTCTTCAACCAACAGCAAGCTGTCCTTAGCGGATACATAGCGAGATAGAGTCTCTAAACGGTGTAAACGAGAAACAATATGAAGCATGACTAAAACCTTAGTACGACATCTGATGTCGCAAGCTTGTGTGCTATCTCTTCACTACCCAGAACTTCTGCGCCCAAGAATAGCTGCTGCTGCGTAATGCCAAATTCGTTCAAGCTTTCATTACACACATAGACGTCTTCTACTTCGTAGAGATCTAACAAACGAAATGCAGAGATATAATCTCGACTAAGGACAGATTGTGGCTGCTGCTGTTTTAATAGCTGACTCACTCCATCCCCAACAAAAATCAGCTGTAAGTTCTCACTGTATGCAGAAGTCGCAAGAATAGCATCTAAGCCTTCTCGACCTTGCGCAGTGCTGTGTGGGGTACTAGTAAATACAAAGGTAATTTTCTTCAAAACTGCACTACCCTATCCTGCGTCAATAATGCTTCCGCTAGACTCCCTAAGCCGGACTGCTCAAAGCCATCCGCGAGATTAGATTGAGCAAGCTGATGTTGCTCAGACTCTTCTTTACCGACAATGCCCCTTCGCAATGCTGCCGCAACACAGGTTTGCAATAACACGCCATGTTCAGCAGCCAATTGCTGCCAAGCAGAAACTAAATCAAACTCGTCATTCGCTGGAACAGTAAGGCCATTACCATTTGTTACGCCTTGTTGATAAAAGAACACGCTCACTAAGCGATGGCCTTTTTTTATCAGTGCTTCAGCAAATTGGTAAGCATTTAAGCTAGATTGCTCACCATAAACCTCCCCACTAACCACTAAGGTGTACGATAGGCTCAAACTACTCTTCCTCAGTCTTACGCTGACGGATATAGAGATAGACGGTGTGTTTAGATATGTTCAAGCGATCCGCCACACGGTTGATAGCATCTTTAATATCAAAGATCCCTTTGTCGTACAGCTCCATAACGATCTGACGATTCTTGGTGTTGTTAGATACCATCTTGTCCGCATTCACTTCATCGATGGTGCGCTCTACTGTCTGATCCACCAACTCTTCTACATCACTAGCAAAGTTTACGGATGATGCAGCAGCTTCCGCTTCTTCTGTTGGCATGAATGAGTGCAACACTTGAGAGAAAGGTGCGTCTAGGTTGACGTTAATACACAAAAGGCCAATAACGCGATTGTCACCATTACGGATCGCTACCGTAATGGACTTCATCAATACGCCACCTTTAGCGCGAGTAAAGTAAGAGCGAGAGAAGTTACGCTCTGAGCCTTCTATGTCTTTTAGCATTTTTAATGCTAGATCGGTAATAGGTGACCCTACTTGGCGGCCTGTGTTTTCACCGTTAGCAATACGGATAGCAGAGGTGTTGAGATCCTCTAGAGAGTGAAGAACGATCTCACAGAATTGTCCTATTAAACTCGCTATGCCATCAACCACAGCCTCATAAGAGCGCAGGATGATCTTGTCATGTTCCGTGAAGGGCTTTACATCGACGGACTCCAACTCTAGAAGCGAGTCAGTATTAAGAGTTTCTGTGTTCACGCGCTTGTCCATGTTCAGAATTCAAATATTAGGTCAAAGTTTATCAGAATATTTTAAAAAAGAGAGTACTGCCTGAATCAACACCGCAATATTCTGATCTGAGTCATAAACAAAATACAAAAAAACCGAGGCAAGCCTCGGTTTCATAAGTATTTTTTAATTGTTACTGTGCAGCTGGAGCTTCGATATCCAATAGCTCAACTTCAAACACTAGTGTTGAGTTAGCAGGAATAGCCGGAGACTCTTGGTCACCGTATGCAAGCTCTGGTGGGATAACGAACTTGTACTTAGAACCCACTTGCATCAGCTGAACGCCTTCAGTCCAACCAGGAATCACTCGGTTAAGAGGGAATGTTGCTGGTTCGCCACGCTCAATTGAGCTGTCGAACTGAGTGCCGTCTGTTAGTGTGCCCACATAGTGAACTTTAACAACGTCAGTCTCTGTAGGAGTAGCGCCGTCGCCTTGCTTCTCTACTTGATAAAGAATGCCAGACTCTGTTTGCATTACGCCGTCTTGTTTCGCAAATTCAGCGCGGAAGTCTTCACCTGCTTTGATTGCAGCTGCTGATTTCTCTGCTGCTTGAGCTGCCATTTGCTCACTTACACGAGCATCAAGACCTTCAAGAGCTTGACGGATTTCATCTTCGTTCAGGCCTGCATTACCGCCAAACGCATCAGTAATACCTTTAAGTACCATCTCATCGCTAAGTTCAATGCCGATTTCTTGAGGCTTCTCTACACTTGCTTTTAGGTAAGTAGCGAACGAAACACCGATTGCGTATGCCGCTTTATCGTCGTCAGAGTTGAATTGCATTGCTGCTGCTTCTGCTGGAGCTGCCGCTGCAGTTTCTGTCTTTGGTGCTTCTTCTTTTTGACAACCTACTGCTAGAGCAACAGTTGCTGCAAGCAGAGAAAGTTTTAGCATTGGTTTCATTGAGTTCTCCAAATCATGGCTTCGCCATTTGCTACGAGCACTTTTTAGTGCAGATTATTTATCGTTAATCTTATTAAAATTAACAAATTACAGATCAGTGTACGAATTATAATTGCGTCTAGACAACTATTAATTGTCATTTCTAAGTAAAATTGCGAGCGATGGGCTTTTAGACACAGTTAATTATAATAGTTCCCTAAAAGATGAAGGGAATGGTGATCTGGGGTAAACTGCGAGCCATTATCGACTTTATAGGCTCGCTTTGATGTCCAACACGACTGAGATTTCTACTTTAATTCAGCAACTCAATCAAAAGATTGATGACCTTGAGTGCAAAGCTGCATTCCAAGAACAAACCATCGATGAGCTCAATGACGCCCTTAGTCAGCAACAGATCCTGATCTCGAAAATGCAGCATCAGATGAAGTATGTTGTCGGTAAGGTTAAGAATATTGACGCCTCTAACCTAGCGGACCCAACGGAAGAGACGCCGCCTCCTCACTACTAAGAGAGGCGACTAAAAAGCACTGCGACAAACTAACTATTCGTCAGCATAGATTTTCACGGTAACAGAACCTTGAGCATCAATGCTGGCGCGATACATCCCTGAACTGTTCATTGCAAAATGGATATCGCCCTTAGAATCTAAGGCAATCAAGCCACCTTCCCCGCCCATTGCTTCAAGCTCACCATGAATGACCTGCTCACTAGCAACGTGCACATCCTCTTTGAGATAACGCATCCGCGCCGCAAGATCTGACGCCACCGTTTTACGGATAAAGTACTCACCCACACCTGTCGTCGATACCGCTACGTTGCCATTCTCAGCATAGGTACCCGCGCCAATTATTGGGCTATCGCCTACCCGGCCAAACTTTTTATTGGTTACACCGCCAGTGCTCGTCGCCGCCGCTAGATTACCAAAGCAATCAAGAGCAACCGCACCAACAGTGCCAAATTTCTTATCGTCTGGATACTTACTCTCAGATAAGGCAAAGATGCCCTTCTCTTTCATGCTTTGCAGCTGCTCACGTCTGCGCTGCGTTACAAAGTACTCTTCATTTAGAAATTCAAAGCCTTGTGATTTAGCAAATCGATGAGCACCCTCTGCTATTAAGAAAACATGATCGCTGTTCAGCATCACAGAATTGGCAAGCTCTATGGGGTTTTTTATGCCTTTGATTCCAGCCACCGCACCTGCATTGAGGGCTTTGCCGTGCATAATTGAAGCGTCCATCTCTATTGACTCTTCATGGGTTAATACAGAGCCTTTGCCTGCATTAAAATGAGGAGAGTCTTCCATTACCTTCACTGCCGCTATCGTCGCGTCTGCAGCATCCCCACTGGCCTGCAGCACTTCATAGCCTGCACGTACGGAAGCCTCTAATACGGTAAGCATCTCTTGCTTGAGTTGTTCGCTCATTTTACTGCGCAATATGGTGCCGGCTCCGCCATGGATGGCAATACTGATTGGTGGCTGCATAACATTTCCTTCGTCTTAAAACCAAAAAAGCCCCCCACTAGGTGGGAGGCTCATTATAACGAAACAATCTCAAAATGCGCTTTTAGCACATTAAGGTTGTAAATACCGATTAGTGGTTAGAGCAGCAGTCGTCGCCTTTACCGCAATCGCCTTTGCCACCACAGCATTCGTGATCATCACCGTGGTCATGACCGTGGCCGCAACCACCTTCTTTGTGAATGTGACCATGTTCGATCTCAGACTCAGTTGCTTCGCGGATTGCTACCACTTCAACATCAAAAGTCAGAGTTTGGCCAGCTAGCATGTGGTTACCATCAACCACTACTTCATCACCATCTACTTCAGTAATTTCTACAGGGATTGGACCTTGGTCAGTGTCAGCTAGGAAACGCATGCCCACTTCGATTTGGTCAACACCTTGGAAAACATCAGCAGGAACGCGTTGAACCATAGCATCGCTATGCTCACCGTACGCTTCTTCTGGAGCTACAGTTACGCTGAACTTGTCACCAATAGTACGGCCAGCAAGCGCTTTTTCTAAACCAACTACTAGGTTGTTGTGTCCGTGTAGATAATCCAATGGTGCATCAACACCCGCTTGATCAACAACTACGCCTTCTTCAAGTTTTACTTGATACGCTAGGCTTACTACTGAGTTATTGTCGATTTTCATAGTCACTCCAAAAAGTTGGTCATTCAACTGTTCAAAAAAGAGGCGCAATAATACAGATTAACCTCTGTGATGGCTAGCGCTTAATGCTATTCAGGTTTAAAGATCCCAATCAGGTCTTGCTCACCCACTTGCTCTTGCTGATCTGCAGGAAGGCGTTGCTCTTTGAAATCACAGCTAACACACTCTACCCACTCAACATTATTCTCTTCCCACCAGCGCAGGCTATCGGTATCACTGCACTCAGGGCAAGCTGCGCCTGCAATAAATCGTTTCTTAATCTTCATCTTTTTTATTCCAGTAATTACTCGATTGACGCTCGTTCTCTATTTCTCGGTCAAAGATCTCTTCTAGTTCTTTACGCGCTTCTTTGGCTCGTAGCGCTAAGTTACTCTCATCGCTGTGTTGAGGGAGCAACTCTTTCAACATGGTGTTATCCAATTTGTTGAAATGCTTTTCTGCTCGGGAGGCTTGATGAGGATGCATGCCAAGAGCTATTAGCAATTGGCGCCCAAGGTCGAGCGCGCCTAAGAAGGTTTCTCGAGAATAGCTGGTGACACCATGATTCAGCAATTGATAGGCCTCAACACGACTTCGAGCACGAGCGAGTATCTTTAGATGCGGGAAGTGCTGTTGACACAATTCGACCGTCTGGATAATTTCATCTGGATCATCGGTACACAGCACAATCGCTTCTGCATTATGCGCTCCTGCTGCCCTGAGCAAATCAATGTTGGTAGCCTCTCCGTAATACACCTTGTAGCCAAACTTACGCAATAATTTTATCTGGCTAGCATCACTTTCTAAAATAGTGATCTTCACCTTGTTGGCATACATCAGTCGCCCCACCACCTGACCGAATCGACCAAACCCTGCCACTATTACTCTAGGGCTACGATCTTGTACCTGCTCATGAGAGTCTGTTTCTTCTGGTGAGTTAATGCTGCGTGAATACACCCAAGTCTGCACCTTAAGAATCAATGGCGTGGTCACCATAGATAGACTCACTACCACCAGCAAGAAACTGGCAACAGGCAAGGAGAGCAATCCAAAGCCAAGCGCTGCGGTAAATATAACGAAGGCAAATTCGCCCCCTTGGCTAAGAATCGCCGCCATTCTACTTCTGGATTTAGATTTTGTGCCGAACAGCCTCGCTAGCACATATAAGATCAATCCTTTAGCTGTGACTAATCCCGCGACCGTTGCCAGAATTAATAATGGATTTTCTATCAGCAAACCTAGGTTAACGGACATGCCAACAGAGATGAAGAACAGTCCCAGCAACAACCCCTTGAACGGCTCAATAGTGATCTCTAACTCGTGTCTGTATTCACTCTCAGCCAAAAGCACCCCAGCCAAGAATGTTCCCAGAGCCATCGATAAGCCAAGGTGCTGCATAAATACGGCAATACCAAACACCACAAGTAGCGCAGCTGCAGTAAACAGCTCACGAGTACCTGTAGAAAGTACAAACCTAAACAAGGGTCTTAGCAAAAAGTGACCCGCGACCAACAAGGCGACCACCGCTGAGAGCTTTAGGCCTACATCAGCCCAATTGCCGGCTACCTCTCCTGCAAGCAGTGGTAATAACGCTAACATGGGGATAACGGCTATATCTTGAAACAGTAGCACTGCAAAGCCTGACTGCCCGGTTTCAGTACCTGCCAACCCCTGCTCATCGATAACCCGCAGGGCAATGGCGGTAGAAGACAATGCCAGCCCCATACCTATGGCAAGGCTACTCATCCACGACTGACCAAGGAGGTAGGCCACCATAGACAAAAACAAGGTTGTCACTATGACTTGAGCGCCACCCAAGCCCAATATGGGCATTCGCATGGCCCATAGTTTTTTCGGGTTAAGTTCCAAGCCAATCAAAAACAGGAGCAACACGACCCCTAGCTCAGAGAAATGCAGTATTGCGTCCACATCGCTGATCAGGGAAAGCCCCCATGGACCAATAACCACACCAGCGAGCAAATAGCCTAAAACACTACCTAGCCCCAAACGCTGTGCCAATGGAACTGCGACAACCGCAGCACCAAGAAACAACACTCCGCTCTCTATAAGCTCGTTATTCATGGCCATCGGTATACTCCTCCAAGGCAGGCCCCGTCGCAAAAGGGTCCGATAGCCAATGTCGATATTGAAGCGCGTGCTCTTCACGAGTGGTATCGGATACCGTCCTTGACCAATACAGCACCAATGGCTCTATCCAGTTCATCTGACAAAGCGCTGCGGTGAGCTCAAAAGGCTGAAGAATCTGCTCTAGGGGATATTTGTTGTAACCCCCAGGAGAAAATGCCGACTTCTGTCCACCCGTAGTGATCACGCTACGCCAATGTTTGTCCTTCAAGGCACATTGAGCGCCGAAGGCAAATCCTTTATCCAATACACGATCCATCCACTCTTTAAGCAGTGATGGGCAAGAATAAAGGAACATAGGGTGCTGAAACACAATCAAGTCATGTTCGAGCAAGCGCTGATGTTCAAGGGCGATATCAATAAAGAAGTCAGGGTATTCTGCATAAAGGTCATGCACAGTGACGTTGGGAAGATCTTTTATTTTCTCGATCATGCACTGGTTGGCAACCGAACTATCAGGTTCGGGATGAGCGTATATAACAAGCACTCTTGGGATATTCGGCGGGTAAGCAGACAGCTTTGTCATTCCTTGACACATTCCTTAACTGTTACGTTACGTTTATCCTATCACGCCAAGAGATCGACTTTTACCCCTATTCCACCTAATATGCGAGCCAACATATTTGATTAACGCTCAGCATTCTCATGATTACGATTTCAGACATTCAATTATTGCGCGGAGGCAAAGCCCTTCTGCAAGACGCTTCTGCCACCATTCATCCCGGCGACAAAGTCGGCCTTGTTGGGAAAAACGGGTGCGGTAAATCAACCCTATTTGCTTTGATGAAGGATGAGCTCAGCATTGATGCGGGTGATTTTAAGCAACCAAAGCATTGGGAGCTGGCTTGGGTTGCGCAGGAAACGCCTGCCCTTGAACGCACAGCAATTGAATATGTTATCGATGGCGACAGAGAATATCGCCAGTTAGAAGCTGACTTAGTCCAAGCTGAAAAAGACGACAACGGCAATAAAGTGGCCGAGCTACACGGTAAAATAGAGACCATTGGTGGCTACTCTATTCGTGCACGCGCGGCTGAGCTTCTCGATGGTCTAGGCTTTTCTCAAGCACAAATGGAATGGAACCTAACCCAATTCTCTGGTGGCTGGCGTATGCGCTTGAACCTGGCTCAAGCACTGTTATGTCGTTCAGACCTGCTACTGCTCGATGAGCCAACCAACCACTTAGATCTAGACGCAGTAATGTGGCTTGAGCGTTGGCTGCAAAGCTATAGAGGCACTTTGGTGCTGATTTCCCATGACAGGGATTTTTTAGACCCTGTGGTAGGTCGTATTATCCATATCGAGAATCAAGCCCTTAATGAATATACGGGTAACTACTCGTCGTTTGAAACCCAGCGAGCTCAAAAGCTAGTACTTCAACAAGCTATGTATCAAAAGCAGCAAAAGCAGATGACGCATATGCAGAGCTATATCGACCGATTCCGTTATAAGGCATCTAAGGCACGTCAGGCACAAAGTCGAATCAAAGCGCTGGAAAAGATGGAGCAGGTTTTACCCGCTCAATTTGATAACCCATTTAGCTTTGAGTTTCGCGAGCCAACCGCTCTACCCAACCCTATCGTGATGATGGACCAAGTATCAGCAGGCTACGATGACACCTTGATCCTAGATAAGATTCGCTTAAATCTAGTTCCTGGTAGTCGCATTGGTTTATTGGGGCGCAACGGCGCAGGTAAATCCACCCTAATTAAATTGCTATCGGGAGAGCTTGCGTCAAAGAGCGGTGAGCTTACCTACTCGCAGGGCGTAAAGATTGGCTACTTTGCTCAGCATCAACTGGAGACTCTTCATCCAGAAGAAACGCCCCTGCAGCATCTGATGCAAATCGCTCCTAATCATACTGAGCAACAACTTCGTGATTACCTAGGTAGCTTCGGATTTCAGGGAGAAAAAGCGCTCGATAAGGTCGCACCATTCTCAGGGGGCGAAAAGGCTCGCTTAGTATTGGCATTGCTGGTTTGGCAAAAGCCTAACCTACTGCTTCTCGATGAGCCTACCAACCACCTTGATTTGGATATGCGTCAGGCTCTAACCCTAGCCCTACAAACCTTTGAAGGTGCAATGGTTATTGTTAGCCACGATAGGTACTTACTACGTGCGACCACCGATGATCTTTACCTTGTGCATGACAAGCAGGTGGAGCCCTTTGATGGCGACCTGAGTGACTACTATAAGTGGCTAACAGAGCAGCAAAAAGAAATTAAGAAAGCGCAATCAAAGGAAGTGGTTAAATCGAGCGTCAATTCCGCATCTGCTAAGAAAGACCAGAAAAGAAAAGAAGCAGAGTTTCGTAAACTCACTGCACCGATTCGCAAAAATATCACGGCTTTAGAGAAAAAAATGGATAAGCTCAACAGTGTGTTAGAGCAATGCGAAGAGCAACTTGGTGATACCGAACTGTATCAAGCAGAAAATAAGTCTAAACTTACCCAAGTACTTAGCCAACAAGCCAGCGCTAAGTCAGAGCTTGAGGAAGTGGAGATGGAATGGATGACTGAGCAAGAATCCCTTGAAGATATGCAGGCTAATCTCGACGCAGAATGAACAACAACACGCCTAATGATCACCTAACCATTGAGAGCCTATGGCAATTCAGTTTGCAGTACTACTCGATGCGGGAGATAAAAGAGGCGTGTCTCTACCTGCAAAACCACTTCCATGGCAACGTAAACTTACTGTTGGCATTGAAGTGGCTTGATGAACACAGACTTACTTTCCCATCCGCACAATGGGCACAGGTAATTCAAAGCTTGGGGCGCACTGAAGCGCTGTTGCTTCATTTTCGTGAGTTAAGACGTAAAAGTAAGCAACACCTACCTGAGTCTCTGTATAGAGACTCACTGCAATTCGAGTTGCAACTAGAGCGCCAGCAACAGGCTGACATCATAGATATAATTCATCGAATTGAACTCAGTAAGGTGGAAGCGCCTCACCTCGCAGACGACTACTGTCATCAATTAGGGGCAGAGCATTTGGCTATTATCTTCAATAAGCAAAGGCCATGATGAAAACCTTCTCCCCATTTTGGGCAATGAAGAACCCTCACCTTCAGACATTGATGCCGCGGTTTATTCGTAAACAACCGCTGTTTACACCTACGTGGGAAACCCTAACCACACCAGATAATGACTTTATTGACCTAGCTTGGAGTGACGATTGGCGGTGTGATTCTGTCGCTAACAAGCCTATCTTCATCCTATTTCATGGCCTAGAAGGCAGCTTCAATAGTCCTTACGCACATGGACTAATGCACTCTTTCGCTGAGAAAGGATGGTTATCTGTCATGATGCATTTTCGAGGCTGCAGCGGTAAGCCAAATAAACAAGCTCGTGCTTACCACTCTGGTGAAACCGAAGATGCGCGTTTTTTTCTAGAGCATCTCAATTGTCGATTTCCGAATAATCCTAAGGTGGCGGTTGGGATCTCTCTGGGTGGAAACATGCTGGTCAATTACTTGGCTCGGTATGCTGACCAACCGCTCATAGATGAAGCAACCATCATCTGTGCTCCTCTCGATCTCGCCGCCTGTTCTAGACGAATCGAGCAAGGCTTCTCGAGGCTCTATCATCACTATCTGTTGGATTCTTTAAAACAGACAGCTCTGCAAAAGATTCATTTGTTAGAAGAAGCACTGGAGATCGATGTAGATACCGTAAAGAACATGCGCTTCTTACATCAATTCGACAATGCCATTACCGCACCACTGCATGGTTACGCCAATGCCAATGACTACTATACTCGTTGTTCAGGGCTCCCAAAGCTAAATAGCGTGACTGTGCCCATTAACGTCATTCATGCCAAGGATGACCCTTTTATGACCGATGACGTCGTCCCCAAATTTAAACTCAACCAAAATATCAATTATCACTTGATTGCCAACGGAGGCCACGTTGGCTTTATTGGCGGCTCATTTAACAACCCCTATTTTTGGTTGGAGGTGGCTGTGCCAAGCTTTTATGATAAATTCACCTCTCAGACATATTAATCTAATAAGCATCAGCCATGATCGTACCTTGGAAAGAAATCGCTCCTGAAACACTAGATAGCCTAATAAAAGAGTTTGTCCTAAGAGAAGGAACGGACTACGGAGACGTTGAGATCTCACTGCAAGATAAGGTTGACCAAATCAAATGGCAGTTGCAGCAAGGTACAGCGGTTATTGTGTACTCAGAGCTACATGAGAGCATTGATATAAAAGTGAGCCAAGGCGCAAAACTCTTATAAGCACTCAATCGTTAAACTCGATTTGTATACAATCAACCTTAATTCACTCACAAGACAAGGAAAGTCATGTCAGCCAAACACCCCATTATAGCGGTAACGGGTTCTTCAGGAGCCGGTACCACCACTACATCAGAAGCCTTTCGCAAGATGTTCAACATGATGAATGCAAAGGCCGCCTGGGTTGAAGGCGACAGCTTCCACCGTTTTACTCGTCCAGAAATGGATGTCGCTATTCGTAAAGCAAAAGAGCAGGGACGACATATTAGTTACTTTGGCCCAGAAGCCAATGATTTCCCCGCACTAGAAAACTTCTTCAAAGACTATGGCGAAAAAGGCGAAGGCAAGGTTCGTCGCTATCTACACACATTCGATGAAGCTGTGCCATACAACCAAATGCCAGGTACCTTCACTCCCTGGCAAGAATTACCACAAGAAAGCGATGTTCTCTTCTATGAAGGCTTGCATGGTGGCGTCGTAGACAGCACCTGTAATGTCGCCAAGCATGTTGATTTATTGATTGGCATGGTACCCATCGTTAACCTTGAGTGGATTCAAAAGTTCGTCCGCGATACTCGCGATAGAGGTCATTCACGCGAAGCGGTTATGGACTCCATCGTGCGCTCAATGGACGACTATTTAAACTTCATTACCCCGCAGTTTTCTCGCACACACATCAACTTCCAGCGGGTGCCAACCGTAGATACCTCAAACCCTCTAAACGCCAAAGGAATCCCGAGTTTAGATGAAAGCTTTGTGGTCATTCGTATGCGCGGCTTTAAGAATGTCGACTTCCCATACCTACTGGCAATGATCGATGGCTCATTTATGTCTCGTCACAATACTTTGGTTGTCCCGGGAGGAAAAATGAGTTTTGCTATGGAGTTGATTATTCGCCCTATCCTGCAACAACTGCTAGAGACGGGTAAGATCGGCTAATTTTGAACCTGAACCACACTCTTGTCTCAGAGTGTGATTGAGGACACGGTTTTGCTTGTAAAATCGACAATTCAAACCGATCAAAATCAAGAAATGTACTCAAAAAAAAGATACTATTCGTACTGATAAAATTTGAAGTAGTAGCAGCAACTACACCCCGCTCCCCTTATATGGCGAGGTCAGGGAACATAATTATACTCGCTGAGAGAGGAAGATAAGAATATGGTTTTAGGTAAACCTCAAACAGATCCAACGTTAGAATGGTTTTTGTCACACTGCCACATCCACAAATACCCTTCAAAAAGCACACTGATCCACGCTGGTGAAAAAGCGGAAACTCTTTACTACATCGTTAAGGGTTCGGTAGCCGTACTGATCAAAGATGAAGAAGGGAAAGAAATGATTCTTTCTTACCTAAACCAAGGTGACTTCATCGGTGAATTAGGTCTTTTTGAAGATGATCAAGAGCGTACCGCTTGGGTACGTGCAAAATCTCCTTGTGAGGTTGCTGAGATTTCATTTAAAAAATTCCGTCAGCTTATTCAGGTTAACCCAGACATCCTAATGCGTCTTTCTTCGCAAATGGCTAAGCGTCTGCAAGTAACTAGCCAAAAAGTAGGTGATCTAGCGTTCCTAGACGTAACTGGTCGTATCGCTCAAACTCTACTTAACCTAGCGAAGCAACCTGATGCAATGACTCACCCTGACGGCATGCAAATCAAGATCACTCGTCAAGAGATCGGCCAGATTGTAGGTTGTTCTCGTGAGACTGTAGGTCGTATCTTGAAGATGCTAGAAGAGCAGAACCTAATCTCTGCACACGGTAAAACTATTGTGGTTTACGGCACTCGCTAATCCACTCTCAGTAACCAAATACAAAAAACCGCTGTCATGACAGCGGTTTTTTTATATCTAAAAGCAAGAAGTTAGTTGTTGGTGCTCTCAAATATTTTATCCGCAGAAGCCTCAACAAAACCTTGGTACAAATTTCCTACTGACATCTCATAGCGCTTGGCAAACTCATAAAAGCCACCTGGAATGCGCTGTACGCCATCAGAAAATACCACCTCCACTTTATCTGCCATTGTCGATGATTGCTCTAACAAGACCTCTGGGGAGCCTTTAACCTCGCCGCCAGATGCATTGATAGCAAAACGGTTATCCTTCAAAAAGGTGTTCACCTCAAAAACATCTTCAAACTGAGCCAGTTGATTCACGCTCACAGTGAAATGATTGGCACCAAAACCATGAGCTGCTACCCAAGAGGCATATTCACTCTCTTTGGCTAGGCGCTGATAATCCTCAAAGCTCACGTCCCACAATCGGCCACCATGCAAAAACGCTGAATCTTGCAGTTTACTTGAATCTATCTGCTCAACGAGCTTTTTCACAATCGACTGCAACTCACTTGAACACTGCTCAAGCTGCAATTGGCTAATAAATACCTTAGGCATATCAGGGTCTGGATGCTGGTAGTGCTTAGCAACCAACTTTTTCGCTTTAAAGACATAATCGCCACCCTCTTGATAACCCAGCTCGATAAATGGCTTCGCCAGTACCTCTAGGCCTATGGGTGAACAATCGAAGGTACGCAACGCAATGTGATCATTGATCAGCGCCTTATCTTGCTTCAATAGCTCATGAATAGTGTGCGAAGACGGACAAAGCCTGCCATTAAAATCACTCCACAGTTGGTCAAATAGCTTTTGGACACCCATAACCCCTCCTTGATTGTATTAGTCGAATTGAATACCTGGAGACAATGTCTCTGGCATTATTGGCGCATCTCCTGCTATCGAAGCCATCGGGTATGCACAGTAATCTGCCGCATAGAATGCACTTGGGCGAAGGTTGCCTGACGCACCCGGACCACCGAATGGCGCATCACCGCTCGCACCCGTGATAGGGCGATTACGGTTGACTATGCCTGCTCTGATTTCATCTGAGAAGAGCGCCCACTGAGCATCATCAACAGATATCAGACCGGCGGATAGACCGTATTTGGTGTTATTCGCCAGCTCAATCGCTTGGGCAAAGTCGCTATAGCGAACAATCTGTAGCAATGGTCCAAAATACTCTTCATCGGGCAGTGTCGTGATATCAGTGACATCTAAAATGCTCGGTTCAACAAAGGCATCGTTCAGCAGTTTTCCATCCAGCAGCGGCTTGCCACCAAGGTCGATCAACGTCTGCTTCGCGGTCACAATCTGCTCAGCTGCGCTACGCGAGATGAGCGTCCCCATAAAGGGTTGCTGCTGTGCAAATGGCTGATCCATCTTTAACTGCGCTGTGACCTTCACTAATCGAGCGATGAGTTCATCGCCCGCATCACCTTTCGCGACATACAAGCGTCTAGCACAGGTACACCGTTGCCCAGCACTAATAAAGGCAGACTGCACTACGGTGTGAACCGCGGCATCAAGCTCACCAAAGTCTTCACCAACAATCAGCGGGTTATTGCCGCCCATTTCCAGCGCCAACATTTTTTCAGGTTGCCCAGCAAACTGGCGATGTAGAATATGACCAGTGTTGGCACTACCGGTAAACAAAAGCCCATCAATTTGCGTAGAATCAGCCAGTGCAATGCCAGTATCTTTACCACCTTGAACCAAATTGATTACACCATTAGGTAAGCCTGCTTCATGCCAAAGCTTCACTGCAAGCTCGCCACACAGTGGCGTTAGATCAGAAGGCTTAAAGACTACTGTGTTCCCTGCCAACAACGCAGGTACGATATGCCCGTTAGGAAGGTGTACAGGGAAGTTATACGGACCAAATACCGCTAATACGCCCAAAGGTCTATGCTGCAAAGTCACATCATTACCAGCAACCTGCTTATGCTTTGTGCCTGTGCGCTCATGGTAGGATTTAATCGATAGCGCGATCTTGCCTGCCATCGCAGCGGCTTCAGTACGTGTTTCCCATAATGGCTTGCCTGTCTCTTTAGCAACAGTCTCAGCAACCAGCTCTGCATTTTCTTTAACTAGCTCGGCAAAGCGCAGTACGATTTGCTCACGCTCTTCAAAAGAGCACTTTTTCCAGCTCAAAAACGCATGTCGCGCACTTGAAACGGCCAGTTCAACCTGTCCTTTGCTCGCAGAGTGACCCTGCCAGATCACCTCACTGTTATAAGGGGATAAAGAGTGCACATCATGACCTTGGCCTGAAATCCACTCACCTGCGATAAAATGCGTTTCCATCTAATTCGTCCTTGTTGTTCTGTTTATACCGCCGCCATTCGAACCCAATCACCGTTCTCAACTTGAAGGGCGCTAGCAACTTTAGGGCTGATAATGACGCTTTGAGTTTCAGCATCAAATGCCGCTTGTTGAGCTACCGCTCTGAAGTTTTCAAACGAGGTATTACTAATGAGGTAATTGGTAGAACTGCCGTGCTCTGCAACCGACACTTGCGCCCTAAAGGAATGGCGCACAGTATCAATATTGCGAAGGTCACATTCCACTGTTGGGCCGGCATCGAAGATGTCGACATAGTCTCTACAGGTGAAACCTTCGTTCTCAAGCAATTTCAATGCTGGTCGGGTATTGTCATGCACCTCGCCAATCACCGCCTGTGCCTCTTTACTCAATAGATTGATGTAGATAGGCAACTTTGGCATTAGGTCAGCGATAAAGCCTTTCTTGCCAATACCAGTGAGGTAATCGGCCATAGTAAAGTCGATAGAGAAGAAGTGTTCCTGCAACCACTCCCAAAATGGAGAATTGCCTTTTTCATCGGAAACCCCTCTCATCTCCGCAAAGATCGTTTTAGAGAATCGATGAGGGTGCTCCGCTAACATTAAGAAGCGACACTTAGACATCAATCGGCCGTTCAGTCCACCACGGAACTTAGGACGCAGAAACAAAGTGCAAATTTCACTACACCCAGTGTAGTTGTTACCAAAGGTCAGTAACTTCACGACATTGTTCACGCCCAGTTTTGGCGACGAATGTACAACCTTGCTTATATGGTACGAATAGAAAGGGACGTCCCAGCCTATCGAGGCTTCTATACCTGTGGTGCCTGCTACCTCGCCCGTATCACAATCCACACCGACCATAAGGTAGCCTTCGTCACCCGGTGATGTCACCTCTGGCTTTTGAAAGCTATTCACTGAGTGATCGATTCTATTGGTAAGCAGCTCTTCATTGACTGGCAAAGAGGTAAACCCGTGACCGGACTCCTCTGCACACAGGTGCAATGCATCGTAATCATCCTTTAAAATTGGGCGTACTACTAACATCCCACTATCCTCCTGATAGAAAACTATGCGTTGTATAACTTAGCTACAGCTGCCTCAAAGCGCTCAAATCCTTGCTTGATTTCCTCTGGTGTAATCACCAATGAAGGAGTGAAACGGACCACGTCAGCGCCAGCAATCAGCACCATCAGACCTTCTTCACCGGCAGCAACCAATATGTCACGAGAGCGACCTTTCCAGTCATCATTCAGTTCAGCGCCAAGTAATAAGCCCTTACCTCTGAACTCAGCAAAGATTGGATACTTAGCGTTAATACGTTCTAGCTCTGCTCGGAATAACCCTTCACGCTCTTTTACGCCTTGTAGAACATCGGGTTGAGAAACATGTCCAACAACCGCTTCAGCAACAGCACACGCTAATGGGTTGCCGCCGTAGGTTGAACCGTGAGTACCTACTTTAAGGTGTTTAGCCAGTTTTTCTGTCGTCAGCATCGCGCCTACAGGGAAACCACCACCAAGAGACTTAGCGGTACTCAAGATATCAGGCGTTACTCCCAAACCTTGGTATGCATAGAAGTCACCAGTACGGCCGTTACCCGTTTGCACTTCATCGAAGATCAATAGTGCATTATGCTTATCACACAGCTCACGAACGGTTTGCACGAACTCTGAAGTCGGTGCAATGATGCCACCTTCCCCTTGTAGAGGCTCCATCATTACTGCACAAGTTTCATCGGAGATAGCCGCTTCGAATGCTTGGATGTCGTTGTAAGGGATATGCTCGACATCACCCGGCTTAGGACCAAAACCGTCGGAATAAGCAGATTGACCACCTACTGTGACCGTAAAGAAGGTACGACCATGGAAGCCTTTATTGAAGGCGATGATCTTAGATTTGTGCTCACCAAACTCATCCACAGCATAGCGACGAGCCAGTTTAAGTGCCGCCTCATTGGCTTCTGCGCCAGAGTTGGCAAAGAAGACTTTATCTGCAAAGCTCAGCTCAACCAATTTCTTAGCCAAACGCAAAGCAGGCTCATTGGTCATCACATTACTCAGGTGCCATAACTGATTCGCTTGCTTAGTTAGTGCTTCTACCATCACCGGGTGACAATGACCTAAGCAACTCACCGCGATACCACCAGCAAAATCAACGTATTCCTTATCTTGCTGATCCCAGATTCGCGCCCCTTCACCTCGAACCGGAATTACCGCCATCGGGTTATAACAAGGGACCATAACTTCATCGAAATCTTTACGCGTTACATCTGTCATTTCTGCACTCCTTTTATGCACTCCCCTCGCAATTAAAAAATTCGCTATTTATGCATTGCTGGAGACATTTCCTCTGTACAGGCATTGTATTTACAATTTATTAACCATTTCAAGAGAAAAATACGCCTAATTAGGCTAATTTACCGTGCAAAATGTGAGCAGTGTGACGCTATTCGAGCAAGAAATAGGGAAAGTGATCATGTTGCATAACAAACCTACTTTTTAAATCAAATAAGTAGCAAAAATGTTATGCAAGGAATTTCAATAGATATGCTTTATGTTTGGGGGATGCGAGCAAGGAAGTTAGCTAGGATCTCATGGCCTTGTTCTGTTTTGATCGATTCAGGATGAAACTGTACCGCCTCAACTGGCAGCGTCTTATGACGATAACCCATAATCTCTTTTTGTTGCCCCTTTTCATCGAGAGTCCAAGCGGTTACCTCAAGGCATTCTGGAAGGGTTTCTTTTTCGACAATCAACGAATGATAACGAGTCACCGTCAAAGGATTACTAAGGCCTGTAAATACGCCAGCATTGGTGTGTTGTATTGGTGAGGTTTTACCATGCATGACTTTGTCAGCGCGAATCACCTTACCACCAAGGGCTTGGGCGATGGCTTGATGACCTAGGCATACACCAAGTAGAGGCAACTGCCCCATAAACTCTTGGATGACCTGCAGAGAAATACCGGCTTCATTTGGGGTGCAAGGGCCAGGTGATATGACGATGGCTTGCGGTTTGAGTTCGTGGATCTCGGCAATGGTGATCGCATCGTTACGAACGACCTTAGTGTCACAGCCTAACTCACAAAAATACTGATATAGGTTGTAAGTAAAGGAGTCGTAATTATCAATGATCAACAGCATGCAAGAGTCCAAACTAAAAATGCCACCACCTTGACGGCGATGGCATTCTATCACAACTTATTTGAGCAGGGTCTAAAACGGACGTTTTACAAAGCCAACCGCTTCGAAAACCTTATCTAAAGTCACAGCGGCTTTCGCTGATGCTTTCTCAGCACCCGCTTTCATTACTTCGTTTAAGTACGGCATGTCTTGACGGATGCGATGGTACTCAGATTGAATAGGCTCAAGCATAGCAACAACAGCTTCACCCACATCTTTCTTGAATGGCCCATACATTTCAACGCCTTGGTATTGCGCTTCGATCTCAGCAAAGGTTTTACCCGTAGCCGCAGAGTACAGCCCCATTAGGTTAGCAATACCCGCCTTGTTCTCAATATCATGATGGATACGAGGTGGGTTATCTGGATCCGTTTGCGCCTTATTAATCTTCTTAATGATAGATTTTGGCTCTTCAAGAAGAGTGATAACGTTCTTACGGTTGTCATCTGACTTCGACATTTTCTTGGTCGCATCTTGCAGGCTCATTACGCGAGCATTCACTGTTGGAATGTACGGCTCAGGAACTTGGAAGATTGGCGCTTCCGGCGTGCTGTAGATGTTATTGAAACGGTTTGCGATATCGCGAGCTAACTCTAGGTGTTGCTTCTGGTCGTTACCGACTGGCACTTGGTGTGCACCGTACAACAAAATATCAGCAGCCATCAACACTGGGTAATCATACAAACCCACGTTAACGTCATTAGCGTAGCGCTGAGATTTATCTTTAAACTGCGTCATGCGGTTTAGCTCACCCATTTGGGTGTAACAGTTCAGAATCCAACCTAGTTGAGCATGCTCTGGTACGTGAGATTGCACAAACAGTGTGCTTTTCTCTGGCGTAACACCTACAGCAAGACAGATAGCAAGTGCGTCTAGTGTTGCTTCGTGCAATGCCTTCGCGTCTTGACGAACCGTGATAGCATGAAGGTCAACAACACAGTACTGGCAGTCGTAATCATCTTGCATCTGATGCCACTGACGCAAAGCACCAAGATAGTTGCCAATGCTTAATTCACCAGACGGCTGAACACCGCTCAACACTATTGGTTTAGTGGTCATGATAATTACTTCCTCAATACTTCTAAAATAAAAATTTTGTACGATAAAGCAGTGTACTCATCGATGAGTATATTGGAAGGAAAAAAACAGGAAAATGAGCCTAAGTTGGAATTTCATATCAACTTAAGCTCATTACTTGGTTTTAACAGCGAGTGAGTAACTCTGGCAGTTGAGAGAGATCTTGAATCAAGTGATCTGGGTTCGCTTGTTCGATAGGTTCGCCATGGTTATATCCATATGGCAAAGCGACAGACATGACTCCAGCATTTTTGGCTGCCAATATGTCGTTTTTAGAATCACCAATCATAACGGTCTCAGAAAGAGACGCTTGGTACTTGCCCATTAGATGCGTCAATGGCAAAGGATCTGGTTTTTTCTTGGCAAGGCTGTCCCCACCTAAAACGTCAATAAACAGATCATCAATACCGTGTTGAGCGAGAATCTCGGGCACAAACTGGTACGGTTTATTAGTAATAACCGCAAGTTGATAGCCCGCTTCGTGCAACGCTCGCAGCGACTCTTTTACTCTAGGGTATAGAGTACTTTGCGTGTGTCCACACTCTGCGTAGAAGCGATCAAAATGCGCTCTCGCTTCGCTCTTGGACTCATCTGTTAGGCTTAGATCAATTTCGATATCTTGGCTCAAGGCTCTCGCAACAAGAGTATCTGCTCCGTTGCCAACCCAATCTCTTACCTGAGCTTCTGATGCGCCCGGTCTTCCCATCGCTTTCATGGCAAGATCGACTGCTGTGGTCAGGTCGGGAACGCTATCAAGTAGCGTTCCATCAAGGTCAAAGGCAAGAAGCTTAATAGTATTTGACGACAAGTTATTTCACCTTAGCCAGTTCAGCACGCATTTCATCAATCACTTGCTTGTAATCAGGCTGATTAAAGATAGCTGAACCTGCAACAAACATATCTGCGCCGGCTTCAGCAATCTCGCGAATATTGTCTACCTTCACGCCACCATCAATCTCTAAGCGAATATCGCGACCGCTCGCGTCAATACGTTCACGTACTGCTCGCAGTTTATCTAGAGTACTTGGAATGAAAGACTGACCACCAAAGCCAGGATTTACTGACATCAGCAAGATCATATCAACCTTATCCATGATGTAGTCCAAGTGAGATAGAGGTGTTGCAGGATTTAATACTACGCCAGCCTTACAACCATGCTCTTTAATCAGTTGCAGAGTACGGTCAACGTGCTCAGATGCTTCAACATGGAAGGTGATCATGCTTGCGCCAGCTTTGGCAAACTCAGGGACGATAGCATCAACAGGCTTAACCATTAGATGAACATCGATAGGTGCAGTAATTCCATAATCACGCAGTGCCTTACAGATCGGGGCACCAAAGGTCAGGTTTGGAACGTAGTGGTTGTCCATCACATCAAAATGCACTACATCGGCGCCAGCTGCGAGCACACGCTCAACATCTTCACCTAAACGAGCAAAATCCGCGGATAAAATAGATGGAGCAATAAGAAAATCGGTCATACCTGTCCCCTGTATAAGGCGTTCAATTTGCGCGCAATTCTACAAAAGCAAACGATAAACTAAAAGGACAAATTTGAAATGATTATGATTGTTGCGATAACAGAGGAGAAATTAGTCCGCGCTATTAAATAGAGCCAGCAATTCATCCACCTTATTTCGTCCCGCACCATTTCGACTGATCGTACGTTTAACCTTAACCACATTCAGTTCAGCGCCATGGTATAAACGACGAGTGAGCATGGTATCGTGATTGGAAATCAGTACAGGTATGCCACGCTTAGTCGCTGTGCGCTCTGCAACATCAGCCAAAGCCGCTTGGTCATCTAAAGAGAAACCATTGCCAGAGTAAGTGGTAAAGTTCGCTGTGGTAGATAAAGGCGCATAAGGAGGATCGCAGTAAACCACACTCCCCTTGCGAGCACGCTTAAAGGTTTCTAAATAACCCTCACAGACAAATGTCGCCTTTTTGGCTTTCTCAGCAAAAAATTCGAGCTCTTGCTCTGGAAAATACGGCTTCTTGTAGGAACCAAAAGGTACATTGAATCCGCCCTTCTTGTTGTATCGACACAGGCCATTAAAACCAAATCGATTCATATACAAAAAAGCGACAGAGCGGAAAAGAATGTCATCGGTAGCGTTAAACTGCCTACGAACCTCCAAATACACCTCTTTTTGGTTGTATTCAGGCGTAAACATACGCTTGGCCTCATTGATATAGGCCTGAGGATCATTCTTCAGTAGGTTATAAAGATTGATTAAATCTGGGTTAATGTCTGCTAACAAATACTGCTCATAGTCAGTATTTAAGAAAACCGAGCCTGCACCAACAAAAGGTTCAACCAGCTTTTTTGCTTGTGGCAGATGACGCTGAATATCATCAACGAGTCCATACTTGCCACCTGCCCACTTTAAAAAGGCACGTTGTTTTTTCATTGCCGGTCTTCACTACCCATAATTTATAGGACGCGGAATGTAACATAAAACGAAGCTCATCTCAGCGTTATTTTCCTGCTTCAATCTCTTTATGCACTTGTGTCATAGACTTAACCCAAGGCCCCACCTCTTGAACCGCCTCTGGCAGCTCAGCAATACCTTGGCTAGCTAGCTTCACGTAGCGATAGTCACCGTAAGTAATGATGTACCATTTCTTTCCTGAGCGAAGCGTAGGATAGATTCGAGTTTCATTTTGCATCTGGTGGGTATCAAGGAAGGATTGCACCTCGCGCATAGTTCTCAATGCGCCAAGCTGAATCGTGTAACGCTTCGCACTGATTTCCTTCAGCTCTTCTCTAGAAAAAGAGAAATTAACCGCGTTACTTAGCGGCTTGTCTTCACTTTTTGCCACAGGTTCAACTTGTTTAGGTTGTGGCGCTGCTACCTGAGATTCAGTCTCTATTAGTGAATCAACAACCTCATCAGGGACGACCACTCGCTGTCTGCCGTTGCTATTGTCCGCCAAGGTGACTGTTTTATCCGTCACTGGAGGGGGCAATTCCTTGGTATCATCGATAAGGGTGTCTTGCTCTTTAACCGAAAAGTCCACCACCTCACTGCTCTCACCAGATAGCGATAACTCGTTTTGATTTTCTACACTTTCAGACGGCGTTATTGGAACAGGCTCGTTGCCTGTCGGCTTGCCTGAACCCGATAGTAACCACCAAGTGAGCAGACCTAATAAAATAACGAGCAAGGTAATAATAATGCCAGATTTGGCAGAGCCATTATGCGAAGGCAAGGCTGATTTAGTTGATTTCACTTTATTTCCTAGTGCAATGAGCTCACCCGGGTATCGAGCACATCGCTGTGCTTTCTTGCGGATTTTATCGCGTTTCTTGAGGCTTTCGAATTTACGAAGGACCATCAACTCTAAAAAGAACTCCGCTTCACTTTGACGAAGTGGCTCAATTTTTAGCTCTGTCGGCTGCACATTAAATTGCCGACTTAGTGGCAACACTTTCTTGCTTAACAAGTCAGGGCCACATGCCAAAATTAAACTCAGAGTCCAGGTAGGGTGTGCTTGAATGCGCTCCACCAAACTCCAAAGTAAAAGTAGGTTCTCTTCGGAGAGTAAGCTGGCATCATCAACCAAGATAACAAACTCGGTCGTTTGCAATCCTAATTCATTATCTAGATTCTCAAAAAGACTAAGGTCGGCATCGAATGTGCCATTAGGGATAAGTTGTTGAAATAGCGTTTGCTTGATGTCCAGTTCAGACGAGGAAGCATCACCTAACAGCAGTGCTTTATAGCGAGTAGAAACGAAGTGCGAGAAGTAACGGTTGAGGAGCCAAGATTTACCAGCTCCCCTTGCGCCAATAAAAGTAACGAGATTTGAACCAAATCGAGTCATGAGACGCAGCTTATCAAGCAGCTGCGACTGAGACTGTAATTCTAATGTCCTTGTTTTCTGAGCCTTGCTCATCAACTATCCCTATGTGTTACTTTACTCTCGCCCGTCCTCAATTGCTTGGTAGACATGGTCTAGGTCAATATCGCTTACAACCTTAGAGCTACCAATTGCATCTGGTAATACTAAGCGTAGACGACCTGATAAAACTTTTTTGTCTCGCATCATATGCTTCATGAAGTCTTCACCCGACATGCTCTCAGGTGTATGAACCGGCAAATGACAGGCTTCCAGTAGTGATTTTATTCTATCTACATCGATAGAACCAAGCATACCAGCGTGAGCTGCGGCTCTTGCAGCCATCACTGTTCCAGAAGAAACAGCCTCACCATGCAACCATTTACCATATCCTAATTCGGCCTCAATAGCATGACCAAAAGTATGACCCAGATTCAATAATGCTCGAACACCTGACTCTTTTTCGTCTTGAGCAACAACATCAGCCTTAATTTGACAACAGTTTGCTATCGCTTTAGTGATCGATGAGCTTTCCAGAGCAGTTAAAGACTGTATATGCTGTTCTATCCACTCAAAGAAAGGCTTATCAATAATAATACCGTACTTAACAACCTCTGCCATGCCAGCAGCAAACTCTCTGTCAGGTAGGGTGGCTAAGGTATCAATATCAATGATCACTGATTTAGGCTGGTAGAAGGCACCAATCATGTTTTTGCCCAAGGGGTGATTGACCGCTGTTTTGCCACCAACGGAAGAATCCACTTGAGACAATAGCGTGGTTGGGATCTGAACGAAATCAACGCCTCGTTGGTAGCATGCCGCTACAAAGCCAACTAAGTCACCAATGACACCACCGCCCAGTGCTACCAAAAGCACATCACGGCTGTAGTTTTCCTCTAGCAAAAAGCTCATTACATCGTTGAAGGTCTCCAACGATTTGAACTGTTCACCATCAGGAAGCTCAAGTACTCGAGTTTTACACCCTAGTTCAGTGAATTGATGCTTAACTTTTTCAGCGTACAAAGGACCCACAGTTGTATTAGTGATAATAACAACTTGTTGTTGTGATAGGTCTTTAGATGATGGGAAAAGACTTGAAAAGAGGGCTGGGTCACCCAATAACCCAGCGCCAATTGAAATCGGGTAGCTTCGCTCCCCTAAACTTACCGTGATCCGTTCCATGGGATGCACTCCTCAGTAAGATTAACGTTGGAAGATTAACGCTCTTCCAACATTTTAACGATCTGATTTGCAACTACTTTTGCGCTCTGATCATCAGTTTTAACTGTGTAGTCTGCAACTTCTTCATACTGTGGGTTACGCTGTGCAGCCAAAGCCTCAAGAACCTCACGAGGCTCATCAGTTTGCAGAAGCGGACGCTTTTTATCGCGGTTCGTACGAGCAAGTTGTTTTTCGATAGTAGTTTCTAGATACACTACTACACCACGTGCAGATAGACGGTTGCGGTTTTCTTTACTCATTACTGAGCCGCCACCAGTCGCAAGAACGATACCCTGTTCTTGGGTAAGGTCGTTGATAACACCCTCTTCACGCTTGCGGAAGCCTTCTTCGCCTTCCACATCGAATACCCAAGCGATATCAGCGCCAGTGCGCTCTTCGATTACCGTATCAGAATCAACAAACTCCATATGAAGTTGTTGTGCTAGGTGTCTACCTATTGTGCTTTTGCCGGCGCCCATTGGGCCAACAAGGAAAATATTACGTTTCTCAGCCATGTTCAGCAGTATTTTACAACGTTAAAGTCAAATTACATCGCCATCTCTGCCGCTGCTATAAAAGTCAGGGTTGATGAGTGGCGCCAAGTTCCTCACAGATGAATCGTGATAAGACCCGAAATTATCTGGATTTGCCATCAACAATGCAAATTATATTTTATCTTTTTTTGGAAACAGGATCGAAGGCGTAACAAATATCAGTAACTCACTACGACCGAACTTGTCTGAAGTGCGCTTAAAAAAGCGACCAAGCCAAGGAATATCAGATAGATACGGAACTTTCTCCACATTGCGCGTAATTGTTTTTTGATAGATACCACCTAACACTATGGTCTCACCATTATTCACCAAAACTTGTGTTTGAATACGCTGAGTATCAATAGCAACTGATTCGCCTATCCCTGTTTTAACCACTTGACCCGGTCTGTCTTGGGTAACATGCAGATCCAGAACCAATTTATTGTCTGGCGTAATTTGTGGCACCACCTTAAGACTGAGCACCGCTTTTCTGAAGGAAATTGATGTTGCGCCACTGGATGCAGCCTCAAGATAGGGAATCTCTGAGCCTTGCTCAATATAAGCTGGCTGCTTGTTAGTTGTGATAAGTCTAGGACTAGAGATAATTTCCGCTCGAGACTCCGCTTGTAAGGCAGATAACTCTAGATCCAGTAGGGTATCAGACCCGAGCTTTGCCAGTTGAAAAGCTAAGGTTGACGCATTGGGGTTAGCCAAACCAAGGTTCACATTTAGGTGATCCTCAAGCTCCATACTGCCTTTTGAAGCCTCGATGCTTGGTGTGATTTTTGAGTCGACGTTAATATTGGTAAATCCCCAGCGCACGCCTATCTCATCTAACTCTCCTTCATTGATTGTCACTATTCTCGCTTCTATTTGAACTTGTTTAACGGGGATGTCGAGTGAATCAATAATCTCAGTAATCCGTTGCAGATTATCGGGATGATCATAGATCAACAGAGCATTGGTTCTTTCATCTACCGCAATCAAACCAAGCTCAGAAACCGTCCCTACTCTGCGATGATGATCGAGAATAGAAGCGATATCCGATGCTTTAGCGTATTTAATGGCAAACAATTGAGAGTCAAGTCTGACGGGAGTTGATACTCGGGTGGGTTCTAAAGTTTTAAGCGGAGAGGCAACTTCTCGAGACTCGACGATTGGTTCGACTTTCTCATTAATTGAAGAGAACCACTGAGGTTCATCTGCCCAAGAGAATGGTCCGCAAAACAAGGAAATGACAAAAAAATAAAACAGGCGCATATTATTGCGACTCGGCGCTTTCAGCGATAAAAAAGGCCAGTATTAATCGCCCATCAATCAAGGTTATATCAACAGAGTCCCTAGAAAGACTCATTTCCTTGATGGTGACCACCTCAGAAAAGCGAAGAGTCATTCTCAAGAACTGTGCTATCTCTGGGTAGGTGCCTTTGAGGTCTAAAACTAGATGCTGACTATTCTGTTCTTGCTCCCAGCGCCACGAAGATACATTCACCGATGAGCCTATCAAACCTGATGATAGATAGTTAAACACCTGAGTTTTAGATAGCGGGTTAGATCCGATGTTTGCTTGTTCTAAGTACCTAGTTCGATAATCAATCTTCTGGTCATCCAACTGCTTCAGTTTGCTTAAATACATAAAGTGGCTCTGTTGCTGCAAAGCAAGTTCGTCAAGTAATTGCCTCTGAATGGTCTGGGTATGTTGCCCCCAAGCCAACCATATAACCGCAGCAATAATCAACGCAACAACAAGACCGAAGGTGCTCACCCACTTTATAGGAAGTTGAAATAATCGCTGCCAATCATAAAAAAATAGCCAACTCAAAATGGATCACTGCCTAGCTGAAAGGAAATTTTAAACCGATTTGAGCTTTCACCTTTTTCAGTCGTCACTGGCATCAAGTGTTCAATCTGTAGATTTCTCACCTGAGGTTCACTGGCTAGGCCGTCAAGAAATGGCCTCAACTGATGAACGGCCTCGACACTCCCTTCTATGACGCATTGTTGCAACTGACAATGAAGCGCTAATAAACTGATGCCCTCGACCGAAGATTTTTCAGGCAACACATCTAGGGGTAAAGGCAACTGTCTAAGACGCAACTGGTTTTGTAATTGAACAAGCCTCTGTTGCCATATTGCTTGCTCACTCATCTCTCCCACTTCATCTGCGTAAATTTGCTTTACCTTCGTCACTTCTGATTGAAGGGTATTAAGCTCAGTTTCCAGATTATGTTGATACTGCCGTTCGAGAAAGTTAATCACTATAAACCCGAGGATGACAACTAAGCTTGGCGCACTCACTCGAGTGACAAACTGCCATTTTTGCAAACGTGCTTGTTGCTCTCGCCAAGGAAGCAGGTTGATCACTGACAAGCCTTAGACCAACAATAAGCACCCAATGCGCACGCCAATGCAGGGTAACTTGCAGTAAACGAGGGTAAGCTTTGACCGATAAGAGTATGCGATACATCGATTAACTTGAGATCGGGGCTATGGTTGAACCACTTATTAAGCTCAGCAATCCTATCTGTGCATCCATATACCAGTAAAGTCACGCTCTCCTCCTCCGAATTCATTGATAAACTAGAAAAGGCATGAGTTAAGTTCTCAATAAATACAGATAAATCCTGTCCAGTAATATCAACAACCATTGGCAGGCTCTGCTCATTGAGTGATATCACTATCATTCGGCTTTCCGTTATTTCGATAAAGCCGTCAGCTTTACCCCCACAGTGCACCTCCACCTCATTGCTCAGTGTACGTAGATCGGTCAATGCCCAACCCACAACATCGACCGACAATTCGCATTGTTTCATCAAGCTTGTGAGTGCTTCTTTTTTACAGATGTAGAGTTCTAGCTTTTGCTCGCCATCCAACAACTGGCCTTTTCTATAGTCATGAACCAACTCCTCTTTAGTGATGGCGGTAGATAGCTGCTCCTGAACCTGCATTAGGGTCTCGTTTTCAGATAACGATGCATTTATTACAGAACTTTTACTTAACACCTCTTCAAAATTTAGGCTGATTGACACACAATTTCGCCATCTAGGTAACCGCTTTTTTAACTTTACCCATGTGCTTTTCCAGTCTTGTTTATCTTCCAGCAAAAAGGTGAACGAAGAGTCTATTTTCCAACCCGCTTTGCGGCGACGGATCACGACACAATCCAGATTATTTTGACGCACCGAAATGCCAGAATATGTGGAATAAAGCATACAAATCCCTATTAAATGCGATAAAGATCAAAAATATAGGTAGCAGGTTAAAAAAGGGGTTACACTAAGTTATTGTTTACGCTCGTTATAAAACTGAGCAAATTTCAATCTTCCAAAAACAAGGAAACTTGGGTGAAGTTCATAAAGATTACATTGGTCCTTGCACTGGCTTGCATAGTTCTTGGGCTAGGTACAATTTTTGGTTTTTATTACTATCTAAAACCACAATTGCCAGACGTGGCAACGTTGAAAGATGTTGAACTGCAGACACCGATGCAGGTGTATACACACGATGGAAAACTGATTGCTCAGTTCGGTGAAAAACGCCGTATTCCTCTCAAGCTGGACGAAATACCGCAAGAGTTGATAGACGCAGTCATTGCCACCGAAGACAGCCGTTTCTATGAACACTTTGGCTTTGACCCAATTGGTATTACTCGTGCCGCAGTAGCAGTTATCTCAACAGGTTCTGCCAGCCAAGGTGCAAGTACCATTACCCAGCAGTTAGCCAGAAACTTCTTCTTGTCCAACGAGAAGAAAATAATGCGAAAGATCAAAGAGATCTTTATCGCTGTTCATATTGAGCAGCTGCTGACTAAGCAAGAAATCCTTGAGCTTTACCTGAACAAAATCTACCTAGGGCACCGCTCTTACGGTGTCGGTGCGGCAGCGCAGGTTTACTTTGGTAAAGAATTGAAAGATTTGACTCTAGGCGAACTCGCTGTAATTGCCGGTCTGCCTAAAGCCCCATCCACCATGAACCCTATCTACTCTATCGATCGTGCTACCACACGACGTAATGTCGTTTTGGGT
The DNA here is from genome assembly GCA_024346835.1 of Vibrio comitans. Classification (GTDB taxonomy): domain Bacteria; phylum Pseudomonadota; class Gammaproteobacteria; order Enterobacterales; family Vibrionaceae; genus Vibrio; species Vibrio comitans. The sequence continues at coordinate 2,789,758 of AP024866.1, forward strand.
CGTATGTTGGCAGAAAACAAGATCACTCAAGCTCAGTTTGATGACGCTCGCGCAGAAGATCTTACTGGTGAAGCTCATGGTGCAGAGATTCAGGTTAGAGCTCCTTACGTAGCTGAAATCGCTCGTGCATGGATGGTTAAGAAGTTCGGTGAAGAAGAAGCCTATACCTCTGGCATGCGCATCTACACAACCGTTGACTCTAAATTGCAAAACGCTGCCAATATCGCCGCAGTTAATAACCTAATCAGCTACGATGAGCGCCACGGTTATCGAGGTGAAGAGAAAATTGCTTGGGAACCATCTGCAACCGCAATGGCTCAGGACGAACTTCAACAATACCTTCGTTCTCAACCTAGCTACGGCGCTATGCGTCCGGCAGTAGTGACCAAAGTGGAAGGCCAAACAGCTCAGGTTTATGTTAAGAGTCATGGCTACCAAACGATTGAATGGGATGGCATGAGTTGGGCTCGCCGCTTCAAAACAGATGAGCGCCAAGGCCCTGCACCGAAAAGTGCTTCTGACATTGTCGAAGTAGGTCAACAAGTCTGGGTTCGCCCAACTGATATTGCTCGCGCATTAACCCCTGCCCCTACAACGGAAGCAGAGGAAGAAGCAGCAGAAGAACAGCAACCGATCGTATGGCGATTGAGCCAGATCCCGAATGCGAATACGGCGATGGTCTCTATTGAGCCAACATCAGGTCGTGTGACTTCTTTAGTGGGCGGCTTTAACTTTGTACACAACAAGTTTAACCGTGCTACGCAGTCTCTACGTCAGGTGGGCTCTAGTATCAAACCATTCATCTATTCCGCTGCGATTGATGAGGGTATGACTCTAGCCACTTTGATCAACGACGCTCCTATTAACCAATGGGATGAGAGTGCAGGAACCGCATGGCGACCAAAGAACTCACCACCAACCTACCTTGGTCCAACACGCCTTCGTATTGGTCTTGCTCAATCGAAAAACGTAATGGCGGTTCGTGTTCTACGCTCTGTTGGCCTTGATGAGACACGTGATTACCTCACTCGATTTGGCTTTGCCAAAGAGAATACTCCACGCTCAGAGACCATTGCCTTAGGTGCAGGTAGCTTAACACCAGTACAAATGGCTCAGGGTTACTCAGTATTTGCCAATGGCGGTTACTATGTAGAACCTTTCTACATCGAACGCGTTGAAAATCCATATGGAGAGGTACGTTTCGAGGCAAATCCAACGGTTATCTGTAAAAAGAACTGTGACAACGAGCTAGTGACCGATGTTTCAGAGTATGCAGAGAACAAAGACATTGAGCTTACCGAACTGACCAATGAGGAAGGCGAGAAGGTAGAATCGGTAGACGACACCCCTCGCTACGCACCTCGCGTTATCACTCCACAAACTGCATTCCTAGTTCGTGAAATGATGTACAGCAATGTTTGGGGTGGCGGTAATTGGTCTAAAGGCACAGGCTGGAACGGTACAGGTTTCCGCGCTCAAGCGCTAAAACGCCGAGATATTGGCGGCAAAACAGGTACGACTAACTCTTCGAAAGATGCATGGTATAGCGGTTATGGTCCAAACGTAGTTGCTGTAACCTGGGTTGGATTCGATAGTCATGACCGTAATCTTGGCCGTACCGAAAAAAACACTAACCTAGGTAAAAGCCAAGTATCTGGTGGTGAAGCTGGCGCACGAACAGCCCAACCAGCATGGGTAGACTTCATGAAAGTCGCATTAGAAGACACACCAGTACAACGCAAACGTGTACCACGCAAGATTATTCAGGCACGTATTGATCGCAGTTCTGGATTACTGACTCAAAAAGCCGATGAAACATCTCGCTTTGAGTACTTCTTGCAGGGCACAGCACCAACGGAATACGAACCAGACAACTCTAGCAATAGCCTATATGGAGACGATATCTTCTCTAGTGGCGCCTCAGATGATGAGGATAGCGAAGAGAGTGGAAGCTTGTTCTAACCAACAATAAAAAAAGACCCGGCCAATTTGGCCGGGTCTTTTTTTAGTTCAAGCAGTCTGAGATGTAGCGGGCCAGAGATTCAAATCTTGGTTTGAATGGTGAACCAGGACGATAAGCCAACACTAATTTGCGACATGGCGTTGGATTTTCAGCTGGAATATAACTCACCCCATCCTTAGATTTTTCGCGCGGTACGGCAAGTTCAGGTAACAAGGTAATGCCACTGCCCGCAGCTACCATATTTCTCAATGTCTCTAAGCTGGTTGCTTTGAATCGATGATCATCTTCAGCACCTGCTGCAAAGCAGTATCCTAAAGCCTGATCTCTCAAGCAATGCCCATCCCCCAGTGAAAGCACAGTATTACCATTGAGTTTTTGCATATCAAAACTCGACAGTCCTCCCCACGGGTGATTCTCTGGAACTGCAATCATCAGCGGCTCTTCATAGATCTCGAGCTCTTTGAAGGGCTCAGTTTCCTTTACCGCAGCCAAAATAAGGCAGTCTAACTTCCCTTCTTCTAATTGTGCTACCAATTGATGGGTTTGCGCCTCATAAAGGAACAGTTCTAGGTCTGGAAAATCTTGCTTTATCTTTGGAACTATCATTGGCATCAGGTATGGGCCTACTGTAGGAATAAAGCCTATATGTATCGGCCCCTCCATCGAGTCTCCTTGGGCACTCGCCATCTCTGTGAATTGCTTTACCTCAGACAGTATCTTTTTGGCCTGTTCCACCAATAGCAATCCAGCATCGGTAAACAACACCTTGCGACTACTGCGCTCCAGTAAAGCGGTTCCCAATTCATCTTCTAGTTTGCGGATTTGTCCACTCAAGGTCGGTTGACTGACAAAGCACGCCTCTGCGGCTTTTCGAAAATGCTTATGCTCAGCTAAAGACACCAAATATTCAAAATCTCTAATGTTCATTTCTATGATCTCGATAATATTTACCTATTGAAACAATAGCATCAAACGGTTATATCTATCAAAAGAAATCATTAATAATGGCTTCAACAAAACAGAAAGGGCTAAGTCCCTAACTTAAAAATTTAAAAGGACAACACAATGTTTGCATCTAAAGAAGGTCAGCCTGTACCACAAGTCACATTCCCAATTCGCGTTGGTGACGCATTCACTCAAGTAACCACTGACGACATCTTTAAAGATAAAACCGTTATTGTATTCAGCCTACCAGGGGCTTTTACTCCAACATGTTCATCTAGCCATCTACCTCGTTTCAACGAGTTGTTCCCTGTATTCAAAGAGCACGGCGTTGATGAAATTGTCTGTGTATCAGTGAACGATACGTTCGTTATGAACGCTTGGAAAGAAAACCAAGAGGCGGAAAACATTCGCTTCATCCCAGACGGTAACGGTGACTTTACTGATGGTATGGGTCTGCTAGTTGATAAGAAAGAGCTAGGCTTCGGCAAACGCTCATGGCGCTACAGCATGCTGGTTAAAAACGGCGTTGTAGACAAAATGTTCATTGAGCCAAACGAACCAGGTGACCCGTTCAAAGTTTCTGATGCAGATACTATGCTTAACTACATTGCCCCTGAATACAAAGTTCAAGAGTCAATCACAGTATTCTCCAAGCCAGGTTGCCCTTTCTGTGTAAAAGCGAAACAAAATCTGATCGACAAGGGTCTTCAGTACGAAGAGATCGTATTGGGTAAAGATGCAACTACCGTATCACTACGAGCAATCACTGGTCGCTCTACAGTGCCACAAGTCTTCATCGGTGGTAAGCACATCGGTGGTAGCGAAGAGTTAGAAACATACCTAGCGTAAGCAACTGCTAAGTAAGTGCAATTTAATATACGGCCCGCAAACGGCGGGCCTAGTTGATATACCCAAGTGAAATCGAGCAAAGTTTGCCTAACTATGAGTGAACACTTGGTTATATGAGCTTATAGCGAATATTAGGGGGGTTCCATGAAGTCATTAAACGTCGACGTAGCGGTAATTGGTGGTGGTACAGCAGGCCTTGGGGCTTACCGTGCGGCTAAAGCTCACACAGACTCGGTCGTAATGATCGAAGGTGGCCCTTACGGTACAACCTGCGCACGAGTAGGCTGTATGCCCTCTAAACTACTGATTGCAGCTGCTGAGAGCATGCATCAGATTGAGAAAGCGCCACAATTTGGCGTGCACCCGCAAGGCGATATCCGTATTGATGGCAAGCAGGTAATGCAGCGCATCAAAAGCGAACGCGACCGCTTTGTTGGGTTTGTACTTGAGAGTGTAGATGAGATACCTGCAGAAGATAAAATTCGCGGTTACGCACAATTTATTGATAACTCAACGCTCGTTGTAGATGGCCACACTCAAATCAATGCCCAGCGCATTGTCATTGCAACTGGTTCAAGACCCGCTTATCCAGCAGTATGGAATGAACTAGGCGACAGATTAGTCATCAATGATGATGTCTTTGATTGGGATGACCTACCTCAATCAGTGGCTGTATTTGGCCCAGGTGTGATCGGCCTAGAACTAGGCCAAGCTCTGCACCGCTTAGGCGTTAAAGTGAAGGTATTTGGTGTGGGTGGACAAGTTGGCCCATTAACCGACCCAGAAGTAATGGCATACGCAGGCAAGAGCTTTCAAGAAGAGTTCTATCTGGATGCAGATGTAAAAGTAGAGAGAATGGTTCGTAATGAAGACAAAGTTGAGATCGACTTCATCAACCGCTCGGGTGAAACAGAACGCTTTGAAGTGGATTTCGTTTTGGCTGCTACTGGCCGTCGTCCGAATGTTGATAGTCTAGGGTTAGAAAATACACCAATTGAGTTGGATGCCAAGGGCGTGCCTACTGCTGACCCATACACAATGCAGACCTCGATAGAGAACATTTTTATTTCTGGTGATGCAAGTAACCAGATCCCACTGCTTCACGAAGCTGCCGATCAAGGCCGTATCGCAGGTGATAACGCAGGACGCTACCCGGATATTAGAGCTGGCCTGCGTCGCTCCACTATATCGGCGGTTTTCACGGATCCACAGATTGCCATGGTAGGAGAATCATTTCGTCAAATCTCACAGCGTTTAGGAACCTGTGGCTGCTTTGAAACTGGAACCGTATCCTTTGAAGGCCAAGGTCGTTCTCGCGTTATGCTCCGCAACAAGGGCATCTTAAATGTCTATGGTGAGCAAGGTACTGGGCGTTTCCTGGGAGCTGAGATGATGGGACCAAATGCAGAGCACTTAGCACATCTACTTGCTTGGGCGCATCAGAACAAGATGACCATTTCACAAATGCTGGACATGCCTTTCTATCACCCTGTAATTGAGGAAGGTGTTCGTACCGCACTTAGAGGCCTAAACGCTAAGTTGCATCTAGGCCCAGAGATGATTAAACACTGCCTAGACTGTGGTCCAGGCTGTTAATCACTCTTCCCTTTAAGCTCTTCTAGCCTGTGGCATTCAACAAGTGTCGCAGGTTTTTTACTTTTCAGCGGCAATCACCGAAATTTCCACCAGCAAAGCCTCTCTTGCCATATCCGCAGTGACACAAGCTCTCGCCGGTGCATGGCCTTCAGGTACCCACGCATCCCAAACTGCATTCATTTCTTGAAAATACTGCATATCTTTCACGTAGATGGTTGCTGAAAGCATGTTTTCTTTATCACTTCCAGCCTCAAGCAATAACTCCTCAACCTTGTCCAACATAGTTTGAGTTTGTTCGGTAATGCCCTTGGTAGCATCGGCGCACACCTGACCACACAGATAAATTGTACCGTTATGTTTTACAATGCGGCTCATACGTTGCTTGGTTTGTTGACGTTCGATCATGACCTGTCCTTCTGTTTAAAGCGAAAGGAGCATTGTAGAGAAATATCAAGGTAAAGGGATAGGCATTTGATGCCAAAAGTTCGGAATTTGAGTAATACCAATCACAGTGAGTAAGTAGTCAGAAATAGCGCAGTAAAAACGCTGGATAACAAGCTAGGATGGGCAGTTATTTACTACGATAGGTATAATGAGGTGAGCAGAAAACAAAAGGCCCCTGAACGATCATTGTTCAAGGGCCGTCTTAGAATCTGTCTAAGAAAAGCAGTGGTACAGTAATAGACCCTGCCTTTCTAAATGAGTTCCTTTTTAATTGGATTTTTTCACTTAAATCCTAAGCTACGTTCACCTTAACAATCACTTGCTCATTAAGGTTGAACTCTAGAGCCACTTCATCACAAGCGTGCTGGCGAGGACATTGCTCACAATCTTTTAGTACCTTCTCAGGCAATAGCATCTTCGAGGTCGGAATAAAGCTGTGCTTCATAAAGAACTCAGGAGTACGAGTCAGTACAAAGACCTTCTTAATGGCCATTTGACGTGCACGATCCACAAGGTGCTGTACGATTGCAGTACCCTGCCCTTGACCTTGCCAGCCAGCTTCTACGCCAAGAGAGCGAATCTCAGCTAGCCCTGAGTCATAGACATACAGTGAGGCACACCCGGTGACTTCACCATGATGCTCTGCTACTGCAAAGGAGCCGATATCACGAATCAGTTCACTACGATTACGAGGCAAGTTCTCACCAAGGCCAGCCCAATAAGCCACCATACCTTCTAGGGTATCGATATCCGTTAAGCGAGCCGCACGCACTTTCACGCCAGAGGTATCTCTTTGCTCTAAACGTTGTTGTGCTTGGTCTACCGCGTAGGCTACTTGTTTCGGACTCACGCCACCAAGAGCGGAGCGCTTTTCAAGACAAGAATCAATGGTCAAAATATCGTAAACGTCATTCTCAATGACGTCTGAGAACAGTTTCAACTCTTCAAGAGTAAGCTCTTCGAGCGCACACCCCTTAGAAATAGCAGCAACTACCGCCACACCTACAATATGATGCGCTTCACGGAACGGAATACCTTTCGCAACTAGATAATCAGCAAGCTCAGTTGAGTTTGCATAGCCTTGTTTAGCCGCCTCTAGAGTACGCTCACCATTAACCTTGATCCCTTCAAAGCACAGTGCAGCCATTTCCATGCAATCATTCCAAGTATCCAAGGCGTCAAATAGCCCTTCCTTGTCTTCTTGCATGTCTTTGTTGTACGCCAGTGGTAGAGCTTTAACCGTCATCATCATGCCAGCCAAAGAGCCATAAACACGACCACACTTACCACGAATAAGCTCAAGCGCATCAGGGTTCTTCTTCTGAGGCATCAGCGATGAACCAGAGGTCACTGTATCGGCTAATTCAATAAAGTTGGACTCACCTGAGTTGTAGAAGATCATATCTTCAGCTAGACGAGACAGGTGCAGCATAGAGAGTGATGCGATAGACATTAGCTCCATCACATGATCACGGTCTGATACTGAATCTAGACTGTTACGAGTGGCACGACGAAAGCCAAGAGAATGCGCTAACTGCTCTCTATCCATTGGGTAAGCGGTACCCGCAAGAGCACCAGAGCCCAAAGGACAAGTATCAAGACGTTTGATTGCATCACTTAATCTTGAGTAATCACGTTCAAGCATCTCAACATAGGCGAGACACCAATGAGCAAATGTCACTGGCTGTGCACGTTGTAAGTGAGTGTAGCCAGGTAAAACAGTACCTTGGTGTTGCTCTGCCACTGAAACCATCTTGGTTTGCAGTTTATCTAAAGCAATCAGTAGTTGATTGCCCTGCTGGCGGCACCAGAGTTTTAAATCTGTTGCTACCTGATCATTACGAGAACGACCGGTATGCAATTTTTTACCGAGATCGCCGACCTTACCAATAAGCTGCTGTTCTACCCAAGAGTGGATATCTTCGGCGTCAGAATGAAGGATCTGCTCTGGATCCTCCATCACTTCAAGCTTCAACTCATTGAGTGCTAGTTCGAGCTTCTGCTGTTCTTCTTCGGTCAGGACATCAACAGAATGCAGAGCCTTAGACCAAGCGATCGAACCTACAATGTCTTGCTCAGCCAATCGGTAATCAAAGCGAAGTGAATCGTTGAACTGTTTAAACCGAGTGTCTGCTGCTTGGGTAAATCTACCGCCCCATAATGCCATTGTTTTCTCCTGAAATTCCTTGGTCTAGTGCTTACTGTATTCTATTTTTGACGCTATTTCTTAAGTTCGTTTAGAGCGCGGATTCTGCTTGAAAGCGAGTACAGACGGATAAAGCCTTCCGCATGACTTTGGTCGTACACTTCATCTTCGCCAAATGTAGCAAACTCTTCCGAGTAAAGGCTATTGTCAGAGCGTTTCTGAACGACAGTTGCGTGTCCTTTGTACAATTTGATAACCACTTCACCGTTAACGTCTTGAGCTAGCTCATCTGAAGCAGCAAGAATTGAACGACATAGCGGAGTAAACCAACGGCCATCGTACACTAGGTGAGAAGCTTTCACGCCCAACTCTTCACGGAATTCAAAGGCTGTTTTATCAAGAACCAATTGCTCTACCGCACGCAATGCTTCCATGATGATAGTGCCACCCGGAGTTTCGTAGCAGCCACGAGACTTCATGCCTACAAGACGGTTTTCTACGATATCGATACGACCAACACCGTGCTTTGCACCCTTCTCATTCAGGTAAACAAGCGCGTTGTATGGCGTCATTTTCTCGCCATCAATCTCAGTTACTTCGCCTTTCTCAACCTTAACGGTCACCGTCTCTGATTCGTTTGGTGCTTGTTCTGGATCTACTGTCCATGCCCAGCAATCTTCGTTTGGTGCATTCCACGTATCTTCTAACACGCCACCTTCTGTTGAGATGTGCCATGCGTTTGCATCGCGAGAATAAATCTTCGTCAGTGATGCAGAACAAGGGATATTACGCTCAGCTAGGTAATCTAGACACTCTTCACGACTTACTAGATCCCACTCACGCCAAGGGGCAATCACATGCAGATCAGGTGCTAGAGCAGCAAACGCGCCTTCAAAACGCACTTGGTCATTACCCTTACCAGTACAACCATGACACAGTGCGTCAGCGCCAACTTTACGCGCCACTTCAACTTGCGCCTTAGCAATGATAGGACGAGCCATCGACGTACCTAGCAGGTACTTACCTTCGTAACACGCGCCTGTTTTAAGAGTTGGGTAGATGTAATCTGCAACCATTTCTTCTTTAAGATCAGCAATGTAGCAAGAAGATGCGCCAGATGCTTTCGCTTTCTCTTCAATGCCTTGTAGCTCTTCTTCGCCCTGACCTACGTCAGCAACAAATGCAACGACTTCACAGTCGTAGTTTTCTTTAAGCCAAGGAATGATCACTGATGTGTCCAAACCACCTGAATAGGCAACGACAACCTTATTTACGCTTACTTTGCTCATAATAAATTCTCCGATAAGTAGGAAGGTTGTTATTGCAACATTCCTAGTAATTTCCGTTCACTAAATGTAAATGCCTGTTATTCAGGCTGAAAAAGGGTGCCAACGTTTTGCCCTGCAAACAGTTGGTCTAATTTTTCTGGGTATCGCCACGAGGCTACTTGAATAGGTCGGCCCAAATCGCTTGCAGCTTGCAATGCGGCTTGAACCTTAACGATCATTCCATCGGTGATGACTTTCCCTTGAATCAATGCATCAGCTTGCTCTTCATTGAGACTCTCTAGCAGATGACCTTTGCCATCGAGTACTCCACTCACATCCGAAAGCAGAGCCAGCTCGGCATCCAGAGCACCGGCCACAGCAACTGCGGCTTGGTCGGCATTAACGTTCATCATTTGACCGTTACTTGTTAAACCAATAGAGCTGATGATTGGCAGTGTATTCGTCGCCAAAATAGCTTGCAATAGGCTTGAGTTTCCTGGGACTGCTTTACCCACAGCGCCAAGCTCAGGGTCAAGTTGCTCAACCTGACACAATTCACCATCTGCCAAGCACAAACCAACGGTTTTTAGGCCGGCCTTAATAGCCTCGCCTTGCAACATTTTGTTGGCGGTACCGGCTAATGCACCAGTAATAAGAGGGATCTGCTCAACAGGAGTGACGCGCAATCCATCTTTCTTGGTAGAGGTTAATTGCAGGCTGTTTAGCAACTCATCCACTAAATAACCGCCACCGTGTACGATCACAATTGAACGCTGAGATTGCTGCGATGCTTGCTCAATGGCCTTAAATAATTTCGATAGTGTTTCACTGCACTCTAGCGCAGCTCCACCCAATTTAATCACTAATGGTAATGTGCTCATAGCTAGTTCCTTTGCCACTACTTAAAACAACGCCGTTGTTTCTGGGAATTGGTTGCGAATGTTCAAACACTGCATCGCTTGAGAAGATGCACCCTTTAATAGGTTGTCGATAGCAGACACCACGATTAAGTGAGATCCTTTGACGCTCCAGCCGATATCGCAAAACGGAGTATGCTCTACATCCTGAATCTTTGGCATGACTTGGTGCTTTAGTCTGACCAACTGTGCATCGCCATAGGCCCCTTCAAATGCTTGCTCAACCTGCTCAGCCGATACACCCTCGGCCAATTTGATGGTGATGGTCGCTAAGATGCCACGCTTAAAGTTACCCAGGTGTGGAGTAAAAATAACATCCTGACCTAAATGACTCGCAATCTCTGGTTGGTGGCGATGAGTAAATACACCATACGCTTGCAAGCTTACTTCACAGAAGCTGTTCGTTTGGCTCGCCTTGATACCGGCACCTGATACACCACTGACTGCATTAATGACAGGCCACTGATGAGTGTCTAGCAATCCAGCTTCTAGCACCGGCTTGATAGCAAGCTGAGAAGCGGTTGGATAACAACCCGCCACCGCAACAAGATCGGTTTTAGCAATTTGCTGCTTATTCCACTCTGCTAGGCCATACACTGCGTTATCAAGTTCGGTTAAGTGCTGGTGTTCAAAACCATAATATTCTGGGTAGAAGCCCTCGGCCTGAACTCTATATGCACCTGACAAATCAAATACCTGGCACCCTTTGGCTAAAAACAATGGCGCTAGGTCATGACTCACTTGGTGAGCCGTGGCAAGGAAAACGATATCAACCGATTGAGCCACCGCTGCTACATCTTCTAGAGGCAACAATGGCATATCGATCTTGCCCAACAATTTGCCATGTAACTGACTAATAGGCTTATTTGCATCTAGGCTGTTGGCTGACACGTACAAACCTGATAGCGTGAGGCTAGGATGTTTAAACACCATATTTGCGAGTTCAGCGCCTGTATAGCCGCTAGCTCCGATAATCGCTACTTTTAGTTGTTTTTCGTTACTCATCAACCGACTCTGCATTTTTGATTATAAATGTAATAAAAATTAGCTATTTTGCTTTTTTATTCATTTTTTGTGACTTAGTATGTGTTTTAACCTTTCGTTAGTTATCTGTCAATAGTGGATACGAAGATAATATGCCAATACCTAAATTTGTTGATATTTACCAAGGCTTGATAAGCACCTCTTCCATTAGTTCAACCGACCTAAAATGGGATGAAGGTAACGCTCAAGTTATCGCTAAACTAGCCACCTGGTTTGAGGACCTAGGCTTTACCGTCACCACGGAAGAAGTAGAACCAGGCAAAATAAACCTTATGGCTCAATTGGGTAGCGGTGAGGGCGGGCTTCTTCTGGCAGGACATACCGATACTGTACCCTTTGATGAAGGGCGTTGGAATTATGACCCACATCAACTGACGTTAGCGGACAATCGCTACTACGGTCTAGGCACTGCTGATATGAAAGGCTTCTTTGCTTTCATTCTCGATGCGGTAAAACAGATGAAAGCCAATGGTACTGATTGGAGTACGCAAACCAAGCCTCTGTACATCCTTGCAACCTGTGATGAAGAGACCACCATGCTTGGGGCAAGGCATTTCACCAAAGAAGCGCCATTTAAGCCTGACTACTGCATCATTGGCGAACCCACTAGCTTGGTACCTGTGCGAGGTCACAAAGGCCATATTGCCAACTCTATTCGTATCACAGGTAAATCAGGCCACTCCTCTGATCCAGCCTTAGGCATTAATGCGATTGAGATTATGCATGAGGTGATGTATTCGCTAATGCAGTTGAAGCAGAGATTGGTAAAAGACTACCATCACCCTGGCTTTGCCATTCCTAGCCCTACACTTAATCTTGGGCACATTCATGGCGGTGACAGTGCTAACCGTATTTGTGGTTGCTGTGAGCTGCATTATGACCTTAGACCACTGCCTGGGTTAAGCCTTGAGAGCCTAGATCAGCTTCTGCAAGAATACCTACAGCCTGTTATGCAAAAGTGGCCTGGTCGCTTAGACATCACACCTCTGCATGAAGCAATACCAGGCTATGAGTGTCAGGCAGATCATCATTTCGTTCATGAAATGCAGGGCATTTGCGAAACAGAATCACAAACTGTTAACTATTGTACTGAGGCACCGTTTTTACAGGAACTGTGCCCAACACTTGTTATGGGACCGGGCTCTATCGACCAAGCCCATCAACCGGATGAGTATCTAAGCTTAGATTTCATTGACCCGACGATTGCAATACTCAAAAAATCCATAAATCAGTACTGCTTTTCAGACAAACAGTAATAATTTGTGAAATAAAATTTCAACACTAAGTTTACAAAAACCAGCAGTTATGATTGAAATCAATTTCAACGCTGGTTTTTCAAACAATTTTGTTCAAAGTTTGACTCTTGCCCCTTTTCTTGGATAGATTGGATCCCAACTCAAGGAACGGTATGTAATTTATTTACGAGGCTCAATGTAATGAACAAGAAATATTCTGCACTCACAAGTAACGTTAAGATGCTTGGTAATCTACTTGGCAGAACCATCAAAGATGCCCACGGAGAGGACATTCTCAACAAAGTTGAGACCCTTCGTAAACTGTCCAAATCAGCTCGCAGCGGCAACCAAGAAGACCGACAAGCTCTAATCAATGAGATTGAAAACCTACCGGACGATCAATTCATTCCAGTAGCTCGTGCATTCAATCAGTTTTTGAATCTGACCAACATCGCCGATCAGTACCACACTATTTCTCGTCATTGCGAAGAGCAGGTTTGCGAACCCGATGTCATTCAAACCCTTTTCAGCAAGCTACATTCTCAAGACATCTCAAAAGCTGAAGCGTCAGAGGCAATCAACAACCTCAACATCGAATTGGTATTAACCGCTCACCCAACAGAAGTCACTCGCCGCACCATGATCAACAAGCTTCTTAAGATAAACGACTGTTTATCTAAATTAGAGCTTAGCGATATTGGCCAATCAGAACGCATTAAGACAGAACGCCGCCTAGAACAGCTTATTGCTCAAAGCTGGCACTCTGACGTTATTCGCCAGCAGCGCCCTACACCTCTTGATGAGGCTAAATGGGGCTTTGCGGTAGTAGAAAATTCTCTATGGGAAGCCATTCCAGACTTCTTACGTGAGCTAGATGATCGTGTTTCTACGCACCTAGATGAGCGTCTACCTATAGATGCTCGCCCAGTGCACTTTTCATCATGGATGGGCGGTGACCGAGACGGCAACCCATTTGTCACTCACAACATCACTCAAGAAGTATTGTGGTTATCCCGCTGGAAAGCGGCTGACCTTTATCATGCGGACATTGAAGAGCTGATCACTGAGCTTTCAATGACGAAATGCAATGATGCTGTACGCAGTCTTGCAGGTGACAGCCATGAACCGTACCGTGCAATCCTTAAAGAGCTTCGTACTCTTCTAAGTAACACTCAGCAGGTTATCGACGCTAAAGTGTTAGGTTCAACTGTTCCTAACCTACCGATACTAGAAAGCGCAGATCAGCTTTGGGATCCTCTACACACTATCTACACCTCTTTGCACGAGTGTGGCATGGGTGTAATCGCAGAAGGTTCTCTGCTTGATACTCTACGTCGTATTAAGTGTTTCGGTGTACATCTAGTTCGCCTGGATATTCGTCAAGAAAGTACTCGCCATTCGGATGCACTATCCGAAGTGACTCGTTTCCTTGGCCTAGGTGACTACGATCAATGGAGTGAGCAAGACAAGGTTGCATTCTTAGTTAAAGAGCTAAGCTCGAACCGCCCTCTTATTCCACACAACTGGGAGCCATCAGCAGAAGTTAAAGAGGTCATTGATACCTGTAAGACCATTGCTGAACACCCAATTGAAGCCTTTGGCGCGTATGTTATCTCAATGGCACGCACGGCTTCAGATGTGTTAGCCGTTCACCTATTGCTTCGTGAGGCAGGCTGTAAGTTCCGCCTAGGCGTTTGTCCTTTGTTTGAAACACTGGATGACTTGAACAACTCCGAAGCCGTCATGCAGCAACTATTTAATATCGACTGGTACCGTGGATTTATCCAAGGTGAGCAGATGGTAATGATCGGTTACTCTGATTCAGCGAAAGATGCGGGCGTTATGTCTGCGGGTTGGGCTCAGTATGATGCCATGGACAAGTTGGTTAAGGTATGTGAAGCACAAAATATCGACCTAACTCTATTCCACGGTCGTGGCGGTACTATTGGTCGTGGCGGTGCTCCAGCGCACGCTGCACTGCTTTCTCAGCCACCAAAGAGCCTACAAGGCGGTCTGCGTGTAACTGAGCAAGGCGAGATGATTCGCTTTAAATTGGGGCTTCCTCAGGTCGCGGTAAACAGCCTAAACCTATACGCCAGTGCGATTCTAGAAGCGAACCTTCTTCCACCACCAGAGCCTAAGAAAGATTGGCGCGACCTAATGGAAGTGCTGTCACAGGTGTCTTGTGAAGCTTATCGTGGCGTTGTCCGTGGTGAACCTGACTTTGTCCCATACTTCCGCGCAGCGACGCCAGAGCTTGAACTAGGCAAACTGCCTCTAGGTTCTCGTCCTTCGAAGCGTAACCCTAATGGTGGCGTTGAGAGCTTGCGTGCAATTCCATGGATCTTCTCATGGAGCCAAAACCGCCTCGTTCTTCCAGCGTGGTTAGGTGCAGGTGAAGCTATCCAGTACTCTATCGATGAGGGTCACCTTGAGCTTCTAGAAGAGATGTGTCGTGAGTGGCCATTCTTCTCTACCCGCTTAGGTATGCTAGAAATGGTGTACTACAAGTGCAGCATGGATATCTCCAAGCTTTATGATGAAAAGCTAACTGATCCTTCTCTATGGCGCCTAGGTGAGAGCCTACGTACACAACTGCAAAAAGACATCCAAGCCGTGCTGAAGGTTGAGAACAACGAAAACCTAATGCAAAGCGACCCGTGGGGTCTTGAGTCAATTCGTCTACGTAACATTTACGTTGATCCATTGAACATGCTGCAAGTGGAGCTTCTTAAGCGCACAAGGAAAACGGAAGAAAACAATCCTGATCTTGAAGAAGCGCTGATGATCACAATCGCGGGTATTGCCGCAGGTATGCGTAACACAGGCTAATAGCTGAACCGCACATTGTGATAGATATCTAAGCCCTAGCTCTTTTGAGCTGGGGCTTTTTTTCGTCTTTATGATCCAGTTAGCAATATGAGACTAGAAGCCGTAAACATGTTTTTGTAATACTTATTTTGCGTTAATCTAACGTTACCAAATCATAGTAAACTGTTAGCTTATAGATAGGGCATCTTGGGTTTCAATAACAAACCAGAGACACAATATCCCCTGTCTATTGAACATAATAAAATCAATTTTCTCAGGTGAGAATGGCTTAAAAGGTAATACATGCGCTCAAGGAAATCTTGAGTGGCTCGCACTCTTCAATTAAGACCAATATAGAGTCAGATCGGTGCGTTGTTTTTTATATGCAGTATATATGGAAGAAAAACATGTCATTACCACACGTTATATTGACCGTACTAAGCACACGAGATGCTACCGGTTACGACATTACAAAAGAGTTTTCTTATAGCATCGGCTATTTCTGGAAAGCGAGCCACCAGCAAGTTTATCGTGAGCTAAACAAGTTGGCCGCAAACGAGTTAGTGACTTGTGAGTTACAACCTCAATCCGGAAAACCAGATAAAAAGATTTACTCCATCACAGAGCGCGGCCGTGAGGCACTGGCTAAGTGGTTTGATCAACCTATTTCACACCCAACGGTGCGAGATGAATTTGCCGCTAAACTTTACGCTTGTGAAGTTCAGCCTGCAGAAGGCTTTTCAGACCAACTGCAACATGCACTAAACGACTCACGTAAACTGGTTCAGTTTTACAAAGAGATTGAGGGTACACACTACTCCGATACTCGCCTTCTGAATCAAAAAGAGAAGATTGAGCGCCTAACACTGCGCCGCAACCTTCTAACTCGCGAAGCGTGGAATGAATGGGCAGAAGAAGTGCTAGGCGAGATAGCTTAGCTGATATACAAAAGGACCTAGCACATTATGCACTAGGTCCTTTGTTTTATGTTCGGCTTCTAAAGTTTAAACAGCGGCTTTTTGAGGACGGACACCTAGGGTATGACAAAGTGCATAAGTCATTTCAGCACGGTTTAGCGTGTAGAAGTGGAAGTCCTTAACCCCTTCACGGCTCAAGGTACGCACCATATCAATTGCTTGACTTGCCCCAACCAACTGACGAGTTGTCGGATCATCATCTAAACCTTCAAACTGCTGCGCCATCCAGCCCGGAACCTTCACATGATTCATTGCAGCAAAGCGTGATGCTTGCTTAAAGTTTGATACTGGAAGGATGCCTGGAACGATCTCTACATCAATGCCTGTAGCCGCACAGCGGTCGCGGAATCGAAGGTAGCTCTCTACATCAAAGAAGAATTGCGTGATTGCACGGTTTGCGCCTGCGTCTACTTTACGCTTAAGGTTCAGTAGATCGGCCTGTGCGCTTTTTGCTTCTGGATGAACCTCAGGGAACGCCGCTACCGAAATATCAAAGTCATGGCGTGACTTTAGCAGCTCTACAAGGTCTGAAGCGTACATATCAGGGTGACCGCCGCCCGGTGGAATATCGCCACGCAGAGCAACGATGCTCTCAATACCATTCTTCCAGTAGTCATCTGCAATCGTGATCAATTCATCACGAGAGGCATCAATGCAAGTCAAGTGCGGTGCTGCAACCAAGCCTGTTTGGTTTTTGATTTCTTTGATGATGGAGTGTGTGCGATCGCGCTCACCAGAGTTAGCGCCATAGGTTACAGAGACAAATTTAGGTTGCAGGGTTTTCAGGCGGTGAACCGAGTTCCATAGCGTCTCCTCCATTTTTTCACTACTTGGAGGAAAGAACTCAAAAGAGACATTAATGTTGTCAGAAAGCTCAGCGATATTTTGATTCAATGCATCGATGTGGCTTGCGTGTGTGTATCCCATATTTATTCTCCCTGTGCGTCAGCACAATCTCATAACCTTGAACGTTTAGACGTCTATATGTCTAGATAATGTAAATTTATGAGGGGGATGTCAACAAAAATTCGTGCAAACTTTGAGTGATTTTTTGAAGGAAGGCATCCGATGCCTAGTAAGCACTAGCAACACCGGATGAATTAGCTTTTAGATTTATAGTAAACCAGAGAGTCTGTTGAGATCAGACTGCAATGCACCAGCAGTCACCTCACGTCCAGCACCAGGCCCACGGATAACCAACGGGTTATCCTTGTACCATTTGCTCTCAATAGCAAAGATATTGTCACAAGGAAGCAAGTTCGCCAGTGCATGACGCTCATCAAGCGCCTCTACGCCCACTGTCGCTTCTCCATCTTTCGATAGACGTGCAACATAACGAAGTACCTTGCCTTCGCTCTGAGCCTTATCTAGGCGCTCAGCCAGCAGCTCATTAAGAATATGTGCTTGATGGAAGAAGTCATCCACTGATAGATGCAATAACTCTTTAGGTACTAGAGACTCTACCTTGACGCTCTCTGGCTCAAGCTCTAGTCCTGACTCGCGCGCTAGAATAACCAATTTACGCATAACATCAGTGCCATCCAAATCCGCCCTAGGATCAGGCTCAGTAAGTCCTTGTTGCCAAGCAAGATCAACTAATTCACTAAATGGAATCAAGCCATCGTACTGCTGGAATAGCCAAGATAGAGTGCCAGAGAAAATCCCTGAAATAGCCACTATCTGGTCGCCGCTTTCACGCAGATCTCGCACAGTATGGTTTACTGGTAAACCAGCACCCACTGTTGCGTTATATAACCAATGGCGTCCTGTTTTGGAAAAGACATCTTGCACTTGATGGTAAAACTCACTCGGCGCAGAACCGGCTAGCTTGTTGGCAGAAATAACATGCATGCCATGCTCAGCAAACTCTAGATAACGATCCGACACTTCTTGGCTAGCGGTAACATCCAGTACCACTATCTCGTCGTAGCTCGATTGTTTTCTTACTAAAGAAACCCAGTCTTCTTCACCGGCTACCGCCTCTTCCGCAAAGTGGGTATTTAACGTGCCAGCATCAATACCATTCTCATCAAACCAATAGCGGTTACTCGCTACAACGGCGATCAGGTCAAAGCTCATGCCTCGGCGCTTTTCTAACTCGACTTTTTGCTGTGCAAATAGCTCAATCCAATTGGAACCAATATTGCCTTTACCACACAGCACTATGCCAACACGCTTTTGCGCTTGGAACAGTTGGCTATGCAAAGACTCAAGCAGTTCAGGTACCTTATTGGTTCTCACCACAGCAATTAAGCTCAGCTCCGAATCTGTCTCAAACATGAACTCAACGGGCACGCTCTTTAGTGTTTGGTAAAAACCAAAGCAATGATTGGCGTTGTTGGTCACGCCTGCGCCAACCGCCGCAATCAAAGACAAGCCTGATTTCACCTCTACGCCAACCTCAAGATGAGCAGACTCAATGCACTCTAATGCGCCAGCAAGTAGCTCACTGGTGTAAGCAAGACGCAGACAGTTGTTATCTGATTGAGATTCATAGGCTAGCGGTGCAAGTTGAGCTTTATTCAGTAAAGATAAGACTTGAGGCTCTAAACGCTCAAAGTCATGAGCATGACTCAGCGTCAGCTCAATAAGGTTAACGTCGTCTAGTGAGGTAACGATCTTCGCACCACGTCCCGAGGCCAGCACACGCTCAATGCGCGTTGAGCCAGACTCTGGTTGATGACTGCAACGCAGTTCCATGTCCATAGTACTCTGCGCTACTGGCTGCAATGTGCGACTGTGTAATACAGGAGCTGCTAAGCGCGCCAGTTCACTCGCTTCATCAAGACGAAGTAACGGAAGTAAGCAAGCATCACTGACAATACGTGGATCGGCACTGTAAACACCAGCGACATCACTCCAGATAGTCACCTTAGAGACTTCAGCTAAAGCGCCAACAATAGTTGCCGAATAGTCAGAGCCATTACGTCCAAGCAGAACGGTTTCACCCTCTTGGTTCTGAGCCATAAAACCGGTAACCACCAGTCGTCTGTGTGGGTGCTGCGCAACTACTGATTTCGCGAGTGGCCAAGATAGTCCGCGATCGATCTCAGGTTGTGTGCCCACTTCAGCGCGCAAGAAATCACGCGAGTCGATAGCGACACTTTCCATCCCCTTATCACTGAGGAGAGCCGCAAGCAGGCGAGATGACCAAACCTCACCATGACCAAGTGCTGCCGATCTTTGCGATTCGCTTAAAGGCGCGTTTAAAGCACTCAGTGCGGTGAATTCATTATTCAACACTTCTTGTAGTGATTCGACTTTCTCTTCTGGCAGCAGGTCGATAATCAATTGGTTCTGATATGCACGCAGTTCCAGCAAGATCTCGTGAGCAACTCGTCCATCTTTCTCTAACGCCGCCAACCAACGTAGCAAATTGTTTGTGGTTGAGCCGGCAGCAGAAACGATAATCAAATCTTCCACATTAGAGTATTCTGCCAAGATATTGGCAACGCGACTAAAACACTCAGCATTGGCAAGGCTACTACCGCCAAATTTATGAAGCTGCTTTAGGTTTCCCATGGTTACTTCTCCACTAGATCGAATGCTTGAGTAAGGTCGTCAATTAGATCATCAGCATCTTCAAGGCCCACAGACAAACGCAACAAGAAATGAGAAACACCCGCTTCCGCTAGAGCTTCTTCACCCATAGCACGGTGTGTCATGGTTGCAGGGTGGCAAATTAAGCTCTCTACTCCACCTAAAGATTCGGCCAGTGAGAATAGCTTTAAGCCGCCGACAAATGTTTTTAGCTCTTCCATACTGCCATCAAATTCAAAGCTCAGCATGCTACCAAAGCCAGATTGTTGGCGCTTTGCAATCTCATGACCCGGATGCTCAGGAAGGCTTGGGTGGTAGATGGTTTTAACGCGCTTTTGCGATTGAAGGTAGTTAAGAATCTGCTGTGACCCTTCTTCATGAACACGCATTCGAGCACCCAAGGTACGAATGCCACGCAGGGTCATGTAGCTATCAAATGGCGTACCCG
The DNA here is from genome assembly GCA_024346835.1 of Vibrio comitans. Lineage (GTDB taxonomy): Bacteria > Pseudomonadota > Gammaproteobacteria > Enterobacterales > Vibrionaceae > Vibrio > Vibrio comitans. The sequence continues at coordinate 2,809,941 of AP024866.1, forward strand.
TCGCACCGATGCAATTACCCCACCAGCCAAGCTCTTCTGCGTGCTCTTCGGTTTTGGTTATCACCACACCGCCAATAACGTCAGAGTGACCATTAATGTACTTGGTGGTTGAATGAATAACGAAGTCTGCGCCCAGCTCTAAAGGCTTTTGGAATATAGGCGTCAAAAAGGTATTGTCGACACCCACTAGTGCACCAACCTCAGCCGCTTGTTGGCATACTTTTGCAATATCCACTACACGAACCAGAGGGTTTGATGGCGTTTCGATAAGAATAAGTTTTGGTTTTTTTGCTATCGCTGCGGCAAGTGCTTGCTCGTCAGATTGATCGACAAACTCTACCTTGAAGTCACCCTTTAGAGAGCGGGTATTGAATAGACGGTAGGTTCCACCATAGCAATCATGCGGTGCAACGATTAAATCATCAGGGCCCAAAAAGGCTGAAACCCATAGGTTTAAAGCTGAAGTGCCACAGTTAGTTACCACTGCGCCTTTACCTGATTCCAACTCAAACAGTGCCGTCTCTAGTAATCCTCGATTTGGGTTTCCTGAGCGGGTATAGTCGTACTTTGGTACATCTCCAAATGAAGGAAAACCATAGTTGGTGGACAGATAAATTGGGGGAACAACAGCATGGTGTTGGGTATCAGATTCGATACCGGTACGAACGGCAATCGTCGATGACTTGTGTTTACTGCTCATTTTCTTGTCCTTTCCTTTGACAATGACTGGCGGAGTTTGATACCAATCAAATTAATCTAATTCTGTTCATAGATTACCCCGATAACCATCAGACATCAACACATCTAGACGTCTAAATGCCTTTACATATAGCAGTCAATATCGCTAGAATTGGGTATTAACTCTTATATTAGGTAATTAAAGGTTTCCAATGGCAGACTGGAATGGCGAATACATCAGCCCATATGCTGAGCACGGTAAGAAAAGCACTCAAGTTAAAAAGATCACTGTGTCTATTCCGCTTAAGGTTCTTAAGATTCTGACTGACGAGCGCACTCGTCGCCAGGTGAACAACCTGCGTCATGCAACCAATAGCGAACTGCTTTGTGAGGCATTCTTGCATGCTTACACAGGACAGCCTCTACCTACTGACGAAGACCTTAGAAAAGACCACCCTGATGAGATCCCAGCTGAAGCTCAGCAAATCATGTCTGATCTAGGTATCGAACTAGAAGTGTTTGATGACTAACTTAACGCCCATTGGCAAAATTGATATGCCGATGAGTAGATAGCAAAAGGGGGTTAGAGTACGCGTACTCTAACCCCCTTTTTTATATTTCAGGATTATCCCTGCATGTAGCCTTCTGGTAGCTCAATGCGTGCTACACCAGACTCAACCGCAGCCTCAGCTACCGCTCTTGCAACACGTGGAAGCAAACGAGGATCCATTGGTTTTGGTATAATGTAGCCATTGCCAAATTCTAAAGAATCCACACCAGCCGCTTTCAATACTTCAGCAGGAACAGGCTCTTTCGCCAACTGACGAATGGCTTCTACTGCCGCTAGTTTCATTTCGATATTGATTTCACTTGCACGAACGTCCAACGCACCACGGAAGATGAATGGGAAGCAGATAACATTGTTTACCTGATTTGGGTAATCAGAGCGGCCTGTACCCATAATAAGGTCAGTACGTACTTTATGCGCAAGCTCTGGTTTAATCTCAGGATCTGGGTTTGAACAGGCGAATACCACTGGCTTATCACCCATTAGTGCTAGTGCTTCTGGAGATAGTAGATTTGGACCCGATACACCCAAGAACAGATCAGCTCCTTCAATCACATCTTCTAGCGTGCGCTTATCAGTATTATTGGCGAATAGTTGTTTGTATTCGTTCAAATCGTCACGACGAGTGTGAATTACGCCCTTGCGATCTAGCATGTAGATTTTTTCACGCTGAGCGCCACATTTAATCAGCAGTTCCATACATGCAACCGCTGCTGCGCCCGCACCTAGACATACAATAGTAGAGTCGCACAGTTGCTTACCTTGAAGCTCTATAGCGTTCAACATGCCCGCTGCAGTCACAATCGCAGTCCCGTGTTGATCGTCATGGAAAACAGGTACGTCACAGCGTTCAATCAAACGACTTTCAATCTCAAAGCAATCTGGCGCTTTGATATCTTCTAGGTTAATACCACCAAAGGTATCGGCAATTGCCGCTACTGTATCAACGAATTCATCGATAGTACGGTGTTTTACTTCAATGTCGATTGAGTCTAAACCAGCAAAACGTTTAAACAGAAGCGCCTTACCTTCCATTACTGGCTTTGAAGCCATAGGACCTAGGTTACCCAAACCCAAAATAGCAGTGCCATTTGAGATAACCGCAACCATGTTTCCTTTCGCAGTGTACTTGTAAACGTTATCCACATTCTGAGCAATCTCACGCACAGGCTCTGCAACACCTGGACTGTATGCTAATGCAAGGTCATGAACAGAATCAGCAGGAGTAGTCAGCTCAACAGCAATCTTTCCCGGTTTTGGGAACTCATGATAATCAAGAGCTTGCTGGCGAAAATCGTTTACAGGTTGGTCATCAGACATCGAAGGGCATTCCTTTAGGGTGTAGAGGTACAAAAGAAGAGTTAAGTGTAATTAAAAAAAACTTAATGTGCTACAAGGTAGCATGAGTATGAATTGTAATCTTTGCTTTCAGCTGAGATCAAAAAAGGCCGCCTAAGCGACCTTTTTCTGTTTCTTTACGACTAAGATTACTTCTTAGAAGAAAGAGCACCGAAACGCTTGTTAAAGCGATCAACACGGCCGCCAGTATCAACGATACGTTGCTTACCAGTGTAGAACGGGTGACATTTGTCACATACGTCTAGGTGGATAGATTCTTTAGCTAGAGTTGAGTTGAACTCAAAAGTGTTGCCGCAAGAACATGTTGCAGTAACTGCTTTGTACTCAGGATGGATACCTGCTTTCATGGGAAAACCTCATTTATAGGCCGTGTCGCTATCCAGTTCTATGCTGAACACCACACGTAGTTTCTAACAGTGATATCGTTTAATACGACATCTTCAAGGCGCAGTATAGTAATGAAATAGTCTGTTGGGATCAACTTATTTGTCCCTTTTTTCACCACTTTTTTCACCGTAACTCTTTATATAAAAGAGTTACGAAGATGCGCTAGGCTTACCTATATTCAATTATCGTAATCTTATGCGCTTTTCTCTAGTATTATCATGACTATCCGTTCTTGATTGCAAAGCCCCAAAGAGATCTCATGCGACCAACCATTGCCAGAGTTGCCCTACCTGTTCCTCTGGATAAAGAATTTGAATACATCATCCCTGCCCACCTATTTCCAGTGGTAGGTGTACGTGCATGGGTTCCATTTGGTCCAAAAAAACTCCTTGGTGTGATCACAGCTCTAACCCATCAGTCAGAATACGATATCAATAAGCTTAAACCTTTGACTGAGGTTCTTGATCTAGAACCTATATGGCCAGTGAAGCTCTATAAACTGATTCACTGGGGCAGTCGCTTTTACCAATATCCATTAGGCGATACCTTAAACGGCGCCATGCCAGGCGCGCTGCGCAAAGGCAAACCTGCGCAAAAGCAGCCACAAAAAACTTGGCAACTCACCGAGTCTGGTCGTAATCAATTAATGCAAGGCTTTGGTCGAGCTGTGCAACAAGCCAAAGCCATGAACGCCCTGCAGCATGGTGCTTTGTCTCACCACGAGCTTGTTGACATGGAAATTTCGAGTGCCGTGTTAAACACCCTGCAGGATAAAGGGTGGATCGCGTCTTCAGAAGTCATAGAGATTAACGACCAATGGCAAGACATTCGAGTTAACGAAGATGATAAGCGAGAGCTTAACCACGAACAAATGCTAGCGGTCATCACTATTAATCATGTTGAAGACTACGAATGTGCCTTATTAGATGGTGTCACAGGCTCAGGAAAGACTGAGGTTTATCTGCAGCTCATTGAGAAAGTGGTCAATCAAGGCAAGCAAGCCTTGGTATTAGTCCCAGAAATTGGCCTGACCCCGCAAACCATCAATCGATTTAAGCGACGCTTCAATGTGCCTATTGCAACTATTCATTCTGGTCTCAATGACAGTGAACGATTAAATGCTTGGCTTGCAGCAAAAAATAAAGAATGCGGAATCCTTATCGGCACTCGTTCTGCTCTGCTGACTCCGTTCGCCGACCTTGGCATTATTATTGTCGATGAGGAGCATGACTCTTCATACAAACAACAAGACAGCTTGCGTTATCATGCGCGAGACATGGCGATAATGCGCGCTCATTCTGAGTCTATTCCCATTGTGCTCGGCTCTGCGACGCCTTCTTTAGAGACCCTAAACAACGCTTTATCCAATAAGTATCTGCATTTAAAACTGACAGAACGAGCTGGCGGCGCGAAACCGGCAAAGAACAGTGTCATAGACGTAAAAGGCCTATACCTAGATAGTGGCTTAAGCGCCCCCTTAATTGCGCAGATGCGAAAACACCTGCAGCAAGGCAATCAGGTCATGTTGTTTTTAAACCGCCGTGGATTTTCTCCTGCGATGATGTGTCACGAATGTGGCTGGATTGCAGAGTGCCACCGGTGCGATGCCTACTACACCTTCCACCAAGGTAGTAGTGAGATGCGTTGCCACCACTGTGGTTCGCAAAAACCCGTTGTTCATCAATGCCAAAGCTGTGGTTCCACTCATTTAGTGACGGTAGGTGTGGGAACAGAGCAGCTGGAAACTCACCTTGAGACCCTATTTCCTGAATACAAAACCATACGTATTGATAGAGACAACACCCGTCGAAAAGGCAGCCTAGAAGCAGCGCTTGAGTCTATCCGCAAGGGGGAATACCAAATTCTCATTGGCACGCAGATGCTGGCAAAGGGACATCACTTTCCTGATGTAACCTTAGTGGCGCTGTTAGATGTCGATTCATCTCTATATAGCAGCGACTTCAGGGCTTCAGAAAAGTTGGCACAGTTGTTCATCCAAGTCGCGGGTCGTGCAGGAAGGGCTAGCAAGCCTGGACATGTAGTATTGCAAACGCACCATCCCGAACATTCCTTGCTACAAGCTTTACTTCATAAAGGCTATCCCGAATTTGCACAAGGCGCCCTCATGGAGCGACGAGTAGCGCAATTGCCTCCTTATGCTAGCCTGTCGCTATTTCGCGCAGAGTCAAACCACTCTCAGCTCGCTGAAGACTTTTTGAGACAGGTGCGCCATACCCTTGAAGCTCATCCTCTATTTGATGAACATTGCTGGGTATTAGGGCCAACTCCCGCTCCAATGGCCAAACGCGCAGGAAAATCGCGTTGGCAACTTATTTTGCAGTGCCAGTTGCGCTCTACCATGCAAAAATTGCTAATGAGTGCAAAACCTGCAATCGAAATGCTACCCAACTCAAAAAAAGTACGTTGGAACATAGATGTCGAGCCACAAGATTTAAGTTAAACTGCGCGCATATGGTGAAATGAGAGTCACCTCACACCAAGTTGTTCATTTTTGCTACATGTCCCGTAAACAGTACGGAAGAAAATGTTTACACTTATTTTTCACATACATTAAGACGTGAGTATTTAATACCATCTTGTTTCACGGATTGAATCAAGCACGCAAAAATTATCATAGAGGATAGGTGTACTATGGCGACCATGAAGGATGTTGCTGAACTCGCTGGCGTTTCCACTGCGACAGTATCAAGAGCGTTAATGAACCCAGAAAAGGTTTCTTCCTCCACTCGCAAACGAGTAGAAGAGGCGGTTATCGAATCGGGTTACTGCCCAAGCGCCATGATGCGTAGCATGAAGCGTAACGAATCAAGAACCCTTGTAGTAATAGTACCTGATCTCTGTGACCCCTACTTTTCAGAAATCATTCGTGGCATCGAAGCAGCCGCCTCAGAACAAGGTTACTTAGTACTTCACGGCGACAGCTCACAGCAAAAATGCCGAGATAACTCCCTAGTCAATCTTATCTACTCTAAACAAGCCGATGGCCTGATTCTACTGGGTACCGATTTACCTATCGATGCCAGCAAATCAGAACAGCGAAATCTTCCACCTATGGTGATGGCTTGTGAATACGCGCCAGAGCTAGAACTGCCAACCGTGCATATCGATAACCTTACGGCTTCTTTCCAAGCTGTAAACTATCTCGCCAAGCTTGGGCATAAGCGCATCGGGGAGATTCGTGGACCAGATAATGCGCCGCTATCTAGCTTTCGAAGCCAAGGCTTTCAGCAAGCGTTGCGACGCGCAGGCCTCAGCATCGACTTGACCAATTCAGCTAGTGGTGATTTTAGTTTTGAATCTGGGGCATTAGCACTGCGTAAGCTAATGAGCGCGGGCTCTCCACCAAGCGCTGTTTTTTGTCACAACGATATGATGGCGATTGGCGCAATCAAAGAAGCCAAAAATATGGGGCTTAGAGTTCCACAAGACATTTCATTTATCGGATTCGACAATATCGAGTTCTCTGAATACTGCGATCCTCCACTGACCACTGTCTCCCAGCCTCGTTACGATATCGGTTATCAAGCTACGCAAATGCTGTTCGAACTTCTGAATGGCAATGAGATTAGTTCAGGCTCACGACTTCTGGATACAGAACTTGTGGTAAGAGAAAGTACCTTACCGCCTAGTTATTAGGGTCTATTATCTGTGCGAGTTCTGCATTAACATAGATACGGTTAACAACGGAATAGACTAATTCGAGTGGCAAGAAAAGACTATGTGAAGGGTGGGCGTACGCAAGCAAAAAGAACGCGTAAGCCTGCCCCATCGAAAAAACCATGGAAAGCAATCATCCTAGCAGGCCTAATGCTGGGAGGATTTAGCTATGGGCTCTACGTATTAAGCCAAGATCCTGAGCCGCCAAAACCAGTCAAAGTTGAAGTAAAAACTAAAGCACCTACCGAGGTAGATAACTCTGAGCTTCTTCCTCCACCTCCCGAAGAGCAATGGGAGTATGTGAAAACACTTCCCGAGCGCGAGGTTAAAGTTGTACCTAAGGAAGAAGTTCTTTCAGAGATCCCTTACGTGATGCAGTGTGGCGCATACAAGACTCGCTCACAGGCGGATGAAAGAAAGATGGACATTGCTTTCCAAGGCCTTAATAGCCAAGTAAAACAACGAGAAGGCAGTAGCTGGTATCGTGTTGTGCTAGGCCCTTACGCACGCAAGAGAGATGCCGAGCGCGATAAGCACAAACTGCAACGCGCGAAGATCGAACCTTGCGTTATTTGGAAAGACACCGGTAATTAAACTCTTTATAGCCTCAGTGAAACACTGGGGCTTTTTTCTAGCGAATCAGCAGCCCTACACGATCTCTACAATCCATCTACCTTGAATTTGATGACGACGATCCCCATTTTATTTCTATCTCACTAGTGAAATAAGAAGGAAACCTCGTGACTACCATAGTATCCGTACGCCGAAATAATAAAGTCGTCATCGCTGGTGATGGACAAGTATCTCTAGGCAATACCGTCATGAAAGGTAACGCGCAGAAAGTTCGCCGCCTTTACAATGGCAAAGTACTGGCAGGCTTTGCTGGCGGTACCGCTGACGCATTCACGCTATTCGAGCGTTTCGAAAGCAAACTACAAATGCACCAAGGTCACCTAACCCGCGCTGCAGTAGAATTAGCCAAAGATTGGCGCAGTGACCGTGCCCTTCGTCGTCTAGAAGCCCTGCTTGCTGTTGCTGACGAAACCGCCTCTCTGATCATTACCGGCAACGGCGATGTCGTTCAGCCTGAGAATGATCTTATTGCAATTGGCTCTGGTGGCAACTTTGCCCAAGCCGCTGCAACTGCACTACTAGAAAATACCGAATTAGACGCAAAAGAAATCGCTGAAAAGTCTTTGAACATTGCTGGCGATATCTGTGTATTCACCAACCATAATCACACTGTTGATGAGCTTGAGTACTAAGGAAAGAATATGTCTGAAATGACACCTCGTGAAATCGTTCACGAACTAAACCGACACATCATCGGCCAAGAAAATGCCAAGCGTTCAGTTGCTATTGCACTACGTAACCGCTGGCGCCGCATGCAACTTGAAGCAAGCCTACGCGCTGAAGTGACCCCAAAAAACATTCTAATGATTGGTCCAACAGGAGTAGGTAAAACCGAGATTGCTCGCCGACTTGCAAGACTTGCTAATGCACCTTTTATCAAGGTTGAAGCGACTAAGTTCACCGAAGTGGGCTACGTTGGTAAGGAAGTTGAAACCATCATTCGTGACCTTACCGATGTTGCGGTGAAAATGACTCACCAACAAGCAACTGAGAAGGTGAAATTCCGCGCCGAAGAGCAAGCCGAAGAGCGTATTCTTGATGCTCTACTGCCACCGGCTCGCGATGCTTGGGGTGAAAACGAAAAGCCACAAGAGACCAGCTCAAATACTCGCCAGGTGTTCCGCAAGAAATTGCGTGAAGGCAAATTGGATGACAAAGAAATTGATATCGAAGTAGCAGCGCCGCAAATGGGTGTTGAAATCATGTCACCTCCTGGCATGGAAGAGATGACCAATCAGCTACAAGGTATGTTCCAAAACTTGGCAGGCAACACTAAGAAAAGCCGTAAGCTGAAGATCAAGGACGCTTTCAAAGCGCTTGTTGAAGAAGAAGCGGCTAAGCTAGTTAACCAAGAAGAGCTAAAAGAAGACGCTATCTTCAATGTTGAGAACAACGGTATCGTGTTTATCGATGAGTTCGATAAGATCTGTAAGCGCGGTGAAAGCTCCGGCCCTGACGTATCTCGTGAAGGTGTGCAGCGTGACCTACTGCCACTGATCGAAGGTAGCACCGTTTCCACCAAGCACGGCATGGTCAAAACCGACCATATCTTGTTTATCGCATCTGGTGCATTCCAGGTTGCCAAGCCTTCTGATCTTATTCCAGAACTGCAAGGCCGCCTGCCTATTCGCGTTGAACTTGAAGCACTATCAAGCCACGACTTTGAGCGTATTCTGACAGAACCACGTGCGTCGCTAACCGAGCAATACGTTGCGCTAATGAAAACCGAGCAAGTGAACATAGAGTTTACTGATGATGGCATCAAGCGTATTGCTGAAGCAGCGTGGCAAGTAAACGAAACCACCGAGAACATTGGTGCTCGTCGCTTACATACTGTTATGGAGCGCCTGATGGACGAAATCTCCTACGAAGCCACCGAAAAGACGGGTTCTGAACTCACAATTGATGCTAATTACGTTGAGAGTAAGCTTGGCAGACTAGTTGAAGATGAAGACCTGAGTCGCTTTATTCTTTAAGCACCTTAGAGGTTGAGTAGACATCTATTGAATAGCTGCTTATGCAAAAGCAAAAAGGAGGCACATTGTGCCTCCTTTTCATTATCAATAGTGATGATTAGTCACTGCCAAACAAGTCGCGAGTATAAACCTTCGCTTCCACATCTCTGATCTCTTCAACCATACGATTGGAGACGATCACATCAGAGACTTGTTTGAACTCTTCTAGGTCTCGAATATTACGAGATTGGAAGAAGTGCTCTTCTTTTAATACCGGCTCGTAAACCACTACCTCAATACCCTTGGCTTTCAAGCGCTTCATGATGCCCTGAATCGACGAAGCTCGAAAATTATCTGAGCCTGCTTTCATGATCAGACGATAGATACCCACAACCTTAGGGTTACGCTTCAAGATCGAGTCAGCAATAAAATCCTTACGAGTTCGGTTCGCATCAACGATGGCGCCTACAATATTGTTCGGAACGTCGGCGTAATTGGCTAACAGCTGCTTGGTGTCTTTAGGCAGACAGTAGCCACCATAACCAAATGAAGGGTTATTGTAGTGATTGCCGATACGAGGGTCTAAGCCAACACCTTCGATAATTTGGCGAGAATCTAAGCCGTGAGCCTCTGCATAGGAGTCCAATTCATTAAAGTAGGCAACACGCAACGCAAGGTAGGTATTAGAGAAGAGCTTAACCGCTTCTGCTTCAGTAGAGTCAGTAAACAAGACATCAATCTCTTGCTTTTGAGCCCCTTCAACTAGAAGGTCCGCGAATATCTTAGCACGCTCACTGCGCTCACCCACGATGATGCGAGATGGATGAAGGTTGTCATACAGTGCACGCCCCTCACGCAAAAACTCTGGAGAGAAGATCAGGTTTTCACAACCTAATTCTTCCTTGATGCGAGCAGTGTACCCCACTGGCACCGTTGATTTTATGACCATTACGGCGTCAGGGTTTATGCTCATCACTTCTTTAATCACCGCTTCTACTGAAGACGTATTAAAGTAATTGGTTTGTGGGTCGTAATCCGTCGGAGTAGCAATCACAACGTATTGAGCACCTTTGTATGCTAACTCTTTATCCAAAGTCGCGGTAAAGTTAAGCTCCTTCTCTGCCAAAAACTGCTCGATTTCAGTATCAACAATCGGAGATTTTTTGCTGTTAAGAAGCTCGACCTTCTCAGCAATAATATCCACCGCCACTACTTCATGATGCTGCGCCAACAACACAGCGTTTGACAGACCCACATAGCCCGTACCTGCAATCGCTATTTTCATTATTCTTCTCTTGGATTAATTTTCGTTGTTACGCCCAAGTGCAAAACGCACTAGAACAATACCTACACCTAGCATACCGCCAAATAAAGCCCCTAGAACTGCGATTAGAGCACGCTTGGGCGCATCTCGATTAATCGGTTGCTCTACTTCTTCAATAAAGCGAAAAGCTTGCAACTCAATATTTTCATTAATATCAAGCTTATTCATGAAATCGAGCTTGGCATCTACCTGTTGAAGTCGCGGTTCAATAACTGAAAGATTCTTCACATCTTCAAGTGCGGAGATCTTCGCCTTTATCGCTTTTGCCCCCAGATTTATCGCAAACAGCTCTTTATCACCTAGGTTTTGTACTGGTGTATTAACCGATGCTGCCTCTGCAATATCATAGGCATATTGTGAACGCTGTAACTCAACCTCAAGCACTCGCTTAGCTTGGCCTTCAAGAATGGCTTTCTGTTGTTTTAGTTGCGTCTCTTTAGCGTCTAGCGTTGCTTCAAGGTTCTTAATCGCATCGGCTTGAACCTTCTTCTCTATCATCGCAATGTAATCATTGAGAAGGTTGTAGCTATCCATCTGCGTTGTAGCTTGCAGAGAAACAATGTACTCATCTCTGCCTACGGGAGCAGCAGATATCTTTTGATACCACTCGCTGTAGAGGCGTCGTTGTGCTACCTGTGCATCCTCGTCAGCATCTGATTCTTCTCTCAATGCTTCCTTAAATGCTAAAAAGGTTTCATTATTATCAAAGAAACGTTTTTTGTTCGCGGTGGCATTAAAGGCGCGAATAAATTGAGCAAAGATTTTCTCGGGCTCTACTAGGTCATCGAGCTCTTTGCTCACTCGGACAGTACCGTCATCCTGATAAGAGTCAAATATCGGTTGAAACGACTTCACTTGCTGACGATATGCCGCAAAGTCACTCACTTGAGGTTCAACGATTCTCGCTTTAGAGCTCCACCACTCCTGAGCATTTAAGGCATATACCACAGCAACAGCAGCGAAGATAAAAGTCGTCACCACAATTAAAATTTTCCCTTTCCAAAGGGCGATGAATAATTCTCTTAGGTCAATTTCATCATCCTGATAGTAGGCTTCACCCATAGGGCTCTGCTGCGATGACACGGATTGGTTAGACTGATTCAAGTTCATTCCTCTATAACTTTATCTGCGACTTTTCAATAATGGGGAAACGGTATCCACACAAGATAGATACTCCGTTGCAATTACGCCTAAGTTTCTCATAAATGTAGCTTTAATTCCCTAGATTTTAGTTCCTTGTTATACTCTGAGTTAATCAAATTTGAAGGAAAGTGCACAATGATCATAGTAACCGGTGGCGCAGGCATGATTGGCAGCAATATTGTCAAAGCGTTGAATGACCAAGGGATCAACGACATTCTGGTTGTCGACAACCTTAAGAATGGCAAAAAGTTTGTCAATTTGGTCGATCTCGACATTACCGATTACATGGACCGTGATGATTTCCTGACGCAGATTATGGCCGGTGATGATTTTGGGCCAATCGACGCCATATTCCATGAGGGCGCTTGCTCCGCAACCACAGAGTGGGACGGAAAATACATGATGCTCAATAACTACGAGTATTCAAAAGAGCTTCTTCACTACTGCTTGGATCGTGAAATTCCATTTCTTTACGCATCATCTGCGGCCACCTACGGTGAAACCGATACCTTTATTGAAGAAAAAGAGTACGAGGGTGCATTGAACATCTATGGCTACTCAAAGCAGCAATTTGACAACTATGTTCGACGCCTTGTAGAGGATGCCGAAGCCCACGGAGAAACACTCTCTCAGGTAACTGGCTTTCGCTACTTCAATGTCTACGGACCGCGAGAACAACACAAGGGCTCAATGGCATCCGTTGCTTTCCATTTAAACAATCAAATAAACGCCGGAGAAAATCCTAGATTATTTGCAGGTAGTGAACACTTCAAGCGAGACTTTATTTATGTGGGTGATGTTGCAGCAGTTAACCTGTGGTTTTTGGAAAATCCAATCTCTGGTATTTTCAACCTGGGTACCGGTAATGCCGCGTCTTTTGAAGAAGTGGCAAAGGCCGCAATTAAACACCATGGAAAAGGAGTAATTGAAACTATTCCGTTCCCCGAGCATCTAAAAGGGGCTTATCAGGAGTACACACAAGCCGACCTCACCAAGCTTCGTGCTACAGGGTGTGATCATACCTTTAAGTCAGTCGCCGAAGGTGTTGCTGAGTACTTAGAAATCATCAACAAGTAGTCAATTAACTAATGAACAATACTCGCAATGACTTTGATCCAAAAGCTTACAACCCTGAATTTCAAAAAGGCTTCTTAACACCAAAATATTGGAGCACTTGGCTGGGCATACTATTCGCTATCCCATTTAGCTTCATCCCAATATCACTTCATCGCTGGCTTGCCACTCGTGCAACCAAAAAGATCATGTCTAAAACTCGTGGTCAGGCACATCGAGCCCGTGTGAATCTGGCCCACTGCTACCCTGATATGTCAGAGAGTAGACGTGAGGCGATTATTGAGAAAATGCTGGTCACTGCAGGTACCTATTTAATGCGTTTTCCATTGCTAACGCTGCGCAATAGAAAATGGCTAGCAAAAAACACCACAATTAATGGGCTTGAGCATTTCACAAAGATCAAAGAAACCGGGCAAAACATCATTTTTCTTGTCCCTCATACCTGGTCTGTCGATGTTTTTGCCATGTTGCTTGCGTCCCAAGGCCACCCGATGTGTACAATGGTGAAAAGCCAAAAAAATGCCTTAAGTGAATGGGCTATGTCGAAGCAGAGAAAGCACTACGGTGGTAGGCTTTACGAAAGAGCAGGAGGTATCAAGCCCTTCATTAAAGCAGTTAACGAAGGTTACACTGGCTATTTTTTGCCAGACCAAGATCATGGCCCTAAAAAGAGTGTTTTTGTGGATTTTTGTGCCACGACTAAGGCAACACTTCCTGTGATGGGCTTTCTAGCGAAAGCCAGCAAGAGCAAGGTTATCCCATTGTGGACTGAATTTGATGTTCAAACAGGCAAGTTTGTCATCGATGTCTACCCTGCATTAGAAGAATTCCCAACCGACTCCCCTGAAGGGGACGCTATCGCGATGAATCAATTTATTGAAAGCTGCTGCGAAACTAAGCCTGAGCAGTATATGTGGAATTTGAAAGTGTTGGCATCTCAGCAAGATGGCAAAGACCTATACAACATAAAGCAGTAATTACATGTCAAAGCTAAAGCAAAGTATCTCAGAGAACCTTGTCTATTTACCCCTTCTATGGATTGCCACAGGCATGTTCGGAGTGGATAAAGGGGATAAAATATTGTTGATTGTTGTGGCTATCGGCGTTTTAATTTCACTATCTATCAATAAGTTATCAATCATTAAGCATAACTGGAAAAGTAACCCTTGGATTAAGTGGCTTTTAGCGTTAATCATTTTTGGTGTTGTTTCAGATGCGATACATGGATTTGGCAGTCGCGAACTTAGAGCATTAGAAACAGCAGCGCTCTTCTTACTTTGTTTTGATTTTACTAAAATCAGAATAAAAAGAATTATCGCTTTACTGCTGATTGCATCACTTAGTGCTTTATGTATCGCCTATTTTTATACCAATATTCAGCCAACAGATAGGCGAATCTGGCCTGTCAATGCTATCCCGTTTGCTTCCTATATTACCTTACTAATTGGTTTTTCAATCTCACTAATGAGTTGCGCTAAACTCAAGTGGCAAATAGCCAGCTTGCTTACCGCAATTGCTGTTGGACTTGGTGCACTCTTTATTACTGAAAGTCGAGGGCCTCTTCTGGCTCTGCTGTGCACTATAGGTGCTTTAGGTTGCTACTACCTCTCCCTAGGTAAACTGAACTATAAGCTCATAACTGTAGGGGTGGTACTAGCCTCAATTACTGTTCTTGCATCATTGCCCTATTTACAACCTAGATACGATAGAACGATTAATGAAATTGACCAAATTATAAATGGTAACGACCAAACATCTATTGGATTAAGGTTTTCGATTTATGAAATAGGGCTGAATATGCTCTCAGAAAAACCAATCTTTGGCCATGGCAAAGACGAACTTGCGGGTAAGTGGGATGAAATGTTTAAAAATAAAGAGATTACTGCTGCTGAAAAAAGAGTTTTGGGCTACAACTTCCATAATAATTTTATTGAAAAAGGCGTCGCTTCAGGCCTAGTTGGAGTCGCTACCATGTTTCTATGGCTAGGCCTACCTTTAATTTATGCATGGAACAACCATAAGCAATACATGATGCTACTATCTGCTCCTCCTCTGCTTTACTTTTTCGCGTGTTTAACCGACACTCCTGCAACCAATGGCAGTAGTTACGTGACTTATTTAATGTTTGTAGGAATAGCTATAGCTTACGTGTCTAACAGCAAGTACCATAAGAATAGTGAAATCAAGGAGTCTTCACTTGCCTAGTGAGCCAACTAAAATCTTAATCATAGGCCCTTCATGGGTTGGCGATATGGTTATGTCTCAAAGCTTATATATAACGTTGAAGGCTCAATATCCCAAAGCTGATATCGATGTTTTAGCACCGGCTTGGTGTAAACCTGTTCTGGACAGAATGCCTGAAGTCTCTAAGGCAATCGATATGCCCCTTGGACACGGACAGCTCTGTCTTAGAACGCGCTACCACCTTGCTAAACAACTCTCAAAAGAGGGGTACAGTCACGCTTATGTTTTGCCTAATTCAGCAAAGTCGGCATTAATTCCACTAATCGCAAGAATTCCTCATAGGATCGGCTGGAAAGGGGAGATGCGTTATGGGTTACTTAACGATGTAAGACACCATCGCAAGCGTTTTAAGTACATGGTAGAACGCTATATAGCACTTGCTCATCCCAAAAAAGACATGCTGAATAGTGAATCGCTGGGAGGGTTAGATCGATTAGCTTATCCGAAGCTAGAAATACCTGAAGTAGAAAGAACTCGAGCACTAAGTAAGTTCAAAATAGATCTTTCTCGCCCTGTTGTCGGCTTGTGCCCTGGTGCCGAATTTGGTCCATCAAAACAGTGGCCTGTTGAGTATTTTTCTGAAGTCGCCAATGAAGTCATCAAGCAAGGCTATCAAGTCTGGATTTTTGGTTCGCCAAATGACAAGAAAACTGGTGATTCCCTTGCGAACTTGGTCCACCATGACAATCAAGCATACATTACTAACCTAGCGGGTAACTCTACTCTCGTAGAGGCAATCGACTTGATAAGCTGCTGTGAAACAGTAATTAGTAATGATTCCGGTGCAATGCATATCGCAGCTGCTGTTGGGTGTTCAGTTATAGGTCTATACGGTTCTACCTCTCCCAACTACACTCCACCTCTTTCCAAAAATGTCGCTATACTCAATACCAAAATCGAGTGCAGGCCATGTTTTGAAAGAGAATGTCCTTATGGTCACCTAAAATGCTTGAAAGAGCTTACACCAGCAATGGTAATGGAAGCCTTCTATAAGCTAAGCCATTTTAAATCCAACTCTTCAGCAAACAGTTTGTGAGTAATCAATGAAAGTCTCACTGATTATAACTACCTATAATTGGAAAGAAGCTCTTAAGATAGTCTTGGAGAGCGTAAAAAATCAAACTCAATTACCTGATGAAGTGATTATTGCTGATGATGGCTCTACTAAGGATACAGCAGAGCTCATTTCTAGTTACCAAAAAAACCATTCGTTATCTTTAGTCCATTCTTGGCAGCCCGATGAGGGATTTCAACTATCCAAAAGTCGAAACAAAGCAATAGCAAGAGCATCCGGTGACTATATTATAATGATAGATGGGGATATTGTCCTTCACCCAAGATTTATCGAAACTCATATAAAAGCATCAAAGCAAGGCTGGTTTGTTCAAGCAGGAAGAGCGATGCTCAATGAGCAACAATCAGCACATATACTCAAGGGAAATCAATCACCGCATTTTTTCACCCCTAGCTTAAAAAATCGTAAAAACGCAATCTGCTCAAGCATTATGTCAGTGCTGTTTTCTTTTAAGCGCAACAATGATAAAGCTACACGTGGGTGTAATATGGCCTTTTGGCGTGATGACTTAATTGAAGTCAATGGCTTTAATGAAGACTTTATAGGTTGGGGAAGAGAAGATAGTGAATTCACTATCCGCATGCTTAACGCCGGAAAAAACAGATTATATTTGAAATTTTCCGGAGTAGGCTATCACCTCTATCATAAAGAGAGCCCACGTGAACTATTAGACCACAATCAAAAAATACTTGATAACACCGTAAAACATCACTTAGCTCGTTGCGACAACGGATTGGATAAATACCTTAAATGAAAATTCTTGTAATGAGCCCCTATGATGGCCCTTTAAATACGGTTAGACCTGAAGCTGAACTATTCATTGCTATATCTAAGCTCGGGCATAGCGTAACTATAATGACTCAAGCCAATGCTGCTTACGCAAAAATTTGTGCCGAAACTGGCATTAAGATCATTGATAACTACCCATCAAAGAAGGTCTGCCTGAGAACGATTAAACTTGTCCACAACGAACTCAACAGTGGCGACTATGATATCTGTTACGCCTTTGATTCCAAAACAATACCCAATGCTGCATTTGGTGCGATAGGAACTAAAGCTATAGTAATAAGCTATCGAGGCACGACTGGTGGTCTGTATCGTCACGACCCTTCAGCCTACTTCACTCACTTACACCCAAAAATTTCAGCGATAGTATGCAATTCAAATGCTGTTCAAAAAGACGTAAAAAGCAGGGTTTGGAGCAAGAAAGTGCTCGTGGAACGAATATACAAAGGCCACAAAGTCGAATGGTATGAGACAGAAGCCGCGCTCCGATCCGAATTTAACCTTAAAGATTCAGACATTGTTGCAATATGTGCATGTAATGTAAGGCCAAGCAAAGGCATCAGTGTTTTACTAAAGGCTTTAAACTCTATCCAAAACGAGAATTTCCACATGCTCTTCGTAGGTAATGGGTATGAAGCTCATAAAGACGAGATCGCATCCTGCTCGATGAAAGAGCGTATACACTTGCTAGGACACAGAAAAGACGTTCCTCAGCTAATGAAAATGGCTGATTTTCAGATTCAACCATCTATTAGTGGAGAGGGTTTACCTCGTGCTGTTATTGAAGCAATGGCAGGTGGAACTCCATCGATAGTTACTACAACTGGTGGGAGTCCAGAGCTGGTTGAAAATGGTATTAGTGGTTTAGTTGTAGATAATGGTAATAGTATAGAGCTGAGAAGTGGAATTCTAACAATACTAGATAACCCTGAGGCCTTGGCATCAATGGGATATGAAGCAAAAAAGCGCATTAACGAGTATTTCAACCTTCAACAATCAGTTTCTCAACATCTTACATTGTTTGATAAACTACTCTAGGTCTTCAACGTCTAGTTGCTAGACCTGTGCTGCTATTCAACACGCAAAAATATCCAACAAAGTAGCAGCTTAAATAGATGAATGAACACCGTCGATTAAGGCGGTGCCATCAAGCAAATAATCTACTAATTTTCGTTGATTAGCGACTGGTAGATTTCTAATGTGTTACTAACACCCTGCTCGACATTGAATTTATTAATCGCTCTTTCTTTAGCCTTCCTACCGAACTCTTTGCAAAGGTCTCTATCGTTGTATAGTTTTAGGATAGCAAATGCCAGTGCTTGGGCATCTGAAGGGGGCACTACAATACCAGTATTACCATCAGCGACCAGTTCTGCATTCCCACCAGTATCAGAAACAATGGCTGGAATACCATAGGAGTTCGCTTCCAAAACTGCGCGACACAAACCTTCTCTTTTCGTTGTTGGTAAGACAATCACATCCGAAGCAGCTGCAACTTCAGGTGCATCCTCTCTGTAACCTAGAGCATGTACACGGTCTTTAAGAGTACTTCGCTCAATCATTTCCTGAATCTTAATATTGTCAGGGTCTGCTCCTACCAAAAGAACATCGATATTCAAGCCATCAGGTAACAAGGCTAGAGCGTCCATAAATACACTTAAGCCTTTTCTTGGACGAAGGTTGGCTACCATAGACAACTTAAAGGAGCCTTGATGAAGAGGAAATTCATCCAAAGTCGCTGGGGGGCCTTGATACCATGATTGGTCATGCCCCTTGTAAACCGTGGTTGCTCTTGATTTATCTCCCCAAAGAAACTGACGCAAATCTTTTTCTATAGCTTGTGCCACACAAATAATTTTGTTCAGCCTAGGGTGCAACATAACAAGGTAACTAGAAGGATCTAAGCGACTAACATTACCAGTTTGCCCACGATATGCTATTACCTTAGTGTCAGTACCTATGGCTGCAGTTGCTCCATTACTACAAGCGATATTATTGAACAAGTGCAATATATCTATTTTCTTTTCTTTAATCAGCTTCTTTATATATGAAATAGTCGATATTGATACTTTTTTGTCCAATGGATCAGTCAGTACTGTAATACCTTCTTTTTCAAGATGTGGAATCAAAGTTGAACCAGGGTTACAAAGCACCGTAACATTCACCTTTCCAGATTTATGCAGCCCTATTATTTGAGCCGCTTCCGGTCTTATAGGGTTAATATTTTTTCGGCTGTGATGTGTAACAGCTAGAAGATTTATCTTTTCCATATTCATAGATCCATTGAATTTAATCTATTTGCAACTGATTCGGGGAAATTAAAAAAATCTGCACCTTTAGCGTAGTAGACAAGATTACAATTGCCCTTAAAGCACTCCCCTGCAGTAGTTGTTACAGATAAAACTTTATCCAACTTAACATCAAGAAGAGCTATCAACTCAGCTGGAAAGTTAGATTTAATTATAGTTGCATTGGGGAAGTAGTGTGAGTAATCTGTTTTCTCCGCCGGATGTGGCTTAATAATAATATCTTTCTCTTTAATTCCATGCATATTAATAAGGTGCTTGTAACCATTAATCTTATCTAATTCAGAGTAGTCACTCCTATTCTCACTAAGTGGCTGAGTAAACAATATCGATGAACTATTATTTATATACGAGAAATCTTCATAAGAAACACCGAATATATTAAGCAATTCTTTTTTGTCCGATTCTGTTTTTTTATTCCATTCATCTCTAATATTTATAAACTCACACTTTTTCCTATAATCGGAATGAGACTCAAACTGTTTAGTAAGAATGAATTTACTGGTTCTGCTTATTTTCACACCTTCTCTAAAAGAAAAAAAGGCAAAGAACGACGATTTTTTCTTTGGGCCATTTACTAATTCCAAATGAGTTCCTGTTCCATCATCAATCTGAACTCTATCAACAGAAGTAAAAGGGTCATTGATTTCTCGAACATTTCCAATACAAGCATCATATTTATTAATAATTCTGCGCAACTTCACTTTATCTGAATAGTACTTAGATAATGAATGACTGGATTTAGTAATTAATCTCGGAATTGACTGATAAGATTGCTCTAAAACATTCACATAAGTTGAAAGATGCTTAACAAAATCATGATCAAATCTATTCCCCCAAAGCAAATAGTCATAGTTTTTCCAATTCTCATCATAAAGAAAGAAAACAAATAGGCTGAAATAAGTATTCTCGAAAACTAACGTTTTTTTCATGTGCAGTGCTCTACATAAATATTCGCTATATTTGAAGCGCTTACCTCATCAACAATATCCATATCAATGACACTAGGGTTATCTGTAAGAATGTCATCAACAGCATTAGCTAAAGCACCGCTATCCTGAACAGGAACTAAATACTTAGACAAGTGGTCCTTGAGTATTTCTTTAGGGCCGTGGGGGCAATCAGTGCTGACTATTGGTGTACCACAGATCAGTGATTCGATCAGTACCGTTGGCAATCCCTCAAAGTCTGAACTTAATACCATTGCTTTAGCATTTTTTATCCATGGGTATGGGTTTGTCTGATGACCTGGCAGGATTATTCTATCTGCTACATTGTACTTTTCGGCAAGCTTTCTTACCTTATCCTCATTGTTAACCAGCAAAACAACAGGCAAACTGTTCTTCATTTTTGATATAGCGTCAAATAAGACATCATGCCTTTTTTGCTTTACAAATCGACCAACGTGAATCAAATAATCACCATCAGGAATCAGTTGATTATTAATATTTGATCTTTCAATTATATCACTAACATTAAATGGGTTATATATTGTCTTTATCGTTTTAGGAGTAATAAAATTTATACCCTCAATCTCTCCCTCTATCCCTTTAGATACAGTGATGATATTTTGGTTACTTAGCGCTTTTTTTGCTCTAATTTTTCTAAGGTACTTAATCGGTCCTAATTTAGCATGTCGTTTTAATTCAGCCTCAATAGAGGCATGTATAACAACAAATAAAGGTGAGACCTTTGACTTAACCATAAGTAAGTTTGTTTTATCTAAGTTAGACAAGAAAAAGTCAAATTTACCCATCTCTTTTTCAATACTAGAGATTTTTTCTTTCAATACATCAGCCATAGCATTAGCTGATAGCAAACCGTTTAGCTTACGGTGACGCCCTGCAAAACAAACATGAACAGGTATTGATGTAGTCTCTTTATAAACATTATGCTCATTCATCAAAAGAAAATGTGGCTCATGACCAGAGCGTTGCAACTCCTCCGCCAATGAGTACATTACTTTGGCCGCTCCCCCTGTACTTAGCCTATCGATTGCAATCGCTACTCTCATTGTTTCCCCACTGAATCAGGTTATTCAAAGCTTCCAGTACCCAAGCTTTTTTCTAATTTTAAATTTTCTAAATAGGTTTAAAGGCTTTCTCTTCAGGTTTCCAGTCCCTTGCTCAATCAGCTTATTTGTCGCTTCTACAACACGCACGCTAGATATTCCATCTCGATAAGGATGAACTTGCTCTGCATACTCTCTTATCGCTGACATAGTTTTATCTGGTTTTGATATCGCTAAGCTAAGTGCCTCCTCTATCTCATTAACCTTAGTTACATTAATCAAATAGTCAGACGGGCTACGATTTCGAAATGTAACCACAGGCCTGTTAAGCAAAAGAAACATGATTAGCACAGAAGATGTATCGCATAACATCACATCTGCTGCTCTTAGTAACGGAATAACATTATCTGTTTCTACAAACTGCAGGTTGGAGCCTTGTATGCTTTTGTATTTTTCTACAATAGTGTTTTCCATTTTAGGATGAAACTGGACTAACCACCTCCAATTGCCTTTCTCTGAAAGTCGCTTCACAGTTTCAAAAACGGTATCTGCACAAGACAATTTAGGTGTAAATGTAGAGCAGAACAGTATTGTTGGCCTTGCATCTTCTGATGAAAGATAAGGGTTATTCTCGATCGCTCGATACATCGGGTCTAGGTTGGACCAGCCAGTTTCTACGACATTAAAAAAGCCATGTTTAGTGGCCAATCTTTGAAACTCTTCGGTAGTATTTGGGCCTTGAGTGCAGTAGAGGTCAAAAAAACCTCGGATATCGAAATGTCCTCGGGAATTGTCCCGCTTCCCTGAATTGAATCCATGGAACACACCCACTTTAACACCAGGAATAAAATGAGGAACAACATTACCAGGCACAAACACAGCATCTGGATTCCAAGAGATCACATCATCAATGCTACTTAGCTCAATTTCTTCTGGTGAGAGGTAGTCGGGATTTACCTCATCCCCTTCCAAAAACCAGCAAACCTCACCACCTTGTGCCAGAATATAATTCTGTATAGGGCGCAAGATTGCATATGAATAGTTCTGAGAGATATACATCAGATAGCGTCGATGTTTACAGATCACTGAGCTTTCCTGTTCTGGCTTACTTCCACATTGTAACTTAAGATGATAGGCATATGTGATCTCTTATTTTTACGTCCAAATATTATACAGTAGATAATGAATTTTTTTTTGATCAGAACAGCTTATAGCATTTTACTTGCGGTTTTTAGCCCTATCCTCCTTGTCTCTCTGCTTAAAAAGAAAGAAGGTAAACCTAGTATCGGAAAGCGCTGGGCTGAGTACTTTGGTTTTATCCCTTCCCTCAAAGGCAGTCAACCCATCTGGATTCATACAGTTTCTGTTGGTGAAACCATAGCGGCAACGCCCCTGATTAGAGCTATCAAGGAAAAGTACCCACAACAAAAAATTTTGATTACGACCACTACTACCACTGGTGCTGAACAAGCGCTAAAGCTCTCAGATATTGCAGAACACAGATACATGCCAGTTGATTTCAGTTGGTGTGTGAAGCGCTTTTTAAAAGTTGTACAGCCAAAGTGTATGCTGATTATGGAGACCGAACTTTGGCCCAACACCCTCCATACAGTGTCTAAAGCAGGGATTCCAATCGCAGTCATAAACGCCCGATTATCTGAGCGCTCAGCTCTTCGGTATAAAAAATTTCAATCCGTATTCAATCTAATATCTCAAAATCTAGACCAAGTGCTATGTCAGCATTCCGATGATGCTCAAAGGTTTAACCAGTTAGGTATTGCTTCAGAAAAAATCACCGTTACTGGATCTCTCAAATTTGATATTAGTGTCTCTGAAGCATTAACTCAGCAAGGAGGGCATCTTCGAAAGAAACTTGGAGACAAACGCCCTGTTTGGATTGCAGCTAGTACACATGAAGGTGAAGATGACATTATTTACCAGGCGCATCAAAAGCTCTTAGAGGGGATTCCAGATGCTCTGCTCATTATAGTGCCCCGTCACCCTGAAAGGTTCGCTTCTGTGGCCGGATTGAGCTCTCAACATGGCCTGAAGGTCGTTTCTCGAACAGAAAACACTCCTGTCACCTCTGATGTTCATGTTTATCTTGGTGATACCATGGGAGAGATGCTGACATTAATGAGTGCTTCCGATATCTGTTTCATGGCCGGCAGCCTTGTCGGCGAGAAGGTCGGAGGGCATAACATGTTAGAGCCTGCGGCGCTTGGAAAACCCATTATCAATGGGCCTAGTTTCTTTAATTTTAAAGATATTACAAACCAACTGATGCAAGAGCAGGCGCTTGTCGTCTGTCAATCTGCGGATGAGATTAGCGATAATCTCATCCGCCTATTTAAAGATTCATCGGCTCGCCTTCAGATGGGGAGCAATGCCTATCAAGTAGTGAAGCGAAATCAGGGCGCTGTAACTAAGACTATAGACGCCTTAGCTACTACGATAGCCACGAAGTAAGTGCTCCCAATCACTTTCCCGCCAATGAATAGAAAAGCGCTTAACTTCTTTATGAAAAGAGCGCTTTAATCTATCTAGATTGCCTTGTTTCCAGTCATCACCTGTTAGCTCTGAGCATTTGTCAAAATCAATAATCCAAACCTTGTTGCTTTCATCTAGCAAAATATTATGAATGTTCAGATCAGTGTGATTCACTTGTGCAAGATGCATACGCTTAATCTGCCTGCCAATAGATTCGTAGACTTCTGCGCTCAAAGAAGATACCTGCAGTTTTGCTACCAAATCATTGGCATTGGGGATTCTTTCACTCAGCAAGTCAGCCGTATAAAACGGGCCAAATTTGTCCGCGCGGGCTGCGATAGGCCTAGGTACGTTCACACCTTTATTGCGAAGATGCTGAAGTAGAGCAAACTCTTGGAAGCTGCGGGTTTGTTCCCATCCAGAAAACCAGTACTGATCTTTAACTAACTTTCCAAATAAACCACCGCGGCGATAATGGCGCAGAGCGCCTTGCAGGCTATCTAACTGAACAAACCAAGTAGTTCCCCTGCCTTTGGCACTCCCTACTATTTTGTTATGAATAAACCAATAAGGAGCTTCAAAACACATCTCTGGAGGTTCGCTCATCAGTTCTGGCTCATACCAAATCACTTCCGTTTTATTTCGCAGCGTTTCCAATCTTTAACCTCGATAAAAATCAATAGCTTCCCAATTTTACAATTAACTCTAGCACCTGCATAATTTATCCATCGAACTTTAAGAGTTAATTGCATGACACTGTTCAAATCAGCACCAAAATCACTCTGCATCCTTCGTCTATCGGCAATTGGTGACGTTTGCCATGCTATATCCGTCGTGCAAGCAATACAAAGTCACTGGCCTAGTACCGAGATCACTTGGATTTGTGGCAAGATTGAGGCTCAACTCATTGGTGACTTACCTGGCATCAATATCGTTATTTTCGATAAGAAGCTAGGATTCCAAGGAATGAAAGCCGTTTGGAAACAACTTTCATCAACTAAATTCGATGCCCTTTTACATATGCAGGCAGCATTGCGAGCGAGTGCACTATCGTTTGGTATAAAAGCCAAATACAAAATCGGTTTTGGTAAAAATCGAACGAAGGAAGGTCAGTGGCTATTCACAAACAAACATCTATCGAACTCAAAAAACTTCCATGTGCTGGATAACTTTGCCGATTTTGCTCGATATTTAGGTGTGCCATTCACCAAACCAAGTTGGAATATTCCCGTCTCAGATGAGGATTTGCAGTTTGCTAAAAGCATCGTGAACGGCAAACCAACTTTAGTCATTTCAGCAGCAGCAAGTAAAGACTCACGCAACTGGCTAACCGATCGCTATGCTTCACTTGTTGATTATGCAATAGAGCAAGGGATGCAAGTTATCTTATGTGGCTCACCTGCAGATAGAGAAGTGAAACTAGCAGATAATATAGAACAGCTGGCTAAAGGAGATCTAATTAACCTCGTTGGCAAGACCTCATTGAAACAGTTAACTGCTCTGCTCTCTGAAGCTAATATTGTTCTCGCTCCAGACTCTGGTCCAGCACATTTAGCAACGACTCAGGGCACTAAAGTGATTGGGCTCTACGCGCATAGCGATCCACGTAGAACAGGTCCATACAACAGTTTAGATATCGTTGCGAATGCTTATGATGAACACATTCAATTACAAACAGGTAAAGCGTTAAAAGATATTCCTTGGGGGACCAGAGCCAAAGGTGATGATCTAATGAAGTCCATTAGCATCGAACAGGTCTGCCAATTACTCGATAAAGCTTTAGAGAAAAATAACTTATGAAAAATCATGTCCTCTACCCTGGCACCTTTGATCCTCTTACCAATGGTCATTTAGATATTATTACCCGCGCAGCCAATCTTTTTGAACGCGTAACGGTATGCGTCGCCGCAAGCCCCAGTAAAAACACTATGTTCTCATTAGAAGAGCGAGTTTCAATGCTGCAAGAATCAGTGGCCCACATTCCTAATGTCGAAGTTGAAGGTTTTTCTGGGCTTCTCATCGAGTTTGCCAAGCAGAAAAAAGCTAACCTTCTGATTCGAGGGCTACGCACAACGATGGACTTCGAGTATGAGTTTGGCTTGACGAGCATGTATCGAAAACTACTGCCTGAACTGGAGAGTATTTTTTTAACGCCATCAGAAGAGTTTGCGTTTCTTTCATCAACTATCGTGCGAGAAGTGGCAATTCATGGTGGTGACGTGGAAGGGTTTGTACCCGTATCTGTTTTTAAACGAGTAAAAGAAAAGGTTTAGCTTTCGCTAAACCTTTATGACTTACAGTTTGTAATACGCTTTATACCAATCAGCGAAGGCTTTCACGCCTTCCTTGACCTTCACTTGAGGCTTATAGCCTGTAGCCTTAAACAAGTCTTCTGTATCTGCGTAGGTCGCGTATACATCACCAGGTTGCATTGGCATAAAGTTCTTTTTCGCTTCAATGCCTAGCGCGTCTTCTAAGGCTTCAATGTATTCCATTAGCTTAACTGGGCTACCATGGCCAATGTTATAGACGCGGTAAGGGGCCGAACTGGTTGCTGGTGAGCCTTGCTCTACACTCCAATCGGTGTTGGCCTCAGGCACCACATCTTGAATGCGGATAATGCCTTCAACGATGTCATCGATATAAGTAAAATCACGCTGCATATCGCCATTGTTGTACACATCAATCGCATCACCATTCACAATCGCTTTTGTGAACTTAAATAATGCCATATCAGGTCGCCCCCATGGGCCGTACACAGTAAAGAAACGTAGGCCGGTCGTAGGCACGCCATAGAGATGAGAATAGGTATGCGCCATTAACTCATTCGATTTTTTGGTCGCTGCATACAGGGAGATTGGATGATCAACTGAATCTGCAGTATCAAATGGCATTTTCTTGTTTAAACCATATACAGAGCTGGAAGATGCATAAACTAAGTGCTTGATCTTATAATGACGACAACCTTCAAGAATGGTCAGGTGCCCTACAAGATTGCTATCTGCATACGCTAGAGGATTATCAATAGAGTAGCGAACGCCTGCTTGTGCTGCTAAGTGGATAACCTTATCGAATTGCTCTTTCGCAAATAGCGCAGCAATCCCTTCTCGGTCTGCTAGATCTAAATTTTTAAACACAAATCTATCGTGAACGATGCGCTGTAAACGATCTTCTTTTAACGAAACTTGGTAATAGTCATTCATATTGTCGATACCAACAACTTCATGACCCGCTTCAGTTAAACGCTCAACGACTGCACTTCCGATGAAGCCAGCAGCTCCAGTTACTAAATATTTCATATCATCACTATTGGCCACACTTAGACAGTGGCATTTTACTTAATATAGATTCAAAAACCGTTTGAACATTGATATCAACCAAGCACTCGGGTTTTGAAGAGTTATTGAGGCTACAAGATTTTCCACCACAAGGCACGCAATCCAAACCACTTTGAATAATAGTAATATTATTAACAGATTGCGCGATTCCCTTGCGATTGAAAGGTACCCCATCTTTAGAATAATTGTAAGGCCATGGACCCCATATGTCTGGAAACGTACCGCCAAATACTACCACCTGTGGAACAGGATACCCTGCCGCCAAATGAGCAGGTCCTGTATCAGGTCCGACAAACCCACAGCTTTTCTTCACAACTAGACTCATTTGGTTTAACGGGATCTTACCGCAAACATTTAACCATCCGGCCTTCGGTATACTTTCAGTTACCTGCTGAACAATCTGAACATCTCGCTCTGAATTAGCTCCTGTAAAGACCAAATAGTACCCTTCATCAAGTAACTTTTTGGATAGCCTTTGCCAATATTCAATTGGCCATTGCTTAAAGTCAGAGGATGCTGGGCAGTGCAAAATAATATATCTAGTAGGTAAGGCTTCAAGTAAGTCACACGCCTTAGCCTCAGGCGCCACTAGATGCATTTCTTTATTGATCTCAATAGGATCCAGAAGACGCATGTTGCGATAAAACTGGTGCTCAACCTTTGAATTGAGCTCTACTGTTTCGGTATAAAATAGGCGTCTAATTTTAGGTAACTTTGAATCAATAAAACCGATACGCTTCTTGCCACAAATCCATGTATAAAGCATCGGCTTGTCACTAATCCTATCATTCAGGACTAAATCATATTTGCGCCAATTCTTTACGGCAAACCCAAACAGATCTTTAAACGATGGTTTCTTATCTAGATATACAATATTGTCGATATCAGGATTACCATTAAAGGCTAAGTGACCATTGCGAGTCACTAAAACATCAATTTGGCTTTCTGGATATGCACTTCTTAAGCTTCGAGTTAAACCAGTGGTAAGTAGACTGTCACCTAACAACATTGTTGATAGTACTAGGATCTTTTGAGGCATATGCTTGGCTAAATAAGAAAATCATTTTCATATGATACTTTGTTTATGCATTGCCTTTCTATTCATTAGCATTCAACCTGACAGTGATCACACCAAAAGGTATTCCTCTGCCCGACCATTTTCTGGCTAATCTCGGTTTTGCATACAGGGCATGCTTCACCCGCGCGGCCATAAACCTGCAGTTGCTGAGCAAAGTACCCAGGTTTACCATCTGGTTGCTCAAAGTCATTCAAAGTTGTGCCACCTTGTTTTATGGCATTATCAAGCACATGTTTGATCTCTTCCACCAGCAATTCCCATTCATCATAAGACAATGAATTTGCGGGCCTTAGTGGATGAATTCTAGCATTAAATAGAGATTCATTGGCATAGATATTGCCGACACCGACTACAACCTTATTATCCATTATGAACTGTTTTACTGCCACGCGACGCTTTGCTGCTAGCGGAATAATGTGTTCGGAGCAAAAGTCATCAGATAGAGGCTCTGGACCTAGGTTGTCTAAAAGCGCTAACGACTCATCCTTACCTATCCATAGCCATGAACCAAAACGACGAGGATCGTTGTATCGGAGCATCTTGCCATTATTTAGAATTAGATCCACGTGATCGTGCTTGGTCGGTTCTAGACTTGAATCTTGAATTCGCAGTGAGCCAGACATCCCAAGGTGAACCACTATGCTCCCTTGCTCAGTTCGTAGCAGTAGATATTTAGCTCGGCGCTCAACCGCCTCAATTACCACACCTTGCAGCCGCTCTAGCTTTTCAGGTATTGGCCATCGCAGTTGGCGCTGACGCACCACCAGTTTCTTTATAGTTTGACCGGTAATGTGTGGGCTGATGCCCATTCGGGAGACTTCTACTTCGGGTAACTCAGGCATGAGTGGCTCAAATTAATCATAGAGAAGTTGATTGTAGCGTTTTTCAGGCACAAAAAAACCCAGCAACAAGTGCTGGGCTTTCATGTTCTGCTTAAAGAAGTATCAATTACTTGATTTTAGCTTCTTTGTACATAACGTGCTGACGAACAACTGGATCAAATTTCTTGATCTCAAATTTGCCCGGCATGTTACGCTTGTTTTTATCTGTAGTATAGAAGTGACCTGTACCAGCAGAAGAAACAAGTTTGATTTTTTCGCGAATGCCTTTAGCCATTGCTCAATTCCTCTTAAACGTTTTCGCCACGTGCACGAATATCTACAAGTACAGCATCAATGCCTTTCTTGTCGATGATACGCATGCCTTTAGCAGTTAGACGTAGTTTAACAAAACGTTTTTCGCTCTCTACCCAGAAACGATGAGTTTGTAGGTTCGGCAGAAAACGGCGCTTAGTAGCGTTGCGTGCGTGAGAACGGTTGTTACCCGTTACAGGACGCTTACCAGTTACTTGGCATACTCGGGACATGAATGTCTTCTCCAAATCGTTTCAGCTCGATATCAACCTTGGTGGCCGAACCTCTCTTATGAGGTCAAAAACCGTTATGGAAAACCCATACAAGGCTATCAAAGGTCGCGCATTATACTAAGTTGATCGCAATTGCTCAAGACCCGAACAGATCCTTTTTGCATAAATCGCTGATCTTTTTTTAGCAGAGCTGATTATTGTTCAAAAATAGTGCGCGTATGTTACCAGAAATCCTACACCCTACAACTACTAATTCTCCTTCAGACCTATATTTAATTATGCTTGGCGATTATTTGTGTTTGGCTAGGTTAAATTGATAACCTAAGATAACGTAAAGCCTGCCACCATATTGATATAAATCATTCACTTATCGGAGTCAGAATGTCGCAACTCCTATCTGCAATCCCACTGACATCCCTAAACGGCGTTGGTGCTAAAGTTGCCGAAAAATTGGCTAAGATAGGCCTGAATACCGTTCAAGACCTTTTATTTCACCTCCCTCATCGCTACGAAGACCGAACTCGTGTCTATCCGATGGCCAGTTTACATGCAGGGCTTTGGGCTGGAGTGCAAGGCAAAGTAATGACTGTTGATACAGTATTTGCTAGACGAAAAATGCTGACTGTGAAAATTAGTGACGGCAATGGCACCATCACACTGCGATTTTTTAACTTTACTGCTGGAATGAAAAATAATTTCAGTGAAGGCAAGTTAGTGCATGCCTATGGCGAGATAAAAAGGGGTAATCAAGGCTTAGAGATCGTTCATCCCGACTTTAAATTTATTAACGAGGGGAAATCGGTCACTGCTGAATCAAGCCTCACCCCTGTTTACCCAACAACTGACGGTCTACGTCAATTAACCCTACGCGCCCTTACTGATCAGGCACTAGAGCTATTGGATAAGTCCGCAGTCAACGAGTTGCTACCCAGCGGCTTGTATGATGCGCAGCTATCTCTCAATCAAGCGCTGCATATTGTCCATCGCCCAGAGCCTGAAATCGATTTAGAGCAGTTTGACTTAGGTCGCCATCCATCGCAGTTGCGGCTGATCATTGAAGAGTTGCTCGCGCAAAACCTTTCTATGCTGGCATTAAGAAGCAAAGGTCAACTGGACAATGCCATCCCTTTGCCCGCCTCATCACGCCTAAAAACTGAATTGCTCGAATTACTGCCCTTTTCTCCCACGAACGCGCAGTCTCGAGTCGTCAATGAGATCGAGGGAGATCTTATCAAGCCTCATCCTATGATGCGTCTTGTTCAGGGTGATGTTGGCTCAGGTAAAACGCTTGTCGCCGCTCTAGCTGCTGTGACTGCCATTGAGCAGGGCTATCAGGTTGCCATGATGGCGCCGACCGAATTGCTTGCAGAGCAGCATGCCATCAACTTTGCGGCTTGGTTTGAAACACTAGGCATAAAAGTAGGCTGGCTAGCAGGCAAGGTTACCGGTAAGGCCAAGCAAGCTCAGTTAGAGGCCATTGCTAGTGGCGAGGCGCAGATGGTTGTTGGAACACATGCACTTTTCCAAGAGCAAGTGAAGTTTCACAACCTATCGTTAGTTATCATTGATGAACAGCATCGTTTTGGTGTTCATCAGCGACTAGAGTTAAGAGAAAAAGGCGCCGCTTCTGGCCAATACCCTCACCAACTGATCATGACGGCAACACCTATTCCTCGCACCCTAGCGATGACAGCCTATGCCGACCTTGAAACCTCTGTGATTGATGAGCTTCCACCAGGACGAACACCAATACAAACTGTGGCCATTCCTGACACTAAACGCTCTGATATTATTGAACGAATTCGCGCAGCCTGCGCACATGAGGGAAAGCAAGCCTATTGGGTCTGCACCTTAATTGATGAGTCTGAGGTGCTTGAGGCGCAAGCTGCAGCAGAAATTGCAGAAGAGCTAACTGCTAAGTTACCTGAATTGAAAGTAGGCCTAGTTCATGGTCGAATGAAGCCCGCTGAAAAACAAGCCATCATGAAGCAGTTTAAAGCCAACGAGCTGCAGCTTCTGGTGGCAACTACTGTCATCGAAGTTGGTGTTGATGTGCCCAATGCCAGTTTAATGATCATCGAGAACCCTGAACGCCTTGGTCTTGCCCAATTGCACCAATTACGAGGGCGCGTGGGGCGTGGCACCGTGGCGAGTCATTGTGTGCTTCTCTATCATGCTCCGCTATCTAAAACGGCGCAAAAGCGCTTAGGAGTGCTCAGAGAGAGTAATGATGGTTTCGTTATTGCGCAGCGTGACCTCGAAATAAGAGGCCCAGGGGAGCTCCTAGGTACCAAGCAAACGGGCATCGCCGATTTCAAGATTGCTGACTTAGTAAGAGATCAACATCTCGTGCCCCAAGTGCAAAAAATGGCGCGCTTTATTCATGAACAATACCCTGATAATGCAAAAGCCATTATTCAGCGCTGGATAGTCAATAGTGATGAGTATGCTAAGGCATAAATAAAAAGAGCCCTAAACAGGGCTCTTTTTGCTAGCAAAACAGGTTAGCGTCGCTTTTTGCCTGCATTAGCGAAGGCTGCTGCCATAGCACCACCTAAGCCATTGTCTGCTGACGAGCGATTGTCACGACGTTCATTTCTCACTGGTCGCTTGTTGTCTCGGCTGCTTTGCGGTCTGCTTGGACGATTATCTTGCCCAGGCTGATCATTAAGGCGCATAGTTAAGGCGATACGCTTGCGCTGGATATCAACTTCCATCACCTTAACCTTCACGATATCTCCTGCCTTCACTACCTCACGCGGATCAGACACATACTTATCTGTAAGCGCAGAGATATGCACAAGACCATCTTGATGCACGCCAATATCAACAAACGCGCCAAAGTTAGCCACGTTAGAAACCACGCCCTCAAGCACCATACCCACTTCGAGGTCAGATACCTTATCGATACCTTCAGCAAAGGTTGCCGTTTTAAACTCAGGTCTTGGGTCACGACCAGGTTTATCCAGCTCTTTGATGATGTCCGTTACCGTAGGTAGACCAAATTGCTCATTCGTAAAATCGATCGCATTGAGCTTACCTAAGAAGGCACTATCACCGATAAGGTTTGAAATAGGCTTACTGGTTTTCTCAGCTATCGATTTCACCACAGGGTAAGCCTCAGGATGCACTGACGATGAATCTAGGGGGTTGCGACCATTCATAATTCGCAGAAAGCCCGCGCTCTGTTCAAACGCTTTAGGCCCCATTCTTGCTACTTTCTTGAGGCTAGCACGGCTTTCAAAGCGTCCGTTGTCGTCACGATGAGCCACAATATTTTGCGCAAGAGTGGTCGACAATCCTGCAACGCGATTAAGTAGTGCTGCTGAAGCCGTATTTACATCCACACCGACGGCGTTTACACAGTCTTCTACAACCGCATCCAAACGCTTTGCCAATGATGACTGACTGACATCGTGCTGATATTGGCCCACTCCGATAGATTTAGGGTCGATTTTAACAAGCTCTGCTAGTGGGTCTTGTAGACGGCGAGCAATAGACACCGCACCGCGCAAAGATACATCCATATTTGGAAATTCTTTGGCTGCCAGCTCAGAAGCTGAATACACTGAGGCCCCTGCTTCACTGACCACAATCTTTTGTACCTTGATGCCTTTCTTAATGATGTCACCGATGAAGGTGTCAGACTCACGAGAAGCCGTGCCGTTACCTATCGCTACCAAATCCACATTGTGCTGTTTGATCAATCGCTCAATGGTTTGCATCGACTTATCGTACTGCTTTTGCGGTGGATGAGGGTAGATAACATCAGTTGCCAGCACCTTACCTGTGCCGTCTACAACTGCGATTTTACAGCCCGTTCTTAATCCAGGATCTAGGCCTAATGTTGCACGAGGCCCAGCAGGTGCGGCCATCAATAAGTCTTTTAAGTTGGTCGCAAATACTTCTATGGCACCAATCTCCGCTCGCTCTTTCATGGCAGACATGAGTTCAGTTTCAAGGTGCATGGAGACCTTTACTCTCCAAGCAAAACTAATCACTTGCTTACGCCACGTATCAGCTGGAGCATCACTCAATGAAATTCTGTAGTGGTCCGCAATAATCGTTTCGCAATATGAGCTGCGAATAGACGGGTCTTGGGCAGGGTCTGCATTAAGGGATAATTGCAAGAAGCCTTCATTGCGGCCGCGCAACATCGCTAGGGCACGATGCGAAGGCACACGGCTTATCGCCTCATCATGTTCAAAGTAATCTTTGAACTTCTCTCCCTCTGACTCTTTACCCGTGATGACTCTTGATTGCAGCTGTGCGTGCTTGGTGAGGTAGTTTCGTAGCTTTTCTAGTAGATCAGCATCTTCAGCAATTCTTTCCATCACAATGGCTCTAGCACCATCCAATGCAGCTTTTATATCCGATATGCCCTGCTCTGGGTTCAAGTATTTCTCAGCTTCCACCTCAGGTACAAGCGAGGCATTGCCCCAAATGGCATCCGCCAAAGGCTCTAAGCCTGCCTCTATAGCGATTTGTCCCTTAGTGCGGCGCTTGGGCTTATAAGGTAGATAAAGGTCTTCAAGACGAGTCTTGTTATCGGCCTGATTAATCTCTTTCTCCAATTCAGGGGTTAACTTACCCTGCTCAGAAATGGACTTAAGGATGGACTGTCTGCGTTCGGCCAATTCTCGTAGGTAGGTCAAACGACTGTCTAAGGTGCGTAGTTGGGTATCATCCAACCCTCCCGTGACTTCCTTCCTATAGCGAGCGATAAACGGTACCGTATTCCCTTCATCAATCAGGTTTGCCGTAGCGGTCACCTGTTGCGTGGCAACATTTAGCTCAGCGGCGATAATCTGAAAAATCGTCTGACTCATCTTAATTCACTTGTTTTTCCTTAGGGTTTGAAACTAACTATGGGGGCAAATGTCAGAAAAACCAGATAGCAAAAGGGGCGATGGCTCGAATAAACAACGATCAATGAGTTAATTTGAAGATTTAACCTAACATTTGCCTGCAAGCCACTGATTATTAGTTAGAATTAAAAACAGTAACCCAACAAATAAACCTAGCTGATAATAGTTGGGTAGATATGGATGTTGATAATGAAAAAGATAACCAAGTCTCTCTCTCTGCTCATTGCCTCAATGGTCAGCCTACCTCTGTTGGCTGATGGGAATGATGCAGCCTTAATGATGAAGAATGACAAGCAGGCGTACACCACAGCAGATCCCGCTCTTAAATGGCAAGATAAAGTCATATTGGGACGTGTGGAAAACGTTTACTATCAAGATATTGATGGACTAAGTGAACAGCCTTTCATCGGTAAGATAGATACGGGCGCTGACACTACCTCAATGCATGCTGAAAACATCCACGTATACAGCAACAACAAGAAATACAAAGGAATGCAAGATACCGAACTCATGCAAACAATTGTTGATGAGTTTGGTGGTCCAAAGAGCAACTGGTGGCTTGAGAGCTTTGATACTCCAGAGCGAAACATCCAAGGTGTAGTTAAGTTCGATATTCGCCACCCAACAACTGGTGAGATCATTTCTTTAGAGCGCCCACTAGCTCGTACTAGTGTTATACGCAGCCGCACGAGTGAAATCCCGCTGTATCGACCAGTAATCAATATTCCACTTAAGATAGCGGGCGTTACGGTCAATACCGACGTTAACCTTACCGACCGTAGTAACTTCTCGGCACCTATCCTAATTGGTAAAACCTTCCTTAAGCAGAATGCATGGGTGTTTGCGGGTTATGACTACCTTCAATCACAAAATGATGCTCGTGTCGTTGGACGCAGCGAAGAGTTTTTTGTTGATGGTGTGTCACTTAAAACCAGTTTCTCTCTTGCCAACAGCTATAGCCAAATGCACGCAATGAACATCAAAGTTGATGAAGAAAAGCGCACCGTTACTTTTGATACAGCCAATAAGTCTGGCGACAAAACGACCCTAACTCTGCCATTAGAACGCATGCTTAGAGTCAGTGGCGAAGAGCGACCGCTTGTATTTGTTCCGGTTAAGGCGGGTGACTTCGAGAAGCCTATCTTGGCATACCTAAAGGATCGCTCTAAATACAGTTCTCAACTGCGTTTAGGTAAGAATACACTGAGCAAGTACTTCATCATCGATACCAAAGATAAGAACGTGCTACGAGCAGAAAACATGACACTAGAAACCCTGCTTAGTAAGCGTGACCCTCTGGTTGTTGCCACCCATGAGATTGTTTACTTCGATGGTACTCCCGTTAATGCAGAACCATCATTTGCTATCAACACCCCTGTATTGTTTGTTGATGGATTTGAGCTGAGTAAAGGCAAAAATGGTGAGCAAGCCAGTTTCTACATTCCTAGTAGTGACGGAAATGACAAAAAGGTTATCAAGAAGGTAGAGCGCAAAATCCGCGTTGGTGAGAGTGTTCGACCTATCCTAAAAGAACAAGTGGTTATCGGCGGTAAAGAGATGACGCTGGAATTTGCTCTTGAAGCAATTGGCAAAGGCGATGAGCCACACTTTGCCATCGGTCGTGCCTTTAAGAAAGATGGTGTACTTGTTAATACCCGCACTGAAGACCTATTAGACCCTCGCCCATTGTTCCATGCTGGCTACATTGAAAAAGCCCAAGTTGAAGGGCTTAAGTTCTCAGTAAAATTGGATACCGGTGCTGACATCAGTTCAATGAATGCTCTAAACATCAAACGCTTTGAGAAAGACGGTAAAGAGATGGTGAGTTTTGATTATGAAAACGCCGAGGGCTTAAAGCAAAGCTTTACTAAAGAAGTGGTCGACATTATGCGCATCCGAGCGAAAGCAGGAGAAAAGCCTAATGAGCGTCCAGTGGTAATGATGAATGTAACACTTGGCGAGGTCAGCAAGACGGTTCGTGTTAATCTGCAAGACAGAAGTCGCTTTGAATACAGCATGATTCTTGGAAAGAACTTTTTGAAGAATGGTGTTGTAGTAGGTAGCGACAATACTTATCTATTGGGTAAGTAATCGAGCAAACATGAATATTAGCCACAGATGAAAACAAATTTAATTACCCGAGAGGGCTTTGAAAAGCTACAGCAAGAACATGATTACCTCTGGAACGAACGTCGTCCAGAGGTCACTAAAATAGTCACTTGGGCTGCGAGCCTAGGTGACCGTTCTGAAAACGCTGACTATCAATATAACAAGCGCTTGCTACGACAAATCGATCGCCGAGTTCGCTACCTACGAAAGCGACTACCCGACCTGAAGGTTGTCGACTACGCTGCAGCTCAAGACGGTAAAGTGTTCTTTGGTGCTTGGGTTGAAATAGAAAACGAAGAGGGCGACATCAAACACTTTCGTATTGTAGGGCCAGATGAGATTTATGGGGATGAAGTAAAACACTACATCTCCATTGACTCACCGATGGCACGAGCACTGCTTAAAAAAGAGGTTGACGATGAAGTCGTGGTGAGAACACCAGAGGGTAACAAAGAGTGGTTTGTTAACAAAATCAGTTACCAATCACAGGATCAATATGAAACCGATTGAAATTGGCTATTTACATCAGTTTAAATGATGAATATCGGGCGCCATTAACACTTTTTAACACTTTAGCTGTCTATAATTAGTCCAATTTTGTTACATTTCCACGGGTATTATCAGCCAGGTGTGATAAGGAGCGAATTTGCAAATAGTGACGGACTACTTGATCGCACTCGCCAACTCCCACTTTTAGAACAAAAAAATTGGATTAAGTAGGTCTATTATAATGCAAGAAAATTTCAAGATTTTGGTCGTCGATGACGATGCACGCCTCCGCTCTCTATTAGAGCGTTATCTTTCTGAGCAAGGCTTCCATGTCCGTTCTGTTGCCAATGCTGATCAGATGGATCGTCTACTAACCCGCGAAAACTTTAACTTAATGATATTGGATCTTATGCTGCCGGGAGAAGATGGGCTATCTATCTGCCGTCGTTTGCGTAGTGCCAATAACATGCTACCTATTCTGATGCTTACCGCGAAAGGTGATGAGATCGATAGAATTGTAGGCTTAGAAGTCGGTGCGGATGATTACCTTCCAAAACCATTCAACCCAAGAGAGCTATTAGCTCGAGCGAAAGCAGTATTGCGCCGTCAGTCTGTTGAAGCACCGGGAGCACCTAGTTCAGAAGAAGCTATCGTAGAATTTGGTGACTTTGCGCTAAACCTAGGTACTCGCGAAATGTATCGCGGCGAAGAGTTAATCCCTCTTACCTCAGGTGAATTTGCTGTTCTTAAGATCCTGGTAACGAATGCACGTGAACCAATGTCACGTGATAAGCTAATGAACCTAGCTCGCGGTCGTGAATACTCAGCAATGGAGCGTTCAATCGACGTTCAGATCTCTCGTCTGCGCCGTATTCTCGAAGAAGACCCAAGCCACCCACGCTACATTCAAACTGTATGGGGCCTAGGCTACGTCTTTGTTCCAGACGGTCGTAAAGTTTAAGCACTAGGATTTATTAATGCGATCGCGTAGTTCGATAACCCAAACAATCATTGGCTTCATTGCTCTTTTGATTGCCAGTCAGGTCTTCTCTTACTACGCGATTTTTAACTACGCAGTACTTCCTAGCCTTAAGCAGTTCAATCGAATCCTCTCCTACGAGATCAACCTCGTAATGGAAGAGTATGCTCGAATTCGTCAAGAATCAGAGCTCGGTATCCCTGAAAGCGAACGCACTACCCCACTTAGGCAAGCCTTGCTGCTTAGGTTAGGCGTTAGCGTGTATCCACTAGCAGGAACCGTTGAAGAAGAATACCAAAAAGCCTTTTACCTTGATTTCATGAGTGATGAAATCACGGAAGAATTAGGCTCTCCCGCAGAGGCTCGACTTGCCCGAGACAGTGAAAGCTATTTACTGTGGATCAAGCTCGATGCTATGCCAAACTGGCTTTTACGGGTCCCTCTAACCGAACTCACTCATAATGAATTTAAGCCTTTATTTATCAACAGCTTATTAATTACCATTTTCTTAATACTGGGTGGATGGGGCTTTATACGCTGGCAAAACCGGCCACTCAAAAATCTAGAATCTGCGGCTATCAGTGTCGGCAATGGGGTAATTCCTGAGCCCCTTCCAGAGAAAGGTACCACTGAGATACGCGCCGTAACTACCGCCTTTAACAAGATGGCTAGAGGCATTGAAGAGCTAGAAACGGATCGCCGCTTGATGCTTGCAGGCGTAAGTCATGATATTCGAACACCACTAACTCGAATTCGATTGGCTACCGAGATGATGTCTGAAACAGACAGCTATCTTGCTGATGGGATTATCCAGGATATTGATGAATGTAATGACATCATTGCGCAGTTCATCGACTACCTTAAGCCCGTTGATCGTAACGATTTTAGTAACATCAGCCTGAATGAAATGGTTGAAGAACTAAGACGCGCACTTAAAATCTACGAGGCCGGTGGGCCGCTAGAGAGTGGGCTTGACCAAGATATCTTGAACTACACCTTTGATATTGAGTTAAAAGAGGATTTGCCCGATATCT
Source organism: Vibrio comitans (assembly GCA_024346835.1). Taxonomy (GTDB): domain Bacteria; phylum Pseudomonadota; class Gammaproteobacteria; order Enterobacterales; family Vibrionaceae; genus Vibrio; species Vibrio comitans. Next base: position 2,848,913 of record AP024866.1, read on the forward strand.
ACGCCAGTTACATCCCGATAAGACGCACACTCAGCAACTTGCTAGTGAACTCCAAGCGCTACGGCGATAAATGGATTGGTATCAAGACTGGAGTCTCTGACCAAAACAAGAAGGTTTGGATATCCATTGAGGACAATGGCCCGGGTATTGATGATGAGCAGATGCAAAAGGTATTTGAACCCTTCACTCGTGGTGATACGTCTCGAGGCAGTGAGGGCACAGGTCTTGGCCTATCTATCGTTAAGCGTATTGTGACCGAGCACAACGGCACGATAGAAATGTCGAACCGTAAAGAGGGTGGCTTGAAGGTTAAACTCACCTTTGATGCTTATCGTAATACCAATCGTAGTTAGTAACCCATCTCACCAGATACAAAAAAGCCGAATTTCATTATGAAATTCGGCTTTTTACTTTAAGCGTTTGATTTACTGATAGTAAGAGTGAGCGCCCTGCTCATGCTCTGTGGCATCTTTAACCGCAACGAGTTCATCAGCGAACTCTTGAAGAAGTTGTTTCTCGATACCATCTTTTAGCGTCACATCAACCATTGAACAACCGTTACAGCCACCGCCAAATTGAACTAGGGCAATGCCGTCGTCAGTGATTTTCACTAGGCTAAGATGGCCACCGTGGCTAGCTAGCTGCGGGTTTACTTGGGTTTGAATAACATACTCTACGCGCTCTAGTAGCGGCGCATCATCTGAAACTTTACGCATTTTAGCGTTTGGCGCCTTCAGTGTTAGCTGAGAGCCCATCTTGTCAGTGACATAGTCAATCTCTGCATCTTCCAAAAATGGCAAGCTCAACTCATCCACATACGCAGAAAAATCTTCATAAGGAAATTCAGTATCTGTTGCTTCTACTGCTTCTGGTGGGCAGTAAGAAACACCACACTCAGCACTCTGCGTGCCAGGGTTGACCACGAATACTCGAATGTTGGTTCCATCTGCTTGTTGTGCCAGCAGGTTAGCAAAATGCGATTGCGCAGTTTCTGTAATAGTAATTGTATTAGACACGATAAATACCTGAGTAATTCTGTAGGTTATTATCGGTATTCTACTCCGTTAGATTTTTTTTTCAAACATGTAATAGCTATGAATCATTAACGCTATTTATTTGATAATCACAATTGTGACATGGCAATCAAAATGCACTCATGAACATCCAATCGTCATGGAATCGGCTTTGATGCCCTGCAGATGCAGTAGACATCGATTTGCTTCACTCCCTGCTCTCTCAAAAGCAAACACACCTCTGCCACCGTACTTCCAGTGGTAACTACGTCGTCCACCAGCGCAATGTGAGAGTGGTTTTGTATGCTAGCTAGATAGTCGGGTGATAAAGCAAAGGCATGCTTGAGGTTGATTAGGCGTTGCCTACGGTTAAGCCCCGTCTGTGTTTTCGTAACTTTGATTCGCTTAATGGCTTTCGATAGAACCTGCAACTCAACCCCCGTCCTCTGTCTCAAGCTTTGTGAGAGGTAGTCGGCTAAGTAGTCACTTTGATTGAAACCGCGTGCGCACTGTCTTTTCCAGTGCAGCGGAATAGGCAACAATAGAGAGGCCGGAGACTCTATGCGCTGAGCCAAAAGTGAAGCTAACTCTCTAGCGTGCCACATCTGCCGGCGATACTTTAGCCCCTGCACATACCGAGACAAAGGCTCGCTATATTCGCCGATGCCGTACAGTTTATCCCATAGCGGCGGAGAGCTCACACATCCACCACAGCGCTCGACTGGCATTTCCATCAAGGTGCCACAGGTTTCACAGCGACTCACGGGCTTTAAAAGCTCTAAGCAGTCATCGCACCACGTAGGGTTTGCTGCACCTTGCAGTGGCTTCTCGCAACTGTAACAGTTGGAGCCTAATAGCGTGTAAGCCGTATGTCGTATCCGACTCAAGAAACGATGCAAGCATTGAGTTAATTGTCGATTTCCAATAATCTGCTCTTATCTTCAAGTACTACCTCTTATTTTTAGTCCATCGTCTAATACTCAAGGACTTAAAAGGGTATGAATTACAGGTGAAAGGGATGAGCGCAGAGGCCAAATTACATTGGGATGTTTATGGAGAGGGGGATAACCTCATCCTTATCCATGGCTGGGGAATGAATGGAGCCGTTTGGCATCAGGTGGTTGAAGAGCTTAGCCAACACTTTTGTGTGCATGTAGTTGATTTGCCTGGCTACGGTCATAGCCATCAAATACATAGCCAATCTATTGCTGACATCGCTGATAAGGTCTTGCAAGATGCGCCAGAGCAAGCGATATGGCTTGGCTGGTCCCTTGGTGGTCTAATTGCAACGCATGCTGCTCTGCACCAACCACAGCGCGTCACAAAGCTAATAACCCTAGCAAGCTCGCCGCGTTTCTCTGCCGAAGGCCGTACATGGAGAGGCATAGCGCCGAGTGTACTCAATGACTTTACCTCTCAGCTCACCGATGATTTTCAAGGTACCATAGAGCGCTTTATGGCACTGCAAGCAATGGGCAGTCCGTCAGCAAGGCAAGATGTAAAGCAATTGAAAAGTGCCGTTCTATCACGCCCTATGCCGAACCCAAAGGCTCTTCATCTGGGTCTAGAGTTACTCGCCAGCATTGATTATCGCGACCACCTAAATGCCCTAACTATGCCCATTCATCGCTTGTACGGACGTCTTGACGGACTAGTGCCGGTAAAGGTGGCATCAGTGTTGGATAAGCAGTTGCAGGCAAGTTCACACATTTTTAAGGCCTCCTCCCATGCTCCGTTTATGAGCGAGAAACAGGCCTTCTGTGATTTGATAAAGCAGCTCTAGATTAATCCTGAGTCAGGATCTTATTCCAAGGAAGGTCGCGATCACCTATGACTATAAAGTTAGGGTTTTCTAGGGTTTCGCGTAAATTGTATGACAGTGGTTCAAGTCCGGTATCCAAGATGGTGCCACCCGCCTCTTCAACAATACATTGAGTGGCTGCTGTATCCCATTCACCCGTGGGTCCTAAACGCAGATAGCAGTCGGCACTTCCCTCAGCAACCAGACAGGCCTTTAAGGCTGCTGAGCCTAATGGAATTAACTCATAGTTCCATTCATTACTCATACGTTCGGTAATACGGTTGATATCCTGACGGCGACTTATCGCAATAGCCACGTTTTGCTTAATAAGTTCATGGGTATGAGTATTGATACGAATGCTCTCATCCATATCGGGAATCTTCCATGCCCCTTTTCCATGGTAGGCATAATAAACCACCCCTGACACCGGCGCATATACCACGCCCATAACCGGCTTATTATGCTCAACAAGCGCAATGATAGTAGCAAAATCACCACTTCGAGCGATAAACTCTTGGGTGCCATCAAGAGGGTCCACCAGCCAGTATCGCTCCCACTGCTCACGCTCAGCAAGACTGATGTCCGCATCTTCTTCAGATAATACCGGAATGTCCGGAGTTAACTCAGGCAAACGCTCCATAATCAATTTATGTGCAGCCAAATCTGCACTGGTGACTGGAGTGTCATCTGACTTGGTAAATTCTTCGTAGTTTCGTTTTTGGTAGATATCTAGAATTAGCTGACCAGCAGAGCGCGCAATCTCTATAACGTTAGGTAGTAAATGGGAAAGATCTTGTCTCATTATTGTTCACCCTTTTTCTGAGAGAAGTAGCGCTGTGCCAGCATTAAGGCACTGATACTGCGAGCCTCACAAAAATCCATATGCGTTAACAGTTCATCTGCTTGAGCAAGAGGCCAACGAACCAAAGTAAGAGGCTCGGGTTCATCACCTACCAAGGTTTCAGGGTAAAGGTCTTCGGCAACAAACAAGGTCATCTTGCTGGAAAAGTATGAAGGAGCAAGAACAACTTGCTTTAGAGGGACAAAAAGATTGGCGCCAAAGCCAATCTCTTCTTTTAGCTCACGATTGGCAGCCTCAACAGGACTTTCGCCCGCATCAATCAGGCCTTTGGGAAATCCAAGCTCGTAACTTTCAGTACCGGCAGCGTACTCTCTCACCAGTAGAAGATCTCCCTCTGCAGTGAGTGGAACCACCATAACAGCATCGCGACCACTTGGGCGCATTCGCTCATAGGTTCGACGTTCCCCATTAGAAAACTCTAAATCCAAAGCCTCGATACTAAACAAGCGCGAACGCGCAACCTCGGTTTTGTTTAAAATCTTTGGCTTTTTCTCGCCTGCCATCCTAGTTAGCCTCTTCAATCATTCATTTGTATAAGCCTCAACCACTATATGGAAAAAAGCCCTCAATGAAAACTGCTAAACATTGCTAGATGATAAGTTGTTTAAAGCTTCCCGGAGTAGACAAAGGGGTACTGCCCTTGTCCATTGGGCTCACCTAACCATTTTAATTGCTCACCCAGTCTTTGTGGGAACTCAGCACCGGGCTTGAACCATGCATCCAAATCGTAGGTCATATTTGGCTGTAAAGAAGCGGTAAATGCTCCTGAAACCTGAGCCGTATCTTGATTGCCCGTCGCCGCAAGCTGACTGTCGGTACAACTAATATCAGAAATAATAGTCCCTAGATCTAAATTACCCAATGGTGATGAGACCACACTCTGATTCCACACTAGACTTGCATCACCCGTTTCACACCATGGTGAGGCATATTTGTAGTCTTTAACGATGAGTTCAAATTGCCCATCTGCGCTAACAGGAGCAGGAATGTTCACGTACTTCAAAGCTTGCTGTGCAGGGATAGAGGCCATCAAGTTATTGGCGTAAGGGCCACTAAAACCATAACCTACCGTCCCTCGACCTGTTAAGCCCAACTCACTATTTCGACCAAAACGGACATTAAGTTCAGCCTTTCCCTGAATCAATTTCCAAGCTTGCAGATCCCAGTTCACTTCACCGAAACCATACTGCTGCCAAGAGACGCTCTTTGCTCTTCCTTGCCACAAAGTACCACTGATACCTGAAATACTCAGGCCGTTAATACGAGGCAATTGCTCAATTGCAAACTTAGCTGGTAGGTGAACGATAACGCTGCACAAGAATACGGCTAATAGCAGAAAACCGTATGCAAAAATCTTCTTAAGACTGATACCAAACATTAACTACCTGCTCTCTTAAACTGCAATCTCTTCACCTCGACAATCCCGTTTTTCTCGGTTTCGTTGATATCAAAAAAGGCGACATCGACCCCTTTCTCTTGGCGTAAGTACATCAACCAATTCATCAGGCGATTAAACGCAACGGGCTGAACCCATACCTGAACCATGTCATCACGCGGTTGAAGGCGTATCAGCTCGATATTAAATCGCCCTGTTGAGGTCGATAATAATTGGTTTAACGGCTCATTGGATACAGTGGGAGCGCCACTGGTCTTGCGCAGTTCAGTAATCGCATTCGCTTCTTTTTGTACCCAGCCCAGCAGTTGAGTTTCACTGATCAAGCGAGTTTGTGCCAATTCGTTCTTCTGTTTGAGTGGCGCAAAACCTCCCCAGTACAGCAAACCTGCAACGCCAAAACCGATAGCAATAATCAACATACGCTGTTCACGAAGGCTGATACTGCTCCAATATCCTAGAATAGCTTGTTGTAACCCTCGCATTACTTCACCTTCAATACATAACTACTGCTGACCAAGTCACCGTTTCGGTTGATCTGACCTTGGTCCACCACAAACTTCTCAGCAAAGGCAACTCTCAATTGCTCAAAGGTTTGGAAGTCACTCGCTTGAGCCTGAATTCGCAACTCTTCACGATCACCGTCGAACTTAATACTCTGTATTTTCACTTTATTGGAATCTTTGAGAGCCGCTTGCACCTCAAGTAGCCAACTAATCAGAGGGGCATCCACTGTGCCACCGCTCAATCGAGTTTTCTCATCACTCATTTGACGCTTAAGGTAGCTTACTGTTGGGATACGGCGCTTATCAGGAAAGACTTCTCTAAAAATTCGTTCGCTCTCCGTTCTATATGCGGTTGCTTGAGTCTCTATTTGGCTAACTTGGGTGTAGGTATTGATACCAAAGACAACCAATAACACCAAAGCAGCAATAGCTGGGGCCTGCCAAAGCTTAATGTTTTTAAGCCAAGATGATTGTCGCTTAAACTCACCCGATAATAAGTTAATGGTCGAAAGCTGAGCGTTCTTAGCCAATAGCGCCATAGGTAGCTCTGCAGGCAAGGCGTCAATCTTCGGGTTTTCAATGCTAGCTAATGACTCAGGGATTGAGCCAAAACATTGAATGTGGGCTGGTTCTTCAGAAACAGACTCTTCCTCTTCGTTCATCTCAACGGTGAAAGGAGGACGAGCTAATGCATACGGTACTAATGCCTCTGGTAGTGCGATGCCTTGATAATCGTTTTGACGAATCAAGCAGTAACCTTGCCAAGGAAGCATGGTGAAATTGCTACCATCCAAAGGCATAGATAAAACATCGGGTAAGACACGATGAAGCTCAATACCAGCCTCAGAAAAACGCTCAATGCATTGCTGAAGATAATCTTTATCTACCGCAGCTATCCATGCTTTATCGCCCGTTTGCTTGAGTATCGAGAAGTGCAATTCATCAATATCTTGAGCCAGCTCTTCTTCCAAAAGAAATGGCAACATCGTTGAAAACTGGCGTGACGCACCCGCAGGTACCCCAACCTCTCGTAACGCTACATCTTGGCCGTCCAGTAATAGGGCAACGCTTCGCTCAGCCGCATAGGAAGTTAGCTCTTCTAACTCCTCTAAGCTGCCTAATTCACCACTGGCAATGATCTCGTTCTCTGTCGACGACCAAACCAACCATGGGATTGTTTTTAAATTCTGCCTACTGAGCCGAACTGTCAGGATTTCGCTCACTAATTCCTCCAAATCGTCGGCGTACTACTCGCGATTCGTCTTGATTTTCACTATAAAGCAGGCTCCTCAAGCGAACTCGGGCATCCTGCACAAATACTTCTGCGTCTAGCTCAAAATAACGGCTATCTACAGATAGGTATTCCTTCGCCTTATTTTTTACTTCAGCACTGATACTGGCAATATTACCTTCAGCTAAGAAATCATCAGTGCTCTCCCATCCATCATATGGACGGTCTTCAATCACCTGTTTTGCCTGATCATCACTTAAAGCAGGCTCAAACAGTGCGACCAATAGCTTAGATTGCCATGGCCTAAGTGTATTTATATTGATACGCAAGTCATCGGTGGGAAGTGCGCATGCTAACCATGAGATGCGCCTCATTGATGGGCCATCCATCTGATAAACGCTGCGCAGCTCACTCAAATCGGCAATCAGACCATTAGCGGCCATATAAGAGGGGGACAATCCCTCATAAGTGGCATCTTCGACACCAGACTGAGTCACCACTCCGTCGTCTTTGTCTAGATATTCCCATGTGGAGTCCGCAACGACTTCAGCTTGATAACTGTCTAGTCCCACTTCTTCAAGCAAGGTTCGCCATACCTGTAGTAAGTATGGGCGAGAACTGGAGGTAGGGTCGATATTGACTGCGGCCAGTGAGTTGACGTTGAAACACGCCTGCATATCCCTAACCACACCCCTTGCCTCACCATAATCCAATGGATAGGATTGCTCCTCCAATGCCCATGGCTGACTTAGATTGACCGTATCACCGTCTTCTAAGCTTTCCTCGATACCGTATTTGGCCAGTGCCTCAACACCGATGGCGTACCAATAGGCTTGCTGGTTATTGACCTGACTGCTTGCTCTATCCACCCCCAGAACCAATCGCTCTGACATGGTGGCCGCAATGGCTGTCATGATAGCCAGCAGAAGCAATACCACGAGCAAGGCAACACCTTGCTGTTTACTTTGTCCTTTGATTCGCTGCAAATTACTGTGACGTATCTTCATTGATCCTCTCTAGCTGACCGTCAGCAGTTAGGTAGATACGCTCAAGCTTGCCATAGTCTTCGAGGGTTAAATGCACGGCAACTGCCTTTGGCAACGCGCCTCCATCTTCCCATTCTTCTAGCCAACTCTCACCGTTGTAAAAGCGAATATCAAACTCCTCGACCTTATCAAGAAGCGGAGTCACTATGCCTTGCTGTCCAACTGGAGTGTCTGGGTATCGCCACCAAACTCGCTCAAGTTTGTTGTCTCGAACTCGGTAGCCTACCTTAGTGACTTCTCCACGAGGAAACTGCTGCTGTGGATTAATCCAACCTAAACGAGTAAACAGCACGCCCTTTTCATCGGAATCAAGCAGGTTATCTTGCCAATAAATAAGAGCTTCACCGGCTTCTTGTCCGTCATTGCGAAAGCGACGAATCGCTATCTGACGAAAGTCACTATCTAAATAAACGAGGGTTGCTTGCAACTGCTGCAAACGACCTAATTTCTCTTGAGACTGCTGATTGCTCAGCTGAGTCTGAAAGACCACCTGATAGGCAGCGATACTGAGGCTAGCAAATACGGCAATCGCCACCAGCACCTCAATCAGGGTAAAACCCTTTGTCTTTTTATAACGGTACATAACTTCTTACCGTTACTAAGGGGCTATCCATTTTTTCATCTAGAGCCACACTGACATCAACAGCTCGCAAATAGTCAGCACCGGTTGAGATGGGTGTAATAGACCAATACCAGGTATAACCTGCCAACTCAGAAGTGCCTTTACGTGCTGTTTTTGGCGGCTCAGCTAGCATCATCAACGCCATTTGATTGTCCACTACCATGCCAGCAAAGGTCTTTTGCTCAAGGTAGCCGATACTATTAATATGCTGAGTAACCGCCCTAACCACGCCGATAGAAGCCGTTGCAAAGATAGCTAAAGCGATCAAAACCTCGAGCAAAGTCATGCCTCTAGAGGACTTCATCATCAAACTCCTCACCCGGTTTCAACAATAAAAAGCTGCCGTTTTCTAGCGCCATCACTCGCCAATTTTGATCGCCTTGAGCTTCTGAACTCGGATGGATATAGACCTCAAATGGAGTCAACTCACCGCTAGACAAAATAAAGACTTGAGGGGGTGCCTCTTTGTCTTTGTTTTCTTCCTCGGCGAACATATCCTCATCAAACAGTGAGCCTTCTTCAAACAAGCTATCCTTCTTGCCCCATACACCATCGCCCAATTCCCAGGCGAGTGTTAGGCCATCTTCAAGCTCGGTATCAGCAGGGATTCTGCGATGTTCTAATGCCTGCCAACCCTCTCGGGTGAGCTGCAAAAGTCGATACTTCTTACCAGAGGGATCAAAGCGAATACCAAGATCCCAACCGTTCAGTATTGCATCTTGATGCAATAGGTTGAGACGTTGATAAAGCTGTTGTGCGCGAGTCTCTGCAGCATCTGAACTGCTAGTGGGCAAATTAACCACTACCGCTACGGCGCTGACCGACACCAAGACCATGACCAGCATGATCTCTAGGAGGGTAAAGCCGCGCTGTCGTTTATCACGTCTCACTATTAATACGTATTATTGGAAATCTTGTAGATTCCAGTTGCCGATATCAGCGGCTGGACCTTCGCCACCCTCTTGACCATCAGCGCCTAGAGTAAAGATATCAATGTTGCCGTTATCACCAGGGCTCAGGTATTGGTACTCATTACCCCATGGATCAGATGGAAGACGACGAATGTAGCCATCATTACGGTAGTTACGTGGCTCAGGAGAACCTGTTGGACGGCTCACCAATGCATCCAAACCTTGGTCTGTAGTTGGATAAACACTGTTGTCTAGCTTGTACATATCAAGTGCATTTTCCAATGCCACGATATCGGTAATCGCTTTCTGTTGGTCAGCCTTCTCTTTGTTACCCAAAAGGTTAGGCACAACAAAGCTTGCCAAGATACCTAGGATAACGACAACAACCATAACCTCTAGCAAGGTAAAGCCTTGTTGTTTCTTATTATATTTCATTTTTTTCTCCATACACTCGGGCAGAAACATTAGGCGCCCGAAACCAAATTATTCAACTCAAGTAGCGGCATCATAGTCGCTACCACAATAAACAATACAATCCCTGCCATAAATACGATCAGTAATGGCTCAAAGATACCCAAAGCAAGGTTCACTTGCGATTCAAAGTCTTGGTCTTGGTTATCCGCTGCACGAGTCAGCATTTGCTCCAACTCACCAGACTGTTCACCACTGGCAATCATGTGCAGCATCATCGGCGGAAAGAGCTTACTTTGTTGCAGGGAATGTCGAAGGCTTGCACCTTCGCGCACCTTATCAGACGCTTCATATACCTGCTTCTTAAAGAATTTATTACCCATTACCTCGGCTGCAACTCGCATACCATCCAGCAATGGAATCGCACTAGCGGAACAAATCGCAAGAGTACGCGCAAAGCGAGAGGTGTTAAGCCCTCTAGCTACTCGGCCAATAACTGGCACTCTAAGCACCTTATGATCCCAACTTAACCTAAGCGCTGGTTTTCTTAATAAAATCTTAGTGCCCACAATTAGAGCTAAAATGCTGACAACCAGCAACACGCCATAGTCTTGAACAAAGTCACTGGCGTTGATCAAAATTTGAGTGGAGGTAGGCAGTTCTTGCCCCATCTGGATAAATTGGTCAACGATCTTAGGGACTACTGTCGCCAATAAGAAACCGATAACACCTACCGCAATTAGGGTAAGCATAATTGGATAAATCATGGCTTGTTGTAGCTTAGAGCGAAGCTGTTGACGTTTTTCTGCATAGTCCGCCAGACGTTCTAGTACCGCATCTAAGTGACCCGATTTTTCACCGGCGGCCACCATGGCGCAAAAAAGATCATCAAAGATGGCTGGATACTCGCGCATGCTATCCGCGAGGGTATAGCCTTCAACAACCTTTGAGCGAACACTTACCAACATACTGCGGATACGCGCTTTCTCTGATTGCTCAGCGACGGCTCTTAGACACTCTTCAAGTGGCATTCCTGCTTGTACTAAGGTAGACAATTGACGAGTTAACAAAGCAAGTTCAGGGGTACTAATTCCGCGCTGAAAGCCTTTAGACTTAGCCGCTTCTTGCTTGGCTTTAGTTTCGGTTATTTCAACCGGCATCAGGCCCTGTTCTTTTAGACGGTGCCTTACCTGACGGGCATTATCACCTTCAATAACACCCTTTTTCTGGCGTCCTTTGACATCCAGTGCCTTGTATTCAAATGCCGCCATTACTCTTCCCTAGTCACTCGCATTACTTCTTCAAGGGTGGTCTTGCCGGCTCTCACCTTTTCTAGACCATCTTGACGGATGCTTGGGGTAGAAGCACGAATTGCCAGTTCTATCTCTTGTTCGCTCTGCTCGCCATGGATCAGCTCTTGCACTTTTTCATCGACAACGAGAAGCTCATGAATACCGGTTCGACCTTTATAACCCTTATGGTTACAGTGCTCACAGCCATTAGGCCTATGCAGAACTAAGTCATCTTCAGGTTGCAGGTTAAACAACTTTTTCTGTTCAGAATCAGCTTGGAATGGTTGCTTACATTGTTGACACAAAGTACGTACCAGACGCTGAGCTAAGATACCGAGCAATGATGATGAGATAAGAAAGGGTTCTATACCCATATCTCGCAATCGGGTAATCGTACCCACTGCGGTATTGGTGTGTAGCGTGGACATAACCAAGTGACCAGTCAAAGACGCCTGTACTGCGATCTGTGCGGTCTCAAGGTCACGAATCTCACCAACCATCACCACATCGGGGTCTTGACGCAAGATAGCTCTCAATCCGCGGGCAAAGGTCATATCAACCTTAGGATTTACCTGAGTCTGGCCGATACCGTCGATATCGAATTCGATTGGGTCCTCTACAGTCAGAATATTGCGCTCAGCACTATTCAATTCCTGCAAGCCTGCATACAAGGTGGTTGATTTACCAGAACCCGTAGGTCCGGTTACCAAGATAATACCGTGAGGTCGCTTGATAAGGGTTTGGAAATTAACGTGATTGTGCTGCGCCATACCTAAGCTATTTAGGTCTAGTTGCGTCGCATTTTTATCGAGAAGACGCATCACCACTCGCTCGCCATGAGACGAAGGCATAGTAGACACACGCACATCTACCGCACGCCCACCAATCAGTAGCGAGATACGACCATCTTGAGGTACACGCTTCTCGGCAATATCAAGCTTAGCCATAACCTTAACTCTAGACACCAATAATGGTGCTAGTTTACGGCTTGGCGCAAGGACATCACGCAGTACACCATCCACACGGAAACGAATGGACAGTGACTTCTCGAAGGACTCGATATGAATATCTGAGGCTCCTTCTTTGATGGCCTCACCTAGCATGGCGTTGATCAGTTTAATGATCGGCGCATCATCTTCAGCTTCGAGCAAATCTTCATTTTGTGGCAGCTCTTCTGCCAACGAGAAGAAATCGTCGCTGTCTGCACCGATATCTTCCATTAACTGTCGCGCTTCAGATGAATCACGCTGATACGCATCAGAAAGCTTTGAGTCAAAACTCTTCTTGTCCAGCTCAACCAACTGAATGGGTAACGACGAAACTCGAGTCACCTCTAGCAGGGTTGAGGTCTGCAGCGGTTCAATAAAAAACAGCTGGTTAGCGCTGGCATCCGCGTTAGGTTCAAGCACTACGTTAAAGCGCTTGGCAAAGCTAAATGGCAGACGAGTCATACTAGTCTCAAACCTTGAAAACGCACCACTCTCCATTACTTCGCTTCCACTTGCTCAATAAAGGCTTGTAGCTCAGAGGGACGACGAGCCTCATCACCGAACTTAGGCATCACAGGTACTAGATCATCCGACATCAGTCTCAGACCTTCCTCTGCTTTGTACAGTTGCTCTGCGCGAATGTAGTTGTACTTACGTTGGGTAATGCCATCAGCCGACATTCCGTCACGGATAATTGTTGGCTTAATGAACACCATCAAGTTTTTCTTTTCAACCTGAGTACTGGTAGATTTAAACAACTGCCCCAACCAAGGGATGTCACCCAAGATTGGCACCTTAGATTCACTCTCCAGCGCACGCTCATCAACCAGACCACCTAGAACTAACATCTGGCCATCTTGAATCATTACCGAGGTATTCAATTGACGCTTAGCAAAACGGACATCCACTGCGCCATTGGCACCCAATACGTTCGAAACCTCTTGTTCAATTTGCAGCTGAACAGAATCACCTTCGTTGATCTGTGGTACCACCTTCAACTTGATACCCACTTCTTTTCGGTCAACGGTTTGGAATGGATTTTCATTGTTTGATCCCGATGTCGAGCCAGTCAGTACAGGTACCTCTTCACCCACAATGAATGACGCCTCGCCATTATCCATTACCGTAATACTCGGAGACGATAAGATGTTGGAGTTTGAATCTGTGGCCACCGCACTAATTAATGCCGTCCAATCTCCCATAGCTAGACTGATCGCCGCACCATTCACACCACCAAGTGCTGAAGCCAAGGCTGTATAATCACCCGCTTCTGTTGTGGTTTCATTTCGAAGGAAATTGCCGTTTTCATCGTATACCGCAGTCGTGGTCTCGGTATCTTTCGCTTCTTCAAGACCTACCATTACCTGACCAATCGGTGCTCCCGTATTGCCATACTGGATCATTGCACCTGTTTCTAGGTTACCCCATTGCACACCAAGGTTGATGCCATCACCTTCAGACATTTCAACAATCAAGGCTTCAATCAGTACCTGAGCACGGCGGATATCTAGCTGTGCAATGATGTCGCGCAGCGCCTTCATAATATCGGGCGGCGCAGTAATCACGAGGGAGTTGGTTCCCTTGTGTGAGGAAATCATTACTTCTGAATTTGGGTTTCGAATAGCAGCAGTGCCACCCTGAGCGGTTTTCTTAGCCGCAGCTAGGTTGTCCGAAACTCCCTTTAGAACATCTACAAGGTCTTCAGCATTGGCATTTTTCAGGTAAATAACTTGGTTATTTCCCTTAACGGCCATCTCTTTATCTAACTTAGAGACTACGCTTCTTAGGCGATTACGTACCTGAGGGTCACCCGAAATCAATACAGAGTTTGTACGCTCATCAGCCACTAGCTTTGGTTGCAAGAAGGCAGGCGTGTTCTTAGCGTCGGTAGTCTTATTCAAAGCTTCGACGATACGAACCATTTCCGCTGCCGACGCATTTTGAAGCTCTACAACCTCGATGGATTTATCACCAGCTTGGTCAACTCGCTCAATGATTTCTGCCAATCGATTTACAACGGCCGCTCGACCAGTAATCAGAATAATGTTGGCAGGGTCATAGTGAACAACGTTACCGGCACCGGCGTTGTCGTTCAACTGGCGTAATAATGGTGACAATTCGCGAACCGAAACGTTACGCACAGCAACAACGCGCGTCACTACCGCATCGCCAGTGACGTTAGAATCTCCAACTACTGGAACTGCTGAGGTTTTCGCGTCTTTAGCCTTTATGACTTTAAGGACACCGTTTTCCATTTCAACAACGGCAAAACCATACACCTCAAGAACACTAAGGAAAAACTGGTAATACTGCTCTTCGTTAAGCACATCGTAGCTACGCACATCAATCTTGCCCCTAACAGTAGGGTCAACAATGATGGTTTTCTCTAAGTTACGTCCGACGATATTGATAAACTCGCCGATATCCGTTCCCTTGAAGCTGGCGCTAAATTCATTGGCGCTGAATGCTGGCGCACACGCTAAACTTCCCATCAACAGCCATGCGCTCTTGCTAAACCAACTTTTCACTTAATACTCCCAAAAAAAATCAATGGCATTCCATGCCGAGCATGGCTTTCATAGTTAAGCCGATGCTTCCTAGTCGATAATATCTCTATTACCAAACTATAGTTGTAAATAAATATCGTAGCGTTGACCTTCTCGCTCAACGGTGAGGTTAATCTCACTTAAATCGCCCAAAGACTTCCAAATCTCGCCCATTGCTGACGGTTCGGTAAGATCCGCACCATTGAGTTCTACTGCTATATCGCCATCTTGCAGGCCCACAGAATCAAACAAAGCACGCTCGCGTCCTGGACGAACACGATAACCGACCAACTTACCGTCGCGATTAACTTGAGATAGACGAATATACTTGAGGAACTGCTGAGGATTCTCTGATATTGCTGCTTTGATAGAATCTAGGTCACCTAAGTCGACCTCTGGGTTATTACCCTGAACATTCGATTGAGGCTGCTGTTGCGCGATCTCTTGTACATCCGCAACGCGCTTATATTCTATCCCTTCTAACATTAAGGTTTCATTACGACCTTGGTTTTCGATGATAACTCTATCTTTTAGCACGTTACGCAGCTGAGCTCGCGTGCCATCAATCGTCTCACCAATCCCATAGGTGTCCTGATTTCCTCTGTTAGCAATAACCGCTAAACTGTTTTTCTGATTGCTGCTGGCAACCACACCCACCAATACAAGATTTAAACGTGTTTTCGGAGCATCAACGACTTGCTCAACCACTGCTGGCGCTTCTTCTGACTCTTCACCAAATAGGTTTGCATCGAGCAAAGGAGCGATATCAGTACCTTGTTGCTGGCCTGTAGAGGTTCCAACATTAGCGGTTGAAGGTCTCCAGCGCTCAACACCTGATTCCGATCCCATTAAATGCCAGAATAAATGACCACACAGCCAAGCGGAGGTGACTAGCAAAACAAAAGTCAATCCTCGAGCAATTATCGCCTGCTGATTCACTACACTATTTAGTAGTTGATTGGCTTTGTGCGAGTATGTGGAAAACTTAGACAAAACAGGTCCTTTTGAAGTACTGACTTCCATAGTATATGCCACTGAGGCATTGGTGCTACTGGGTTAAATTGGTGCGCAAGGTTACCATAAATAACATTACCAAAATTAGACAGCCAATAAATTCGAATGTAAATAAATGCATTTACTTGAAAAATGATATATCCGTCACCATTAATTTGGCTGCTGGATAACACTTAGAGAGCAAAGATCACTATGAGTTCCAATACCGAGTCTGTAAGACTAGACAAATGGTTATGGGCAGCACGCTTTTATAAGACCCGTTCAATCGCTCGTAACATGATTGATGGTGGCAAGGTCCACTATGATGGGCAGCGTAGCAAACCGAGCAAAATTGTGGAACTAGGGGCTACCATTACCCTACGACAGGGAAATGTTGAAAAAACAGTTAGAATAGAAAAAGTTTCTGAC
The DNA here is from genome assembly GCA_024346835.1 of Vibrio comitans. Classification (GTDB taxonomy): domain Bacteria; phylum Pseudomonadota; class Gammaproteobacteria; order Enterobacterales; family Vibrionaceae; genus Vibrio; species Vibrio comitans. The sequence goes on from AP024866.1 coordinate 2,864,958, forward strand.
CAACGACGCGGAGCACCTGAAGCGCAGCTACTCTACAGCGAAACAACTGAGAGTATCGAGAAGCGAGAAAAAACCGCTTTAGAGCGCAAGATGCACGCACATAACCCGAGTCCTGAACGTCGTCCTGATAAAAAGCAACGACGTGACCTGATTAAATTTAAGAACCAATAAGCTGGAGTTTCCTAATGGAAAACAACGTGTTAAATCGTTACTTATTTGAAGATTTATCTGTACGTGGCGAACTAGTACAGCTAGATAAAGCCTATCAAGCCATCCTAGACAGCAAGCAATACCCAGCTGCGGTTCAAACCTTGCTTGGCGAACTACTAGTGGCTACATCACTACTGACAGCAACTCTAAAGTTTGAAGGCTCTATCACGCTTCAATTACAGGGCGACGGTCCAGTATCATTGGCGGTAATCAACGGTGACAACAACCAAAAAATGCGTGGTGTTGCTCGCTTCGAGGGTGAGGTCCCTGAAACGGCGACTTTGCATGACATGCTAGGCAAAGGTCACTTGGTTATTACTATTTCACCTGATAAAGGTGAGCGCTACCAAGGCGTTGTGGGTCTAGAAGGCGATTCCCTTGCAGAGGTTCTAGAGGCTTACTTTGAGCGCTCAGAGCAGCTAAAAACACGCCTGTGGTTCTGTATTGGTGAGCATGAAGGCAAGCCACACGCTGCGGGTATGTTGTTGCAGGTTGTTCCTGATGGCACTGGCTCTGCGGATGACTTCGAGCACCTAGAGCAACTTACTGACACAGTGAAGAACGAAGAGTTGTTCGGTCTACCTGCCAATGAGTTGTTGTACCGACTGTACAACCAAGAAACTGTTAAGCTGTTCGAACCGCAAGAAGTTGAATTCTTCTGTGGCTGTTCAAGAGAACGCAGCGGCGCGGCAATCATCACTGTAGCTCGCGAAGAAATTAACGATATCTTGGCGACTGAGGGCAGCGTAGGTTTGCATTGTGACTACTGCGGAACTACATACGACTTTGATGCAGCTCAAGTAGAAGAATTGTTTGCTAACGCAGAGAATAAGCCTACATTGCACTAAGCTCACAGTTTGAGCATTTTATAAACCGGCCAAGTGGGCCGGTTTTTTTATATCCATCACCTTTCATAGCGAAAAATGTTCATAAAATCCGCATTGACTCGCATTTTTAGCACGAAATATGCCAATTGTGCGCTTTTATGATCAACTTCAAGACTTATTCCCGTCCAAATCCTGAACTACAAAAACGTGATCCTTGTTGAAAAAATAATCAAAAAAGCCATATATAGTCAGTGTTAAGAAGATTACTTGCTAGACCAAAATACTTATAAATTCAGTAACTTCAAAATTATTCTTACTATAAATACCCTACAAGGAGCACCTATGACCGTTATGGAACATACTAAGGCTGCAAACATCGATCTTACTCAATATGGTATCAACGGCTCTACCGAAATCGTTCGTAACCCGAGTTACGAAACGCTTTTCGCTGAGGAAACCAGTGAAACACTACAAGGTTACGAAAAGGGCATAGTGACAGAACTAGGCGCTGTAGCGGTAGATACTGGTATTTTCACAGGGCGCTCTCCAAAGGATAAATTCATTGTTAAGGATGACACCACACGTGAAAACATGTGGTGGACAACAGATACAGTTAAGAACGACAACAAGCCTATCGACAAAGCTGTTTGGAATGACCTAAAGCAGCTAGTAACCAATCAACTTTCTAATAAACGTCTATTCGTAATTGACGGTTATTGTGGTACTAACCCTGATACTCGCTTAGCCGTTCGTATCATCACAGAGGTAGCTTGGCAGGCTCACTTCGTGAAAAACATGTTCTTACGCCCCTCTGAAGAAGAGCTTGTTACCTTTAAGCCCGACTTCGTGGTAATGAATGGTGCGAAATGTACCAATGATAAATGGCAAGAGCATGGTCTGAACTCGGAAAACTTCACAGTATTTAACCTAACAGAGAAAATGCAGCTGATCGGTGGCACCTGGTATGGTGGCGAGATGAAGAAAGGTATGTTCGCAATGATGAACTACTTCCTTCCTCTGCAAGACATCGCTTCTATGCACTGTTCTGCAAATATGGGTGAAGAAGGTGACGTTGCGGTATTCTTTGGTTTATCTGGTACGGGTAAAACAACCCTATCGACCGATCCTAAACGTGCATTGATCGGTGATGATGAACATGGCTGGGATGACGATGGCGTGTTTAACTTTGAGGGTGGTTGCTACGCAAAAACCATCAAGTTATCGAAAGAAGCAGAGCCTGACATTTACAACGCTATTCGTCGCGATGCACTATTAGAGAACGTGACAGTACGTAATGATGGTTCTATCAACTTTGATGATGGTTCGAAGACCGAGAATACTCGAGTCTCCTACCCAATCCATCATATTGAAAACATCGTTAAGCCTGTTTCTAAGGGCGGGCATGCGAATAAGGTGATCTTCCTATCTGCGGATGCATTTGGCGTTTTACCACCGGTGTCTAAACTTACCCCAGAGCAGACTAAGTACCACTTCCTTTCTGGCTTCACAGCTAAGTTAGCAGGTACTGAGCGTGGCATTACTGAGCCAACGCCAACCTTCTCTGCTTGTTTTGGCGCAGCGTTCCTAACCTTACACCCAACTAAGTATGCAGAAGTACTAGTGAAGCGTATGGAAGCGGCAGGTGCTGAAGCTTATCTGGTTAATACTGGCTGGAATGGTTCAGGCAAGCGTATCTCTATCCAAGATACTCGCGCGATTATTGATGCCATTCTTGATGGTTCTATCGAGAAAGCAGAAACCACCACTATCCCTGTGTTTAACCTAGAAGTGCCTAAGTCACTACCGGAAGTTAATCCTGAGATCTTGGATCCTCGCGATACTTACGTTGACCCATTGCAGTGGGAAAGTAAGGCTTATGATTTGGCCGAGCGCTTTATCAATAACTTTGACAAGTACACTGACAATGATGAAGGTAAATCACTAGTTAAAGCTGGACCACAGCTCGACTGATCATCCTTCTTGTGAATCAAGCCCCTGTTTCAGGGGCTTTTTTATTGATAAACAATAAGATATAAGTCATCTTTACCCATACGTGAACACCATTGGGAAATAGGATGAAGGCTGTAATCAAAATCAGTTTCTGGGCAATCTTGCTGTTAATAGCAGGGCTTGCTGCGCTGTTTCTGATCTTACAAACCTCTCATTCAAGCTGGTTAACTCAGCAAATCCTGTCTCGTATCACCAACAATGCTATTCAGATTGAAGAGTCACACTATCAATATCCCGATCAATTGACTCTATCTAGAGTGACCGTCCCTCAGCCCAATGACTCTGTCATAGTCATAGATAACGTACAATTAAGCTTCGAGGCACAATGGCGCTGGCCTAAACCACTCTCAATTACCAATGTGCTGATCTCTGGAGTCAACCTACCCGAAGGGATCCCTGACAAAAAAGCGCTCGATGACCTAGTTCAGCATTGGCAGCCTCAACGTGTCGAAATCCGAGGCATGGATTTTGCGAACAACGACTTTATCGCTCGAGATATTCAACTCACCTACACCCCGAAAGCGCCTTATCCGCAAGGGTACCTCAATATCGATAGTGAGCAGGTGTACTGGAAGGGTGAAGCCTTTGACAATTTCAAAGCCAGAATCAATTACATTGAAGACAAAACACAGCTAGATCTTGTCAGCTTTAATTGGCGTGGAGGCGAAATTCAATTCATTGCTGAAGAAAACAATGATGACTGGGTAATTAACGATGCGTTGGTGAGAAACCTTCACCTTTCAGAGCCGCTATTCGCTCAATCAGAGCCACCGCCACTGCTTCCTCTTCTAAAGCAAATTACGATGATTGAGCACCTAGAGATAGAACGCTCTAGTTGGCAGGCCAATGACCTTGCGCTCAACCAAATGCATCTACAACTCAGCAACTGGGACCTACGCAAAGACTTGTGGGCACAAGATAGTCCTTTCCGGTTCTCAGCAGAGAGCGTTGCTTGGCATGAGCAATTACTACTCGAGCCACAACTGTCAGGGCATTTTTCATCACACGGTATCGGGTTCGAAAAATTTACTTTTCTATTTGAGCAAGGCCAATTCACGACCAGCGGTAAGCTGTCAGAAGATAGCGTTCTTCTCAATGAGCTCGAGGTTAAAAACCTAGAGTGGAGTATTGAAGTTCCTGATATTCATGATGCTGTATTGAAGTACCTAGGTAGCCTAAAGAGGATTGAAATTGAGAAGCTTAAGGTAGAACGTAGTCAAATCATTGATATTTCTACTGACCATCACTGGCAGGCATCCAATGTAAATGCCGAAGGCAGGGAACTTGTCCTCAAGAAAGGCGGTACATGGGCTCTTTGGAATGGCTCCTTTGCCGCTAGTGCGAATAGCCTGTCCGCATTTGGCATGACTTCGATCAAGCCCTATCTAGAAACCGATACCACTGACGGACTTTGGCACATAAGACAACTCTTTGTGCCTATCAATGATGGGTTAATCAAAGCAGATTCTTCGATTGACCTAGGGCTTGCCAGTTATCCGTGGCAAGTATCAGTTCAGGCCTATGGCCTGCCTTTAGAGGAAATTACCCACCCACTAGATGCCGCCATCGATTGGAGCGGACTTGCCGACTTAACCATTGACTTAAGCGGACTTGGCGGTGATGAATTGATGCTAAAACACAGCCTTGATGGGCAGGTAAAAATAGCCCCTCATGATGTACTACTGACTTTACCTTTCTCCCCCAAAGACCAGCACTCAGTGATCATTCCTGAGGTGAACATCAAGGCAAAGAGAGGGGTCGTAAAAGTGTCGGAGATACAATTCGTCAGTCAAGACTTGTCTGGAAGCGTACAAGGCAGTGTTGATCTGGTTGATCTAGAAGGAGGGAATATTAAGTTTCACCTCAGCACAGATTGCCTGTCGCTGTCTTCAACACTGCCCAAAGGGCGAAATCAAATATCGATGACCTGCCCTAAATCTGATACTCAAGAAAAACCCTAAACACTTAAGGTTTTGTTAGCCTTCGAGCTCGGTAGTAATACATAAGTACCTGTAAACTCTACCGCTTCTTGTGTTCCACTATAGATAAACACCTTAATAATGATTCGCGCACGACGACCACCTTCTAATCTATCAAGGTCTCCACTAATGCCATCCAAAGAGGTACTTGCTTTCGGGCTCTCTTTTACAGGATGACGATAGCGAATGTTACTATCCGCAAGCACGATATCTGCATGAAGATTTCTCTCTTTCATCAATAACCAAGCCATCCCCCACCCTGTCAGGGTCGCCAAGGTAAATGCAGAGCCAGCAAACATTGTATTGTGCGGATTAAGGTTTGGGTTTAACTGAGCAACACACTCAAACTTGTAGCCCGTATACTGGTTGATCTTAATCCCCATTTTATCACTGATGGGGATCTGCTCTTCCCAGCGACTTTGCAACTCGTTACACCAATCCGGACGTCGCAAAACGTTCGCCATAGGGTCGATAGCTTTAATCATTTGCTGATGGCGGACGGGGCCTCGCTCGTCGCTCAACGCACCTTGGCTTTCAAAACCATTATTGCGATAGAACTCAATAGCGTCTTCGCGAGCATTACACACCAGTCGCTTTACGCCCTCTTCTCTAGCCAGAGACTCTAGAGCGACCATAATCAAAGAGCCAACGCCTTTACCCTGGCGGTTCTTTTTCACCGCCATATAACGGATCTGACCATCATCATCGGCAGTAACGTACAGGCGTCCAATTGCAACTGGGCGACCTCGACTGTCTACGATCATACGGTGATGGCTTAGCTCATCGTATTCATCTCTTTCTGAGCCCTTTGGCCTTTGCCAAGGCTCACGCAGCATCTGCCAGCGAAAGTGATAATACTTTTGCAGTTGATTTTCAGTTCTTGGTGTAATCAGTTTAAACATATGAATTCAGATCCATTTGAATCAATCAGTTATAGAACAACAGACTTAAACTTGAAGCCAGAAGGTAACAGGACCATCGTTAACCAGCGAGACCTTCATATCTGCAGCAAATCGACCACGCTCAGTCGGAAGCACTTCCGCGCATCGATCAGAAAAGTACTCATACAAGCGCTCTGCATCCGCAGGCGCTGCACCACGTGAGAACCCAGCTCGAGTTCCTTTCTTAGTATCAGCAGGTAGGGTGAATTGGGAAACTACCAATACACTACCATCAACTTGCTTCACATTCAGATTCATTTTGTCTTCATCATCACCAAATACGCGATAGGTGGTTACCCTTTCCATCAAACGTTTAGCTTTGGCTTCATCATCATCTCTTTCTACGCCAAGTAGGACTAATAAACCTTTACCGATCTCTCCGACCACTTCACCGTCGACCTTTACTGCGGCCTCACTCACTCTCTGAATCAGAGCTATCACTTCGAATCCTTTTTCTCATTAATTTATCTTGGTAATACAAAAACCATTTAATACTGAATGGTTCATCAACCCGCCACACCTCATCTTCACCCAAGCTGGCTGTGATTTCGGCACCGATCAACACTATCATCCAACAAAGATAAATCCACATAAATAACAGAGGTACCGCTGCCAAAGCACCATAAATCAATTGGTACGAAGGGAACTGCGACACGTAGTAAGCAAACAGTTTCTTGCTTATTTCAAACAAACAGCCGGCAACGAACGCACCCGCTAAAGCATGATTAAAGCGAACCTTAATATTAGGCACCAACAGATAAAGGCCAAAGAACGCGAGGAAAGAAAAGGAAATAGGCAACAGGCCATACACCAAATGCACCGTATCTTCGCTCCACACCCGTAATGAGCCAATATAAGAAGAAAAGACCAAGCTCATGCCCACTAACACAGGGCCTAGCGTGAGTACCATCCAATACATAGAGAATGAGTACACTGTGCGACGTTTTTTACGGACTCGCCAAATGTAGTTGAGGTTTTTATCTATGGCCGAAATCAGCAGCAGGGCAGCAAAAAATAGGAATATTAATCCTATCGAAGTCATCTTACCCGTATTAGCAATAAATTCGTTCAGGGTAAGCTGAATAGCCTCACCAGCAGCAGGTACAAAGTTGCTAAATACGAACTGCTGAACCGTATCCCCTACACCATCAAATAAAGGCACACGCGATAACGCAGTTAAAGTAACTGTTGTTAAAGGAACCAAAGACAATAGAGTGATGTAAGCCATATAACCTGCATTCACAGGTAGTCTATCGTGCTTAGCTCTTTGATAGAGGTAGCCAAAGTAATGTAAAAAAACATGTACCCAGCTTGGGAGATTGAGCATTTACTGCGTCCTGCTGTAATACCAATAGTGGTTTGAAAATGGCAACGTATTCACAAGTCATCATGACTTGTCGCTTTAAAAATCAATTTACTATACCAATCGTACTAAGTAATTAATAATTCTAGCTGGCTAACACACTCGATAACTGCGTTAGAATTTTTGATTGTAGAATAAATACTTATCGAAAAATCCTGCCTTGTTCTCAAGTATTTTTCCTGCGCTATTTCTGTTCGCTGACTTAGTGTGACTGGTATTACGAAAGAAGTTTCAGTCTAGCAAAAAAAACAGCCCCGCAGAAGTGAGCCAAAAAAGGGACTCCTGCGGGGCTGTATTCAGACTAAGCTGTGCACTCAGTACACAGCTAGTTTGAGATTAGATTACTTAGCTGGACGTGCTGCGCGCTTACGCTCGTTCTCAGTAAGAAGTTTCTTACGGATACGAATGTTTTCAGGCGTTACTTCTACTAGTTCATCTTCATCAATGAACTCAAGAGCTTGCTCTAGAGTGTGCTTGATAGGTGGAGAAAGAACCTGAGCTTCGTCCGTACCAGAAGCACGTACGTTAGTTAGCTGCTTACCTTTAAGACAGTTAACCGTTAGGTCGTTTGAACGGTTATGAATACCGATAACTTGACCTTCGTAAACTTCGTCAGCGTGCTGTGCAAACAGACGACCACGCTCTTGTAGGTTAAACAGAGCATAAGTCAGAGCTTTACCTGTTGCGTTCGAGATAAGAACACCGTTGTTACGTTGACCGATTACGCCGCCTTTGTGAGGACCGTAGTGATCAAACGTGTGGTACATCAGACCAGAACCAGATGTCAACGTTAGGAACTCAGTTTGGAAACCGATAAGACCACGAGAAGGCATCATAAAGTCCATGCGAACACGACCTTTACCATCTGGAGACATATCTGTTAGCTCACCTTTACGTAGGCCGATATTTTCCATGATGCCACCTTGGTGCTCTTCAAGCACATCGATGGTTACTGTTTCGTATGGTTCTAGAAGTTGACCGTCTTCTTCTTTAACGATTACTTCTGGACGAGATACTGCTAGCTCGAAACCTTCACGACGCATGTTTTCAATAAGGATCGAAAGGTGAAGCTCACCACGACCAGATACACGGAAACGGTCAGGGTTGTCAGTTTCTTCAACGCGCAATGCTACGTTGTGTACCAATTCTTTCTCTAGGCGCTCAAGGATGTTACGTGAAGTAACGAACTTGCCTTCTTTACCCGCGAACGGAGAAGTGTTTACCTGGAAAGTCATAGTAACTGTTGGCTCATCTACAGATAGAGGAGTCATAGCTTCTACGTTGTTTTGATCACAGATAGTGTCTGAGATTTTCAGCTCACCAAGACCTGTGATTGCAATGATGTCACCTGCGTTTGCTTGCTCAACTTCATGACGGTCAAGACCAAGGTAACCAAGTACCGTGCCTACTTTACCGTTACGCTTTTGGCCTTCAGCGTTCACAATTGTTACTTGCTGGTTAGGCTTAACAGAACCGCGAGTTACACGACATACACCGATAACACCAACGTAAGAGCTGTAATCAAGCTGAGAAACCTGCATTTGCAGTGGACCGTCTAGGTCAACGTCTGGAGATTCTACTGTATCAACAACAGCTTGGAACAATGGTTCCATGTTCTCGCCAGTTTCGCCTTCTTCCATTGTTGCCCAACCGTTAAGCGCTGAAGCGTAAACAACAGTAAAGTCTAGTTGTTCGTCAGTTGCACCTAGGTTGTCGAATAGATCGAAAACTTGGTCCATAACCCAATCAGGACGAGCGCCAGGGCGGTCAATCTTGTTGATTACAACGATTGGCTTAAGGCCGTGTGCGAATGCTTTTTGTGTTACGAAGCGAGTTTGAGGCATTGGGCCGTCAACTGCATCTACGATAAGCAAAACAGAATCAACCATAGACATGATACGCTCAACTTCACCACCGAAATCGGCGTGTCCTGGGGTATCTACGATGTTGATGCGATAATCATTCCAGTTAATTGCAGTGTTTTTTGCAAGAATGGTAATGCCACGCTCTTTCTCGATGTCGTTCGAGTCCATTACGCGCTCTTCAGCTTCACCACGAGACTCAAGCGTACCCGATTGCTGTAGCAGCTTATCAACCAGTGTTGTTTTACCATGGTCAACGTGCGCAATGATGGCGATGTTTCTTAACTTATCAATCTGTGGAGTAGACATGAATAGAGTTCACTCAGTAGCGTCTCGGCGGTTTGCCGATGACAGGAATTAAAAAAATTTGCGGTAATGTATCAGATTTTAGCCAAAATCCCAACAAGATGTGATCTATACCTTACTTATTAATGAATTTTTGACCTCTATTTAGCCTCTAGCTCAGCAAATATCACTAGCTTCCCTCTTTTAGTAACCCCATTTACCTTTTACAGACTATCTTTTATCGCACCAATCTAGGGCGAAAGTGATCCGTTTCTTATTTTCAGTTGAGAATATTTCATTGATATCGAGCAACTGCACCCAAAGTTCACATTTTTACGCCCCAACTTAGTGCAATCACGGATCATTTTGGTGCATCGATAATGTGCAAAACTAACCGTCGATGCATTAAAGTATTGATAAATATAGACTTTGAAAAGTTGGCACACCTTTCGCATTAGGGAAAGCAGTCGAAAAATATTAATTGTTCGATGAGTAAAAAAGAGTGTAGATTGAATCCTAGGATTTTATGCTCACCAAAATCGAGCAATCACGTTTACCAACACTGGAGGTTTTCCAATCATGTCAGTAGAAAATGTACTATCGCTGATCCAAGAAAATGAAGTTAAGTTCGTTGACTTACGCTTTACCGATACTAAAGGTAAAGAGCAACATATCTCTCTTCCTTCACACCAAATCGATGCAGACTTCTTTGAAGAAGGTAAAATGTTCGATGGTTCTTCTGTAGCTGGTTGGAAGGGTATCAATGAATCTGACATGGTTATGATGCCAGACGCAGCAAGCGCGGTACTAGACCCGTTCACAGAAGATGCAACGCTAAACATTCGTTGTGACATTCTTGAGCCAGCAACAATGCAAGGCTACGATCGTGACCCTCGCTCTATCGCTAAGCGCTCTGAAGAGTACATGCGTTCTACTGGAATCGCAGATACAGTACTAATCGGTCCAGAACCAGAATTCTTCCTATTTGACGATGTTAAGTTCAACACTGACATGTCAGGTTCTTTCTACAAAATCGATGACGTTGAAGCATCTTGGAACTCAGGTTCTGATTTCGAAGAAGGCAACAAAGGCCACCGTCCAGGTGTTAAAGGCGGTTACTTCCCAGTAGCTCCTGTTGATTCATCTCAAGATATCCGTTCTGCTATGTGTCTAATCATGGAAGAAATGGGTCTAGTAGTTGAAGCACACCACCACGAAGTTGCTACAGCAGGTCAGAACGAGATCGCTACTCGCTTCAACACGCTAACTGCTAAAGCTGATGAAACTCAAATCTACAAGTATGTTGTTCATAACGTAGCTCACGCTTACGGTAAAACAGCAACTTTCATGCCTAAACCACTAGTTGGCGACAACGGTTCTGGTATGCACGTTCACCAATCTCTAGCAAAAGATGGCGTTAACCTATTTGCTGGTGACAAGTACGGCGGTCTTTCTGAAACTGCTCTTTACTACATCGGTGGTGTTATTAAGCACGCTCGCGCAATCAACGCATTCGCGAACGCGTCAACTAACTCATACAAGCGTCTAGTTCCAGGCTTCGAAGCTCCAGTTATGCTTGCATACTCTGCACGTAACCGTTCTGCTTCTATCCGTATCCCAGTGGTACCAAGCCCGAAAGCACGTCGTATCGAACTACGCTTTGGTGATCCAACAGCTAACCCATACCTAGCATACTCTGCAATGCTAATGGCTGGTCTTGACGGTATTAAGAACAAGATCCACCCAGGCGAAGCTATGGATAAGGATCTATACGACCTACCTGCAGAAGAAGCAGCTGAAATCCCAACAGTAGCATCTTCACTACAAGAAGCTCTTGCTTCTCTAGATGCAGACCGTGAGTTCCTAACTGCTGGCGGCGTATTCTCTGACGACTTCATCGATTCTTACATCGACCTGAAATCTCAAGATGTAGAAAAGATCAACATGACAACTCACCCACTTGAGTTTGACCTTTACTACTCTGTTTAATCTTTAGATTAAGCAAATTCTTAAAGGGTCTGCCATTGGCAGGCCCTTTTTTCTTCCCCATTTTCCGCACCTTCAATTAATTAGCACCAATTCAGAGCAATATCAAAAAGCGGCAAGCTTTTTGCATTATCTAAGGAAGAGCTAATTTCCTCGAACTGCGGCACTTATTGCACCAATATTGTGCAATAATAAACTTAGATATTCTCTGTGCACCAAAAAGGATTTTTCGTGAGTAAACCACTAGCTGAAACCGTCTTAGAACAACTTGTTACAGCAACCTTGCTGATTGATGACGCATTAACGGTTTGCTACTTAAACCCGGCAGCTGAACAGTTATTTGGGCAAAGCAAAAATCGTTGTGTAGATCAGCGTTTGCCTGAATTGGTGGAGCACTCATCCATCGACTTTTCGGTATTTGAGCAACCGTTAATTTCAGGGCAGAGCATTACTGACAGTGATGTCACCTTTGTTATAGACGGTAGACCTTTGCTATTGGAACTCACCATTAGTCCTATTTCATGGGATAAGAAGGTGATGCTGCTAGCTGAATTTCGACAGGTTGATCAACAAAGAAGACTCAACCAGGAACTCAATCAGCATGCTCAACAGCAAGCCGCGAAGCTACTGGTGAGAAGTCTGGCTCATGAGATTAAGAACCCGCTTGGTGGACTTCGCGGTGCAGCACAACTACTCGAAAAAATGCTGCCTTCGGAATCATTACGAGAATATACCCAGATTATTATCGAGCAAGCTGACAGATTACGGAATTTAGTGGATCGCTTACTTGGACCACAAAGACCGGGTACCAAACAGCCGGAGAACGTGCATCTTATTTTAGAAAAGGTGCGTCAGTTAGTCGGGCTAGAGTTAGGTCAAAATGTTCGCATTGAGCGTGATTATGATCCGAGCTTGCCGGATATTGCCATGGACAGTGAGCAGATCGAGCAAGCACTGCTGAACATAGTAAGCAATGCCGCTCAAATATTACAAAAGCAAGATGATGCTCTAATCACCCTAACCACTCGAACTGAGCATCAGGTGAATATCCACGGTAAACGAGTCAAGCTTGCAGCCCGAATAGAGGTGGTCGATAACGGTCCTGGTATTCCACCAGAGCTCGTGGATACCCTGTTTTACCCTATGGTTAGTGGCCGTGAGGGTGGCACAGGGCTTGGATTATCAATATCGCAAAATCTAATAGACCAGCATCAAGGCAAGATCGAAGTAGACAGTTGGCCCGGAAAAACAACGTTCACCGTTTATCTACCCATTTTAGATTATTAAAAAATAAAAGCGCTAGGAGGCAAAATAATGAGTAAAGGCTATGTGTGGGTCGTTGATGACGACAGTTCTATACGCTGGGTTCTAGAAAAGACCCTCTCTAACGCCAATATAAAGTGTGAAACCTTCGCAGATGCTGAAAGCGTGCTTTTAGCATTAGAGCGAGAGGTTCCAGACGTTATCATCTCAGACATTCGTATGCCTGGTATGGATGGCCTTGAGCTGCTGAAACAGATTCAAATAGCCGCACCTGAGTTGCCTGTTATTATTATGACGGCCCACTCAGATCTAGATGCAGCCGTTAAGGCATATCAAGAAGGTGCTTTCGAATACTTACCAAAACCTTTTGATATCGATGAAGCGCTTGCCCTTGCCGATCGTGCCATTACTCATAGCCAAGAACAAAAACAAAGCCACAACGCACTAAGCTCAAATAAAGCTGACACTCCTGAAATCATAGGTGAAGCACCTGCGATGCAGGAGGTGTTCCGCGCTATCGGTCGCCTCTCCCGTTCATCTATCTCTGTTTTGATTAATGGTGAGTCAGGCACAGGTAAAGAACTGGTAGCGCACGCCTTACATAAACACAGTCCTCGCAGCAAAAACCCTTTTATTGCCCTTAATATGGCTGCGATTCCAAAAGACCTTATCGAATCAGAGCTTTTCGGACATGAAAAAGGGGCATTTACCGGTGCAAACAGCGTTCGCCAAGGACGATTCGAACAGGCTAATGGCGGCACGCTATTTTTGGATGAAATTGGTGATATGCCACTGGATATCCAAACGCGATTACTGCGTGTTCTTGCCGATGGGCAGTTCTATCGTGTCGGTGGTCACTCTGCCATCAAGGTAGACGTAAGAATCATCGCCGCGACTCACCAAAACCTAGAATCTCTTGTTAAAGAGGGAGACTTCCGTGAAGACCTCTTCCATCGATTGAACGTTATTCGCGTGCACATCCCTTCTCTAAGAGAGCGTAAACAAGATATCGAAAAGCTCGCTCAGCACTTCCTAGATTTAGCCGCAGAAGAGTTGAGTGTTGAGGTGAAAACCTTATCCAAAGAAGCTGTAGATATCCTTACTCGACTTAGCTGGCCGGGCAATGTTAGGCAGCTCGAAAACACCTGTCGCTGGCTAACGGTAATGGCAAGTGGTAGCGAAATACTGCCGTCCGACCTTCCTCAGGAGCTTGTAGAAGAGCGTAGCCTATCCACCAGCACGGATAGCTCAGACTGGCAAGAGCTGCTAGAGAAGTGGGCAAGAACTGCACTCGCCTCTGGGGAAACCGAGCTTCTCTCGTATGCCCTTCCTGAATTTGAGCGCATTTTATTGAAAGTGGCACTCAACCATACCAATGGTCATAAGCAAGATGCCGCTAAAGTCCTAGGTTGGGGTAGAAATACTCTCACCAGAAAGTTGAAAGAACTGAGCGTGAGCTAAAACTAAAAATGGTCAGCGATAGCTGACCATTTTTAATTTAAATTAGATAACTCTAGAAAACTGCTGCTGGCGCGCTTTAGCTCGGAAGTATTTATCAAAGCACATACAGATATTTCGAATCAACAGGCGGCCACGAAGGTTTACCTTAATCTCAGTATCCGATACCTCAACCAGTTCATCATTGATAAAGGTTTGCAGTAGTTGCAAATCTTCGCTGAAATACTGATCAAAGCTCAAACCGAACTGCTGTTCGATATCACGCTTATTCAAGGTAAAGTTGCAGATAAGCTGTTTGATCACCTCACGGCGGGTTAGGTCATCTTTATCGAGAGCCACTCCTTTCCATAGCGCATGACGCTCAGACTCCATCTGCCCGTAGTAAAGCTTAAGCTCTTTCTGATTTTGCGCATACGTATCACCCACCATAGAGATAGCCGAGACGCCAAAGCCAATAAGGTCACAATCACCCTGGGTGGTGTAGCCTTGGAAGTTTCGGTGTAGCTCACCGTTTCGCTGTGCGACTGCCAGTTCATCTTCTGGAAGCGCAAAGTGGTCCATACCGATAAACTGATACCCTTCTGTAGTCAGTGTTTCTATGGTTTGTTGCAAAATAGCCATGCGCTCAGAGGCAATCGGCAAATCTTCATCTTTGATCTTACGCTGAGCTGCAAACAATTGAGGCATATGCGCATAATTGAAAACTGATAAACGCCCTGGACGCATGCTCAACACCTGACGCATGGTTTCGGCAAACGAGTCTGCCGTTTGCAGAGGTAGCCCGTAAATCAGATCTAGGTTGGTCGATCGGAAGCCTAGTGTTCTTGCACGCTCAACCATAGCAAAAATGAACGCTTCATCTTGCTCACGGTTTACTACACGCTGTACTTCTTTATTAAAGTCCTGAACACCAATACTCAGTCGGTTGAAGCCTTTTTCACGCAAGTGATCAAGCATATCCAACTCAATCTCGCGCGGGTCTACCTCAATGCTGATTTCTGCATCGGCATTGAATCCAAATTCTTCATAAATAACCGCCATCAAGCGGCTAATTTGCGCCTTGGTTAAGAAAGTTGGTGTACCTCCACCAAAGTGCAATTGATTCACTTTACGTTCTTTCAACAGCGCTGCACGCTGGCGAATTTCGAACTCCAATACATCTAGGTAATCATCCGCTTTATGTTGATGACGAGTGATGACCTTATTACAGCCACAGTAATAGCAAAGCTTGTGACAGAAAGGGATGTGGATGTAGAGAGATAACGGACGCTCAGGATATTGCATGTACGCAATGTCTAGCTCGGCAACGGTAAACGCCTCATGGAATTCCACAGCCGTTGGGTAAGAAGTGTAACGAGGCCCAGAGTAGTTGTATTTATCCAATACACTCTGATCCCAGATAATTTGTCGGCTAGACATACTAATATCCTAAGTACTGCTTATAAGGGGAGTTATTTTGCCACAGCCACTAAGGTGACTCTTTTTATAGCTAGCAAATATCAGACAGAATTGTTGATATTTGCTAGCAGGATCACGCCTATGGCGAGTGCTATCGCATTTGAATGGAGATTTGGTCGTTTAATGGAGCTACTTGCCCCTGAAGATCTTTCAGTTCTTCAATGATGGTGTCACTCAAACGACTCTCAGCTTTGTGACGAGCCAAGTTTTGTTTCATACGCTCTTGCTTCGCCAATTGCTGACGATCTTCGCCTCGAGCCATGTCATTAACTACTTCAAATAGCTCGCTCAACGCTGGGTAGCGCGTCTTTACATCAATGCGCTGTTCGCCCTGAACATAATCCAGAATATTACACAAACGAATACTCAATTCCGAAAGGTCGCATTGTCCCTGAATGCCGGCAAGGCATAAGGTATCGACACTCTCAAATATCTTGGCATTACGCTTTGCAATTGCCAGCGCCTGATGTTGTGAAATAAGCTGCTTCTGCTTTTTTAGTTTATTAAGCAAATACGCAGCGTAACCACCCAACCCAAGGATGATGATAACTCCAATCGAAGCCAGCACAGCCATATCCATTGATTCTTAGTCCTTGAAATCGCCTAAATCTAGATCTTCAAATGATGCAAGAAGCTCGTCTTCCGTTTTTGCTTTCTTGCGAACATTTTCATTGCTTGGTGCTACAAACTCTTCTACTTGCTCTTCTTCTGGATCAAGCAGACCAAGCTGCTTCATCAGCACCTCGATACGATCTAGCTTCTGGTCTACATAAGACTGAAGTCCAGCACCCAGAGATTCACCCGCTTCTATACGTTCCAACAAGATGTTCAATTGTGCATCATTCTCAAGTGCATCTAATTCTTGCTCTGCGGTGTATTTGCGCTGCTGCTTAGTTGGTTTAGCTGCTGCTTCAATAACCAGCGGAATCTTCTTTTTTGAACCTAGGCGAGGATCACGTTGACCGCGACCTGCTGTGTCTTTTGACTCATTGCCAACCGAGTGGCGCGCACCAGCTTTCTGACCTTTACGCTTCTTCAGCTTCTTGCGTAGACGTCCCTCAACATCCGACTCAGAGCGGTTGCGAGTTACAATTAGGTCTACATCACCTGTTGAACCTGGCTTTCTCGATTTCTTATGTCGACTCATTACTCGACTTCCTCAATAAAATTACGTCGTTTTCAATAAATTCTAGTTCTAGCTCGTCTCGCGTAGCTAAAAACTCAAATGTGCTTCTGCTAAAAAATACTACATGCGTGTGGTCATTCTTATAGTGCCATGTGGAAAAGGCCTCTACGTCACGAACCATCTTAGTCATCAAGCCTAACCAACCACCCGGCTTTAACATACTCATCCACTGCGCCCAAACCAAGTCAGGCTGATAGAGGTGTTCGATTACCTCTGTAGCAGTGATAAAGTCATAGCTCTTACTCAATGCCTTGGTATCTGGATAGTAGTAGAGATCATACAAGTCTACATCGTGCCCAGCTTCTTGCATCATCAAAGATAATGTAGGACCGGGGCCACAACCAAAGTCTAACCCTTGCTTATGGCAACCAATTCTTTCGGCAAGTGGGATCTGAACTCTCGACAAGAACTTACGATAACCCAAATCAGTTGGGTCATTTTCATGTAGATCATAGTGAGCCTTTTCTTGGCTTGAATCCAGCCTTTGATTGGGGTCAACAAACACCAGTTCGCAACGCTGACACTGATGGTACTGTCTGCGCTTATCTTCCCAATAAAACTTCGATTCACTATGATGACAAAGTGGACAATCTAACATTCAAGACGCCTATTTAGCTTAGGACGCGCAACTTATCAAAATATGGGGAAAGAGTGTAGAAAAAATCCGCAATTCCGCTGTTTTTTTTGTATGCATATACGGCAAATTTCCATATGAGCGACCTTTAATACCTATCACACTAAGTAAGTGATCAGATATAGCTGGTTATTTAGTACGATTGGTAAAAGCAAATTTCAGGCAATAAAAAAGCGATAGGTTGCCCTATCGCTCTCAAAATTCCATTTGTTTTTGACGCTTTCCATGCCAAAATCTTGTTTTTCATCATCCTGATGATTTTTGTTATCCCTAGCAAGCTTCCATTTGCGCGGCTAATCCTCAGCCTTCCTATTTGGGTTCTCGACCTGAGAAAAACAAACCATCCGTTGTTAACCCGACGTCACCAAAGGCGATACCATTCCCTAAACTCTTCCTGAGCAAGACTGAAAACAATCAATCATCGTGTCCTTTCGATAGCGACTACTCTACTCCTGATAAAAAAATGTGCAATTAATAAACAGGAGGAACCGATCACACTTTTGAAAAGCTACAAATCTTAGTTAAACTTTTCAATTAGTTACATTGGTGATGTGCAATATAGCGGATAACGAAAATGAGAAATGTCTCACAAAGAGGCGTGGTAAACAGCTAAGCTGTGACAAAAATGAAAAGCAGCACAATAAAATAAGGCCCAACATCGAATCGATGTTAGGCCTCAAAATCTATTCTTAGGTACTCGGTAAGACGATTAGTGAAGACCACCAACGTACTTAGCTAATACATCCATCTCTTCTTCTGTCAGCTTTCTCGCAACATCATGCATCATGCCGTTTAGGTCATTGTTACGCTCCATTGAAGCGAATTTCTGTAGTTGCTGTTTGATGTAATCAGCGTGTTGACCAGAGATCTTAGGGAAGCCTGATAGGCTCGTGCCGTTTCCTCGAGGACCATGACAAGCCACACAAGCCGCAATTCCGCGCTCAGCGTTACCCGCCAGATACAACTCTTTACCCTGCTCTACCACGTTCTCAGGTGTGGTATTTTCTGACATCGGTATAGACGCATAGTAAGCCGCTAGGTCAGCCATATCCTCGTCAGTCAAAGGCATAGCCATTGCACTCATCGCAGCGTCATATCTACCTTGCTTGCCACCACTCGTTGCACCCAACTTAAGGTCTTTAAGTTGCTTCTCAATATAGTTTTCATGTTGGCCTGCCAGTTTAGGATAAATAGCTACTGGACTATTGCCGTCAGCACCATGACAAGCTGCACAAGTTGCTGATTTTTCTTTACCTGCTTCAATGCTACCTGCCGCCCACACAGAGCAGCTAGCGAAAAGAGTTACGATGAGCGCTAATTTCTTCATGACATTCCATTATAATAATTGAGCTTCCAATACTAAGGTTTGCTCAGTTTTTATCTTCTAGATTGAATAAAAAGTACCTGAAAAGGTGAACAAGCCCTAGGTGCCGCCTTTTGTCGTGCTAGAATAGGCGAACTAATGCCGAACACGGTTATTTTACACAAATTCACAAAAAAGTAATCAGTCGACTACACAAAGTCGCGATGGAGTTAACAGTGAGCGTAAAAATTCATTACCAAAACACGCATTTTATAACCAGTGCCCCTGATATTCGTCACCTACCTGAAGATGAAGGTATCGAAATCGCATTCGCTGGTCGTTCTAATGCGGGAAAATCTAGTGCGCTCAACCGCCTAACCAACCAGCGTGCACTGGCAAAAACCAGTAAGACCCCAGGTCGTACTCAGTTAATCAACTTGTTCAAGGTGGATGAGAACTGCCACATTGTCGATCTTCCAGGATACGGCTTTGCTCAAGTACCTCTGGAACTGAAGAAGAAGTGGCAAAAAAGTCTTGGCGAATATTTGCAGAGACGTGAATGTCTAAAAGGGCTAGTAGTGCTAATGGATATTCGCCACCCAATGAAAGACCTCGACCAGCAGATGATCTTCTGGGCTGTAGATTCTGGCATTCCAGTTCAGGTTCTATTAACCAAAGCAGACAAACTAAAGAGTGGTGCGCGTAAAGCAGCTCTACTTAAGATTCGTAAAGACGCAGAAGGCTTCGGCGGTGATGTGAATGTTGAAGCATTCTCTTCTTTAAAAGGAATTGGTGTTGATCAGTTGCGTGCTCGCTTAGATACTTGGTTTGCTCCTGCCTTTGAGCAACCTGATGAAGATAGTGATGCTTTAGAGCAAGAGTAGCCCTGCTCTACAAGAATTGTTAACAAAACGCGGCCTGAGGTCGCGTTTTTTGTTTGTAAGTTACATATCAGATAGCAACAAACCCTTTCCACAGTATTTTCTGATAAAGCCTAAATAGTTTAACTCTATCAGCCAATTATGCTCTGAGTGTGTATTAGGCGTATTGAAAGTTTAGCTATGCTTTTTAACGCATATAGAAAGGATATTTCTAGTTGAATGGAGGTTTAAGCTATTGCTAAACAAGGGGAAAACTTTTCTTTGTGGCAATAAAAAACGCTTCAGTCAAAAAGTAACTGAAGCGTATGAATTTAAACAAATTCTAATAACGTGAAACAAAAGGTCTGAAAGATGGAACATCTTACCTCTGTACCCTACGCAGATAAATTTACCCGATCTGTGACCAAATGCAAACACTTTTTGTAGTTTTTTTTCACAAAAAGCCTTTAACTAAAGATCATCAGTAGAATTTAGCCTCTGTACAAAACTCACGCAAAAAAAAAGCTGACTTCGTGAGTCAGCTCTCGTAAATGTTCTATTTTGGTGCAAATAGTGTGTTAGTGCGCTTGATCCCAGTTATCACCATGACCAGCATCCGCCACCAAAGGCACATCCAATTCTGCTGCTGCTTCCATCAGATCCTGTATGTTTCTTTCAATTTCTTGAAGCGCATCCTCACGAACCTCAAAGACCAATTCATCGTGTACTTGCATCAACATACGAACCTTAGGCTCACCCTGTTGTTGCTCAATCCACTCATCAACAAGCAACATCGCCTTTTTGATAATATCGGCTGCTGTGCCCTGCATTGGTGCGTTGATTGCAGCGCGTTCTGCGGCCTTACGACGCATGCCATTTCGTGAGTTAATTTCAGGCAGATGTAAACGACGACCATACAAGGTTTCAACATAGCCCTGCTCAGTTGCCTGACTGCGAGTTTCTTCCATGTACTGCATCACACCAGGATAGCGTTCAAAATAGGTATCCATATAGTGCTGCGCTTCACCACGAGGGATTCCAAGCTGCTTGGCTAGGCCGAAGGCACTCATACCATAAATAAGTCCAAAGTTGACTGCCTTAGCGCGGCGACGCTGCTCACTAGACACATCATTAATATCCACACCAATAATTTCAGCCGCTGTTGCAGCATGGATATCTTTACCCGTTCTAAACGCCTCTAATAGAGCCTTATCCCCTGACAGATGCGCCATGATACGCAGCTCGATTTGAGAGTAATCCACGGCAAGGATCTTCCAGCCATGTGGTGCAACAAATGCCTGACGAATTCTGCGTCCCTCTTCATTTCTGATAGGGATATTCTGCAGGTTAGGATCGGTAGACGATAAACGCCCCGTAGCCGTAACGCCTTGATGGTAAGAAGTATGCACGCGCCCCGTTGTAGGGTTGATCATCTTAGGTAACTTATCTGTGTAAGTTGATTTCAGCTTTGCCAGGCCGCGATGCTCAAGGATCAGCTTAGGTAGCGGATAATCTAAAGCTAGCTCCTGAAGCACTTCCTCATTGGTGGATGGTGCGCCCGATGGCGTTTTCTTAACAACCGGTAGACCCATCTCTTCAAATAAAATGGCTTGTAATTGCTTCGGAGAGCTCAAGTTGAACTCTTTGCCCGCCAATTCATACGCTTTTGCTTGCAGCTCATCCAGTCTCTGAGCAATCTCTTGCGACTGCGTACCAAGCAGCATGTCATCAACTAATACGCCACGACGCTCAATACGCGACAGCACAGGTACTAACGGCATCTCGATGTCTTGGTATACCGAATTAAGCTTTTCGTCTGCCTCAAGAAGGGCATTCAGGTGATTATGCAAACGTAGGGTAACGTCCGCATCCTCAGCGGCATATGGCGATGCCTCTTCTAAGTCAATCTGGTTAAAGGTAAGCTGCTTTTTGCCTTTACCGGCAATTTGCTCGAATGAGATACACGGATGTTGTAAGAATCGTAGAGCCAAACTGTCCATATCATGCTTACCACCCACGCTGTTATACACGTAGGACGCTAGCATGGTATCAAAGGCAATACCCTGCATTTCAATATCGTAGCGAGCGAGTACTGATGCATCGTATTTAAGGTTCTGTCCCACCTTAGCTTGAGTCGAATCTTCTAGTATCGGTTTAAGCTGTTGTAAAACCCAATCACGATCCAACTGCTTTGGCGCATCTAGATAATCGTGCGCAACTGGAACATATGCAGCTTCACCCTCTGCCGTCGCAAATGACAAACCCACTAAATTGGCAACCATGTAATCTAGGCTGTCAGTTTCTGTATCAAAGGCAAACACCTCAGATTTCTTCAGCTTTTCTAGCCAAAGGTTAAAACTGTCTTCTTCCAGTATGGTTTCATACTGGCTACGATCGACGGTAATCGCTTTTGACGGCGCTTCAGCTATTGATGCGGCTTTACCCGCACCGCTACCCGAACGACTGCTAATAGCACGACCAGATTTCTCATCCGCTTCTACAACGCCGGTACCGCCTTCTAGCAATTCGTTTAGCCAAGACTTAAATGCCATCTGACCATAGAGAGAAATCAGCTGATCTTTATCCGGCGTTGCCTTCACAAGATCATCTAAAGTCACATCCAGTTCTACATCTAGCTTAATGGTAGCCAGTTGGTAAGACAGGTAAGCTGACTCTTTATGCTCTACGAGCTTTTTCGCCATGGTTTTAGAACCACGGAATCCTAGAGGAGCAATATCATCAAGCCTGTTATACAGGTCATCGAGTCCGCCAATGCCCTGCAGTAGAGCCGTTGCGGTTTTATCACCTACACCAGGAACACCTGGGATGTTATCTACCTTATCGCCCATCAGCGCAAGGTAGTCGATAATCAATTCTGGCGGAATCCCAAACTTCTCAATCACTCCCTCTCTATCAGAGATAACGTTAGTCATGGTGTTGATTAGAGTGACATTCTCATCCACTAGCTGAGCCATATCTTTATCACCAGTACTGATCAGAACTGGCATCCCTTTCTTAGAGGCTGCAGCAGACAAAGTACCGATAACATCGTCGGCCTCAACACCTGAGATAGAAATAAGAGGCAGGCCCATCGCCTTGATCATATTGTGCAATGGTTCAATTTGGCATCTAAGGTCATCGGGCATAGGTGGACGATTCGCCTTATACTCGGGATACATGTCATCTCTGAATGTCTTCCCTTTGGCATCAAAAATCACAGCAATGCGCTCACTAGAAAATTGGCGCATCATGCTTCTTAGCATGTTCATCACACCATAAACGGCATTGGTCGGGTGCTCACCGTTGCTCATGGTGCCAGGGTAAGCGTGAAATGCTCGATAAAGGTATGAGGAACCGTCAATTAAAATCAGCGGATTTTCAGGGATCGTTGCCATGTATAGGTGTCCAACTTAAGTAGAAGGGGATAACTTAGGTATAGGATGCCACGAGTCTCTCTGCTTATCTAGGTAACCGTTATTTACACCCACAAAAATAATCCCTTATGCCGACCTTGCCTGTGGATAAGTTTGTGTGCAAATAATTTACCTGATGAAAAAGCCTGTAGATAAAATCAAAAAATACAGATTAAAAACCTTTAAATACAATAACTTAATATAGATCAATCGATCTAGAATAAGATCTTGGCGTGATCGTTGTATGTGGAAAAAAATTTTGACTGATAAAGATAGAAGGCATTTGTTGCGCAACAAACACCTTTCATAGAGTCGACTAACTTTCAGTCAACATAGACTTGCGGAAGTGTAGTCTATTTTCTTGAGGGTTTGGATATGGCTCGCACTTTTCGATCCAATAACCATTTCTCAACAGTAGTCGAAGCATAGAAGAAAATTGATTTCTCGACTTAACCGTTAGCCAAGAATACCCCTCTTTAACTACCCAATGCTCTTGCTCAACCAGCAGACTCTGAGCGACACCTTTACCTCTTGCCTGCGAGTTAACACCGCCAAGCCAACTGTAGAAGGTATCACTGTCTTGCTCATAGCCAATCTTAAAGCCGAGTAAAGCACCATCTTCTTCAGCAACAAGAATAAGCTGCTTTTTATTCTCAAGACGCTTGGCCAGTGATTCCACATTCTCTGGTTTGGCAAATTCTTCAATACTGCTCATTACCTGTAAGGCTTCTTGCAAAGAGCCTTCGCGAACCACAATCGACATTTGTCACCCTTTATTGGATACGAATAAATACAAAAGCCCTCATGACGAGGGCCTTAACTTTCAGAAACTTATGTGTAGTTACTTGTCTTCAGCCAGCCACTCAGCCACATCTTTTGCAAAATAGGTAAGGATACCGTCTGCACCAGCGCGCTTGAAACATAGCAAGGACTCTAACACCGTCTCCCTCTCTTTTAGCCAGCCATTTTGAATCGCAGCCTTATGCATCGCATACTCTCCAGAGACTTGATAGGCAAATGTGGGAACTTGCAGTTCAGTCTTAACTCGGCGAACCACATCTAAATATGGCATACCAGGCTTAACCATTACCATGTCAGCACCCTCAGCAATGTCCAGCGCCACTTCATGCAGAGCTTCATCACTGTTGGCAGGATCCATTTGGTAGTTCTTTTTGTCTGCACCCTTTAGGTTGCTAGCAGAACCGACGGCGTCACGGAATGGCCCGTAGTAGTTGGAAGCATATTTAGCCGAGTAAGCCATTATCTGGGTGTGGATATAACCTGCTTTTTCCAGTGCTTCACGAATTTTACCAATACGACCATCCATCATATCTGATGGTGCAACAACATCTGCGCCTGCTTCTGCGTGAGACAATGCCTGTTTAATCAGTACCGCTGTTGTTTCATCGTTAAGTACATAGCCATCGTTATCAATGATGCCATCTTGACCATGAGTAGTGTATGGATCTAGAGCGACATCAGTAATGACACCAATCTGAGGTATATGCTCTTTTAGTAAACGTACAGCTCTTTGCACCAAGCCTTCAGGGTTATGAGCTTCTGCCGCACAAGTACTTTTTACATCCTGATTGACCACAGGAAACAGTGCGATAGCTGGCACGCCCAAGTTCGCCAGTCTTTCGGCTTCTTCTAGCATCAAATCAATAGATAAGCGCTCAACGCCCGGCATAGACTCAACCGCTTCACGACGATTCTTACCCATAAGAATGAACATTGGATAAATGAGATCATCTACAGAGATCTTGTTTTCTGCCATCAAGCGACGACTGAAATCATGCTTACGCATACGGCGCATACGGCGCAGTGGAAATGAACTTTGAATAAGTGCGGACACAACACGTTCCTTGTCTATCTAATACTGAGGTAAATCATACCACTTACCATGATATTTACGTGCTCTGCGTATAAAAAATGAGAAGCACTTTTATCACGAATCAACATCAAACCAATCCGGCTTGCTCTATTTGATAGGTTTTGCCTACTAAATCAATAGAAACAATTGAATTTATCAATTTAAAAATTGGAGGCAATATAACTCCATCAGCGCAACGGAGCGCTAACAAACAATCAATTAGAGAGAAGCCAATTATGATCAATACGGAAATTAAACCATTCACAGCCACAGCATTCAAAAATGGCGATTTTGTTGAAGTAACTGAACAAGACGTTAAAGGCAAGTGGGCAGTATTCTTCTTCTACCCAGCGGACTTCACTTTCGTATGTCCTACTGAACTTGGCGACCTAGCTGACCACTACGAAGAACTGCAAAGCCGTGGCGTAGAAGTTTACTCTGTATCAACTGATACTCACTTCACTCACAAAGCATGGCACGACAGCTCTGAGACAATCGGTAAGATTAACTACTACATGCTAGGCGACCAAACTGGCAACATCACAAACAACTTTGGTGTAATGCGTGAAGGTCAAGGTCTTGCAGACCGTGCTACTTTCCTAGTTGACCCAGAAGGCGTTATCCAAGCAATGGAAATCACTGCTGAAGGTATCGGCCGCGATGCAGAAGACCTGCTACGCAAAGTAAAAGCTGCACAATATGTTGCTGCTAACCCAGGTGAAGTTTGCCCAGCTAAATGGAAAGAAGGTGAAGAAACTCTAGCACCATCTCTAGACCTAGTAGGCAAAATCTAAAGAAGTCCATGGGTACACCTTGCCCTTGCTCCTAAGGGGCTTGGTGTACCACCCTAATCTAAAACCACCTCCAAATGAGGTGGTTTTTTTATGCCTTGTTAATAGCTTTTGCCTACCAATTTAATAGAAACATTCGATTTTACCTATCGTTAGAATAACGGCAATATAACCTCAACAGCGCAAGAAAGCGCATCACAAAGAATCTGAGAATAATAAATAATAGGGCCGACCATGCTAGATCAAGCAATGAAGCAACAACTAAAAGCATACCTTGAAAACCTAAAAACAAATGTTCAGCTGGTGCTAAGTTTAGATAGCAGTGAAACCGCTAATAAACTGCAAGCGCTAGCCAATGATATTGCATCGTTGACCAACAAGATTGACGTGGTTCGCGATGACAACGCGAGTAGCCGCAAACCCATCATGCAAGTTGTGAATCCTGAGAAACAAACCGCTATTGGATTTGCTGGACTACCTATGGGACATGAGTTTACATCCCTTGTTCTAGCTCTTTTGCACAGTGGTGGTCACCCTATTAAGCTTGAAGCTGAAACTATCCAGCAAATAAAAGAGCTAAGCCATCCACTTGAGGTTGAGATCTTTATTTCTCTGTCATGCCAGAACTGCCCAGAAGTGGTTCAAGCATTCAACATGATGTCAGCTATCAATCCACTAATTAAAACCACTATGATTGACGGTGCGGCTTTCCAGGATGAAGTAAAATCTCGCGATATCATGGCGGTACCGAGTGTCTTTGTGAACGGTGAACTGTTTGGCCAAGGTCGTATGTCTTTAGCTGAAATCCTAAATAAAGTCGACTCTGGCGCTGCAGAAAAGAAAGCGGCAAACCTTAGCCAGCAAGCGCCATTTGACGTACTGGTTGTAGGTGGTGGTCCTGCGGGTTCTTCTGCGGCTATCTATGCTGCACGCAAAGGCATTCGCACTGGCGTGGTTGCTGATCGCTTTGGCGGACAAGTCATGGATACCATGGCAATTGAAAACTTCATTTCAGTAAAAGCAACCACAGGTCCAAAACTGGTTGCGAGCCTTGAAGAACACGTAAAAGAATATGGCGTTGAAGTTATGACGGAACAACGCGCTGCAAACATCATAGATGCTGAAAATACCGATGATGGCTACATCCACGTTGAACTAGAAAGTGGTGCGGTATTGCGTTCTCGAACTGTGATCACCAGTACAGGTGCGCGCTGGCGTGAGATGAATGTTCCTGGTGAACAAGAATATCGTAACAAGGGTGTCGCATACTGCCCACACTGTGATGGCCCATTATTTAAAGGCAAGAAAACTGCTGTGATTGGAGGGGGGAACTCAGGTATTGAAGCGGCAATCGACCTATCGGGTATTGTTGAACACGTTACGGTTATCGAGTTTGCAGATACATTGCGTGCGGACCAAGTCTTAATCGACAAAGCTAACGCTACGCCAAACATTGAAATCATCAAAATGGCTCAAACAACTCAAGTACTGGGTGACGGTAACCGTGTTACAGGTCTGGAATACAAAGATCGTAATACCGGTGAGTTAAAACAAATTGAACTGGCAGGTATCTTTGTTCAAATAGGTCTAATGCCGAACAGTGAGTGGTTAAAAGAGACTCAAGTAGAACTCTCTCCTCGCGGCGAAATCGTTGTCGATGCACATGGTGCAACGACTATGAAAGGGGTATTTGCTGCAGGTGACGTTACTACAGTGCCATATAAGCAAATCATTATTGCTATGGGTGAAGGAGCAAAAGCGAGCTTAGGTGCTTTTGATCATCTAATTCGCAATCCAGCTCCTACTATGGCAACCGAGAAAGCGTAATTTATCTACCACGCTCCTCTGAGCTAGTTTGTCGATAATCAAAACCCCACTTTGCCTATGCTAAGTGGGGTTTTTCATTCCATCAGCACGTTATTCGGTTTTATCTATCAAATTAATAAAGACGATTGATTTTAAATCAATGTAAGCCCTCGTTAAGATCCGTCTAGATAAACATAAATGAGTAAAAACAATGAATAAAACAGCTTTAGTGGTAGAAGGCGGCGCTATGCGAGGCATATTCGCAGCCGGTGTACTAGATGCATTTCTAGAGCTTGCACATCAACCATTTGATTTTGCAATTGGTGTATCAGCAGGCGCTTCAAATCTATTAGGTTACTTGGCAAATCAGCCTAAGCGTAGCTATGAGATTATTACCACACTCGCTACATCAAAGCAGTTTTATAACCTTAGTCGCTTTGCCAAAGGCGGAGACTTAACGGATGTTAAATGGTTAAGTGAAACCTCTCTAGAGCAATACCCGCTCGATCACCAACAGCTGTTTAATAACATTCCCTTGTATGCTGCTACCACAGATATTGATTCAGGAAAGGCTAATTACTTCCGTATAACCCAACAAAATATGCTGAATGTTATCGAAGCCACTACTGCTCTACCAGTCGCCTATAAGCAAACGCCCTGTTTTTCTGGTGGCTGCTTTACGGATGGTGCGGTAGCCGATTCCATTCCTGTTAAAGAGGCGTATCGCCGAGGTGCCAAAGACATTACGGTTATCCTTTCACACCCTCTAAGCTACTCCATGCCAGAATCAAAGAGTCATTGGTTAATGAAACGATTACTCGCCGATAACCCAATGGTGGCAAGCACTTTGCAGACTCGAGCCAAGCGCTACAATGAAGCGCTAGAATTTATTCGATTCCCACCTAAAGATGCTGTTATTCGCGTTATTGCCCCACCAGAGAATTTCCCTGTGAAGCGCCTGACTCGTAAACCAAAATTACTCGATACGGGTTATCAAATGGGATTAGATTCCGGTGAGCAACATGTCATGAATCTTCGAGGGCTCACTGAACTCTCATCCAATGACTGCTCCGCGTGTTACACCTACTAGCAGGTGGTATATACTGGGGCTACTGACATTTAAGCTGAATTCTAATTATGATCGATACCCATGCCCATATATACGCAAGCGAATTTGACCAAGACCGCGAAGCGGTTGTTGAGCGAGCATTAGCACAAGGCATTCAGCAAATATTGCTGCCAAACATTGACCTTGATTCTATAGAGCCAATGCTCGCCACCGAAGCGCAATTTCCTACCATCTGCCGTTCTATGATGGGCTTGCATCCATGTTATGTAGACCAAGACGTCAAGCAAACCTTGCAAACCATTCACTCTTGGTATGACAAACATGAATTTATCGCTGTCGGTGAAATTGGGATCGACTTGTACTGGGACAAAACGTATCGAGCAGAGCAAGAGTACGCCTTTATCACTCAGCTCAACTGGGCAAAAGAGATGAATCTTCCGGTAGTGATTCATACTCGAGATTCCATCGAAGAAACTCTAGCCCTACTTAGCAAGGAGCAAGATGGCTCACTGCGTGGTGTCTTCCACTGCTTTGGCGGAAGTATCAACGAGGCCAAAGCCATCAATGATCTTGGTTTTCATCTAGGGTTAGGTGGTGTCTCTACCTTCAAGAATGGGGGTATGGATAAGGTGATCCCTCACTTGGATATGCAATATGTCATCCTAGAAACAGACTGCCCTTACCTTGCGCCAGTGCCACATCGCGGCAAGAGAAATGAACCCGCCTATACACAATTGGTCGCTCAGCGCGTAGCTGACCTTAGAGAGTTAAGTCTGCAAGAGGTCGATAGCCTCACTACTAGCAATGCCATTAAACTGTTCAATCTATAAGTTGCTCAAATCTATAAAAAATCCCCAATAAGGGGATTTTTTATAGATGACTAACCGTGATTAAGACTCTTGCTCTTCTTCCTCGTCTGGGCGGGTATAAAAGCGAGCAAAAAACAAACCCACCTCAAACAGAAGAAGCATAGGTATCGCGAGTAATGTCTGAGAAATAATGTCTGGAGGCGTCAGCATCATGCCGATCACAAAAGCACCGACAACCACGAACGGTCTCTTCGCCTTCAGCGTTCCAACATCCGTAGCCCCTGTCCAACACAGCAAGATAATGGCAACCGGTACCTCAAAAGCAATGCCGAAAGCCAAGAATAGTGCCAGTACGAAATCAAGATAGCTTGAAATATCGGTGGCAAATTCTACTCCGCCAAGGGAAATAGCAGTGAAGAAGCCAAACACTAGTGGAAATACCACGAAATACGCGAACGCCACACCACAGTAAAACAGCAGTGAACTGGAGAACAGCAGTGGCATCACTAAGCGCTTTTCATGCTTATACAAGCCTGGAGCGACAAACGCCCACACCTGATAAAGAATAAACGGCACTGCAATGAAGACCGACGAAATTAGTGTTAATTTCAGTGGGGTAAAAAACGGTGATGCGACATCTGTTGCAATCATCGTTGCCCCTTCAGGCAATCGGTCAATTAAAGGAGCAGATACAAACTCATAGATATGGCCGGAGAAATAAATCAGGCACAGAAATACGACCATGACAGCGCCGATAGCACGCAATAATCGGGTACGTAACTCAATCAGATGACTCATCAATGGCTGGTTAGAATCAACCGAAGACATAGAAACCTCTATAAATAACAAAAGGGGCGAATGTGCCCCTATTGATTAATCTTGTGACTTAGGAGAAGGCGACTCAGCAGAGTTTTCTGAGGACTTATAGGGTTGCTGAACGCTTTTGGCTGCTTCTTTTAACTCTTCGACAGACTGGCGCAATTCAGGAGACATATCCTGCATTCCCATCTTTTCTGCCTTCTTCAAGTTTTCCTGAAGTTCATGGATTTTAAGTTCATGATCAAGCTCATCTTTGACATTACTTGCCATAGATTTAGCGGAGTTAACAAAGCGAGCAACACTACGAATAGCCACAGGAAGACGCTCGGGCCCCAATACCACCAATCCTAATACGGAGATCAGTATCAGTTCCCAAAAACCTATATCGAACACGGTTTAAACCTGCTCTTTATCTTTTTGCTTTTCAGTGTTCTGCTCAGTACTCTGCTCTGCTGATTGCTTCTCAGAGATATTCTTCTGTTCGAAATCCGCATCCTTTGAATCTTTTGAGTCTTTCGCTGCACCGTCTTCATCAGACATCGCTTTCTTAAAACCCTTAACCGCAGAACCCAAATCGCCACCAATACCGCGCAGCTTTTTGGTACCAAATAACAGAACCACGATCACAGCAATGATCAGAAGTTGCCAAATACTAATTCCACCCATGTGTTATTACCTTTGTTTCCATTCTATAAATAATTACTTGCGGTAAGTACGCCAGCTTAACAGCCAAGCCAACACTCCGACCCCGCCAACCACTGAAGAAATCAATGGGTTATCACTAACATAAAGTATTGATGAGCATACGATAAATGTAGCGCCTATTCCAAACATAAATTGGCCTGTGGCGTGTTGTCTCTTAGTTTGTCGATATCCCTCATATAAATGCTCGACTTTTCTAGACAATTGCTTGCCATGCCTAAGGTTGTCGTACAGCAGTTCCGGCAATTCAGGGAGCTTCTCTGCCCAAAATGGGGCTCTATCTTTAAGAGAATTAATTACCGCCTGTGGACCTACTTGCTCACCCATCCACTTTTCAAGAAATGGCTTGGCTGTCGCCCATAAATCTAATTGAGGGTACAACTGGCGACCTAACCCTTCTACGTAAAGAAGCGTTTTCTGTAACAACACCAACTGTGGTTGAACTTCCATATTGAAGCGTCGCGCAGTGTTGAACAGGTTCAGTAACACGTGTCCAAACGAGATTTCGCACAGAGGTTTAGCAAAAATAGGTTCACACACCATACGGATTGCAAACTCAAACTCTTGTACATTGGTGTCTGCAGGAACCCAACCTGAGTCCACGTGTAGCTGTGCAACCTTACCGTAATCACGATTGAAGAAGGCTAGGAAGTTCTCTGCTAGATAGCGCTTATCATCAGCGTTGAGTGTGCCCACAATGCCACAATCTAGACCGATCCATTGTGGGTTTTCAGGGTGTGAATACTGGACAAACACATTGCCTGGATGCATGTCGGCATGGAAGAAGCTGTCTCGAAATACCTGGGTGAAGAATACTGTCACTCCGCGCTCAGCAAGTAACTTCATGTTGGTGCCATTGGCTTCAAGTCCTTCAATATCAGACACTTGAATACCATAGATACGCTCTGAAACCATCAGATTCTTGCTACTTAGATCACCCACAACCTCTGGCACATAAAGCTCTTCACTGCCTTCGAAATTACGACGAAGTTGCATGGCATTAGCCGCTTCACGGCGCAGATCAAGCTCATCAAGCAACGTTTTTTCATATTCAGCCACCACCTCTATAGGTCGTAGCCTGCGTGCCTCTGGTGCCACTTTAGCCAACAGTTTAGCCATTCGAAACATAAGCTTAACGTCATCAGCAATGATTGGACGAATGTCTGGACGAATGATCTTGAGTACGACTTCTCGGCCAGATTCTTTCAATTTGGCCGTATGTACTTGCGCAATTGATGCTGATGCAAGGCAGTCAATATCAAAATCATCGAACCAATTTTCAATTGGGCCACCCAAGGCAAGCTCGATGTGTTTCTTTGCTAGATGACCATCAAACGGCTCAACTCGGTCCTGCAATAAAGCGAGTTGATCGGCGATATGTGGAGGAAATAGGTCTCGGCGCGTGGACATCATCTGCCCAAACTTAATCCATACCGGCCCCAACTCCTGCAACGCAAGACGCATTCGGTGACCTAGTTCTTTATCTGGGTGCTTATTCTTAATCCAGAATAGAGCCTTTCGCGCTAGTCGTGGAAATTTCGCCAGTTCATGCTCAGGAATAAGCTCATCTAAGCCATATTCCAGCTGAACTCGAGTAATAAGATAAAGGCGCTTTAACTCAGAAGGGGTCATTCTGTCTCCATCAAACGCGATAAACGTTGCTCTAGAGAATGTAACTGAGCCTTGGCGTCATCGACCTGATCGCAGAAATTTGCGACAGCCAAAGGCGATGGTGCTAACTGCCACTCTTCTGTAATAGCATGCTTGAGGTGCGTAGTGTGCTTACGGGCATTGCGCTGAAAAAACGATAAACCGTTCTTAGCCCCGGTGACTAAGGTGTGAGCAGCCACATCCCCTACCACTTTGGAGAGAATTTCAGCCACATCAGGCTTACTCAATTGCATCAGAGTCGCGAATTGCTGCCCTACCTGCATATCTCCCGCTACCGACAGCTTATCCTTCTTGAATAAATCATTGATATTGGCTTGCTGCTGTAAATCTCGTAGAGCCGTTAGGCTCAAGGTCAGCTCGCAATCCGGCGTCCCCTCAAACTCAGCCAACACATCAACCTGCTGACTGCACACAAAAATCAGACTTTTATTCAACTCTTTGATATTCAGTCGAATGATCGAGCCCTTAAGGCGAGCCAACTGCTTTTGGCTTTCCGGTTGCTCTTTTATCAGTGCGTTGAATGAGGTTTCAACGGCCGCTGTCACTAAGGCATCAATTGGCATCTTGGCATCCCACTAAAATTTGTAACCACGATGCAGTGCGACGATGCCGCCTGTCAGGTTGTAGTAGTTTGTCTGCTCAAAGCCAGCCTGTTGCATCATGCCTTCAAGGGTCTCTTGATCTGGGTGCATGCGAATAGACTCCGCTAGGTAACGATAGCTCTCTGAATCGTTAGCAATGATGTCACCCATCTTAGGCAGAATGTGGAATGAATAGGTATCGTAGATCTTAGACAGTGGATCCAGAATTGGCTTAGAGAACTCAAGCACTAACAGGCGACCACCTGGCTTCAATACGCGATACATTGAGCGCAGAGCCTTATCTTTGTCGGTGACGTTACGCAGGCAAAAACTGATGGTAATACAGTCGAAGTAATCATCAGGAAACGGTAGTTCTTCTGCGTTTGCTTGTACATAGTGAACATTGCCGACAACGCCAACATCTCTTAGCTTGTCACGACCCACGTTCAACATTGAGTTATTGATATCCGCTAAAATTACGTGACCGATATCGCCCACGATGCGCGAAAACTTAGCCGTTAGGTCGCCAGTACCGCCACCTAGATCCAATATACGTTGCCCAGGACGAGCACCACTACAGTCAATGGTAAAGCGCTTCCACAAGCGATGAACACCACCAGACATTAAGTCGTTCATCAGGTCATATTTGCTTGCTACCGAATGAAATACCTCTGCTACTTTAGTTACCTTTTCATCCTTGGCAACAGTCTTGAAACCAAAGTGAGTAGTGTCTTGCGAGGCTTGATCTTGGGGTTCTTTAACGCTCATATCCATGTTCTATCTCTGAAGTCGTATTCCAAACGAGGGCTAGTGAAAGTGTATTCACAACGAAAGCCGCCCGACTACGCTAGCAAACAGCATTGCAAACGAATGGCCAAGTTTACTGCATACATCAGCACTTGTCTTTGCTGAAGTATCGCGCAACCGCATAAGGTTTGCATAAGTGTGAATAGATGCACCAAGGCGAGTGGGGATACGCGACCAAACCAAGCAAATTGTATATTGGCGCGCACCCTTAAAGGCTATAGACTGAGCCCTCTTTTGTCTTTCCTTTATTTAACACTTTGAGTCATTCATGAACGAACGCAAAGCGCTTATATTAGGACTCAGTGCAGTCCTTCTGTGGTCTACTGTTGCCACCGCATTCAAGATCACCCTCGCTGAGTTTACGCCAATCCAGATGCTCACCTGTGCCAGCATAGTCTCTGCGATTGCTCTCTTGCTTGTTTGTATCTATCAAAAAAAGACTCAAAGTATCGCCGGTACCTTTGTCGCCAATCCACTTTACTACTTGATGTTAGGTCTGATTAACCCTCTCGCCTACTATCTGATTCTATTTAAGGCTTACGACCTTTTACCCGCCTCACAGGCACAACCGATCAATTACAGTTGGGCTATTACCCTAACCTTAATGGCTGCGGTATTTTTGGGACAAAAGATTCGAACTCAAGACTGGATAGCTTGTGCATTAGGCTATTTAGGTGTTGTGGTCATTGCAACGCAAGGAGATGTGCTAGGTTTGCAATTTGAGAGCCCGCTAGGTGTTAGCTTAGCTTTGTTATCTACCCTGCTTTGGGCAGGTTACTGGATCTTGAATGCTAAGAATAAAGCCGATCCGGTTGTTGCAGTATTGCTTGGATTCATAGTGGCGATCCCACTGGCCGTAGCACTCTCTATTTGGGAGGGAGCCACTTGGGATATCAGCACTAAAGGTTGGCTAGCGGTGACTTACGTAGGTCTGTTTGAGATGGGAATCACCTTTGTGCTGTGGCTCGGTGCACTAAAAGCAACTCAAAATACCGCGAGGATCAGCAACCTCATCTTTATTTCTCCTTTCATTTCATTGATCTTGCTATCGCAAATCTTAGGAGAAGAGATCCATATCTCAACCTTACTCGGTTTAGTATTGATCGTTGCTGGACTCGCCATCCAGCAACTTAAACGTAAAAGTGCCTAGGGTGTTATTTTCGCGCTAGTTTATGGTGGGCACGAGAAAAGTGCCCAGCACAGAAAGCGCCAACAATAGAAAGCTCACCCGCAAGACAAAGCGCCGCCGCAACCTCGGCAAGAGCCTGTGATTTTCCGTTGCCATGCAGCCCCATGAGATCTAAACAAGCCTTTTGGCTCGGTAATCCAGTACCACCACCGACCGTTCCCACCATTAGGTTGGGCAAGGTAACACTGGCATATAAATCACCATTTCTGTCTACTTCTAATCGCGTCATGCCGACCGCAGACTCAGCCACACAGGCGGCATCTTGGCCACACGCAATATAAAGCGCAGCCAAAGCATTGGCATAATGGGCATTGATACCGATAGTGCCACTTAACGCGCCACCAACCGTTGTTATCTGCGCAAACTGCATCATCTTCTCTGGCGTGGTATGAAGGTACTTCTCAACCAACGCAGCTGGAATATGCGCTTCTGCTGTTACCTTTTTTCCGCGAACACTACGTAATGTCTGTGCATTCGCTTTTTTATCCCCGGATAGGTTTCCATCAAGAAAGGCATGCTCTGGTTCAACCGGCGTATTTTCTATGATGTACTCAAGCACCGCATTAGTGGCAATCGTCACCATATTCTGACCCGAGGCATCGCCTGTAAGAAATTCAAACACGAGGTAAACATGGTTACCTTCAATGCTGACACTAATGTCTGTTAACTTGCCATGAGAGGTGGTTTGTTCAGCAATTGATTTAAAGGTGGCATATTGAGTCACTACCCAAGCGACAAACTGCCCTGCCTCACTAATGTCAAAGAAGGCAAACGCAGGTGTTCTGGTCACGCCCTCATTTAGAAGCATAGCCGTAGCACCACCAGCAGCAGTGAGTAATTGAGAGCCACGGTTATAAGACGCCACTAATGCCGCTTCTGTAGTGGCTAGAGGAACCAGAAAATCGTCACGAGCGAATAAACCATTGATTCGCAATGGTCCAGCCATACCCACTGGCATTTTTAGCGTGCCAATGAAATGCTCTATATTCTTTGAGTACTCCATCATGTGCTGCAGAGTATGCTCATCTAAAAGGTGTTGCTGAGAATCGGCATTATCGAGAGAAGCCCAACGTCGCT
The DNA here is from genome assembly GCA_024346835.1 of Vibrio comitans. Taxonomy (GTDB): domain Bacteria; phylum Pseudomonadota; class Gammaproteobacteria; order Enterobacterales; family Vibrionaceae; genus Vibrio; species Vibrio comitans. The sequence continues at coordinate 2,901,190 of AP024866.1, forward strand.
GGACATTTTTTTCAGTCAGATATGGGCTCTTAGTTAGCTTTCTTTTGGGCTTATCAAAGTGAGGTTGCAAAGCCTCATTACGAAGTGATGCGTCAAGTTCAGAGCCGATTGAAGAGGTGTAATCACTGCGATGTAGATTTAATTTAGGCATATTTCTCACTTTGGGGGTTATCACAATTGCTAAATAGATCCCTGAGCCGATTCCTTCCTTAGCGCAATCTTATTTTAGTCGTACAAATAGCATTTCCGTGCAGAATACGAACATTCCCCTCCAATTACAACGCAAACCAGATTCAATAACTCGCCAGTGGCAATGATTTGACTCATTGAGTGAGTAAATGTAACTAGGCATTTCTAACCTCATATACAGTGTTTCCGTTTAAGATTTAAGCGAATTCGCGCAAAAATCATACAAATATATAAATCTTGCAGCAGATCAAACTTTCGCCATTGGTTCGTGAAATATGCGTGAGATCGAACAGGTTTTACCGGAATGATGTTTGTTTTGCAGGTAAAGAAGTCGTAACTTACTCGCTAAAGAAAGCGCTTTCACGAGCAATGCTTCTTTTAAATACCCTACGAAACAAACACAAAATAATTAATCGGTTCTTAAACCTACGCTTCAAAAAAGAAAGCGCTTTCACACTTTCTTCATCGAAGTGTAACAACGAGGAATAGAAGATATGTTAAAGAAAACTGCAGTGGCATCACTTGTAGTCGGACTGTTAACTACAGGAGCGACCTTCGCTAATACAGAAATCAAACAAGGTGGTGAGATTACTGTACCTGCGATCGGCACTGGTTTTGTTGAAAACTTTAACCCTTATACCCAAAAAGATATCGTTGCTGGAACAATGTTCGAGCCACTATTCATTCATAACGGCAAAACTGGTGAAATTGAGCCTCGTATCGCTGAGTCTATCACCCAATCTGAAGACCTAATGACCATCACTATCAAGGTTCGCCCGAACCTAAAGTGGTCTGATGGCAAACCTCTTACTGCTGAAGACGTTGCATACAGCTACGCACTAACTAAAGACAACAAAGCTTTTGACGTTAAAGGTATGTGGAGTGGTTACACTGACAGCATTACCGCTACTGATGACACAACTGTTGTTATCAATATGGCAAAAGCAGACTCTACTTTCATCTGGGGTCTTAAAGACTACTACATCGTTCCTAAGCACGTATGGAGCAAAGTAGAAAATCTAACTACCTTCACTAACCCTAACCCTGTTGGTAACGGTCCTATGACTGAGGTTGCTCTTATGACTCCTCAGCAAGTTAAGCTTTGTCGTAACCCTCATTACTGGCAGGCAGAACAAGGTCGTCCATACCTAGATTGTATCACTGCGCGTTCTTACAACGATAACTCGCAAATCCAAGCAGCACTTATGAAAGGCGAAATCGACTGGGCATCTAACTTTGTTGCTGACATCGATAAAACCTTCGTTGAGCGCGATCCAGAGAACAACCACTACTGGTACCCAGCGAACGATGCTATCCAACTTTACTTGAACACTAAGAAAGCACCACTGGATGACATAAACGTTCGTCGCGCACTTTCTATGGCGCTTGACCGTGAAGATATTGTTGAATTCGCAGCTTACGGCTACCCAACAGCTAACCACTACATGGGCGGTTTAGGTCAGTACTTTGAAGCGTATGTTAACCAAGATATCGAGAAGAAATTCGCGCAATACTCTACTTACAACTTTGACGAAGCAAATCGTCTTCTTGACGAAGCTGGCCTAAAAGACACCAATGGTGACGGCATCCGTAACATGCCAAACGGCGAAAACGTTGAGTTTGACATTGAAGTAGTAAGTGGCTGGACTGACTGGGTTCAAACCGTGCAAATGGTTTCTGAGTACTTCGAAGAAGTTGGCGTTAAAGCAAACGTTAAGACTGTTGACTGGTCTGTATACGACAAGAACTTGAAAGAAGGTGGCTACGACATCTCTATCAACTGGTCTAACACTAACAACGCACACCCTATCCAAGCATACCAAGACTACTTCTCAGCGAGTGCTGTAGGTAAGAGCTGGCACGCAGGTCACGGTGTATTCTCACAAGAGATCTCTGACAAGATTGATGCATTTACTCAAACTACAGACGAGAAAGTTCAACGTGAAATCCTGAACGAGCTAGAAGAATTTGCAGCAGAACAAGTTGCGTTCATTCCTCTATTCTCTAACCCAACTTGGTTCCAATACCGCACAGAGAAAGTTGTAGGCTGGCCGGATGCTGAAAACCCATACATCCACCCTAACTACTACCAAGCGGACAAAAAAGTGAAAATCCTAGATCACCTTCACGCAAAATAATTAAAACCCACTGAGGACTACCTATCCGGTAGTCCTCCATTCCCAGGAAAGACCTATGAATTTTGTACTCCGTAGATTTAGCTTCTATTTGACGGCGTTCTTTGTCGCAATAACATTCAACTTCTTCTTGCCTCGCGTTATGCCTGGTAGTCCAGTTGATGCTTTATTTGCGGCTGCGGGCGGTAAAATGGACATGGCCCAGATGGATGCGGTAAAAGAAATGTACGGCTTCGTTGATGGTAGCCTATTCGAACAATACATCGCATACATCAAGAGTGTTTTCACTCTAGACCTTGGCCCATCGGTCTTGATGTTCCCGACCGAAGTAACCAAAGTGATCGGTATGTCCCTACCGTGGACTATGTTCCTAGCCCTAGGCTCACTGATTGTTGCTCTAATCATTGGCGTTAGCATCGGTACTTACGCTTCTTACCGCCGTGAAGGCCTATTCGGTCAAATCGTTCCACCAGTGTTAGCATTCATCAGTAACTTCCCATACGTTGTTACAGCACTACTACTTTTCTACATTTTTGCTCTACAGCTAGAAATGTTCCCTCTGGGTTACACCTATGACCCAATGATTACTCCAGGATTTACTTGGGAGTTCATAAGCAGCGTAGCAAAACACGCCGTACTCCCAATGGGTTCGATGATTCTTGTGGGCATCGCAACTTGGGTATTCAACATGCGTAACGCAATGATCAACGTACTAGGTGAAGACTACGTGACCATGGCTGAAGCAAAAGGCCTATCAAGCTTCCGTGTTATGTACCGTTACGCAGGACGCAACGCGATTCTTCCAGTAGCAACAGCGATTGCAATGGCGATTGGTTTCTCATTTGCTGGATCCATCCTTACAGAGGTTGTATTCAACTACCAAGGCCTTGGCAACATGCTACTTAAGGGCATCACCGCTCGTGATTACCCTCTAATTCAAGCAATCCTACTAATTTTGGTTACAGCAGTACTAGCAGCAAACTTCATTGCTGACCTACTGTACGTTTGGCTAGACCCTCGCATTGACGATTAAGGTTTGATAATGAAAAAGTTAACTGCACACATTGATACGTCCGAGTTCCCTACAGGTCGTGCGCGAGGTCTAGCAACGACACTGCGCAAGCTCAAAGGCACTCTACAAGACTTCTTTAACGGAAACCCACCAGCAATTATTGGTACTTTCCTAATTACTATCATCCTAGCTGGTGCGCTTTTCTCGCCAGTATTGGTAACACATGATCCAGAACGACGCGTAGCTCGCGCACACCAAGAGCCTAGCTCAGAGCACTTCTTTGGGACAACCCGTAGTGGTCGTGATGTGTACAGCCAAGTGCTACACGGTGGTAAGAAATCTCTAACTGTGGCTTTGTCTGCTGGCATTATCGCAATGACACTAGCAGTAGCGGTTGGCGTTACTTCTGGCTACATGGGTGGCAAAGTTGATGAGTGGATGAACTTCGTGACTAACGTGTTCTTGGTATTCCCTCAGCTACCGCTGTTGATAGTACTCGCCGCCTTCCTCGGACAGGTCAGCTCATTAGTCATAACCTTGTTGCTCGGACTCACATCCTGGCCATGGGGGGCACGTGTTATCCGTTCGCAAACCATGGCTTTAAGAAACAAAGAATACATCATCTCAGCAGAGGTAATGGGTGAGTCAAAGATTCGCATCATCCTTGTTGAGATTCTACCAAACCTAACGTCTATCGTTTTCGGTGGTTTCCTTGGTGCGGTTATCTATGCAATGGGCGCAGAAGCAGGTCTAGGTATCCTTGGTCTAGGTGATGCAACAGAAGTGAGCTGGGGCTCAATGTTGTACTGGGCACAGACTTCAGCCGCTCTTTACACTGGCGCTTGGTGGGAAATGATTGTTCCAGCTCTTGCTCTAGCGATCACTGGTGGTGCACTAGCTCTAATCAACATGTCGATTGACCAAGTAAGTAACCCGAAACTGAAAACTGGTGCTCATATGAAGCTATGGGCGAAAATGAAGAAAGACGCTGACAAACGTCGAGGCCTAGCATGAACCAACAACCTCTATTAGAAATTAACAACCTATGTGTTGATTACGTGTCACCAAACGGTGTGGCACGCGCAGTAAACAATGTCAGCCTAGAAATCAAACCAGGCGAAACCTTAGGCATCGCAGGTGAATCAGGTTGTGGTAAGAGTACGCTAGCATTTGCTATCGCTCGACTGCATAAAGCGCCGGCGCTGATCTCTGAAGGCGAGATTCTATACAAAGGCACTGACATTCTAAAGATGAATGACAAGGCGTTGCGTGAGTTCCGTTGGAATGAAACCTCGGTAGTATTCCAGAGTGCAATGAACTCACTTAACCCCGTAATTACCATTGGCGAACAGCTTACAGATGTAATTCTGGCGCACAAAAGAGTAACGCTAAAGGAAGCTCGTGAGAAAGCAGTTGAACTGCTGAAAATTGTCGGTATCCACGGCGATCGCCTATCAAGCTTTCCACACCAATTATCGGGTGGCATGCGTCAGCGTGTTGTTATCGCGATTGCACTAGCACTTGAGCCAAAGCTCATCATTATGGATGAACCAACTACAGCACTTGATGTGGTCGTAGAACGTGAAATTCTGAATGAACTTTACGATCTAAAAACTAAGTTTGGTTTCTCAATTCTATTTATCAGCCACGATTTGAGCTTGATGGGTGAGATTGCAGACCGTATTGGTGTGATGTACGCAGGTAACCTAATTGAAATTGGTGAAGCAGAAAAAGTATTCCGCGATCCAGTTCACCCGTACACCAAAGGCTTAGTTTCTTCATTCCCAAGCATTCACGGTCCAAAGACACGCCTACACGGTATCCCAGGTAACCCAGTTAACCTGCTTAAGATACCTCAAGGCTGTAACTTCCAAGACCGTTGTAATGACTGTTTTGCTGATTGCATGAAAACCGAGCCGCAACTTATTGAAGTGCTTCCACACCACCACGCTGCATGTAACTTGCTGTAATAGAGAAGAAAAGGGAAAACTATGCAAACTAATACCCCTGAAGTAATTCTTTCGATTAAGAACCTAATCAAAGACTTTCCTATCGGCAGCAGCAAGAAAAAAGACGCTTACATGCGTGCGGTAAATGATGTGTCATTTGACCTACGCAAAGGTGAAGCTCTGGCTATTGTTGGTGAATCTGGCTCAGGCAAGAGTACGGGTGCTCGTGTTCTGACTCGTATCTATGAAGCCACCGGTGGCAACATTGAGTTTAAGGGTCAGCCAATTGATGAGTACATCAAAGAAAATGGCAGCCTAGAGTACGCTCGTCAGGTACAAATGATCTTCCAAGACCCGTTTGGCTCTCTGAACCCAGTGCATTCTATCTACCACCACATTGCTCGCCCATTACAGATCCACGATCGTGTAGGCAAAGAAAACATTGATAGCTTGGTCTATCAACTGCTTGAGCTAGTAGGTCTATCTCCAGTTGTCGAAACGGCCGAGAAATTCCCACACGAATTAAGTGGTGGTCAGCGTCAGCGTGTTGCGATTGCGCGTGCCATCGCAGTTGACCCTGAGGTGATCCTAGCGGATGAGCCGATCTCAATGCTAGATGTGTCTGTTCGCTTAGGTATCTTGAACCTAATGTCGGACCTAAAAGACAAGCACGGCATCTCGTTTATGTACATCACTCACGATATTGCCACTGCTCGCTACTTTGCTGAGAAAACTGCGGTAATGTATGTAGGACACATGGTTGAATGGGGTAACAGTGACAAAGTGACACAAACTCCTCAGCACCCGTATACGCAGCTACTATTATCTGCGGTACCAGAGCCTGGCCGTGGTGGTCGACGTGAATTGGATGCGAAGAAGGGTGAAATCCCTCTTTGGAAGCCAAGTAGCATTGGATGCCCTTTTGCACCTCGTTGCCCTAAAGCGAGCGAGCAGTGTGAAAAATCATTCCCAGCAATTAGACAGCTGGCAGATGATCACTTTATCCGTTGCCACAACTACGAATAATTCAGACAGAAAATTTTCTATTCTGAGGTCGATAAGATTAGAACATGATTACGATAAAAGAAGTTGCCGAATATGCAAAAGTGTCTCAAGCCACGGTGTCCCGTGTCTTGAATAACCACAGCACAGTGAAAGAGGCGAACAAAGATAAAGTGTACAAAGCAATCAATGAGTTAGGATTTCAGCCGAACTCTATTGCAAAGGCTTTAGCTTCTAATCGTTCTAATAGTATTGGTGTTTTGGTGGGAGCCTTAGAGGGCTCCTTCTTTGGCAGCCTTATGAAAGAAGTAGAAAAAAAGACTCGCGATGCGAACCTGCATTTGGTTGCAACCTGCGGTCATATGGATAAAAAGGTTGAAGCTGAGTCTTTGCACTTTCTTGATTCTAGACGCGTCGATGGACTTATCGTTCATGCCGACAAACTGGAAGATGAAGATCTGATCAAGCTGACCAAGCAAGACCGTCCACTGGTTATAGTCAACAGGCACATTGAAGAGATATCAGAGCAGTGCTTTTATATCGACAATGAGCTGGGGGGCTACCTTGCGGCTAAGCACCTCATTGAACTAGGTCATCGCCACATCGGTATCATTACTGGTGATATGAATAAAATGGACTGTCGAGAGCGATTAATCGGGTATCACAGAGCCATTAAGGAAGCGAGTATCGAGCCCAATATGGACTATGTCTATCACGGTACTTATGAGACGGAAAGCGAGTTGAATAGGCAACGAGCACAACAGCTCCTTGATGAGCACCCTCAAGTTACCGCTGTACTCTGCCAAAATGACAACATCGCAATGGCCATCTATGACGAATGCGATCGAAGAAACCTTATTGTTGGCAAAGATATTTCCGTGATTGGTTTTGATAACAGTGCCTACTGTCGCTACATTCGACCGACGCTGACCACAGTAAACTATCCCATTAGAGAAATCGGCATCAATGCAACCAACATGCTGTTAAATCAGCTAAATGGCAGCAAGCTACCTGTTAAAAAACGCTTCAACCCCGAGCTGGTGAAGCGCAACTCAGTACACTCAATTATTTAATGAATAAAGGGTCTATATCTGAGGGTTATCCCTCAGATATAGCGATATAAAAACAATAGCGTAGAAAAGAAAGCGCTTTCAAAAATTCTAAAAGGGCCTGAAACATGGAACACAATACTCTACAAGACGTGGATGGAAAGTTCGTCAATCTTGATGGTGAACGCTACTACAAGATATCCAATGTCTATCATATGAACCCATTTTTTATCAGCGTTGTTTCTGCAAGTGATCACTGGCTGTTCATCTCTTCTACAGGAAGTCTTTCTGCAGGTCGCATTCGCCCTGAGAATGCATTATTCCCATATAAGTCAGTAGATTACATCCATGAAAGCGCCGAAAATACCGGCGCAAAATCAATCTTTAAAGTGAAAACTAGCTCAGGTGTTTCACTATGGGAACCGTTCAACACCTTCCATGACGGCCTTTATCAAGTAGAACGTAACCTCTACAAAAACAGCATTGGCGATAAAATTATATTCGAAGAGATCAACCACTCTTTGAAACTGCAATTCCAATACAGCTGGAACACCAGTGAACAGTTTGGCTTTATCCGCCAATCACAGTTAACCGATCTTTCTGGAGATAACCGTGAGATTGAGTTACTTGATGGCCTGCAAAACCTATTACCACCAGGTGCTCCTCTAGGTGCCTTGCAAACAAGAAGTGCTTTAGTTGATGCTTACAAATGGAATGAGCGCCAGCAAGGTTCTCCTCTAGCCCTGTACACCATGTATGCCAAACTTAGCGACCGCGCCGATCCTGCGGAATCGCTACTTGCAACTACCGTCTTCAGCCTTGATGACGACGCAAGCCAGATCTTACTGACCAGCTCGCAAATAGCAGCATTCAGAAAAGGATTGCCCGTTCAAGACGAGACCCTAACTAAGGGGCAGCGTGGTAGCTACCTAATCCATAAAACAATTCAGCTACAAGGCAACCAGACAAATTCTTGGATTATCGCCGCTGACATCGACAAGAGTCATAGCGACATTACTGCACTGAACGCTCAAATTGCAGTGCCTAACGACATCCGAAAACAAGTGCTTTCTAGCATCGAAGACAATCAAAAAGAATTAGTGTCTTTGATGTCTGGCGCCGATGCATGGCAGTTAACTGCTGAAGAAAACACCTCTGTTCACCACTACGCTAACGTACTGTTCAACAACATGCGTGGTGGCGTAATCGAAAACAACTACACCTTGGATAAAGCAGACGTGGTGAAGACCATGCGTAACGCTAACCAAGCTGTGGTAGCAAAACATCAAGGCTTCTTTGCTGAGCTTGCAGATAGCTTCACTCATGCAGAGCTAGTCTCTTTGGCTAAACAAACCGACGATCAACAGCTTGTTCGTCTTGCCTATGAGTACCTACCACTAACATTTGGTCGTCGCCATGGTGACCCTAGTCGCCCTTGGAACCATTACGAAATCAAACTAAAAGACGAGCATGGCGATCGCCTACTGTCCTACCAAGGTAACTGGCGTGACATCTTCCAAAACTGGGAAGCAATGGCTCTTAGCTACCCTGGTTTTATTAAATCATTCATCGCTAAGTTCGTTAACGCATCGACCGTTGATGGCTTCAACCCTTACCGCATCACTAAAGATGGTATTGATTGGGAACTTCTTGATCCTGAAGATGAGTGGAGCAACATCGGCTACTGGGGTGACCATCAGATCATCTACTTACTGAAGTTCTTAGAGTTGGCTGATAAGTTTGAGCATGATGAGTTGATCGCACTGCTAAATACAGAGATGTACAGCTACGCCAACGTGCCTTATGAAATTTGCGATGTAGATGGATTGTTTGCAAACCCGAAAGACACGGTTAATTTTAACGATGAGAAGCAATCACTTATCGAGCGTAAAGTTGCAGAGCTAGGCAGTGATGGCAAGTTAGTTCTAAACAGCGACGACTCTGTTTACATGGTTAACCTACTAGAAAAGATCTTGGTTCCTCTCCTTTCTAAGCTGAGTAACCTAGTGCTTGATGGTGGTATCTGGCTAAACACTCAACGTCCAGAGTGGAACGATGCCAACAACGCTATCGTGGGTAACGGATTATCTATGGTTACGCTTTACTACATGCGTCGATATGTTTCTTTCATGCAACAGATGCTTGCTGAAGCACCTCAATACACGCAACTATCGACTCAAGTACGTGATTGGATGGTGGCAATTGAAGCTATTTTAGCGGACGCTGAAGCCTCTATTACCGCTGGTGAGGTGACTCCTAAACTAAGATACGATGTTCTTGTTTCACTCGCGCAAGCAGCAGCAGATTATCGCAACACTGTGTATCCTACAGGCAGCTTTGGTAGCAAAGAAACCGTAGATACCGCAGAGATAAGCAAGCTACTAAACGTAAGCTTAACGGTTCTAGATAAGAGTATTCACAACAACCTTCGTGAAGATGGCCTATACAACGCTTACAACATTATCTCGTACGCAAAAGATAGCGTGACAGTAGAAGAGTTGTATCCAATGCTAGAAGGTCAAGTAGCGGTGTTAAGCTCTGGTTTACTCGAGCCTCAAGAAACCAAGCAGTTATTAGACAAGCTATACGCTAGCGAAATGTATCGCCAAGACCAGAAGAGCTTTATGCTTTACCCTGATCGTGACTTGACGCCATTCATGGAGAAAAACCAAGTCACCAAACAGCAAATTGCAGGCTCAAGCCTTCTGAACTCAATGGTAGAAAAAGGCGATAAACGTCTTGTTCAACAAAGCACGGCCGACCATTTCCACTTTAATGCTAGTTTTGAAAATCGTGACTACCTAAATGCCGCAATCAGTAGCATCAAATGTGACTACCCAGAAGCCACAGAAGCACAATGGCAAGAGATCAATGCCCTTTACGAGCAGGTCTTCAACCATAAAGCCTTCACTGGTCGCTCGGGTACCATGTTCGGTTATGAAGGTTTGGGTTGTATCTATTGGCACATGGTGTCCAAACTACTATTAGCGGTTCAAGAGAACTACTCTATTGCGCTAGAACAAGATGCCGATAGCGAAGTGACCAAAGCCCTTGCTGACTACTACTACCGCGTACGTGAAGGTATTGGCTTTAACAAAACAGCAAGTAACTATGGTGCCTTCCCTACTGACCCATACTCGCACACACCTAAGCAAGCAGGTGCTCAGCAGCCGGGTATGACAGGGCAAGTAAAAGAAGAAATCATTACTCGTTTTGTAGAGCTTGGTATTCAAGTGAAAGAGGGGGCTATTCAATTAAACCCTTCACTACTTAACAGCAGTGAGTTTTTGAATGAAGCGGTTACCTTTAGCTACCTTGATATTCAAGGCGAAGCCAAAGAGATCCCTCTAGCGGTGGGCCAACTGGCATTCACCTACTGCCAAGTACCATTTGTGTACCAAGTAGCATCTGAAAATGAAACCTCTGTTGAGGTATGCTTTGCAGATGGATCAGTAGTCACCATGCCAAACAACGGCCTAACAGCCGAAGTATGCCAAGAACTATTTAGTCGCTCAGGAAAAGTCACTCAAGTGCGTTGCCTCGTGGCTCAGTCAGCTCTTCGTAGCTAATAACTACCATTGAAAAACAAAGGCCTCAGCAAAATGCTGAGGCCTTTTAGTTTACTATGATCCAATTGCTTATTAGCTTGAAGATAGCTCCGAACTAAAACTAGAAAAAACGGTTGGTAGCAACGGATTTTCGAGCTCAATCTGTCTGCGAGATAGCAAATCCATATCCGTGACCGTCTCACCATAATGCTTATCAAACAATGATCTCAAAGCACCACTGCGACGGCTTCGTTGCAAGCCACTATTTATCTCGCTAGCGAGCTGCTCTTTTTCAGGATGCACATAGAAAACCAATGGAAACGGATAGTAAAGCATCATGGATGGCTCAATAACTAACCCTTCAAATTGCTCAGCAAATTCATGATAAATCGCCTGCACCTCATTCGCCCCAAGCGCGACATAATCGCATAGGCCCAATTGCAGGTCAGCAAAGATGGTATCTAGAGAGCCCTGTTCAAAGACTTGGTAGCCATTGCTACGAAATAAATCAGCATCAGCCCAAGTTGCAGGAATCCCCGCCTTCAAAGCTTTTAAATTATCTTCAGAGATATCCGAAAATTTAGCGATATCTTGACGACGAATAATCAGGATTCGATGGCCAAGCAACCCCATGCACAAGGGCTGATTAACGGGTAAAAAGGTATGTTGATCAAACTTAGTATTGCCAGCAACAGTTACCAGCGCATCCGCACCCAAATTGAAGATATTACCTTCATCTTTAGCATCAGGGTAATCCGTTAAGTCATTAGCGACTTCAGCGGTACCTAAAGCAAGTTTCAGCACCTCAAACTCATGTTCCTGTCGAGAAGGTGACTTATTTCCATTCCAAAAACTAACCATTTCTGTTTCCAAACAATAATTATTATTTTGTTCAATTATTGCAAAAGAAAGCGCTTTCTTATGTGATCTATAAGGAGTATCAAAGACTTAATCTAAGAACCCTTTTCATATGCCAAAAGCGCATAAAAATGAAATGTAAGATTGCACTACAAAACTATTGATCATTTTTTGAACAATGGCAGAATGCACGTCCGCGCAAGAAGTGGTTGTTAGAGGTATTTGGCGATGATGTTATTTATGTATTCAATGTTGGCTGTATCGAGCATGAGCCTAGCAGTTCGTTTAGCACTGAAAAAGCCCGTTGTCGTTGAAGACAAAGCAACTCTAGAGATCAAATCATACCTAAAAGAAACGAGTCATTGGGCAGATGAAGCTCGCAATGCACAACGCAGCTACCAAAGACTACACGCTGAATATATGCAAAAAGCTGCGGATTTTGAACGCCTTAGCCCTGCGCAAAAAAATGCAAATCGTGTTGCCCTTAACGAACTTAAGCAACACGTTGAACAAAGAAGATTGAGAGTGCAAAAAGCGCAAACGCGTTATCAAGAGTTGGCCTACTAGATAGGCCAACCGTAGTTGTTTAGAAAAGCTTAAACATTCTGTCCAGCAACGTAACCCGAACTCCAGCACCAACAGAAATTAAAGCCTCCAAGCCATCCAGTAACATCCATAACCTCGCCAATGAAATACAAGCCCGAATGTGTTTTACATTCCATGGTTTTAGACGAAAGATGGTTGGTATCTACACCACCTAGTGTAACTTCCGCAGTGCGATAGCCTTCAGTTCCATTGGGAACAATCTGCCAGCCTTCTAGTGCATCAATCACTTGGTCATACTCTTTGTGATTCAACTGCTTTAGAGGTTTATCTGCCAACTGCTTACGCTCAATCAACACCTCAATTAAGCGCTTTGGTAGCACCTTAGATAGAGTGTTTTTTAGAGACTGATTTGGATGTTTCTCTCGGTTCTGCGCCAGTAGTTCAGCAACATCAGCCTCAGGCACTAAGTTGACGGTGACCTTTTGCCCTGCACGCCAATATGACGATATCTGCAGTACTGATGGTCCAGAGAGTCCTCTATGAGTAAACAACAACGCTTCTTTGAATACAGTGCCATCTTCCGCGGTAAGCTCCGCTGGAATCGCAATACCTGATAGCTCACTAAAATCAAGCTTGTCTTGTTTGTGCAGAGTGAATGGCACTAGACCTGCAGTCGTTGGAACCACATCCAAGCCAAATTGTTCGGCAATCTGATAACCAAAAGGGGTCGCCCCAAGTTTAGGCATTGATAACCCACCAGTCGCAACCACTAATGATTCACAGCTGATCGCTTTACCATTGGCAAGCAGTGTATAGCCAGACTCTGTTTTCTCGATATTACTTACTGCTACCTGGTATTGGAACTGCACATACTGCGAGTCACACTCATCAAGTAGCATCTTTACAATTTGCTTCGCAGAATCCACGCAAAACAGCTGACCATGCTCGCGTTCTTCAAATTCGATGCCGTGCTTACTCACCATAGAGATGAAGTCCCAATTGGTGTATTGCGACAATGCCGACTTCACAAAATGTGGATTACGACAGATGAAGTTGGAAGGAGAAACATCGTAGTTACTAAAGTTGCAACGACCGCCGCCTGAGATGAGAATCTTACGCCCTGGTTTTTTAGCATGATCAACCACCAGTACTCGCCTAGCTCGCTTGCCTGCTTCAGCGGCACACATCAGGCCTGCAGCACCAGCACCAATAATCACGACATCAAAGTGTTCACTCATTTTCTACATCTCGGGAGTTCATACAAAAAGGGCATGCGAAAACCGCATACCCTTACAAAGGCGCACATTCTACCCAGATGCGGGGTAGAGATACAAACAAGATTAATAATTAAACGCTGAAAGCGGCCACTAAAGTGACAAAAAGCAATGCGCAGCTGAGAATGAAAAGCTCTCTAACCTTGTCGCACTTATCAACAAACACCGGATCATGATGCTGAGAGTATTCTTTGCTCTTGAGGTAATGGAAAAGTCTGAACTGCTTGACGACATTACCTTGAGTAGTGAAGAACCCTCGGCCATCGACTTGCTGGTAGAGTAAAGGGTGCGCTTCGCGCATCACAAAGATAAGTGCCCTTAATGTACTGATGTAACGCATACAATTGACCGCTGTTACGATCATAAGCGCAAAAATAATCAAATCCCCACTGATCATCTCTATTCCTCCCTACACTCTCTAGGAAATGGCAAGACAACCAGTGTGAATCAGTTGTTTAGTCGAGTACGGATAAGTTACTCAGCTGCCACATCCATGATAGAGGTTGAACCTTCTTTAGCCATCATTGCTAGGTCTTTATCAATGAAGAACAGCGCTTGGCCATTTTCACCAACCAACTCTAGCTTGTCTAAAATCCCTTTAAACAATTTCTCTTCTTCGTGTTGCTCTGCCACATACCACTGTAAGAAATTGAACGTTGAGTAGTCTTGGCTTGTGAAAGCCACGTGAGCAAGCTTATTGATCTTTTCAGTGATCATGCACTCATGCTCGTAGGTCTCACGGAAAACCTCTCCAAGGCTCGCAAATTCATGCTTTGGCGCATCTATTGCACCTAGAATTGGCATAGCTCCCGTCTCACTCACATAAGTGAATAAGCGTTGCATATGCTCCATTTCTTCGGTGGCATGTTTGCGCATAAACTCTGCGGCACCCTCGAAACCTTTGTCTTCACACCAAGCACTCATTTGTAAGTATAGATTGGATGAGAAAAATTCTAGGTTTATTTGTGCGTTTAAATTTTCAACCATCTGTTGCGACAGCATAAGACGTTCCTCTTCTTATTAGCTCTAATGTCATTCAGCCAATGTACCACCTGGCTATAGTGTCTAAATTAACAGACTTTGCCCTAAATCAAAATTCTCTTTCTTTTGTTAGTCGAATACTTCAACTTAAGATCACTTCAGCAAAAATTATGTCCCGCCCTGCTAGAATAAAATTAAGGATACATTCTCTATTGCCCGAAATAAGGAGCCTATCATGAGCTATAAACATATCGTTGTTGCCCTAGACTTAGGGGATCATAGTGAGTATTTAGCTAATCGAGCAGCCAAGCTTGCCAAAGCTCTTGATGCTGAGCTTTCTTTTATTCATATCGACGTTAACTATAGCGAAGTCTACACTGGGCTGATCGAAGTTAATTTAGTTGATAGTCAGACTGCGACCACCAGGCTTTCCACTCAGAAGCTTCAAGATTTGAGTGACAAACTCGATTATCCAGTAAGTAACACCCTGGTGGGACGTGGTGATCTGGTAGAGGAACTCTCAGATGCGATAAAAGAAAGAGGGTTTGATTTGGTTGTCTGTGGGCACCATCATGACTTCTGGGGCAAGTTACTTTCCAACACTCGCCACATGATCCATGATATGCCTATCGACCTATTGGTCGTGCCGCTTCAAGATTAGTTGTGGTTTAGATCTAGATTTAATGAAGGTGATTTGAGGCTGCACGAATAGAGGTTGCCTCAACCACCTCATTGAGGTGTGCATCAAGCTTACTTCTCTTCTTAGTGAGCTTTTTCTCTTTGCGTAAAATTTTGTTCAGCTTCTTGTGCATTTTTTCCTGCTTCTTCAACATTTTACGCTGTTTGCTAAGTTGCTTCTTGAGTTGCTTATTGCTCAATTGATATTGCACGCCTTCATCCGTAGTAGCGTCTTGCTCCGCGCTTTCAGCGACTTCGATTTGTGGCTTAATCGACTTTTTCTTTGCCGATTTATTTTTTGCCGACGAAATTTCTGTAATCGTGTTGGTTGCCTTAGCTTCAGCTAACAACACGCAATCATCAACGGCTGGCTCTAAAATAGGCCCTGCAATCTTATTACGACAGGCTTGAGGTGGGATCGGGCTAGGCTTGCACAGGTTTTCCCCACTACCCGCTACGCGAGCGCAAGAGCGACACACAAATTTTGGTTCAGCCACAATAGAGTAGATAGCACCCAAGCTGCCCTCTATCGTTCGGCGATTAAATTTGCACATCTTTTTAGTCATAAAGCCTCGTCACCCAAATGCAATTAATAATGATTATTACTTACATATAGCGATTTCACGGCAGTAATTCAACTCTTTATTTTTGACCTTTTGCTAAGTCATTGAAGACAAGACATAAACATCAAAACGATTTTTCTTGGTTTCGATGGCCATGCTCGGTTTCTTCTCATTTAGCCAGTTGGCATAGTCAGGCCTTTTCACTATCACTCGCTTAGTAGCAAGCTCCAACGCGGGTTCTAGAAGACCATCAGCATCTTGATCTGGACCTACCAAAGTTTGAAACACGCGCATCTCTTTTTTGATTTGTGCAGTTTTCTTCTTGTTTTCTGGGTGTGGATACATAGGGTCAAGATAAATGACATCAGGCCGCTGGAAAGCATTGTCCTCAGCTAGTTGAGACAATGCATCTAGGCTCGAAGCATGCAATAGCGACATGCGCTCGCTAACCCAACCTCCGATTTCAGGATCTAGCTTTGCTCTAGATAGGCCATCATCAAGCAGAGCCGCAACCACTGGGTTACGCTCTATCATCTGCACCATACAACCTAAAGAGGCCAGTACAAATGCATCACGACCAAGACCAGCAGTAGCGTCTAGCACACACGGTGTAGCGCCCTTGTTAAGGCCAGCAGCTTTTGCAATAGATTGCCCTTTACCGCCACCGAATTTACGGCGATGTGCCACAGCGCCACCCGCGAAGTCGACGAAGATTGACCCTAACTTTGGCTCATCCAGCTTCTTTAGTTCTAGACGCTCACCCAACTGCAAGGCAAACTGACTATCAGGATCATGTTGCAAGCCCCAGCGCTCCGCTAATGCTTGGATCTGTAATTGTTTATCTTCGGACTGCGCTAGAAGTTGAATCTGCAACGTCATCTCTCTAAAGTTTAGGGGCCTGTCGACCGATTAGGATATCCATTAGTTTACCGCATTCTTGTTCTCTGTGTCTCTTAAGGAACCCCAATGAACCAAAGCCCTATGCTCGACCAACTTGATAAAGATATCTTAAAAACGCTGATGGAGGACGCACGCACACCCTATGCAGAAATGGGTAAGCGATTTAATGTTAGCCCTGCCACCATCCACGTTCGAATTGAAAAGATGAGAGCAGCTGAGGTCATTGAGGGCACAGAGGTTATCGTCAACACCAAAAAGCTTGGCTATGACGTATGTTGTTTTATCGGCATCAACTTGAATGCGGCTAAGGACTACCACTCCGCGTTGGAAAAGCTCAATGCACTAGACGAAGTTGTCGAAGCCTATTACACCACTGGCGCCTATAGTATCTTTGTTAAACTCATGTGCCGCTCGATTGAAGAGTTGCAGCATGTGCTGATCAACAAATTGCAGGCCATTGACGAGGTGCAATCTACAGAAACCCTTATCTCGCTACAAAACCCAATAAACCGCAACGTGAACCCATAAAAAAAGCCACCTCAATTTGAGATGGCTTACAAAGAGCTAGAGGAAATTAAGCCTCAATACCCGCATGTCTTAGCAAGGCATCAATTTGAGGTTCACGACCACGGAAGCGTTTGAATAGCTCCATAGGCTCCTCACTACCGCCCATCTCTAAGATGTTGTTCAGGAAGCTTTGTCCTGTCTCTTTGTTGAAGATGCCTTCATCTTCAAAGCGAGAGTACGCATCTGCAGACAGCACTTCTGCCCACAGGTAGCTGTAATAGCCCGCACTGTAACCACCAGCAAAGATATGACTAAATGCATGCGAGAAGCGGTTCCACTCTAGGCTTGGTAATACCGCCACCTTTTGCTTAACCTCTGCCAAGGTTTCAAGCACTCGCGCGCCAATATCAGGATCAAACTCAGTGTGTAGAGTAAAATCAAACAATCCAAACTCAAGTTGGCGCAGAATAAACATCGCCGATTGGAAGTTCTTAGCCGCCAGCATCTTATCTAGCATTTCTTTTGGAAGGGGCTCACCCGTTTCATAGTGACCAGAGATAAACGACAGCGCCTCTTCTTCCCAGCACCAGTTCTCTAGGAACTGACTTGGCAGCTCAACCGCATCCCATGGCACGCCATTGATGCCAGACACAGACGAAATATCAATCTGAGTTAGCATGTGGTGAATGCCGTGGCCAAACTCATGGAATAGCGTCGTCACTTCGTTGTGGGTAAACAGTGCAGGTTTATCCCCTATAGGCTTGTTAAAGTTACAAGTAAGGTAGGCGACAGGGGTTTGCAGTTCACCTGATGATGTTGTGCGACGCACGCGACACTCATCCATCCAAGCACCACCGCGCTTATGCTCACGGGCATATAGGTCTAAGTAGAAACTGCCTCGCAGCTCACCCTCTTTGGTCAGAATATCAAAGAAGCGCACCGATTCGTGCCAAACGTCCACGCCTTGTCGTTCTTTAACTTGCATTCCAAACACACGCTCTAATACCTCAAACAGGCCTGAGACGACTTTATTTTCTGGGAAGTAAGGGCGCAGGTCTTCATCTGAAATACTGAACAGGTTTTGCTTTTGTTTTTCGCTGTAGTAGGCGATATCCCAAAGATTTAGTTCTGTAACACCAAATTCTTTTTCGGCAAATTGGCGCAGTTCTTCTACTTCTTTCTCACCTTGAGGCTTAGCCTTGCTAGCAAGATCATTCAAGAATCCAAGTACCTGATCGGTCGTCTCTGCCATTTTAGTGGCAAGTGAGCGTTCACTATAGGTTGAGAAACCTAGCATACGAGCGATCTCGTGGCGCAGCTTTAACTGCTCAGCAATAATTTCGGTGTTGTCCCACTTACCTGCATTAGGTCCACGATCTGATGCGCGAGTATTGTAAGACTCGTACATCTCTTTACGCAGTTCTTGATTGTCGCAATAAGTTAATACTGGAACGTAAGAAGGGATATCGAGTGTAAGTAGGTAGCCTTCAAGCTCTTTTGCTTGTGCTGCCGCTTTTGCTGCTTCCAATGCCGACTCTGGCATACCAGCAAGCTCGTTTACGTCTTCAATGTGCTTACTCCACCCCATAGTGGCATCAAGTACATTGTTAGAAAACTTAGAGCCTAACTCAGATAGACGCTTACTGATCTCACCGTAGCGATGTTGCTCATCAGCAGGAAGACCGATGCCCGACAGCTCAAAGTCGCGCAATGCATCTTTAATGGTTTTCTTCTTAGCTTGGCTTAGTCCTTCAAAGCTTGAGTCTGCCTTGATCGCTTTGTAAGCCTCATAAAGACCCTTGTGCTGGCCTAGCCATGTGCCGTACTCAGATAAAAGCGGCAAGCAGCTCTCGTAAGCTTCACGAAGCTCCTCGCTGTTTGCTACTGAGTTCAAATGACTCACTGGTGACCAAAGGCGTGAAAGAACCGAGTCCACCTCATCCAATGGCATGCAGACGTTTTCCCAACTTGGGTTATCGTTGTCTTTAAGAACTTCGTCTACCTGGTGTCGGCAATCCGCAATTGCCTTTTCCACAGCAGGTTTAACGTGCTCTGGCTTAATCTCGGAGAAATGCGGTAAATCCGTAATATTGAGAAGCGGGTTAGACATAGAGGGTCCCTTTTATTTTCGTCTTATAAGAGTTTACATAGTGACGACTTATGCAATTTTCAATAGTCGAGTATAATGTGGATTAGTCCCATCACATACTCACTTGGGGAGTCACCTTGCTCAGCTACCGTCACAGTTTTCATGCTGGAAATCATGCAGATGTGGTTAAACACATCGTACAAAGTCTTATACTTGACGCCTTAAAGCAGAAAGACAAGCCTTTTGTCTATCACGACACCCATTCAGGTGTTGGCCGCTACGATCTAACCCATGAGTGGTCAGAAAAAACAGGTGAATATAAACAAGGCATCGCTAAGCTTTGGCAACAAGCCGACTTGCCTGATGAACTAGAAAGCTACCTTGATTCAATTCGCACCCTCAATGAAGGTGATGAGCTGAGATACTACCCTGGTTCTCCGCGTGTTGCTCGAGCTCAGCTTCGCCGTGGTGATCGCATGGTGCTAACCGAATTGCACCCGAGCGACTTTCCGCTGCTAGAGCAAGAATTCCACCGCGACCGCCAAGTTAAGATTTTTAAAGAAGATGGCTTCGCTCGCTTAAAGGGTAGCTTACCGCCAAAAGAGCGTCGTGGCTTAGTACTTATCGATCCTCCGTACGAGCTCGCAAAAGAATATCGCGATGTTGTACAAGCTATCGCACAAAGTTATAAGCGTTGGGCAACAGGTATTTACGCAATCTGGTACCCTGTAGTCAATCGCTACGATATCGACGATATGTTGAAGGGCTTACAAGGCCTTGGCATTCGCAAAATATTACAAATCGAAATGGGTGTATCACCAGATACCAACGAAAGAGGCATGACAGCGTCTGGTATGATCGTTGTCAATCCGCCCTGGAAGCTTGAAAGCCAGATGCAAGCCATCTTGCCGGTATTGCAACAAGCGATTGCACCCGCAACAGGACATTTTAAGGTTGAATGGGTTGTACCCGAATAAATTCACCCAATATAACTAAAAAGACTACAAGGATTTTGGAGAACTCAATGGCAACTCATTTTGACTACATCTGTATTGGTGGCGGTAGTGGCGGTATTGCATCGGCAAACCGTGCTGCTATGTATGGCGCGAAGGTCGCTCTTATCGAAGCAAAAGACCTTGGTGGCACCTGTGTAAACGTTGGCTGTGTGCCAAAAAAAGTTATGTGGCATGGCGCGCAAGTTGCTGAAGCCATTAACCTTTACGCAGAAGACTATGGCTTTGATGTAGACCTGAAAGACTTTCAATGGTCAAAGCTTGTAGAAAATCGCCAAGCTTACATTGGTCGTATCCACCAATCATATGACCGTGTTCTAGGTAACAACAAAGTTAATGTTATCAAGGGTTTTGCAAAATTTGTTGACGAGAAGACGGTTGAAGTTGATGGCGAGCAGTACACCGCTGATCACATTCTAATTGCCGTGGGTGGTCGTCCAACTATCCCTAACATCCCTGGTGCTGAGTATGGTATCGACTCTAATGGTTTCTTCGACCTAGAAGCACAGCCTAAGCGCGTTGCCGTAGTTGGCGCAGGCTACATTGCCGTTGAAATCGCAGGCGTACTGAGCGCTCTCGGCACGCAAACGGATCTGTTTGTACGCAAAGAGTCTCCTCTACGTAGTTTCGATCCTATGATCATCGAAACGCTTACCGAGGTAATGGCCGCAGAAGGCCCTACGCTACATACTCACTCTGTACCAAAAGAAGTGGTAAAAGAAGCAGATGGCAGCCTAACCCTGCACCTAGAGAACGGCAACACCCACAATGTGGACGAGCTAATCTGGGCTATCGGTCGCCACCCAGCGACGGATGCTATCAACCTAAGCAACACTGGCGTTGCAACCAACGACCGTGGCTACATCAAGGTTGATGAGTACCAAGCAACTAACGTGAAAGGCATCTACTGTGTTGGTGACATCATGGAAGGTGGCATTGAGCTAACGCCTGTTGCGGTTAAAGCGGGTCGTCAACTATCTGAGCGTCTATTTAACAACAAGACCGACGCAAAAATGGACTACGACCTAGTTCCAACCGTAGTCTTCAGCCACCCACCAATTGGTACTATTGGTCTGACTGAGCAACAAGCTATTGAGCAGTACGGCGAAGACAAGGTGAAGGTTTATACCTCTGGCTTTACCGCTATGTACACGGCAGTAACCAAGCACCGCCAGCCATGCAAAATGAAGCTTGTATGTGCGGGCGACAACGAGAAAGTCGTTGGTCTTCACGGCATCGGTTTCACCGTTGATGAGATGATTCAAGGCTTTGCTGTAGCAATGAAAATGGGCGCAACTAAGGCAGATTTCGATTCTGTCGTAGCTATCCACCCTACGGGCTCAGAAGAGTTCGTTACCATGAGATAATTGCTGTTCGCAGCAAGGTGAAAAAGGATGGCTATGCCATCCTTTTTTTATTTCTCAACTTCACGAATAAAAGATTTTTCAAAACCGGTCACGGTCCGAAGCTGCGTAACTTCAAGGTTTACCTGTTCGAAGTCGTCATAAGGTCCAATCAAACAGCGTCGCCCTTTTGACTCAGCTTTATTCCAGATAGAAGCCGACACATTGGGATAAATTACATTCACTTGATCTATGGTGAGCTCTTCTGGGAAAAAACCACACTGTATCCAAAAAGTCGATTTATCATATTGTGGTTTTGTTTTTCCCCACAAAGAAACGCCTATCGGACACTCTTCTCCCAACAGGGCTGGTTTATCAAAAGACTCTTGGGTCGCCGAACACAAGAAGTTGCCACCCTGAGCATTAACGGAAGCAAATAGCCAAACAAACATTGAAAATACTAGGGGTAACTTTATTAGCTTCATTTTGCTTATAACCCTCTAATTATATTAAAAATAGTCACTTCGAAAGACTAGTTGAGTGTTGAGTTATTCGCCAATAATTAGCACTCTGTTGCGTATGACCTTGTTCTAAGACAATAAAAAAAACGCCTGATGAAATCTCATCAGGCGTTCAGGACTTGCTCGAAGCGACTTTAATAAACTCTTGTAGATTTTCGGATTACACAAAATTGTTATAATGTTAAACCTAGTGTTTCAATGATGTCACTGTTCCAGGTCACACATGCTGAGCCGTTATTAGAATGTTCATACTCGAAGAGAGTGCTTTTATCATCGCTTACACCTCTAATAATAGCTCTACTTAAATCTGCATTTGTCCGATCAACTGCCGAGTATGTGACTAAGTATGCTCCATCTTGCTCGTATATGCTTGAGCAAATATCACTGTAGATACCACCATCATATTGCCAAACTACATCCGCAGACATAGTTGATTCGTCTATCACCCACTTCATCCCCAAGCTTGATGAAAGTTTATCACCTACAGGCGCCGAGTCCGGCTGATTAAAGCTAGCTTGACCATTGTTAAAGAGCATTAAAGTATCATCGACAAGAGACAAAGCATGCTCACCCATTGGCTTGATGTCACTAGAAAACAGAGACAATGCTAGTAAAGAAGGAAATGTTGCCCAGTACTTTGTTTCATCACCTAAAATCCAAATAATCTCTTTCGTGTCGTAATCCACTTTAATAACAAAGTTTTCTCTACTAGAAGCAATTATTGAATTATCACTTGGGTCATAAATTGCCGAGTTCATGTGAAACCAGTCTATCCCATCACGGACGAAGCTCGATGGATCATCACCATTCTCCAGCATAAAATTACTTATTATTTCACCAAAATCCCACTCATTTATTAGTACACCATTTTCATCAACCTCAATTAAGATGGCTTCGATAATATAAACACTGTTCTTTGTCGCGTTTATATTTAGCAGGTAACCCTCTTTCCCCCAAGTAATTTCATGATGAGGGCTTATAGCTTCAAGATTTTCGGCTACAATATCCGTTTCCTTTACTCTACCATCCAAAAACAGAGTGACTAAACTTTCACCGCTATGAATAACAAAACGATCAGAATCGAATAGAGCCGTCAAATAATTTGGGTCAGGATCTTTGTATAACTCAGTATTACCTACCCACCTAATGTTTCCTTCAATATCCATAATCACTGGACCCTGGTCTGTCCTGTTTTCTAGATAAAAGTAACTGTAAGTTACGTCTTCTCGATTGAGTTCTTGATTGACCAAAATTTTATTAAATATGTTGTTTGTATCGATATATTCCCCAGTTTGAACTTGTAACGACTCACTTAAAAAAGAGTTATCTGTGAACGATATTTCAACATCAATGGTATTCAGGGCGTTTTCATACATACCCCATATCGGCAACTTCAATCCCAGATCACTGTAGTCAGTTGAATCCAAATCATAAGTTACAGATATCGGTTCGGTTACAGAACCCTGCCTAGGTTGAACCTCAAACTTTATCGAAGATACTTGGGCTGTAGGGATATCAACTTGAAGAGATGAAATAAAAACGGAGGATGCTTCGTCTATTTCTGTTATTTTCAGCTGTTCACGAACAGTATCCGCTATAGATTGGACTTGATTATCACTATCATTACAACCAACAAACAACCCACACAAAATCAAAACAAAACCACTTTTTATACTCACTGTGACCTCCATGTCACGCAACAAACATAACCCTTACATGATAACAAAATATCAACACATGTATCTCTTCACAAACATCTAAAAACAAAAAAAAGCTACCGAAGTAGCTTTTTGAGTCAAAAAAACAGACTTGGTGTTAACCCTTATATAATTTCGGGTTAAATACATCACGTAGCCAGTCACCTAAAAGGTTGATAACCAATACTAAGGTAACAAGAACGATACCTGGGAAGGCTGTAATCCACCATGCACCCGAGAAGATGTAGTTAAAGCCAGTACTAATCAATGCGCCTAGTGAGGGTTGGTCAACAGGTAGACCTAAACCAAGGAACGACAGCGCCGCCTCAGACATGATTGCATTAGCAATCTGTACCGTTGAGATAACCAAAATAGGTGACAGACAGTTAGGAAGAATGTGACGGAACATGATGCGAGGCGCTTTAAAGCCCATCACACGTGCTGCTTCTACGTATTCTTTCTTCTTCTCAGCCAACACTGATGCACGAATGGTACGCGCATACTGTGGCCATTCAGCAACACCAATGATAACCACCAGCATGACTACCGCATATTCGCTATAGAAGGCACTACCAAAGCTTGCTTTAAAGATAGCGGATACGATGATTGCTACCATCATGGTTGAGAACGAAAGCTGAATATCCGCAAAGCGCATCAAGAAGCTATCAATACGACCACCGAAGTAACCCGCTGATAGACCAATTACGATACCCAGAATTAACTGTAAGCCTACTGCTAGGAAACCAATGGTGAGTGACAGTCGAGAGCCGTACAAGATAGTTGAGAAGATATCACGACCTTGCTCATCAGTACCCAATACAAAGTTGGACTCACCACCCTCCATCCATGACGGAGGAAGCTCAGCATCCATGATATCGATAGACATCAAATCATAAGGGTCTGACGGCGCAATGATCGGTGCTGCCAGTGCAGAGACCAAGAAGCACGCGAAGACGAAAGCACTGAACATAGCTACTTTGTCGCGCAGGAAATAATAAACGATATCCGAGTTTTTAAAACGCTCCCAACGGCCCGGAGCTTGTGTTGTCTGTTCCATGATTATGCTCCTTTACCAGTAATGTTTACGGTTGGGTTAATTAAGCCGTATAGCAAGTCAACAATGGTGTTAGTGACCACGAAAATCAGACCTACGAAGATAACGTAAGCAGTGATCAGCGGTGTATCTACACGGTTGATTGCCTCAAGGAACAAAAATCCTGTACCTGGCCATTGGAATACAGTCTCGGTAAGAATGGTGTAGGCCACCATAGTACCAATCTGTACACCACCTACCGTCAATACCGGTAAAAGGGTATTTTTCAGTGCGTGTTGATAATGAATTTTCTTCAGTGGTAGGCCTTTTGCCTTACCAAATTTGATGTATTCCGAACCAAGCACTTCTAGCATTTCAGAGCGCACCAGACGGATGAACAGTGGAAGCATGATAGAAGCCAAGGAAATACATGGCAGTATCAAGTGCTGCAGGCCATCTTTAGTAAAGAAGCCAGACTCCCATCCGAGTACATTTGCAGTATCGCCCCGCCCATAGGAAGGCAGCCACCCTAAGGTGATAGAGAATATGTACATCAGCATGATTGCTGTTAGGAATACAGGTATAGAAATACCCACCGAGCTCATCGCCATGACGACCTTGGTAAAGAAACTTTTAGGATTTATAGCGGAATAAACGCCAAGCGGAATCGACAACACGACAATAATTAGTGTGGCACCAAATACGAGCTCTAAGGTCGCAACCAGCTTGTCCAAGATAACGTCCACAGCTGGACGCTTAAAGAAATATGATGTACCTAAATCACCCTGCACTGCTGCAGTGATAAAACGAGTATATTTAGTTACAAACGGGTCATTCAGACCTAGATCATCACGCAGCGCCTGACGCTCCGCTTCAGATACTGACTGACCGACTAATTCACGTAAGGGATCACCAAGATTATCTTGGATAGCAAACGCCACCAAACTGATCACAAACATCACTACCAGTGCCTGATATAGGCGCTTGACTAGAAACGAAAACATTCCTTTGCCCCTTTCTTCCAATCTATCAACTTTTCAGCCTTAAAAATGGTACCTGACCCGACTGAAACAAGGCCAGGCACCGAAAACCGCATTACTGCGCTTTTAAAAGCGTTGCTCGTGGGCAACAGAGGCACACCGATTATTTCTAATGGGTGCCTTTATTCGTATTGCTACTTCTTACTTAACAACTAGGTCGCCAAAGTAAGGGAAGTTCATTGCGTTTACGATTGGTTTGATCTCAACGTTAGACTTTGCGCCCCACGCTAGGTTCTGCCAGTGTAGAGGTACGTATGCAGCATCATCGTAAAGAGTCTTCTCTACTTGTTGCAGCATTTGTGCACGTTTCGCTGGATCAGTTTCTACGTTAGCCGCTTCAACTAGCTTGTCCATTTCTGGGTTAGAATAGTGACCACAGTTGTACTGACCTTTACCTGTCTCTTCGTTACGAGTCATAGTCAGGAATTCAGAGAAGTTCGCTGAATCTTCAGTATCTGCGTGCCAGCCAATCATTAGCATGTCTGCAGCACACTTATCAAACTCAGGCCAGTATTGCGCTTTAGGCATAGTCTTCAGGTCAACACGAATGCCGATTTTAGCTAGCATTGCCGCCGCTGCTTGAGCGATTTTCGCATCGTTCACGTAACGGTTGTTTGGTGCGATCATAGTTAGAGAGAAGCCATCTTCGTAGCCTGCTTCTTTCATTAGCTCTTTCGCTTTCTTCAGATCGTAACGAGGCTTCAGGTCTGCGTCATAGCCCGCGTAACCTTCAGGACCTTGCTGACCTGCAGTAGTTGCAAAGCCTTTCATGATTTTCTGTGCGATGCCGTCGTTATTGATTGCGTATACGATAGCTTGACGAACACGAACGTCTTTAAGTGCAGGGTTGCTCTCTTGGTTCATTTGGAACGAAATTAAACGCGTACCAGGAAGAGTAACTAGATCAACATCTTTCGCTGACTCAACACGCTGATGGTCGTTAGGAGAAACTGGAGCGATCATGTCTACGCCACCAGAAAGTAGAGCTGCAACACGCGTTGCGTCTTCTTTGATTGGCACTAGAGTTAGGTTTTCAACATTACCCTTTGACTCTGTATCCCAGTAGCCGTCGAAGCGTTTGAAGTCTACCTTCACGCCTTGCTCGCGAGCAGTAACGATGAATGGACCCGTACCTGAAACGTTAGTAGAAGCAAAAGAGTTACCGTGCTTCACGATCTCAGACTTATCTTTACCGTCTTCAGTTGTACCAGTGTAGAACTTGCTATCCATTGGGAAAATGTAAGTCGCCGTTTGTAGAACTAGCGGGAAAGCGCCTTTGGATACAAGGTCAAATGTGTAATCGTCAACTTTAACAACCTTGTCAAACGGTGCGAAGATTGCTTTGAAGTCTGGAGAATCTTTCAAACGGTCGAAAGTCCAAACTACATCGTCAGCAGTTAATGTGTTACCTGAGTGGAATTTAACGCCTTGGCGTAGTGTGAAACGCATTGTTGTATCGTTAACACGCTCCCACTTAGTTGCTAAGCGAGGTTCAAACGACAGATCCTGCTTATAACGTACCAATGGATCGAATACCATGTGCGACAATTGAAGCGTACCACCAGATAGTTGCTCTTGTGGATCTAGAGATACTGGGTCAGCATCGTAAGCAACTTTGATGTCGGCAGCGGCAGCGCCAAAAGCAAGGCCAGCGGCTGCAAGTGCTACAGCCAATTTGGTCTTAATGGTTTTCATTGCATATCTCCTTCATGCGGGATGGAATCCCTGTTGTGTTTGCAGTGTATTTTGCTCAGTGAGCTTATTGCTTAGTTCCCTAAGCTAATTCTTTATCTTCCACTATGCCTTCGCGCAAACCCTTGAACTCTGGCATCAGTGAAACTAAATGTTGGCTGTACTCATGTTGCGGAGACTTAAACAGCTGTTCAGTCGGTGCAACCTCTAACAGAGTACCTTTTTGCATCACGCCAATACGGTCACACATCTGACGAATAACCGGTAAATCGTGACTGATAAATAGCATGGTTAGATTCAATTCATCCTGAAGGTCTTTCAGGAGGTTTAGAATCTGAGCCTGCACTGAAACGTCCAGTGCCGATGTTGGCTCATCACAAATCAATAAACGAGGGCGTGTCGCCAAAGCGCGTGCAATTGAAATACGCTGACGCTGACCACCTGAGAATTCGTGTGGATATTTGACTGCAGCCATACGACCTAAGCCTACATGGTCAAGTAGGTCATTAACGATCTGACGAGTTTCATTCTCGTTTGCTGTCAGTTTGTGGAAGCGAATAGGCTCAGCGATGATATCGAAGATCTTCATACGCGGATTCATCGATGTATATGGATTTTGGAACACCATCTGCATCTGACGGCGCATTGGACGGCGCTCTTTTTCGCTCTTGAGGCCAGTAAGGTCTATACCTTCAAAGGTCACCTTGCCTGCATCAGGCGCATAAAGACCGGCAATAACGCGTGCTATGGTCGATTTACCTGAACCAGACTCGCCTACTAGGCCAAAGGTTTCACCTTCAAAGACCTCAAAGCTGACATTGTTAGATGCCTGCACGTATTCTCTGCGACTTTCAAATAAAGAATCTTTAGTGATGAAACGTAGGTCTACGTTTTCAACATTCAGCAATGGACCTGTGTACTCACGCTCGTCTTGGCTTTGACCTAACCAGTGATTCTTTACATCTAAAGGCTGATGCTCAGCGGCTTCTTCGATGTAGCTTACCAATGGGAATCGATCTAACTTCACGTCAGAGCGAGGAACAGCTGAAATTAAGCTACGAGTATAAGAATGTTCAGGTTCTCCCAACACCTTACTAGTAGGGCCGAACTCTACCAGGTCACCGCGATACATTACGGCTACGCGATCCGTCACATTTGATACAACCCCCATATCGTGAGTTACCAGCATACAGCCTACATTTTGCTGAATGCACAGGTCACGAATCAGGGTTAGGATTTGGTCTTGAATTGATACGTCCAACGCCGTGGTTGGCTCATCTGCAATGATAAGATCGGGTTCACCTGCAAGGGCTATTGCGATAACGACACGCTGACGCATACCACCAGAAAACTGATGCGGATATTGCTTCAAACGGTTTTCAGGCTGCGGGATACCCACCTTGTTCATCAGATCCAAAGAGCGTTTATACGCCTCTTCATCAGAAACCTTCATATTGGCATGAATAGTTTCTTTGAGCTGCTGCTCAACGGTGAACAAAGGGTTCAATGACGTCATTGGGTCTTGAAAGATAAACCCTATCTTTGAACCGCGCACCTTACGCATCTGCTCTGGAGATAAACCAGAGACTTTTTCTCCATCAAGGAAAACTTCGCCACCAGCAATCACACCTGGAGGACTTAAAAGATCAATAACGGCATTACCGACTGTGGATTTACCCGCGCCAGATTCACCAACAACGCCGACGATTTCGCCGCGCTCAATATTGAAAGAAAGAGATTTTACTGCTGCGTGAACACCGTGTCTTGACGGGTACTCAATGCGAAGGTTTTTTACTTCTAATAACGACATTACCAGACCTCTACTGCTGGACAGTTTTCTGCCTTGTCTGCAAATTGAATCCATTCGAAATGAACGTGACTGATTTGATATCCAGTCTGCGCCTTCTAGCGGCGTCTTCGTCCAAAACACAACGATAAATATTGTGTTCGATGCACAATTTGGCAAAAAAGACACACAAAAGCAACATTTAAAGGATAAAAGTTGGCTTTACTGCTGAATAAAAGATGAACTGATGCATGAGTAGACAATATGGGTGAATAAAAAGTCAAACCAAGGTATAGGGGGAGGACGCAAGCAACTCTTCCTCCTTGCTAGCAAAGGGATCTTGAGTGTAAGTCCTTACACAGCAAGGATCTAATAGCAAATACTACGCATTTTTATGCTTAGATAATTCAAGAACCTTTACAGTATAAAAGCCGTAAATAACCGAGATAAGCAACCATAAACACCAGGAATATCACATTAATGATGTATTTAATACCAATTGGTCGCATATAAATAGCACGATAGTAACTTTAAGCCATATCGGAATGTTAAAAAATTATGAACAAAAAAGGCTCCACTATAGGAGCCTTTAAAATCGTCGAAGAAGGTGTCGATTAAATCAGTTGTGAGAGCAGATATTCGGCTCATTGACTCTGAATTTATCGTTATCTAAAAGGATTTTTTCTCTAGATACAAAAAAATCTAAAATTGAATCAAAATCGAAGCCTTCTTTGCTGCAAGTACGAAATTGAGTCTGTTCGCCAAACTCAGATACAACCCACTGGTGCAATTCTGCTTTCGACATTGGTTGCTCTCGAAGCTGATTCAATATTTTATGTGCATGTACGGACATACTGGACTCCTAAATTTTAAAATCAGACTTTACCGAGTGAGAAAAGAAAGACATTGTTACAAGTCAAAGTACATCCTGTCATTTATAGATGTACACTAAATTCCGCCCAATTGGCGTAGTAGAATAAAGCGGCTGCCAATGTAAGAAGGGTCATTAATGCAATAGCGACTCCCCAAATAAAGCGTCCACTGCGTGGAGTAAGCTCTTTCTCACATTCATTACATGCCTGAAGAAATTGTTTACGATCTTCTAATTTAAAGCCATCTTCATGAAGCATTTTATTGCGGATCGTGGCGACATAGCGCAGTTTCGCAATAACATCATGAGGCAAGCGCTCTTCACTGTCTGTGATGAGTTGATGAAGGCCTCGCCCACTCGCATGAAAGCGCGTGCGTAAAAGCCCCTCTATACGCCGAGTGCGTGTTACCACTTGATCAATATCGGACATATCCATACTCCCGTCCAAATGTCTGCTTATGCAGAAGATTCCGTCCATGAACCTTCTCTTAGCCATTTTTTACTATTCTGTGATTAAAATCGAGCAAGTTGGCTAATTATTGAACCTAAATCAAGTTTAGCAGGATTAAACCACTCGTCTCTCTATAAATCAGACCTTTATGGCCTATTCCGGTTCAGCATCGTTATGTGATCCAAGCGCCAATTTTGTGATATCTCTTACATCTAGATCACGCAATATCACTAATTGTTCATCTATCGAGCAACGGAAGGCTACACTTTTTCACCAATAGACTTCAAGGGTGATCCTATGCCAACTTCTCTGTTCTTTTTGGTTGCAATTCTTGTTGCCACTGCCGCTGTCGCATTCAAATATGTGTTTAGTAAACACGTGCAAGGGATTGGTGCACCTGAACAAAAAGCCAAGGTCACCATCATTGATAAACAAGCAGTGGATTTACCGGATGCGCAACCGGGTGAAGAAGATAAGGAATACTGGATCTACGTTCAAAAAGGACGCTTTGGTCCAAAACGAGAGTTTCAAGTGGGTATCCATTATTACCACGCACTACTGCCAGGACATCAAGGTGAGTTAACCTACCAAGGTGATAAGTTCATGCACTTTGCGATGAAGAGGTAACAACGATTAGAGCTTAACTTCATAAGCATCAAGTTAAGCTCATCTGCGTTCTATCTTAAGGCAGTAACCACGCTGTTTTACTTGAGCGAGAGACCAACCAACTCACAAATAACGACGCCCCACCACTGATTACAATCCAAAGCGGAATCACCCACCCAGGATGCCCTTGGTACCAACCGAACTCTTTCATTGGCCAAAGGAAGATAGGATGCAAAATGTAGATGCCCAAACTATGGGTGCTGATAAAGCCAACGACCTTGTTTGCCCCTGCCGAAAGCCCTTCACCAAAATAACGACACACCATAAACACCATACTTGCAGCTAACACAGTATTCAGTGTTTTGTAGGATAGCCAACGTCCAAAGGCATACTTGTCCGCCTCCATACTCAGATGCACAACCTGATAGATAGTCGCTGCAAATGCCGCTAAACCCAGCAGCACAAAGAGACTGACATTAGCCTTAGTCAAAGGGACTTTTTGGTAAAGGATATAACCTAACGGTAGCAAACCAGAATAGAGCCACATTTGACTACTCCATATTCCATCAATGCGGAACAAGAATAGAGCTGTGGTAAACAACCAGAGTCCCGTTAGAGCATACAGAGCTTTATCATCATAACGACGGACAAATATCTGCAAGAACGGAATCACAAAATAAAGTGGGATGAAGTAGTAAAAGAAGCCTAAGTGATAATAGGTCGCGTGATCTAATCCCTCAATCAGCACCTTCTGCGTATTGTTGGCATCAAAACCACTCGCGCTCCAACCAGACAGGTAGGCATAGAAAATAGACCAAATAATAAATGGAATCAGCACCTTACCAAGACGGCGCTTTACATAATACTTGAAATCAAAAGGCCTGCGGTCGCTCAGCATTAAAGCGCCAGAGATCAGGATAAATACGGGAACGGCCCAACGACTGATACTGTTTATGCTGATTGCTGTAAACCACTCATCAAATGGAATTACACCATACTGATGTCGATACGGAGCCAACACATGTATCGCGATCACGGCAATAGCAGCCACGCATCGAGCGAGATCGAAAAACAGTACCCTTTGTCTCATTTGAACCTATTCCTTTATTTATGCTACTGCCATCATAGCAATAAAAAAGCTGGCCAAGGAAACCCTGCCAGCTTTTTTGTTGTTTTTTAAAGCAATTATGCGTGTCGAGGTAGCTTAATCGATATGATGCTCGC
This sequence comes from Vibrio comitans, assembly GCA_024346835.1. GTDB lineage: Bacteria > Pseudomonadota > Gammaproteobacteria > Enterobacterales > Vibrionaceae > Vibrio > Vibrio comitans. Next base: position 2,933,747 of record AP024866.1, read on the forward strand.
CAGTAATAAAAAGGCAAACGAGACCCAAAGACAAGCAGCCAAACCCGCCATTTGGAAGACCCACCCGGAGAGAACGGTACCAATCAAGCGTCCCATGGCATTGGCCATATAATAAAACCCTACATCCATCGATACCCCATCACCCTTTGCATAGCTGACGATAAGGTAAGAGTGGAGAGAGGAGTTAACCGCAAAGATAGCACCGAAGATAAGTAGACCAACTACGATAACTAATTCTGGTTGCCAGCCTACTTGCACCCCATAAGCAATTGCTCCAGTTACTACGGTCAACAACATAGCCCATAGAAGCGCAGCTTTTCCGTCTGGCACTTTTCCTTGCGCCTTTCCGGTAATGCGCGGGGCAAATCCTTGCACAAAGCCATAAGCTATGACCCAGAGAGCGAGGAAGCCACCGACCATAGAGTGATTCCAGCCAAAGACACTGCCAAGGTAGATTGGTAGCGCCACCACAAACCATACATCTCGAGCGCCAAACAAGAACATACGCGCCGCTGAAAGCACATTAATGCTTTCAGACTTTGAGAACAAATGCTTGAATTTAGGCTTGCTCTTGGCTTTGCCCATATCGCTTTCTAGCCAAACGAGACTGCCAACCAACACAAAGAACAGAACCGCTGCCATAGCCAACACCGCACCTTGGAAGCCAAGTGTTGATAGCAATACACCACCTAAGAAGAAGCCGGCACCCTTAAGGGCATTCTTTGAACCCGTCAGTATCGCGACCCACTTGTATAGCGCGCCTTGTCTTTCATCTGGAACAAGAGTCTTGATTGCGCTCTTCGCGCTCATCTTATTAAGATCTTTAGCGATACCAGAGAGTGCTTGAGCAGCCATCACCCATGGAATGGTTAACCATGCCTGAGGGACTGCTAGCATAACCAAGGCAAAGATCTGCATCCCTAAGCCCACATTCATGGTGCGATTCAGGCCAAGCCTTGCTCCTAACCAGCCTCCAACAAGATTGGTTACCACTCCAAAGAACTCATAGAACAAGAACAGAGATGCAATCGCTAAACTGCTGTATCCAAGGTCGTAGAAATACAGCACCACCAGCATACGCAGAGCGCCATCTGTCAGGGTAAAGTTCCAGTAGTTGAATGTCACCAGCATGTACTGGCGAACGCTTTTATCTAGAGTCGATAACATAGGAGTGTTCCGAGAGAATCTCATTGGGTAGTAGCGCGCCTTCTAGTAAAGGCACGCTTATATCAGTCTTTAATTAGCGATTTTGCGCTAAAGCTTCAACATAATTAACCTGAACAGGCTTGCTGAATGCGCCAGGGCGAAGAGCCTTAACCTCAGTCACAATCTTTGGTAGTGGCCAATCCAGTTCAAGTAGAAGATTGGCAGCCAACAAACCCGTGCGACCTGAGCCACCCATGCAATGCATTGCGATTTTGTCACCTTGCTTAACAAACTCATGAAGCTCAGGGCTTACCGCTTTCCACTGCTGTGCGAAATCGGCTTCTGGAGCGCAATCGTCTTCAATAGGAAGGTGGAACCACTTTAGACCCAAAGCTTTAGCTTTTTCGCCTAACTCACCAACGTTTTTACTCGCCATCTCTTCGCTGTTAATAGCAGTAACGATTGCCACAACACCTTGCTCTTTTAGTTGAGCAAGAGATTCATCAAGACCTAACTCTTTAGTGCCTGGGCAAGGCGTTAGTACTAGAGTTGCGCCGTGATCAATAGATAGTTCCCAAGTAGGATGCGTCATTAATTTTTCCTCAAAAACGAAGGCATGCTGTTGCATGCCCTTTAAACGAATAATTTATTTGTCTGCTAGACCAACAGTGCGAACAAGCTCAGCAGTACGAGTTGCGTAGCCCATTTCATTGTCATACCAAGCGTAGATTTTCAGCATGCGAGTGCCGACAAGCATAGTAGATAGACCATCAACGATAGTAGAGCGTTGGTCGCCCTTGTAGTCGATAGAAACTAGTGGGCGCTCTTCAAAGCCAAGAATGCCTTTCAGCTCATTCTCTGATGCTTCTTTTAGCAGTGCGTTTACTTCTTCTACTGTGGTATCACGTTTCACATCAAAAATGATGTCTGTTAGCGAAGCGTTCGCTAGTGGTACACGTACTGCATGACCGTTGATCTTGTCCTTTAGCTCAGGGAAGATCTCAACGATTGCCGTTGCTGAGCCCGTTGTAGTTGGGATAAGGCTCATGCCACATGCGCGAGCACGACGTAGGTCTTTGTGCGGTGCATCAAGGATAGTTTGAGTGTTTGTTAGGTCATGAATAGTGGTAAATGCCGCCTGCTCAATGCCCAATTTCTCGTGAATAACCTTAACTACAGGAGCGATACAGTTAGTAGTACATGATGCTGCAGTCACGATCTTGTGAATAGCAGGGTCAAAGAGTTCATCGTTCACACCCACAACGATGTTAGCAATGCCTTCTTCTTTAACTGGCGCTGAAACGACAACTCGCTTCACACCTTGCTCTAAGTATTTGTTTAGGAATGAGGTCTTGCGATGCACACCTGTTGCTTCAATTACAACATCACAACCAGACCAATCAATTGCATCGAGATCACGCTCTTGCGTGGTTTTCACTGATTGACCATCGATGATCATATTGCTGCCATCTACAGACACTTCATGGTGCCAGCGACCTTGCACTGAATCAAACTCCAATAGATGAGCCAGTGTCTTTGTATCTCCCGCTACATCATTGATCTGAACAAACTCAACCTCAGGCCAGTCGAATGAAGCTCTTAAAGCCAAACGGCCAATACGACCAAAACCATTGATACCGATCTTAATAGTCATCTTTTTTTCCTTTCTTCTCATGCAAAGTGAGGTTATTGAAATTTATGCTTACGCACAGGACATATCGCCTATGTGTACTAATCTTTGTATGTCTTGCTGGTATTGCTCTTTTAAGCAATTTGAGTCTCTTAAGCCGTCCACTATTTTTTGAGCCCATCCAGGAAGTTCTGTCGATACATGGTAATAAACCCATTGGCCACGTCGTTCATCAACCAAAATGCCAGACTGACGCATTTGAGCTAGATGACGAGAGATCTTAGGTTGGCTTTCTTGTAGCGCCTGGGTTAACTCACAGACACACAATGCCCCTTCGCGCGCAATCAATAGCAGGCTTCGCAATCGGGTTTCATCTGACAGCAGTTTAAAAAATTGATGAGGCAACATAAGAACAACCAAATAACCATATATGAATATCCGTATATCTTAATAAAAAAAAAGACATCGGCAAGTAAAATTTGCCGATGTCATCAAATCTTAATAAATAGAAGTCGTATTAGTTAGCTTTTCGCTGCTGCAAGCAACATTCCACAGCCGACAAACATAGAACCAAACACCTTATTCAGCTTACCAATAATCTTATCTGAGCGAATAAAACGTCCCATCTGTGCCGCTAACCCGGTATAACCAAGCATTACCACTCCATCAATGACTATGGTAGTAATACCAAGAATCAACAACTGTGGCATCTGAGGCATACTAGGGTTGATGAATTGAGGAAATAGCGCCACCAAAAACACAATCGACTTGGGGTTGGTGAGATTAATAAAGATAGCCTGCTTCAACAAAGCTGTGCTTGATACCTGTTGATGGCTTTCTACGACCTTAAAGCCCTTACTATCACGCCACTTCTGAATACCAAGCCAGATAAGATACGCCACACCTACCCACTTGATCATGCTGAACGCAACCGCTGACTTGGCCACCAGCGCACCAATACCCGCACCCACTAAGATGATATGAAAAGCCAATCCCAATTGAAGGCCGACAATAGCTGACAAGGACTTTCGCATACCAAAGTTAATGCCATTGGCGATAGAATTTACCGTGCCTGAGCCTGGTGCCAGGCTGAAAATGATGGCGGTGGCAACGTATGCCAACCAAATTTTTAACTCCATATTGGTGCCTATATTCACTGTCATTCTAGGATGTTATGCTGTTTGTAACGTGAACAGGGAACAAATGCAATGTCAAATAACGCGATTGATATCTGTACTCAAGAGCACGACTATGAGTATCAGATGAAATATCCGATAAGCAGCTTCTGGAACAATCGACAGCAGGGATATGTCGAAGGTAAAGATAAAAAGAAACTGTATTGGATAAGCCTTACCTCTCCAGCTCATAGCAAGGCAATATTGATGGTAAATGGCCGCACTGAAAGTGTTTTTCGCTATCAAGAGCTATTTTACGACTTGTTCAAGCAAGGCTTTGATATCTATTCTTATGATCACAGGGGCCAAGGCATGTCTGAGCGCCTGCTGGATGATCATGATATGGGGCATGTAGAGGACTTCCAAGACTACATTGATGACTTAGATATTGTTGTTAAGAAGTTTGATTTTAACCGCTATAGCCGCCGTTTTATTTTAGCCCATTCAATGGGAGGCGCTATCTCAACGCGCTATATTCAAACTCATCACTCCCAGCCTTTTCATGCCATTGCCCTTTGCGCTCCCATGTTTGGAATCAATATGCCTTCGCCTTTACGGGCTATTGCGAAACCGCTTTGCAAAACCCTAATTCGTTGGAAAAAACATCCCCATTATGCGCCGGGGCAAACCAGTTACCAAAGAACGCCATTTGAGGGCAACACCCTTAGTCATTGTAAAGCTAGATTTGAATGGTCAGCCGATCTGTTCGACTCAATAAAAGACATCCAAATGGGCGGGCCAACATCACAATGGGTATGGCAGGCCATTCTTGGATCTGAACAATGTGTCAAACATGCGCAAGAGGTTAATATCCCTCTGTTATTGGTTCAACCAGCATTAGACACGGTTGTCGACAATAAGGCACAAAATCAATTTATTGCTCAGCTTAGCCGAGCTCGCCAAGATGCTATTTTGGTGCCTGTTGCAGATGCTAAACACGAGCTTCTGGTAGAGAAAGACGCTCCAAGAAACCAAGCTCTCGATGCTATATTGAGCTTCTTTGAGCAGTAAAAAAAGGAAAAGGGGAAACGCAGGTTTACCCTCTTTCTTCCCCAATTATTGTCGTAATATGAACCTGCTTCTGAAAATAAGAGAAAGGGTATGACCTTGAACAAAACTGCTTTTGAACACATTTCTATTGTCGCTTCCGATTTGGATGGCACACTTTTGGCCCCCGACCACCAGCTATCTGAGTTTACAAAGCAGACGCTAAAGCAATTACATGAACAAGGTTATACCTTTATTTTCGCGACTGGGCGCCACCATGTTGATGTCGCTTACATTCGAGAAACCGCAGGGATTCCCGCTTACATGATCACCTCCAATGGTGCTCGCGTTCATGACATCGACGACAACCTAATGTACAGCCAAGATGTTAATCCTGAACTGGTACAAGACATTGTCGATATCATTCGCCAAGACCCTGACATCATCGTGCACATCTACCAAGATGAAAAGTGGTGGGTAAATCAAACCGATGAGCAGTTACTCTCTTTCAGTAAGCTATCTGGGTTCTCTTTTGATGTCTTTGATGACAGCAACGCACCAAAAGACGGCATCGCAAAGATCTTCTTTACGCATAAGAGTCACGATCACCTTGCTTCATTTGAAGATAAACTAAACCAAAAATTCGGAGACGAGCTGAACATTGCTTTCTCTACTCCTTGGTGTCTAGAGGTTATGCAAGGCAATGTATCAAAAGGGCACGCATTACAAGCCGTAGCCAAGTCTCTTGGCAAAGAGTTATCGCACTGCATCGCTTTTGGTGATGGGATGAATGATGCAGAAATGCTTTCTATGGCAGGCATGGGTAAAGTAATGCAAACCGCTCACCCTAAAGTAAAAGCCGCACTACCGGAAAATGAAGTTATTGGCAGCAATGAAGATGACGCTGTTGCTCACTATCTGGTTGAACACCTGCTAAGATAGGCATTAAATTCATCGCCTTACAGCAGGCTATATAATGAAAAAATGCGCTCTATTTTCTATTGTTAGCTCTCTAGTTTTGCTCGGTTGCAGTAGCACCGAGCCTCAATCTTCAGTCAATCAAGACGAGACACTCACCGCCGTTGAGCTTATCCCAAACAAACAAGCACCTGCTCGCGTACTATTACGAGGGCAGATTGTTGTCGGCCATGAATCTCGCACTATCCAGCCTTGTAATAGCAATACCACCTACTGGCTCAATCTTCCTGAGTCTGTTCGCAATATCGCAGAATCAATGGTAACCAAGCCTTATCAGCCTATGTATGCTGAAGTGTTTGGTTACTTTGAGCCGGCAACCACTGGCTTCGCTGAAGAATTTGGTAGTCAGTTCATTGTCACTGAATTCAATATCATAACGGCTGAAAACCCTAACCGCTGTAACCAACCTACTCGTGATGCGCGCGCTTTTGGCAATGAGCCCTCTTGGTCTGCAAGTATCACTGACAATGCCATAACCCTTATGCAATTAGGCAAAGAAACACTGGTGTTGCCCGTGGTTAACCTAGAGCAAGACACAGAGGGGACGCGCTACGACCTAACGCAAGGTAGGCTCGAGATCAGCAACAAGGTATGTCGCGATACCATGAGCGATTCCATCTACGGCTGGAGCGCACAGCTAACAACAAAAGATCAAACCTACGTTGGATGCAGTACAGATTCCAACGAATATAGCGACCTGTCCGCCGGAGAATATGCTCAATCTATCGATGACACAACCAATCTGACCTTGTCTTTACGCCCAGATCATCAGGCTGAGACTCGATACTCCTATACCGATGGCAGTGATGATGTGGTCGAAAGCGGTTACTGGCAAACCCTAGAAAGTGGATTGGTACAAGTAACATCAGTTACCTATCAAGGGCAAAAAATCATTGCTACACGTGAGTTTGAACTAAAGGACGATACTCTCTCCACTGGGCATGAAACTATCAATGGTGCGACTTACCCATTAACCAATGGCGGGTTAACCCTCAAGAAAACTCAATGATGCCTTGTCCAAATTGCGGGTTTACCCACAACTGCCTCTGTGAACAGTTACCAAGGTTCGACGATTCCGTCCAGGTGGCACTGCTGTGCCACCCTAATGAACTGAAAAGAGAAACCAATACCGGAAAGATACTCCTTTGGAGCTTACCTGGGGTTAAACAATTTGAATGGAGCCGAAAAGAGCCACCAGCAGATTTATTGGCACTTATAGAAAAGCACCCAAAGCCTATGTTGCTGTTTCCAAGTGAACATAGTCTTTCCATCGAGCAGAACACAGTAGATAAAGAGCCAAGGCTGTACATAGTATTAGATGCGACCTGGCAGGAAGCGAAGAAGATGTGGCGACAAAGCCCATGGTTGCAAGCACTCCCTCAATGCCATCTTCTACCTTCTAGCCATTCAAACTACAGCTTGAGAAGAAATCAAAGCGATGGAAACCTATGCACCTGTGAGGTTGGGGCTGAGCTAATGAGACTTGAGGGGTTAAACGAGCAAGCAGGGGAATTGAACCACTTCTTACAGCTGTATCTTCAAGTTTTCCAAGCGGATCGCAGTGGACACGCGCTTAAATAAAGTGGAGTAACTGCTCGATTCGATTGATTTCTACGTCAGGCATCACCTTGGTCTTAACCTGAGATTCGATGCCTTTTGATGTGTCATTGAACCAAGCCGCTTGAAACCCTGCCGCCTTAGCCCCCAGTACATCACTTACAAGGTGATCACCAACATGCAAAATCGACGACGCTGGAGTATCCAATAACTTAGTCGCTCGCAGAAACATATCGGTGCTGGGCTTAGCATCACCATCAGGACCGGCCTTTAGTGTATGTGCAAAATAACCTTGCAGGCCTATACGCTCGAGATCGACATTGCCATTAGTGATAGCAACCAAAGGAAGTTTCGCTACGATAGCTTTTAGGGTGCTGTGTGTTTCTTCAGGGATCTGCACACGGTTCCGCAATAACGTCACTTGATGCATGGTGTCTTGAATCGCTTGTTGCTGAGCGTCACCAATAATACCGATACGAGTAAAGGCATAGCCAAGCTGAGTTTCCCTAGCAAAGGTCACATCATTGCGACAACGTTCATTGCTTTGCAGCGCTTCGCGCTTTAAGGCACGCCAATGGTCTTCAGTAAATTGCTGCAAACGAGGAAAAGCCTCGATTAGCCAACTGCGCAGGTCTCGTTCTAGACGTCTAATCACAGGGTGATTGTCATACAATGTGTCATCAAGGTCGAAGGTCATTGCATGAACTGGATCTAGGCTTCGAAAAAAACGCATTAAGACTCCGACTTCTTTTTCGCTCTAGGGTGAGCCTTGTCATAGGCTTGAGCTAAATGTTGAAAATCCAAGTGAGTATACACTTGCGTAGTGGATAGGCTCTCATGACCTAACATCTCCTGCACTGCTCGCAGGTTTCCGCTCGATTCTAAAATATGAGTGGCAAAGGAGTGTCTAAGTTTGTGCGGGGTTACATGGCTCGATACCCCTTGCTTAATGCCCCATTCAGACAAACGCTTTTGCACATTTCGGTGTGAAATACGCGTGCCTCGCTTAGAGATAAACAAGGCTTCATCCTCTGCTTTAAGTAAAGCAGGACGCTCCTTTAGCCACAACTGAATCCAACGCTTTGCCTCTCCGCTAAAGGGAACGATACGTTCTTTATCGCCCTTACCTATAACGCGAATCTCACCGCGCTCGCCTTGAACGTCTCGAATATTGAGTTGAATCAGCTCAGATAAACGCATTCCGGTACCGTACATCAGTTCCATAATGGCTCTATCTCGAATCGCCAGCGGATCATCCATATCGATATCCAATAACTGCCCGGTTTCATCAACATCGAGGTTCTTGGGGAGGCGTTTGTGGTTTCTTGGTGTGCTAACACCCTTAGCTGGGTTCGCCGTCAGCTCACCTTTAAGCACTAAGTAATCTAAAAAGCTGCGCAAACAGGAGAGTCTTGTCGCTAAACTGTTGGGTTTTAACCCTTCCCGTGCGCCCTTGGCGGCAATTTGCCTTACCCAAGCGATATCTAATTGCTGCCATCCCTCGACGCCAAAGCTCACTAGCTGCTCTGCAATGATGGATAGCTGTCGTTGATAGTTACTTTGTGTGTGTTCGCTCATTCCTCTCTCATTGTGAAGATAAGCAATGAACGAATCGATCCAGGCCTGAAAGGCTTTAGGTGTTTGATTGGGCATGTAGCGTTTGAACCTTCTGCCACTCAAGATGATAAAGTTGGTGTGCTATAACCATAGCGAGATGACTCAAGTATAGAGTATCTTGGCTCGGCTGAAAGCGTCCGCCATCTTCACTACAGAAGCATAGAAACCCTTCTAAGTAAGGATGTCCGAATGAAACAACCGCATAAGAACCGAGTTCAGATACAGGAGTTCCTTTTGAAAAAATCAGTTCACGATCACTGCGCTTCAATCGCCCTAGATAAGCACCTCTATCTGCAATGTTTTTGGCCTTAAATCGAGACCAATTCTCTTTGCTGATATTCAGTTGAGAGCTAACGTGTCCAACGACACCCACTACGACCTTAAGGTCCATCTCTCGAGCTTTGTGCTCTATCGCGCTGATCACTTTCTCGCCAGAGTTCGCCATTAATGAGCGTCGTTCTAGCTCTATAAAATGACGGAAAATCCGGTCGTTTCGACCCACTAAAGCCAGCAGTTCATTTTTCTCAGACTCAATAGTCTGCATCTGCTGACGCTGACGCCTCAGTTGCAACTCAAATAAAGAAACGGCACCCTCTTGTTGGTGAGGAATGCTCAACGAATCTACGAGATATTCCCTTCCTTCAAAGAAGTCAGGATTATCTATTAAAAACTGCTCTACATCTGTTGCGGTAAGAAACGCTTTTACCGTTGAGTCCAAAACTAATCCTTATTCAGAAAACAATTAACAGCTAATCTGCCCATCAAATACGTGCGTAGCGCTGCCCGTCATATATAACGGTTCACCAGGGCCTGCCCATTCAACCGTTAACTTACCACCAGTGAGTTGAACCTCTACAGATTCATCTAACGAGCCTTGCAAGATACCAACAGCAACCGCTGCACAGGCGCCACTTCCGCAAGCTTGAGTTTCTCCAGCACCGCGCTCGTAGACTCTAAGAGCGATATTGTTTCTATCTACAATCTGCATGAATCCAGCGTTTACTCGCTCAGGGAAACGTTCATGAGACTCTAGTAGAGGCCCTAGTTCTTCAACCTTCGCTGTTGCGACATCATCAACAACGGTAACCACATGAGGGTTACCCATACTCACTGAACCACAAAACAGGGTGTGTTGACCCACTCTTAAGATATAGGTTTTCTCTTTTTGCTTGGCTTTGAATGGGATCTTGCTTGGTTCAAGCTCAGGAACGCCCATATTGACTCGAACTAGGTCACCCTCTGTAAGCTTGAGTACCATCTTCCCTTTTTTAGTACTCACACGAATGCTGTATTTATTCGTTAAGCCTTTCATCGCCACAAAGCGCGCAAAGCAGCGTGCGCCATTGCCACACTGCTCCACTTCTGAGCCATCGGAGTTAAAGATGCGATAGTGAAAGTCCGTTTCTGGATCGTACGGCGCTTCAACCACTAACAATTGATCAAAGCCTACACCCGTATGACGATCCGCAAGACGTCGAATCAACTCTGGCGAAAAGAATATATTTTGAGTAATGCAGTCAACGACCATAAAGTCGTTGCCTAGTCCGTGCATTTTAGAGAAATGGAAATGCATTCTGTTCTATTACTCCGGTAATGTGCTTTCTAGTTGCCATAAGCTTTCAACGCTCTCGCGCTGACGAATGAGATGCAGCTTGTCACCATCCACCATAACCTCAGCAACACGTGGGCGAGAGTTATAGTTTGAAGACATAGTAAAGCCATAAGCTCCAGCAGAACGCACAGCTAATAGATCGCCTTGTTCTAACACAAGGTTACGATCTTTACCCAAGAAGTCTCCTGTTTCGCATACAGGGCCAACGAGGTCATACGTTGTTGGCTCACCTTCTCTTGGCTTTAGAGGCACAATATCTTGCCACGCTTGATACAGAGCAGGACGCATAAGATCATTCATAGCAGCATCAATAATAGCGAAGTTCTTATGTTCAGTATGCTTCAAGAACTCAACCTTGGTCAGTAGCACGCCAGCATTAGCAGCAATCGCTCGACCCGGTTCAAAAATCAGTTCGATATTAGGATGGTTATGTAAACGAGCCAGAAGTGCTTTCGCATAGTCCGAAGGCTGAGGAGGCATCTCATCGCGATAAACCACGCCTAAGCCACCGCCAACATCAAGGTGCTTAATATTAATGCCCTGTGCTTTTAGGTTATCAATTAAGCCAAGAAGGCGATCAACTGCATCGATGAAAGGGTCGAGGTCGGTCAATTGAGAGCCTATATGGCAATCAATACCAACAACATTCAGGTTAGGCATCTGCTGAGCGAGTTGATACACACGCGGTGCTTGATCAAAAGCGATACCAAATTTGTTGTCACGTAGACCCGTTGAAATGTATGGGTGAGTCTTTGCATCTACGTCAGGGTTAATACGCAGAGAAACCGGTGCTTGTTTACCACACTCCCCTGCTACCTGATTAATTCGCTCCAGTTCAGGCTCTGACTCTACATTGAAGCATTTGATATTAAGCTCAAGCGCTCGCTTGATCTCTTCAGCTGTTTTACCAACACCAGAGAACACCACTTTCGATGGTTCGCCACCGGCGGCAACAACACGCTCAAGCTCACCTAGTGAAACAATATCAAAGCCTGAACCTAATCTTGCCAACGCATTCAATACGCCTAGATTAGAGTTTGCTTTGACTGCATAACAAACCAAGTGAGGAAAATCACCAACGGATTGATCGAAGGCATTCCAGTGACGCTCTAAGGTAGCGCGAGAATATACGTAAGTTGGAGTACCAAATTGTTGTGCAACTTGGGTTAGGGGAACCCCTTCAGCCCAAAGCTGACCATCTTCCTGATAATTAAAATAATCCAAGATTTTTTCCTTTCTTCAATAACTACTGCGCGGGCTGTTCAGGCGCTTCTTGACCTGCATCGTTCGGCATATACAGCGGGCCTGTTTGACCGCAACCGGCCAATAGTAGTGTCGAACCCAAACACAATAGCGAGATAATTTTTTTCATGGTGATGTTGGTGATATATTTGACCTTGCCTCTATAATCGCACCACCATTAAGAAAAGCAATAGGAACTATGCATGAAGGACAGTGAGTTTCACCAATTGGCTGATGAGCAACTAACAAATATTGAGCAAGCTATAGAAGATTCTGGAGCTGATATCGATTTTGAAACATCGGGCAATGTGATGACATTAGAGTTTGAAGACCGCACTCAAATCATCATCAATAAGCAAGAGCCAATGCGTGAGATCTGGTTAGCCTCTAAATCGGGCGGATATCATTTTTCTATGCAAGAGGGAGCTTGGATCTGCTCTAAGACAGGCTTGGAGCTAATGGCGTTGGTTAAAGCGGAATGTGAAAAGCAAGCGGGTGAAGAGATAGACTGGGTATAAACCCAGCCTGTCAGCCACTAGATACCCACCACTGCGGATGGGGTGGAGTGGAGTTCGCTATCACTGCGATACGGCACGATGAAGCTATCTTGATCGTGCTGATGAATGATTTGGTAATACTGAGGCAGATTAAAGTTTGCCTTTGCACCAACACGATTTAAACCATTGGTGTAGAAGTTATTCACTTCACTCACCACTTCGTTCTTGTCATGGCTGTATCTGTGGTAAGCCTCTGCGGCGTTGTTTTCATCCAATACATAGATGTTAAAGCCATCTTCGGTATCTTCGAAGAAGAACTGAATTAGCCCTTCACTCGCAAAACTATCAATAATGTCAGGAAGCGAGAACTCTCTCTCTTTATCCAGTTTATCCAATGGAGAACCAGTGAGTTTGTTGGTTGAGATGCTTTGATAAAACTCTACCGAGTTTTCTAGCGTCTGCACAGAAACACCACGGCGCTCAAAGAACAAACCATACATCTTGCTACCCACGCCAATAGCCTTAAAGCGACGACGCTTCTCTTGTTCAACAGGTTTGAGCCTCAGCTCAATACATTCAGCAAGAAGTTGGTAAACGGTATTGCGCATCAAACCGCGGAAGTTTTTGCTGTAGCTAAATACATCCACAGACTCGGGATGCAAAGCATCTTGGTGCATCTTGCCTAAAATCGTTTTAAGCGCATCAAGGATGCTGGTTTCACCGCGGAAGTGCAGGGTACGCACTTCATGCCAAGAATTTCGATACACCAAATCAACACTGCCAATCATGCTCTTCGCATCGGTACCACAAGAGAACAGGTTCACATTGCGGCAGTCTTTCTTCGCTTGGCGCGAGCTCAGCTTTTCAGTTGGATCATTCTCTAGGTTGATGAACATTGCCAACTGGCTTATCTCACAAGGGCTTGCAAGCGCCTCCATGGTAGGTCGACGCTTACGCAGTGAGAAAGTATTTCTTAGGTCACTCACCATCTGATAAAGCTTATCAATGTCGATATCAGCGCTACGAACGACAGAGTGTAAGCGTGTAGACTCAGTGACCAACCCATTAAAGAATGACCATGCTACAAGCTTACTTAACGACGAGTGATGCTCAATTGGAGACTGACCAATAATGCGTTCTGGTGTTAAAGGTTGCTTGTATAAATACCAACCTTCTGGGTTGCTTCGCCCGTCTTCCACCTGAATAAAGCTCAAATCAGGCTCATGTAAGTCAGGGGAAATTTGCTGGTTAAGCAGGGTAACCTTACCCGGCAACACCTCAAAAGCAGCGTAAAGCTTACGCGCAAGGATAGAGATATCCTGCGGACTAATAACCGAAGTGATGTCATTGCGACGTGCAAACTGAATCAGGTTACGGTAGCTTTCCATTAGGGCATCGAGCAGGTTGTGATGCACTCCCTTAACACGCTCGACCTTCCAGTCACGACGCGTATCAAGTTCAAAAATATCGTGCTCGTTCCAACCCCAACTCAACGTCATCTGTTGCATCGCTTTGCGACGCCAAGAGACTGAGCCTAGTTTTGGCTGCTGTGATAACTTCTCATGAGTTTTCAGATAGAAACAACGACGTACAAGATCGAGACGCGCTTGGTCACCGATTCTTTGTAAGTATCGAGTTACTTTTTCTAGCATCACATAGTAAGCATCCATACCGTAAAGGTCTGGTTCGTGAGCAAAGAATCTGCGTTTAGTGTCGATACTTAAAAGCTGAGTCTGCGGGTATTCCCACGAGTATGCTTCAAGCAAAATCGCTTTCAGCACGGATTTGTAAGGTGAGTCGATGCTTTTGAATAATTGCCAAAGGCTAGAACCAAAATATTCTTCTGCTGGGATCTTGTTGAGCTGTCCAAAATCGAGCCATTCATTGCAGTCAATCTCTCCACTGCTGCATAGCTCTAATACGTACTGCTCGTAACATTCTTCCATTTCAGGAGGTACGATGCTCCACAACAGGCGTTGACCTGCCATACGCATCGCCGAACGATAGAACTCATCCAAAAGCAGCATATGCTGAGAAGAACCACAGTTATCCCCTGTCATCGCTTCACTCTTGTTGGACTGCTTGAATCGCTGGTCGTCCATCAAGAAAAAGTTAGCTTCAATCCCCTGCTGCTGTGCCCAGTCAGTAATTTTTAGGCATTTGTTCGCTAGCTCACTTCGCTTCTGCGCTGGCATTTCAGGTGAAATACATACCCAAATATCAAGATCACTGGTTAGACTCTGGCCAATAGAAGACGTACTTCCCATGGTGTACAGAGCTAAAATATCGATATTGGTAGGAGCAGAGATCTCTTCCCCTGTTGAACGAGCACAACTGTCGAGAAATTGGCGCTGTTCAAGATCAGCAGAAAAGTCGAAGACGCCTTGCGGGACATTACTAGAGATATATCCAGGTAAAGCAGGGTGATTATAATGAAGTAAAAGCGGGATCAGTGAGAATACTTGCTTGCCTTGAGCATCCATCATATCTAGTGCACGACGCTTACGCTGTTCATTCAGCGAATCGAGCCTAGCGATTAATGTGCGTGTATATGCTTGCAAGTCAACTTCCCAAACAAAGAAATAAAAATGTGGACGCTTTAATTTTAAACTAAAACCTCACAAAACGTGACCAATTTAACACTTTTTGGTTATTAGGTAAAGAAAATCACCCATTATCACCTCTCAGTGAAGGCTAAGTTGGCAGAATAACTCAAAGATTATAAAGGTCACGCAATTGAGAACAGTATGACCCAAATCGCGTGATTAGCATCACATATGCATATAAAACTTAACATTATGTGAGTTAGTACCATTAAGCCTATCTCTACCCGCTGAAAATTTATATCTAGCGGTGATAGAATCAAGTTATCTCTCATTTTGTTGCCTTTATTATGTCAAAACAAACTCTTCGAATTGCAACTCGCAAAAGCCCACTTGCATTGTGGCAAGCTCACTACGTTAAATCTCGCTTAGAAGAGATTCACCCTGACCTAGATGTTGAACTGGTGACTATGGTAACCAAAGGCGACATCATCCTAGATACACCGCTAGCTAAAGTGGGCGGAAAGGGCTTGTTTGTTAAAGAGCTTGAAGTCGCGATGTTAGAGAAGCGCGCCGATATTGCTGTTCATTCAATGAAGGACGTTCCTGTAGATTTCCCTGAAGGGTTAGGCTTAGCCGTTATCTGTGAACGAGAAGACCCTCGTGACGCGTTCGTTTCCAATACCTATCAATCCGTTGATGAGTTACCTCAAGGTGCTATCGTCGGTACCTGCAGCCTTCGTCGCCAGTGTCAAATTAGTGCGGCGAGACCTGATCTCATCATCAAAGAATTGAGAGGCAACGTCGGCACTCGTTTAGGTAAGTTGGATGACGGGCAATACGACGCCATTATCTTAGCCGCAGCAGGATTAAAGCGCTTAGAAATGGAAGAGCGAATTCAAAGCTATATTGAGCCAGAATCTTCTCTTCCTGCGGTAGGACAAGGTGCCGTGGGTATAGAGTGCCGACTTGATGACGAGCGCGTTCTTGAACTCATTAAACCTCTAAATCATGCCGATACCTCTGATCGCGTTTCAGCAGAACGCGCGATGAACCTCGCCCTTGAAGGTGGGTGTCAGGTGCCGATTGGTAGTTACTGCGTAATTACTCCAGACAATCAACTTTATCTCAGAGGTTTGGTGGGTAAGCCAGATGGTACAGAAATTATCAGAGCTGAGATTCGAGGTGAACGCTCACAAGCGATCGCTATGGGTGAAGAGCTAGCACAGGAGCTACTTGCCTCTGGAGCAAAAGAAATTCTTAGCGAAGTATACAATCAGGCTTAGTTCCAATGAAGGTACTTATAGTTCGACCTCAACCTTCAGCCCAAGAACTATGTGATGCCTTGAGCAATATAGGGGTGGTAGCAAGTTGCTGCCCCGTTGTTTCATTTCAGCAATCCTTACCTCCGCTTCACAGCCTAAATCACCTATCTCACTCTGAGCTAATTATTGCTGTCAGCCATCCAGCAGTTCACTACACCAATAAGATTCTAAGCCAACAAAACCAGAACTGGCCGGCATCGTCAGAGTATTTTGCCGTTGGCAGTAAAACAGCGACCTATTTGCATTCATGCACTCATCTCAACGTCAGCTCACCTAAGTCGGAAGATAGCGAGGGGCTTTTAGAGCTTTTGGGTTGCTATGATCTAAAAGGTAAGAAGATAAGCATACTTAGAGGTGAGAGTGGACGGGAGATGCTTTACAAAACCTTGCAACAAACCGGGGCAGATGTGGTCTATGTTGAGAGTTATCAGCGCCAATGGCTAGGCTTTGATGGTGAGAGCAAGGTTATACAATGGCAATCAGAAGCGGTGGACACTCTGATTGTTACCAGCTTCGAACAATTAAAATTCTTTGCACAACAAATACCTACCCAATCTAAAAATTGGTTACACTCTTTACAGTTGATGGTTCCCAGTGAAAGAGTCGCGAAATTAGCCTCACAATTAGGCTTTACTCAAGTTCATAATATCAAGGGTGCATCCAATCAGACCATCATTGACAGCATTCAGGCGAATTACATAGGAAAATAAAATGACTGACGATAAAAAACTCGATGACGACAACAAAGTTAACAAGAGTGAATCCGTTCCAGCTTCGCCTACCCCAAAGAAAGCGCCACCACCAAGCTCTAAGAAAGTAAATACACCAAAGAAAAATGAAGAAAACGAACCGAACAAGCCTGCGAAAAGACTGGCTATCGCTGCGGTTATTATCTCTTTGCTGACAGCCGGCGCTGGCTTTTATTACTTCAATCAACAAAACCAACTTCTTCAGCAGCAGCTTTCTGCTGTCTCAGGCCAACTAAAAACAGCTCAGCAGACCATCAATGCGCAACTTCAAGATACACAGCAAGCTGCGGCTCAAACAGCCAACGAAGCGGTAAACAGAGCAGAAGTATTAATCGGACAACAACAAAAAAGCATAGAGAGCCTGCAACTGGCTATATCTGACGTCAAAGGTCGCCGTCCAAACGACTGGTTACTTGCTGAAGCAGACTATTTAGTCAAGCTCGCAGGAAGAAAGCTGTTTTTAGAGCACGATCTTGTTACGGCAACCAAACTAATGGAAGCCGCTGATCAACGCATAGCAACACTTAATGACCCAAGCCTAGTACCACTGCGCCAAGCAATGGCCAATGATATTACTGAGCTACGTAGCTTGCCACTGTTAGACAAAGATGGTGTTGCTCTACAACTGATTGCTCTTCAAGAACAAGTCGACAAATTACCTTTAGCCAATGCTATCTTGCCGGAAGCAGCGGAAGAAACGAAAAAGCAGGTATCTAAGGATATACAGGACTGGAAAACCAACCTATCTACCTCTCTCGAGAACTTCGCTGAACACTTCATCACCTTTAGGGTTCGCGATGGTAGTGCTGTGCCACTTCTGTCTCCTCAACAGCATTTCTATTTGAGAGAAAACATCAAAGCGAAGCTAGAAACCGCGATTAAGGCAACTTACTCCGAACAAGAAGAAATCTACCGCAAGAGTCTGCTTGTTGCGCTTGAGTGGAGCCAGACCTACTTAGATCAAGATGCACAATCCGTTAATGAATTTGAGAGTGCATTAGATAAATTATCAAAGGTTAAAGTAGACCTAGAGTATCCTGCAAAGCTAGAAACCAATCAGCTCATCGCAGATATCATCCGCGAACGTTTACGTAGAGAGGTTACTACTATTGTCACGGAGGAAAACAAATGATTCGTATACTGTTTGTTTTCATCGCGCTAGGTATTGGCCTTTTTGTGGGAACCCAATTCTCTGGCCAACAAGGCTATGTACTGATCTCTTTGGCTGAATACACCATTGAGATGAGTGTCACTACACTAGTCATCTTTGTTATCGGTGCTCTGATCGCTCTGTTCTTTGCTGAGTTCTTAATCAAGCGTTCAATACGAGCTTCTAGCGCTACCTGGAACTGGTTTGGCAACCGTAAACTAAAGAAAGCTCGTAGGCTGACTAACGAAGGCATTATCAAATTGATCGAAGGTGATTGGCAAAGTGCAGAGAAAAAGGTAACTCGCTGGTCTAACTCGCACGATATGCCATTACTGTGTTATCTAGTCGCTGCTGAAGCCGCTCACGAGCTAGGTAAAGACGACAAGCGAGATAAATACTTTGAATTGGCCTCAAAACAGCAGGGGTCAGATCTTGCCATTGGCCTAACAAAGGCTAAGCAAGCGATGGCTGAAGGTGACTTTGCCAATGCCTTTGATGTGCTATCAAGCCTTAAACATGATTACCCAGATAACCCTCGCCTGCTAAACCTACTAAAAACCTGTTATATCCAACTCGATTGCTGGCAGCCTTTATTGGATTTACTTCCAATATTGAAGAAAGCCAAGGGAGTAGATAAAAACGAATATCACAAGCTTTCAGTACAAGCACATGCAGGGCGCATCTCTGAGTTATCTAATCAACAGGGTGTTGATGGTATCGTTCGCTATTGGGATCACTTACCGAAAAGCATGAAGTCTGAAAGTAAGGTCATCGTGACGTTTGCCAGTGAGTTAATCAATCGCGGAGCAGACTCAACGGCGATTACTGTGCTTAAAGAAGCGACCCAGAAGTCACCAAAAGCCGAACTACTGAATGTATTCCCAACCCTACATATCACTGATTGGTATCCTGTTTTGAGTCACCTTAAAGCTCTAGAGAAGAAGTTTAAGGACAGTGGCGACCTACAAAGTGTTATTGGTCAGATACTAATGCATGAAGGTAACTGGACTGATGCACAGGCTTATTTTGAGTCGGCTTTAAAGATCCGACCTAACGCCATTGATTATGGTCAACTTGCCAATGCACTCCACAAACAGAACTACACCAATGCCGCTAATGAAGTCTCGCAAAAGGCACTGCTGTTGCTGAGTAAGTAAGTTTCGTCAGTTCGTTGATGTTTGTTTGAAGCCGCTGTTTATCAGCGGCTTTTTTACGTTTGGGATCTTCAGCTATCAGCTATCAGCTATCAGCTATCAGCTATCAGCTATCAGCTATCAGCTACGATGAAAGAGATTATCCACCCGCAAAGCAAGTACACCGTCGGAGCTTTTTCGATGTTAATTAGTCTCTTCTACTTTCCTGTATTGCACAGAACAAAGAAGGATTTTATAGAACACAGATGCAGGGTGGATCGTCAATGTGGCTATGTCAGCCGACCTTATTGTGATTCTAAGGAACTGCCCTAGGAAAACTGGAGAACCAGCTCTCAACGTAGCTTTGCACAAGCTGCAGATATTTTCGTTGGGGACGCCTAGTCTAAGGCCTTTTTATGGCAACAGTGGGGGGGGGTGGACTGGCCGGCATTCCGGAGATTCGATGGTATTTGCCACCAAGCGAGCTGGCGATCCAGCTACCAATGCAGCTTTTGCAGAGCCTGAAGATACAAAAAAAAGGCCTCAGTCTTTCGACGGGGACGCCTAGTCTAAGGCCTTTTATATGGCAGCAGTGAGGTGGGCTGACCGGCATTTCGGAGATTCGATGGTACTTGCTACCAAACGAACTGGCGATCCAGTTCCCAATGCAGCTTTTGCCGAGGCTGAAGATACAAAAAAAGGCCTCAGTCTTTCGACTAAGGCCTTTAATATGGCAGGGGTGGAGAGATTCGAACTCCCAACACGCGGATTTGGAATCCGCTGCTCTGCCAATTGGAGCTACACCCCTAAATTGTGATCGAAGTCTGATTTTTTTCAAACTTCAGATTCAGAAAAACCTCGCAAAGCGAGGTTCTCTAAAATAAGTGGCGGAGTGGACGGGACTCGAACCCGCGACCCCCGGCGTGACAGGCCGGTATTCTAACCAACTGAACTACCACTCCGCACCTAATTTTTATTGTCTTGAAGTCTTACTTAAATGCTTCAATACAATCTAATTTAAAGCCTGGCGATGTCCTACTCTCACATGGGGAAGCCCCACACTACCATCGGCGCTATTGTGTTTCACTTCTGAGTTCGGCATGGAATCAGGTGGGTCCACAATGCTATGGTCGCCAAGCAAATTTTAAAATTCGGAAAACTGTTATTTAAAAGTTATGTCACACATTCAAAGTTCTACTTTGAGTCCACAAAACCCCTTGGGTGTTGTATGGTTAAGCCTCACGGGCAATTAGTACAGGTTAGCTCAATGCCTCGCAGCACTTACACACCCTGCCTATCAACGTTCTAGTCTCGAACAACCCTTTAGGACACTTAAAGTGCCAGGGAAGACTCATCTCAGGGCTCGCTTCCCGCTTAGATGCTTTCAGCGGTTATCGATTCCGAACTTAGCTACCGGGCAATGCCATTGGCATGACAACCCGAACACCAGAGGTTCGTCCACTCCGGTCCTCTCGTACTAGGAGCAGCCCCCTTCAATCTTCCAACGCCCACGGCAGATAGGGACCGAACTGTCTCACGACGTTCTAAACCCAGCTCGCGTACCACTTTAAATGGCGAACAGCCATACCCTTGGGACCGACTTCAGCCCCAGGATGTGATGAGCCGACATCGAGGTGCCAAACACCGCCGTCGATATGAACTCTTGGGCGGTATCAGCCTGTTATCCCCGGAGTACCTTTTATCCGTTGAGCGATGGCCCTTCCATTCAGAACCACCGGATCACTATGACCTGCTTTCGCACCTGCTCGAATTGTCATTCTCGCAGTCAAGCGGGCTTATGCCATTGCACTAACCACACGATGTCCAACCGTGTTTAGCCCACCTTCGTGCTCCTCCGTTACTCTTTGGGAGGAGACCGCCCCAGTCAAACTACCCACCAGGCACTGTCCTCACCCCCGATAAGGGGGCTAAGTTAGAACATCAAACATACAAGGGTGGTATTTCAAGGATGGCTCCAACGATACTGGCGTACCGTCTTCAAAGCCTCCCACCTATCCTACACATGTAGGCTCAATGTTCAGTGCCAAGCTGTAGTAAAGGTTCACGGGGTCTTTCCGTCTAGCCGCGGGTACACTGCATCTTCACAGCGATTTCAATTTCACTGAGTCTCGGGTGGAGACAGCGTGGCCATCATTACGCCATTCGTGCAGGTCGGAACTTACCCGACAAGGAATTTCGCTACCTTAGGACCGTTATAGTTACGGCCGCCGTTTACCGGGGCTTCGATCAAGAGCTTCGACCGAAGTCTAACCCCATCAATTAACCTTCCGGCACCGGGCAGGCGTCACACCGTATACGTCATCTTACGATTTTGCACAGTGCTGTGTTTTTAATAAACAGTTGCAGCCACCTGGTATCTGCGACTCCTAGTAGCTCCATCCGCAAGGGACTTCACCGCCAAGAGCGTACCTTCTCCCGAAGTTACGGTACCATTTTGCCTAGTTCCTTCACCCGAGTTCTCTCAAGCGCCTTGGTATTCTCTACCCGACCACCTGTGTCGGTTTGGGGTACGATTTCTTATAATCTGAAGCTTAGAGGCTTTTCCTGGAAGCATGGCATCAATGACTTCACTGCACGTAGCAGCTCGACATCGTATCTCAGCGTTAAGAAAGTCCGGATTTACCTAAACCTTCCGCCTACATACTTGAACCTGGACAACCATCGCCAGGCCCACCTAGCCTTCTCCGTCCCCCCATCGCAATTATAAGAAGTACGGGAATATTAACCCGTTTCCCATCGACTACGCCTTTCGGCCTCGCCTTAGGGGTCGACTTACCCTGCCCCGATTAACGTTGGACAGGAACCCTTGGTCTTCCGGCGAGGGGGTTTTTCACCCCCTTTATCGTTACTCATGTCAGCATTCGCACTTCTGATACGTCCAGCAGCCCTTACAGACCACCTTCAACCGCTTACAGAACGCTCCCCTACCCCGCATACAAAGTATGCAGCCGCAGCTTCGGTGTATAGCTTAGCCCCGTTACATCTTCCGCGCAGGCCGACTCGACCAGTGAGCTATTACGCTTTCTTTAAATGATGGCTGCTTCTAAGCCAACATCCTGGCTGTCTGAGCCTTCCCACATCGTTTCCCACTTAGCTATACTTTGGGACCTTAGCTGGCGGTCTGGGTTGTTTCCCTCTCCACGACGGACGTTAGCACCCGCCGTGTGTCTCCCGGATAGTACTCAATGGTATTCGGAGTTTGCAAAGGGTTGGTAAGTCGGGATGACCCCCTAGCCTTAACAGTGCTCTACCCCCATTGGTATTCGTCCGAGGCGCTACCTAAATAGCTTTCGGGGAGAACCAGCTATCTCCAGGTTTGATTGGCCTTTCACCCCTAGCCACAAGTCATCCGCTAATTTTTCAACATTAGTCGGTTCGGTCCTCCAGTTGATGTTACTCAACCTTCAACCTGCCCATGGCTAGATCACCTGGTTTCGGGTCTATATCCAGAGACTGAACGCCCAGTTAAGACTCGGTTTCCCTACGGCTCCCCTAAACGGTTAACCTTGCCACTGAATATAAGTCGCTGACCCATTATACAAAAGGTACGCAGTCACGCTTCGAGGCGCTCCTACTGCTTGTACGTACACGGTTTCAGGTTCTATTTCACTCCCCTCACAGGGGTTCTTTTCGCCTTTCCCTCACGGTACTGGTTCACTATCGGTCAGTCAGTAGTATTTAGCCTTGGAGGATGGTCCCCCCATGTTCAAACAGGATATCACGTGTCCCGCCTTACTCGTTTTCACTTAAAATGCGTTGTCGGTTACGGGGCTATCACCCTATACTGCGAGACTTTCCAGACTCTTCACCTGACGCATTAAAAGCTTAAGGGCTAATCCAATTTCGCTCGCCGCTACTTTCGGAATCTCGGTTGATTTCTCTTCCTCCGGGTACTTAGATGTTTCAGTTCCCCGGGTTTGCCTCGTTATGCTATGTATTCACATAACGATACGTGCTTATGCACGTGGGTTTCCCCATTCAGAAATCCCAGACTCAAATGGTTATTACTACCTAATCTGGGCTTATCGCAAGTTATTACGTCTTTCATCGCCTCTGACTGCCAAGGCATCCACCGTGTACGCTTAGTCACTTAACCATACAACCCCAAAGGGTCTTGCTTACGCAATGCAGTTGCTACGCTGCAGTATGACGTTTCCAAGGTGCGTTATCTCTTTATTATGAGCGAGATAACATTCGATTTTGCCGGACTCAAATTTGAATGCATTCTGGCAAGAATACATTCCCAAGAACACTTGAATGTGTGTTGGTACCTAATGATTAAATCATTAGGATTTGAGAACTTTTAAATTTGATAAATAATGAAATCACATTATTTATCGTCAGCTTTCCAAATTGTTAAAGAGCATGATTCTTTGCTAATAAATAGCTTTCGAAACCATTTTTAAGAGTACTTAAGCAAATACGCTTAAAGATGGTGGAGCTATGCGGGATCGAACCGCAGACCTCCTGCGTGCAAGGCAGGCGCTCTCCCAGCTGAGCTATAGCCCCAAAACTTAATGTTTCATCCAATATCTTTTGGGAAAGAAATTGGTGGGTCTGAGTGGACTTGAACCACCGACCTCCCGCTTATCAGGCGAGCGCTCTAACCAGCTGAGCTACAGACCCAACATTAAACTCTTAACTTTTTCAAACCATATCAATCTGTGTGGACACTCATCGTGAGTAATCATCGTATAAGGAGGTGATCCAGCCCCAGGTTCCCCTAGGGCTACCTTGTTACGACTTCACCCCAGTCATGAACCACAAAGTGGTGAGCGTCCTCCCGAAGGTTAAACTACCCACTTCTTTTGCAGCCCACTCCCATGGTGTGACGGGCGGTGTGTACAAGGCCCGGGAACGTATTCACCGTGACATTCTGATTCACGATTACTAGCGATTCCGACTTCATGGAGTCGAGTTGCAGACTCCAATCCGGACTACGACGCACTTTTTGGGATTCGCTCACCATCGCTGGTTGGCTGCCCTCTGTATGCGCCATTGTAGCACGTGTGTAGCCCTACTCGTAAGGGCCATGATGACTTGACGTCGTCCCCACCTTCCTCCGGTTTATCACCGGCAGTCTCCCTGGAGTTCCCACCATTACGTGCTGGCAAACAAGGATAAGGGTTGCGCTCGTTGCGGGACTTAACCCAACATTTCACAACACGAGCTGACGACAGCCATGCAGCACCTGTCTCAGAGTTCCCGAAGGCACCAAGCTATCTCTAGCGAGTTCTCTGGATGTCAAGAGTAGGTAAGGTTCTTCGCGTTGCATCGAATTAAACCACATGCTCCACCGCTTGTGCGGGCCCCCGTCAATTCATTTGAGTTTTAATCTTGCGACCGTACTCCCCAGGCGGTCTACTTAACGCGTTAGCTCCGAAAGCCACGGCTCAAGGCCACAACCTCCAAGTAGACATCGTTTACGGCGTGGACTACCAGGGTATCTAATCCTGTTTGCTCCCCACGCTTTCGCATCTGAGTGTCAGTATCTGTCCAGGGGGCCGCCTTCGCCACTGGTATTCCTTCAGATCTCTACGCATTTCACCGCTACACCTGAAATTCTACCCCCCTCTACAGTACTCTAGCCTGCCAGTTTCAAATGCGGTTCCGAGGTTGAGCCCCGGGCTTTCACATCTGACTTAACAAACCACCTGCATGCGCTTTACGCCCAGTAATTCCGATTAACGCTCGCACCCTCCGTATTACCGCGGCTGCTGGCACGGAGTTAGCCGGTGCTTCTTCTGTCGCTAACGTCAAACGATGAAGCTATTAACTTCAACGCCTTCCTCACGACTGAAAGTACTTTACAACCCGAAGGCCTTCTTCATACACGCGGCATGGCTGCATCAGGCTTGCGCCCATTGTGCAATATTCCCCACTGCTGCCTCCCGTAGGAGTCTGGACCGTGTCTCAGTTCCAGTGTGGCTGATCATCCTCTCAGACCAGCTAGGGATCGTCGCCTTGGTGAGCCATTACCTCACCAACTAGCTAATCCCACCTGGGCATATCCTGAAGCGAGAGGCCCGAAGGTCCCCCTCTTTGGTCCGTAGACGTTATGCGGTATTAGCCATCGTTTCCAATGGTTATCCCCCACATCAGGGCAATTTCCCAGGCATTACTCACCCGTCCGCCGCTCGACGCCCAACAAATCACCCGAAGGGTCAATGTTGTCGTTTCCGCTCGACTTGCATGTGTTAGGCCTGCCGCCAGCGTTCAATCTGAGCCATGATCAAACTCTTCAATTAAAGTTTTTTGGTCTTGCGACCGGCTCAATGAATACTGACTTCAAAACTACTATGTAATTTTAAAGCTATTATCGTTCCAACAGAACGATAATGAATTGACTGTGCCAATGATTAAAAATCATTGTATTGGTCACTCAGTTCATTGATAAATCTTTTCGATTATCATCAACGAGTGCCCACACAGATTGATAGGTCTAAATTGTTAAAGAGCTTACTTTCGAGGCTTGCCTCTCAAGTGGACGGCCATTCTAGCGTTTTGAACCTCAGTGTCAAACACTTTTTTGAATTTATTTTCGAAGAGAAGTTAAACTCAAATGGTTCGGCTAATTTGCCTACTGAATCACTGCAAAGCGTTGTCGCTGTTGCCGTGTCAGTGGGGCGCATTATAGAGATGCTCATCACATTGGCAAGCGTTTTTTCTAAAGATTTTCAGCTTTTTGTACCGTCTGTTCATCTATTGGCCAGAAGGGTCTTTTTTTGATAGTTTGATAACAATATATATACAGTTTTGATGGGGTTTAACTATGAGTTCTTTACGTAGCTATAAAGGAATACAGCCTTCTATAGAGTCTGGTGTTTATATCGATGATTCTGCAGTTGTTGTTGGCGACGTTAGGATTGGGGCAGATTCTAGTATTTGGCCACAAGTCGCCGCTAGAGGAGATGTAAACCATATACATATTGGTCAGCGTACCAACATTCAAGATGGTTCTGTACTGCATGTTACTCACAAAAACGCGAGTACCC
Organism: Vibrio comitans; assembly: GCA_024346835.1. Taxonomy (GTDB): domain Bacteria; phylum Pseudomonadota; class Gammaproteobacteria; order Enterobacterales; family Vibrionaceae; genus Vibrio; species Vibrio comitans. The sequence goes on from AP024866.1 coordinate 2,960,104, forward strand.
CTGAGGGATACCCTCTCATCATTGGTGATGAAGTGACTGTAGGGCATTTAGTGATGCTACACGGGTGCACTATTAAAGATAGGGTCTTAGTCGGTATGAGCACGACCATTCTCGATGGCGCAATAGTAGAAAGCGATGTATTTATTGGCGCAGGTAGTCTAGTACCACCGAATAAGAGATTGGAAAGTGGCTACCTCTATGTAGGGCGACCTGTAAAACAGGTAAGACCCTTAACGGAACAAGAAGCAGCCTTTCTTTCTAAATCTGCGGATAACTACGTACAGAACAAAAATGATTATCTAAACGAAGTGCACAACATTAATTAATTTCTATTTGTCCGAGCTGATTGAACTCTTCCGCTTCAATCAGCTCTTCCGCAAGGTCTTCAAGATCAAAGCGATATTCTGAGAACACCTTTAAGGCCATCGCTTCATCATCGATTTGCAGTTGAGATAGATTCTGTAAGTAGCCAGCAGAGACTAAACACTCAATGAGATTTCCTGATTGCTGGCCCATAAACACTACTACTTTTCTATTCTCATCCCAGCTTAGCTGATCAGTAAAGATTATTGATTGATTCAATTACGAGCCCTCTAGGTTTTTACGAAGTTCACGGAGCACTTGTTTCGCACCAGGGCGAATGCCTCTCCACAACATGAAGCTCTCAGCAGCTTGTCCAACTAACATCCCCAAACCGTCATAAGCCTTCGCTACACCATTCTCTTTCGCCCACTGATTGAACACAGTGGTACCCGAGCCATAAACCATGTCATAGCTTACTGTTTGGGGTGAAAATATCGTTGCGGAAATCTCAGGTAATTCTTTGGTTAGCCCTGCAGACGTTGAGTTAATTACGACATCAAAGCTTCCTTCAACCTCTTCAATGGGTAACGCTTCGATAGGACCGTATTCCTTAAATTGCTCCACCAGCGACTGCGCTCTGCTGTAGGTTCTATTTGCTATGACTAATTGTGCGGGCTTTTGTTCAAGAAGTTGCTTAAGCACCCCCCTTACTGCCCCACCTGCACCAACAATCAGAATACGAGCGTCTTTCAGCATCACTTGATATTGAAGCAGGTCTTGCACAAGACCTTCACCATCCGTGTTATCTCCAATAATTTGACCATCATCTAGCTTCTTCAGTGTATTCACTGCACCAGCTAGTTTCGCTCGCTCAGTTAGTCGATCTGCGAGTTCGTAAGCATCATGCTTAAAAGGAGCCGTCACATTGCAACCCTTGCCACCTTCGGCAAAAAAGGTTTTAGCAGCCTGAGTAAATTCTCCAATCTCGGCATATTGCGATACATAGTGGATGCTTTGGTTAGTCTGTCTCGCGAACAATGTATGAATAAAGGGAGATTTACTCTGCTTTATTGGGTTCCCAAAAACGACATACTGATCAATTGACTGATTCATCTTCCTACCTGATGCTACTGATTAAAACGACTGCCTATGAACCTATCACTGATAACGACGAAGAAAAAGTACTACCACTCTCTTGGCGACAAGTACTCTTTATACAACAGAGCTTCATGCGAGCCTTCTTCTACCTGATAGTTATACTCCCATCGTGCTAATGGTGGCATAGACATCAAAATAGATTCCGTTCTTCCCTTACTTTGCAAACCGAACAGGGTGCCTCTGTCGTAGACAAGGTTGAACTCTACATAGCGGCCACGTCGATACAGTTGGAACTGGCGTTGCTGATCTGTAAATGGCGTATCTTTTCGCTTCTCTATAATAGGCAAGTAGCCTTTCGTGAAGCCTTCGCCGACAGCACGCATGTAAGCAAAGCTTTTTTCAAAGCCCCATTGATTAAGATCGTCAAAGAACAACCCACCGACACCACGCGTTTCATTGCGGTGAGGCAAGAAGAAGTAATCATCACACCACTTCTTGTGCTCAGCATAAACATCTGCACCAAATGGTGCACACAACTGCTTCGCTGTGTCGTGCCAGTGCTGGCAGTCATCTTCAAATGGATAAAAAGGGGTCAAATCAAACCCGCCACCAAACCACCAAATTGGTTCGCTTCCCTCTTTATCTGCAATAAAGAAGCGTACATTGGCATGGGAAGTCGGAATAAATGGGTTATTAGGATGAATAACCAGTGAAACACCCATGGCTTCGAACTTGCGCCCAGCTAGCTCTGGTCGGTGCGCTGTGGCAGAGCCTGGCATCTTATCACCAAAGACATGAGAGAAATTTACCCCGCCTTGTTCAATGACCGCACCACCTTTTAGAACACGCGTACGACCACCACCACCTTGTTCTCGAGTCCATGCATCCTCTACAAACGTGGCCTCTCCATCCGCAGTTTCCAGTTCTGCACAAATATTATCTTGTAGCTGCAGTAGAAAGCGCTTTACCGCTTCCTTATCGACCTGTGCCATTGTTTATCCTTGTCTTAATACTTGAAGAGATCGTGCGTCTTTAATTTCAGAGGGTTTATTTCGATTGCCCACTGCGCCTTGCATGATGAACACATCCTCAGACCCTAACTGGCTTTCAACCTCATCGGCAGTAAGACAAGGAGGCAAACCGGATAGGTTGGCACTTGTGGAAGTAATCGGCTTGCCAAACTCTAAGCAAAGCTGCTGCACTATTCCATGGTCCGTGACTCTTACTGCTACGCTATCAAACTGCCCATGAACTAACTCATGAACTTTTTTGCTGATGGGCATCACCCAAGTTACCGGACCTGGCCAGCTTTTAAATACCGTATCTAACTGCTCCGTAGATAACGTACTTACATCAACATAAGGCAACAGCTGATCAAAGCTTGCAGCAATCAGGATTAAGCCTTTACTTGGGTCTCTTTGTTTCAGCTGGATAAGCGCATTTAGCGCTTCTTCATCATCTGGATCGCACCCGACTCCAAACACTGCCTCAGTTGGGTATGCAATTACCTTCCCTTGTCTCAGGGCATCAACCGCTTGATCAATTACCATCATTCCTTGAGTGTCCTTTTTTACACTATCTTTCTACTTAGTTTACAAATTCTATTCCTAGCTGGTAAGCATTTCCTGTAAATCGACAAAACAAAGCGACGCAAACGTTTTCCTATTCAAAAAATAACCGTATAATGCGCGCAAAATTGGTATTCAAAGCTCAACTAGTTAAATTAGGAGTCGTTACATGCAAGTCGGTATTATCATGGGTTCTAAGTCAGATTGGCCAACGATGAAGTTAGCCGCTGAGATGCTCGACCAATTCGGTGTTAGCTACGAAACTAAAGTTGTTTCAGCTCACCGTACTCCACAACTACTAGCGGACTATGCAAATAGCGCAAAAGATCGCGGCATTAAGGTAATTATTGCCGGTGCAGGCGGCGCAGCTCACCTTCCTGGCATGTGTGCAGCATTTACTAGCCTTCCTGTTCTTGGTGTTCCTGTTCAATCTCGTGCCCTAAAAGGCATGGATTCTTTGCTATCTATTGTGCAAATGCCAAAAGGCATTGCGGTAGGCACACTTGCTATCGGTGAAGCCGGTGCAGCAAACTCAGGTATTCTAGCGGCACAAATCATTGGTACTCATGTTCCTGAAGTAATGGAAAAAGTAGAAGCTTTCCGCAAAGAACAAACCGATACTGTACTTGCTAATCCGAATCCAGCGGAGGATTAATACCGTGCAAGTTTTAGTTTTAGGTGCCGGACAGTTAGCTCGCATGATGGCGCTAGCTGCCGCTCCGTTGAACATCAGAACCATCGCTTTTGATGTAAATAGCGAATCTATTGTTGAGCCTATCACTCAAACTAAGTTAGGTAGTGGGTTACAAGCCGCTATCGAGCAAGCTGATGTCATCACGGCGGAGTTTGAGCATGTTCCACACCCAGTACTTGATGCTTGTCAGGCCAGTGACAAGTTGCTGCCAAGTGCAGAAGCGATAAAAACGGGTGGCGACCGCCGTATCGAAAAAGCACTGCTTGATAAGGCTGACGTTGCCAATGCTAAGTATTCGCTTATTCGCACCCGCCAAGACTTTGAAAACGCTATCGACTACGTTGGTTTACCTATGGTGCTTAAGAGCACATTGGGTGGATACGATGGAAAAGGTCAGTGGCGCTTAAAAGAACAAGCAGCAGTAGAAACTGTGTGGGCTGAAATGGAGGAGTGCATCGCTTCTTCCGAAGCGCAGGCGATTATTGCAGAAGAGTTCGTCGGGTTTGATCGCGAAGTGTCTTTGATCGGTGCTAGAAATAAGCATGGTGAGATTGCGGTATACCCGCTTGCTGAGAATGTGCACACCGATGGTGTATTAAGCCTTTCTACTGCGATCGACGAACCTGAGCTTCAAGCTCAAGCAAAGCAGATGTTTACTGCCGTGGCTGAATGCCTCGACTATGTTGGCGTATTGGCATTAGAGTTTTTTGACGTTCAAGGTAAATTGATGGTCAACGAGATCGCTCCACGCGTTCACAACTCTGGTCACTGGACACAGCAAGGCGCTGAAACCTGCCAGTTTGAAAACCATATGCGCGCGGTGTGTGGCCTTCCTCTAGGTAGCACCAAAGCACTTCGCCCTACTGCAATGATAAACATTCTTGGTGAAGATACTCTTGCTGAAGAATTGCTAAGCATGAGCCAAGCTCATATTCATTGGTATGGTAAAGAGAAGCGCCCAGGTCGTAAGATGGGGCACATCAATGTGTGTGGTAGTGACCAAGCAGACTTAGAGCAACAACTACAATCTATTGCTCAGTGGCTTAACGCCGATGCTTTCCCTGCACTACACCAAAAATAGTTTGAATAAGATGCAAAAAGGAGGCTAACGCCTCCTTTTTTATTACTACTGACTTTACTGCTGTTTGCACTGGCATTTACGACTTGCACACAGCAAACTGCTTTTCTCACCACTCTTCTTAACCACCAGCAACTTGAAGCCGCATTCTTGGCATGTCCCTTGTTTAGGCTCATTGTTAATAGAGAAATTGCACTTAGGATATTGGTCACAGGCATAAAATGCCTTGCCAAATCGCGACTTCCTCTCAATTAAATGACCCTTATTGCACTCAGGACAAGAAAAAGACTCAACACTGTGGTCTTCTGGTTCATCCATACTGCCAATATAGTGACATTCTGGATAACTGGAGCAACCAATAAACATCCCGTAGCGACCTTGCCTTAATACAAGCTCATCGCCACAATCTGGACAAGGCACACCAAGAGGTTTCAGTATCTGCCCCGACGCTTGGTGCAAGGGCTTAATGTAGTCACAAGCTGGATATTGAGTACAACCTAGAAATGCACCATGTTTGCCATGGCGCATTTGCAAAGGGTTGCCACAATTTGGGCATAGCTGTTCTAGAGCATGCCCTTCCGAAGAGAAAAGTTGGTTATTGATCTTGTTCATATAGGAATTAATGCAAAATGCCGTGATCTGTTGAGTAAAGTAACTCTTCCATCGTCGTGTAAGCATTTTCATTGCCAGGCACGTTAAACAGCACCATCAAAATGATCCATTTCAGGTCATCCAACTGCAAATCGTTAGTTTCTAGCCCCATCACGCGGTCTATCACCATCTCACGCAATTCTGCACTCAATACGCCTATTTGCTCCAAGAACAAAATAAAGCCTCGACAACGAGTATCAATTCTCTGCTGTTCTTGATCCGAATAGATGCGAATCGATGTTGCTGAACTGGTCGCTATATTTTGACTTGAATCTTCACTTTGCAAGGCAGCTAAGTCTTCCAACCAATTTAGCGCTTTGTACACCTCATCTTGGCGGAAGCCAGCACGAAGGAGCTCTTGCTCAAGCTCATCTTGATTGACGTTCAAATCACTCTCGCTATGAATGTACGTCTCAAACAGATACATAAGAATATCCATCATAGTCAGCTCCCCCTTAATCTAATGTAACCACCAACCACTGAAGCCACTATACCTTGAAGCTCCAGCTCTAATAACTGCATCATAACCTGATTTACGGGTAAATGGGTCCTTTCTGCCAAAAAATCAACGGCCACGGGTCTCTCTCCCAACAGATTTAGTATTGGCTGATCTCCTGCCTCAGTTTGCCCTCTTTCTTGTTGCTTGTTAACTGACAACGGCGAAGATAAAGTCGCCTCTTGTTGTATTGTAGAAGACCAGTTAACTAAGCCATTAATTTCATGAACAATATCTCGTGCATCTCTCACTAATACCGCTCCATCACGAAGCAATTGATTGCATCCCGCTGCATTGGGATTAAGTATCGACCCTGGAACAGCGTACACATCACGCCCTTGTTCTAGAGCAAAACGAGCCGTTATTAAAGAACCACTTTTTTGCGCCGCCTCAACCACCAGCACGCCAACAGATAACCCACTGATGATTCGATTTCGCCTCGGAAAGTTATACGCTCTCGGCGGGTAAAAAGGAGCGAATTCAGAGACAAGGGCGCCATTTTCTTTAATTCTGAATGCTAACGACTGGTGCTGCTTTGGGTACAAGAAATCAAAGCCGCTTCCCAACACGGCAATTGTTTTGCCATTCTGCTCCAAGCAAGCTTGATGTGCGTGGCCATCTACCCCCAAAGCTAGGCCACTGGTGATCGTCACCCCTAAGCGAGTCAATTCGGATGAAAACTGGCGAGTAATGTACAAACCATCTTGAGTACTATTTCGGCTACCAACGACACCAACTTGAGTCGAGCGCAGAGCTTCCACCTCCCCTTGTACAAACAGTATCGGAGGAAAACCAGGGATTTCCTTTAGCAACTGGGGATACTGTTCTTTGTCTTCTGCAATGAGTAAGTGGTTACCGTCTTTATTCTCCCACTCTAAGCACTTATCGACACTTTGATTTGATTTGGCCGTTAAAAACCGTACCTGTGATTCTGTAAATTTAAGAGAAAGTAGCTCTTTTTTTGACAGAGATGTCAGCTCTTGCGGAGAGAGATATTCAAGGATTTTCTGTAGCCTAACTCCACTTAAACGGGGCGTCATACAGAGCGTAAGCCATGCTGTGATCTGTTGTTCTGTCATAGAGAATCTCATCGAAGTGGATTGGTGCTGTTATTTGAAGACCAAAATGACTAAAATTGTCACAAATGGCTGAGATTCTTTCGGCGCAGTTCAACTTTTTTGAGTGATTATGTCTTTATTAAACGTACTAACCTTCCCAGATGATCGTCTACGCACCGTCGCTAAGCCGGTTGTGGACTTTACGCCAGAATTACAAACTCACATCGATGACATGATTGAGACTATGTACGCAGAAGAAGGCATTGGCCTGGCTTCTACACAAGTTGACGTACATAAACAAATCGTCGTGATTGACCTTTCTGAGACTCGTGACGAGCCTTTGATTCTTATTAACCCAGAAATCACAGAGAAGCGTGGCGAAGACGGAATCGAAGAAGGTTGTCTATCTGTGCCAGGTGCTCGCGCGCTAGTTCCTCGTGCAGCTGAAATCTCGGTTAAGGCTTTGAACCGAGAAGGTGAAGAGTTCACGTTCGAAGCTGATGATCTGCTAGCAATCTGTGTGCAGCATGAACTTGACCACTTAGCGGGTAAACTTTTTGTTGATTATCTCTCTCCGCTAAAACGCAAGCGCATCAAAGACAAGCTAGAGAAAATTAAGCGCTACAACGAGAAAAACCAGTAACTAGGAGTTTGCATTGAGCAAAGCACTAAAGATCGTATTTGCAGGTACTCCAGATTTCGCCGCCGACCATTTGTCGGCGTTGTTATCTTCGGAGCATGAGGTTATCGCTGTTTATTCAACACCTGATAAACCTGCTGGCCGAGGTAAAAAGCTAACAGCAAGCCCTGTTAAAAACCTTGCTATCGAACATAACATTCCAGTTTATCAGCCAGAAAACTTCAAGTCTGATGAGGCGAAACAACAACTGGCTGACCTTGATGCTGACATCATGGTCGTCGTGGCTTACGGGCTACTGTTACCTAAACAAGTTCTAGATACTCCGAAACTAGGCTGTATTAATGTTCATGGTTCAATCCTTCCTCGCTGGCGTGGTGCCGCTCCAATTCAACGCTCAATTTGGGCTGGAGATGCAGAGACTGGCGTTACCATCATGCAGATGGATGTCGGATTAGACACTGGCGATATGCTGCATATTGCTACCCTGCCTATCGAACCAGAAGATACCAGTGCTGCGCTTTATCACAAACTGGCTAAGTTGGGCCCAGTTGCGCTTGTTGAGTGCCTTTCCTCTATTGCAGAAGGAACCGCTGTTCCAGTTAAGCAAGATGATGCGCTATCAAATTACGCTAAGAAACTCAGCAAAGAAGAAGCACAGCTAGATTGGACTAAAGATGCCAACGTACTTGAGCGTGAAATCCGCGCGTTCAACCCTTGGCCAATGAGCTACTTCTCGATTGGCGATAAAAATATCAAGGTATGGAAAGCAAGTGTTGATGCAGCCCCATGTTCTACAGAAGCTGGCACCATCATCAAAGCAGATAAAACGGGTATTCAAATAGCGACAGGAAAAGGCAGCTTAGTTTTGGAACAAATTCAGGTTCCAGGAAAGAAAGCCATGTCCGTCGGTGACGTACTCAACTCTCGAGCAGATTGGTTCTCAGTAGGAACTCAACTAGCTTAAACAACTACTACTAAGGCTTGAGGTTCTCAAGCCTTACTCTTGTTAGGAAATACCTATGAATGTACGCGCCGCCGCAGCCACTGTGCTGTTTCAAGTTGTAGACAAGGGGTACTCACTCTCCAGTGCTTTGCCTGCTGCACAATCCAACCTAAAACCTCGTGATCACGCACTTCTACAAGAGATTTGCTACGGTTGCCTGCGCTACCTACCGAGATTAGAGACCATAGTTAACGAACTAATGGAAAAACCTCTAAAAGGTAAGCAACGTGTGTTCCACCATTTGATGTTAGTGGGTATCTACCAACTAAGCTTTATGCGCACGGCAGACCATGCCGCAGTCGCTGAAACCGTTGAAGCCTGTCAGTCGTTAAAGGGACATAAGCTTAAAGGCTTAATCAATGCTGTGCTACGAAACTACCAGCGCAACCAACAGCGACTCGATGGGTTATCGGTCAAGCACGATGCTGGTAAATACGGACACCCAAGCTGGCTGCTAAAGCTACTTCGTGAGGCATACCCGAACGATTGGGAATCTATTGTTGAAGCTAATAACACGAAAGCCCCTATGTGGCTGCGTGTGAACAGCAAACACCATACTCGCGATGAATATCTAAAACTGCTAGAAGCTGAAGAGCTTGAGGCCGAAACTCATCCTCAAGCTCGCCATGCGTTGCGTCTGCTAAAAGCATGCGATGTAAACAAGCTTCCTGGATTCGATCAAGGCTGGGTATCGGTGCAAGACGCGGCAGCGCAGTTGTCACTGGAATACCTACAGCCAAAAGATGGTGAATTGATTCTTGATTGCTGTGCCGCTCCTGGTGGTAAAACCGCTCACATCCTAGAGAACACAACAGATAGCCAAGTTGTGGCAATTGACGCTGATGAACAACGTCTTGATCGCGTTTATCAAAACCTCGACCGCTTAGGTCTTGATGCCAAAGTACTTTGTGCTGATGCTCGTTACCCTGAAGAGTGGTGGACAGGCGAGCAGTTCGACCGAATCCTACTTGACGCACCGTGTTCAGCGATAGGTGTTATTCGTCGTCACCCAGATATCAAATGGCTAAGACGCGCCGATGATTTGCCTGCATTGTCTCAACTACAAAGTGAGATTTTGGATGCTATGTGGCAACAATTGAAACAAGGCGGAACCTTAGTTTACGCAACATGTTCCATCTCTCCGATTGAAAACAAAGAGCAAGTGCTGGCATTCTTAGCCCGCACAGATGACGCCGAACTCATCGACAGCGATCCGAGCAACCCAGGTCGACAAATTTTGCCGGGAGAGCACAATATGGACGGCTTCTATTATGCGGTTCTGCAAAAGCGAACTAAATTAAACTAAGTCCTGCTGTATATAGGGAAATAATCGATGAAAATCATAATCTTGGGTGCTGGTCAGGTAGGCGGCACTCTTGCAGAGAATCTGGTTGGCGAAAATAATGATATCACTATCGTGGATACCAATAGTCGTCGCCTGAGAGAACTACAGGACAAGTATGATCTGCGAGTCGTCAATGGTGCTGCAAGTCACCCTGACACCCTAAGAGAGGCAGGCGCACAAGATGCGGACATGTTGGTGGCGGTTACTAACGCCGATGAAACCAACATGGCTGCGTGCCAAGTGGCTTTTACCTTATTCAATACGCCCAACAGAATTGCGCGTATTCGTTCACCTGAATACTTGGCAGAAAAAGACTCTCTGTTTAAATCAGGGGCCATCCCAGTGGATCACCTGATCGCTCCAGAAGAGTTAGTGACAGGCTATATTGAACGCCTTATTCAATATCCTGGGGCACTGCAGGTGGTTAGCTTTGCCGAAGAGAAGGTTAGCCTAGTAGCCGTTAAAGCCTTTTATGGTGGTCCACTCGTCGGTAATGCTATTTCTGCTTTACGCGAGCACATGCCACACATCGATACCCGCGTAGCGGCTATTTTCCGCCAAGGACGAGCCATTAGACCTCAAGGTACCACCATCATTGAAGCCGATGATGAGGTGTTCTTTGTGGCAGCGAGTAATGATATCCGCTCTGTGATGAGTGAATTGCAACGACTAGAAAAACAATACCGCAAAATCATGATCGTTGGTGGCGGTAACATTGGTGCAGGACTGGCAAAACGCCTTGAGCGCAATTACTCAGTAAAACTGATTGAGCGTAGCCTTGAGCGTGCAGAAATGCTCTCCGAAGAGCTAGACAACACCATTGTGTTGTGTGGTGATGCCGCAGATAAAGAACTGCTGTACGAAGAAAACATTGAAGAGATGGACGTGTTCATCGCTTTAACCAATGAAGACGAAACCAATATTATGTCAGCCATGCTGGCAAAAAGCCTTAATGCTAGAAAGGTAATGGTGTTGATTCAGCGTGGAGCTTATGTTGACCTTGTGCAGGGTGGCGATATTGACGTTGCTATCTCCCCTCAGCAGGCGACTATTTCTGCACTGCTTACCCATGTTCGTAGAGCTGATATTGTTAATGTCTCTTCTTTGCGTCGCGGGGCAGCAGAAGCCATCGAGGCTATCGCACATGGCGATGAAAACACCTCAAAGGTTGTAGGCAGAGCCGTAGGTGATCTTAAATTACCACCAGGCACTACCATTGGCGCTATTGTACGTGGTGAAGAAGTGCTAATCGCCCACGATAGAACCATGATCGAGCAGGATGACCACGTAGTCATGTTCTTGGTCGACAAAAAGTACGTTCCTGACGTTGAAACCTTGTTCCAACCAAGTCCGTTCTTCTTGTAGGTTTAACGACTTATGGTAAACGTACGCCCGATATTGTTTGTACTTGGATTAGTGCTATCAAAATTGGCGCTATTCATGTATCCGCCTACTATCTTAGCGATTTTTAATCCCGGTAGCGGTTTCGTTGAATTTGCTCAAGCGGTGGCTATCACCCATTTAGCCTCCTTTATTTGCTTGAGCTTCGGTCGTACTAAACACTTCAGACTCAATGTCAGAGATGTTTTTCTAGTGACCACCCTTGTATGGGTGGTCAGTACTGTCTTTGCTGCTTTACCTTTTGTTTTTATCAACCACATCAGCTTCACTGATGCCTACTTTGAAACTATGTCCGGTATTACCACCACAGGTTCAACCGTGCTCAGTGGCCTTGATGATATGTCTCACAGCATCCTGCTATGGCGTTCATTATTACAATGGCTTGGTGGTATTGGCTTTATTGTGATGGGTGTGGCGATTTTACCAATGCTAAACGTTGGGGGAATGCGCCTCTTCCAAACGGAATCCTCAGACTGGTCAGATAAAAGTTCACCTCGAGTAAAAAGCGTCGCGAAAAATATCGTGGTTGTTTATCTAGGTCTGACCCTGGCCTGTTTTGGTAGCTATGTAGCAACAGGGATGACTCCGTTTGAGGCGATCAATCACGCCTTTACCACTATCTCTACAGGCGGGTACTCAACCTCTGACGGATCAATGAACCACTTCTCTCATCAGGCGCAGTGGTTCTCTACCTTGTTTATGTTTCTGGGTGGATTGCCATTTTTGCTGTTTGTAGCGGCTTACAGAAAACAGTCGCTCTCTGCCTTAACCAAAGATGCTCAAGTTCTTGGTTTCTTTAAGTTATTTATGGTGGCCAGTTTAGCTATCACCGCATGGCTGGTACTGCGAGATCATTATGAAGTCAGTGACGCCCTTAGGGTCTCTATGTTCAATGTGGTTTCAGTACTGACAACCACTGGATTTGGATTGGAGGACTTTACTGCGTGGGGCACATTGACCACAGTACTGTTTACGTTTCTTCTGATGATGGGCGCCTGTTCTGGCTCCACGGCAGGTGGTATTAAGGTCTTCCGCTTCCAGATAGCCCTAACCCTGCTAAAAATACAGATGATGAAGCTTATTCACCCTTCTGGTGTATTCGTACAGCGCTATAACAAACGTCGTGTTAACGACGATATCATTCGCTCTATCGTCGCTTTTAGCCTTACGTTCTTCGCCACTGTGCTTGTGGTTGCCGCAGGTCTAAGTGCCATGGATTTGGATGCGATCACCAGTCTATCAGGGGCCATTACTGCCGTAGCAAATGTAGGGCCCGGCATGGGCTCAGTGATAGGCCCAACCGGGAATTTCGCACCTCTACCAGATGCAGCAAAGTGGCTTCTGAGCTTTGGTATGCTCCTCGGCCGCCTAGAGATATTGACAATATTAGTGCTGTTTCTGCCTGCCTTTTGGAGACGCTAGCCTTGTTTGGCTCTAAACAAATCCGTTAGATAGTCCACAACCTGCTGTGCTGCCTGCTCACTGGTCAACTCATTAGATAGTGACAGGTAGCAATTAAGTTCAGAGGAACCTAGCAAGTTTGACAGAAGCCCACCAAAGCCCTTCTTCTGGCGGTCTATCTCAAACCATAATTGCAGATGTTGCTCATCCCGGTAGGCAATAATTTCAACCTCACGCCAAGTACCGTGGAATAAGCCAGTCGTCGGAACAAATTCAAATTCTTGTACGAAGGGCATTTCAAACCCTTTTGCCGCCTCGCACTCAACCTGACGAATGCGTAGCCCTAGTTCTTCTAGTTCAGAAAAAATCTTATCCATAACCGGATCTGGGCGAACCGTCAGCATATCTTTATCAGTAGGATCGATAGCAAGATCGATATCTAGAGCTGTTTCCAGCCACACCTTAGAATCACCAATCGTTAGCGGCGTATTGAACGGAACGGCGAGCTCAATTTCAAATGTGCGTTCTTCTGATGGGTGAATCGTAAATGAGTATGGAAGCTCCCATTTATCCAGCACATAGTTTTGCGGTACGCGGCGCTTGAGTGCCCCCTCACTATGAGGCTGGCGCTCTTCTCTTTCAGTGATATAACGACAGCACAACTTAAGGTCGATATGATCAATATGTTGCTCCGTGGCACCACCATAAACATGGATAACTACCCGAACAGAATCACCCGGGATTAATGTTTCTTGCTGAAGAACAGCATCAACCTTTGCCGAGCCAATACCTAAGCTAGCCAGTGTTTTTTTGAAAAATGACATGCTTGACCTCTTAAACAATACAACTCTATTTATACTGGCTCAAAAACGCCCTATAACCAAAACCATTTCTACTCTTTTTGATCCCAGTTCAATAAAACACTGCAATTATTCCCATCAAAAAATAGAACATTTATTGTTCAGCGACTAAGGTTATCTGGTACGATATCTCATTGATACTCGTTGAGTATCTGTAATAACGGCAAAGGATATGCCTGACTATTTGGTGAAGTATGTTTCCAACAACCGTCAGGTTTGCTCGACCTAGCAGTCGAGTGGCACAGCGCAGAAGTTATTTTGCACCTGTTCCGTCTAAAAAACAGAAGTCCGATGAGGACCAAAAAAGCTAAGTTTCATTTAATACCGCGAAACCTGTTTTTAAAGTCTTACTCGCTGTACTAAAAAGCGCATTTGAAACCTTCAGATGCGCTTTTTTCTTATCTTTTTTATGACCTTTTTGTTAAGTTATGCGCACATCTCGAGTTCTATGGAGAAGACCATGAAATGCCATCGCGTAAACGAATTAATTGAATTACTGCACCCAGAGTGGGCAAAAGATCCAGACCTAAACCTAGTTGAATTCATTCTTAAACTTGCTAGTGAAGCAAGCTACGAAGGTAAACTAGAAGACTTAACTGATGACGTGCTTATCTACCATCTAAAGATGCGTAACAGTGAGCAAGAAGAAGAGATTCCAGGTCTTGCCAAAGACAAGGAAGACGACTTCAAAACAGCGCTTCTTCGCGCGCGTGGCATTATTGACTAACTGCCTGCTGGGTCAGCAAACGGTTTTGTTGACCCATCCCTCTCCTTCAACCCAACCCCTCTCGTTGTCATCTCTATCCCTGAAAGTTCATCAGTCCCTATCTATTCTGTAACTCATGTAACAATTAATTTTCATATTGTTCGATATACTGCGCCCAAGGTTTAGGTTGGAAAAGTAAAATGAGCAAGGATCGTATCGACATCAAAGATGTCACGGCAAAGGAATTCAACCCTAAGGCACATAAGAGCCAAGGGGATAGATTTAATCCAAGTAATCGCATTTATGTCAGAGCAAGCAAGGGCGTATTTCAAAAACTGCGTCGCTATGGAGCTTGGTTCTTATTACTACTGTTCGCATTAGTACCTTGGATTCCTTACGGAGAGCGACAAGCTATTCTGTTGGATATAGGGCAGCAGCAATTCAATTTCTTTGGCACAACCCTCTATCCGCAAGACCTTACCCTACTGGCCCTATTATTCATGATTGCGGCGTTTGGGCTGTTTTTCATTACTACCTTTTTAGGAAGGGTGTGGTGTGGGTATCTATGCCCTCAAACCGTTTGGACCTTCATGTATATATGGTTTGAAGAAAAACTAGAAGGCGCAGCAAACAAACGGAAAAAACAAGACTCGCAACCGCTCACTGCAGCGCTAGCACTTCGCAAAACGCTCAAGCATCTTGCTTGGTTCACCATTGCACTGCTCACGGGTCTCACCTTCGTTGGCTACTTTGTTCCTACCAATGAATTATGGCGCGATTTCTTCACTCTCGATGCCACGTTCTGGACTTACTTTTGGGTATTGTTCTTTGCGGTATGTACCTACGCCAATGCAGGATGGATGCGCTCCATTGTTTGTATCCACATGTGTCCCTACGCTCGATTCCAATCCGCTATGTTCGATAAAGACACCTTTATTGTTGGCTATGACAAAAAGCGTGGTGAAGACAGAGGCCCTCGTTCACGCAAAGCAAACCCTAGCGATCTCGGCCTAGGCGACTGTATTGACTGTAATTTATGTGTTCAAGTCTGCCCTACAGGTATCGATATTCGTGATGGTTTGCAATACGAGTGTATCAACTGCGGCGCTTGTATCGATGCATGTGATGTCACTATGGAGCGCATGAAATATCCTAAAGGACTAATCAGCTACACGACTGAGCACAAGCTAGAAGGCACTCACACCAAGATCATGAGACCAAAATTGATTGGCTATGGTTTGGTAATGATTCTGATGTTCGGATTTTTCATCATGCAGGTTGCTTCTGTAGAACCAGCCGGACTCAGCGTGATCAGGGATCGAACCCAACTCTATCGAACCAACAGTGATGGCTTTATAGAGAACACCTATACCCTAAAGATCATCAACAAAACTCAGCAGACACAGAGCTACAATCTTGATGTTTCAGGGCTGACAGATGTTGAATGGTATGGACGTCAAACTATCAACGTCTCCCCAGGTGAGGTATTTAACCTGCCAATCAGTCTCGGTGTAGATCCTGAGCAATTGAGCTCTTCTGTTACAACGATTCAATTTGAGCTAGAGGATCAGCACGGCTTCTCCATCGAAGTTGAAAGTCGCTTCATCAAACAGCTTTAACAAGAATTAATGTAATCAGAGGGTTATACTGCGGTATAACCCTCTTTTTTATTGGTCACTGACACCTCTACTATGAACTCTTTATTCAATTTTGACGCTCTGACTCCTGATTTTATGTGGTATGCATTGGCCAGTATCGGCGTTCGCGCTGAATCCGGCTTCCTAGCACTCAATAGCTATGAGAACCGGGTGTATCAGTTTGTCGACGAAGAAAAGAAGCGCTATGTGGTGAAATTTTACCGCCCACAACGCTGGAGCGAGCAACAGATTCAAGAAGAGCACGACTTTACGCTTTCACTGCTTGACCATGAAATACCTATTGCGCCACCCGTAATCATTGATGGAAAAACCCTCCATCACCATGAAGGCTATCTATTCACCCTATTTGAAAGTGTTGGCGGGCGTCAGTTTGAAGTCGATAACTACGACCAACTGGAAATGGTAGGCCGATTCTTGGGCAGAATTCATAAAGTTAGTGAGGGATTGCCTACATTTAAACACCGACCAACGATGGGCCTCGAGGAATACCTCTATCAATCTCGCGATATACTTAAACAAAGCCAATTTATCCCAGCACACATTGAGTCCGCTTTTTTTCAGGACATGCAGTTATTGATCTCTGCCATCGAAGAACAGTGGCAAACAGACTATACGCCTATCCGTTTACATGGTGACTGCCATCCAGGAAACATACTTTGGCGTGATGGTCCTATGTTTGTGGATTTGGACGATGCTAGAAATGGACCTGCAATACAGGATTTATGGATGCTGTTGAACGGTGACCGACATGAGAAACTGCTCCAGTTGGATATTGTTTTAGAGGGGTATCAAGAATTTTGCGATTTTGATGTCAATCAATTGAAACTGATCGAACCTTTGCGCGGTCTACGTCTAATACATTACATGTCTTGGTTAGCAAAAAGATGGCAAGATCCTGCTTTCCCTGTGGCATTCCCATGGTTTAATGATGCAAAATACTGGGAAGGTCAGGTATTGGCGATTAAAGAGCAATTGGCTGCACTACAAGAGCCTCCATTGTCTCTTACACCTAGTTGGTAAAAACCAACAGATTATTTATTGAAGGAGTATCCAAATGAAGAAGTTGATTGCCTTGGTGGCAACCATGTTTTTAACCCTATCTGCGCACGCAGCACAGTTTAGCGAAGGCCAACACTACAAGGTTCTTGATCTACCAGCATCATCGACTCCAACAGTAAACGAGTTCTTCTCTTTCTATTGCCCACACTGTCATCAGTTTGAGCCGATCATGAATTCTCTAAAGGCGTCATTACCTTCTAACGCTAAGTTCCAAAAGTCTCATGTTTCATTCATGGGTGGCAACATGGGTCTACCTATGAGCAAAGCCTACGCGACTATGGTGGCTCTAAAGGTAGAAGACCAAATGGTCCCTGTGATGTTCAGCCGCATTCATGATCTAAACGCAGCACCTCGCAACGAAGATGAGCTTCGTCAAATCTTCCTAGATGAAGGCATTGATGCGAAGAAATTCGATGCTGCTTACAAGGGCTTTGCTGTAGATTCTATGGTTCGTCGCTTTGACAAGAGCTTTAAAGACAGTGGCTTACGCGGTGTTCCAGCGATTGTAGTTAACAACAAGTACCTTGTTGAGATGGGTGGTATTAAATCAACCAAAGACTTAACAGACTTGGTAAATTACCTATTAACGCTTAAATAATCATTAAGGGGAGCGAATCGCTCCCCTTTTTTATTCCCTGTATAACTTGTCTAACTGTTTGTCTTTCTCTTTCCACAAGTCTCCCAGCCAAAGCTGAAACTGACGCTTAAATTGTTTATCCCCAAAGTAGTCACCCAGCACCTTATCATCAACGGACAAGACGTTTACCTTTACCACGATGCGCTGCATTCTTCCCATCAACATATCCTTAAATGGGTTTTCAACATTGTCAGGATAAGCAAGGGTAACATCGATAATGTTATCAAACTGCTCGCCCATAGCGGCTAAGGTATAAGCGATACCGCCCGCTTTTGGTAATAATAAGTGCTTGTATTTGCTTTGATTGTGGCTGCTACTGCGATATCGAGTTCCCTCAACATAATTCACCACAGTAGTTGGAATATGCTGAAATTTCTCGCACGAGCGACGAGTAGTTTCTAAGTCCTTACCCCGCTTCTCTGGATGCCTAAGTAAGTATTCTCGAGAATAGCGACGCATAAAGGGCATATCTAACGCCCAGCAAGCCATACCCAAGAACGGCACGTAAAGGAGCTGCTGCTTAAGAAAAAACTTAGGCATGGGAATACGATCTTTAAACACGCAACACAGAACCACTATATCAGTCCAGCTACGATGATTACTGAGCATCAAATACCAGCCGTGGTAATTCAGCCCATCTAATCCTTCCACCTGCCAATCCACTTTGTTAGACAGAGATAAGATCAGGGCATTAACCGTGGCCCAAAGCCACATCACCCTATTGGCATAATGTGATGTGAATTGCTTTACCGATGAGATCGGCACTAAAGCTCGGATCAGCGCGAGTATGCAGATGGCAATGGAGCTGAGAGCGGTATTGAGAATGACCAACGAGGCATTTATGACAAGAATGAGATAACCGAGCATAACCGTGAAACTAAAATCAAATACCAGAACTAAAGTGATGGCTAATTATACTAGCTATGCCATTGATTTAAATAACTGGCGCTATGGTCGGATTTGTTTTTTATCTCCAAACATTTCCAAAACAGCAAAACCCATTAGTAAATCAGGCATAAGCAATTGATTTCATCCCGCTATTTGTTGATGTAGCGATCGCAACAGCCGATCCATAGAGCGATAGCCTAGCGCTTCGCTGAGGTGATGCTTTTGAATACTCTCTGACTGCTCCAAATCAGCAATGGTCCGCGCCACTCGAATAATTCGATGATAAGCTCGAATAGATAAGCCTAAACGGGCAATCGCAAACTCCAGAAACTCGGCGTCCTCTTTTACAAGACTGCAATGCCATTCTATCTCTTTATTGGTTAGCAAGGCGTTAGGCTTATTTGCACGAGCAAGCATGGTCTCTCTAGCGATGCTCACCCTCTTGCGACAATCCTCTGTGGTTTCACCTCGATCCCCGCCCTCACTCAATGTACCTAATGGCAACAAAGGGATCTCTACAGACATATCAAAGCGATCTAAAAATGGGCCTGATATTCGACCTAAATACTTAAGTATTGCCTGAGGGGTATGCTGGCACTGACTGCCTTGATAGAACCCTGAGGGGCTAGGATTTAAGGCTCCGATAAGCTGAAACCTAGCGGGGAAACTGGTTTTTCCTGATGCGCGAGAAATGGCGACCTGCCCCGCCTCTAATGGCTCACGAAGAGCATCAAGCACTCGCTTTTCAAACTCAACAAGCTCGTCTAAAAAAAGAATACCGTTGTGCGCTAGAGAAATCTCGCCAGGCTTAGGAAAGGATCCTCCTCCGACTAACGCCACCATAGAACTAGAGTGATGAGGAGCTCGAAAAGGGCGTTTTCGCCATGTAGCACTGTCTAAGTCGGACCCAACCAATGAGGCTACACTTGCCACCTCCAGTGCCTCTTGCTTACTCATAGGCGGAATGAGATCAGGTAAACGCGATGCAAGCATGGTTTTTCCTGTACCCGGAGGACCAATGAAAAGCAGGTTGTGCTGCCCTGCAGCTGCTATTTCTAAAGCTCGCTTTCCTTGCTGCTGCCCTATGATGTCCTGCATATCCAATTCAGACTCAGAATAGGTGGACAACTCAGGCTCACACTCTAAATCCAGTTGCTGCTGGGAGGCTAAGTACGCTGCCACCTGCAATAAGCTTCGAGCTGATAGGTTGCTCTGTTCATCAACCAAGCGTACCTGCTTAGCATTTTGATAGGGGGTGATGAGCGTTCGCCGATTATCGTTACTCGCGATTGCCGCTGAGATAACACCTTTAACCGGACGCAGTTCTCCTGAAAGAGCCAACTCGCCCAACAGCTCTGTATCACTCAGCTTTTCTAACGGGATTTGTTCACTCGCCACTAGGATGCCTATGGCAATAGGAAGGTCAAATCGACCGCCATCTTTGGGTAGATCCGCCGGTGCTAAATTAACGGTAATTTTACGACTCGGAAATAAAAACTTAGAGTTCAAAAT
Organism: Vibrio comitans; assembly: GCA_024346835.1. GTDB lineage: Bacteria > Pseudomonadota > Gammaproteobacteria > Enterobacterales > Vibrionaceae > Vibrio > Vibrio comitans. Next base: position 2,980,160 of record AP024866.1, read on the forward strand.
TGCGCTTCGCACTCTGTCCTTGGACTCTTTAACACTAGTCTCTGCAAGCCCTACTAGGTGAAAGCCGGGCATGCCAGGACCTATGTGCACCTCAACAGTGACAGGTGGTGCAGACACTCCCAAGCTTGCTCGACTATGTACTATTGCTAGTCCCATAAAGCACCAAAATTAACGCCCCCTAATAGGGTTTAGACCGTATACATGTTGTGAGTAAGTGAAAAAAGAATGAGTTTTTCCTTGTCATGCCGCAAGAAATTGTGATACCACTAATGGCATAAGCACTGTGCAACTTTATTTGGGAATTATGCAACCTACTCTTCGACTACTTTCTCTGGTGAACCTGATTGTCGTGGTGATTATTCACACCGCGCGAGGGCGAGTAGGCGCAAATTAGCACAGCAAGATTTACAAGCCCTCGCACTGAAAAGTTCGGGGGCTTTTTTTTAGTTTTAAAGGTCTCATTGAGACAACGATTGGAAAATGGAGCACAAGATGTGCAGTAAGACTGAGAACACAACTAGGCAGCAATTTGCCGCATTACAGGGAGAACGCCAATGACGGGTGCACAATTAGTAGTAGAAGCACTTCGCCAGCAAGGAATTAAGACCATCTTTGGCTATCCTGGCGGAGCAATCATGCCAATCTACGACGCATTGTACGATGGTGGCGTTGAGCATATCCTCTGCCGACATGAGCAAGGTGCAGCAATGGCTGCTATCGGCATGTCTCGCTCAACACAAGATGTTGCAGTGTGTATGGCGACTTCAGGACCAGGCGCGACCAACCTAGTAACGGGTCTTGCTGATGCCTTCCTTGATTCTGTTCCTGTTGTTGCGATCACCGGACAGGTTGCCAGTTCTCACATCGGTACCGATGCATTCCAAGAAATGGATGTGATCGGTATGTCTCTCTCTTGTACCAAACACAGCTATCTAGTGACTGATATTAACGACCTTGCTCCAACACTGGCTGAAGCCTTTGAGGTAGCAAAAGCAGGACGCCCAGGACCTGTTATCGTTGATATCGCCAAAGACGTTCAGCTAGCGCAAGCTCCAGATACCGAATTCCCTGCGTTCCAGCAACCAATGATGCCCGTACCTCAGCCAGAGGATTACCGCCTAGCTCAAGCACTACTGCGTGAGAGTCGTCGTCCAGTGTTGTATGTAGGTGGTGGTGTTCAATTGGCTAAAGCGACGGATACCGTTCGTCAATTTCTAGCTGATAACCCGATGCCATCAGTAAGTACCCTAAAGGGGTTGGGAACTATAGAGCGTCACGATCCGCACTATTTAGGCATGCTAGGAATGCATGGCACTAAAGCGGCTAACCTTATTGTGCAAGAGGCCGACCTACTCATCGTGGTTGGCGCACGCTTTGATGACCGAGTGACGGGTAAATTAGATACATTTGCACCACACGCCAAGATTATCCATTTAGATATCGACAAAGCAGAGTTCAACAAGCTGCGTCATGCTCACTCTATCTTGCGTGGGGATATGCGTGAAATCTTACCGCAATTACACCTAGAAAATGACATTACTCCTTGGGTTCATCACTGTGAGAGTCTGCGTAGTGGCTTCAAATGGCGCTATGACCACCCAGGTGATTTAATCTTTGCTCCACTATTGATGAAGCAACTATCGGACATGATGCCAGATAGCTCAATGGTATCGACCGATGTGGGTCAGCACCAAATGTGGGCAGCACAGCACATTCAGCCTCGTGACCCTCAAAACTTTATCTCATCAGCGGGTCTAGGCACCATGGGCTTTGGTTTGCCAGCGGCCATGGGCGCAGCGGTAGCAAGACCTGATGACCAATCTATTCTTATCTCAGGTGATGGCTCGTTCATGATGAACGTGCAAGAACTTGGCACTCTGAAGCGTCGCCAGATCCCGGTAAAGATGGTCTTAATCAATAACCAACGCTTGGGCATGGTTCGCCAATGGCAATCCTTGTTCTTTGATGGTCGCCATAGCGAGACGATTCTTGATGATAACCCTGACTTTATCATGCTAGCCAAAGCATTCGATATTCCAGGAAAAACCATCACTAAGAAAGAAGAAGTAGAGCCTGCATTGAAAGAAATGCTAGAGAGCAAAACAGCTTACCTACTACACGTACTTATTGATGAAGAAGAAAACGTATGGCCATTGGTACCACCAGGTGCATCCAATGAAGACATGCTAGAGAACACCTAATAGAGGCAACCATGGAAAGATACTTACTAGATATTAAAGCGGATGATAAGCCAGTATTGCTGGAGCGTGTATTGCGTGTTGTCCGCCACCGCGGTTTTATCGTTCGCCAGGTTGCGGGCACACAGAATCATCAGAGCAAGATCGCCAGTGTGGAGATCATTGTCGACAGTGAACGTCCCATCACATTTTTAACTAATCAGATTGAAAAACTGTGGGATGTGATTAGCGTAGATGTCACTAAAATCGACAACAACGAACTCCCTAACAACAATTTACAGCACAAAGTGAGCGCATAAGGAAAGCAGCAATGGCTACAAAGACAGCAGATTTTATTTGGTTTAACGGTGAAATGGTTCCGTGGGCAGAAGCCAACGTACACGTGCTCACTCATGCAATGCATTACGGTACTTCAGTATTCGAAGGTGTTCGTTGTTACAACACCCCTAAAGGCCCAATTGTTTTCCGTCATCCAGAACACGCAAAGCGCCTTAAGAACTCAGCGAAAATCTATCGCTTCCCTATTCCTTACACGATTGAAGAAATCATGGAAGCAACCCGCGAAACCATTCGCGTGAATAAACTAGAAAGTGCCTACATTCGCCCATTAGGCTTTGTTGGCAATGTTGGCTTGGGTGTTTGTCCACCGGTCGATTCTGAAATGGAGCTGATCATTGCAGCCTTCCCATGGGGTTCATACCTAGGCGAAGAAGCTCTAGAAAATGGCGTTGACGCTATGATCTCTAGCTGGAATCGCGCAGCACCAAACACTATCCCAACAGCGGCTAAAGCTGGCGGTAACTACCTATCTTCACTGCTTGTTGGTGGCGAAGCTCGTCGTCACGGCTACGATGAAGGTATTGCACTAAGTGTTGATGGTTACCTATCTGAAGGCGCTGGCGAAAACATCTTTGTGGTAAAAGATGGCGTTATCATCACTCCACCAGCAACAGCGGCAATCCTACCTGGTATCACTCGTGATTCAATCATGGTTTTGGCTCGCGATAAAGGCTATGAAATTGTAGAAGCAAATATCGCTCGTGAAGCCTTATACCTAGCAGATGAGATCTTCATGACCGGTACGGCTGCAGAGATCGTTCCTGTTCGTTCTGTTGACCAAATTCAGGTTGGCGAAGGTAAGCGCGGTCCAATCACGAAAGATCTACAAGAGACATACTTTGGCCTATTTAATGGCACAACTGAAGATAAATGGGGCTGGTTAGATTACGTTTACCCAGCTGACGCAGAGAAATAAGGAAGAATTATGCCAATCTATCGCAGCGCAACGACTACTCACGGCCGAAACATGGCTGGCGCACGCGCACTATGGCGCGCAACTGGAGTTAAAGACGAAGATTTCGGTAAGCCGATTATCGCTGTCGTAAACTCATTTACTCAGTTCGTACCGGGGCACGTTCACCTTAAAGACATGGGCCAACTGGTTGCCGGAGAAATCGAAAAAGCAGGTGGTATTGCTAAAGAATTTAATACCATCGCCGTTGATGATGGTATCGCTATGGGTCACGGCGGCATGCTGTACTCTCTACCATCACGCGAGCTCATCGCTGACTCTGTAGAGTACATGGTTAATGCACACTGTGCTGATGCTATGGTGTGTATCTCAAACTGTGACAAAATCACTCCAGGGATGCTAATGGCCTCTATGCGCCTAAACATTCCTGTCATCTTTGTCTCTGGTGGTCCAATGGAAGCGGGTAAAACCAAGCTTTCAGACCAGCTAATCAAGCTAGACCTTGTTGATGCCATGATGCAAAGTGCCGATCCAACGGTATCTGACGAGCAAAGTGAGCAAGTTGAACGTAGCGCATGTCCTACCTGTGGTTCTTGCTCTGGCATGTTCACAGCAAACTCGATGAACTGCCTAACGGAAGCACTTGGTCTTTCTCAGCCTGGTAACGGCTCTATGCTTGCTACTCACGCAGACCGTGAAAACCTGTTCATCAATGCAGGTAAGCGCATCGTAGAACTTACCAAGCGCTACTACGAGCAGGATGACGAGTCAGCATTGCCTCGTAACATCGCAAGTAAGAAAGCATTTGAAAACGCCATCGCTCTGGATATTGCTATGGGTGGCTCGACCAACACCGTATTGCACCTTATCGCAGCAGCTCAAGAAGGTGACGTTGACTTTACCATGGAAGATATCGATGCGATGTCTCGCCGCGTACCAAACCTATGTAAGGTAGCACCATCAACCCCGCTATATCATATGGAAGACGTGCACCGTGCAGGTGGTGTAATGGCCATCTTGGGTGAGTTGAATCGTGCTGGCCTATTAAACAACGAAGCGCGCACTGTTCTTGATCTTTCAATGGATGAGCAGCTTGCACAATACGACATCATGCAAACGGAATCTGAGGATGTAAAATCCTTCTTCCGTGCAGGCCCTGCTGGTATCCGCACCACTAAGGCTTTCTCTCAAGACTGTCGCTGGGAGTCTCTAGATGACGACCGAGAAGCAGGCTGTATCCGCAGCAAAGAAAATGCCTATAGCCAAGACGGTGGTTTAGCGGTTCTTAAGGGCAACATTGCCCTGGATGGCTGTATCGTTAAAACCGCAGGCGTAGATGAAAGCATTCTGAAATTCACTGGCCCTGCTGTTGTGTTTGAAAGCCAAGAAGACGCCGTTGACGGTATCTTAGGTGGCAAGGTGAAATCTGGTGATGTAGTGGTTATTCGCTACGAAGGTCCTAAAGGCGGTCCAGGCATGCAAGAAATGCTGTACCCAACGACTTACCTGAAGTCTATGGGCCTTGGCAAAGAGTGTGCATTACTAACTGATGGTCGCTTCTCTGGCGGTACAGCCGGTCTATCTATCGGTCACGCTTCTCCAGAGGCAGCTGCTGGTGGCATTATCGGTCTAGTACAATCGGGCGACCAAATCGCTATCGATATCCCTAACCGCACCATCGAGCTACTTGTATCTGAATCTGAACTTGCTGATCGCCGTGAGACCCAAGACAAGTTGGGTTGGAAACCTGTGTCTCGTGAACGCTCTGTTTCGTTTGCTCTTAAAGCCTACGCAAGCATGGCAACCAGTGCAGATAAAGGCGCGGTAAGAGATAAGTCTAAGTTTGAGGAGTAAGACTATGAGTCTTACTACCCCACTGTCTGGCGCAGATTATCTGCGCCAAGTTCTGCGTGCACCGATTTATGAGGTAGCTACGGTTACCCAGTTGCAAGACATGCCTCGTTTATCGGAGCGATTACACAATGACATTCAGATAAAACGAGAAGACCGCCAGCCGGTTCACTCTTTCAAATTGCGTGGCGCCTACAATATGGTGGCTAGCCTAACGGAAGAGCAAAAACGCGCAGGCGTCATCGCGGCATCTGCTGGAAACCATGCTCAAGGCATGGCGTACTCTGGTACTAAACTTGGCATCAATACCACCATCGTAATGCCAAAAACAACGCCAGATATCAAAGTAGACGCGGTTCGCGCTTTCGGTGGCACTGTTGTACTGCATGGCAGTAACTTTGATGAAGCTAAGGCTGAGGCCGAGCGTCTTGCTGAGCTGCACGGCTATACCTTTGTGCCTCCGTTTGATCACCCACTCGTGATTGCCGGGCAAGGTACGATTGGTATGGAGATGATCCAGCAAAATGGTCACTTGGATTATATCTTTGTCCCTGTTGGCGGCGGCGGTTTAGCTGCTGGTGTATCGGTATTGGTTAAGCAACTCATGCCTAACATCCAGGTTATTGCGGTTGAGCCTGAAGATTCTGCCTGCTTAAAGGCGGCTTTGGATGCAGGACAACCGGTTACCCTAGATCAAGTCAGCATGTTCGCTGATGGTGTTGCTGTTAAACAGATCGGTAGCGAAACCTTCCGTCTATGCAACGAGAATATCGATGGGCACATTACAGTATCTAGCGATGAAATCTGCGCAGCAGTTAAAGACATCTTCGAGGATACTCGCGCTATTGCTGAGCCTTCTGGTGCATTAGCACTGGCTGGGTTGAAGAAATTCGCAGAGAAAAATGATCTGAAAAACAAGAAACTTGCCACGGTATTGTCTGGTGCAAACACCAACTTCCATGGCTTGCGTTATGTTTCAGAGCGCTGTGAATTGGGTGAAAAACGTGAGGGTCTACTTGCGGTAACTATCCCAGAACGTCAGGGCGCATTCTTTGAATTCTGCAACCTGATCGGTGGTCGTGCGGTAACAGAGTTTAACTACCGCTACAACGATGACGAGCAAGCGAATATTTTTGTCGGTGTTCGCTTACTTGAAGGACAAGCTGAACTCGATAGCATCATCGCGGATCTGCAACAGGGTGGATACCCTGTGGTTGATTTATCCGACGATGAGATGGCGAAGCTGCACGTGCGTTATATGGTCGGTGGTAAACCGAAGAAACCACTGCAAGAGCGCTTATACAGCTTTGAGTTCCCAGAATACCCAGGTGCTTTAGTTAAGTTCTTAAGCACGCTCGGTACTCACTGGAACATCAGCCTATTTAATTATCGTAACCATGGTGCCGATTACGGTCGCGTACTGTGTGGATTTGAGCTGACAGAAGATGATATTGAACGCTTCTCTAGTCACTTAGAAGAGCTGGGCTATGGATATAAAGATGAGTCGGATAATCCATCCTACCGCTTTTTTCTTAGCTAACGCTTAGCTGACTTCTACGTCATCCTATTGCCAAAGCAGCCTACGGGCTGCTTTTTTATTCGCTCATAATCCAGTCTTGATGCAGCTTATTCTCATCACCGAGATAATTAAGCATCCACTCGATCAGTTTATTGCTGCTGTCTTTTCGCCACACCATACAGCACTCACTCGGCGGAGCCTGAAAATCGATGCTAAGTGTGACAAGCTCCTTATTGCTCACCAAGGCCTTAGCGATGTGCTCTGGCATAAATCCAACACCAACGCCCTCTTTAATGCATCGTATAGCGGTATGCCAGTTAGGTGTAAGAAGTCGCCTTTGATTAGTAAACAGCGTCTGATGCCGCTTTGGAAGGACTCTAGAGGTATCATCCAGACTCACACTAGGGTATGCCGCCACATCTTCAACCTTCAGGCTGGACTTCTTGGTCAGTGGATGTAATGGAGAACACACAAATACCCAATTCATTTTCCCCATATCCTTGATACCGAAATCTCCGCTGACTGGAATGGCAGAGGTAGCACCTAACACAATATCCGCCCGCTCTTGGGCTATGGCCTCCCAGGAGCCATTGAATACCTCCATGTTGATCTGCAGTTCAGCAAAATCAAACTGCTTATAGAAATCATCAATTAGGTGCTGCAGATTATCCAGTTTCACTATGTTATCGAGAGTGATCTTCAAGGTTTGTTGCCAACCTTGAGCGGTGCGCTTGGCTTGAGCCTTAGCTTCTTCAATTTGACGTAGCATAGAACGCACTTGTTCAAGGAAGATCTCCCCTGCAGGCGTAAGCTCAACCCTTCGAGGCAAACGTCGAAACAGCAACACATCAAGCTCAAGCTCTATTTGCCTCACCGAATAGCTCACTGCAGATGGCACCTTATGCAAATATTCAGCCGCAGCGGAAAAGCTACCAAGACGAGCAACCACGTCTAATAATTCAAAGTTCTTCTGAGATAACATAGCTTTCAAATTTTTTGATAGATAACTACATATTTTAGCGCTTAATTTGTTGATTAAGCCAATTTAGAATGCCCGACAACAAATAAATTCTCTGAAATGGTTTCCAATGTCCGTCAGCAAATTACAAATGGGTTACTTGGCCCTACTCTCTATGCTTGGCTTTATCGCCACCGATATGTACCTGCCTGCATTCCAAACTCTGCAAGCCGACTTTGCCACGGGCCCTGAGCCTATCGCTTTGTCTTTAAGCATTTTTTTGGTTGGTCTGGCGGTTGGCCAATTGGCATGGGGTATCCTTTCTGATCGATTTGGTCTGCGAAGCACTCTAGCGCTAGGTCTGGCGATCTTTACCGTTGCGTCTATTGGTATCAGCTTAAGCTTTACGGTTTCTCAGCTATTGGTATTTAGGTTTATTCAAGCGATTGGTGTGTGTGCCCCGACCGTTATTTGGCAAGCCATGGTGATTCAGCGCTACAGCGCCGATGACCGTCAACGAATCTTCGCATCCATTATGCCTCTTGTCGCTTTGTCGCCTGCACTCGCTCCTCAGTTAGGAGTGTTACTAAATACGACTCTAGGTTGGGAAAGTATCTTCGTTGCGTTAGCCATGATTGGCGCAATATTGCTGTTCATCACAGCGAGACAGCCAAAAGAAGCCAAACCAGTTAAGAGCGTTTCTCTTAAGTCTGATCTGCTCTCTCTTGCCAAGAACCGCACTTTTATCGGCAATGTGATCATATTCTCAATGACCTCTGCGGTGTTCTTTGCCTATTTAACCGGAATGCCAGAGATCATGTCTCAACTGGGTTACTCGGCAAAAGATATCGGTATGAGCTTTATCCCACAAACGATCGCCTTTATGGTCGGTGGCTATGTAGGCAAGAAGTCTGTAGAGCGCTATGGTGATGGCAAAGTATTGCCACTACTTCTAATGCTATTTACGCTGGCAGTTGTCGCTGTATTTATTGCTAGCCAAAGTACATTAACCTCTATCTGGCCGGTTCTTTTGCCATTTTGCTTTGTAGCCGTGGCTAACGGTGCGCTTTATCCTATCGTGGTTAACCGTGCTCTTTCGAGTGCGCAAAACAGCCCTGCAACCGCTGCTGGACTGCAAAATAGCATTCAGATCTGTGTCAGTAGCATGGCAAGTATGCTGGTGGCGTTGTTCGCTCAACAAGCCCTTGTGGCCACAGGTTGGACTATGATCATCTGTCTAGTCGGTCTGGCTGGTGGCATTCTGCTAACGCGTAAAAGAACGGATATGATCGAAGCAACAGCTCAGTAAGATCAAAAAAGGGAGCGATTCATCGCTCCCTTTCTCTTATTAGAAACTAGCTCACTACAAACTGGTCAAGCCCCACTTCTTAGCCGTTTTATCAAAAAATCCTTGAGTCGTTTTTAACTCAACCCAATGGTTAACGTAGTTAATCCATACTTGGTCGTTTTGTGGTAATAGCATTGAGATTGGTGTTGGGTTCTTTGGTTCTTCAACCGGAACTACCGCCAGTTGTTTAAACTTCTCCACCAGCGTGGCAGCCTCGACATTTGAGGTCACGGATACATTCGCTCGTCGAGCCAATAATTCTTGGAAATCACGAGCTGGCGCTTCAATAACGATATGTTGCGCGTCTGGGAAGAACTCTTTCACCATCTTCTCTTGCACTGTACCCAGCGTAGCGGCAACCTTGATGTCTGGCTGATTGAAATCGGCCCAATCAGAGTACTTATCTAGGTCTTTTTTTGGAACGACAGGTACGAATGCCAAATAGAAATAAGGCTGGCTATAACCTGCCACCTTAGCGCGAGACATATTTAGCGATGCACTGCCGGTAATGTCGTACTTATTAGCTGTTATACCGTTAACCAGTGTCTTCCAGTCAGTGGCGACATACTCAACCTTCACACCCAAATCTTTGGCCAGCTCCGTCGTCACATCAATATCAAAGCCACGGTAGCTGTTGTCCGCAGGGTTTTTCATGGTCATTGGGTTCCAATCACCAGTAGTGCCAACCCTTAGCACTCCCTTGTTTAATATCTCTTGTAGTCGGCTGGTTTCAGCCATTGCTGGTGAAAGTGACAGAATAGAAAGGCCCAACGCCAAAAGTAACTTCTTCATCATAAATCCTTTTAAAAGCAGTAACGTTTGTTTGATGTTATTGTTACCATAACAGGTTATACACAATTGTGTGCTTAAGGATGGGCATATTTTGAAATTTAATACTCTGACTGTGATGCTCTGTTGTTTGATGCTCACAGGTTGTTCAGATTATGAGTGGGGATGGTATGTACTCGACCCCTCCACCGAACAGGGAATGACGAATCTCAAGTTTCTGACCGATGGCTTTAGTGCCACTATCAGCATTTCTTTAATCAGCATGTTTTTTGCCATGTTAATTGGCTTTGTTGTAGCCATGCCAGCGCTCTCTAAAAGCCCTTACGTAAGGGGCATTAATCGAGTCTATGTGGAGTCAATTCGCTCCATTCCGGTATTAGTATTATTGCTATGGGTTTACTACGGTCTTCCCACTCTGATGGATATTTCTCTTGATCACTATTGGGCTGGTGTTATTGCTCTTTCAATAGCGGAAAGTGCCTTTATGGCAGAGGTATTTAGAGGCGGTATTCAAGCTATTCACCGTGGTCAACATGAAGCCGCTCATGCATTAGGTCTTAGTTATTGGAAGACCATGCGACTGGTTATCTTCCCTCAAGCATTACGTCAAATTCTGCCGCCATTAGGCAATCAGTTTGTTTACATATTGAAGATGTCATCATTGGTGAGTGTTATTGGTTTGAGTGACCTTACTAGGCGAGCCAATGAGTTGGTGGTTAATGAGTACTTACCTTTGGAGATCTATACTTTCCTAGTACTGGAGTATTTGATCTTGATTCTGGCAGTCTCACAAGGTGTCCGCTGGCTAGAAAAGCGCTACGCTATCCCTAGTCACTAAGAATTATCAATCTCCCTAAAAACAATAAACCCCGCTATGAGCGGGGTTTTCTTTATTCAGCAAAAAGAAATAGGCGTATTATTTCTTCTTAGTTGGGCGCTGCCAGTTTGCAATGCGACGCTCTTTAGCGCGAGAGATAATAAGTTCATTCTCACCCACATCTTTAGTGACTGTCGAGCCAGCACCCACGGTTGCACCATCAGCAATAGCCACTGGAGCAATCAATTGGCTGTCAGAACCAACAAACACGTCATCACCAATAATGGTTTTGAATTTGTTTGCACCATCGTAATTACAAGTAATAGTACCCGCGCCAATGTTGGTGCGCTGGCCAATCTCTGCATCACCAAGGTAAGTCAGATGGTTAGCCTTAGAGCCTTCACCAATACGTGCATTTTTCACTTCTACGAAGTTGCCTACGTGCGAGTCATTGCGCATCTCAGCACCTGGACGAAGACGTGTGAATGGACCAACAGTACACTCTTCACCCACGGTTGCGCCTTCAATTACAGAGTAAGGACGAATTACCGTGTTGTCATCGATTTCACAGTCTTTTAGTACACAACCTGCACCGATCACGACATTGTCGCCAATAGTCACGCTGCCTTCGATAATCACGTTGGCATCGATCTCTACATCCATACCACATTGCAGCGTACCACGTAGGTCAAAACGGTTAGGATCACGAAGCATAACGCCTTGCTCTAACAGTTTGTCCGCTTGCATTTGTTGGAACGCGCGCTCAAGGCGTGCTAGTTGGCGGCGATCATTGACACCCTCAACCTCAATAGCACTCGCAGGATGAACCGCTTGAATCTGTTTGCCATCATTGTGCGCAGCAGCAATGATGTCTGTTAGGTAGTATTCACCCTGAGCATTGTCGTTGCTTAGGTTCGACAACCAGCGCTTCAGGTCTTTGCCATCAGCCACAAGAACACCCGTGTTAATCTCACAGATGGCTTTCTGCTCTTCTGTTGCATCTTTTTGTTCAACAATAGCAACCACAGAGCCATTCTCACGAACGATGCGGCCGTAACCCATAGGATTATCTAGAACTACGGTTAACAGGCCTACACCGCCTTCTGGTTGCCCATCAAGAAGTGCTTCTACAGTTTCACTAGTGATAAGAGGAACATCGCCGTACAACACCATTACTTTCTCATCATCAGAAAAATGTGGTGATGCTTGATCAACAGCGTGACCTGTACCCAATTGCTCTTTTTGCTCAACCCAGTTGACTGGTTCGTTAGCAAGCGCTGCCTTCATCTGGTCACTGCCATGGCCAAAAACCAAATGAATATTGTTTGCGCCTAAACCAACACATGTATCGATAACATGTTTAGCCATTGGTTTGCCTGCCAGTGTATGCAGTACTTTTGGCTTCTTTGAGTACATGCGAGTACCTTTACCCGCTGCCAGAATGACGGCACTGAAATTGTTCATCACTTTTTCCTTGAAACTGATCGTGAATTTTTATTGGTTTGACCCATTATTATATAAATAAGTGACCTCAGGATGACACGCGCTTCTCGCGCAGCATCCAGAAGCCACTGAGCTATATATTAACCGATGAATAATGTTTAAGCACTTAAACAAAAAGGTGACCCTAGGGTCACCTTTATCGTTACGCTATGGCTAATGTTATTAGCGACGCTTTCTCGTAAGTTCTGCAACTCGTACTTGAGCAATCGCTTTAGCCAATTCACTGGCTGCCTGAGCAAAGTCCATGTCGCCGTGCTGATTATGAATACTCTCCTCAGCTTTGCGTTTGGCTTCTTCTGCTTTGGAAGCATCGATATCTTCACCACGGATTGCTGTATCAGCCAGTACAGTAGCTGTACCTGGCTGAACTTCAACGATACCACCAGAGACATAAATGAACTCTTCGTGGCCGTGTTGCTTAACGATGCGAACCATACCAGGAGTAATAGCGGTCAACAGCGGGGTGTGGCCATGGAAAATACCAAGCTCACCTTCGCTACCGGACACCTGGAACGTTTCTACGCGCCCAGAAAAGAGTTTTTTCTCTGCGCTTACCACGTCAAGGTGAAAGGTTATTGCTGCCATATTGCCTCCTAATCAGACTTATAGCTTCTTAGCGTTCTCTAGAGCTTGATCAATGCTACCGCAGTACATGAATGCTTGCTCTGGAATGTCATCGTAGTCACCAGCTAGTAGGCCTTTAAATCCACGTAGTGTCTCTTTAAGAGGTACGTAAACGCCTGGGTCACCAGTAAATACTTCCGCTACGTGGTAAGGCTGAGTAAGGAACTTCTCAATCTTACGTGCACGAGATACCACTTGCTTATCTTCTTCAGAAAGCTCATCCATACCTAGGATTGCGATGATATCTTTTAGCTCTTTATAGCGCTGTAGCGTAGTTTGAACGCCTGAAGCCACGTCGTAGTGCTCTTGACCAACAACCAATGGATCAAGCATACGAGATGTTGAATCCAGTGGGTCAATCGCAGGGTATAGACCCATAGCTGCGATGTTGCGGCTAAGTACAACCGTTGCATCCAAGTGAGCAAACGTTGTTGCCGGAGACGGGTCAGTCAAGTCATCCGCAGGTACGTATACCGCCTGTACAGATGTGATAGAACCAGTCTTCGTTGACGTGATACGCTCCTGTAGTACACCCATCTCTTCTGCAAGAGTTGGCTGGTAACCTACCGCAGATGGCATACGACCTAGAAGTGCCGATACCTCTGTACCCGCAAGGGTATAACGGTAGATGTTATCTACGAAGAACAGTACGTCACGGCCTTCATCACGGAAACGCTCCGCCATGGTTAGACCTGTCAGTGCAACGCGCAGACGGTTACCCGGTGGCTCGTTCATCTGACCGTAAACCATTGCTACTTTAGATTCTTCAGGTTTCTCGATGTTTACAACACCTGCTTCCTGCATTTCGTAGTAGAAGTCGTTACCCTCACGAGTACGCTCACCTACACCCGCAAATACAGATAGGCCTGAGTGCTGAAGTGCGATGTTGTTGATAAGTTCCATCATGTTAACGGTCTTACCTACACCTGCACCACCGAATAGACCGATTTTACCACCCTTAGCGAATGGGCAAACCAAGTCGATTACTTTTACACCTGTTTCTAGAAGTTCTGTCGCGTTCGACTGATCTTCGTAGCTAGGTGCTGGTCGGTGAATTTCGTAATGCTCTTCAGCACCGATATCACCACATTCATCAATCGCGTCACCAAGAACGTTCATGATACGACCAAGAGTTTTAGTACCTACTGGAACTGTAATTGGAGCACCAGAATTTGTAACATCTAGTCCACGACGTAAACCGTCTGAGCTACCCATTACGATAGTACGAACTACGCCACCGCCTAACTGTTGCTGAACTTCAAGAACTAGACGTTCTGGAGCGTCAACTACGTTTAGTGCGTCGTATACACGTGGTACTTCGCCTTGTGGGAACTCTACGTCGACTACTGCACCGATGATCTCTACGATCTTACCTGTAGCCATTGTTAATCCTCTAAACTAATTCGTTGTCCTAAAACTAAACCGCAGCGGCACCAGAACAAATTTCTGATAGCTCTTGGGTAATCGCAGCCTGACGAGCTTTGTTATAAACAAGCTCTAGATCTTCAATCAGGTTAGTTGCGTTATCCGTTGCTGCTTGCATCGCCATCATTCGAGCGGCCTGTTCACAAGCTAGGTTCTCAACCACGCCTTGGTACACGCTTGATTCGATATAACGAATCAGAAGTGCATCAAGCAGAGGTTTTGGCTCTGGCTCGTAAATGTAGTCCCACTGATGCTCGCGTTGCATCTCTTCGCTGTCTGATTTAGGTAAAGGCAGTAATTGATCGATCGTTGGTTCTTGAACCATAGTGTTTACAAACTTGTTGAACACTATGAAAAGGCGATCCAACTCACCTTCATCATATTTCTTCAGCATTACGCCTACAGAACCGATCAAGTCTTCAAGGCTTGGCTCATCGCCTAGACCAGAAACTTGAGCAGACACTTTAGCGCCACTGTTGTTAAAGAATGCTGTCGCCTTCGTGCCGATAACGGCAAGGTCAACTTCAGCACCACTTTCCTTCCAAGTTTGCATGTCTAAGATAGCTTTTTTGAACAAGTTAATGTTCAAGCCACCACACAAACCACGGTCGGTAGAAACTATGATGTAACCAACACGCTTGGCTTCGCGTTCCTCTAGGTACGGATGTTTGTACTCTAGGCTACCGCTAGCCAAATGACCGATCACCTTACGCATTGTTTCTGCATATGGTCGGGACGCTCCCATCGCATCTTGCGAGCGACGCATTTTTGAAGCGGCCACCATTTGCATAGCTTTCGTAATCTTCTGTGTGCTTTTAACACTACCGATTTTATTACGTATTTCTTTTGCGCCGGCCATCGTTACTCTCCGTTAGTAGGTGACTCTTTCAAGTCACCAACCAATTACCAGGTTTGGGTTGCTTTAAAGTCAGTTACGATCTTCTGAAGCTGAGCTTCAATCTCGTCACTGTAAGCACCCGTTTGGTTGATCTCTTCCGCTAGATCAGCGTACTGACCATGAGCGTATGACAGTAGAGCTGCTTCAAAATCTAGAACTTTGTGAAGATCTACATCATTTAGGAAGCCGCGCTCAGCAGCAAAGATAACTAGTGCTTGGTCGAAAACTGACATAGGAGCGTATTGCTTCTGTTTCATCAGTTCTGTCACTTTTGCACCGTGATCAAGTTGCTTCTTAGTCGCTTCATCAAGGTCTGAAGAGAACTGAGCAAATGCTGCTAGTTCGCGGTATGCAGCTAGTGCTGTACGGATACCACCAGACAGTTTCTTGATGATCTTAGTCTGCGCTGAACCACCTACACGAGATACCGAGATACCTGGGTCAACAGCTGGGCGTACGCCTGCGTTGAATAGTTCAGTTTGAAGGAAGATCTGGCCATCAGTAATCGAGATTACGTTTGTAGGTACGAATGCTGATACGTCACCAGCTTGGGTTTCGATAATAGGAAGAGCAGTCAAAGAACCAGTCTTGCCTTTTACTTCACCCTTAGTGAAACGCTCTACATACTCTTCGTTTACGCGAGCAGCACGCTCTAGTAGACGAGAGTGAAGGTAGAATACGTCACCTGGGAATGCTTCACGACCCGGTGGACGTTTCAGTAGTAGAGAGATTTGACGGTACGCTACCGCTTGCTTAGACAGATCATCATAGATGATTAGAGCGTCTTCGCCGCGATCGCGGAAGTATTCACCCATTGCACAACCAGCGTAAGGCGCTAGGTATTGCAGTGCAGCAGACTCAGACGCAGAAGCAACAACTACAACAGTGTTTGCTAGTGCACCAGATTCTTCCAGCTTACGAACCACGTTTGCGATGGTTGAAGCTTTCTGACCGATTGCTACATAAATTGAGAAAATACCAGAATCTTTCTGGTTGATGATGGCATCGATTGCCATCGCTGTTTTACCAGTCTGACGGTCACCGATGATAAGTTCACGCTGACCACGACCGATAGGGATCATTGAGTCAACTGACTTATAACCAGTTTGTACAGGTTGGTCTACCGACTTACGGTCGATAACGCCCGGAGCGATTACTTCTACAGGAGAAGTTAGTTTCGCTTCGATCGGACCTTTACCATCAATAGGCTCACCAAGTGTGTTTACAACACGACCTAGTAGTTCTGGGCCTACTGGTACTTCAAGGATACGACCAGTACCTGTTACTTTCATGCCTTCCTGTAGGTCAGCATATGGGCCCATTACTACCGCACCAACCGAGTCACGCTCGAGGTTAAGTGCTAGCGCGTAACGGCCACCCGGTAATTCAATCATTTCGCCTTGCATAACTTCTGCAAGGCCGTGGATACGAATGATGCCATCGCTTACCGAAACGATAGTACCTTCGTTGCGAGCTTCATTAACAACTTCGAAAGATTCGATACGTTGTTTAATTAGATCGCTAATTTCCGTGGAATTAAGTTGCATGCTCCAATCCCCATTAAGACTGCAATGCATCGCTCAGGCGGTTCAAACGACCTCGCGCTGAGTTATCAATGACTAGGTCTCCGGCTCGAATAATAACCCCACCAAGTAGGGTCTCATCTATACTGCAATTCAGCTTCACTTTGCGGTCAAAGCGTTGCTCTAACTTGCTTATCATGTCGTCTTGCTGTTGCTTCGACAGGTCTGAAGCAGAAATAACTTCTACTTCAATAAACTTATCGTGCTCTCTTCGAAGAGCCAAGAACTCAGCAAGAACATCAGGTAGAGCCTTTAATCGACCATTACCTGCCATCACCTTAATCAGGTTTTGGCCATGTTCATCAAGTTGTTCGCCACAAATCGCAATGAAAAGTTCAGATAGTTTGTTGGCTGTTAATGAGCCATCCAGTAAATCTGAAATTTCATGGTGTTTTGTCACTTCAGCGGCAAAAGCCAACATTTGACCCCATTGGTCTAACGTGTCTTTTTCCACCGCAAATTCGAATGCTGCTTTAGCATAGGGGCGTGCGATTGTTACCAAATCCGACATAAGCGCCCCTTCTGTTAAAGTTTTGCAGTAATGTTTTCAAGAATATCTTTTTGCGCTTCTTTATCGATTGAGCGCTCCAAGATTTTCTCGGCACCAGCAATAGCCAGAGTAGCAACTTGTTTGCGCAGTTCATCGCGAGCGCGGCTACGGTCAGCTTCTACTTCTGCTTCAGCTTGAGCGAGGATTTTTTGGCGTTCTGCCTGTGCATCTTCGCGTGCTTCATCAAGAATTTGAGCTTTACGTTTGTTCGCTGAATCGATGATCTCAGTTGCTGTGCGCTTCGCTTCCTTCAATTGTTCAGAAGCGTTGGCTTGTGCTAGGTTCAAATTTTTCTCTGCGCGTTCAGCAGCAGAGAGACCGTCAGCAATTTTTTTCTGACGTTCTTCAATCGCTTCAATGATTGGTGGCCATACATACTTCATGCAGAACCATACAAACATTGCAAACGAGATTGCTTGACCTAGCAGAGTTGCGTTCATTTCCACAACAGCTACCCCTTTTAATTAATCAACAAAGTTTCAGATGAATGATCTACTGATTAACCTGCTAGTTGACCAACAAATGGGTTCGCGAATGTGAATAGAAGTGCGATTACGATACCGATCATTGGGATCGCATCTAGAAGACCCGCGATGATGAACATCTTAACTTGAAGCATTGGCGCCATTTCTGGTTGACGTGCTGCACCTTCTAGGAATTTACCACCTAGAATTGCGAAGCCAATAGCAGTACCCACTGAACACAGACCAACGATGATCGCTACAGCAACAGCAGAAAAACTTAGAACAGTTTCCATTTAAAATTCTCCAATATTAATTTTAGAGTTTACGTTTATAAAATTAGTGATCACTATCTTCATGAGCCATCGATAGATATACGATCGTTAGCATCATAAATACAAAGGCTTGAATCAAAATAACCAAAATATGGAAGATAGCCCAAGGTAGAGAACCTACCCATTGTAAGTACCAAGGGAGCATTGCAGCACAAAGAATAAATACAACCTCACCAGCAAACATGTTACCGAACAGACGCATACCTAGAGAAATTGGTTTCGCTAACAGCGATACCGTCTCCAATAGTAAGTTGAACGGAATCATAATTGGATGGTTAAAAGGGTGCAGTGCTAATTCTTTAGCAAAGCCACCGACGCCTTTTACTTTAATGCTGTAGTAAATCATCAAAGCAAACACGCCAAGTGCCATAGACATTGTAATACTCACGTCAGCTGTAGGAACCACCTTAAGATAAGGGATACCCATTAACTGAGCTGGATAAGGTAAGAAATCGATAGGCACAAGGTCCATCAAGTTCATTAAAATAATCCACACGAATATCGTTAATGCCAATGGTGCAATCAATGGATTGCGTCCATGGAAAGTGTCTTTTACGTTCTCACCAACGAATTCCACTACCATTTCAACAAAACATTGCAATCGGCTTGGTACACCAGTTGTTGCTTTCTTAGCTACTGAGCGAAATACCCAAAGGAATAACACACCAGTTAACACAGAAAATAACAGGCTATCGATATGCACATTCCAGAAACTGCCCTCAGCTACAAGACCTAAATTAGCTAAAGATAGATGTTGTAAGTGATGGTCAATATAACTGGAAGATGTCAACGCTTCACCAGGCGTAGCCATAACTTTTCCTATTTTCTTTTGTTAATAAAAAACACTGGCGCAAACATATTAATAAGTAAGACCAGCAAATAGGTTAGCTTGAGAGGAACAAGTTCCAACTCCATATACACGTAGGCAACGGAAAACAAAACTATAGTCAGGAGTATCTTAAGCGCTTCACCTGTATAGAACGAAAAGGTAACGAGTTTTGTCGCCCTTGCGCCCGCATACAGAAACGCGAATAAAGAAAACACTGCATTCGCAATGACAAAAATGCCACCACCAATCAGTGCCGATAGCCCCCAACTAGGATTAACAGTAATGCTTACCCCAGTTGCCACTAACATAACCACGCTAAACTCAATCAGCAGCAATCGCTTTGCAAGCTCTCGCCCAGGTTTAGTAAGCGCAGTTACCATGTATTCTTTCCTCGAAAAACAATTCCCGCTTTTGTCAAAATCAAGCGAAAATTTCGAATTTTGTATCCAACGTCACGCATTATGCGCAAATATTCAGGAAAAAGACAAGTAAATGTGAACCTAATTGCACGAATATTGAACAGGATCAATTATCCCACGATGCGCTCTAGCTTGGCGATTAACTGCTCTAATTTGTGAGGTGCATCAACACTAATCGTCAATTTAGCCTTACCATTTTTGCCACGGATCAAAGAAACGTCGTTTCCTAATTTTTGTGACAATTTTTCTGACCATAAAATGGCGTCTTGATCGATGCTTTTTTCGTCAATTTTTTCGGGTGGCTGAAGAGATTTTTTTACTAATTGCTCAGTTTGTCGAACAGTTAGTTGTCTTTTTACTGCATGCTGTGCCAGCTCAACTTGTTGCTCACCATCAACGGCTAACAGAGCTCTAGCATGCCCCATATCGAGTTGACCATTTGAAACCAGACTCTTTACTTCACTTTCTAGCTGATTAAGACGCAATAGGTTACTTACAGCAGCTCTGGATTTGCCGATAACTTCGGCAATTTGTTGGTGGGAAAGTTCAAATTTTGTGCGCAGGCTTTCCAAAGCATGAGCTTCTTCAACCGCATTGAGGTTTTCTCGCTGGATGTTCTCAATAAGGGCCATAGCAATGGCAGCTTTATCCTGCACTCGCTTAACCACACAAGGAACTTGGGTCAGTCCAGCAAGCTTGGCAGCACGCCAACGGCGCTCACCAGCGATAATTTCATATTTGTCAGTGTCTACTTGGCGAACCACAATAGGCTGAATAATGCCTTGAGAGCGGATAGAAGCACTCAGCTCACTCAGTGCTTCCTCATCCATTTCTGTTCTCGGTTGATAGACACCCGGTTGCAAGCGTTCAACAGCAATATCTTGCATGTCACCGCTATCAGAATGAGAAACGGATTGCTGCGCTGCCGATGGCGTGTTTTTTTCCCTTGCTATTGCACTGGTAGATAGCAGTGCATCTAATCCTTTACCTAAGCCACGCTTGGACATTGACATTTTTCCTTAGAAATATTTTTATACAGCAACTTCTTCACGGCGAAGCATCTCACCCGCTAACGCCAAATAGGCTTTAGCACCTGCAGATTGCTTATCGTAATACATTGCTGGCTTACCATGACTTGGGGCTTCCGCTAGACGTACGTTTCTTGGAATAACGGTACGGTACACTTTGGTGCCAAAGTGCTGCTTTAGCTGATCCGAAACTTCATTAGATAAACGGTTTCGAGGATCAAACATGGTGCGTAGTAGCCCTTCGATCTTCAAATTCTCGTTAACGACTGCAGCCAACTTACTGATGGTATCCATAAGTGCAGTCAGTCCTTCCAAAGCAAAGTATTCACACTGCATTGGAACCAGAACTGAATCTGATGCGGCCATAGCGTTAATTGTCAGAAGATTGAGAGAAGGAGGGCAATCGATGAAGATAAAGTCATACTGATCGCGCACGCCCGCCAAGGCATTTTTTAGCCTTACTTCACGAGCGAATACTTCCATCAACTTAATTTCAGCGGCGGTTACATCACCGTTCGCCGCAATGAGGTCATAGCCACCCGTTGTGGAACGAGTTACAACCTCAGCAAAAGGGGTTTCTTCAACCAATAGATCATAAGCAGTTGTTTCAACTTGATATTTGTCGACACCACTCGCCATAGTAGCATTGCCCTGGGGATCAAGATCGATAACCAAAACACTGCGCTTGGTCGCGGCCATAGAAGCAGCTAGATTCACGCAGGTCGTTGTTTTACCTACGCCACCTTTCTGATTGGCAATTGATATAATTCTTCCCACGTTGGTTCTCTTCCCTAAACTCGGTCTGTTAAGATTACAAGATGTCGCTCACCTTCAAGCTCAGGCACTATCAAAGGTTTGACTTGGATCACGCTACACCATTCAGGAAGTTGCTCTATCTCTTCTTGTGAAGCTTGTCCTTTGAGAGCAAAAAACTTGCCCGTACCTTCTTTTGGCAAGTGACGACACCAATTTACCATATCGGTCATCGAAGCAAATGCACGGCTTAACACCGCATCAAACTTAACCTCAGGCTGGAACTCCTCTACACGGCTCAAAACCGGAGTCACGTTCTCAATCTTTAGCTCATGTACAACTTGTTTAATAAAACGTATACGCTTGCCTAGGCTATCAAGCAAGAAGAATTCACTATCAGGGTTCATAATTGATAATGGGATACCAGGCAATCCTGGTCCTGTACCCACGTCAATAAATCGCTTTCCATCAAGGTGTGGCGATACCACTATGCTGTCCATGATGTGCTTCACTAGCATGTCACTAGGATTGCGAACCGAGGTTAGATTGTAGGCCTTGTTCCACTTGTTAAGCAGTTCGACGTAACCAACCAATTGATCCAGTTGCTTATCAGAAACCGTCAGATCGGTTTTAGCGATCAGTTGTTGAAGTTCTTGATGTAAGCTCATTTATGCGACTTCCTCACCTTTCTTAAGCAGGCCTTGTTTCTTTAGGTAAACCAACAAGATAGAAATAGCTGCTGGTGTTATTCCTGAAATTCGAGAGGCAATGCCTATCGTTTCTGGTTTGGTATCTGTCAGTTTTGCAACCACTTCATTGGACAAGCCGGAGACTAAAGAGAAATCAATATCTTTTGGCAGTTGAGTGTTCTCATGACGCATAGACTTGGCGATTTCGTCTTGCTGGCGCTGAATGTAGCCTTCGTACTTCACTTGGATCTCAACTTGCTCAGAAGCCTGTTGATCTTCAAGGGCAGGGCCAAAGCCCTCTAACTCTGTAAGCTGTTGATAAGTAAGCTCAGGTCTACGCAAAAGATCCTCGCCACTCGCTTCTCGAGTCAGCGGAGTTTTTAGTACTGCATTTAGCTTATCCACGCCTTCAGATTTAGGGTTGATCCATGTACCTGCAAGACGTTGACGCTCAAGCTGCATGTTTTCCATTTTCTGATTAAATCGAGCCCAACGTTCCTCAGAAACTAATCCAAGCTCGTGTGCTTTTTCAGTCAGTCGAATATCCGCATTGTCTTCACGAAGCAACAAGCGGTATTCCGCTCTAGAGGTAAACATACGGTACGGTTCTTTGGTACCCATAGTTGATAAGTCGTCGATAAGTACGCCCATGTAGGCCTGATCACGACGAGGCGACCAGCCTTCTTTTTCTTGAGAGTAAAGACTCGCGTTAAGACCGGCCATCAAACCTTGTGCCGCTGCTTCTTCGTAACCCGTTGTACCGTTAATTTGGCCAGCTAAGAACAAGCCTTGGATAAACTTGGTTTCATAGGTGTGTTTCAGATCTCTAGGATCAAAGAAATCGTATTCAATCGCGTAACCAGGGCGGACAATATGAGCATTTTCAAAGCCCTTCATTGAGCGAACAATCTGAACTTGCACATCAAATGGCAAACTTGTTGAGATGCCGTTTGGATAGAGTTCGTGAGTGGTTAAACCCTCTGGTTCGATGAATATTTGGTGACTATTTTTGTCAGCAAATCTCATCACTTTATCTTCAATAGATGGACAGTATCTTGGTCCGATACCTTCAATCACACCGGCATACATTGGGCTGCGATCGAGGTTATTGCGAATCACTTCATGAGTTGCTTCATTGGTATGCGTGATGTAGCACGGTACTTGAGTAGGTTGCTGGCTACGATTACCCATGAACGAAAATACAGGAGTTGGGTTGTCACCGTGCTGCACTTCTAGCTGGCTAAAGTCAACGCTACGAGCATCGATCCTTGGTGGCGTTCCTGTTTTTAGTCGATCAACTCTGAATGGAAGATCACGTAAACGTTGAGCAAGAGCGATCGAAGAAGGATCGCCTGTACGGCCTCCAGAGGCACTTTCCATTCCAATATGGATCTTGCCACCTAAAAACGTACCAACGGTTAGCACGACTGCTTTGGCTTCGAATTTGAGGCCCATTTGAGTGATAACACCCTTAACTTGATCGTTCTCAACGATCAAGTCATCCACTGATTGTTGAAACAGCGTTAGATTCGGTGTGTTTTCTAGTTCTGATCGTACAAACGCTTTGTACAGGGCGCGATCGGCTTGAGCACGGGTAGCGCGCACTGCAGGGCCCTTTGATGCGTTAAGTGTTCTAAATTGAATACCTGCGTGATCAATGGCTCTTGCCATCAATCCACCCATAGCATCAACCTCTTTCACGAGATGGCCTTTACCAATACCGCCAATGGCTGGGTTGCAAGACATCTGTCCCAAAGTATCAATATTATGGGTCAACAGAAGTGTCTTTTGGCCCGTTCTTGCTGCAGACAATGCAGCTTCAGTACCAGCATGACCACCACCAACGATGATGACATCAAATTTTTCGTGATAAAGCATGAGTTGGCCTCGGATATCGCTATCGTGAAATGAGTGAACAAAAAGGAGGCGTATTCTACCTTCTTTCTGATCATTAGAAAATTGCTTTTAATGTTTTACACAATTTCCGCTCTGCTAAATATATATAAGATCTTTATATAGATCTTTTATTAGATCTATTATTAAGCAACAGATCTATTGTGGATAACTGATATTTGATCAACAAGATCAACACCTTTGAGAGGATCACTTGCTGTGATCTCTAGTGGATCTAGCTCTGTATTAGCTGGGATCAAAATGAGCAGTTATTCACAGGGGGGTGGATCACTATAAGTTGTTATTGGGATAACTATAGGTTGATCACTGAATACCTATGTAGTTATCCACAGAACTTGAGGTTAATTATCGGTTATTTTGTGAGCAAACGAACCAACAAAAAAAAGCCGATGAGCAAAAAAGCGCATCGGCCTAGTGATTGTTAAGCGAGTGGATAGGACTTAAAACAGATGTTTATGGTCTTCGAACCACTCTTCAGCCGCCTCTTCTGGCACTGGATGTCGCAGAACGTCAATGGTTAAGCACTCCGATAACGGCGTAGCACCAATATCTTCAAGTAGTTCCTGACAATGCAATCCCGCACCACAGAAGGTGTCATAGCTAGAGTCACCAATAGCGATAACGGCATAGTTTAGAGCTTGAGTGTTGGGTGGCGTCTGCTGAAGTTGCTCTATAAATGGTTGAATACTTTCTGGATAATCACCCGCACCATGAGTTGAGGTGACGATTAACCAAGTCCCCTTTGCAGGTATTTCATCTAGGTTTGGTTGATTGTGTATCTCGGTATCTTTACCCATATCTTGCAGTAAATCATTAAGATGATCGGCAACGTATTCTGCTCCACCTAAGGTGCTACCTGTGATCAAATGAATCATAGACATGTTTATTTTCCTATACAGAATGATGAGAAGATGCGACCTAGAAGATCGTCAGAACTGAACTCCCCGGTGATCTCGTTGAGATGCTGTTGAGTGATCCTTAGCTCTTCTGCCAGGATTTCTCCCGCCATATAGCCTTCTAACTGCTGCTGACCAATAGAGAGGTGTTCAGCTGCCTTATCTAGGGCATCAAGGTGCCTACGACGCGCCATAAAGCCACCCTCGCTGTTGCCTGAGAATCCCATGCACTCTTTTAAATGGTTACGTAGGGCATCGACACCTTGGCCAGTCTTCGCACTTAGACGAATTAGGGTTGGGTCGTTCACATGACAAATACCCAGGGTCTCTTGGGTTTGATCAACCTTGTTGCGGATGACGGTCATTCCCATGTTGTTCGGTAGTCTATCTACAAACTCGGGCCAAATCTCTTGAGGATTGGTGGCATCAGTAGTGGTGCCATCAACCATGAACAATACGCGGTCTGCCTGTTGTATCTCTTCCCAAGCACGCTCGATACCTATCTTCTCGACCTCGTCAGACGCCTCACGAAGGCCCGCAGTATCAATGATATGCAGTGGCATACCGTCAATGTGGATGTGCTCTCTGAGCACGTCACGCGTGGTACCTGCGATATCAGTAACAATGGCTGACTCTTTGCCTGAAAGGGCATTGAGTAAGCTAGATTTACCTGCATTTGGACGACCGGCAATGACCACTTTCATGCCTTCACGCATGATTGCACCTTGATTGGCTTCTGCGCGCACAGCTTCTAAGTTATCGATGATCGTTTGTAAGTCAGTGCTTACTTTACCATCCGCCAGAAAATCGATTTCCTCTTCAGGAAAATCAATCGCTGCTTCTACATAAATGCGAAGATGAATCAGCGACTCGACTAACGTCGTGATGCGCTTTGAAAACTCACCCTGAAGTGATTGCAGAGCGGATTTGGCCGCTTCTTCTGAGCTGGCATCAATGAGGTCGGCAATGGCTTCTGCCTGAGTTAGATCCATTTTGTCATTGAGGAATGCACGCTCGGAGAACTCTCCAGGGCGTGCTGGACGAATGCCAGAGATTGAAAGGATGCGCTTTATCAGCATATCCATTACAACGGGACCACCGTGGCCCTGAAGCTCTAATACATCTTCGCCAGTAAAGGAGTTAGGGTTTGGGAAATACAAGGCGATGCCTTGGTCTAGCTGAACTCCGGCATCGTCCACAAACGGTAGGTATTCAGCGCGTCTAGGCTGAAGCTCACGCCCCACGACTAATTGTGCGACTTGGTTAGCTTGTGGGCCTGAAACTCGAATTATGCCTACTCCGCCACGTCCTGGCGCTGTGGCTTGAGCCACAATAGTATCGTTAGTCATGTTCGTCTCAATTGGAATAATTAGGTAAATTGTATACTTAAACTACAGTAAGTTGCTCAATTCATAGAAAATAAAAAGGCGACCCTAAGGTCGCCTTCTCTTATAAACATTGGCTAACTTAAGCTCTATTTAGAGTGTAAGCCTTTTTTCTCTAGACCTTTGTAGATCAACGTTTGCTGAATCAGCGTAACGATGTTCGATACCAACCAGTAAAGAACTAGACCTGATGGGAACCATAGGAAGAAGAAGGTAAACATAACCGGCATAAAGGTCATGATCTTCTGCTGCATTGGATCCGTTACAGTCGTAGGACTCATCTTCTGAATCATAAACATACTAGCACCCATCAATAGAGGAAGGATGTAGTACGGGTCTTGTGCTGAAAGGTCAGTGATCCAACCGAAGAACGGTGAGTGACGCAGTTCAACAGATTCCATCAATGCCCAGTATAGAGCGATGAAGATAGGCATCTGTAGGATAAGAGGTAGACAGCCACCCAGTGGGTTAACTTTCTCTTTCTTGTACAGTTCCATCATCTCTTGGCTCATACGCTGACGGTCATCGCCGATACGCTCACGCATTGCTGTCAGTTTTGGTTGCAGCATACGCATTTTAGCCATAGAGGTGTACTGAGCTCTCGTTAGTGGGTACATAGCACCACGAACGATGAAGGTTAGTACGATAATCGCTAGACCCCAGTTGATAACAACACTTTGGATCATAGACAGTAACCAGTGAAGTGGCTTAGCAATGAACCATAACCAGCCGTAGTCAACTACTAGCTCAAGGTTAGGAGCAACCGCTGCCATATCATTTTGAAGTTTAGGACCAACCCATAGAGTTGCCTTCATTTCGCCAGTTTCACCGTTTGCGATTGTCTTGTTAGGAAGACGAACACCGATGTCACCTAGGTTACCCACTACGCGAGTGTAAAGACTTGCGCCTTGTGCATCACGTGGAACCCAAGCTGAAGCGAAGTAGTGCTCAAGCATTGCAACCCAACCCTCGCCGTTAGGCAGGTTTTGTTGAAGGTTACGATCTTGCATGTCGCTAAAGCTGTACTTCTTGTAGCGTGTAGACTCAGTAGAGTATGCACCGCCACGGTAAGTAGGCATTGTTAGGCTACCACCAGCATCTTGCAGGTTTTGACGAAGGTGAGCGTACATACCAACTGTTGCATTCGCACCAGAGTGGTTCGCCACATCGTAAACCACATCAATTGCGTAGCTGCCGCGCTTAAGGATGAAGGTTTTGGTGTAATCAATGCCATTCGCAGTGAAAGTCATTGGTACACGTAGCTCATCTTGACCTTCTGCTAAAGTAAAGCTGTCTGCGCTTACTTTGTAGTTAGGACGAGATGTGCTGCTTAGATCGATACCTTGCGGACCAATCAGGCCACTTTGAGCAATGTATTGCTCGTTGCCTTTTTTATCTAGAAGAACGAAGCGCTCTTCAGATTCAAATTCTTCAGCGTATTCATTTAATGAAGCAGACACCACATCACCACCGACAGCATCGATAGATAGAGTGAGAACGTCTGTTTTAACGGATACAATACTTGCCGTATGGTTTGCTTCTGGAGCAGGATCCATTTCGTCAGCCATTGAAGGCGCTGGCAAAGAGCTGCTACTAGATTGTGCCTGGTTAGTCGCAGGGGCTGTTGGGTTTTTGTATTCTTGCCATTGTTGAAATAGCAAAAATGAAACCATAGCCAATGCGATAAACAGGATATTACGTTGAGAACCCATCGTTATTTATCTCTGTTTGTTGTGTTTTTTGGTGGTACAGGGTCGTATCCGCCATCATTCAAAGGGTGGCATTTTAATAGACGTTTGCCCGATAACCAACACCCTTTTACAAATCCGTGGCTTTTTAATGCCAAGATTGCGTACTCGGAGCAGGTTGGGGTGAAACGACAGCGTGGTCCGATGAACGGACTAATACCAACTCTATATAGGTAAACTAGACCTATCGCTATCCACGCGAAGGGCGAGAAAGTCTTTGCCATAGTTTATCGAAGAGTTTAAACATATCATCATTGCTTAAATCTTGGGCACTTTTCTTTGCAATAACAACAAAATCTTTGTTAGGAAGTTTGTGCTGATTAAGACGGAAGCTTTCTCGTGCGATTCTCTTGAACCTATTACGGCCAGGGGCAGTTTTAATTTGCTTTTTAGGTACTGCTAATCCAAGTCTTGGATGAGTAAGAGAGTTTTTACGAGCGATAATTGTGAAATGAGGGGAGCCAGCTCTGTGAGCCTTTTCGAAGACATTTTGATAATGCTCGGGAGTTAACAGACGTAACTCCCGATTGAACGCGTACTTAGTCAAAATAATCGCGAATTATTTTGAAAGGCGCGCACGGCCTTTAGCACGACGTGCATTAATTACTTTACGACCGTTCTTAGTAGCCATACGAGCACGGAAACCGTGAGTACGTTTACGCTTTAGAACTGAAGGTTGAAAAGTGCGTTTAGACATGGTTATTACCTTTACTGATCAGTAGTTTTTAGGTTCTTGTTAAACCCGACGTGGGCTGTATTTCTCTCTTATATATAAGAGGGATACCGACGTCTCTCAACAAAGAGGCGGAATTGTAATCACTGTCTTTAAAATAGTCAATGATTGGTTTAGCTCAAACACAAGTTATCTATTATCTCTGCTTCTTATTGAAACCAGATTAAGATTCTCGTGCCTGAAATTCCGGTCGACGGATTATACGTGTAAAAATTTAAATCACAAGGATCTTATTGGATCCCAACTTGATTTAAGAACTTTTTCAAGCGAGGATCCTGTGGATTACCAAAGATATCCTCAGGTTTTCCTTGCTCTACAATGTTGCCTTCTGCCATGAAGATCACTCGGTCAGCGACTTCACGAGCAAACTGCATTTCGTGAGTGACCACCAGCATAGTTTGGTGCTGATTGGCCAATTTTTTCATTAAATTCAACACCTCACCGACCCATTCAGGATCAAGTGCTGAGGTCGGCTCATCGAATAACAACAGCTCTGGTTCCAATGCCATTGCTCGGCCAATGCCTACACGCTGTTGCTGACCGCCAGATAGAGAGGCTGGGTAGCTATCACCTTTATCTTGTAAGCCGATGTCATCCAATATTTGCTGTGCGCGCTGCAATGCCTTGTCTTTTTTCCAACCATGAACGGTAATTAGACCCTCGGCAATGTTCTGACGAGCCGTCATGTGCGAAAACAATGCATAGTTTTGGAATACAAAGCCTGTCTTGCGTCTTAGAGCCAGTTCTTCAGCCTTGGTGTACTTTGCACAGTTGACATAGGTATCATCGATGCTGATCTCGCCTTGCTCTGCTTGCTCAAGGAAGTTAACACAACGCAGTAGGGTAGATTTACCTGTGCCGCTAGAGCCAATAATAACGATGATTTCTCCTTTATTGATATCGATGTCGATACCTTTAAGGATCTCACTGTCACCAAAGCGCTTATGAATGTTTTTGAGTTGAATCATCTTTGATACGCCTTATTCAATCTATTCTCTGCCCAGATTTGTACGCGCGTTAGGATGATAACCACGCCCCAGTAGATAAGAGCTACTGCCAAGAATGCCTCAAAGAATCGGAAGCTGGATGAAGCCTCCATTTGTGCTTTGGCCATGATTTCAGCCACACCTAACGTAAAGGCTAGAGACGTGGATTTGATCATATCAATGAAATAGTTCATTAAAGAGGGCAGGGCGACGCGTGTAGCCTGAGGAAGAATGATTCTTTGCATTGCCTGACGTGTGGTCATGCCAATTGAAAGACTTGCTTCCATTTGGCTACGATCAATACCAATAATGGCTGCGCGGATACTTTCCGCCATATAAGCAGCAAAGTGCAATGTAAGACCAATAACAGCTGCGCTAAAGGCATCGATACCTACCATTATTGGGAATACTTGTGGCAGCCCGTAATAAAGTAGAAACAACTGCACTAAAAGTGGTGTGCCACGAAAGAAGCTGATGTAGAGCTGGCTAAGCTGATCCAGCACTGGGACTTTAAACACCCGAATGTTGGCTAGAATGACGGCCAAAATCAGAGCAAAGATACCGCCCCAAAGTGCCATCTCCATAGTCGTGCCTAGATACTTAAACAGTATCGGTAGCAGTTCCAGCATGTAGTTGAAATCAAATCCCATCTTGTTACATCTCTTCGTTTAAAAAGCAAAGCCCACTATCTCCGCAGAAATAGTGGGCTCCAAGCCTTGTTATACCAATCGTAGCAAATAACCGCTCATCCTAGCTTGTTAAAACACTCGATAACGGTGTTAGAATTTTTGATTGTAGAATAACTACTCATCAAAAAGTTCTGCCTTGTTATCCAGTGTTTTTCCTGCGCTATTTCTGAGCATTTACTTACTGTGATTGGTATCAGGCTGAGCTAAATATATGGTTACACTATTTTTGAGTGATATCAGCACCAAACCATTTATTTGAAATCTCAGCTAGGGTGCCGTCTTCACGCATAGCAGCTAGAGCACCGTTCACTTCTTTTTGTAGCTTCTGACCATTTTCGTTGTTGACGAATGGCATAGCGTTTTCAATGGTTTCAAATGGTTCGCCCGCTAATTGTAGTGGTAAACCCGTTTTTTTGATCAGCTCTAGAGCCGATAGGCGATCCATTACAAATGCATCAGCACGGCCTAGCGCTACATCATGTTCAATACCTGTATCGTAGGTCTTGATGTCGATCTTGTTGTCTTTATCGTGGTTACGCAACAATTGTTCAAAGTTTGAACCTAGGTTAACAGCGACTGTTTTGCCTTCTAGGTCATCAATACCTTGGATCTCATCGTTGCCCTTACGCACGGTAATTTGTGCACCGTCTACAACATACGCGTCTGAAAATAGGTATTTCGCTTTACGCGCTTCAGTTGCGGTAATTTGGTTTGAAATAGTATCAATACGACCTGTTTCTAGCATGCCAAATAGACCAGAGAAGTTTGAGGTAACGTATTTCACGTCGTAATCATTGCGACGAGCGATCTCATCCCAAATATCAACCTCAAAGCCTTGAAGCTTGTCTTTCTCAACAAACGTAAATGGGAAGTAGCGTCCTGACATGCCCACTTTTACTTCTGTTGTTGCAGCATAAGCTGCTTGTCCTAAACTCGCAATTAGTGCGGTTGCGCATACCAAGCCTTTTAACCAGTTTTTCATACTACTACTCCTTGTGTTTATGCAGCGAAATATTACAGCTAAGCTCAGCTTAGGCTAATAACGAAAAGTTATTAGTAATAACAGAATGGTTATTAGTGATTTTTGCGGATGAAAAAATGTGAAAAAGGTTGGGGATAACCTAGTTCTTACCTTGAGGATCATGTCGTTTTGGTATAGCTCTGTGGGTAATCATGTAGATCTTTGCAATATTTTCAGATTAATTGTGAATAACTTCGATCTTATGCACTGGATCGTCGATCATTTGCTAGCGATCTTGATAATCTGGGGGTAAAATTACTGTCCTTCTATTTTTTTCTATCCGTATTGTGGGGTCGAT